>NZ_CAXUSB020000003.1:0-2106594 GCF_964253815.1 Caballeronia sp. LjRoot34
CACCTGCGCGCTTTCGAGTTAGTTCTTCCTCTCGTATCCGAGTTTTGAAGATTTCCGGGCACTACAACCGGGTGCGAGAAATTGGTCAGCAAGCGCTCGATAGAGCTTGGTTGCTTTCGGGACATGCACGCCAAACGACAACCCAAACGACGAGGCAACCGATCAAGCGAATCGGCCAATTCGTCTCTCCGTAGGCGACAACTGCAACACGTTTGTCTGGACCGCTCCCACCGACTCCATCCTGGCCAAGATACATCGGCTTTGCATCGGAAGCAGCGGGACGGAACTCTTGGCATGCCAAGACGTAGCTCGTGTCGAGCCAGAGCAAACTCTCAATAACGAAAGAGACAATGCTTTCCACGAAAGTCGAGCGCCCCCGCGGTCGAAGGCACCGCCCGTCTGCGCATTTTATTTGCCATACATGTCGAAGTCGAAGTAACGCGCTTCGATCTTCTTGTAGCTGCCGTCGGCGAGCAAACCGGCAAACGCTGTGTTCAGCGCGTCGCGGAGATCGGAATCACCTTTGCGAATACCTGCAGCATCGCCGTCGCCCATGATCGTCGCATCGTAGACCGTATCGCCAGCAAAAGCGTAGTCCTTACCACGCGGCGTATCCAGAAAGCCGAGCTTGCCCTGGACCGCGTCCATCAGCACCCCGTCAAGCCGGCCCGTGGTCAGATCGTCGTATGCTTGATCGTAGTTCTGATAGGAAACGATCTGCGCGCCCGATGGCGCCCATTTCTCGCGTCCGTAGGTTTCCTGCACGGTACCTTGCTCGACGCCGATATGCTTGCCCTGCAATGACGACGCCTCCGGCTTCACGCCGGAATCCCTGCGCGCCACCAGCTTCGTCTGATTGCGATACAGCCGGTTCGTGAAATCGATCTGCTCGCGTCGCTTTGCCGTGGCGGCCATCGACGAGAGGATCACGTCGAACTTGCGCGCCTGCAAGCCAGGAATGAGACCATCGAAACTACTTTGTACCCAGACGCATTTCGCCTTGAGCCTGGCGCAAAGTGCATTGCCCAGATCCACGTCGAATCCCACGACACGACCATCCGGCGCCACCGATTCGAATGGCGCATAGGTCGGGTCCACACCAATGCGGATCGTCGTCCAGTCCTTCGCCGATGCAACGCAAGACAACGCAAGCAGCGCGGCGGAAACACTCAATTTGAGGCTTGTTTTCATTGCATTACTCCGGCAGGGAAAGGATAAAGAAACTGCAGTCGCTGTTGATAACTCTGTCTCTGGCCATTCAGTTAATGATCCGATGTCGTCAACTTGGAAACTCGCCTCGATGCAGGACAGCATCAGCGGGAACGGCTGCCGCGATTTCGGCGATCGTCACGGGCTTCACCGGCGGACGGATTCGGAAATAACCGACGTCGCCAGGAGTGCGCCCTTGTGCATCGGCGATCAGTTCTGTGACTGTGCTGCCGCACCAGCGGCCTTGGCACGGCCCCATGCCGCAGCGAGAAAACGCTTTCATCTGGTTTGGCCCGGTGCAACCCAGTCCAGCGATCTTGCGGATGTCCCCCGCTGTCACTTCCTCACATCGGCAGACGATGACATCGTCGGCGGGGAGGCGCTGCGCGCGCGGCGGCGTGTACAAAACGTCGAGCAGTGGCCGGATTGCAGCGTGCTGCGCACGCCGGGCGCGGATTGGCTTGATGGCGTGCTCGAACGCGGCCATATCGATCCGTTCCTGCACCCGCGCTATATCAAGCGCAGCCATCTCGCCATCGCATTCGGCAAGCTGCGCGCCGCCAATCGCAGCGCCGTCACCGGCAATCCATATAAGCGGTACGCTCGTACGGCCGAAAGCGTCGACTTCGGCATGCCAGCACGCTTGCGCCTCGCTCCATCGATGCCGGCAGCCGACGGATCGACTCAGGTTCGTCCCGGGGATCACGCCCTGATGCAGCAGTACCAGGCCAGCCGCGACTTCATGCCTCTTGGTGCCCACGCGAAAGCGCAAGCCTTCGGCGCGCTGCTCTCCGAGCACTTCCACCGCCTGCGCCGAGCGATAAATACTTACGCCGGCGCGGCGGACGTCCCGCATCATGCTCAAACCTTTCGCCAGATAACTCGTTGCACGCAGCGCACGCGGCAATTGCGGCATCGCACGCCAATACGCGCCGGCCGGCGTGGTATCGACGATTGCGCGAAATGAACGGCCCGCGCAGATCAGTTGAGATGCGTAGAGCCACAGCAACGGCCCGCTTCCGGCAATCACCGTATCCGCGCCGGGAACCAGGGCGGCCGACTTGAGTAGGGTTTGCGCCGCGCCCACGTTCATGACGCCGGGAAGCGTCCAGCCGGGCACAGGCCATGGCCGCTCCTGCGCGCCGGTGGCGAGGAGAATTGCGGTTGCCTGAACTCGCAGCGTGCCTGGAGAATCGCCACGGCGTGTCAGCATCGCTTCGCCATCCTTACCGATCTGCCAGACCAGCGTCTGTGGGAGAAACGACGCGCCGCTCTGCCTGAAACGCTCGATCAGCGGTCTGCCATGCGCGTAGTCGCGCCCGAGCAGGCTGGCATCGGCCAGGGGCGAGTCACTGGCCTGCCGATAGACTTGTCCCCCCGGTCCCATGCCCTCCTCGGCGACGACGACCGACAAGCCGTACCGGCGTGCGGCAATGGCCGCTGCCATCCCGGCCGGGCCGGCGCCCACGATCAGGAGGTCGCAGCGGGCCGCGCCGGTCCCCGTGCCAGCGTCACTGGTCATGCAATCCTCGCTTTGCCATGCATCGGATGGATTCGCATGCCATCGCGGACTTGCACCATGCAGCCCTGTTGATTGGGCACGCCATCGATTTCCACAAGGCAATCGAAGCACACCCCCATCATGCAAAACGGGCCACGTGGCAAGCCGCTGATGGGGGTCGCACGGCACGCCTGCAGTCCCGCCTCAAGCATCGCGGCCGCGACGTTCAAATGCCCGGAAACGACATGCGCCTCTCCGTTTATATCGACGCAAACCTTCGCCCCTTCCGAAAGCGGCAACAGTTCAAACATGGCTCGGTCCGGGTTGAATGTGAAAACGGCGGCTACTGAACGTGTCCAGCGCGGCGGGTCGCGCGCCGCCCGCAATCCACGGCGCGATGCAATCCGCATGGGTCGCGGCGAGCGTCACGCCGCTATGGCAGATCGCGATGAATGCGCCGGGATGCGTCGGTGATTCTTCATAGACCGGTAATCCGTCCGGCGTCATGATGCGCAGCGCGCCCCAGCTGCGGACAATGCGCGCGTGGGCGAGCATGGGAAACGCGTTCTGCGCGCGACGGGCAATATCGGCCATGACGGTGGTACTCACTCCGTCGTGCAGACCGACGTCCTCGGCTGAATCGCCGATCATCACCGAGCCTTCGCGTGTCTGACGCACGACAAGCGTCGGATACGCGAGGAATGGCGCGAGCTTCTCGGTCACCATGATCTGGCCGCGCAGCGGCTTGATCGGCGCATCGAAACCGAGCATCTGGCCGAGCTCGGCGTTGCCCAAGCCGGCGGCGAGAACCACCCGCCCCGCTTCTAAAACGCCCTCTGCCGAGACAATCTCGAAGTGACCCACCCGCGCCCGAACCTCCGATACCTTGCGCCCCGGCAAATAGGCGCCGCCGCGCAGTTGAAACGCCGCGTGCATGGCGCGCAACGTAGTGAGGGGGTTGGCGTGGCCATCGTTCGGGGAATAGAGCGCCCCTGTCAACTCGGGCGATGCCGCCGGAATCCTGCGACGCAACTCGGTGGTACTGAAGACCTCGTAGGTGAGCCCGGCATCGCGACCATGCAGCGACGCGAGCAAAGCCTGGGCATCGGCAAATTGGTTTTGCGTCTCGCACAGTTCGAAACCACCCGGACGTTCGAACGCGGGATCGACACCCGTTTCGCGAATCAATTGCGCGGAAAACGCCGACCAGCGTTGTGACGATTCGAGCGACCACTGCGCGTATGGCAGGCAGCGCCCGCCTTTGCCCTGAACCCATACCAGTCCGAAATTGCCGCGTGCCGCGCGATACGACGTGTCCTCGCCGTCGCAGACTGCTACGCGCAGCTTCTCGCGCACCAAGCCATATGCGATAGCCATGCCCACGAGCCCGCCGCCGACGACCACGACGTCGAAGTTGCCGGCGGCGCTCAACGAGTGCATCGCCTAAGATTTCTATTATGAACAACCATGGAAGCCTTTTATGCGCTAAAACAAGCTTATCCGGAGCTTCGGTGATACAAAATGCGTGGTCAAATACCGTTTTTTTCGTCAACCATTCACTAATGTTATGGCCTCTCCCGACCTCAAGATTCGCCAGGTAGAAGCGTTCCGGGCGCTGATGCAGCGGCACACCGTCACCCGCGCCGCACAGATGCTGCATATTTCACAGCCGGCGATGAGCCGTCTTATCGCCGATTTCGAGGAGCGCGTCGGCTTTGCATTGTTCACGCGGCAGCAAGGACGGCTGTTGCCGACTGTCGAGGCGAATGTGCTTTATACGGAGGTCGAGCGGGCTTTTGTCGGACTCGATTCGATCACCCAGGCAGCACAGCAGATACGCGCGATGCGACGCGGTTCCTTGCGCATAGCAGGTTCTCCCGCGGTGGCGCTGGAATGGCTGCCGCGCTTGTTGACGTCGTTCGCGCGCGACCATCCGGGTGTGGATATCACGCTGCTGACCCACAGTTCATCGACAGTTGTCCAGCTCGTGGCGTCGCAACGAATTGACATCGGCTTCATTGCCGAAGCCATGCCTCATCCTGCCGTCCGGCTCGACCGGCTCACGCACGAACCCATGCGCTGCATTCTGCCGGCAGGCCATCGGTTGGCGCGCAAGCGCGTATTGAAACCGGAAGATCTACGCGACGAACCTTTCGTGTCATTTCCGCTTTCCTTCGACGCCCGGCGCACGATCGACCGGGTGTTCGTTGAGCACGGTGTGGCGCGGCAGATGACAGTCGAAGCGCAACTCTCGCAGACCATCGTTGCATTCGTGGCACAGGGCGCCGGAGTCGCTCTTATCGATCCGGTCACGGCGAGCTTTGCAGGTGAGCGCGTAGCAGTTCGCCGGTTCGAACCGGCTATCGCTGATGAGCTTTATCTTGTTAGTGCAGTGGGATCGCCTGCGTCGAGTCTCGTGACTGCGTTCGTGGCGGATATGAAGTTGGCGCTTGAGAAAATCAAGACGACGTAAGGCGAAATTAAGAGGTAGGGACTGGTTTGGATGTGCGCATATCCAGATATGCCCTCACCCGGCAGCCCGTTCGGGTAAGCGCAACCACCCCCTCCAATAAAGGCGGCCCGATCATGCCCGCGAGGCGCATGTTCGTATTCCCTCAGCAATACCCAATCTACCCGCGCTGTTCTGGGCCGCCCTGCCGGCTCCCGCCGCTCGTCGCAAAGCTCGTCCTTGACAAAAACAAATGATCAACATATTGTTTCGCCCAAGAGAACATAATTCTCTACAAAAAAATGAAGTGCGCGAGTAATACCGCTCCGTGTCACACAAAACGGCTCGCAGGAGACGCCTCAAAATGCAAAGTTCCGATTCGCCGGCAGACCACGCGTTGCTAAATCGCGTGTTCTGGCGGGTAATGCCCATCGTCATGCTGATGTACATGGTCGCGGTCATCGACCGGCAGAACGTCGGCTTCGCCAAGCTGCAAATGGTGCATGCGCTCGGCATGAGTGAAATGGCGTATGGCCTCGCCTCGTCGCTATTCTTTATCGGCTATCTCGTCTTCGAGGTGCCGAGCGCACTTGCGGTCCACCGCTTTGGCGCGAGGGTATGGTTTGCGCGCATCGTGCTCACGTGGGGATTGCTCACGATCCTGCTCGGCTTCTGCGTATCGGGCTCGATGTTTACCGCCATGCGCTTTCTCCTGGGGTCCGCCGAGGCCGGACTGTATCCGGGTCTCATCTATTACCTGACGCTGTGGTTTCCGCGGAGCTATCAGGTCCGCGCGCTAGGCGTGCTGACGCTCGGAAGCGCGATCGGCAACATGGCTGGCTCCATCATGGGCGGCCTGTTTCTCGACATCAATGGCTGGCTTGGTTTCGCAGGCTGGCAATGGGTGTTTATCGCCACCGGCATTCCCGCCCTGATCGTCACCGCGTTGATATGGATTTATCTGCCGGACACACCAGAGCGCGCCGGCTTCTTGACGAGCCCGGAGAAAACCCGCCTCCTCGCCGCGATCGAACGTGAACGCATCCCTGTTACCGGGCATGCAAGTATCTGGTCCGCCCTTGTCGACCCGCGCACGTTGCTGTTTTCCTTCGCCTACGTGCTCATCCTGACCTCCCTGTACGGCGTGATCTATTGGCTGCCGACGGTCATCAAAGGTTTCGGCGCGACGGGTTCGCTCAATGGTTTGCTCAATGCGATTCCCTGGGGCATCGCCACCGTCATGCTGTTGATCCTGCCGCGGCGCTTGCGCGACGAACAGGAGGTACTGCTGACCATGGCAGCAATCGCCGCGCTCGGCGTGGTGTGTTTCCTTGTCAGCATCAGCGCGGATTCCGTCATGGTGCGCTTCATTGCGCTGGCCATCGGCACACCCTGCATCTCGCTTGTCCTGCCCTGTTTCTGGTCGATTCCGCCGCGATATTTCAATGGTGCACAAGCGGCGGCAAGCGTTGCGGCAATCAGCAGCTTCGGCAACATTGGCGGTTTTCTCGCCCAAAACATCATGCCCTGGGTCGCTAAACAGGCCGGCACTCCCGGCGCCGCGATGTACGTCCCGGCCGCATGCCTCGTTGTGCTGGCGATCGGCGCGATCCGTTTTCGCACCCGGCGGACGGCGCTCCCCGCTAAAGCCTGACGCCGCCCGGTTCACCCGTCCGGCCTGACCATTCGTTTTTCGATCAAGGCGCCGTGAATTTCGCGGCGCGTGGATAGTGACATCGGCTTTACTTCAATGCATCTTTTTTTAATTTATTTAGTCATTCTAAGAAATATAGAAAAACAGGAGACCCTTGATGAAGAAAATACTCGTTGCTACGCTCGCCTCTGCCTTTGCAAGTGGCGCATTCGCTCAAAGCAGCGTCACGTTGTACGGGATTGTCGATGCGGGCATTCTCATCAACACGAACGCGGGAGGCAAGCCGCTAACGGCGCTTACAGGCGGTAACCAGAGCGCGAATCGCTTTGGTTTTTCGGGCACGGAAGACCTTGGCGGCGGGCTGAAGGCCATCTTCACACTGGAGAACGGGTTTAATCTCGCCAACGGCACGATGTCGAGCGGGCTCGAATTTGCCCGTCAGGCCTTTGTCGGACTGAGCGGGCCATTCGGCACGATCAGTCTGGGACGCCAGTATCTGACGCTGACCGCGTTCCTCACGCCGTTCGAAGCGGGCGCGGACTGGGCAGCGCGCGGATCGGGCTACGGCTATCACCCCGGCGGCCTGGACGATGTGGACGGCTCCGAGCGCGCCAACAACGCAATCAAATTCACCAGCAATTCCTATCGCGGCTTACGCGTGGGCGCCACCTACAGTTTCGGCGGCGTAGCCGGCGCGGTGACGCAGAACGAGTTGCTCTCCGCGGGTTTGGCGTACAACAATGGCCCGTTTGCTTTTGCCGCGGCCTACCTGTTCGTCAAGGCCCCGAACTTTTCGTTGTTCGGCAATAACGGCACCAGCAATGCACCTACGAGCGCAAGTGCCATCAACATCACCAGTCCCGTGTTCAGAGGCTATGCATCGGCGGCCTCCCAGCAGGAATTTGGCGCGGGTGCGTCGTACACCATCGGCCGGGCAACGGTCGGCGGAATATTTACCAGCACGCAATTCAAGGACATCGGCGGCACGGTCATCAACGGTGCGAAGCCGGCTACGGCCATCGCCGGTTCATCGCCCACCTTCAATACCGCCGAAATCAATCTCAAGTACCAGCTCACCCCGTCCTTTCTGCTTGGCGTGATGTACGCGTACACCCGGGCAAGCTCGTATGCCGGGGAGAGCGGCGCGAGCTACCAGCAGCTCAGTCTCGGCGCCGATTACTTCTTGTCGAAGCGGACCGACCTGTATCTCGTCGGGCTCCACGAAAAGGCCGCAGGCATTGATTCGACCGGCAAACCCGCCGTCGCTGCCATGACGTTCGCGACCCCCTCTACGAGCAACGAGCAAACCGTGCTGACGTTCGGCATGCGCCATACGTTCTAACGGGAAAACAGAAAGTTGCCGAAGCACTAAAGCGCCTTGACACCGCATCGGTCGATGTCTAGTATTGTTTCTACAAACGAAATACGATTCTTTTGAAAAGAACTTAAAAGATCATCGGAAAGCGACGAGACGGGTCGCTTCCGACCGCCCCCACCAGAATGGAGAGACAGCCAGAATGACAACTCAAGACTTGCTGCATAACTGGAATGACCTGCCCCGTGAAGTCGTTCGGAAGGGAGTCGAGCGGGTTGGCTTCCGCGGCGACAACGCCATGTGCGTGATGAACTGGCTGACGCCCGGCATGACGGTTTTTCCGCATAGCCATACTTTCGAACAGCTCGTCATCATCGTGCAGGGCCGGGTGCGGTTTCACCTCGGCGACGAGGTGGTGGAAGGCGGCCCCGGCACCATGATTCGCATCCCGCCGCATGTCATGCACTACGCAGAACCGGTTGGCGACGAGGTCGTGCTCAACCTGGACGTATTTGCACCGCTGCGTGAGGACTACCGGCATCTGGTGGAATATCAAGCCGCGGAATTCGAACCACAACCCGCAAGCACAGGTGTCTGAATGAGCCAGCATTTCGCGGCCCGCCTGCGGGACCGGCAATTGTTAGGCGGCACGTTCATCAAGACGCCGCAGTCGCATCACGCGGAGATCGCCGGTCTCGCGGGGCTTGATTTCGTGGTGTTCGACAGCGAACACGCGCCCTTTTCCGCCGCCCAACTCGATCATTGCCTGCTCGGCGCACGCGCCGCGGGCATTGCATCGCTGGTGCGCCTCCGTCAATCAAGCCCTTCTGACGTGTTGCAGGCACTCGACATGGGCGCTACCGGCGTACTGGTGCCGCACGTCACTTCCGCCCGGCAGGCGCGTGAGATCGTCGCGAGCGCGCGTTACCGGGACGGGTTGCGCGGCTTCAGCAACTCGCCGCGCGCCGGTGCCTACGGCGGCCATTCGATGCTCCAACACATCGAGCGCAGCGATAGTGAAACCGCGGTCCTCTGCCAGATCGAAGACCGCGAAGCGGTCGAGGCAATCGACGAGCTCGCGGGTGTAGCGGGCATCGACTGCCTCTTCATCGGGCGTGCGGATCTCTCGGTGTCGTATCGATTGTTCGACGTCGATCATCCCGAGGTCGAACGTGCAATTCAGCGCGTGGCGTCGGCTGGGCGCTCGGCGTGCGTGCCGGTTGGCATGTTCGTCGCCGATACCGCGGCGATGGCCCGTTATGCCGCCCTCGGCGTCACGCTGTTCGTGATCGGATCAGACCAGAGCCTCTTGCGCAGCGGCTTCAGCAAACTCAGCCAGAGCGTTGCCGAACTGCGCAGCCAAATTCAATAGCGCGTTACGACGTGCTCAACCAGACGGAAAAACTCATGTCCACACTAGACGACACCCGCACCACGCGCGATCCGGCCTATATCGGCAGCCTGCTGCGCGGCACGATCGACCTGCATTGTCATAGCGGCCCCTCAGTCATGCCGCGTTACCTGGACCACATCGAAGCAATGCGCGAAGCGTCATCGGCGGGCCTGCGCGCGGTGCTGCTCAAGGATCACTACTACTCGGCAACGCCCGTTACGGCGCTGCTGAACAAGCACTTCGCGGATCTCGGCGTGCTGATGCTCTCGGGCGTTCCGCTCAACAACACGGTCGGCGGCATCAATGTTCACGCGGTCGAGCACGGCATCAAGCTGGGCGCGCGGCTTGTGTGGATGCCCACGTTTTCGTCGGCGAACCATATCAACCATCACAAGCAAGACGCGCATTTCGACCAGAAATTCCCGCAGACCACGCAGAAGATGCTTGCTCCCATTCCGCTCTCGGTGCTCGACAGCGACGGCAAGCTCAAGGAGGAAGTCAAGGCGATCCTCGATCTCATCGCGGATGCGGACATTGTTCTCTCAGCCGGGCACCTGAACATAACTGAAATCTGGCCGCTCTTCGAAGAAGCGCGCAAACGCGGCGTGAAGCGGCTGCTCGTGAATCATCCGACCTATGTGGTGGACGCGACACTCGACGACATGCGCCAACTCGCAAAAGAAGGCGTGTACATGGAGCATTCCATGTGCATGTGGGTGCCGGGCTCGAAGTTCCGCTTCTATGATCCGGAGTTCCTGCGCGACGTCATCGAAGCGGGCACGGTCGATCTCACCATTCTCGGCTCCGACCTCGGTCAGAAGGGCAACCCGACAATCGTCGAGGGCTTTCGCAGCGTGATCGAAACCGCGCTCGACATTGGGTATAGTGAAGCGGACATCCGGAAGATGACCTCCACGAATGCGGCGCGATTGATGAACATCGAATTGCCCGCGTCCCGCTGAGCATCCCCCGCCAACCATCACGAAATCGGCACAGGAGATCGAGTTGCCCAAGAGTCTGCCCCGTCCCAAGAATGCCGTATTGCCTTCAGAGCCGGCTATCGAGGCCAGCAATACCACGCCGATCGACAAGAGCGGCCCCGCGCTGCTCGAATCGGTGGCCATCGTGTTCCGGCTGCTCGACGAGCTGTCGGCGGCACGCCGGCCGCTCGGCGTCACCGAGCTTGCGGATATCGTCGATGAGCCGAAGCCGCGTGTGTACCGGCATCTGGCGTCGATGCGGCAAATGGGCGCCGTCGAACAGGACCCTTCGACCGAAAAATATCGGCTGGGGGCTAAGCTCGTTATTTACGGCACAGCCGCCAGCGAGCAGTTCGACTTGCGCGCCATCGCCGATCCGTATCTGACGAAGTTGCGCGACACACTCGGTCAAAGCGCGGTGCTGTCGGTCGTCACGCACGATTCGGCACTCGTTGTCGCGGCGGTCGACTCGAACAACGGCGTGTGCATCACGGTCAAGCCGGGAAACCGGGTGCCGGCGCACTGCTCCGCCCAGGGACGGCTCGTGCTTGCGTTCCTGCCGCCGGAGGACCAGCAGCGTATCTTGCGCCGCAAGCTGCAAAGGTTCACGGCCCGCTCGATCACGGACCCGGTGGTGCTGGCGAGGCGCCTCGAAGCCGTGCGTGCGCAACTGTACGAAGATGCGAACGGCGAAGTGATCGACGGCATCAACGTGCTGAGCGCGCCGATCTTTCGCGACAACGACGTGATGGTCGGCGCAATTGGCATTATCGGTCCCACGCACGACGTGCCGTCGCCGCCGCCGCCGGCCTTGCTTGAACACGTGCAGCAGGCCGCCGCCGAATTGAGTGAGCGGCTTAACTGCGACAAATATCGCCGCGCCGGTCTGCCGTCGACCGAGCGTGGCCAGACAAAAGCATTAGCAGGAAATCACCGATGACCTCCCTGACCACCCGGATCGGGTCGATCGTGCTGAAAAACCCGGTGATCTGCGGATCGGGCGAGCACACCATGACGGCCGCCGGCATCCGCGCCGCACTCGAGGCTGGCGCGGCCGCCGTGGTGGCGAAATCGACCAATGAATCGAACGCCGCCAAAGCTCAGCTCGACAAGACCGATTACGCGCTCTTCGACAGCAACTGGACGCGCTTGCCCTGGAATTTCCAGCCGCCCGCCGACGCCTCGCTCTTCTGCCGCTCGGGTCTCGTGCAGAGCGAATTCGAGCCGTGGCTCGACCAGCTCGCGGCATTGGATAAAGAAGCTGCCGAGCGCAACGCCTACGTGATCCCCAGCCTGATTCTCGCCGACCTGGATCGCTGCGTTGAACAGGCGCAGCGGATCGAAGCGCGTGGGCTGCGTGTCCTCGAGCTGAACATCGGCGCGCCGCATGGCGAAGAGGCCGCAAAGGGCGCCATCGTTCTCGAACGCGATGTCGAACGTATCGAAATAATCGTGGCCCGCGTGCGTGCCGCGATCCGCCTGCCGCTGTGGATCAAACTGACGGGGCAAAGCGAGAACGTCGTTGCACTCGCGGATGCCGCGAGACGGGGCGGCGCGGACGCGGTCGTGATGATGGGGCGCTTCATGGGCTTCCTGCCCGACCTCGATACCGGCGCGCCTGTGCTGGGCACATCGGCGGCTATTGGCGGCGGCTGGGCATTGCCGCTGACAGCGCGTTGGCTGATGCTCACACGCAAGAAGCTGGGCACGTCGTTTCCCTTGCTCGCCACGAACGGCGCCCGCAATGGCCTCGATGTCGCGCGCTTTCTTCTGTCGGGCGCGGCTGCGACTGAAATGACCTCGGCCGTTTTCACGCGTGGTTATCGCGTGCTCACGGAGGCGATCGAAGAACTGAATGAATACGTAAAACAACGCGGAAAATCGGTGGAAGAACTGCTGGGTTCGGCCGCCGACCGCGTCGAAACCTATCAGGAACAGAATGACCGGCCGCAGTATTGGCAGGAGTTCGCGCCGCCCGCTGGATAGCCTGCCCGGGCGCCGGAAGCCTGCTGTCATTTGCGGCCGTAGCTGATTCAAACGCATCAGGTTGCTTTACCTGGCCTTAAGTCGTTGCAACCCCGCTGCATCTATTGAATACGCCCAAGCCCGCGTCCGATCTGTCGAACGCGGCGGGACACCCCTGCCCGTCATTCATGGCGTGGACAGACCGAACTCACGATACGAGCCGGCTCGACCGGCCACTCGCACCGCACATCCTGCGTGCGCAAGGAGACATGATGAGATTTCTCACCGCCGCTTCGTTCGACGACCCAGTCGACGATCGAATCTACAATCGCGTCGCCACGCGTTTGCTGCCGTTCCTGATGCTGCTCTATATCGTTTCGTTTCTCGACAAGATCAATGTCGGGTTTGCGAAGGCGGGCATGTCGGCGGAACTCGGGCTCAGCAACACAGCGTTTGGTATAGGCGCCGGCATATTCTTTATTGGCTACTGCATCTGCGAAATCCCGAGCAACCTGGCGTTGCAACGCTTCGGTGCGCGCGTGTGGATCGCCCGCATCATGATCGTGTGGGGCGCCATTTCGGTCGCCATGATGTTCGTCACGACCGAGCGTGAGTTTTTCATTGCGCGTTTCGTGCTCGGCGTCGCTGAAGCGGGCTTCTATCCGGGGGTCGTCTTCTATCTGACCTTCTGGTTTCCGGCTCGGCTGCGTTCGCAGGTTTGCGCATTATTCTTCCTCGGCATATCGCTCTCGGGTGTCGTGGGCGGACCCTTGTCGGGCGGGATTCTGACGATCTTCGAAGGCGTGCACGGACTGCACGGCTGGCGTTGGTTATTTCTCCTCGAAGGCCTGCCAGCCGTACTCCTCGGCGTCGTCACGCTGTTCTGGCTCGACGATGGCCCCGCCAAGGCGAAGTGGCTGCCGGCCGCGGACCGGGAGCGGATTGCCGCCACGCTGGAACAGGAGAATGCGAGCCGCGCCGGCGAATCCCAACATCGTTTCGCGGATGCCTTTCGCAATCGCAACGTGTGGCTGATGACCGCCGTGAACTTTGCGCTGCTGGGTAATACTTATGGCGTGTCGTTCTGGCTGCCGCAGATCGCTCGCGGTCTCGGCGTGCGCAACCCGATGGCCAACGGACTCGTGACCATGCTGCCGTTTGTCGTCGCTTCGATCGCCATGCTCGTCATCAGCCGCAGCTCGGACCGCCACGGTGAACGGCGCTTCCATTTGATTGCGAGTTCTTTCGCATCGGCGGCCGGCCTTGCACTCGCTGCCGTCTCGGCGGGCATGCCGGTGCTTTCGTTGACCGGTCTCGCGCTTGCGCTGTCCGGCGCGCTGGGCGGTCTCGCCGTGCTCTGGGCGATCCCCGGCACATTGCTAAGCGGTACCGCCGCCGGCGCGGCGATCGCGCTGATGGCAACCGTAGGTAACCTTAGCGGCTACGCGAGTCCCGTGCTGATCGGATGGATCAGTCAGCGCACCGGACATGTCGAAGACGGCCTGCTGGCGTTGGCCGCTATCACCTGCGCGTTGTCGGTATGCGCGTGGGGCCTGGCTCGCGTCATGGTCGTCGCCAGCCCCGACAGCGAGCCGGCGTTGCTCTCGTCCCGTCCCTGAACTGAGTCCGCTCTTCGCTCTTTCGGAGTCCGTTGTAAATTCACTCTCGCTGACCGTTTTACCGGTCAAGCAACGATCAGCGATGCCCGAGCGTATCGACAATGCCCGGCATCCGCGCCGTGGCTTGCTCGTGAAGCTGCGTATAGAGACTGTTGCCATGCGCGTCGATCGCGACTGTCGCCGGTCCGAGCTGCTCGACTTCGAGCGTGAGCAGCCGGAACTGCGAGATGTACTCGGTCCAGTTCATCGCCACGACCCGGCGCAGTGCACGCGACAGCAGATTCGCGCCGCCGCCGAGAAACGACAGATAGACGCAGCCGCTTTCGCGCAACGCCGTCGTGCTGGCTTCGTCGAGGCCGCCCTTGCCACCCACCAGCCGCACGCCGAGCCCGCGGATCAGTGTCGGCATCCACGGGTTATAGCGCGTGCTGGTGCTCGGGTTCAGATAAAGCGGCACCGGTCCGTCTGCAGTCTCGTCGACATAAGTGCTCAGATGAAAGAACGCGCCGCCGCGCAGGTCGATCGGCAACGGCGCGCCTTGCGTCACGGCCTCCGCGAGCCGGCGGTGAGTCGGCAAGCCGATGCTGACGGTGATCTCACCGGACAGCCGCACCATGTCGCCGAGCTTGAGATCGAGCACGCTGTCACGCGTGAGCGGCAAACGTAGATCGTGTAATTTGCTCATCGTCAGCTTTCCATGAATTCGACGCGGCCATCGCCGTGAATACGGGCCGCCGTGCGCCGGTTGATCCAGCAGTTGAAACACACCGCGATCGGCACGAAGCCATGGCTCGCGGCATAGTCGATGTGCACGGCCATCGCCGTGGTATCCCCGCCGGTTCCCATCGGTCCGAAACCCATCGCGTTGACGGCGTCGAGCAGGCGCTGCTCCATGCGTGCAAGAATGGGCTCGGGATTGGTCTGGCCGAACGGCCGCAGCATCTGCTCTTTCGCGAGCCGCGCCGCGTAGTCGAAGGTGCCGCCTATGCCGACACCGATCACGAGCGGCAAGCAGGGCTGCGAGCCGGCGCGCAGCATTGTGTCGAGCACGAAGCGCTCGATCTGGTCGAGCGTCGGATACACGAACGCTTCAATTGCTTCCCAGCGGCCCGTGCCCATCGCCTTCGGCGCGCAGACGATATCCACGTAGTCGGCGTCGTCGATCACGTCGAAGGCGACGATCGGCATGTCCTTGCCTGCATAGCTGCGTTCATGCGTCAGCGGGTTCGTGACCATCTTGAGGATCGGCGGCGAGATGTTCACCGCGAGCTCGGCAAAGCCTTCGCGAATCGCGGCCCGCACCGGCCCGTCGAATTGAACCCGGGTGCCGATCTTGATGCTGTAGGTCGGGATGCCGACGTCGCTGCACACCAGCGTGCCGTCGCGCTTCGCGCCGTCGGCGCTTTCCAGCATGATGGTCAGCGTGGCCTTCCCGGTCGGATGGGTCTCGGCGCCCGACGCGCGCTGCAGAAACGCGCGCGTATCGTTGGGTATCGCCTTGAGTGAGCGTTCGTAAAGTTGCGCAGTGACGCGCTTGAGAATCGAGCTGTCAATAGACATTGTCGTGCTTCCTTCAGATATAACCGGGCCGGCCACGGCTGGCGCATGTCATGCGAGCGCGCCAGATTTCGCCAGGAGAAAAGCCCGTAAAAACGCGGAGACCGAACGGGCGGCGCAGCGACAATAAGCGAATTCCATCGATAAAATGAGACCACCATGAATCCACGCCTTATTACTACGAGACACATTGGCATCGTCGGCGCGGGCGCGATCGGCGGCCATTTCGCCGCGCGTCTCGCACTCGCCGGCCATCGCGTGTCGATACTCGCACGCGGCGCGACGCTGGAGGCGCTGGCAACTTCCGGACTGCGTTATACGTGCCCCGGCGAAGCCGAACGCGCCGTGCCGGTCAGCGCCCACGCGCACTGCGCGGACATGGGGCCGCAGGACCTGGTGATCATCGCGCTGAAGTCGCATGCGTTGCCCGGCATCGCCGCATCGCTCGCGCCGCTGCTTGGGCCTGAAACCGTCATACTGCCGGTCGGAAACGGCTTGCCGTGGTGGTACTTCCTCACGCCAGGCCAATCCACCCAATCCAGCGCCCCGTTCGAAGGCTTGCGCCTCGCCAGCGTCGACCCGGACGGCGGTATCGAGCGGGCACTGGCATTCGAACAGGTGCTCGGCGGCAGCGTGATGGCGTCGTGCAGTTCGCCGGCGCCCGGCGTGGTACATCACCACAGCGGCGGCAAGATCGTGATCGGTGAGCCGTGCGGCGGCATTAGCACGCGCGCAAGCGACTGGGCGCAAGTGCTGACGGCCGCGGGCCTGCCCGCCCACGCCAGCGACGACATTCGCCGCGATCTGTGGATCAAATTGCTCGGTAACGTGTGCTCGAATCCGCTCAGCCTGATCACGCAGGCAAGCACCGACCGCCTGCTCGACGATCCCGGCACGCACGCGCTGTTCGCAAGCCTGATGGCGGAATGCCTCGCGCTCGGCCGGCGCGCCGGTCTCACGCTCGACATCGACATCGCGCAACGCATTGCCCAGACGCGCCAGCTCGGCGCAGTCAGGTCCTCGATGCTGCAGGACCTGGAGGCCGGACGCCGCGTCGAGCTCGACGCGATTCTCGGCGCGCCGCTGGAGTGTGCTGCAAGGCTCGATTTCGAGGCGCCATTGATGCAGACCGTATTTGCGCTGAGCCGCCTGCGCGCGGCGCAAGCCGGCCTGTATGGCGCACGCTCTCTCTGATGCTGATTCGGACACGAGCGCTCAGCCGCGCGTGTGATCGCGCGTGTAGTCGGCTGAATTGGCGACCCAGCCTTTGTCGATAAAGTCCTTGCGCGGCGGCGAGAACACGTCGATCAGCAGATGACGGCCCGCGCCGACGCCTTCGGTCGTATGGATCAGTTGAACCGGCACCGTGATCATCGAAGCTGGCCCGGCTTCGAGATGCTGGTCGTCGCGCCACTGGTTCGCATCGGCGCCCCATTGCACGCGCAGGTGATGAACGAAATGCCCGTCGATGGCGAGCGAGCCCTGTTCGAACTCGCCGTGGCTGTGCGGGCTCAATTTCGAGCGGTCGCGCGCGTCCTGATACTCGACCCAGTTGATGCTGAGCGTGTCCGTTTGCAGCATTTTCAGACGCGGCTTGTCAGCCGGCGGCTGAATGCCGTCGATCGCGATCACCTGTAGTTCACCGTTGCCGCGCGTGCGCCGGTAACCGGCATCGCTGCCGATAATCCGGGCGTCGGGCGACGCATAGTCGTGGTCGTTGCGCGCGGTGCCGGGCGCGAGATCCTCACGCGACGACGCGATCAGCACCGCGCGGGCGCCGTGGTTCGGCTGCACGGCGATCTCGCCGGCCGGCAGCACGCACACGCTGCGGCCCGCCACGGTTTGCGCGGCGTTGTGTCCGTTGCTTCCGATGCGCACTTCAGCGCCGTCCCCGGGAAGCAGCAGCAGCATTTCATGCGCGCTGTGCGCTTCGAACACCTTGCCGTCGCCTTCCAGCCATTGCACGAAGAAGTTCTGGCCGCGCGCCACGGCGCCGGGTGCGAGATCGTAGACAGCGGTTTCCCGCACGCCGGTTTCGGTTGTAGTCGTCATGTTGGTTCCTTCAATATTATGTGGAGTTAGTCGCGCCGCGGGCTCGGCCGGCCCAGGATGTCCATGCGGCCGACGGTCGAATAGCGGTTGCCGTCCATGCGTGTCAGTGGCTCGGCGCGAGCGGTGTCGAAATTCCCGTCCGCATCGACGAAACGCTCGTCCAGATGCACGCCGACGATGCGCCCGAACACCACGTTGCTGAACGTTTCGCCGGGCCCTGTCGGCTCGATGTCGACGATCCTCAGCAACCGGCACTCCATGCTGGCCGGCGACGCTGCGACCCGCGGCGGTTTGACCATCACGCTCGGCGCCTTTTCGAGGCCGGCCAGTTCGAACTCGTCAGTGCCGTACGGCGCGTTCATCGAACTGAGATTCATGGGCTCGCGCAAATCCCAGGTGGCGAGGTTCGTGACGAATTCACCGGTTTCGCGCACGTTGGCGATGGTGTCCTTCTCGTGCCGGTCGGCCGGCGCGTTGCACGAAAAGATCACCACTGGCGGTGACGTCGAGACGAGATTGAAATGCGAGAACGGCGCGAGATTCACCTGGCCTTTGCCGTTGATCGTGCTGATCCAGCCAATCGGGCGCGGTGCGACGATCGCGTTGAACAGCGTGCGCTTGAAGCCGGGCGTAGCCGCCGGGTCTAGAAACATTGTTATCTCCTTGTGGGGACCTGGCGCCCTCAGGCGCGCACGCCGCCTTTCACGAACACCTTCTTGCCCGTTTCGTAGAGCACGGCGTGGCGCTCCGCATCGGTCAGCAGAACAGTCGCGTCAAGGATGCGTTGCACCATGTCCTGGTACGTGCCCGACGACGTGCCGATATCGGAACCCCACATGATCCGGTCGGCGCCGAACATATCGACTGCACAGCGCAGTACCTGATCCGCCGGCGTATCAGTCTCGCGATAGATGTCGAGGTTGATCGACGTGAACTTGAAGAAGATGTTCGGCTCGGCCGCGAGCGGCACGAAGCGCTCGTCGAAACCATAGTTGTCGTCTTCGACCTCCGGTTCGAGCATGTGATCGAGCACCACCCGCAGATTCGGGAAGCGTCGCGCCAATTCGATAATGGCCGGCACCGACGGTCCGCCGCCCCCAATCGCCAGCACTTCCAGATCCATCACGATGCCGTATTCGTCGGCCACGGCCCACGTCTGCAGCGCGCGTGGCGAATTCAGCCACGGCATCGTGCCGTCGGCTTCGCGGCCGCCGAACAGGCGCACGCCCGCGAGGCCGTGTTTCTCGATGTACGAGCGCACCAGCGACGGCGTGCCTTCGTCTTCCGCATCGAGAATGACGACGGCGGAAAAGATCTCCGGATGCTCATCCGACGAATCGAGGATGTAGCTGTTGTCGAAGCGATAAACCATGCGCTTTTGCACCGCCACCGCGCCCTCGACACGCTCATCCGCCATCCAGGGCAGCATGCGCGCCACGTCCGGCACTTCGTTGACCGGATGCTCGCCGTGTTTGCCGCCGGGCAGCCCGATCACGCCGGGCAGGCGCGGCGGCGCATTCGGCGAGCGCTTCATCGGATTGCGCGGATAGCGCACCTGGTCGTCGGCCACGAGATGCGCGTGCGAGTCGAACAGTTTGATGGTCTGGCCAGCAGCGGCATTCGTGTTGTCTTGCGGGGAAGGCATGATGTCTCCAATGAAGTACGGGGGGTGCAAAAGCGGATCAGGCACCAAGGCCGGCGGTCGCGCTCGATCACCGGGCTTGCGCGCGTCGCGTCTAGAACATATGGCGGATGCCCACGGTGACGCCAGTTTGCGCGTCACTCGTCGACGGCGTCGCGAACGTCAGCGCGGCGACCGCGCGATGGCCGGTCGAGTCGAAACCGCCGGCGGTCTCACGCAGTACGACGAAATACAGATCGGTCCGCTTCGACAGCGCGTAGTCCGCGCCGAGATTCCATTGCTGATAGCTCGCGCCGCTCTCGCCGTTGTACGAACTCGCGCGCGTGTACGCGTAAGCAACGCCGAGCAGCAACGACGGTGTCAGACGATATTTCAAATTCGCTTCGGCCGTATTGAACGTCGCGGTCTGGCCGACTTCGCCTGCCGGCGGCTTCGCGCCCGCGACAGCAACGCTGCCGATATTAAAGAATTTCGTGTTCGTGTAGATGCCGCCGACCGTGAACGATCCGAACGCATACGACGCACCGGCGCCCGCCACCTGTTGCGAAGCGGCGGTCGCATAGCCGCTGAAGATCGGGCTTGCAAAGTTGTTGCCGGTCGCGCTGCTGGTAGCGTTGTTGCCGAACAGCGAGTAGTTGGGATTCTTCAGGTACAGGTAGGCCGCAGCGAACTTGAACGGTCCGCCGTCGTAATCCACGCCGGCGGAAATCATCTCGTTCTGCGTGGCGTTGCCCGCTACGCCGCCGAGGCTGTATGTCGCGCCGACCTGCACTCCGTGATAACGCGGACTGACATACTTGACCGCATTGTTCGCACGCTCTGTACCGTCGACGTCGTCGAGGCCGGCTGGGTGATAGCCCCAGCCGGCGCCACGCGCCGCCCAGTCGGTGCCGGACGCGAACGGGCCCAGATAGCTCGACAGTGTCAGGTACTGGCGGCCGAGCGTCACCGTGCCGTAAGGCGTGCCAAGTCCGACGAAAGCCTGGCGGCCGAACATCAGTCCGCCTTGCAGTGCGCCGGTGGTCGTGGTGAAACCGTTTTCCAGCGTGAAGACCGCTTTATAGCCGCCGCCCAGATCTTCAACACCGCTCAGGCCGAAGCGCGACGCGCTCTCGTTGCCGCCGGCAATAGCGAATTGTGATTTGCCGCCCGCATTGGTGTTGTAGCGAAACCCGGCATCGACGATGCCATATAGCGTCACGCTGCTTTGCGCATGTGCGGTGACGGCGGTGCCGCAGGCGGCAATCAGAAGTAGCGATTTTTTCATGTGGGGTCTCCTCACAATATGTTGGCCCGTTCGCGCTTGCATGACGGATCTTCCGAAAGCCGGCCGCCATTACGCTGGCAGCGCAACCTTCGATGCCTCATATGGTTTCATGCGAACCCGGCTGCGCCAAGCGCGCTTCCGCAACTTTCCGCACCGCGAAAAGCATGCGTCGCCGTGTGGCCCTCAATTCCATCCTCCCGAGATCGATTCCGCCACGCGAAATCTTCATGATTCGCACTTGGACGACCGCTGGCCGCGACGTAGTATTGCTCGCCATTGACCTCGCGTCGTTCCGACCGGGGTCACCCTATAAAACCGGCGCCGCGCCGCGTGTCTTGCGCGCGCGTTTAGCCGGTCCGCTACGTTGGAGGAGACATGCAGATTTCAGTTGCCCAGGCGGCCCACCCTGAAGTGGCGCAGGACGAAAGCCTGATCCGGCGCGTCTGGTGGCGCATCATGCCGCTGATCCTGGTGATCTACCTTGTGTCGGTCATCGACAAGATGAACGTCAGCTTCGCCAAGCTGCAAATGGTGCATCAGATCGGCCTGACTGAAACGGCTTATGGCCTGGCGTCGTCGCTGTTTTTCATCGGCTACCTGATCTTCGAGCTGCCGAGCGCGCTCGGCGTCCACCGCTTCGGGGCGCCGAAATGGATCTTCCGCATCGTATTTAGCTGGGGCATCGCGACCTTGCTGATCGCGTACACCTCATCGGGTTCGATGTTCGCGGCGCTGCGCTTCCTGGTCGGCGCGGCTGAGGCCGGGCTCTATCCGGGTATCGTCTATTACCTGACCGTGTGGTTTCCGCGCCGCTATCAGGTGCGCGCGCTCGCCCTGCTGACGCTGGGCAGCGCGCTCGGCAACATGCTGGGCTCGGGGTTCGGCGGCTTGCTGCTGTCGCTCGACGGCGTCTGGCATCACGCGGGCTGGCAGTGGGTGTTCATCGTCACCGGCGTGCTGGCGCTGGTGCTCGCACCGATCGTGCTGTTCTATCTGCCGCGCAGCGTGGAAACCGCGTCGTTCCTGACTCCGCAGGAGCGCAGCCGCCTCGCGCGGATGGTCGCCGACGAAGCGCCGGCCGCACATCACGAAGGGAGCCTCTGGACCGTGCTGTGGGACCGCAGGGTGCTGGCGTTCTCGCTCGGCTATACGTTGCTGCTCACGTCGCTCTACGGGCTGATCTACTGGCTGCCGACGGTGATCAAGGGGTTCGGCGTCTCGAGTTCGATGAACGGCCTGCTCACGTTGATTCCGTGGGCGCTGACCGCCGCGTTGCTGCTGATCGTGCCGCGACTGCTGACGAAAGAGCGTCACGTGCGGGTGGCCGCCGCGGCGATCGGCATGATCGGCTGTGTGGCGTTCGTGGTCAGCCTGCTGGTGAGCGATCCAGCCTTGCGCTATCTCGCGCTCGTGGTTGGCACGCCTTGCACGTCGTTGCTGCTGCCGTGCTTCTGGTCGCTGCCATCGAAGTATTTCAGCGGCAAGCGCTCCGCCGCGAGCCTCGCCATCATCAGCAGCATCGGCAACTTCGGCGGCTTTCTCGCCCAGAACGCGATGCCGTGGATCGGCAAGACGCTCGGCCACCCCGGTTACGCGATGCTGCTGCCGGCGCTGTGCCTGCTGCTGCTCGGCTGCACCGCACTCGCGATGCAGTTCAACAGCGCTCGCGAGCCGCTCAATCCTGCCGCGTTCTGATACGGCGCTTCCCTTCTGCTTTCGTCCATGTCCACTTCTACGCAACACCACACCGCACGCCAGATCGGCACTTTCGTTAAAACGGGCGCGCCGCAGATCATCGAGATCCTCGGCGCCGCGGGTCTTCATTTCGCGGTGATCGACGCAGAACACGCACCGTTCGATCGAGCGACGCTCGACGTCATGGTGATCGCCGCGCGCTCCGTGCAGCTGCCGCTGTTCGTGCGGATTCCCGACATGAACGCCGCGACGATCCAGTCCGCGCTCGATCTCGGCGCGTCGGGGCTGCTGGTGCCGCACGTCGACTCCGCCGACCAGGCGCGCACGCTGGTCGCGCGCACCCGGTTCATCGACGGCGAACGCGGCTTTTCGAGTTCGCCGCGCTTTGCCGGCTACGGCGCGCTCGGGATGCAGGCGGCCATCGCGGCCGGCAACGGCACGGTCGTCATGTGTCAGATCGAGAGCCGTGCGGGTTGTGAAGCCGCGCGTGAAATCGCGGAGGTGGACGGCGTGTCCGGTCTGTTCGTCGGCCGCGCCGATCTGGCTTTGTCGTTCGGGCTTACCAGCGCCCGCGCGCCCGACGTGATGCGAGCCACCGTTGAAGTACTCGACATCGCGCGGCGGGCCGGCAAAACGCCCGGCGTCGCGCTCGGCGAAGTCAGCGAATGCGCCGAATTCGAGCGGATGGGCGCCTCGTGGTTCGTGATCGGATCGGATCAATCGCTGCTTCGCAAGGGCGCGCTGACGTTGATGGCCTAGGTATTCGCCTTGCCTCGGGGCCACCGAAAAACTGCGATAATTCGCGTTTTTCGAGGAGCCTGCGCCTGACTCATCCGGCGCGGCCGACCACTGAGACCATGCAAGGCGAAAAGATGGCGGAACGCGAATCCTCGATCCGGGCAGTGGAGCGAGCCATCACGTTGCTGCGCGCGCTGAACCGGATGCCCGTTTCGACGCTCGACAGCCTGCATCAGTCGACGTCGCTGCCGAAGCCCACCTTGATCCGGCTGTTGCGGACGTTCGAAGAACTGGGCCTCGCCGCACGTGGCGCGCGCCCTGGCGAATACCGTCTGCTCGACGGCGTCAATGCACTGAATTCGGGCTATCACCATGTGCCGCATGTGGTCGAAATCGCCGCGCCGCTCGTGCGAAAACTCACTGAAGAAATCAAGTGGCCGATCGCTGTCGGCATGCTCGACGTCGACGCGCTGGTCGTGCGCTACAGCACGATTCCCTATTCGCCGCTGTCTCTGCTGCATTCGTCGATCAACATGCGCCTGAGCCTCGTCTCGCGTGCGTTGGGACGCGCGTATCTCGCGTTCTGCTCGTCCGAAGAACAGGAGATGCTGCTCGAAGTCGTGCGGCAAAGCCATCATCCCGAAGACCGGCTCGCCCAGGATCGCGAAGCGATGCAAGCGATGCTCGATCAAACTCGCGGACGGGGGTACGCGTTGCGGGATTCCACCGTTCGGCCGGTGTCCGGCACGATCGCCGTGCCGGTGATGGCGAAGGAATTCGTCGCCGCATCGATTGGGCTGACGTGGTTTTCTTCGGCGCTAACGAGCGAGAAAGTGGTCGATAGATATCTCGATCGGATGCTTGATGTGGCGCGGCAGATTTCTGAACAGCTGTGACCTGTCCAGTTGTAACCGTCTTGTAGCGATAAGTCCGGCAAGGTGAAAAAGTCCGCGACGGCAAGGGGTTCTGCTGCAATCTGTCGGTCGCGGCGCGTGTTACGTGGCGTCTTGATTTCGGAACGGCCGCCGTTGATTAATGCAGAGTCGGTGGCAGAGTCCGCGGCATGGTGGCGGTTCGTCTTGGCCTTGACATGCGCTTTCTGGCGGTTGCCACTCCGGAATATCTGGCGATTCATCCAGCGCCGAAAACGCCCGATGCGCTGCTGCAGCACCAATGCATCCGGCAACGTCTCCCCAGTGGCAAACGCTATCGATGGGAGTTTCTCAAGCGAAGGCAGGAAGTGGCGATCGACGTACCCGGAGCCCTGACGCTCGACAACAACCAGTTGATCGTAGAGGCCGCGATAGACGGCCTGGGCATCGCTTATGTTCCGGAACCCTATGCTCGCGCGGCATTGAACGATGGGCGACTCGCTGCTGTGTTGGAGGATTGGTGCCCGCCGATTCCTGGCCTCTTCCTTTATTTTCCTCGCACTCGTCATATGCCGACGAGTTTGCGAGCGTTCATTGATATGGTTCGAACGGTTGCCTGATGAACGCGATTGCCTGCCCGGTTCTTCATTCCCATTCACGGAGGTTCCGATCTCCATACAGCTGATTCCCAGTATGAAGGAAGCCTGAACAAGGCTCTCCACAGGGTCTCATCGCGGATATCGTCCGGTTTTTCAATAGAAAGCGCATGCGCCAACCAAACCTGGTTTGACCGTTTGGCCGCACTACTGACCCGAGGGCTGTCCGCTCGCTAGTCAGGTCAAGTACCTGAACAACTCGGTAGAGCAGGATCGACTGGCGCGGTCGAATACGCGACGTGGTCAGCCTGAGCTGTCGCACGCTCATTGCAAATGTCCCTCAGCTGTAATCGACGCTGATCGACTTCGTTATCAGATACGCGTCGAGCCCCTCAATACCCCCTTCCGAGCCATAGCCACTTTCTTTCACGCCGCCGAACGGCAGCTCCGGCAGCGACACCCGCGTCGTATTCACACCGACCATCCCCGCATCGATCAGTTCGGCGGCCCGGTGTGTCGTCGTGAGCGAACGACTGTACAAATACGCTGCGAGACCGAAGCGCGTGCTGTTCGCGATGTCGATCGCTTCATCGAAGCTGTCGAATGCGATACATGGCGCAATTGGACCAAACGGCTCCTCGTGCAGCAAGGGCGACTCGCGGCGCAGACCGCTCACGACCGTTGCCGGCCAGAAGAACCCCTGCGCCGGCACCGCTCCCCGCGCGGCTTCGGCCCCGTCCGCGCAAGCCGATGCCAGCATCGCGTCGAGCGCGTTCTGTCGCCGTTCTGTCGCGACTGGCCCAAGCTGCGTCGCCGGGTCTAGCCCCGCACCAACGCGCAATGATATTGCGTAGTCCGTAAGACGCTCGACAAACTCATCGTGGATCGACGCATCGACGATGAAGCGCGTCGGCGCGATGCAGATCTGCCCCGCGTTACGGAACTTCGCAGCCCCCGCTTGCGCGATCACGCGCTCGAGGTCCGCGTCGGCAAACACAATCACCGGGGCGTGACCACCGAGCTCCAGCGTACAGCGCACGGCCCGTTTCGCCGCGCGTGCCGCGAGCTGTTCGCCGATCGCCGTAGAGCCAGTGAAGCTGACCTTGCGGATCACCGGAGAGTCGATCAGTTGCCCGGCGATCGCGGGCGCATCGCCGAATATGACGCTCAACACGCCCTCGGGCAGCCCCGCTTCGACGAACGCATGCGCAATCGCGAGCGCGGACAGCGGCGTTTCTTCAGGCGCCTTCAAGACGCAGGTGCAACCCGCAGCGAGACTACCCGCTATCTTGCGCATCGGCGTCAATGCCGGAAAATTCCATGGCGCGAACGCCGCAACTGGTCCGACCGGCACACGTTCAACCAGTTGTCTCAGCGCCGCGCGTCGCGCCGGCACTACGCGCCCGTAAGCCCGCATGCCCTCGTGCGCGTACCATTCGAGCGTTTCGAGCGCCGCGTTCCATTCGGCGGCTGCCTCGGCTATCGGTTTGCCCTGCTCGCGGGTAAGCTGCGCGGCGAGCCGTTCGCGATCCGCGCGCAAACGCTCGGCCGCGCCGAGCAGCACCTGCGCCCGTTCGTGTGCGCTCGTGCCGCTCCAGCCGCGAAAGGCGCTGTGCGCGGCCGCGAGTGCCGCCTCAACCTGCGCATGATCGGCGCCGATCGCGTTGACCAGCGTGCGGCCCGTCGACGGATCGACGATCCGGATCTCCGGTCCGGCACCGCGCACGCAGGCGCCGCCGATCATGACATCCGCAGCCGTCAGTTCCCCGCTCTCCTGGCCCATCAACCGATCCTCCGGATCGAATCGGCGAGCGTCGAAAACAGCCGTTCGATCTCGTCGTGGCTGATCACAAGCGGCGGCGACAGCAGGATCGTGTCGCCGGATGCGCGCACCAGTACATCGTGCGCGAGGCAATCGCGATGCACCGCATAGCCGCGCCGGCCTGGTCCCTCCTCGGACGCAGCAAGGTCGATCGCCGCGAGCAACCCGATATTGCGAATGTCCAGTATGCCGGGCAGACTGCGCAACGCATGCGCGGCATCCTCCCAGGTTTGCTCGAGCTCCCTTGCGCGGACCAGCAGTCCTTCGCGGCGGTACACCCGCAATGCGGCAAGACCAGCGGCGCAGGCGAGCGGATGCGCGGAATACGTATAGCCGTGTGGCAATTCGATCGCGTCTTCCGGTCCGGCCATCAGCGCGTCGTAGACCGCTCGTGTTGTCAGCGTTGCGCCCATCGGCACCGCGCCATTCGTGAGTCCCTTGGCGCACGTGATGAGGTCCGGGGTGACGTCGAACCGGCTTGCCGCGAACGGCGCGCCGATACGACCGAACCCGGTGATCACCTCGTCGAAGATCAGTAGAATGCCGTGCGCGTCGCAGATCTCGCGCAGCCTCTTCAAATAGCCGGGCGGGGGCACCAGCACGCCAGTCGAACCCGACACTGGCTCGACGATCACCGCAGCGATCGTCGATGCATCATGCAGCGCCACGAGACGCGTCAGGTCGTCCGCGAGATGTTCGCCCCAGTTCGGCTGGCCGCGCGAAAAGGCCATCTGCGCGCGGTCGTACGTATGCGGCAAATGATCGATGCTCGGCAGCAGGTTGCCGAATGCTTTTCGCTGACTCGCAATACCGGAAACCGACAAGCCACCGAAGCCGACGCCGTGATACGCACGCTCCCGGCCGATTAACCGGACACGTTGCGCGTCGCCGCGTGCCCGGTGATAGGCGAGTGCGATCTTCAGCGCGGTGTCGACCGCCTCCGAGCCCGAGTTCGAGAAGAATGCGTGCCCGAAGCCAGCGGGCGCTTCGGCAACGAGCTCATCGGCGAATTCGAACGCCGTTGCATGGCCTAACTGGAACGACGGAGCGTAGTCGAGCTGCGCTGCGCTGCGTTGAATCGCGTCGACAATTTCCGGCCTGCCGTGGCCCGCGTTGACGCACCATAGTCCCGCGACGCCGTCGAGCACGCGCGAGCCGTCCGCGCGATGGTAGTACATGCCCTGCGCGCCGCTGAACAAGGTCGGATCCGCCTTGAATCTCCGGTTCGACGTGAATGGCATCCAGAATGCGTCCAGTCTGGACGCTGTCGTTGTGAAGCTCATCGATAGGTTTCCTGTTTATTGATCGCTCATTGCGCGAGCTTGATACCCCACAGCCGCGGCCGGCGCCCCGGCCATGCGGCGAAGCCGATCACGCGCCGGTTTGCCGCCGCGGTTACTGCACCCGCATCGAGGCCGATGATCGGCACGTCCCGCAGCATCAACTCATGCAACTGGTCGAACGCGGCTTGTTTCTGCGGATCGTCTGACGCCTGCATCAGGCGATCGCGCGCGGCCTGTGCGTCGGGGTCGTCCCACACCTTGCTGACATCCGTCGCCTTGCTGCCAATGAAACGGTCGTAGTGAAACGCCGGGTCGAGCGACGGCGCGAGGTGGAACACCATGACCTGATAGTGGCCGGCGAAGAAATCGCTCACCATGCTTGCGAATTCGAGCGGCTTGACGATCATGTTGAGGCCCGCCTGCTGCCCCATTGCCTGCACCATCAATGCGGTGTCATACATCGATTTGAAGCGCGGCGTGGTCGAGATCGCAATCGGCTGTCCGTGGTATCCGGCCGAGGCGAGCAGGTGCCGCGCGCCGGCGACGTCGTAGCCAATGCGCTTTTGCATCACCGCGTCGTAAAAGCGGTTTGCTGGCGACACCAGCGAACCATCCACCGGCGCGAGTCCGAGCGCGGTGACCTTGCTGATTGCCGCGGCGTCGATCGACATCGCAATCGCGCGCCGCACACGGACGTCGGCGAGCAGGGGATCGGCGGTCTGCAGCACGAGGATCGACGGGCCGACGCTCGGCGCGTGCGTTACCCGCAGCGACGCCATTCGCTCGAACTCCCGCTGGAACTGCGGATTGATGCCGTACCAGATATCGATGTCGCTCACTTCGAGCGCCGCCTTGATCGACGCCTCATCCGGGATCACCACGAAGCGCACGTTGTCGATGAACGGCGTCTTGTCGCCCGCGTAGCCATCCTCAATGCCCGGCGCCGGCCGATAGTCCCGATAGCGCGTCAGCGAGATCGACTGGCCCTTCAGCCACTGCCCGAACACGTATGGGCCCGTGCCGACCGGCGCACGCCAGTGGCCCGCGGCGTCTACCGACGCAGGACTCAGAATCGCCGTCTGGTCACAGTCGAGCCGCGCCATCATGTTGAGCAGCACCGGGCTCGGCTGGGCGAGAACAAATTGCACGTGCAGAGCGTCGAGCGCACTGACCGACTGGATCTTGAGCCCGCGCGTGCCGTCGAAATAGGCACGGCACGACCAGTTGGTCTTCGGATCGAGATAGCGATGCCACGTCCACACTACCGCGTCCGCATCGAGCGGCTGCCCGTTGTGGAACCGGACGCCCTGCCGCAATGCGAACGTATAGACGCGATGGTCCGCGGAGACGTCGATGCGCTCGGCAAGCATCGGCATCGGCGTGCCGTCGAGCGTCGGCGCGACCAGCCCCTCGACGATCTGCGACAGGACAATTCCGGTCGGATCGTCGGAAGTCTTGCCGGGCTCAGTCGTACGGATATCGGCGTTCAGCGCGAGCGTCAGCGTGTGCGGATCGGCGGCATGGGCTGCGAGTGGCGCGACCGCGACCGCGATCAGGACGCAGGCGGCCAGGTGGGCGAAGGCGGCAGCAACACGCGCCGCCGGTCTGAATAAATGGATCATGGAATGACCGGGACGTAAATAGACACTTCAGGCGCTGGTGGCGAATGGCTGGGCCGGCAAGTCAACGTGCGGCGATGCGTCGAGCAGGGTGCGCGTATAGGGGTGCTGCGGCGCGTCGAATACGGCGTCGCGTTCGCCGGTCTCGACTGCTCGCCCCTTGTGCATCACGAGCACCCGATCGCTGATCTGCTCGACCGCGGCGAGATCGTGCGAGATGAAGATGCACGCGAAGCCATGCTCTGACTGCAGTTGCTGAAATAGCGCCAGAACCTGTTTCTGCAGCGTCATGTCGAGCGCCGAGATCGGTTCGTCTGCAACGATCAGCGCCGGACGCGTGACGATCGCCCGCGCGATCGCTGCCCGCTGCCGCTGGCCGCCCGACAGCTGATGCGCAAAGCGCCGCCCGAAGCCCGCGAGGCCGACCTCGGCCAGCACGTCTTCCACGCGCCGCTCGCGCTGCGTCCGGGTGGCGAATTCGGGCAAATGCCGCAACGGTTCGGCGACGATTGCGCTGATCCGCATGCGCGGATCGAGCGACGAATACGGATCCTGAAACACCATCTGGCACTGTCTGCGGAACGCCTTCAATTGCGCGCCGTCGGCGCGCAGCACGTCGCGGCCACGAAACAGCAGTTGGCCGCCGCTCATGCGCACGAGTTGCACGATGGCGCGACCGAGCGTCGTCTTGCCCGACCCGCTGCCGCCGACAATCGCCACGGTCTCGCCAGCAAAGATGTCAAAGCTGACGCGGTCGACGGCCTTCAGCGGTGCACTGCGGGCGCCGAACAGGCCGCGCCGGCCCGGATGCACGACTTCGAGGTCGATCACCGACAACAGCGGCATGCCTTCGCGTGCGACCGGCACTCGAACCTCGCGACGCGGCAGCGCGGCGATCAGCTGGCGCGTGTAGGGATCGCGCGGCGCCTGCAGCAACGTACGCGCCGCGCCCTTTTCGATCTCGCGGCCGCGGCACAGCACGATCGCACGATTCGAATAGCGGGCCACGAGACCGAGGTTGTGCGTAATGAGCAGCACCGCCGTGCCGGCTTCGCGGGTCAGTTCGACCATGACCTCCATTACTTCGCGTTGCGTAACCGTGTCGAGCGCGGTAGTAGGCTCGTCCGCGATCAGCAGCGCGGGCTTGAGCAGCATGACGGAGGCCAGCATGATGCGCTGGCGCATGCCGCCGGAGAACTCGTGCGGATACGCGGCGAGGCAGCGGGCAGGATCGTCGATACCGATGCGCCGCAGCATCGCCAGGGACGCATCGCGGATCTCGGCGGCGCTCATGCGCGTATGCTGCTTCAGGCCTTGCGCCATTGATGCGCCGATGCGCATTGCCGGATTGAGCGAGGCCATTGGCTCCTGGAACACCATACCGATACGCGCGCCGCGCAACTTGCGCAGCGCATGCGGATTCAGGTTCGTCAGCTCGGTGCCTTGCAGGGTGATCGTGCCAGACAGATGACACACCGGTGCCGGCAGCAAGCCGAGAATCGAGCGCGCGATCATCGTTTTGCCGCTGCCGGATTCACCGACCACCGCTACGAATTCGCCCATCCCGACGCTCAACGACACGTCGTCGACGATCCGTTCCCGGCCTGGCACGCCGAGGACGAGGTGATCGACGCTCAGCAGCGTGGAGAAAGGCGGGTTCACGAATGCCCCTCCATGCGCGGGTCGAAGCGGTCGCGCAGCGCATCGCCGAGCAGATTCACGCCAAGTAGCACACCGGCGATGCACAGGCCCGGCACAATGGACAGCAATGCGTCGCTGTCCATGTATTGCCTTGCATCGGCCAGCATGTTGCCCCAGCTCGGTGCCGGAGGCGGCACGCCCATGCCGAGGAACGACAGCGCCGACTCGGCGAGGATCGACCAGCCGAAAATACTGGTCGCGATCACGATCAGCGGCGAAAGGCAGTTCGGCAGCACATGCCGGAACAGCGTGTACAGCGACGAGTTGCCTATCAGACAGGATGCTTCGACATACTCACGGCTGCGCACCGAGAGCGCCGACGCACGCACGATCCGATATACCGATGGCGCGTACGCGAACGACAGTGCCAGCACGATGCCACCAGGCGACTGGCCGGCTATCATCGTCACCCCGAGCGCCAGCATGATCCCCGGAAACGACAGCAGCGCGTTCGCGACAAGGTTCAGCGCGCGCTCTAACATACCGCGGAAATAGCCGGCAATGCCGCCTAGCAGCGCGCCGACCGCGGCGGTCGCGAGCATCGTCTCGAAGGCGATCATCATGCTGAGCGAGGCGCCTGCCATCAAGCGGGACAACACGTCCCGGCCGAATTCGTCAGTGCCTAGCCAGTGCTGCGCAGACGGCGGTGCGAGCAGGTTCACGAAGTCCATCTGGGTGATGCCGTAGGGCGTCCACCAGATGGCGAGTACTGCGAAGCCAAGCGGAACCGCCAGTAGTATGCCGCCGAGTGCGGCCGCAAACGGCCTGCGCAGTTTGAGCCGGCGCATCATGCGGCGACTCGCGGGTCGAACAAGAAGTAGCACAGATCCACCACGAGGTTGACGAGGACGTAAAAAACCGCGGTAAAGAGCAGACAGCCCTGTACCACCGGATAATCGCGAGCGAAGATTGAATCGACGAGCAGCCGGCCGAGGCCCGGCAACGTGAACACTGTTTCGATCACCGCGATGCCGCCTAGCAGATGCCCGAGCGACAAACCGATCAAGGTCCATGTCGGGGCGAACGCGTTGGGCAGGCAATGGCGCAGCATCACCCGGGCTTCGGACAGACCGGTTGCGCGCGCATGGGAGATGTACTCGAGTTGCAGCACGTCCATTGCGCTTGCACGCATCATCCGCGTTAGCGCCCCGACCTGGATCATCGTCAGCGCCAGGACCGGCAACGCGAGATAACTGAGGCTTTGCAGAGGATGTTCGCTGACAGGCACGTAGCCAACCACCGGCACCCAGCCGAGCCGCAGGCCGAACAGCATCAGCAGCAAAATGCCGAGCCAGAACGACGGAATCGACAGCAAGAGCGCGGAGGCGGCGACAATCGCCACATCCGGCCACTGTTTCCTGAAGCGGGCGGCGACAATCCCAGCCGGCACCGCGATTGCCGTTGCAAGCAGTACCGCAGCAAGAACGATGGACAGCGACAGCTTGAAGCGCGACCAGATCAGCACTGTTACGCTTTCCTGATTGATTAGCGAACGGCCGAGATCGCCACGCAACGCGTGGCCGAGCCAGTGTACGTACTGCATCGGTAGCGGATCGGTCAGGCCGTAGCTCGCCCGCAGCGCCCCCAGCGCTTGAGGCGTCGCTGCGTCGCCGAGCATCTGCTGCGCGGGGTCGCCCGGCAATAGCCGCAGCATCGCGAAGACAATGAGCGTCACCACCAGCAACGTCGGCACTATCGAGCCAAGCCGGCTTACCGCAAAGCGAAACATAGTGCACTCCTCGAACTGAATAAAACGTTCCGGCATGCGCCGGACGCCGGGAATGGCATCGGCCCGATGCAGACCTCCGACGGCTTGCCGCATTCGCGCCGGGCCTGCCATTTACATGCGCTACAGCCGGTACTCGGCAAACTGGATGCCCTCATATGGCTTACGCGCAACCCACATCCGGCGGTCCGCGGGATCCATCAGCGTGGTCGCAACCGTCGCCGAGATACTCGCGTGGCTTGCGGGTTTCGGACGGCGCAACACGCCGTCGGGCGCCGGAAAATCGTCAGCCAGCGCAGCCTTGACAGTGTCCCAGCCGATCCGATGCGGTGCCTCAAGGCGCGCAGCCGATAGTCGAGCGCTCACCCGCCGTTGCCGGTAGATCGAATCGGGGTTGGCGCGCGGGCCGAGATCGCGCAGCTTGGTCCGCGCGACCGGGCAGATCCAGTGGTTCGCGTGCACGATGAAGCCATTTTCCGGCGTGAGCCAGAAGATCTCGTCCGGCGCGCATTCGAGGTCAACCGCTTCACCGCCCGCCTGCGCCAGCATCAGGTTGTTCGAACAGAATCGGTCGACGCTCCACAACAGCTTCATCGCCTGACAAAGGTTTTCGGCTTCCAGCATCTTGCGGCGGATCAGCACGAGAGGGACGTCCGCGCGCTTGGTGTAGTCACGGTCCGACCACAAGAAGTTGCCGGTCAGCGATACACCGGCGCTGTTGAAACCGTGGCGCGCAAGCGAACCCGCTTCGGTGAACATCAGCAGGTCCGGGCCGTCGCCACGCTGCATCCGCAGCACGATACCGGTCTCGGTGCACTCCTCACGCCAGTCCCAATTGTGCGCATGGATCAGCCGCCCCGTTTCCGATGCGTCTGGCAACACGATGAGTCCGGTACAGCCATCACCCGGTTCGTCCGCGAGCCTCGCGTTGCTGACAAGCGCGTCGTGACCGAACATCATCTCGGTCCGGCAGTTGATCACGATCACGTCCTCAAGCGACACGCCCGCTCCGTCGGCGATACCGCGCATTTCGGCAAGATAGTCGGCATCGAAACGCTCGATGCACGACGCCATTGTCTGGGCGAGCACGCGGATCTGCGGCTCGCCGACGTCGCGGCGAAGCAGTTGCTCGCGATACAGGGCAATGCTCGCGGCGACGCGCTGCGGCACGGCCTGGCCATGCTGCAAACCGCGCTGATAAGGCGAACCGGAAGTTTCTACGAACGGGAAAGGCGCTGGCAGGGACATGAGATTTCGGGTTGGGAAGCAATGCGCCGATAATGGTCTATTTCGATGAAAAATACAATATTGTCAAAATAAATCGAAGACAATGATTGACCTGATGCGGCGCTGACTCTCTTGGCCAACCTGGCTCACCACCCGGTCGGTCCGTTTCGTTAGCAGATCGGAATCGGAAAATTACGGACATCTCCGCTGAATCAAGCGCCACGGCCATCTGTACTGCATCATTACCCGAGGCGTAAAGCGCACTGGCATCACCGTGGACCACGGTGAGTCTAATTGTTTTTTTATTTATTAAAATACACTATGATTGCGGCACTGCCATGTCATCCAGCTCCGTGCGCCGCCGCCAAAGCGGTCCGCCGGCGGCCTTAACTGCGGGAACCCGCCTGAAAAGCGCATGAATACCGACGAATACGACGATCGACCTGACATGTCAGAGGCGGCAGCGGGTTGCGATACCGCTACGATTTCCTGCGATGAAGCGCGAGCAATCGCTCTGGAGCACTACGGCATCGACGCGCTCGCCAGGCGGCTGACCGGCGAACAGGATGAGAATTTCCGCCTGGAGACAGCCAGCGCAACACGCTATGTTCTCAAGGTCGCCAGTCCTGCCGAAGACCCGAGCGTGGTCGACCTGGCGACGGCCGCGCTGTTGCACGTCGCAGCTTCCGACAATGAGTTCCCGTGCCCACGCGTCTGCATCGATCGGCGCGCGCGCACGGCTACCCCAATCGTTGACGCTGCGGGGCGTCCGCGAATCGCCAGAATGCTGACATGGCTGCCGGGCCAGCCGCTATTGACATCGGAACGCTCAGCCGCGCAGCGCGTGGCCTGCGGCCGGCTCGCGGCACGGCTCGGAAGTATTCTGCGCACGTTCGACCATCCGGCGGCGCGCCGGCCCCTGCTGTGGGATGTGTCCCGCGTGTCGGCGCTACTTGACATCCTCGACCAGGTGCCCGGTTTTAGTGCATCCACGTTCATCGGCGGCTTCGTGACGCAGTTCGAGGCGGCAACGCGCCCGGTCTCGGCGCTGCTGCGGCGTCAGGTCGTGCACAACGACATGAACGTGCGCAACCTGCTCGTCGACCCGCACGACAACACGCGTATCGTTGGACTCATCGATTTCGGCGATATCGTCGAGACGGCACTCGTCGCCGATGTCGCGATCGTCGCGAGTTCGCAGATCACTGCGCTTGAGTCGCTGGAGCGTGATCTTGCCGAGACAGTGGACGCCTATCGCTCTGTCGAGCCGCTGCAGCCCGCGGAGCTCGCGGTGCTGAACTGGTATATCGCGGCGCGTCTGGTGATGGGCATGCTGATTCCGGCGTGGCATCACTTGCGCAACCCGTCTAGCGGACATTTCATACCGAAAACCGAAGCCGACCTCGCGCGGCGCATTGACATGGTCCGCAAGGTCATGTCGATCCGCTTCACCTAGCGCGCCGGCCCCCATGACAAGGAAAGACATGACGAACCATTCGACCAATCCGAACCTGCTGTCGCGCCGGCGGGATCTGCTCGGCCCAACCTACGGCCTGTTCTATGACGAACCGCTGCACATGGTCCGTGCACAGGGGGTCTGGATGTACGACGCCGACGGTCGCGCGTATCTCGACGCGTACAACAACGTGCCGGTCGTCGGCCATTGCCATCCGCATGTCGTCGCGACACTCGCGACGCAGGCAGCCAGGCTCAACACGCATACGCGATATCTCGCCGACGCACCGGTGGAACTTGCGGACCGGCTGCTGTCGACCATGCCGGCCGAGATCGGCAACATGGTGTTCGTCTGCACGGGCAGCGAAGCGAACGATCTCGCGATCCGCGTCAGCAAGTTCGTCACCGGGGGAACCGGCTTCATCATCACCGAGCGCGCGTACCACGGCACCAGCGAGACGACTTCCGGCATGTCGCCATCATCGCGCGTTCCACTCGGCCGCGACGTTTACGCGATCGCCGCGCCGCTTGGCGAAGACGGTCCCGCGCAGTTCGCCGAGCGCGTGCGCGAGTGCATCGGACGCATGCGGGCTGACGGCGTCAAGCCAGCGGCCCTGCTCGTCGACACAATTTTTTCGAGCGACGGCGTCGTCTGCGATCCACCCGGCTTTCTCGCCGAAGCCGCGCGCGCGATCCACGACGCGGGTGGCCTGTTCATCGCCGATGAAGTGCAGCCCGGTTTCGGACGCACCGGCGAATACATGTGGGGTTTCATGCGGCATGGCGTCGTGCCCGACATCGTCACAATGGGCAAGCCGATGGGCAACGGTCATCCCATCGCTGCGCTGGCGGCGCGTCCCGAACTGATGGCCGCGTTCTCGAAGCACACACGGTACTTCAATACCTTCGGCGGCAACACGGTATCGTGCGCTGTCGCACTCGCGGTACTCGACGTGATCAAAGACGAACGGCTGATCGACAACGCCCGCCTCACCGGCGAATATCTGAAGGGCGGCTTTGCGTGGCTCGCGCAGAAATACCCGACAATTGGCGAGGTCCGTGGCAGCGGCCTTTTTGTCGGCGTCGACATTGCACAGGGCCGCGACGCGAACGAAACACCCCGGCAGGCAGCGACACGGATCGTCAACGAACTGCGTCGCGCAGGCGTGCTGACGGGCACGACAGGAAAGAATGGCAACACGCTGAAAATCCGCCCGCCGCTGCCATTCAACCGTGAGAACGCCGATTTCTTGCTGCTCGCGCTCGAAAGGATCGTCGCTGCGTAACAGCGCGGCATCGTCAACCTACGCGTAGTCTCCGGCTACGAGGAAACTTCCCGATGAATTCCAATCACGCCGCGCCTGCGCATCTTTTTTTCGATGGCCTGGCCCGCGGCCGCCCGGAGACCCACGGCGTGTCATCACGAGGCATCGTTGCATTTCTGGACGAAGTCGCCGCCGCCAATCTCGAGTTACACAGTTTCATGCTGTATCGCGGCGGCGCGGTGATCGCCGAAGGCTGGTGGTCGCCCTATCATGCGGGCCGGCTGCACATGATGCATTCGCTGACCAAGAGCGTTACCGCATGTGGCGTCGGCCTCGCGCTTGCCGAAGGCCGCTTCGGGTTGCACGACAAAGTGGCTTCGTTCTTCGACGACCTGCTGCCTGGCGTGCCCGATGCGAACCTCGAAGTGGCTTCGTTCTTCGACGACCTGCTGCCTGGCGTGCCCGATGCGAACCTCGCCGCGATGACCATCGAAGACCTGCTGACGATGCGCACCGGACACCGCATCAACGTATCGGGTTCCGCATGGCGCCCGATACGCACGAGCTGGATCGCCGAGTTCTTCAAGATCCCGGTCCCCGATGTCCCTGGCACGGCACACCTCTACACAAGCGCGGCGAGCTACATGCTGTCGGCGATCATCACGCGAACCACTGGCGAGCCGTTGAGCGAATATCTGCGGCCGCGCTTGTTCGAGCCGCTCGGCATCACCGGTTACGAGTGGCCGACCGGCCCCCATGGCATCAGCCCGGGGGCGAACGGGTTGAGCTGCCGCACCGCCGACGCGCTGAAGCTCGGCGTGCTGCATGCGCGCAACGGCCGGTGGAACGGGCGGCAGATCCTGCCGGCGGACTGGGTCGCCGCAGTGCAGGCCGCGCATGTGCCCGGCAAATACGGTTACCAGTGGTGGCTCGGACCGGACAATTATTCGGCACGCGGGCTGTTCGGCCAGTTCGTGTTCGTGTTTCCGAACCATGATGCGGTGCTCGCGGTAACCGCCGCGATGCCGGCCGGCAGCAACTTCACTGGCAGCTTCGCGTTCCGGTACTTCCCGGCGCTGTTCGAAACGCAGCCCCTGCCGGACAACGACGACGCGTTCGCCGCTCTTCAGGCACGCACGAACGCGCTGTGTCTGACGTTACCGACCGGTCCCGCCTGGGCGGAATGCGCAGTCCGCGTTTCCGGCAAAACCTATGTCGCCGACGATAACGAGGACGGCGTTCGCGCACTCCGCTTTGCATTCCGCGACGATCAATGCCGGTTCATTGTCGAAGACGCGCGTGGTACGCACGAAATCGACGTTGGGCTGGCCGAACCGGTCGAGGGCAATACGTCGATGACCGGGCACAAGCTGCATCACGAATATCAGCCCGACATGATGCGTGTCGTCGCAAGCGGCGTGTGGCACGACGACCGTACGTTCGTGATGACCTGGATTTTTGTCGAATCAGCATTCCGCGACACGGTCGTCTGCCGTTTCGACGGCGACAACCTCACGCTCGAACGTAGCGTCAACGTGAACTCCGGTGCGCTCGAACGGCCGCCGATCCGCGCCCGTGTCGTCACGTCTGATACCTAGTCGCATCCCCACGGGCGAGCAACTGGCATTCGCGTGATACTGTACGCGCGGCAGGTTGTGCATATTCTTTAAAAGAAAGACAATGAGGGATGAACAAACGACTGAAACCCGTACGCCACGATCCGAGCCAGCAGCCGAGCTCGCTCCAGACTGATCTGGCCCAACGCATCGCGCAGCAGATCAAGGACGGTAAATTCGCGCGTGGCGAGCATCTGACCGAGACTGCGCTCGCGCAGCAATACGACGTCTCGCGCACGCCCGTGCGACAGGCGCTCAGACTGCTCGAGGAACAAGGCTTCGTCGAATCGCGCGCGAACAGCGGCGTGTTCGTCGCCGAAGTCGCGCCCGAACTTGCCCTCGATCCGCTTACCTCCGAGCAGGCGAGCGAAGAAGAGATCTACCGCGCGATCATCGCGGATCGCGCGACCAACCAGCTGTCGTCGCCGTTCTCGGAATCGGAGATTCTTGGGCGTTACGACGCGCCAAAGCGGCTCGTCACGCGCGCGCTGCTGCGACTCACGCGCGAGGGCCTGATCGAGCGGCGGCGCGGTCATGGCTGGACCTTTTCGCCCATGCTCGAATCAACCGAGGCAATCAATGAGAGTTACCGGTTTCGCATGATGATCGAGTGCGGCGGGCTCGCCGAGCCGGGATTCCACGTTGACGAGAAAGAATTGCAGGAATCGCGAAGCGCACATCTGCATTACATCAATACGCGGCGCCGGGCGAAATCGCCGGCTGACTTCTTCGCGATGAATGCGAGCTTCCACGAGATGCTCGCGCGCTTTTCCGGTAACCGTTTCGTCGAGCAGGCGGTACGTCAGCAGAACCAGTTGCGGCGCTTCGAGGAATATTCGAACTTCGTGACGCGCAACATCAATCTCGTCGACTCGTGCCAACAGCATCTGGAAATCCTCGATGCGCTAGAGCGAAGCGACCGCGAATGGGCAATCGCGCTGATGAAGCACCACCTGTCAACGTCCAGCCAGATGTGAGACGCATGGGCTGGTTCTCGCGACGGCAGGGCCCGTCTTCTAACGCCGGGCGGTGACCTCGCCGTCCGTAAGACCGGCAGCGACCGGTCGCCTCTGCATGCGCGAATATGAGACCAGCATGCCGGCCAGTTCCTGCGCGACAAGCGTGGGCGATGACGCGTGGCGGCGGACGAAGCACACGTCGCGCTGGCTGAAACGTTCGCGCACCGGCACCGCGGTCACCGAACCCGCGAACAGATCCTGTTCGGTCAGCACCTTCGGCCCGAGCATCAGGTAGTCGGTTGACAATACCAGATGCAGCGACTCCAGCAGCGAGTCAGCCGTGATGGTGATCTTCGGCGGCGTCAGGTCGAGCGTCGCGAACACGCTGAACAAACGGTTCGCCGAGCCGCCGGTGATGCCGTCGGTCCTGAAACCGACCCATTTGCAATCGGCAAGTTCGCGAATCGACGTTGCACGCGCTTTCGGATGAGCACGGCGCGCGATGATCGCCGGCACCGACTGATACAGCCGCTCGATAGACAGGTCGATGTCCGTGACATGGGGTGCGATTGGGCACAATGCGAAGTCGAGCTGACCGTCGCGAACCTTGTGTATCAGCGTTTGCGTCGAGCCGCTCGACACGTGGACCGACACCCGAGGAAACCGGGCAGCGAACCGGGTCAATACGGGGGACAGGAGCTCCGAAAGAGGTTCGGCTGTCAGGCCCACCGCGATGTTGCCGCTCGGCTCGCCCTGCAACAGGCGCATGTCGTGGCCGACACGGTCGCAATCGGCAAGGATCGATCGCGCGCGCCCCCGCAACTGTTCGCCGAACGGCGTCAAGCTAATGCCGCGAGGCGTGCGGTTCACCAGCGGCACCGCAAACTCCGCTTCCAGAGTCTGAATAGCACGGGTCAGCGCACTCTGCGCGACATCGAGCGCCCGAGCTGCCGCCCTGAAGCTCCCCTGATCTACCACTGCACAAAACGCCCTCAACTGGCTCAACGTCATCTCGATACCTGCTCTTCAGGTTATTCCGTCACATCAACGGTTCGACGAACCGTCACGCGTTAATCAAATGCGTCTTCATGATCCCTGTTTTAGATCGCGATGCCACGAAGCGGTCTTCCTGATCAAAAAACGGCTAACTAGAATAATTTGCAATCCTTCATATATATACGTGAATCGGTTGGCGACAATTACTACCACAGAGGAATCAAAGATGAAAAAAACGCTCCCCATGATCGCCGCGCTCGCCTCGCTCGTCGGCGTGGCGCATGCGCAAAGCAGCGTGACGCTTTACGGCTTGATCGACGACGGTCTCACGTACAGCTCCAATGCGAAGGGCAGTTCACAGTATTCAATGACCGCCGGTAACCTCGAGGGCTCGCGCTGGGGCATGCGGGGCATCGAAGATCTCGGTGGCGGACTCAATGCGATCTTTCGCCTCGAGGGGGGCTTTAGCCCCGCGAACGGCACGCTCGGCCAGGGCGGCGCGCTCTTCGGGCGGAAGGCCTACGTTGGCTTGTCGAGTGCGGCCTACGGTACGCTGACAGCTGGTCGCCAATACGATCCCGCCGGAGACTACGTGAGCGGCTTTGAATCTGGCAATGCCTATGGTGAAGTCACCGCTACCGAATGGGGGAGCATCTATGGCGCACACCCGGGTGATATGGACAACCTCGACAACTCGTTCCGCATCAACAACACAGTCAAGTACACGAGCCCCAGTTATCGTGGCCTGTCGGCCGAGGGGCTGTACAGCTTTGGCGGCCAGGCTGGCGATTTCACGCGCAACCAGTTGTACGGGTTCGCCGCCGGCTACGCGAATGGCCCGCTTGCACTCGGCGCAGCGTTCGAGAAGGCCAAAGATCCGAACTATTCGCTCTTCGGTACCAACCCGAGCGCCAACACAGCGACTTCGACGAGTGCAATCAACGCATCGACGCCGGTATACAGCGGCTATCTGTCAGCCAGCGCGTGGCAACTGATCACCGCAGGCGGCGCATACCGGATTGGCAATGCAACGATCGGCGGCGTATATAGCAATGTACAGTTCCAGAACGTCGGATCCGTCTCCGGGGCCGGCCTGAATCCAGGTCACCTCTCCGGCACGGCGACGTTCAATATCGGCGAAATCAATCTCGCCTACCTGGTGACCCCGTTCCTGCAACTTGGCGCCGCGTACAGCTATACGCGCGGCAGCTCGATCGGGACGATTTCGGGCGCGTCGTATAGCCAGTTCAACCTCGCAGCGAACTACCTGCTGTCGAAGCGAACCGACCTGTACCTTGTCGGCATCCACCAGCACGCGAGCGGCGTGGACTCCACCGGCAAGGCGGCAGTTGCGGCCATTCCGAACCTGTCCAACTCGTCGAGCGACGTCCAAACCGCCATCGTGTTCGGCGTGCGTCACCGTTTCTGACCCGATTTGACGGATACGCGCGTAGAAGATTCCTCCGGTATCTTCTACGTCCCACCGGAGCCGAACACGGACTGCTCGATAAGAGTTCGGCACCTCACTGAAGCGTTACCTGCAGATCGATTGAGCTGGCGCACGGATAAATTGTACTTTATTTAAAATAAATGCAAATTGAAATCAGCGTTTTCGCTAGGCCCTCGAAGCATTCCCCGGTTGCAAGCAGCTTCGCGCATTAGAAATGCTGACAGCCAAATTCCGGCAACCGCCTTGCAATGAACCGTTTCGATAACCAATGTCATGACGAGCACCGCGTCTTGCTGCGGTACGTCGCCCAGCTGCCTGTCCGGCTAGTTGCCATGTTCGAGCTCGCTGCCTGAACTGTAGACACGAGTGCCATCTTTCCGACTAAACCGCTTATTCGCTCGATCCCTTCGGTGATCTCGCTCATCGCTGTACCGGCTCTGTTCCAAGGCCAAGCTTCAACTAGGTCCCTGAAGCCGACGTTCGTGAGGAATTTGGAGAAGTCCTAATGAATTCTTCGGTCGACGAATCCCCATTCAGTGGACGACGATTCTGATCGTCGAACCAGGACAACAAGATGCGGTTTGTATCGTCCGGCCTTTCGTACTGAGTCCAATGGCCGGCCCGGGGTACGATTACAACCTCATGGCAGAGTGGCACGTGGTCAAGTTGAACCGCGAACTGTGCGGGATTCCTGGCGGTCACGTCTTCACTACCCCAGATCAACAACAAAGGCGCTGTCACGTTACGCAACACGTCCAACAGGTTTCGCGAGAGCTTGCCCGTCGCCAACGGATGTTTGCTGCGAAATCGAGCGTTCTCGCACGCGTCCTCATAGATCGCCATCCCGAGCGGATCGGCCGGCGTATCGCCGCTCAGCATAAGCGCCTTGAGGTTATGCTCCAGCGCATCGAGGCGTTCGACACTCGTCGCGGCGTCCCGCCAATTCCTCAACGGGCTGTACTCGCGCCGTGCGCCGCCATGTCCGGCCGCGCCCAACAGGGCCAGGGCGCTCACCCGGCGTTGCGATGCCACATGCGCGGCTACGAGGCCGCCAAACGAGAACCCGGCAAGCCCGATGTACTCGTCAGGTCCAAAAAGAACGTCCATCGACTCGAGCAGTGCATCGACCAACCCATCGAAGTCATGGGGGGAATGCAGGTCGTCCGACTCGCCGAATCCGGGCATGTCGGGCAGCCATATCGCATAGCGGGCGGAGAGAGCGTCGATATTACGAGCCCAGTGCTTCCAGTTGCCGTGACCACCGTGAAGAAGAATCAGTTTGGGACCCAGGCCGAAAGTGCGCCATGAAATCATCAAACCGCTCCTGAGGCGACAGCGATGATGGCTCGCGCGGCCGTCCAGCATGACAAGCCAATCGTGGGGGCTTTGGTTATCGCTATTCATCGGGATTGCCCTGTTCGTGGAGTGGCAAGGAAACGTGAAAGAGAATGCTCTACGCCCTGGCGGCCGTCTAGGAAAGCGCATGTGGTGTACCTTTGGAAGGCGCTCGAGTTAAGTTCCATGCTTCAACTTAATCTGGATGCCATCGCTTTCCTTGCGGTTCACTTCGGCATAGTCGCTTTCGGCAGTCCCGTAAAGAACATGACGGATATCAACGTCATGCAGCCAACCGCGGTGAAGGCCGGCATGAAGTCGGCCGGGCCGGGAAGCGCAACATTGCTGCCGTATGACCATGCGGTCAGGGACAGGAGCGCCGCCCCGATAGCCACTCCCAGGCTGACCGACAGTTGCTGCGCCATGCTGGCGAGCGTGGTTGCATGACTCATCCTCGCCTTAGGTATTTCCGCGTAGCCGATCGCATTGAGCGTGACCATCGCAGCGCATTAAAGAGGCCGCCCAGGATCAATGTGCAGAAGATCAGCACGTGCGAGGTAGTCGGCCGGAATTGGCCGTAAAGACCATAGAACAGGCTGGTGAATATCGTTGCGCCGACCAGCAGTCGGCGAAAGCCGAGACGGCGCATCGCGAAGGCGGTAATGGTGCGCGTGCTCAGGGAGCCGAGCGCGGTTGCCATCGTCAAGAATCCGGAAGTCATCGGCGACAGTCCGAAGCCGAGCTGCAACATCAGCGGCAGCAGGAACTCCGACGCGCCGAGATATTCGTGGACTCATGATAATCCGGGTCCTTGCGTAAAGACTGCCACCTGGCAGATTCCCGGTCGTCATGACGGGATCGACCCTATGACAGGACGCCTTCGTGAGACGGCAACTGTTCCCAGTTCGGCGTTGGCGGCACCAGTTTCGACAGGAAGTCGATAAAGACACGGATACGCGGCGACAAGTGCTTGTTGGGCAGATAGACCGCGGACACCGGCGTTCCCTGGGGCACGTAGCGGGTCAGCAACATCTTGAGCTGACCCGCCCGTATCGCGTCGGCGGTGTACATGGTGCTGAGCATGACGATACCCAGACCGGAAATTGCGGCCTCCAGCAAGGATTCGGCGCTGTTCATGTTGACGCGCCCTCCCACCGTGAGATGCAGGGGACGTCCGTTTTTTTCGAATGTCCAATCCCGATAGCGGCTCATCTGAGGCCCCATGTAGGCCAGGCAATGATGTTTCGCCAAGTCCTCCGGGTCGCTCGGCTCACCGTGACGGGCGATGTACTCCGGCGACGCACAGGCGACGAAATTCAGCGTGCACAATCTCTTCGCTATCAGCCGCGCATCAGGGACCGTGCCTCTCACGATAGCCACATCGACGGGTTCATAGGCGAGGTCGACCACTCTGTCGCTCAACTCCGCCTCGATCGTTATGCCGGGATATCGCTTGGCAAACGCGAAGAGCGCAGGGGCGACTACTCGCCTGCCGAACCCGACCGGCATCGTAACCCGGATGGTCCCCTTGAGAGATCCGCAGGTTTGCCGCAACCCGTCTTCGGCTTCGGCGATGGCCCCCAACACTTCCTTGCAACGTTCAAGGAAGCTCAGTCCGTCGTTGGTGAGATTCACCGAACGTGTCGAGCGGTTGAACAGCCGCACCCCGAGTTCCGCCTCGAAACGCGTGATGATCTTGCTCACACCGGAACTGGTGATTCCAAGAACGCGGGACGCATCCGTGAAATTCTTGGCCTCCGCTACCTTCACAAACACAAAAATGTTGTTCAGGTCTTTCATGTTCGTCTCCTCGCCGCTCGCGTTATCGAAATCCGCGTCTCAGGCTTTGAATCATCATGCAACACTAGCGAGCGGACCGCCAAGGCAGGTGTTTCCGATTCCTCAACCCGCCTTGTCGGGACGGTTGGAGAAAATCCTTTCGCCGACCAACGCGTCGAACTCTTCCTGGCAAAGGCCCATAAGGTCCAAGGCCACGCGCTCGTTCGCTTCTCCCAGAGTCTGCGCGGAGACGAACTTATCGCGGCAATGTTCGCCAATCTGCATTGGCAGCCCTTTGACCTGCAATCCCTGATCATCCCTGGAGAAGGCGCTCGTCGTGGAAAGCCGGTCTGGATCCTCGCGCTGTCCTGCCTGCAACACAACCTCGGCAGCGGCAAACGCTCGCAGCCGTCGCGCGGCCGTCGCCGCCGGTTGGACGGCGATCCAGCCTCGCAACGAGTCCGGTGTCAACGCTTCCCCGATCAGGCTTGCCGCGTCCGCTGCAGACCCGTGCTCGACCGTCACCGCGACCCACTGATCGTCCTGCGCCCTGAACAGTCCTTCGACAGCAGCCGGCACCCCGATCGGATACGACTCTAGCGGGTTTCCCTCAGCAGCCGCAACTAGCGCTTCCCCGACGAGGAAAGAAGTCAGTTCCCGCTGCGAGAGATCAAGCACGACCCCTGTCCCCGTGCGGTGCCGCTCGACCAGCGCGGCCATGATCGCGCTGGCGGCAAACAGTGACGCGACCTGATCGGGATAGTTCAGGCCGCGACCGGTGATCTTGGGGGTTTCCCCAGCATAACGCATCAGGTATGCAAGGCCGCTGGAGGCCTCGAGCGTCGAGCCGAAGGAGGTATTGCCGGAATCGGGTCCCGTCTGCCCCTGGCTGGAAATCGACGCCAGGATGATCCCCGGATTTGCCGCGCAAAGCGTTTCGTAACCAATCCTGAGGCGCTTCAGTACCCCTGCCCTGAAATTCTCGACCACGACATCGCTTTGCGCGACCAGCTTCATGAATAGGCCATGGCCGCGCTCGCTCTTGAGGTCGAGACAAACGCTGCTTTTGTTCCGGTTGGTCGCCCTGAACTGTGGACTCTCGTTCCACCAATTTGGTGCATTGGTCGTTCCCAGCCATTCGCGAAACGGATCCGTATATGAAGGGCCCTCGACTTTGATCACCTCCGCGCCCAGATCGGCGAGCACGGCCGACGTGCTGGCTCCGGCCGTGATGATTCCGAGGTCGAGCACGCGGATTCCTTGCAGAGACTCGTAGGTCATTTAGAGCGCCCTCTGTGAGGACTCGCGCCCTGCTTGCGTCAAGGGATGTCCGTTCCAAAGGACCGGCAGGCGCGGAGAAAGAACGCCGCCGTCCCTTTCGAAGAATTCCCGGTAATGCATCTGGGGATCGTCGATCACTTCTCGCGGCGGCAAAACCGCTGAGAACGGTAGCCCGAGCGATTGCGCCTCGGCGACGATCTCATCCCTCGACCTGTCAACAAGCGCGTCCGCAATGATGCTGCGCAACTCGCCGAGGTGGTTCGCCCTGACTTTCAGCACTTTGAATTCTTCCGCTTCGAGCCGGGTACTGCGCATCAGCCGGGCCAAAGCCGGCATGTCCCGGTCCCTGAAAATCGCAGCGACGAACCCGTCGCGACAACGCACGACCTCCCATTCCTCCTGACGATTGACACCGGTCTCGCGCACTCCGCTCACCGAGGACATTCCGTGCTTCCAGTTGAGCCACGTCGCGACCTCGCTGGCTGCGACCTGTGCCGACTGCGACTTACCTGCGAAGAGTTGCGAGCAGTGCAGCGCGAGCAAAGCGGAAAACGCCGTCAACCCCGTGGCATAAGCCATCTGATAGCCAGGAAGCGCCAAGGGAGGCCGGCCCGCTTCGCCAACAATATCCAGCAAGCCGCTGACGGCTTGAATCGTGAGCTCGCTCTGCGCGCGCCGGTCCGGCTCGAAGCTCGAACGCACCAGCACCTTGCGAAGGTTTCCCCATTGCTCGGCCACCCCGGCATCGTCGGTCAGCAGATAGCTGCCGGGCTCCTGTTCCGCAGCACTGTCGACGAGTTGCTTGGAGTCGAGCAAGAAGCGAGAGGCGGCGCTCGATCCGTCCGCCATCAAAGGCGCCCAATTGCGCATCGGGTCACCGCCTTCTGGCTGGACCCGCTTGACGCGCGCTCCCATGCGAGCAGCCAGCATCCCGGCAAACGACACCGAAGCGCGGCCGATGTCACAGGATTGCGGCCCGAATACTTCGATGACATCCAGACCATCCAGCGGGCCCACCCTGGACCCAGCTGCGGATGCTGGCGGAAAAGCGTTCCGGTATGGCATGTCAGTTTCCTTTCTCGCCCGGCAGCGCATCCTTGAATGGATTCGCATTGGCATTGCGCAGCTGGATTTTCGCGTTGACGAGTTCGCCGTATTGGAATGCCTGACGCAAATCGCGTATGTTCGCGGGAATTTGACCGATAGCCTGCTTGGCCGCAGACAGCGCTATAGGGTTGAACTGCGCTATCCGTTGCGCGAGTTCTTCGGCGCTAGTCATGAGTCGCGCCGGCGGAACACACTGGTTGACCAGCCCCCATTCCACAGCCACGGCTGCGGTGATCCGCTCGGTTGTCAGCATCATCCATGAGACTCGCTTGCGCGAAAGAGCCAGTTGCGTCGACGGGCCCGCCATGGCCGGGTAGGTACTGAAACTCATCTCCGGCATGCCAATTTCGACCGTGTCGGCCGCGATCGCCAGGTCACAGACGTTGATTAGCGTAGCTCCGCCTCCCAATGCAAGACCGTTGACGGCGGCAATGAAAATCGACGGATGCTCGCGGATCGCAACATTCACATCGATCCATTCCGCCGACGCGGAGAAATCTCCCCGGGCCACGTCATCCGCCCGCTCCTTCAGATCGATGCCCGCGCAGAAAGAGGATCCCGTTCCCGTGAGGATGACCACCGGGAAGCGACCGTTCAGATAACTGAGCGCCAGCATCAGGTTTTGCCGGCAACTGCGATTGACTGCGTTTCGCTTCGATTCCCGGCTTATCGTCAGGATGGCGAACGATCCCCGATCCGTCACGACAATATCGCCCCAAACCTTCTGTTCGTCACTGCTCATTGGCATCCGCCCAGACAAAAATCGGCACATTCACGTCGCCGCGCCGTTCGAACCGCAATGACACACGCCGGCCAATTGCAATTTCGTCGTTTGGAGCGTCGATGTTCGTCACGAGATCGAAGCCCTCGTCCAGACGAACCATTGCAACGTTATAGGGGATGCGTTCAGCAAATCCAGGGAAGTACTTCTGGTGAAATACCACCCAGGAAAGCACTGCCCCCTCGCCCGTGCTTTGGATCCAGTTCCAACTGCCTTTCGGGTTGTATGGGCTGACAGGAGAGGGAGGAAACCAGGTTTTCTTCGTTGTCTGGCACAGTTGCACCATCAGCCGGTTCTCCGAGCATGCGTCCCAGAACGGCTTGTTCCATACGTCAATTGCGGGTTGGGGCATCATGATCACGGTCTAATCTCTCCTGAAAATCAACGAGCTCGAAATATTCGTCGCGGCGGTGTACTGAATGGCCCGCGCGTTCGGAATCTGCCGCTCGCCACATTCGCCGCGAAGCTGGCGCGCCGCTTCCGCGATCAGTCCCCAACCCTGCATGTAGCTGTCGGACAAGTGGCCGCCGTTCGTGTTGGTGGGCCACCGGCCCCGATTTAGCTCCAGCGTGCCTCCTTTCACGAAATCCGCGGCTTCGCCTTGCGCGCAAAACCCCATGCCTTCCAGAGTGAATAGCACCGTTGGAGAGAAGTTGTCGTAGATCATCAACCCGTCGATATCATTGCGGGATATCCCGGCGCGATCGTAGACTTCACCGGCGATCTTTTGCAGGACCGGATACCAGTAGTCAAGCCGGGGAGCGGCTTCATCGAACACGTCATAGCGCGAATATCCCGAGAGCAAGACCGGTGGTTTGCGAAGATCCTTTGCTCTATCCGCCGACGTCATGATCAGGGCCACACCGCCGTCGTTGATCTGGCAATAATCCAGCAGCCTCAAGGGCTCGCAGATAGGCCGCGACGACCGATGGTCGCCATGCGTGATCGGTGTCCGCATTAAGGCTGCCGGATTCAGGCACGCGTGCTTTCGGAAAGCGACCGCCACGTCTCCAAGCGATTCGGTGTCTGCGCCGAATTGATTCATGTAGGCTCGATACATCATGGCGTGCGTCGCTCCGGGAGACGTCATGCCCCAGGGGTTCCATTGCCCCCCCTCGGCGCCCCCGTAAAGCATCCTCTTTGACCGGCCATTGTTGCCATAGACCAATGCCACGGTGTGGGCCGCGCCTGTCGCTATCGCTTGCGCGGCAACCATCACTGCAACCGACGCAAAGCGTCCGGCCATGTCAATAGGAAGGCAGTAGCGGGGATTGACCCCCGTCATCAATGCAAAGCGCTCATAGGACGGGATCCGGGAAACCAGAAGCCCGTCTATGTCACCGTGATCCAGTCCTGCGTCTTCCAGCGCCATGTTCAAGGCCGCCGCGCCCAACCCATAGCTGTCATTGTCGGGAAACGATCCCGACGCCGTTGTCCCTATTCCTGCAATGCAAACCTTGTCGCGTAAATCCCAGCCGTCCATGGTCACTCCACTGATTACTCTTCGTTAGGTATGTTTCAGAAAACGTCTCATGTCGAGTTTCTGTTTTCGGTAGCACTACAAATAATATTCACGCTATATATTCGATAGACCAGGCCAGTTCCACGGCATCGCGCGCTAACGCTCCAGTGATAAAAATTATAGAGCCGCGCGGGTTGGGTATTAGGACCCCGGTGATCCGAACAATGATGACCCACCGTCAGCAATGACAAAGGTTATCCGTGATTCGACTGCATCGCGGGATCTGTCACGCCAACATCTCCGACTAGAACCTGACGCGGATACCCGCCCGCACCAGCGCCTCGCGGTTGTTTGTCGAGCCGCCCGCCAGATACTGCCCCGCTGTGGCGGAAGTACCCGTGGAATCGATGCCGGACGCGATCTGATAGACGCCCACGAGCGTGAGGTCCGTGCGCTTCGATAAAGCGTAAAGGGCCGACACCGAAACCTGGTTGTAGGTAACGCCACCGGTATCGTGCGTACCGTTGCTCAGGAGCCGGCCAAACCGGACGCTGCTGCCGCGGGTGTATGAATAGGCAACTCCGGTCAGGAACGACGGCGTCCATTGCCAGGTCAGGTTCGCTTCGATTGCATTGAAGATCGCGGTGCCTTGTGCACCGGTGGCCGATGGGGTCAGCCCGGACCCCGCCAGCGAGCTCTGCATATCGCTGAACTTCGTATTGGAGTAGATCAAGCCGATCTTGGCCGGACCAACCTGATAGGTCGCCGACACGTCGGCGCTCTGGTAAGAATTAGCGCTAACATAGCCGCCAAAAACAGGAGTGCTCGTTGTGGTAATGCTGCTCGTAGCGGTCCCCAGCGAACCGGCCGCGATGGCGCTGTTGCTGAAGTACGATGTGTTTGGCTGATTGACGTGCAATATGGCAGCTGCCAAAGCCACCGGACCCAGTGCGTAGCCCAGTCCGAATGAGTAGATCTGGTTACGTGCAACCGAACCGGCTACGCCGCCAAAGCCGTAGAGTGCTTCAAACGACACGCCGTACAAAACCGGGCTTCGATACTTCACCGAATTATTGATGCGCTGACCGACGGTTTGTCCGTTTACATCCCCGGGGAGCGCAGCGTATGACGATCCGATCGTATCGGAAAACGTCGCCGGCCCGATAAACTCCGTGATAGGGTCGTATTGACGGCCCATGGTGAATGTTCCGTACCTCTTGTCGCTCAACCCGACATACTCTTGGCGGCCGAATTCCAGTCCGCCATTTCCGAGCGCCCCATTGTTCAGGTTGAATGCGTTCTCCAAAAGAAACACGGCTGACAACCCCCCGCCGAGATTCTCCTCCCCTCTCAAGCCCCAGCGGCTGCCGCTGACGCCATTGGTCGAATCGAGCCAAAACCGCTTGCCCCCAACGTTGGGACTGGCTGCCGTATTGGCTCCGCCGGTCTTGACGTTGGACGTATAGACCGCGGCTTCATCAATGATTCCGTATAGGGTCACGCTGCCCTGTGCATGCGCCACCGCGCCGAAACTGCCGAGCACCGCGAAGGCTACTATTGATTTTTTCATCGATTGTCTCCAACATTTTTATGATCAGAATTTGACGAGTTACCCGCCCGCCGATGGCGGTCCATCGGTCGTCCATCCACTGCTGCAAGCCCGGCTGGAAAGCCATCGACCCTTGTCAGCCCCGCGCAGAAACCGTGCGAGGCCGCGTGAAACGCGTCAGACCTTCATCTGCGCAACGGCGTCGTTCGCCCCGGCAGTTATCAATCGTGAATCGTTTGAACAGGTCACGAAGCGAAACCCCAGATCGAGCATCTTTCGGGCAAATTGCGGACTCGAGGTGTGCGTGCAAGGAAAGACGCCATGCTCCTTCGCTTTAGCAAGAATGTAGCGAATGGCGTCCCCCACTTCACCTTCCATCGTGTCTGCCTGCGGTCTTCCGGTAAGCGACAGGCTTAGGTCTCCAGGCCCCACGTAAATCGCGTCGAGGCCTTCGACTGAGCATATTTCGTCGATCCGATCCACCGCCTGCGCCGTCTCGATCATGGCGAAGTTCAGGACGGTATCGTTCGCGCCAGACAAGTAATCCGTGCCCGCATAAAGCACCGCTCGCAAAGGCCCCCAACTGCGTTTCCCGCGCGGCGCATAGTGTGTGGAGGCCACAAGCAGCTCGGCGTCTTCACGCGAATTGATCATCGGGCAAATGATTCCGTACGCGCCTGCGTCCAGCATCTTCATGATGATGCCGGGGTCGAGCCACGGCACTCTGACGATCGGTGTGACCGAGGTGGTGGAGATTGCCGTCAACATGCTTAGCGCGCATGGGAAGTCAATCATGCCGTGCTGCATGTCCACCGTCAGCGAATCGAATCCTGCTTGCGCCATCAATTCCGCCGACAGGCTGCTCGGCAACATCAGCCATCCATTCAGTACAGGCTTGCTATCTGTGAGCAGCGTGCGCACGCGGTTTTCACGCATGACCCTCTCCTTATGTCCTGGAAGCCCTGGAGAGCGCGGCTACTACCGCGTCGCCCATTTCCGCCGTACCGGTTAGGTGTGATCCTGCTTCGAAAATGTCCTGGGTTCGCAGCCCCTCGGCCAGTACCGTTCTAACTGCCTGTTCGATTTTCTTCGCGTCCTCTTCCAAATCGAACGTGTGACGAAGCATCAATGCAGCCGAAAGGATGGCGGCCAGCGGGTTCGCCACATTCATGCCCGCGATGTCCGGCGCGCACCCGTGCACGGGTTCGTAGAGCCCCTTCCTGTTCAGTCCCACGGCGGCAGACGGAAGCATGCCGATCGAGCCTGTCAACATGGCTGCGGCATCCGACAGAATGTCGCCGAACAGATTAGGCGTCAGCATCACGTCGAACTGCTTCGGCGAACGCATCAAGGTCATCACGGCAGCGTCGACATACAAGAACGACAGTTCGACGTCCGGGTAACGCTTTCCAACCTCCGTTACGACTTCCCGCCACAGCGCCATGGTTTCCAGGACGTTGGCCTTGTCCACAGAGCAGACTTTCTTCCGCCGTTGCCTGGCAGTCTGAAATGCGACATGTGCGATCCGTGCAATCTCCGATTCGGAGTACCTCATAGTGTTGAACCCGACGCGTTCGCCAGATGAGGTCGTCTCGATGCCTCTCGGCTCACCGTAATAGATGTCTCCGTTCAGCTCCCGGAGGATCATCAAATCCAATCCTTCGACAACCTCGGGTTTCAGTGTCGAGGCGCCGAGCAATTCGGGAAACATGAATGCCGGCCGGAAATTGGCAAAGAGCCCAAGCGACTTCCTGAGCAAGCGCAGCCCGGTCCTGTTGCGCAATTCCGCGGGAAGCGCGTCATAGGCAGCGCCACCGGTAGCGCCAAACAGAATGGCATCGGAGCGCTTCGCCAAATCCAGGGTGGCGGCAGACAGAACCTCACCCTCACGCTCATACGCCGTCATTCCCATCTGCCGTTCGACGATATCGAATCGGGACCGGCCCCCATCCAGGGCATGCAGCACCTTGACCGCCTGCGCGGTCACTTCTGGACCTATACCGTCACCAGGCAGTACTAAAACACTGTATTCCATATGTAATCCTTATTAATTGCTCGACCCGATTAAATCCATTTCCTTGGTTCGCTAACGGGTCGTATCGGACGCAAGCGGTTTTATCAGCCCTTCGGCTTCAAGCATCGGAAAGATTCCCCCACCGCGCATCATCGCAAGGAACCTAGGCGGAACCGGCAAGGGTTTCAGAGTCGTTCCGGTGCGCGGATTCCTCACGATCCATTGCTCGAGGCACAACTCCGCGGTATCGCCTTCGTCGAATATGCCGAGTACACCGGGACAATCCAGCGCCAGAAATCCCAGATTGATACAGTTCCTAAAGAAGAGGCTATTAATCTGTTCCGCGAGCAGATATCCCAGCTTGAGTTCCCTCAGCGACCGAGGGGCCGGCCGTGCGGATCCCATTCCGAAATTTCGGCCCGCGACGATCACGTCCCCGGCACGCATTTCGTCGACCCAGCTCGGACGATTGGCAGAAAATACATGGCGCAACTGTACGCTGACTGGCTCACGTATCACCCGTCCTGGCATGATGAGATCGGTACTGATGTCATCGCCGAATTTCCAGACCCGTCCGCTTATCACTGCATCTCTCCCTGGAAATAGACTGAGGGATCTGCGATGACGCCGGCAACCGCCGATGCCGCGACTGTGGCCGGCGAGGCCATGTAAATGCGCGCTGACGGGTCCCCCATGCGGCCCTTGAAATTTCGGGTGCTGGCCGTGATGCAAGTCTCGTTCGGTCCGAGCACGCCCATGTGTCCGCCGATGCACGCCCCGCAAGTTGCAGGCGTAACCACGGCGCCGGCGTCCATCAGAATTTTGACGAAACCCGCATCGACTGCGGCCCTGAAAATCGCCTGCGAACCAGGGGTGACGATCAGGCGCACGCCCGCCGCCACGCGTTTTCCCTGCATGATCCTTGCCGCCACCGCGAGATCATCGAGGGTTCCGTTGGCGCACGAGCCAATGAACGCCTGATGAATGGGTATGCCCGCGGCGTCATGCGTCGAAACCGAATTATTGACTACCTCGTCCGGAAGAGCGACCAGGGATATGATTTCGGCAAGATCAATGGTTCGTACTTCTTTATATTGCGCATCCGAGTCCGGCCAGCGCGGAGTGAAGGGTGTCGGGTTGCGCTCCCGGACATAGGTGATCAATGTGTCGTCAGGCTCAAATATCACGAACTGCGCAGAGAGCTCAGCCCCCATGATTGCGATCGTACGGCGGGCGTTCAGGCTCAGGCCAGCCATTCCAGGGCCGCCGAATTCAATGTTCTGGTTGACGTGACCACCGTAGCGCCCGGCAATGTGAAGAAAAACGTCCTTGGCCGATACGCCGGGCCCCAAGACGCCATGCAGGTTGTAGCGAACAGTCTCTCCGACCCGGAACCACGCTTCCCCTTTCGTGATGGCCAGGTACAGGTCGGGAAATCCAACGCCTCGGGCCGCGCAATTGAATGCCCCCGCCCCGCACGCGTGAGAATCCCCGTTCACCATGACGGTACCCGGCAAGGCATAGGCGTAGTCGCTGACAATGACGTGACTGATGCCCTGGTCGAAACCCACGTCGTGCATACGCGTTACGCCAAAGCGACTGGCGAACTGCCGGCCGACGCCGTGGGCTGCGGCGCTGCTCGCCGACGAAGCGGGTACCAGGTGGTCATACACGATCACGACTTTCGAAGGATCGGCGACGTGAAGAATTTCGCGCCACGCTCCCTGGGCAAACATCCCGTCGATGATCACCGAGGTTTCAACCTGGGTCACAACCAGATCATCGGGACCCACTGCTGCGCTGCCGCTCGCATGAGCCAGTATCTTTTCGACTATGTTCATGCCCATAAACCGTCTGCGATTGAGATTGTTGATTGAGAATGAGCTTACTCGTGCAGCCCGGGTGGATAAACGCGTTGACGATACGTACAGCGATGCCGCGGCGTCATCAATGCGCGGCATATTCTGTCTTGAGGATCCTCGTCTGCGAACGAGAGTGATGCTGCTTCAGGCTATTCACAGCCTGAAGCAATCAATACCCGGATTGCTTCAGGTACACGGTCCCGTCCGCGAGACGTCGCGCGGTACGCAGGATTTTCGCGGAATGCACCGTGCGGCCCGTCGACGATTCATCCACTCGCGCCTCCACCCCAATGACGCCCGACGGATGCCCGATCTCGATCAGCTCCCGTGACAACGCCCTCTTGGACAGGTAGCGAGACGGGATCGAACCTTCTATGCGGCAGGCAGCACCCGTGCAGGCGGTGCCCGTCGTCGCCAGGGCCTGGGCCGTGCTGCCGGTGGCGTATGACCGGCACACGAGGTCGATCGACTCGGCATGGACTTCCGTCCCGTCGGTAAATTTCTTATACGTGGTCGGCTTCTGCACCGCGATCAAGAGCGGTATCGCAGGCGACACCCGCGAGTCCCAGTACTCGCCCAGTCCGACTTCATGCGCCACCGCCTTGCGAATTGCATTGATCCGGGCGACCAGGGCGATATCGCCGTCGATTTGGGCGGGAGTCTCCGTTCCGGTCATTCCCAACGAGTCGGCGGCAACGAACACGACGAGATTCGCACAATCGACCACCGTCACTTCGATCGACCCGTATCCTGGTACAGGCAAGTTGACGGCCGGATCGCCGAGCGGCAGCAGCTTCCCTGTGGTCGCGCCGGCGGCACGGCTGAAATCCAATGCAATCGGCGCGCCGCTTCCAGGCACGCCCCCGATCGTCAGTTGTCCTTCGATCAAGGGAATACCGCCGCGGACCTGGACTTCCGCATGAATGACCTTGTCGGTGTTGATATTGTGAATACGGACCGTCGTGACCCCTTCTTCCGGTGCGACCAGGCCCTCCTGGATCGCATACATGGCCACTGCCGACGTCAGATTGCCGCAATTGGGCTTGAAGTCAACTTCGGCGGCGGAGACTCCGACCTGCCCGAATAGATAGGTCAAGTCGGTTTCAGCTCGAATAGGCTTCCCGATGATTGCAACCTTGCTCGTCAGTTTGTCGGCCCCGCCCATGCCGTCTATCTGTCGCCGGTCTGGACTTCCAAACAAATCAAGGATGAGCGGCACCAGCCTCGCACGATCCGCCGGAACATCGCCTTCACGGAGGAAGACACCTTTGGAGGTGCCCCCGCGCATGAGGGTGAACGGAAGAGACATTTGCTTCGTCATTGTGATCCCTTCTTCTAAAGATACGGATTCGTCAGGCATGCAAACCTAAGATTTGCCAGACGCTTGCTAATAACCGCCACTAATGTGGTCACCTGGAATAGCGGTTGAGCAGTCCTTGACTACTGCCACGCCTGGGCGATGAATTTCGTGTTCAGGTAGGCCTCGAGACCTTCGCTACCGCCTTCGTGCCCATAACCGCTGTCCTTGATCCCGCCGAACGGCGCCTCCGGAATCGAGACGCCAAGGGTATTGACCCCCACCATCCCGGCTTCAAGGTCATCCGAGATGGCTTGCGCCGTCGATAGAGACCGCGTGAAGGCATAAGCCGCGAGTCCGATGTTCAGGCTATTCGAATGCCTGACCACCTCTTCGTAGCGCTTGAACGGCACCACCGGCACTAACGGGCCGAAGACCTCTTCCTGCATGAGGGCAGCGTCCAGAGGCACGTCGCGCAAAACGGTCGGTGCATAGAAATTGCCTGTTCGTCCAACCCGATTACCGCCGGTAACGACGCGAGCACCCTGCGCGCGCGCCTTGTCGACGAACCCTGACACCGCCTCGAGGCGCCTCACGCTGGTGAGCGGCCCCATGTCCATGCCCGGCTCCAGGCCGTTGCCCACCTTGAGCTTTTCACTGGCTGCGCTTATCAGCGTCAAGAAGCGCTCGTACACGCCCTCCTGTACGAAGAAGCGGCTCGGACAACTGCACACCTGGCCCGCAGTCCTGAACTTGAAGGGCATGATCTTCGCCACCGCGGCGTCGACATCTGCATCGTCGAACACGATTACCGGCGCGTGACCACCCAACTCCAGCGTGATGCGCTTCGGAGCCTGAGCCGCTTGCGCCGCCAACAATCGGCCTACTGCGATGGACCCGGTGAACGATACCTTGCGTACGTGGGGAGAGCTGATGAGCCGACGCGAGATGTGGGAAGGAACGCCATAGACAACGCTCAGCACGCCGTCAGGCAAGCCGGCTTCCATCAGGATCCTTGCCAGGGCGACGGCGCACGAAGGCGTTTCCTCGGCGGGTTTGAGGATGACCGAACAGCCCGCGGCAAGCGCCGGCGCCAACTTGCGCGTGGCGGTCATCAAAGGCCAGTTCCACGGCGACAACGCGAGCACGGGTCCAATCGGCTCTTTCGTTACCATCTGCCGCACGCCCGGGGCGCGTGCCGGAATGATCCGGCCGAACGCACGGCGGGACTCCTCCGCGAACCAGTCGAGATAGTCCGCCGCGGAAGTCACCTCCATCGTGGCCTCCTGCAAGGTTTTGCCGTTTTCCCGGGTGATCGATTCCGCGATGCTCGCGGCGCGCTCACGCATGAGTTGCGCAGACTTGCGCAACACTGCGCCGCGAGCGAGTGCCGAAACCCGGCGCCATTTTTCAAATCCCGCTACCGCTACCTCGGCCGCTTCATCGAGGTCCTGATCCTGAGCGACGTGGAACTCGCCTTCAACCTGTTCGGTTGCCGGGTTGACGATCCTGGCCGTCTCCCCATTGCTCGAGTTTCGCCATTTGCCATTGATCAAGAGTTGCAAGGTGAACATGTTCATCATCCTGGAAGTGAGCGGTGCGACCGTTGAATAAGACGAGAGATAACTGACTGCGCCAACTATAGCTTGCAGTCGCGCAGCGATTGCGCCGGGTGAAATCCGAACAGAGATGACACCTGTTCATTAATATCTTGAGATCCTCTCTTCACCTGCATTCCGACATCAGGAGGCCTGTCCGATCGGAATGCCTCCACGTATTACCCTTCCGAAATCCGAACAGTCATGCCTGCGAGTCAGCAATGACGAAGGCCACGGGTTCGCTCCCTTGGCCCGGACGGCTGGCATCTCCTTAGCCGGCATGCCTTTGCAAAAAATCGCCGCGACCGCAGCGGCCGGAAATCCCGCTGAAAGGCGGACTTATTGGCACCGGCAAAAGTGCCGTACCTGCTGTTTTCACAAATTGACATGCCTTGAACCCGCACGTAAAGTCGGCTGCAATTCCACCAGCAAAAAAAGCTGTGCATTGCTGCGGCTAGCGAAGCGATCGCCGCAGCTTCCATAGTGTTATAACGCGGGTCAAATGCGCGCACCGAGTGCGGCCAATGAATGTGGCCAATGAGTGCGACCACATCAATACAAAGGATATCTAATTGGAAAATTCATGCTTTCTCTGGCATACGCATTCCGACGCGAATGCCTCGCTCATGCAGCGGGCCACGACCTTGCCTGACCGGACAATGACGATGCGGCATGGATCACGAATTACACGGTCCCCATACAATGTCCATATCGCCTACGGGCTTCGACAAGGCCATCCTCGCCAAAGCGTTAACGCTCGGACGCTTCGTCACTTGCCCCTTCCGGCGGCAACAATTTCGCCGTCAACCAACTGGAAATCATGATGTCGTTTCGTCGGGGTTGGATCGCTGTATTCTTGTTTACGCTCGCGATGATCAACTACATGGATCGCGTTGCTCTGTCGATGGCCGCCACTCCGTTGGCCAAGGAATTCCATCTGTCTTCAATTGCCATGGGGTACCTCTTTTCTTCCTTCATCTGGAGCTACGCCCTGTTGCTCCTGCCGATGGGAATCATGATCGACCGTTTCGGTGCGAAGCGGATGGCGGCTTGGGGGGTATTTGTCTGGTCTCTCGCGACTGCGTTGACAGGCCTGTCCACCAGCATTGTCACCCTCTTCGCTTCACGGCTGATCATGGGAGCGGGAGAATCGACGAGCAACCCGATCGGGGCGAAGGTGATACGTCAGTGGATCCCGGTGAAGGAGCGCGGCATCATGACATCGCTCTTCACCGGCGGCTCGTATTCCGGGCCGGCCTTCTGCTCGATCATGCTCGGCTCATTGATCGCTCTGTATGGATGGCGGGCCTCGTTCATCGTCGCCAGCGGCATCGGTTTCGTATGGCTTGCGGCATGGCTCGTGTTCTTCGATTTGCCCGAAAAGGTACGATGGCTCAAGGCGGACGAACGTGCAAAGATACTGGATGAGCAGCGCCCGAGAACTGTCGTAACCGGCGAAACGGAAATGGCGAGTTTCCGGTCGCTACTGCGTACCCGAACGCTCTGGGGACTGGCGATTGCGCAAGGATGCAATGCGTACACGCAATATCTGCTCTTGACCTGGCTGCCGAGCTATCTTCAGGCAACCCGTCACATGAGTATCCTAAAGACAGGTGCGTTCTCGGCTGTGCCTTACGGTACGGCGGTGGTTGGCTGCATCCTGATCGGCACCCTGAGCGATCGTTATCTCAAGAAAAGCGGGGTAAATTCCGGTCGCCGCAGAAATGCCGTCGCCTTGGCGTTAATCGCCGGCATGGCGATTTTTGCTGTGCCATTCACATCGAGCATCAGCGCACTGCTGCTGATCTTCTGCGTTACGCTGACCGGCAACGCGTCTACTTCCGCCCTGAACTACGCGTTGTTGAACGACCTTCTTCCCAACCCGGGCGATGTTGGGAAAGCCACGGCATTCATAGTACTGGGAGGCAATGTCTTCGGTCTGGTGGCACCCATTGCCACGGGCTATGTCATTGCAATGACGGGCAGCTATGACTGGGCGTTCGGAATAGCCGGATTTCTCCTCCTGGTTGGCGCGGTCGTTACATTGACCATGACCCGTCAGCCAATGACGGCGAGTGCAGGACGGGTTTGTACGCCACATGTTGCTTGATTTTCGCGAGCAGCCCGTTCGTTCAACGCAAGACGAGCACCAATAATGACGCTCCCGTAGAGTGAACGGGCTTCGAGAGTCGACCCATAACATTGCATCTCGCCAAAATGCCGTGAGAACCCATGACAACATACGTCGATAGAAGCCGATACCTTACCCTTGATGAAGGATTCAACCTGGGGCGCCCGCAGGTGCCTGCTCATATCTTCAGCCGGGAGCGCGACGAGGCACTCCTCGAGCATGACGATTCGGTACGTATTCCTTGCGATATGAAGTCGGTCATCGGCGGTGACGTAGAAGCAACGGCCCCGCTTTTGCTTGCTTCCTACGTCAGGTTGAAACCGGGAACACCGCTCGTGCTGACGAGCGGCGCGACATCCGAGATCTTTTACGTCATCCAGGGCGCAGGCGTAACGACCTGGGGTGATGAGCAGATACGCTGGCAAAGCGGCGACGTTTTTCTACTGCCTGGCGGGGGCGAGGAGACGCATTGGGCGGAGGGCAAAGCGAATGCCGTCTTATGGCAATGCACTAACGAACCGCAACTCGCCTACGAAGGCGCCCTTCCGCCGCCGATCGACAAATCCCATATCCGGCCTACGCATTACCCCCAAGCGGCCATGCATCGGGCGTTGGCCGACGCAAAAAAGCTTGAAATGAAAAATGGCATGAAATCGATGGCGATCATGCTTGCGTCGGAGTCGTCGAAGTATGGAACTATCACGCCAAGTTTGACGTTGGCGTTGAATTCGGTCGCTGCCGGGACCTCCCAGATTCCACATAGACACAACTCAGTTGCGATCTCGCTCGTATTGGAAGGAGAGTCCTGTTATTCGATTGTCAACGGTAATACGGTGCATTGGTCCAGGTTTGCCACCTTCGTCACGCCAGGCGGTGCATCGCACTCTCACCACAACGAATCTCCCGGGAATGCTTTACTGCTTATCGTGCAGGACGGGGGGTTTTATTACCATTGCCGTACGATGGGATTCGCCATAGTCGACACACCAACGCCTTCATGAGTTGTCGGCGTCCTTGGAACCCGAACGGAAATGTGTATGGGCCAATTCCCTAGTTGACGACCATCTCCACATGCAGGCGTTGACGTATTTCGAGAATACGTCGGGGATCATCAAGCATTTTTCCGACAGCGAGATAGAAGCAATATAGCTCGGCACTGGGTGCCTGCCGAAGCGAGTCGAGAATGTCCATGCTTAGAGGTGTTTTAACGGGCGAGCGGCAAGAGCTCATGCACGCGATTGACGGAATAAGACGGCAATTGCTCAAGCGTTCGCTTGAGCCACGCGTAGGGCTCGATCCACGCAACGCCGCATTCCGACAAGTTCCGAAACCCGTAATCCTGCGGCGAAACGAACCGTGAGGTTCGACTCGCCCGAAGCGTGGGTTGACCCGCCGCTTCAAGCCAGGCTTCCCAGTCGCGTGGACGGTTTTCGCTCGTTAGCCAGGTCTCAGTAACAAACTGCTCAGTGGTCCTCATGCCCGAACGGCGGAGTAGGGACGGACTCGCAATCACGATATTTGATTCTCGAAACAACGGTCACGACTGAAATTGGCCGCCGTTCGGTACATCCCGCCGTATTGCAACATCGAAGCTTCCACTGAATGCAGGCTCCGATGCGTTTAAGCCGAGTATGACGGGTATTTTATATTTTACTAAGGAGGCTATCATCCAGAGAAAGGCCGCCGTCACGGACTAGGCAGACGGTCAGATGTTCGGGAACGGCGCAGGTGAGTGACAGGCAAAAGCCGGCCTGAAGGAGGCGTGGAACTGACGCGCTCAAATCGACGACAATCGCACCTCCGCAGACTCGCCCGCTCTAACAACATCTCAACCGGCATACGCCAGGGGCCGCCTTTAAATCCACTGGTCGTTCTCGACAGTACGCTCGCCCTTCGCGCCATCGCCCGTGTTCACCACGCCTCTCGGCTCAATCAGCAGCATCTTCACTTCTGCGTTGGCACGGGGCCTATGCTCGATGCCCTTCGGCACCACGGCCATCTGACCGGCGCGCAGGACGATCGTATCGTCGCCCGAAGGCCCCCCGCGAACGTCGATACGCAACTCGCCTTCGAGCACAACAAACGTTTCGTCGGTATCGGCATGCCGGTGCCACGGGAACTCGCCCTCGACCTTCACGACCTTGAACTGATAGTCGTTCATTTCAGCGACGACGCGCGGTTGCCAGTGCTCATTGATCTGCGCGATCTTGCCCGCCAGGTCGATGGTCTGACACTGGCCGCGCTCGGCGGGCGTGGTGGTGGGGTTCGAGGATTGGGACATTGTTCTCTCCGTTAAAGGGCCAATAAAGGGCCAATAAAGGGCCAATGCGTCGAGGATACGCATGCTCCTTGCGGCCGTATTGAACGATCGTGGGTGTTTTAGCCGCGCTGGACGCCACCGGCGACACGGAGCCAGCGCCCCGGCGTCAGTCCGAATGTGGTCGAGAAGTGTCGCGTCATGTGGCTCTGGTCCGCGAAACCCGCAGCCGCCGCGGCCTGAGCGAGCGAGGTGCCAGCGAGCAGCATGCGGCGCACCGCATCGAGGCGCCGCATCGTCAGATAACGGTAGGGGCTCGTGCCATAGAACGTGCGAAAGTCGTGCGAGAGGCTCCAGCGATCACGGCCCGTCGCCGCTTCGAGTTCGTCAAGCGTAACGACGCGCGCGCAGTTCGCGTGCAGATAGTCGCGTGCGCGCCGCGCCGCGAGGAAGTCGCCTTTCGAGCGTCGTACGGGCGTGCCGGCAACGGCGGCAAGCGCATGCGCCAGTTCGGCGAGCGCGTCGCTCTGTTCGAGCGGTTCGAGCGTATAACCCATGTGCAGCAGCAATCTCGCAGTGGCCACCGCAAGGCGCGGATCGGTCGTCACGCCACCCTCCAGGAACGGTAGCGCGCGTCCGCCGAGGACTTCCTGAAAGAGCGCCGGTTCAATGTAGATCATCCGGTACCGGAACCCTTCGTCGGTGCCCGCCTGACCGTCGTGAGCCTCATCGGGGTGCAGCACGATCGTGTTGCCGGGCAGGCTGTTTCGCTGGCTGCGCCGATAGCTGAAACTCTGGACGCCGGCGAGCGTGCGGCCAATCGCATAGGTATCGTGGCGATGCATGGCATACGCCTTGCCGTGAAACCACGCTTCGATGCGCTCGACACCTTCTATCGGCTCGGCACGCCGCACCCAGTCGGGACATGAGACGTGTGCTTGTCGGTTCATGATGTAAGGCCCTGGATGGCCTGAGGCTGCCTGAGGTGTCGCGCTGCGGCACGGGCGCTCAGGCGCGGTACGGTGCGCAGCCGCTACCCGAACTGGTTTAAGGTCGGACGCGCACAGCCCATACGCAGCAAGGGTCTGAGCGATGCCCTACTTGCTCAGACCTTCCATGAACTGGACGGTCTCATAGCCCTGCACGAGTTTTTCGAAGCCGCGCACGACATCTGCTTCCATCTCTATCACTCCCCTGTCACCCTGAAAATTTGAGCGAACGGCCGAATTGAACCGGTTGTTGAAGTAGTCGCTCACCTCCTTGATGCGCTCAGATGTTGCCGCATTGGTGTAGAGAACTGATTTCGGCGACGCAGCATCGTAGAACAGGTTGTGCTTCCACTTCGGGACAAACGTATCAGGTTTCGTCTCGGTGATAAGAAATGAACCCACCACCTGAAGCTTGCCCTTCATGCCTTTGGGGGTCACGAAAGTCCAAACTTTTCGAGGGAGCCGCTGCTTCAATTCTTCCAGCTTGTCACCCTCTGAACCCAGCGTTCCTACGCGCCCTTCTTTCATATCCGACGCGTAGTTCTTCCAATAATAAAAAATATCCACAACTACCCTACCTGTAGGTTGACGAGAGCTATCTTTTCTTCAAGTTCACGCGAGTTCACGCGAGTCCACGCGCTCGCCCGAAGTAATCCAAGGCCAAGGCGCAGATATGTCCACACCTGGCCGATGCCGCCAATCGTCGCGTTTTGCGTACGCCACCGCCTCGTGCGTCGCGGTCGAGTTCCGTGAGGAGGCATTTTCAGCCGTAGGGAAAATACGGCACGCCCTGACCGTTCGCAAAGCTGCCTTTTTGCGTGCTTGCCCTTCGATCGTTCATCACAAATCTTCACGGCACACTAGCCTGGAGCATGCGGCGCAAAGACGGGCTCAATCGTCGCCGGGTTTCGTCATACGCCTTCGACGAGAACAGCGCGATAGCGCGCCCCCTTGAAGCGATGCTGCGCGACGTCCTGATAAGCCGGACTGTCATACCACGCCCGGGCGGCGGCCGTGGACGGAAATTCCACGATCACGACGCCCTCCGGCGCGTCACCCTCGAGCACCTGCTGAGGTCCGTAGGCGGCAAGAACCTTGATCGGGTGACCTTTGAAGGTCTCCCCGACCTTGCTTTGATAGATGTCGAGTTCGCCCTGATCCTGCGTGCTTTCTCGTGTGAAGACAATATAAGTCGCCATGGCGTGCGCTCCTGCAGCGGTGAGAAGGTGCGCACGATGATGCCACGAAACCGCAGGCGCATCCGGTACGCTGTCCGCGCAGGTGTCGGGTCATCACGTGAACGGAGAACCACCCGATCCTCGTACGCGGGCATTTGCGGGGCGATGGTACCCGTAAAATCAGGTTTTTGCAGGGCGATGTACCGCCCGGGAAAGTGTCCGAACCATCCCGGTATCGAAGCGAAATGCGAAGGCCGACCATAACCTCGCCGCTGCGGAGGCGCCCGGATTATGAGTCACCGGCTGAAGCGATCGAACCGCTCTGCCGGTATCAGCAATGTCACCGATCACGGAATTCGGAACTGCTCACGCTGCTGACGCGTACTGTCCGTTTCCTGGGTTTTCCCACTCTATTTCAGTCCGAACCCGAGCGTCCGCAAGGCGCTCACGAGCCGATCACGCCCGGATAGCGCCTCTGGACCCCGCATGCGGCTTGAGGCCTGCGCGGTCCAGTCCAGTTCAGGCAACTGCTGCAGGCGCTGGAACGCGTTCATCGATGCATCATAGTCCGCCAGCGCTTCAACGGATTCCTGCTGATAGCGCTCCAGATGCATGATCACGCGCTGAGGCAAGCGCGGCTTGATGTCCGTCTTGACCGCGGGGTCCGGATAGCCGATGGTCAGCCCGAACACCGCAAACGCTTCGGGCGGCAACCCCAATTCCGCTGCAACGTCCTCCGGCTTGTTGCGCATGCCCCCGATATAGCAGCAGCCCAGGCCCAGCGATTCGAGCGCCACGACCGCATTTTGCGCCGCGAAAGCCGCATCGGCCACCGCGACAAGGAAAGCTTCGAGATAGTCGAGACCACCAGCATTCGTCCCGCCAGCATCGGAGATACGGCGCAGACGCGACAGGTCCGCGATAAAGACCAGCAGCAGGGGCGCCGCCGCCACGTGCTTCTGATTGCCCGCGCAAACGGAAAGGCGCTGCTTGCGGGCGGCGTCGCGCACGGCCACCACGCTCCACGCCTGCAGGTTCGACGAACTGGCCGCGGACTGTGCCGCAGCCAGGACCGTCTGAAGAACATCGGCCGGCAGTGGCTGGTCCGAATAGGCACGCACCGACCGGTGGCTCAGCAAGGTTTCGATCACATCGCTAACGGGCGTATCCGTCGTATTGGGCGTCGGCAACCACGAAGCGCCGTAGCGGTCGCGTAGCAGCGCATGCAGAGTTCCGGCGTCCGGTACGTCATCGCTCGTCGTAATGGGCTCAGTAATCGGCTCACTCATGTTCAGCCTTTTCTCGTCAAAAGTTCGGTGGTGGGAACAATCACAGCAGGCGACGATATCACCATCGCGCCACCGCAGCAGACGCAGCGCGCAGGTCTGCCCTCTTATGAATCAGGCTCGCGCTTGCGGGAACCGCTGCTAACAGCCCTTGGCGCTCGTCAGCCCGACGGGACAACCCAATGCCACCACAAGGGGCGGCTATTTCTGCGCGGTCAGCTTGTCCTGCGTGTTGGTTTCGAAGTCGGCGGCGTCATGGCGCTCATGCAATTGACTTGAAAGCTCCCCAAATACGCGGTTAACCATCCGTCCACGCCGCGCGGCCGGGCGTTCCCCGATCGCATCGGCCCAGCGCTGAACATGCTTGTAGTCCTGCACCGCCAGAAATTCGGCCGCCCCGTAGAGCCAGCCCTTTGCCAAGCCACCATACCAGGGCCAGACGGCCATGTCGGCGATGGTGTACTCACTGCCCGCCAGGTATTCGTTGACCGCGAGCTGCTTGTCGAGCACGTCGAGCTGACGCTTCGTTTCCATCGCGAACCGGTCGATCGCATATTCGATCTTCGTCGGGGCGTAGGCATAGAAATGGCCGAAGCCTCCACCCAGATAGGGTGCGCTTCCCATCTGCCAGAACAGCCATGACAGGCACTCGGCGCGCGCGCCGGCCTCGGTCGGCAGAAAAGCCCCGAATTTTTCGGCAAGGTATAGCAGAATCGCGCCGGACTCGAAGACCCGGATCGGCTTCGGGCCGCTGCGATCCAGCAGCGCGGGAATCTTGGAATTCGGATTCACCGCCACGAAGCCGCTACCGAACTGTTCACCCTCGCCGATCTTGATCAACCAGGCGTCGTACTCCGCGCCGCTGTGCCCGAGTGCCAACAGTTCCTCAAGCATCACCGTGACCTTCACGCCGTTCGGTGTTGCCAGCGAGTAGAGCTGGAGAGGATGGCGGCCAACGGGCAGGTCCTTGTCGTGCGTCGGCCCCGCGATCGGGCGGTTGATGTTCGCGAAGCGGCCGCCGCTATCCTTGTTCCAGGTCCAAACCTTCGGCGGCACGTAATCGGACGAATTGCTCATGCTCAATGCTCCTAGCGTCATGGGGATAGGTATCTCGATGCGAGATTAACAAATTGACGGGAAATGTGCCCGCCACGCCCTGCCGCCAGGGACATACGATCGCCAAAGGACCGATGAATTGCGCTCCCGGAACCCATCGGCCAACCACTGGCCGATTCTGCTCATCGGCAGCATAACTAGTGCCAGACATATCGATCTCGTTGGCGCTTGGGTCCTTACTGCGACAAAACCTCCTTTCCGCCCATGCGCCTTTTACCAGCGTTATTCAACGTGAGGAGGTGTTTCAAAAGAATGAAACGGCACGGGGCTAGGCAATGTCCACTCCAGACCTTCGGCACCGTCCCACGGCTTCGCGTCGGCCCGTACCTGCCCGGTCCCTCGGTAGGTAGGCAACGCTACCCAGAACAGGAAGTAGACCTGCAAAAGACCGAAACCGAACGCACCGATCGTCGCGATCTGGTTGAAGTCCGTGAACTGCGCGGGGTAGTCGGCATAGCGTCGCGGCATGCCGGCCAGTCCCAGAAAATGCATCGGAAAGAACGTGACGTTGAAGAAGATCATCGATCCCCAGAAATGAATCTTCCCGCGCAGTTCGTTATACATGTAGCCGGTCCATTTCGGCACCCAGTAGTACCAGCCGGCAAAGATACTAAAGAGCGAACCCGCCACCATCACATAGTGAAAGTGCGCAATGATGTAGTAGGTGCCATGCAAGGCCACATTCAACGGCGCCATGGCGAGCGTCACGCCGGTCAGTCCCCCTACGACAAACACAAAGATAAACCCCATCGCAAAGAGCATGGGCGTTTCGAAGGTGAGCGAACCGCGCCACATCGTTGCGATCCAGTTGAACACCTTCACGCCCGTCGGCACGGCGATGGTCATGGTTGCGTACATGAAGAACAGTTGGCCGGTCACGGGCATGCCGGTCACGAACATGTGATGCGCCCAGACCATGAAGGAGAGAATGCCGATGGATGATGTGGCATACACCATCGAGGCATAGCCGAACAACGGCTTGCGGGAGAACGCCGGAATCACTTGAGACACCATCCCGAAACCCGGCAGGATCATGACGTAGACCTCGGGGTGACCGAAGAACCAGAAAATGTGCTGGTACAGGACCGGATCGCCGCCGCCCGCCGCGTTGAAAAACGACGTGCCGAAGTGCCGGTCAAACAGCAGCATGGTCACCGCGCCAGCCAGCACGGGCATGATTGCGATCAGCAAAAATGCGGTAATGAGCCATGTCCACGCGAACATCGGCATCTTCATCAAGGTCATGCCGGGCGCGCGCATGTTGAGGATCGTTACGATGATATTGATCGCACCCATGATCGAGGACGCGCCGGCCAGATGAATTGCGAAGATGGACAGGTCCATCCCGGGTCCCATCTGCGTGGAAAGCGGCGCATACATGGTCCATCCTGCGGCTGGTGCGCCGCCGGGTACCCAGAACGAGCCGATCAACAACACGCTGGACACAGGCAGAAGCCAGAAGCTCAAATTGTTCATCCGGGCAAACGCCATGTCGGATGCCCCGATCTGCAGCGGAATCATCCAGTTGGCAAGACCGACGAAAGCGGGCATGACCGCCCCGAAGATCATGATGAGCCCATGCTCGGTCGACAACTGGTTGAAGAACTCCGGCCGCATGATCTGGAGGCCGGGCTCGAATAATTCCGCGCGAATCATCAGCGCCATCACGCCGCCGATCATCAGGTTGATGATCGAGAGCAGGAGATATAGCGTGCCAATGTCCTTGTGATTGGTCGCGAATAACCATCGACGCCAACCGACGGGAATATCGTGAGCGTCGTGGTGTTCAACAACGATATCGGAGGTCATATCACTCATTTTTATTCATGATCCAGAGTTGGCGAAACAATCGGGAGTGCTTTGAAAATAGACGCTGAACCCGACTATTCGTGTTGATTTGAATGTTGGCGCTAGTGACCAAGCAACGCTGCACAAGCGGCGAGCGTATCGCTGCCGGAAAGACGGCGAGAGAGTTCCAGGGGAATGACAAGGGACAAGCGCAACGTCGCATTCATCCATCCGATCCGGTGCGCGAGCCACTTCGCCGGGAGAGGATTCGTGTCGGCTTTGAACGTGAGCGTTGGCCCTTCCCCTGTTGTCGACGCAACCACGATCGCGCTCGTGCCCGCGTCCACATGCAGATCGATGAGCCGTTCGAGTGCGGGAAATCGATTTTCTCATCGGCGGTCATCGGCGTGAGCAACGCCACGATTGATCCCCGCAACAATGACGAGTCTGTCATGGCAATTGCTCCGCCCGCGTCATCTGATTCGATGCCTCGACGCGCTCCCACCGGATACAGCGTGCGAGACGCCGGATACCCTCGCCAATCTGCTCGACCGATGCACTGGCAAACGACAACCGCAAACGCGTGCGCTCGGGATGCCCGGCGTAAAACGGTGCGCCGGGCACGTAAGCCACGCCGTGCTCATCGATCGCGTTGCGCAGCATCGCCGTTGTGTCCACGAACGGAAGATCGGCCCAATAGAACATGCCGCCCTCGGGATGCATCGCGTTGAATGGCGTACCGCTCAGTTCCGCCTTGATCGCGCGCTGCATCGCGCGGGCCTGATTTTCATAGAAGCGCCGCATGCGGCTGAGCGAAGGCTCGAGCGACCCCGCATTCAGGTAGTGGAAGGCAACAAGTTGCGACAGAGTCGAGGCGTGGGTGTCGCCCAGTTGCTTCGCGACGACCACATGGCGCAAGAGTTCCGCTGGCGCTGAGAGCCATGCGAGCCGAAGCCCGGGCGCAAGTATTTTCGAAAAGCTCGCCAGATGAATCACCCACTGGCGCTCTTCTTCATTGGCCAACGCAAATAGCGACGGCGGAGGTGGTTCGTGGAAATAGAGCTCCCCGTATGCATCGTCTTCGACAATGAAAAAACGGTGAGTCTTCGCCAGCGCCAGCACTTGCTTGCGGCGCCGTAAAGACATCACGTAGCCCGTCGGATTGGCAAAGTTCGGAATCAGATACAGCAACTTCGGCCGATGCCGCACGAGCATCGCTTCCAATTCGTCCACCCTCACCCCTTCGTGATCGGTCAGCACGGGCAGCACGTCAGCGCCTTGAAACTGGAAGGTTTGCAGCGCACCGAGATAGGTCGGTGCCTCGACCACTACCCGGTCGCCGGGATCAACCAGCACGCGTGTAATCAGATCGATCGCCTGTTGAGACCCCGTCGTAATGAGAAGATCCGATGCGTCGAGCTTCATGCCCTTCGTCTTCGCCCGCTGGGCGATCAATTCCCTGAGCGGCTCATGACCTTCGCTTTTGCCATACTGAAACGCAGTCGCAAGCGATGAGATGAGTGCACGCTCGGTGGCGCCGCGCAGCCCGTTCAGATCGAGTGCAGCCGGGCTTGGGAAACCGCCGGCGAGCGAAATGACATCGGGTCTGGACAACAGCGAAAACAACTCGCGAATAGCCGATGGTCGAACGCGACGGGTCGCACTCGCATACGATGAAGTTTCGATAGTCAATTCGAGCTAGCTTCCAAGAACCGCGTACAAAATGATTGGGACCGCGGACAATCAGCCACAATGGCATCACGCGACGACGCTTTCCTTCTGATACGAAGCATAAGAAAATGGCAGGCATTGCCATAGCAGCAGATGACGATTTTTTAACGAAGCAGTTGGGTGGTGCAGGGACAAACGTAGGAACAAGCGCAGGAACAAACGCAGGGACATTGAGAGCCGATGAACAGATACGAAATACTGGCCAACGCAATGGCGGCTGAAATTCGCTCGGGCAGCATCGCGGTCGGCTCGCGCATGCCCTCGCTGCGCCAGATCATCGCGCAACACGGCGTGAGTCAATCCACGGTGTTTCGTGCGTACTACCTGCTTGAAGAATGGGGCCTGGTGCGCGCGCAGGAACGCTCCGGTTATTACGTGGCCCCCGGCGCGAGTGTCACCGCCGCACGAACGCCTCGTACGGCGGCCCTTGCCGAATCGCGCAAGGTCGACATCAGTGACCTGGTGTTTTCCGTGCTGGACGCGGCAAAAACGCCGGGCATCGTGCCGCTGGGTTCCGCCTTCCCTTCCCCTCTTCTTTTCCCGCTACCGCGTCTTGCGAAGTCGCTCGCACAAGCCTCGCGGCTGCTCAGCCCGTGGAGCACCGTGGTCGATTTGCCACCGGGCAATGAACACCTGCGCCGCCAGATCGCCATGCGTTACATGGGCATGGGTATATCGCAGCCCATCGAGGAGATCGTCATTACCAACGGTGCGCTGGAGGCATTGAACCTGTGCCTGATGGCGGTCACCCGGCCTGGCGACGTGGTCGCCGTCGAGTCTCCCGGTTTCTACGCCGCACTTCAGGCTATTGAACGGCTGGACTTGCGGGCCGTCGAAATCCCGGTCGATCCGGTGACCGGCCTCGATCTCGACGCACTCGCCGACGCCTTGAAGAAACATCCAATCCGCGCGTGCTGGTTCATGACGAACTTTCAAAACCCGACCGGGGTGACGCTCTCGCTTGAGAAGAAAAAGGCCCTCGTCGAATTGCTCGCGCAGCACGAAGTACCGTTGATCGAAGACGACGTCTACGGCGAGTTGCACTTTCAGCCCGAGTATCCGTTGCCGGCATTGGCGTTCGATAAACACGGACTCGTGATGCACTGCAGTTCGTTTTCGAAGACGCTCGCGCCGGGGTACAGAATCGGGTGGACATCGGCAGGACGATTCACCGACAAAGTGCAGCGGCTGAAATTGATGACGACGCTGTCGGCCAGCATTCCGGTACAGGCCGGTATGGCCGACTATCTTCAGCATGGGGGCTACGACAAGCACCTTCGAAAATTGCGCGCAGCATTGAGCCAGCAACTCGGTGAAATGGATAACGCTATCCGGCGCTGGCTACCCCACGGGGTACGCCGCACGCATCCGAGCGGCGGATATTTTCTCTGGCTCGAACTTCCCGAAGCGATCGACGCAATGGAGCTGCATCGCCTTGCAATCGAACAAGGCATCAGCCTTGCCCCGGGCCCGATCTTTTCTGCCACGCACGCATTCGAGCATTATGTGCGGCTTAACTTTGGTCATCCGTGGAGTCCCAGGATCGACGACGCTATTCGCGTACTGGGCGAGTTACTTGCGCGGCCGTCGGTGCGTGCCAAATTGTGAGGCTGCTCTAGCCGGCGGAAACCAGAAGTGGTCTGTTGTGGTCAAAAAAACTCAGTGCGCCACGGCTGTCGCAAGCCGTGCGAGACAGAACAGAATCGCACCAAAACCCCCAGCCAATCCGATTGCGACCACCGGTAGCAATGGCAGTTTTATCGCCGCTATATCGGCTTGATGCGACGCGCCTTTGCGGACGCCAAAAAAACTCCACAGTACGATTCTCAGCATTCTCAGAAAAGTCATGACTCACCTCCCGCGGTTGATCAACGGCAAAACATTTTCATTGATTCCATCATAGAGGGGTCGAGGCGCGTGAAACAGCAGCAGTTGGGCGAAGTTTTACGGCAGCAGTCAAATTAAGCCGATCTTTGAAATTCATTCCCGACGCGATCTGCTGCCCTGTATCCGGCGCCATCTGCTTCTTGTACCGGGCGCGTGACTCCCTTACCTTGAGGCACGGCCCTGGGTCCGGGCGATTTACGTAAAGGCCGGCTCATGAGCACCCCTGTTGCTCCTCGCGCGCTGCCATTTAAAAGCACTGAAAACAACAACGCGGCCCCATCGGCTTCAATCGACAGGGTCGCAAGATCGTCCTGACAATGTACCAATACACCGAATTCGACAGAACCTTCGTGCGCGGTCGAGCTGCGCAATTCCGCGACCAGATCGAGCGGTGGCAGACCGGCAAGCTGAGTGAAGATGATTTCCGTCCCCTGCGCCTGCAGAACGGTTGGTATGTGCAGCGCCATGCGCCGATGTTGCGCGTGGCCGTGCCGTACGGCGAATTATCAAGCGTCCAGCTTCGCGTGCTCGCCCGGGTAGCCCGTGAGTACGATGAACCCGAAGCGGAGGTATATCGGCTCGCATCAGAGGCGCAACGAAAGCTCGGCACCGTTCGTCTGCCCACCCACTACGCTCATTTCACCACGCGCACGAATGTCCAGTTCAACTGGATCCCGCTGTCAAAGGCGGCCGACGTGATGGACCTCCTGGCAAGCGTGGACATGCACGGCATCCAGACCAGCGGCAATTGCATCCGCAATATCTCTTGCGATGAACGGGCAGGCGTTGCACCCGATGAGGTCGCCGATCCCCGGCCCTTTGCGGAAATCATGCGCCAATGGACGACGCTGCACCCTGAATTCGCATTCCTGCCGCGCAAGTTCAAGATCGCCATTACCGGCGCGATCGAAGACCGTGCTGCCACGGACTGGCACGACGTAGGCCTCCATTTACTCCGCAACGATGCAGGGGAATTGGGCTTTCGTATTTCTGTCGGAGGCGGGATGGGCCGCACGCCTGTCATTGGAACCGTGCTGCGTGAGTTCCTGCCGTGGAACCAGATCATGAATTACATCGAGGCGGTCGTGCGCGTCTACAACCGGTATGGCCGCCGCGACAACAAATACAAGGCACGCATCAAGATTCTGGTGAAGGCCGAGGGCCAGCGTTATATCGATGATGTGGAGGAGGAATTTCGCCAGATCGTGGAACACGATGGCGGTCCGCATACCATCCCGCAAAGCGAATTAGACCGCGTAAGCGCGTCCTTTCTCCCACCGACACTGCCGGAGCAGTTCGTGGAACGTGGGCATGCCACATCCGGGGACGTCATTGATACGCTAAAGGAAAAAGCCGCGCAGCACCCGCTGTTTGAACGCTGGCTGCAGCGTAACGTCGCCCTGCATAAAGACCCGTCGATGCGCATCGTCACGCTCTCGTTCAAGCGGCTCCTTCAGGCGCCAGGCGACGCCTCGGCCGATCAGCTCGAACTGGTAGCGGGACTCTGCGATCGCTTTTCCGCAGGCGAAGCGCGGGTCACGCATACGCAGAACCTCGTGCTCCCGTGGGTCCATGTCGACGACCTGTTCGCGCTTTGGGAAGCAGCACGCAACGCGGGACTGGCAAGCGCGAATGTGCATCTGCTCACCGACATGATCGCCTGTCCCGGGGGCGACTTTTGCGCCTTGGCGAACGCACGCTCAATCCCGGTCGCCGAAGCAATCACCGAGCGTTATCAGGATCTCGACGAACTCAATGACATCGGCCCAATCGATCTTCATATCAGTGGCTGCATCAACTCGTGCGGTCATCATCATAGCGGCCATATCGGCATTCTCGGCGTCGATAAGGACGGCAAGGAATGGTATCAGGTCACGCTCGGCGGATCGGACGGCTCAGCCACGAGCGGTGCCGCGCAACCGGGCAAAGTGATCGGGCCGTCTTTTTCAGCGCCGGAAGTGCCCGAAGTCATCGAGTCGGTCCTGACGACCTACCTGGCCATCAGGCAAAGCGCCGGCATAAGGCAAGAGCACTTCATCGAGACGGTAAGGCGCGTTGGACTCGATCCCTTCAAGGCGGCCGCAAACAATGTGCGCACGAGCGGGGAGCGAGTCGCATGACGGATACCGCGCACATCGGGCTTCTTACAACGCTAGAGCATTCGCTGGACTCAGGCCAACGGGTTGTATTGCTCGCCAATGACGAAGATCCCCTGACGTTGAAGGACCAGCTTGACGGGGTTGGTCGTATCGAACTGCACTTCCCTCACTTCACCGACGGGCGTGCTTATAGCCAGGCGTATCTGCTTCGCCGCCGGCTCGGTTTCAAAGGTGATGTGAGAGCGACCGGTGATGTCCTGATCGACCAGCTCATTCAGATGGAACGCACGGGGTTCTCCAGCGCGGTATTGAAAGAAGGCGTGGATCCCGCCGACGCCCAGCGTCAATTCGAGCGGTTCCCTGCGTTCTACCAAAGTGATGTCTTGAATGAAACGACGGCGCTTCGTCGTAATGCTCAGGAAAACTAAAGCAAGCGAGGCGGCGCGATCAAACTGCAGTCGCGTTTCCTGCGTGATGCGCGCGGGCCGACCGTTTGCACGGACACGCCCGGTTCCTGCGCAATCTTCGTATTGGATTGGCTCTCATGAGCCAATCACGCAATGCTCGCCCGCATCACGTCTCGCTGTGCGGCTGTCTTCCGTCCTGTCAGTCATGGCAGTTCTTGTCTTTCCCTGGAAGTCGAGATGTCTGAGCATTCTGGCCACGGCAAGAGCCGGCATCGAATTGCCGGAGGGTGTTAGAGCCATTGCTTGAGGAGCGCCAAATCGACATTGCCGCCGGAGACAATGCATACGATCGGCCCGGGCAGCGTTACCTTGCCGGCATGTGCGAGCAACCCGGCAACCGCGGCGGCGCCCGCCGGTTCCGGCATTAGCTTGCAGCGTTGCATCAGTAACTTCATCGCATCGATGATCTGATCGTCCTCCACTAGCACGACGTCAGTAAAGCGCCGGCGCACCAGCTCGAAACAGGCTACGCCGGCACTCGGAGCCGCGAGGCCATCGGCTATCGTGCGCACCGTCGGCAGTCGGACCGCGCTGTCAGTCTTCAGGCTTTCGTACATCGCCGGCGCGCCCGTGGGTTCGACACCAACGAGGGCCGCATTGTGCTCAAGCGCCAGCGCCGCCTTCGCGAGACCGCCCGCCATCCCCCCGCCACCAATGCCAACGAAGATCCCGGCAACATCTGGAACAGCTTCGAAAATCTCGCAGCCGAGGGACGCGTGCCCGGTCATCAGCACGTCGTCATCATAAGACGAGATATAGCTCAACCCGCGCGCAGCGGCGACGTCAAGACAATGCTGGGCAGCTTCCTGCGGGGTGCCGTGCAGGATAACCTCTGCTCCGTATTCCCTGGTTGCATGCACCTTGGTCGGATTCGCCATCGCGGCCATCACGACAACCGTCCGGATGCCGAGGATCGACCCGGCATAAGCCAACCCTTGCGCCGCGTTGCCGGCGGAAAACGTAATGACACCCGCGGCGCGCTGCTCGTCCGACAGCGACATGAGCGCCCACAGCATGCCGCGCGGCTTGTACGATCCGGTCTTCTGGAAGAGTTCGGCCTTGAGGTAGATGTCGCGTCCCGCTAGCCGGGAAAGGGCCTGGGAACGCCATAGCGGCGTCTGGTGTATGTACGGGGCAATGGCCGTCCTTGCCTTCATAATCTCGTCAATCGAAAGCATGAAATGGTTCTCCTTGGTTAAGGTCAAGTTGCATCAAAATTCCATACGGACGCCGAGATTTCGTCTCCCCGCTTCCAGATACAAATGCCGCGCGCAGACCAGGTCCTGAACCGGGATGCCGAGCGACTTGTAGAGGGTGATCTCGTGATCCGCAAGCCTGCCTGATTTTCGGCCCAGCAGAACCTCGCCAATCTCGCCGGCGATGTGCTCGTGCGTGACGCGGCCGTCCTCTTGCGCCGCCAGAAATTCCCCGCCTTGCAGAATCGTGGAAGGCTTGTAGTCGACGAAAAAACGCGACATCGCGACCGCGTCGCTATCGATTTCCCGAGCCGCAGCGACACTGGAGCCGACCACGTTCAGATGCGCGCCCGGCGTGATCCACCGCCCTTCGAGAATGGGCTCGAGCGCGGCCGTCACGGTGCAGATCAGACTGGCGCCGTCTACTGCGGCCTTGACCGTGGAAACGACTTCGAACGATGCATCGACGAATTGCATTGCCTCACGCACGAACATCTCGGCCCGTTCACGCGAGCGACCCCAGACGCGTACCCGTCTGAGCGGCCTGACGATCGACATCGCCCGCAGATGCTGCAGCGCCTGCTCTCCGTAGCCGAGGATTGCAAGATCGTCCGCATCCGGCCGGGCCAGGAGACGGGTGGCAAGTCCACTCGCCGCCGCGGTACGGATCGCGGTCACTTCGCCCCCGTGCACGATCGCGACCGGCGCGCCGCTCTCGGTGTCGAACAGCAAAATCGCGCCCTGATGCGACTGCATTCCACGCGCTCCGTTCTCGGGATAGACAGCAGTCACTTTCGCCCCGAAGCAGTCCGGGTCCGATACGGCTCCCGGCATGAAGCCAAGGCAGCGCCCCCGGTCACCGGGCAGCGCAACGATCCAGCGCGGGGGCTGAATCGTCTGGCCCGCCGACGTCGCGCGCATCGCCTCCTCCATGAGGGCGATACAAGCGGACATCGGCAGCAGTTCTCGGACAAGTGCCCGGCCGATCACACACAACTCCATTTCGATATTCCTTCTCTCAAGAAAACAAGACCGCTTATTGGGAGACAAGACGAGCTTTCGAACCCGAGGACGATGCCGTGCTTAATCGTCCCTGCTTGAATCGGTCCGCCGCATACCGGAAAAATTCCAGCGTGCGTCCTGTCAAATGCTTCAACGCTCGGGGATCGAGGGCATCGGAATCATCGATCAACGACCCTGCGGCTTGAGGAAATACAGCAAGCGGCTTTCAAGTCTCCGGAACGCCCATACGAGCGCGAACGCAATGACCGCGTAGAGCAGCGCAGCAATGCCAAACGCCTGGAAAGGTTCATAGGTTGCGGAATTAACATCGCGCGCCACTTTCAGGATGTCCGGTATCGTCGCGGTGAAGGCGAGCGTGGTGGCGTGCAGCATCAGGATCACTTCATTGCCGTAGGCTGGCAACGCGCGCCGTAGCGCGGATGGCAGCACGATGCGCGAATAGAGCGTGAAGCGCGACATGCCGAAGGCTTTGGCTGCCTCCACTTCTCCATGTGCAGTGGCCTTGATCGCGCCGGCAAAAATGGCCGTGGTATAGGCGCATTCGTTGAGCATGAAGGCCAACAGCGTACAGTTCATCGCATCGCGGAAGAATGCGTTGAACAACACGTGCGAACGCACGGCCTGCAGGCTGTAGAGTCCGGTATAGCACAGCAGCAATTGCACATAGAGCGGCGTGCCCCGGAACACATAGGTGTAAAGCCGGACAGGCATCGAAACGAACTTGTTGCGCGACGTGCTGGCGACCGCGAGCGGCACCGCAAGGCAAAAGCTCAGAAAGATCGATGCGACGAGCAGCCAGAGCGTGACCACGAATCCCGTGAGCCGGTAACCATCGGTGTACAGATAATTTTTCCAATACTCGTGTACCAGTTCAATCACGGCGCCACTCTCCTCACGCCCGCCGAATAGTGTTTTTCCAGCCACACAAGGACGATGTTCGATACGGTCGTAATCGCGAGATAGATCGCACCCGCTGTCACCGCGAAGAAGAAAAAGTCCAGGGTATTCTTCGCGGCGTCCTGCGAAACCTTTACAACGTCGACCAGTCCGATGATGGAGACTAGCGCGGTGGCCTTCACTATCACTTGCCAGTTGTTGCCAATACCTGGCAGTGCGAAGCGAATCATCTGGGGAAACATCACGCGGCTGAATACCTGCCACGGCGACATGCCGCACGCATACCCCGCTTCGATCTGCCCACGAGGAACCGACATGAATGCGCCGCGAAACGTTTCGGTAAAGTACGCGCCGTAGATGAAGCCCAAGGTCATGACACCCGAAACGAACGGATCGACACTGATCGATTCGATCCCCAGCGCGTCCGTCATCCGGTTCAGCTGTATCTGAATGCTGTAGAAAAGCAGCAGCATGAGCACAAGGTCGGGAACAGCGCGAATCAGCGTCGTGTAGGTCATGCCGGCGACGTTACAAGCGCGGTTGCGCGATAGCTTCGCTGCTGCCCCCAGCAATCCGAGAGCGAACGAAACTGCCAGCGCCAGCAACGCGAGCGCAAGCGTTTCGTACGTTCCGGCGAGTAGCTGCGAACCATAACCTTCGAACAGCATGACCGTCTTCCTTCATTGTTTGTTGTTGCGTGCGCCCGATTCGCGCATCGCAAACTGAACCTCGGCTCGCGCCGCCCTCGACTGCATCGATTCACACCATCCGTCATCACGCGCCGGATTTCTCGCTCAATGCAGCGAGCGCGCGCTCCCACGTATTGCGGGTTCGTTGCCACGCAACGGCGCCCCAATCCGGGTCCGCCGGCACGAACGCCTCGAACAGTGAGCGGCTGATCTGTTTGCCGAGCGGGTCGCGAGGATCGCCATACAGATGCAGCCAGTGATCGTTGCGCAACGCCGTATGCACGCGCTCCTCGGGATACGTGCCGCATTCGATCACGAGCTGCATCAGGCGCGTATCTGGAAGCGCTTCGAGTAACGCTTGAGACGTATAGCCGACCGCACGCGCGACCACGCCGGTCTGGTTCGTAGCCGCGTCGGGATCGGTGAACACTTCGTATAGCCACGGGCCGTACAGCGCCTCCGCGTCAGCCAGCGCCGGATAGCGCGACCTCGCGATCGCCAGTAGCATCGGATGGCCGAATGCGCCTGCGCCGGTATGCAGGTCGAATGCGATGGCCGCTTCGGCTGGCCGCAGAAAGCGTTCCACGATTTCACGCAGCGTCCGGTTCGACCACGCGGGTCTCTGACCACCGTAGTAGAGGCCGTCGGCGTGCGCGTACTGGCCCGCGCCGGCGATCGCCTGATACTCGGCCCATCCGAGTGACTGCAGATGAGCGGCGAGCAATTCGTCGCTACGGCGCCGCCCCGGGCCGTCGAAGTCCCGGCACGTATAGACTTCATGGATCGTTTCGTAGCGCGAATTACGGGGCAACGGGTTGTCGAAGTCCAGGTAATTGCGATTCAGGTCGATGTTGTCCTCGTTGACACGCCTCACCCAGGCCGTGCCCCACGGGTTGATCAAGTGAATCATCAGCACGGCGACGTCTTCCGGAAGCTCGCGCGTCGCTAGCTCATGCAGCCACTCTGTCTGGCAGACAGAGCCGTAATACCCCTCGACCCCGTGGGTGCCCGAAATCGTCACCAAGACACGGCGCGCGGTTGGCGCACCCAGCCACGCGACATCCGTCGCCAATGTCTCGTCAGCCGGCCCCTTGAGGGGATGGACATACGAAGTCAGCGTCGCACCCGCTGCGTTCGCCGCTTCCAGAAACTGCATTCGCTGCGCTTCGAAACGCGCTTGAACAGGAAATCCGTGCCTCATGTGCTCCTCTTGTCGAGATAAATAACCTTCAATACCGTGGATCGACTCCTTACGTCCCGTGTCCGTTGCGCTTGCGGCCATACCGGCCGGCAAGCAGCTCAGGGAGTCGTCATTCGTGTGGCAAACCCGGTTGGCGCCCAGAAGTCGGGCGGCGATGCTACAGGGCGATCCATCGCACCTGTTTGAGCGACTCACGCGGAATCGCTTGGCGCATGCAGCGTTCGTCAGCGCCGAATACTTGGGCCGAGGCGCGTTCGCCAAGACCGCCAAATGCTCGCCGGCAACCTTCCGGCTCCCTTCTTGACAGAGCCAGCGATCGATCGACATTGTGTCTTTGCGAGCCGCATGCGTAGACCTATGTAGCCTTATCTCTTGCCATGCGGAAAAGCCCAACCGGATGATCGAAAATAGCTACCTGCAAGCCGTGCGGCATCACATACGCTGCCAGCAAAAAAAGAGGTCAGCTGGAGCATTCATCAAGAACAATGACTTGCTCCTTCTTTGTTTTTGGCTTATTTAACAGCAGTACATGCAATGTTTTCCTTTAAAAAAGCATAATGAAATTGCTGGGAAAATAATAGATGTCGAGTCCTGTTCGTTCGTTTAGACTATCTAAACTAACTGTGGTGTATGTTGTTCGTCATTTTGTAGAAGAGGTAAAAGAATGAGTACGCTTCCGCCATTGCGCGCGCTGCAAATCTTCGAAATAGTCGGCAGGAGCGGTGGAGTAGTGGAAGCGGCGAAGCGGCTTGGCATCTCGGCAGGCGCAGTCAGCCAGCAGATGAAGTTGCTTGAGGACGCGCTTGGCTTGCATTTGATGCAGAAAGAAGGCAAGCGGCTACGTCTTACCCCAGCGGGGCGCCAGTTCCATGAAAGCTGCTCGGCCGCGTTCGAAGGTCTACGCGCCGCGCATGCGCAGGTCGAACGATCGAGGAACATGCTCAACCTGAGCATCAGTGCGCTGCCGTCCATGTTGTCGAAATGGCTTTCAAAGCGCGTGCTGGAATGGCAAGCGAAGCACCCCGAACTGAGCGTTTATCTCGACGGCTCGCATTCAGAACCTGTGCCGGAGGGACATGAATTTGATTTCCGCATCAGTTACGGTGATCGGGTCGCCAGTATGGACAACGCTGTCGAATTGTTCCGCGACAGCGTGGTGCCCGCATGCAGTCCGCAACTGCTGGAAGGCCGGGATCCAATCAGGAAGCCGGCCGATATTCTCGAGTACCCGCTGATTTCAGTGGACTGGGGCCCGAAGTTTGTCTCGCCGCCAATGTGGCGAGACTGGTTTGACGCCAATCATGTTGATAGCGGAGAACTCGATGACAAAAGGCGAGTCTTCACACTAGCGAGCGTTGCGATCCAAGCGGCTATTGATGGCCAGGGTTTTGTGCTTGCGCAATATTCGCTAATCCGCGATGACCTTGCCGGCGGCCGCCTGGTCGTACCGCTGCCGACCGGATTGTCGCTACCTTGGCCTTACTTCCTGACCTGGAAGTCGAACACCTTCGACAGACAGCATTGCCGCAGCTTTCATCGGTGGATTCTGACCCATAGCAAGGAGCAGCAGCAGATCAACGACTGCATGCTGCGCACGCCGGACTAGACGGCGAACGCAGCGCTCAGCCAGGCCCGCTTGCCAATCAATCAGAAGCTGTGACGCATGCCGACTCTGGCAACGAACTGCTTGTCGCCCGATGAAGGCGACGCCGTGTCGGGATTAGCGGCAACGTCCAGTCCGGTGCCGGCCAGATTCGAACCGCTAATCAACTTGAGATAGGCGCCCTGAATATACACATCCGTGCGCTTCGAGATATTGAGGTCGGCCATCAAGCCGGCCTGATGATATTTCGCTTTCGCGCTATTACCCGATGTACCGTCGTAGGTGGCCTGCGTGTAGGTATACATGCCGCCGACAAATAGCGAGGGCGTCAACTGATACTTGGCATTGAACTCGAAGTTATTGAATTTGATCGACGACGCCGCACCGATCGTTGGACTTGGCGAAAGTGTCGCGTACTGCGTCGCGGTTGGTTGCGACAAATCGGTGTTCGTGAATACAAATCCCAATGTTACTGGCGCAATCGTATAGTTGATGCCTACACCATAAATTCGTTGGCGGTTGGCAGTCCAGCTACCGTCTGGATTGCCGTTGGGGCCAATCGCTACGGCTCCGTTAGTTCCGTCGTTAGGGTTGTCGACATTCAGGTATGCAGCAGCGACGCTCAACGGACCGTTGGTGTAATGTGCGCCAATACTTTCGGCACGGTTCATGGCGAAGCCGGTGGAGTTGCTGAATGCATAAGCGCCCCCAAACGAGAAACCACGATAGTCGAGGCTCGTGTACTTGATCGCGTTGTTGAGACGGAACGTATTGTTCGTGTTGTCGTTATCATAGGGATGGGCGAATAGCGTGCTGCCCCAGCTGCCGTTGACAGTGAGCGGACTCAGAAAGTCGACGAGCGAGTCATATTGCCGCCCGAACGTCAACTCCCCCAGTTTCGAACTAGACAGTCCGACAAAGGCTTGGCGGCCAAATGCTTGTCCCTCTTGCCCAAACTTTCCGTTGTCTACGTTGAAACCCGATTCAAGGTCGAAAATCGCGCGCACACCACCACCCAGATCCTCTGTTCCCTTCAAGCCCCAGCGCGAACCGACTTCGTCTCCACTGGATAATGCGTAGAGGCTATGCCCTCCTGCATTGCTCGTATAATCAAGCCCTTCGTCGATCAAACCGTACAGCGTGACGCTGCTTTGCGCATGAGCAGCACTGGTAATTGCGCTCACCGCGCACATAGCCAATAACGATTTCTTCACTTTCATCTCCGATTGGAAAGTCATCCGATTAACAAGATCTGATTAACAAGGTCAGTTCAACGACAGGCAAAATGGCGGACATGCAAACGCGCTCGGCGTCTCGACTAACCGACGTCAGAAGCCATCAGTTGCATCCGGGCGATATTCTTTCGACAGGTGACGGACAAAATGAGGCCCGTCGCGGTAAAGCGTTGAATGTTTGGCCGTTGGTCGATCGGCCTGGCCCACGGAAGGACGCCCGAAGCAGCGCAGGGGCGCCGGAACGGTCTGGGTACAAATCAATCCAGAATTATTTCCAGATTAAAATCGCGATACTAAAAATTACCGGCATGTCCCATTTCAATGATTCAAAATATCGAAATCAAAATATCGGCGCTCGATTTTCTGATATGTTCCATCCTTGATTATTCCGGCAATTGCCTGATTGATTTTTTCGCGTAGCGCGGGTTCATCTTTACGCAGCCCGATACCAACACCGTTGCCGAGCGTCTTCGGATCGGTAATCGGATCGCCCAGGAACGCGAGTTCCTTGCCCTGTGGCGTCTTCAAAAACTGGCTGCCGGAAATCATATCGGTCAATGTCGCGTCGATACGCCCGGACCGAAGATCGACATAAACCTCCTGCTGATCGGCATAGGAGACAACATTTACGCCTGCAGGCGCCCAATACGCCTTTGCATAGGCTTCCTGTGTCCCGCCCTGGTTGACGCCAATACTCTTTCCCTTCAGCGACTGGATAGTGGGGCGGATGGTGCTTCCTTGTTTGCCTATCAGGCCGCTCGGCGTGCTGTATACCGATGTCGAGAACGCAATCTGTTCTTCGCGCTTCGGCGTGATCGACATGGCAGAAAGTATTGCATCGAATTTGCGTCCCTGTAACGCGGGGATGATTCCGTCGAACGCCGTTTCGATCCAGATACATTTGACATTAAGACGCTGGCATATTTCGTTGCCTAAATCGATATCGAAACCTGCCAGTTGCCCCGACGACGCCTTTGATTCGAATGGGGGGTAAGTTGGATCCACGCCAAATCGAAGCTCACCGGCATTATTGGCGTGCGCACAAAATGCGGTCATCCAGATCACCAGACCAGCAAATACCCTTTTCATTTTTGCATCCTCTTGATCGAGCCAGTAGTCATATTTATCAATTGAGCCAATCACTACCGCGCCAGGAATATCGACCGAAATCCGGCCGGGTGCTGGCTCATTGATACAGCGCTAGCTTAGGAATTCAAAAAAAGAATGAATAGGGGATCTATTCTGAGCGGTAGTTAAGATTTTCTAAAACAATCTGCCTGATGGCGTGAGGCTCCCTCGGACCGCTTTGTACGGCAAAAGCGCAGCGCCAACGAGATCACTATGCCTAGCACTACTTATATTTACAAAGCGTAAAATTTGTCAGTGATTGGACAGCGTCTAGAAGGGGCAATTGAAAGACAGGCGGAGCGGGCAGACTTTCGCCGAGCTGTTTTATTCGTTGAAAAAATAAGTTATCCATATCATCTAGAATTTTCTCGCCTGGACATTCTTATTGCATGTGATAGCCGAAGCAGACCATGAATTCAGCTGTGGCGCGCGTGCTCGGCAGCGCAGACCTCGACGAAAATTTATGTGCTAGATTCGCCGGTGCAACAAGCAAGCCGCTCCGTCGAAATGGAACTATGCGAATCCCAAACGTCGTGTCCGCGTCCGGTGCGATTCATCCGGTTCAGTGGACCAGGATCGAGATGCAAGATGGAATACTCCATCATTACTGGGTGACGCTTTGTGTCCAATATCGCCGGAAAGAACTTCTATCAGCCCGTTGAAGGATCGCCGATGCGAAAATCAATCCAAACGTCTCCTGCTGAGGCGCCCGCTTTCACAGGGCGCCAGGGCTTGAGATATTCGGCCGTGGCGATTGCCCTCATAACCGATATCCAGTCGGGGCGCTACTCGATCGGCGACACGCTCCCGAGCGAGGCCACCCTGCAGCAGATGTTTGCCGTCAGCCGCCAAACCGTGCGGCAGGCATTGCGCCACCTCAACGAACAGGGCTTCACGAGCACGCAGCAAGGCATTGGAACCACGGTGCGCGCGCAGCGCACCACGTTTCGCTTCGTGCACACGGGAGCGACCATGGACGACCTGGTGCAGTTCTCCAAAGCAACCCGCACGCGCCTTATCGGCCAGCGCCATTTCATTGCCGACGAAATGGCCGCGCAGTCGCTGCACTGCCCGCCTGGACAGGCATGGCTCGAATTGTCACTGCTGCGCTACGCTGCGAGCGGCGCCGATCCCATCGGTCACCTGTGGGTCTACTTGCGCCCTGAATTCGCCTCGATCGTCTCGGAGATAGAGAGCAGCCGGCATCCTCACTTCTCCCTGATCGAAAAGACCTATGGGATACGGTTGGTTGAAATGGAACAGGACATTGCCTCAGTCCTGCTTCCCCAGGACATCTGCGAACGGCTGAACACGCCGGCCGGGTCGCACGGCCTGCAGATCACGCGCCGCTTCGTCGACCAGCAACACCGGCTGACGCAGGTCAGCGTGGGCATCTATCCGTCGGATCGACTCGTGCACACGACCAAGGTGCGTATCGGGCGAGATTCCGGACAGCAGCCTTAACCGCAAACGCATCCGTCTTTCCGATCAACGTTGCGTGGTCGTCCCATTGGATTCAGCCGATTGCGGAATGCGAATGCCGATCAGCGGTTCGTGCTGCTGCGCGCCGTACACGTCGCGGTCGCCCGGCGCGCCCGAGGTTGGCCCCGTGCGTGGAATCGTGATCTTGATGGCGTTGGCGGCGTCGAACGAGACGATGCTCACGAACGTCTCCCCCACGTCGTAAAGCGCGCTCACCAGTTCGGCCGTCAGCACGCCGCTGTCGAGCACCCGACGATAGACGCGTGAATCAGGAAAGATCAGGTCGAAGGTTAAGTACAGCGGTCCGGCATTCTTGCTGCGCATCACTTCGGCGAGATCGTAGATCCTGTCGCCGCGGGCGGGGTCGAAGGCTTGGGCAAAATCCATGGCGCTCATCCGATCTGGGTGGTGGTAATGGGAAACAGCGAGGCCGCGTCGTCGACCTGCATGACGTGGTAGATCGTGAATTCATACACGGGACCGCCGATGAGGTCCGACGGCGAGAACGGAAACGCCAGGTTGCCGGCGGTGGCCTTGCGGCCCTTGAAATAGCCGTGCAGGAACGAACTGCGCGCAAGCGAGAGCGCCATGCTCGCCAGCTCCTGCGTCGGCGCGATAGCCTCGATGACCATCCCCACTTCATGAGCGAGTCGCGGCACGCGCTGCTGCACGCGCACGCCGTTGCGGCCGTAGTAGATGAAGTTCAGTTCGTACTCGCCGGGCTTCATGTCATGCGCGACAAGGCGCGCCACGTCGTCGCGCACGCGGGCTTCCACTTCGTCGAGGCTCGCGAGCAGGCGCGGGTCCGTCATGCCCGCCACGGTGATGGTGCGGTAGCCGCGCAACCTGACGCCTTCCAGCTTGATGCTCGGTGGCATGTCCACCAGCTTGCTGCCGCGCACCTTCACGCGGCGCGCATCGATCGGGTCGATCGTGGTGTGTTCGAGATCGACCATGCCCTCGGGCTCGAAGAAGTGATGCGGGTCCGGCTGCTCGTACATCATGTGCGCCGCCACCGACACCGGCGTCACGCCGCGCTCCGGGTTCATCGGCTCAAGTTCGAAGTGATCGCGCCGCAGCGTGCCGAGCAGACAATCGTTGGCCGCAAGCGGCACCGCGCATTGAGCTCCGCACTCGAGCAGCTTCGCCATGTGGAAAGCTAGACCCATGTCGAAGCCCCTGAATGCCGCGAGGCTCGCGTAGATAGCGGTATCGCAGGCACGCCCGGCCACGATGACATCCGCCCCCGCCTCAAGACTCGCGACGAACGGGTCCGTGCCCATCTGCCCGACAATACGCACGGCTTCATCGACCGTTTGCTCCGTCAGTTCCGGCAAGACGCCCATCGACTTGACCCGGCCCTCGCGAATGGCGCGTTTGATCACGGCCTTGTCGATCTCCGCCGGAATGGTCGCCAGCCGGTAACGATGGCCGTCGCGGCGAGAGACTTCGTCGAGGATATCGAGGAAGCCTTCCAGGTGCGGCTGTCCGCCCGCGGTCCCTGCCGTGCCGATCACATACGGCACGCCGGCCGAGCGCGCGGCCGCGAGCGACAACCCCAGGTCGCGGCGCAATTGCTCGTCCTTGATCAGGGACTTGCCGCTGCCCAGGTAATAAGGGCCCGGGTCCGACGAGCCGTTGTCGGCGCCGATCAGGTGCGGCTTGCGTGCAAGCCCCACCTTCAACGAACTCTCCGGGAAGCCGTAGCCCAGGTTTCCCGCCACGGCCATGATGCGCAATTCGCTTTCATCTCCGACAATCATCTGATGTCTCTCTTCGTTGAGGTCAATGCTTTTCAAATAGCTTGTACGTACAACCGTACATGAAGGATGACGGCCGTGGGCGCGATGTCAAGCCGCCGTGCCACGGTCATCCGGAAGCCAACCTTTCAGCCGTTCGACGGCGCCACGTCGAGACGCGCCACGATCCCCTGCAGTTCGGGCGTGGGAGCCGGATAGCGGTCGAGCACGAGCGGGTCGTGCCCCGGGATCACATGCTGCCGTGAACTGGCGGCGGCGTAGACCGTGCCATAAGCCTCCAGCATTTCCTCGACGTGATACACATTCGAAAACGGCTTGCCCTTCTCGATGTTGTCGTAGAAATGCGAGGCGTCGGACGCCAGCACCACCCATCCCCGCGCCGTATGAACCCGCACGATCTGAAGGCCCGGCGTATGGCCGCCCACCGGAATCAGTTCGATGCCCGGCGCAAGCGTGGCCGGTCCGTTGTGCATCTCCACGCGCTGCGCGAAATTCATTTTCACCATGGCCGCGACATCGTCAGGCTCGTAGTGATGGGCGAAATGCGCGTGTTTCATGTGGCGCCCGGCCGCGAAGTGCATCTCCGGTTCCTGGATATGGAAGCGCGCCGAGGGCAGCAAGGTGAAATTGCCCACATGGTCGTAATGCAGGTGCGTGATCACCGCGTCCGTCACGGCGTCCGGATCGATATCGACCAACCTCAGGGAATCGATCGGACAACGTAATATCTTGCGGCCTCGCCGGGCGGCCACTTCGGCGTTGAAGCCGGAGTCGATGACCACCGAGCGCTCGCTGTTGCGCGCCGCCCAGATGTAGTAGTCGAGCGGCATCGCGCTGCTGTGGTCGTCATCGCCGCCGATGAAGTTGTCGGCCCGCCAGCCGTCGCGCCGCGCATACTTGATGGCGAAGAGTTCATATGTTTGTAGCCCGTCTTTCATTACATGCCTCCTATATGAAGTTTGGTTTGCGCCGCCATGTCATCGGCGGGCTCGACTGGCGCCTGCACTTCCTCGAGCGTGCGCTGCCTCGTCTCCACGCCAAGCGCGAGCAACACGGCGACCAGCACCAGGAACAGCACGCCGATGAACGAGACAACCCCGAGCAGGCCCGCGAAGGCATATACCGCCGCCACCGCATACGGCACGCCGACGTTGACGAAGCGTCCCGCGGCGTTGCACAGGCCCACGCCGCGCAGGCGCAGCCGGGTCGGGAACAGCTCCGTCACATAGCAGGCCACGCCAAGCGCCGATGTCACGTAGATGCAGGTGGTCACGCCGAAACCCACCAGCGCGATCGTCACCGGGGTCTTCACGAACGGATACGCCATGCCGATCACTGCGCCCGCCAGCGAGAAGATCACGAGGCCCCACTTGCGGCCGATCCGGTCGGCAATCGCCATGCTGATGAGCGAGCCCGCCGGGCCCCCGGCGAACATGGCCGCCGTGATCAGCAGCGAGTTGGAAATACCAAAGCCCTGCTTCACGAGGAAGGTCGGCGCCCAGGCGATGAACGCGTACATCGCCGTGAACGAGATGCAGATCACCGCGATGCCCACCACGGTGCGGGCCAGTTGCCGGGGGGCGAACAGGTCGCGCAGTCGCCCCGGCTCCTCGCTGTGGTGCACGACGGGTGGCGGGTTGGCGAGCCGCACGCTCTCACCTTCTATGCGCTGCATGATTTCCTGCGCCTCGGCGTCGCGGCCGACCGCGGCCAGCCAGCGCGGCGATTCGGGCATCGACTTGCGCAGGTACCAGATCACGAGCGCGCCGATGCCGGGAATCGCGAACATCCAGCGCCAGCCGAAATGCGGAATGATCAGGTAGCTGGCCGCGGCGGACACCAGTACCGAAGAATTGGTAATCAGGTTCAGCAGCGACGAGAAGCGTCCGCGCGCGTGCGCCGGCATGAACTCGCTCAAGGTGCTGTAGCCCACCACGATCTCCGCGCCCAGCCCGATGCCCATGATGAAGCGCAGCACGATCAGCCAGGTCATCGAGGGCGCGAGCGACGCCGCGAGCGACGTCACGCCGAACACCAGCAGGTTGAACTGATACGAGAAGCGGCGGCCGAACCGGTCGCCCGCGATGCCGGCCCACCACGCGCCGAGCGTGAGCCCGGCGAACCCCATCGATATGAAAAGGGCGTTCATGTGGATGTCGGACAGCCCCTGGTGCACCAGCGCGCCGAGCACGCTGCCCGAGAGGAAGTTGTCGAAGGCATCGAAAAACATGCCCCCGCCGATGAGCCCGAGAAGGCGCCAGTGAAACGGGCCGATCTCCAGCGAATCGAGCCGTTGTGCCACGTTTGCTGCGCGAGCCGACATGGTTGTCTCCTGTATCGTTATGTGCTGCCGGCCAGGCAGCGCATCATGCGAACGCCATCTGTGCCGCAAGGAAGATCGCCTCGATCAGCGGTTCCTCCCGGCGGCGGGCCTGGGTGATGAACGACAGCGGAATCTCGATCGGCAACTCCCGCGAGATCGCGACTCCGTATTTCTGCGCTTCGTCGATAGCCACCGACTCGCGCGCGAGCGACAAGCCCACGCCGGCGCGCACGAGCTCGACCATCGACGCTTCGAGATCGACTTCGGCCGCGACTTGAGGCCGGACCCCGGCGGCATCGAACGCGTGCGAGAGCATGCGGTGATGCGTCGAGGTAGGCGGCGTCCAGATCCACGGCAGCGCGGCCAGCTCCGTCCAGCCGCGCCCATTGATGCGGTCCTGCCAGCCCTTGGGCGCGATGACGTAATAGGTGATCGGCATGAGCGCGATGGCATGGAACTCGATCCCATCGATATCCCCCGGCATGCCCAGGTAAAAGCCCGCGTCGAGCGTACCGCTGCGGATCTGGTCGAGCACCTGGCCGGTCATGGCGTGGCGCAGGCGCGTGCGCACTTCCGGGTAGTGGCTCGCCATGTGCTGCAGGATTGCGCCCAGGCGGATGGTCTGCGGATTCAGGATCGTGCCGATCGATACGGTGCCGCTCAGGACCGTCAGCATGTTGCCCGCCGCCGCCTCGAAATCGCCGATCGCGTGCAGGATATTCTCCGCATACGGCAGCAGCTTGAGACCGTCGGTGGTGAGCGTGAGACCGCGCGGCGAGCGCGCGAGCAGGCGCAGGTTCAACTGGTCCTGGAAGCTCTTCAATTGCAGGCTGACGGCGGGTTGGGTGAGATGCAGCAGTTGCGCGGCGCGCGTCAGGCTACCTTCGCGCGCCACCGCGACGAACGCGCGGATGTGCTGAAGGTCGTTGACATTACGGCATGACAGCACGCCGGGCATCGGCTTCTTCAAAAGGGTCATCGGGAAAGGCGCGGGCGCGCGCACTCGTAGCAAGCGTTGCGCGCCTTCTTTCATGACGACCTCAGCCACGGCCGGCGGACGCCACGATGCGGCGTGCCTGCGCCAGCACCGGTGCATCCACGAGCCGTCCGTCCACCGCGACCGCGGCGCCGTTCGACACGACCTCGCACACGCGCAGCGCCCACGCCAGCTCCTGCGGCGTGGGACCGAGCCCATGATTGACCGGCTCGATCTGGAGCGGATGCACGCACAGCTTGGCGCCAAAGCCAAAAGCCCGCGCGCGCCGCACTTCATCCTCGAGGACCGCCGGGTTGTCAAGGGTGGTGCACACGCCGTCGACAGCCGGAATCAATCCCGCCAGGCGCGAATAAAGCAGGATCTGGCTCCGATAGTAATTCAACGGCTCGCCAGTTTCATTCGCCGCGAGGTCGAACATGAGGTCGACCGAGCCAAACATCATGCGCCGCACGCCCGGCGCCTTCGCCAGCGCGCCAATATGCTCGAAGCCCACGGCCGTTTCCATCAGGAGGTGCAAGGCCCAGAACGGATGGCGCTGCGCCACGCTGGCGATCGCATCGGGGTCCTCGGCCTTCGGTATCACGATGCCATCCAGTTCGAACGAGGCGCAGGCGGCGAGATCGTCGTGATACCAGTCGCTGCCGCGGCTGTTGATGCGCACGAGCACTTCCACGTCGCGCGCGCGGGCTTCACGAATCAGGCCCGGCATGGTCTTGGCGAGCGAGACGCGCGCCGCTTCCTTGCGCGCCGGCTCGACGGCGTCTTCCAGGTCGACGATCACCGCGCCGGCGCCGGACTGCGCGGCTTTCGCAAAGCGCTCAGGACGCGTGGCGGGCGCGAACAGATAGGAACGGATTGATTCAGACATGCGGGTCTCCGGTTTTGTCATGCAGCGGCTCAAATAACGCCCGACACGCGCAGCGCTTCGATCTGCGCTACGCTCAGGCCGAGCACGTCGCGGAAGATTTCATCGTTGTGGCCGCCGAGTTCCTCGCCGAGCCACTCCAGGGCTCCCGGCGTCTCCGAGAGTTTGGGGATCACATTGGGCACGGCCACCTCGCCCGCGCGCGAGTCCATCACGCGGATGTTTTCCCGCGCCTGGTACTGCTCGTCCTCGAAGATGTCGGCGACGCTGTACAGGAGGCTGGCGGGCACTTCGCCCTGGTCGCACAGCGCGAGGACTTCGTCGTGGTTGCGCATGCCGACCCATTCCTGCACGACCTGGTTGACTTCGTCAACGGCGGCCACGCGCGGCCCCACCCGGCCCCAGCTGTCATCGGAAGCGAGTTCCGGCTGGTTCATCACGCTCGCGAAGCGCTTGAAGATCTTGTCATTGGTACAGGCAATGGCGATCCAGCGGCCGTCGCGGCTCCGGTAGTGACTGTGCGGCGCGACGTTGACCGCGTTGGCGCCCATGCGCTCGCGCACCTTGCCGAGCTTGTGATACACGGGGACCATTTCGTCGAGCACGCGGAACATCGATTCATACAAGGCGAGATCGACGCATTGCCCGCGTCCTGTCTTCTCACGCGCCTGCAACGCGATCAGGGCGCCGATCGCGCCGTACATACCCGACCCATAGTCGGCGAGCGACGTCGAGCCGGGCGTCACGGGGATCCGCCCGGGTTCGCCGGCGAGGTAGGAAAGCCCCGAGAACGCATGCGCGACGCGCGCAAAACCGGGCTTCAGCCGGCTCGGCCCGTTCTGCCCATACGCCGAGATGCGGACGAGGATAGTGCGCGGATTGAGCGCGTGAAGCGTATCGAAATCGAGCCCCCATTTTTCGATGACGCCCGGCCGGAAATTCTCCACCACGATGTCACAGCTCGCCGCGAGCTGGCGCAGCATCTCCTGCCCTTTCGGATCCTTGAGATTGAGGCTGACGCATTTCTTGTTGCGGCTTTCAGTCAGCCACATCAGCGTGTCGCCACAGTCCGTTTCGGTACCGAAGCGGCGCAGCGAATCACCCACGCCCGGCGGTTCCACCTTGATCACCTCGGCGCCGAATTCCGCGAGTATCGTGGCGCAGAAAGGACCGGCGACAAAGGTTCCAAGATCCAGCACCCGAAGGCCTTCCAAAGCTTTCATGCCACTCCCGTTGAATGGTTCGATTGAATGCGATGGTCGACCCCGACCCGGCGAGCGTCTATTGAAATAATCAAAACTGCGTCATAAGGAACGCAAAATAATGCACCGCGTCACGACCTGCCAGTCTGCCTCCGATCCTTTCCTGAAAAGGCCCTGAGGCGTGCCGGTGAAAACCGGGACGCTGCTGCGCAACATTCGCCGCCTGCTGACAATCCATTTGCACAGCCCGCGCTGCGCTCATATGATTCACCTGTCCGTACAAGTGGGAAGCTGGCCAGCCGGCGGATTCACCGGCCACGCAAGTCAATGCCTTGTCACCCATGCCTCATCAACAGAATAAAGGATTACTGAATGATATCGTTACGCGAACAGGTCGAAACGTTTGTCCGCCATGGCGGTTACTGGCCCGACACGCTCGCGTCCCTGATAGACAGCAGCCCGGAATTCGTACGCGCCTATCTGGACTTTGCGGGCTCGCCGCATCGCTCGGGGCCGCTCGACCCCAAGACAAAGGCTCTCGTCAGTCTCGCGCTCGACGCCTCGGTCACCCACCTCTACGCGCCGGGCGTACGGAGGCACTGCCGCGACGCACTGCGTCTGGGCGCCAGCAAGGAAGAACTGCTCGAAGTATTGCAACTGGTGAGCGTGATCGGCGTGCACGCCTGCGTGATCGGCATGCCGGCCCTCGCCGAGAAGGTCGCACACGATCCCGCACGCGCGCTCGACCTGAGCCACCCCGACGCGAGGCGCCAGGCCATCAAGGCCGATTTCGAGGCCAAGCGCGGCTACTGGAGCCCGATCTGGGACGGGCTGCTCGCGCTCGATCCCGACTACTTCGAAGCGTTCACCACGTTTTCGGCTGTTCCGTGGGTCAGCGGAACGCTCGACCCGAAGGTGAAGGAGTTCATGTACATCGCGGTGGATGTTTCCGTCACCCATCAATACCTGCCCGGCACCCTGGTGCATATCGAGAATGCGCTCGCGTATGGTGCGACCCCGGCGGAAGTGCTGGAGGTCATGCAGTTGGCCAGCATCATGGGCATACACAGTTTCGAAGTCACCCTGCCGATTCTCGCTGAAGAACTGGCGTCGTTCGAAAACGAAACATCGCGCTAAGGAAGCGCTGGAAGTGTTGAATGCCCGCACTGAAAACAAAGACATTTGCTAACCGCAAAATTCAGGAGACAAAGATGCAGATTCGGGACGACGGAGCGAAAATCGGGAAAACGAGGTGGAAGCGCATCGGCTTGCTGGTGTTCATCAGCTATCTGATCGCCTTTGCCGACCGCTCGAACATCGGCGTGGCGGCGCCGCAGATGGCGCATGACCTGCAACTGGGCACCACGATCACCGGCGCGCTGCTGTCGGCGTTCTTCTGGGGATACCTGGTCACGCAGATTCCCGGCGGATGGCTCGCGAGCAGGATCGGCCCCAGCCGCGTAATCGCGGTGGCCATGACGATCACCGGCGCGACCGCCTGCCTCACGGGCCTGGTTCACAGCCTTCCGGCCTTGCTGGCGGTACGGGTGGTGATGGGACTGGCGGAGGGCGTGATCTGGCCATCGTTCGCGGTCATTTTCGTGCGCTGGTTCCCGGCTCGCGAGCGCGCGCGCGGGATTGCCTTCGCGCAATACGCACTGCCGTTGTCGTCGGTTGTAATGGCGCCGCTTGCCGGCTGGATGATCGATGTCTTTCACTGGAAGACCATGTTCATCCTGCAAGGCATCCCCGCCGTTGCGATGGCCCTGCTGATCTGGTTCTTCGTTTCGGACGATCCGGCGAAGGACCGCTGGATCAGCCCTGCCGAGCGGGATTTCATCGTGCAGCGGCGTCTCGCCGGCGTGGGCGCGGACGGTACGTTCTCAGGCGTATTGCTGCGCCCGACCGTATGGCTGCTGTCCTTTGCGGCGCTCTGCTGGATCATGGTGATCTTCAGCTTCGGCCTCTGGATGCCGAGCCTCATCAAGCAGCATTTCGTCAGTGGCTTCCAGGCCGTGGGCTGGCTGACCGCCCTGCCGCCGTTATTCGGCGCCATCTCGATGTTTCTCAACTCATGGCTCTCGGATCGGCCGTCGACCATCTCGCGCGGCTGGTTTGTCGCGTTGCCGTTGATCGTCTCGGGTGTCGCGCTGCTCACCCAGCACTATGTGGATGGCGGCCTGCCGTTCTCGATGGTGATGTTCTGCATTGCGGGCGCCGGACTGTATTCGCCCGGCGGGACGTGGTGGGCCTGGGTGCTGAGCAAGGTGCCACGCAACCAGGCCGCGCCGTCGGTCGCGCTGATCAACGTGTTCGCGAGCTGCGGCGGCGTGGTCGGTCCTCTCGTGGTCGGCTTCTTTGCCCGGGGCGGCAACCTCTCCAATAGCTTCTACATTCTCGGCTACGCCCTGTTCGCAGCGGCGGCGATGGTGGTCTACATCATCGCCAAGCCGAATTATCAGGAGTACGAGGCTTCGGCGGACACTGTCGTGACGCACTAGAACTCGTTGTCCACGGCGCAAGGTCCAGGGTAACGGACCTTACGCCGCGATTGCTTTCCCCTTCGTCCATGCGATGCCGCGTTTTCTCGACGGCCGGCATCCGGCTGCCCATACGATTCCAACCCAAAGGAGTGAAGAGTGAAAACTGTTGCCTGTCTGGCCGCCATTCTCGGCCTGTGCGCGCAGACGTCTCATGCGCAAAGCAGCGTGACGCTGTATGGCCTGCTCGATGCCGGCCTGACCTACACCACCAATCAGAACGGCCACCGCAACATCCAGGAAACGACCAGTCAGATCCAGGGCGACCGGTGGGGACTGCGCGGAGTCGAAGACCTCGGCGGCGGCTTGAGCGCCATCCTGACCCTGGAAAGCGGCTTCACCTTGCCGACCGGCACGCTTGCGCAAGGCGGCCGCGAATTCGGCAGGCAGGCATTCGTGGGCCTCGCGAGCAACCAATATGGTTCAGCCACATTCGGCAGGCAGTACACCAGCATCTTCGACTATCTCGGGCCGCTTTCGCTGACCGGAACCATTGCGGGCGGCACGCAGTTCGCCCATCCGTTCGACAACGACAACCTCAATGGATCGCTGCGGGTGGACAATTCCGTCAAATACACGAGCCCGCGCTTCCACGGCTTGCTCGTGAGCGGCATGTACGGCTTCTCCAACGCGGCCGGGGACTTTGCCAACAACCGCGCCTACAGTTTCGCCACGTCGTATATCTACGGCGGCCTGAATCTCGTGGCGTCCTACCTGCAATTCAACAATACCGTCGCGCTCACCGGCGGCGTGCAGCAGATCAGCAACAGCAACGGCGCGATTGTTTCGGACAATACCTTTACCGCCTCGCGCCAGCGCACCTGGGGCGCCGGCGCCAACTATACGCTCGGCCAGCTTACGCTCGGCCTGGTGTTCACGCAGACCTTGCTCGACAATCCGTTCGCAATCCTTTCCAGTTCATCCGGGGTGAGCGGCGGACTCAGCCTGAACGGGGACAACGCACGCTTTAACAACTACGAAGCCAATGTCCGATACATGTTCACGCCGGCCTGGTCGGTTTCCGGTGCTTATACCTACACGGACGGCAAGCTCAACGGGCGCAATCCGAAGTGGAATCAGCTCAGCCTCCAGACCTCCTACCTGCTGTCCAAGCGTACCGACGTCTATATCCAGACCGAGGTACAGCAGGTGAGCGAAGACGGGCTGAAGATCGGCGCCGATATCTTCGGCATGTCCACGGCGTCGAACAACAACCGGCAGTTGGGCGTCACCGTGGGCATGCGGCACAGGTTCTAGGCCAGCCGTCCGCCTGGTTGCGACCGTACGCGCCTTTGCCAGTGGGCCGGAGCCAGGCCCGGCACCGGGCTTTCGAAGGCGCGTATGCAATCATCGAGCAGGCAACCGAGATAGGCGGTGCGCAGTTGCGGACCGCCGAACGCAAGGCTGGAAATATTCCCGAGGCGGGACTGTCCCGCGGTCTTCATGTCTTCCTGCGCAAGCGTGCCCTCGCGCAACTTGCGCGCCAGCCCTTCTGCATAGGCGGTATCCGTATCCGACAGCACCGCCTGCATGTTCCCATCCGGGCGCAGGACCACGAGCCGGTTACTGCCAATACACGTGATCCACGCGCCGCCGTGGGCGTCGAAGGTCAGGCCATCGGGCAGATCCGCGCCATCGAACTCGGCCATGACTTCCTTGGCGCCCAGTACGGCGCCGGGTTGCAGTGAAAACCGGCTGACGCGCTGGTTATAGGTTTCGTTGACGTAGAGCCAGTGCCCATCGGGAGAGAAGGCAATTTCGTTTGTATAGCCGATGCCGTCCGCGACGATGCGGGCCCCGCGCGCGTCCACGACACCGATGAAGCCATCAGCCACACGATGATTCCATGCGTCGGTACGCGGCCGTTTGCGGGTGCTGACGGTGAACCAGAGTCGGCCTTCGCCATCGACCAGAACGAAGTTGCTCGGCGGCAGGGGCTGCCCGTCAAGCGCGTCGAGGATCGATTCGACATTGCCGGCGGCATCGATTGCGAAGATACCGCCAACATCCTTGCCGAGATCGGCGAAGAGGACCCGGCCGTCCGGCGCCACCGCGATACCGTTGGGCAGATAGGCGCGCGGGCCGGGTTGCCGTATCAGCGTGTGCTCGACGCGGCCGTGCGCGTCAATCAGCGAATAGCCGGCGGCTCCATGCGCCGCGACGAGCGTGCCATCGGACAGCGCCAGCACGCATTCGGGGCGTGTCAGGCCCCGCGCGACAATCCGCAAATCCGTAAAGTCGAGGGAGAAACCCGGATCCAGTGGATAAGACATCGTTTATTTTCCCGTGTTCGATAGCGGCCGTTATATTTCCCACTCCGAAATGATTTCCTGCGTGTGCTCGCCGTGCCTTGGCGCCGGATAGCGCACGGTGCAGGGGGTATCGGAGAGTTTGACCGGAAACCCGAGCATGCGAACCGGGCCGTGTCCCGGGTGATCGACTTCGATCACCATCTCGCGATGCAGCGTCTGCGGATCGTGGAACGCTTCCGGCAGGCTCTGCACGAGACCGCAGGGCACGCCCGCCGCGTTCAGCCGATGAACCCAGTTCGCCTGGGTATCCGAACCAATGCGTTCGTTGACAATAGCGTTGAGCTGATCGCGGTTGTGCATGCGCAGGGTATTCGTGCGAAAGCGCGGGTCGGCGCGCAGGTCGCTGAGACCCACGACTTCAAGGAAACGGTCGAGCACCGCTTCCGTGCTCAAGGCCACGGCGATATCACCGTCGCGGCCGTTGAACATGCCATACGGCGCGGTGATGGGATGATCGTTGCCCGTTCTGCGCGGCGTTTCGCCGGTCGCAAGATGATCGGAGGCATACCAGGCGAAGAGGCTCATGATCGAGTCCATCATCGCCGCTTCGACGCGTTGCCCGCGGCCGGTCTGGTCCCGCGCGCGCAAGGCGTTGACGATGCCGAACGCCGCGTAGAGCCCGGCGACGAGGTCCGTCACCGGAATGCCTGCCCGAAACTGCTTGCCGCCTTCGTCGCCGTTCAGGCTCATGAAGCCGCTCATGGCTTGCGTGACAAAGTCGAAAGCCGGACGTTGTGCATAAGGTCCGCTCGAACCGTAGCCGTTGATGCTGGCCACGATCAGCCGCGGGTTGATCTCGTCCAGCCGCTCGGCGGAAAATCCCATTGCCGCGAGCACGCCGGGCCGGAAGTTTTCGACGAGCACATCCGCGCGCGCCAGCAGCGCGGCCATCCGCAGCTTGCCTTCTTCAGTGCGCAGATCGACGGTCATCGACCGCTTGTTGCGATTGAATGCCGCGAAGTACGTGCTCAGTCCGTTGACGATCGTGCCCTGGGCGCGAATCGGATCCGGGTTGCGCGGCGCCTCGATCTTCACCACGTCGGCGCCCATGTCGCCAAGCAGCATCGTGCAGAAGGGGCCCGACAGGATGCGCGTCAGGTCGATAACCCGGATGCCGGACAAGGGTCGCGTCATCACTCAGCCCGCGGCCGTGGCGACAGTGCCTGCGTCATGCAGGCGCAGGCGTGGACCGGCGCGCATGACTTGCCCCACCAGGCGCTTGCCGAGCAGCTTCTCCATCTTGTGCGCCACGGCAATGGCCGCTTCCAGGTCCACCCCGGTCTCGTAGCCGCTGCCTTCCAGGAGGAACAGCAGGTCCTCGGTGCAGATGTTGCCGGTCGCGCCCGCCGCGAACGGACAGCCACCCAGACCGCCGACCGATGAATCGAAGCGGCGGATGCCCTCTTCCAGTCCGACGAGCACGTTCGCCAGCCCCACGCCCCGCGTATTGTGCAGATGCAGCGCGAGCGGCGTGCCGGGCAACGCGGCGCGCACCGCGCGCACCAGCGTGCGGATGTTGGCCGGCGTCGCCATCCCCGTCGTGTCGCTGAGCGTCACCTGGCTGGCGCCCGCCTCGACATACGCCCGGGCTATCTTCAGCACGTCGTCCACCGCGATGTCGCCTTCGAACGGGCAGCCAAACGCCGTCGCGACCGCGCCGATCACGTCGATGCGACGCTCGCGGCGGTTGCCTTCGGCGAGCCGGGCGACGACCGAAGGAACGCCGGCGAGCGTCTCGTCCACACTGCGGTTGAGGTTCTTGCGGTTGTGCGTGTTTGATGCCGAACACACGAGTACCGCCGCGTCGAGCGAGGTTTCGACGGCGCGTTCGGCCGCCCGCAGGTTCGGCACCAGCGCCAGCAGGCGCGTATGGGGAGCGCGCGTGATGCCGTCGATCACCTCCTCCGCGTCGGCCAACTGCGGCACGGCCTTGGGCGAAACGAACGACGTCACCTCGATGCTGCCGATGCCTGCGGCGATCATGTCGTTGATCAAGCCGATCTTGCGGGCGGCCGGGATCATGACCGGTTCGATCTGCAAGCCGTCGCGCGTGCCGACTTCGGTGACTTCGACGAATCGATCGTCGTGATGGGGTTGCGGTTCGGCGTTGGACGGGTTCATCGTGTGGATCTCCAGGCTGTCGTAATGACGGGGCGTTGGTGAGGGCGTTGGTGAGGGCGTTGGTGAGACAATCGAGTGCCTGCTTCGGCAGCCCCGGGCCGACACATATGATCGCCGCGACGCGCGCCAACCGCCAAGCGACGATTGAAGGCTCCCCCCCTCTCCGAATGAGATGGCTCGCCTATGCGCAGACTGGATACCACCTCCGCCCGGCTCTTCGTGGCGATCGCCGAGGAAGGCAGTATCGCGAAGGCCGCCGCCCGCGAACATATCGTCGCCTCGGCGGTGAGCAAACGGCTTTCGCAACTGGAGTCGATGACGGGCGTGGCGCTCGTCGAGCGGGGCCAGCATGGCATCCGGCTCACGCCTGCCGGGGAAGCGATGGCACACCACGCCCGCATGGTCGTCCAGGCGCTCGACCATATGCAGACAGAGATGTCCGAGTACGCCCAGGGCGTGCGCGGCCACATTCGCGTGCGTATCAGCGCGTCGGCGCTCGCGGCCGGCCTGCCCTCGCAGATACAGCGGTTCGTCAAGCAGCATGCGGGCGTCAAGATCGACCTCGAAGAGCACGAGACGCCGTTCATCGTGCGCGACGTGGCCGAGGGTCGCGCCGATATTGGCCTCGGTCCCGATTTCTTCGGTCATGAAGGCTTGCGCCTGATCCCGTACAAGCGCTATGACCTCGCGGTTGCCGTGCCCGCGAAACACCCGCTCGCAAGACGCAGGGATGTCCGCTACGCCGAGACGCTGAAATACGAGCAAGTCGAACAAAACCAGGCCAGCGCCTTGTCGCAACTGCTGGACTACGCGGCCCGGCAAAGTTCAGCGGCCAAGAAGACGCGCATCCGGGTGCGGGGATTCGACAGCGTCTGCAACATGATCGGACTGGGATTGGGCATCGGCGTCGTACCGTCGTTCCTGGAAGCGACCTACGGCAGGATGCACAACCTGCGGTTCATTCCGCTTACCGACGCGTGGGCGCATCCGATGATCTGCATCATGATCAGGGACCTGGACAGCCTGCCGTCCGCCGCCCGCGCGCTGGTCGAGCACCTCGGGCGTCTCGCCTCGGCGCCGGATGCTCAGACATAGCAGGGGCCGTCGATCAGCGGATGTTCCTTCACGAACGCTTCGTTTATCACGATACCCACGCTCACGTCGTCATAGGCGCTGACGCATCCCTGCGCGTCGAGTTCGTAAGGCGGCCGGTTCGTCAGATGGTCGCGGAACGGATTGAGCACGGTGACATCGGCTTCGAAATAACCCGGCTGTTCGATCGCGCACAGAAAGTGGATCGATGTCGCCATGTTCGGCGCGGTGGTGGACGTATGCGGGTTGACCGAGATTTTTTGCGCGCTGGCCATCGCCGCGATACGCATGCCTTCGGTCACGCCGCCGGTCTTCGATAAGTCCGGTTGAACGAAACGCACCACGCCGTCATCGAGCAGCGTGTTGAAGTCGAACCGCGTGAAATGATTTTCGCCGGCAGCAAACGGTACCCGGCCGAGCGCCGCGCCTTGCGCATACGAGCGGCGGTCGTGGGGCGGAAACGGTTCTTCGAGCCAGCCAATGGCCGCTTCCTCGAAGGCCGGCATGACCTTCCTCACGTCCTCGACCGTGTACGCGGTATTGGCGTCCACCAGGATATCGACGTCCGGCCCCACCGCGCGACGCACCGCCTGGACCCGTTCTATGTCCCGCGCCGGCGTGTCGCCCATGCGCAGCTTGAGCGCACGATAGCCGATCCCGACAAGCCCGAGCGCTTCGTCCGCGAGCATGTCCGCAGGTTGCCAGCCCAGCGAAATGCCGCCCGCGTAAGCCTTGATCGGCTTGTTGGCGCCGCCGAGCAGGCGGTACAACGGCCATCCGGCTGCCTGCGCGCGGATGTCCCACAGCGCGCAATCCAGGCCGCTCAACGCCATGCTCGCGGCAGCGCCCACACCGTGACTGGCCAACTGCATCTTGTAGACGTAGGCCCAGATGCCGACCACGTCGAACGCATCCTTGCCGAGCACCAGATCGCGCAAGGTCGTATCGACGACACGGCTTACCGCCCCCGGACATCGGCCGTGATGCGCTTCACCCCAGCCCACGATCCCTTCATCGGTCTCCACGCGCACCAGCACGGCATCGCGCTTGACGGTGCGGCCGAGACTCAGCGTCACGGATTTGTCGGCAGGAACAGGAAAGGAAATGGGAAACGAACGAACCTCGACGATCTTCATGATGGCAGCCCCGATGAAAGCATGATGGACCGGCGCCCGGCATGCACGACAGGTGCAAGGCCGGGCGGCCGGGAAAGCCGTTCATTGCGTTGCGCGCTTGCGAAGCAGGTGGCCGATGCGTTCATTCATCATCTCGGTCGACCCGTCGGTGTAGCACAGCAGCTTCGCCGCGGCGAGATGCCGTGAAAGCGGAATCCCGGCGAGCAAGCCGTTCGCGCCCATCGCCTGGACGCACGCGGCAATGCCGCGCGACGCACAGTCATTGCCGAATTTCTTGGCCATCGCGGCGGCTTCCTGCGCGTCGGCGCCCGCATCGATCAGCCGGGCACCGCGATACGTCAGCAAGCGCAGGGCTTCAAGGTCCGTCGCCACATCGACGAGGGACCAGCGCAAGCCCTGGAAATCCAGCAAGGGCTGCCGGAACGCCTGGTGTTCGGCGCCATAGCGCAACGCGGCGGCAAGCGACGCGTCGAGCATGCCTGCGTTCATCGCCGCGACATGCACGCGCGCGCGATTCACTGCCTGCATTGCCGCCTTGAATCCCTGGCCGGGCGGATAGAGCAGCATGTCGTCCGGAACGAAGCAGTCTTCAAGCGTAAAGCCGCCCACGCCAATGGCGTGGCAGCCGTGCAACTCATAAGCGGGCAGCCGCGTGAAGCCGTCACGGCCGGCTTCCACGACAAAGCACGCAATCCCGTCCTTGCCGAGAGAGGCGTCCGTCTGCGCATAAGTCAGGCAGACATCCGCCACCGATGCATTCGATATCCACGCTTTCTCGCCATCGAGCCGCCAGCCGCCCGCAACCTTGCGCGCGCGGGTCGCAATGGCGGCGAAGTCGCTGCCCGCGCCCGGTTCGGTCATGGCCGTGCAACCGATCAGTTCTCCTTCGAGCATCGGCGCAACGAGCCGTTGCGCGACCTCCGGTGCGGCCGATTCCGCCAGCCTGACGATCACGTTGTGCTGCTGCATCAACGCAAAGGTGAAGGCGAGATCGTGCTTGCTGAACTCCTCCGCCATGCGCATCTTCGCCGAATACAGCAGGCCCAGGCCGCCTGATTCCCGTTCCAGTTCGACGCCGGCGAAGCCTTCGACGCAGGCAGCCCGCAAGGCATCGCGCGGCGAGGAACGCGCGTATTCCCATTGCCGGGCATGCGGCCCGATCGATATTTCGGCGAAGCGGCGGCATCGTTCGATGAACTCCCGCTCGGCCGCGGGCAGCGCGGAATCGAACTCTTCGGTCAGTGTCATCTTCAGGTGTCCGGATTGACTATGACGCGCCCCTCGACCTTTCCGTCGAGCAAGGCGCTCGCGGTCGGGATGGCTTCGGCAAGCGTAATCTCGGTGGCAATCGCCGCGATCATCTTCGGGTCGATCGCCCTGGACAGCCGCTCCCACGCGGACAGACGTTTCTCCAGCGGCGCCTTGACACTGTCGATCCCCGCCAGCGTGACGCCGCGCAGGATGAACGGCGCGACCGTCGACGGGAAGTCCATTCCTTGCGCGAGACCGCAGGCCGCCACGGCGCCGCCGTATCGGGTACCCGCGCACACATTGGCGAGCGTATGGCTGCCGACACTGTCGATCGCGCCGATCCAGCGCTCCTTCTGCAAAGGCTTGCCGGCCTCCGAAAGCGTGTGCCGGTCGATGATCTCCGCCGCGCCGAGCGCCCGCAAGCGCTCGGCATGTTCCGCGCGGCCCGTCGATGCGATCACGCGATAGCCCAGCCCCGCGAGTATTGCCACCGCAAAACTGCCGACACCGCCGTTGGCGCCGGTGACCAGCACCTCGCCCTGATCCGGCGCGGTCCCGGCGCGCTCAAGCGCTTGCACGCACAGCATTGCGGTGTAGCCGGCGGTGCCGATCGCCATGGCGTCGCGCGCACTCATGGACGCTGGCAACGCGATCAGGAAATCGCCCGGGACGCGCGCCTTTTGCGCGAGACCGCCCCAATGATTTTCCCCGACGCCCCAGCCGTTCAACAAGACTTTATCGCCCGCATGAAAACGCGGATGCTCGCTCGACTCGACCACGCCGGCGAAATCGATACCCGGGATCATGGGCCAACGCCTGACGACCGGACCGCGCCCCGTGATGGCCAGCGCGTCCTTGTAGTTGAGCGTGGAATATTCCACGGCGACCGTCACGTCACCCGGCATCAACTGCGCTTCATCCACGAAGGCCACGCGTGCCCGGGTCTCCGTGCCGTCCTGCTCAAGCAGCAGTGCTTTAAACATCGTGCTTCCTCGCTAGCGTCATGAAGAACATATTGGCGAACAACCGCATCGGTCCGGCATCGCGCGTCAGCTTCGCACGCAAGATCGCGCCTTCCCAGCCGATCCAGAAGAATTGCGCCAATGCTTCGGAATCCTGATCAGGGGACAGTTCGTTGCATGCGATTGCCTCGCGGAAACAGTCGGCGGTGCGATGCTGCCAGGCAAGCAGAACGGCTTCCAATTGATGCCTGAAACTGTCATTCAAACCGCCGAGTTCCTGTCCGAGATTGCCCACCAGGCAGCCGCGCTGAAAGCCGAAGCGCTCCATGCCGCGCACGGCCTCGTCGACGAAATCGCCCATTCGCTGCAAGGGCGAACGGGACGAATCGCTCAGCAGGCGATCCAGCTTGCGCTGGAAATACGCCGCATAGTTCTCTATGACGGCTTCGCCGAACTCATGCTTGTTGCGAAAGAAGTGATAGAACGACCCTTTCGGAACGCCGACCAGCCGCAGCAGTTCGTCGATGCTCGTCACCTGGAAGCCGCGTTCCGTGCACATCTGCGTGCCGCATCGGATCAGCGCCATGCGCGTGTCGGTACGCGCCGACGCACGGGCCTTTCGGTCGATTCGCGCAGGCGGCGCGGTGGCTTCGGTGGCTTCGGTGGGTTTGTGTCGAGTACTCATCAGATGGGCAGGCGGGTCCGTTGGGTCGTTGCGTTGGGTCGTCGGTTAACATTATTGTATTTTTGAACAGACTGGTCTATTCTTTTTTTGAATCGCGAGGCCGAGGTCTATTTCATCGAGCTTTGCAGCGAATTGCCGCCTGGATGACGCAGTGACGCAGGCGGCGCCGGGTCAGTACATCGTCGATCAGATTGGCGTCGGGTCACCCATGACACAAAGCGTTGCGCCGTTTTCCCTTCCTCTTCACGGGTTGCCCACGCCTTTGCACGAGCAAGTGCGAGAGCACGCGCGGCGCGCACCCGGCAAGGTGGCGCTGGTCTGGTACGGACGCGAAATCACGTACGCTGAGCTCGATCAATCGAGCGACGCATGCGCGGCGGTTCTGGCCCGCGAAGGGGTGAAGCAAGGCGAGCCCGTCGTCCTGTTCATGCAGAACTGCCCGCAATTCGTGATCGCATTCCTCGGCATCCAGAAACTGGGCGCGATCGTCAGCCCGTGCAGTCCGCTGTTCAAGCGTCACGAACTGGCGTATCAGCTTGGCGATCTGGGTGCGCGCGTCATCATCGCCGCGGATACGCTTTATCCGGTCGTCGAGCAGGTCCGGCACGAAACGGCCTTGCGAAGCGTACTGCTGGTCCACTATCAGGACATGTTGCCGGCGCATCCCACCTACGCCGTGCCGCAGGAGATCCGCCATTCCCGCGTGATCGCGCCGGGGACCACCGACCTGCTCGCGGAGATGGCGCGCTGCACGGACCCGCCACCGCGCCCTCGGCTTCACATGGATGACATTGCCTTGCTCATCTACACCTCGGGCACGTCGGGCCGGCCCAAGGGGGCGATGCTGAGTTACGGCAACGCCTGGTTCAAGACCAGCGGCATCACGAAACTGAGTGGTCTCGACGCGAACGGCGTGCACCTGGCCATCCCTCCCTTTTATCACATCTCGGGGATGCTCTATGGCCTGGACATCCCGCTCTTCAGCGGCGCGACCTCGGTCCTTCACTACCGCTTCGACGCGGTCTCGACCCTCGAGTCCATCGCGCGGCACAAGGTGACCTACTGGAAAGCAATCGCGCCGATGCTCGTGGCGCTCATGGATGCGCCCGACGCCGGGCGCTTCGACCTTTCGTCGCTGCAAACGACGAGCGCGTCGAGTTTCGGTATCCGCATGACGCAGGCGCTCTCGCTGCGCTGGCAAGCCTTCACGGGCTGCATGGCAACCGAAGCGGGCTACGGTCTCTCCGAAACCCATACGGGCGATGTCATCACGCTGCCCGGCACGGTGCGCTGGGGAACCAACGGCCGCCCGCTTCCCGGCGTGGAATGCAGGATCGTCGACGCGTTTGACGGACGCGATCTTCCCGTGGGCGAGCACGGTGAAATCGTCCTGCGCAGCCCGGGCAACTTTCACGGCTACTGGAAGCAGCCGGAGAAAACCGCTGAAACCTTGCGCGACGGCTGGCTGCATACCGGCGACATCGGCAAGCTGGACGAGGACGGTTACCTTACCTTGCTTGGCAGAACGAAGGAAATGATCAAGGTTTCAGGCTACAGCGTCTTTCCCGAAGACGTGGAAGCCATCCTGGTCCGGCATCCAATGGTGCGCCAAGCGGCGGTCGTCGGCATGCCGGATGCGAACCGCGGCGAAGTGGTGAGGGCTGTGGTGGTCCTGAAGGGCGAGGCGTCCGGCTCGGTCAGCGAGAGTGAGCTGATTGCCTGGAGCCGCGAGAACATGTCGGCCTACAAGGTGCCCCGTCAGGTTGAATTCCGCAGCGAGCTTCCCACCACTGCTTCCGGCAAGGTCATGCGCAGGATGCTTCTGGAATAGTGGTCCGTGTGTTTTCACGCCGCCGATCGTCTGCAGTCAGCAGTCAGCCGTCGATCAAGGCACCCGACAATCGCGCCGGCGAGCGCGACCCGACAATATCAATGGAGACGTTCATGACAGTTTCGCGATTTCCTGTCGGCATGGCGGGCATGGCGGGCACGCCGCCCCGCTGCTGTAGTGGTCCCTGCACGGTATCGCAACAGATCCGGCAAGGAGGACGATGATGCCCGATCACGCCTTCCATACGCTCGGCTGGGTACGCTGGCGCCGCCTGATGCCCGTCATCTTCCTGCTCTACACCATTGCCTACTTCGATCGCGTCAATATCGGCATGGCGCTGCCGAGCATGTCGCATGACCTCGATCTGTCGTCCTCGCAAGCGGGCTTTGTCGCCGGGGTATTCTTCTGGGGCTATCTGATCAGCTTCATTGCCGGAGGCTGGCTTGCGCCGCGCTTCGGGGCGAAGCGCACGATCCTCGGCGCACTGCTGCTCTGGGGTTTCTTTTCGATGTCCACCGGCCTCGTGCGCAATGTCTATGAGCTGTCCCTTGCGCGCTTTTTGCTCGGTCTGGCCGAGGGACCCGTATGGGCGTCGATGTCGCTGCTGCTATCGCAGTGGTTCGTCAAGTCCGAGCGAGGCCGGGCCTTCGGCTTCTGGAACCTGGCCATCCCGTTCGGCGCGCTGCTCTCCGGTCCGATCTCGGGCTTCGTGCTCACCCACGCGAACTGGCACACCATGTTCGTACTCGAAGGCCTGCCGGCGTGGCTCTGGGCGATCGTCTGGTGGAAAGCCATTCCAAGCGGCATCGAGACCGCTCATTGGTTGCCCGATCACGAGCGCACGGGCCTTGAAAAAGGGCTTGCCGAAGAAAAGGCCGCCTTCGCCGGCGCGGGCTTGTCCAAACGCTGGCGCGATGTCCTTCGCCAGCCCGCGGTCTGGCTCTTCATGGCAACGTACTCGATGGCCAACATGGTCGCCTATGGATTCGGCCTGTGGCTGCCTTCGGCCATCAAGGCGGCCAGCGCGCTGAATGTGAGCCCGCAGATGATCGGCTGGCTCAATGCGCTGCCCTATCTCGCGAGCGTGCTCGGCCTGCTTTTCATTACCCATAGCTCGGATCGCTTCCAGGAGCGCCGGCTGCACGTGGCCATCCCGCTCGTCCTGATCGGCGTGCTGCTCTATGCCGGTTCCCGTCTGGGCGCCCATCTGATTCTCTTGCAAATGGTGGTCTTCACGCTGATCGGCTTCTTTCTGTTCATGAATGTGCCACTCGTCTCGGCTCTGATCACGGACATCTTTCCCCGCGAACTCGCGATTCCGACCATTGCCGTCACGGGTGGGATCGGCAATCTGGCGGGAGGGTTCATCGGGCCACTGCTGGTGGGAGGCCTCAAGCAGATGACCGGCAACTTTTCGCTGGCCTTTGGCGTGCTCGGTGCGGTCGGCATTCTCGGTGGCGTCTTTGTCTCCGCTGTGCGCCCTTTGCGTCTGCATCAGTCCGATACACAGAGCAGTCTTGCCACAGACGGACGAGCCAAGCAGAGTTAATCGCGTGCGTGGCGCGCCCGTCTTGCCCTTCTTCCGGGTAATGACCAGAACCATCCTGGCATAAGCCGCCGTGGGCCCGTCGTTAGATCGACTGTGCCGGCTTCACGCCACGCAGCGGGAAACGCCGGGCCTCAGTCTTGGCATGCCGGTGCTGGCCGAATTGCCCGCGCACGCTTGCAAGCTGATCGCAGCGCGCACGCTTCATTGAGCCCGCTTCCCCGATGCCGACACCAGATAGAGGCGAACGAGTTCACGGATTTCGGCCATCAGCATGGCGCGTGCGGCGGCCTCTTCGTTGGCAATACTGACCACTCCCTTAAGCAGGTGGAGCAGGACCACCGCCATGACCTTCGCCCTCGCCGGGCTCAGGTCGGGAAGCGCCTGGCGCAGGATGTTCGCCGCGCCCCCGCGCATCGCCTGGCGAAACCGCTTGCGTTCGTCGACGCTGCCCCCGCGTGCATCCACCAGCGCGACCGCGAAGCTGCGCCGCGACTGAAGCACGAGCATGAAGTCGACGAATGCATCGGCCACGCTTTCAAGCGTCATGTCCGGTACCTGCTGCTCCAGTTCAGCGAGCCCCATCTTTACTTGCTGCGCGTAACGAAGCAGCAACGCGTCGGCGAGCGATTCCTTGGACGGAAAGAATCGATAAAGCGAGCCGATCGCGGTCCCCGAGCGGGCGGCGATCTCGGTCATGGTGGCCGAGTCATAGCCTTTTTCCGTGAACACTTCGACCCCGGCCTCCATGATCGCGGCGACGCGCAGGCGCCCCCTTTCCCTTTTCGGTTCGCAAGCGCGCGGGGAGTCCTGAGTGGGCGTAGACGAAGTCATGCTGCTCTTCCGATATGCGAGTATTTGATAGGTATTCCTCGCATATTAGCATGCCGCGTGATTCGGACTGTCTCTACTCGCCGACTGCTCTATCGTGCTTCAGTCGTTCCTGGGTTCATGCATTCTCGTTGACTTATGCGAGGATGCCCTCTAACATTGTTTGCGAAGATGCCCTCGCAAAAGTGCCGCACTTTCCACGCAGACCGGCTGGCCGCTCGCCTTCGCTGACTGTCGGCACGTACGACACTTTTCCCCGACGCCCTGAACGGACCGTCGCATACATCGCATAAGTTACAACGGCACAACCCACGTCTCGTTCGCTCATGACTCAACAAACGCTTCAACGGCCCTCGGGGTGGATTGAAAGATCGAGGCCAGCCGTCCAATGGACTGCGCTCATTGGCCTCTCGCTCGGGTTCGGCGCCGTCCTCTTCTGGCTCGGCGTGCCCGCTGCCATGCTGATCGGTCCGCTGCTGGCGGGAATCGTTATCAGCGGCAATGGCGGAAAACTGCGGCTTTCCCGGCATGCATTTGTGCCGGTGCAGGGGATCATCGGCTGCATGATTGCCAGGATGCTGCCGTCATCAACCGGGGGCGAGCTTGGCGTCCATTGGCCGGTCTTTGCAGCAGGCGTTTTATCCGTGATCGTGGCAAGCGGCATCCTCGGGTGGGTTCTGGTCCGCATGCGTGTCCTGCCGGGTACGACCGCCCTGTGGGGCGTCAGCCCGGGGGCGGCAACCGTGATGACCTTGATGGCCGAGGCCTTCGGCGCAGACGCGCAGTTGGTTGCGGTCATGCAATACTTGCGAGTCCTCATGGTTGCGGCAATCGCTTCCGTCCTGGCGAAAGTAGTCGGTGCAAACCCGCATCACGCCGTGGCGGCCGTCACCTGGTTTCCTGCAATCGCGTGGCTGCCGTTCGCCAAGACGCTTGCCCTCGCGGTGCTGGGTCCTCTCCTCGGACAACGGCTGCGAATCCCCATGGGCCCGATGCTCGTGACCCTCGTGGCGGGCGTCGTCATGGTTCACCATGGCTGGCTGAGCATCGAACTGCCGCGCTGGTTGCTGGCCATTGCCTATGCATTCGTGGGCTGGCGAATCGGCCTGAGATTCACACGCCCTCTTCTCGCTCATGCCGCTCGGGCGTTGCCCCGCATCATTGCATGCTCGCTGGCCTTGATCGTGGTGTGCGGCGCGATAGGCGCAGTGCTTGTGGCGGTAGCCGGTGTCGATCCCCTCACGGCCTATCTGGCGACGAGTCCTGGAGGCGCAGATTCTGTCGCGATCATCGCGGCGTCGAGCAACGTCGATGTCCGCTTCGTGATGGCCATGCAGATGGCGCGCTTTGTCGCCGTGCTGGCCATTGGACCCGCCACCGCCAGATTCCTCGCGCGGCGCGCCACGGCGAACGCGAACGTCGCCGCCGCCGCTTCATCAACAGATAACAGATAGCAGATAACTGAGGCGGCGGCACGGCGCGTCAGCCCCATTCAATTTCCTACTACCATCGAGGTAATCACATGCAGCACGTTTGGGTGTTTCTCGCCGGAGCGCTTCTGTGCAATTGCGTCCCGCACCTTGCTTCCGGCTTGCAGGGGTTTTCATTTCCTACGCCGTTTGCCCGGCCAAGAGGCGTGGGAAATTCTCCGCCGATCGTCAACGTCCTGTGGGGATTCGCCAACCTGGCCCTGTGCCTTCTGATCGCCGCGCGCCACGCGAGCATGCCGGATATCGGGCTGGATGCCGTAGCGGGACTTGCAGGCGGCCTTGTGATGGGGATCTACCTGTCGCTTCATTTCGGCAAGGTTCAACGCGACAAGCAACTGAGCTGACAGCGACCGGCATTGCAGGGAGATTAAGAGGACACTGTTCCTCAGCGGGGAATTTTGAATGCTGACTTGTTCCCCTATATTCCTGCTCGTCGCGCGCCCATAATCCAGGCAGCCCACCTCACCTGTCGAAGGTCCCATGCGCCTGCTTCACGTCATCGCGTCACCACGCGCCGAGCGTTCCGCTTCGCTCGATGTCGCCCACGGTCTCATCACGCACTGGCGTGCCCGCTATCCACAAGGCGAGGTGGATACCCTCGATGTCTGGCACACCGAATTGCCGCCGTTCGATGGCCCGGCGCTCGGCGCGAAATACGCCGGTCTCGAGGGCACGCCGCTGAGCGCCGAACAGGACCAGGCGTGGCAGCAGATCGGGCAACTCGCCGGGCGCTTTACACGCGCCGACGGCATTGTCATCAGCACGCCAATGTGGAATTTCGGCATTCCGTACAGGCTCAAACATCTGATTGATGCGGTGTCGCAGAAGGACCTGCTGTTCACGTTCGACGGACAGAGCCTCAACGGTTTGTACGGTGCATCAAGACTCCCTGCGTGACCCGACGCCGCCCACAACTTCACGCGTCCACATGCGATAGCGTGTGGTACCGGCGCCCGAAGTACACGAGTCCTGCCTGCTTTCCCTCGCTGTCGCCGATGGCTTGAACCTGGCAGAACAACACGTCATGGGTTCGCTGCTGGACGACTTCCATCACTCGACAGTCGAACGCCACCAATGCATCGCGGAGCACAGGCGCACCGGTCTCAAGCGTCCCCCAGGTTCCAGCAGAAAACCGCTCCTTTGCGGTCGTCTTGCCACCGAAGAGGCGCGACAATTCCTCGTGCTGGTCGCTCAGCGTGTTCACGCACAGCACGCCGTTGTTCAGTACGCGTGCATGCAAAGATGAAGTGCGATTCACGCACACCAGCAATATGGGCGTACTGTCGGTCACGCTGCATACGGCCGATGCTGTGAAGCCTGCGCGACCCGCAGGGCCATCGGTTGTGACGACATTCACCGCGGCACCGAGTCGAGCCATTGCCTCGCGATAGATTGTCTGCGCGATGGTCTGTGTGGCTTGCCGTGTCGATGCCCGCCCGCTCGACTCGCGAACGCCTAATACATCGCGTAGATGAAGTTCGACACCTTTTGCGTTTGCACGTCAGTCGCCCGGAGTGCGTTCGCGAGCTTGCGGAAATCCGGTTCCAGCGCGGCAAGCGGTTCGAGTCCAAGCCGATGCCAGATATCCACCAGCGACGTGATCGTATCGGCCTGGCTGATGATGGGTTCAGGCTCGAACACATCTTCGAAGTAGGACTCGCAACTCGGGTCCGCCTTCACCGGAATGAACGGCGAAACGACTGCCTGAAGCGGCGCAAGCTTCGAAGCGAAGAATTGATTCAGGTCGGCGTCAGTCAAGTTCATACTCCAGTTTCCAGGAATCGTCGGTTTCAGTCACCGTCTGTTCAGCGCGATGCAATGCATAGTCACCCAGGACAAGCACGTCGATTTCCGTTCTCATGAAGCAGCGATACGCGTCCTCCGGCGTGCACACGATCGGCTCGCCGCGAACATTGAACGAGGTGTTCACGAGGAGCGGACATCCGGTCAACGATTCGAACGCTTTCAACACGGAGAACATGCGCGGATTGACGTCCTCCGTCACGGTCTGAATACGGGCGCTGTAATCAACATGCGTAATGGCAGGAACATCGCTTCGCACCGCGTTGACGATCTGAAGCATGTCGTCGGGATCGGAGGCGGCATCCGGAGTCAAACGATGAGCCTCTTTGACTGGCGCCACCAGCAACATATAAGGGCTGTCCGAATCGAGTTCGAAATACTCGGACGCGCGCTCCCGCAGAACGATCGGCGCAAAAGGCCTGAACGATTCGCGAAACTTGATTTTCAGATTCATGCGTGACTGCGTCGACGCGCCGCGCGGATCTCCGAGTATGGAGCGGCCGCCAAGCGACCGGGGACCGAACTCCATGCGCCCGGAAAACATCCCGACGATCTTCTCCTCGGCGAGCAATGCCGCAATCTCTGCCGCGCCACCGTCTGCACTGTCGAGTGGGTGATACACCGCACCCGAACGCTGCAGGAAAGCAAGGATTTCGTCGTTCTTGTATTCAGGCCCGATGAAACTGCCACCCTGAGAGTCCGAGTCCGCCGATATGGCCGGCCTATGCCCCCCTGACATCTCGAAGTCCGCGAGATACGCGGCGCCAATGGCGCCGCCGGCGTCGCCCGCCGCGGGCTGTATCCATATTTCATCGAAAATGCCTGCGCGCAGGATCTTGCCGTTGGCTACACAGTTCAGCGCGACACCGCCCGCGAGGCACAATTTCGAAGCGCCGGTGAGCGCTCGCAAGAACCTGCAGATCTTGAGCATGACTTCTTCTGTCACGCTCTGGATCGATGCCGCCAGATCCATTTCGCGGCGGCTGATTCTGGACTCCGGCTGGCGAGGTCCTGCACCGAAGAGTTCGTGAAAGCGATCGTTGGTCAGCGTCAAACCCCGGTGATAATCGAAGAAATCGAGGTTCAGCCTGAATGAGCCATCAGCTTTGATATCGATCAGGTGGTCCTTGATCTTGTCGGCGTAAATGGGCTGGCCATAGGGTGCAAGTCCCATCAACTTGTACTCACCACTGTTCACCTTGAAGCCGCAGTAGTACGTAAAGGCGCTGTAGAGCAGCCCGAGAGAATGCGGATAGCGGATTTCCTTGAGGATATCGAGCTTGCTGCCCCGGCCTACTCCAAGGCTCGTGGTAGCCCATTCTCCGACGCCATCGACGCAGAGCACCGCAGCCTCTTCAAAAGGGGACGGAAAAAAAGCCGACGCGGCGTGTGAATAGTGGTGGCGCGCAAAGTAAATGGGCACGTCGCAGTTGAGCATTTCCTCAACCTGCTCCTTGAAATAAGGTTTTACTCCGAAAAACGATTTGACGGCCTTCGTGAAGAATTTTTCCGACTCGGGTGCAAATGCAATCGAGGATCTGATGATCCGGTCGGCGGTCAATGCAGGATCGTCGTAGAAAGCGATTGCGGCCAGGTCGCTGCCGTCCATCTCCGCCTCTTCGAGGCAATAATTGATTGCCCCACGCGGGAAACCCGGATCGTGTTTGCGCCGGGTGAATCGCTCTTCCTGCGCTGCCGCAATGATCTTTCCGTCTTTCAGGATCGCCGCGGCTGAGTCGTGATAAAACGCCGAGATACCCAGTACGTATCGTGTCATTATTTTTCCCCGAGCAACGGTGCGAGATATCTGGCTATCGATTCACCGATCGTTTTATGCGCCAGTGGCGTCAAGTGAACGTCCGATTGAAATCGGAACGATCTCCGGACGTCGGCGGGGTAGGGCCAAAGATCATCTATCACGTGATGGACGGGTGCCCCGGTCGCATTCGCAAACTCATTGAAGCGTTTGCGGACGTCCGCATAACTTGCGGTCTTTTCCACGTACTGGTAGACGGGAATCACCGCGATCATGACCGGCACGTTCAACTCGCTCAACTCGGATACCCACTTGGTGAGAATGGCTTGCATAAGCCGCCAGCCATAGTTATCCGCCGAGTCGTAATCCGGAAGGGGCTGGAATCGCGTGAGTTTCTGGACCTTGTCCTTGAAGCCGGGTCCCAACTTGTTCACCATTTTTCGGGCTGTCGCGAGGACGTCCACCCCACCCTGGTCCGCCACTTGTTCCGATCCTTTCTTCTGCGGCACCGGGACTGGCACCCCCTTCAGGCTCAACTCGCCGGACGAAGATAATTCGAACCACGGCTTGGATACGTATAGCGATTCTCCCGAGCGGTCCGTCCATTCCCGCGATTTTGCGACGTTGCGCTCAATGTTCTCCACGAGGACGCTGATCACCACGGCGTCATATTCGATCTCTTCCGCATATTTCTGGAAGATCAGATATTGCTGGTCGGTACCGCTGCCGCTCAATCCGAAGTTCAGGACTTCCGCATCTTCAAGCGTTTGCTCCAGAACGTCTGAATACCGTTTGCCGTTGCTGACGCCATCCCCCGCCGTGTAAGAGTCGCCGAACACAAGGACCCGGCGTGCCTGGGGCTTTTTAGACGTCACTTCGTTATCGCAACGGAAGCCCTCTTTATTGGTCTTGACAAGGTAACCACCGCCCTCATGGGGGATTCTCACTTTCAGACCCGGTGCGAATTTGTACCCGAGGATATCGTCGTGCTGCATCAGTTGCCGGTGCAGCGGTGGAATATCTGCGCGCGCATTCATTGATTGTCTCCGTCTTAATTATGTAGCGCGGTCTTGTCGGTTTTGTCGGATCCCAAAACTTATCGTCCTGGTGCCGCCAAGGATTCGACTAGCGCGCTAATCTTGTGTACGAGATTGTGTGGCGCACGACTAGCTGTCGATGTGCGGAGCCACACACTCTTGATCAGGTGCCATGACACGTCTCGTCCGGCGTGTCGGCAAGCCAGTTTGCTGCGCATTGCGTATCGATGAATCAAACATGAGCGGCTTCTCCAACAAACACGCCATTGACCACTACGGGCAAGCCATCAATCAATACGTGGCGTGGTCTTCCGCTAAGCAGCAGTTTGACGAAGTGAAGACTGTCGTAGCCGCCGTAGAGATCGGACGGTCGATCGAAAAGGCAAAGATCGGCTTTCATATTCGCCGCTATTGCGCCGATGTCGTTGAGTCCAAGTGCCGATGCAGCCGAGTGCGTGAGCGCGTCGACGAGTGCGTTGCAGGTTTGCGTGTTGTTCTCGGACGCGTGCATCAGCGTTGCCGACGACATGAGCATCGATGCATGCAGATTCAGATCCGCGATTGAATCCTTGCCAAGGGAAAGACCTATCGCGCGATCTCTGAACGATGGTGTCGTGCAACCCTGCCCAGTCGACGGTTCGCTCATGGCCTTGGGTGCGCACACGAGACTCGCTGAAGAGTCGCGCAGCATAATGACGTCTCGACGAGAAAGCTGAGAAAGCTCGAAAATCGTCACATGGGCTGTCAGAATGTGCAGATACGAAAGAAGGCCGACTTCCGAAAAAAATCGCGTTTCCACATAATTTTGGGCGTCGGCTTTTGTCCCGGAAAGCCGCACACAAAGCCGCCGCCCCACTCGCTCGGCAAGTGACGTGACTGTTATCAACGACGACGCCGACCATATTTCTCGAGGAACCACGGCAGGCAATAAGGTGCATCTGTCGAATGCCCTTGAATTGGCGGCCCGCTCGAATCTCTCCAATGATTGCCTGTCGATTCCTGCGGGTCCGGACTGGCTCTCCGCTAACTCAACGTAAATCAGCCGTCTTACGCTGCTCTCGCCTTCGAATCCGTCGCAATCGGGTAAGTCGCGATTGAACGAACCGGCAGTCGTGATTCCGCAGCGCGCGAGTTCGTGCGAGTATTCAGGCCAGTCTTCTTGATCCAGGCCAGTATCGGCATTAATGAATCCCGGCACGCAGACAATCTCATGGCCAGGAAGAACCTCCGTGCGCCGCGATGTTTTCGGCGGGAGGATACGTTCTATTTTCGCCCCGTCTATTTCGATGTCGCCGCGCATAAAGCTATGCGTGGTGGAATCGAAATACGACGTATCGACTATCACCCATTGAGTCGTACGGCCGGCAAGGTTCTCTAAAACGCTCATGTTGCACCTGTACAGTAGGAGAACGAAGCTGCCGTGGTGCGCTGCCGCAATGGCCTTTGTCTTTGTGTTCTCGAACATTGCGCAGCGACGTTGAGAATCGGCCGAGTCACCATCGGCCGCGTCAGCAGATACCAGCTTTGTTCATTTCCATTTTCTGATTCAGATGCGGAGCGTTGCCGTTGACACGCCGACCGTTTATGGGACCGCGTTGCAACGCAATAAGTTGCTCTTGAACGAGATGATCTCCGGACATCAACGGGGAAGTCCCGTGCCTGGCCATCGGGTGATAAACCCCACCATGTAGCGGCCTCGGCATGCACCATGGGCCGCCCAGGCAAAGGCGGACGCGCTGCGTGCGCAGTCATAGATCGTCTCCAGTTCATTCGGGCATGGCGGCTTCGCACTTGCGTACATGCATACGACCGCCGCGCCCATATTTTGTTGAAAGTGTCTATGGCTGAGGAGAAAGGCGATGTGCGGAGCCACACAATCTATTGCGAGTATCCACGGTGCGTATATGTATTGGTCTCTCTAAAAGCCATGACTCGTCCGTTGTCACAGAGAAGGCATTTGGTTTAAGGAAGGTCTGCAAACCTGCTGGATTTACCTGCAACAGGCATTACCTTGATGACTAGAAGATATTGCAATGACGCAACTACATCTCGCTGAGCCAAGCGCGTGCATTCGCTTGTGCAACGCAGCGCGGTGACCGACGCCCTCACCGTAGACCGCGTTAATTCCGTTACTTCGCAATCTCGGCGCCGTAGGAAAAATCGACTTTAATTCTAAGATTTTATTTGTAGTGCAAACTAAATTAAGTCATCAATTCGCATAAGTTTGCATGGCTTCGTCAACTTATCGCGAGCGAGGCGTAGTAGCAGAAGGGACGCGCGTCCCTCAGAAAGCGTGGGGTAGATTTTGGAAGTGTTGCCGGATCGACCCAAAGATCGAGAGGAATGCCTGCGTGCCTTTCAGGTCGAAAAAGGGTTCGCGAAAGCCGCACCCGCTCCGAAGAAAGTCCCGCTGGGGCATGCGGCGTTCGCGTATCGGCTGATGAGTGTTTTCAGCCCTATTGTTCAGCCCGGCCGCTGCTTTGACGAACGCGTGCGTTACGTTCGTCGGCTCCGGGTTGTCGGCTCTTGCCGCCCGATAGCCAACCATCCCGCAAACATGAATGAATAACGGCCCATCCTGCTTAAAGGCCAACAGGCTGGACCGATACTGTATCGAGCATTCGCTGCTTGCCGGTCAGCACGTGGAACTCGAACGCCTCTGCGGCCTGAGTGGCCTGGCCGTTACGCAGTGCATCGAAAATATTGCGATGCTCGTTTGCCGAGCGGCGCATCTGCACGGGCGAGTAAACGCCTTTGTGAAGGTACAGCGTCAATTCTTCTTCGACTGCCCGGTTCACTTTTATCAGTCGCGGGTTCTTGGTTGCCAGCATCAGATGATGATGAAACTCGATGTTGAGGCTTTGATAAAGGTGCGCGTCATGAGCCTCGCTCGCGAGGTCCATCCGCGCGAGCAAGTCGCACAGCGCACGCTCCTCGTCGCCCGTCATGCGCAATGCCGCCAGCCGGCCCGCCGTACGCGCCAGGCCTGCGCGAACTTCGTACAAGTCCATGGCCTCCTCGAGAGAAAGACGCCTTACATGCGCGCCGCGATTGGGCACGATCTGCACGAGACCGGCTTGCTCGAGCGCGCGGAGCACCTCGCGCGCCGAGTTGCGCCCCACGCCGATATGGTTGGCCAAGGCCTGCTCGTTGACGCGTTCACCGGGTCGCAGTTCCCCTCGTTGAATCATTCCACGAACCTGTTCGCGTATTCCATCGAGCTTCGAGGTTATCGTCTCGGGCGCACGTGCATTCGTTTTGACTTCTATGACGGGTCCATCTCCCGACATGGTTTTTGTTTGCGGCATGTTCAATCCATTCGTACGCGGTCGGCAATCGGCTCAATCGGCTCAATCGGCTTCATGATGTCACCGTCTGGCCGGCGGCATGCAGCGGGATCGAGCGAAGCATGACCGAGCGAGCCTGCGCACCCGCCATGAGGAAGGCCAGATCGGATCCGCTGAGAATGAAGCGCGCGCCCTTCTGGATATAAGCCGTCATCAGCGCCTCGATATAGACACCCCCCACGCCCGCCACCTTCCCGTGTTTCGCGCAGGCGGCGCACACGGCGTCGATCGCTGCGTCTACCTGCGGATGGCCCAGTTGTCCCGTCACACCCAACTCGGCCGCGAGATCCGTCGCACCGACAAGCAGCACATCGATACCCGGCACCGCCGCGATTGCATCGACATTTTCCAGACCCTCTCGTGTCTCGATCATTGCAACGACCAGGACTTCGTCGTTCACGGCCCGCACGACATCCGCGATGGGATGCGCCTCGAAGCCCATTTGCGGCAACAGGCCTGGAATGGAACGGCTGCCGGCCGGCGGGAAACGGCACATGTCGGCAATGCACGCGGCCTGCGCGGCGGTGCTGACATGCGGCACGACAATGCCCATCGCACCGTTGTCGAGGAGCCGCGTTGCGTGAAAGGATTCATGACCCGGCACACGGATGATGGGTGTCACGCCGGACGTGAGCGCGGCCTGGCAAATTTGCGCCGCGGCATCGACATCCATCGAGTTGTGCTCCATGTCGATGAAGAGCCAGTCGAAACCGCTGGTGTGCGCGATCTGCGCGATATCGACGGTGCGCGCCTGCCGCAACCCCATGCCCAACGCCAGTTCTCCGGCAGCGAGACGCGCTTTCGCGTGATTCCTGATGCTCTGCATGGATGATGCCCCTTCGCGGGTGCGCCTCGCCTGCCCAGCCGTCGGCAACCATTAGGCAACCATCCGGCAACAGGAACGCGACGATAAACAAACCGTTGAAAACCGATATCACGCTTGGGCAATCCGCCTCGCCCCAAGCGCCGCTTAATACTAGGGATCGTAGATACTTGACATCCATGTGTCAACACTTCTACAGTGAGTGAGAGCAATAGCTTATTTATTGCCGACAACCGCATCCCCCATCGACCCTGATGGCGGCAGTTCCGCGTTCACATTTCCTTTCGCCTCGAAAGCGTACTCCGGACATGTCCAACACAACGATCAGCCAGCAATTTGCTCAGTTCATCACCACGCTCTCGTTCGAGACCCTGCCACCGGCGCTGATCGAACAAGCGAAAATCCGCATCCTGGATTCGCTTGCCACGGCGATTGCCGCGCGGGACCTTCCCGTGCCTGCCATTGCTGCGGCCCTTGTCGGCGACAATCGCGGCCGCGCAACGATCATCGGGCAGGCCCGGACCGTACCCGCCATCGACGCCGCGCTGGTCAACGCAACGCTCGTGAACGGCCGCTCGCAGGACGACTTTCTTTGCAAGTCACACCCCGGCGCGGTCACGCTTCCCGCCGCACTCGCGCTGGCCGAGCAGGAAGACACCAGCGGCGCCGAACTGATCGCGGCGGTGATCCTGGGCTACGAGATCGTGGGCAGGGTGTATCTGGGCGGACCGGGCATGGTGTCGAAATTCAGGGCGACGGGCGTGGCGGGAACGATCGCAGCCGCGGCAGCCGCGGCCCGCGTGCTCAAGCTGGACGCGGAGCAGACCAGTCACGCGCTCGGCTGCGCGGCGGTGTTCGCGTCCGGCTTCGGCGCAGGCTTCCTGACCGGCACGGCGGAGGTCAAGCTCAACGTTGGCATGGCCTGCCGTAATGGCGTAAGCGCGGCGCTCCTCGCGCGGGGCGGCGCGACCGCCAGTCCTCTGGCATTCGAAGGCGAGGCGGGGTTTTATAGCGCGATGGCCGGAACGCTCGACGATATTCAATACGCGACGCAAGGCCTCGGCGAACGCTATCTGCTGGAAGAAACCGTCTATAAGGAATTCCCGGTCTGCATTTTCGTGCAGACGCCGATGACCCTTGCCCGGGAACTGATCAGCCAACGCCCCCTGCCGGCCGACACCACCTCCCGGATCACGGTCACGGTGTCCCCATCGACGTACGCCTTCCCCGGCTTTACCAACGTCGCCCCTTTCAAGAGTTCACTGCATGCCAAAGTCAGCGCACGCTTTTGCGTGGCGGCTGCACTGCTGGACAAGCCCATTGACGATTACGCGTTCTACGAGCATTTCGACGCCGCCGACGTGCTCGCGTTGGCCGAACGCATCGACCTCGTCATCGACCCGGCCAGCAAGGACCGGGTCACGGTATCGATCACTGACGGTAACGGGAGCCGCGCTCTGGAAGGTATCGAAGGAGAGACGCTGCTTTCTTCGTCCGACAAGGTCATTGCCAAATTCCGTCGGCTGACATCGCCCATTCTGGGTCCGAAGACGGAGACCGTGCTGCGGGATGTTCTGCGGCTGGAACACTTGCCGAACCTGCATGACCTGACGGCGCTACTGCGAGACTGAGCCGGCAACGCCTGGCGCAGGGTACGATTTTCCCCGCCTCGAACACATAACAAGGCGGGCAGCAGCCGGAACAACCCGTATCCGGCTGCGCGCCCGTCAATCAGGAGACACCTGACATGGAACGCAGCAACCTGGCTGGTTTCCCGGGCCACATCCACCGGGACTATTACGGCGGCGTGCTGATGCTGCTGATCGGGCTCGGCGCGGCATGGATGGGCTTCCAGTACCGCATGGGCGATCTGCGCAGCATGGGTCCGGGATTCTTTCCCGTCTCCGTGGGCGCCATCCTGGCGCTGCTCGGCATGCTGATCGCGATGAGTGCGGGCGCCCGGCAAAAAGCCGAAGCCGACGATGCCCCTCTTCGACCCGAATGGCGCGGCTGGTTTTGCATCATGCTCAGCATTGCCGCCTTCGTCGTGATCGGCCGGTTCGGCGGCCTGTTGCCCGCCACGTTCGCGATCGTCTTCATTGCCGCGCTCGGCGACCGGCAGAACACGCTCAGGAGTGCGGCGATCCTCGCGCTGGCAATGTGCGCCATCTGCGTCGTGGTGTTCTGGTGGGCGCTGAAGCTGCAGTTTCCCCTGTTCGCCTGGGGAGCCTGAGCGATGCTGTCGCAAACCTTGACGGACCTGATGCAGGGGTCTGGCGTTGCCCTGGAACCGCACAACCTGATGTGGTCGTTTTTCGGCGTACTCATGGGCAACCTGATCGGCGTATTGCCGGGGATGGGCGCGTTGTCCGCCATCTCCATGCTGCTGCCGCTTACCTACACGCTGCATCCGGTGCCGGCCATCCTGATGCTGGCCGGCATCTTCTACGGTTCGCAATACGGCGGCGCGATCGGCGCGATTCTGCTGAATCTGCCCTGCCATCCGCCGCACGCGGTCACCTGTCTCGACGGCTATCCGATGACCCGGATGGGCAAAGGCGGAACGGCGCTCGGTATCGCCATGATGGCGTCGTTCTTCGCGGCATCGTTCGGAATCCTTGTGATGATCTTTCTGTCACGGCCGCTGGTCGCCATTGCGTTCAAGTTCGGGCCGGCGGAACTCTTCTCGATCATGCTGCTCGGCTTGCTGGCGGGCGGAACGCTGGCGAAGGGTTCCGCGTTGAAGGGCATGGCGATGACCGCGCTCGGGCTGCTGATCGGCATTGTCGGCACCGACGTCAACAGCGGCACGATGCGCTTCACCTTCGGCTTCATCGAGCTTTCCGACAAGGTCGAGCTGGTGGCGCTGGCGTTGGGACTGTTCGGCGTGGCGGACTTCCTGTGCAACGTCAACCGCATGCAGATGGTCGGCAGCGGCATGAAGCTGCGTCTGAAGGACATGCGCCCGAGCAAGGCGGAAATGAAGCAGGCGTTCCTGCCGATGGTGCGCGGGACGCTGGTCGGCACGCTCTTCGGCGCGATGCCGGGCACCGGACCCACGATCACGACGTTCATCGCCTACGCGCTGGAAAAAAAGATCTCCAGGACGCCGGGACGTTTCGGCAACGGGGCGCTCGAGGGCGTGGCGGCACCGGAGGCGGCGTCGCATTCGAAGACCCAGGTGGACTTCATTCCCACCATGAGTCTCGGCATTCCCGGAGACGCGGTGATGGCGCTGATACTCGGCGCCTTGCTGATCCAGGGGATCCAGCCCGGGCCGCAATTGATCACCGAACATGCGGACATCTTCTGGGGCTTGATCGCCAGCTTCTGGATCGGCAACGTCCTGTTAGTCATGCTGAATGTTCCGATGATCGGCATCTGGGTGAAGCTGTTGCAGGTGCCCTATCGTTTCATGTTTCCATCCGCGCTCTTTTTTATCGCTGTGGGCGTGTACAGCACCAACAATGCGCTGTTCGAGATAGGCGAAACCCTGGTATTCGGCGTGCTGGGGGCACTGTTGATCGCGCTCAGGTTTTCAGTGGCGCCCATCCTTCTCGGCTACGTACTCGGACCGTTGATGGAGGAGAATTTCCGGCGCACCATGCTGCTTTCACGCGGCGACCTGAGCGTTTTCCTGCAACGGCCTATCAGCGCCACGTTCATCGCGGCCGGTGCGTTGCTGATCCTGGCCCAGGTGTTCTTCGCGCTGCGTGCCTCGCGGCGTCGACGCCACAATCTCGATGTGGCGCGCATGCAGCGCAGCGAAACATGAATGACACCGCGCGCGTGGCGAACGCCGTCAGGCGCGCATGCGCGCGGCGATCGCCAGGATGCGCTCGGCGCGCTCCACCACGGGCACGTCCAGCATCCGGCCGTCCAGGCCGATGGAACCACGGCCGCTGCGCAACGCTTCGTCGTAGGTATCGACGATCCGCTGCGCGGCGGCGATCTCGTCAGCGCCGGGGCTGAAGCCTTCGTTCAGGATGGGCACCTGCGCGGGATGAATACAGGTGCTGCCTTCCACGCCAAAGCGACGCGCCTGCGCGACAGCGGCGCGAAAGCCGTCGAGGTCCCGGTAGTTCGCGCTGGAACTGAAAATGCCGAGCGGCAGCACGCCTGCCGCACGCGCCGCCAACACACCTTGTTGCTTCGGATAAAGCAGCACGTCGGGGTCCGGCTGTGCGCCGCAGGACGCGGTGAAATCCTCCGCTCCGCACGCAAAAGCAACGATGCGAGGATGCGCGGCGGCAATCTCGAAGATCTGCGCAAACGCGGTGACCGACTCGACCACCGCGTAAAACCGCGTGTGACCCACGGCCATGCCCTTTCGCCGCTCGATGCTTTCCACCAGTTCGGCAAGCAGCCTCACGTGCCCCGCACTGTCTACCTTCGGCAGCATCAGCGCGCTGACCTGCGGAGCGACGACCGTCTCGATGTCCCGCACAGCGAGTTCGAGCGGACGATTCACACGCACCAGGATGTCCGCTCCCGCGGCAGCGCATCGCTCGGCCGCCGCGGCGACCTGTGCCCGCGCGGCTTCCTTGTCGGCGGGGGCCACGCTGTCCTCGAGGTCGAGGATGATCGCATCGGCGCCGCACGCGGACGCCTTCTGCACGTACTTCTCCACGTTGACCGGTACGAACAGCAGCGAGCGCCAGAACGGCAGGCCGGATCTTTGTTGCAAGCCCATGGCGTTCGCCCTCCTAGTCGATCTGCAGACGCTGTAAGTGGCGCTTATATTTCGGGTCGAAGGTTTCTCGCGCGTGCTGTAGCGCGAGGTTGTCCCACACGACCAGGTCGCGCTTTGCCCAAACATGGCGGTACATGATCTCCTTGTTTTCGATCATGCGAATGAAGCGCTGGAACAACGCCTGACTTTCCTCCACCGACAAGCCCAGGATCTGCCGCGCGTGCAGCTTGCTGAAGAAGAGAACCCGTTCGCCCGTGCGTGGATGCGGATACATGATCGGGTGATCGGCTTGCGGAAAACCCGCACGGGTGTCCGATTTATGCCGGATGATCCTGTCGTCGATACGTTCGCGGATATCTTCGGGCAAATGACGGGTGACGAGACGCATGTCGGAAAAAAGTGTATCGCCACCCGTTGGAGGAATCTCGACGCCGTACAGCAGGATCGCCTTCAGGACGTTTTCCTGGAAACAGTGGTCGAAGTGGAATTGCAGTTCGCCGTCGCCCGCGGCCAGGATCATCTCGCCCGCGGCGTTCAAGCCGCGCGGATGCAGGTTCGACACATAGTTGAAGCCGCCGGGCGCCTCGCCCTGCTCGGAGACTTTTCCAAAGATATCGGCAACGCGCAGCAGGTCGGCTTTGTCGAGATCCTGATCGCGAAACAGCAGCAGCGCATGCTCGCTGAACGCTTCGCGCAGGACCTGGCGTTCAGCTTCGGACACGGGCTGATGCATGTCCAGGCCCACGACCTGAGCGCCGAACGGCGCTAACGGCTTGATGTCGAATGGCTTCGATTCCATGATGATTTCCTGGTCGATTGAACGATGATTGAGCGATGATTGAGCGATAAGCGCCGGTCTCACGCCGGTGTAGCTTCGCGAGCCACATACCTCAAGAAGTTGGCGCCGGTGATTGCCTCGCGCTCGGCCACGCTCATGAAGTCGCACCCGGTACGGATGAAATCGAGTGCTTGCCGATAAGTGCATGCCCGCCGAACGTTTGGAAAGTTGGAACCCCATATGAGTCGCCCCGCGCCGGCACGCTCGTACAACTCGCGCATGTAATCCCGCGCGAGAGGAAACGGATAGTCTTCGAGGTCTTTCGCCGCTTCAGGGAAGTAGCTGCATTTGATCCACACGTTGGGTTCCTGTGCGAGATCGAGCAATGCATCCCATTGGCGAAATGCCTGGCGATTGTCCTTGCCTGCGTAGTAACGCAGGCCCATGTGGTCGATCAGCCAGCGCACGCCGGGGAAGCGTTTGACGGTGTCGTGCATCTGCGCCACATGGAACGGCGCGAACAGTTCCATCGGTACCTGCAGCCGTTCGGCCAGCCGGAAAAAATCATCCACGGTGCCGTCGGCCAGCCAGTGTTCGTTGTCCTCTATCAGTGTCAGGCGCAGTGCCAGCATCTTTGGATGCTCGAGCAACACGCGAAGGTGTTGCTGGACGTCCGGATGCAGCGGATCGATCCGCGCAATCACGCCGAGGACGTCGGCCGGATGACGCTCGGCGACGGCGAAACCGTGGCGGTTGTCATAACCGACGGCGAACGGCGTGACCTGCACGATCTGGCCGACGCCGATCTCGCGCGCCTCTGCAATGACGCGCTCGAACGGCAAGTGATCGTGATGAACATCGCCGGGGGGCTCGGCAAGCATGTCGTAGAAATGCAGGTGGGAGTCGATGATCATGGAGGGTTGCGGCCAAGGTTAAATCTATATAGTATTTGATACTATTATCTAGTATTGGTAACGTCAACTACTGATATTTACCTAGGATCACGCAAGGCTCGCGCAAGCGGCACGCGAGACGCCGGCGCCAAGCCACGGAGGAGACTTCCATGACAGACAAGCAAACCGCCGCAGGCCGGCCGCGACCGCTGGAAGGCGTGCGCGTGCTCGATTGCTCGACCATCATCGCCGCTCCGTTCGGAGCGATGCTGCTTGCCGACTATGGCGCGGAAGTGATCAAGGTCGAACATCCGCGCGGCGATGGCCTGCGCCTGAGCGGTCCGCAAAAAAATGGCGTGGGACTGAACTACGCTTTCTACGGGCGCAACAAGCGCAACATCGTGCTGGACCTGTCGAGCGCCGACGGACAGCAGATCCTGCGTGACCTCGCGGCCAAAAGCGACGTGCTCCTGGAAAATTTCCGGCCCGGCGTGATGGAGAAATGGCATCTGGGCTGGGAGCAGCTGCACGAGGTGAACCGGCGCCTGGTCATGCTGCGCATGACTGGCTTCGGCCAGTCCGGGCCTTATTCGGCGCGTCCGGGTTTTGGCACCCTGGCCGAATCCATGAGCGGTTTCGCCCATATCAACGGTCATCCCGACGGGCCGCCCACCTTGCCGCCGTTCGGTCTCGCGGACGGCATCGCGGGCTTGTCGGCGGCTTATGCTGTCATGCTCGCGCTCTATCACCGCGACCTGCACGATGGCGAGGGACAGATGATCGACATCGCCATCATCGAGCCGATCCTGCATCTGATGGGAGCACAGGCATCCGTCTTCGACCAGCTCGGCCAGATCCAGCAACGCACCGGCAACCGCACGCACAACAACGCGCCGCGCAATACCTACAAGACGAAGGAAGGCAGGTGGGTCGCGATATCCACCAGCTCGCAGGCAATCGCCGAACGGGTATTGCGTCTGACCGGACGGCCTGATCTGGTGGACGAGCCGTGGTTTGCAAGCGGGGGCGAACGTGCGCAGCACGCGGACCTTCTGGATGCGGTGGTCGGCGGGTGGATCGGGGAACGCGGCATCGACGAAGTCATGCGCGCTTTCGCGGAGGCCGGCGCGGCGGTCGCGCCGGTCTATGACATTTCGCAGGTCATGGAGGATCCGCAGTACCGTTCGCTCGGCACGATCACCGATGTGCCGGATGCCGTCCTCGGGCCGGTCAAGATGCAAAATCTGTTGTTCCGGATGAGCGGCACGCCGGGCGAAGTCCGTCACACGGCGCCGGCGTTGGGGCAGGATACCGACGAAGTGCTGGGTGAGATCCTTGGCCTGACGCCCGCCCGGCTGCGTGAGTTGCACGAAGCGGGCGTGATCGAACCGATGGTGGCGAAACGTCCGGGCGGGACGGGTCGTTGAAAGCGGGGTGAATACTCTATAGTATTCGCCGAGCCGCCGTTGACATCGCGTCATGATGTATTCGAAAAGTTCAGCGTAATCGGGGAGCTTCATACCGGGCATTCACGTCCCCGAGATAACGCGGTTTGCGCTTTGCCATCGCTGCATCATCGCGGAAGTCGCGGCCTGCCCACCGGTCCCATTGAACGCATTACCTGGAACGTTACTTGGCAGCAGACATGGACACTGAACTCATTGACCGGGATTCATCGGTACCGCGCTGGATGCAGATTGCCGCGATCCTGCGTCAGCGTATCGCCGAGCACGGTACTGACCTGACCGGTCTCACCGACCAGGAACTCACCCGCGAATTCGGCGTGAGTCCACTGACCGTGCGTCAGGCCCTGCAAGACCTGGTGCGCAGCGGCCTGCTCACGCGGCAGCGTGGCAAGGGCACCTTCGTCGTCCAGAAGCCGGCACAAGGCTCCGTCGATCACTTCGAGGCCACGCTCAGCGAATGGCGCGTGCAGGGCCGCGATGTGCGCATCAGCCTGCTCGAGCGCAGCGTCACCGCGGCAAACATGCTGGTCGCAGCCTCGCTGAACATAAAACCGGGCCAGCCGGTCGGCTATATGAGGCGCCTGCGCCATGCGGACGGTCATCCGGTCAGCATCGACTATCGCTATATCGTGGTGGAAATCTTCGAGCGGCTCGACGATGCCGACCTCGTGCACGAAACCGTATGGGAGACGATCGAGCGCACGCTCAAGTTGCCGACCCTGCTTTCGAACACGGCCATCCGCGCGACGGCGGCCTCCGAGGAGGAAGCGCAATTGCTGAACATCCCACCGAATTCGCCAGTGCTGCTGCGCGAAAGCCAGTTGATCGGCGCCGACGGCATGCCGATGGTCGCCGGGCGCTCGATCTACCATCCCGAGCGCTTCATCTACGCCACGACAATCCGCCGCTGAGTCCGCTGAGTCCGCCGCCGGCGAAACCCGCTGGCCGAAGAGGCGCGCCGCCATCACCCTAGCGTTCTCAGCAACGGCCGTCCCTCCAGCCACGCCGACAGACATTCCACGACGCCGCGAGCAAACGTCTCCAGTACCGGACGGATCACGAAACCCAGATGCGGCGTCAGCACGACATCCGCCCGTTGACGCAGCGGATGGTCATGCGCGAGCGGCTCCGTATCGAATACGTCGAGCGCCGCCGCACCGGGACGGCCAGCGTCCAGCGCGTCGATCAGCGCGGCGGTATCGATAAGTTCCGCGCGCGCCGTATTCACGAGGATTGCTTCGGGCCGCATCAGCGCCAGCCGTTTGGCATTGAGGAGCCGGTAAGTTGATTCGCTTGGCACGATATGCAAGCTGACGACTATCGAGCTTGACAGCAATTCGTCGAGCGGCACCGCGGTGCAACCGCACTCGCGGGCGCGTTCGGGCGTCATGTGCGGGCTCCACGCGACAACCTCCATGCCGAATGCCTGCGCGATCCGGGCCATCTGCCGGCCGATATCACCCAACCCGACGATTCCAAAACGTTCGCCCGCGAGCGAGCCGGGCAATCGGCCGGTCTCGCGCCAGTCGCCGGCACGCATCAGGGCAAAATTGGTTTCCAGCCGTTTCACCGCGGCGAAAATGAGCGCCCAGGCGATTTCGCAGGTACCGTCGCGGGTCGCCGCGCGGCCGCTGAAACTCACGGGGATGCCGCGCTGGTTCAGCGCGTCGAGATCGAGCATGGTATTGCGCGAACCGGTAAAAACCAGGTATTCCAGCTTCGGCAGTTGGCCGATGAGTTCGCTGGGGAACGGCGTGCGGTCTCGCTGCAACACGATCGCGGAGGCATCCACGAGCGCCGCCAGCAATGCGTTGGCATATAGCGGAGCATGTTCGACCCGCACGCTTGCCACCCGGTCGATGCCGGACCAGTCCGCCAGCGCGCGAAACGAGCGCTCGTAGTCGTCGAGCATGACGATAATCGGCCGTGCGTCCGGCGCGTCGGTCATGGCTGCAGCATTGCCGACAGTTGCCGGATATCGGCAAGCTCTTCCAGTGCAGCGACGATTCCTGCTACCTCGGTGGTCCGCTCAGTTCCAAGCACCGGCGTCGCGCAATCGGTGAATTTGCGCAGCAGGGCTGCGGACGACAGCGTCCTGTGCGGATGACCACGCGGCAGCTCGACTTGGGCCGCGAGCGTAGTGCCGTCGCGCCGCCTGAGCGTCAGCTCCACGCCAAAACGGCCCGCACCCGAGGCAAGATGAGGCGCGACACGCACGTTCACGCGTTTCATCAGCGCCTGTACGTCCTCGCGCTGCACGCGTGCATCGTCGAACTGGGCGAGGCCGCCCGCGCCGTCCAGGTAGGCCACGGCGGCGCAATACGCGATGCAATACTTGCCCTCGAGTCCGTTGGCCGCCTGTTGCAGCGGCATGATGCGCGTTGCCATGCTGGTCACCGCGCAGTCGATATCGAGCAGGTCTTCCACCGGCGGCAAGCCGCCTTCATGCAGGTCGAGCATGACGTCGATCACGGAGATGCCCGCCCCGCAGCACGCATAGGGCTTGATTCCGATCCCAGAAGCATCGATCTCCAGGGCCTCATCCAAAGGGGCTTCCTTCGGTACCGGGTTGGCGCCGTAGGTGGCGAACAGGCCGTCCGGCGCATCGAACAAACCGACATTCGCGGTGAAGCCGCGAGCAGCCAGCATGGCCGCGCGCACACCGCCCTCGGCCGCCTGGCCCGCATGGAGCGATTTGGTTTCGGAACCGAAATTGGCCCGCAGGCCGGCAACATTGGACGCCGCGATGGCAAGCGCGTTGAGCATGCCGCGCGCATCGAGCCCGAGCACGCGCGAACAGGCCGCCGCCGCGCCAAAGATGCCGATGCTCGAGGTGGTATGCCAGCCCGCGTCATAGTGGCGAGGCACCATCGTCCGGGCGAAATGGGCGGCTATTTCGAAGCCAAGCACGTAGGCGTCGAGGAAAGCAGATCCGCTCATCGCCCTCGCTTCGCCAAGCGCCATGATCGCCGGAACGAGCACCACGCTCGGATGTCCGATGAGGGTGGCGTTCATGTCATCGTAATCGAGCACATGGCCCGCCACGCCGTTGACCAGGGCCGCAAGCGGCACCGACAGGCGCACGCCCGTACCGAACACCGCCGCCTGTTGCGCACTGCCCTGCTCGATGGCCAGCTCACGCACGGTCGCGGCCGTGTGCGTTTGCGAACCCGCGACGATGCATCCGAGAATATCTAGTATCCCCATCCGCGCACTGGCCCGGCTCGACGGCGTGAGCGAACTGCCGCTCCACGAGTCGTAAAGCTGCGTCAGTTGCGTTGCGTGCGATGCACTCATGTCGACGCTCCCCTGATGATCGGCGCTGGCCGGTTCGATGCGTCGTTCGGTATACACATTCGTCCTCCTGGATCGGGCTTCGACGGTCAATGCACCACACGCTGCTAGCCTAGGTAAATTTCGTCCCAACGTCAATGAAACGTTTCATACAAAATGCCGATGCACGCATGAAACCGCGCGATCAATCAAGATATGCCGCCCTCTTGCCCCTATAATCCGGTCACTTCCGTGCCATCTCAAGTGCCATCTCAACCAGAACCGACGCATGCCACCTCGCCGCAAATCCTCCCCACCGCCAAGCGAATCCGCCAGCAAGCAGGCAAAGCGCGTGACGATCGTCGATGTGGCGGTCCGCGCCGGCGTCGCGCTGGGAACCGTTTCACGCGTCATCAACAACAAGGAGTCGGTGGCGCCCGCGCTGCGCGAACGCGTCAACGAGGCCGCCCGTGCGTTGGGTTACGTGCCGAACTCGGTCGCCCAGAGCATGCGGACCCAGTCGACGCAGGTCGTGGGCTGCATGGTCTCCGACATCTCCAACCCCCTGTTCTCCGCCACAGTCAGCGCCGCCGAAGAGGTGTTGCACCAGCACGGCTACAGCATGATGCTGTCCAACAGCCGCGACCGTCTGGACACGGAAGCCGAGATCCTGACGCTGTTCCAGCGCCGCCGTTTCGATGGCCTGATCATCACCCTGAGCAGGGAAGAAGATCCCGCCACCCTCAAGCTGCTGGCGGACTGCACCATCCCGACCATCCTGCTTGAGCGCGAATCGAGCCTGCCGATCGACGCCGTCTCGGTCGACCACTTCGGCGGCACGCTCCAGGCGATGAACTACCTGATCAAGCTCGGGCACCGGCGCATCGGTCTGGTAACGGTGACGCAAGCCGCGCTGCCCGGCCGGCAGCGCCGGCTGGCCTACCGCAGCGCACACCACGAGGCGGGTATTCCCGTCGACGAGTCGTTGCTGTCGCCGGACGTCTTCCTGCCCGACGCGGGCTACCAGGCAGCCTACCGGATGCTGGTCTCGTCGAAGCCGCCCACCGCGATCGTCGCAGGCGCCAATCAGATGCCGCAGGTCCTCAAGGTCGTGCGGATGCTGAAGCTGGCGGTGCCGGGCCAGTTATCCCTCATTACGCTCGGAGATACCGACGTCGCAAGCCTCTTCGAACCCGCGCTGACCGCCGTGCGCTGGGAGCTTGCCAAGGTCGGGACGGCCGCGGCCGAACTGCTGCTCGCGCGGATGAACTCGACTGCCTCCGCGCGCGATCCTCAGCGCATCACCATCCCGACCGAGCTCGTCTTGCGCGATTCCTGCGCTCAGCGCTGAGCCAGTGGTGTGCCGGCGCCGCGCAATGAGCCCATCAGATCGTGCAGATGAGGCAAGTGCTCAAGGTCCAGGATCTGGCGCAGCACCGTTTCCGTCTTCGGACCCAATATTTCCGACGTCAGCCGCCGGTACTTTGCAATCACTTTCTCACGTGAAGGACGCAGCGTTTCCCCTTCTATGCCGGTAAGCGCCAGCGTATGGCCACCGTGTTCCACCGCCACCCTGACCGTATCCACGCTTTGCGGGTCCAGCACGAGGTCGATGCGCGCAGCCAGCGCGAGTACATCGGGATCGTCGACGCATGCGTAGAAATCGTGCTCGTCGATCGGCTTGCCGAGCAACGCGGCGGCCACGCAAAAACGCGCGCTGACGCGGGCGCGCAGCGCGCTCGTGAACGGCGCGACATTGGTGAAGCCAGGATTGGTGTAAGTCAGCTCGCACACCTGCACCGTCACGCGCTCGATCCTGTCGACGTGCAGCGGGTACAGGTGCGCAATTTCACGAGCAAGCGTCATCGGTGTCTGCACAAAAATGCAGACCGGATATTCCTTGTAGACGGTGTCCCCGAGCAAATAGCGCTCGCCGAGGTCCTGCGTCGCAGCGCTGGCGTGATCGGTCGTGCCGGCCATGGCCAGATAGAAGCCGGCCTCGCCCTCGAACGCGAGATCGCTCGCGGTCGCACCGGCCTGTGCGAGCAATGCCGCGCTCACACCGTTGCGGCACGCCATGCCCACGTTCAGCTTGACCTCCATCGTGCCGCTCAGGAAACCCGCGCCGAAGCCCGATGCAAATACCGCCGCGCAGCCGAGCGCGTGCCGCGTGCGCTCGGCATCGAGCGCGAGCATGCGCGCGGCCGCGGCAGCCGCGCCTATTGTTCCGGCCACACCGGTCGCCCGGAATTTCGGCAGCATGCCCGGACCACCCAGGTAGACCCGGCCGGTGATTTCATAGCCGGCCACCACGGCGGCGATGAAGTCCGCGCCGCTGCCACCCTCCTGCTCGGCAATGGCCAGCGCGGCCGGAACCGCGATCGCACCCGGGTGCGACTTGCACAGGAAGTCGTCCTGCGAGCGCCCGTTGACGAGCGTTGCATTGACCCATGCCGCATCGATCGCGGGCACCCTCTGCTGCTGGCCGATGATCGTTGACTTGCCGTGGTTCTCGCCGACGAGGGCCGCGGCAACCCCTGGCACCGCCAGGCCGTGGGCGGCGACCGCCGTGGTCAGCGAGTCGAGAATGCGCAGCTTCGCCTTCTCGACCACATCGGCCGGCAGCGTGTTCGTCGACATCGCGACGATGGCCTGCGCAAACTGCCCGCTGATCGAATTACTGGACATCGGTCATCTCCTCAGCATTCCTCTATAAACTCGGCTGCCATGATCGCGCACGCATCGGGATGAGTCGCGGCGATATGGTACGAATCGGCCGGAATCTCGCGCAGCGTGGAGCCCCGCACCCGGGATTGCAGGCGCAGCAGGTCGGCCGGCGCGGGACGCTGATTGTAGGTCCCGCCGGTTTCATGGGCGCCCGGCACGATGAACAACGTGGGGCAGGCGATCCCTTCCGGGTTCGGCGGTTCGTCGATACCGGGCAGCAAGCGCATGCACGCGAGCACCGTGGCCGCCGAGGTCGTGCCCATCAATCGCGCCCACCACTCCAGCGCCTCGGGCGGCAGCGTCGTGCCCATGCGTCCGGGCATGGTCAGGCGCGCCCAGCTTTCAACGCCCTCCCGCTCGATAACCCCGACCCATTCGTCAAGCCAGGGGCCCAGTGCCTTGCTCGGCGACGGCAGCATGCCGGCGAGCGTCATGGACGCAATCCAAGGACGGCGGCGCTGCGCCAGTTCGAATGCGACCAGCGCGCCGAGCTTGGTCCCGATCAGATGCACGCGGGGAGGCGCGTCGTCCGGCCCCCGCCCTGACCCGATCGAATCGATCATGCGTTCGATGTCGTCGGCCCAGTCGGCGAGCGTGAACGCGTCCCCTGCCGGAAGCGCGCTGGACCGGCCAAAGCCGCGGAGATCGGGCCGCAGGACGCGATAGCGGCGCGCGAGATGAGGCACCCACGGCCGCCATATGCCGCCGTGCTCCGCGATGCCATGCAGCAGCACGACCGTGTCGGCGGGACGCCACGCGTCGGTGTAATCGTCGAGCGCGCAGTACAGATGGGCGTCGCCGCCAAGCTGAACCCGCCACGCGGCTTCCGGCACATTCCTTGGTGGAACCATCACAGTCGATCTCCCCGGTCTCAGGTCATACGCCCGGATTCGCCACAAGCCCGGTGACGCGCTCGAGCGGCCGGTGCACGAGCAGGATCATCGCCAGCACGCCGACGGCGTCGATTGCCGTGCACAGTTTGAACGCCACCTCGAAGCCGCCGAAATGCTGCACTGCCATCCCCGTGATGGCCGGCCCCACGATGCCCGAGATATTGCCCATCAAGTGGATGAACCCACCCACCCCGCCCACGTGGCGACGCGGATAAAGTTCATGGTTGATCACCCAGTGAGCCTGCCCCGCCGCCGAGATGAAGGTGATCGCCGCGGTCACGAGCAGGACCGCCGTCACGAGCGAAGAAGCCGTGCTGAACAGCAGCGCCGCCAGGCCCGAGAGCGCCAGCGGCACCCACGCGCAGAGCTTGCGCGCGCTGACGGGATTGCTCATGCGCCGGTAGACGAGATCCGATACCAGCCCCCCGCCCGACGACCCGATCATCCCCGCGATCCACGGAATCGCCATGAGCAGGCTCATCTGCTGGACCCCGGCATGCTGCGCCGAGACGAAATACGTGGGCAGCCAGAACAGCAGGTTATTGATCGTGTAGTTCGCCGCGAACAGGCCGATGCACACCCCGAGCGTATTACGGCTGATGAGGCACTGCCGCAGCGTGCGGTTGTCGTTGGCCTGCAGTTCGTGTTCTTCGCGGCCGGCTTCGATGCTTTGCAGTTCGTCGCTCGTCACGCGCGGATTATCGGCGGGCCGGTTGGTCGCCATGCGGCGAAAAACCGCCAGCCAGACCAGCCCGAGCACCGCGATGACAACGAACGAGACACGCCATCCCAGCCGCAGCGCGAGCAGCCCGACAATCGGCCCGGCAATGGCCGCCCCGAACATCTGCCCCGAGAAGATCGTTCCCACCATGGTGCTGACTTCGCGGCGCGAGAACCAGTTCGCCGCGGTGCGGTTGATGGTAGTGAGTGTCGGGCCTTCACCCATGCCGAAGAACACCCGCAGGATGAAGAATGAGCTGAAGCTGAAGACCACCGCCGTCAGTCCGCACAGCACGGACCAGATACCCATGGACCACGACATCACGCGCACCGGGCCGAAGCGGTCGGCGAGCGATCCGCCGATGAACGCAAACGCCGTATAGCCGCAGAAAAAGCCGCTGAAGATCACGCCCATCTGCGACGGCGACAGGTGCAGCTCCGGGGTCAGCAAGGGCGCCACGATACCGATTGCGGATCGGTCGATATAGCCGATCGCCGTCGCGAGAAACAACATGGCGGCAATCGCGAAACGGTATCTTCCCTTGAACATTGCTGTCTCCTGACACGTTATCTTGTGATCGCTTTACACGTTGTTATTGTTATCTTCCGCCCTGCATGTTCACGTGCCTCAACCAGCCGCCAGCACCGGTCGATAATGCTTCGGCAACCCGGCTTTCGCGATGCCGCCGTAGAACGACTCCCGCTCAAGCCGCTCCTGCACGAACGCCCGCAGTTCGATCAGCGCGGCCAGATCGACCGAGGTGGAGTACCCCATCGATTCGAGCAGGAACACAAGGTCTTCCATCACGATGTTGCCGGTCGCGCCCGGTGCATACGGGCATCCGCCGAGGCCGCCGAGCGAGGCGTCAAAACGCGTGACGCCGACGTCGAGCGCGGCCACCACGTTCGCGAGCCCGAGTCCGCGCGTGTCGTGGAAATGCGCCGCCAGCGGCAGGTCGCCCAGTTCGCGGCGCACCGCGCCGAACAGCCTGCGCACCGCGGCGGGATTGCCGTAGCCGACGGTGTCGGCCAGCACGATCTCCTGCGCGCCCAGTTCCGCGAGTTCCACGGCCAGCCGCAGCACGCGGGACTCGTCCACCTCGCCCTCGATCGTGCAGCCGAAAGAGGTTGCAAGGCCGCCGCTCACCACCGGCCGTTCGCTGCGGTCGATCTGGCGGCACAGCGCGACGATCTGCCCAAAGTCGGCGACGGAATCAGCAACCGTGCGGCGTACGTTCGACCAGTTGTGTCCTTCGCTGACCGACATCGCGTAATTGAGCTTCATCGCGTTCGCGGCCACGGCGCGTTCGGCGCCCTTGAGGTTCGGCACCAGGACGGACACGGTCAGTCCCGGGAGCTTGCGTGCGCCCGCCACGATCTCGGCCGTATCGGCCATTTGCGGCAGCAGCTTCGGCGGCACGAACGACCCGACTTCGATATCACTCACGCCCGCTGCAAATTCGCGCCCGCACCAGTCGAGCTTGACCGAGCTTGGCATGATCGTGGCGATGCTCTGCAAGCCATCGCGCAGACCCACTTCGCGTACGCTGATCCTGTTTCCGGCAATGGCTTCCATGTCCCGCGCTCCACAGATCCTGTAACGGCCCCGCGTCTGCTGGCCTGACTACCTATCGGCCGACGAACTTCGGCGGACGCTTTTCGTTGAATGCCGCTATGCCTTCCCGGCGATCCTCCGTCGGGATCATGCGTTCGTAAGCCTGCACTTCCAGCACCAGCCCGCTGCGCAAGTCGCCTTGCAGGCCGTAGTGAATCGCCTTCTTCGCCTGTTGCACCGATATTGGCGCATTCGATGCAATCGTCGCGGCGGTGGCAAGCGCGGCGGGCAGCACCGCGTGGGGGGCGTGCACCGCGTTCACCATGCCCCAGTCAAACGCCTGCTGCGCACTGAACGGCGTGCCGGAAAGGATGATCTCCTTCGCGCGGCGTTCACCCACGGCGCGCGGCAGATTCTGCGTGCCGCCGGCGCCAGGCATGATGCCAAGCGTGACTTCCGTGAGCGCGAACCGTGCTTCGGACGAGGCGTAGATGAAATCGCACGCCAATGCCAGTTCGCAGCCACCGGCATAGGCCGCTCCGTTCACGGCCGCGATCACCGGAACCGTGCAGTCCATGATCGCGTAATACGCTTCCTCGAAGATCGCGTGTTGCAAGCGCCAGTCGTGATCGCTCATGCCGCGCCGCTCTTTGAGGTCCCCGCCGGAACAGAACGCCTGTACGCCGGACCCGGTGACCACGATGCCGCGCCAGTCGCCCGGCGTGAACTTCAACGGCAGGAACAGCTCGCGCAGTTCCCTGCCCATCTGCGTGTTGAGAGCGTTGCGCACATGCGGGCGGTTCAGCGTGACCTGCATGACGCCCGGGGAGACTTCATCGACCAGCAAGGTTTCGTAGCGGCTGCTCATTACGAAGGCTCCGGTTGCGTCAGCTCGAAGAAGGTACCGTTGTCCGCGCCGAGAGCCGGCGGCGTGGAGCGGAACGGCAGGCGTTCGCCATCGAAGCGCAGCGGCAGGCTCATCAGCGACATGGAACCGTCGGGCAGCGGCCGGACCATGTCCAGCGCCCGTGTCTGCGGATGCGCCAGGACTTCGCTGACCGACTGCAGCACCGTTGCCGGCACGCCGGCCGCATCGAGCCGCGTCACCCATTCATCGGCGCTACGCGTCAGCACGATTGCGTCGATCAATGCATTAAGCACCTCGCGATGTTCGACACGTGCCGCGTTGGTCGCAAAGCGCGGATCGGTGGCCCAGTCGAGCCGGTCGAGCACGCCGCACAGCCGCCGGAACAGCGCGTCATTGCCTGCGGCGATGATCAGATAGCAGTCCGCCGCCAGATACGCTTTATACGGAACGATCATCGCCGCCTCGGAACCCGTGCGCTGCGGGTCTTTTCCCGACGCGAGCGCGAGTGCGACCGGCACGGTCATCCACGAGAGCGCGGTCTCCAGCAGCGAGGTATCGACCGTGCAGCCCTCGCCGGTACGATGGCGCCGTTCCAGCGCCGCCATCACGCCGATCACCGTCCACAGTCCCGCGCCCATGTCCACAATGGAAGGCCCCACCCGAACCGGCGCGCGGCCCGCCTCGCCGGTCACGCTCATGATGCCGCCGAACGCCTGCATCAGCGGGTCATAGCCGGGCTTGTCGGCCATCGGGCTACCTGCGCCGTACGCGCCAAGATTGCAGTAGACAAGACGCGGATTGAGTTGGCGCAACGTGTCGTCGAGTCCAAGCCGTTTGACCAGCCCCGGGCGCATGTTCTGGATCACCACGTCGGCTTCATCCACGATGAAAGCGCGCAGCCGTTCACATTCGGCCGGGTCCTTGAGGTCGAGCGCCACGGAGAGCTTGTTGCGGTTGAGGCTTTGGAATGTCGCCGATGCGCCATGCCAGAACGGCGGTCCCCACGAACGGGCGTCGTCTCCGCCAGCCGGGTTCTCGACCTTGACGACGCGCGCTCCCAGATCTCCGAATATCTGACCGGCAAAGGGCGCCGCGACGCTATGGCCCATTTCGACCAGGGTGATGCCTGCGAGAGGGAGATCCATGAGCAGTCCCGGAAGTCGAGGTTTCAAAAAGTCTATGCAAGAAGGATAGCACTGTCAATGAAACGTTTCACGCCAAAAAAGACAGATGAAATCCGGCAAGGATGACCACGCAGTCAAGCGACGAAACCCGAGCCGGTCAGGAAGTTCTCGACCACCGCATTGAACGCATCGGTTTGGTCAATATTCGACAGATGCCCGGCGCGCGGAATATCGACGAAATGACTGCCCGCGATCAAGCGCTGCATCGCAACGCTTTCGGCTGAGGGAATCAGGATGTCCTCGGTCCCGCTCACGATGAGCGTCGGGGTGCGGATCGACGCGAGCGTCGGCGTCCGGTCCGGACGCTGTGCCATGCCCCGGATGAACGAGGTGAGTCCCGGGATGCTTTGCCGCAGGGTGATCGAGCGCGCGAACGTCTTCGCGTCTGCGGAGCAATCGGGGCCGAAAGGCCGCTCCCCGAAACTGTCGACGACGGCTTGCGGGCCGCGCCGCTCGACTTCGAGCGCCAGCGCCTCGCGTTGCGCGCGCCCTTGCTCCGAGTCGGCGCCGGCGCGCGTGTTGGCGAGAATCAGTCCGGATACCCGGTCCGGATAACGTAAAACCAGCGAAAGCGCGACGTAGCCGCCAAGCGAAATGCCGCCGATAACCGCCTTTTGCACGCCGAGATGGTCCATCAGGTCCACGATGTCGTCGGCGTGGGTATCCATTGTCACCACGGCGGCGTGCGTGCCATCCACGCGCCCCGAGCCGCCCGCGCCCCGCAAATCGGGCGCGATGACCCGGCGTTGCGTACTGAGCGCGCGAATCTGCGGCGACCAGAGCGTGCCGTCCTCCGCGAACGCATGCAGCAACACCAGCGCCGGTCCCGTTCCTTCGTCGATGTATCGAACGGTCCGCTCGTCTGAGCGATGATCCCGCGCGCCGAGCGCGCCTTGCGCGATCATGATGCCAACGCGGCGCGCGCGGCGACGCGGCCGAAGATCGCCGCCTTGCCGTTGGCCGTGCCCGTCATGTAGGCCTTGCCATGAAATCCGCCCATTACCCCTCCCGCTGCAAACAAGCGTTCTATCGGTGCGCCGAATATGTCCTGTACCCGGGCCGACGCGTCGACGCTCAGGCCGCAATACGTGGCGAGTACCACGCTCGTACTGACGAATGCGTAGAACGGCGCGGTTTCGATGCGCACGAGCGCGCCGTAGTGGTTGCATAAGCCGTCGCGGCCGAATGCCGGATCGCGCCCGCTCGCGACGAAGCCGTTGTACTCGGCGACAGTCGCGGCAAGCCGCGGCGGATCCAGGCCGAGCCGTTGCGCCAGTTCGTCGAGCGTCGGCGCCGCGATGACGCGTCCGGCGGCAAGATCCGCCGCAAAATCCATCGACGGAATGCCGGGGCGGCCCCGTTCAAAAATCGTCTGGTCGAAGATCTGGTAGCCGCGGCAATCCGTCTGGCGCAGGCAGGCATCGCCTATCAGCTTGTAGGAGAGCGATTCATCGACGAAGCGCCGGGCCTCAGCGTTGACCACAATGCCGCCCGCATACATGGGAAACAGCAGGAAATGATCTTCCGCTCCGGCGCTGACATGACTCCCGAAGGTGCCCTTGATATAGGCCATGTCGCGAAACGCGGCGCCTTCCCGCCACGCCATCAGGAGGCCGTCGCCCGTGTTGCCGGGGCCGCCCATGCGCTGCGCGCCGGCCTGCCCGGGCGCGAACAGCGTCAGAAGCATGTCATTGCGCGAAAATCCGCCCGTCGTCAACACAACGCCGTGACGCGCCCTGACCTGCTCCACGCCGCTCGCCGTTCGCACGCTCACGCCTTCGATCTCGCCATCGGCACCGGATCTGATCAATCGCAGCGCGCGGGCGGATAAGCGGGTCTGGACGCGGCCGGTTTCGTGCGCACGCGCCGCGATCATCGACAACACCTGGAGCGGATTGCGCGAATGGCCGCGCGGCACTGACTGCCCCGATGCCACGAACACCTGTTCGAAGCGCACGCCGCGCTCGGCCAGCCACGCGTAGGTATCGAGTTGCAGGTCGACATAGACCTGCACCAGCGCCTCGTCGTTCTCATAGCCGCCGACGCGGCGAAGGTCATCGAACAGCAACTGCGGCGAGTCCTCAATGCCCAGGCGGCGCTGCAATTCCGTGCCAGCGAAAGCGAACGATCCGCCGCTGAGAATAGTCGCGCCGCCGATCTTGTGTTCCCGTTCGAGCAGCAGCACCGAGGCGCCTGTTTCAGCCGCTTCGAGCGCGGCGCAATAGCCCGCGAGCCCGCCGCCCACCACGATGAGGTCGGTCTCCCGGGGAAGCGCAGCATCGCTCATGCCGACGCTCCTGCGCGCTCCCGAGCGACACCCAGTGCGCCGCGCGCCGCGAGCCGGCCGAAGATCGCCGCCTTGCCAAGCGACGAGCCCGTCATGTAGGCGTTACCGTGCAAGCCGCCCACGACTTCCCCCGCTGCATAAAGTCCGGGGATGGGTGTGTCGTAGACATCGCAAACCCGCATGCCGGGATCGACCGCGACGCCGCAATACGTCGCCACGATCACGCTCTTCGACGGATACCCGTAGAACGGCGGTGCGTCGATCCGTTCCAGCTTTCCATAGCCATTGCTGAGGGCGGAACGCCCGAACGTGCGATCGCTGCCCGCTTCCACGTAGGCGTTATAGGCGTCGACCGTTTTTGTCAGGCCGGCTTCGTCGATGCCGAGCCGCGCGGCCAGTTCGCGCAGCGTCGGCGCGCTCACCACCTGGCCGAGCGCAAGCTTCGCCTGGAACGCCATGGTCGGAATGTCGGGCTGGCCGCGCTCGAAGATGCGCTGGTCGAATATCTGGAAGCCGGTCCCGTCGGGCTGTTGCAGCACCGCGTCGCCGATGAGCTTGTATGACTTCGATTCGTCGATGAATCGCTCTCCCTGTGCGTTCACCGCAATCGCACCGACGTAGATCGGCAGCATCAGCGCATGTTCACCGGGCTTCGCCCCGGGATAACCCCCGAAGGTTCCCTTGATGTAGCCCATGTCACGCATGCCGGCGCCGAGGCGCCAGGCCATGCGCAAGCCATCGCCGACGTTGCCCGGACCGCCCGCTCGCATGGCGCCGGCCTGGGTCGGCGCGAACAGCTTCAGCAGGTCGTCATTCCGGGAAAAGCCGCCGCTTGCGAGGATTACGCCGCGCAGCGCGCGGATCGCGCGTTGCCGGCCCTCCACGTCCACCACGACGCCCTCGACGGGCCCGTCGCTACTCGTGCGCACCAGCCGCCGCACGGCGGCGCCAGTGCGCGTCGAGACCCGTCCAGAGGCTTGCGCCGCTGCGGCGAGCGTATCGAGCACGACACGCGGATTGCGGGAATGGGCGCGCGGCACCGAATGACCCGCCGCGAGAAACACCTTTTCGAACACGACGCCGTGCTCGGCCAGCCAGTGATAAGTGTCCAGCTGATTGTCGACGTACACGCGCACCAGGCGCTCTTCATTGCCGAAACCGCCCACCCGGCGCAGGTCGTCGAACAGCAGCGCAACCGAATCCTCGATGCCGTTGCTGCGCTGCAGTTCAGTGCCGGCGAAGGCGAACGAACCGCCGCTCAGGACCGTCGAGCCGCCTATCTCGGGCTGCTTTTCGAGCAGCAGCGCCTCGACACCCCGCGCCGCCAGCTCCAGGGCGGCACAGTGTCCAGCCAAACCGCCGCCGATCACGACCACCTCCGCTTCCTCGTCCCATGACGGCTCCGCGTTCTGCCCGAGTGTGTCTGTCATCATTGCGCCTGTAAGTTGATTGATCGAATCACCGTGCGCCACTTGGCAATCTCGGCGGCAATGAACACGGCGAACTGCTGGGGCGAACCGCCCAGCATCTCGGTGCCGGGAAGCTTGGCTTGCACATCCGGCATCGCGAGTATCTGGTTCACGTCCGCGTTGATCTTCGCGACGATATCCGGCGGCGTATTGGCCGGCGCCGCAATGCCGAACCAGGCGCCGAACTCGAACCCGGGGATGCCTAGCTCGGTCATGGTCGGCACGTCCGGCAACAGCGGCGAACGCTTCTTGCTTGTCACCGCCAGCGCGCGGACCTTGCCCGCCTTGATCTGCGGATACTCGAACGGGATGTTGTCGAACATCACCTGCACGGTGCCGCCGATCAGGTCGATGACCGCCTGCGAGCTTCCCCGGTAGGGAACATGGGTCATCTGGATGCCCTCGACCGACTTGAACAACTCACCCTGCAAGTGCGTTGACGTGCCAATGCCGGTCGATCCGTAGCTGAGTTGTCCAGGTTTCGACTTCGCCAGCGCGACCAGTTCGGCCACGCTCTTGACCGGCAGCGACGGCGTGACGAGCAACAGGTTGGGAGTCGATACCATCAGGATCACGGGCGTGAAATCCTTCACCGCGTCGAAGGGAATGTCCTTGTAGAGGGTCGGATTGATGCCATGCGTGGCGTTGGTCGCGAGAAACAGCGTGTAGCCGTCGGGCGCTGATTTCGCTACCACCTCGGCGCCGATGTTGCCGCCCGCGCCGGCACGGTTATCCACGATCACCGCCTGTCCAAGCTTCTGGCCTAGCTTCTGCGCGACGACGCGTGCCAGCGTATCGGTGAAACCGCCTGCGGCGAACGGGACGACCAGACGGATGGCGTGGTCGGGATAAGCTGCAAAACTTGTCTCGCAAAGCATCGCGAGACCTATGCCTAGCCCTATTCCCAGCAGCCATCTCGTCAGTCTGAATCCGGACCTCGACATGGTGTCTCCCCCGTCAAGTCTTGCTTGTGTTCCACTTGTTTTTAGTACGAACGTGGCATGCCGAGTACGTGTTCCCCGAGATACGAGAGGATGAGATTGGTCGAGATCGGCGCGATCTGAAAAAGCCTCGTATCACGCCACTTGCGCTCGATATCGTATTCGCGCGCAAAGCCGAAACCGCCGTGGGTCTGCATCGCCGTGTCCCCTGCATGCCACGTGGCTTCCGAGGCAAGCAGCTTGGCCAGGTTCGCCTCCTCGCCGCACTCACGCCCGGCGCTGAACAACGCGGCGGCACTGCGGTTGACGAGATCGGCGGCCCGGGTTTCGGCATAGGCGCGCGCGATGGGAAATTGCACGCCCTGGTTTTGCCCGATCGGACGGCCAAATACCACGCGCTCGCTCGCATAGGCGGCCGCCTTACGGATGAAGAAACGCGCGTCTCCAATCGCCTCCGATGCCACGAGTATGCGTTCCGCGTTCATGCCGTCGAGAATGTAGCGAAACCCGCGATTCTCCTCACCAATCAGGTTGTCGCTCGGGATCCGCAAGCCATCGAAAAAGAGTTCCGTGGTCTGGTGGTTGATCATTGCGTCGAGCATGCGGATCTCGAGCCCGTGGCCGACAGCTTCGCGCATGTCGATCAGGAATACCGACAGGCCGTCGGACCGCTTCGTTACCTCTTCCGATGGCTTGGTTCGGGCCAGCAACAAGAGCAGATCGGACTGACGGGCGCGCGATATCCACACTTTCTGCCCAGTGATGACGTAATGGTCACCATCGCGCACGGCGCGAGTCCGGAGTTGCGTGGTGTCTGAGCCCGTGTTCGGCTCGGTCACGCCGAACGCTTGCAGGCGCAAGCGTCCAGCGGCAATCTCGGGCAGATACTTCTGTTTTTGCGCGGCGCTACCGTGCCGCAGCAGCGTCCCCATGATGTACATCTGCGCGTGGCATGCTCCCGCACTGCACCCGCTCGCATGAATTTCTTCGAGAATCACCGCTGCCGCGCGCAGTGGCAACCCGGCGCCGCCGTATTCCTCAGGAATCAGGGCCGCCAGATAGCCGGCCTTGGTCAACGCCCCGACAAATTCGTCCGGATAAGCAGCCTTGTCTTCCAGAGCGCGCCAATAGTCACCAGGGAATCGCTTGCAGATTGCCTGGATAGCTGTACGGATCTCGGGAAAATCGTCCCCAAGCTCCACCACCGTAGGATCTCGTTCGCTCATGAGAAAGCCCTTTCGCCGGGTTATGGCACCGCCGCGGATCAGATCCTCGAAACCCCGAATCACAGCACGCCCCGCAGCACGCCCTAATCTAGACAATGTCCCTGGCGTTGTCAATGAAACGTTTCATTGAAAGTTCCTTGCCAGGTGCCGGCAGGGTTTGCGATCGGTCTCGCGTGCAACCGTGGGCTGGCGCGTCGCGACGCGTTAGAGCTGCACCGTTGCAATGTTCTTTGCTGCCAGATTCGTGCGCCGTCGAAAGCGCTGTTGCGCGGTATTGCTGCGCGCGCCGCACTTGGCGCTGGCCAACGTGAGTCGCGAAGCAATTAGCTGCTGACCTGCGTGCGCCATCGCCACGGCCGTCGCATCGTGGGGTCACGTCGCTTTCGTGGAATGCAAATGTCAATTCGATGGTTAGCCAAAAAACGCAACCATGCCATCCTAGCGATCCTGCCTTGTCGCTCGCGCACTGCCCAACGCTGCAAGGCAATCGCTCCTCTTTCATTTCATTCGTCCGTCACATGGCCCGCCATGAGCCAGAACATCCCTCTGAGTGCTTTCATCGTGCATTTCTTCAGCCGTGACGGCTTCGACATCGACGTGAATCGGACCTGCGAAACGCCTTATCTGCTTAAGCGACGATTTTCGACAATCGAGCATCTCATCAATGAAAGAACCAGAGGGAACATGGTGATCGGCTATCCCGGCAGCGTGGCGCAACTGCCAGAACAACACACGGGCGCACTGTCGAGATGAACCCGACAACTCCACTGCTCGAACTGAACAAACTGGCCGTGTCGTTCGGCGGACGTCCGGCGGTTCACCCCATCGACCTCTCCATTCAACATGGCGAAATGCTGGCGCTGGTCGGGGAATCGGGCAGCGGCAAATCGACCATCGCATTGGCTGCAATGGGACTTCTGCCCGTGCAAGCGCATGTAGAAGGATCGATACGCTTCGAAGGGCAGGCATTGCTCACGCTGCGAGAACGCGAATGGAGCGCGTTGCGGGGCAATCGCATCGGCATGATTTTCCAGGAGCCGATGACGTCGCTCAACCCGCTTCAGCCGATCGGGCGGCAGGTCGCCGAAGCGCTGACGCTGCATCGGCCGCTGTCGTTTTCAGCGGCGCGCAAGCAGGCGCTTGAGCTTCTGGATCTCGTGCGTCTGCCCGAGCCGGCACTGCGCTTCGATCAGTATCCGCACCAGCTTTCCGGCGGCCAGCGACAACGCGTGATGATCGCGATCGCGGTAGCGTGCCGCCCGAGCCTGCTGATCGCTGACGAGCCCACGACGGCGCTCGACGTCACCATCCAGGCGCAAATTCTCGAACTCATCGATCAGTTGCGACGCGAGTTGTCGATGGCGGTATTGCTGATCACGCACGACCTCGGTGTCGTCGCGCGCTGGGCAGACCGCGTGATCGTGATGAAGGACGGCACGAAGGTGGAGGAAGCCGACACTGCGACGTTGTTCGCGCATCCTGCGCAGCCGTACACGCGCGCGCTCCTTGGCGCGTCGCTGCACTTCGGCGCGGGACTGCATTATCGTGACGGCCGCCTGACGGAGACCATCAGCGAGCGGCTGACAGCCACAGAAGCCACAAACGCAATAGCGAGTACCGCCCCGCGCATCCTGCTTGAGGTAACCGGCTTGCAGGTCGACTATCCCAGCACGGGACACAATGTGCGCGCAGTCGACGGTGTTTCGTTCAACATTCGAGAAGGCGAGACCGTGGGCCTCGTCGGAGAATCGGGCTGCGGAAAGTCATCGCTTTCCCGCGCGTTGACGCGACTCCTGGAACCGTCCGCGGGCAGCATCGTATTCGATGGTGACGACGTCACGCATCGCCGGCGCCGCGCATTGCGTCCGTATCGCCGGCGCGTGCAGATGATCTTTCAGGACCCGTACGGCTCGCTCAATCCGCGTCACACCGTCGAACGAACGCTTGGCCTTGCCCTGGCGATTCATGGCGTGTCGCAACGACGCGAACGCGAAACAAAAATTCGCCGCATAGTCGATGCGGTTGGCCTGCCCGCTTCGGCACTGCAGCGCTATCCGCACGAATTTTCCGGCGGCCAGCGACAACGCATAGGCATTGCGCGAGCGCTTGTGCTTGAACCTGAATTAGTGATCTGCGATGAGCCGGTGTCGGCCCTCGATGTATCCATCCAGGCTCAAATTCTCGATCTCCTCGCCGACCTCAAGGCCGAACTCGGGCTCGCGCTGCTCTTCATTTCGCATGACCTTTCTGTCGTCCGCTATATCGCCGATCGCGTGCTCGTGATGCAAGCGGGACGTCTGGTCGAAACCGGCGATCACCGCTCCATCTGGACCTCGCCGCAGCATCCCTACACCCGCGCCCTGATCGACGCCGTACCGTCGTCGCATGTGCCGTTGCCGTTCACCACAAGGAAAATCCATCGTGACATCCAAGCGCCCCAAGCCACTCCCGCCTTCGACCTCGACACTCCTGTTTCGCGATGATCCGCTAGGGGCGGCCGTGGCCGACCTCAAGCGGCGGCGCTTGCTCAAAGGCGCCGGCGCATTGCTCGCGGGCGCAGCAACACCGTTCATGTTCACCGGCGAAGCATGGGCGTTGACCGAACCGCTGCCGAACACCTTGCAGGGCGCCAAACGAGGCGGCACGTTGACCGCCGTCATTCATCCGGAACCGCCGACCCTCGCGTTCTTTGTGAATTCCGCCACCATGATTGGAGCGGTCGCGAGCAAGATCTTCGATGGTCTTGTTGAATACGGCCCCGACCTGAAGCCGCGTCCGCAGTTGGCGGAAAGCTGGACCGTCTCGCCCGACAGTCTCACGTGGACCTTCAAGCTGCGTCAGAACGCGACCTGGCACGACGGCCAGCCGTTCACCGCCGCCGACGTGAAATTTTCCGCCGAAGAAGTCTGGCTCAAGATCAGCCCGGCATCACGGCGTGTGCTGCAATACCTGACACGAATCGACACGCCGGATGCGCATACGGTCGTTCTGCATTTATCGAAATCGACGCCTGCCACCTTCGGTATTCTCGATTCGCTCGGCACGCCGATCCTGCCGAAGCACCTCTACGAAAATACGGACATCCGCAACAATCCGTACAACAACAAACCGGTGGGGACCGGGCCGTTCGTGTTCAAGGAGTGGCTGCGGGGCGACCGTATCGTGCTGGATCGCAACGACAAGTACTGGGCGCCTGGTCAGCCGTATCTCGATCGCCTGACGTGGAAGATCACGCCCGACGTGTCGGGGCGCGCGACAGCGCTCGAAACAGGCGCCGCGCAATATGGCGAGCGCAACCCGGTGACGTTCGCGGACGCGGACCGGCTCGCCAAACTGCCCAACCTCGTGGTTTCGCAGGAAGGTTACAACGGCTACGCGGCGTGGCTGTGGCTCGAACCGAACCTGCGCGACCCCATTCTTGCCAAGCTCGAAGTTCGTCAGGCCATCGCGCACGCGATCAACCGGGACGTCCTGGTGAAGACTGTGTGGGGTGGCTACGCCGTGCCCGCTACGGGCCCGGAATCGTCGCTGGTGAAGGCGTTCTACACGCCCGACACGCAGCAGTACCCGTACGACCCCAAACTCGCCGAAACCCTGCTCGACAAAGCGGGCTTCCCGAAGCAAGCAGACGGCTGGCGTTTCAAGCTCAACCACGATTTCATTCCGTATGGCGACGACTATCGTCGCACCGGTGAATTCGTGCGTCAGGCGCTGCGCCGGGTTGGCATCGACGTGACCTTGCGGGGACAGGATCTGCCGACCTGGATCAAGAACGTCTTCACGGACTACAACTTCCAGCTCATCAGCAGTTGGGGCACAGACGGACTGGATCCGCAGATCGGCATAGAACAGCATTACTGGTCGAAGGCGGAAGCCAAAGGTACGCCCTGGTTCAACGCGTCCGGCTATGCAAGTCCCGAGATGGATCATGTGATCGAAGCGGCACAAACGGAAACCGATCCGGCCAAACGACGCGACCTGTACTTCCAGTTGCAAAAGATCGCTCAACGCGACCTGTCGCTCATCAACCTGTTCGAGTTCCGCTGGTTCGGCGTGTGGGCTAAAAACCTGCGCAATGTCACCGATACCGCCAGCCATTCGCGTGCCAACTTCGCGCAAGTCTGGTTCGACAAGGCGTAACAACCATGCTGCAACTGACATCTGGCATTAACGGAGACAGGATCAGACGGCGCCTGATTCAACTGGTGCTGGTCCTGCTCGGCACCACGGTGCTCAACTTCGTGCTGCTCAAGCTGATGCCGGGTGATCTCGTCGATGTCATCGCGAGCGAAAGCGGCAACGTCTCGCCGGAGTACGTGGCCCAGCTTCGTGAGGCTTACGGGCTCAACCATAGTGTCGTGTGGCAGTTGCTGCATTACGTCGGGCATGCGCTACGGTTCGATCTCGGCTTTTCGTTTCGCTTCGGTGAACCGGTCTCGACGCTGATCTTTGAACGCTTGCCCGCCACGCTGGTATTGATCGGCACGTCGCTGGTCATCTCGGTGCTGCTGGGCGTATTGCTGGGCGTGCTCGCCGCGCGCCGGCCGCATGGTTTCGTCGACACCTTCTTGTCAACGCTTGCAACCCTCGGCTATTCCGCGCCAATGTTCTGGACAGCGCTGATGCTCATCGTGGTGTTTGGCGTGCATCTCGAATGGTTCCCGATCGGCGGTATCGTCGATACCAACATCGCTCATCACGGCTTCGGGCTGCTGCTCGACCGGCTGCGTCATCTGGTGCTGCCTGCCGCCACGCTCGTGCTTTATTACGTCGCCGTCTTCGCACGACTGGCGCGCGCATCAATGATCGAGACGCTGCAGGAAGATTTTATTCGCACCGCCCGCGCCAAGGGTGGACGACCTTGGTACGTGGTGACGCACCACGCATTGCGTCATGCCATCCTGCCCGTTCTCACAATGCTGGGCCTGCAAAGCAGCGCGTTGCTCGGCGGCTCGATCATCGTGGAAACGGTGTTCGGCTGGCCGGGACTTGGGCAACTCTCGTTCGAAGCGATCAAGAGCCGGGACGTCAATCTGCTGGTCGGCGTGTTGCTGCTGTCGGCGGTTCTGGTGGTCGTGTTGAATCTGGTTGTCGATCTGCTTTATGGCTTGATCGATCCGCGTACGAGGCACCGGCAATGAAAAAATTCCTGCATTTTTTTAGTCAGCCGTCGGCGTTCTTCGGCGCACTTCTGCTCGTGCTGGCCTTGGGCGCGGCGCTTTCGGCGAACTGGCTTTTTCCGGGCGATCCGCTGGATATGGTCGCCGCGCCCTACCAGTGGCCCGGCGCCGATAGTGCGTATCCGCTCGGCACGGACCTGATGGGACGTGACCTGCTGGCAGGGCTCTTTCATGGGGCACGTGTCTCGCTGTACGTGGGCGGATCGGTCGCAGTCATCGCACTTGTTTTAGGCATCCTGATTGGTGGCATCGCAGGTTTTTTCGGCGGCCTGATCGATCAGGTGCTCATGGCGTTCACCGAGTTCTTCCAGACCGTACCGCCCTTCCTGCTTGCCATCATTCTTGTCGCCATCTTGACGCCTTCACTGACTACCATCGTTTTTGCGCTCGGCGTGACGGCATGGCCCAGCATCGCGCGCCTGACGCGTGGTGAGTTTATTGTGTTGCGAGAGCGCGAGTTTGTCAGTGCGAGCGTCGCGATAGGCGCTAGCGATGCGCACCTGATTTTCATCGAAATCCTGCCCAACGCGATGACGCCCATTCTCGTCTCCACCGCGCTGCTGGTCGCCAATGCAATCCTGTCGGAAGCCGCGTTGTCGTTCCTCGGGCTCGGCGACCCGAATGTGGTGAGCTGGGGTTCGATGGTCGGCACGGGGCGCGAAGCGTTGCGCACTGCCTGGTACATGATCGCGGTGCCGGGCTCGGCGATTGCATTGACCGTGCTCGGACTCAACCTGCTGAGCGACGCACTGCATACCGCGTTCAATCCCCGGCTGCGAAGAAAACGCAGTGCCGAAGTGGTGCCGGAGGTGCAGGCGGGCGTTTCATGACGTGGGGAATAAGGCACGAAATTGCCGCTTGGTCCGTGTCCCGATTCAGCAACATCCTCGTGCCCCGGCATTCACTCGCCCACCCAACCATCAAAGCGCTCCATGCCGGGGCGGAAGCTTGTCGTTGAGATAGAAGTTACCCACGGCGTGATACTTCCAGCGCACCGGGTCATGCAGCGTGTGGGTGCGCGCATTGCGCCAGAAGCGGTCTAGACCAAGGCCGTCCAGCGTAGCGGCCGTACCCGCGAGTTCGAACAGGCGCGAGCCGGCGTCGAGTGACGCGGTGGTCGTGAGCGCACGCGCCTCGGCCACCGCGACGGAGGCTTCTGCCACCGAGCGCTCGGTGGGATCGGCTTGCGCCGTGTCGACTGCCCGTCCTGCTCTTCGCACCAGGGCCTCCGCTGCCCGAAGGCGCACCGCGAGATCGCCGACCTGGGCGATCGTCAGCGGGTCGTCACTGGCACGCGCGACCTTCGCATCGATCCACGGCCGCGAACGCTCGCGGACGAACGGTAACATCGCATTGAATGCGCCACGGGCCTGACCCAGATCGATGGCCGCGTGGATGATCTGCGCCAGCGGACCAATGGTGGTGGGGCGATCAAACGAGGTTTGGAACGGTATGACCCATTCCGGCTGCACCGCTACATGTTCGAAGCGGACCGACCCGCTGCCGGTCACCCGCTGGCCGAAGCCGTCCCAGTCGTCGGTGACGGTTACTCCCGGCGCTCCACGCGGCACGAACACCAGGTACGTCACGTCACGGCCGTCATCGTCCGCCACGACCAGCGTGGGAATCCAGTGCGCATAGAGGGCGCCAGTGCAATAAAACTTCTGGCCGTCTATATGCCAGTCGCCCAGCGCGCGCGTGAGCCGAGTGCGGCGCTTGAAGTCCTTGTTGCCGATCTCGGCGAGCGCATTGCCAAAGCGTTCGCCCGCCAGGACACGCTCGTAAAAGAAGCGTCTTTGGGCGTGACTACCGCCCACGCGCAAGACTTCGAGCGCGTAATAATGGTTTTGCGGAATCTGGCCGAGCGACCCGTCGGCTGCCGAGATGATCGCTGTCACCTCTGCCAGCACACCGTTGGTGACGCCTGCGCCGCCGTATGCGCGCGGTACGGTGATACCCCACAGGCCGCTCAGGACGAAGGCATCCAGCTCGGCCCATGGCAAGTGACGCTCGCGGTCACGCAGCGCCGCATTCGGCGCGAATTCAGCGGCGAGCCGTTGCGCGACCGCTAGCGCCTGCGCGTCGTCTTTTATCAAATCGGGTATGCGAGCCGGACGCGGGCTGGGGATCGGTCCTGCGAGCGCGGCGGCCGTGCTCCCCTCGGATACAGAAAAAGTCATGGCTTAGTTCCAGGAGTGCCGCGCGGGCAGCACATCGTTGAGATAGTAGTTGCCGATCAGGTGCGACTTCCAGCGCACCGGGTCATGAAGCGTGTGAGTACGCGCGTTGCGCCAATGACGATCCAGGTTATGGGCCGCGCGCGTGGCCGAGGAGCCGGCCAGCTCGAACAGTTTTTCACTGGCCTCGAGCGCAATGCGCGTGGTTAATACCTTGGCTTCGGCAACCGCCACCGAAGCGCGTGCGCTGAGCTCGGCGTCAAGCGTTCCTGAGGAGGCGATCGCATCCAGGGTACGGCCGGTCTCAAGCAGGACTTCGTGGGCGGCATGGAGGTCGATTTGCAGGCGGCCGACATCAGCGATGATGTACGGATCATCCACAGCATGCTCCAGCCCCGAATCGATCCACGGCCGGGCGCGTTCACGCACGAAAGTCATGGCATCAGCCACTGCCGCTTCGGCGATGCCCTGGTCGATCGCGGCCTGAATCAGTTGCGAAGTCGGACCGTATAGTCCGGGACGATCGGCGAGTTGCCAGATTGGAAGCACGTCTTGCGGGTCGATTGCGACCTGATCGAACACCACGCTGCCGCTGGCCGTGGTGCGTTGACCGAACGAACTCCAGTCGTCGATCACGCTGAGTCCCGGCGCGTCGCGAGGTACCCAGACCTGGACCGCGCGGCCCTCGTCGTCTGTCGCTCGAGTCGGCACGCGGTGCGCGAACAATGCACCCGTGGAGTAAAACCGGCGGCCGTCGAGGCGCAATCCATCGGGGGTCGTGCGCAGACGCGTGGTGCCCTGGAGGATGGTCGAGGACTCGGCTGAGCGGCGCTCCGGTCCGGCATTGCCCAGCCGTCGTCCAGCCAAGACCTCGTTGTACAGGCGCAGCTTCTGAGCGGGCGTGCCGATCTCGCGCAATACGCCCAGCACACCGAAATGATTCTGCGGAATCTGTCCCAACGCCGGATCGGCCGCGCACAGTATGACAAATACCTCGGCGAGGGTCGCAAGCGACACGTCGGCACCACCGTATTCGCGCGGTACCGTGATGGTGCCGAGGCCGCTTTCGGACCAGAGATCGAGTTCGGCCCAGGGTAGCAAACGTTCCCGATCCCGGCTCGCGGCCCCGGGCGCGAATTCATCGGCCAGACGGCGAGCCGCGTCCAGCGCCTGTGGGTCGTTGGAAATACCTTGGACGCGGTCCGGATCGGGAAGTTTGGGCAAGCGCAATTCAGCGCCTGCGATAGTACTGGTCGACATGATTGTTCCAGAGGGAAAGGTTGCTCGCAGGCTTTCGATATTTTGGAAATCGCAAAGCGCTACTGCCGAACACCGAAGCGGTGCGACCACCGCGAAGGGTAGCCACCGAAACGGATCCTTATCCTCAATTGGAACAGTGCCAATCTCACGGGCCTACTATCAAAATGGAAGTTGCTTATCAGCAATCGAGATTAGCCCGGCACGAGCACCAAGATGGCGTTTTCACGAAGCGTGACGCGCTGACGTAGATTTCCTGTGGGGACGTCGAAAGCGTGCGAGCGTCACGATCGACGCGGTGACCTCGCTGCGTTGGATAGAGGATAGACAGGCTTTCCCGGTGACGTGACGGACAAGCGTCACGGCTCATCCCGCCAGTCGCTCAAGGGAATTTCGGGGATAAAAACGAACAGATCCGCGACGTAGCCCATGTCAAAATAGCCCGCACGTGCGTACGCAGCGATGCACTCCAGCCGCTCCGAAGCGTGCAGTGCCGGCCCAACCTCCTGCTGTCCCGCCTTACTCGCACAGGCCGCTGCAGCAGGCCTTGACGGCCCGCGTCGCAGGATATTTCCGAGCCTTGCCCAAAGCCCAGTCTTTACGGCAAATTCCTTGTCCGGTGCCATGTGCTGCCCTCCGCTCATCCTGTAATCGCCGACCGGCTACCACACGGCGCGCTCGGCACCGCCGTCGATTCGCGCGCGACACGGGAGAGGGTGACGAGTAAGACGATTTAATCGTAGAACGCATGTCATGCGTCGCCAACGAACAATGCCTGCTTTGCTTATGGCTGCGCCACGATTGAGGCCTACCGGGCGGTTCAAGATGCGGGTTGCATAACGAACCAGGCCACTAAAGACACAGGGACTTGAAAACTCTTCGATGGGCATTGCCCCCACTGATCAGACCATCGGGCAATCGCAGCACGGACGAAAACACACCCGATTCTTAGCAAAGCAGAATTGCTTGCTTTGCGCCAGAATTCGATTCGCTTATCTTCGCGTCGGCTTCCTGAAAGAGTGGACGTCAAAAGACTACAAAGGCTCGTGGCGCTGCTGCGACTAAAGAAAATTACGTGGAGATTGAGATGAATTGGGTGCGTGGCATTTGTGCTTTCCTGCTTGTGCCGGTCGTGGCGGCGTCGGCATACGCGGCAGATCCCGCGAAAAATGAGATCCGCTTTGGCGCGACAGCGGGTCCTTATGCCGACCAGATTCGCTATGGCATAAAACCGGTGCTGGAGAAGGAAGGCTATAAGGTCACGATCATCGAATTCACCGACTATGTACAGCCCAATCTCGCCCTGGCGGACGGAGCGCTCGACGCCAATGCGTTTCAGCATGAGATTTACCTGAAGAAATTCTCCGATGATCATAATCTCAAGCTCTCCGAACTGATCAAGGTCCCGACCGCACCGATCGGCGCCTACAGCCACAGATTCAAAAGTCTTGCGGACGTGAAGGACGGCGCGACCGTATCGTTGCCCAATGATGTCACTAACCAGGCGCGTGCAATCGTGCTGCTTGAACAGATCGGCTGGGTCACGCTCAAACCGGGGACCAATCCGGTCACGTCATCCGAGCGAGACATAGCCACCAACCCGCATAAGCTCAAGCTGCTGCCACTTGACGCCGCGCAATTGCCCCGCTCCCTCGACGACGTAGATTACGCGTTCATCAATGGAAATTTCGCGCTGGCCGCCGGGCTGAAGCTTACCGACGCGTTGTTGCTCGAAAAGATTCCGCCTCACTACCTCAACCTCGTCGCCGTGCGTAGTAGCGACCTCGAAAAGCCGTACGTTCAGGACATCGCCAACGCTTACAAGTCTCCCGAGTTCAGGCGCGTGGTCGACGAGCGATTCAAGGGATTCACGCGCCCCGACTACCTGCGCTAAGCGCTCGCATGAGGATTTAAAAATCTGGTTCGTCAGTAAAAAGTGTGGGTGGATGGAGGCTCGGGAAGCTTGCCAAGTGCATGATAGAGCGCGATTTCTGTGGCTCGGAAGGTTCGGAAGCCGTACGCTTTTCTCATAGTGACTTTGGCCTTATTGTTCAGCCCCTCGATAACGCCGCTGGAGAACTGCTTTCTGGCACGGAAGTAGTTGAGGATCAGATCCCGGTGCGAGCGCACGGTCCGGGCAAACTTCTTCATCGGCTCGATGCGTGAGCGCATCACCTGCTTGCACCACTGGTCGAGGAACTTGCCCGCCCAGACAGGAGAGATGTAGTCCCAGAGTTGCTGGAATTCTTCTTTGAGCAGATAGGCACGTACGCTACGTAAGTTGTACTGGAGTAGGTCACGCAGGCGAACGCGTTGTTTGCCAGTAAGGTTCTCGCGTCGCGCAAGCAGGCACCAGCGGGATTTTTTGAGAACAGGCTCATAGCCATCACGCGACATGCGCCTGGCCTCATCGGCTCGCACCTCATCGATCGCTTTGTTCATCTTGGCAACGATGTGGAAACGGTCGAGGATATTCAGGGCGTTCGGGCAATGACGCGCTATCATTTCGAGATAGGGCTTCCACATGTCGGAACACACGAATTCGACCTTCTCGCACAGCGGCTTGCCGATCATCGCAAAGAACTTCGCGAAGCTCTCCTTAGTACGTTCCTGTCCGACCCAGAGCAGTCGCGTGCGGCCGGCCTCGATCTGGTAGACGAGCGTGAGGTACTGGTGCCCTCGGCCATACTGGATCTCGTCAACGCCGAAAGCGCGAATCGTCCCGAGCTCACGATGATTCAGCCCCCAGTCGACTACCCATTCCACGGCATTGAAGACCTTCTCCCAGCTGGTGCGGAAACTCAGCGCGGTTTCTTTCCACGACAGCTTACGAGCCCACTGGGCCAGAAAAAGCATGTATGCCTTGGTCAACGTATGCTTGCCGATAGCCCACGGTACCGTCTCAACCTTTACGCCACACCGACGGCAATCGACACGACGCATCGAATACAGCAGAATGACGGCAAAACCCCAGATTGGGATGAACTCGAAGCGACGTTCTCCGAGCGTATCGTAGCCGCTTGCGCGCTCGTTGCAGCACGAACAAACTGGTTTGGATCCCTTACGTGGGCGCACGTCAATCTCAATGGTCTGCGTCCTGTCGCACAGCCGCGCCCCTTCATAAACGAAACCGGGGAAATGATGACAGGAATTGAGCAAGCGGGTCAAAAGCATGGCTAGCAAGCGAAAAATCGTCGGTAATACCGCCATTGTCACACCCGAATCAAGCGCTCTTGAACGACTCGTTCCCGACCTGCAAAACTGGCCCAAGTCTTGGAGCTTTGAGCAACAGGACATTCCGTTCGGACAGGATCTCGTCAAGATATTCACACCGTATCTCCTGCATCTTCTGGACAGCGGTTACAGCCGAAAAACCCTGCACCAGCATCGGGACTTCATCTGGATGCTCGGTGGTCGTCTCGTTGAAGAGCGGCAGCTTTACCGCGAACTCAGGAGGCTGGACGCCCGCTCAATACTGTTACGGTATATCGACGAGCAAGACGGTGGCCCACTCCTGGATGACCGCTCTGAGCGCGAGCAAGGCCTCTTCGATGCCACCTGCCGAAAGCTATGTTGTTTCCTCAACGCCGCCTGAATCCATCGATTTCACCCACAGATTCCCCCGACGATCCAAAAATCTTAAATCGCCCGGCAGTCGTACTTTTTTCGGTACTTGGCAACGCGCTCAAAATGATGAATATCTGCCGATAGCTCGTCGAGTATCTGCTTGGCATTCAATATTTTCAAATAAGCCGCCCTTGCGCAGCTTTCCTCAAATACTTACACCTCCTCGCGATAACGACATTCCGATTTGTTGGTTCACCTTCGCCTTTTCCGCTGATAGTGTATGCGGCCTCCAGGGAAGCACTCCTCAAGCGAATCATTCGAACACGCAGTCACACAGAGGGAATAACGGTGTCCATACAGTTGAAAACGTCCGCATGGGGCATGCTCGGGCGTAGCGTGATGATCGTCGCCCTGCTAAGTCAGGGAATATTGGCTCATGCACAAACTCCCAAACGCGGAGGCACGCTGACCGTCATCGCGCAGCCCGAGCCTGTCATCCTGACGGCAGCGCTAAGCACATCGTCACCCACCGGAACCTTTAGCACCAATGTATTCGATGGCTTGATCGAATACGACAACGACTTTCACCTGAAACCCGGCCTCGCGGAAAAATGGGACCTGTCGAAAGACGGCAAGACCCTGACGCTCAATCTGCGTCACGGAGTGAAGTGGCATGACGGCCAGCCATTCACATCCGCTGACGTCAAATGGACCCTTGAGAACGTCTGGAAAAAATACCATCCGCGTAACCAGGCTCTGTTTGCGAACGCAAATCAGGTCGATACCCCCGACGACTACACCGTCGTCATCCACTTCTCCAAACCTTCGCTCGCGGTACTGAGTTCGCTCAACAGCAATGGCGCACAAGTGCTTCCAAAGCACTTGTATGAAGGCACGGACATTCTCAACAATCCCTACAACAACAAGCCGGTTGGTACGGGTCCGTTCATCTTCAAGCAATGGGTGAAGGGCAACTACATCCTGCTCGAACGTAATCCGGACTACTGGGACAAGGGCAAGCCCTATCTGGATAAAGTGATCTATCGCGTGATTCCGGACGGCGGCGCGCGCACCGCCGCGCTTGAAAAGGGAGACGTGCAATATGCGTCGTTGAGCCCGGTGCCGGCCCGTGATGCGCAACGTCTGGCGAAGCTGCCCACCCTGCGCATCCAGACCAAGGGCTACGAATGGCTCTCACCCTGGCTGTTCCTCGATACCAATGTCGAGCGTCCCTACCTGAAGGACGTGCGGGTACGCGAAGCACTCTACCGTGCGATCGATCGCGATGCGTACATCCGCGTGGTCTGGTCCGGATTCGGCAAAGCGGCAGTCAGCCCAGTGGTCTCCACGTTGACGGAGTTCTTCGAACCAAACGTGCCGAAGTATCCGTATGACGTGAAGCAGGCTAACGCGTTGCTCGATGCAGCGGGTTACAAGGCCGGTCCGGACGGTACGCGCTTCAAGATCGTTATCGACTATCTGCCTTATGGCGACGAGTTTCGACGCAGCGCCGAGTTCATCAAGCAGGCGTTCAAGAAAGTCGGCGTGGATGCGGAGATTCGTAACCAGGACGTTCCCACCTACACGCACCGCATTTACGGCGACCGCGATTTCGATGTGACTATCCAGTGGTATGCGGGCTTTTCAGACCCGCAAGTCGGGGTAACGCGTAATTACCAGTCGGACAGCATCGGCAAGAATATTCCTTTCAGCAACGGTCCGGGCTATCGCAACGCGAAGGTCGACCAGCTGATTCGCGATGCCCAGGGTTCCGGCGACCAAGCTGAACGCGTGAAACTGTTCAAGGAGTTCCAGCGTCAGGTTCAAACCGATCTGCCTTCGTTGCCACTGCTCGAAATGCACTTCTTCACGCTCGAAGCATCCGATCTCCACGATACAGTGAGCGGTGTCGACCAGGTGTACGGCTCGTTCAAGAACTTCTGGTACACCGATCCTTCAAAACATGAGTGACTCTGACGCGACTCGCCCATCGCGGTTTCATTCCTCGATTGTGTCGAGATGGCTCAGGAAGCTGTGGCAGCTCGCCGGTATCGTTCTCGGTGTGGCGATCGTCAACTTCTTTTTGTTACGCCTCGCGCCGGGTGACGCGGTTCAGGTCATCGCCGGTGAGGCCGGATCGGCATCGCCTGAATACATTGCCGCCTTGAGGCAGCAATTCGGCCTCGACCAGCCGCTCTATGTTCAGTTCGCCAAGTACCTCGGCCACCTGGCGCACTTCGACCTGGGCTATTCGTATCGACAAGGTATGTCGGTCGCGCATCTGATAGGCACCCGGCTGCCGGCCACGTTGCTGCTGATGGGCAGCGCCGTGCTGCTGGCCGCCGTGATCGGCGTCACGCTGGGCGCTCTGGCCGCTTACCACGCGGGTCGCTTCGTCGATATATTGGTGTCCACGCTCGCATTGCTGTGCTTCGCGACACCTCTGTTCTGGGTCGGCATGATGCTGGTCGTTGTATTTTCCGTCTGGCTCGACTGGCTGCCGGTCGACGGCATGGCAACGGTCTCGTCGGGGTTGACCGGCCTCGCCTACCTGGTCGACGTTCTCCGTCATCTGATTCTTCCGAGCGTCACGCTTGCACTCTTCTACGTGGCGATTTATACCCGGCTGATTCGGGCAAGCGTGATCGACGTGAGACGGCAGGCTTACGTGAGGACAGCGGTTGCACGCGGTGTACGGCCGGCGCGGCTGTTTCGCGTGCATGTACTGAGAAACGCGCTGATTCCATTCGTCACAATGCTCGGCATGCAGATCGGCTCGATCATCGGCGGCGCGGTGGTCGTTGAGACCGTGTTCTCATGGCCGGGGCTTGGAAGGCTCGCTTTTGACACGCTGGTACAGCGCGACTTGAACGTGCTCCTCGGCATTCTCCTGTGCAGTTCCATCCTGGTCGTCCTGATCAACTGGGCCACTGATTTCGTCAATCGTCGACTTGACCCCCGGATCGCGAAAGACTGACATGTCCAGCTCAATCGAACCAATCACCCCTCGCCCTGCCGCGGTTTCATACGAACGGCGTTCGTGGTTGATGCGCCTGCTGCGCTCGCCGTCCTGCGTGATCGGTGGTGGCCTGCTGCTGGCCATTCTTGTCATGGCGGCGACAGCAGGTTGGCTTTGCCCTGGCGATCCGCTCGAACTCGTGGCCGAGCCCTTTTTGCGTCCCGGGCAGGATCCCGCGTACCTGCTCGGCACCGATATGCTCGGGCGCAATATTCTTGCGGGCATTGTCCACGGCTCACGGGCTTCGCTCTTGATCGCGAGTGTCGCGACCCTGATCGCAGCGGCGCTCGGCATCGCGGGGGGACTAGCGGGCGGTTATTTTGGCGGGCGCGTCGACCGCGAGATCAGCCGCATCACCGTGTTTTTCCAGACCATGCCCCCTTTCCTGTTCGCGCTCGCCATCGTGGCTATCGTGCGGCCCTCCGTGGCGACCATTGCGATCGCGATCGGTATCACGTCATGGCCGAATCTCGCGCGCCTCGTCAGGTCCGAGGCGCAGAAGCTGCGTCATAGCGAGATGGTTCAGGCGAGCATTGCGCTCGGCGCGAGCGACTGGCGCATCATTATCCGCGATATCCTTCCGAATACGCTCACGCCAATATTGGTGTCGACATCGCTGCTGGTCGCAACCGCGATCCTCACCGAATCCGCCCTGGCGTTCCTGGGACTCGGCGATCCGAACGTGGCGAGTTGGGGCAATATGGTGGGCTCGGGGCGCGAAGTGTTGCGCACGGACTGGTATATCGCCACGCTTCCCGGACTGGCTATCGTGGTAACAGTGCTGGCGCTCAATCTTCTTAGCGACGGGCTGGCGAAAGTACTCGACCCGCGCGGAAACGACTAATGGCAACGACCGATTTTCTGAGGATACTGACATGAGCCGCATCGACAACATCGGCAAACAAGGACTTGAAGGACGCGCGCTCGAAGTGTTCGAGATTGTCGAGCGTGACTACGGTGCATTCGGCAACATGCTTGGCGTGCTCGCCCATCGTCCGGCGTCCATCGAGCATATTTATGGACTGCTGCTGCAGTCGGCCAAAGACGCGCTGATTACGCGACGGCACCTGGAAATCGTGCTCGTGACGGCGTCGCGCGAAAATCAGTGCCAATACTGCGTCTCGCATCACGCGCCGAAACTGGGCGCTCTGGGTATCGACACCCATACTGTCGAGAACATTCTCGACCCCGACGTACCCGGGCTCGATCCGGTGGAACGGCTGGTTCGCGACTATGCGTCAGCAGTCACGCGGCAGCGCGTGACGGACCGGCTGGTCGAACGCCTGCGCGAGCACTTTTCTCAAGAACAGGTCGTCGAGCTAACCTTGCGGGCTTCACTCTGCGCATTCTTCGCACGATTCAATGAAGCGCTGGAAATTGAAGTGGAAGAAGATGTGGCAGGCGCTCCTGCTCACTGAGTTGATCAAACAATGACGCCGTCCCGCGCGCGCTCCAATGCGCGCCGATGCCCGGGCGCCGAGGCGATCAGGGAACGCGTGTAGGCGTGCGCGGGGCGGGACCAGATAGCATCGTGATCGCCGCTTTCTACAATGCGGCCAGCTTGCATGACCAGCACCCGGTCCGCTATATACCGAACCACGGCAAGATCATGCGAGATGAACAACATCGACAGATTGAACTCGGCTTTCAGGTCGACCAGCAGGTTCAGTATTTGCGCCTGAATCGATACATCGAGTGCCGACACGGGTTCGTCACAAATAAGCATGGCCGGCTTTAGCACCAGCGCTCTTGCAATGCCAATGCGCTGCCGCTGGCCACCCGAAAACTCGTGCGGATAGCGGTGCCGCGCGTCGGCCGGCAATCCAACGGCATCGAGTATGTGGTTTATTCTTGCCCGTCTTTCACTCCTGGACAGGCCGCCCTGCACGGTCAACGCAAACTGCAAGATCTGATCTACCGTTTGCCGAGGATTCAGCGATGCAAACGGATCCTGGAAGATCATCTGCAGGTGCCGCCTGTGGGGCAGCAACGCTTTGCGCGACAGGCTCGAGATATCCTGTCCGTTCAACAGAATGCGACCGGATGCGGAATCGACGAGCCGCATGATCGTGCGCGACAGCGAGGTTTTTCCGCAACCTGATTCGCCCACGAGCCCCACCGTCTCCGCGCGGTTGACCGTGAGGCTGACATCACGGACAGCGTGCCGCGGACCCTCGGCAGTCTGGTAGATTGTGTTCACGTGGTCGATGACAAGCATGGGCGTTGCATCGGCGGAACTCACCTGGTTTTCAGGCTTTGCAGGTGGCGTTTCGAGTGAGAATGCCAGTTCGCCTTTCGGCGTCTCTTTCACCCGCACCTCCGCGAGCCGCGACGTCCGGTAATGGCGATCCGCCCCAAGGTGCAGCGACGCGCCCAGCAAGCCGCGCGAGTAGGCATGCCTCGGCTTCGCTGTAAACGCCCGCGTGGTTTGCTGCTCCATCTCGCGGCCGCGGTACATCACGACCACGCGATCCGCCCAGTCCGCGACCACACCAAGATCATGAGTGATCAGCAGCAAGCCCATCGACAAATCGCGTCGCAGCCTGTCCAGCAGCGCCAGGATGTCGGCCTGGATAGTGACATCCAGCGCCGTGGTGGGTTCATCGGCAACGAGCAACTTAGGCTCGCATGCGATTGCGGCGGCGATCATCACGCGTTGACGCTGACCGCCGGAAAACTGATGAGGGTAGTCGTCTATGCGCCTCGCGGGCTCGGCAATCTGCACGAGATCGAGAAGTTCGAGCGTCCGCGCGCGAGCGGCCCGCCTGGACATTCCGAGGTGCAGCCGCAATGCCTCGCCAATCTGATCGCCAATCTTCAGGACCGGGTTGAGGGACGTCGTCGGCTCCTGGAAGATCATCGATATCCGATGACCTCGTATGGCGCTCAAGCGCGACTCCGATAGGGCCAGCAGGTCGACGCCATCGAAATGCACTTCACCGTGGACGCGGGCTGCGGGAGGAAGCAGGCGCAGTAACGCCATTGCCGTCGTGGATTTTCCACAGCCAGACTCGCCGACCAATGCGAGGACCTCCCCGGCTTCAATGTGCAAGTCGAGAGCGGTGACCGCGCGATGCGTGCCGTAGGACACGTTGAGGTTACGAACGTCCAGAAGACGCGGTGTGACAGCAGGAGGCATTGATGAAGGGCGGCGGGTAAGAAGGTGCGAAGGTGTGATCCGGCTTTCGCGGACGTTCGAAAATAGCAGAACCGTACCGTCCAGCAAACCAACAATGTCAGCTATCAATTGGCATTTTCCTGTGCTTGGCACAAGTGCGTTTCGTATGCAGCGCCTCCCATAACACGTGCAGATATAAGCAAATCGTCCATCACGATTTGCGATCGGATTGACGAGCCCTAAACTTCATCCTTTCACTTTTCGCGAAACCATCCTGTGACCAGACCGATCCGGCTCAATGCCTTCCTGATGAACTGCGTCGGACATCTTGCGCCGGGGCAATGGACCGCCGCGGGAGATCGCGCCGTCGATTATCTAAGCCCGGTGTACTGGACCGACCTCGCGCGTCTGTTGGAGCAAGGACTTTTCGAAGGGGTATTCCTGGGCGATGTCCTCGGCGCCTACGACGTTTACGGCTCGAGCGCCGATGCAGCACTGCGTCACGCGGCGCAGGTTCCGATGAACGATCCACTGGCCGTCATTCCGCTCATGTCCCAGGTAACGGAGCATCTGTGCTTCGGGGTGACGTGTTCGCTTTCTTATGAGCATCCGTACACTTTTGCCCGCCGCATGAGCACGCTGGATCACTTGACGAACGGGCGCATCGGCTGGAACATCGTCACAGGTTATCTGGACAGCGCCGCCCGCAATATCGGCCTCGACCAGCAGTTGTCCCATGACGAACGATACGATCTCGCCGACGAATACATGGAGGTCTGCTACAAACTGTGGGAAGGGAGCTGGGAAGACGGGGCGGTGGTGCGCGACCGCGAGCGCGGCATCTATACCGATCCATCGAAGGTACATGGAATCGCTCACGAGGGCCGTTACTTCAAGGTTCCCGGCTTCCATATGTGCGAGCCCTCAGTGCAACGCACGCCGGTGCTGTTTCAGGCAGGCAGCTCTGGTCGCGGCAAGCAATTCGCCGCGCAACACGCCGAATGCGTATTCGTCGCAGCACCAACGCGTGGCATCGTAAAGCGCAACGTGGCGGATATCCGCGCGGCAGCGAGCGCAAATGGTCGCGACGCCAACAAGCAAGTGCTGATCTTCGCGATGTTCACGGTTGTGCTTGGCCGCACGCAGGAAGAGGCGCTTGCCAAGTTTCAGGAATACCAGCGGCACGCGAGCACCGAAGGCGCGGCTGCGCTGCTGTCAGGATGGACCGGAATCGACCTATCGACTTATCAACCGGAAGACGAGCTAACTTACGTTGACACCAACGCCGGCCGTTCCGCACTCGCTTCGTTTTCATCGGCGGATCCGTCGCGGGTATGGACCGTCGCTGAAGCCGTTGAGTACGTGTCCATAGGCGGACGTGGACCTGTCATTACTGGAACGCCGCAACAGGTCGCCGACGAGATGCAGGCCTGGATGGACGAGACTGATCTTGACGGTTTTAACCTAACCTATGTCTCGGCGCACCGCACCTTTCAGGACGTAGTGGAGTTACTCGTGCCTGAGTTGCAACGGCGCGGTGTTTATCGGGAGCACTACGAGCAAGGGTCCTATCGGGAAAAACTGTTCGAGACTGAAGCGCGCTTGCCTACGAATCATCCTGGCGCTCAGCATAGAAAAGTCACTACGACCCAGTCTTGATTACCGGCCCTATCCGGAATTTCCGAGCACCATCGCTAGCGCGTGCTTCAGCGAATCCGGGACTGTACATTGCTGACGAATTCCCGTTGTCCCGTCGCCGTCTCACCCGCATTTTTCGTGGGTCAACAGGCGAAAGAATCGGCGACTATCAAACGCGGCAGCATGTTGCACGTGCAGCAGAACTTCCAGGCGTGTCAGGCACCCCGGGCGCTGGCTGCATCGATGGCGGTCGGCGTCGTGTCCGCCTCCTGTCTGGCCCGGCTTTTTATCAAGCGCGGCCAGCCGCTTCCAAAAAGTTTCAAGCCTTGGCGCCCACCGCCCTTTACGCTTGGTGCACCAGTGGGGTAAATCGCAGCAAAACTGTTGTGGTGTGCAGTCGTCGGGCTCGGCTGTGAACCCGACGTACTCGTGCAAGATGCAAAAGCAGCGCGGTAAGGCAGCCGCCGGATGCATCATCAAGCACGTGCCCCAGCACCCTGCCTCCAGGCCTTGATCAGTTCTGAAGCAGGCTCAGGTAACTGCCGCTCGGATACGCGGTGTTCAGCCACGTCGCCAGGCGATTTACCTGGGTTTTATCAATTCCCTCTCCTTGCATCAGGGGGATCTGATTCCACGTCCAGGTGGGAAAATTCTCGACCGTGCCACCGGACATTGTCCCGTGAACATAGTCGATCGCGCATAAGCTCCTCATGCTCCAATAGCAGGTCGTCTCGCCAGGCACAGCATTCGTCTGCCCTTCGCGCTGCCACGCGTTAATGTTGAAGCTGGTTGTGGTATCCATCCAGTTCGACAGGAACGCGCCGACAACCGCCTGCTCCGTCGCCAGGCTCGTGCCTTTCCAAACACCGGTCTGGCCGCCATTCCATACATCGAGAGGGCTGGAATCGCGAATCGTCCAGCCACGGTCGACGTTGGTGACCCCCACGCCGTTATCCATTTCCTGGGCGCCCTTCAAGACATACAGGAAGTTCCTGATCGGCTCGGCCCTGCCGCTGCTCTGATACAGGTTGTTGAGCAGGCCATACGCGTATTGCCAGTCCGTCGGCAAATGCACGTTGTGCGCGCCCGATCCAGGGTTCAGCAGGATCTGCAGGTAATACCATTGATTGGCCTTCACATAGTGGCCAACGGCACTACCGAACATGCTGTTATTGGGCGGAAAATTTTGTATATGCGGGGAGACATTGAATATGAATCGCCAATATCCGCACCAGCCCCGTGCTTCGGCTTTCGGCGCCTGCTCTTCATTAACCCATGCGACCGGGCAATTTGTCTCCAGCGAGTAGTCCTGGGCGAGTTCCCAGGACTTCAAAAGCTGCCATTGCACCGTCCCGTAGAGATTCTCTTGTTGAGGAATCGTATAACTTCCGGACACGCCCGCATTCGGCGGTGCGAAATCTTCGCCAAGTGCGACGCCCCAGTAATAAAGGTCGTTAAATATATCGCCCGTCTTGCCTTGAGCGTAGGGCGTCCCGCCCGTGGCAAGCTGGGTCTTCATATTGTATGTTCCGTTCCCGGTGCCCTCTCCCGCGTATAACTTGTTTAGATTGCTGTTGGTGAAATAGTCGCCCCACGCATCTTTCGGATGGATATGCGGGACCCAGTGATTCCAATCGGGCAACTGAAAACCAATGGGTATTTCCCTGATATTGATTTGCCCTTTGGTCGCTATGGCGGCTTTATTTACGCCGCTGGGGAAGATCGCGGCGAGCGTGTCCAGGTCGTTCTCGGACACCGCATCTACGCCGGCCCCGCACGTCCAGTCGCTGACCGGAGCACTGTCCAGGCCAGGGCCCGGTTGATAAGGCGGGTTCCACGGCCTGCAATTGACGCCCGGTGTTGGGTATCGGCTAGCCAGGCTGCGAATGTAGCTGGCAATTTGCACGCCCTGGTTTTGAGTCAAACCGTGGTATTCACTCCGAACAACAATGGAGTTATTCGAATAGTTGAATTTGAACAAGTCGCTTCCGCTGGCGGCGTGACAGTCCATGCAATGAGCCTTGAGTTGCTGGCCGGCGTTGATGGGCGACTCTATCAGCGTAGCGCTTTGCCACAATGCCTGGCCGGCGCTGATATCACTCGCTCCCGGAAGCGGCGCGGTCCATTGGGTTGGATCGTCTTGAGTAAAGTTGGTGCTCGGGATTAAATTTTGCCCCGACACATCCTGCAAATTAAACGATAAAACCCGATAACCGGAACTGACGCCATCGGTTGTGTTGAATCGAAAATTAATAACGTTGCTGCCATTGACGGCGCCGGAGACGGGCACATTCAAGCTAATGGTGTCGTAGCCGCCTCCTATGCCGCCATACAATTTAGCATTACCAAGTACCGTGACGTTTGCGTTGGTTAAATCGATCCAGGTTCCGCCATTGATCTGAACGGAACCTTTAGCATCGTACGATAAATTGTTGACCTTCATGGTCAGGACTTTAGCCGACGCACCGGCTGGAATAGTAAGCGTCGTGCTAACGATCTTGCCGCTGGCGGCGCTCATCACTTCGAGAGGCATGATGATGGCGCCTGACGTTGATGTGCCGGCATTGGTGGGAGAGGTCTGCCCAAGGTTGGATCCGCCCGAAGATATTGGAGACGAAGCAGGGTTACTTGAGTTGGCTGAACCCGGCGAAGCGCCCGCCGGTGCGCTGGCAGAAGATGGGCTACTTGCCGAGCCGGAAACGCCGTTGGGTTGACCCGACGTACCGGTGTCACCGCTCCCTCCGCCGCCGCCGCACGCGCTCAGGATGACGCTGCTGATCACAAGAAACATCGAAACTTTATCGAGTTTTATCATCGTTTATTTCGGTGTGGGAAGATAAAAACCCCCGGCCTGAAAAGGCGGGAGTCCAGCATTTTTAGCTACAGCGCTATTTCTGCAGAAGGCAGCGCTTTGCATGAAATGACAGTGGTGTTGCCGGCATAAACCTGGACGGGGACGCGCCCGCTACTTGGCGCAAGCTCGTCGGGCGGGTAATGTTTTTCGCTCGAGACGGCCCCATACCGGCGCGCTGTGCGGGTTTCATCAGAACGGGCAATGTCGCTAAGCCGACTGCGAATCCAATTAAGCTCGTATCGAGGAGCTTATGAAAATTGCTGGATATATTGTCTGAAGAATTAATCGGGTGACGCCTGAATTTGAATTGTGACTTCGGCTCACCGAGCTTGAGCATTCGTTTTCGTCTCCGCGCCACGCATTGTTTGGGTTCAATTCACCACTGCAGCATGCTTACGCATTAACGTGTGAAACATGTGAAAACGCGGATCTTAAAAGTCGCGTTTGTGCCATCGCCATGCGCTCGGTATGGGCGATGTCGACGATCAGCACTAGCTGACTGCTTCTACTCCAGAATGGTTTTTCAGTGCACCGCAGGAACGCGATGCTAGATGACGGGATGATAAATGGTATTAGCGGTTTATCAAACAATTCATAATATTTTATCGAAAAATATAAAGGCGCTAATCGCTCTAGCTTAGCGCCGCGACGCACGCATGCCGAAGGCAAACCCTCCCCCGAGTTTGTGTCCCCCGATCGACTCGGAATCAATCGCGCGTCTTGACCACCTGCGCGGGCCATACGATCTCCAGTTCCAGCGCAATTGAACGCGCCAGTCCTTCGAGGTCCGGGAAAAGCGATGCGTTCGTGATGTTCATTCTGTACAACGAACGCATGGCTTCGTCCCGTAAAGTCGACGGCAACACGATCTTGCGCAGCAGTTCGTCGCTGCAGGTGTATTGATCAAGGATCATGTCGAGCGGTTGATGCAGCAGGCCGGGCAACACGAACGTGCCCGCTTGCGCGATCAGCCGCTGATCCATTTCGGCGGGTTCGCCAAACCACATCACCGGGTTTTCGTCGCTAAGATAAAACCTTTCGAAATTTCCGGGCAAGCGTGGGTCGATCATCTCTCGTATAAGATGCGGTGCCGAAACCGGGACTGCGCGATCCGTCCACAACGCGGGGGTATTTACCGCGAAAACAGCTGCGTCAGTCACAGCGCGCTCGAGCGCAAAAAACGCGGCAACAAATGGCGACTTGGTGAAATCGAGCAGTCTGGTCGGCGCACCGTGGTGTTGCATCAGCCCGAGGCAACGCAGGTCGTCGGACAGCGCGCGGACATCGGAAAGATAGTTATGCGCCTTTCGCCTGAAGATGCGAATGGCGCGCTGCTCCTGAATCCGCCACGCCGAGCGGTCAGGCACGAATGCGGACAGGTAGCGCGATAACGAACTTTGCAACGGCCATCGCGCGTCTTGCTGACCGCGAAACGCCCAGCCATCGAGTTCTATGGTGAGACTCATGAACTCCTGCCAGTTCGACACAATAATGGTTTGCATTGTCACTTATCCAGAGTAGCACTCGCTGCTTACTGCCCGATCACAGGTCCGGGCGCGGTAGAAGCAGCCGACACAGCATCCCATAGGAGGAGATGCGGAAGAGACGCGCCGCAGGGTTCATGATCCAACTTTTGAGCGGGGCGCGCTGCCCAGACCTCCCAAAGCTGCAATCAAACCCAGCTCGAAAACCTTTAACCGCGATGTCATATCATGTTTGCTTCGCGACCATCAATACCCCACAGGCAGATCGACATGACCGACAACGGCAACCCGCTGCTACAAGACTGGCAAACGCCCTACCAATTGCCGCCCTTCAAGCAGATCCAGTCCGAGCACTTCGCACCCGCATTCGCGGTGCTCTTCGAGCAGCATCTGGCGGAAATTGATGCACTTGCTGAAAATCAGGCCGCGCCCACATTCGACAACACCGTGGCCGCGTTCGATGCCGCCGGCGCCACGCTTGATCGTGTGCGGCTGACTTTCGAAAATCTATGCGCCTCCGAGTCACCGGCTGCGTTGCAGGCCGTGGAGCGCGAGATGGCGCCGCTGCTGGCCATGCACGACAGCAAGGTGTCCATGCACGCTGGTTTCTTCGCGAGGCTCGACGCTGTCCACCGGCAAGCTGCCGTGCTGGATCTTAACGAAGAGCAGCAGCGTCTGCTGCAACGCATGCATACCGATTTCGTCCGTACGGGGGCCACGCTGCAAGGCCTCGACCGCGAGCGTTTCGCGGCCATCGCCACGCGGCTCGCTGATCTGCAGACGCAATTCGCGCAGAACATACTCGCGGATGAATCCGGCTACCAGTTGCCGTTGACATCGGAAGCGGAACTGGCCGGGTTGCCTGATTTTCTGCGCCAGTCGGCACGTAGCGCCGCAAAAGAACGCGGTATAGAGGGCTACGTGATCACGTTATCTCGTTCGCTGGTGCAGCCCTTTCTTACATGGTCTACCCGCCGCGATCTGCGCGAGACGGCATGGCGCGCCTGGACCAGCCGCGGAGAAAACCCGGCACGCGACAACCGGCCGATTGCTCGAGAAATACTGATGCTGCGGCAAGAACAAGCACGTTTGCTCGGCTATGAAAACTTCGCTGATTACGCGCTTGCCGATCGCATGGCGGGCAAGGCGTCTGCGGTCCACGCGCTGCTTAGCCAGGTATGGGAGCCGGCGAAGGCCAGCGTTGAACAGGAGCGGCAGGCATTGGCCGCGCAGGCTGCCGCGCTGGGCGAACCTACCGACATTGAACCGTGGGACTGGTATTACCTCACGGAGAAGGTACGGGTTACCCGCTACGCACTCGACGATGCGCAAGTGAAACCGTACTTCAGTCTGGACGCTATGCTCGCCGCCATGTTCGATTGCGCGGAACGCCTGTTCGGCGTGCAGTTTGTCGAACAGACCGGCGTGCCGCTGTATCACCCGGACGTGCGCCTGTGGGAGGTGCGCCGCGGAGCTGAACAGGTGGGACTCTTCCTTGGCGACAACTATGCCCGGCCTAATAAGCAGGGCGGTGCGTGGATGCATGTTTATCGCAAGCAAAGGCGTCATGGCGGCAAGGTGACGCCGATCGTAGTGAACAACAATAACTTCGCCCGCACCGACGATGGTCCGACGCTGCTGAGTTTCGATGACGTACGCACGCTGTTTCACGAGTTCGGCCACGGCCTGCATGGCTTGCTGTCCAATGTGAACTACGGTCGCCTGTCGGGTACCAATGTCCCGCAAGACTATGTGGAACTTCCTTCCCAGTTGATGGAAAACTGGGCCACGGTGCCGGAAGTGCTTGCGAAGCACGCGCGTCATGTAACGACTGGCGAGCCTATCCCGGCTGCGTTGATCGAGCGTATCCGGGCTTCCCAGACTTTCAACCAGGGGTTTCAGACAGTCGCCTATACATCGTCAGCTTTGATCGATATGGCGCTGCATCTGCGGAACGATCTTGATGGCATCGACATCGCCCGGTTCGAGATAGCTGAGCGGGAGCGTCTCGGCGTACCGCGCGAGGTAGGCATGCGCCATCGGCTGCCCCACTTTGGACATATTTTCAGTGGCGGATATTACGCCGCCGGGTATTACGTCTATATGTGGGCGGAGGTCCTGGAAGCCGACGCGTTCGATGCATTCGAAGAAGCCGGCAACGCATTCGATCCCGCGCTGGCGGACAAGCTGCATCGATACGTGTACAGCGCTGGCGACAGCCGCGAACAGGGCTCGGCGTTCCGCGCTTTTCGTGGCCGCGATCCACGCGCCGAACCCATGTTGCGCAAACGCGGATTGCTTCGGACTGAGTGAAGCGGCCTTATTGGCGGGCCATGAGCGCATCGAATCAAAGTGACTGGCCCGATCCATCCTCGCCTATCTGTATAGGGCGCCCTGGCGGTCCGTGAAGCAATAATAACGGCTCGTCATTGGTCAGCACTATCAAGCCAGGGGGCACTCATGGACCGTCGCTATGTCACAGCCGATGTATTCACGGACGAAAAATTCAAAGGCAATCCGGTCGCTGTCGTGTTGGACGCTGAAGGTTTGTCGGCAAACCAGATGCAGGCGATCACAGCAGAATTTGGGTATAGCGAAACCACATTTGTATTGCCGCCCCGCGATCCTGCCAACACGGCCTGGGTGAGAATCTTTACACCAAGCCGCGAAATTCCTTTCGCCGGACATCCGAACATCGGTACGGCGTTTGTGCTGGCTGCGAGAGCCGCATCGGCTCAGACGCCTCTGCGAGATCAACTCGTGTTTGAGGAGGCCGCGGGGCTGGTTCCGGTTACTCAACTGAAAGAAGGCGGGAAGCTGGTCGGGGCTGAACTCATTGCGCCAGAGCCGCTAGCCCGGCTGTCGCACGTGCCGCGGGAGCGCGTAGCAGCTTGTCTTTCCCTCGATCCCGCCGATATCCTCGTCGACGCTCACCCACCACAGGTCGCCTCGGTCGGCCTCCCGTTCGTCGTTGTTGAACTTGCGTCCCGGGATGCACTGCGCCGGTGTACACCCAACCTCGTCGCTTACAAAGGCTTGCTGCCCATTGATGGCGCTGTGTCCATCTACGCCTATACACGCGATGCAAGCCGCGACGCGACTAACGCTGACTGCGATCTGCAAGCCCGCATGTTCACGCCCCGCATGACGGAAGACCCGGCGACGGGCAGCGCAACGGCCGCCATGGCAGCGCTCGTCGCCCAGGTCCGGGGGCAATCGGATCTCGTGCTGCGCGTGGGTCAAGGCGTAGACATGGGGCGGCCGAGCGTCTTGATCGCCAGCGTGGATACTGACAACGGCAAGACAAGGGTCCGCATTGGCGGCAAATGTGTCAGCGTGATGGAAGGATCGTTTTGGCTCGCTTCTTCTGAGCTGACCTGAGCGTGAGCAGCAGCGCGGCCAACGTAGAGCTTCGTAGCCCGCTTTGGCTACGCCCTGCTCTATTCAGTGCCGATGATGCATCCACCAATGCCGAGGATGCTCAGTCGTGCGCTCGCGTTTTTGAGCGGGCCATTTCGACTCGTTAATTAACAGGATAATTGCCACCAGCGCCAAGCCGCCGAGACCGACCAGTACGTTGATTAAATCGATGGCGGAACTGTGCAAGGTTAGTCGCGACGCGGATCCAAGGATATCCATTACCGTGTTTACAAACTCGTCCATGATGCCCTCCTGCGTCCTCTGCACTTACCTCTTTATGATAGGTAAACAGAGGCTTAAGAGTAAGCGGTCAGTATTCAAAATTCTTAGGTATTTTCACGGGTGGATTCCAGCGTTTCCGGCTAACGTGCCGAAACAATCGCTCTTGCTACTCGATTAATGGGCGACCGGCCGATATCCATTGCTCCAGCTCTTTCAGCCTCAACCTGTAACGGGCAAAGTTGTGTTCGCCGAGCCTGGAAATGTCGCCTCTCACCATGTCGATAAGGCGCGCCGCTTCGTCGTCCCGAAGCTTGAACTCTGCGATAACGGTTCCCAGTGCTTCCCGATCCCGCACGATCCGCGAGACCATCTCATTGATGGCTTCGCGGTACCTTGCACGGAACGGATCTGGCACTCCGGCGGCGTCGATCTGCGCTGCATACTTGGCAATGGAGCGGCGATAAGTCCATGCAAAGAGATCCGCTGCAATACTCGTGTCGAGCCGCTCATAGACACCGATTTTTGCACGGGCATAGTCTTCGTCGCCCACATCCAGAAAGCTGAGCGGCGCGCAGTTGTACAGCAGCAGCGGGATGTTCGCACTAAGGCGGCTGGTTCGTTTGTTGCCGTCCTCGAAAGGCTGGAGGTAGGCCAGGTTCACCCAAAGGAAAAACGCGGCTTCGACGGGATTTTTAATGTGACGCGCCTTCTCGGTGATCTGCTCCAGCATTTCACCAAGCAAAGAAGGCACGTGAGACGGGATATAAACGGTATTGCTGATATTCACGACTCTTTCGCGAATCGAGCCAAGTGCGCCCTCATCATTAAGCAGTCCTTGCATCAGCAATGTGTGCAGATTGCGAATGACCATTGCAGTCAATCCGTACGATGGCACGTCGTCGATCAGGAACTCGATCGCCCTCTTATGGTTGAGCAACATGGTGGCGTCTTTATCGGCCGGATCGGCGGTTCCGGCGTCGAACAAGACCTCGGTGTCGAGCCTCGAATATCGATTGCCCTCAAGACGTGAGGAGGAGAAGGACAAATCGATCAGCAGCGGCTCAATGACCTTGCGCGCGTACGTGCCGGCGGGTTGCTGGCCCGGTGATCGTCCTTCTTGATACAGATCGTTGGCGAGCGCTTGGGGAAGAAGGTAGCTCTGGTTTGGCACGTAGCCGTCAACAAAATGCCGTTGATAGCTGATGGGCTGACGCGCCCCCAGCGGGACGTTCAGTTCGTCGATAAGCGCCGCAGCAGCCTCAGACCAGGCTGGCGAAGCCGTCAGTTTCGCCTTGGCCGGGCTTGCAGCCACCACTGAAGCCATGGGTTCGACTTTGCGCCCCGGCAACCTGTAACGGACAGCCGAAGTTGCTCCAACCCGTTCGACCTTGCCGTCGCCGATGAGTCTGTCCAGATAGCGCAGGACCGTTGCTGGCGGAGCGCCCATTGCCTCGGCGATCTCGCGGCGTGATAAGAGATCCTGGCCTGCTGCTGCCCGTCTCACCAGAAGGTCCGAAATGGCGCTGTACAGCTCGCGCTTTGCCATGGTGGCCACCTAAAAATGATTTAAGAATGATTCTTGAATCAATCTTAAATCAAAATTTGATTTGAGGGGCCATTTTGATTCGAGAATGAGGTGAGAATGATTCAAGAATGAGGCGATGGAGCACGAAATAAGCGATCCAATCGCTCTCCGCATTCGCGGAGCAACAGCCTGCTTTCGAGAGCACTCCGCCTAAGTGAGTGAGCGCTGGCGAAGGATTCAAGCCGTCATCCGAGCCAGCCATGCAGCCAAAGACGCCTTGCCGCGCGCGCAGTTTCCTGCGGCGTAACACCGCACGCCATCTCTTAAACGTAAAAACCTTTCAAGTTAAAGGGGTTAACTGCCGTTATGTCCTTGTAACGCGAAACGCGTTCTCGCGTTACGTTCCAGATCGAAGAAAGGACACAATAAATGCGCAATAACCAGCCCGTCTCGCAGCAGGAGTACGACTTTCCCGCATCAGACATGCTCGTTTCGGCCACGGATCTTTCAGGCAACATCAAATACTGCAATCCCGCCTTTGTCGAAGTCTCCGGCTATTCGAGAGAAGAACTCATCGGCCAGCCGCACAATCTGATCCGCCACCCCGACATGCCCCGCGAGGCTTTCGCCGACATGTGGTCGACGATCCAGGAAGGTCGCCCGTGGACTGCCCTGGTCAAGAACCGTCGCAAGAATGGCGATTACTACTGGGTTCGCGCGAACGTGACGCCGGTGATCGAGCATGGCAAGGCCGTCGGTTTTCTTAGCGTGCGCGTGAAGCCGGGCCGCGACGAAGTAGCAAGCGCGTCCGGCCTGTATGCGCGGATGCAGGCCGGCGCAATGGGTTCGCTGCGCCTGAAACGAGGCGCGCTTGTACGCACCGGCCTGGCCGGCAAGCTTGGGGAACTGATGCGCATGCCGGTCGCGTCGCGTATTGCGATTGGCTATGCAGCCGGACCGCTGGCGGTGCTCGCGACCGGGTTGATCGCGTACCAGGGACTTCCGCCACTGCCCTTGTGGATCGCCTTTGGCGTGAGCGCACTGACGGGCGCCATCGGCTGGGTGACCGTTTCACATCACGTAGGCGCGCCCGTGCGCGTCATGTCCCGATTTGCCGCGCGCATGGCCGCCGGTGATCTGACGGCGGCGATGGAAACCGGCGCTCGCGACGACCTCGGCGACGTCCAGCGCGCGCTGAACCAGCTCAAGGCGAACCTGTCCGCAATGGTCCTCGATGTACGCGGACAGATCGGCGGGATGATGGATGCTACGCGGGAAATTTCGAGCGGCAACATGGATCTGTCGCGCCGGACCGAATTGCAGGCTGCGTCGCTGCAGCAAACCGCCGCGACGATGGACCAGTTGACCGCCACGGTAAAGGGCAACGCGGACGCGAGCGTGCGCGCACTGGATCTGGTGAAGGACGCGCAGACCGCAGCCAGCGATGGCGGCAAGATCGCGATCCAGGTCGAGCAGACCATGGCCGGCATCAACACGGCGTCGCAGCGTATCGCGGACATTATCGGCGTGATCGACGGTATCGCGTTCCAGACGAATATCCTCGCATTGAACGCGGCGGTGGAAGCAGCGCGTGCAGGCGAAGCGGGCCGCTCGTTCGCGGTGGTCGCAACAGAAGTGCGCAATCTCGCGCAACGATGCGCGGCGTCGGCGAAGGAGATCAAGGCGGTGGTGGAAACCAGCGTGGCACAGATCGCGGAAGGGACCGACCTGGTGTCACGTACAACCCTCCAGATGCATGCAATCGACGCGGCCGTGCTGCGGGTGTCGACGATCATCGGAGAGGTGGCGAATGCGAGCAGCGAACAGGCCGAGGGCATTCGTCAAGTGAACCAGGCGGTAGCGCATCTGGACGGTTCAACCCAGCAGAACGCCGCGCTGGTCGAGCAAGCTGCTGTGACTGCGCAACGGCTGGCCGAACGAGCCGATGTGCTCGATGACGCCGTGCGGTTATTTACTGTTGGGCAAAGGTGAGAGGAGCGCTCGCGGTACGTTTGATGCGAGCGCAACCCCAGCTTAATCAGCATCGGCGGCAGGCTCAGCGTCCAGCGCCAGCACTGTCACCCCTACATCGATCCGATGTGACCCGCCGCCGAGAATCATCCCCCGCAGCAGCGATACGTCGCTATAGTCCCGCCCCGTCGCGAGCGTCACATGTTCGAGATCGGCGAGCACATCGTTTGTCGGATCAAGATCGATCCAGCCGCTGCCGGGACAAAACACCGACACCCAAGCATGCGATGCATCCGCGCCGATCAGCTTCTCCTGCCCCGGCGCGGGATCATTGCGCAAATATCCGCTCACGTACCGGGCCGGCAACCCGAGCGCACGCATGCAGCCGATCATCACCTGCGCAAAATCCTGACAGACGCCCCGGCGCATTTCAAACGCGCGATGCGCAGGCGTGTCATAGGACGTTGCCAACGGCTTGTACTTGAAGTCCCCGTGAATCCTGTGCATCAAGTCAATCGCGCCTTCCGCCAGCGGTTTGCCCGCGGGAAAACTCTCCAGCGCGTAATCCCGCAGGTCCTGTCCGAGACTGATATTGGGCGACGCAAAGCAAAACTCTGTCTCAGGGCGAAACGGCGCACTGGCGCTAAAACGCATACCCTTCGCGACCTCGTCCCACGCCGGCGTGGTCGCCGGATCGAGCGAGGCCCATCGCGGCGTCAGTTCAACGGTTGTTTCGCTGACCATCTGCAATGAGCGGTGCGGCGACTCGAGCGAAAAATACAGCACGTCGTTACCGAAGGTATCGACGCGACTATTGATGTAAGGCGGCTTCGGATCAATGCTTTCGGTGTGTGAGATCACACGTTGCCATGCGCAATTCTGCGGCCGGATAGTCGCGAGATGCTGGGCCGTTTCCACGTACGTTGAATAGCGGTAGGTCGTCCGGTGCGACACCCACAACACGGTTTTCGGAATCTTCACGACGACACCTGCAATGCCTGCGTATTCGCGTGGCTGAAGTAACGTGCGCTGATTTCATGCGCAGCGGCGCTCACGTGATCGCCGAGTGTCTCGCAGGCCTGGATGAGTTCGCCATAGTTGCCCTCCTCGTCGGTCGTACAGAGTTGCTCGAGTCCTCGCAGCGACTTCAGCAACAGCGTTGCTTCGCTGAACGCGCCGTGATTTGTATTGCCGGCCGCAATCGAAATCTCGTTGAGCTTCGTGCACAAGCGCGAATACACGCCATACAGCCCGCGCGGGTTGGTCGGCTCGACCACCAGCAGGTCGATCAGCGCGGGAACCTCGAAACGCCCCGGATAAAGCGATCGATACGTGAGCGTGCTGTCGAACAATTGCAGCAGCAGATCGAACCCGGCCGGCGTCGTCATCTGGCCATGCTCGGCGACTACGCGCAGGAAGGTGGTCATCGTCCATACCCGTTCGATATGCCGTCCCGCGAACACCAGCTTCCACGCTTCATCGCGCGTCATGCGGTCGCCCTGAGCGCCGCTGATCGCGAGCAGTTGCGTCGATAGTGCTTCAAGCGTTCGCGTCAGCTTCACCCGGTCGTAACGCTCCACGCCCGGTCCCGGCTTGAACTGCTGGATGGCGTCGCGGAAATCGTTTCGCGCGGCCAGGATGGTGCGCCAGTGATCGGTCGAAAGACGTCCGCGGATTTCGCTGCTCGCGCGCACCTGGCTCGCCAGGTTCTGGCCGATACTCGCCGCCGTGCCGTTCTCGCCTATGTTGGCGACCAGCAAACGTTCGAGCCCGCGCGCGGTGTGCCCCTGGAGCGGTGTGCCCGGCGGCAACAAGCCACTTTGCCACGCCAGGTCCACCATGGTCTCCAGCATGCCCTCGGAGTCGTTGCTATCAATAGACGAGAGGATCACGCGCAGCAGCCGCACGTTGTTCTCCGCGCGCTCTCCGTATCGTCCGGCCCAGAAGAGGTTTTCTGCAGCGCGGCTCGATACGGTCCGATGCTTGCGCGCAAGGTCGGCGGGTTTAATAGGCGTAGGGAGCAGCGAGAAGGTTGAACCCGGCTTGCTCGACAGCACCCAGGTGTCGACGCTGCTGCTGCCGTATTGCATCGATACCGACGGTTGCCGCTCAGCCCCAAGCCGCGTGAATCCGCCCGGCATCACGGACCAGCCGCCATCGATGTTCGCAATCGCATAAACACGCAGCACCGACGGCCGTCCCGTCAACGTGTTGTCTTCATAACGCGGCGCGTGTGAACTCGGAAACAGGTTCTGGATGGTGAACGCATCAGGCATGGCGTCGATCCGCGCGCGCCAGCCGGCCAGCGGTTGCAGGCCATCGCCGAAACCGCGCGGACCGCCGCCGTTGAGCGGCAAGCCCGGCCAGGTGGGAATCACGAATGCCTTGTCCAGACGTGCCAGCACCGCTTCGCGCGCCGCTGCTTCACCGCACCACCAGGTCGGCACGCTGGCGAGTTCCAGCGGCTCGCGCAGCAGCGCACGCGAGATGGCCGGCAGGAAACCATGCAGCGCCGGCGATTCGACAAAACCCGAACCCGGCACGTTGGACACCATCACGTTGCCGGCCCGCATCACCTGCAACAGGCCCGGCACGCCGATGGTCGAATCGGCGCGCAATTCGACCGGATCGCAGAAGGCATCGTCCAGTCGGCGCATCAGTACGTGAACCCGTTCCAGTCCGGCGAATGTCTTCAGGAACAGCATGTCGTCGCGCACGGTCAGGTCCTTGCCTTCGACCAGCGTAACGCCGAGATAACGCGCAAGGAACGCGTGCTCGAAGAAGGTTTCGCTGAAAGGCCCGGGCGTCAGCAATGCGATATGCGGCGAGCCTTCGCCCGACATCATCGCCCGGCCGCCCTGGACCAGCGCGGCGATCAGTTGCGAGTAGAACGGGGCGAGCCTCCGGACCTTCATGGAGCGGAACGGCTCGGTGAATACGTCGGAAACGATCAACCGGTTTTCCAGCGCATAACCCAGTCCGGACGGCGCTTCCGTGCGGTGCGCCATCACGGTCCAGGTGCCGTTGGGAGCACGCGTCAGGTCCACGGCAACAAGTTGCAGATACTGCGCGCCGGGCGGCACGAAGCCCTTCACCGAGCGCAGATAGCCTGGATGCCCGAACACCAGCGCGGGCGGCAGCAGGCCGTCATGCAGCAGCGTCTGCGGCCCGTAGATATCGGCGACGATGGCATTGAGCAGCTTCGCGCGCTGCGTCACCGCGCGCTCGATCACCGACCACTCGCTTTCATCGATAAGAAACGGCAGCAGGTCCAGCGCCCACGGACGCGGCTCGCCCTTGTCCGCGTAGACGTTGTAGCTGATGTCGTTGTCGCGGACCTGCTGCGCGATGGAAGCGGTCGCCCGGTCGAGGCCGGCTATGCCGTCGTCGCCGAGCGCATCGAAGAATTGCCGCCAGGGAGCGCGCAACTGGCCCGACGCGTCGCGCAGTTCGTCCCAATGACCCTCCCGGGCCGGTACCGCGCGAAGGTGTGACGACACACTCGCGCGGTTCGTGATTGCTTCAAACGGAAGCGTGGATTGGAAGGCCAAATTGAGCAGCTACCGTTGAAGAGTTGATGAGGCTACCGTCGGCGCAAATCGAGCGTGAACGGAAACTCCAGGCTGCGCTTCGGTTCTTCCACGACCATCCGTCCAGGCGTATGGCCGATTCTGAAAAAGCGCGCGCGCCGCCGGCTTTCCGCCTCGTATGCGTTGACCGGATAGGTCACGTAATTGCGGCCACCCGGATGGGCTACATGATACCGGCATCCGCCGATAGACCGGTTGCTCCAGGTGTCAACAATGTCAAACGTAAGCGGTGCATCCACGCCAATCGACGGATGCAGCGCCGTCGGCTGGGACCATGCCCGAAAGCGCACGCCGGCCACATGCTCGCTAACCCGGCCGGTGGGTTGCAGCGGCAGCGGCACGCCGTTGACCGTCACCACATGGCGGTTGTCGTTGAGACCGAGCACCCGCACTTCCATCCGTTCCACCGACGAATCCACATAGCGCACCGTCCCGCCCGGCGACCCCTGCTCGCCCATCACGTGCCACGGCTCCAGCGCGCTGCGCACGGTCAGTTCGATACCGTTCGTCTGGACCGCGCCCACCAGCGGGAACCGGAACTCGAAATGCGGCGCAAACCACGCGGTATCGAACGCATAACCGGCTTCGTTGAGGTCCGCGATGACATCGTGGAAATCCATTTCGATAAACGTACCAAGCAGGAAACGGTCATGCAGTTCCGTGCCCCAGCGCGTGAGGCGCGTGGTGTACGGCTTATCCCAGAACCGCGCGACCAGCGCCCGCAACAGCAATTGCTGGACGAGGCTCATGCGCGCGTGCGGCGGCATTTCAAAACCCCGCAGTTCGAGCAGGCCGAGGCGGCCGGTGGGACCATCGGGAGAATACAGCTTGTCGATGCAGAATTCCGCGCGGTGCGTGTTGCCGGTCACATCGATCAGCAGATTGCGCAACGTCCGGTCGATCAGCCACGGCGGCAGCAACGCGCTGTCGCGCCCGCCCAGGCGTTCAAGCTGATGCTCGATCTCCTTGAACGCGATCTCCAGCTCGTAAAGCTGGTCGTTGCGCGCTTCGTCAACGCGCGGCGCCTGGCTCGTCGGTCCGAGAAACAATCCCGAGAACAGGTACGACATCGAAGGATGGTTGATGAAGTACGCGATCAGGCTTGCAAGCAGGTCGGGACGCCGCAGGAACGGGCTGTCGGCAGGCGTCGCGCCGCCGAGCACGAAGTGATTGCCGCCGCCCGTGCCGGTGTGGCGCCCATCCGTCATGAACTTCTCGGTGCTGAGGTAACTTTCATGCGCCGATTGATACAGGAACTCGGTGTGATCGACGAGTTGATCCCAGCTCGACGCCGGATGAATGTTCACCTCGATCACGCCCGGGTCCGGCGTGACTTGCAGCATCTTGAGACGGGCATCGCGTGGCGGCGGATACCCTTCTATCACCACTTTCATGCGCAGATCGGCAGCGGTTGCTTCAATGGCCGCGAGCAGGTCGAGGTAGTCATCGAGTTCGGTCAGCGGCGGCATGAACACGTGCAGCAGGCTCTTGCCGCTTCCAAACGATTTCTCTTCAACTTCGGGTCCCGCCGCACGCGCCGGATCTCGCGCTTCAACGCACAACGCCGTACGCCGGATCCACGAAGCAGACTCGCCGCGTGAGGGCTCGCGGGTTGACGTTGCAGGCGCGCTTGCAGGCGCATGCCCGGTGCCCGAGGCTACGCCAGTGCCTGCTTCTACACCCTCGCCCGTTCTTCCTTCTACACCTTCTCCAACTACCGCTTCCCCGCGATATTGCATGCGCAATTCCATCGCCTGACGCAACGGCGCTGGCGGCCCGAACGGGTCGTGCGGATGTTGATACGGATAGTCCCCCGCACTCACCCACGGCAGCGATTCAAGCGGCAGCCGATACCCCATCGGCGAGTCGCCGGGAATCAGGTACATGCGGCCATCGCGGAAAAACCAGGGGCCGCTGACCCATGCCGGCGCTTGCATCGGGATATCGCGCTCGCGCGCTATAGGCAGCACATAACCCGTCACCTGCGACAAGCCTGCATCGAATACGCGACGCAAGCGCATGCGTTCCATCTCGTCGTCGAGTTCCGATTCGAACGGGTCCACATTCACCGGCAAGCGACGTTCACGCCACAGGTAGTAGAACGTGTCTTCGTAGCCGGGCTGGATATACGACGGATCCAGCGAGACTTTGCTCGCCAGATGCTCGATAAACCGCCTCGCATCTTCGGCCGTGTACTGGCCAGGATCGCGTTCATCGGCGAATAGCTTGGGGTCTTCCCAGATCGGCTCGCCATCGGCACGCCAGAACAGCGACATGGCCCAGCGCGGCAACTGCTCGCCCGGATACCACTTGCCTTGACCGAGATGCAGGAAGCCGCCTACGCCATAACGTGCACGCAGCTTGTCCATCAGCGAGACGGCATAACCGCGCTTCGTCGGCCCCAGTGCGTCGGTGTTCCATTCCGCCGCGTCGCGGTCGCTCACGGCGACGAACGTGGGCTCGCCGCCCATCGTCAGGCGAACGTCCATGTCGGTCAGTTCCTGATCGACTTGCGCGCCCATCTTCTGCACCGCGGCCCACACTTCTTCCGTGTACGGTTTCGTCACGCGCGGGGTTTCGAGTACGCGCTGCACCTGCATGATGTGCTCGAACTCGACTTCGCTTTCATCGACAGCGCCGGAGATCGGTGCGGCGCTCCCCGGTTCGGGCGTGCAAGCGACGGGGATATGCCCTTCGCCGGCCAGCAGCCCGGAGGTCGGGTCGAGTCCGATCCAGCCCGCGCCGGGCAGGAAAACTTCGCACCACGCGTGCAGGTCGGTGAAGTCGACTTCGGTGCCGCTGGGGCCATCGAGGGACTTCTGGTCGGGGGTAAGCTGGATCAGGTAACCCGAAACGAAACGCGCGGCCAGCCCGAGCTGACGCAAGGTTTCGACGAGCAGCCAACCTGTGTCGCGGCACGATCCCAACGCTTTTTCAAGCGTCTCTTCCGGCGTCTGAACGCCGGGTTCCATGCGGATCACATAGCCAATGTCGTGTTGCAGCCGCTGGTTCAGTTCGACGAGGAAATCGGCCGTTATCTTGGGCGTCTTGTCGATGCTCTCGACAAACTTCGCCAGCAACGGTGTTGGCTCGCGCTTGACCAGATACGGAGCCAACTCGACCGCGAGTTCCGGTTCGTACGCGAACGGGAATTTCTCGGCGTAGGGCTCGAGGAAGAAGTCGAAGGGGTTGTACACCGCCATCTCGGCGACCAGATCGACCGTGATCTTGAATTCCCGCGTTTTCTCGGGAAAGACAAGCCGCGCCTGATAGTTGGCGAACGCGTCCTGCTGCCAGTTGATGAAGTGTTCGGCTGGCTCGACCCGCATCGAATAGGAAATGATCGGGGTACGGCAATGCGGCGCAGGCCGCAGGCGCACGACCTGCGGTGAAAGGCCGACGAGGCGGTCATAACGGTAGTGCGTGACATGGTTCAACGCGACACGGATTGACACACCTGACTCCTGGACGAATTTTGGCAATCTTCAAAAGCAAACTCCATGCCGTTTGGTTGAACGCACCATCGGGCAAGGCTCCCGGGAACTTCCATGCACTCAATACTGCGGTTAAACCGTTTTCATCGTCCGCTGACGCACCAAATTAGAGCGTAAAACGCCCTTTACGTCTGGACTGGACCGTTCCTGCGGCGGCACGTGGCTTGCTTGATAACCACCATCGCAGTTACTACGCCCGCCTTCCAGCCTATCTCTTCAATATGAAAACATTCCATTGCGGCCGTTGCCAGCATCACGTTTTTTTCGAGAACGTGAAATGCGAATCCTGCGCGGCGTTGCTGGGCTTCGTGCCTGAATTGTCTGAAGTTTGCGCGTTCGAACCGGCCGGCGAGACGCTGTGGCGCGCGCTGAATCCATCGGCGAACGGTGCGCTGTTCCGGCAGTGCAACAACTACGCGCTCGAGAATGTCTGCAACTGGATGATCCCGGCCGACTCGCCTGACGTGTTGTGCCCGGCGTGCAGCCTGACGCGCACCATCCCCAACCTGTCCCAGCCGGAAAATCGCGTCTACTGGTACAAGCTGGAGACGGCCAAGCGGCGCCTGTTGTTCGCGCTCTCGGCGCTCGGGCTGAACACGGATTCGCGGCGGACCAATCCGGAAACCGGTTTGCAATTCGAGTTTCTTGAAGACGGCGACAGGGGGTCAAAGGTGCTGACCGGTCACGACAATGGCCTCATTACGATGAACATAGCCGAAGCCGACGACGCCCTGCGTGAACGCATGCGCGCGGATATGCACGAGCCGTACCGGACCTTGCTCGGGCATTTCCGGCACGAGATAGGCCACTACTATTTCGATCGTCTCGTGGCGAATACGAGCTGGGAAGAGCCGTTTCGCGAGATGTTCGGCGATGAGCGCGCCGACTACGCTCAGTCACTCCAGGCCCATTACGACAATGGACCGCCGGCCGACTGGGACCAGTCTTATGTGAGCGCGTACGCTACCACGCATCCGTGGGAAGACTGGGCGGAGACGTGGGCACATTACCTGCATATCGTCGACACGGTGGACACTGCGGCCGCATGCGGATTCAAGCTCGATCCGAAGTCCGACAACGAACCGTCGCTTACCGAGATCGAGCCGGTCGAGAACACCAGTTTCGATAACCTCATGAAGCAATGGTTTCCGCTGATGTATGCATTGAACAGCTTGAATCGAAGCCTGGGCCTGGCCGATGCATATCCGTTCACGCTCTCGCCAAAGGTCGTCGCCAAACTGCGTTTCGTGCATAGGGTAATTGCGAGCGCGAGTGCCCCGAAACAAGCGGACGAAGCGACTGCCGACGTTCAGCAAGACATCAAGCAGGATCAGCCGGCGGCAGCGGGTTGATCGGAAATTAATCAGGAGTTCGATGGTTTTAACTCCGCCTTGAACATCGTCCTGGTGAAGCAAGCGAGGTCGATGCCGAGGTCGATGCCGATGTCGATGCATTAACTCCCCGGCCACTCATGCGCCCCAACCTAAAAAGGTCAGTCCGATGAAGCTCCGCGTTGGTTACGAACTGGTCTATGAATGCGTGCAGCCAACCCCGATGCTGCTGATGTTGAACATGCACGCATCGCGGGCGCAGAACATCCTTGTCCCGGACATCCTGAGGGTCAACCCGCAGGTGCCCTACTCGCAGTATCACGATTCATTCGGCAACCTGTGCAGCCGGCTGGTTGCACCGCAAGGCTGGCTTACGCTGTCCACGCAGGGATTGATCGACGTGCCGCCTTATATGGAGTTGCCGGAGCCTAACGGTTATCAGCATGCCGTTGAAGAGTTGCCCGACGAGTGCATGCAATTCCTTCTCGGCAGCCGCTACTGCGAGACCGACCTGCTCTCCGATGCCGCCTGGCAGATGTTCGGCCATACGCCCCTCGGACGCGCCCGGGTGCAGGCTATTTGCGACTACGTTCACGGGCACATACGGTTCGACTACAACTGCGCGCGTCCGACCAAGACGGCATTCGAAGCGTACCGGGAAGGCGTGGGCGTGTGCCGGGACTTTGCTCATCTAGCCGTCGCGTTATGCCGCGCGATGAACATTCCGGCGCGTTATTGCACGGGGTATATCAGCGATGTCGGTTTGCCGCCGCCCTACGCGCCCATGGACTTCTGCGCCTGGATCGAGGTGTATCTGGGCAACACGTGGCAGACATTCGATCCCCGCAACAATGCGCCGCGCACCGGACGCGTATTGATGGCGCGAGGCCGCGACGCCGCCGACGTCGCGTTGAGCAACACGTTCGGCGCCACCACGCTGGTGAGGTTCAGCGTGGTCTGCGAACCTCAGTAATCCGCACGACGTATTCAACCAGGAAAATTCAGCAAAGCGCAGGCGCCGTGCGAGCCAGCCTATGGAAGTGGCGACCGAAATAAATCAGGCTGTCGCCGTCGCCGCGCACGACGATGTCCGCCACTTCCACGAACATCACGGAGTGCGAACCAACTGTTTTAGTATCGACGATACGGCCTTCAAGGCTGGCGAGTGCATCGGCGAGAACGGGCAAGCCGAGGCGTCCCGCGGTCCATGCCTGCTGCTCGAATCGTTCGCTCATCGGCAGGTTGGTCATGCCGGCGAAATGACGCGCCAGCTCCTGGTGATCGGCAGGCAGCACGTTGATGCAGACGTTGCCATTGCCCGCGAGCATGGCATGCGCCGCGCTGGACTGGTTCACGCAGACAAGCATGGTGGGCGGCGTGTCGGTAACCGAACACACCGCGCTGGCGGTCATGCCGCAGCGGCCGCGCGGACCGTCCGTGGTGATGATGTTGACGGCCGCCGACAGGTACGCCATGGCCTCCCGAAACAGCTTGCGGGTGCTTTCGTTATTCATGTCCTGTTCCCCGGTTCACGCTAATACCCCTGAAACACCCGAATACAACGGACTGTTGCGCCTGGTGCGTTTCATCGGGTCGTTCGCCGGGAATGGCGGGCTACATAACGACCGTGGCGACCGTGCGATGGGCAAACCAGGCGGCTGCATCCGGTAATGGCCGTAGCTTGCCGCGATCCCGGCAGGCCGGTATGCCTGCTGGACCACATCCGCGGACAAATGATCGGGGAACGGCCACGCTGCGTCAGCCGGATTGCCCGGCTGCCGCAGCAGTTCAGCGCATGGGTTCGCTACGTGGAAAGATGGCGCCCGATGTTACTTCGCAAACAGCGAAGCGATGTTCGCAAACGCCTTGATCTCTAGCGCATTGCCCGACGGGTCCAGGAAAAACATGGTCGCCTGTTCACCGACTTCGCCCTTGAAACGCACATGCGGCTCGATGATGAATTCCACTCCGGCCGCCGTGAGTTTGTCCGATGTCGCTTGCCACTGATCCATTGGCAGCACCACGCCGAAGTGCCGGACCGGGACTGCATCGCCGTCTACCGCGCTCGTCTTCCGATGACCGATTTCGTCCGGCGCGAGATGGGCCACGATCTGGTGCCCGTAGAAATTGAAGTCCACCCAGTCGGCAGAACTGCGGCCTTCCGGGCAACCGAGCAGGTCGCCATAAAACTCACGGGCGGCCGCAATGTCATGGACCGGAAAGGCGAGATGAAACGGGGAAATGGCAGCAGTGGTGTCGCTCATGGCAGGCTCGGATATCGGTTGAATTACGTATTCGACGACGCGGACGAGGTCTGTCCGCACCGCGTTCATGGTGCGCGAAAAATGGATGTCACGCCATGGATGGACAGTTTAGGGCAACGAGAATAGTTGAATAATGATAGTTTTTTTAGCTCAGCATCAATAAAATTGATTAATCAAAACCTGCCAAAGATCCACCAAAGCGGTCGACAAAGTCATGATGCGAGAGCTGAAAACCTTTCTGGCGGTGGTGCGTTTCGGGACGTTCGCGAGTGCCGGGGCGCATATCGGACTGACGCAATCCGCTGTCAGCGCGCAGATCCAGCGGCTGGAGGAAGACCTGGGTTTCCTGCTATTCGACCGGACCGGACGCTCGGCCACGCTCAATGCCGCCGGCAAGCAGACGGTCGACACGGCCGAGGAATTGTTGTCGGTTTACGCGCGCCTCGCCGCGCGTGGCGGCACAGCGGAACAGTCCGGCCTGCTGCGGGTGGGGGCTATTGCTTCTGCACAGGCTTCGTTTCTCGTCAGCGCAATCGAATTGTTCCGGCGGACTTCGCCCGGGTGGCGAATCCGCGTGGTTCCCGGCGTGTCGCTCAACTTGCTCGCGCAGGTGGACTCCGGCGAGGTCGACGTCGCGGTGATCATCAAACCCCCTTTCGCGTTGCCGGCCGAATTGCAATGGCGCACGCTGCTCACCGAAACCTTCGTGCTGCTGGTCCCGCGCGAGCTTGCGGACCGGCCGTGGCGCACGCTGCTCAAGTCAGAGCCCTTTATCCGATACGAGCGGAGCTCCTTTGGAGGCCGCCTTGTCGACCGCTTTCTCAGAAGGATTCGCGTGACGGTGCAGGACGTGGTCGAACTGGATGAATTGCAGGGAATCGTCGGGCTCGTGGCGCACGGGGCAGGCATTGCGCTCATCCCGCAATCGTCCGCGCTGCATATACCGGAGACCGTGCGCGCGTTGTCTCTTGGAGACGATACCTTCACGCGTGAAATCGGCCTCGTCCAGCGGCATACGAGAAATGAGCAAACCGTCACCGTGCAATTCGCCGGGTCTGTCTGTGCAGTTCTGCCACGGTGAGGGATGCCGCTTCATTGGGGTCCAAGGCGCAGGGGAACGGAAAACCGGGTTAAGCCGCGCTCTCGCAAGAGCGCCGGGATCTGGTTGGTCTTGGCTCCTCTTCTGAACGTGTCGCGCTAGGCCCAGTGGCGGCTCAGGAACGCCGCCACCTCGTCGAGCGCGCGGCGCGCGGTCGGCAGGTCTCTCGTCGCACCCTGGAAGACGTGGTGCAGCCCTTCGAAGATATCGAGCCGCACCTCGCCGCCCTTGTCCGCGGCCGCCTGCGCATAGCGCCGCGCGTCGTCCAGCAGGATCTCGTCGCCGCCCACCTGGATGAGCAACGGCGGCAGGACCTCGGGCACGGCGTAGAGCGGTGACGCCCGGCCGTCCTTCGGATCGGCGCCGGCAAGATAGGCTCCTGCAGGCCCAGCAAGCATTTCCGGCTGAAAGATAGGGTCGTGAATGTCGGGACTGGTGAACGAGGCGCCGGTCATCGCCAGATCGAGCCAGGGCGAAAAGACCGCGACGGCCGTTATCGCCGGCGAAGTCGCTGCATCGCCGAGCACGCTGAGGGCCAGCGCGCCGCCTGCGGAGTCGCCGACCAGCGCGACCTGCGAAACACCCTGGCCCTGGCTGCCCAACCAGCGGCGAACAGCGGCGGCGGCCTCAGGCGCGGCCGGGAACACGTGCTCCGGAGCCAATGGATAGTCGGCCACGAACGCCGATACCCCGGCGCGGACCGCGACCTGGCTGGCCAAGCCACGATAGGCCTTGGCCGAGCCCAGCAGGTAGGCACCGCCGTGCAGGAAGAGGATTGCCCGATCGGCCGGGGCACCGCTCGGGCGCACCCACCAGCCGCTGACGCCGTCTCGGTTAATGGCTTCGAGGGTGACGCCGTCGGCGATCGGTGTCCTGGCGATCAGCGTGTCATAGGTCTCGCGCTGATCGCCGGTCGGGTTCGAGAACAGCTGGTGGATCTCGGCGAGCACAGTTTGCTCAATTTGGCGCTCGTCGTCTGATAGAACGTGCCGGGTCTCGACAAAGGCTGTCGTGGCAACAGTGGTTGTGGTCATGGAATTTTCCTCAGGGTTTTTGAGGCCAGAAAGCACCGGCCCTCATCTGCCGACAGAATCATCCATTTCCATCTGGCGTAGAACCCCGGACCCTGGAATACAATCCATTCCCAATAGGAATTATTGGGAACCTTCAATGGATCGGCTCGACGCAATGCGCCTCTTCGTTCGTGTGGTCGAGCGCGGCAGCTTTTCGGCGGTTGCCCGGGAAGCCGGGGTCGGCCAGTCGGCGGTCAGCAAACAGATCGCCGCCCTTGAAGCCCACCTGGGTGCGCAACTGATGCGCCGCACCTCGCGGAGCATGACCCTCACCGACGCCGGCCAGATCTTCTACGAATCTGCCTTGCGGCTGGTCGACGAATTCGATGCAGCGGAGTCCCTGGTGGGCCGCGGCCAGTCGGCGCCGTCCGGCCTGATCCGGGTGACCGTCGCCCCGGTGTTCGGGCGACTCTACATAGTGCCGCGCCTCCCCGAGTTTTTTGCTCGCTATCCGGACATCTCCGTCGAGCTCACCGGCTCCGGGCGCAACATCAACCTGATCGAGGAAGGGGTCGACTTGGCGATCCGCAACGGCGAGCTCGCCGATTCGAGCATGATCGTGCGCCGCATCGCCATGGCGCCTTTCGCGACCGTCGCCACGCCGGCGTACCTCGCAGTTCGCGGCGAGCCGCGGACCCCCGCCGACCTGAACGCCCACGCTTGCCTGATTTTTGCCCCGCTCCACGAACCGCTACCGTGGGAGTTCCGGGACGGGTCGAGGTCTGTTCTGCATCATCCAAGGTCGAACTTCCGCACCGCCGACGCCGAACAGATCCGCGCTGCGGCGCTCGCCGACCTCGGCCTGGCCCACGGTCCGGTCTGGGCGTTCGCGCCCGAGATCACCTCGGGCGCGCTCCGCGTCGTGCTGGCCGATTACGTCCCAGGCCCGCTGGCCATCAGCGCCGTCCACCCCGCTGGCCGCCGCCTGCCCACCAAGGTCCGGGTGTTCATCGACTTCCTGGTAGAGACCCTGGCGGGTAATCCGGCGCTGACGGGGCAACTGGGTTAGGTCAGCATTTAACGGCGTCGGCGTTTCTCCGGTTTCGGTTCTTTTTGTTTTTCTCGGACAACAATAGGCCGGACGCGACGGCGCGCTTACCGCATCGATCATGATGGCGACGCAGCCGACGATGGGCCTGATTGTGAATTCGATCGCGCAGGATTGCGCCGCCGCTGTATTCGTTTCTGTTTATCCTGTGCCGTTTGCCGGGGTCGCGCTGGTCGTGACAAAAGGCGATATGCGGCACTGCTGAACGAGCCCCGGCATTACTCGGCGAACGCGTTGATTGTGGTGGGCGCGCTGTGCTGGGTGATCTACGCGTTCGGTGCATCGACCTTCAAAATTTGCGCCGTCGCACGCGGCGCGTTGCTGCCGGTTCGTAGAACCGCGCCGCTACCCAAACGGTATCGGCCCCCGTCCTCAAAGAACCTGGAACGGCGCTCTCGGTACTGTATCTCCGTCCAGAGTGGCTATCGCCCAGACGACCGCAAAATTCGTAGCGGCATTATGCGAAGCGAAACGGCCAAGTGTGCCGTGCGAGCGTTGATTTCCATGCTCGTCCCGGATGATCACAAATGAATCAAAGGCGCCCCGGGCGGGGGCAACCACGGGTCGTATAGTCGATCCTCGGTATTGCATTTCCATATTCAGCCCTCTCTCATAGGTTGATGCAATGGAAGCCAGAGTAAAAAACCAGAAACGTTTTAGTTGTCAATGCGTCTATGCGCAACGTTTTGGAATCAATATGTCAAAAACGTGAAACTCAAACCCGGATAACTGAATGTTGCGTGCGACGGTCCTTTAATTCACCTTACCGCACAATTCGTTGCATAACGCTCCGCGCCACCATCAAACTACCGGGTTCACGCATTCGAGCATTCGCTGCACAGTGGCGTGCTGGGTTGGCGTCAGTTCCGGATAACGCGCCAGATCGATGACACGCTTGCGCCAATAAGCCTGGCCGAGTAGCGAACCGCTGCCCTCGTCGCTCCAGCGCGGAACGATCCGTTCCAGATGCGCGATTTCCTGCTCGACCAGTAATGGATGTCGGGGGGCTGTTTCGAAGGTCTGGTCAAGGCTCACGGCTCATGCTCCAGTAGCAAGGCAGCCGACATTACCGCGACTTTGCCGACAGCGAATCCTCAATTCTGAGGATTTACGTTAGACGGTAACGTCTAGTCATCATCTTCAGGCAAAAACGATAAATAGCGCAGACGCACCATGCCAGTCCGACAAATGCCGTTATCAAACAAAAGGGGAATATTGTCCAGAGCGTGCGATAACCAGACCGACTTCAATTCAATTGGCATGCCAGACTGACATTTTCGCCGGACTTCTGTTGAAGCAGTTATTCCACTGTATTCAACTGTCTACGCACGCCAATTCGAACCGCACGTCGGCCGAACGCAGTGTTTAGAGAAGATTATTTCCGAGCAGCGGGCATTTATAAAAATACTTTTCACCCGTGTGCCGCCCTATTACCGGCCGTTCGTCTGCACCACGCGAATCAGTTTGGAGCGGCTTCCAACACCCAGCTTATGGAAAGAACGGTCAATATGCGTACGGACCGTCGTATAAGAAATACCCAGCCGGAATGCAATTTCCTTGTCGAGCAGACCTTCCACCACCAACCCGACTACATCTCGCTCACGCGCTGTCAGGTTCTTCAGCACGTCCTCTGAAATCAACTTGGCTTGCGGTCCAGACGGCTGCGTCATGCCCGCCGCGGCGCGCGCCCGCGCCAGTGCCGCGGTAAAAGCCGGGCGAACGAACTCGGCCATGGCAAGGTCGTGATCGGAGAAATCTTCCCGATGTTTGCCGCGCCAGATGCGCAGGTCGCCTATGTTCGAATCGCCGGCCCACGCATAGACATTCATGCCCCAGTGCAAACCGTCGCGACGCAGAAAGTCATTGAACAGTTCGGTCCGCATCAGCTCGCCCTGCGGAATCACGTTGGTCACACGAACGGCTTCACGGAAATTTTGTAGCCGCGGGGTCACCGTATCGCGGTATTGGTAGTACTGCTCATACTCGGACAGATTATCTTCCGACATGTTGAACGAGACCCGATTGACGAATTCTTTCTTCGTCTCGTCCCAGACATACGACCCGAGATGGTCAGCGCGCAGCAAGCTGAGCATGCGAACGCCCACCTCCTGACGCATCAACTGCTCAGGAAGTGAATCAGCAAGCACGGCGAAGATATCGGAAACCAGGCCGGTCTCCCGGCTCGTCAAATACATTTCACGGACATGCTGGTCAGTCCCCGGGTCAATGGCTCGCGTACGTTTTCTCCACGCGCAAGCCTGCATATTTTAAGATGCTGCCCCGCAGACTACACGGACGATATTGCCGATTCAAGTCTGTTTTATTCGTGCCGTTAAATAGTTTGCCGTCGTTTCAACTGACGGGCCAGTTGCTTGAACGCATCGCATCGCATCACGAAGCGGCGGCGGAACAGGATCAGGCCGCCGGCACCCAATCCCGACTTCTACCAACGCGGAAGTACTTTTACCAAACAGGGAAAATGCATGGCCTTCATTCCTAATCTACGTCGCCGCCAGCCCATTATTGCAGCCGGTGAAACCGCCCCAGCTTCACAACCGAGCTTTGGTTATATCGATACCCTCTTCGATTATGGCGCTTTGCTCGCTGAATCGCCGGATTCGCTCGGCAAACTGCCTGCGGCCGGCAACCGGACGGTAGCGATTATCGGCGCAGGCATAAGCGGCCTCGTGTCGGCATATGAACTTCTGCGTGCCGGCGCGTCGAATGTGGTGCTGTACGAAGCGTCCGGGCGCATTGGGGGCCGCGCCTACAGCATTCCCTTTACGGATCAAGCGTCCGCATTCCTGGCCGAACTCGGCGCCATGCGTTTCCCGCCCAGCGAATACAGCCTGTTCCACTACCTCAACCGCTTCGGTATCCAGGCAAACTCGAATTTCCCCGATCCCGGCGAAGTGCTGACCAATCTCGGTTATCAAGGACAGACCTACACGTGGCCGGCGCAAGGCAACCCGCCCGATATGTTCGCGACCGTCCATGCGGGCTGGAGCGCGTTCATCAGCGACGGTTTCACCCCCGCCTCCGGACCGGCCTTGCTCGCGCCGGTTGCCATCACCAATCTGTTGCGCAACGGACAGTTAGGGGCGGCGCGGAGCGCGTGGCAGGCGTATATCGACATGTTCGGTAACATCCCTCGCGTTCGCGCTGGGTTGATGCCGTTTATTGATCGCGCGTGGATAGCCGTTTGCCTGCCGTACATACGTAACTTGCCTGAAAGCGCGATTTTGCTGATCCAGGTTTATCTCACGGATCTGCACACGACACTGAAATCGAGGTATTGCAGGATAGGCTACCGCCGGTTTTGGGCGCCATCGTTATAAGCCCCATGAATTTGGCCAACCAGACTCCCACTCATGTCGGCGCCCGCTTGTTTGTGTCGAAGCACGAAGCGCTCAACCTGACGCACTGTCAGATGGCTAAGCGGGCAGCCCTGGCTCGAGCATCCACGAACGGCTTGAATCACTTTCAATCGGTCAAATTCGTGCGAGTTCAACGTCACCAGTTCGGCTGGCTGCACCTGGATGCCGTGCTGCATGGGGCGGGTGTCGGGTTCTTTTTCGTAGATCAAGTCATGAGTTACGTAGTAACAGGCAAACTATCTCTGGCGCTGGACGACTGGCTTCCCAAACGATCCGGCTTTCATCTTTACTATCCCAGCTGACGACACATGTCGCACGGCTTCCGTACGTTCCTGTCTTTCATAAAAGAACTGGATCGGTAGCAACGGGCTGGAACGCCCGAGCGTTATGACTGCATTAAGCAGTCGGAAGGCGCGTCAGCCCTATTGCAAGCGCGCATGTCCGCATGTCCTCATACCGCTTCCGAGGATTCTCCTGAACGAGGCGTTAAATAGTCAGGCAACACCGTTCGCAAATAAGCAATGCGTGCACGGTGAGCCATCCGCTCGGCCTCAGCACTGATCACTCCGTCTCGCAACAGGTAGAGAGACCAGATCGCATCGTTGATAGCGGCCATTTCTACAAAGCGCTCGTGCAGGTCAGGCAGTTCGAACAGAACGAAGTGTCGACGAAATCCGTCGAGAAGATGCTGGGCCAGAATTCGGTTGTTCTCCTGGTCGAGCCGGCGAATTTCCGACGAGTATCCGACGCCCAAAAGCACTTTGCGTACGGCAGGATTCGTGTCGAACACACGCAGCATTCCCGCGTGCTGAACCTTCAGTAAATCTTGCCATGCTTCGAAGTGACCGAGCTCGGCGGTTTCGACTGCGCGAAACGACGCCAGGTAACGCTCGGCAAGCGCAACAAAAACCAGCGAAACCTCAGGGAAAAAATGGTAAACGCTTTGCGGCGATATACCGAGACTAGCCGAGATATCATAGATGCCAATGTCTGACGGATCCCGATCCTGCAAAAGGCCCTCGACCGTATTCAAGATGTCCTCGTACCGCTGCTTGCCACGCTCCTGGGTCGGCCGACGGATTTCCGGCTTGCTCTTATCACCGACCTTAGTCGTCGCCTGCATAACCATTGGATCTGTCCTCCTCTCCGGTCAAACCATTTTCTTTACGCGCAGCAGCGAGCAGCACCACGTATAGGTTGATTCAATATGCGCGACCATCTCGGTCCGCGCTGCGTCCGCATCGCGCGAACGCAGCGCCTTGACCAGCGGATCGTGATCCATCGACAGCGTGTCGACCGGCTGCCGAAGCAACGGCAACGACGTATAGACGACGCCGAACTCGTCCTGGATCGCCCGCTCCTGCTCGACCAGATGATGCGACCCGGCAATCTCGGCAATCAGCAAATGAAAACGGGCGTCGGCTGATCGCCGGACATCGACGTCTGATATCCCGTCGACGAAAGCCTTTGCAGCCGTTTCAATCTCAGACAGTTGCGCGTCCGACGCACGCAGGGCCGCAAGAAAACACGCCTCGCCCGAAATAGCGCGCCGCCAATCGCACAGGCTGCGCAACGCTTCGCTGCTGATCTTCTTTTCCAGCGCCATTTCGCGCAACCGCTCGCGAACGTCGGCCGTGACGAAGGTGCCTCCGAACCGCCCTCTGGCGGTCGAGACCAGGCCCAACTCCCGAAGCACGACGAGCGCATTGCGCAATGTCATCCGTGCAACGCCGAACGACGTCGCGAGTTGCGCCTCGTCCGGCAACTTGTCACCGGCCCTTAATTCGCCCAACGTCAGCGCCTCAAGAATCCGCTCCACGATCGCTTCCGGCGCGCTGATGCTGCTAAAGGGCTTGCTGAATACAGCAGGAAGTGCCTCGGACATACGTTTAACCACATGTCTGTGAAATGGATTACCGCGAAGTATGGCATGACTGGAGATCGCAACGATGCCCGTGGGATCCACGGAACCCTCGCCCGTCGACCGTCCGGCCCTCTGCTGCTCTCGCAGCTAGGGGCAACTACCAGATTGCCGTTAAATTTAAATGTATATAGTCTAGTCAATATATGTTTTATCGGCAATGACGGGCTTTGATAGCCGCCCTTCCCACGTTCCCGGACGACTGCGGGCATCCCCGAATAGCGGCATGTATTTCGCGCCTGACGACAATCGGGTCGCGCATGAATCGCTTGGGCCTCCCGCTGTGAGCCTCTGACTGCAGTTTGAATCCGTGCGGATCGTGCAAGGTCCATCCCAACCTATTTATTTTGCATTACTAACAGATGGAGAAGACGATGGAAGGACAGAGAGGGTCAGCAACCGGCGTACTCAGCGCTGCGATTTTCGCCTGCGTGTTATGGAGCGGCGCATTCGTGGGCACGGTGGACGCCATTGCGAAGACTTCGGGCGCTGCCGCGCCGGCCGTGCTGACGGCCGCCGCGTATGCAGTCCCGGATAAATACAGCGCGGCCGCAGCCGAGCAGATCATGAAATTGGGCGGCAACGCGGTCGATGCCGCCGTCGCGATCGCATTTACGCTCGCTGTTACCTACCCGGAGGCGGGAAATATTGGAGGTGGCGGCTTCATGACGCTCTACGTGAACGGCGCGCCACATTTCCTCGATTATCGCGAGCGTGCGCCGCTCGCTGCCAGTGCGACCATGTATCTGGATAAGGACGGTAAGGTAATCCCGGACAGCAGATCGGCGCACGCGCGGTCGGCGTGCCTGGCACGGTGGACGGCATGTGGCAAGAGCAGCATCGGTTCGGCAGGCTGTCGTGGAAACAGGTTCTCGCGCCGGCGCTGCACTACGCGACGGACGGGTTCATCGTCGACGAACAACTGCAGTCGCGTCGCGACGACGCATCGAAATATTTTGCCGGCAAGACCAACTTCGACCGCTACTTCGGCAAGCTGAAGGCCGGCGAGACATTCCGGCAACCAGAGCTTGCGGCCGTATTGACCCGCATCACCGAAAAGGGCGAATCCGACTTTTACGACGGCGAAACGGCCAACCTGATCGCCAATTCAATGAAACAACACGGCGGCCTGATTACGCGCGCAGACCTTCGATCCTATAGGGCACTTTGGCGCCAGCCGGTGCAATCGAACTGGAACGGCTACCGTGTCATCACCGCGCCACCGCCGAGCTCCGGCGGCATTGGACTCGTCCAGTTGCTGAAGATGAAGGAAGACAATGCGCCGCTGTTCAACGGCGTCGAGCTGAACTCGCCGCACTATATTCATCTGATTGCAGAGATTGAAAAACGGGTGTTCGCGGACCGCGCGCAGTATCTTGGCGACCCTGACTTCTACAAAGTGCCTGTCGCAAGCCTGATCGACGAGGGTTATATCCGTAGGCGCGCGGCGGAAGTCAACCCAACGCAACCGTCGGATACGCTGTCGGTCAAGCCAGGTCTCGGGACGTCGATGCCGGAACGCGTGATGCCGGAGAAATCAGAAACCACGCATTTCTCCGTCATCGACAAGTGGGGCAACGCGGTATCGAACACGTACACGCTGAACGGAGGCTTCGGTTCGGGCCTCATTGCCGAAGGCACTGGCATGGCGTTGAACGACGAGATGGACGATTTCTCGTCGAAGCCCGGCGTGCCGAACATGTTCGGTGTGGTCGGCAGCGACGCGAATTCAATCGCACCGAAGAAGCGCCCTCTTTCATCGATGACGCCGACAATCCTGACGAAAAACGGGAAGGTGATGCTCGTCATCGGCACCCCGGGAGGGTCGCGCATCTTCACTTCGGTCTTCCAGGTGATCACGAACCTGTACGACTTCCGGATGCCGCTTAAAGAGGCCGTGGCGGCGATGCGCTTCCACCATCAACTGCTACCGCCAAACACGATCTTCTACGAGCCTTACATGCCGATCACCGGCAAGCTCGCCGATCAACTTGAAGCGCTCGGCTACACACTGGCTTCCCAGGATTTCTCCGGCGACATCCAGGCAATCCAGGTCGTCAGCGGCACGCCAAGTGCCATCGCCGATCCACGTGGCCGCGGTATTGCAGGACCATTTAATCCGGACTCCGATAGATAAACCGGGTCGTTTAAATCGGGCCACCAACTTTTAGCTGGCTTTGGAGGCCCGAATTCGTCAACCGGAAAGGCATGAGCGGCGCGCGTTGCCCTTGGCAAGTCCGATTCGCAAGTCTCCATTCCATAACAACATAGTTTCGATCATGCGTCGATTCAGGGAATCAACGCGTTTGCTCGAAGACAGGAATTCTGATATGTCCATTCGCCCCATTTTTCCATTAAGCGCACTGACGTACGCGGCACTCGTTTGCAGTCCGCCCGTCCACGCGCAGTCGTCGGTAACGCTATACGGTGTCGCGGATGCCAGCGTCGTCTGGCAAACTCACGCGGACTCGCAGGGCGACCATGCGGTACTGGTGAGCAACGGCGCGATCAATCACAGCCGTTTTGGCTTGATCGGCAATGAGGATCTTGGCGGCGGCACCAGCGCATTTTTTCAACTCGAGAGCGGCTTTAATCTGCAGGATGGCACGATGGCGGCGCCGGGCACAGTGTTCGACCGGATGGCGATAGTCGGTTTAAAGGGAAACTTCGGTTCGCTCAGCGTCGGCAATCAAGACACGCAGTTCTATTCAATCATGGGCGCGCTCGACCCGTTGACCGTCGGTGACTATTACGATACCGCGTGGTGGTACGCAACAGATACGTTCCGCAAACCCAGTTCAGTCAACTACACGAAGCAGTTCGGGCCGTTCACCGCGTCACTCAGTTACGCGTTCGGCGGTATCGCCGGCAGCGTCGCGCGCGGTTCACAGTGGGGCTCAGGACTCACCTATGCGCAGGGCGCGTTTTCGCTCGCCGCCGTGTATCAACAGACGAAAGCCGCCGTGTCCGGTGGATTGCAACAGATCTTCGGCGTAGCCTCTTCCTACAAGTACGGTGACGCGACGTTTTACGCGGGGTACCAGAACAACCACGACAACGCCGACATCGGCGACGCGCAACTTAACGTCGCGGGTGCGCCCTACGGAACCGCGAACGTCGCGCGCAAGGATCAGGGCGCATTCGCCGGCGTAGCGTGGCAACTGACACCGTATGTGTTGCTGCGCGAGGCGTACTACTACGACGACATTCACGACGCGATGAAGATCAGCGGCAACGATGGTGTCCGGTGGGCGGCGGTGTCGGAAGCGGAATATTCGTTTTCGAAGCGCAGCAGCGTCTACGCGCAGGTTGACTACAATCACACGTCCGGCGCTGCCCGCGTGCAATTGCCCTATTCGAACAATCAGACGGAGTTCGCAGTCGGCATGCGGCACTGGTTCTGATGCCGGCGATCGTCAGATTGCAGCCATGATCGCGGATACCCATTGTGTCGTCAGGAGATCTTGCTATGCGCCTGCGTAGTCGTTCAATTCCCCTTATTGCCTGCATACGGGGCATGAGAGGTGTAATGGCCGCACTGGGCGTGATGATCTCAATGTCCGGTGCCGCCGGCGCGGACGAGGTCGTCAAGATCGGCTTCGCCGCGCCGCTGACCGGCGCGCTCGCGCAGTTCGGCAAGGAGACCGAGACCGGCGCACAACTGGCGGTCGACGAACTCAACGCACATCCGTTGATCGTGAACGGCAAGGCGGTGCAACTCGTGCTCGATGCACAAGACGATGCCGGCGATCCGCGCGCTGCAACGCAGGTCGCGCAGCGGCTGATCGACGACAACGTCGTAGCGATCGTGGGTCACATGACGTCAGGAACGTCCGTGCCGGCTTCCCGCCTGTACCACAATGCCGGCGTTGCGCAATTGTAGCCCGGTGCGACTAGCCCCGTGTACACCCATCAGGGCTTCGCGACCGCGTTTCGCCTCGTCGCAACGGATGCGGCTCAGGGCGCCGCGCTCGCAGACTATGCGGCGCACAATCTGCTTGTGCGCAACATTGTGCTTATTGACGATCAGAGCGAATATGGGGAGAGCCTCGCGTCTTCTTTTGAAAGAGCGGCACGCAAGAACGGCATCAAGATTGCGCGGCGCGAGGCGATCAGCCCATACGGGATGGATTTTCATGCACTGCTTACTATATTGAAAGCGCTCAATCCCGATGCAATCCTGTTCAGCGGCTTCGTCAACGCCGGCGTGCCGTTTATTCGCCAGGCCCGTCAGTTGAACTTGCGCTCGTTGATCCTGGGCGGCGACGGTTTGTGCTCGGAAGCACTCGGGCGTCTCTCCGGAAAATCAGCTGACGGCGTGGTCTGTTCCATACCCGGCTCGGATTTCCGAAACAGCCAGCGCGGTGCGGCGTTCGCTCTGCGTTACCGGCAACGCTTTGGCACGGAGCCAGACGGTTTTGCGCCGTATTCGTACGATGCCGTCTATGTGATTGCCGATGTCATGACACGCGCCAAATCAACGGCAGCGGGCGACATCCTGCGGACAGTGCCGACAACCAATCTGGACGGGGTGACGGGCTCCATCGCCTTCGATCAACATGGCGACTTGCGGAAATCCATTACCAGCATTTTTCGTTACCGGAACGGCGATCGCGATGTCGTGTTTGTCGAAAGAGAGGCCAATTGACCGCCCGCGCCAGCCACTTCCGTCACTCACCTCTCCCGCTTCACTCGTCGAACACGTCAAGCCAACTTCGGTAAGATACCGTCAACGCCAGCCGCGTTGATGCGTTCGTATGCTTGCCCCACAAGTCGGACTGAGTAGGGATTGGGCAGAACAAGAGGACGAACTGGATGGCCAAAAGGGCGATAAAAGCAAACATGCACAAGCGAAAACCCGAAATCCGCCGACCTACGCAAGAACACGGCAAGCAGCGATTCGAGGAGATTCTGGATGCAGTCGAGACTTTATTGCGGGACCGCGATCCGTCGGACATCGGCATTTATGATATCTCCTCGCATTTGAACATTCAGCCCCAAAGCGTCTATCACTTCTTCCCTGAAGCTTCATTGGTCTTCGTGGCGCTCGCCGAACGCTACCTGGCGCTGTTTCGTGAGGTCCCAACCTCCAATCTTGGGCGCTACGAGCGTTGGCAGGATCTCCTGGATGCGCAACATACGGCAATGCTCGCTGTGTGCGAGGCCAATCCCGCAACCCTCAAGGTCTTGCTAGGCACGGGGTATTCCTCCGAGATCCGGCGGCTCGACCTGGAGAACAATCGGACCCTGGCGCAGCATTTACTCGATGGATTTCGCGAGCAATTCCTATTGCCGGAGATTCCTGACCTGCTCGAACGCTTTGTTGAAATGGCGGCGATCAATGACGCAATCTGGTCGGTGTATCTGCTTCGCGACGGGCATCTACCCGACGGCGCAAAGCTCTATGCACGCCGGGGACGCACCGCCTATCTGCGTACTGTGCTGCCGGAATATCTGACACCGAGGCCGTGCGATTAGCTCGGCGCCGCTGTCGGCCATTGCGCGCCCTCACCCCGTACTCACTATTCCAGCCGCAGCCAGGCGCAGAAATTCGTGCCGACCCGACCGTTTCGAATTCAGATAAATATCTAAAAAATGTTTTTTGTCTTCGTTGACGTTACAAAATTTCGCCGGTAACGTTCGATGTAACTTGATAAATATCAACTTAGGAGTAGCTGATGAATGTAAGCCTTGATGCGCTGAAGCAAGCTGATGCCCAATACCACCTGCACCCTATGACAAATCCAAGAGACCTTGACGCCAAAGGGCCAGAGATGGTGTCAAGTGCCGCTGGAATTCATATGACGATAGACGGCAAGACCGTGATCGACGGTTTGTCCGGACTGGGTTGCGTAAACATTGGCTACGGCAACGAAGTGGTCTCGAAGGCGGCTTACGATGCAATGCGTTCGTTGTCCTACTGCCATACGTTTGGCGGCTATTCGAACCAGGCCGCCAGTGCGTTGGCAGAAAAATTAGTTAAGCTAACTAATGGCGTGTTCCGCAAATTCTTTTTCGCATCGACCGGTTCCGACGCGAATGAATCCGCGGTGAAGATTGCGTACCACTATTGGCGCCTGCGGGGCGAACCGCAACGCAGAATGCTGCTGTCGCGACACCATTCGTACCATGGCAATACGGTGGTCGCGACGAGCCTGACCGGGATTGACCACTACCATCCACAATTCGGGCTGCCGCTGCCGAATCTCGTCGCGCACGCCGACGCGCCGTACTGGTACCGCTACGGGCAAGGTCAGACACCCTATGAATGTGGCCAGCAAGCGGCAGCTTCTCTTGAGCGCATGATTGAAGAAATCGGCGCGCATAACATTGCCGCTTTTTTTGCGGAGCCAGTGCAAGCAACCGGCGGGATGATCGTGCCGCCCGACGGCTATTGGGCTAGCGTGCGCGAGATCTGCACGCGTCATCGCATCCTGCTGGTCGCCGATGAAGTCGTCACCGGATTCGGCAAGACCGGCAATATGTTCTGCCATCAGACGTTGGGTTTCGTGCCGGACATGATGACGCTCGCCAAAGGCATGACCTCGTCATATTTCCCGATGTCGGCGGTCGGCATCAACGCTGATATTGATGCGGTGCTCAACAACGCGAATCACGACTTCGAACACGGTTTCACGAATTGCGGACATCCGGTCGGCGCGGCGGTCGCCCTGGCAAACATCAAGGTAATCGAAGAAAACGGTCTGGTCGCCCACGTTGCCGAGCGACTCGGACCACTGATCGCCCGCCGCGTCGCCCAGCTTGCTGAGCATCCTGCGATCGGCGACACACGATCGATTGGTGTGCTGGCGGGCGTCGAATTCAACGTCGCTGAAAGCGACCTCGAAAATAGCGCATTCTGCGAGCAGGTCGCGAAGCAAGCGTACGAACGCGGCTTGATCGTGCGCGCAATCGGCTCGACGTTGCACATCGTGTTGCCAATGATCACGACTATTGAGGAGGCAACGCAGTGCATGGACATTGTCCAGGCAGCGACCGATGCCGCCTACGCGATGCGCTATGCAATAAAAGGATAAGCGAAAAAATGAACCCGGCGAGCCTCCTCGTCAAGCATTGCGCGGGCAGCCCGGTACCGGAAAAGTCTTGGCCGGTGCCGTCCGAACATCGACACCGACACTCACTCTGAGGAACCGCCAATCAGGCGCTGGACATATGGAAATCGACCTTTCGCGGACTTCCGCCCCTCGCATCGAAAATTTGCGGCTATTCGTTGCGCTGTTCTTCCTTGGCACCTTTCCCAGCGCTGCGCTGCTCTACGCTCCCGCGATTGCGAACGAGCTGGTACGCACCCATCATCTTGATCCCCGTTCAATCGGGTTGTTCTTCTCGGTCGAATTCTGCGGCTATGCGGTAGCCGGATTTCTCGGCACCTACGTACTGGCGCGTGCCCGCCTGGCGTCGATCATGCGCGTCTCCCTGGTGCTGTTCGTGCTTGGCAATATCTTGTCGATCGTCGCCAGCGGCAGCTATCCGCTACTGCTGGTTATGCGCGGACTGACCGCCATTTTCGGCGGTTGCACGCTAACGATGATCGGCATTACAGCATGCGGCCGGAGTGAAAATCCGACCCGTGCGAATGGCGCTTTCCTGCTGGGGCAGATTGTCTCCGGCGTGATTGGTCTCGCGCTCCTGCCGTCGTTATTCCAGCGCTACGGCCTGTCAGCGTTCTTTCTTGGTGAAGTCCTCGCCGGCATGCTCGGATGGTTGATCGTGCCGTTCTTGCCCGATGAAGCGGGCGGCCCGGCAAAGGTACGGGCAGCGAGCATGGCGACCCGCGGCGACTTCCTGCGCGGACTCGCGCTGGTCACGATGATCTATATCAGCTTCAGCGGTGTCTGGACGTTCGCTGGCGCGATCGGCAAGAGCCTTGGCGTACCGGTTACGAACATCGGCATGATCCTGTCATTGTCGGCAGGCGCAGGCGTGCTAGGCGCCGGTGTTGCGACAATTTCCGGCAAGCGTTTTCCGTTAATCGCGGTCGTCACCATCGGCCTTGCCTTGCTCATCGCGGCCGTCGTCGGATTGGCTTCAGCACGGGACGTGACGGTCTTCGTCGTGTCCGCGATGCTATTCAAGTTCGCCTGGACCTACACGAGTCCGCCGCTGTTTGCCATCATCGCAGCGAGGGAAAAGAGCGGACGCCTGGTCACCTTCTCGTCGGCGGGTATAGGCGTTGGCTTGATCATCGGCCCATCGTTGTCCGGATGGCTGATCCAGTCCTTCCACGGTTTCACGCCGGCACTGACAGCGGCGGCCTGCTTCCTCGGCGCTGCCTGGATGCTGGCGCTAATCATGTATCGATCAGCCGCCGCTACATAAGGGCCATGGTCGTTACCGTCCAGAATCCGCAGTCCAGCCGTTTTTGATTAGTTATACGAATAAATTTTGTATTCCACGCTATTAAATGAAGAGACGATCATGGAAAAACTCATAGCCGCTTGTGTGCAATACACGGCGAGCACAGACTGGCAACGTGACGTCGACACGGCGCTGTATTGGCTCGATATCGCCGTCGTCCGTGGCGCGACGCTGGCGCTGCTGCCGGAGGTCTGTGCCGGTGTCGGCACGCGCGGCGGCCTGCCTGCGCCGGTTGCGTTTGCTGAAGACGAACATCCGGCATTGAAGGCCTTGTCCGCGTTTGCCAGGGAACGGGGCGTGGAGGTGATTGCCGGCTCGATCGGGATTCTTTCGGATGACGATCGAATCTTAAATTCGTCGTTCATGATTGGCGCTGACGGTGCAATCAGAAGCCGGTACGACAAGATTCACCTATGCGACATTGACCTGCCGGATCGCCAGATCCGCGAAAGCGCCACAGTCTCGCCGGGCACGGGTCCCGTGTTGAGTTCATGCGCACTCGGCAAGTTGGGCATGTCCATTTGCTACGACCTGCGTTTCCCGCATCTCTATCGTCATTACGCGCAGCAAGGCGCGACCGTGATCAGCGTTCCATCCGCGTTCATGCGCCATACGGGCGAAGCCCACTGGCACACGCTGCTGCGTGCCCGGGCAATCGAGACCGGGTGTTTCGTGCTGGCGGCTGGACAATGCGGCCGGTTTGAAAACGGCGTCGAACTGTACGGACATTCGCTGATCGTCGATCCGTGGGGACGTGTGCTCGCCGAGGCAGCCGACGAACCTGGCGTGATCACCGCCGAACTCGATGTCCGGCTGGTTCGGGAAGCACGCGGCAAGGTTCCCGCGTGGTCATTTCAACCCGGCGAGACACCGGGGTTCAAGCCTTCGCCCGTCATTGGCGAACGCACAGTTCCGCAGTAACCGGATCACTTTCCCTTCACATTCAACATTGACGCAATTGGAGAAACGCCCGATGAAAACGAAACTAGCAGTGGGGGCAGTCATGACGCTGTCCTTGTCGAGTGCCTATGCCCAGAGCAGTGTCACACTGTTCGGCGTCGTGGACGCGGGAATCGCGTTCACTTCTAACGCCGCCGGCGCTCATCAGTATGCCGAAGTTAGTGGCGCGAATGGCGCGAATCGCTGGGGGTTGACCGGCAGCGAAGATCTTGGCGGCGGACTGAAGGCGATCTTCACCGTCGAGGACGGATTCCTGATCAACTCCGGAAAGATGGGCACCAACGGCACCGAGTTCGGCCGCCAAGCGTTTGTCGGCCTGTCGAATCCGTACGGTACATTGACGCTCGGGCGGCAGTATTCGGCCACCTACATGGCGGTCGGCCCGTTGTCGGCGGGTGGCTACTGGGCTGCGATCGGCGCCGGTTACGGAACCCATCCGGGCGATGTGGACAATCTCGACAGCTCGAACCGGATCGCGAATGCGATCAAATATCAGAGCCCGATGTATCGCGGTCTGCAGGTGACGACGCTCTACAGCCTCGGTGGTGTCTCCGGTGATTTCACCCGCAACGAGATTATTGACGTTGCTACGACCTACACGAACGGATCAGTGACGCTGGCTGCGGGCTATCTGCTCGCGAAAGATCCGAACTTCTCGTTCTGGGGCAACAAGGCGAATGACAGCACGACGGGTGTCAACATTGTCAGCCCGGTCAACTCGGGTTACGCGTCAGCCGGTTCTCAACAAATCATTGGCGCGGGCGGCAACTACGTGTTCGGATCCGCGACCGTCGGACTGCTTTACACGAACACCCAATTCAAAAACCTGGGTTCCGTTGAGGTGGCGGGGCTCAATGCCGCCGAAAAGCACTACACCGGTTCCGCGATATTCAACACCGGTGAAGTCAACTTCAGATATCAATTGTCCCCCGCCCTCTTGCTGGGCGCGGCTTACACTTACATGAAGAACAGCGGCGCGGGAGACCTGGGTTCCGCGCACTATCAGCAGGCAGACGTCGGCGCCATCTATTCGCTGTCGCGCAGTACTTCGCTGTACGCTTTTGGCATCTATCAGCGCGCGGCGGGCACCGATTCAACCGGTGCGGCTGCGGTTGCCGCGATTACCGCGGCAACACCGTCGAGCAACAACCACCAGATTGTCGCGACAGTAGGTATGACGCATACGTTTTGAACGTGCAGAACGCATCTGAGTTTTGGGTCCGGCGCGAATCAACGCGACGGACCTGAACGGGATCATAGTCAACACATCAATACCAGAGGAAGAGCGATGGCGGAGTCCAATACGCTACGAATCCACGGCCTGCACGACACAGTTCAGCTGTGGCGAGATCAGTGGGGAATTCCCCATATCGATGCCCGTAGCGACCATGATGCGTTCGTCGCGCTCGGCTACGCCCACGCGCAAGATCGCCTGTGGCAAATGGAAATGCAGCGCCGCAAAGCGGTCGGTCGCTGGGCCGAATGGAAAGGCGCTGACGCCCTCTTCGGCGATACCCTCGCCCGACGGCTTGGCGGCGCGCGCGTGGCCCAGCGCGATTACGCCGCACTGGACGCGGAGACGGTGAACATGCTTGAAAGCTATGCGACCGGCGTGAACGCGTATATCAACAGCGTGGACATCGGCGACTTGCCGCTCGAGTATCAACTGCTCGGCACGCGCCCGGAGGCGTGGCTGCCCTGGCATTCGATCGCGGTGATGCGCCAGATTGGTTTCCTGATGGGCTCGTTCTGGATGAAGCTATTCCGCGCTGCCGCGCTCGCTCAGGTTGGCGAAGAAAACATCGGAAAGCTGCGTTACGACGATGGCGGCAACGACTTGCTCTGTGTGCCGAGCGGCGCATCGGGACAAAGGTGGGGCGTCGATCTCGCCATGCTTCAGCCTTCGATCGCCGAGTTGCTCCAGTTCGCGCCGCACGACGCAACGGGCGGCGGAAGCAACAACTGGGCGGTCGGGCCGCAACTGACCGAGAGTGGCCGGCCCATCCTGATGGGCGATCCACACCGCGAACTGGAAGTATTGTCGATGTATTCGCAAGCCCATCTGCGCAGTCCGAATTTCGACGTGATCGGCTTGACGATCCCGGGCGTGCCGGGATTTCCTCATGTTGGCCACAACGCGCATACCGCGTGGTGCGTGACCGTCGCGTTCGTCGATATGCACGATCTCTATATTGAGCGATTTCGTGATGGCGGTACCGAGTACCAGACATCGACGGGCTGGGAAAAGACGGTGCAGCGAACCGAGCTCATAGCAGTTCGCGGCGAAAAGACCGTCGAGATCGATATTGTTGAAACGGCACATGGCCCGCTGATCATTGGCGACCCAGCCGAGGGTTGCGGTCTCGCGTTGAAATCCATCCAGTTCGCCGAGACTGACCATTCTTTCGACTGCCTGCTGCGCATGCAGCGCGCGACGTCCATTGACGAACTGTTCGAGTCAACGCGTGATTGGGGGCTGATCGATCACAACCTGGTCGCGGCCGACACGCACGGCCACATTGGGCATCGAGTCCGTGGCAAGGTTCCCGATCGCAGTCGCCACAATGGCTGGCTGCCGGTGCCTGGATGGCTCGACGCATACGAGTGGCGCGGCATCGTACCGTTCGAGTCCATGCCGACAATGATCGACCCGGGCAACCACTTGATTGTCACCGCAAACAACCGCGTGAGTGCCGATGTCGACTGGCCTTATCTGTCGACCGACTGTATCCCGCCGCACCGCGCGCAACGCATCACGCGTCGCCTGGCGGAGCTTGACCGATATTCGATCGATTCGATGAAACCGATCTTCGGCGACCTGGTCAGCATTCCCGCAGCGCTGTTCCAGCGTCATCTCGCGGAACTTGCATTGGCGCATCCCGAAGCAGCGGCCCTGCGCGCGATGATCGTCAACTGGGACGGCCGGATGGGCGCGGACTCCGCGCACGCCGCTGCGTACAGTGTGTTCCGCGTAGAGCTTGCCCGTCTCGTCGGTGAACGATGTGGCCTCATTTCTTCGAACCCGGTGCATGAGGTCTGGCAGGGATGGGTCGACGCGCCAGCCGTCGTCTCACACCTCTGGTGGATTGTTCCTACCTTGCTACGCGACGACGACACGTCGCTCCTCGGCGGCCAGCGCTGGACAGACGTCCTCACCGAAGCATTGCAGCGTGCGGCGAGCGCGCTACCGGCAGCGGCTTGCTGGTCGGATCTGCACACTCCGAGGCTCGAGCATCCGCTGTCGCGCCTGTTCCCCGAGGCAGCAAATGTACTCAATCTCGACTGCGTGCCGGTTGGCGGCGACGGCGACACCGTGATGGCAACCGCGTTCAACGCCGGACAGGGACTACGGACCGTGTATTCATCGTTAGCGCGTTATGCATTCGATGTAGGCAACTGGTCGAATTCCGAATGGATCGCTTTTCAGGGCGTCTCTGGGGCGCCGGGAAACCCTCACCGCAGTGACCAGAATCGCAGGTGGGGTGAACTGGAAATGGTGCCGATGCTCTACGACTGGACCGACATCGCAAAGCAGGCTACCTTGTGCCGGCTTCTGCCTAACTTGTCTCGCGAAGGCCCCGCATAGATACTTGCCCCATTGATCGTTTTTCCCTCGGGAACGGAAAATCTGTTGAAGACCACCGTTTGGCTCTGAGTCGGGCGCCGTCGGCCTAGGTCGATTGGATTGAACCTGCGCGCGCCCTGATCACTGGCCCCACGAAGCCGATGCGCGCAGCATCGAAACAGTCCGGCACCGCCACGAAAAAGCAGAGGAGGCAAACCATCCGCTAAAACCTCGAGACGGCATGTGAATCGATGAATTCATCAATGCCCAGATATTCGTCTGCCCACATAGCGTTGGCTCATCGGTCCTCGTCTGCCCCGAACGCCGCTGCGCGATGCCATGCGCCCTTGCACCAGGCACGGCGCGTGGCACGAATTGCCTGCTCCGTTGCGGTCCATGGACCGCAACGGCAACGCCTTAGAACCGCTGAACGATGCCAACCCGACCGATGAACTGATGGTTCGTGCTCGATGGCGTCATGAGGTCGATATTCGCGACTGCGGGCTGACCCAGCGAGTCCGTGCCGGACGCAACCTGATAGACGCCGTAGAAATAAACCTCGGTGCGTTTCGAGAGGAAGTACTGCAGCGAGAAAATGCCTTGATGATAGGTCGCCGGGCCATTTCCGCCGGCGCCGCCGCCGTGCGTGTAGCTATAGCCTCCACCAATCTGAAAAGTGGACGTCGCGAAGTAGGACACCGTTGCCGTCGCCGTATTGAAGACTGCCGTGCCACGATAGTCGAACGGATTGGGGCCGGCTTCCAGATCACCAAGATTCTCGAATGCCGAATGACTGAACGATGCCGCCAGCGTCGCCTTGCCGAGCTTGTAGCTCGTGCCCGCCGAATAGATTTCAAACGTATGCGCGGAGGCATAGCCCGCATAGATCGGGTTGGACTCCGGTGAGGTCGCTGATCCGAGCGAGCCCATATTGTTCGTTCCGGCGCCACCGGAATTCGGGTTATTGCCAAAGGCGGAAAGATTCGGATCGCGCGCGTTGAAATACCCTACCCCAGCGGAGAAACCACCGGCCTCGTAGCTCGCGCCGAGCGCCAACACCTGAGAGCCGGTAAAATCACCAGCCTTGCCGCCGAGTGAATACAGGCCGCCAAACGTCAGACCGCGATAATTCTGGCTCAAGTATTTGATGGCGTTGTTCACACGTCGTGTGTGTCCGAGGCCATCCACGTCGCCAGGTGTCGTGCCGGAAATCGCAGCAATGAGAAACGGCGAATAGTTCGAGACGAAGTCAGCCTGTGAGTCATATTGCCTCCCGAAGGTCATCGTGCCGAACGTCTCGCTCTTGAGCCCTACGAAAGCCTGCCGGCCGAATAGCGCTCCGCCCTGCCCTAGCGCGCCATTCGCAATATTGAAACCATTTTCGATCGTGAAGATCGTCGAAAGTCCGCCACCGAGATCCTCGGACCCTTTGAGGCCCCAGCGGCTGCCGTAACCTCGCGTCGAGCCGTCCGTCATGTTCACCAGCGACTTGCCTTCGAGAGCCCCGTTCGCGCTTCTGCCGGTTTGAGCGCTGTTCGTATAGTTGATACCGGTGTCGATCAATCCATAAAGCGTGACCGAGTTCTGCGCGTGAGCTGTGTTCGCAGCCACCAGCGCGATGACCTGACCCAGCCAGAAGTGACTCTTTTTCATACCGTCTCCTTATTTCATTTAATTTATATGGTGTACTAATGATATACAGCGTATTGCTTGTATTACTCTTTGTTTAGCGACAGGAAGCGAATGCACCCGATTCCCGTCGCTTGGTGGTTTTCGCTTGAGTTCCGTCTCGCTCAGGTATCCGCGCGCGTCAACGATGCTCCGAGTTGCGCGCGCCGCTTCAGCCAGGGCGAAGGGCGATAGCGCGGATCGCCAAGCGCGTCTTGCATATTGTTCAGAATCTCAAGAATTCTTGCCGCCCCGATCGCGTCGCCCAGTGCCAGAGGACCTTTCGGATACCCCAATCCGAGCGTTACGGCACGATCGATGTCCTCCGGCGATGCAATTCTCTGCTGCGCGATATCGCAACCGACGTTGACGATGGTCGCCACAATGCGCTGCGCCACAAAACCATTGGAGTCGCGTATTATCGTCACGGCTGCGCCATCCTGTGCGAAAAGTGCTCGGGCCTGTTCACGCACTCGTGCGTCCGTGACGGGCGTCGTCATTAGCGTGCGGCGCGCGGAATTGCCGACCGGAAGCAGACAATCGAGCGCGACGACCCTCGTTGCGTCAAGCCCTTCTTCGATTGCGGCAGTCGTGGCGTCCTTGCCAAGCGGCGCCACGATGATTAACGCATGTTCCGAGGGCCGCCCGTCTTTCTCCAACGTGACTCCGGCCGCCGAAATCAAACCTGCGATCTGCGCGTACGCAACGGAATCTTGGCAACTTACCCAGACCCGCTCCGGTAGGTCCGTTGCGATGGCATCTTCCGGCGGCAAGGCCGGCTTGCCATTCACGTATTTGTAGAAACCCTCCCCGGTTTTTTTGCCAACCAGGCCGCCACTGAGACGAATCGCGGCCAAGGTGGACGGCCGGAATCGCGGCTCCTCATAAAATTGCTGATAGATCGACTCCATGACCGGATGCGAAACGTCAAGCGACGTGAGATCCATGAGCTCGAAGGGTCCGAGCCTGAATCCGGCCTGCTCCCGCATGATGCGATCAATATCGACGAAGTCCGCAATTCCTTCACCGACGATGCGAAGTCCCTCCGTATTCATCGCGCGCCCGGCGTGATTGACGATGAAGCCTGGCATGTCTTTCGCGCGCACCGGCGTGTGCCCAAGCCGACGCGCGAGTAGAACCAGCCGATCACCCGTCGAACGCGCGCCTCGCAGACCGTCGACCACCTCGATAACCTTCATCAACGGCACTGGGTTGAAAAAGTGAAAACCGGCGACGCGCTCGGGCTTTGAGCACGCCGCGGCGATCGCGGTGATGGAGAGCGACGACGTATTGGATGCGAGAATGCAGGTGTCGAGTACCATTGCATCGAGCTGCTTAAAAAGCGCGCGCTTCGCTTCCAGGTTCTCCGCGATCGCCTCGACGATGACATCGCAGTCTTTCAAAGCCTCGATCGAATCTGCGGGCTTGATTCTCGCGACAGCTTCGGTCGCTGCCGCAGCGGTGATACGGCCTTTTCCGGCGAGCATCGTGAGCGTGTCGCTCAAATATCCGCACGCCGCTTCGACCGCATCGCGACTGATGTCGTAGAGACGCACGTCAATGCCGGCGAGGGCGGAGATTTGCGCGATGCCACGTCCCATCGCACCGGATCCAACGATGCCGAGAGCGTGCGTCTTGAAATCTTCTTTCATTAGATATGGGTTCGGGTTTTCCAATTTTGTCATGCAATGCATTGGGGAGCAGGCCTGCACCCTCTATGCATTGCCCTTCGCGGCGAGCCGCGCATTCGCGGCAAGTCGCGCCGGTGCGAACGCCGGTTCGCCCAGCGCTTCATAGAGCGCCTGCGAGGTTTCCGCGTGTTCCGCAAGGCCAGTTCGATCGAGCAGCGCAAGCGGGCCTTCCGGATAACCCAGTCCCATTTTCAGCGTTGTGTCCAAATCCTCGGCGCTGGCCAGTTTCTCGTCGTAGCGGCGCAGCACGGCGTTGTAATAAGGGCGAATCAGGCGGTTGACGATACGGCCTGGAAAGTCGTTGCAGACGGCCACGACGAGGCCCGCATCCTCGAAAAGCGCCTTGAGTGTCAGAAGCGCCGTCCCGTCATATTTACGCGGTACTACGAGCTCGACCAATTGCGTGGGCGCTGCCTTGCCGAGGCGGAAACGCGCGAAACCAAACGCCCGCTCCGATACGCGTTGCGCGTCGAGCAACGCCTCGCCTTCGTCGGTATAAACGCCGAGGCACTCATCCTTGAGTTCGATAGCGACAATCGCGTCTGTGCGAAGGCTGGCGCGATCGGCGACGTACTCCTTGCCCGCGTACTCGCCCAGATAGATCTGGCAGTCGCCTTCGTCTGACGCGTTGTCGAGGAACGCGTGGCGCTCGGGAAACGACCGGCTAACGCCGGACAATTTGATGCAATAGCTCATCTCAAGCTCCAAACATCTTTGTGTCAGTGTATTGGTGGAATCCACGGCCCGATTTCTTGCCGAGCCAGCCCGCCGCGATCATTCTTTTGACCAACGGTGGGCAGGCCGATCGCGGTTCATTGGTAAGGCCATGCATTGCATCGCAGAGCAAGCGCTGCGTGTCCATGCCGACCAGATCCAGAAGCTCCATTGGCCCCATTGGATAGCCCAACGCCGTCTTGATCGCCTTGTCGATCTCGGCAGGTTCTGCAACCCCCGACTCCACAAGCCTGATGGCGTCGTTGTTGTATGGAATCAGGAAGTAATTGAGGATGAATCCTGGCGTGTCCTTCGTCTTGACCGGATGCTGCCCCATCGCAAGCGCGAATTCCCACGCACGACTCCAGGTATCGTCGCTAGTGATCAAGCCCGACGACATCTCGATGAGCTTCATCAACTGCGCCGGAAGGCAAAAGTGCATGCCGACGAACCGATCGGGTCGACCCGACCCAGCAGCAATCTCCGTGATCGAGATGGTCGACGTATTCGACGCGAATACGGTGTCCTTTCCACACAATCCGTCCAGCGCAGAGAACAGTTTGTGTTTGACATCGAGGTCCTCGAACACCGCCTCAATGACAACGTCGCTGTCTGCAAGATCTTCAAGCACGGTGGTGCTGGACCAACGCCCAAGGATCTCCGACACAGCTTCTTCGGTCAGCTTTCCGCGTGCGACTGATTTGCTGAGAAATCCTTCTGTCTGAGCACGAGCGCGGTCGAGCGCGTCCTGGCATGTATCGTAGATTTTCGTTTTGAAGCCAGCCCGTGCAGCAACAATTGCGATGCCGGTTCCCATTGTCCCGCTACCTGCAACTGCGACGGTCTTCACTTTCGTCATTTCAAACCTCTCATATCGTCAAATCGCGGTGGTTTTGTCGGCCCGACACGCTCTGCGTCGGCGATGCCGCGCGCCAATACCCGCGTGTTTCCGGTGGTCACGCATCCCTGAACTGCGGTTTGCGTTTCTCGATGAACGCAAGCATGCCTTCGTCAGCGTCCGCAGTCTGGTACGCGAGTGTCGAAAGGTCCGCTTCGATGCTTAAGCCTTCGTTGAGTCCAAGCCCGTAGGATCGCTGCACCGCCTGCCGCGCGAAAAGCAATGCAAGCTTGCTATGCCGCACGAACTGAGCACTGAATTCGCGGCCGATGTCCCGCGCGTCACCCGCTTCGACAACCCGGTTGACAAGGCCGATACGTTCGGCCTCGATTGCATCGACCGTGCGGCCGGACATGATGAGCTCCATCGCCTTCGCGGCTCCAACTAGGCGTGGTAGCCGTTGCGTGCCGCCGTAACCTGGCACAAGGCCCAGTTTGATTTCAGGCAAACCCATTTTGGCGTCCGGGGTCGCAACGCGAAATGTGCATGCCATCGCGAGTTCCAGTCCGCCCCCAAACGCATAGCCCCTTACCACCGCAATTGACGGGATAGGCAACGCGTCAAGTTGACAGAACACGGATTGTCCAAACACAGCGCCGTCGCGCTGCGCTGAAAGATCGCGTCCGGTCAACTCCTTGATATCCGCACCCGCACAGAACGCCTTTTCACCGCTGCCTAGTACGATCAAAGCGCGCGCGTCGGAACTACGCACCGCGTCCAGCTTGCCTGACAGTTCCTTAAGTACGGCAAAGCTCAACGCATTCAGTGCTTCGGGCCGATGCAACGTTAGAAAGGCGATTCCGTCTTCCACGGCGAGTTCAACGCTCATGAAACGCTCCTTCAGTGACCGAACTTCGATGCATCAGGCGCACGGCGTTCACCAAACGCAGCGGCAAGTTCAGCTTGTTCCTCCGTGTCCAGGTAACCGCGCAGCAGAAGATCGTGAGTGACACGTGAGAGTCCACTGACGCCACCGTGGCGCGCGTTAAATGCTCCCTTGATTGAAGCCAATGCGAACGCGCCGCGCTCCGCTACCTCCAGCGCGTAACGTCGTGTCGCGTCCTTCAATTCAAGGTCCGGTACAACCTTGTTGATTAATCCAATTTCCAACGCTTCCTGCGCACTGATCTTTGGATTGCGATACCAGATTTCCTTCGCGCGCTTCTTGCCTACCAGATCTTCCAGGTACCACGTTCCGTAGCCGGCGTCGAAGCTGCCTACCATAGGACCCACCTGCCGAAAGACCGCGCTTTCCTTCGCAATCGTCAGATCGCAAACTACTTGCAGCACGTTTCCCCCTCCAACGGCAAAACCATTGACCGATGCAATCACCGGCTTTTGCAAACGATCGATGCTCTCGTACATTTCGAGTGTCGGTAATACGCCCGCGTAGAGCGTGGAGTCCTGCATCCCGTCCTTCCGACCGCCTGTGCAAAAGAACTTGTCGCCCGCTCCCGTCAAAACGATGACTCGCGTTCGCGTCTCGCGCCGAATCTCATTGATGCAATCACGAATCTCATGACACATCCGTTCAGTGAACATATTTCCGTCATCGGGGCGATTGAGGGTGATCGTGCCGATCGGGCCGTCCTCCTCGTACAAAATTTCTTCGTAGGCCATGAAATTACTCCTTTAAACAACGCGTTTTGCGATCAGGTCATCAACATCCTGTTCCGACAAACCAAGCCAATCCCTCAGAATGTGTTCCGTGCTTTCCCCAAGCGCAGGCGGAGGACTTCGATGAACCTCGCTGCACCCATCGAACCAAATCCCCAGTCCCACTTGCGGAACAAGCCCATCCTGCCCACTCACCGCATAGAACATTCCTTCGTCTATCAGGTCCTGGTCATCGACGAGCTGATCGATACGGTTGATTGGACCGGAAGGAATCCTATTCTTTTCGAATAATTCCAACCATTCGGAACGTGGCTTTATCTTGAGGATTTCAGCCACCTGCGCAACGATCTCCGCGCGGGCGTTTCTTCTTAGCGCATTCGTTGCGAAATCCTTTCGGTTGCCGTAATCCGGATATTCGACCGCAGTCCAGAAACGCTGCCAGATCGCGTCGTTTCCAAGCCCCAGCGTAATCGGTTCGTCCGCTGTATCAAACACCTGGTAGATGGCAATGACGGAATCCCGGCCGCCTGAGCGTCCAGGACACTCACCAGAGCCCAGATAAGCAATGATGCGAGGCGACATGAAGCGGACCATGCTTCGCACCATTGACACGTCGATAGCCTTGCCGGCTCCCGTGCGCTGTCGCTCGACTATGGCTGCGAGCGTCGCAAGCGCGACATCCTGCCCCGCGAGCAGATCGGCCGCAGGTGTGCCGACCTTCTGCGGCCCGGACTCGGGCTCTCCTGTCAGGTCCATCACGCTGGAATAGCCTTCTGCGATCAGGTCATAGCACGGCAACTCGGCGCGGCGTCCGGTTAACCCGAAGCCCGTCAGGGACACGTGAATGATCTTTGGGTTGATCTCTTTCAAACGCGCGTGGTCAAGGCCCAGCTTCCGTTGCACTCCCGGCACCATGTTCACGACGATAACGTCACTTCCTTCGACCAGTCTCTCCAGGATCGCCCTTCCGTCAGGGTTCGTGACATCAAGCGTCATACTCTCCTTGTTGCGGTTGACGCTGGCAAACCAGAGCGACTGCTCCCCCAAAAACGGCGGACCCCACGCTCTTGTGTCGTCACCGACCCCGGGCCTTTCCAGCTTGAGGACGGCGGCGCCCATATCGGCTAGCAATTGCGTCGCATATGGACCTGCAATCGACGTTGTCAGGTCCAGAACGCGGATCCCCGCCAACATGCTAAGTCCTGCTGATTTATCCTGAGTGGGAAGTTTCTCGATTGTTTTCAACATTACTCCATCAAACCGTTTTCATTCCTGAGACTCATTCTTGCATCGCGCCGCGCTCCCCTCACACGTCGAGCGGGAGCGGCCGATTGGAGGTCTCGGGCATCAGCACAGACGCAATGAACGCGATCCCGGTCGCCGTCATCAGGAAGAACGCGGGCGATGCCGGATTGCCCGTATGGGCGACTAGCCATGTCGCGATGTACCCCGCTGACCCGCCTGCCAGGATCGATGCGATGTTGTAGCCGAGCGCAACCCCGCTGACACGCATGGAAGCGGGAAGCGTTTCCGCCAGCGTTGCCAGCAGATTCGCCAGATAGCATGCCGTGATCTGGCCGAGCACCAACTGCGCGATGATGCCGAGCGCGGCGCTATGCGTGGCCAACATGAATAGCGGATAGGCGGTGATGACAAACAGCGCGTTCGCGGTCGCCATGACAACTTTTCGCCCAACCCGATCCGAGAGCTTGGACCAGAATGGCATGGTGACAGCCGCAAGAATCAGCGTGGCGGTTGTTGTCCAAGCTGCGGTTTTCGCGTCGAGTACGTGCTGAGTCTGCAGGAAGGTGCTCATATACGTGAACACAGTCCAATAGCTCGCGTTCGAAGTGAGCGCAAGCGCGATCACGACGAGAACGGAGAGCGGCCTTGCCTTGACAACGCCCAGCGCGGGAGCACGTTTGATCTCATGCTCCTTGGCGATCTCTTCAAAGGCGATCGATTCTTCCATGCGCAGCCGGATTAGCATTGCAACGATGCCTAGCGGTAACGAGATCATGAACGGGACTCGCCATCCCCACGACGCGAAGTCGACGTCCGGGACAAGCGCTCGCGTCATGGCAACGGTAAAGGAGGCGAGCAAGGTACCTCCGACTGTACCGAGATTGACGAACCCGGTCAGATAGCCGCGACGGCCCATGGGAGACTGCTCGGCGACATAGGAGGTGGCCGTGCCTAGCTCACCGCCGGCCGAGAATGCCTGAACGCAACGCAGCATGACGAGCAGCACCGGAGCGGCGACACCGAGCGACTCGTATGCCGGAATAAAGCCGATCAGCACACTCGCGCCGACCATGCCGGCGACCGACCATGTCAGTGCCTTGCGACGTCCCAATCGGTCTGCCAAATGCCCGATGACAATGCCGCCGAACGGCCGGAGCAAAAATGACGCGGCAAAGATTGCGAACGTTGAGAGCAAACCGGCGGTCGGGTCCGATCTCGGAAAGAACACTTGCGCTATCGTGGTCGCAAGAAATGCGTAGATGGTGAAGTCGTAGTACTCGATCGCGGTTCCGATACCCGCACCAATGACGATTCGCCGTCGCCGGGCGGGGCTCTTGGCGAGACTCTGTTCGAGTTCATCTTCCACTCTTCCCGGCAGGGATTTATTCAGCGTGCTCATGTCTCCACCTCTTTCCTGAAAAAGGAAACCACTTTTGTCATAGATTATTTGTTATGGATGCTTGCATCGAACAGCATGAGTCACAAGTGAATTGACGCGCGTTGCTTACACGCCCGATCACTGCAGGCGCTACTTTTCGATAGCAACTTCACACCCTGCTGCCGGGCGGTGCTCGAGCACGCCTCGCTCAATAAGTGCGTCTATCGCTGCTGCGGACATGCCAAGTTCTTCGGTCAAAACCTCGAGCGTATGTTCCCCGAGGCGCGGTGCCGCCTTGCCGACGACCGGCGGCGTCTCGGAGAATCGCAACCCAGAGGTGACGACTGGATAACGTCCGTAGAGCGGATGCTCAACGTGGGAGACCTGGTTCAGATGCTTGACCTGCGGATCTTCGAATACCGCATCCATCTTGTTGATCGGGGCAACTGGCGCGCCGGTCGCCGATAACAAGTCTACCCAGTAGGCGGTTTGATGCGTCCGCGTGATCGCGCTGATCATGCCAACGAGTTCCGGCTTATGCTTGACACGTTCGCCGTTTGTCAGAAAGCGCGGATCTTCCTTCCATTCCGGTTTTCCAAGCGCGTCGCACATCTTGCGGAACAGCTTGTCGTTCGGCGAACCCATGAGCACCCAACCGTCCTCCGTTGGAAACGCTTGATAGGGCGCGACGTTTGCATGCCCCGAACCTTGGGGTTTCGCAATACTTCCGCCAATCAAATACTCGCTCGCGACGTTGATGAGTATGGCCAGCTCCGTGCTGAGCAAGGACGCATCGACACGCTGCCCCTCGCCTGTCAGGGTGCGGTGATGCAACGCCGCCAGCACCCCGATCGCCGCATGCAAGCCAGTCGATACGTCGATCAATGCGACACCCGTCTTGACCGGTTCTCCGTCTGTATTTCCCGTCACGCCCATAAGACCGCCGAGCGCTGAAATCATCAGATCATAGCCCGGCCGATCCATGTACGGTCCCGTCTGACCGAACGCGGAAATGGCGCAGTAAATCAGGCCAGGCTGTGTTTTTTTAAGCTCTTCGTAGCCGAGTCCAAGCCGGTCCATGACGCCCGGCCGAAAGCTTTCGACCACCACGTCCGCTCCGGCGATCAGCTTCCTGGCTATCTCAACGCCTTCCGGTGTTTGCAGATCGATCGCCACGCTGCGTCGATTGCGGTTCAGCCCGAGAAAATACGAACTCACTTCACCGATGAAAGGCGGGCCCCATCCGCGGCTATCGTCGCCCGTACCGGGCCGTTCGATCTTGATGATTTCAGCGCCGAGATCGCCCAGGATCGACGTCGAATAGGGACCGGCTACTACGCGCGTAAAGTCGATCACGCGCAGTCCGTGCAAGGAGGTTTTTTGATTCATGATTTTCACCTGCAATAAAAACTGTTCTATTTGGAGAGTCCAGGGCCGTCGCCGCCGGTTAGCTCCCCGGTTGTATCAACAAGGCTCCGCAAGATGGCGAGTTCTTCCATTGTTGGGCGGGGCGTTTCGGGCCACGGACCATCTGGCAAGTCGAAACCGGTATTGGCAATGACTTGCGCCGGGTCGACACCGGGATGAATTGACCGTACACGCATCGACTTTCCTTCGTCGAAGTCGAACGTAACCAACGGCGTAACGCACAGCACGGGGCCCTCGGTTGTTATGCCAAGCTTTTCACGCGCCCCGGCGCCATCCAGATGGCCCGCCGCAGTCAGATACTCGACGTTTTCGACAAACGTGCGCGATGTGTGGGCTGCGCTGAAGAGCAAGATCCGCTTCGATACCACGGCGAACGATGTATTTGCGAGGCCGGGGCCACGGAACCGCGGCCGGCCCGAATCCTGATAACCGGTACCGGTCAGATTGATGTTGCCGCGTTTGTCGATCTGCACGCCGCCATAAAACATCACATCAAGACGGCCGTTTTCCGACATTTCGAACAGGTCATACGCCGTCCCCACCGCCTCCGCACCGTTCAGCCACCGCCCATCCGATGCAGATCGATACAAACGGCCCGGCTGCGGATTCACAACGCCAGCCGGTGTGATCAGCGTCAGGTTCGGTGCGTGCGTCTGCTGCGCGAGCATGCACGCGGCTACCGGTACCAGCGAGCTTGCGCCAGTCACTGCAAGGTCGCCGTCGAGCAACTCGCGCGCCAGCAGAACCGTCATGAATTCGTCCACGCTGCAGGTGTTCATCGAACAGCCTCCGCGAGCTTAAGGATCCGCTCAGCACCACCGACCCGTTCGACATAATCCGAAAGCGATTCGGGGTCCTTAACATAGGGTTCAAAATAGTCTCGCCACCACGTGGCGACATCGGCGCCAGCCGCTATGTACTGATTGATCAGCTGTTCATCGTGCACATACACCCCATGGCTGGAGCACGGGTGAGCGCCAAAGGGCGCCTCAACCACGGCATCGACCAAATAGCCTGGAATAGTGGTGCGATGCGGCTCCTGGCGCACAATTCTGTTATCGACAATAAGGTCCGCCGTGACAATCACGTGCTTAGACGCTTTTGCGAAAAGCGGGTCACAGAACGGCGTGCCAAGGTCACGCACGTTACCGTAAATGTCCGCCTCCTGAACGTGCAGGATGCAGACGTCCGGACTCATTGCCAGAGGGGCGACAACACCCGCGCCATTACGCGGGGCGATAGACGAACGCGTGATGTCCGTGCCCTTCACCGACGTCACCGGATGCGAATCGAGGTGTTCCACTGTCGCCATCAGGCCGCCGAGGATGGTGGCCTCGTCGGCATCGATAATTGTGACCATGCCTTGCTGCGCAGCCCTGCGAAAATTGGGAGCGAATCCAAGGTGCTCGAAGGACACGTGACCCACCGTGGCGCGGGTAACGCATCCGGCGCCGATCAGCAAGTCAACGGCATAGCTTGAGGGCGGCGCGGCGACGATCTGCAAGTCTTTCGCCCCTCGCCGGGCCAGTGCGCGAACCGCCGCACTGGGATTGTTATGAAACCACAGTCCGCCAAGGGCGACGAGATGACCCGCCTTGACTACCGACAGCGCATCATCGAGTTCACGAAGCTTGCTCCGCCGCTGCGGATTCGATGGGGGTATCGATTCATGCTTTCGCATTTTGTCTCATCCATAATATGATCTTTGAATCCATAATATGGCTCTACAAACCGATTGTCAACGTCTTCTAATCATCCGAGGAGGATAAAAATGAATCGCCGGACTTTGCATTGCGAGCCCCGCACGTTTCCCATCCGTGGCGTTTTCCGCATCAGCCGTGGCTCGAAGACGCAAGCGGAAGCCGTGATCGTGCAGATCACCGAAGGGGGTGTGACCGGCCGTGGAGAATGCATCCCGTACGCGCGATACGGCGAGACTGTGCAAGGCGTGTCGGCGCAGATCGCCTCGGTAGCGGACGCCGTGCGCGATGGCCTCGATCTGCAAGGTTTGCAGACGCTGCTTCCACCGGGGTCCGCCCGCAATGCGCTGGATTGCGCGCTATGGGACTTGCGCAGCAAGATAAGCGGTCACGCAGTGTCCAGCTTCGCAGGACTGAAAGCTCCTTTGTCGCCGGTTACCACTGCTTTCACGCTGAGCCTGGACAGCGCCCCCGCCATGGCCGGGATAGCCCGCGCCAATAATCACTTACCGCTGTTGAAACTCAAGCTGGGAGGCGACGGAGATCTGGAGCGCGTCAGGGCGGTTCGCGAAGCGGCCCCTCAATGCAGGCTGATGGCCGATGCGAACGAGTCGTGGACGCCGGATCACCTGCGCCTTTACCTGCCGGAATTCGCGGCTCTCGGGGTCGAGCTGCTCGAACAGCCATTGCCCGCCGATGCAGACGATGCATTGATTGGCTACGCGAGTCCTGTCCCGCTGGCCGCCGACGAGTCGTGCCGGGACCTGAAGTCAATCGCCGGCATCCGCGACAAATACGCGTTCGCCAATATCAAACTGGATAAAACCGGGGGCTTGACCGAGGCGCTCGCGTTAGCCGGCGCGGCGCGCGCGGCCGGCATGAAGGTGATGGTGGGATGCATGGTGGCGTCATCGCTGTCGATGGCGCCTGGAATCGTGCTTGCCCAGGAAGCAGATGTGGTGCATCTGGACGGGCCGCTGCTACTGGCTGAGGATCAGGAACCCGCGCTTCGCTACGAGGGCGCAACGCTGTTCCCGGACGCCCGGGTTTGGTCCATTTAAGCCCAACCCGGGTGGGTATGCGGGCATCCGGGTGGCTGCCCGGATGCACTCATTCGAAATAGCTGAGCCTTCGCGAGATGTCCTGCCCCGCAGCAATTACTGCATCGATGAGCGCGCGTACGCGCTCGGGATCGGTCGCCCGCGACTTGAGTACCGGGATGCTGACTGCAGCAACGACCTCACGCGTATGGTCGCGTATGGGCGCGGCAACGGCCCATACGTCACGTTCCGTGTATTCGTCGTTGATTGCGTAGCCATTACTGCGCACATCGGCAAGCAGCGACAGGAATGCTTTGGGACTGGCAAGCGCCGGCGCCTGACCCGGCCGCCATTCGGCGGTAGACGGCAGCATCGCATTCAGCTGAGGCTGCGCAAGCCAGGCAAGCAGTATTTGTCCCGATGCACGGCCGTCCCAAGGCGGACGCCTGTAGCCAATGGGGCTGAATATCTTGATCGTCTGGTTCGTCACCCGGCGGTCGACGAAGACGACGTCGTTCTCGACCAGCACAGTGAGCTGCACGTTCTCACCTGTCTTGTCGCGCAAATCGTCAAGCGGCTGGCTTGCGCCCGAGATCAGGTCGTTACCCTGCACCGCCACCGCAGCAAGTCGCACGATCTCGACGAACGGTGAGTATTTTCCGCTACGCGGTTCAAGCCTGACGAACCCGCGCTGCACCAGTATGTCGAGGATCCGGCGGAGCGTGCTCGGCGCGAGGCCAAGTCTTGCGGTGATTTCCGCAACTGTCAGCGAAGGCTCGTCCGTCGAAAAAATCTTCAGTACGTCGAGCATTCGCTCGGCTGACCGCAACGTTTGTCCAGTTGCGAGTTTTGGCACGTCTTGTTTCCTCCAGATAGAAAAGCCATGCAGAGCGTAGGGCTTAAGCATTCGCCCCATTCTATGGTATGTTTAACCATATAATGAAAAACAGAACCATTATTTCAAGCGGTAGAAGATATCAGGAGAGTCTCATGCGCGTGAAGGACAAGGTTGTTCTCATAACGGGTGCAGCATCTGGGATTGGGCGTGCGATCAGTCTACGGCTGGCGTCGGAAGGAGCGAAGGTCGTTGCGACGGACAGGAACGCTGACGGCGGGGCCGACGTTGTCGCTCAGATCGGGAAAGAAGGCGGCCAAGCGTGCTTTCTCGAACTCGATACCGCATGTGAAGCCCAATGGGCAGAGGTCGCTGCGCGAACAGTCGACACGTTTGGAACGCCCGACGTGCTGGTAAATAACGCCGGAGTATATCTGATCCGCGCCCTTGCCAACACGACGCTGGACGACTGGGACCGCATGATGAACGTCAATGCGAAGGGCGTATTTCTGGGCATGCGCACGATCGCGCCGTTGATGGCGGCAGCCGGCGGCGGGGCGATCGTCAACATGTCGTCTACCAACGCGCTGACCGGGATTGCGGGACGCACCGCTTACGCAGCCAGCAAAGCTGCGGTGCGAATCATGAGCAAGACCGTAGCAGTCGAGTATGCATTCGACCAGGTCCGCGTGAACTCGGTGTATCCCGGTTTCGTGCGAACCGGAATAGCGGAGTACGGCGCCCAGGTCGCCGGCGCGACCGTGGACGACCTCGGCAAGATGGTGAGTCCGCTAGGAAGGATTGCCGAGCCGGAAGACATCGCCAGCATGGTCCTGTTTCTCTCATCCGATGAAGCCCGCCATATTACCGGCGCGGAATTCGTGGTTGATGGCGGTTTGACAGCGAGTCCCAATAGCCCGACTCATGTCAGCACACTACAACGTGCGGAGGCATGAAATGACGCTTGATGCCCAGCCTCTTCTGAACGTGAAGTTATTCATCGATGGCGAGTGGACGGACGGATCGACCGGTCGTACGCTCGAAAACCGCAATCCCGCCAATCACGCGCTGATTGGCCATGTCGCCGTCGCCGACGAAGCCGACCTGGCGCGGGCCGCACAAGCTGCGGCAAGCGCCTTTGAAATCTGGCGCTGTAAGCCGGCGATCGAGCGCTCGGGAAGGTTGCGTGCGGCAGCGGCGCTGCTACGCGAACGCTCTGACGTTATCAGCCGGGCAATGACCATCGAGCAGGGAAAACCGCTGGCCGAATCACGAATAGAAGCCGAGATGGCAGCGCAGATCATTGACTGGTTTGCCGAAGAGGGACGGCGCACCTATGGCCGGATCGTACCGAGCCGGCATCCAAACATCCAACAGAACGTCATACAGGTTCCGGTCGGGCCGGTCGCCTCGTTCGCACCCTGGAATTTTCCACTAACCCAGGTAGCCCGCAAGATTTCCGCCGCACTTGCATCAGGTTGCTCGATCATCATCAAGCCGCCGGAAGAAGCGCCAGTGTGCACGTCGGAACTCGCACGATGCTTCGTCGACGCAGGTGTGCCACGGGGCGTTGTCAACGTCGTATATGGCCTGCCCACCGAAATTTCTTCGTATCTGATTCCGCATCCGGCTATCAAAAAGATCTCGTTCACTGGCTCGGTGCCGGTCGGCAAACAGTTGGCGTCGCTTGCCGGCCTGCATATGAAGCGGACCACGATGGAACTCGGCGGACACGCTCCAGTGATCGTCACGGCGAGCGCCGATCTCGAAGCCGCGGCGAAATCGATTGCGCTTGCGAAGTACGCGAACTGCGGGCAAGTCTGCATCTCCCCTACTCGCATCCTGATCGATGATTCGGTGTACGATTTATTCACTTCGGCATTCCTCGATCAGGTCAAAAGCGTCAAGGTCGGCGACGGCCTGGAACCTGACACGAGAATGGGACCGCTCAACAACGAGCGGCGCCTCGCAGCCATGCAACGGTTGGTGACTGATGCACGCGAACACGGCGCCACCATCCTCGCGGGCGGCGAACGGCTCAATAAGCCCGGGTTCTTTTTCGAGCCCACCGTGATTGCAGATCTCGACAGCGAGAGCGCCTTGATGAACGAGGAGCCGTTTGGGCCTATCGCGCTGTTACGGCCCTACCGCGACCTCCATGAAGCGATTGCGGAATCAAACCGCCTTCCCTTCGGACTCGCCGCCTACGCATTTAGCGACTCGGCAAAAGACATCTCGCGCATTACAGCGGGCATACAAACCGGCATGCTCGGGATCAATCATACGGCCATCGCCTATGCGGAGACACCGTTCGGTGGTGTCAAGGACAGCGGTTACGGCTCGGATGGCGGTCTTGAAGCATTGCGCGGCTATCTTCAGCCAGAACTGGTGACAATCGCCGCGCATTGATCGCGCTGTGCTCTGCCGCTATCGACGGCGGGGCACGCAGCTTGATAAATTGATCTGGAAAACGATCTTTCCCCCTTGATTCGGCTCTACGCTGGGAAATCCGCACTGAAAATTTGCGTGAGGAAAGCCACTACGGCGTTGATGCGGGGCACACGTCTCAGATACTGGTGTGTGCTGATCCACACGTCGCGATGGACATCCACGAGTTGAGGGAGCACAGGCACGAGGCCGAAGCGTTCCGCTCGCGCGAACGCAGGCAGCATGACGATCCCGGCCCCCGCCGCCGCAGCGAACATCTGCGACAGCATGCTGCTCGAATAGAAGTCGATGACCGGATCGGTGATGACATCGTGAAGCCATCGCACGGCGTCGAGCTGAACAAGATCGTCAATATACCCAACGAAGGCGTGATCGCGCAGAGCCGAAAGCGAACGAGGTGTTCCCCGCCGCGCAAGATATTCGGCGCTCGCGTAAAGATGCAGCGGGAAGCGCCCTATACGCAGCGTCTCCAGGTTGGCGCCGCGCGACTCGAAGAAACCGAGAAAAATATCGGCTTCTCGCTGCGAGATGCGCACATCGTGCGACGAGGTCACCAGTTCGATCGAAATGCCGGGCCGGGTCTCCTTGAAGCGTGCGAAGTGGTCGCTCAAATACAGCGATGCGATGCCTTCCATGGTTGCGATGCGCACGTGGCCAGCCGGTCCCGGCGCACCGTTTTCGAGGATGTCGGCAAGCGCGAGCAGATTCGCTTCAATCGCCTCCACGTGCGTCAGCATTTCGCGCCCGTGCGCATTGAGCCGGCAGCCGATACGGTCGCGCTCGAAAACAGGCGTCTCCAACGCGAATTCGAGCGCGGAAATACGCCGGCCGACGGTTGCGTGATCCATGCCGAGGCTGCGTCCCGCGCGCGAGAAATTCCCATGGCGCGCGACTGCCAGAAAAATACGCAAATCGTCCCACGCCAGCCGGTTGATGTTCATGAAAGTCGCCCGATGAATTTTGCATTCGCAAATATTTTCGCTGTGCAAAATTGCACATGCCATAGATTCTTTTCCTGTTCCGTTCCTCATGGGGTACTCCGTAGACTCTTCCGCAGTTGCGGCGCTTTGCAATGCGCCATGCGTCTTTACATGGAGAGAGCTATGTCGAATAACAGTATCCCCTGGCAAGCGGTGCTTGAAAGCGAGCGCTTCCAGCGTCTGGCACGTCGCCGTCGGACCACCGTGCTTACGCTTGGCACGATCGCCGCCGTTTATTACTTTGCAATCCCGGCGCTGATCGCGTGGGCGCCCGGCTGGTTCCGTATCCACGTGACAGACGGCTTCAATCTGGGCACGCTATTCGCCGTATCGCAATACCCGCTCGGCGGACTGATCGCGTGGGCATTCCTGCACCGCACCGCCGCGCTGGATCGGGAAGCGCAAGGACTCGTCGAGCGGGACGATGCACCGGTTCTCTCAGGAGAGCACTGCAATGCGTATTGACGTCCGCTTCACAACGGCGGCCTGCATGCTGGCCGCCGCCCTCCCCGCACGCGCGCAAACCGGTGCCGGCGTGATCCAGCATCACGGACTGACGTTTCTCGTATTCGGCCTCGTGATTGCGTCGACGCTGCTCATCACGTACTTTGTGTCGCGCCGCAACCGCACCGCCGGAGACTTCTACACCGCAGGCGGCGCTATCAGTCCGGCAAGGAACGGCTTGGCGATCGCGGGCGACTATCTTTCCGCAGCGGCGTTTCTTGGCGCCTCGGGGCTGATCTCGCTCTATGGATTCGACGGCATCATCTATCTTGTCGGCTTTTTCGCGGCGTTCATTCCGGTACTGCTGGTCATTGCCGAGCCATGTCGCAACCTCGGCCACTACACAATCGGCGACGTCCTTGCAATGCGCAACGGTTTTCGCTCGACCAAGGCCGTGTCCGCGTTGTCGAGCGTAGTCGTGGCGCTGGTCTACATGATTCCGCAGGTGGTCGGCGGCGCCGTGATCGTCAGCACGCTTGTCGGCATCGATTACACCGTGTCAGTGCTTAGCGTCGGCTTGCTGATGTTGGTGTACGTGGCGTGCGGCGGCATGCGCGCGACGACCTGGGTGCAAGTCATCAAGGCTGTCCTGCTTATCGGCGCCTCGTTCGTGCTCGTAGTGCTCGCGTGGATACCGTTTGGCTTTCGCGTACCGGCATTCATGCAAGCCGTTGTATCAAGTCCGTTTGTTCATGCTCACGTGGCTTCGTTGACCACGGGAACGTCGCTCACCGGCGATGCGCTTGGCTGGCGCTTTCTCGAGCCCGGCTTATATCTGAAGCAGCCGCTTGAACTCCTCTCGCTCGGTCTGGCGCTTGTGCTTGGCACCGCCGCGATGCCGCACATCATGATGCGATTTTTCACCGTAAAGGATGCGAAGGCCGCACGCCATTCCGTCATGTGGGCGATGCTCGGCATCGGCACATGCCATCTCTTCATTGTCGTGATCGGCTTTGCTGCAGCGTACTTCGTCGGGGCTCCGCTCATCACGTCGCTAGACAAGGGCGGCAATCTCGCCGCGCCGCTGCTGGCTCAAGCACTAGCGGGCGGCCAGGGCAGCGTGGGCGGCGACCTGATGATCGCTTTCATTGCCGCTGTCGCGTTCGCCACGATCGTCGCCGTGGTCGCTGGACTCACCCTAGCCGCGGCTTCGTCACTGGCGCACGATGTCTACGTTGGCGCGCTGCACGGCGGCCAGGCGAGCGAGCGTCAGCAGGTCGTGGCCGCACGCATCGCGACGCTGTTCGTCGGTATCGTGGCGATTGGCGCCAGCATTTTGGCGCGCGGACAGAACGTCGTCCAACTCGTCGGCCTGGGATATGCGGTGGCGGCCTCCGCGAATCTGCCCGCGCTCGTACTGACGCTCTACTGGCGGCGCTGTACAACACAAGGCGTACTTGCGGGAATTGTGATCGGAACGCTCGCGGCGATCGCGCTCGTGCTCGTTTCGCCCAACATGACCTATCCCGGACTCGTGCGTGAGGCCGCCGAGCATCGAGCCGAAGCCATCGCATTGCACCTGCAGCACGAGCAGGATGTTGCTCAACGTAGCGCGCTGCTTGCCGAGGAGGCCGAGGCACGAGCGACGGTGCACAGCATTGCGCCGGACGCGACGAGCATCGTGGGTCTACACAAGCCGCTCATCGCGCTTCGTAATCCGGGCATTGTGTCGATTCCTTTGGGTTTCCTGCTTGTCGTGCTGGTTTCGCTCTTCACGCGCGATCCGCTGGCGTCGTCGCGCTGGGCCGAACTCGTGGTACGGCGCGAGACCGGATGGCATAGCGCCGCGACCGTCAATCATTGAACAGATAGCCCTCTTAAAGAGCTTGGTAACTACATTGCGAGCCTGAACATATGTCGAGTCTTCTCGTCGTCAAAGTCGCTGCCGTCCACGCCGCTCCCGTATTCCTGGACCGCCGCGCGACCGTTGAGAAAGCAGTTTCCATCATTCGCGAGGCGAGCCGCAATGGGGCAGAACTGGTCGCTTTCCCTGAGGCGTTCATACCCGCTTTTCCCGTATGGACCTCGCTGTGGGCGCCAATCGACAATCACGATCTCTTCGAACGCTTTGCCGCCGAAAGCATCTACGTTGACGGTCCCGAAATCGCCCGGATCGCTGCGGAAGCCAAACGTTGCAGTATCTTTGTCTCGCTGGGTTTCAGCGAGCGGTCGTACGCAAGCGTAGGCTGTTTGTGGAATTCGAACGTGCTGATCGATGATCGTGGATCGGTCGTCAATCACCATCGCAAACTTGTGCCGACGTTCTATGAAAAGCTGGTCTGGGCTGCAGGCGACGGTGCGGGACTGCGGGTCGCCGACACGCGTATTGGCCGCATCGGCGGCTTGATTTGCGGCGAGAACACCAACCTGCTTGCGCGTTACACACTCATGGCCCAAGGTGAACAGATCCACATCTCGAGCTGGCCCGCGCTGTGGCCGACACGCCGGCCCACCAGCGGTATCAACTACGACAACGTTGCGGCAAACCGGCTGCGTGCCGGCGCGCACTCATTCGAAGCAAAAGCGTTCGGTATCGTCTGCGCGGGTTACATGGATGCAGCCATGCGCGATTTCCTCGTCCAACGCGATCCAAATGCGGCGGCGGTACTGGACGGCTCGCCGCGCGCGGCGACGATGTTTGTCGATCCGACAGGCGCGCCGCTCGGCGACCTTTTGCACGAGGAAGAAGGCATTGCGTATGCGGAGTTTGACCTGAACCGCTGCGTGGAGCCCAAGCAATTCCACGACGTGGTGGGTTACTACAACCGTTTCGACGTGTTCTCGCTGACAGTAGACCGCACGCGCCAGGAACCAGTCACGTGGCGCGAGCAAGCCGCTGTAGCGTCTGCTCCGTCCGCTGAAAAAGAAGCTGCAACGTCTGATTCGATGTTCAAGTGATATGGACCAGGGAAAGCAACGCGAGGCGCCGTGTGCCAGCGGAATAACGGTTACCCATGAAGGGTATTTTCTGCGAGTCCCCGACCGTGGAGTGCACGCGCTAACCGAGTATGTCACCGACGATGAGCAGCTCTTCGTCGTTACTCACATGGCGCTGATCGAGGTTGATCCGCAAGTGTGGTCGTTGCGTGTCGACGGCATGGTAACGAATCCAATAAATATAACGCTCGATGAAATACTTGCGTTGCCGCGACACGATGTGCATTCGGTGCATGAATGCGCTGGCAGCCCGCTTACGCCCAAGGTCGCCAAGCGGCGAGTCGGCAACGTGGTATGGAGTGGCGTACGTTTATCCGACGTACTTGATCTTTGCGGTATCCAACCCGGAGCGGCGTACGTCTGGACCGAAGGACTTGAACGGGGCGAGTTCGCGGGAATCAAAGACGAGCCATTCGTCAAGGATCTCCCGCTGCACAAGGCCCTGGCGCCGGAGGTTCTTCTCGCTGTAGCGCTTAACGGCAAACCGCTACGGGCCGAACGTGGCGGTCCGGTTCGTCTTGTCGTTCCCGGGTGGTACGGCACGAACTCCGTAAAATGGGTGGGCAAGATCACGCTCGCCGATAGACGTGCGCCTGGGTCGTACACCACACGCTTTTACAACGACCCGACGCCCACCGGCCCGCGCCCGGTCTGGGATGTTGCGCCTGAGTGCGTGATAGTCTCGCCCGCGGACAAGAGTGTCGTGAGTGCCGGTGAACCCACGAATATAGAAGGTTGGGCGTGGTCCGATGCCGGGGTCACGCGCGTCGAAGTGAGCGTGGATGGAGGCGAGAACTGGAAGGTGGCGAAGCATGCCGGTCGCCGCGACTTTAGCTGGCAGCACTTCAGCCTTTCATGGACCTTTCTTGTAGGCGAACATCGTATTCTATGCCGGTGCTTTGATGCTAGCGGCGTAGGTCAGCCCGTATCGTCAGCGCGAAACGAAATACATTCGATCATGATCACAGCCATTTCGACTGCGGCCACGCACAATGCTATGCCGTCGTAAGGATATTCAAGGCGCACGTACACCATCGCGCGTTGGCGAGTAATAATCGAGCCATGAATACATCTCACCGCCCACAATGAAAGCGCTGGAGCTTCGACAATTTCGCTACTTTTCAATCCTTGCACGCGAGCTGCATTTCGGCCGGGCGGCAGATATTGCCTATGTAACGCAACCCGCCTTGAGTCAGCAGATTGCCAAGCTGGAAGAACTTGTCGGCACCCCGCTGTTCATTCGAAGCCCCCGCGGCGTCGCGCTCACCCCTGCCGGGGAAGTACTCCGCGACGGTATTGAAGAGATGCTGGGGCAGCTCGAAAGAACACTCCGGGCCGCACGCGAATCCGGCAAGGTGCAAAGCTTCACACTTTCGATCGGGCTGGTCGAATACACCAACCTGCCTTTTATTCCGCCCGCGCTAATACGCCTTCAGGCGCTATACCCCGATGTCAATATTGTCCGCCACGAGATGAACGCGAGGCGGCAAATAGCGGCGCTCGCAACGGACGAGATTGACGTAGGTTTTGGCGTACCTGTCGAGCAACCGGACCCAAAGGCGCACATAGGCTCTGAACGCCTGCTGGATTCCGGCTGGTGTCTGCTGGTTCGTCGCGATCATCGCTTTGCACAACGCACCCGTCTGCGTATTGAGGAGCTTGCCGGTGAGCGACTGATCGTTCCCGCGCGGGCCGTCAACGAACCGCTCTACGATTCGGTGCTCGCCCGCTTTGCCGACGCCAACGTCAAGCCGACTATCGTCTACGAGACCATGCAATCGCAAGTCGGCATCGCCCTGGTCGACCAGGGGCTCGGCTCGCTGCTCAGCGCAGCCTACGTTTTTGCATCGGTGCCCGACTCTCTCGAGCATTGTCCGGTCGACGGTTTCGAGCCGCTGGCCGTGGAGATATTCTTCCGCGAGCACGAGCGTAGTCCGCTAGTGCTCGATTTCATCGAACTCGCGATCGAGGAAGCACGTCGTACGCAATTGAGCCAGCTCCTCCTGCCCACCGGCGACAGGAAGGCCGATTAGCAAAACTTATCGCGAATCCCGCTACTTCGAATTGGCCCGATGAACCACGCTCTGCCACACTTCTCTCCTCGGTCAATGACCACAAGTCCCAAGGAGAATCATGAAATCCCGAAGTATTTCCGCGCGTGGTTTTGCGGCAGCGTCAGCGATAGCCGTCACGCTCGCCGCTACCGCTGTGCAGGCGCAAAGCGCCCCGCTGTCAAGTAGCGACGGTATCGCTGCCGTCAACGCCATGCGTCAACAATCCCTCGTCGGCACACACGACTTCATCGACCGGCGGGCCGCCTTCGAAAAGCTGATGGCGAGATTCCCGGTTCCGGATGGCGTGACGATCCGCACGGTCAGCGCGAACGGCGTGTCCGGCAAGTGGATCTCGCCGGACAATGGCAGTGCGTCCGGCGCACACAGGCGTGGCGTGATTCTGTATCTGCATGGCGGCGGCTTCTATAGCGGCTCCAGCGACAGCCATCGTGTGCTCGCCGCCACGCTCGCGAAGGACGCTCAAGCCGACGTATTGCTAATCGACTACCGGCGCATGCCCGAAGCCGTCTATCCGGCCCAGATCGACGACGCTGTCGCCAGCTACGAATGGCTGCTGCAACAAGGCTATTCGGCCTCGAATATCGCACTTGCAGGCGAATCGGCCGGCGGCAACCTTATGCTCGAACTGGCGTTGAGGCTGCGCGCGGCACACCGGCCGTTGCCATCGTCGATGGTCGCGATGAGTCCGATCATGGACCTGACCGCGTCGGGAGAATCGACCCGAACAAACGCCGATAGAGACCCGGTACTAACCCGCGATGGACTGCTAAACGTAACCCGTATCTACATGCATGGCGTCGATCCGCGCAGCCCCGACGCGTCGCCCTTGTTCGCCGACCTGCACGGATTGCCGCCGCTGCTTCTGCAGGTCGGCGCGGGCGAAATCCTGCTCGACGACAGCCTGCGTATCGCGCGAGTGGCCGCGATGGACGACGTAGCAGTTTCGGCCGAAGTCTGGCCCGGCATGGTGCACCAGTGGCAACTGTTCCCGAGCCTCGTACCCGATGCCCGCCGTGCGCTCAAGGACAGTGGCGAGTTCATCCAGACACGTCTGGCGGCCGCTGGAGACGCGCAGTGACTGTCATCCATACTAGCGTCGCCGGTCGTAGAGTCGGCGTACGCTACCAGGGATTAGCCTTCGGATTGACAGCTACACTGATCTGGGGCGGCTTTCTTGTTGTGTCCCGCTACGGTATTGGCTCTGGCCTGAAGGCAACCGATCTCGCCTTTCTGCGCTATCTGACGTCGGGGCTGCTTCTCCTACCCTGGCTGCTGCGGCATTCCCCGCGCCGCCTCGCCGGTGTGGGCTGGCGCAAGGGACTGTGCCTCGCTGCGCTTGCCGGCCCTTTGTTCATCATCGTGAGCGCCAGCGGCTATTACTTCGCGCCACTGGCACACGCAGCGGTGATCCAGCTCGGCATGCTGACCCTGGTCAGCATTCTGCTCGCAGCCGTGATTCTCCGTGAGCGTCCGAGCGCAAGTCGATTGACGGGACTCGCTGTCGTGGTATTCGGGCTCGCTGTCACAGCAGGTCCCGGCTTGCTGCATGGCAGCTCGATAGCATGGCTCGGCGACGCGCTCTTTGCACTGGCCGGATCAATGTGGGCACTCTTTTCAGTGCTGCAGCGACGCTGGGATATCGCGCCGCTTCCCGCCACCGCGGTCGTCTCTGTGTTGTCGGCGGCCGTCTATACGCCGGTCTATCTCGCTTGCTCCGGACTCCAGATCTTCACTACCACCAGTATGGCTGTACTCGTTGTTCAAATCATTGCCCAAGGCGGCCTGTCCGGTGTGGTTGCGCTGTTTGCTTTCTCACGGGCAGTGCAGGACCTGGGTCCCAGCCGGGCGGCTCTGTTCCCGGCACTCTCGCCGGGTGTGGCAATGCTGCTCGGCATCCCGGTGACCGGTGACCTTCCCTCGCCTGCTCAGCTTGCTGGGTTGGTCATCCTGACAGCCGGACTCATCGTTGCCGTACGCGCTCGTGGTGGCTGAGACTCATACTCTCGTTTCCGGGTTCTGTCCAGTAAGGAAATTAGGTGGAAGTGAGACAGAACGGATAGGAATGCTTATTTCGTGAGATCGTAGAATTGCTCGGCGACTGAACGACGCCGTCCATCGTCACTCTTCATCTGCCCCTTCGCTATCATGTGCATGAGTTCGATACCGCCTAAAATGATGCAGGCGCAACGGAAGCTCTTGAATCCTAGGATTGGTCGTACGATGCGTTTGATCGCTCGATGGTCCTGCTCCACCACGTTGTTCAGATACTTCGATTATCGAATTTTGATCGGCACTTCGCGATCAGCATTGATCGCATTTAGCCCTGCGAGATTCGCTCCGCTCTTGTCGATCGTCACCGTCTCCGGTACGCCGTTTCCAGCGATCGCCTTTTCGAAATAGCGCAGGGCCGCGGCCTTGTCCCGCTTGGCTCTGAACAGGAAATCAATGGTTTTGCCCGCCTTGTCCACCGCCCGATAGAGGTGGTAAGTAGGCCCGGGAGTTTCGCCCCGAACCTCTCGCAGAACCGTACGTGACACTCTCGCGTCATACGGCTCCCGTTATCCAACCAGTCCTTCGACGACACGCCAGTGGACAAACATCCGCGGCACGGACCTTTTCATCTTGCGGAGCCATTCCACACTACGGCGCCTGTGGCCCGACAGTGTCTTATACTTGCGTCTGGCCCATTGCTCAAGCCTTCCGTCAACGTATTGGAAGAGCTCGTGCATCGCAGTCTGATAGAACGCACCGTAGTAGTTCCACCACCCTTGCATCGTCAGGTTACATTGCTGCGCAAGGTCATTAAGTGTCGTTGGTGTCCGACGATGTATTCGCCAACCCCGCACTTTTTGCCGCATCCGGTTCAATGCATCTTTGCTCACCGCTGGCAGGAAACTGGTAAATCGCCGGTTGTATTTGCTGGATGCCACTCTTAGTCTGAACGTAAAACCGAGAAACGTAAACTGCACGTTCGGATACACATGGGTACGGTTGCTATCCTTGCAGTACACGATCTGCGACTTCTCCGGATGCATTGTTAATCCGCACTCCTCCAGTCGTGATGCGATCTCTCGCATCAGTTCTTCTGCCTGTGCCCGACTGCGGCAATGAACCACCGCATCATCGGCATACCGAGCAAAAGGAGAGTGAGGATAAGTTCGCTCCATCCAGAGGTCGAACGCATAATGCATGAATAGATTCATCAGGATGGGGCAGACCACTCCGCCTTGCGGAACGCCCCGCGCCCGTGGCAACTGAGTCCTATCCGCAGTCTCGAACGGCGCAATTAGCCACCGCTCGATGTACAGCAAGATCCGGTCTTCCTTGATGTGGCGTCGCACCGCCTTCATCAACAACGCATGATCGATCCAGTCAAATGCCGCCTTAATGTCAAACTCAACGACCCAGTCGTACTGCCAGCAACGCTTTCGCGTGACGGCAATCGCCTATTTTGCCGACTTGCCCGGCCGGTATCCATAGGAATTTTCATGGAATATCGGATCGAGCACCGGCTCAATCATGAGCTTGGCCACGCTTTGCGCAACTCGATCAGACACAGTGGGAACGCCCAACTTCCTAGTGCCGCCCTTGGCCTTCGGAATTTCAACCTGCTTAACCGGCGGCGGGAAGTACGACCCCGACGACATCCGGTTCCACAGCTTGTAAAGATTTCCCGATAAGTTCTGCTCGAACATGGCGATCGTTTCATCGTCCACGCCGGCAGCGCCACGGTTAGCCCTCACCAGTTGATACGCTTCCCACACCATACGCTTTGCTATGCAATAGGGTTTTGTTGATGTCACGTCACTCATCCCCGCAATGCAGGTTGGTGACCTTCGTCAACCGGATAACGCCGCCCCTTCGCTCCACCATCATTACAACGGCTTCAACACTACTACGGGCAGCTCCGCCCCTCACTCTGGCATCGGTATTCTTTCTCATGGTGTCTGCCACTTGTCATTTCCCTTCACATCCAGAGCAAGGTTCTCACGTTCCGTACCAAAGCCTGTATTGAGATCATGCCGCCTATACACCGACTGCCATCGGGACCGTAAGCAGGTATCGTCCCGACCTATCCTGGAGCTGGAAGTCGTCCCCAGTTTTGACAGTGCTTTAAGGCAATAACGATGCGTCATCGGACGGTTCACTTTCGTTCATCTTCTCAATACTTATCTGCCATCCTCAACGGCTGACTTTTCCACGGTCGCTCACTACCACGCCTTTTGAACGCAGCAGCACCGGGCGGTTTGAAGCCTGCCCCTGCAGGCCGGCTTCGGAAGGCCAACTTCCATCTTCAGTACAGCATCACAAGCTCCTCGCTTGTGTTCGTGACACACACTTCCATTCGCCCTTGACCTTGATGTAGGTCTCATCCATTCGCCAACTTCGACCAACCTTTTTCTTTTACGGTCCGAATGCCTTACCGAGCGCAGGCAGCAATTTGATAGCCCACCGGTGCACCGTCGAATGATCGACCGACACTGCCCGCTCGGACATCATTTCTTCCAGATGACGCAGACTCAACGGATAGGCGACGTACCAACGTACGCATGTCAGCATTATATCCAGCGGGTAATGCAGCCGCTTTAGCGCCTTGCTCACAGTGGCGTTCGGGGTCTTGGTCATTCGTTACATCGCTCGTCTCGGAACCGACCACCATAGGAGATCGGCTTACTGCGACAGAACCCATGGAGTTAGCGCCACGCTCGGACAGCAATGCCGTGGGCATTTCGGCAACCCCGCTGCTGACTCTGCCGGCACGTTGACGGGTCGTGCAACCACGCGCACTATCGCCAGCGCTATTTTGGCTGGGACACCCTCATCCAGCTTTCCCGAGTTCGTCCGAGCGCGGCGTTAGATATTCAGGCAGCACAGTTCGCAAATACGCAACGCGCGCGCGGTGCGCGATGCGCTCCGCCTCAGGATCGATCACTCCTCCCCGCAGTAGATAAAGCGACCAAATCGCGTCATTGATAGCAGCCATTTCGACAAAGCGTTCGTGCAGGTCAGGCAGATCAAACAAGATGAAATGTCGACGAAATCCATCGAGGAGATGCTGGGCCAAAATCCGGTTGTTCTCTTGGTCGAGCCGGCGGATTTCTGACGAGTATCCGACGCCCAGGAGCACTTTGCGTACTGCGGGATTTGTGCTGAACACCTCCAGCATTCCGGCGTGTTGCGCCTTCAGCAAATCCTGCCACGACTCGAAATGACCGAGTTCGGCGGTTTCTACAGCACGAAACGACGCCAAATAGCGTTCTGCAAGAGCAACAAAGACGAGCGAAACTTCAGGAAAAAAATGGTAGACGCTCTGCGGCGAAATACCGAGATTGGCCGAAATATCGTAGATACCGATATCTGACGGGTCTCGATCCTGCAACAGGACCTCGACCGTGTTCAATATATCCTCATACCGCTGCTTGCCCCGCTCTTGGGTCGGCCGACGGATTTCCGGCTTGTTCCTTTCGCCGGACTTCGTCGTCGCCTGCATAACCATCGAATCTCCCTCCTGTTAATCCCGTTAATACTGCTTCTCGCCGGTCTCTCGGCAAAACCGCCTCGACCTGAAATTTTCCGGCGCTCAAAGCAAAGTGACGGTAGCGAACCGCCCAACAGGTATCCTCCTCGCATGTTGCTCAACAGGCACCTGTCGACTTCCTCCAGGCAACGAGGCCTCACTGCACCTCGTGGAGGCATCCAATCGCCGGACCTGCCCGAATATGCAACTGTAGCTTATCAAACACCTGACTGACTGGGTTTGTCGCGTGCGAGCGGACCTATATGGCAATCGGAGACGGTAGTCAAAAACGAGGATTCAAAAAAGATCAAGTACCAAGGAGTCACTTCGGCCCTTGAGTGCCGAGATAAAACGAAGTCGAGAGTCTCGCTACAATGAAAGAGATCCCCGAGCAGGGAAACTGAAGCATCCAAGGTATTTGCAGACCTGACAACGCAGCTCAAGCTACCGCAAACCCACCGTCCACCGGGAGCACGATTCCCGTCACGTACCGCGATTTGTCCGAGCACAGAAAGTGCACCACTCGCGCGACTTCCTGCGGGGTTCCCCAGCGTCCCATCGGCAGCCTCGCCATAATCGCCTCGCTGCGCACAGGGTCGTCCAACGCACCGGCCGATAGTTCCGTGCGAATCCAGCCCGGCGCTACCGCATTCACCCTCACCCCATAACTCGCGAGCGCCACCGCGTAGGAGCGGGTCAGGCCGACGATGGCAGCCTTGCTGGTGGCATAAGCTGGATTCTTGGCCGAACCGAAGAAGCTCCACATCGAAGCGATATTGACCACTGCGCCGCGCGACGCGATCAAACGCTCCTGCAAGACGGCAATCAAGCGCTGTGAGCCGTTCAGGTTTACGTCCATGACAGAGCCGAAGCCGTCAGGCGTAAATTCCCGTCCTTCGTGCCTGATGATACCGGCCGCATTAATCAGGACCGCCACGGTATCTAGATCCGCGAGCGCTGCCTGCACGGCGTCGGTGCTCGTGACATCGGCGCGCACGAGTTCCAGATCACGATGCAGGTCGGGATCTGCATCCATTCCCAGGCAGCGCACGCGCATACCGCCTCGGGACAATTCCTCGGCTACGGCGCGCCCGATGCCGGTACCGCCGCCCGTCACAACCGCGATGAGTTGAGTCATATCCACTTTCTGCCAAGTTCTGCTCTTGCTCGCTACGCGGAGCAAGGCGATGAAAAAATCGGACTAACGAATGAACCTCTTCACATAGTCGGCGCCGAGGCCGATCGCCTCGTAGTGCTCTTTTGCCGCTTCGATGCGCGTGAACACGTCCTCGTAACCCAAGGCCTGCCCTTGCGGGTCGACGTAGGTATAGCCGCCGGTGACATGAAACCACGTAATCATTTCGTTGACGTCCGGCGGAACGTATAGCGTGTGAGTTTCGCCTGCGGGCTCGTAGGCATACGAGCCTTGTTCGGCGACCCAGTCGTGTTCGAGGTAATACCAGCGTCCCTTGAGAACCAGCGCATGGACGGGCCCGGCATGCCGGTGCCGGGACAATACACCGCTCTGACGAACTCGTAGCAATGTGACGAAATAGCCTTGGCTTGCGCTCAGGAGCAGCGGCTTGAATGCGACTGAGGGGGTGATCGGCACCCAGAGCTTATCGTCGGCCAACCAATCGCCGAGAACACCCAGGTGTATCAAGTCAGGCAACATGAAAGCGGACTGCGGCAGTTGATAAGGGACGGCCGTTTGGTCTGGCTTTCCGCCAGTGAATTCGGGCAATTTTAACTCCTGTGTTAAAAAGCAAAACGTGGATGGATTCATCGCGGATCTCCGACGCACGGCAGTCATTGTGCGAGTCCGCGCAGCAACTAACGTTATCGGTAGCAACCGCAGGCTTGGTTAACCGCTCCCGGTCGGATCAAACGGTTACCTGCACGCAAAGCCAGCGCGCCGTGTCGTCCAGCGCATTCACCGCGATGTTCCGGCGCCCAATCGGACGCTCGCCGAAGGAACACCAAGTCACCTACCGGAGCCGAGGCGTCGCGCCCCATGTCCTCGATCACACGGTCATTCTTGAGAAAATGACTTTCTCTTGCACGGCAAACCGTGCGACGCACGACAGCGTGACACTATAGAAACCTCTGCGCAGCCACGAAGGCCCTCTCGCAATACTCCAGTCCGCCAGGACGCTCAAACTGCTGCGCCGTACGCTCGCAAACCTCGGGCGAAGGAAACGTAAGCCCCGCACCGCCCGACATTGCCTTCACTTGCGCCTGGCACGCGCGCTCGAGGAAATGGATGTTCACGAAGGCTTGGGCGATGGTTTTCCCCCCAGCCAGCAATCCATGATTACGCAGGATCATCGCATCGTGTCGCCCGAGATTGCGAATCAGTCGTTCTCGTTCTTCAAGGTCCAGCGCGATTCCTTCGTACGCGTGATAGCCAATCCTGTTGTAGTAGCGCAGCGCGTGTTGAGTGATCGGCAACAGGCCGTCCTGCTGGCATGCAACCGCAATGCCGTCTACGGTATGCGTATGGATGACGCAAGCCAGATCGTGCCGCGCCGAGTGGATTGCCGAATGGATCGTGAAGCCTGCCGAGTTGATCCTCTGGCTTTCCTCGTCGCCCTCCTCGACCGGATTTCCATCGATATCTATCTTCACTAGGTCATCCGGCGTCATCTCATGAAACATCACGCCGTAGCGATTGATCAGGAACTGGTTCGCGGTGCCTGGCACGCGCGCGCTGATGTGCGTGTCGATCAGATCCGTCATGCGCAAATGGGCGACAAGCCTGTATAGCGTCGACAAGTCACGCCGCGCCTTCATCTCCGCGTCGTTTCGCCCCGGCTCGAGGCCGGGTTCAATAGGGTTTGTCATCTTAATTCCCGACCAAGTCATCGTTATGTATAGGCCGGACTGTCTCTCTGTCAGCCATCAATTGCGCCAGCATTTTGTCTTGAGCAGTACCCTCCCGTCGCAACGCGGCGATCACACCGTGGCGGTCGTCCGCCGAACGGTCTTGGTTCAGCTTGAACTTGCCTTCAATGCCGGTGATCGTCAGATCGAGGCCCGCGATCGCGCGAAGCCGCGGCGCGATGAGATCTTCCGGCATCGCACCAAATAACCATGATCCACCGACCGGCGTGTCATACGTAACGACCGTACGCGTGAGCACCTCGCGAATAGCTTCCGGATCGTCAATCCATTCAATCCGGACGTGCGCGTGGATCGCCGCATAGTTCCAGGTAGGAAACGTCCTTTGCTCGCGATACCAGCTCGGCGAGACGAACGCATGAGGACCATTGAAGACAACCACGACCTCGATCGCGGTGTGCAATGCATCGCAATGCGGATTCGCGCGAGCCAGATGAGTGGTCAGCGTTCCCAGCGGACCCCGTTGCGGGTCAATCAGGAACGGTAAATGAGAGACATGCAGGCCTGCATTCGAGCGGCTGATCAGGGTCGCGAAACTCCAGTCTTTCATGTGCGTGTGCAGGACTGAAAGATCGTCCTCGGCATAGGGTGGTTTGATATACATCGTGTTGCTCTCCAGATACGAAACCTCTCCGGCGTGGCGGGCGCTGCCCGTTTCCCGGTCTTGCGTTGTCAGCCACCCGACGCGCGGGCGGCCGTTCGATGAAGCCATTGCGCGGTGTCATCGAATGCGGTCGCGGCCACCTCGGCAATCGACACCGCTTCGAGGAAACTGTGTACCGTGCCGCGATAGGTGGTGGCCAGTACATCGACACCAGCCTGCTCAAGCTTGCGCTGGAACGCGACGCTGTCGTCATGCAGCGGATCGCATTCGGTGATGACCATCCACACCGGCGGCAGGCCCGCAACGTCAGCCCGCATCAGGTCGTAGCGCGGGTCGCGCAAATCCTGTCCACGTTCGATGTACATGCCGCGAAACCAGATCATCATGTGTGCGGACAGGCCGTAATCGCCCGCGCCGTAGCGCACCACGGAATTACGGAACAGGTTGTTGCCGAAGGTCCCATAGTTCAGTACAAGGCCTGCCAATGCGACTTCGCATTGGCCACCTTCGCCACACAATGCCAGCGCGACGCCGACCGCGAGGTTCGCTCCCGCGGAATCGCCGCCGATGAAAAGCTGGCCCGCATCAATGCGCAACGCGGACGCGTTTGCGGCGATCCATTGCACGGCATCAATGCAAGCTTCAAGGGGGCGGGGGAACCGCGCCTCGGGTGCACGCGGGTAATCGACGCCTATTACGACTATGCCAGCTCGCTCGGCATACTCGCGCATTAGACGGTCATGGGAGTCGACACTGAAAAGCACGAAGCCGCCACCGGGTAGGTAGATCAACGCGCCCGGCTGATGGCACACCGCCGGACGATAGACGCGGATACGCACGTCACCGTGGCGTGTCGGCACCCGCTGCTCGTCCACCTGCGCCATCGCCGGGCCACCCGCAGCCCACGGCGCGCGCACTTTTTCAGCAACGCGGCGCGCCTCGGCGATCGGCAAGGTATCGCGACGCGGATACTTGCGACCCTCCGCCGCCATTTGCTCGATGAACGAGGCAATCTGCGGATCGAGCGGCGCTGGCGAGCCGGTAGGGATGGTGAAGGCGGGATCGTCAAAATCCATGGTTACTCCGCTATGAAATCTGTGAATGACAGCGCCCGACGGCTCACGCCGCCCATCGCCGCTGTATGCTGGATATCCAGTCCCGTGCTCAGAAGCGCTTGTTGATACCGAACGACATGCCAAGCTGATTCTTTCCGGCCTCGGTCGTCGCATAGTTGTAGATACTGAGGTCGGCATTGCCCTGGTTAGCCATGTACCCAACGTTTGCATATAGATAAGTGGTCTTCGACAAGAAATAGCGACCGCTCGTCGTAAGCATCTGCGAGTGCTGGCCCTTTCCCTGATAGTCGTATCGCCCCGCTGTCAGGTCAAGATTGATATCCGGCGACAACCACACGCCGCCGGTCGCCCAGTACACGGTACCGCGCGGCGTCAGTTGCAGATCCCCACCCACTCGCGTAACGCCTGCCGACACGATGTAGCTGTTCGGCACTGACCAGCGCGCCGCCAGGCTGTAGCGGCGATCGGCGAGCCCTGACTGATCGATGCCGGTGCCCACCGTACCGCGGCTCTCTTCGTACACGAAGCGCGTCGCGAATGGACCCACCACGTATTCCAGCGACGCGCCGATATAGCGACCAGCCTCCGTGTTGCCGGCCAGCTGTTGTCCAAAGCCGTACATCGCTTCGACGTTGAGGCCGGCGAGTGTTGGCGACAGGTATTTGACTGAGTTGTTCAGTCGCAAGGTCGTGAGTGGAATCGGATCGATCGAGAGGATCGAATACGACGCGAGCGAGGTGGGATCGTAGTTCAGCGTCTTGTCGTACTGAACGCTGTATTGGCGTCCGGCGGTCAGCGTGCCCAAGCCGTTGTTGCCCAAACCGACCAGTGCGGTCCGGTTGAACAATGTCCCGGATGACACGAGCGCGCCGCTGGTCGAGTCGAAGCCGTTTTCAAGCTGAAACAGCACCGTGGTGCCACCGCCGATATCCTCCTGGCCACGCAAGCCGAAGCGTGACGGCCAGAAGCCCGCGTTGATCATGCCGACCTGGGAGTTGCCAGCCGAATTCGCATGGTTCAGGTACTGGATACCGGTGTCGAGCATTCCATAGAGCGTGACACTGCTCTGTGCATAGGAAAGGGCAGGTGCCAACGCGAGTAGCCCAAGCATCGATTTAAATCGCATTCGAAACCTCCATGAAATTATGTAAATGATTAGTAGACCTATAAATTCCGAAAAATAAAATTCTTAAACCCGGCACATCGATGGCAGCGCGCCGATCACGGCCGCGTCAAGCCGCCGGACTGGCGCAGGCGGACCGCGTCGCATCGCCGGGATGCGCGAAAATCTCCTTGCCCGGCATCGCATCGAGCAATTGGCGGGTGTACGCGTGCTGAGGCGCACCAAAGATCTGTGCGGATGAACCTTCCTCCACCACTTGTCCCCGCTGCAGCACGATGACCCGGTCAGAAATTTCCGCCGCCACGCGCAAGTCGTGGGTGATGAACAGCATCGTCAACTCGAGTTCGTTTTTAAGTTCCTCGAGTAACGCGAGCACTTGGGCCTGCACTGACACATCGAGCGCGGACACCGCCTCATCGGCGATCAGCACACGCGGCCGCAGCGCCAGCGCGCGTGCGATCGCAATGCGCTGGCGCTGGCCGCCCGAGAACTCGTGCGGGTAACGCGGTATCGCCGCAGCACCGAGCCCGACACGCTCCAGCAAGCGGGCGGTGAGTGCGCGGGCATCGGCACGCGGCATGCCGAATGCGACCGGCCCCCGCATGATGGCGTCGCCAATAGGCTGGCGCGGATTGAGCGAGGCGAATGGATCCTGGAAGACGATCTGCACCTGGCGCCGATACGCGCGCAACTGCGCGCCAGATGCCTGCAACACGTCGTTCCCGGCGAGTTTGATGGTGCCAGCATCGGGCTCGGTCAGCCGCATGATCATGCGCCCGAGCGTGGTCTTGCCCGAACCCGATTCGCCGACGATCGATACAGTCTCGCCCGCGCGCACCACGAAGTTGATGTCGTCGGCAGCCACCACCACGCGCGCTGGATTGAACCAGCCGCTGCGCGAAACAAAAGTCTTGTACAGGCCAGCAACTTCGAGCATCGGCGGCGCGACCCGGCGCGATATGTCCTGGACCGCGGCTCCAACGCTCGGCCGGCGCCCCGGCACGGCATCGATCAATTGCCGCGTATACGGCTGCGCCGGACGCGTGAGAATCTGCTCGCGCGTTCCCTGCTCGACGAGCCGGCCCTGACGCAACACGATCACCCGGTCTGCAATGTCCGCCACCACGCCAAAGTCATGCGTGATGAACAGAACACCCATGCGCCGCTCGACTTGCATGTGACGCAACAGATTGAGAATCTGTCGCTGGGTCGTCACATCCAGTGCGGTAGTCGGTTCGTCAGCAATCAGCAGCCTCGGACCGTTGAGCAGTGCCATCGCGATCATTACACGTTGGCGTTGTCCGCCCGACAATTGGAACGGGAAGCTGCGCATGATCTGTTGCGGAGATGGCAAACCCACCGAGCCGATCATCTCCGCGCAGCGCTCATCAAATTCGCGGACCGGCGAACGACCGCCGTCATGAAGGCGAACTGCTTCGGTTAGCTGACGACCGATAGTCTGCAAGGGATTGAGCGCGCTCATTGGATCCTGGAAAATCATCGCAACGTCGCGACCGCGCAGGCCGCGCATTCGCGCATCGTCGAGTCCGACTAGTTGCTTGCCGGCCAGGGACACGCTGGTCCCGGGCAGCGTTCGCACGCCTCGCGGCAGCAGCCCAAGTATCGAATGCGCGGTCATTGATTTGCCCGAGCCCGACTCGCCAACGAGGCAGACGATTTCACCTTCGCGCACGTCGAACGACAGATCAGTGACGGCCCGGTCGCGGTCCGCCGCGCTCGGGAGTGCAATCGACAAATTGCGGACCGCCAACAACGGGGTATCCTGCTGGTCCGGGAAAGTAATGGAGTTCTTCATCGACGCGATATTCTCGGGTTAAGGACATCGTTCAGGCCTTCGCCCACTAGGTTGATCGCCATCACCGTCAGCAGAATGGCCAGCCCCGGAAAGGCGCTCATCCACCAGGCAACGCGGATCATCGTGCGTGCTTCGCCAATCATGAAACCCCAACTCATCAGGTTCGGGTCTCCCAGCCCCATGAAGCTCAACGCACTCTCCATCAGCACTGCGTTTGCCACGCTCAGCGACGCGGTGACAATGATCGGTGACAACGCGTTGGGCAGTATCTGGCGCAGCACGATTGCCATTCCGGACTCGCCCTGGCAGCGTGCAGCCTGGACAAATTCGCGTTCGCGCAGCGCCATGAACTCGGCGCGCGTGAGGCGCGCAAGCTGCGGCCAGCTCACCAGCGCAATCGCCACGGTGAGCGTCTTGATCGACGGTGTGAGGATCGCGACCAAGAGGATCGCCAGTAGGAAGGCTGGAATCACCTGAAAGAGCTCGGTAAAGCGCATCAGCCAGTCGCCGATGCGGCCGCCCAGATACCCGGCGGTTGCACCGATCACCAATCCGATCGACACGGCGGCAAGCGTCGATACACAGCCGATCAGCAGCGACACGCTGGCGCCGTGGACAATACCGGAGGCGATGTCCCGACCGAGACTGTCGCTACCGAGCAGCAAGCCGGGGCTGTCGGGAGGCATAAACGGCTGGCCTGCTGAATCCCACGGACTGCCCGGACAGATCACCGGAGCCAACACCGCCAGCACGATGATCGCCAGCAGGATAACCAGGCCGATGACACCGCTGGGGTGGCGCAGATAGGAACGAATCAGTGCTTGCATAACAGGATCCTGATGAAGGAGACGTAAGCGGACGCGGCATCGGCGTTGCCGTGCGGCTAGGCAGCTCGAATGCGCGGATCGACGACCCGATACAGCAGATCGGTGAGCCAATTGAACAGGACCACCACGACCGACAGCACGAAAAAGACACCCTGCAGCGCTTGGTAATCGCGCGCCAGCACCGCTTCGTAGGTCAGCCGTCCGAGTCCGGGCCACGCGAATACCGTTTCGATCACCACCGAGCCGCCGATCAGCGTCCCAGCCTGGAGACCGGCCATTGTCACGACCGGCAGCAACGCATTGCGCACCATGTGCCGCCAGAGAACCTGGCGAGGTGAGGCGCCCTTCGCCCGGGCAGTCTTCACGTAGTCCTGGTGACTAACCTCGATGATCGACGCCCGCATCAGCCGCGTATAGACCGCGAGATACAGCATGCCAAGTGTCACAGCAGGCAGCACCAGATGCCGGGCTACGTCGATCGCGGCCGCCCAGCCGGTGAGTTCGCGTGAGACGTCCCGATACCCGAACGCCGGCAGCCACGGCAGACGCACCGCGAACAGCAGAACCATCATCAGGCCGAGCCAGAACACGGGCGTCGCATACACCACGAGGGAGATGACCGTGATGACCGTGTCCAACCATCGCCCGGCTCTCACGCCGGCAAGGCAGCCGAGCAGCATACCGCCCAGCAGCGACAGCGCGAATGCGCTGAGCGCGAGCAGCAGCGTCGCTGGTAGACGCTCAAGAATCAGCGAAAGCACCGAACGCTGTTGCCGGTACGAATAACCAAGGTCGAGATGCACGATCTTGTCGAGATATGTGCCGAGCTGGACCACGAGCGGCTTGTCGAGCCCGTACTCGCTGCGGATGCGCTCGACGAACTGCGCGTCGACCGCACCCGACTGGCCGGCAATCACAAGCGCAGGGTCCCCCGGCGCCGCGCGAATCAGCAGGAAATTGAACACGGCGATCAGCAACACGATGCAGATCATCTTGATGATCTGCGTGGAGAGCGCCATCGCCGAATTCCATGGCGCTCGCCCGGACCGCACAGCCACGGCAGGCTGCATGACTTCCGCACTCATTGCATCAACCCTTGAAATAGACGTTATCGAAACTTTCGTGAATGCCGATCGCGGTCGTCACGAGGTTCTGCAAGCGCTTGTCGTAGATTGTCGGGAACTCCAGCTCCACCAGCCACGCGATCGGCACGTCTTCCACAAGGATCTTCTGCATCTGGCTGTAAAGCGCCTGACGCTTTGCATCGACCGTCTCGCCGGCGGCCTGATCGGCCAGCCTGTCGACTTCTGGATTCGAATAACCCTCAGTGTTCGAGAACAGGATCTTGCGGATATTCGACGATACGTAGCTTCGGGTGACGCCAAGCGCAGGGTCGCCGAACTGATATAGCCAGTTGATGGTCATCTGGTAGTCCCAGTTCGCGATGCGCTGTGACCATCCGCCGGCATCCGTAGTCTGCAGCGTCACGGCGATGCCGACTTTGCCCAGCGACTCGCGCAGGAATTCGCAAGCACGGCTGACCATTTCGCCATACGGCGCAACTACCAAGCTGATCCGTGCGCGCACGCCGCTCGCGTCCGGCTTGAGACCCATCTCGTCGAGCAGCGCGGTCGCCTTGGCAAGTGAGTACTCGTACTTCTTGACGTTGGGCTCGTAGAACCGAGTGCGCGAATTGATCGGACCGGTAGCGACCCGGCCGAATCCGTAGAGAATTTTAGAGCGGATAAACTCACGGTCGATCGCGTACATGACTGCCTGTCGGAATCGTCTATCGTTCATCGGCGGGACACGGTTGTTCATCTCCAGCCACATGATCGGCGAGAAGTATTCGTAACCCTTGATCGTCATCGCCAGTTGCGGTTCGGCGGCCAGGCGGCGTGCGTCAAATAGTTCCAGATCTGTCCATTGGGTAAGCTGGACGTCGCCCTCTTCCAGCGCGAGCGCACGGGACGCACCGTCCGGGACGATGTGGTAAATAATCGCGTCGAGATACGGCTGGCCTTTCTTGAAGTAATCGTCGTTGCGTACGAGGCGGATATGCGAACCGCGGACCCATTCCTGGAATTTGAATGGTCCGGTACCGATCGGCTTGAGGTTGGCCGGGTTCTTGACCACGTCGGTGCCCGCGTAGATATGCTTCGGCATCACCGGCAAGTTGGCAATGTCGAACGCATTCAGGAACGGACCGAACGGCGCTTTCAGTTTGAAAACCACCGTGTTCGCATTGGGCGCGGTAATGGACGCGCAGCGGCCAAATATGTCGCGCGCACGCGGACTGGTTTGCGGTAGGAATTCTGTCGCTGTATAGACTACGTCATCCGCGCTGAAGGACTTGCCGTCGTGCCATTTGACGCCCTGAGCGAGATGGAACGTATAGGTCAGCGAGTCGGCGGAAACGTCCCACGACGTAGCGAGGCTCGGCAGCGGCTTGAGGTTGAAATCGTAGGTCAGCAAGCTGAGGAAAATTTTGCCGGCGACGGTTTGCGTCGGCGTCTGCTGATTGACAGCGATATTGAGCATCGGCGGCTCGGGCTGCAGGATCGAGTTGAGCGTTCCCCCGCGCGTCTGGCCCATCGCCCGCGTGATGCCCAATGGAAACTCGACGAGGCCCATTGCGGCGGCCGCGACCAGCAGCTTGTTGAAGTCTCGCTTCTTCATTCCTGCTCCTCTGTCAAAACGCTAATTGCTGTAAGAACCGCTTGCCGGCCAGTGCCGCCCGGATGATCAAAGACCGAATACCGAATCGTCAGCCGCAAGGGTATAAATCCGTTATTGCTCCGTCCAATACCGAAACAATTGGCTGACGATGCCTTTGTCTTATATGCTTGCCGTCATGAACCTGCGCCGTATCGAGTACTTCCTGACCGTCGTCGACACCGGGACCATCACCGCGGCTGCCGCCCAGTGCTTCATCGCACAGCCGGCGCTCAGCCGGCACGTGCAAACGCTCGAGGAAGAACTGGGCCTCAAGCTCTTCCATAACACCCGCAACCGGCTGCAACTCACGCCAGCGGGCCGCGAATTCGTGCCAATGGCACGCTCGCTGCTGACCATGGCGCGGCACGTCGACACCGCTGCCCGCGCGCTCGCCGGTGGCCAGGTGCGGCGCCTGCACGTGACGGCAACGCCCACCACGGTGCGCACGATCGTCGCCCCATTTCTCGCGACACTGCCCAGCACCGCGCCAATGATCCTCACGCATGAGGTCGATCATTTCCACGTCTACGACACCCTGCTCAATGGCAACGACTTGGTAATCTCGCCGGCGCCGTGCCCTAAGGATTTCGCTTTTCGCGTGCTGGGCCGGTTCCCGTTGCGCGCCTATGTATCGCCGGATCATGAGTGGGCACAACAACGCGTGACCCGCATCGGGCTCGCCGCTCTGCTTGCGCAGCCGCTGATCGCACACACCGCGCACAGCGTGAGCCGGCGCATGCTCGACATGGTCGTGGCCCAGCACGGGCTGCGCTACGACCGGCTCGAAGAATGCGATGACGGCCATACCATCCTCGCGCTCGCAGCAAGCGGACAAGGCGTCGCAATAACGACCGACCAGGCGCAGTTCGGTGCGTTCGGCGTCGACATCGAAGAGCCGGGCGGCGCCGACCCCGGCGGATCCGGGCGGCCCGAACTCGCACGACTCGCCGTGACGCTGTACGCCGCGTGGGATCCGGCACACTATGGCGCGAGCACCCTCGAGCAACTGGTGAGCGAGCTGCAGACCTATCTCGAACGCCGCTAGGCGTGCTGCCAGCAATGCCGCTCAGTAGCCACGGACACGGTCGACCGTGTTGAGCGGCGGTGTACCCGCGAAGACCTTACGCGCATTCGCCACGATCTGTTCCGCGATTACCTCCAGACGCGCCGCCGATGCCATGTGCGGCGTCACCACGACCCGTGGATCGCTCCACAGCGGGCTGTCGGCGGCCAACGGTTCTACGGGGAATACATCGAGCACCGCGCCGCGTAGCTGGCCGGCATCGAGCGCCGCGACTAGGTCGGACGCGACCAGGTGTTCACCACGTCCGCAGTTGATCAGCGCGGCGCCGCGCTTCATCAGCGCGAAGGTGGACTTGCCCAGGATGCCCCGCGTGAGCGGCGTCAGCGGCAACAGGCAGACCACGATGTCCCGATCAGCGAGGAACGCGGGCAGCTCTTCGATGCCGGCAAAGGTCGCGATGTCGCCGCCTTGCTTTTGGGTGCGTGACCATCCGCTGACGTCGAAGCCCAGTCCTCGCAGGAAGTTGGCCGCCGCGAGGCCCAGCACCCCGAGTCCCATTACGCCGACGCGCGTCTGCGCCGCGGCCCGCTGCTCGGGTGTGCGCCATTCGCGCAGGCGGCGTGAGGCCACGGCTTCATCGAAGCCACGGTGATAGTAAAGCGTCGCCCAGCCGACGTATTCGGCCATGCCCGGCGCCAGGTTCGGATCGATCACGCGACACACCGGCACCTCCGGCAGTTGCGGATCCGCCAGTATGCTGTCGACGCCGGCAGCCACTGAAGAGATCATCCGCAGGCGCGGGAATCCGCTTAGCACGCCGGACGGCGGATACCAGCACACGGCGGCACCGACGTCGTCGGGATCGAGGCCGGGCGCGGGCCAGACCTGGATGTCGAACTCAGGAGCGGTGCGCTGAAGAATCGATTGCAGACGCGAAAGGTCATGCGTCAAACTGCAAAGTAGGATCGTCGTCATGTTCAGGGAAACAGGGAAGAAATCCGGAGCGCGCAGACGCACTCAGGCCGCCATCTCGACGCACCGGGCTACACGCCGCCGGGCTCCAAACCACACCAGTCGGCAATGAACTGAGCGAATACGGTCGCTACGTTCACCATGCTTTCAATCGAAACGCATTCGTCGAAGCCATGCACGTTTTCCGCGATGGGTCCGTAGCAGGTCACCGGTACTTCAAGCATCTTCCTGAAGTGACGCGCGTCGGTGGTCGCGGTCAGCGCGATGCGACGAGCGGGCACGCCATTCACACGCGCATGCGCGTCGGCCAGCCGTTGCATCGCGGGCTCGTCCAGGTCGTATTCGCAGCCCGGCGCGTGAAATCCCTCGTAGCGAAATTCGACGCGAATGTCGTCCTGACTCAACGCGTCCAGAGCCGCTCGGACATGCGCTTCGACGAGCCGTTTCGCCTCGTCGATCGGCATGTCCGGATAGCAGGCCAGACGCAAGCCGAGCGTGCACGTGCTCGGCACCGACGAGTTCCAGTCGCCCGCATGCAACTGCCCGACATTGAAGTTGATCGGGTGATCGTGCTCGCGATACCGCGCGTGGCGATGCGCCAGCAAGTTCCATTCGCGCTCGAGAGCCTTGAGAGCGTCGATGATGCGCAGGCCCGCTTCCAGCGCGCTCACGCCGGTGCTCATATAGGCTGCGTGCGCGGGCTTGCCGGTAATGTCCAGGTATAACCAGAACACGCCAAGCTGAGCCTCGACCAAGGCTTCCCCGGTCGGCTCGGGAATCACGACCGCATCGAACGCGGTGAGTTTCGCCGCATCAATCGCCTGACGCAGCGCCGACACGGTGGCGAGCGTGCCGTTGCCGGTGCTCTCTTCTTCGAGCACGCCGTTGAAACCGACTACGCCAGCCGGCTGAACGCCGAGGATGCGCAACGCCCGGTAGGCGGAAAATGCGCATACGAGGCCTGCCTTCATGTCTCCCGCGCCGCGACCGAACAGCCATCCGTCGCGCAGTTCGCCGCTAAAAGGCGGACTGCTCCACAACGCTGCGGGACCAGCGGGCACCACGTCGAGGTGGCCATTGAACAACACTGAGCGACCGCCGCCGCGGGTTGGACGATGCGTGGCGAGTACGTTGTAGCGGCCGCCATCTGCGCAGCATGGCGGAGAAAAGAGCGGCTCCTCCCTGAGCAGGGCCGTACGCAGCACGATGCGCTCGGAAGCAAGTCCAAGCTCCCCAAGGACATCTTCGATGAATTCCGCTGCCGGCGTTTCCTCGCCGGACAAGCTCCGCACTGAAACGAACCGTGCCAGCGTATCGGTCATATATGGGATCGTCGCGCGCACCGCAGCGACGATCTGTGCGGCTGAGATAGCGACGGATGCCGGCATCGGCAAATCGGACGGCGTGAGTGCCACGGGTTCTCCTTGTAGTCGTTGACCTCGTCGCACGGCAGCGCTGCCACGACCTGTCCGGAAGCGGCACCACGCATGCCAGGCGACGACACGGCGCAAGAGTATAAATGCGGGTCAATAGTGTCCAATGCCAAAACAATTGGCCGACGATGCCGTTACCTTATACGGATTGAAGAATGCGTTCGGGGCGACTTGCGGCGAGATCGGAGAACATCCATCGATTGTGGAAGCCGTTACGACGGTAGTCAAAATGGACGTTCGTACAACGGCGTAGAACATCGGCGCTACTGTCGGCTTGGAGGAAGACTATTTCCTGCAGAAACGATAGCCAAGCGCTGGGATCATTGTTCTACCCTGCTGAGGGGAGTCCGCATCCGGTGGCTGGCGTGGCTGGACATAGCAGCAATGCCCGTCGAGTGTGTGATGTACGGCGCGAAGGGATCCATTTTCCTTGTGGTTATATTGTTGACTCTCATCGCAAAACAATAAAACATCCTACTTCCCGGATTGGCGGCTGCCGAATCGTCAACGCCACCCGCATGCCGTTCAGACGGCGTTTGAGTAACAAAGAAAACGGATAGTTATCGACAGAGCTCAACCAGACCGTTTTTGGCCTGCGAAAACGGTCCCGCAGCGAAAACTTGGAGCGACGCGTCAGAACCGATGCCGGATGCCCAGGCTGACGATGGTCTGGTTGCCACCGCTCGAAGGCGTTGCCGTGAACAGCGTAGCCTGGACGTCGCCGCCATGCACGTGCTCATAGTTGAGCAGGGCATAGAGGTCAGTTCGCTTCGAGAGGAAATAGTCAGCCGAGACCATGTATTGCCCCCAGCGGGTTTCATTCAGCTTCGAGTAGGCGTAGCCGCCGAGCACCGATACCGCCGGCGTCAGCCAATAGGTAACGCCTCCCTCCCAGGTGCTCAGCACGGCGGTTGAATTACCGCCCTTCATGTCGGTGAGCGAATACACGCCATGCAGCAACGCGGGACCGAACTTGTAGCTGCCTCCTGCCGCGAAAGTCGAAATCCGGTTGAGCGCAACCGTTCCGCTTTGTGGCGTGCCGAACAGGTCGGGTACGCCGATCGTCGCGGCCGGCGTGATGGTCGTATTGTTCACGCTCGTGTACGCGGCGGCGAGATTCAGATTGTCGCTGCTGTATGAGATGCCGTAACTTTGCGCGCTGCCTGCCGCCAGATGGCCGGGCTGGCCGCCCGGCGCGTAGAGCACGCCCACCTTCAACCCGTCGAACGTCGGGGTCTGGTAGGCAATGACGTTATTGAGCCGTTCCCCTCCGAGGCGATCGTAATCTCCCAAATGGAAACCGTACGTACCGGCGTTGAACAGGTTGGTCATCGAGTACAGGTAGATCAGGAAGTCGTATTGCCGTCCCAACGTGATCGTGCCGGCGGGCGTCGTGAGTCCGACGAAAGCCTGGCGTCCGAACTCCAGGCCGCCCTGACCGAATGCCCCGTTGTTCAGCGCGAAGCCATTTTCCAACGTAAAGATGGCCTGGTAGCCGCCGCCCAGGTCTTCCGTACCCTTGATGCCCCAGCGGCTGCCCTGCACGTTGCCGGACGTTTGCGTGAAAGCGCTGTGGCCGCCTTCATTGCTCACGTAGTTGAGGCTTTCGTCGATCAAACCGTACAGCGTCACATTGCTTTGCGCGTAGGCGGTGCCCATGCTGACCAGCGAGCATGCGATGGCAGCCAACGACAGCAACGCCGCCTTGATGGAAGTTTTCATTATTCGTCTCCAGAAAATTATTCTTGTAGCCATAAAATCAATATATTAATAGTAATACTAATCAATTAAATTAAACTAAAAATTTGTTTCGTCAGCTGCCTTAGTCCGCAAAGCAAACCTACCTCAATCCAGTAGCCCGATGGATAACATGAGTATGTGGAGATCTCGTCTACGGCCCGATATAGAGACATTGATTCGCATCGGAGGTGCATGTAATTCTCATCAATTTGTAAACTATTGCCGACCGCGCGTTCGCATGGGCCAAGCGCTTTCTCACTCTGCGGTAAGAGTTCGATCTTCGAGCAAAGCACCGCTGAGTGATCAACCCATTTTTCCGTTTTCAGTCATTCTTTTCTTAAGGTTGCGCAAGCTCAATGGACGAATCATGCATCGCAAGGCGACTTATCCCACCGAGAGTCCAACCGCTTGAACTGCTTCCCTCCCCCTATCCAAGCAATTGAAGCGTCGTTCCATAGGCCTTGTAAGACCTACAGCGTCGCAATGGCTTACTGCTACGGCCTTCTGCGGCACAACATCCAACTGCGATCGCAAGACAGCACTGGCACAGAGATATCCTCCGCACAATCATTTTCTGACGGACGTATGCTGCCCATGCAAAAAGCTATCCGATTGGTCTTTTGGCAGTCAGTACGGCGAGCGAGCCAGTAACAAGCAAAAGACCGGCTATCACGAAGGCCCAGTTATAAGTACCCGTTGATGCGATGACGTAGCCGGTCACTATCGGAGCCATGAGACCGAATCCGTTGGCGCCGATAGTCAGGATCGCCATCGCTTTGCCCTGATTGGACTCGCTAGACACAAGATCGGTCAAAAGCGAGAAGTTCAGGCCAACCGCTGTCGCCACCGCCGCTAGTGAAATACTGATGATGGCCAGCACTAGCCATAGCGGTTCGACGAATGGAATGAGCAGAACGATAGACGCACTGATGATGCTGGCTGCCGACAGCCAGCGGCGCTTTCCCGAAGCTGCGGTCTTTTCATTCAAAGTGCGATCACTCAGACGGGAAACGGTCAATCCGATGACAATGGCCGCCACGTAGGGCACAGAAGTGTAAAGGCCCATTTCCCTGATGGAAATATTCCGGGTTGCCTGGAGATAAGATGGCAACCAGGACAGAAACAAATACTGCGCGTAGACCGCAGTGCCTTGAGCCACGAACACGCCCCACATCGAACTCGACGAAAGAATCGCCGTGAACTGGCTAAGCGTCGTTGTAGCGCCGCCGGTGGGTTCTGTTGGTGCAAGGGACTCGGGAACGGTTCTGTCAGGGGAGTGAGAAGCAGCATTTCGATAGAACAACAGCCAAAACGCCAGCCAGATTATGCCGGTCAACCCGCTGACCGCAAATGTGCCGCGCCATCCTATCCACGCCATCAACGCGGCCAGGCTTACAGCACCGATCGCAGGTCCTGCATAGAAACCGCTGTTATACAAGGCGAAGGCAAGGCCCCGTCCCCTGACAGGCACCCAATCCCGGATAACCCGGCTCACGCCGGGCGTGCCGGCTGCTTCGCCACCGCCGAGAGCCAGGCGAGAGCAAAGCAGCAACGGGAAACTAGCGGCCATACCCGTGCCGACGGTGGCAAGCGACCATACCGCGACGCCAACAGATATCGGAAGCTTGGCACCCACCCGGTCGATCCACACGCCGAAGGGCACGACACATAAAACATAACCCCACAAAAATGACGAAAAGAGATACCCCATGGCCACTGGCGACAAGCCAAATTCCGTCGCGATTGGATGTGCAGCTACCGATACAACGACCCTGTCGATATAACTTAATGAAGCCAAGAGAAAAATCAGAATATAAATGGATATTCGGTAGGAGACTTTCGTCCCTACTTCTGTGCTGTATGTAGGTTCCAAGGTCTTGGCTGTCATATCTCCTCCAGTTTGTTAGTGGCGACTATTGTCTGCGCGCACGGCGTGGCCCACGGCGCGATGTCGTTTATAAAATTAAGGACTAGAAAGCGTCTGCAAGGACAGATCGCCTAAGGATGGTTTCTTTGGCATGCCGGCCAATCCTTCGCGTGAGTAAACTATCGGGCGACGGTCGGCCCGGCAGTGAGATATCGCTCGAGCAAGGAAAGATTCGGATCGCATCCCAAACCATGGCCTTCCGGAAGAGACAGCCAACCATTTTGCGGCCGAATCCACGGATCGAACGGACTTGGCTCCATATCCATCCACAATACTTCGATCGGCGGGGCCCGCAGTCGAGAGGCCGCAATGTGAAGCGTCGCCAGAAACCCTGGTCCAAAATAGGGGCTATGGGGCACGACTTCGACACCGGACCTTTTAGCCGCCTCAATGACGGCAAGCATGGCGGTAATCCCGCCAATCTTCGTTACGCTCGGTTGCACGACATCCACGGCGCCCGCGTCGAACATGCGTTGAAAATCGCTCAGCAGCGTGCAGTTCTCCCCTGCAGCAACCCGCACGCCTAGCTTGCGAACTTCAGCCAACGCATGAAAGTCTTCCGGTGGCCAAACCGGTTCCTCGAGCCACAACAGTCCGTCCTGAGCGAGCGAACGAGCGACAGAGACGGCATCTGTTCCCGACCATTGACAGTTTGTGTCGAGGATGATCTCTGCCTGTCCGCCGCAGGCCTTGTGCGCCGCCAGCAGCGATTCTCGAGAAATTTCGTGAAGCTTGACGGTACGATAGCCAGCTTCGCAGGCCGCCGCGGTGTTCTTGGCAACCAGCTTGCTATCGCCATACCAGATCAAGCTGGCGTAGGCAGGCAACCGGGTGTGCTTAAGGCCCCCCAGTAATTCATAAAGCGGCTTCTTTTCACGCTTTGCCGCAATGTCCCAAAGTGCTATATCGATCCCGGAGAGGGCGTAGATGAAGGGCCCGCTCCTGCCAAGCAGATGCAATTTTTTCGCTGTCTGAGCGATCAAGGAGCCAATATCGGTAGTGTCGGCACCGATCAGAAGCGGCGCCACCACGCTGTCGAGCGCCGCCTTGGTACTCGGGATGGCGACATGCCCGAACGCCTCGCCCCACCCGATCAGGCCATCTTCCGTCGTAATCTTGACCAACAAGGTGTCCAGCGTCGTCCACGGTCGGCCGGCGAACATGTTCTGTTGACCGTCCACCGAAAATGGTACCGCCACAACCATGGTTTCTATCGAGGTAATTTTCATCAACGGCTCTCCAGTCGAAGGACCTGCCGGTCTCTTCCAGGCTTACAATGTGTTGCCAGACAGCGGTTCAGGGGCAATGATGGCTTATGGGCATCACGAATATTCCGGCCTGCTTGGAGAAAATACATCGATGTTGATGACCGGTTCGTCCCCGATCACCTCGGCCCAATGTTCAACGTTCGGTGGTACCACTAGAAGCTCTTCCGCACCCAGCAGGTAGACGGCGTCGCCAACGTGAAAACGCACATTTCCGCTGACGATGTAAACGATCTGCTCGTGGGGATGCGAATGGGGACGCGGCTCATGCCCGGGCAACAGCCTGTTCAAGGCAATCGTCGCTCCGTTGCCCGAGAATCCTTTACGCTCGACGCCTTCGCGTACTTTCGTCCACGGAGCGAGATTCCAATTAATTCGTTGAATGTCCAACGGGATTCTCCCTTAGTCGTTTATCTCGTAACTTACGATTGCCCTTGCTTGAATAGCCGGTCGAAAGCGCTCTACGACGTGCTCTTCGTGCTCTTTGCTCGAGAGATAGGCTCTAAGAGCCGATTCATTTTCAAACTCTACTGAGAACGCGTATTCGAAGGTGTTATCTCTTTCGCTGATGTTTCTTCCGAAAGAAAAATTGCGCATTGAGGAGAAGGTTTTCGGGAACGATTTATACTCGGCGATGAGAGCTTTCCTAACCTCATCGTCCAAGTCACTTCTGAACCGAAACATCACGGTATGCTTTATCATCATGATCCTCTGGATTGCTGATTGATTCGGCCTTGCGCTTTCCGCCGCTAGCTGTTCAGGCGGCGGAGATCGGATTGGAGAGCGTACCCACGCCCTCGATTTCGATCTCGCAGATATCACCAGGTTGCATGAATACCGGAGGCTTGCGCGCGTAGCCTACACCCGCTGGCGTTCCGGTGATGATTACGTCGCCAGGCTCCAGCGTCATTGCGTCCGACAGAAGCGCGATAGTGCGGGGAATGCTGAAGATCATGTCGGCGGTATTGCCATCTTGCATGGTCTTGCCGTTCAGGCGCGTCAAGACACGCAGGCCATGAGCACCGATCGGCAATTCGTCCGCCGTGACCAGATCGGGACCGAAACCGCCGGTGGCGTCAAAGTTTTTGCCGACGGTCCACTGCGTGGATTTACGCTGATAGTCACGTATGGTGCCGTCGTTGAAGCAAGCATATCCCGCTATGCATGTCAGGGCATCACCCTCGGATACATTCTTCGCCTTACGGCCGATTACGATCGCCAGTTCAGCCTCGTAATCCAGCTTGTCGGAATTGGCCGGACGCAGGATTGGCTGACCGTGCCCGACCAGAGACGATGTCGCACGCAGAAAGACTGCCGGGTAGTCGGGAATCGGATTGCCGCCTTCCTTCGCATGGTCGGCGTAATTCAGGCCCAGGCAAATCACTTTGCCGGGCTGAGGAATAGGAGGCAGCAGATGCAACGCGTCCAAAGGATAAATCTGTCCGAGAGCCCCCGTACCGTCCCTGATAAGCTCAAGAGGTGAACGGATCGCCGGGTCGGTGATCACCCTGACTTGATTGCCATTGCGCAGGCCGATGCGGTGCTGCCCGTCTTGTAAGAAAGAAACAATACGCATGTGATTTCTCGAAAAAATGTTTAGCACGAGCATTTTTGCCGATAAAATCGTGAAACACAAGTTTTTTGTCGATAAAACAGGAACGCCATGGATGCTAACCTCGATCAACCTGCTCACACTCTCGCGCGCCGTACAGCCGACCTCCTGCGGCGAGACATCCTAGGGGCGACCCTCGCACCTGGCAGCCGATTAGGAATGGAGGAATTGCGGACACGCTACGGTGCCGGCGCGTCCCCGCTACGCGAGGCGCTGAGCCAGCTCGCGGCCGAGGGGCTCGTGCTTCGGGTCGACCAACGCGGCTTCCGCGTAGCCGCAGCCGATCCGGCTGAGCTGCGCGATCTCATAGCGACACGATGCCTGGCGGAAACGGCGGCTATCCGAGAGTCCGTTTCCTGTGGCGATACCGCGTGGGAGGAGCGGTTGCTGGTTGCCCATCATCGGATGTCTCAGTCGGCGCGCTCCGAGGAAGCCGGTAGATTCGTATCGAATCCTGTATGGGAAAACCACCATCGTGCCTTTCACATCGCCTTGATCGAAGCCTGTGGCGCGCGAGCGCTGATTGAGTTCTGCGGCGAATTGCATGACCGGGCGATGCGTTTTCGTCTGCTGTCAAATACGGTCGCCTGGCCTCAGCGTGACGTGGCAGCCGAACATGCGGAAATACTTAGCGCGGCCCTTGACCGACGCGGCGACGACGCCGCGATGCTGCTGGCCGCGCACTATCGCCGTACCGGCGCGTTCGTCGAATCCGCGCTCGAGACGGCTCCTGCATGCCAGTCACAGCGGCGCCCCGCTGCGACTGGCATGCAATCAAAATAACGGCATGGTCGAGCCCGGAACCGAATGGTGGCAAGCTGGAGAACGTCGCGGCGATGGCAATCCACGCGTCGACGCGCACAACGCAACTGTATGACCGGCGTTGCGAAATGTCCCCCAAAGATCTGACCTATGCTGCATGCCGGACTGTTGGCCCCAATGAGACGGACAATCAATTGACGCGCGCAACCCCAGCCCGAAGGGCACCGCATCAGCTCGTCAAGAATAGGCCCAGAACCATGGCGATGCGCTCGCCGCTAGCGAACTCGGACCAGAGTCGTGCACGTCGTCGCTCAATTAACAAGTTATCGTTTGTGGCCGTTCACCGCATCCTTGAACGCCTTACCGGCGCTGAATTTCTCAGTCTTCGCAGCCGGGATCTTTAATTCTTCATCGGTCGCCGGATTGAGACCGTTGCGCACCGCTCGCGCACCTACGCCGAACGAGCCACATCCAATCGATTGGACGGTGTCGCCTTTCACGAGCGCAGTGGTGATCGTCCCGATCACTGCATCGACCGCTTCTCCGGTTGCCGACTTGTTCGTTCCAGTCGACGACGCGATGGCATCAATCAACTCTTGGGCGGACCTGTGAAGTCCCGTCGCACATGAACCTGACGATAGCGCAGGGCCACACTCGATGGGTTTACTTCCCTTTGTAACAACCGGGGCTGCCGTTGTTTACCGGCAACGCTGGGCATTCAGCTCGCATAGCGGTACGGCCTTGCCGGATGGCGGCGCACGGCTTCAATGTCGATGCTCTCGAGCAGCCAGTGCAACTGTTCGGTCATCAACTCGATCACCGCCTGCTGTCGACGTGGCCAGACGAAGCGGTCCTCCTCGAGGCGCCGCGGCATCAGCCGGAAGCCAGCGCGATCGAAGAACAGCAACTTGATCGGGTTACGCGACCAAGTCTCATAGTGCTTCTCTCCCATTAAAATTCAGGCAGTCTCAACGTCTTTACGCCTTGTAGAGCCTTGAAGTTGCGGGGTCGTCGCTCAATCGCGCCTCGCCCCCCTATCTGCACGGCCTCTGAGTCTAGCGATGCCACTGGTGTCTGCCACGGGGCACACGGCATGAGCTGCAAGACGGGCATGATGCCTTCATCAATGAGGCGGTGAACGGAGCCAACGCAGTTCTGCAGCCGCCGGACTGCTTCCTCGACGCTAATCGTTTCGCTGCCTCTTGACGCCGGATCGAAGGCTGCAATTCCCAGCCGCTCGCGCAGTTCCCGTACCCCGCACAGTTGTTCAGGTCTTGCCGTCGGGCGATTTACACCGCATCAGGTTCATAGCCACGGTCAGGTCACGATCTTGCCATTTGCCACCGAGTTTTCGCATGACCTCCACCGACCCGTGCTAGGACTGTGCATCGGCATCCGGGTAACGACCGGCACGTATCCGTGCAGTACGCACTTGAGCGTGTCGCCCTCCTGTCCAATGGATTGCAAGCACGGCCTCATTGGACGAGTTATCCAGATCAATTACCACTTTCTGGATAAGAACCCGTGTTATCCGTTGCCTGGTTCTCGGAGTGGCGCCCGAAGCATTCCACGCAGTCGGCAAGTCGTGCGCGAGTAACATTAGTCGCTCACGATCGATTCCCGGACGGGCAAAGACCTTCGCATCAAGGCGTTCGATACGAATCTGAAGCTCGGCGACGCGCTCAAGAGTGCATTCCATCATGCCTTCAGTTCACGTCCCACCAGGCGCTTGCTTGGATCGACGGCCTCGTAGCGTCGTTCCGCCAGCGAAGCTTCATCGCGTGCTTCTTCCGCCTTGTGCATCAGTGCCTTTCGGACTTCATCGTCTACATGGGACTGCGTTTCGCCCGCTCGTATCGCTGCTTCTACCGCGTATGCCGCAAACCACCTCCAGCAGTTGAGTCTTACGGTCCTTGTCAACAGGTGCGCCGCCAATTCCAATGCAAAGTCCAGCACCAACGTGACTACCATCCCCGCGGCAGTGGTAGCGGTGAGCCTGCCCCGATCTCATGCCATAGAAGATCCGCATCATCCGGCCACATCGACAACATCGTACCAAGCCTCCCAACAACGCACGGCCACGTCGAGCAGACTTGCGGGACACGCGCTTTTGCATATGTACATTCTACGCAATCATCTTCTGATTTTCCTCGAATTCATTGCAGGTGACATAGCCCGGATGATGGCCTTCCAGCAAGACATTCCACGATTGCATGGGCTTGCTGCGTGGACTACCTTTTCTTGGCCGCCCGTCAACCACATGCGTCTGTGAACTCTTCCTGCCGAATACATAGGCTCCAGCGTAAACAGGATGCTGCAGTAGCTTGATAACGCTGTGATAAGCGGAGTGATTCCCACGCAATTCGATTGCCAACGGCGCTTTGCCTCACAGCGGGAATTGAACTTTTTCCAGCTTGGCCCATAGAAATACCTGCCGAGCGCTTGCCAACTCGCGAAACCGCCGAAACACGAGACGGATTGTTTCCGTAACGCGTTCATCCGGGTCCAGCTCGATGCGCCCCAACTCATTCCAGCAGTATCCCGGCGGCAATGCGAAACGGAGCTCTCCTCGCGCAGTAGGCTGAGCTCGTACTCCGACATCGATCCGTTCAGTCCTAATAGAAGGCGATCGTTCGTCAGCCGCAGATCGTGGGCACCATCGGGATCGACAATCAAGGTACCTGTCAATGCACACAGATTGACCAGGTGATGCCAGTCCCGGCCGTTGCGCGTGAGCCGTGACGCCTCAATACAGAACACCGCACAGACCGTACTGCTGCATATTGCAGCCACAAGTTTTTGAAACCCGGGCCGCTTCGTAAGCCCTGATCCCGAACGACCCAGGTCATCGTCGATCACAGTAACGTTGGCGAAACCGGCTTTGCGCGCGGACTCGGCAAGATCATACTGATGGCGCTTGTTCTCTGTGGCCATGAACCTTGCCAAGCGTCGACTGGCGGATGGTTACGACGGCGCCGCGACTCAGATACCCGGAACTGATTTTAGAATTTATCTCCGGCGCCTGAGCCACATTCTCCATCGGCATCCTCAGAGCTTCCAGAAGCAGGTCGGCGACGGCCTATACCAGCTCTTCGTGCGATGACGCCGGGAGGAGGAGCACCTGTTCTTCCCGTTCTAGCAAAGAACCAGTTGTTTCTTGGAATCAGCGGCGATGGGCTCATCTGAAGTGCCTTCCTTTTCTCGGCGATGACCACAGGAGGAACAGGCAATCGTCTCGGGATCGATTTTTGAGTCGCTAGCGATAAAGTCCTCTGACCCACAAGCGTCGCATTCAACGATAAAGCCGTAGAACTGCTGGCGGCAGCACTGGCAAGTGAGTTGGTGAAGTTCTCCTGCAGCCAGCAGTTCCCAGTCATCGTGAGTCGGAACGCCGCATTTAGGGCAAACAAGCCCCAGTTCGGAAATTACGTTTGTCATGATTCGAAAGCTTTTTGAAAAAACAATCGCGTTACGACAGTAAACGTCTGGTGATTACATTAGCACCGTATGCGTAGGTCTGCTCGAAGGTGATCAGCGGGGTACCCAACAACCAGTATCGATGGGTCGTTCCCCCAATTCGCCGCCGACCGCCATGCAGACATCTGCAAGCGCTTGTACAGCGCTCGGCGCGATCACATGTTTCAGTCCGATGGCGGGGGCAGTTGCGGGCAGGCGAGCGCTCGCAGCACGGCCACGAGCGAGGCAGCGGACGAGAAGGCAGCAGACGATGATGGCTCGGATGGTGATTCAGAAGGGGAGCCTGAACGGCGCCGGCATTCTTACATCCCTGGCAAGAGACTGCTGCGTTTGCCGCAGGATTTGGACATGATCGGCTTTAGCAAACCGATGGTGCACAAGATGATGAATCTGGAGCGTTTCCGCAACCGCGGAAAATACACCACGCTACAGTTTTGGGTCGAGTCAGAAGTGCAAAACTGGATTAAGGAAATCGTAACCCCCTAATCCAGCCGGCTAAAAACCGGGTATCGTTTCAGTTCGTCGACGACCAAACCCATACCAGCAAGGGACTACGCGCTGAGTGTAGCCATGTCGATCACGAAGCGATATTTCACATCGCTTTTGATCATGCGTTCGTACGCCTTGTCGATCTCGTCCATGCGGATCATCTCGATGTCCGACGTGATGCCATGCTTGCCGCAAAAATCGAGCATTTCCTGCGTTTCCGCGATACCGCCGATCAACGAGCCAGCCAGCGCACGGCGCTTGAAAATCAGGTTGCCGACAGATGGCGACGGATGCGCATGCTCCGGCACGCCGACGAGCGTCATTGTTCCGTCACGCTTGAGCAGCGCGGTGAACTGGTCGAGGTCGTGCGAGGCGGCGACGGTGTTGAGAATGAAGTCGAACGAGTTGACGTGTTCAGCCATCTGTTCCGGATCTTTCGAGATCACGACTTCATGCGCGCCAAGCCGCTTCGCGTCCTCGACCTTACCGGCCGACGTCGTGAACAGCACCACATGCGCGCCGAACGCCGCCGCGAGCTTCACGCCCATATGACCGAGCCCGCCCAGCCCGACAATCCCGACCTTCTGCCCGGCCTGGACATTCCAGTGACGCAGCGGCGAATAGGTGGTGATCCCCGCGCACAACAACGGCGCAACGGCGGCAAGTTCAAGGTTCTCGGGAACAAGCAGCGTAAAAGCTTCGTCCACGACGATCGACTTGGAATAACCGCCGTACGTCACGCCACCCGTGTGTTTATCGGGCCCGTTGTAGGTGCCGACAAAACCACTGCCTTCACAATACTGCTCGAGGCCTTCCTTGCAAGACGGGCAAGTCCGGCACGAATCCACCATGCAGCCGACACCCGCCAGCGTGCCCACCTTGAACTTCGTGACTTCAGAGCCGACTTCAGTCACCCGGCCGACAATTTCGTGTCCCGGCACGTTCGGGTACACCGTACCCGCCCATTCGCCGCGCGCGGTGTGCAGGTCCGAATGGCACACGCCGCAATACAGGATCTCGATGCGGACATCGTGCGGACCGGTGTCCCGGCGATCGAAGGCAAAAGGAGCAAACGGCGTACTGGCTGAGTGCGCGGCATAGCCATAGGTCTTGTACATGGTGTGGTCCTTGAAATGATTCGTTGGTTCGTTATGTGTTCGTTGCTTGTTCGTCGATACCGGGGGCGCTCGCTGTCTGTTCAAAAACCGCGAACATCCGCGTCGGCAGGCAACCCTGGCAACTTGCGTCACAACGGCAGGTCGGTAGGCAACAAGTTTGCAGGAAGGCTCTTGGGCTTGACGACGTCTGGAACCGCGTCAAAACCCCGCGTCAAAACCTGACCCAGCTTCACGTGTATCGACATTGCCCGATTGTGCGGTTGCACAATCGCAGATGCGCCTGAGTGCGCGCTGCCGGGCTTCGTTTGCGAATCTGAATCTGAAACCGAACGCCCGGGAGATGCGAGCGCCCCTTCACAGAACAGTATGCGAATTCTGGGCCAACCGCTCAATGGAAATATTGCGATTTCACAATTCCAATTAATGGAATGTCGTGTTGCAGCAGTTACAGCAATTTGCGGATCGATATCAGGACGTTATTTGCAGAAGCGAGCCCCCTGTTTGCGCACCGCTTGATCGTGATCAAACCGGATCACGCATCATCATGCCTGGATCAATGCGACGCAACATAAATGGAATTGGGTCCGGCCTGAGGAACAGCGAAGGTCTTTTTCATCCGGTCCGCCTCTTCTATCGGACTACGCCCGAACAGGCGCTTGAACTCGCGGCTGAACTGCGACGAACTTTCATATCCCACCTGCGCGCACGCAACCGCCGCGGTCACGTCGTTTCTCACCATTAAAAGGCGCGCCTGATGAAGCCGCGTCGACTTCAGATATTGCATCGGCGAGGTATTGGTGACCGCTTTGAAGTGCGAATGAAATGACGGCACGCTCATGCTCGCCTCCAAAGCAAGCCGTTCGACGTCCAGTGGTTCGCGAAATGAAATATGGATCTTTCGGAGCGCCTTCGCGATCTTGCCGAAATGCCCTTGTCGCGTGAGTGCTGCGCGCATCGACCCGCCCTGCTCGCCTGTCAGCACGCGATAGTAGATTTCACGCACGAGGCCGGGTCCGAGAATCCCAGCCTCCAGGGGCAAACTCATCGTCTCCAGAAAGCGTAGTACCGATGCAGCCAGCCGGGCGTCGAGCGGAGTCGACATCATCCCTTTGGGCTTCGCTGGAACCCCGCCCGCCCGTTCGTCGAGCTGCAGCATCAAGTCAGCCGCAACGTTGAAGTCGAGGCGAAAGTAGATGGCCAGCATGGGCTCGGCTTCGCTTGCTTCGGTTTCCATCGAAAACGGCACCGGCACCGACACCGCAAGATAGTGCTGCGCGTCATAAACATAGACGTCGTCGCCGAGAAATCCGCGCTTGGTGCCCTGGCAGACGATCACAATACCCGGGTCGTACAGCACGGGGGTCCGGCTCAACGGACGGTTCGACCGCAGGAACCGCACGTCGGGCAGCGCGGTCAGGTTGTATCCCTCCGCAGGCGCCAACACCTCCAGCAACGCGGCCATGCGTTGCTGCGCTGTAGTCCGGTCATCGGGTTCATCGCGTTCAGGGGTCACGTCCGGTCTCGTCAGATTTTGCGGCCAGCTTGCAATGTGCCACTTGCCAGCGCCGAAATCCACCGGCTCATAGGATTAGGCAAACACAACAGATGAACCGGCATTCGCGTTCCGGCGCGACGCTCCTAACATGCGGCCATTGCTGAGGTCGCGCGTGTCATGCGTCATTGGAGATGCATCGCGACGCTCAGCCTGTCCACGACCACCGACAAGGAGTGCAGCACCATGAACCCCATCCAGGGCAAGAAGACGTTCCTCATTACCGGCGTGAGCTCGGGTTTCGGCCGCGCGTTCGCGGAAGCCGCGTTGAATGCCGGCCACGTCGTCGCGGGTACGATGCGCCGCGAAGCCGACATACACACATTCGAGGCGCTCGCAGCCGGCCGTGCACACGCGATTGTGCTCGACGTGACCGATTTCGCGGCTATCGGCCCGGCTGTCACGACGATAACGGAAAAAATCGGCTCTATCGATGTGCTGGTCAACAATGCAGGATACGGCCACGAGGGCGTGCTTGAGGAGTCGCCGCTGGAAGACCTGCGCCGTCAGTTCGACGTCAACGTATTCGGCGCCGTCGCGATGATCAAAGCCGTGCTTCCCGCCATGCGCGAACGCCGGTCGGGTCACATCATCAACATCACGTCGATGGGCGGCTTCGTCACCATGCCGGGGATTGCTTACTACTGCGGCAGCAAGTTCGCGCTCGAAGGCATCTCTGAAACGCTGGCGAAAGAAGTGGCGGGTTTCGGCATCAAGGTAACCGCCGTTGCACCCGGCTCTTTCCGCACGGACTGGGCTGGCCGCTCGATGGTGCGCGCGGGCCGCAGCATCGCGGATTACGATGCGCTGTTCACCCCGATCCGTCAGGCGCGAGAGGCGAAAAGCGGCAAGCAGGCCGGTGACCCGGTCAAGGCGGCCCGCGTGCTGCTGGAGGTGATTGCGGCAGAACATCCGCCAGTACATCTGCTGCTCGGCACCGACGCGCTCAGCCTGGTCAGGGACAAATTGGCGGCCCTCGGCAGCGAGATTGAAACGTGGGAAAAGGTATCGCGCTCGACGGACTTCTCGTGACGCCTTCATGATCCGATAGCCACGAAAACCCCTACTGCAGCCCGTTGTGATTGTGAAAACCGGGCTGCCGCTCTCGTGTACGATGGACTTCACGTCGAGCCCCTCGGCCAAGCCGAGCGTTACAGGCAACGCCATGCCGCGAGCACGCTGCAATAGCCCGCGCTTGAGCCGGATTTGCGCGCCGATTCGATGAATCCGGAAGCTACCCGTACCAAAGCTCGTTGAGCGGAATCGTATTTCCAACCCCGGCTTATTCGTACACTATTCGCCCACACACGATGAGGTTCCGATGACCCGTACTGTCGCCGAAAAACGCGCCGCCTTTCGCGCGCTTCACCAGCAAGGTTGTTTCGTGTTGCCCAACCCTTGGGATGCAGGCAGCGCGCGGATGCTGCAGCATCTCGGCTTTGCCGCGCTGGCATCGACCAGTTCGGGCTTCGCGTGGTCTACAGGCCGGCCCGACTACGCGGTGACCTGCGCCGATGTCCTGCAGCATCTGGGCGCCCTCTGCGAGGCGGTGGACCTGCCGGTCAACGCCGATTTCGAGTCCGGGTTCGCCTCCGACCCGGCGACGCTCGCGGCCAACGTGAGCCTCGCGATCCAGACGGGCGTGGCGGGTTTATCGATTGAAGATCGCGACGTGGAAGCGCCGTTCGGACTCTACGACACCGCTCTCTCGGTCGAGCGCGTTCGTGCGGCCCGTGCGGCGATCGACCGGTCGGGCGACGACGTCATCCTGGTCGCGCGCACGGAAGGCCTGCTAAGCGATCCAACCGCGCTCAGCCAGTCCATCGACAAACTCGTGGCCTTCGCAGCCGCTGGTGCGGACTGTTTGTATGCGCCGGGCGTGGTCGATAAGGCCGACATAGCGGTCATGGTTCGTGCCGTGGCGCCCAAGCCGCTCAACGTACTGATGATGCGGCCCGGCATGAGCGTTGCCGAACTGGCCGACCTTGGCGTGCGGCGAATCAGTGTTGGCGGAGGGTTGGCGCGGGTTGCGTGGCAGGCCATGCTGACGGCCGCCGAGCAAATGAAGGCCGGCTCTTTCGATGGCCTCGCTGGCGCCGCATCCAGCAAGCAATTGAACGATGTCTTCGGCGGATTCGCCTGAGTCTGAACCTGAGCCTGAGCGCTCGGCGCGAGCGCGGTCATTTCGTCAACTGTGCCTGCAGCGCAGGGACATTCATGCATCGGGATCGATCGTACAGCGACTCTGCAGCAGTCCCTTGCGCTGTTTCGGCTCGACAACATGTGTGTGGCCGAAAGTGGTTGGCAAGCGCTATAAGCGCCTGATAATATTGGGACATGGATAGCCGCCCGGCTCCATGTCAATCAACTTTCATTTCTCAAAGGGAGGCGAAAAGATGCTCGCATTCAATACCGTCGTCCCTTACATGGCGCGCCGGCCAGTTTAAGCCGCCGTCCGCGCGGGCACAGCAGCCCGCGCCATGTCCAGACAGTCCATTTCAGTTCGCCCGCACATGCGGGCGTGCTGTGGCTGTCGCTCTCATTTTCTTTCGACCGGATAGCCTCGTCGCGCTTGGGCGCTACGGGCTGTGGCAAATGGCTTACACAAAAAAACTCGACTTCGGCGGACGGGCGTTCAAAGACGTTCTTGGTTTCACTGTGGTTCACTGGGGCAAACAACCGTGGCGCATCGTAGCCATTGTCGTGCTCGCGCTGCTGTCGGCACTGGCCGACGTCCTCACGCCGCTCTTCGCAGGCCGGCTCGTGGATGCACTCGCCGCGGGCGCGTCCGGCAAGGAGCTGGCATGGCGCGCGGCCACGACGGCGTTCGGCATCCTGGCTTGCCTTGGGTTGGCAGGCACGCTGCTGCGTCAGCTCGTTTTCATGAACATCATCGTGTTGACGCTCAGGATGATGAGCGAGATTGCCGCGAACGCGTTTCATCGCGTGCAACGGTTTTCCTCTGACTGGCACGGCAACAGCTTCGCCGGTTCGACCGTGCGCAAGATCACGCGCGGCATGTGGGCGCTCGACCTGCTCAACGACACGTTGCTCATCGCCCTGCTCCCGTCACTCGTCATGCTGGTCGGCGCGACCGTGCTGCTCGGCATGCACTGGGCCGTCATGGGCGTGGTCGTGGGCCTCGGGTCGCTGCTCTACATCGCGGTGACGGTCGGCCTGTCGCTTGGCTTTGTCGCACCGGCCGCTCGTTTGGGCAACGCGTGGGACACCCGCATGGGCGGTGCACTGGCAGATGCGGTGAGTTGCAACACGGTCGTCAAGGCCTTCGGTGCGGAAACGCGCGAGGAAGCGCGGCTTGCCCGCGTGATCGGCAAGTGGCGTCACCGGACGCGGCGCACATGGGCGCGCGGCACGATCAACGGCGGTGTGCAGGGCGGCATGCTGGTGGTCATGCAGGCGGCAATCCTGGGTGCTGCGCTGTTGCTGTGGGAAGCCGGCAAGGCCAGCGTGGGCGACATCACGTTCACGCTGACCATGTTCTTCATGTTGCAGGGTTATCTGCGCGAAGTCGGCATGCACGTACGCAATCTGCAGCGCTCGGTCAACGACATGGAAGAGCTGGTATCGCTTGAAGGTCAGCCGCTCGGCGTGGAAGACAAGCCCGACGCCGGGCCGATCGCGATCCGTGAAGGCGAGATCCGCTTCGAGCATGTGACCTTCAGCTACGACGGCCACACGAAGCCGCTCTATGAGGACTTCTCGGTGTGGATTGCGCCGGGAGAGCGCGTAGGGTTGATCGGGCATTCGGGGTCCGGCAAGACCACGTTGATCAAGCTGATCCAGCGGCTGTACGACGTCTCGGGCGGCAGGATCATGATCGACGGGCAGAACATTGCCGATGTCAGCCAAGCGTCGCTGCGCGGCCAGATCGCGATCGTCCAGCAGGAGCCGGTGCTGTTCCATCGCTCGCTCGCGGAGAACATTGCGTACGCCCGGCCCGGTGCTACGCGTGCGGAAATCGAGCGGGCCGCACGGCAGGCCAGCGCCCACGATTTCATCGCGGCGCTGCCTCAGGGTTATGAAACGCTCGTGGGTGAGCGCGGCATCAAGTTGTCGGGTGGCGAACGCCAGCGTGTGGCGATTGCCCGGGCATTCCTCGCGGATGCGCCCATTCTGATCCTGGACGAAGCAACGTCGAGCCTCGACAGCGAGAGCGAAGTGCTGATCCAGCAGGCAATGGAGCGGCTGATGGTCGGCCGTACCACGCTGGTGATTGCTCACCGGCTTTCAACGGTGCGGGCGCTGGACAGGCTGCTGGTGCTCGACAAAGGCAGGATTGCTGAAGAAGGCAGCCACGAGAAGCTGATCCAGCTCCATAACGGCTTGTACCGGCGGTTGTTCGAACGGCAGGCGCTCGGGTTGACGACCGATCGTGCGGACCCGGCCGGTGCAGTAAAAACCGGCCATCCAGCAGGTGGTTATGCCACCGATCCGATGACGACCGGGAGATGATGCGACGGTCCGGGTAGACCCCGGACCGTTGTATCAAAGTCCGGGGCATTGCAAACGCGTGATCTCGTTCACTCTTGATCTTTGAATTACGTAAGGCCTTCGCCGAATCCAGCGCGATGCGCCTCACGTTCCTCAAGCACTAAAACCCTTTTGCACGAACCAGAAACGGTGCCGGCGAGTGAATCGACGCGTGCAGTCCTGTGTCTGGCCCGGGGAGATAGTCCGTGTGCGGTTGCTTCGACTCATCAGCTTGCTTGAGCAGATTGGCAGCGGATGCATCGATAGAATCGGTCAGCGGTTTCGGATAAACGCCGATCGCCAGCACCAGCACCGCGAGCGCACCCAGCATCCCAAACTCGCGTTTGCCGAGATCGCCGAGACCGGCTACGCCCGCATTGCCGACCGGTCCGTAGATGGTTCGCTTGTACATCCACAGCGTGTACGAAGCGCTCAGGATCAGCGTCGTGCAAGCCAGCGCTCCGATCCAGAAATTGAACTTGACCGCACCCATGATGACCATGAATTCGCCGACAAAACCCGAGGTGCCGGGCAAGCCTACATTAGCCATCGAAAACAGCATGGCGAAGACCGCGAAACGCGGCATCACGTTGGCGACGCCGCCGTAGGCATCCATTGAACGCGTGTGCATCCGCTCCCACAGAATGCCGATGCACAGAAACATCGCGCCCGAGACAAAGCCATACGAAATCATCTGCACGATGGCGCCGTCCAAGCCGATGTCGTTGAACAGGAACAGCCCCAACGTGACGAGCCCCATGTGCGCGATGGCCGAGTACGCGAGCAGCTTGCTCATGTCCGTTTGCGCCAGCGCGACCAGGCTTGCATAGATCACCGCAATCAACGACAGCACGATGATCACCGGCGAAAAGAAATGCGCCACGTCCGGCGTGACAGGCAACGCGAACCGGAGGAAGCCGTATGCGCCGAGCTTCAACATGCCGAGCACGACCGAAGCGCCCGTGGGCGCTTCAAGGTGGACCTGTGGCAGCCATGTATGGATCGGCCACATCGGAACCTTGACGGCAAAGGCCGCAAAGAACGCGATGAACACCAGCACCTGCGGCGTGAAGCTCATGGGCAGCGCCTGCCAGCTGGCGAGGTCGAAGGTATGCGATTGCTGATACAGATTCAACATCGCCATCAGCATCATCAGCGAGCCAACCAGCGAAAAGAAGAAGAACTTGACGGCCGCAAGCACGCGTCCGGTTCCGCCCCAGGAGCCAATCAGCAAATACATGGGAATCAGCGTCGCTTCGAAAAAGACGAAGAACAGCATGCCGTCGAGCGAGGCGAAGGTCCCGATCATCAGGCCCGACAGAAACATGAACGACGCGAGATATTGCGCAACGCGCACCGTGATCACGTTCCACGAAGCAATGGTCACGATCAGCGTCGTGAACGCGGTGAGCACCGTGAGCCACATCGAGATGCCATCGACACCGAGGTGATACGAGATATCGAAAGCCGGCAGCCAGTTCACGCGTTCGACGAACTGCATCGCAGCAGAATGGGTTTCAAATCCGCTGACCAGCGGCAGCGTGACGACGAAGCAGACGGCCGACCCGGCAAGCGCGAGCCAGCGCGCAGGCATCGGGTTGCGGTCGGACCCGATCCTGAGGATCGCGACGCCAAAGATGATTGGAAGCCAAATGGCAAGACTGAGAAGCGGTAAGGATGACATCGCTGAGATAAGACCTTGTTTGAGCGCTAATCGGCACTGCCTGGGGCAAATCCGCTACTAAGTGTGAAAGAATGAAAGTCAATCGTTAGCCTGTTTCCCCCGGTCTGTCGTTAAACCGTGGACGTAAGGAAACGAAAGCTCGCCAGCGAGTACGAGCATCCTGCGTAAGGGTTAACGAGCATAATTCAGTCACAAATATTTTGCAGCGCAACAGTGATGAATTTTTCGTGATGCAGGCTTGTGGCTTGATTTAAAAGTGTTTCATGACGTCCGATGGACCATAAAAATGTGCGAACGCACAATATTTTTCGGGAGCATGACCCGCAATATGGGACGTCTCGACGAGCATCCGGCGGGTTGAAAACCCGTGGGGCTATCTCGAACGTCTCTTACAGTCGTGCTTTCGTTTCACTGTCACGGAAAATCAGATCCGTTCAGCGTCGGTATAGGTGAAGCACCTCTACGCTGCTAGACGGGATTCGGACGTACCGCGAAAACGCCGGGCCGAGTCGGCCCGGGAATCGTCATTTCGTTCCAGATCTTCAGTGTCATTTACTTCGTATGACTATGTATTTCGCCGAACCACTCACCCATTGTTGGCCGGCAAGCGGCCTGCAGCGACCGCAGCAGCGCCCACGATCCGGTCAAATCTAAAAAAAACTTCATTCTCCGATAGCGTTGTTTCAGATTTCGCAAGTCGCGAAATTCCATAATGAATGGACCGATTACACATTGGGAGTTTCGCGATGTACCAAACACTATTAGTCGAGGCGGTCCACGATTCCGGGCGTCAGGCAGTACGCTTCGATATTGGATCGAACGCGGCAATCCTCGATGTCGATGACGTCGACCTGCTGATAGAACGTCTTGGCCAGATTCGCTCGGGGCTGTCGCCGGCCTTGCCGCACGAACCGTCGCGCACGCATAACTATGTGATCGAAATTGATCCGTGCTGGTATCTGGACAAGAATCCGTTGTTCGACGGGGTCGTGCTGCTGCTGCGTCATACCGGGCTCGGTTGGGCTGGCTTTGCGATTCCTCAGTCGAGCCTCGAGCGCCTGCAGGACGCTATCGTCAAGCCGGTGCCACAGTCGTTTGAAGTGAGCCAGATACCGAGTTGAACACGCGTGCCGCCGGCACGTTTGTCGTACGTGTGCTGAGTCACCCCACTGCCAACACGTTGGCTGTGATGTGGCGCGAAACAGCCCGCTACTGCTATCAGGAGCAGAAATGGAGACGGGCGCGCGCCGAAGGTCCGGGGCAATGCGCCCTTTCGTTCGTGTCCTTCAAGGCAGGTGCGTGGGTCTTCAGGCCCGCAGGTTCATCACGTCCGCTGAATCGGGAGTGCAGCATTGCCGAGACATCGCTAACTGCAATGCTGGACGATCGAAAATCTTTAAACTTCGATGCAACAAGCCGCTAAGAACTTTAAGGCTAGCCGATTTCCTTGTCGGCTAGCCTTTAGTTTTTTTATCCGCCCCGCATACCCATCTACAAGCAAAAAAACGACGCCGCATGAAACCACGCGGCGTCGATCATTTACTCACTCACGCCCAGCGACTTAGAACCGGTGACGCATGCCGACCGTTACGGCCACTTGCTTGTCCGTTGTAGACGGGCTCAGGCCGTTGATCGCTGCATCACCCAACGCCGTGCCGTCGCCACCCGACGCGTGTTGAAACACGCCTTCCGCATATACGTCGGTGCGTTTGCTCAAGTCATAGTCTGCAAGCAGCGAGAACTGGTGATACTTCGGCTTAGCATCGCCGGCCGCCGTGTTGAACGAGCCGTTCGTGAACGTGTAAGCGCCTTCGAGACTCATCGCCGGTGTCAACGCGTAACGCGTATTCACTTCGTAGTTGTCCAGACGCAGACTGTTACCCGACAAGGCCGTATAACCGTCGTTCATGTTGATCGCATCGAGGCCGTCAAGCTTCGTGTGCGTGTACACGAATCCCACCGTGGCCGGGCCGAAAGCGTAGTTGACACCACCGCCGAACGTGCGTTGACGCGCGGCGACGAACGTTGATGTGTTATTCGCTCCCGACACTGCACCATTCGCGTTGTCGCCCTGGCCGGGATTGTTGATCTGCAAATACGACGCAGCGAAGCTCAACGGGCCATTGGAGTAAGACGCGCCCGCGCTATAAGCGCGATTGTCCGAGAATGCGCCCGCCTTGTTCGAAAAGCCGTACAAACCGCCGAACTTGAAACCGGCGTAATCAATGCTCGCGAACTTCACCGAGTTGCTGATGCTGAAGCTATTGTCCAGATTGTCGTTATCGAACGGGTGGGCGGCAAGGTTGTTGCCCAGACCCTGGCCGGCTTCCGACAGCGGCGCCAGATAATCAACCGTGGAATCGTATTGCTTGCCGAGCGTCACCGTACCGTACTGGTTCGATTGCAAACCAACATATGCCTGACGGCCGAAGATCTCATTCGACTGCGAGAACGCGCCGTTGTTCACGTTGAAGCCATCTTCCAACTTGAAGATGGCGTGCATGCCGCCACCCAGGTCTTCGCTGCCCTTCAAGCCCCACAGCGTGTCACTGACGTTGCCGCTACCCACACCCCACGATTGGCCCGACGAGGCCGAACCCGGCGTGTGCGAGTTGTTCGCATACACCACCCCGGCATCGATCACGCCATACAGCGTGACGCTGCTTTGCGCGTGAGCGGCTACTGCGAACAGGCTGGAAATAGTTGCAGCCAACAGAACTTTCTTCATCTTGAACTCCACATAGATAACGGGTTCCGGGTCAGGAGGCAGCTTGCAACGCTGCGTGACTTCGGCCGTACGCTTAAGCGAAGCAGGCAATGCTTCGAGCGGGAGGACATGCAGCGTTGAGTGCGGCCCTGACCTCAGAGCATCGAAGTCTACGGAGCGAGCGTCGCCAGGCAGCGTGGTCGAACTGAATGACAGATTTTCAGTTTTCGAAAGCAAGGCTTGGGCGATCAGCGCGAAGGCAGACGTGCGCTAGGTTTGAGCGCTGTTCTTGTTTTGTGGCATTCCCATCATCGAGGGTTTGCGTGTATCGAATGCGCCACGCCATTGATTTATGGTTGCCTTAAGAACGGCCGACAAAGTTAAAAAAGACTTAATAAAGCAGGCGCGTCCTTGTTACGTCACGTAGCAGATCATGCGGTCAGTCAAATCGATACAGGCTGCCCGTCATGAATCAGCTACAAGCAATGCGCGTGTTCACCCGCGTGGTCGATCTCACCAGCTTCAGTCTGGCCGCCAAGCAACTCGGCATGTCGGCCGCAGCAGTCACCCGTAGCATCAGCATGCTGGAAGCGCACCTGAACATGCGCCTCCTGAATCGCTCCACGCGTCGGCTCTCGTTGACCGAAGCGGGACAGTCCTATGTGGACGGTTGCCGCACGATCATCCAGCAACTCGATACGATTGAAGAGAGCCTCGTGCGCTCAACCCGCGATCTCAGCGGAACGTTGCGCGTGGCGGCGTCGACGACCTACGCCGCGTGCGGCTTGAGCAATCTGCTCGCGGCGTATCGTGCAGCGTATCCGCGCATTGGCTTTGATGTGACGACCTACGACTCGCCGATCGAGTTAATCGAGGGAGGTTTCGATGTCGGTTTTTCTGCCGATCGCAACCTGCCGAACTCGTCGCTGGTCTGCCGTCATCTCACCGCGTTCAAGGAGGTCACGGTCGCTTCGCCCGGTTATCTCTCCCAGAACGGCACGCCCGTGAATCCCGCAGCGCTCGCGCATCATCATCTGCTGTCGATCTCCGACGGCTCCGCGCGTAATTGGGAATTCTCGGATCAGAACGGCGTGTATCGCGTGGCGACCGGAAATGCGCTGCACGCAACCAGCAGTGCAACGGTGCGTTCGGCAGCGCTGGCGGACATGGGGATCGCGTTGTTGCCGGCACCGCTGGTCAAGGACGATCTGGCGAAAGGCCTCCTGCTGCCCATCCTCGGCCAGTTCCAGATTGCGGGTGGCGTACGCCAGGTGTCCATTCTCTATACGGGTCGCAACTATCTCTCGGCGAAGGTCCGGCATTTCATCGACTTCTCGGTGAGCCAGTACCGTGCCCCTGATAACACGGTAGGACTTCGTGCCGCGGCCTGACGTGCATCCCCCACTCTGGAGCGCGTTGTAATGCCGAAAGTACTTGCCATAGAAGATGACGAACTGATGGCGCAGGAAGTGACACGTGCATTGTCCGCACCGGGCTATACGGTCCAGGTTGCCCGCACGGGCCGCGACGGTATTGCGAAAGCCATTGGCGGCGGTTATGACATCGTCACGCTTGATCGCATGTTGCCGGACCTGGATGGCCTCACGATTGTGACGACCATGCGAGGCGTCGGCATAGACACGCCTGTGCTGATCGTCAGTTCAATGAGCCATGTGGATGACCGCGTGCGCGGACTGCGAGCAGGCGGTGACGACTATCTCACCAAGCCTTTCTCTCACGATGAAATGCGCGCCCGCGTGGAAGCCTTGCTTCGACGCAAGGCGGGACCCGCATCCGACGAAACGGTCTTGCGCGTGCATGGCCTGGAGCTCAATCTCGTGCGCCGCCGCGCCACGCTTCACGGCCGTGTGCTCGACCTGCAGCCGACCGAGTTTCGCGTGCTCGAATTCATGATGCGTCATGTAGGTCAGGTGCTCACGCGAACCATGATTTTCGAAGGCGTATGGGGCTGCCGTTTCGATCCTGGTACTAATCTGATCGATGTTCACGTCGGCCGCCTGAGAAAGAAAGTGGATGACGCCAGCGGCCGGCCGGCGATCCGCACCATTCGCGGCTCCGGCTATTTGCTGGACTAATTTCTTCATCGTCGAGCGCAGCCACAAGGTGTTCCGCACCTTGTGGCTGCGCTCGATTTTCGTCACGTCCCCCTTGCCTTCTCGAAACTAAAACTAGTTTCATTTTTCCCGTGCGTGGGTGTTAACCCGATCCTTCCAGAATGACTGACACCGGCGCTGTCATTGCGCAATCAGTCCGATGTCCTGATGTTGTTAAGTCACCAAGTCACTAAGTTAGCGCGAATCATGCGCACCCTGAACGGAGCCGTTCTCAATGTTGAAAATTGTCCGATTAGCTTTGACTCGGCCCTATACGTTCATCGTGCTGGCGATGCTGATCGTGTTGATCGGTCCGCTCGCGGCACTCCGTACGCCGACGGACATCTTCCCCGATATCCGCATTCCCGTCATCAGTGTCATCTGGAACTACGCAGGGCTTCAACCGGACGACATGTCGGGCCGAATTGTCACGTACTACGAACGTACGCTCGGCACGACCGTCAACGACGTCCAGCATATTGAATCGCAGTCGTTCCGGGGTTATGGCATCGTCAAGATCTTCTTCCAGCCGACCGTCGATATCCGGACGGCGACTGCTCAAGTCACTTCAGTTTCGCAGACGGTACTCAAGCAGATGCCGCCAGGCATTACGCCACCCCAGATCCTTAACTACAACGCATCGACGGTTCCGGTCCTGCAGATCGCGCTCACCAGCAACACGCTCGATGAGCAGAAGCTTGCCGATTACGCTACCAACTTCATTCGACCCGCGCTGCTGAGCGTACCCGGAGTGGCGATTCCGACGCCTTACGGCGGCAAGACGCGCGAAGTGCAGATCGACCTGGATCCGCACGCATTGCAGGCGGACCGGCTGTCCGCTACGGACGTAGCGAACGCATTGGCGCAGCAGAACCAGATCGTGCCGGCGGGGACCGAGAAGATCGGCGACTTCGAATACAACATCAAGCTGAACAACAGCCCGCTTGCGCTCGACCAACTCAACAACCTGCCCGTCAAGACGATCAACGGCGCAACCATCTATATCCGCGATATCGCACACGTTCGCGACGGCAATCCGCCGCAGAGCAATATTGTGCGTCTCGACGGCCATCGCGCCGTGCTGATGAGTATTCTGAAAAACGGTTCGGCCTCGACGCTCGACATCATCGCGGGCGTCAAGGCGAAGCTACCGCTGATTCGCGAAACCCTGCCGCCTGGCCTCAAGCTCGTGACGATGGGCGATCAGTCCGTATTCGTGAAGGGCGCGGTGAGCGGCGTGGCGCGTGAAGGCATCATTGCTGCCGCGCTGACCTCGCTCATGATCCTGTTGTTCCTGGGAAGCTGGCGCTCCACGCTGATCATTGCGTCGTCCATCCCGCTTGCGGTTCTGGCCGCGATTGCGGCGCTGTCGGCGATGGGCGAGACGCTCAACGTCATGACGCTCGGAGGACTCGCGCTTGCAGTGGGTATTCTCGTCGATGATGCAACTGTCACCATCGAAAATATCAACTGGCACCTGGAACAGGGCAAGCCCGTCAGGGACGCTATTCTCGACGGCGCCGCGCAGATCGTGACGCCTGCCCTCGTCTCGCTGCTGTGCATCTGTATTGTGTTCGTGCCCATGCTGCTGCTCGACGGTATTGCACGTTTCCTGTTCGTGCCCATGGCCGAGGCCGTGATCTTCGCGATGATCGCCTCATTCGTGCTCTCACGAACCTTCGTGCCGATGATGGCGCAGTACCTGCTGCGGCCGCACGCGTCAGGGGGGCATGCATCCGGTGAGCTTGCCGCGAGCATGGACCCGCACGGCATCATGCAGCATGCGCCTTCGAAAAATCCGCTGGTCCGATTCCAGCGCGGCTTTGAACAACTGTTCGGGCGCTTTCGCGGCATGTACCGCATTCTGCTGGGGATGGCGCTCAGCAGCCGCAAGCGGTTCATCATCGGCTTCCTCGCGGTGGTCGCGGCGTCCTTTTTACTGTCGCCATTCCTTGGGCGCAACTTCTTTCCGAATATCGACTCGGGTGAAATCGCGTTGCATGTGCGGGGTCCGGTTGGCTTGCGGATCGAGCAGACCGCGGACCTCTTCGATCATGTCGAGGCCACTGTTCGCCGGACTATTCCACCGAACCAGTTGCGTGCTGTGATCGACAATATCGGCTTACCGAACAGCGGTATCAACCTGACGTATAACAACAGCGGCACGATGGGACCGTCGGACGGTGACATCCTCATCTCGCTCGGCGAGGACCACGCGCCAACGGCTGAGTATGTCAAGAAATTACGCAGGCTGCTGCCGCGTGCATATCCGGGCATGACCTTCTCGTTCCTGCCTGCCGACATCATTTCGCAAATTCTTAACTTCGGTTCACCGGCCCCGATCGATATCCAGGTGGCCGGTCCGAATCAGGCCGGCAACTATGCGTATGCCCAGCAACTGCTGCGCAAGGTACAACTAATCCCGGGCATTGCCGACACGCGCATTCAGCAGGCGACGACCTACCCGCAATTCACCGTCTCGGTTGACCGGACCCGTGCCGCCGAACTGGGCATTACCGAGGGCGACGTGACCAACTCGGTAGTGGCCAATCTCTCGGGCACGAGTCAGGTTGCCCCAACCTACTGGCTCAACCCGCGCAATGGTGTGTCGTATGCGGTCGTCGCGCAAACGCCGCAATATCGAATGACGTCGCTCAACGATCTCGGCAACCTGATGGTCACCGGCAAGACCGGCGAAGCGCAGATTCTGGGCGGCATTGCGACGATCAAGCGCGGCGTGGGAAACGCCGTTGTTTCGCACTACAACATTGAACCCCTGTTCGACATCTATGCGACCACGCAAGGCCGGGATCTCGGCGCCGTTGCCGCACAGATCAACACAATCGTGCACCAGACCGCGAAGGAAGTACCGAAGGGTTCGCAAGTGACCGTGCGAGGCCAGGTTCAAACCATGAACAGCGCATTCATGGGACTAGGCCTCGGCCTGATCGCGGCAATCGTGCTGATCTACCTGCTGATCGTGGTGAACTTCCATTCGTGGAGTGATGCGTTCGTGATCGTGACCGCGTTGCCGGCGGCGCTCGCGGGCATCGTGTGGATGCTGTTCATTACGCACACGCCATTGTCGGTCCCGGCGCTAACGGGCGCGATCCTCTGCATGGGGGTGGCCACGGCGAACTCCATCCTGGTCGTCACCTTCGCCCGCGAACGGCTGGTCATTACCGGCAACGCGTTGGTCGCCGCGATGGAAGCAGGATTCACGCGGTTTCGCCCGGTGCTGATGACCGCACTCGCGATGATCATCGGCATGTTGCCGATGGCACTGGGTCTCGGCGACGGCGGCGAACAGAACGCCCCGCTCGGCCGTGCTGTGATCGGCGGCCTGATGTGCGCCACCATCGCCACGCTGCTGTTCGTGCCTGTTGTGTTCAGCCTCGTGCATCGCAATGAAAAGGCTCAAGAGGATCACCCACTTTCCGGATCAGGAGAATCGCATGTCCACTGAAATTGAAATCAATTCCCCTAAGCGCTTGCGTCATCTGAAGCTGGTCAGCGTGATCATCGCGTTGATTACCGCGGGCGTGGTGACCGACGGCATCATCAGCCGCTCGCACGCGGAGCGTGAACTGACGACCTGGACCGACGCGCAAGCGATACCGACCGTGGCAACTGTCGCGCCCCAATTGCCTGCGGCCGAGCAGTCGCTGGAATTGCCGGGGCAGCTCGCCGCCTTCGTCAATGCACCGATCTATGCCCGCGTGTCCGGCTATCTGCAAACGTGGTCCGCCGACATCGGCACGCACGTGAAGGCCGGCCAGTTGCTCGGCCTGATCGATACGCCCGATCTCGATCAGCAACTGAAACAGGCACGGGCCGACCTCGCCAATACGGTGGCGAACGAAAACCTCGCGGCGACCACCGCAAAACGCTGGACGCAGATGCTGAAGCAGGACTCGGTCTCGCAGCAGGACGCCGATGAAAAGACCAGCGACCTGATCGCGAAGCAGGCCACGGTCGACGCCAGCCGCGCCAACGTCGCGCGCCTCGAAGCGCTTGAATCGTTCAAGCGCATCACGGCCCCGTTTGACGGTATCGTCACGGCGCGCAAAACCGATATCGGCGCGTTGATCGATGCGGGCGGCGGCACCGGCCCGGAATTGTTCGCTGTCTCCGACGCGCGCCGCCTCCGGCTCTATGTGAACGTGCCGCAAAGCGACGCAGCGGCGATCAAGCCCGGACTCACTGCCAAGCTGACTGTGCCGGAGCGGCCGGGCATGACCTTCGACGCGAAACTTGTCGACACGGACGACGCCATCACGCCTGCATCCGGCACGTTGCTCGTGCAGTTGTCGGTGGACAATGCATCGGGCTTGCTGCTGCCCGGGGAATACACACAGGTTCACTTCGCGCTGCCTAACGCCGGCAGCGCGTTGCTGGTTCCGGCGAGCACGCTGATCTTCCGTACTGACAACATGCAGGTCGCGGTCATCGACCCAAACAACCACGTGCATCTGAAAGACGTGAAGATCGCGACCGACCTCGGTACCCATGTCCTGATTGAATCGGGATTGTCAGCGAGCGACCGGATCATCGACAACCCGCCGGACTCGCTTGCGGAAGGCGAACTCGTGCGCGGCGCCGCGACTGCCGTGGCCACCGCAGCGACCGGGCAGCCGGAGCATGAGCATGGTTAAGCGCCGTCTCCTGGCAGCGGCAGCCTGCGCTGTCGCGCTGAACGCGTGTTCGTTCGCGCCCACCTACACCGTGCCCGCCACGGCGATTCCTACCACCTTCAAGGAAGCCGGCCCTTGGCAACCGGCAAAACCCGCGGACCGCATCCCGCGTGATGGCTGGTGGACCATGTATCGCGATCCGGTATTGAGCGGGCTCGAAGCAAAGATCGCGACAGCCAATCCGAATGTGGCGGCAGCGGTCGCCCGGCATGACGAAGCCAGCGCGTACCTTCAGGAAGCGCGTTCCGGGCTGTTTCCGACTATTGGTGCCGAATCCGATGTCTCGCGGCAACGGCAATCGGATAACCGGCCGTTGCGCGGCACAGGTCAGCCGTCGACTTACAACTCGGCGACGGCGGGTGTCGGTATAGGCTATGACCTTGATTTGTGGGGCAAGGTGCGCAATCAGGTCAGCGCGGGCCGCTCGCAAGAAGAGGCCAGTGCGGACGATCTCGAGTCGCTGCGCCTTAGCCTTCAGTCAAGCCTCGCATCGACCTATTTCGAACTGCGCGGCCTCGATCAGCGCGCCAAGCTGCTCAACGACACCATCGATACGTATAAGCGTGCACTGAAGCTGACCGTCAGCCGTCACAACGGCGGCCTCGCCTCCGGCATGGATGTCTCGCGGGCGCAGACGCAACTTGCATCCGCCCGTGCCGCCGCCGACGATACCCAGGCGAGCCGTGCGCTGCTCGAACATGCGATCGCGACGCTCACCGGAACGCCGGCATCGTCGTTCTCCCTGCCGCCGGACGTTGCGTTCAACTATCTGCCCCGCGTGCCCCTTGGGCTGCCTTCAACACTCTTGCAACGCAGGCCCGATGTTGCGGCGGCGGAACGGCGCGTGGCGGCGGCGAACGCGAATATCGGTGTAGCGAAGGCTGCGTTCTACCCCGACATTTCACTCGGCCTGGACGGCGGATATCAAAGCGATACCTTCTCGCCCTGGCTCGCGGCACCCAACGAAATCTGGTCGGTGGGACCGCAATTGCTGTTCACGATCTTCGATGGCGGCAAGCGCAGCGCGGCCGTGGCGAATTCGCGGGCGGAACTCGCCGAGAACGGTGCGAAGTACCGGCAGACCGTGCTTGTGGCTTTCCAGCAGGTCGAGGACGGCTTGGCGCTGCTGCATCATCTCGGCGACGAATCAGTCAACGAAGATCAGGCGTTGAGCGCCGCGCAGCAGACGCTCGCGCTGGCGACGTCGCAGTATCGCGACGGTGTGGTGAGCTATCTGGATGTCGTCACGGCCCAAACCACAGAACTGACTGCGCAGATTTCGTCGCTGGACCTGCGTACGCGACAGCTGACGGCTTCGGTGTCCCTGATCCGGGCTCTCGGTGGTGGATGGACCGGGAAGCCCGCCTGAGGCATATTCAGCCGTAGAAGTTAAAACGCCGCCGGGGGTATTTCATGGCCCTCGGCGGCGTATTTACATCAAGCTCTGGTCGGACAGGATCAGAAGTGGAGACGCACACCCGCTGCGACCACTGCTTGTTTGCCGTTCGACGACGCAGCCAGGTTGTAGATCGACGCATTGCCCAACGCATTCACCCCCGTTGCGCCGGTCGCATGCTGGTAGACACCTTCGAGATAGACGTCGGTACGGCGGCTCAGCGCGTAGTCCGCTTGCAGCATGAACGCATTCCACTTCGGCGAGAGGCTCGACGTGGCGGCGTCGAACTTGCCGTCGGTGAACGTGTACGAGCCGCCCAGGGTCAATGCCGGCGTCAGTGCATAGCGGGCATTCAACTCATAGTTGTTGAACGTGAGCTTGTTGCCCGATAGCGCCGTGTATGAGCCGCCCTGTGAGATCTCGCTTGGGTCGTCGAGTGTCGTGCGCGTGAACACCGCGCCGATGGTCGCGGCACCAATCACGTAACGCGCGCCGGCGCCCATGATGCGCTGGCGACCGCCGACCAGCGTTGCGTCGCCGTCGCCGCTCGAGAGCGCGCCACCGGTGTTAGCCGGTGCCGTGACACCGCCCGGATCGTTGGCCTGGAAGTATGCTGCAGCCAGACTCAAAGGACCGTTGTTATACGACGCGCCCGCCGTATAGGCGTTGTTGTTGCTGAAGCCATTCGATGAATTGCTGAACGCGTACGCACCGCCGAACACGAGCCCGGCGTAGTTCACGCTGCGAAACTTCACCGCATTGTTCATGCGGAAATCGTTGTTCAGGTTGTCGTTGTCGAACGGGTGATCGGCTATGTTCCCGCCAAAGCCCGAACCGGTTGCCGACAACGGCGCCACGAAGTCCACCATGGAGTCGTACTGGCGCCCCAGCGTAACGGTTCCGTAAACGGAGCTTGAAATACCGACCCATGCCTGACGGCCGAACTCGTCGCCGCCGTTCGAGAACTTGCCGCTGTCAATGTTAAAACCGTTCTCGAGGTCGAACACGGCCGCCAGACCACCGCCAAGATCTTCTGTGCCTTTCAGGCCCCACCGATCCGTACTCACGTTACCGCTCTGCATGCCCCACGCGGCATTGCCACCCCTTGAGGATTTCTGGTTGGAAATATAGTCGATACCCGTATCAAGTGTGCCGTACAGGGTAACGCTGCTTTGTGCGTTCGCGGCTTGAGAGACCGCGGCCGCGATCAGGCTCAAGGAGGCGATCAACGCTTTGTTCATGTGTGCAATTCCAGAATGATGCGGCTGCTGTTCCGCTCCCCGGCAGGGCGGAGACAGGATGGCGAAGTGCAGCCGCCCGACTCGCCATGCGGACCGGGGCAAATTTAGGCGACGGGCATGACGTGGCCGTGTCGGAATCGCGTTACTTCATGAAGAATAATTTATAAAGCCGACACAAAATATTTAACTTAGCTATCCGATGTTATTTAGTTGTTTTTTTGCGCGTTTCATGAGCTTCTCTACATGAACAACTCTTCACGTTTGAGCGTCTTTCCCGATAGGGCTGCTTCGTTAATCTGCATTCACCGGACAACGATCACACCTCTGCATCGAAGCCCGGTCACTCGTTAAACGGACTTTTAGGAAAGCACCATGAAGACCATGATGATCGCCCTCGCTTTTGCCGGCCTGGCCACCACGGGCTCAGCCTTTGCCCAGAGCACGACGCCGGCTCAAGCCCCTGCTCAAGCACCCGCCCCTGTCATCGTCGCACAAGCAGGTCAATGGGTACCACCGGATGGACAGACCATTGCGCCTAAAACACGCGCGGAGGTTTATCAGGACCTCGTGAAGTCTGAGCAGGATGGCCAACTCGATTACCTGAACCGCACGTTGTACTGGCATCACTAGGCATGGAGCGTCGATTGCCACTTGCCGTGACGGATGGAATGAGCTTGTGTGTGACGACCGTTTCCGGTTCCGCCGCCGCAGCTTCACGCCTTCCGTCACGCACTGCCGGCCCACATCCTGGTTCGCCGCAATGCGAACGTTCAAACCATAGATTCGAATGACAGGCGTGTTCGCCAAGGTGATGTCATGAGCCGCTTAAGACGCATACTCGCTTCCTTACGATTGCCGCTTTGCGCGCTGGCGTTGGGCTTTTCATTGGCGGGTTGCGCGTCGATGCAAGGCGCATCGACCGATCCTAATGCTTGTGTGGGACCGGTGGATTACTGCCAACCCTTCTTCGGTTCCTGATCTCGTCTGACACTAGCGCAATGAAAGCGTGAAAGCGCGAACTCCCTACACGGGAGCATCGCGCTTACGCATTTCCAAGGTTCGATCGAGAAACGGACAAGGCGAGAACCGGCGGCGGTTGGGTCGTGATGATCTGATAACCGAAGCGGCTGACGGTTTCAAGACGCGCACCGAAGGTATGCAACTCAAGCTTGCGGCGCAGCCGCGAGACAACCAGGTTAACGCTCGACGGATCCACGACGTCCTTGTCGGGCCACGCATACCGAATCAACTGGTCGCGCGCGACGGGGGCATCGGGCTGGCGCAGCAGCGACTCAACCAACAGGAACTCGCGCTTGGTCAGGGGGAAACGCTTGTCTCCTTCCACCAGCTCCCGCGTAAGTGGATCCAGCCTCAGCGAAAGGTCAAGCGTGGGGTCGCCCACGCCCTGCACCGACGATCGATGCAACGCCAGCATACGTTCCTGCATTTCGATAAACGAATACGGCTGCACGAAGCACGCGTCCGCACCCGCGCGCAGCATGCGCGCTCTCTCTACAGGCGTCGCGCGTCCGAGCACGACCAGGATCGCGGGCGAACCCGGCAAACGCGCGAACTCGGACAACAGCGTAGCCAGGTTGCAGATGGATTCAGTATCGACGGCTACGATCAGCACCGCGTCAAAGGTGTCTTGCGACGCGAGATGAAGCCCGTCGCGTAGATCGTCGGTCATTTGCAGGCTGTGCGCGCTTTCGCGTAAAGCCTTATGCAAATAAGCGCCTTCAGTGCAGACGGTGGAAATGAGCAGAACGCGCATAGGGGTGGCTCTTACTCGGTTAATCGGTTGATCGGGTAATCAGGGCCGGCAATCAGCACGCGCATCATTCGAGCGCGTGGGGCCAGCATTCAACCGTCATCGTCGTGCCGGGGGTGGTACCGGTCCCATTGGCGCCCACACGAAGCGCGAAATCGTGCAGCCGCATCACGGCCGACACAATGCTGAGACCGAGTCCCGAGCCTGCCAGATGACGCGTCTGATCGGCTCGGTAGAAGCGCTGCAACACCGCTTCCCGCTCGCGCTCCGGGATACCTGGACCATTATCCGAAATGACCAGTAGGGCGCCCTGCGGATGATCCGTCAGTTCAATACGCACGGACCCGTTGTCCGGCGCGAACTTGATCGCGTTGTCGAGCAAGTTACTGAATGCTTCGAATAGCAACGCGCGATCGCCATGGACAGCGGGAACCTGTTCGACCACAACCGCCCAGCTAATTCCCCGGTCCTCGGCGAGCGGGTTATACAGTTCGCTTAATTCATGAACCAGCGTAGTGAGATCCACTGAAGAGAATCCGCCACGCCGCTTCAAGGCGCCAATCTCCGAAATGCGGAGCATCGCACCGAAACGGTCGAGCAGCATATCGGCCTCGACTCGCGCACGATCGAGCATTTGCGCGACGCCGTCGTCCTGGATCACGTGCATGCGTTCGGCCACGTTGGCGAGCAAGGTGCGGATATGCGCGGCCGGGGTACGCAAGTCATGGGCTATTCCGTCGCACGCGCTCTTGACCTCCGTCATCAGCCGTTCGATTTCCTCGAGCATGTGATTCACCAGATGCGCGAGCATGTCCAACTCGTCTCGGCCGCCGATCGGCAAACGCCGGTTCAGGTCACCCTCTGCGATCCGCAAGGTTACGTTACGAATATCGCGCACACGCCGCATCTGCCGCAGGTTGAGCAACAAGCCACTGGCTATGCTCACCAGCAAGCAGAACAGGCCACCGCCAACCAATGCGTTGATCATTGTCTCGCGAACAGCCAGCACGTGCGTGAGATCGCGGGCCACCACGATCTGTTCGCCGCTGTGCCGACGCACGCCCACGGCTCGAACGACCGGCGACTTCGCCTGGTTGGCGACGATCAGGCTATCGTTGAGCGTATGACCTTGACGATCGAGCGGCAGGTCCGGCGGCAGCACGCGGATATCGCCGGCGAGATGGGTGCCGTCGGGGGCAAACAGCCCAAAGTAATTGGTATTCAGGTGTTCGCCTTCCGTGCGCCGATAAATGGTCGCCGGAAGTGCCTGGTCCTCAATGGACCCGAAGTAGAAGATCTGCCAATGCAACACCGAGTCCGCATCGAACTCCATGCGAGTGGTTGCGGACCAGCCGATAAATCCGATCAGCACCATGACCGACAGCGCGAAGATGACGGCGTAGACCGAAAGCCACCTGAAGGTCGTGTTATGCCAGCGGCGCCCCATTTCTACGGGATGCGTTCGATTCGTTGAGTCAGCCAAGGTGTTCTTATAGGAGAGGGATCACGTCAGGATGTAGCCCGAACCGCGCACGGTCTGAATCGTTGCTTTGGCACCGGGGGGATCGATCTTCTTGCGCAAGCGTCCCATGTGAACGTCAATCAGATTGGTGCCGGGATCGAAGTGATAACCCCACACCGCTTCGAACAGCATGGTGCGAGTGATGGTTTGACCGGCGTGCCGCATCATGAACTCCAGGATCCGATACTCGGTTGGCAGCAACGACACTTCAATGCCGTCGCGCGTCACCTTGCGCAAAATCAGATCGATGAGGAGCGGTCCTGCATTCAGCGTTGTTTCATTGCGTGTGGGCGTCTCGCGCCGGCGTCGCAGCAGTACTTCGAGACGTGCTGTGAGTTCGTCTGAATTAAACGGCTTGGTCAGGTAGTCGTCACCGCCTGCGCGCAGGCCGCGAATACGCTCATCTACGTCGCCAAGCGCGCTTAGCATCAACACCGGTGCCTGTATGCCAACCGTTCGTAAAGTGGTGAGAATAGTCAGGCCGTCGAGTCCCGGGAGCATGCGATCGAGCATGATCACGTCATAGTCGCCGCTCATCGCACGGGCAAGACCGTCGGGTCCGTTATCCACCCAGTCCACCTCGAACCCGCATTTTTCAAGCTCTGCCACGATCTCATTCGCTGCTAGCGGATCGTCCTCTACCGTGAGCACTCGTGTCGTCATTGTTCCCAATCCAAAGTCGGCACCGGCGAAAAACCGGGTGCCGTCTGCACTACCAGAGGGTAAATGATGCCACAACCGACTCGATGAGATCGGCGAATGGAATTGACGGACAGGCATCAGAAAGGTGCCTGACCTTAGTGGCCGCCGCGATAAACCACCGAATCGAGGTAATTAAGCTGACCGTCTTTTTCAGCGTGAACAAGCGAGCGCTCAACCTGCGCGCGGGTGAGCGTCGAGACCGGCGGCTTCCACGATTGGTCTTGAGCAGGTTTCGCCGGTGACTGGGCAAATGCCGAAGAACACACTGCGCATGAGAGAAGACTGGCTGCGAAAAAAAGTTTTTTCATGTCGCTACTCCTGGGAAATCGGGTGAATTAAGCGTCGCTGTCCGCTAATGGCGTTGCGACGATGTTGAGACTACGCGGTGACCCTTAACGGTCCGTCATCTGCTTCATGAAAAGATATTTACTGAAATTCGCTTAGGGGAAAGCCTCTAAGACAACATTGAAATGTTTGCGAACCATTGCTTGGTGCGACAGGTCGAATTGCCGGCTTGCTTCGTCCACGGCCGGTTGTCCGGAGGCAACGCTCAGGACTTAGTTCGTGGACGGACTGGCGGGATCGCCTGCGACCTGCGCCGGCATGCAGTCGTGACGGAACTCCTGATGCAGCTTGACTTCGGCGGTTTGTAGATCATCCGGATATTCGTTGTCGTCGGAGGTCGGCTGATATCCGACCGCTTCCAGTTCGCTTAACTCCTGCATCAGTTGTTTGTGCGTAACGGTGTGCTTGAGTTGCGTGAACGGATAGTCATGACATTCAGCCTGCGTGAGGCTTGGGGCGGCAAAGGCCGATGCGCTGGTAAGGGCGAGTGAAAACGTAATCAATGCAGCGGAAAGGCGTTTCATGGGTGTTCTCCGTAAAGATATCGGTCTTGAGTAGTCGCCTGCGCCTCGCTGGTTTTGTCTAGCGACGGGTGACGAGATTCAGGATAGCGAACTGATTACGACGGAAAGTCCGCTGTAACATGAAGAGTAATTTAAGATTCGTTAAGGTCAGCGCAGTGCCTCTATGCAAGGGCCGGCCGAACGTCAGGATCGTCTGCTGCCGCGTGCGCACTGAACGAACCGGCAAGCGCGTTTGATTCAGGAGCACCGGGCTTTCGATGATGGCGTGGAGTTGACACCCTGCTTGCGTGAAGGCTCGTTTCGCTTACAAACCACATTTCACCCATCACACTTCCCTGCCTGTTTGGAGAGGCCGTACTTTCACGCCGTCCCTTTTTGGCGATGCGTATACGGACTCTGTGAAGCATTGGGCACGGTCCCAATACATCAATTCAAATTGTTTGGAAGTTGGCTGTATCGGATTCACGACACGCATCGTCCTCGTTCGTCCCTGCCTGATGCTCCACGCTGAAATCCGTCCCCTCGCCAGCAAGCCGCAACGCGCTTTTGACGCGTCTCTTCCTGCGCCTGAAAGTCTGAATTTCAGTTAGTCGCCGCAGCTATGAATAACGGCTCATTAACCTTCGTGGGCGCTTTCATGAAGTCTTAAGTTCGTCATTACGTTTGCGCTGCAAGAACCGACATCAAGCGACACACACGCGTCTGAATCTATATATTGGGATTGAAAATCATGAAGAGAACCTTGCTAGCCGCTGCGATTCCGGCAATTTTTCTGAGCACCGTCGCGCATGCGCAAAGCAGCGTCACGCTCTATGGCTTGATCGACGAAGGGTTTGACTTTACGAGTAATGGTCAAGGCCATCGCGGCTACGAAATGGTCAGTGGCGACACCGTGGGTAGCCGCTGGGGCCTGAAAGGCAGTGAGGACCTGGGCAATGGACTGAAGGGAATCTTCCTGTTGGAGAATGGCTTCAACACGAACAACGGGCAACTGGGTCAAGGCGGTCTTGAGTTTGGGCGGCAAGCTTACGTTGGCTTATCGTCAGATCAGTATGGTACGTTCACGATGGGTCGCCAGTACGATCCCACCATCGACATGTGGAGCGGCTTCACGGCAGCGGGCAACACCATTGGCGATCTGGCGGCGCATCCGTTCGACAACGATAACTCGGACTGGGATTATCGTATCCAGAACTCGGTCAAGTATGTGTCGCCGACCTATAGCGGCTTTACTGGCGAAGCCATGTATGGCTTCAGCAACCAGGCGGGCGGGTTCGCGACGAACCGCATGTACAGTGCCGCGGGTACCTATAAGATGGGAGGCTTTGCTGCGGCTCTCGCGTACATGAAGACCAATAGTGGCGGAGCCAATGCGTCGGGCGCCGTGTCGAACGATACAACGGTCTTTACGGCTGACTCGCAACAGAACATTGACGCGGGCGTGTCGTACACATTCTCGAACAAGGCAATGTTGGCGTTCGCGTATTCGCATATAGACGTGTACAACCCGACTGGCAATGCGTACTTTACGGATCAGCCGGTGGCGGGTACTCAGAACTCGTGGAAGTTCGACAACTTTGAGGTCAATGGCCAGTACTTCTTCAAGCCTGATTTCTGGATGGCGGCTGCCTACACTTATACGTTCGCTCACATTTCCGCTACGACCGGGCGCTCGATGCCTAAGTACAATCAGTTCTCGTTGATGCTTGACTATGACCTTAGCACGCGTACGTCGGTCTACATTCAAGGAGCCTATCAACACGTGAATGGCAACACGGGAACGCAGTTCGACAATGCGGATATTCCGGGTTCATCGGGGATTTCTTCAACCGGGAATCAGTTGATGGCCCGGCTCGCGATGACACACAGGTTCTGATCGTTCGCATAGAAAGGGGGCGGCGCTGGCAACACTTGCGCGTGCAGCTTGTTGCAAGAGGTCCGCGCAACAGGCTGCACAAAACCATCGCATCGCTAAGCCCCGAAAACCACACGCTTCAAACCAAGACAGATTCAACAGGTTTTCAGCGATGCTGCGCACCTCCTTGCCACTAATCACAACCTCCGGGACAGGACCGTCCACATCGTAGGCGGACAGGTCACCGAGATAACTATGCAGCATCGCAAGCCCGCTGAGCGGATCGATCAGCGCCTGCGGTTCATCGAATTTTGCCTGCGCCTCGCCTCGGCGAATCGACCGATTAATCCCACTCATTCGTCGCCAGCCGGGACACGCGTCGTCTGGCTAACTTAGCCAAAATTTTCACCCAATCCTTATTGTTTGCTTGAAAACAATAATTTTTTGGCAGAAACTTCATCACAGTGTAATTTTCCCATCTGCCTCCACAAGGCGACACCGTGTCCGAAGACTCCTTGCCGTTGACGAATGCCCCTGTGCACGAGCAAGACGTGGTCATCGGCGGCCGCTTGCGCGCCATGCGCAAGGCGCAGGACCTACGCCTCAAACACGTGGCAGAGCAAGCCGGCCTGTCCGTCAGCATGCTCAGCCAGATCGAGCGCGGCATCAGTTCCCCGTCCATTCGCGTGCTTCGCAACATCTGCCATGCGCTGGGCGTCGATGGCGCCGCGTTGTTCGATGAGAGCAACACGCCCGCTCCGCAAGACGGCGCAGGCGCGGACTTTGTCGTGCGGCTCGCGGACCGCAAGCCAGTGAGCGTCGGCGGCGTCACTAAATATCGGGTGACACCCGCGGGCTGCTCGGTCATGGAAGGGTTCCTCATGGAGATTGGCGCGGGCGCTGTGTCCGACGTGAACTTCGTCTTGCAGACCGGCGACAAGATTGGTTATATCGTGCGCGGCAAGCTGCGCCTGTTCGTCGACGACCAGGAAATGTTGCTGGAAGCCGGGGACATATATGGGTTTCCGTCAGGCCACCGGTATAGATGGGAGAACGGCTGGGAGTCGCCCACCACCATTCTCGTCATCAACAGCAATCATTTCTACGTTTAGTTTTTCGCCCGGGCGCGGCCAGTCTTGTGCGCCTACTTAGCTGTACTGGACACACCGCGCCCTGACCGGCCGGTGCTCACCACACAGGACGCAAAGATGAAGCAGGCGATCGGCAGTATCGGCTCGGACGGCATTCCATCATCCTCGCAGGCATCCACGCACAAGATTCGTGACGTGGTGGCGGCAAACGTGGGCACATTCTTCGAGTGGTTCGACCTGCTCGTCTATGCGATGTTCGCGATCACCATCTCGCACCTGTTTTTCCCCACTGGAAATCCGCAGTCGGCCTTGTTATACAGCCTGCTGACCTTCGCGAGTGCGTATGTCGTACGGCCCGTTGGCGCGGTCGTACTGGGCATCTATGCCGATAAACGCGGCCGCCGCGCCGCGCTGACCATCGCTGCGTTCCTGATGCTCTGCGGCACCGTCCTGATGGCGGTGATTCCGACGTATCGGATGATTGGTGCATGGGCACCCGCCCTGCTCGTGTTCGGACGCCTGCTGCAAGGGTTCTCGGTCGGCGGTGAATTCGGCTGCGCGAACTCTTACCTGACCGAGCAAAACTCGCGCACGAAAGCGTTCTTCGCCAGCCTGCAGTTCTCGACCTCCGGCCTCGCGGTGTTGACCGCCTCGCTATTTGCTTACCTGATCAATCACTATCTTTCGCAAGAGCAAGTCGATTCGTGGGGATGGCGCACGCCGTTCATCTTCGGCTGCCTGATCGGTCCCGTTGGGCTGTATATCCGCACCAAGATCAACGAGACGCGCGAGTTCGAAGAAGTCGCGGACAAACCGCATCGGCCGCTTGCGGAAGTCTTTACCTTTCACAAGCGTTTCCTGCTGATTGGCGCGGCAGTCGTGGCGGCGGGCAATGTAGCCAGTTTTCTTAATATCTACATGCCGACGTTCGCCATCAATAATCTTGGCATAGCTAAGGACTCCGCTTTCATTGCATCCATCTTCAGTGGCCTCGTCAGCACGATCTTCCCGATCTTCGGCGGACTGGCTGCCGACCGTTTCGGGACCATCAAGGTCATGCGGATTGCGTTGATCGCGGGCCTGATCATGGTCTTTCCCATGTTCTTCATGCTGACGCATACGCCCTCGTTCCAGTCACTTATCTTGTTCCAATGCGCGATGTCGCTGGTGTTCTACAGCTTCTATTACGCACCGGTCGGTTCGCTGTTGTCGCAGCTCTTTCCAACGTCGTGCCGGACAACGGGCGTGTCGATCGCCTACGTTGCATCGCAGACATTTTTTGGTGGCGTCACGCCGCTCGTGGTCGGCTTCCTTGTCGCGCAGACGGGCAGCATCATGTCGCCGGCTTATTACGTGATCGTGATCGGCGTGGTCGCGCTAGTGGGCTTGTCGGCTAGCCAAAGCCGTGCTCACTGACATGAACGACCGCTTTTCTTCAAGGACATAACATGCGTTCGACATTGCCTGCGGAGATCGACGTTGCGATCGTCGGGGGCGGAATTATCGGCATCAGCACTGCACTCGCGTTGGCACGCGAGGGGGTACGCGTCGCTGTATTCGAAAAAGGCATGATCGCGGGCGAACAGTCGTCGCGCAACTGGGGATGGATTCGCACGGTCGGGCGCGATCCAAAGGAGTTGCCGCTATCCGCCATAGCGAACGATATGTGGGCCGACATCCAGGCGCGCATCAACGTGGGTTACCGGCGCACCGGCCTCGCCTATCTGGCGGAGACGGACAATGAGATGGCCCGTCATCAGGCGTGGCTCAACTCGGCCAAAGACACGGGCACGGAAGGAAGCCTGTTGGGACGGGATGAACTTGCGCGTCTTATTCCCGCCTCGAACCGCCCGTGGATCGGCGCTTTGTACAGTGCGGGCGACGGCGTTGCCGAACCCACGCTAGCCACCGCCGCAATCGCCAGACTGGCGACCGAAGCCGGTGCAATGGTGTTCGAACGGTGCGCGGTTCGCGGGCTAGAGACCAGCGCGGGAAGAACGTCGGCGGTTGTCACCGAGCTTGGCGTGGTGAAGTGTGCGTCAGTGGTACTGGCAGGCGGCGCATGGTCACGGCTTTTTTGCGGCAACAACGCGATCGACTTTCCGCAGTTGAAGGTACATGCGTCAGTGCTGCGAACGGGGCCATTAGAGACCGGCTTGGAGATGGCGATCAATGGGTCGGATTTTACGTGCCGCAAGCGCGCTGACGGGGGGTATACGGTGTCGCAACTCGGTGCGTCGATAGCAGACCTCACACCGGACAGCATCCGTTTGTGCCGTCAATTCCTGCCGGCGTGGATGGCAGAGCGCAAGTACTTAAAGCTTCGCGTAGGCAGGTGTTTTATAGAAGAGATGAGCATTCCGCGCCACTTTCGCCTCGATACCCCCACGCCATTCGAAGCTTGCCGGACGCTCGATCCGCCGCCGACCATGAAGATGGTCGACGGCGCACTCGACAAGTTAAAGCATGCGTTCCCAGCGTTCAAGAATGCGACGGTCGCCGAAGCCTGGGCCGGGTTTATCGATGTGACGCCAGATGCGGTGCCGGTTATCTCGGAGGTCGGCAAAATTCCAGGATTCTTTCTGGCAGCGGGATTTTCAGGGCATGGTTTCGGCATTGGCCCGGCAGCCGGCGCGTTGATGGCAGATCTGGTGACCGGAAACACGCCAAGAGTGGACCCGAAGGCGTTCCGTCTGGACAGGTTCAATGCCTGAGACTGGACCGGATACGAATCGACAATAACAACGTCCAGCACCCACTCCGGCGACGCGCACTCGCGCTGCCGGAGCCCGCCGATCAGAACTCCTGCATGGTCGGACGAAGCACGATCTCGTTGATATCGACATCGCCGGGTTGCTCGATCGCGTAAGCAATCGCCCGCGCCACCGAGTCCGCGGGAATCGCTTGCTGATAAAACTGCCCCACCACCTTCGCGCTCTCTTCATGGGAGCTGCCGAGCTTCAGTTCGGAATCGACCGCGCCCGGCAGGATGATCGTCGTACGGATCGACGCGCCGACTTCGTGACGCAGTCCTTCGGAAATCGCGCGTACGGCAAACTTGGTGCCGCTATAGACGGTGCCGCCGGGACTAAAGACCTTGATGCCCGCCACCGAAGAAATGTTGATGAAGTGGCCGCTGTCCTGCTTCTGGAATACCGGTAACGCGGCGGCGATCCCGTACAGCACGCCCTTGATGTTGATGTCGATCATGCGTTCCCACTCGTCGACCTTCATCTCCGAGATCGGCGCGATCGCCATGAGCCCTGCGTTATTGATCATGACATCCACGCGTCCGTAGGCGCTCACTGTCTGATCGACCAGCGCCTGCACGTCGGCGCGGCGCGTGACATCGGCGGCCAGTACCTCGACCTTGCCGCCCGCTTCGCGCAACTCGGCGGCGATGCTCTCAAGCCGGTCCAGACGACGCGCACCCAATACAAGCGACGCGCCTTTCGCCGACAAATGACGCGCTGTGGCTTCACCAAGCCCGCTGCTCGCGCCGGTGATGACAACGACCTTGCCTTCAATTCCATTGCTGACGTGATTGCTCATTATTGACAGGCTCCTGTGTTTCTGAGAGGGCGAATGCCCCCGCGACAGAACACAGTATGGGAATCTCAAGCCAGCCATTCAATGGAAATGATACGATTTCATAATTCCATTTTATGGAAGCAAAACCGAGAACCCATCATGCAGAATCGCCTTGAAATGTTGCGCATCTATTGTGCGGCCGTTGAAGCACAGAGCTTTAAGGAAGCGGCTACCCGGCTGGGCACCTCGCCTCAGGCAATCACGCGAGCCGTTCAGGAAGCGGAAGCGCTGGTGGGCGAAATCCTGTTCCATCGCAACACCCGGCGCGTGCGCGCCACGCAAGCAGGAGAAGCGTTTGCGCAGCGGGCGCGCAAACTCGTGCAGCAGATGGATGATCTATTAAGACCGAAGGACAGCGAGATCGATGCCGAGATTGCCGGCCTGGTCCGGCTGACCGCGCCCAAGTCCATCGGCGAACGTTTTCTCATGCCCGCGCTTGTGCGGCTCGCCGAGAAGCATCCCCGCATCACGCTTGACCTGCGTTTATCCGATGCGATCAGCGACCCCATCGCGGAGCAAATCGATATTGGCGTGCGGATCGGCTTCATGCGGGATAGTCGCTTCGTGGTGCGTCCTGCATCGCACGTGGGCTTCTCCGTGATTGCCAGTCCAAAGCTTGTCACACGCGTGGGCCATCCCGCGGACCTGGCTGAGCTTGCGCTGCTGCCGTCGACGGGATTCATCGACAGGAACACCGGGCGAGTGTGGCCCTGGCAGTTTTCCAATGGGCAGCAAATGACGCCGACAAACCTTGCGTTCCAGACCGACGACGGCGAGTGCGAGTGCCGCGCCGTGGTGGCGGGAATGGGGTTTGGGCAGATCGTGAGTTATCTCGCCCTGCCCTTGCTGCGCGCGGGCAAGGTGATAAGCGTACTCGACGACGTCGCGCCGGAACCGTGGCCAGTCTACGTCTACAGACCGCAGCGGGGACCTGTGCCCGCACGCATCCGGCTCGTGTTCGACGCCGTGCTGGCAGCGCTGGAGAAATCAGAACTGCAGCATGGGCCTTATGTGTCGGGCTGACTTCACGCTCCGAGGACGAAAAAAACGCCGTGCGAACATGCGAACCATCGACCAAGCCCTGCCGGCGCTTGGAATTCGCTATGCGCGCTCTAAGGTGCCGGCCGATGTTGGGATGATGGCTAGCTAGGGATAACCCCATAGACCAGATAGGAGCCCGGCCCTGCTGCGTCCAGGCTTTGCTATGTTCATACAAATAATCAAGCCAAATCGCTATTTTCATCCTAGATTGGTATTTGCTTCCATTGCCGATCACGAAAGTCCGTTAAACGGCGCCTGATTCGAACTCGCCGGCCGTGTCGCGTTCTCATAACAATCGCGCCTGCTCGATACCCGCATGGGCGAACGTGAAATAACGTGAAATAATGAGTCGTGGCGGCAAAAAGTAAACAGCCGGCTACACGCGCAGATAACATATGCGAATAAGAGCCGTAAAAAGCTTATTGCCGCACAAAAAATGCTTGCCGGCGAGAATCAGAAGACTTGTTACTTGATTCTTACTTGATGCTCCTCCGAAAACGGGACGCGAACTTCAAACGGGGTTTTATGGCATGACCAACACAGCCGATCAACCTTCGATTCCTTCAAGTTTCCGCGTACTGAGTCGATATAACTAAAGCGCGTGCAGTTTTCGTGAGGCCGGCAACTGCAACTTATCGCCACGTGCCCAAAATGTGCTGACCCCGCAGCGACTTGATAGCGGCGGTCGCTATAACTAACCGGTATGACTTTCATGGCTGCTTCTTCATCGCTTCCCAGGCATTTGTTTTACGTAGGCGATCCTTTGACGCTCGAACTTCGCTCGCTCCTGGATGCGCGCGGCTGGACAGTCAAATCCCTGGAACTGGACCGTGAACCGGGGAATTTCTCGTCGAAGCCCAGCGGCGGTTTGCTCGATTTCTCGGCGCGAAACGTTCTGGCTAATCTGCGGCTGGCTGAAACCTGGCTATCGGTAAAAACAGTGGGCTGGTTAGCGCTCTTGTCGCCGGCGCAACTTGAAGATTCAACTATTCGGCGTCTCGTCCGGGATTTTTGCTTTGATTATGTAACGCTCCCCGCATCGGGCGAGCGGATTTTGAACGCGCTGGGTCATGCTTACGGAATCGCCGCCTTGCATGACGGAGGGACGCGCGATCCCGCTAACGCGAAGAACGACAGCAACGCCGAAGGCGACATGATCGGCTCATGCGACGCCATGCTTGCGCTCTTCCGCGCGATCCGAAAAGTGGCCATGACCGACGCGCCCGTGTTTATCTCCGGCGAATCGGGAACAGGTAAGGAATTGACGGCGGTAGCCATTCACGCGCGGTCGGTACGGCGCAACGAGCCGTTTGTCGCGATCAACTGTGGGGCCATTCCCGCGCATCTTTTGCAATCCGAGTTATTCGGTTATGAACGCGGCGCGTTCACCGGCGCGAATCAGCGCAAGATCGGGCGCGTTGAAGCGGCCAACGGCGGCACGCTGTTCCTCGATGAGATAGGCGACTTGCCGCTGGAGAGCCAGGCGAGCCTGTTGCGTTTCCTTCAGGAACGCAAGATCGAGCGCCTGGGCGGTCATGAGTCCACTTCCGTCGATGTGCGCATTGTCTCGGCTACGCACGTGGACATGCAGACTGCAATGATCGAGGGCCGGTTTCGCTCTGACCTTTACCACCGGTTGTGCGTGCTGCAGATCGAGGAGCCGCCGTTGCGCTCGCGTGGCAAGGACATTGAATTGCTGGCCCGGCACATGCTGGATCGATTCGAGAAAGACGCCAACCGGCGTCTGCGCGGTTTCGCCCCTGACGCTATCGCCGCGATCCATAACTATGGCTGGCCCGGTAATGTGCGTGAGCTGATCAACCGCGTACGGCGCGCGATCGTGATGGCCGAAGGCCGCTTGATCGGCGCGCATGATCTCGAACTCGGCGAGTTTGCGGAATGCGTGCCCATGTCGCTTGCGCAGGCGCGCGAAGTGGGAGAACGGCAGGCTATCGAAATGGCCCTGCTGAGGAATCGCGGGCGCGTCGGCGACGCGGCGCGCGAACTCGGCGTGTCCCGTGTGACCCTGTACCGGATCCTGTCCGCCTACAACATGCGCAATGTAGAGACGCCGTCGGGTCTTGGCCTGGACTAGTTCATTCCTGCGGCAGCGGCCGTTGGAGCATCTGCGACGCTAGTGCTCCTGCCCACCCGGCCCGCCCTGCCCGTGAGCCAAACAGAGTCCGGAGTGCTGGAATCGCTTTCATTAACATCCGATACATCCAAAGTTTCGTAGCGGTTCTCAAGTGCGGCTCGATTGCCGAAGCCGCACGCCGGCTTGACCTTACCGCCGCGGCGGTCGCCGCGCGCGCTCATTCTCTTTCTCCTGCTGCAGACTTTCGCTCTGCAGGAAATCGAAATCCATGCCCTCATCCGCTTGCGTCACCGTCTGCAAAAACAACTTCCGGTAACCACGTCCTGCGGTCGGACGAACGACGGGGTTGTCGAGCGCACGCTGATGCAATTCCGCTTCCGGCACAAGCAGCGCAATCTCCCGGTTGATCACGCTCAAACGAATCCGGTCCCCATTGCGGACATGGGCAAGCGGGCCGCCAATGGCCGCTTCCGGCGTGACGTGCAGAACGATCGTGCCGAACGCGGTGCCGCTCATGCGGCCATCGGAGATCCGCACCATGTCCTTGACACCCGTTCGCGCCAGCTTGCGTGGAATGGGGATATAACCCGCTTCGGGCATCCCCGGCGCACCGACCGGGCCAATGTTCTTCAGCACAAGAATGTCTTGCGCGGTGACGTCCAGCGCTTCGTCGTCGATCCGGCTAGCCATGTCCTCCAGATCGTCGAAGACGACCGCACGTCCTTCATGCTCCATCAACGCCGGATCAGCCGCCGACTGCTTGATGATCGCGCCGCCCGGTGCAAGATTGCCGCGCAGTACGGCAAGTCCGCCCTCCGGATAGATCGGATGACTAAATGATCGCACGACGTCCTGCTGATACCCGGGTCCGCCAAGCTCGATCTCCTCCCCCAGCGTGCGCCCGGTGACGGTCAGCGCGTCCAGATGGAGCAACGGCTTGAGTTCGCGCAGCAGCGTAGCCATGCCGCCCGCCTTGTGGAAGTCTTCCATGTAGTGCTGGCCGGTTGGTTTCAGATCCAGCAGCACCGGCGTTTCCTTGCCCATCCGGTCGAGCGTGTCCAGATCGATCCGATGCCCCAGCCGTCCGGCAATAGCCGTCAGATGAACAATCGCGTTGGTCGAGCCTCCGATTGCCAGCAGCACGCGCATCGCATTTTCAAAGGCTTTTACGGTAAGTATCTTGTCGATGGTGAGACCGTCGACTGCCATCTGAACTGCCCGTGCGCCCGTTTCTTCCGCCACGCGAATCCGGTCGGCTGTGACGGCAGGAGGCGACGCGCCGCCGGGAACCGTCATGCCCAATGCTTCCGCGACACAGGCCATGGTGCTAGCGGTGCCCATCACCGAACATGTTCCCACGCTCGCGACCAACTGGTTGTTGACGTCGGCGACCTCTTCCTCGTCAATCTCGGCCGCACGAAACCTGGCCCAATAGCGACGGCAATCGGTACATGCACCCACGCGTCCGCCACGATGCGAGCCGGTCAGCATGGACCCAGTGATGAGCTGGATGGCAGGCGTGCCCGCGGACGCCGCGCCCATCAATTGCGCGGGCACGGTCTTGTCGCAACCGCCTATGAGAACGACCGCGTCCATGGGCTGCGCGCGAATCATTTCCTCGGTATCCATCGACATCAGATTGCGCAGGTACATCGATGTCGGCGACGCAAAGCTTTCGTGAATGGAGATGGTCGGGAAGTCCATCGGCAAACCGCCGGCAAGCATCACGCCGCGCTTCACCGCTTCAATCAGTTGCGGCATGTTGCCGTGACACGGGTTGTACGCACTCCCCGTATTGACGATACCGATTACCGGCCGGTTCAAGGCCTTGTCGGTATAACCGGCGCCCTTGATGAACGCCTTGCGCAAGAACAGCGAAAAATCCTGGTCGCCGTACGACGTAAGTCCTCGCTTCATGCCGGTCGCGCGGACCGGGGCTTGCTTGTCGTCCGGTCTGTCAGCCGGCTTGTCGGATTGATCGGTCACTGGGGAATTCCCTATGAAGTAAATGATGGTTCGCGCCTGGGCGTCGGTTGGATTCCAGTTTGCCCGGCCGCGGGAGCGTATATAGAGACTATTGCGACGCCCCCCGGCATAGTGAAGCCTACCGCCGTCAACTGTTCGACCGGGCGTGCCGCCACCCGCTCCGATCGCTTGAGCGTTGGACGTACTGTGCGCCATTGCTCATTGTTTAGCCAATGCGCGATCGCATGTTTCATGGCGGTGATGATCGGCAACGCCTGGAATATCGCGCGGATCGCCGTGGTGCGTTCCTGCAATGCGGGCGCGTTTACTGGCTTTCCACGGGCCTGTTAGCGCCGCACAAAGTGGCCCACGAGCATCGCGCGTTTCCACCCAAAGCCTGCCACTTTCCGATATTCAAAACCCGCTTGCAGCAGCGCGCGTTTCACATCGCCGGCGCTGGTGTAGGTGGAAAACGTTGCGTCGTCACTTGCCAGGGCGGCGAGTGAATTGAAGATCGCGGGCGTCCAAAGTTCAGGATTTTTCGCCGGCGCAAAACCGTCGAGATAAAACGCATCCGCGCGCAACCGCAGCGTGGGCAGGATATCCACGGCGTCGCCGAATATAAGCGTCAACGTGACGCTGCCATCGTCGAAATCGAGCTGGTGCGTGCCGGGGTCCAGCGCCGGCCACGCCGCGGCGAGCGTGTCGGCCAGCGCGAGAACCGATGCATCGTCCACGGTCACCGCGTAGGCGCGAAGCAGATCGTCCGCCGAAAACGGGTGCTTTTCGATCGACACGAAATGGAGCCGTTCGCTGCGCGCGGGATCGGCGCGCCACGCGGCCCATGTCGTCAGGAAATTGATGCCCATGCCGAAACCGGTTTCAAGCACGGTAAATGCCTGACGCTCCTGCCATCGTCCGGGCAAGCCGTTGCCCTGCAAGAATACATACTGCGACTGGGCAAGACTGCCCACGATGCTGTGATAGATATCGCCGTATTCAGGTGAATACGGCGACCCGTTGGGGCGGAACGCAAGCGTGGCGGGAATCAGCGGATCGGTCATGCGGGTCGGTTGTCAGGGAGGGACTGCGGGGGAATCATGTTTGACGGGCCACGGCCGCGTCATTGTCGCGCGGTCCGGTAAAGGTTCAGCACGTTAGCAAAAACGGCCGGCCTTCGGCAAAAAATGCACCGAAGAAAGCCTCGCCATGGCGCGATGCTCAATCGCGATTTATCCGGCAGGCGGCAAAGTATCCCCGTTTTGCCATGAAGACGAGCTAAGATAAATCGAGCGGTTCCGGTTTGACCGGGCCGCGTTCGCGCGTGATTTTCTTTGACAGGAGAACAACATGGCAGCCAAGAAGATCTTATTTCTGACCGGCGATTTTGCGGAAGATTATGAAACGATGGTGCCTTTCCAGGCGCTGCAAATGGTCGGCCATACGGTGCACGCCGTGTGCCCTGGGAAGAAAAGCGGAGACAAGATCAAGACCGCGATTCACGACTTCGAGGGCGACCAGACATACACTGAAAAGCCGGGTCATCTGTTCGCGCTGAATGCGAATTTCGATGACGTCGATGTCACCCGTTACGACGCGCTGATGATCGCCGGTGGCCGTGCGCCCGAATACCTGCGGCTGAACAAACGGGTAATCGAAATCGTACGGCAGTTCGCCGCTGCCGAAAAACCGATCGCCGCGGTCTGTCACGGCGCGCAGTTGCTGGCGGCAGCCGACGTCATTCGCGGCAAGCGGATTTCCGCCTACCCCGCTTGTGCGCCGGAAGTCCGGTTGGCCGGCGCCGACTACGCGGACATCGAAGTGGACAGCGCCGTCACTGACGGCAATTTCGTTACGGCTCCGGCGTGGCCCGCTCATCCGCAATGGCTAGGTCAGTTCCTCGCACGGCTTGGGACCGAAATCTCGCTCTGAGCGATACGGCGATTGCAGCGGCGGCTATAGTAGCGGCCGCCGGGGGCACGATTAGAGGGCCCTGAGAGCGTTCCTGGAAGGTGGATGCACGTCGCGTCCACCCTGCTATTCATCGGCGTATGGCGGCCGCTTTCGGGCCGTTGCCGGCGTCGACGGGTGCTGCAATTGACTGAGGATTGTTCCGCCTGCCCGGACAAGTAGAACACCGGGAGTGGCGGGCTGCTAGAATTGACCTTTTACTTGCCTGGTCATGTGCTATGGGCTTTGAACAGCTCGCTGTATTGAAACAACAACTCGAGAAAGAGCAACAGGCGAAACGCGCGCAATCGAAGCCCGTGGCGAAGCCTGCGCATAAGCCTGCCCCCAAGCATGCCTCTAAGCAGCCCGCCCCCACACCGGTCTCGAAGCCCGTCACCAAGCCGCCGCGCCCTCCTCGGCCAGCCCGGCCTGCCGCTCCCGTCGCGGTCAGGTCGAAACCCGTGGACCCTGTGGTATTGACCATCGGGAAGCTGCAAAAACGGTTTCCTAAAGCGTTCCCGAAAAACCCGTCGCCCAAGGTGCCGCTGAAGATCGGAATTTTCGAAGATCTTCTCGCACACGCCGCAGAGTTGGCGCTGACCGAGACCGAGTTGCGGGCGGCGATCAAGATCTGGTGCCGTGGCAGCCGTTACTGGACGTCGATGGTTGAAGGCGCAATTCGGGTCGACCTCTCGGGCGAGGAAGCCGGACGGGTATCGCCTGAAGATGGCGTCCGCGCGACGAAGCTGGAAGAAGGCCGTTTGGCGAGAGTCGCGTCGAAGGCGGCGGCTCCTGAAAAGGTGGCGGTTGTTGAGAATGCAGTGGTTGCTGAAAAGGCAGCCGTTGCGGATTCTGAGAAGGTTGCTGGATAAAGCGGATGGGAGCGGGAGGTTTGCGGCGCCGCCGCAGCCTCTCCCCCGCGCGCTCAGTTAACGACGGTGTCCTGATAAATTCCGTATTCGGACCGGATGATTCAATGCCCTGTTCCAAGCGCACACGTGTGTCACGCGTCGGCTGCCGGCGCATCGATCGCAGCCAGACCGTTTTCGTTGAGCGCGGGAATGGCGGCGAAAGCCTCCGCTATGAAATCCATGAAAACCACCGCGCGTCGTGGCAACAGCCGACTTGCCGCGTAGACAATCTGCAGCGGCACCGGCGGCCCAATGTAGTCGCGCAGTATCAAACGTGCGGACCCAGTTCGCAGCGCGTCTTCAAACAGCCAAAGAGGTCCATATCCAACGCCGATGCCTTGCAGCACCGCCTCGCGGACAGCGTCCGGTGAATTGACGCGCAGACGCCCCGTAACGGAGACCTCGGTATCGCAAAAGTGCCATGTTCCGGCCGACGACAACAATGTATAGACGATGCAATCGTGATCGCGCAAGTCACCCGGCGTGCGCGGCATGCCGCGACGCGCAAGGTAATCGACGCTTGCGACGCAAACCCTTTGGAACATACCGATACGCCGAGCACGCAGCGTACTGTCCTCAAGATTGCCGATGCGAATGGCCAGTTCGACCGCTTCATTGACCAGATCGACGTAGCGATCGCTGATCTGCAATTCGAGCTCAAGTTTGGGATGACGCTCCAGAAGCGGACGCACCAACGGCAGCAAGTGGATCCTCCCAAGCGTCGTGGGACATGCCACGCGTAGCAGGCCTGAAGGCTGATCGTCACCACGGGCGGTCGATTCGGCCTCGGTGACAGCGTCCAGTATCCGTCGGGCCTCGGCGTAGTAGCGCTCACCTTCGGGAGTAAGGGTCAGCCTGCGCGTGGATCGCTGCATCAGCCGTGTTTCAAGATGCTGTTCCAGCGCAGCGACATAGCGGCTGACGTTAGGCTGGCCAATGCCCAGTTCCCTGGCGGCCGCAGAAAAACTCCCGGTCTCGACCGCCCGGGCAAAGCATTTCATCAAGAGGAAACGATCCAAGGTGCGTCCTGATCATTTATGCAATGAGAGCATGAATGATATACCTTTCGACCCACTTATCCCCGCACGCAAATGACTCCATTCTGTCTGTACAGCGAGGCGGCGCCAGCTAAGCACCGTCGACTGTTCATTCATTTACCGGAGATTTTCCATGCCTCGTCTTCAAGGCAAACGCACCCTCATTACCGGCGGTACCAGCGGCATTGGTTTGGAAACTGCGAAGCAGTTTCTGACCGAAGGCGCACGCGTCATTGTCACTGGCGTCAACCTGGACTCTATCGAGAACGCCCGCAATATCCTCGGCAAGGAAGTGCCCGTGCTGTGCGCCGACTCCGCTAGTGTCGACGCACAGAACGCGCTCGCGCAAGCGGTCAAGGAGCACTATGGTCAACTCGATGTAGCTTTCCTCAATGCCGGTATATCGGTATGGGTACCGATCGAGGAATGGACGGAAGCGCTGTTCGATCACTCCTTCGCTATCAACGTCAAGGGACCGTACTTCCTGACTCAGGCGCTACTGCCCATCTTCAGCAAACCCGCCTCGGTGGTGTTGAACACGTCGATCAATGCGCACGTCGGCGCCGCCCAGTCGAGCGTCTATGCAGCGACCAAGGCAGCCTTGCTCAGCCTGTCCCGAACCCTGTCAAGCGAACTGCTGCCGCGTGGTATCCGCGTCAATGCGGTCAGTCCCGGGCCCGTCGATACTCCGCTATACGACAAGCTCAACATTCCCGACGCCTACCGCGAGCAAGTTACTCAACAGATCATCAATACCATTCCTGCCGGACGGTTCGGAACACCTGAGGAAGTGGCCAAGGCCGTGGTCTATCTGGCGTCGGATGAGTCCGCGTGGACGCTCGGTGCAGAAATCGTGGTGGATGGCGGACGGATACTGAACGGTTGATTGCGGGTGGCCAGCGCGGGTGGTTCACAGGCGCGCTGGCCTGTCCGTCCAAGCGCGCCTGCGTGCGCTGCTACACTTGCCGCAGTGTCAATTTCCACACAATCCTTGCCGCCCGGCGGATGCCAACCGGCATCCGCCGCAGCCGCGCGGCCATTCTTCTTCTGACAAAGTCTGCAACCCATGCTTCGATTCGAGAACCTCTGCAAACGTTACGACGAGCGCATTATCTTTCAAGGACTGCGCTATGGCGCCGGCACTGGATGCGTGGCGCTGAACGATGAAACCGGCAGCGGAAAATCCATCTTGCTCGGTATCCTCGCTGGTGAGATCGAACCTGACGAAGGTGAGGTATGGATAAACAAGCACTCGATGCGTAGCGCCCCGCTCGAGGCGAAGTCGCTAGTCGCGTACGTGCCCGACGACTGCATGCCGTACTCGCTGCAGACGGGTCGCGAGTATCTGGAATGGGTGGCATCGAACCGAAAAACCACCGTCGACAGTCAGGCGCTCGACTTGGCCGACCGCTTTGGCTTGACACCACATCTCGAGAAGCGTTTCGAGCAAATGTCGTTTGGTACACGCAAGAAAATCTTCCTGACGGCGGCGGTACTGGGCGATGTGAAGGTCGTTATCGCGGATGAGCCAGTGGCTGGCCTCGATGCCCCCGCGCGCGCTGTTCTGATCGATTTGTTCAAGACCTTGAGCGAAGACCGGACGGTTTTCTTTTCGAGCTATGACGTGGATTTTACGCAGGCTTGTAGCGCGAAAATGATCAGTTTTGCTGAGCTTGGCGCGGGGGTGTAGGCGGATGCTCGAGGCGCATGCTCCCACGATAGTCGCGGTTGCGCGATGCTTCATCCAAGCCTCATTGCTCGCAGGATCAGGACCAACCCCGCCACGACGACAACCCCTCCGATAGCCCTCATCACGCGCTCACCGGCCGGTGCAAGACGTTCGGCAGTGATAGCTGCCGTCACGGCGGCCATCACGCGCAGATCCATGACACCAATCACCAGAAGAATCGCCGTCAGGCCGGCACAGCAGGTGCTGCAGTGAAGACCAAGGCGCAGGCCATGTCGCCAGGCCGTGCCGACGTCCGTCTGCAACGCCTTCAACATACAACCCTGCCCCGGCATAGCCCGGCAGCACGCCAGATGATGCGCCTTCCACGGTGTGAACTGGAGCGCGCCGGCGATCAGGACGACCACGCCGGACGCGACCGGAACGGCGCGCGCGAGCGATGGCGACTGCATCTCGACCGCCGCCAGCGTGCCCCCCAGCGCAAAGACGGCCACTCCAGACACGGCCCACACGAAGAAGTACCCGGCGCCCACCAGCGCGGTCAGCCGATCCAGCCCTGTCTCGCCAGTCCTGCCAACGGCCTGACGGTAGCGCCACAACATCGGCGCGAGGGATGGCAGCATCATCGCAATCATCATTGCGACCCACATGCCGATGAACGAGGCCGCAGTGCCGGGCCACGTCTGTCCGCACATCGGCATCCACGCCATGGACATGGTCCAGCCGCCGGGCATTGGCATCTCGCCCATCGCCGACATGGACGCACACCAGACGATTGTCACCGCTGCACTGGCGGAGAAAAGCAGCGCCGAGACGCCAAAGAAAGCTCTCTGGGAAACTCGTTCGGAAACCATGCTTTGTGGCATCTTCTGCCTCCCGTTTGTGCGAGCGAGACCCTGGTCTCGAATCGGTAGTCCTTGTCGACTCAGACCCACCGCAGCGCCTGACGTTGCCGTGCCAACTCGTCCTCACGGCGTGTGAATTTCTTCTCCGCTTCGAGCAACTCGAGTCACGCTGACAACTATTCTTCACGCGTCCCGGCTATGCGTGTCGTCACGCATCTTCCCACCGTCAGGTGTTCTTCGTCGTTCGTTCAACTCCCGATCCGACATGCAGGTTGGTGATAGATTAGTACCGGGCATCGAACGATGGGAGTGACAAGTGTGGCGGGATTCAGATAGACCATGGACCCATTAATTGCGGTCGCGGCGCGTGCGCTCGCCTCGGGTGACCCTCTCGGCGCACTGAACCGGATAGCCTTGCGCGACGACGCGCCCGCACTCGCGCTCCGAGGCATCGCAATGGCACAGCTCGGCGATCTTGTTCGAGCGAAGGCTCTCATGCGAAGTGCCGCGCGTGCGTTCGGTCCGAAAGAAGCCGCAGCGCGCGCGAGGTGTGTCGTCGCCGAGGTCGAGATCGCGCTCGCCTCAAGAGACCTGGGCTGGTCTGCGAAGACGCTCGACGCAGCGCGGGCGACACTCGAAGCACACGGTGACCGCGTCAACGCCGCGCATGCGCGGTATTTGGAAGTCCGGCGCCTCCTCCTGATCGGACGTCTCGATGAAGCTGAGCGGAAGCTCGCCAAGCTAGACCCCACGCCCTTCCCGCCCGCGTTGAAGGCCGTCCACGAACTGGTCGTTGCGGGGATCGCGATGCGGCGCCTCCAGACCAAGACAGCGCGCGCGGCGCTTGCCCGGGCCAAACGCGCCGCGCACCATGCGGGTATTCTTGCGCTCATCGCGGAGGTCGCAAGTGCATCCCTCATACTGAATACGCCCGCCGCGCGCTTGATTTCGGGTGGTGAGGAGCGACTCCTATTCCTTGAGGATATCGAAGTATTACTGGCGTCGAAGGTGCTTGTTGTGGATGCATGCCGCCAGCTCGTACGCGATGCAAGCGCCGTGGTCTCGCTCGCGAGACGTCCAATCTTGTTCGCGCTCGCACGCGCGCTGGGCGAAGCGTGGCCCGAAGACGTGCCCAGGGACACGCTCATCGCGCGGGCATTCCGGGCGAAACACGCCGATGAATCGCATCGCGCGCGCTTGCGTGTCGAAGTCGGACGGCTTCGTACCGTGCTTGGAACGCTGGCCGGCGTGAGCGCGACGAAGCGAGGGTTCGTGCTGGTGCCGCGTATTGCGCGCGAAGTGGTCGTGATGGCACGGCCCGTTGAAGACAAGCATGCGGCGGTGCTTGTCTTCCTCGCCGACGGTGAGTCGTGGACGAGCTCAGCTCTCGCGCTTGTGCTGGGAGCCAGCCAGCGTACCGTACAGCGTTCATTGGACTCGCTTGCTGCAGCAGGCAAGGTGCAGTCGTTTGGCCGCGGACGGGCACGTCGCTGGATGACACCGCCCGTGCCGGGATTCGCGACAAGCTTGTTACTCCCCACTTCACTACCCAGTGATTAGGATGGCAACATGAAACGATCAGAAGCCGAAATCATCCGTGAATATGGACCCTTTCCGGGTGTCGACAGCGTGTCTGGGGTCACGTTTGACGGTCAGCATGTCTGGTTCGGATCCGGAGACAAGCTGAACGCCTTCGACCCGGCGAGCGGAAACCCGCTGCACTCGCTTGATGTCGCCGCCGATGCAGGAACGGCCTTCGACGGCCAACACTTGTTCCAGATTGCCGGGGATCTTATCCAGAAGATCGATCCTGAAACCGGCCGGGTGCTCGCCACGATCCCGGCACCCGGTGGCGGCGGTAACTCGGGGCTCGCGTGGGCCGAAGGGACGCTCTGGGTGGGGCAGTATCGGAGCCGGAAGATCCATCAGGTCGATCCTGAAACGGGGGCGATTCTTCGCGCCATAGAATCCAACCGCTTCGTCACCGGTGTCACCTGGGTTGACGGCGAGCTCTGGCACGGCACCTGGGAAGACGACGCGAGCGAGCTGAGACATGTCGATTCGCAAACGGGAGAGGTCCTGGAGAGCCTTGAGATGCCGCCCGGAGCCGGCGTGTCGGGACTTGAATCCGATGGCGGCGAGCAATTCTTCTGCGGCGGTGGAAACAGCGGGAAGGTAAGAGCTGTTCGCCGCCCCAGGCGAGACTCCTCGGCCAGCAGCGACGCCGGGATTCCCGTCGACTCTACTAGCGAATAGTCCAGGCAGACCGGCGCGCTGCGCGGAAAGACCTCACGCGCTCCGCAAGCATCGGGCAGACATCACGGCCTGTTGCAATCAACCCCCGCTGCCGCATTTCAGCGTAGGTCCGCACCGGGATTCGTCTAAGTTCAGGCTGCCAACTACTGAACTAATGCGTAAGCTCAGTATCCCTAATCACCATTCCATGGCGCTGCTGGGCGATGTCGCGGGACGATTCGATTTCGCGCCGCATGCGGATAGCATCCCATCCCAGCGAACTCGCCGCGATCGCCGCAGTTTCAGCCAGCACGGCGCCGGTCAATTGACCGGAGATGGCGATCGTCGTGCGACGGAAAAGCAGATCTGCAAGATGCGTCACTGCTTCGTGCTCGCATAGGTACTGAACCTCTCGCACTGTATAACTCGGCTCACTTGCGAGCGGGCTGTCAGGGAGCCCGTCGTGTATCGACGAGCAGAATGCTGCGATGACCGATGCACTTGTACCGTAACGCGAGAATAAGGTTTCAGCTCGTTCAACCGGAACGTCGCAACGCGCGGCAAGCTCGTTGATCCAGGTAGTCCGATCCCCTGAGGTCAGTGGAAAATCATGGCCTCCACCGATAGCTTCGTCGCGAGTGCTGACCCTGCGCGAACGTCCGAGACGCTTGAGCGTATCGTCGGCGACGGATTCGGCAAATCCCCGGAAGGTTGTCCATTTGCCGCCCACCAGCGAAAGCACAGCAGTTTGAGTGTCAGGCAGATGATCGACGTGCACCACGTGATCGCGACTCACGTCGCCCGGATTCGTGGCATCGGAATAGGGCAACGGCCGCACGCCGCTATAGCGAAACGTGATGTTCGATGCATCCAGTTCCAGGCGAGGAAAAATCTCCCGCAATACGCCGAGCATATAGTCGACCTCACTGTCCTCGCAGCGAACCTGGTCAGGATCACTTACGCGGATATCGGTCGAACCGACCAGAAGCCGGTCCATAAACGGATAGACAAGACAAATGCGACCGTCCTTCGAGCCGAAGTACACCATGCGGCCCCGCAGTTGCGCATGAAGCTCAGCATGCGTCACGATCAGGTGAGACCCCTTTGCCCCACCGATGTACTTTCGCTTGATACCGAGCGCCTGGTTCACACTGTCGATCCAGGCCCCACCGGCGTTGACGATGAGGGTCGGTGTCACAGGAAAAAACCGCTCTGACACGAGATCCCGCAGCCAGACCGTGTCGCCTTCCACGTGATCAACCGTCACGTAGTTCGCAGCCGCAGCTTCCTCGCAAGCGGCCAGTCCGTCTGCTACCAATTCGTAGTTCAGTCGTTCGGCTTGCGTCACCTGTGCGTCGAAATACGTGGCGGTTGCCTTGATGGCGGGATCGAGCAATGGCAGGCTTTGAAGAGAACGTCTTCTGAGCGCGACGTGGTGGCGCGGCATCGTCCGGTGATGGCGACCGAGAAAATCGTAGATCGTGAGACCGAGTTTTGAAATGATCGCACCGCGGTCGGCGAGCTTCGACTTGACACCGAAAAATCGCAGCGTAGACGCAACGATGCCGCCAAAGTACGAATGAATCGGCAGTACCGTCTCCAGTGGCCGTACAAAATGCGGTGCGTTTTTCAGCAAGAGATTGCGTTCCAGCGTGGATTCGGCAACGAGGCCAAATTCACCGGTTTCAAGATACTTGAGGCCGCCGTGAATGAGCCTCGATGGCGCCGAACTTGCACCTGAGGCGAAGTCCGCTTTATCGATCAGCAGGCAATCGACCTGTTGCAACGACAGGTCGCGGAATAGTCCTGCTCCATTAATTCCGCCACCAACAATTAGCACGCTGACACGGCGCTGTTGCGTAAGCCGGTCGAGAAAGAATTCGCGGGATCGTTCGGTCATTGCTTGTCTCGTGATCAATGTCATCATCAATGTCGTCATCAATGCGCAGTGGCTGCGCGGTCGAGCGCCGGCCACAATGGGTTCATGCCTGAAATGAGCTGCATGTACAGGGTATACGCCTCGGTGAGCTGGCCGTGACGTTCCGCGTCCGGCTGGTGTGTCCGCTGGATGCGGCATGCGCGCGCGGCGGCCTCCGCCAGGGATGCGAACACTCCTGCGCTCACGCCGGCACAGAGCGCTGCGCCAAGTGCACTCGCTTCCTGACTTTCCGGCATATCGATAGGAATCCCGATGGTATCGGCAAACAACTGGGCGAGCATGGGGCTTGATGATCCTCCACCGGTCAGCCCCGCCCGCTGCGCCGGAAGCGCGCTGGTCAGTGCTTCGACATGGTATCGGTGATTGAAGACCATGCCTTCGAGCACGGCCCGCGCCAGATGGGCGCGACGGTGCCAGCCGCGGATGCCAAAAAACGAGGCGCTCGCGGGCTGCTCGAAGGGGGAGCCGAACAGGAATGGATGGAACATGACGGAACTCGGCTCGGCGAATGCCGCCTGTAATTCGTCTCCGATCAGGTCGAACAGCGAGCATCCGCGTTGCGAAGCCTGTTGCGCTTCGTGGGCAAAAAATTCACGCAGGAACCAGTCGACATTGCTCGATGAGGCCGGTGAAATCGACATGTTCATCCATTGACCGGGACGTGTGCCGTTACGGCACGACCAGCGCGGATCCAGTTGCGGACGGTCCGACAGGATCTCGTTGATGCTGAACGTCCCCGCCGTGATGGACAAGATACCCGGCTCGGTGTTGCCTAGCCCCACGGCACTGGAGGTGACATCGTGCAACCCGCAGGCGACCGGCGTGCCCTCCTTCAGACCGGTTAGCGCGGCAGCTTGTGCGGTGACCCGTCCTGCGAGTGCCGTGGACGACACGATTTGCGGTAACGCGCGGCCAATGGACGCGAGGCCGTATAGATCCAGAACATCGCCGCTGTACTGTTGCGTGCGGACATCGGTAAAGGATGAACTGGCTTCCGTTGGGTCCGTTGCCGGGACGCCAGTCAGACAGAGACGAAGCCAGTCCTTGCAGAAGAGCACATGGCCGATTTTTGCGTACCGCTCGGGTTCGTTGACCTGGATCCATTTGAGCAGGCTGACGGCGGCGTAGGGATACGGCTGCTGCCCGGTCAATTCCAGTGCCTGTTGCAGCACGCCGGCTTCGCGCCATTGATCGCGAACGTCGAAGGCCCGGCTGTCGAGCGACAGAATGCCGGGGCCGAGCGGAGCACCGGCGTGGTCGACCAGGTAGAGGCCGTCGCCGTGTCCGGTTACGCCGATAGCGGCGATCGCCTCGGCGGGCACTTGGCTAAGCGCGAGCGCATCGCGAATGGCGCCACTTGCCGCTGCCCAGGTTTCTTCCATGTCGCGTTCGACGTAGCGGGGACGCGGCTGCCGCTGCTCCACACGCCGGGAGCCTACGGCCACGGTGCGACCGGTGGTGTCGAAGATAACGGCCTTGGTCGCGGTCGAGCCGCTGTCTAGGCCCAGCAGATATGTCGCCATTGTGGCTCCGATCCATTAGAGGTTTTTTTCCGTTCGCACTCGGGGTTGGGGGGCAGGTTGCTAGGTTTGGGGGTCGTGGCTTCGGTGTTAGGGGTATGTGCCGGGTTGGTGCTTTCGGTGTTAGCGGTCGGGGTCAATGCCGGGTTGGTGCTTTCGGCCGTGGTGGTCTGCGTGAGTTGGATTTTCTCTTTATCACTATTAGCCACTGTGCGTGGCGGCACGTCATTTCTTTGTCCAAAGCGACAAAGAAACGAAGCAAAGAAAACGCTTTCAACCACGCTACCCTAAGTGTCCACAGCGTGCAGTTTCTATTCATAGGTGCCCCAAAAGCACGGTGCTCGCCAGAGCGAAGGATGTTTGAACCCCTCCTTCTCGCGAATCCTGACACGAACACGCTTCGCCCCGTACGCTCTCGGGCAAGCACAATTGCCAAGGAACCATACGCTTCGCCACCAGTGATTGAACCTGCCCAAGGAGCACCCCGCGCTATCCGCGGACGACCTCCCTCCAATGTGTACGCGCCTCGAACCTCGTCGCCAACCCGCCAAGAAACGAAGCCGCGAAGATGCGGGCGGCCGTAACCGACGAAAATAGCCGTACAGAACGCGCAGCCAATTCACAAAAAACTGAAGCAGTAAACACAAACACGCATGAAGCTGCGGCCTATGAATACGGTCGCACGGACCCGGTAGCTAACCTGTCAAAAAACCGTAGCCGTAAATACCCGTAAGGCCGTGCGGGTTCCTTAGCAATTGTGCTTGCCCGAGAGCGTACGGGGCGAAGCGTGTTCGTGTCAGGATTCGCGAGAAGGAGGGGTTCACACATCCGTCGCTCTGGCGAGCACCGTGCTTTTGGGGCACCTATGAATCAAAACTGCACGCTGTGGACACTTAGGGTAGCGTGTTTTAAAAGCGCTTTCTTTGCTTCGTTTCTTTGTCGCTTTGGACAAAGAAATGACGTGCCGCCACGCACAGTGGCTAATAGTGATAAAGAGAAAATCCAACTCACGCAGACCGCTAACGCCGAAAGCAGCAACCCGGCATTAACCTCGACCACTAACCCGAGAACCGACCACCCCGGCATCAACCCCTGACCGCTAACACTGAAACCACCACCCCGGCGCATACCCCTAACCCCAACATCCCATCCCCCCACCACAAAACCCCTCCGGCGACAGCGCCCGCGCCCGGGCCCCTCACCGATGGTACTTGGAATCAACCTCATTAATCGCCGCCACATTGCCAGCGCTACGGCCATTCTCATCGAAGGTCTGCGCCAGAAAAGCATCGGCAATGCTCTTGGCCACCTCCGTCCCAATCACCCGCGAACCCATCGTGATGATCTGCGCATTATTCGACAGCGCCGCGCGTTCCGCCGAATAGGTATCGTGACACAACGCAGCGCGAATTCCGGGTATCTTGTTAGCCGAAATACTGACACCGATCCCCGTGCCACAGACCAGAATAGCCCGGTCGTAATCACCGCGTATCACGCCCGAAGCCACACGATCAGACAAATTCGCATAGAACTCCTTCGGATCTGCCTCATTGGTCGAAACTTCAAAAACCTCAAAGCGGTCCTTAAGGTGTTCAGCCAGCACATGGGCCAGCCCCGCCCCCGCGCTATCTCCGGCAACTGCAAGTTTCATGATGATCTCCTTCAGTTTGAAGTTCCACGCATGCGGACAGCTCAGAGCACCGCCCTGACACGCTCCAGGATGTCCAGATACCCATTCACGTCCCAGGCAGAGCGCCCAATGAACAGTCCGTCAATATGTTCGCAAGCAGCGAGTTCAGCACAGTTGCCGGGGTTGACCGAGCCGCCATAAAGGCACGGTACACGGCGGCCAAGAATGTCTCGCGCCACCGCGATGATCTCCGCCTGCCGAGCATCGGCATAGTCGGCACTGGCCGGTATGCCGCCCTCGCCGATAGCCCAAACCGGCTCGTACGCGAGCAGGATCGGGGCCGTGTGTTGTTCCGGCGTCAATCGAGCCAGCGCGCCGCGTACTTCGGCAGCCAGCACGTCGGCTGCTCGCCCGCCTTCGCGATCGGCAAGCGTCTCGCCAATGCAGATCAGCGGCGTCAACCCGTGGCGCACCGCCGCCTCGACCTTCAGTCCTACCGTGACATCGGCCTCGCCAAAATGTTCGCGCCGCTCGGAGTGACCGAGTTCGACCAGATCCATGGCGCAATCGACCAGCATCGACGGTGAGATTTCACCGGTCCAGGCGCCATGATCGGCCCAGTGCATGTTCTGCGCGCCGACCTTCACCGTGGTATCCGCGAGTATTGCCTTGACTTCGCGGATCGCGGTGAAGGGCGGAATCACGAAGCGCTGCATCCGCGGGTCGGCGGCGCCGGTGAGCAGACCCTCGGCGAAAGCGCGCGCCTCCGCCAGGGTCTTGTTCATTTTCCAGCTGGTACCGATCCAGAAAGGGGAATGGGTCATGATGATGTCGTCAATCAGATGCACGAACTGGCGCTGCTGCGCGCCGCGCCGGGGTGAGTCGTACCACCCCGGTGCGCAGGGTGAAAAACCGCAAGCGCCCTTCGGCGGGCTGCGGGTTCAAGCCGTAGCATCACTTCGAAAGCGTAAATGCAGAGGTGTACTTATCCACGTTAGCCTTGGTGATAAGAATGCAATCGAAGAGCTGCTTTTCAGTCTTGGCGCCCGTCTTGCCGGTCTTCAGAAACTGATCGGCCTCTTGCACCGCCTTGACCGAAAACGTGGCAACCGGTTGCAGTACCGTGTACTGCAACTCGCCGGCCTTGACCGCTGCAACCGCCGTCGGCGAACCGTCAAAACCACCCACCTTGATGCTCGAGAGTTTGCCCGCTTGCTTAAGCGCGGCAATCCCACCCAGCGCCATTTCGTCGTTGCCGCTGATCACACCAATGATGTCCGGGTGCGCTTGCAACAGGCTCTGCATGGCGTTAAAGCCCTTGGTGCGATCCCAGTCAGCCACTTGCGATCCGACCTTCTTCAGATCGGGATACTGACTGAGCACGGACGTGTAGCCGTTGGAACGCGTGGCGGCATTGTTGTCGGACGGCGAGCCGAGCAGCTCGACGTAGTTGCCCTTCGACCCGACGTCCTTCACCCATTGCTGCGCGCCCAGCGCCGCACCCTGTGCATTGTTGGAAACGAGCTGCGCCTTGGCCAGGCCCTCCTGGTTGATCTCGGCATTGACGAGGAAAACCGGAATATTGGCAGCCACCGCTTTTTTCACCGCACCGACGGACCCGCTGGCATTCGCCGGATCAAGAATGATCGCGACCGATTTGTTGGTGATGGCGGTGTCGATCAGTTGGCTCTCGGCGTTGGTGTCGCCCTTCGAAGCCGCAACGTTCGCGGTGTATCCGAGCCTCTTCGCCTCGGCGGCGGCAACGTTGCCTTCGGTGAGCCAGTAGGGGTTCGAGGGATCGTTGACGATGATGGTCACGAGCCCTCCCGCTGCATGAGCCTGGCTTGCGAACAAAGGCGCAGCCAAGGCGACGGCGGCGGCGAGCAGCAGGGTTCTTCTCTTGGTTGTCATGGTAAGTCTCCTTTTATGATTAGTGATGGCGTCGGGATAAGACATTCTTCTCGGGGTCCGGTGGCGCGGCTCAGGCCTTGCCGCCTTGTGGAGAAGTGGGTTGACCGGCGGTCGGCGCAGGGCGCTTGACGCGGCGGCGATATTGAATGGCGTTGAGCAACACCGCGAGCACGATGACCGCACCGGTGAACACCGTTTGCCAGTAGGAGGAAATGCCGATGATCACGAGGCCGTCGGACAGGAAACCGATCACGAAGGCGCCGAGCAGCGTTCCGCGGATGTTGCCGGTGCCGCCCATCAGTGACGCGCCTCCTATCACCACGGCGGCGATGGCCGTCAGTTCATAGGTCGTGCCGGCCGTCGGACCTGCGGACGTGAGCTGCGAGGACAGGATCAACCCGGCGATGGCGGCACAGACGCCGGACATCATGTACACGCTGATCTGCACTCTTTTCACCGGAACGCCGGAGAGCTGGGCTGCGCGCTCGTTGCCGCCGGAGGCGTAGAGCCAGCGACCGAAGGCGGTGCGGGTAAGCATGACGCTGCCCAAGATCCCGATGACCGCGAGGATCAGGACGCCGACGGGGACATTGAACAGACGGTCAAAGCCGAGCCCATTGAATCCGACATTACCCAGATCCGCGTGGCCGCCCAGGTTGTTGTAGGTCAGGCCGTTGGTCATCAGGAGAGCAAGTCCCCGTACCACATACATCACCCCGAGCGTGGCGACGAAGGCCGGCACTTTGAAACGCGCGATAAGCACGCCATTAACCAGGCCGATGAAAGCGCCAAGCAGGCAGCACAGCACCACCACGACCCAGACCGCCGGATACAGCACGACACCAAACAGGTTCAGCGTCACACCCTGCAGGAAGAACCCCGCGACCACGCCGGACAGGCCGAGCGTGGACCCGACCGACAGGTCGATTCCGCCGTTGATGATCACCAGCAGCATGCCAATTGCGAGGATGCCGTAGATGGCCACATGCGAGGCCATCGTAAGGAAGTTTTCGACTGCGAAGTAATACGGCGAGAGAAACGAAAATACGATGATGATCACGATCAGCGCAAAGAATGCACGTCCTTCGAGCAGCATCTTGCCGATGTCGAAACCGTCGCCGAACCGGCTGGCGCGGGTTGACGTGGAAGTTTTGGCGGAGTCGTTCATGTTCAGGTCTCCAGGCATTTCTATGATCAGATCACCACGGCTTCGCCGGAGGCGGCCATGATCTGGTCTTTGGTGGCATCAGTGCCGAATTCTGCGGAAATCTTGCCGCGGCGCATGACGACGATGCGATGCGCGATGCTCAGGCATTCACCCACTTCGGACGTGGAGAACACCACGGCCAGGCCTTTCGTGGCGCTCTCGCTGAGCAGGCGAAAGACTTCTGCCTTGGCGCCGATATCAATGCCACGGCTGGGTTCGTCGAGCAGAATGACTTTTGGACGCGTAGCGAGCATCTTGCCGATGACAACCTTTTGCTGGTTGCCGCCCGACAACGAGCCGATAGGCGCACCCGGGCCCGCCGTCTTGACGTGAACGTTCCGGATCGACTGGTCGACGAGCGCACGCTCGCGGGAGAAGGACAGCAGCAACCCTCTGACGAAGGTGCCGATGCTCGCGAGCGACAGGTTGGCGCCGACGTTCATGGTCGGCACCAGGCCATCGCGCTGGCGATCCTCCGGCACCAGCACAAGGCCCCTGCCAATACGTCCGGCGATGCTCAAGGGGGCAATGTCCTCGCCTTCGAGAAGGACCTTTCCACCCGTCACCGCAGAGCGGCCGGCCACAGCCTCAAGCAGTTCCGTGCGCCCTGCCCCCATCAATCCGTAGATGCACACGATCTCGCCCGCTCGCACGTCGAGTGACAAATGGTCAACCACGGAAATGCCGGACCCGGCGTCATCGGCAACGCTGACATCTTCGATAGCCAGTGCTACGTCACCGAACGCGTAGCCTGTCGGCGGCGAACCGAGATCGAAGTTCTCTCCCACCATGTTGCGCACGATCCACGCGAGGTCGATATCGCGGGCTTCGGCCGTTGCCGTCATCCTGCCGTCGCGCAACACCACCGCGTAGTCGGTGATTTGCAGCGCCTCTTCGAGATGATGCGAGATGTAGACAATCGACACGCCGCGGCTGGTCAGATCGCGGATCACCTTGAAGAGCACCTCGACCTCGGACGCGCTCAGCGCTGAAGTCGGCTCATCCATGATGAGGATGCGCGATTGCACGGAGAGCGCGCGAGCAATTTCGACGACCTGCTGCTGGCCCAGGCGCAAATCCTGCACGCGCGTCAACGGGTCGATTTCCTCCTCGAGATCGGCCATCAGCGCCCGCGCCTGCCGCGCTTCTTCGGCGAAGTTCACGCCGGTCGCCGAGCGCAGTTCCCGGCCCATGAAGATGTTGTCACGCACGCTGAGGTTGGGCGCGAGGCTCAACTCCTGATGGATGATCGAGATACCGTGATCGCGCGCATCATTTGACGAAGCAAAAGCGACGCGCTGACCATCGAGTTCGATATGTCCCGATGTGGGCCTCTCCACTCCGGCGAGAATCTTCATCAAGGTCGATTTGCCCGCGCCGTTCTCGCCGAACAAAGTGGTGACCTTGCCGCGATGGATGTCGAAATTCACACCCTTCAGCGCATGCACGCCGCCATACGACTTGACGATGTCGCGTGCCGACAGCAGGACTTCGCCGGCCGCGGATTGGGTTTGGGAGGGTTGGTTCAGGGTGCTCATTTCACGTCCAGCTTCACCGGCGTCACCAGCCAGCCATTCGGATTGATCAACTGGAATACGCCCACAACGGAGATAGTTTTGCCCGTCAGCTTGGCCGCATCGACCTTCGACAGCACCGCCTTTTTCATCGCCGTGTTGATCGCGTATCCGGCGTTCTGATAGTCGATCTGGTTGGTGAATTGCTCAAAGCTGATGGTGCCGGTTGCGTCGCGCAAGTCGGTGCCGTTGATCGCCGGGCCGGTCTGCACGCGGATGATCACCGAGTCAGGCACGTTCGGCACCTTCACGGTATAGATCCCGCTGTCCTCACTACCTGCCACGCCGTCGAACTTGACCGAGATTTCAGGGCCAATGCCGCCGCCTGCCACGCCGTACTGCTTGCCGGCGGCGTCCTGGTCCTTGGCGATTGCCGCGGCCAGTGTGTCGGCGCTGACCGCGCGACTCTCGATTGCCGCCTGTGTTTTCGGAAATTGCGCCTCGCCGTAGGCAGCGGGATCGAAAGTCTTGACTTGGGTATCGCTGGCAGACCCGATCTTCACGGCCTTGGTGCTCAAGGCCATCGCTACGATCAGAATCACCGCCAGCACCGCGGCGATTGCTGCGCGCACGCCGCGCCGGGAGCGACGATTTATCGTTGGGCTAATTGTGCTCATGAGAACACCTCCTGACCTTCTGAACTACGGAAATGCAAAGCGGGCGTGGTGCTGAATCCTTCCGCGTCCACCGCGCATAAGGGCTTACTGTCCCGGTCACGCCTGTCGTCTGTCAGTTCATGCTGTGCCACGTTGCCCCCAATCTTCAGCGATCACATTGAGTACTATCGTCGCGGACGCCGCCCCCGGATCGATATGTCCAAGACTGCGCTCACCGAGCCGCGCCGATCGCCCCTTGGTCGCTACCATCGATTTGGTGGACTCAGCGCCTTCCGTTGCTGCGTCGCGTATCCGCGTCATGATCTCGCGCAGCGGCAGCCCGCTCGCCATGCCTTGCTCCGCCGCTGCGGCGGCAGGCGTCCAGACGTCGACCATGGTCTTTTCGCCCTGCTCCGCCTTGCCACGCGACCGGATGCCATCGGCCATCGCTATGATCAGCGTCGGCGCTTCGATCATCGGCATTTCTGCGCGTGCTCCAGCCGCCTTGGCCGCACGCATGAACGCGGTGGCGTAAAGCGGCCCCGACGACGCGCCGACCGCGTTCAGGAATCCCTTCGCCGCCGCGTTGAATTGATCGGCAAGCGTGGCTTCCTCAGACAGCGCATCAATCGCAGAGGATGCCGCAGCAAATCCGTCCGCCATCGCGATACCGTGGTCGGCATCGCCGATCACACCGTCGAGCCGGCACAGCTCATCTCGCGCCGCGCCAATGGTTTCCGCGAGCTGGCGGAACAAGCGCGCAATGTCACCGGTCGTCAGCATCGCCAGCCTCCTGTTGGTACATCGCGCACTTGCACGGATGATCCAGCAAGCGCTGCAGTTCCTCGTCAAGATGAATCAGCGTGATCGAGGCGCCGGCCATTTCGAGCGATGTACACAGCGGCCCGACCAGCGTGCGATGTACGATCAACCCAGCCTCCGCCAATCGCTGCGAGACGCGGCGGTTCATGATGTACAGCTCCATCAGCGGCGTTGCGCCAAGCGAGTTCACCAGCACCGCCACGCGGTCTCCCTTCTCCGCGCCCATCTCAGCCAGGATGGCGTCCATGATCTCGTCAACCACGGCATCGGCTGGACGTAGCTCCTCGCGGCGCATCCCCGGCTCGCCGTGAATGCCCATGCCGATTTCCATCTCGCCCGCGGCGATGTCGAAATTCGCGCGCCGCGTCTGAGGCAACGAACACGGCGCAAGCGCTACGCCTAACGTGAAGGTGCGGGCGTTGGCGTGACGCGCCACCCGCTCCACCTCGTCCAGTGACATCATCAGATCGGCTGCCGCACCGGCAGCTTTGAAAATGAACACGTTGCCTGCCACGCCGCGTCGTTGTTCGCGCTGATCGCGCGGCGCGGAGGCAATGTCATCGGTGGTCAGCACCGTGCGCGCCTCGACGCCCTCCAACTCAAGCAACTCCGTAGCCATGTCGAAATTCATCACGTCGCCGGCATAGTTGCCGTACATGAACAGCACCCCGGCACCTCCGTGCGTGGCCAGTGCCGCATCGACGGCCGGTTGCGGCGGCGGCGAGGCGAAGACATTGCCGACCGCCGCTGCGTCGGCCAATCCCTTGCCGACAAAACCCAAAAAAGTCGGCTCGTGCCCCGATCCGCCGCCGATCACCAGCGCCACTTTTCCGGGGCGCGGTCCGTGGCGCGCGACGATCGCACGCGGCGCACCGTCGAGGCGTTGCAGCAAGTCGCCGTGTGCGGCCATCACGCCGTCCAGCATCTCGTCGACGGCGGCATTGCCGTCGTTGATCAGTTTCTGTGTCATCGCGCCTTGCATCGCAGTCACGTCCTTCAAATGTTCAGGTCGGAAACGCCGGTATCGAAATGCGGAGCCCAGAACGCCACCGATTCAGCGATCTGCTCGACGACCTGTCGATCCTTCGGTTCGCGTTCCTTGAACGACAACTCCAGACATATTTCGTTATCCTTTCCACCGCCTTCCTGAAGCGCTGAGATCAGCGGAGCGGGCTGAATACGGCCACGCGCATTGAACTCGGCAGTGAACGGATGATGGCCGCCCTTGTCCATCAACGATTGCTTGATATGGATGATCGGCGAGACACGCGGCACCGCGCGTGCCCAGGCATAGGGATCGAAGTCATCGGGGTTCGCGCTGGTAATGTCGCCGTGATCTATGTCGGCCATCATCCACATAGGCACCGCCATGTTTGCAGCGCTCAACCGTTTTTGCAGCGCCAAACACGCGGCGATCGTCTCGCCGAACTCGCGCCCGACCGACATCGGCTCCCAGAACACGTATTGCAACCCGGCGGCCTTGGCGTGTTCGGCGACCTCGGCCCAGCAATCGATGGCGGTCTGGATCAGCGCCTCGCGCCGGTTGATATCGTCGTAGTCGCGGTAGGTAAAGATGGCGAACTGGGTGCCGATTGACTTGCCGCCCAGATCGGCGGTGATGTCCGCGAATGTCTTGAACCAGTCGACGTAATAGCGCCGCACGTCGGCATCCGGATGCCCGAAGTGGTTCAGCCGCCCGTAGGGGCCGGTCATGCCCGAGGTGATCCGCACACCGGTTCGCGCCATCGCCGCGCGCATCTGGCGCGTAAGACGCCGCGTCACTGCAGCGGGCCACGACGGGTTGATGAATTCGTGCGTGAGCTGCACGTCGCGGATCTTCATCTTGTGCGCGATGGCGTCGATGAGATCATCCGGCTCGGCGAAGCGATTCACCAATGGGTTGGTGTTGAGTGCGAGCGTGAAAGCCATTTTCGTCTCGTGTTGTCTCGTGTTGTAGGTGGATCGATCGTGGCTCGGCTCAGGCGGATTTTCTGTCGAGGCCGTCGAACCAGGCACCGAACGCAGCCGTTTGCTCAGTACTCATGTGCAGTCCGTGCTTGGTGCGCCGCGTCAGGATGTCCGGCACCGTCTCGGCCCACTCATTCGTCATGAGGTAGCGCACTTCCGCCTCGTAGAAATTCGGTCCGAACTGTCGACCGAGATCGGCAACCGAGTTGGCGGAGTCGATCACCTGCGCCGTGCGTGCACCGTAGGTTCGCGCGTAATGAAGCATCAAAGCCCGCGGCAGCCAGGCAAACTCGCGCTGCAAACGCGCAATGAATTGCGGCACGTCGGCGTTCTCGATCTCACCGCCGGGCAGCGTCGCCGTGGCCGTCCAGTCTTTCCCCATGTCGGGAAAAGTCGACCGCAGGTGTTGCAACGCGTGCTCGGAGAGCTTGCGAAAAGTCGTGATCTTGCCGCCGAAGACGTTGAGCAGAGGCGCGCCGCCAGTGGTATCGAGATCGAACACATAGTCGCGCGTCACCGCTGAAGGATTGCCTTTGCCGTCGTCGTAAAGCGGGCGCACGCCCGAGAAGGTCTGCACCACGTCCTGGCGCCGCAGCGGCTGCTTGAAGTAACGATTCACCGCCGCCAGCAGGTAGTCGACTTCCGCTTCATCGATCGCCACGTTTTCCGGCGCACCGTTCCAGGGGATATCCGTGGTGCCGATGAGCGCCTTGTCCCCTTCGTAGGGATTGATGAAAATCACGCGCTTGTCATGGTTCTGCACCAGGTAGGAATGCGGACCGTCCCAGAACTTCGGCGTGACGATATGGCTGCCCTTGACCAGCCGCACCTTGCGGGTCGAATGACCGCCTGCCACGCGCTCGATGACATCGGCCACCCAAGGCCCCGCGGCATTGACCAGGGCCCGGGCGGTGACCACACGTGTGGCGCCGGTGCGCGTGTTACGCAACTCGATGCGCCACGCGCCACCTTCGCGCCGCGCCGAGGTACACGCTGTGCGCGTGAACACCTGCGCGCCGCGCTGCGCCGCATCCACCGCGTTGAGCACCACGAGGCGCGCGTCATCGACCCAGCAGTCGGAATATTCGAAACCCCTGCGGTACTGGTCCTTGATCGGCGCGCCTTCGGGACTGCGCAGCAGGTCGAGGGTTCGCGTGCCCGGCAGCTTCTTGCGCCCGCCAAGGTGATCGTATAAAAACAAGCCTAGCCGAACCAGCCACGCCGGGCGATCGTCCGGACTATGCGGAAGCACGAAACGCATCGGCCAGATGATGTGCGGCGCGGCGTTGAGCAGCACTTCGCGCTCGATCAACGCCTCGCGCACGAGCCGAAATTCGTAGTACTCAAGGTAGCGCAGCCCGCCATGCACCAGCTTACCCGAGCGCGACGAGGTACCCTGCGCCAGGTCATCCTTCTCGCACAGGATCACCGACAGCCCGCGGCCCGCGGCATCGCGCGCAATGCCCGCGCCGTTGATGCCGCCGCCAATGACGAACAGGTCGACCATCTGGCTGTCGCTCATCTCACCACCCTCCGTTCGACTTCTTGCCTGACCGCGCCAAGGGCGTCGAGATGACTCCTGCCCCTCGCCTGCCGTGCCATTGCATCCCACACGGGTTCCAAAGCGCGTCGCGCCTCCCGGTACACAGGGAACGCCTGCGAGTAGGTCATCACAAGGTCCTGATCGGGCGTCTCGACCGGTCCCAACAGCGGCGTGACCCAATCGGCGATGCACGCCTGCATGTCGGGATAAACGCCAAGCGCGACCGCTGCCATCATGGCCGCACCGGCCGCGCCCGCCTCTTCGCGCGTGGACGTTCGCACCGGAGCGCCGACCACCGCGCCGAGCACCGCACGCACCGCACGCGACCGGGTCGCACCGCCGGTCAGGCGCAACTCCGCCGGCATCGCGCCGCCCATTGCCGCGTAGCAGTCGCGCGCGGCCATCCCGAGCCCCTCGACTACGGCAAGCAACAAATCCGGGAAACGGCTTTCGCTTGTGAGTCCTATGAAGTTGGCGCGCGCGTTGGCGTTGACGAACGGGCCGCGCTCGCCCGCGTCGGAGATATAGGGGTGGTAAAGGTGCGCGCCCGGACGGCCGGCTTGCAGCCATCCATCGATGCGTTTCACCCGATCAACTTGCGATAGCTGCGTGCCGAATTCCGCGAGCAGGTCGCATGCCAGATTCAAAACCCAGTCGACGTTCAGGGTCGCAGCCATGTTCGACTGAACCTGCGCCGACATACCTGGTATTGGCAGCGGGATGACGTACCCGGTGCTCTCGTCGTTCAGGTACACGTCGCTGTTCTGCACTGCACGCATATGCATTCCCGTCGACCCGATGATCGAGCAGGTGGCGCCGACGGCACCAGCGGTATGGATGCCCGCGCCCAACGCCGTCAGCACGATGTCGACGAACCCCAGGCACACCGGCGTGCCAGCCAGCAGGCCCGTTGCCGCCGCGGCTTCAGGCGACAGCGCATGGGTGAGCTCGGTGCCATCGACAATCTCGGGCAACAAGCCACGCCGCGCCGTCAGCCCGAGGGCGTCGATCACCGAGTCGTCATAGCGCCGGGTGCGGAAGTTGCCATAAGTGAAGCTCGCCTCCGACGGATCCGTTGCGCGCACCCCGGTGAGATTGAGATACAGCCAGTCCTTGCAATGCAGCGCGACTTCGGAGCGGTCGAGCACGTCGGGCGTCGTTGCCGCCATATGCGCGATCTGCGCGCCCTGACTGCACGCCGCCAGCCCGGTACCGGTGGCCTCGAATCGAGCACGGCTTGCCGCGCTGCCCTGTAGCCGCAGCACGGTATCCGCGGCACGCGCGTCCAGCCATAGCCAGGCGTCGCTCGCGGGCCTGTTGTCCGCGCCGACCAGCCAGGTACCGTCGCCCTGCCCCGTCACCGCCACCGCCGCGGTGCGCCGTGCCAGGCCCTCGACCTTGGCGCCAAGATCACGCAGCGTCTGCGCGCAATCCGCCCAGGTCTGGTCCAGCGACTGAAAGGCTGCGCCATCGGCACTCGTGGTATAGCGGTTAGGAACCGATGCAACGGCGATCTGCCGCCCTGCCAGATCGAAGGCCACCGCCTTGATGACCGAGGTGCCGGCGTCGATACCGACCAGGAGATCGCGTCCGACGCTAGCCATCACGCTGCCTCCTCGCTGAGTGTTCCATCATTCAGCGCCAGGGCAGTGGCTTCATCGGTGATCAACCCGCTGAGAAGGCCGCTGTTCAGAACGGCACGGATCGCCTCTATTTTTTCAGCGCCACCCGCGATGGCGACGATTCGCCGGCCGGTCAGATCAGCGAGATTGGGGGCCACCGTGCGCGCAGCCAACGATGTTTCAACGGATTTTCCGGCGTGATCGAAAAAGTGACCGAGCACCTCGCCCAGGCCACCCATGTCGCGCACTTCGTGAATTTCTGCTGGCTCGATCATCTGCGACGCAACGAGTTGCGCGTCGGGCTGTGCGGTGCCGATACCGACGATCATCAGGTCCGCATGCGCGGCCAGATCGAACACCTCGCGCACGCCGCGCTGCGACAGCAATACCTCCCGGTCTTCAGCCGTATTGGCGAAAAATGGCAGCGGCAGCACATAAGATACGGCGCCGGTTTTTTCCGCCAGACGGTGGATCACATCGTACGGATTCGCCGTGTAGTTGCGCGTGACCCCGCCCAGCAGCGACACGAAACGCACCTTGCCGGCATCCATGCGCGGCATGTCGGCCACGACGGCCGCAAGCGTACGGCCATGCCCCATGCCGATCACCCCCCCTTGGCGAGCCGCGATCTCGCGTTGCAGGAAGTGCGCTCCGGCTACGCCCAAGGCACGCAGCGGCAGGCCAACCTCGTGCAGATCCGGCACCACCTCGCAATACGCAAGCCCGTAACGATCGGCAATTTCCGCTTCCAGCACGACGCATTCCGCCACGTCGCCGTCGATGGTGACCTTCACCGCGCCGCTCTGGTTGGCGCGCGTGATAAGCCGATGCGCCTTGACGTTGCTTACCCCAAGGCGCATGGCGACATCGGCCTGCGTCTGCCCTGCGGCGTAATGTAACCACGCCGCTCTGATAGCGAGACTGTCTTCGGCATCACGCCTGTCGGCGGATTTCGTCATGTCTTCTCCACGTGCAAAACGAAAATTGATTTTTTTTTCGTCTGCTGTAATTTATTTCATCTTTGCCAAGGATAGCAAGCAAATGCTCGGTTGCCATCCGCTATAACCCTTACTCGATATGCGTCATGCTCCCGAAAGCTTGGCCGCCTGGATCGAGGGTCTAGGCTGCAATGGCGCGGTTCAGGGATTTTTTTGATGGCCGTTTGAACAGGCCGGCTGCGTGGGATGATTTGCGCTCGACATGACGGATGGATGAGCGATGAACATCGACCCTTTGAGCGACGGCAAGATAATCGAGTCATGGAAGCGGAACGCTTCGCACTGGACGAATGCGGTACGTGCCGGCGAAATCGAGAGCCGCCGATTGGTGACCGATCGCGCAATCCTGGACGCGGTCCTCGCGTGCAGGCCGCGGACCGTTATAGATATCGGTTGTGGCGAAGGCTGGCTTGCCCTTGCGCTCCAGCAGAATGGGATCGAGGTAACAGCAATAGATGGCGTGCCGGCATTAGCCCTCGCCGCGAAGCAGGCGGGCGTGATCGACAGCCGCGTGATGTCTTACGAAGAGATTGCAGAAGGGCGGCTCAAACTTGGCGCCGATGTCGTGGTCTGCAATTTCTCATTGCTCGGCAAGGAATCGGTAGAGGGTCTGCTGCGGGCCATTCCAATGTTGCTTACGCCGGATGGGGCCTTGATCGTACAAACGCTGCATCCGCTTGTTTCATGCGGTGATCTGCCGTACGTGGACGGCTGGCGGACAGGTTCACGGGCAGGGTTTGGTCCCGAATTCAGCGATGCCCCGCCCTGGTACTTCAGGACATTGGGAACGTGGCTCGAACTCATAGGGACTAGCGGACTGACGCTTCGCGCACTGCAAGAGCCGATAGACCCGCGAACTCGCAGGCCAGCATCCGTGGTGTTTCGTGCGCATCGGATTGGATGACTGACCTCAACCACGCGCTACACGGACTGCAACGCCAATACGATCATGGTCATGAGAGACACGACGAAGATCGAGGCGCCAATCGTTTTGCGGCGAGTGAGTTCGGTCCAAAGCAACACGCCGGTGAGCGACAGCAGAATGAGGCTGCCCGCGATCGAATCCGCAAACAGGATCCAGCCGACACCGGCTCCTTCGGAGCGATGCAAGCCTTCAAGAGTGCTTATCAAACCCTGATCACGGCGTTCGACGCTGACAAGGTTGCTACCTTTCCACATATCCGCCGTTACCAGATAATGCGGCGCGATGAAGCGGACCACCCAGTGTTCGGGCTGGATCACGGATTGGTCGCCCCACGTGACGGGTTTAGCCTTTTCACGCGTCACTCGCTCGGCAGGCCGGTCGAGCTTCAATTCGGCCTGTAGATACTGCGCGAGTTCAGCAGGCGATTTCGGCGGCGGCGTCGGAATGGCGACCTGGATTGTCGATACGCTCTGACCGCCGACCTTGATCTTCATCGTTGCGCGATGATTCTGGAGAATTCCTGTCACACCAAAGAGCAGGCCGAGTACCGCGCCCCACAATCCAATCCAGCCGTGGACGCGGCGCAGCCACTTAAGAAAGGTGCTGCGGCGAGAGCGCGATTTCTGCGCCCTGTCTTGGGGTCCCGCCGCCGGTTCGACGTTGGTTTTCAGTGTGCTTGCGTGCATGGTTTCGTCCGGGTTTGCTTGGGGGAAGGCGCAAAGCGCTAGAAATCGAATGTCGAACTAAGCTCGAGCGTGCGCCCAAGGCCGACACCGATCTGGTTCGATCCGACGGCGCTCCAGTAACGCTTGTTGGTCGCGTTTTCGAGGTTCGCCTGGATCGTCGCCCGCTTGCCGAAGAGTCGCGTCGTGTAGCGCAGGCCGGCGGTCAACAGCGTATAGCCGCCGATCGAGGCCTGGTCGAGATCGTTCACAGCGCGAGGCCCGATGTAGTACAGGCCGCCGTTGATCGAGAGTCCAGCGACGGCTGGTATGCGGTAGTCGGCAAACAGGCTCGCTGTGACGTGAGCAGCGTTTTCGGGTGTCTTTCCTACCAGCGTCGGATCGGGTGAATCGACCTGGGTCGCATCGAGATAGACCGCGGAAGCGATGACCGACAGATCGCGCGTCAGATCCCCTTGCAGTGAAAATTCGACACCTCGATACCGCGCATTGCCGTTCGTCACGAAGACGTTGTCGGCATTGGTATCGGCCGATGGCTGACGCAGGTTGAACAGCGCCACCGACGCAAGCATGTTGTTCGTGACCCGGGTCCGGATGCCGATTTCTTCCTGCTTGCTGACACCCGCAGGCAGGATCTGGTTGGCATTTTCGGCAGTGGCCGGTGCGCTGCCTTCAGACTCCAGCGCCTCGACATAGCTCGCATAGACGCTGGTGTTTGGCGTCACCCTGAAGCTCAGGCTTGCAGACGGTGTTGTCCTGCTGATGTCCGAGTTGGGCGTTCCCGCCTGCGACGTGATGTATTCGGATTGCCGCAGCCCCGGGATGAATTGCAGCCGCGAAGTCAGGTCGATCCGATCGAACACATAGGCGCCACCGTTGCGGACATGCTGCGCGAAGAATTGCTTTGGCGTGCCGCTTGGCGTCAGCGCGGTGATGTCGACGGGGTTGTAAAGGTTTTGCGGCGCAGTGAATGTGTAGGACGTGAAATTCGGCTGATACATCCAGTCCTGCGAGACGCCCATCGTCAGGTCATGACTGATCGAGCCGGTCTTGAACACGCCATTCGTCTCGAGGCGGACTGTCTCGTTCTGATACCGCTGACCATTCTGCTGGGTGGCCTGCACGGTGCCGGCACCCGTTGTCACGTTGTATTTCTGGAAGACCCAGTTCCAGCGGTCGCGCCGTGTGATCGACTCGCCTGCGGCGAGGTTCACGCTCCAGTTGTCCGATAAAGCGTAGTTAGCCCGGAACAGGTTCGTGTCTGCGCTTGAACGCGTCGGATAGCCGGCACCCGACAGCAATTTGTTCGGATTCGGAATACCGGGCAGAGAGATGACGCCCTGCTTGTTCGCCGCGAGCGGCACGATACCCGCCTGCTCGACAACACTGGTCTCGATGTGTTCGAGATCGTACTGCAGTGTAAGGCGGCTGTTCACACGCCAGTCGAGCGCCGCGCTGATGAACTTTCGATAGCCGTGATCACCCTCGATCGGAGTCTCGACATGCTCATCCATCGCATTGACGCGCACGCCGAACTGGTCGTCCGTGCCGAACCGCCGGGCAATGTCGACATGCGTGCCGTACGACCCTCGCGAATCACCGAGCAGCGACACGCTCGTGACCGGCTCGGTGCCGGCGCGCTTGGTCACCATGTTCACGATGCCGGCCGGTGCGGCAAAGCCGTAATAGAGCGCGGACGCCGCTTTCAGTACCTCGACGCGCTCCTTGTCCTCCATCGGCATCCAGATGTTGTTGTCGATCGGAAGGATTCCGTTGAAATAGAAGCTTGCGCGGTTATCGAGCGGGACGCCGCGAATGGAAAGGTTATCGTAAGCAAGACCGCTGAGCTGCTGGCGGGTCACGCCCGCCACGTTGCGCAGCGCGTCGTAGAGACCGGTGTCGCCTTGAGCATCCATCACGCTGCGCGTCACGACATTCACGGTTGCGGGCACGTCCAGCACATCCATTCCGCGATACGGGCCCGTTTCGACTGATGCGGGCGCAAAGCCGTGTGCCCGCTGGCTGGTGACCGTTACCTGAGGAAGCTGCGGAGCGTTGGACTCATCAGTCGTCGGAACTGCTGCGCTGCCGGTTATATCGGCCATCGCAGGCCGTGCTGAGATACCAAACAAGCCCACCGCGAGCAAAGCACTGACGAGCGGAGCTCTTCTATTTTTTCTACCAAGCGGCAAGCGCCTGCCCGCCCCTTTTCTGCGACACATATATACAAACCCCCGAATGAGCGTGTGAGCGCGATCCCGAATGCCGGCAGTTCAAGCCAACATGACGACATGCGCATTCCCATTCACTTAACAAATACGAATGATTCGCGTTTATATTCGTATTTATTTAAAAAATCAAGTGATACTTTTGCGTCACAAGACTGGATGCGTGCAATGTGTTCATCGAGCAATGGCCCGCAGTCAGGGAAAAGGTCGAAAGCGAGCACCAGCATGTCAATGTCTCCCACACCGTAGCTCTCGAAACTTCCCGACGGTGCCGTGCCATTGCCTTGTTTAAATGGCTGGCTGAGCCCGGCGGCCGTCGCGTCCGCAATTCACCATGCCGGAAAGTAATAAATAGGAATCCGAATCTAATGGCTTATACCTGACGCTTTGGAACAGCCCGCTCATGCGCGTACGGCCCGTCATCGGCTTGAAGTACTTTAGCCGCCCGAACCGTGCTGCCCGCTCAGCGCCATGCGGGGCTTCGACCAAGGTCGCGCCCCTGTTCTTCACGGAGTCATCGCGGCCCTGGCGGCTCAGTTCGACCGTTCGACATTGCGGTCCAGATCGCCGACAATCACAAATAGGGTGCTTCCCGGCGACCACATATCCAAAGCCTCTCGATCCGCTTTGCACAAAACAATGCACATACAAACCGAAGGAAGACTTTCCGCACGGCGATCACAATACCGAAATGCGCAATGTTTCCGATAACCTGAATCCAGCCCTCCTACCGCCAATCCATGCTTTCAACTTCAAGTGCCACACTGATGACGTTAGGTAGCGTTATCGTGCTGGTCATGCCGGGTCCCACAAACACGTTGCTCGCCACCGCAGGTCTGAGGTCTGAGGTCGGGTGTCCGGCGCTCGGCTCATCTGACTGGCGCCGAATTCGCCGGCTATCTCGTGTCGATTTCAGGCTGGGGATATTTCCTTTCGCATGCGGCTACCTCGCTAACCTGGCTACCAACGCTCTTGCGTATTGCGAGCGGTCTATATCTTGCCTACCTCTCGGTCCGCATGTGGCACACGGCGAACTCGTTTCCTTCGCCGGCGCAAGGGACGATCGGGCTGCGCGTGTTGTTCATCGCTACCTTGCTCAATCCGAAAGCAATCCTGTTCGCTGGCACGATTTTTCCCGCGGCCGCGTTCGAAAATTTGGCGGCCTATCTGGAAGCGATGGCAATCTTCACGACCCTGCTGATTCCAATCGGTCTGGCGTGGATCGCATTTGGCGCAGAACTCGGTAGCGGCCGCCTGATGCGGATCAGTCCGGTGCATGTGCAACGCTGTGCGTCGATCATCCTGGCTGCCTTTTCCTTGTCTCTTGCGTGGGCGGCATTGCACTAAGTGGCATGGGTTCAGGCTTGGCACACGTCGCTTGGCCGTCTCAACTGCCACGACCGCCGCATCGGGCAGTTCGCAAACGGCGGTTAAAGAGAAGGTCAGCCATTGACAAGGAAACGATCATTTCCTAATATGGGAAGCGATCGTTTCCTATTAAAGTCCAATATGACATTGCTCCAGTCGTCAAAACACCCCCGTGGTCCGGGCCGCCCTCGCGAGTTCGACATGGAGAAAGCATTAGATGGGGCGCTCCTGACGTTCCGTGAACGAGGCTTCCACGCCGCGTCCATAGCCGATCTCAGCTCGGCGATGGATCTCACCGCCGGCAGTATCTATAAGGCATTCAGCGACAAGCGCGCGATTTTTCTCGCCGCCTTCGACCGCTACACAAGCCGACGCAACGCTCGCCTGCAGCAACTGCTCGAAGTCGAAGTGAGCGGGCTCAACAAGATCAGGGCCATGCTCGCCTTTTACGCGGAGTCGTCGCATGGCGTTGAAGGACGGCGCGGCTGCCTTGTGGCAGGTAGCGCAACAGAGCTTGCAACCTTCGACTCGGAAATGGCCGCACGAGTGACAACGGCCTTGCGGCGCGTGGAAACGTCGTTGCGCACCCTCATCCAGCTTGGCCAATCCGACGGTTCGATCCCTTCTGACATAGACGTAGAAGCCACAGCCCGGGTCTTGCTCTGCCTGTTGCAAGGTTTTCGCGTTATCGGCAAGACCGGGCGCACGCGCGCCGACATGATCGCAGCAGTCGATCAAACCATGCGATTGCTTGCTTAAAAAATTTCCTGATTTAGGAAACGATTATTTCCATATAGATAGGACTGTAACCCACGTTCATTAGAGGAACCGACAGCCACTCACTATCAGTCTTCGTGGCAGCGGCAACCGATCTCACTTTAGGAAAGGAGTATCACTCATGACGCAACCGCAAACAGAATCAACATTACAACCTGCACGCCGCACGATCGAAGCTTTACCGGCGTCCCGGTCCGACGCCAGGTTGACTGGCTTCGAGCATCGTTTCGAAACCGTCAACGGTGTGAGATTGCATTATGTTTCCGGCGGCAGAACCGACGGCGACACCGTCGTTCTGCTCGCAGGTTTCCCGGAGAGTTGGTACGCATGGCGTAAGGTCATGCCGCTGCTTGCCGAGCGCTACAAGATCGTTGCCCTGGACCTCCCCGGGCAAGGCGACTCCGATCGCCCTGCGCACGGATACGACACACAGAGTCTCGCAGATAGGGTTCACGGCCTGCTTCAGCAACTTGGTATTAGCGAGTATTTCCTGGCCGCCCACGACGTAGGCGCATGGGTCGCCTATCCTTACGCAGCGCTTTTTGGCAACGAAGTCCGGCGGCTCGCGTTGCTGGATGCGGGAATTCCGGGCATCACCCTGCCGGACGCCTTGCCTATTGCCCAGGAGCGGGCATGGCGCACCTGGCACTTCGCGTTTCATGCCATACCCGACCTTCCCGAGATGCTGATAGCCGGCCGGGAGCGCGAATATCTGGACTGGTTTTTACGCCGAAAGACAGCGAACCCTGAGTCATTCTCAGACGCCGACGTGGAAGAATATTTGCGTATCTTCAAGAAAGATGGCGGCTTACGAGCGGGGCTCGCCTATTACCGCGCCGCAGCCCTGTCTGCGCAACAGAATCGCGCACGATGCGCCAAGGGAAAATTGAAAATGCCTGTGCTGGCGCTAGGCTCCGACCAAGGGTCCATTCCGGACATGGCTGCTCCGCTCAGAGCTTTTGCCGAAGACGTTCACGACGGAACGATCGCGTTCTGCGGCCACTTTCTTCCGGAAGAACAACCGGCAGCGGTCGCCGCCGAACTGACCGCCTTCTTTCGTTGATCCCAGCCAGTCACCCCACAGCCCCCGACGAGCGCCTTAACACGGGAAGCGCGGCCTTCCGCCCTCCGGCAATCATGATGAACAAGCTGTAGTTTTGGTAAATATCAAACAGCAATCCGCCGATGCTGCCACCTGCGATAGCGGCGATGCCAACCACAATATAGAGGGCGCCGAGAATCGCACCAAGGTTCGCCACTCAAGCAGGTCGCCTCTCGTTATCTTCGGACACCGAATAAATAACCGCAAACCAAAGACCGGCGTATCTCGCCCGTATGTCTGTACAGCGCCCCGGGAAAACCCCCTGTGTACCCCCTCCTACTCATGGCTGACCTGCGAAAGCGCCGCAATCAAGTCACCAAAGCGTTCACCCTGAACCACAATGTGCCCGCGCAACGCGACAGCGGCTGCTTCGCCGTCGCCTTTGGCGAGAGCGTCCACCACTGCCTGATGCTCGTCGAAGGACGAGGTCATGCGCCCCTTCACCCGTAGCTGCAGCCGTCTATACGGTCTTAGCAGCTTATGCAATGCCTTCGCCTGGTCATGAAGGAAGCTGTTATGGCTGCCCTCATAGATCAGGCAATGGAAACGCTCGTTCAAATGGTAGTAGTCGTCGGGATCGTCCGAATCGCGCGCTTCCAAACAGGCAAGATGCGCCGCACCAAGCGCCTCAAGCTGCCCGGCGCTCATCCGCCTTGCGGCAAGCCGGCCACACATTGCCTCAAGCTCGGCCATCACTTCGAACATCTCGATCAGCCGATGCAAGCTGATCTTTGCCACCACCGCGCCATGTCGTGGCCGCATTTCTACCATGCCGGCGGCAACAAGCTGCAAAAGCGCTTCGCGAACTGGCGTACGAGACACCTGGAAACGCGCGGTAAGTTCGGATTCATCCAGCGAGGCGCCCGGCGGAAGGACCCCGGTTGCGATGTCTTCCTCGATGGATTCGCGAAGCTGATCGGCGCGAGTGAGCTTGTTCGTCATGATCGACCTTTTACGGTTGCGGGTTGGCCGGAGCACTCAAGGCCAGACAGTACGCGTAAACGATAGTTGAGAATGCGGTGGGGAGAATTATAAATACACAAGGTTCCTTTAAATATATTTCTAAACGTCACACAGCTTACAAAGCTTTTGCGACGGTTTCAATGGTCCTCTTCCCGAGGTTCATTGTGTCCTTCAAGTTTGCTCGCGCTCGCCAGAAACGGGCGCCCGTTTGCCTATGCGAAACCGGCGTCGCTTATCCCTTTCCGTTTGCGGACGTGGGGCGTCCTTAAGCGCAATCCGATTCGAGATCCTTGTTCCATGAAGCTGGCCATGTTCGGAGAAACTGATCATGAAAGTAAAATCAGTAGGTGTACTACTGGGAATGAGTGTGATGGGTGTGGGCGTAGCGTTGATCGGTGGATGCGGGCACAGCGACAATGGTTCGGCGAATACCAACAAGGGCGCGGGCTTTATCAACAGCTTCCAGATCATCTCTAGCGCGCCCGCTTTCGGGGGCGCCACGCCGGCCGGAGCAGCCGGCCCTTATCAGGTCATTACAGCCGTCGTGCACGGCGAGCTTGATCCGAACAATCCGCTCAACGCCGGTATCGTGAACATCAAGAACGCGCCGGTCGGCTCCGACGGGTACGTGGCCTACGCGACCGATGTCGTGATCCTGCGGCCCCAGAGCGCATCGACCGCAAACCGCGTTCTGTTCTATGACGTCGTCAACCGCGGCAGCAAAATTGGCGACGCTTCGTTCGTTGGCGGTGGCGCACTCGATACCGGCGCGGCCCCCACGTCCAGTTTCCCCTCGCTATTGCGCAATAACTACACCATCCTGTGGAGCGGCTGGCAAGGCGATGTTCCACTCACCGGCAACAGTACGCTCGCCGGCGCCGGGCTCCTGGGCACCAGCTTTCCGGTTGCGACCAACAAGGATGGCACGCCAATGACGGCGCTGAGCCGCGAGGAGTTTATCCCTGACTACGCGGGCGGCCCCGCCACCACCATCCCGTTGACCTATGCACCCGCCAATCTGAACGACAAGACTTCCGTGACGTTTACGGCGCGGCAGTCGTGGCTGACAGCTTATGGCAGCATTCCCGGTGGATTCCAGACGTACACGGCGCCATCGGTATCCGTACCCACCTGGAGTTATGTCAGTACACCAAACAATGTCTACGAGGGTAATTACTCAGTGACGTTTACGCCACCGACCACCGTGCCCGGACCCAACGGCTCGAGTGTCGCGCCTGACGCAGGCACCATCTACAGCTTTGTCTATATGGCGGCCGCGCCCACCGTCGACGGTATTGGTTTCGCGGCATTGCGCGACCTGGTGTCGTTCCTTCGATACGACTCAACGGATGCTCAGGGCGTCGCCAATCCGCTCAACGATCTGAAGACTGCCCCTTGCGCCGCGGCCTCTTGCTCGCAGAACACCAACTTCGACATCGCTATTGGAGAAGGCATCTCGCAATCGGGCCGATTCATGAAGGACTTTCTGTACGAGGGTTTCAATGTAGACAAGAACGGCAAGATCGTTTTCGACGGCATGTTCCCGATCATCTCCGCTGCCCGCCGCACGTGGACCAACGCGGCATTCGCGCAGCCCGGCCGCTGGTCAAAGCAGCATGAAGACCATTTCATGCCCGGCTTCCAGTTCCCGTTCACCTACTCGACGCTCACGGACCCCGTCAGCGGCGCGACGGATGGCCTGCTCAAGCAATGCTCGGCGACCAACACCTGCCCGAAGATCATGCAACTCGACGGCGCGTTCGAATGGTGGGGTGGCGCGGCGTCGCTGGTGGTCACAGACGGGCGCGGCAACGACATCCAGCTCCCGCCCAATGTTCGCTACTACTTCGTGCCAGGGACGCAACACGGCGGCGGCAGTGGCGTAACCACGGGGAACTTTGTCGTGCCTGCGACCGGCAGTCAGTGCCAGTTGCCGGCTTCACCGGTCGAAGAGACGCCTATCGAGCGAGCGCTTATTCCCGCGCTTGTGAACTGGGTCGCCAATGGCACCCCGCCGCCGGCGTCGCAGTATCCGACCGTTGCAGCCGGCACGCTTGTAGCGCCAACCCAGACCGCTACCGGGTTTCCGAGCCTGACGAACGTCTTTGTACCGAGCGGACCGGCGGCCACCCCAGTCCAGTTGCAACTGACCTTTAACGGTGAGTACAACCAGCTGTTCGTGACCGACTACAGCAACGCCGTGCCGGTGGTCAATACCGCGCAGCAGTACACCATTCTTGTGCCGAAAGTCGATGCCAACGGCAACGAGACAACCGGCGTGCTCGTACCCGATGTCAGCGTGCCGCTCGCCACGTACACCGGCTGGAATTACCGCGGGTTGGGCCACGCAATAGGCGACGGCTGCATCTCGAACGGCGCGGCAATTCCGTTAGCCACGAACGCTGCCGCAGAAGCAGGCGGGACGGATTCCCGAGCCACGCTCACGACGCTCTATGGCGCCAGCAGGTCGAAGTATCAGGCTGCCGTATCGGCAGCGGCCGATACGCTCGTGAGCCAGGGCTATCTGTTGCAGGCCGACGCCGACAACGTCTTCGTTGCCAACGCCGCAAGCATTTCGCCTACCTTGTTGCCCTTGCCCTGAAGCGAAAATGAGGGAGCCGGATCGTGGCGCCACCCGGCGTCACGACTGACTCCTCATGCCGATTCCTGACTTCCTGACCGCGACGCACGATGAACAGGATGGAGCGATGACCGGAACGAGAAGACGCACAGCCGCCGGGTTTATCGCTGCCGCAATGATGGCGCTCAATGGCTGCGGCGGAGGTGGAGGCAGTTCTGACACAGCGAACCCCGGTGCGCCCGCACCGGCCGCGCCGAGCGCAGTGGTCTATCAGGATAGCTTGATGCTCGGCAGCATCACTCCGCAATCATTGTCTTTCGTTCCGGCAACAACGACCGTGAACGCCATGATCGTGAGTCCTGCGGCCGCGCCGCTTGTTGCCGCCGGCAACACCCCGCTTGTATCGAGCTATTTTCCGGGCACTGTTCCCGGCGCGGGCATAACCTGTATCTCTGCGCCAACGAACAGTATTGGAACGGTGACAGGCGTCAACGCCGGCGTGAACATCAAGAGTGTTGCTGTGATGCTGGATGGCTCCTGGACAGCATCGACCACTCCCGATGCAAACTGGAGTGCTCTTGGTGCCAGCGCTGCAGTGTTTGATGGCTGGGAAAACTGCGGAGCCAAAGCGGAAGGCAGTCCGTCGCCGTCGTCCACCTTGACGATCAATGCGGACGGCAGCTTCTCTGATAACGTATTCGACGGCAACCCCTCCACGACAGTTACCATCGTCGATCAAAGCTTCAGTTCGACACAGGCCGCGTCGATGCTCACGGACGCCGGTTATCTCGATGCGAGCCAGGCTGACAATCCGCAGACCATTCGCCTGAAGGTATTCCAGAACGCTGCCAAGCAGACACTTCTCGTTGAGCAAGGCATTCCGGCCAGCGGCGCGACCAACGCAAATCCTGGTTTTGTTGCGATCTATTTTCAGCGGTAAGACCGATCGACAACGGACTGCAGGTTCACAACGAAGGCCGCCGAGAACCCTTTCCATCTTCTATCCGATACCACCATGCGCGGCAGCTGGCGTGTTTCAACGCCGGTCGCGCAGCGCTATTTACCTCTCCTTCACATGCATCACCCGAGCGGAAAGGTCACGATCCTCCATCGATCCGGGCGCTAAATTTGTCGTCGATGGTTTCTTTTTCGACGAGAATATCGAATATACAAAGCATTACTTATCATATTAAATGGCAGACATGCCAGCAGGTCTTGCTCGACCTATTGTTCAGATATTTGACCTTTTGAATTCAGACGCCTCTTTGGACTGGGTATTCATCTGACCTCGGCGCTGCAACCCATACTGCGTCAGCAGTTCAATACAAAACCGTTCAATGCAAGAGAGCGAGGAGAACGTCCCGCCTCCTCAGGCGCTTTTCTTGCTGATGCAGGACGCCGTACCTCGCGTTGTTATGCTGGGCTGCAGCGAGCGATTCGCGCTTGCACGCTGTGGATATGACGTGTTGTGGACCGCTCGACAGCCGCCGGAGAATCGCCATGAAATCTCTGCAACGCAAATCCGCTTTTTGCCCAGTCTCTCGTCGCCACTTGTTCAAAACATGTACGCAATTGCTGATAGCGGTGTGCCTCGGGTCGTGCGGCGGCGGTTCCAGCAACAGCCCGACCACCACCACGACCACCAGTGCGGGCGGCGCCAGCAGTACGCCCGCGAGCCCAAGTACAACACCCGCGCCGTCCACGACCACGCCAAACAGCACGACACCCACGCCGGCCCCGACAACCCCTGCCGCCACTCCCGCGCCGAGCACGACCACACCCGCCGGAACGACTACCGGCTCGACGCCAACGGCTGTGGCAGCCTACGCGACAGACGTGCTGATGCACCACAACGACCTCGCACGAACCGGCCAGATGCTCTCCGAAACGACGCTCACGCTGACCAATGTCAACTCCACAACGTTCGGGAAGTTGCGCTTCCTTCCTGCCGACGGCAAAGTCGACGGGCAGCCGCTATTCGTGACGAATCTCACGATGGGCACGGTCGCGCATAACGTCGTTTATGTCGTGACGGAGCACGACAGCATCTATGCCTACGACGCAGACAGCGGTGCCGCGTTGTGGCAAATATCGCTGGCGCCTGCGGGCGAATCCTCGAGCGCTGACGTCGGCTGCACGGACATCACGCCGGAAATCGGTATCACGTCGACGCCGGTCATCGACCGCTCGCGCGGTCCGAATGGGACGCTATATGCCGTCGCCATGACCACGGACGGCAGCGGGAACGTCCATCACCGCCTGCACGCGATCGATCTTGCGACAGGAGCCGAACTGTTCGGCGGCCCGACCGAAATTGCCGCTACCTATCCAGGCAGCGGTTCGGAAGGTGCGAACGGCGTCCTTACCTTCAATCCGGTGCTGCACACCGTACGCTCGGCGCTGACGCTGGTCAACGGCACTATCTACATGGGATGGACCGCTCACTGCATGTCGGGCAACTATAACGGCTGGCTGATGGCCTACAGCGCCGATACGTTGAAGCAAACCGGCGCGCTTCCGGTTACGCCAAACGGCACCAAGGGATCGATCTGGATGGCGGGCTCGGGCATGGCGTCGGACGGGACATCGATCTATTTTATCGACGGCAACGGCACCTTCGGTACGACGCTCAACGCGCAGGGATTTCCATCCGATGGCGATTTTGGCGACACGTTCGTCAAGCTGTCCGCTCTTCCGACGCCGGTCGTAACCGATTACTTCGCGATGTATAACACCGTGGCCGAATCCGACGTGGACGGCGATTTCGGCTCCGGCGGACCGATGCTGCTGCCCGATCAAACCGCGTCGGACGGCACGGTCAAGCATCTGGCTTTAGGAGCGGGCAAGGACACCAATATCTACGTCGTCGATCGCGACAACATGGGCAAGTTCAGCCCGACGTCCAACAACATCTGGCAGGAGCTGATCGGCGTCCTGGCTGACGGTATCTGGGGCTCGCCGGCGTACTTCAACCATGTCGTCTATTACGGAGGCCAGACCGATACGCTCAAGGCGCTGCCTGTCACCAACGCACTGCTCGCCACCGCACCGTCTTCGCAGACCGCGTTGCAGTTTCCTTATCCCGGCGCGACGCCGGCCGTTTCGGCGAACGGCACGAGCAACGGCATTGTGTGGGCGGCAGAAAACGGCACGATTGGCGCGCTTCACGCATACGACTCGACCAATCTTGCGCACGAGTTGTACAACAGCAATCAGGCCGGCACGCGGGACCAGTTTGGCGCGGGCAACAAGTTCATCACGCCGATGATCGCGGAGGGGAAGGTGTATGTAGGAGCGACGAACGGCGTTGCGGTGTTCGGCTTGCTACAGTAATGCTGAGATACGAGGGGGGGCGGATGCGGATATCCTCCCCTTCGCGTCAATTGTGCAAACCGCCCGGCCTATGTCACCGCTCTTAGCGCTTTTACAAGTTCAGCCAGGCGATAGGGCTTGTTGACGAAGGCAAAATCCTCGATACGCCCGTACCGCTCGCGTAATGCCGGAATGGGATATCCCGAGGCCACTATCACCTTGAGACCGGGTCGAAGCTCGCGCGCCAGGCGCGCCAGTTGAATACCGCTGATGCCCTTCGGCATGACGACGTCAGTGAACAGGAGGTCGATGTCGGAACGGCGTTCAAGGATCGCCATGGCTTCGACGCCGTTGGCCGCTGTCGCAACCTCGTAGCCTATGCTGCGAAAAAGCTGCCCCGCCGCGTCGAGCACGTCGGGCTCATCTTCCACGATAAGAACCGTATCCACGTTGTCGCCGGCCGCGGCAATCCTGTCGTCTGGCGCGCCTTCAATCACGGGCAAGTACATGCTGATGGTCGTACCTTTGCCCTCTTCGCTGTCGATCACGACGTCGCCGCCGGATTGCGCGATGAATCCATAGACCTGGCTTAAGCCAAGTCCCGTGCCCTTGCCCACCTCCTTGGTCGTGAAGAACGGCTCGAACGCGCGTGCAACAACCGCCGGCGGCATGCCCGAGCCTGTATCGGAGACAGAGACCCAGACGTAAGCACCCGGCGCCAGACTCCCGACCTCCACGGCACCCAGCTCTACGTTCTCGACGGCGATTACCAGCTTTCCGCCAGTGGGCATGGCGTCGCGGGCATTGACGACCAGGTTCAGCAACGCCGCCTCGAAACGGGCGGCATCCAGCAAAATGGTCCGGGCGTGGCGTGCCAGCCGGATGTCCATTTCGATAGCGGAATTTCCCGCGCGGCGCAGCACGGGTTCGAAATTGCTGATCACAGCGTTCACGTCATATTTTTCAACCTTGAGCGGTTGCCGACGGGCGAACGAAAGCAGTTGCTGGGTCAGGAGCGCCCCGCGCTCGACGGCGCGTCGCATGGCGTCCAGTATCTTTGTATCGGCATAATTCTGCGCGCGCGCGGCCAGTACATCCACGCTGCTTGAAACGATCGCCAGCAGGTTATTGAAGTCATGGGCAATGCCGCCGGTGAGCTGCCCGATCGCTTCCATTTTCTGCGACTGGAAAAGTGCCGCATTGGCTCGCTCAAGCGCCTCCGCTGCCTGCTTTCGTTCTGTTATATCTCGCGTGACCTTCGCGAATCCCAGCAGCCTCCCCGCTTCGTCGCGGATCGAATCGACCACCACGTGCGCCCAGAATCGCGTTCCGTCTCGGCGCACACGCCAGCTCTCCTGTTCAAACCGGCCTTCGCTCGCGGCCGTTGCCAGCGTCTGGGCAGGCATGCCATTAGCACGGTCTTCTTCCGTGTAGAAGACCGCGAAATTCGAACCGACAATTTCCTCTTGCTTGTAGCCCTTGATGCGTTCGGCGCCGGCGTTCCAGTTCGTGATCACCCCCGTCGGGGAGATCATGTAGATCGCATAATCTGTCACGCTCTGAACGAGCAGGCGGAACCTGTCCTCACTTTCGCGCAGCGCCTCTTCGGTCGCTTTGCGCTCGGTAATGTCGCGTGTGATTTTGGCAAAGCCGATCAGCTGGCCTGAGGGAGTGCGGATCGGATCGACCACGACGCTTGCCCAGAATCGCGTGCCGTCTCTTCGCACCCGCCAACCTTCATCTTCGAACTTACCTTGTTCGCGGGCGGTTTGTAACGCCCGGGTCGGCTTGCCTGAACGCCGGTCCTCCTCCGTATAAAAAACGGAAAAATGCTGGCCGATGATCTCGTGGGCGGCATAGCCTTTGAACCGTTCCGCCCCGGCGTTCCAGCTATTGACAATCCCCTCGGGGTTCAGCATGTAGATGGCGTAATCGCTGATGCTCGTGACGAGCAATTCAAAGCGCTTTTCTTCGCTCACGCCACACAACTTCGCACGGTCGTCGGTTTTCATTGTTCAGACTTCCACGTGTCGTAATTTTAGTTGTGGTCCAAGAAGGCTGTATCGCATCACGCGACGCTTGTTCATCGATGATAGTACTGGATTGATTCATTTATCGACACGTCTTACGGAAACGTATCGACAGGTGACAAGCAAGGCGAAAAGGAAGAGGCGCGGTCTGATCAGTCGACGTCGCAGGCGGCGTGTCGGGCACTCTGAAATTCCGCGCTCGGCAGCCCCGTTGATCAGGACACGGCGGCTCCCACCGCGTCCGCGTGTAAACTAGCGAACTTTTTGACTCTGGTGGTATGGTGCAAGCCCCTCAGCGCACAGCTTTCAACGGACCGACGCTCATTCGCTTGCTGGCTCGCCTGGCGGATGTCGATGTGACCGAATCCAGACAACCGCTCTCGGACAGGCTGAGCCAATGGCTCCACTGGACAGACGCCATCGCGCTGTCCACGGCGCTCAACGGTAATCCGCCTGCCGTAGCCCCCGGCGCGCAAGCCCTCGGCAGCGCGGAGGAGACCGAGTGCGCCCGCGTGCGCAGCACGTTGGTGAATGCCATCGTTAGCGGTAGTGCGCCTGCCGCCGCCAAGCGCCATGGGTCCGCGCAAACGGCCTCTCATGGAGCTTCCCTGGACGCTGCCGTCGACTATCCGGCTTTTCGTCAGATGTATCTGTCCATGCAGCAGACGATGGAAACGGGCATCGGCAACTTGCGTAGCCGCTTGCGGGCAAAGCTGGCTGCCAGAACACCCGGCATGAGCCGGCTCGCGGAGGTGGATGCCGTCATGGAGCGTGCACTGGGTCCGCGCGAGCGGAGTCTGCTGGCCACCGTGCCCGCGTTGCTCGGCGCGCATTTCGAGCGGTTGCGCAAGACCGAGCGGGAGACGCTGGCCGACGCGCAGGCGTCGGAACACACCCCGACGATTGCACCGGGCGCGTGGCTGAACGTGTTCCGCAAAGATATGCAGAGCGTGTTGCTGGCCGAACTGGATCTTCGTTTTCAACCGGTCGAAGGGTTGCTCGCGGCCCTTCGCACCCGCTAACTGGGACGCTATGTCCAGATATCTGAATCTTGTCGTTTTTTTGGTGGGTCTGGCCGCTGTGTGCTGGATCGGCGCCGGTTACGTTGGCTCGAACGCGCTGGCGTTGGCCGTCACCGTGCTCGTGGGGGCCTGCTATCTGGCGGGCGCGCTCGAATTGCAACGCTACAGCCAAGCCACTTCCACCCTGGCGCGTGCCCTGGCGGACCTGTCCAAACCTCCGCCAAGCCTCGCCGCCTGGCTCGACCGATTGCATCCCAGCTTGCGTAATGCGGTGCGCCTGCGTATCGAAGGCGAGCGTGTCGCGTTGCCGGGGCCGGCGCTTGCGCCCTATCTGGTTGGCTTGCTCGTGTTGCTAGGCATGCTGGGCACGCTCCTGGGCATGGTGGCGACCCTGAGGGGCACAGGCATGGCGCTGGAAAGCGCGACGGACCTGCAGGCTATACGCGACTCGCTGGCCGCACCGGTCAAAGGATTGGGATTTGCGTTCGGCACCTCGATTGCAGGCGTAGCCACATCCGCCATGCTCGGGCTGCTTTCCGCGCTGTGCCGGCGCGAGCGGATCGAGGCCGGGCAGATGCTCGACGTGAAGATCGCGACCACATTACGCATCTACTCGCAGACCCATCAGCGCGAGGAAACCTTCAAGCTCCTGCAGCGGCAGGCCGAGGGGATGCCTGAACTGGTCGATCGGCTGCAGATGATGATAGCGGCCATCGAACAACAGAACCTTGCCGTCAGCGCGCAGCAGATCGCCAGCCAGGAGGCTTTCCACGGCAAGGCCGAGGCAACTTACGCTCGCCTCGCTTCGTCGGTGGAGCGGTCGTTGAAGGAGAGCGTCGCCGACAGCACCCGCGCCGCCGGCGCGGCGCTGCAGCCGGTCATGGAAGCCACGATGGCAGGCCTTGCCCGCGAGACGGCTTCGTTGCATGCCACCGTCACGCAGGCCGTGCAACGGCAGTTGGACGGGCTGTCGAGCGGATTCGAGGCGAGTACCACCACCGTGGCCAGTATCTGGAATCAGGCACTGGAGGGACACCGGCGATCAAGCGAGGCGCTGGTCCAGCAGCTAGGCACCTCACTGGATCGATTCACCGGCACCTTCGAGCAACGTTCGGCCGGCCTGCTGGAAGGTGTCGCCGCGCGCCTGGACGCTACGGCCGGCAGTGTGTCTGCGGCGTGGAACGAAGCGCTGGCACGGCAAGAACGCGCTGGCGAGACGCTGGCGAATCACAACCAGCAGGCCTTGACCGAGGCCGCAGCGACCTTCGAGCAGCATTCGGCGTCGCTCCTGCGCACGGTCGGCCAGTCGCAGGCGGACTTGCAGGGTGAATTGGTATCGCGGGACGAGCAACGGCTCGCGGTCTGGACCGAGACGCTCGGTTCGATGGCCGCTATGTTGAGCCGCGAGTGGGAGCAGGCGGGCACGCGCACCGCGACCCGGCAACAGGAGATGTGCGACACGCTGGCGCAAACTGCACGCGATATATCGGCCCAGACGCAGGCGCACGCCAGCAACACGATCGCAGAAATCGACCGGCTGGTACAAGCTGCGTCGGAAGCGCCCAAGGCCGCGGCGAACCTGCAGGCGGAATTGGCATCGCGGGACCAGCAGCGGCTGGCGGCCTGGACCGAAACGCTTGCTTCGATGGCCGCTACGCTGAGCCGCGAATGGGAGCAGGCGGGCACGCGCACCGCGACCCGGCAGCAGGAAATTTGCGACACGCTGGAGCGGACCGCGCACGACATATCGGCCCGGACGCAGGCGCACGCAAGCGACACGATCGCCGAGATCTCCCGGCTCGTGCAAGCGGCATCGGAAGCCCCCAAGGCCGCCGCCGAAGTCGTCGCCGAACTGCGCCAGAAGCTCTCCGACAGCATGGTCCGCGACACCGCGATGCTGGACGAACGCACCCGTCTGCTGGCAACGCTGGAAACCCTGCTCGATGCCGTGAACCATGCGTCCACCGAGCAGCGCGCAGCCGTTGACGCGCTGGTCGCGACATCGGCGGGTCTGCTGGAGCGTGTGGGCACCCAGTTCGCCGACAAGGTTGAAGCCGAAACCGGCAAACTCGGCGCCGTTGCCGCGCAGGTCACCGGCAGCGCCGTCGAGGTGGCGAGCCTGGGCGAAGCATTCGGCATGGCCGTGCAGTTGTTCGGCGATTCGAACGAGAAGCTGGTGACTCACCTTCAACGTATTGAAGTCGCGCTGGACAAGTCACTCGCGCGCAGTGACGAACAGCTTGCCTATTACGTGGCGCAGGCTCGGGAAGTCATCGACCTGAGCATGATGTCGCAGAAGCAGATTGTTGAGGACCTGCAACAGCTCGCCGGCCGGCGTGCGTCCGCCGAAGCCGGGGATGGAGCCACGGTCGCATGAGCGAGGATATCGACGGCGGTGTGGAGACGATCGCGCCTGTATGGCCTGCCTTCGCCGATTTGATGTCGGTGCTGCTGGGGGCCTTCATGCTGATCATGGTGGGTGTCATCGGCATGCAACTGGAGCTGTCTTCCAAGCTTGAGCATGAGGTCAAGCAACGGCAGATGGAAACGCAACGCCGCAAGACCCTGGAGCAGGCGCTGGCCGGGCCGCTGGCAGCGGGGCGGGTGACGCTGGTCAACGGACGTATTGGCATCAACGGCAGCGTGTTGTTCGCGCTCAACTCCGATCAATTGCAGCCCGAAGGCCGGGACGTATTGAAGAGCCTGGCCGGGCCGCTGACCGCTTATCTCCAGGCCAACGATCAGATCCTGATGGTGAGTGGTTTTACCGATGACCGGCAGTTGCGGGAGAGTAACCGCCGCTTTGCCGACAACTGGGAGCTGTCAGCGCAGCGCGCGTTGACGGTAACCCGTGCGTTGATCGATGCAGGCGTCCCTTCCGCCTCCGTATTCGCGGCCGCTTTCGGCTCACAGCAGCCCGTCAGCTCGAATGCCGACAACGAGGGACGGGCGAGGAACCGGCGAGTGGAAATTGCGCCGGTCCCCAGGCTGTCGAACGCAACGGTGAAGCCCGGTGAATAGCGAAGCGAGTGATGTGACGGTTAGCATCCGCTCGACGCTCGATGCATGGCGCGAGCGCGGCGCCGATCGGCTGGATCCCGTCCGCTTTCATTTTATCGAAGCGCTGCATCGGCGAGCGGCCAGCCACAGCGGCGAGGCGCGACGGATTCTGGATGACAGGCTGTCCACACTGCTCGCGGCCTATGCTCGCGATCTCGAGAACGCCGCGTCCCAAACCGCCCATGCCGCCGAGCCCGCTCGCGGGGCGCTTGCCGGGCTGATCGAGTACATGAGCCTGTGTGCATCGGTGGCTAGCGACGGCCCCAAAGCGGGCCACACCTTGCCCCGCTCCTCCTATCCAGAAATGGAGGCGCTCGATTACTTCAGGAAAACCTGGACCAAGATCAGTGCCGAGAGACAGTTCCGGCAGTCGCTTGCACAAGTGCCCGGGAATGCCGGTCCGCTCAATTCGAGTAGCCTCGTGCATCGCTCGCTCTCGCTAATGCGCGAGTTGTCGCCAGGGTATCTGCAGCAGTTCTTGTCGTACCTCGACGCCTTGTCGTGGATGGAACAGATGAACGGCGGCGGCGCCTTGCCGGATAAAGATGCGCCTCGCTCTGGGAGTCCCCGGAAAAGCACGCGCGGCAAACAACGCTAGCGCCAGGAGTAGAAGTCAAAGGTTGCGACGACGCGCGGTACTGCCCGTGTCTCACTCATCGTCCCGCGCTGTCAGTTCGCGGACGAGCGGTATGACCTCTTGTGCGAACCGTTTCATATCCGCTTCAAACGGCTGAAACTGCAGCATGAACAATTCGATTCCCGCTCGATGAAACTCGACAATACGCCGCGCTACCGTTTCGTAGCTGCCAACCAGCCCCGCTGCGGTCCCGCCATTCGATCCAACGCGCGCTGACTTGGCGAACGTCTGGTGCATGACCGCCTTCGGATCGATGTTTTCCTTCTGCGATGCACGCAAGGGAGCATCCTTCGCAGCGAGCGCGAACAGGTGATCGAGATGCTCCTGCGCCTGCCCGTCCGTTGGCCGCGCAATCACGAAGGCGGAAAGCCCGAAGCGCAATGGCGCACCGGTACGGGCACGCCCTCCCACGTCTTCGATCAGCCGACGCACATCGGGCAACGGTTGGCCGTTGATGAACCAGAAATCGCCGCGTTCAGCCACGAGTGCCCTCGCCGGCTCCGACTCGCCGCCGACATAGATGCGCGGTCTCTCCCGAAAGCGGTCGGCCGGGCGCAAGACATAGTCTTCCACGTCGAAGAACCGCCCCTTGAAATTGGTACGCTTTCCAAGCATCAGGTCATTCACAACCGTGATCCATTCACGGCCGTATGCATATCGTTCGTCATGCTCAGCAAAACCGATACCGGCCTTGGCCAGCTCAGGACGATTCCACGCGTTGACCAGATTGATCGCGAATCGCCCGCCGCTGATGTCTTCAATCTGCATGGCCATTTTGGCCAGGGTGACGGGATGATAGAGATAGGGCTTGATCGCCGTGATGATCTCGATGCGCGTAGTTAAGGCAGCCAACGCTGCCGACGCAGTCCACGCCTCCAGTTGATCAAGCTTTTCGTCATGGGGATTGATCGTATGCTGCGCGACCAGGGTCGAGTCGAAACCGAGTCGCTCGGCTTCCAGGATGAGGTCGCGGTTGCGAGCCCATGACGCATCGTAGGGCTCGTCAGGATCCTGCAGCGCGGCACGGCTACCGTGCACCAGCGCCCAAATGCCGAAGCGGGGAGTTGACGAAGGCATCAGTCGACCTAATGTGGATTGAAAAAGACAAGAATCAGAACCTGCAAGCATGCGTCGACCACATCGCGCAGGTCAATGCAACGCTTCCAGTTTGTTCGCATATCGATAGAAGGAAAACCGGAATGACAATTCGTCTGCAATACGGCCATTCCTGGTGAGAGTTTCCGTCTCTCCGCATCTTCTCAGTTCCTTATATCCGAACATGAAATCACGTTGCGGCGTTATGGCGATAAGGTTCAGCCGATTTATTGTTAGATCAAATCGTGCCTGGTTCTTATACTCGCTCAAGTAACTGCTTGATTCGAACCGAGCCACTCAACCGCTTCACCGTGCCGTTTCCTTCGCGGCTCCCTTGTGAACGACTACCCAGCGAGCGACTACCCATCATGACAACGCCGAACCCTCGCAGCGCAGATCACCCTATCGATCCGCAATTCGTCAATCGCTGGTCGCCCCGCGCCTTTAGCCAGGAACCTATAGACAATGCAACGCTGCTGACCTTTCTCGAGGCCGCCCGTTGGGCGCCGTCCTCGTATAACTCGCAGCCGTGGCGGTTCGTCTACGCGACGCGCGACAGTGAACACTGGCCGCAATTTCTGGGTTTCCTGAACGACTTCAATCGCACCTGGGCAAATCATGCAGCGGCGTTGGTCATCGTCCTTTCAAAGAGTACGTTTGTCCCCCCGGGCGGAACAGGCGAGGTGCCGACCATCAGTCATTCGTTCGATACGGGTGCCGCGTGGGGCTATCTTGCGCTGCAGGCAAGTCTGGCCGGATGGCATGCGCACGGGCTGGCCGGAATCGAGCGAGACAGAATCCGGACAGAGTTGAAAATCCCGGATATCTACTCGATTGAAGCGGGGATCGCGATAGGCCGTCTCGGCGACAAGGCTTCGCTGTCGGAGGCGCTACAGGCGCGAGAAACGCCCAGTCCGCGCAAACCCCTTGGCGAAATCGCAACCGAAGGTCGATTTGCCGCCTGACTTATGCCGCCTGACCTATTCAAGGAAACACGCCAATGTCCCATCACGTCTACAAGCAAATTGAACTGACCGGCTCGTCAACGCAATCGAGTGACGACGCGGTGTCGGTCGCCCTGGCAAGGGCTAACAAAACCTTGCACAACATTGACTGGTTTCAGGTCATTGAAACGCGTGGTCATGTCGAGGGCGGCAAAGTTGCGCACTGGCAAGTGACGCTAAAGGTCGGCATTCGTCTCGACGACTAGTCGCGGTGGCCGCGTCGGCGCACGTTATAGGAACCTTGGCTCAAGAGGACGATGCTTTCCATAGCCGAAATACTTGGTTCGCGCGCGTGCGAGGCGGCGTTAAATTGCGCGCTCAACAACCAAGTACTCAGTGAAGGAATATAAGGTGGCCTTTTTGCTGCGTTTCTCCCGACGTATCGCCCTGTTTTCACTCGCCTGTCTCGTCTTGACAGGCAGCTTGAATGCGAACGCGGAAGAGCAAGTTCTGAAGATCGGTGTGACGACGGGCCCTCACGAAGAGATTTTCGAAGCCGTCAAAAAGGTGGCAGAACGCGATTACGGCCTGCATATCCGGATTGTGGCCTTCAGCGACTACATACAGCCGGACGCCGCGCTCGATGCGGGCGATCTTGACGCCAACAGTTATCAGCATCGTCCTTTTCTCGCCTCCCAGATTCGTGCACGTGGCTATAAGCTGGTGGGCGTCGGGCGTACGTGGATCGGCCCTATTGGCATCTACTCAAAAAAGTACAAGCAGTTCTCAGCGCTTCCCGATGGTGCCAGCATCGGCATTCCGAACGATCCGGCAAATGAGAGCCGAACGCTGCTGCTGTTGCAGAAAGCAGGCGCGATCAAACTGCGCTCCGGGATCGACCCCGTCACGGGCATCAACGCGACGCCTCGCGATATCACTAGTAATCCGAAGCATTTCAAGTTCACTGAGATCGACGCTGCGCAACTGCCGCGCACACTCGACGATTTCGATGCAACCACGATAAACGCCGACTATGCGATCAAGGCCGGTCTGAATCCCGGTCACGACACCATCCTGGTAGAGGATGCGGATGGACCATACGCCTGCTTGATTGCCGTTCGGGAACAGGATGCCGGCAAGCCGTGGGTGCAGCAGATCGTCAAGGCATATCAATCCGACGAGGTGCGCAACTTCATTCTCACGCGCTATAAAGGCGCGATCATACCGGCGTTTTAATACCCGGCAGATCAGGCTGCGTCGGCGGTCCAAGCCTTCATGCGCATACGCACATGCGTCATGCCGCAAGGGCAATCTCGCCGCTCAGTGCCTGGCCAGCCGTTTCACCACGGCGATCATCCGGTCGACCTCTTCCGGCGTGTTGTAGAACGCGAGCGACGGCCGCACGGTCGCCTCCACGCCGAAGCGCCGCAAGATAGGCTGTGCGCAATGATGCCCGGCCCGTACTGCAATACCCTCTTCGCTGAGCGCACGCCCCACCTCTTCGGGCGTGTAGCCGTTCAGAACGAATGACAGCACGCTCGCTTTGTCCTGCGCCGTGCCGATCAGGCGCACGCCCGGAATCGGCTTCATCAACGCGGTGGCATAGTCGAGCAACTCGTGCTCGTAACGCGCGATGTTTTCTATGCCGACGCGCGTCACATAGTCGATCGCAGCACCCAGGCCGACTGCATCCGCGATGTTCCCGGTGCCCGCCTCGAAGCGATGTGGCGCCGGTTGAAACACCGTCCGCTCAAATGTCACGTCCGAGATCATGTTGCCGCCGCCCTGCCACGGCGGCATTGCATCGAGCAGCGCCCGCTTGCCATAGACCGCACCTATTCCGGTCGGCCCGAACACCTTGTGACCCGAAAAGACAAAGAAGTCCGCATCGAGTGCCTGCACATCCACGCGCATATGCGACACCGACTGCGCGCCATCGATCAATGCAACCGCGCCGACGCGGTGCGCCATCTCCACCATTTCCTTGACCGGCACGACAGTGCCGAGCGCATTCGACACCTGCGTCACCGCGACGATCTTCGTCTTGCCGTTCAACAACCGGCTGTACTCTTCGAGCAGCACCTGGCCCGAATCGTCAACCGGAATCACCCGCAGCGTCGCGCCAGTCAGCGAAGCCAGTTGCTGCCACGGCACGATGTTCGCGTGATGTTCAAGATGCGACACGACGATCTCGTCGCCCGCCCCGACGTTCTGCACTCCCCACGACTTCGCAATCAGGTTGATCGCCTCGGTCGTGCCGCGCACAAACACGATCTCCTCGGGCTGCGAGGCGCCGATAAAGCGTTGAACCCTGTTGCGGGCTCCCTCATAGGCATCAGTCGCGCGACCCGCCAACGCATGTGCCGCACGATGAATGTTGGAGTTCTCGTGCAGATAGAAATAGGCGAGACGATCGATGACGGTCTGCGGCTTTTGTGTAGTGGCCGCGTTATCGAACCATACAAGCTGCCGGCCGTTCACACGCTCCTGCAGGATCGGGAAGTCGCGTCGGATCGCGTTTACATCGAACTGGGGATGGCCAGACTGCGCCTGCGCGGCAGGGTCCGATGTGCGGCCCGATGCCGGCGTCCCGGGCGAGCGGATATCCTCGAGAAAATAACGCTCGGTGGCGTCCGGCCGGGCGGGAGCCGACTCCGCAAAACCGCGCGGCAATCCAAACGACGATCCTTGCGGCGGGCCAGCGTTCGCGGACTCTCCAGCAGGCAGCAGTGACGGAACACCCAACGGATCGAGCAGCGATGCCGTGGGCAATGGTCCGTCCTCAACGCCATACGACGGAGGCCTAGCGATATCGATGAAATAGTAAGGTGATGCGCTGCTGCGACCGGCAGCCCCATCGGCCGGCAGATTCGCCGCCGCGGCTTCCGGCACACCGAGCGCGGTACCCCCGTAGCGACTGTCAAGCGCGGGTGCGATCGTCACCAGATTGTCGGGCAAACCGTTCTGCGCAGCGGCATGCGGCAACAAGGCAGGCGCACGATTGCCGAGCGATAGAACGTGGGTCGGCGCTGAAGGCGCAAGGTTGGCACCCGGCACCTTGCCTTGCGGTATCGCTGCACCCGGTATGCCGCTGCCTGCGCCGGACGGTCCCGCCATCGGAGAGCCCGGCGGCACCGGATTCGTCGAAGCCGGCAAGGCAGGCGCCGCCGCGGCAAGCTCGGAGGGCGCACTGCCAGGCACACCGTTGCCGCCAAGCGTGCTGCCCGGCAACGCGGCAAAAAACGCGTTTGCAAGACGCGCCAGCATCGCTGGATCGGGCAAACCGGCAGGAAGCGCTGACGTTGGGTCGGGATAAGCTGTCGGCGAACTACTGGTAGGTGTGGGCATAGTCATGGTACTTGCCAACCTCAACGTCCTCGAGGACCGCCAACGCGTCCGGCGTGTGCACTGCAAGCGAGCAATACAGCGACACCAGGTAGGAAGCGATTGCCTGATTGTTGATTCCCATGAAACGCACCGATAACCCCGGCCCCTGCTCGCCTGCCACGCCCGGCTGATAAAGACCGACCACACCCTGGCGCTTGTCGCCGACTCGCAGCAGCAGGATCTTGGTCTTGCCGTCGTCCACGGTTACCTTGTCTGACGGAATCAGCGGGATGCCACGCCATGTGAGGAATTGCGAGCCGAACAGGCTGATGGTTGGAGGCGGCACGCCACGGCGCGTACACTCGCGGCCGAAGGCGGCGATCGCCAGCGGATGGGTCAGGAAAAACGCTGGTTCCTTCCATACCCTGGTCAACAGTTCGTCGAGATCATCCGGAGTCGGCGCGCCGGTCAGCGGCAGCACGCGCTGCTCTTCCGCGACATTCGCAATTAACCCGTAGTCAGGGTTGTTGATCAACTGGCTCTCCTGCAATTCCTTGATCGTCTCAATCGTCAGGCGCAGTTGTTCCTTGATCTGGTCGTGCGGGCTGCTGTAAAGATCGGAGATGCGCGTATGCACCTCGACAATCGTGCTCACGGCGTTCAGAAAATATTCGCGCGGCTCCTCTTCATAAGGCACAAAGGTGGTCGGCAATTGGCTTTCGTCTTCGCGCGCGGTGCATGTGGCAGTCACGGCTTCCGGATTCTTCACCTGATTCAGACGATAGATGCCTGCCTCGACCGGCACCCATTGCAGCAGATGCGTGAGCCAGCGAGGTGTAATGGTTGCAAGCTGCGGGACAGTTTTGGTGGCGTTCGCCAACTGCCGTGCGGCATGGTCGCCGAGTGCGCTGTGACCGGGTGTTGCCATTTTCAAACCCCCTTTCTGTAAGAAATACGGGAATGCTTATAGGCAAAATTGATCTGGAACGAGTAGCAAAGGTACTTCGTCTTTTTTGATCCGGCAAGGATTACGTGGCGATAAACGCCGGCTCTGCGTTCGATGGAAAACATTGGGCGGAATGCGCCTGGCGCATCGAGCAGGATCGATAGATATGAGGATTGTCAGTGAGCTAATGGGTTTTATCGCGAGACGGATGCGGGGAAATTCGGGCTGACATTCTCTGGAAAAGAAGCGTGTGAGGATCGCATTAATCGGGTGTCACGCGCAAACCGGTCGCGCCAAGCGAGCCCGCGATGGCCTTTTCGATTTCACGCCCAGTCGATACCAGCGCGCGTTCGCTAAATGCGGGGCCAACCAGGGACAAACCGAAAGGCAAGCCGTCCGGCGTAAAGCCGGACGGCACGCTCAGTGCCGCCAGGTTGAGCGGATTCGCGAAGTACGTGTAATACCCCATGTTCGCATTCAGGCGTTGTGGATCGCGTTCAACGTCATCGCAACGGTAAATGGTGGGGACAGTAGGCAGCGCAAGAAAATCAACAGTTTGAAAAAGCTGCGCTGCGTAGCGCGTCAGCGTTCGTTGCGTATAGAGCGCCTGGAATGCATCGGCGGCGCTGTAGCTTTGCGCCGCGTCGATCGACGCGCGCACCGCCGGGTGAACCGCGTCGGGATAGCGGGAAATTACATCGTGATAGGTAAGCCAGCGCTCGGCGATGAACGCGCTCCCGAACACAAGCCGGCCAGCGTCGACGAACGGCTTGTAGTCAATCCGGACTTCTTGCGCCCCTAGCGAGCGAAGCACGTCGAGCGACGCAAGATACGACGAACGGGCCGCATCATTGCCGAAGAATTTCAGGTCTTCAGCGTGTGGCACACCGAAGCGCAAAGGCGTTGTTCTACGATGCAATGTGGTTGATGGACGGTCGACCGAGAACGGGTCCGTCGGATCGTATCTGGCAATGACGTCGAGCACATCGGAGGCGTCCTGCACGGTGAGCGCGAATACCGGAGCGACATCGAAACTACGGTTGCAATAGACAAATCCGCGCATGCTGACGAGCCCCGGCGTCGGCTTCAACCCGACGATGTTATTCAGCGCCGCTGGAACGCGCCCCGAGCCGCCCGTGTCCGACCCGATCGAAAACGAGACCTGGCCCGTGCTGACCGCGACCGCCGAGCCTGAACTCGATCCGCCCGGAATGTAGCGGGAGTCGAATGGATTGCGGCAGTAGCCCGACAATGAGCGGATGCCGACCAAACCCGTGGCGAACTGATCCATGTTCTGCTTGCCGATCAGGATGGAGCCGGCGGCCTCCAGGCGCTCGACAACAGCCGCCGACTGCGTGGCTTCGTAGCCGAACGCGGGGCATCCCGCGGTCGTCGGCAATCCGGCTGCATCGATGTTGTCTTTCAGCCCGAACGGGATGCCGTACAACGGCAAGCTCGAACCGCCGTTCCCCAATCGTTCGAGCCGGGCCGCTGCGGCCAATGCGACCTCGCGCGGCACGACATGGGTCCAGACGTGATCGCCGGCACGATGCGCCAGCCGTCGATAGACCTCATCGATTACGCTCGACGGCGTCCAGGAACCATCGGCATAGGCGTGCTTCAGGCTGTTGAAATCGAGGCTCAGTGGCGAGGAGTGCATAAAGGCTTGGATCGGGAAGAGTCAGGAGGACCAGTGAACGACACGGCGCGAAATCATCTCGAACAGACGATCCGCCAGCGATGATAAAAAGCCCAAGACCAGCAACCCCGCCATCATCGTGGCGATCTGCAGGTTCTGTTGTGTGATCTCAAGACGGTAGGCGACGCCCGCGTACGCGCCCGCCAGTTCCGCCGATACCAGCGCATAAAAAGCGATCGTGATCGCGGTGCGTAACCCGACGAACACAAACGGCAGCGCGTCGGGCAACTGCACGGTCCACAACAACTGGCGGCGAGTCGCACCCAGCGCCTGCGCCGCGCGCACATACGTAGGATTTGCCCGTTGCAAACCGAGATGCGTGGCAAGCCACACGGTGAAAAACACGCCCCAGAATACGAGGAACCACTTGCCCAGTTCGCTCAGTCCGAACCAGACGATCACAATCGGCACGAATGCGATTGGCGGGATCGGGCGCAGCAATTGGAACACGGGCGTGAGCAAACCCGCCGCAACACGGTTCGAACCACTAAGTAATCCGATTGCGATGCCGACCAGGGCACCGGCCGCGTAGCCGATAACTGCCCGCTCGACGCTCGCATCAATATCAACCCATCCTTCCTTTGCGCCGAGATAGCGGTATAACGCGGCGATCACGCGCGTAGGCGGAGGAAACAGCAGAGGATTGACGAGATGCGCCTGGCACAGCGCCTGCCATAACAGCAGGAATAACGGCAGCGAAAACAGTTTCGCGACAAATGGAGCGTGTTTCATGCTGGTTATCCGCGGCCTAGTCCGACGCTGCGGGCAACCGTACCCGCGCCTTGTCCACCTGAGCCAGCGGCGCACTGAAAATAATGCGGCGGAAATCCGGGAGCGTCGCCCCGGCCGGCGCGTTGCCGCTCGCCAAGCGCCATTGCGCGTGTTGCGTGAGCGTGTCGAGCGTACGCTGGTCGAGCACCACATCAAACACATAGTCATGCCAGATCGAGGCAAGATCGGCACGCTCCATATGGGTCGCCTGCGCGATAGTAGTGATGGCGTCGTCGGGATGCGCCTTCAGCCACGTTTCGGCCTCGACGACCGAGCGCAAAAACGCGACCACCGTTGCGGGATGTGCCTGCAGATAAGTTTGCTGGACAACAAGGTTGAACGTCTCGGCATAAACGCCTTTGGCCGGAAGCTCCCTGGCGTCGTCGCCGAGCGCTTTCTTGCCGTTCGCGATGAATGGCTCCCAGCTGTTGTAAGCGTCAATACTGCCACCGGCGAGCGCGGCCGGCATGTCCTGCGGGCGCAAGTTCACCAGCTGAACCTGCGCAGGGGTCAGTCCTGCGCGCTTGAGCAACATGCCCGTATAGATTTCGCTGCCCGTACCCGCCGAAAACCCGATGCGCTTGCCCTTGAGATCGGCCGGCGTTGTGATCCGCGCGGCGCTGCGGGTGAGTGTCTTGTCGTCGGAGTATTCCATCCTTGCGAGCACTGCAATCTTCTGGTCGGCGAGTGCCGCCGCCGTAATCGGCGCTTCGGCGGTGGTGGCCACATCGGCACCATTGCCAAGCACGGTTTCCAGTGCCTGCCGACCGCTGCTGAAGTTGCTGACCTGAACATCGAGTCCGTTCTTTTCGAAGAAATGTTGTTCCTGCGCGATAATCACGATGCCGGATATCGGGGCCAGATTTTGCGCAAGCCGAACGGTTTCGGCCGCGTTGCCCGTTGCCTGCAGCGCGGTGATCAGAATTCCCGAAACGAACAATTGTTTTGTGATACTAAGCATGGTTAGAATTTCCCGATGGCATTGGCTAACGTGTCAAGGTGTCGTTGCTTTAAAGCAGAACTGTAAGCACTTGCCGCCAAAAAATGGCGCTTCAGTCAAGCGTCGTTGTCAGGACAGACGGTGGACTTGCCTCGCCGACATCACCGCCCTCGCCGGCCGCCCTTCCTGGCGGCAATACTTGAGCTTCTGTATCGAATGCTTTCTGACTCTCCTCCCGAATCAGCGAAAGGAGCCGGGACCGGATCGAAAAGAACTCCATCGACTCCATCGTAGCTTCGCTGCGCGGGCGGGCAAGCGGCACCGGCACGATCTCCTTGATGTGTCCGGGACGAGCCGTCATGACATAAATGCGATCGGCCAGAAACACCGCTTCGTCAATATCGTGCGTGATGAACAGCACCGACAAGTTCAGGCTGCGCCACATGGTCGTCAGCAACTGCTGCATGATCGTGCGGGTCTGCGCGTCGAGGGCGCCGAACGGCTCGTCCATCAACAGGATGCGTGGTGTGGTCGCCAGCGCGCGCAGGATGCCCACGCGCTGCTTCATGCCGCCCGAAAGCTGCTCGGGGAAATACGTTTCGATGTTCGACAACCCGGCCATCGCCAGTAACGAGCGGGCGCGGTCACGGCGTTGCGCCGACGGCACGCCTTTCAGCTTGAGGCCGTACTCGACATTCGAACGTACGGTCATCCAGGGGAACAGCGAATATTGCTGGAACACGACGCCCCGATCGGCTCCCGGCGATATCACCCGCTGACCGTCGATGGTGACGCTGCCTGATGCTGGCGCCTGAAATCCGGCGACCGCGTTGAGCAGCGAAGACTTGCCGCACCCTGAGGGCCCCACCACGACGACGAATTCGCCGGGTGCGACTTCGATCGAAACGTCGTCGAGCACTCGCGTTGCTACGCCTGCGCGCTGCCACGGCCAGCGTCCCGCGCGTTGCGCGAATTCGACCGAGAGCCGGTCGACCCTAAGGTGTCCGAGGGCCTGTGTCATGCCGCAACCGCCCCAAGCGCTTCGAGAAACGGCCACGGGAAAATCCCCTGCGCGTGACCGTCGCTGAAGATGATCTGCACGCCATACGCCATTGAATGAATGTCCACGATTGCGACGTCCTCGGCTGCCTGCACGGAACTCGCGGCGAGGCGAATACGGCGGCACGCGGCGCAAGGGCATGCACGGCGCAAGGCCGCGTGACTGACGCACTGGGCCCGCGCGCCGGGCCAGTGCAGCGTCAGGGTATGGGCGCGCGAGTCCAGGTCGATGCGCTCGGGTACGTTCATGCTGGAAGACCTTCGATCTGTTGCAACGCGATGCGAATGGCCTTGCGTACTTCCGGGTCCGGGTCGCCTTGGGCAGCTTGCAGGGCCGGCAGCAAACCGCGGTCGCCAAGCTCGCCGAGCGCAAGCGCCGCTTCCTTGCGCAGATTGCTGATGGAGTGCGACAGCAGCCGGGCAAGCGCCGCTCCCGCGCCCGGGTCACGCAACCGGCCGAGCGCTCGCGCAGACTTCAACCTGACCTGCCAGTAGGGATCGTCGAGCGACGCGATCAACGCGTCACGTGCCTGGCCCGCGCGCAGCTTGCCCAGCGTCGCGGCGGCTTCCTCACGCACTTGCCACGCGTCGTCGCGCAACGCACTGAGCAACGCATCGACAATGGCTTGCGCCGGCTCCGAGCCCAGTCCTAACGATCCCACTGCGGCCCGGCGCACATCGGGATCGGTATCGCCTGCGGCCACTTGCGCGAGTTGCGCAAGTGCGCGCTCGTCCTTGAGCCAGCCTGCGACGCCGACGGCCTCCAGGCGCACCGACGCAAGCGGATGCGAGAGTGCTCGCATGGCGGGGTCCAGTGCGTCGGACAGGCGCAATTCACGCAATGCGCGGAGTATCGCGGCCTGCACGAACGGGTCGGGATTGGCGACCCATTCAAGCAACACGTGGCCGGACGTTGCTTCCTTGAGTTCCGAGAGGCTTTGAGCGGCAGCAAGGCGCACCGTTTCATCCGCGTCGAGAAGGGAGCGGCACAGCGCGTCGACAACCTCCGCCCCTTCCCAGGCCGCCAGCACACGCGCGGCCTCCCGGCGGACATCTGCCGAATCGTCATGGCGCAGCGCATGGACGATCGGCGGCAACAGGTTCTCGTCCTCCAGATCCGCGAGTTCAAGGAGCGCGATGCGGCGAACCACCGGGTCGGCGCTGGACAGGCGCGGCAGCACGGCCGCTGCTTCGGGGTCGAGCGCGTCCGGGTCGAAAGTCAGCGGAGAGAAAACAGTCATGGGTGGATGGGTTGTCAAATGAGCGATTGAAGCAATGAATATTCAGAATGGCGTGGCGCGCAATTTCATGTCGTCTCGCGCAGCAATGCAAGGCAACGGCGCTTGATGTCGACGAACTCCGCCGCCACCGTGCTTTCGTCATCGCGTGGACGGGAAAGTGGCACCACGATATCGGCGATGATTCGCGCCGGCCGTCGCGACAGCACGAGAATGCGATCGGCCAGGAACAATGCCTCGTCAATATCGTGAGTCACGAACATCACGGTCGTGCGCATACGCGCCCACACATCAAGCAGCAGGCTCTGCATCATCCGGCGCGTCTGTGCGTCGAGTGCACCGAACGGTTCGTCCATCAGCAGGATGCGCGGCCGATTGATCAGCGCGCGTGCAATTTCCACCCGCTGTTGCATGCCGCCCGACAGTTGCGCCGGATAACGCGCTTCGAATCCCTGCAGGCCGACGAGTTCGAGCAACGCACGCGCCTCGCGATGCCGTTCCGCGAGACCGAGCCCGCTCATCTTCAGTCCGAACGCAACGTTGTCGATCACCCGCTTCCACGGAAACAACGTGTGCTGCTGAAACACAAGGCCACGGTTTCGATGCGGCCCTTCGACCCGTTCGCCATCCACGGCGATCTCGCCACGGGTGGACGCCACATGTCCCGCAATAGCGCCCAGCAACGTGGACTTGCCACAACCTGACGGTCCGAGCACACAGACGAATTCGCCCGGCTCGACGGTGAAATCGAGGCGATCGAGCGCCGTCAATCGTTCGCTCGGCAACCCCACCTCAACGCTTAGCGAACGCACGTCCACACGGCCCAGGGTGGCCTCGGTCGACACCTCGGTTAACGCGATACTCATCGACGTGCCTCGCTCAGCCGATGCCACGGCATCAGCATCAGTCCGAGCCTTTTGACAAGCACGCTGCTGCCCATGCCAAGCGCGCCGATCAGCAGCATGCCGACGACGATATCGGCGTAGTTCTGCAAGGTGTACGACTCCCACGTGAAATAGCCGATCCCGTACTGCCCCGCGATCATCTCGGCCGTGATCAGGCAAAACCACGCAGTGCCCATGCCGATCGACAAACCGGTCAGGATCGCCGGCGCCGCGCCGGGCAGGATCACTTCGCTGAACAGGGCGAGGCGGCGCGTGCCAAGGCTTCGCGCGGTGGCGACCAGGCGTGGATCGACGCCTTCCACGCCGTGAATGGTATTGAGCAGAATAGGAAACAGCGCGCCGATGAACGTGATGAACATCATGCTCACCTCCGACGACGGAAACATCAGGATCGCCAGCGGAATCCATGCAACAGCGGGAATGGGCCGCAGCACTTCCAGCGACGGCAGCACTGTATCTTCGAACGCGCGATACCGTCCGATGGCCAGGCCAAAGCCGATCCCAACCAAAGCCGCCGCGCTGAATCCGACCAGCACCCGCATGATGCTGGCGAAGAGGTGCATCGGCAGCTTGGGTGAATGCAGCAGATGCCAGAACGCCTGTGCGACCTCCGTCGGTGCGGGCACATTCGCCATTGTCACGAAGCCGAGCGAGACCTTGTACTGCGTAGCGATCTGCCACAGGCCGAGGCAGGCGACAAGTGACGCGCAACGCCAGATCGAACGGCTGACAGGCGTGCGCGTCAACACCGCCGACGAACGTTGTCCGTCAAGCGCCGGCAAGTCGCGGCTTTCGATGCTTTCGAGCGAAGTGGCCATTATCGATTTCCTGTAGAAGGCGTCGAACCTGCTGCGCGTCAGCGTGCGGCCACGGCCTGAGCCGCACCAGCCCGAACCGATGCATAGTCCGAGACTTGGCCACTGACCTTTTTCGCGTAATCGTCCGCACTGGCGCGCAGCAGGAAAGCCGCAATCTGCCCGGTGCCTGAGCGGACATACCAGGCTTGGCCCGCCAACAGCTTCAGCCCGCTCGTGTGATCCTGCACAAACACCGCGCGCACGGTCTTGCCCTGTTTCGTCAACGCTTCCTGCGCAGTGAGAGCTTCTTGCGGTTGCGCGTAACTGCGAACGGCGTCTTCACCTTCGACCCACACTTGAGCAACGTCATTGAAATCGGTGATTCTCTTGCCCGTTTGCGCGTCATTGGCCGTCAACGGCTGCTTCGCGTAGTTCTTGAGCGCGGCGTCGTAGTCGAGGCCGGACTGCTTGAACGCCTCGCGGATAAAGTGGTCGTCAATGATGCTGTTCGCATCGAGCTCGACGTCCGTCTTTTTCAGCAGCTTGAGTGTGTCGATCGCGCTCGCCACGGCCTGCCGATACTCCGGCTTCCAGGTCAGGTCGCGGGTCTGCAAGCCGAGCGGCCCGTGATACAGGTAATCGACCGGCGCTTCAATGCCCGTCACTTTCTCTATCAGCAGGCTGTACTTTTCCGGGTCCTGCGCCATCAGGCGATTCGCCTCAATGGTCGCGCGCAAATAGGCAACGACAATTTCCGGGTACTTCTTTGCGTAGTCCGCGTCGACGAGCGCACCATGAAAAGTCGGTGCGTGGCTTTGCGAACCGTCATAGATCTTGGTCGCGAAGCCGCGATACGGAAACAGGTCGGCGAACGGCACAAAGTCGGCATGCGCGTCAATCTTGTGCGCCTTGAGCGCACTGCCCGCCACTTCCGGCGCTTGCGTGATGATGTTGACGTCGGTCTCAGGATCCCAGCCTTGCGCCTTGATAGCGCGCAGCAACATGCTATGCGCGGTCGATGCGAACGGCACCGAGATTGTCTTGCCCTTCAGGTCGGCCAAGGAATGAATCGGGGACCCGATCGGGACGACAATGCCATTGCCGCTGCCCTCGATGCTCCCCGACAGAACCGTGATGAACTCACTCCGCTTGCCGGCTTTCTTGAATGCCGCCGCGTTGAGCGTGCCAGGAAAATCCGCCATCGCGCCGAAATCGAGTTTGCCCGCGACCATTTCATTAGTCAGCGGCGCGCCGGATGTGAAGTCCTTCCACTGGATGTCGTACTGGACGTCCTTGTATTTGCCGTCGTGCGGAAGATACTTATCGAGCAGATGCAGTTCCCGGATCATGAGACCGCCGGTCGCGCAGTTGATCGTGGTGTCCTGCGTGCCGATAGCCACGCGGATCGTTTCCGCCTGCGCGGCGCTCAATGACGCCATGACGATGCCTAACGCCGTGGAAGCCCGAAGCAGTTTTCGAATATTCCGAATGTTCATTACTCAACCCCGAGTAGATAGTGACTACGCCGCGAATCTGAACGCCGCGTCAGCGCAGCAAATAAGGAATCTCTACCTTGACCGCACCGGTCGGGCAATCCTGTTCGCACGGCATGCAGTACCAGCATTCATCGAACTTCATGAAGGCCTTGCCCTTCGAGAGGTCGATCGCCAGCAAGTCGAGCGGACAGACATCCACACAGACGGTGCAGCCCTTGTCAGCGATACATTTGTCTTCGTCGACGGTGACAGGCGCCGAGCTTCGCTGGAAAATTTCATGAGACGTATAGGACATGGAGACTCCGTTCAGGCGGATTCCGGCACGGCTGCGGGCACGGACACACGCTCGCCAATGCGCAACTTTTGATAGGCATCGCTTTCGTCGTTGTCGAGCGGAAGCACATAGGGCTCGACCGCGCGTTTCGCGCTCGTCATCCTGCCGAACTGATCCTTGAAGAGGTGCGTATGGCAGAACCACTCGCTGTCGTTACGCTGCGGATAATCCACCCGGTGGTGATAAAGCCCCCAGCGGCTCTCGGTCCTGAAGAGCGACGCACGTGCGGCCATTTCCGCGCAGTCCCTGATGGCTCGCACTTCTGCGGCGCGCATCAGTTCGTGCGGGTTATCGGCTTTCATCTCATCGATATCGGCGCTGATTTCCTCGAACCGCTGCAGCCCGATCTCCATCTTTCGCGTGACCTTGGGCGGTTGCAGATAATCGTTCACCATGCGCCGCAACTTGTATTCGACCTGCGCCGGGGCAAGCCCCGATTCGCGTTCGAGCGGTGCGTAGATGCGTTGACGCTCTGCCGCTATCTGTTCGTCGTCGAGCGGTGAAAACTCGCGGCCCGCGACATCGCCGGCCGCGTTCCATCCCGCGAACCAGCCGTAAGTGAACGCGCCAAGCATGTAGTTGTGCGGCACCGCGGCCATGTCGCCCGCTGCATATAAACCCGCCACCGTGGTCTCCGCGCGCTCGTTGACATACACGCCCGACGCGCTGTGGCCGCTGCAAAAGCCGATCTCCGAGATGTGCATCTCGACCATCTGCTGCCGGTAGTCAGTGCCTCGTCCCGCATGGAAACGCCCCCGACTCGGACGCTCGTTGGTATGAAGGATGTCTTCGATCGTCTTGATCGTTTCTTCCGCCAGATGATCGAGCTTCAGGAACACCGGCCCATTGCCGCTTTGCAGTTCCTGGTAGAACTCCCACATCATCTGACCGCTCCAGTAGTCGCATTCAATAAAGCGTTCGCCCTTGCCATTCGCCGTGAAGCCGCCAAGCGGTCCGGTCACATAAGCGCAAGCCGGACCGTTATAGTCCTTGATTAAAGGGTTGATCTGGAAACACTCAAGGTTGGAAAGCGCGGCGCCGGCGTGATAGGCCATGGCATAACCGTCACCTGCGTTGGTCGGGTTTTCATAAGTGCCCATCAGGTATCCCGACGCCGGCAACCCCAGCCGGCCTGCGGCGCCACAACTCAGGATCACGGCCTTCGCGCGCACGATATAAAAGTCGGCGGTGCGGCAGTCGAAACCCATTACGCCGCAGACGCGTCCCGTTGCATCGGTCAGGAGGCGTGTCGCGACAATCCGGTTGGTAATGGCGACCCGGGAACGCTTGAGCTGACGATAAAGTACTTTCTTGATGCTGTGCCCTTCCGGCATGGGCAGCACATAGGAACCCATGTGATGCACCTTCTTGACAGCGTAGTCGCCAGTACTGTCCTTCTCGAATTTCACACCCCAGCGATCCAGTTCCTCGATCGTCTTGAAGCTATGCCGCGCATAGGCGTACACCGCTGACTGGTCGACAATACCGTCGTTCGCGATCGTGATCTCCCGCGTATATTGCTCAGGCGTTGCGTGCCCGGGAACAATCGCGTTGTTGAGACCGTCCATGCCCATGGAAATTGCGCCGCTACGCTTGACGTTTGCTTTCTCCAGCAGCAACACCCTGAGCGAGGGATCGCGTTCCTTCGCTTTGACCGCGGCCATGGGTCCGGCTGTTCCGCCTCCCACCACCACGACGTCGTATTCGAGAACATGTGTATTCATCGCGCTTTCCTCGCATTCCTGCGTTTCTTTTCCCGGTCGATACGCATCCGGTACTGGAATGCATCGCCGCGAAAATAAAGGTATTCATAGTCGATAGGCGTGCCGTCAGCGCAGTGCGTGAGGCGTTCGATCCGCAGCACCGGACTGCCCTCCTCTACCTGCAGCGCGGCGCCGATTTCGTCATCGGCGAGAATCGCGTCGATCGATACATCGGCGTGGCCGAGCGAAAGTCCACAGTCGTTCTCAAGGATCAAAAAGATGTCGCGGGTCACGAGGTCGGCATTGGCCAGACGCTTTTCGAGCGCCTCCGGAACGTAGGTAATTTCCAGCGACACGGGCGCCCGGTTGAGCAGCCGCACCCGATGGATTTCGACTACCCCCGAGCCCTCGGCAACATTCAGGCGGCTTGCAACGTGGCGGTCAGCCTTGATCACCCTGAACGTGCGCAGCTGGTTGACGATTTCATATCCCATCGATGACATCGCCTCTGCAAAGCCTTGTAGCGACGTTACGTTCTGAAAGGCTTTCGGCTTGGAAACGAAAGTTCCCTTTCCATGGATCTTGAACAGCAAGCCCTCTTTCTGCAGGTCGCCAAGCGCCTGACGCACGGTGATGCGGCTGACCTCGAACATTGCGCAGAGCTCGTGCTCGGATGGCATCTGCCCATGCGGCGCGTACGTCCCGTCAAGGATGCGGGCGCGCAGTACTTCCTTTAACCGGGCATAGAGCGGGGCGGCGGACAGCGGCAACAAGGTGGCGGTGGGAGCAGTCATTTCAACTTGTTATGACAAGATGAAATGGAGTCTAAACACGCCGATAAATCCGACCAACGAAGATTTTCTGATATCGATCAAAGCAGAGTCGTTGATTTTCAGCAGAGCTTTCAGCAGGGCTTCAGCGCAGTGCGTCGCGCCACGAGCGTCATATCTTTCGCACGAATCCTTCGTTGCGATACGTCCATGTGAACCGTAGGGTTTACGTTTGTCATCCGTCACACATCGTCGCGCATCGTCACGTTGACGGAACCGCCTCTCAAGCAGACACCGGCACGGCGTGTCCGCGCTCCATCAAAAAAAATAGAAGGAATCAGCAGATGTCAGATAGTCATCCCAAGGATTCGCCGCCACCGAGCAAAAAACAAAATTCGGCAGGACGTCGGAGCTTCATTGTTGGCGGCGCGTTGCTGGGTGTCGGCGCGATCGGCTATGGGCTGATCAGCAGGCATGGTACGCAAGGTTCAGTCAATCCGGCGGCGCTCATTCATGCTGCATCGGACGGCACGCCTCGGGTGGGCGGCACACTTGTCGTGGGCGAGTATCAGGAGCCGACCGTCTTTGATCCCAATCATCAATACTCCTGGGAAACGTACCGGGTAGACCGGCATATCTACGAGTCGCTGGTCGGCGAAGATCTCAGCAGACCCTCCTCCGATGGGCCGCCGCCTCTGATTCCGGCGCTGGCTGAAAGCTGGCAGGTCAGCGATGACGCGACCACGTTCACGTTCAAGCTGCGCCGCGGCGTGAAATTCCACGATGGCGCCCAGTTCGATGCGCACGCCGTGGAGTTCAACGTGCGCCGCTTCCATGACAAGAGCTTCGAGTACTACGACGTCAAGGCTAACGCCTTCATGAAAGCGGTGTACGGCGATCTGAAGTCCTTTGACGTGGTCGATGATTACACCGTGCGCTACGTCTTTAACAAACCGTTTCGCGACTTTCCGCGCATGCTGCCGCAAGGCAATTACGTGTCGGGAATCTTTAGTCCCGAGGCGCTGAAGACCTGGGGCCAGGATGGTCTTGCCGAACATGCTTCGGGCACAGGGCCCTTCAAGCTGGTCACACGAGTTCACGGGGAAAAGACTGAACTGGCGCGTCACGAACAGTACTGGGGGCCACGTCCCTACCTCGACAAAATTGTATTCCGGCCCATCATTGACGACTCCACGCGCCTCGCCGCGCTCCAGGCGGGCGAGATCGACATCCTTACCCGCACGCCCGCCGACGCGGTTCAGCCGTTGTCCTCGAACGGCTATGCCGTGCCCGAGGGCACGGGCGCGGGATTGCTTTATCTAGGCTGGAATTTCAAGAACAAGTTCGCACAAGATGTGCGTGTCCGGCAGGCGATCATTCAGTCGATTGATCGCGAAGGGCTCGCCAAAACGCTCTTCAAAGGTCACGCCATTGCGTCGTACAACATTCTTAACCCCGGCAACACCGCCTACGATCCTGCCCAAAAGGACTTCGCCTACGATCCCGATGCTGCGCGCCGGCTGTTGAGCGAAGCGGGCTTCAAGGATGGCGACATCAGCTTCACCATTGCGACCGACGAGGCGAATCAACCGAGCATCGAATGGATACAGCGCGATCTCGCGAAGGTCGGCATCAACGTGAAGATCCTCTCGCAGGAGTGGCTGACCTATACGTCCAATCTCCCGCACCTGTCCGACGACATCGCGCTCGCCAGCATGGAATGGGGCTTCGTCACCCCTCTGTGGCTGCGTATTGTGTATCAAGGGTATGTTGTGGCGCGCGGCGGCAAGGACCTGCTTGGGCCGGAACTGGCGGCATCGATCGACGTGGCGTCAGTAGAACCCGACGAGGCCCGCGCGATCCCTCTATGGAAGAGCGCCAATGGCTTGCTGCAGAAGCAGGCCGGTGTCGTGCCGCTGCTTTCGTTCACCCGTTACTTTTCTACCAGCCCCAAGGTCAGGGGCTTTAACGTGCCGGCGCAGAATTGGTACGACCTGAGCCACGTGTGGCTGTCAACATGACGCGCACCATCATCAGTCGCCTGGCGCAGGCCATTCCGGTCTTCCTGACCATCTCGGTGCTGGTGTTTCTTTCGGCGCATCTGGCCCCGGGCGATCCGATCTCGAACGCGCTCACGGGGCAGATGCCGCAATCGTCCATTGACGCCCTTCGGCATGAATACGGCTTCGACCGGCCGCTGGTTACGCAGTACTTCATCTGGCTGTCGCATTTGCTGAGCGGCCATTGGGGCGACTCCATCGTCCTCAAGGTGCCGGTCATGGACGTACTCGGCCGCGCGTTCATCAATACCGCGATCCTCACCGCCGCAGCAACGCTGATCTGCGTCGTGTTCGGTGTCGCCGTGGGCGTGGTGTCCGGTTTGAATCGAGGATCAAAGGGCGATTCGGTCTCCATGTTCGTGATTCAGATTGGCCACAACATGCCGGTATTCTGGCTCGGACTCGTGCTGATGTGGCTGTTCGCGCTCAAGCTTCACTGGCTGCCGTCATCCGGCATTGCGGACATGCGTGGCGACGGCGGCCTGCCGGACTTGCTGCGCCATCTCCTCCTGCCGGCGTTTTCGGCGGCGCTCATTTCGATGCTCATTCTTGCGCGGCTAGTCAGGGCAAGCGTGATCGACATCGCAGGGGCGGATTACATCAGGACCTATCGATCGCTGGGATTTTCACGCGCCCGGATTCTGCGGCGTCACATGGGACGCAACCTGCTTAGTCCGGTGATCAACGTCACCGGCCTGCAGATAGGCTATTTGCTGAGCGGCGTGATTCTTGTGGAAAACGTGTTCGCGTGGCCCGGCCTGGGTTCGCAACTCTATGTGGCAGCAGCCGGCCGGGACTATCCAATGACGCAAGCTGGCGTGATGCTGATCGCAGCATGTTTTGTGGGCGTGAATCTTGTGACCGACATCGCGCTCGACCTGCTCAACCCGCGCCTTGGCGCTTAACGCAGATCTTCCATAGGAACTACTCGATGCCACCGTCAGAACTGGTTCGGGAAAAAGCATACGCCGAGAGCTGCAGCGCGTGCGAGCGGCTCGCGCCGTCGCGCATGAGCGAAGCCGCCACGCGACTGGCATCGAATGGACTTGCGTTCGGTGGACTGATTTTCATCCTGCTGGTCTTCGCCGTTTCGGCAGCTGCACCCTGGCTCGCGCCCTATGACCCGAACGCCGCCGACCCGGTGCTGCGCCTTGGCGGCATCGGCACACCGGGGCACCTCCTTGGCCTCGACGCTCAAGGACGCGACATGCTGAGCCGCCTGATCTGGGGCGGCAGGACGTCGCTCGTCGTGGTGATCCCCGCCGTGCTCGGAGCCTGCGTGCTCGGTCTCCTGCTTGGTCTGTACGCCGGCTATTCACGAAGCCGTGCGAGTGCGGTCGTCATGCGCTTCATCGACATCCTGTTTGCGTTTCCGATGATCCTGTTTGCGATCAATCTCGCCACGACGTTCGGACCGGGCATCTTTACGGTGACCGCGACCGTGCTGTTCTGCGCGCTGCCCTATGTCACGCGGGTGGTCTATGCCGAAGTGCGGGCAGAGCGGGATAAGGAGTATGTGGAGGCTGCGCGTGCGCTGGGTGCATCGTCCTTCGAGATCGTCTCGCGCGAGATCCTGCCGAACGTGCTGACGTCGGTAGTGGTGTATGGCACGACGCTGATCGGCGGAATGATCGTGTTCCTCGCGGGCCTGAGCTTTCTAGGGCTTGGCGTACAGCCGCCCACGGCTGATTGGGGCCGCATGGTCGGCGAAGGCGCTCGAGTGATGCTACTCGGCGGCGGTCATGTGGCAACCCTTCCCGCGCTGGTGATCGTCGCCTTCGCGCTTGCGTTCAACTGGTTCGGGGACGGTCTGCGCGATGTGCTTGATCCACGCGATTGACCGGTCCTTGAACGAACCCGCTTAACCGTCACACGCCCTTGCGGAGATCCATGTGCCACTGCTGAAGATTGAACAACTGAAGGTGGATTTCACTGGACGACGCGGCCTTGAAAGCGCCGTACGCGGTCTGGACCTGAGTATCGAAGCGGGAGAAATCGTCGCGCTGGTCGGGGAATCCGGTTCGGGCAAGAGCGTCACGGCGGCAGCCATTGCCGGCCTGTTACCGCGTGAGGCGAGCGTGCGCGGAACGGTTGAGTTCGAAGGGAGCGCGCTGTTGGGCATGCCGGAAGCCGCACTCGAACAAGTTCGTGGCAACAGCATCGCGATGGTCTTTCAAAACCCGCTCAGTTCGCTCGATCCGTCGTTCAGGGTGGGCGCGCAGCTTCAGGAGGTCGCACGGCATCGTCGCCATGTCAGCCAGGCTGAGGCGCTTGAGCAAGCGGCCACGTGGCTCCAGCGCGTGGGTATCGCCGATACAAAACGGGTCTTGCACGCATGGCCGCATGAGCTGAGCGGCGGGATGCGGCAGCGCGTGATGATCGCGATGGCGGCGATGGGTCAACCCCGCCTGCTGATTGCCGACGAACCGACTACCGCGCTCGACGCCACGCTTCAGAAAGAAATTCTCGCGCTGCTGAAGAGTCTGAACCGTGAGTTCGGAATGGCCATTCTTATCATCACGCATGACTTCGGCGTGGTGTCATACCTGAGCGATCGGGTGGCCGTAATGACGGCCGGGCGGATCGTCGAACATGGGCCAACAGCGCAAGTGCTGACGGCGCCTCGCCATCCGTATACGGCGAAACTTATTGCAGCGGTGCCGGAACTGGGGCTGCGGCGCCTGGACCCATCGCCTGCACGACGGCTTGGGGAAAGCGCTGGTAGCGAAGCCTCGGGATCGACTGTTTCGAAACCACGCACCTCTGAGACCTTGCTGAAAGTCGAGGGACTGTCCAAAACATTTGTTATTGAAAAATCATGGCTGCGTTCGCGTGTGCGCACACTCGATGCTGTAAGCGACGTCCATTTCGAAGTCCTCCGTGGCGAGATCTTTGGCCTGATCGGGACATCGGGTTCCGGCAAGTCGACACTGGCACGCCTGGTCGCGCACCTGCTTGCATCGACTGGCGGCAGCGTGCACTTTGCGGGCGCTGACCTGGCACAGTTCGACGCCGTCGCACTACGGCGCTTCCGTCAGCGCTTTCAGTTCGTGTTCCAGGACAGTACGTCATCGCTTAATCCGCGCCGCACGATCGGCGAGCAACTTTGCGACCCGGCGCTGCGGCTCGGCGCGGCCCGCGACCAGGCTCACGCTTACGAACTTGCCGTTGAAGCCATTGAGCGCGTCGGGCTGAAAGCCGAGCATCTCCGGCGCTTTCCCCACGCGTTTTCCGGCGGGCAGCGGCAGCGGATCGGGATCGCCCGGGCGTTGGTTGTAAAGCCCGAATTCATTGTGCTCGATGAACCGACTTCCGCGCTCGATGTATCGATTCAGGCGGACATACTCAACCTGTTGCTCGAACTTCGACAGACCCTCGATCTGACCTATCTGTTCATCGGCCATAGCTTGCCGGTGATCGAATTCATGTGCGACCGCGTGGCGGTGATGGAGAACGGCCGGATCATCGAGACCTTCAATGCCGCTGATCTCAACGCCAATGCACGCAAATCTTCCACCCGCACCCTGATCGACGCCGTGCTGTCCTTGCCTTCGCCGTCGCGCAAGCCGTCAGGCGCCGGCTCGACCCAGAATGCCCCTGCCGCAGAGTTCACGCCATGACGCGACGCCTGATCTACAACGCATTCACACATGTCACGCCCAATCACCACAGCCACGGCTACTGGCGTCACCCCGAAGGCCGCATCCAGCTCGACTACAAGCGGCTGCAACCCTGGCTGGATCTTGCGCGCACGGTCGAGCGCGGCAAGTTCGATACCGTATTCCTCGCCGATGTAGTGGGCGTCTACGATAAATTCCGCGGCAGCGGCGACACCTCGATTCGCACAGCGATGCAGTTTCCGAGCCTCGACCCGGCCAGCCTCGTCTCGGCATTGGGCGCGGTGACCGAGCACCTGGGCTTTGCGGTCACCAGCTCCGTCATCCAGGATCATCCCTTCGATTTCGCCCGCAAGATGTCCACGCTCGACCATATGACGGACGGGCGCGTGGCATGGAACATCGTCACGTCATACCTCGATAACGCCGCCCGCAATCATGGGCAAAGCGCGTTGACGGAACACGATGAACGCTACCGCTGGGCGGAGGAATATGCCGATGTTGCCTACAAGCTTTGGGAGGCAAGCTGGGAAGACGATGCGCTAGTGACGGACCCGGAGCGAGGAGTATTCGCCGATCCCGCCAAGGTGCATAAGATCCATCATCGCGGGCAGCGTTACTCGGTCGAGGGACCTCACCTCTCCGAACCTTCGCCGCAACGCACACCGCTCCTGTTCCAGGCCGGAGGATCGGAAGCCGGGCGCTCGTTTGCGGCACGCCATGCCGAAGCCACGTTCATTGCGTCGCGCACACCTGAAAGCGCCGCCCTGACGGCTGCCGATCTGCGGGCACGCGCGCGTGCCTTCGGTCGTGCCGAGGACGAGCTGAAGATCATCGTGTCGCTTGCGCCGGTTATTGGTTCCACCGAAGCCGAAGCGCTCGCGCGCCGTCGCGAACTGAAAGAGTGGCTGAGCGTGGAAGCATTGCAGTCGTTCTGGAGCGGCGGTCTTGGCGTGGACCTGTCGAACATCGACCCCGCACGGCCCATTTCCGAACTGCTGCTGACGAACCACGTGCGCGGCAACGTGCGGGCTTTCATCGAGGCCGCGCCGGACCATGTGGTGACATTCGGCGAGTTGTTGCGCGAGACCGTGTCCGGCCGTTTTGCCGGCACGCCGGAACAGATCGCCGATGAAGTCCAGCGCTATGCCGACGCCGGTGTGGACGGATTCAACGTGGTGCCGGTGACGACCCTGGGCTGGTGGAGCGAATTCGTCGACCATGTGGTGCCCGTGCTGCAAAGGCGTGGCCTGATGCAGAAAGAATACGCGCCCGGGACCTTGCGCGAGAAGATTCAGGGACACGGGCCTTACTTACCCGACCATCATCCGGCACGCGTTACACGCTCGGCGGTACGGACGTTTTCATCGAGGAATGTGGAGGCGGTGTCCTGAACCTGCACGCCGATAGTCGCCGTCATAACCGAAACCCGAAGGCAAAACCAGATCGAGTACCGTCCAGCAGACATCCTGATTTGCAAATCATCAATTGATGGTGGCGCGCTCATCCAGCGCGTCGCCATAATCGCTGAACGCAATGGTTCATATAAGGAGCCGCTGGATGTCAAACGTTCCAAGCGAAGTCGACGCGTTGCCCGTTTCACGGACTGCTCAGGCAAAAGGGTCCGTAACGTCCCGTACCCCTCGCGCCCCCCGCGCCCCATTACTCAGCGACGCGTTGCTCGCGCGCATCGGCGAACGCGCCGCCGGCTATGACCGAGAAAACCGCTTCTTCACCGAAGACCTCGACGACCTGCAACGCGCCGGCTTTCTCCACGCCGCCGTTCCTGTTTCACTGGGTGGGCTCGGCCTCACGCTACCGGAGTTGCTGCGAGAACAAGTCCGCCTCGCTTATCGCGCGCCGGCGACCGCCCTCGCGTTGAACATGCATCAATACTGGATCGGTGCCGCGCTTCATCTGTTACGCAAGGGCGATACCTCCGCGCAATGGATACTCGAAGAAGCCAGCGCCGGCAAGGTGTTCGCCGCCGGACATGGCGAACCCGGCAACGACCTGGGCCTGGCTCATTCCTTCGTCACGGCGACGCCGCTACCCGACGGGAGTTATCGTTTCAACGGCCACAAGGTCATGACCTCGCTTGCACCGGCATGGGACTGGCTCGGCGTGCATGGCCTGGATGACTCCGATCCGGCGCACCCGAAGATCGTGCATGCGTTTATCCGGCGCGAATCGCCGGGGCATCGCACGGTCCAGACCTGGGACGCTCTTGGGTTGCGCGCCACACGCAGCGACGATACCTATCTTGAAGGAGCCATCGCAGCGCGGGAACATGTGACGCGCGTGCTGCCCGCCGGCATACCCAACGATCCGTTCGTGGATGGCATCCTGGGCGCCGTGCTGCCAGGGCTCGGCGCGGTGTATTACGGCATCGCGAAGCGTGCGTTCGACCTGGCCGTAGGCGAAGCGCGCAACCGCAAGTCGGCGGCACCGCACGGGCAGACCTACGCGCATAAGCCGTTCACGCAAGCTGCGGTGGCAGAAGCTGCGATCGAGCTCGACAGTATCGAAGCGTTGATCGAGCGCGTGGCGGCGCAGTGGTGGGAAGGTTATGCCGAGGATGAACTCTGGATCGCGAAATTGCTGGCAGCAAAACAGCATGCCGTGGACGGCGCGCTGCGGGTGGTAAACCTGTCGCTGGGCATAGCGGGCGCGGCGTCTTTGTCGCGGCGGAACGAACTCGAGCGTTTGTATCGCGATGTCCGCGCTGGCGCATTTCATCCGCCGAATGCCGACGCCTCGCATGAGGTCATCGGCCGCGCGTATCTCGGCGTGCTCGATGAGCTTTGACGAAGCGGAACCCCGCCGCCCATGTCAGATCGCCGAGCGCTCAAGCATGAAATTCTGAAACTGAATCAGCGTCGGATCGGATGAGCGGTGGGGATGGAGGCGAATAACAAACTGCCACGACCCCGGTAATTCATGCTCCGGAAACAGGCGAACCAGACGGCCGTGGGCCAAGTCAAAATCGATCAGCGGTGAACGGCCCAGCGCAACACCCTTCCCCGCAATCGCAGCGCCGATGATCGGGCTGAAACTGCTCAACCGGACCAGGTTCTGCTCTGGAAGCGCTCCCGCGCCGAGCAGCGCAAACCACGTCTGCCAGTCTATTTCACGACTCGATGCGTGGTGTTCCTCCTGCAGCAGCCGATGCTCGGTCAGTGTCTGCGCAGTAGCGGTCCGTGGGTCCATCAACAGCGGGCTGCACACGGGGAACACGGTCTCCCGGACCAGCGCCCGATCGCCCGGGTGCGGGTCCGGCTCATCGCCTGACGAGCTTGTCAACGGCACGCGCAGAATCGCGATATCGATAGTGTCATTCTGCCAGTCGGGCTCGTCGTCAAACACCCTCAGGTTCACCGCAATCTCCGGATAGCGCGTCGAGAATTCAACCACATGAGGCGCGAGCCACAGCGATGAAAATGGCGCATTGGCGGAGACCGTCAACGTGCGGCGACGCTTGCGCCGCCGCATGGTCAACCGCTCGCAGGCTTCGCCCAGCGGAATCAGGCTGGCCTCAATAGCCGCCAGCAACTCCTGCCCGGCGGACGTGGGTTGCGCGCGTGAAGTCGTGCCGCCACGGTGCATCAACGTTGTACCCAGTGCGGATTCCAGCGCGCGCAATTGATGACTGATGGCGCTCTTGGTAACGTTGAGCTCTTCCGCCGCGCGGCTCAGGCTGCCAAGTCTGGCCACGGCTTCGAACGCCTTCAGGGCGGCTAAGGGTGGAATAGGCGGAATGTGCGGAGAGGGTCTTGGCATGATGGGTAAAGTTTAGCTCAACCCCGGTTGAGAAAGCATCGCTCGCGCGCAGCGCGGGTCCATGCCACGATGATCCAATACCTTGAGGAGTCACCCTGATGTATTTCGATCTTCGCCTTTGGCAACTGACTAAAGGACTACGCGGGCACATGGTGCTTAGCATCGTCGTCGGACTGCTGGCCCTGCTGGCCGGAATCGCACGCTTTGTGTTTCTCGGCCAGTTGCTCGCACTGGTCTTGCGAGGCAGTCAGTGGCAATCATGGGTAGCACCCTCGGTCGCCGTGGCGGCGGCTATCGTGCTGCGTGCGTTGCTGGATCACTGGCGCGCGGGCATCGCCTGTCGCACCGCAGCACGAGCCCAGGAAACCCTGCGTGGCCGGTTGTACGACCGCATCGTGGCGCTTGGACCGGCCTGGTTCGCCGAACAACGTACGGGCGGCGTGATGCTGTCGGTCATCGACGGCGTTGAGCAGTTGCAGACCTTCTTTGGGCAGTATCTGCCGCAACTGGCCGTGGCCCTCTGCGCGCCATTTGCCATCTTCGGTTTCATCGCGTTCTGGGACCTGCCCGTGGCCACCGTGCTCCTGGTCGCGGCCCTGGTGGCGTTGTTCGGACCGATCGCCGTGCATATGCATGAACGCCGCACCAGCCTCTCGCGCGCCCAGGCATTCAAGGAGTTCGGTGAAACATTTCTCGACGCAGTCCAGGGCCTGCCGACGCTCAAAGCGTTCGGGCAAAGCCGCGTATGGGGCGAACGCCTCGCCGCGCAGGCGCGCGCTGTCTCCGACAACACCTTCTGGGTGCTCGCGGCGGGCCTTCTTACACGCGGCATCGTCGATCTTGGAGCCGCTCTGGGCGCCGCGCTGGCGCTCGTTCTTGGCGCGTGGCGCGTGACCCACGGGGAGATGGGCCTGACCACGCTCCTGATCGTCCTGATGGCGGGTACGGAGATTTTCCGGCCGCTGCGCGACCTTCGGAGCGTCTTGCATCAGGGCATGCTCGGGCAGGCCGCGACGGCGGGCATTCGCTCGCTGCTGGAGGCGAGCCCGCCCATGCCGGAAGCCGGCACGGACGCGTTGCGCGACGCCCCTTCGTCGCTGGATTTCGACAACGTACGCTTCGCCTATGCCGGCGGTCGGGGACTCGCGCACCGCGGACTGACATTCTCGGTGGCGGCAGGCGAGCGCATCGGCATCGTGGGGCCGAGCGGCGCAGGCAAGTCGTCGATCGTTCGCCTGCTTCTGCGTCAGTACGATCCGCAGGGCGGCAGCATCCGCATTGCAGGACAGGACGTGCGGTCGCTGGACCCGGATGCGCTGCGCGCGAAGATTGCGGTGGTCGCGCAGGACACCATGCTGTTCGCGGGTACCGTCGACGAAAACCTTCGGCTCGGGCGCCCTGACGCCACCGCTGATGAAGTAGAAGCGGCCGCGCGGGCAGCTTACGCTCACGACTTTATCGCGAGTCTGCCTGACGGGTATCAGACCTCTATCGGCGAACGCGGTGTTCAGCTTTCGGGCGGCCAGCGCCAACGGCTTGCCATTGCCCGGGCGCTGCTGCGCGATGCCCCGATTCTCATATTGGATGAAGCGCTCTCCGCCGTCGATGCGGAAAACGAGGCGCTGATTCAACGGGCGCTGGATCGTCTGATGCAAGGCCGTACCACGCTGATTCTCGCGCACCGGCTGTCGAGCGTGATCGACGCTGATCGTATCCTGGTGCTGGACGATGGCCTTGTCGCGGAGAGTGGTACGCACGACGAACTGATGAAAAGAAGCGGGCTGTATCACCGGTTGATGGCGGCTCAAGCAACGCCTCACAATGTATCTGCATTGCGCGCCGATGCCGCTGCACCCGGTCCTCAGGCAGGCGCGCCCGGAACAACAACCGCGCTAACAAGCGAGACGGAAGAAGAGACCGCGCAAGGTCCGCGCGAGCTGGATGCTGATGCGAAGACCCTGGACTGGAAGGCGACCCTGGCGTCCCTGGTCACAGCAATCCACCCGTGGCGAGTACGATTGGTGCTGACCATTCTATTGGGCGTCGGGCGAGTGACGGCCTTCATCGGCGTCGGTGTGCTGGGCGCATGGCTGGTCGCCGCACTGCGTGCCGGCAGCCCGCATCAGACGATCGAGGTGTGGCTGTTGCTCGTTGCCCCGCTGGCGGCCATTCTTCACTGGCTTGAATCCTGGCTCGCACACGACATGGCGTACCGGCTGCTCGCGGATCTGCGAATACGCCTGTTCGCCCAACTTGACCGCCTCGCGCCGGGCTACCTGCTCCGCCGTCGCTCCGGTGACCTCGTCACGCTGGCCACGCAAGACGTCGAGACCATCGAATATTTCTATGCGCATACGGTCGCCCCGGCGATCGTCGCAGTGCTGGTCCCGGCCGCGGTGATAGCCGTCCTCGCGCTGGCAGCCTGGCCGCTTGCGCTCGCACTGCTGCCGTTCCTCGCATACGCGATGCTCTCGCCAGTGCGCGGACGCAGCCGTATCGATGTGCTGGGCAGCAAGGCGCGGGAATCCTTGGGCCTGCTCGGCGCGCATATGACCGAGACCATCCAGGGTTTGTCCGATCTGCTCGCGTTCCAGGCGACCGGGCGCCGGCGGGAAGCGTTCATGACGCTGGCGCGCGAATACAGCGTGACCCGGCTCGCGTTGCTGGCGGATCTGGCTCGACAAACCGCGCTACTGGATGTCGTAACCGGCCTCGGCGGATTGGCAATCGCGGTAGGGGGCGCGTTTCTGGTCTCGGCCGGGCAGCTTTCCGCGGCCTGGCTGCCGATGCTGATCCTGCTCGCCATAGCGGCCTTCATGCCCGTGGCGGAGATCGCGCAAGTGGGCAGGCAACTAGCCGATACGATCGCGTCGGCACGGCGGTTAAGGGTCGTGCATGACGAGCCGGTTCAGGTACTCGACGGAGACCTCGACTTGCATGCAGCGCCGGGTGGTTCGGAGGTTCGCTTTGAAGACGCGCGTTTCGCCTACGCCGAGCGCACGCAACCCGTATTGAACGGCGTGTCTTTTCGCGTGCGCGCCGGCTCTACCGCGGCGCTTGTGGGGGCCTCAGGCGCCGGCAAGAGCACCATTGCAAATCTGCTGTTGCGGTTCTGGGACCCGGATACAGGTTCGGTGCAAGTGGATGGTGTCGACTTGCGGCGCTTGCGGCTCGACTCGCTACGCGCTCACGTTGCCCTCGTGTCACAGGACACGTATCTGTTCAACGACACGCTTGAGGCCAACATCCGTCTCGCCCGGCCCGACGCCAGCGAGGAAGCGCTGCGACTCGCGTTGGCGCAAGCGTCGCTCGGCGACTTCGTGGCAACGTTGCCGGAAGGACTCGCCACACGAGTCGGTGAACGTGGCGTGCAGTTGTCGGGAGGCCAGCGTCAGCGTGTTGCCATCGCGCGCGCTTTTCTCAAGGATGCACCGGTACTGGTTCTGGATGAAGCAACGTCACATCTGGACGCCATCAGCGAAGCACAGGTACACGCGGCGCTGAAAACCCTGATGGCCAACCGCACGACTTTGATCATCGCGCATCGTCTCGCGACCGTACGCGAGGCCGATCTGATCATCGTGCTGGACCAGGGCTCGGTCATTGAAGTGGGACCCCATGCGCAACTGCTCGCCAATAACTCGATCTATGCGCAGCTCGTCAACCGGCAACAGGTTGGCAACGGCGTGCAGCAGTCCGCGTGAGGCGATTGGTCCTGGGCGCCACCGCCGCTTATAGGGATATGCCAACGCTGGCCAACGCTGCCGGCTGGTTCCCCGTTCATCAATGAACCTTGGGAAAACCGTGGCGCTCGGCGAGCAGATCCAGGATGCGACGGGTATCGGTCACGAAGCGTTTGTCGCCGAGCGTCTGTGCGTCGGCGGGCACCGGATGCTCATCTCCGAGAATCAGCACGGGCAAGCTCTGATGGTCCTCGTCGAGCGCCGCGACGACTGCCTCGCGCGGGCGCGCAAACGGCAGGCGATGAATATCGAGGCGTGAGGTTTTCGACGGATCGCTGGCCAGCAGGCCCTCGATAGGCGCGCCGTCCGGGCAGATGAAACGCTCCCCAGGATATTTCGGATCGGTGAAACCGGGTTCCAGCAGCAATAAAAGGTCTTGGCTCACGATGTGACAATCCTCGAAGAAGAAAGACGAATCGAACGACCCCGCTCCATTGGAGCGCAGTCGTTGTGAATAAATCGACAACTCGAACCACTGCACGCCGATGCATGTGAACCGACTGCGTGTCTCACACCCCGAGACCTCTAGAACACGCGGCCTTCAGTCAGATGCGTGGTATCGCCGTTCAATTGATAACCGCCGATCACTCGTGCCTTGTGCAACAACGGGTTGTGGCTGAAAATCGTGCGCAGGTTGCGCCAGTGACGATCGAAATTGTGCACGCGCGACGTGGCGGACGCGCCGCCCGCCTCGAACAAACGTTCTCCCGCATGCAACGCCAGCTTGCTCACCACCAGCTGTGTCTTGGCCGTAGCCAGCGCGCCCTCCAACACCCATGCTTCGGCATCGTCAGCCTGAGCGCGAATGGCGTTCGCCGACCGGTCCAGTACGCGCGCATTCTGCTGCACCAACGCATCGATCGCGTGACTGTGTGCCGCAAGATCGCCCACCACCTGTTGAATGAAATGATCCTCGCGCGCCGATGCAGCCGGACTGTGAAGCACCGGTCGTCCATGCTTGAGCACGTAGTTTTCAGCATCTGCAAGAACGTTGCGGACTATGCCGGCGGCAACCGCGACCAAGTGGAGTTGCCGCAGCGCCCCGCCATGCCGCCCTGCCAGGGTCGTATTGCCGCGCGGCGCGACTTCGCTCGCATAGACCTGCACGTTATCGAGTACCAGGCTGCCACTGGCGGTCATCCGCTGACCCATGCCGTCCCAGTCATCCAGTATCTGGATGCCCTCTCGAGTCACAGGAACGACGGCAACCACGGTGTTGCCCGCTTCATCCTGCACGTTGATGCGCGCATAGTCGGAAAATGCCGTTCCGGTCGAGTAGTATTTCTTGCCTGTCACGCGATAGTCGTCGCCGTCGCGTCGTAATATCGTGCCGATTTCACCGGGCCTCGACGTGCCGCGCTCGGTTGAAGCCCCCCCGAATATCGCGCCCTCCAGCAAGCGCTGGATTTGCGTGTCGTTGAACGCTGAACGGGGCGACAGAAGGAGCGACTCGGTCAGGTCGAAATGGATGCGCAACGCATGGGCTACGTTCGATTCCTCGGCAGCAAGGGTCGCGATTACATGAAAGAGGTCTTCCAGCGAGCCGCCCAGTCCGCCCCATTCGACCGGGAGTCGCAGCAAGCCCAGGCCGGACTTGCGAAACAGCGCGAAACCATCGAACGGCAATTCGCGCCGCGCCTCGCGCGCTGCCGCGTCCTCGCCTATTTCATGTGCCAACGCCGGCAGTGCGGCTAACGCGGCATGCAGTCGCGACGTTGCGGGGACTTCAGAGGGTGCATTCATAGTTTTTAATCCTTCTGGTAGCTTACCGGGCTTACAACGCGCAGTCGGCAAGGCGTCACCTGAACTGTTATCCCGAGAGTGGATCGCACTGTGACAGCGCAATAATGTAGTCGTCGGTTCACTGCGTCGCTCTATCGATTTCAGCTTTGCATATGCATTGTTCTGTGAAGACCAGCGTGATCGAGGGTTGCGCCGAATCGCCCGCGGTCACCCAGCGTCCGGCCAATTTAGATGGAGGTGTCGTGCCTTACGCCCTTGATGCCGTCGACGCTGAACGCCTTTGGGGTATTTCCCGACACTCATTGACTGAGCGACCTTAAAATAAAATCAACCACAGGTATCGCCTTCCTCGATCTCCAGGTGAATTCTCAGTCGGCCGACGTGTCCTCAAAACAAAGGAAACTATCTGATGTTCAGTGCAAAGTTCAGACGACTATTCATGCTGGCCATCGCGACCGCCATCGGCACATCGGCGGTAGTTGCTGCGCCGCTGCTGGTCATAGGCGACGGCGGTGTCCCCGCGTTCTACACCTGGACGGAGCAAGTGCCGCCAACGCCCGGGCAAATGCTGCGCACCGGGCAGTTGACGCCGCAGCAAAGCCTCGCCGAAGCCGGCCAGAATATCCGGATCCTGTATACGTCAACCGATGGTCTCGACAACCGCGCCCCGATTGTCGTGTCCGGTGCGCTGTTTGTGCCGAAGGGTACGCCGCCGCAAGGCGGCTGGCCACTGATGGCGTGGGCGCACGGCACTGTCGGCAGCGCCGACGTGTGTGCGCCGTCGTTTGCAGGCCGCAGCGAACGTGACACGCGCTACCTGGATTACTGGCTCGCACGGGGATACGCAATCGTCGCGACGGACTATCAAGGTCTCGGGACACCCGGCCTGCATCCGTACGGGCTCACACGCCCTCTCGCGTACGGCGTGCTCGACAGCATCCGCGCGGTTATCGGTGGCGGTTTCGACCTGTCGGCGCGGGTGGTTGTATTCGGGCAGTCGCAAGGTGGTCGCGCCGCGTTCGCGACGGCCGTCTATGCAAAGACCTATGCGCCCGAGCTGAACATTGTCGGCGTGGTAGCGACCGGCACGCCGTACGCGGCGGCCCATGAGCACGCGGATGACACGGATCTGGCGAACGCACGCAAGTCAGTTGTCCCGACCTTTGCGTACGATATGCTGCGACTCAGCACCGCAACGCTGCTCGATCCGTCGTTCGTACCCGCCGACTACCTGAACGACCGCGCGATGCCGGCGTTCGAAACCAGTCAGCGAGCATGCTTGCACGCAATTGAGCAGAGGATCGTGGCAGACGGGCTCACGTTCGACAGCAGCTTCAAGCGCTCGCCGAAGCCGGCGCTCGCTGCGATCAACCGCGAAGCGGCGTATCCGACGCTGAAGTCGGACATCCCGATCTTTATCGGAACGGGCGGAAAGGATCGCGATGTGTTTGTGCCCGGCCAGGTCGCACTCGTCACCAACGCATGCAAGGCTGGCGACAGAATCGAATGGCATGTATATCCGGGGCTTGACCATTCCGGAACCGTCAACGGCTCGCTTCCCGATTCCACGCAGTTTGTCGCAAGGGCATTTGCGGACGAGCACATTATCGGTAATTGCGAATCCTTACCCAAGCTTTAGCGGGATTCATTCCTGGAGGGAGGCCCTATCGCTAACCGATGATGGCTTTCCAGCGTCACCACGGATGCCTGTTCACAGGCCTTGCTTCGTCAACAAAGCCGTTCGTCTTCGCGTCCCAGGCATAGGCGAGCGCCATACTGCGACAACGCCCTGACCTGCATCAACTGCGCACAAACAGCGACAGCGATGGAAGCGGGCGCCTTATCGACGATCCCCTCCACGCCGATCGGACAGGTCATCTCAGTCAATCGCCCAGGGTCCACACCTCGATCAGTTAACCGCCGCTCGAATTTCACGCGTTTCGTCTTCGACCCGATCATGCCGAAGTAAGCGAAATCGTTTCGTCTCATGATTCGGAAAGCTAACGAAAAATCCAGCGAGTGGTCATGCGTCATCACCAGAAAACAGGCGCCGGCCGGCGCCGAATCGACAATCGCATCCGGCGTATCAGTCGCTTCGATCTGCACGTTGCCGGGCACTTCGTCGGGAAAAAGTTCGTCGCGTGCATCGACCCACTGGACCACGCAAGGGAGCATGCCCAGCAAGGTAACGAGCGCATGCCCGACGTGCCCCGCGCCAAACAGGACGATATGCGTTGGCAGTGCAGCCGATGGTGTCAACAACCCACTACGACGGCCGATAACCACAGATTCACGGAGCATTTCCATAGCAAGCCTCGGCTCAACGAGCGGCAGCCGCCGCAGCCACTGCAGTGCGAACGGCGCCCACTGCTTTCAAGATTTCTTCGCTGGTCGCGGGTGCATTCAGCGGCGGATTCACGGTGTTATTGCCTACACTCGCCACTGCATCGCGGATCGCGAAGAACACCGAAAACGGCAGCAGCAAGGGCGGTTCGCCGACAGCCTTCGACCGATGAATGCTGTCCTCCGAATTACGGTTCTTGAACAACCGGACGTCGAACACAGGCGGGCAATCATTGACAGTCGGGATCTTGTAGGTCGATGGCGCATGGGTCATCAGCTTGCCGCCCGCGTTCCACCACAGTTCCTCGGTCGTCAGCCAGCCCATTCCCTGGATGAAACCGCCTTCGACCTGCCCCACATCCAAAGCCGGATTGAGCGATGCGCCCACGTCGTGCAATGCATCAGCGCGCAGCACGCGCATTTCGCCGGTCAGCGTGTCGATCACGACTTCGGAAACCGCCGCGCCATAAGAGTAGTAAGAGAACGGCCGACCCTGCATCTTCGACTGGTCCCAGTAGAGCTTAGGGGTCTTGTAGAAGCCATCGGACCACAACTGCACCCGCGCGCGGTACGCCTGCATGATCACTTCGTCGAAAGGGATCGCCTTGTCGCCGACCACAATCCGGTCGTCGACAAAACGCACGTCGTGCGCATCGACCTGCCCCTCGCCATAGTGTTCCGCAGCCAGCGCCGCAAGCCGTTCGCGCAATTGCCGGGCGGCGTCCTGCGCCGCCTTGCCGTTCAGATCGCTGCCGGTCGACGCCGCGGTCGCCGACGTGTTCGCGACCTTGCTCGTGTCGGTCGCTGTGACACGGACACGGTTGAAACGGATGCCAAGCTCATGCGCGACTACCTGCGCGACCTTCGTATTGAGCCCCTGGCCCATCTCCGTGCCGCCGTGATTCACGAGCACCGAGCCGTCGGTATAAATGTGCACCAGCGCACCGGCCTGGTTGAAGTGAGTCACGTTGAACGCAATGCCGAACTTCACCGGCGTCAGCGCGAGCCCCTTTTTCAGCACATCGTTGTTCGCGTTGAATTCGCGCACAGCCTCGCGGCGAGCGCGGTAATTGCTGGTCGCTTCGAGTTCGTCAAGCAGTTCGTGGATCACGTTGTCTTCGACCGCCTGCCCGTACGGCGTCACGTTGTGCTCGGCCTTGCCGTACAAATTTCGGCGGCGCACATCGAGCGAATCGAGCCCCACCGAACGCGCGATGTTGTCGACAATGTATTCGATCGCAAACGCGCCCTGCGGTCCGCCAAAGCCGCGAAACGCCGTGTTCGACTGGGTGTTGGTCTTGCCGCAGAACCCGTCGATAGACACATGCGGCAGCCAGTACGCATTGTCGAAATGGCACAGCGCGCGGGTCATCACCGGACCTGAAAGGTCAGCCGAAAAACCGCAACGCGACGTCATGTCAACGGTCACGCCATCGATCAGGCCGCTGTCGTCATAGCCGACTTCGTACGTGTAGTGAAAATCGTGCCGCTTGCCGGTGACCATCATGTCGTCGTCGCGATCCGGACGCAGTTTCACGGGGCACAGAAGCTTCCATGCGGCAAGCGCTGCGCAGCACGCGAACAGTCCCGATTGCGACTCCTTGCCGCCAAAGCCGCCACCCATCCGCCTGCATTCGACCAGCACGTTGTGCGACGCGACGTTGAGCATATGCGCGACCATGTGCTGCATTTCCGACGGATGCTGCGTGGAGCACCACACGTGCATGCCATCGTCGTCCTTCGGCACTGCGTATGAAATCTGACCTTCCAGGTAAAACTGTTCCTGGCCGCCGAGCAGCATTTCGCCGGTTTCGCGATGCGCGGCCCACGCGATCTTCGCACTGGCGTCGCCACGCGCGAGCTTCATTGGGGGCAGCACGTGCGCGTTGGCCGCGCGCGCCTGTTGCGCCGTGAGGATCGCCGGCAACTCGTCATACACGACCTCCGCCCGGCGCGCGGCGCGGCGGGCGATGTCGTGCGACATCGCGACGACAATGAACATCGGCTGACCGACGAACTGCACGATGCCATCGGCGAGGATCGGGTCGTCACCGTGGATGATGGGGCCGACATCATTCGCGCCGGGGATGTCGTCGGCAGTGAGGACGGCGACCACGCCAGGCGTCGCGCGCACGGCATCGAACGACATCGATACGATCCTTGCGTGCGCCTTCGCCGACAATCCGAGGGCTGCGTGCAGCGTGCCGGCGATCACCGGAATGTCGTCGGTGTAGCTCGCGCGGCCGCTGACGTGCAGATGCGCGGATTCGTGCGGACGCGAAACGTGGACCTGCGCGAAGTCTGCTTCGAGGAGATCCTTTGCTTCCTTCATGTCCTTCAGGAACGGTTCGGCTTGCTGATTCATTCTGTTGTTCTCCGTGTCCTTTGAGGTTCAGGAAGCCGTCACTGCGCGTACGTCCAGCGCCGCTTTCGGCAACGGATTATTCGGACGTGTTTCGAGCCAGAATCGATGCAACGTGTTCTTCGCGGCTTCGAGCCGGTAGTCGCTCGACGCGCGCATGTCGGACAGCGGCGCGTAGTCCTTCGCGAGCGCGAGCATGGCTGCCTGCGCGGTGGCTTCGTGCCAGTCGGCATCGCGCAGCACGGCTTCTACATGCGTCGCGCGCTTGGGCGTTGCGGCCATTCCGCCGAACGCGATGCGTGGATCGCGAATCGTGTTGCCGTCGGCGATAAAAGAAAGCGCCGCGCACACCGCCGAGATATCCGAGTCGAAACGCTTCGACAACTTATAGGTGCGGAACTGCAGATTCACGCGCACGCCGGTGCGCGTCGGCACTTTCAACCCGAGGACAAATTCGTGCTCGGCCATGTCCTTCTTCTGATACGCAAGGTACAAGTCTTCGAGCGGCATCTCGCGCTCGACATCGTTTCCGCGAACGATCACGTGTGCGCCGAGTGCGATCAGGCCCGGCATGGAGTCGCCAATCGGTGAACCGTTCGCGATGTTGCCGCCGAGCGTGCCGGCGTTGCGGATCGGCAGCGACGCGAAGCGCTTCCACATTTCCTTCAGTTCGGGATAGTGCTTCGCGAGTTCTTCGTAGGCCCGCTCCACGGTGACACCCGCGCCAATTTCGATCCAGTCATTCGACGTTTCGATCTTCTGCAGCGCGCCGATTCGCCCGACGTAGACGATATCGCCCAGATCGCGCATCAGTTTCGTGACCCACAGGCCGATGTCGGTGCTGCCGGAGAGAATGCGCGTCGATGGTTTCGCGGCCTTGATACGCGCGAGTTCATCGACGGTACGCGGCGCGTCGAAGCGCTGGCCCGCATGTTCGTAGCGGAACATGTCTTCGCGTTCGAGCGTAGCGAGCGTGCGGGACAACGCGGCGAGATTGACCGGCGCTTTGGGCGCGGGGACTTCGAACATCCGTACCGCTGCATCGACGATAGGCCGGTAGCCGGTACAGCGGCACAGGTTGCCGGTCAACGCGTCGGATATATCGGCGCGTGACGGTACGGTTTTGTGCGCGCACGAATGCTCGTGGCCGTGCTTTTCGTATAACGACCACATCGACATCACGAAACCGGGCGTGCAGAAGCCGCACTGCGAGCCGTGGCATTCGACCATCGCTTGCTGCACCGGATGCAGCGAACCGTCGGGCTGACGCAGGTCTTCGACGGTGAATAGCGCTCGGCCGTCGAGCGTCGGCAGAAACTGAATGCACGCGTTGACCGCCTTGAACTTTACGCCGCCCGCTTCGTCTCGTTCACCGAGAACAACCGTGCACGCGCCGCAATCGCCTTCGGCGCAGCCCTCTTTCGTGCCAGTGCAAAGCGCGTCTTCGCGCAGGTACTGGAGGACGGTGCGCGTGACGGCTGCGTCGCTGACTTCGCGGATCGCGTTGCGGTGGTAAAAGCGGATGGGCTGGCTCATGTCTCGATGCTCGCGTTGGTTTGCGTTATTGCTCTACGGGTAGGTGTAGCAGTTGTAGCGTCCCGCGGCTTTTTTCCGGCTGGCCTGACCGCCGACGCAGTGACGGTTCGAAAAGTATCACTGTCAATATTTAGAACCCATAGCGGGGGAGATATGCGCGTCATATCGCTGCGGCGATAAGTCACGGGCTGTACGGAGGGTTGGGGGTATATCGACGCGTCTTTCTGGTCGACGGAAGCCGTCGGGACCTCGGGGTTCGCGCGATCGGCAAAGCTGTCGTGATGAATCCACGGACGCATTTGGGGGCTGTCGTCGACATTCCGGCCACCTTGCCGCCTATGCCGTCATGCGCGACCACCGCTTTTGCTATATTCCCTGTTTTCTCTGGCAACCTTTAAATCATGCGAGTCGGCCGTCCGGTTCAAGCTCTGCCTCATCCGAATTGCGACTATTGCGGCGCAAAGGCGACGCTTGTGCGGCCCGGAGAGGCGGCTTACCCCTATCAGGACGGACACGGGCCGCTATGGCTATGCGCACCGTGCGAGGCCTGGATCGGGATATTCGCACGCAGTACGCGCAACCTCCCGCTCGGCCGGCTGGCGAATGCCGAATTGCGGGAATGGAAAGCGAAACTCCACGCCGCGCTGGAACCCATGGCTGAGACAAAGGCCAGGCGCGACGGCGTGAGCATCTTCGAGGCAAGATCAAAGGGCTATAAGTGGCTGGCGGGGGAACTGGAGATAGAGCCGAAAGCCTGCAACATCAATTTGCTGGACCTTGAGCAATGCAAGGCGGCTGTCGGCGTAATCGAAGAATTCGAACAAAATCGCCGGACTGCCACCCCTTCAGAATAACCGCGACCTGTACGTTAACCTGTGGACAACTCTCCTGACAACTCCATGGCCCGTACCCTACCGTTTAACCGCAGCGCGCAAGCAACGCGTGTCCGCTTGTCCAAAATGCAGCTTCTTCCGATGCCCAGGGCGGAGGCGGACACACTTTCATTGCACGCTCATTGCGCACTGCAGGCGCTGCGCGACGGCACCGGATGGATGGCCGGAACCCAATCCCTTGCAGAAGTCCTGATCCTGACGGCGTACGTCGCCGAGGCCGGATACGGACACGTCACCCGCGAGGCGTGGCTGCAGGGCGAGATAGCGATTAACGCTGCGTTTGCGCAAGGCCAGGCCACGGGCGTCTGGAAACTGGACGACGCAAGCTGCCAGCAGCTCGCCGGCATCGTATGCGTGCACGATGCGCAACTCCACAACGCCCCATTGGGCGTACTCGCCGCGGCCAGCGAGCGGCTTGAGCGCCTTAAAGCTGGCGAAGCGGATCCGATGCCAAAACTAAAGAGGGCGTGAACGGAAAATCTTTCTTACTTTCCTGGTCTCGCTCCGAATTTCCCTTGAAGCCGCCTACCGGATTCGCCGCGCCACCCATAAGCCAATTGCCTTGTCCGCACGAGCGGGTTTCCACGGTGTCAAAACTTCACAACACTGCATGCGTCATTCGTGAAATAAAGTGACATGGGTCATAGCAAAATGATTAAATTGATCCGGCTGCTCCCGATGTGACCGGACTTGCACCGCCTGCGGAGAGTCGTCTTGTTGTGCATTGGCATCTGTGAAGATCGGCAGAAGACGCGCCGGTCAAATCTAGCGAGAGCACTATGTCGCCTTGGTTAGCCGTCGCCTTAGGCGCTGGAGTTTTCAGCGCGGTCGTCAACGTGGCTTGCAATGCGGTTGCTCGCAAGCGCAACTCAGCGCGCAGCGCCACCGAGCGTGTCCATGCCGGTCGTCATACCGCATTGGCTACGGCCATCGTCCTCGAAGAGTTTGCCCACCGCTGTCAGGTGACCATCGATCGCGCAGAACGCAGAGACCTGTCAGAGCAGCGGCATGTGCAGTTGGGCGACATAGAGATACCGCCTTTTGCGTTTTCCAATGACATCCAGTGGCGCGATCTCGACGCCGGAAAGGCATCGTACCTTCGGGCCTTCAGCGCCGATCAAACGCATAACGCCGAGCGGATCCAGTCGAATGACCGATGCTCGAATGTTGACGAGTTCGCCGCCTACATCAAAGGGCATTGTGCTGAATTCGGGCGACGCGCATGGCTGATGGCAGTTGAATTGCGCGAAGAAAACGAATTGGGCGCGGTCAAGGATCACGACTACCTGATCGAGTTCGACGCAGCACTCAGCCGATACACGGCATGGGAACAGCGCCATAAAGTCCGCAACGAAAGAGTCCCCGCCGCTCCTTCGCACGTGACTCAAAGTCCGCACCGTTCCGGAAACAGAGGAAGGGGACTCGCCGTGGGCGGCTCGGCGTAGGTCTATGTTTGTTGTTGGTAATCGTGCATAGGCTGCGTTCGGTGTTGCCGTGTGCGGACTCCTACAGCCTGTGAGGACCTGTTTCCCGTATATTCTCACCGGTTGCCATTCACTCCGCCCTCACCATATCGAAACGCGAAACCGCATTGTTTCGAATTTTTGATTCGCATGCCAAATTAAACCAGCGATGAATAACGTACGGCGGCAACCGATTGATTGCTACTGGCAAAACCATGACCTTGATAAGGCACCTTGCATATTTCATCGCTTGATCTTACGCAAGCGCCCCGGTACCCGCTGGTTTGAACGGCCGTCCACCAAACGAAGGCCGCGTCAGAAACATAATTCGGCGCAGTATGGTTTCAAGCAAAAATGCGACAATCACGCATCATTCGTCTGAACCCACGAGTCCGATTACGGAACTGAAAGTATCTGGGGTGTCGTTAGTTTGCCGATCTTCCTGCGTACATGATTCCTCCTGAGTTCGCCGCACTCCTTCTTCGTCAAATAGAAAGCTGATTTCCGAAATGCATACACCCATGAAGCTTTCACGTCGCGCAGTGCTTGGCCGCGGCCTCGCCGTTCCCTTAAGCCTGAGTCTGTCGCCATTTATGGCGCTCCGGTCTGAAATCGCTAACGCCGCCACATCTTCGCTAGCCATCGTGATGAATTCCGGCGAAGCCAGTGTCTCGGTCATCGACATGGTGTCGCACAAAGTGGTTCGTACCTTACCCACGCTGCGCGAGCCGAGTCACTGGGCACTTTCGCAGGACCGCAACAAACTCTATATAGCTGATGCGAGCGGCAATGCGTTATTCATCGTCGATCCACATACCGGTACCGCGCTCGGTCACAAGGTCATTGCCGATCCTTACCAACTTGGCTTTACGCCGGATCATCGTTACCTCGTCGTCAACGCGCTTCGACTCGATTATGTCGATGTTTATCGCGCTGACGACCTGAGCCTCGCCAAGCGTTTCTCACCCGGCTCCATGCCGAGCCATCTGGATTTCTCGCCGGACTCGCGGTGGAGCTTCAATTCCATGCAAGGGTCGGGAACACTTGTCTCATTCGACCTGACCACCATGGCGATACGGTGGAAGTCGAAGGTAGGTTCAACCCCGGCCGGCGTGCTGTGGCATAACGGCAAGGTGCTTGTCTGCGTCATGGGTAGCGATCACGTGGCGGAGGTCGATCCGGTTACGGGTGACGTGCTGCGACGAGTCAAGACGGGAATTGGTCCGCACAATATCTTCCTCTCGCCGGACGGCAGCACGCTCTACGTGTCCAACCGTATCGGCGGCTCCCTGGTCGCCCTCGACCCCACCACCTTTGCGATACAACGCACGTATCCGTTCCACGCCGGCGGCCCGGACGACATTGGCATCGCACCGGATGGCAAGCTATGGGTTACGTTGCGCTTTCGTGAACAGGTCGCGGTGCTGGACCCAAAAAGCGGCGCTTACGAGACTATCGATGTGGGACGCTCGCCGCATGGCATTTTCCTTAGTTCAGAATTGAGCCGTAAGGGTCCAATCACCGCGGAAGCTTTGTAAAGAACGCCATGCTGATATTCCTCGACAGGTTGTTCAACGCTCTGGCCGGCGAGATCGATCAGTACCTCGTCCTGCCGCTGCTGTATCACTTCGGCTGGATGCAGTGGGAAGAGCTGTCTTTCGACTGGGTACTCGTGTGCGTGTATGGGATGTTCGCTGTCGTCGTCACCTATGCCGTGTGCTGGCCGCTGGAAGCACTTTTTCCGATCGAGCACTGGAAAGATCGAAAAACGGTGATGACAGACGCGTTCTATACGGTGCTCAATCGCGTCGGTGTATTGCCGGTCGTCAGCTTCCTGCTGTTCTATCAGGTGCAGGTGTGGGTCAACGGATTCGTGGTCGACCACGGCTATATCCCGCCAACGCTGGAGACTGTCGTACCGGCGCTGCTCGGACACCCGATCATCACGTTCTTCGCATACGCGCTGATTCTCGACTGCGCGGACTACTGGCGTCACCGCCTGTCGCACTCATGGCGCGGCTGGTACGCATTGCATGCGCTGCATCACGCGCAACGGCAGATGAGCTTCTGGTCCGACGACCGCAACCACCTGCTGGACGACCTTGTTGCGGCAATCTGGTTTGGCGTGGTCGGTCTGGCGATCGGCATTCCGCCGCTGCAATTTCCGCTGCTGTTCCTGTTCATGCGCTTCGTCGAAAGCCTGAGTCACGCCAATATCCGCATGTCCTTTGGCTGGCTTGGTGACAGGCTGCTTGTCTCGCCGCGCTTTCACCGCCTGCATCATGGACTGCGTGCGGCTGGCCGTAACTCCTGCAATTACGGCGCTGTTTTCCCGATCTGGGACATCGTGTTTCGCACGGCCGACTTCTCGGCGGAGTATCCCCCCACCGGAGACCGGCGCGCGCCTGAGTCGATGGCAAGCGGCGGTTACTTCGCTCAGCAACTGGGCGGTTTGCAGTTTTTCCTCGATGAAATCCGGCAGCCATCGAAAAAGGCGCGCCGCAGTTCTTGACGGCGTTGGCACGGCCGCGTGCGCAGCCCGGCATCTGATAACCGATGCCGGGCTGCGGGTACTACGACGAGCGCGACACCCGCGAACATTGCCCAAAGCTCACGCCACTTTTCCCCCACCAGCAAGCCTCCCACCCACCTGCTAACATGCGGGTCGCTGAGGCGCAAACGCGAGCGCGTCAAGCCTCTCTTACCTATTCTGACCCGCCATGTCTCTGCTTAACCTGCTCGTCCCATGGGAACCTTCTTTCGGGCTCGTGGCAGTTTTCGTTATCACAGCCTTTCTGTATGCGCGAGGATCGCGCCACGTTCGTATCAGCATTGCCCGGCGAATAGCGTTTTGGGTGGGTCTTGCGCTCTTCTACATAGCCCTTCACACGCGGCTCGACTACTACGCCGAGCACGAGTTCTTTGTACATCGGCTCCAGCATCTGGTACTGCACCATCTTGCCCCGCTGATCCTGATGTCGTCTTATCCAGGCAGTACACTCCGGGCCGGCCTGCCGTTGCGTTGGCGCAGTGCGCTGCGGCGTTGGCAATACCGCAGGCCAGCGCGTGTACTCGCTGCCGTTGTGCTGAATCCGGCCTTCATCTCGGCGGCGTTCGTCATCTCGGTTGTCTTCTGGCTGATTCCATCCGTGCAGTTCGTCGCCATGCTGGACTGGCGCATCTACACGTTCATGAACTGGTCAGTCGCAGTGAGCGGGCTGCTGTATTGGTGGATGCTGCTCGATCATCGACCGCATCCGCCGAGTCGTACCCGGCCCGGCTTGCGAGTGCTGTCGCCGGTCATCACCATGACCCCTCAGATTCTGGTCGGCGCGATCATTACATTCTCGGCGCACGACCTCTATCCGGTCTTTACGCTTTGCGGCCGTGCGTTCACGTCGGTTCCGGCGACGCTCGACCAGAGTCTCGGCGGACTCATCATGTGGGTGCCGGCCGGAGTGCTTGAGGCGATCGGCGCCATGATGGCCTTGCGCCATCTGATGCGTCTGTCCGAACTCCCCGCCCGTGTGCCACCCAAACCGAGGCCTGCGAAACGGCGAGCGAAGCCTGCCCTGGGGAATTGACGGTATGGTGAGATCCGCCCAAGCATTCGGTTAGAAATCCGCGGCGGTATCGGCAGGCAAAACTACGCGGTCAACGCACGTTATTTTGGCTCTCGCATAACAACAGGTAATATCAACATTAGCAGTCCGGACGCAAGTTGCCATGCGAGCAACTCAAGCGGGTCCCCGAAGAAAACTGGAAGCGCGAGAAATGAAAGGATACCGTCGCCTGATTCCTTCGCTAAACGCATTGGTCGACTTTGAAGCCGTTGCGCGGCTCAAGAGTTTCACGCTCGCAGCCGACGAACTCGGTGTCACGCAGGCCGCCGTCAGCCGGCAGATCCGCTTTCTGGAAGACGCCATGAAGCTGCAGTTGTTTCATCGGCTGCATCGCTCGATCGCGCTCACGAAAGAAGGCGAAGCCCTCTTTTTCGTCACATCGGAATCGCTCCAGAAGATCGCGGGCACCTTCGACAGTCTCAGCAGCAACACACGCGAGCAGGAGTTCGCCATCCTGGCGACCGCCGCGTTTTCACAATTCCGCATCTTGCCCAGGCTGCCGCTGCTCAAGCGCTCGCAGCCGCAATTGAAGCTTCGCCTGACCACGCAGATGTTCACCGCGGACCTGCGTCATAACGAAGTGGATATTGCTATTCGCTATGGTTCGGGCAACTGGCGCGACGGTCACTCAACGCTGCTCTTCAATGAGGAGGTGGTGCCTGTCTGCTCGCCATCATGGCTCGAAGCACATGGCGAATTTCAGTCGCCGCATGACCTGAGCGATGCCCCGCTCATTGCCTACGACTCCACGTCGGAGGGCTGGATGGGCTGGGAAGACTGGTTCGACGCAGTGGGCATCAAGCGCAGCCGGCTGAATTATGTCCTGCGTTGCAGCCTGTACACCGATGCCATTCATGCCGCGTTGCAGGGCCAGGGCATCGTGCTCGGCTGGCGGCGGATGCTGGGCGACATGCTGACGTCGGGACGCCTGGTGCCGCTCGGCGACGCGTGCGTGAAAATGACCGACGCGTATTACGCCGTCGTGCCGCACGGACACGCCGTCACGCCCGCGGTGGATGCCGTCATCGAATGGCTTCGTGAGGAACCGGCGGCGTGAATCGAGGGTGTTTCGGCTCCTCACCGCTGCCATTACTTATTGTTATGCGAGCGAGCAAATAAAGCGCATTGACGCTTCGAATTGGCCTGTCGATACTCCGTTCATCACGCAACTCATGTCGCGCCTGACAACGTAGGGAATCTGATAGGGACCAGCGGATGTCGAGCACCAATGGCACTATGCACGGCACTACGCACGGCGCTTTGTTTCGCAGTCGGGCTTCAGGTCACGGCATGCCCGGCGCCCTGTTCGGGCGGCAGGACGTGTTTGAGAACGACGTCGATATCTTCTTCCACAAGCACTGGATCATGGCGGGTGTCACTGCCGACGTACGCGAGCCTGGCGATGTCTCGGCGGTCGATATTGGCCGCGCCTCGATCATCATCGTTCGCGACGATGACAACGTCGTTCGAGCGTATCGGAACGTGTGCCGTCATCGCGGCGCGCGCCTGCGCGAGCAAGGCAAGGGTTCCGTGGGAATGCTCGTCTGCCCCTACCATCAGTGGACGTACAGCCTCGACGGCGATCTTAAACACGCAGCGCACATGGGACAGGATTTCGATCCGACCTGCCGCAGCCTGATGCCCGTCCCCCTACGCGTAATAGGCGGGTTGATCTTTGTGTGCCTGAACGACGAAGCGCCCGCGGACATTGCGGCGCTTGACGAGACCATGGCGCCACGCCTGGAACCGTTCGATCTGGCCCGCACAAAAATTGCCTACGAAACGGACATCATTGAAAACGGCAACTGGAAGCTGGCAATTGAAAACAATCGCGAATGCTATCACTGCGGCGCAACGCATCCCGAGCTTACCGTATCGTTCCTGGCCGAAGATTTCGGCTTCTGCCCCGACGGCTTAAGTGAGGAATCGGAGCGCGCGCTCGTTGAATATCGGGCGCGTAACGCGGCTTCGCTGGCGAGCTGGCACAAGGAGGGACTGCTCAGCGAAGCCGTAGAACGACTGGATGACGTAGCCACGCTGTTCCGAACACAGCGCCTGGTCATAGCCGGCAACGGCGAATCGCAAACGATGAATACAAAGGTCGCCAGCACCCGGCTGCTCGGCGACAACACGCGCCGAGATCTCGGCGATACCCATTTGTGGACGCACAACTCGTGGTCGCATGTCATGAGCGACCACGCGGTCATTTCGTACCTCATCCCGCTTGCACCGGATCGGACACTGGTCAGAACCAAGTGGCTCGTTCACGAGGATGCGATCGAGGGCGTTGACTACGCGCTGTCCGATCTGATCGAGGTATGGCAGGCAACCAATGCTCAGGACGCCCGCCTTGTTGCGATCAATCACCAGGGTACGCAAGACCCCGGCTACCGGCCCGGACCTTTCTCGCCTTTCACCGAGTCGTATCTCGAACGATTTTCAAGCTGGTACGCGACGCGGCTGGAAGCGCACGGCATCTGATGCCATGACTCGCGTCACGCTTGTGATCTGGCGCGGTCACCGGATATTGATGTGCCTAGCGTTTAATTCATACAGGAATACTATTCAAATACAAATTTTCGCGGTCGTCGACGAACTCGCGAACACTTCTATTCGACTAGCCGGCAAGCTTGGCGACCTTCATTCGCCCAGGTATAGAAATGACTGTTCGTCTTCGATACTGTTTCTAACAAACTCACCATTGGTCGCGTGGCACCCGCATTCGTAGATGATCTAAATCGCTCAACAACACCAAGCGGCAACGTAGCTTAAACGCCGACCAATCCCATTACATCAATCAATCGGCTAGCACAATAATGACGACCCGGCGGTTTTGCTCGCGGCCCTCCGCCGTACGGTTGTCAGCAACAGGATTGCGCTTGCCTAAACTCTGTTGTCGGATGTGACTCGGCGCGATGCCTGCATCCACCAATATACGGGTCACTGCAGCCGCGCGCCTCATTGAAAGAGCGTCGTTGTAGGTCAAGCTGCCAACCGAGTCGGTATAACCCAGTACTCTTAGATCGACGAGACCAACTGCGTTGAGCGAGCGCCCGATTTCCAGAACAACCTGGCGGCTCTCGGGCGTAAGTTGGTCCTCGTCTGTATCGAACAGAAGCTTGTCCGATAATCCCAGTATCCACCCGTCTTCGGTCTTCACAAACCCGTCCCGCTCCAGGACCGCCACCCGCATACCCGCCAGGTCCTGTGGCGCGCTCGCAGGGATTGTCTTGCAGCCGCTCAGCGCCGCGGCACACAGCAACACCACGGCCAGCAGGCGCGTTCTGCGCGAAAACAGCGTTAACGTTTTAAGCATTTCCCCTACTCATTAAAATGAACCATGCGACCTCGAAGACCGGCGGCGTTGTAACGCCACTCCTTGTTGCCTCGAGCCTTGGCCAGGTACATTGCTATGTCGGCCGCGCGGATCAGACCGATGCCATCCAGCGCATCATCGGGATAGACCGCCATGCCCACGCTCACCGAAGACATGACCGTCGTGCCGTCATCGAATACGATAGGCTCCCGCATCGCCACGGCGATGTTCCAGGCGACGCGACTGGCATCCTCCGCGTCCCGCAGGGGCGAAAGCAGCGCGGCGAATTCGTCGCCGCCCAGCCGCGCAACGAGGTCCCCCGCGCGAAGCTGCTCACGAACGCGCGCCGCCACGGCGACGAGCACCTTGTCGCCCGCTGCATGACCCATGGTGTCGTTCACCTCCTTGAATCGATCGGCATCAAGGAAAAGCACCGCAAACCTTTGCTTGTCCCGTGTCGCGCGCTCCACCTCGTGCGCGAGGCGACGCTCGAAAAGCGTCCGGTTAGGAAGACCCGTCAGACTGTCATGGGTGGCCTGATGTGCAAGCGACTTATTTTCGAGCTGCATGCCCGCCTCCCACTTCTCAAGTTGTTCGAGCAGAGCATTAAAATCGCTTGCGAGATCGTTCAACTCCGTAATGTGCGCAGGCGGCACTCGCTGCCCGAACGAGCGGGCGCTACGCACCTGATGCGTCACGCGAGCAAGCTCGCCAAGTGGAATAGTGATGCGATTGAAGATTCGTCTCGAAAGATATAGCGTGCTCGCCACGCTCAAGGCCATGCCCGCAGCAATCCACAAGAAGCCCGTCACGATAAAAGCGAGCAGTCCGTTTGGGCTGCCGTGAAGCCGGATTTCACCGACCGGTACGCCTTCGTTAAGGATCGGCACCGCAACCGCACTGCGCCATGGAAGCCTGTCGACGAGCCCCCAGATCTTCTCGTGCGAGTCGTTACGTGTGCGCTGCCACGTGGCCAGGCGGCCGCCATGGATATCGAAGACGGAAACCGACTCCACCTCATCACTCGATGCAATACGGGCAATTGAATCGAGTGCCGCACGCTGATCGTTGAAGACAACGGCGGCCTCCGCACTATAAGCAATTGATCGGGCGAGCAGTTGCAGGTTATGGTTCTCGAGCGCCTGCAGCCTGATCATTCCCACTATCATCAGTGAGCCGCCTGTGAGGCTTACCGCGATGAGCGCACACACGAGATGCACGCGCCGCAAGGTACGCGCGAGCGTCAGCGGCGGTGACGTGGTCCGGATGCCAGGAGGTGTCATCTCCTGTCCTCCCTACGCGCAAGCAGCAGCACGTCTGGGTCTATTCGCAGACCGCTACGGGCGATTCCATCGAGGTTCGCGGCAAACGAAACCGCACCGCTCACGCGCGTCAGGCAAAAGAGACTGCCCTGTGCACACGCTTCGTCATCGCCTCCTACGCTGAGTACCGGGAGCCCTGCCAGCCGGCGGAAAAGTTGTTGTGCGGCTGCGCCGGTCACTTCGATATACAGCACGTCGCAGTCGGTCTCAAGGCGCGTGTCTGCGATCGCGTAGTGCCGTGTTACCACCGGCCGGCCCGTGTTTTCCGCAGTGAACCGGCTTAAGCTGCCGGCGTAGAGCGCGGGAGTCACGACGCAAAGCCGCCTGACGGAATAACTGGCCGGCCAGCGCGTAAAGCTGACGATTCCTTTAATAATGCGCGCCACCTGATCTGCACGCGCTGGCCCATCGGCAATCTCCGGAGGCGCTGCCGTTTGCCCCTGCGCCACGCATGACGTCAGTCCGCTCACCAAAACCACCGAGCAAAATGCCATATATGACAGAGCCCGAACAGCGAGGCGTCGCAACGCGTGCAATCCACCGGAGACAGGTAGGTTATCAGTGTACGTATGTGGCTCAATCATAAATCCGTGAGGCTCAGCTAACACTTGTCTCTGCGATAGGCTTACGGGGCCAGGATCGTCAATTCGATCAGGATGTCTTAATACTGTTTCCTGATTTTTCCGAGCCTGTCCAAGAGGGAGAACATCCAAGGATTGGCGTGAGCGAAAGGAAGATGCGTCAGGTTAAAGCACCTTGATAACCTCGGCCATGTCAGCTAAGCCAGTCTTATTGGTGAATTCTTTCACGCCTTCCCCGCCTCATGCTAATCCTGTTTAGGTTGGCGGTTTGTCAACCTTTGTTAGACGCAACCCGCCGTCCACACAATCGCCGTCCTTGAGGCAGTGTTCAGGACAAGTCGGAGGGTGATCGACGGCGTCATCAATCGACCTATAGTCAACGCACAGCCGATAAAGTCTACTGTTAAATACGGTTAAATTATCGAGAAATCGAACACGCTCGCCAGTGCATGATTAGAATGAAGAAAATTGAATTTTCTTAGCAACAATGGCAAATCCATCTTTCTCTGGAAAGAGAAGTCAGGGTTCCACATTATCCACTTGGAGTCACTAACTAGGTCTTGCGAGACAACCACGGGAACCCCGGAGCAAGCGTTCGACACTACGCATCGTAGGACGCCAGGCTTATCCGGCCCGTGCTGGAACATGTGTGCACGTATTCATTCGGGTTGCATATGATTGAAAGTTCCGACGATATCCGCCTGGCACCGCCCGCCTCACCCGTCCTCGTTCTTTTGATTGATGATCAAGCCTGTGTTGGCGAAGTCATCAGACGCGCCCTCTCGTCCGAAGCCGATATTGAGCTTCACGTCTGCACGGATCCGCGAAGAGCCTTGAACACGGCGATGCAGTTGCAACCATCCGTCATCTTGCAGGATCTCGTGATGCCGGGTATCGACGGACTGGACCTCGTGCGGGTCTGGCGCACGACTCCGGCTACGTCAAAGATTCCGGTCATCGTGTTGTCCACGGAAGAAGAATCAACGGTGAAGCACGCCGCCTTTCTGGCGGGTGCTAACGATTACCTTGTAAAGCTACCCGACGCAATTGAATTGATTGCACGTATTCGCTATCACTCGAGCGCCTACCAGGCAATGCGTCACCGGGACGAGGCACTCGACTTTCTCTCGCATGACATGCGCTTGCCGCAAGTATCAATTCTAGCGTTGGTCGACAACCATCGCGATGAATTCGGTCACGCGTCGGTCGTCTTCGAAAGGATCGAAATGCATGCGCGGCGTACGCTCGCGCTAGCGGACGGGTTCATCCGCCTGACACTTGCCCAGTCAGAAACGAAAGCGCTGGAAATGACGGATCTGAGCGAGATCGTGGTCGACGCAGTCGATCAGTTGTGGGAAAAGGCACGTCGATTTGGGAGCCGGATTGTCATGGATGTTCCTGCCACGCAGTGTCTTTACCTGGCGGATCGCATGATGCTCACGCGCGCCATCAGCAACCTGATCGATAACGCGCTGAAGTATGGCCCTGCGCGCTCCGAGGTCCGTTGCCGTCTTGTGTCCGATGCTAACGAATGGGTAATCAGCGTGGAGGACGCAGGCACCGGAATTTCTTCATCCGGGACTCAACAAGCCGTGGAACCGTTCGTGAGAATCCAGCCAGGCGCGAACTCCGCCGACGACGGCTTCGGACTCGGCCTTGCGTTTGTGAAGATGACCGCGCTCAAGCACCGCGGCGATCTTTCGATGCAGCACGCTCCCGTGGGGTTCGTGGTTGCGATCAAGCTTCCCAGGCAGTGACGGAGATCAGCCATCTACCATTCGAACCTATGATTGAAGCAACCAATAAAACAAGGCCCGGCGCAATCGGCGGTCGTCGCCCTGCGCGCGTGGTGCAACTTGACCCTGCGCCACATCGGCTGCGCCGGTTCCGTTCACACGCGCTTCATCAAGGCGTTCGCATCTGGCGCAATGCGAACGCCTGTGGTGACCTGTGGATCGAGTTGCTGAACAGCTACGGATTCGATCCGTGTGCGGCGCTCAGCTTTACCGTAATGCAAGATTTTGAAGGCGACCAGTTCACGCTCTTCAAATTTCCGCATGTTGACCTGGATAACCTCTACGGCCTGCAAGTACAGGAACTGGCGATCTACGACTCGCTTGAAGAGCGGCTATCTGGGCAAACACAGCGTGATAACACCGTCATTATGGAAGTGGATGGCTTCTATCTACCCGACATGAAGGGGACGTGGTACCGGTCCGACCACGTCAAGACAACCATAGGAATTGACTACATCAATACACGGACACGACAACTAGGCTATTTTCATAACGCCGGTTATTTCTTTTTGTATGGTAAGGACTACGACGGGGTACTTCATCGGTTACCCGAGTTTTACAAACAATCCAATCTTCTATTACCCTACGTTGAATTTTCCAAGCGGATACGACCGGCGCTTGAAGGAACTGCCCTTGCGGAAGCATCCGCCGACCTGTTGATTGTGCATCTGGCCCGGCGCCCGGCAAGCAATCCCATAGATCGTTGGCGCAGCGCGTTTCCCGGGCACATGGATACGATCCTGGAACGTGGAAACCCTTACCTCCAACTCTACGCATTCAATCTGATGCAGCAACTAGGTGCGAATTTTCAGTACCTGGCGAAATATCTGGACTGGATGCGCACACAAGGATTCGATATCCCCACAGCCATTTCAGCCGCGGCGCAAAAGATCGCTAGCGAAGCGATGATGATGAAGTTCCGTGTGGCCAGAGCGAACCTGGACAAGCGGACGGACCTGTGCGACGACTGCTTCGACGTATTGGCGGCATCTTATGACCAGACCATCGGTTCCCTCGATGCGCTCATAGGTTAGGCGCGCGCTGTACCTATAAACAACGGGAACAAACACCGCTCAGGATTGTTCCTCTGACACCCTGTCGAATCGATACCCGTAGCCATAGATGGGGACGATCCGATAGCCATTCTGGGGCCGCAGTTGAAGCTTCGAACGAATATGGGAGATGTGCGTATCCATCGTCCGCGAGGGCAGCTCGACATCCCGCCGCCACACCGTTTCGCGTATGTGCGTACGCGACAGGGGTCTGGCGAGGTTCCGGAATAGCAGCAAGGCGAGTTCGAATTCCTTGTGCGTCAGGCTGACGGGAATTCCGCCTACTGAGACGTGTTGCGTAGCGCAATCGAAATCGTAGACGCCGAAGATTTGGTGAGCCTCTGCTGAGACGAGCGGATAGACGCGCCTCAGGATGGTCTCCACGCGGGCCAGCAGCATGCAACGCGACACCGGCTTGACAATGTAATCGTCGGCGCCCGCATTGAGCATGGCGACCATATCTGCCTCAAAGCTTCTGTTGGTCACGAACAGGACGGCGAGATTGGGTTTTAACTTCTCCCTGATCCATTTCAGGACCAGGTCGCCGGACATGCTCGGCATGTTCCAGTCGAGCACCAGCAAGTCGTAAGTCTGCCGCCTCAACTCGTAGATAAACACTCTTGCATCGGTGAAGATATGACAGGTGTGGCCAGCCGCCGTAAGGGTTTGAGTCACAAAATCGTTGTGCTCAAGGTCATCATCTAACACGCAGATTCGCATTGCCACGGGTCCTTGATAATCGCGTTGATCTTTTGCCGGTCCTCATGGGCAAACAGTGCCGGTTCATGCCTGCAATCAAACTGCCGAGAGTGGTACTCGCTGTTTTCATGTCATCGCATTCGCGCAAGCCAGCGAGAGATGAAACAGCGCAAGGTGGTTGTCGATATCGATTAAAGCGAGCCGTTTTGAGGTGCTAAAACTTGCCCCTTGCATCTTGGCGTTAGCGGACGTGCCCAGCGCTGGCGAGAGAGCCCTGATTTCCGCGAATTGCCGCGTTCATTCGCCTGATCAAATGCTGCATCGATGACGGTATCAAGCATATCCAAAAAAGCCGCGATGAAATGTCAATCAATGCAAGGTGGCGTTAGCGCCGAGATTCCAGATTTCCAGGCGGGTGCTGAAGACGCGTGAGCAAGCGCCTCGTCAATTTTCGGCACAAGCTAATCGCGCGTCAGAAGATCAATCCCGCTATAACCGCCGCAAGCGAGATCTGGATTCAAGCAAACACCGGACATATTAAGTTCTTAGTTAAATCACAATGGGGCGCGCGCAGCTCGCCCTTATCCCAAAGCGTCCAAGCCTCAACATGCCGTCCAGCGACATGCGCCGACTCACGCTAAAATGTCCAACTAACGCGATGCAGCACGCACCTGCCTGCGCTCAAGGTCGCTTGAGTCGACACCGGGATCACAGGAGACATTCGTTCAATGAACGGCGCAGACTTACCAGGCATGCTTCCCGCGATGCTGCCGCGACTATGGGCGTTCGCGCTTCGCATTTCAGGCGATCGGCACGACGCCGAGGATCTCGTCCAGAGAGCTTGCGTCCGGGCGCTTGAACGAGCGCATCAATTGCAGCCCGACACATCCCCGCTAAGCTGGATGTTTTCAATCGTCCATTCCACCTGGATCAACGAGCTGCGAGCGCGCAGCGTACGCAAGCGCTCCAGCATGGATTGGGACGATGACTTTCTCGAAAACATCGCCGACCCCGTCGACAAAGGTCCGGAAACCCAGCTCATGCACGGCCAGATCATCAGCGCCGTTGAACGGCTGCCCGAAACGCAGCGTGTGGTCATGTTGCTGGTCGCGGTGGAAGGCTTGAGCTATCAGGAAGCGGCCGATGTTCTGGAGGTCCCCATCGGCACTATCATGAGCCGGTTGTCGCGGGCACGTCAGGCGGTTGGCGCGTTGTTAGGCACGCCTGATTCGAAAGCCCGGGCCTCGGTCGCACGCAAGGACTCCATCGCATGAAAGCCGACGACCTCATGCTAATGGCGTACGTAGACGGCGAACTGGCTCCCGAAGAGAGCCGGGAAGTCGAGGCGCTCATCCGCGCTTCTGCTGAAGCCGCGGAGCTGGTAGCGCTGCTGCAAGCATCGCGTCTTGACTACAAGCGGGCGTTCGCTACGCAAAAATTGCCGCCGGTGCCGGACTCGCTGACCCGGAAGATCGAAGCGATGGCCCTTGCACACAGCGCTAAAAGCGCGGCTGCAGGCGCAAACGATCCTTCAGTTCCAGCGCCCTCCGTTACCCCCGCCGCCGCACCGGTTCGCTCGCGTTTGCGCGCGGTTCCCACGTGGCTCGCGGCGGCGTGCGTCGCCGCCGCGTTTTGCGGTGGACTCTTTTTGCGGCCCGGAACGTTTGCTCTTCTCAGCCCGGGCTTGCCGAGTTCCGGCAGCGCCGCCATGGCAAGCTCCGGCCTCTCGCCTTGGGTAACCGCGGCGGTTGGCTATCAGCAGCTTTATACGCGCGACACGCTGGCTTACGCCGACGAGGATCCGGCAGCGACATCAAAAATAGTCGATGACATTCGCCATGACGACAAACTCGCGCTGCGCATTCCCGACCTAAGCAGCGCGGGCCTGACTTTCAAGTCCGTGCGCCGCTTGCAATTCAACAACAAGCCGCTCGTGCAAATCGTTTATCTGCCTGAGAAAGGACCGCCCGTCGCGCTATGCGTCATGAAAGACGTGAAGTCGGATCAAGCGGTTGCAGCACAGGTGGTCGACACCATGCACGTGGTCACATGGCGGCAAGCGGAACTTAGCTATGCGTTGATCGGCAAGACCGAAGGCGTCGATCTGGACGCACTCGGCAAGCGTATTTCGAACCGCGAGGTGGAGCAGCTATTTAGCAAGGCGACTTCAGCGCTGTTCCCGCTAGCCGGGTAAGCAATGGCCGGCCTAAGGCTTATAAGCTGGTGAACGCCTGACGCCTTGAGCCGTGCAGGCCGGTTGGCGCTTGGCGGAATGCTTAGTCCGTCGAATCACGTCCGGTTGCACGAAACACACAGCCCGCCGCTCATCGGCGAAACGCAGATACACTTATAACAGGCCTGTTTAGCGGAAACCGACCACTTACCGAATCGGCGCACGAGAAAAAGCGCGAATTTGATCATCAGCGAAAGTAACTGCTCAGTCTTATGAAATCGGACGATATCCTGCTAATGGCCTACGTGGACGGCGAACTCCCGCCGCACCAACGCGAGGAAGTCGAGCGCGAACTGCGCACGTCTCCCGACGCGGCGGAGCGTGTCGCGTTGTTGCACGCATCGCGGCTACCGTACCGTGATGCGTTCGCCGCGCAAAAGTTGCCGCCCGTGCCGGCTAGTCTTAGCGCAAAGATCGAAGAGATGGCGCGTGTGGCTAAAGCGCAAACTGCCCGGCCCGTCGCCAGTCCCGACGTTAGCGTCAACGATCCCGTCGTTCCCCGTGCTCCAGGCAGTGCGTCCTCGTCACCCGTCCGCTCACGGCTACGCGTTGCGCCGGCGTGGCTAGGCGTCGCCTTCCTGGCCGGCGCATTTGCCTGCGGACTGGTGCTTCGGCTAGGTCCCGGCATGGGTCCGGCATCGAATGCCGGCGCTTCGCTTGCGTCGGTCGGCATGAGCGTATCGCCTTGGGTGATGGCGGCGGCCGGCTATCAGCAGCTCTATTCCCGCGAGACGCTGGCGAACGTCGTTCCCGACACCAACCTGTCGATCAAGACCGTCAAGGAAATTCGCCAGGACGATGGCCTCGCGCTGCGCATTCCGGACCTGAGCGCATCCGGCCTCACATTCAAGCGCGTGCAGCGCCTGCGGTTCAACAACAAACCGCTCGTGCAAATTGTCTATCTTCCAGAGAAAGGCGCGCCCGTTGCGCTGTGCGTGATGAAGGAGGCCAAGCCAGATGCCGCGGTGGCCGATCAGCGGGTCGACTCCATGACCGTTGTCACATGGCGGCAAGCCGGGTTGGGCTATGCGTTGATCGGTCAGCCGGAAAGTGTCGACCTGACGGTGCTTGGCAAGCAGATATCGGCTGGCGGAACCGCTCCGTTGTTCAGCCGGGAAATCTCCTTGCCGGTAGCTGCCGCCCTGGCGTCGGTTAACGTGGCGCCAAGCGTGGAATAAATTGATCGCCTGGCTGTTCTGTTGATTGGACCCGTCTTTTACCGGCGCATCCGGCACTTAGCGACACGTATGAGGTCATCTAAACGTAAAGCGTTCGCTGCACCGCATTGCAGCGGTGAACAGCGAACCAGGCATCAAGGTGTGTAACCTCGCCTCTCCCGCTATCAGGCCCCCGCGCGCACGCGTTCAACCTCCGTGCTCTTCACATCATCGCGCTGCTTGAACAGTGTGAAGTCGAAATCGATCAGCACGAACTGACCCTCCACGCCATACGGTTTGCCTTGCGCCCCTTCCGCCCTCTTAAGCTCGGGTACAAGACCATCGCGCGTGGCAAACGCGAAGTCGTCCCACAGATACGGATCACCATCAATATTGATCTGCGTCGTCAGCTTGCGATAACCCGGCGCTGAGATAAAGAAGTGAATATGCGCCGGACGATGACCATGACGACCCAACTGATCGAGTAATTGCTGGGTCTTGCCCGCGGGCGGCACGCTGTAGCCGACCGGCACGACACTCGTAAAGCTATAGTTACCCGCGCTATCGGTACGAATGGTTCGACGCAGATTGAATGCCGGTTGCGACGCGTCGAAATATGAATAGTTACCCAGATGATTCGCGTGCCATACCTCAACCAGCGCATCCTTCAGTGGCGCGCCATCTTCGCCGTTCACGCGACCACGCATCACGAGCGTTTCGCCCGGATCGGTGCCGTCATCCAGACGCGCATGCCCGACCGACTCCGGCGCACCCGCTACATACAACGGGCCTTCGATCGTGCGCGGCGTGCCGCCTTCTATACCGGCCTTCGCTTCCGCCTCGTCCATCCTCAAGTCGAGGAAATGCTCGAAGCCCAGGCCCGCAGCAAGCAGTCCAAGCTCTCCGCTCTTGCCCGCTTCGCCAAGATAGTTGAGCGCGGTCCAGAACTCGTCGGGCTGCACATCGAGATCTTCGATCGTATAAAACAGGTCTCGCATAACGCGATTCACGATCGCCTTCGTGCGCGCATTGCCTTCGCTGGTTGCGCTGTCGTTAATGGTCTTGAGCAGCACGTCGATAGCTTGATGGTTCATTTTTGTCTCCGTGTGTTATGTGATGTCGGTGTTCGTTGATACGGACTACTGCAGGATCATTAAGGTCAACGCCGCAACCGTTCGATACGTTCCCAATCGAGGGTGATGCCCAGACCGGGACCTTGCGGAAGATGCAGCGAAAAGTCTTCATAACGCAGGGGCTCAGTGAGAATTTCCTCAGTCAGCAAGAGCGGGCCGAACAACTCCGTCCCCCACTTCAACGAGCTGAACGTGCTGAATAGTTGCGCCGATGCAATCGTGCCGATCGCCCCCTCCAGCATCGTGCCGCCATACAAATCAATATGCGCCGCAAGCGCTATCGCTGCGACGCTGGCCGCGCCCAGCAGTCCACCGGACTGGGCAATCTTGACGGCGAAGACATCGGCGCAACGGCTGCTCGCCAGTGCGAATGCATCGGTGGGGCCATGCAGCGCTTCGTCAGCCATGATTGGCACGCGAGCCAGGCCGGTAAGCCGTTTGAGGCCGGCGTGGTTCGTGGCGGCGATGGGTTGCTCGACCAGATCAACGCCGGCATCGGCGAAGCGCGGCAACGCCCAGATAGCGTCCGACTCGCTCCATGCCTGGTTCACATCCACGCGAACGTCGCCACGCTCACCGAGCGCTTTCTTGATCGCCACGACATGCGCCACATCGTCGGCCACCGCTCCCGAACCAATCTTCAGCTTGAACACGCGATGCCGCCGCAGGTCGAGCATCTGCTCGGCTTCATCGATATCCCGCCGCGTATCGCCGCTCGCAAGCGTCCATGCGACTTCAACCGAGTCCGTCACCCGGCCGCCGAACAACTCCGACAGCGGCACGCCGATCCGTTGAGCCTGGGCGTCGAAGAGCGCCGTTTCCACCGCGCATTTCGCAAACCGATTGCCCTGAAACAGCGTGCGCAGCTTCGCCATGGCCGCACCGGGCCGCGTTGCATCCAGGCCTTTCAGCAAGGGTGCGAAGTAGGTATCGATATTGACCTTGATGCTCTCGGGACTCTCTTCGCCATACGCGAGACCGCCGATGGTCGTGCCCTCGCCCACGCCGCTTACGCCGTCCGAGCAGCGAATCCGGACCAGCACCAGGGTCTGGCAGTTCATGGTCGCGACCGACAGCCGGTGGGGCCGGATAGTCGGGACATCAACCAGCAGCGTTTCCACGCTTTCTATTCTTACCGCTGTTGCCATTGTGCGTCTCCTCCCGAAGCACACATGGTAGAAACAAACGAACCGGGAAGTCCAACACCGCTTCCGACTACTTTCATACCCTGAAGGTATGAAACCCGTATTCTTCCAAGTGACAAGTGATAAAGCCGTCACAAGGAACCGAACGTGCCTCCCGGTTCCAGCGCAGTCATGGGCAGATGCGCCTAGTCGCCAGTCGTGTCGTCCACCGCCTTCCTCACCGTATCCAGCAACCTCTGCCCGTCGAAGGGTTTCCTGAAAAAGAGGTGGGTATCCTCTTTGAGCTCCACTGCGAAATCCTCGACCCTGTAGCGTCCCGTGATAAAAATCACAGGCATCGTGGGTCGGAGTTCACGCACGCGCCTGCGCAACTCGACACCGCTCAGACCCGGCATGTCGATATCGGAAATAAGACAATCCGGGGCAAGCGATTCAAAGTCGCGCATGAAGTCTTCTGGCGAGGTAAACAGGCGAACCACGAACCCCGAAGAAGCCAACAGGCTTTCGAGAGACTCGAGTACCCGGTAGTCGTCGTCGACAACCGATACGACACGCCGCCTCAGCTCATCCATGTTTAATGTCCCGCTCGCGTTTGTCGAACGTGCATTGCCGGGCACCCCTCGTGCCGAGACCGTGTATCACGATATGCCGAGCCGCCCAGCAATCTTGACGAGTTCAGCAAGCGAACCCGCCGCCATCTTGCGCATGACCTGACCTCGATGCATCTGAAGGGTGACTTCGCTGATTCCCAACTGTGAAGCCGCCTGCTTGTTCAACAAGCCGCTCACCACCAGTTGCAGCACTTCCCGCTCGCGCGGAGTGAGCGTAGCGAAACGCCCACGCACATCGCCCATTTCCGCGCGGTGACGGCGAGCGTTCCTATCTTGTTCGAATGCCGTCTCGACCGCTTGCATCAAACTGCTTTGACTGAACGGCTTGGCGAGGAAATCGACCGCCCCGGCCTTGATCGCACGAACGGATGACGGAATGTCTCCGAAACCGGTAATGAATATAACCGGAGGATGGTCGCCCTCGATCAGCCTGGCATGCAGGTCCAGCCCGTTGGCGCCCGGAAGCTGTACGTCGAGGATGAGGCATGCCGGAATGTCCGCGCGGTCGTACTCGAAATATTCCACGGCGGACGGAAAGGCAATCGATGCGATATTGAGCGACAACAGCAAATCGGACAACGCTTCGCGAATGCGACGATCGTCATCGACCACATAAACAATTTGATCGGGCTGGCTCATTTACCCATGCACCTCAAGGGGAATAAAGAACTCCAATGCGGTGCCATGAGGCTGACGGCTCGACGCCCATAGCTGGCCGCCATGTGCCTCGACAATCGACCTGCAGATCGAAAGCCCCATCCCCATTCCGCTCTCCTTGGTCGAAAAAAAAGGTTCGAATATTCTCTCCACGTCTTCGACGCCGCGCCCTCCATCACTGACCTGCACACACGCGCGCTGGTCCGGGCCGGGCCACGTCCGAACGGTGATCTGCCGCTGCGACAGGCCCACGCCCTCCATCGCCTCGATTGCATTGTTGATCAGGTTGATGATGATCTGCTGGATTTGCGGTCCATCGGCCCACACGTGCGGCAGAGGATAAAGTAACTCCGACATGACTGTGATCGATTTGCGAGCCAGGTCGTCCTCAAACAGCCGGAGCACCTCGGAAACGAGCACATTGAGATCAAGCGCGGCCTTCGATGGCGCGGTCTGCCTGAACAGCGCGCGTATTCTGCTCACGACGTCCGCCGCCGAGTTGCCGTCCCTGACCACCCGCTCCGCAGCCTGGCGCGCTCGCTCGAGATTCGGCGGATCGCTTGATAACCAGCTCTGGCACGCATGACCGTTCGTAACGATCGCCGCCAGCGGCTGGTTCACCTCATGAGCAATCGAGGCAGAAAGTTCGGCCACCGTAGCAATTTTCGTCGCGCGGGAAATGCGTGATTGAGCCGTCCTCAGGGCTTCCTCTGCTTTGCGCCGGTCATCGACATCAACGAACAGGCCATACCACCTTGCAACGTCGCCACGCTCATCGTGGAGAGGCTGGACACGCACCTCGAACCAGCGATATTCCCCGTCGTAGCGGCGCAACCGGTAGGTGGCCTCCATTGGGGCGCCCGCCTCTACGCATCGCCGCCATTCCCCGGCATCTTTCTCCATATCGTCCGGATGAAGGATGGGCCATCCGCGGTCGTAGAGTTGCTGGAAACTCCGGCCTACAAAATCCAGCAGGCGCTTGTTGGCGTATTCCAGTTGACCTTTCCCGTCGTTGACCGTCACCATTCCGGGGATGGTTTCCACCATCAGGCGAAGTTCACGCTCGTTCGCCTCCAGGGCGGCCTCCACGCGCTTACGTGTATCGATATCCCACGCTAGCCCATAGCATCGAACGACCGTACCCCGTCCGTCGTGAAGCGCGTCGGTGCGAGCCTGGTACCAGCGATAGGTGCCGTCATCGCCAAGGAGACGGAACTCATATTCACACGGCTCACCTGTTTGCATCATTTCTTCAAGCGCGTGGCGCTTGAGCGCCACGTCATCCGGATGGACCATGCTATTCCAGTCGAATGGCGCTTCGGCGCCCAGAGCGTCCAGATAGGGGCCTTGCTGATTCAGATAATCGAGTTCTCCACCGGCGCGCTCACTCCACACGAAGCCGGGGAGCATTTGAAGTATCAAGCTCAATTTTTCATTGCTGGCCACCAGCGCCTCGCGAGCCGCATTCTGCCGACTGAGGTCCCGAACGAAGACCGTTCCTGATCTGCGTCGCCCTTCATGGGCCGGCGTAAAGCCAAACTCGACGAGAAAACGCGTGCCGTCACGCCGAACCGCGAACACCTGCAACGCGGCAGACGGCTCCAGATGCGCCTTGGGAATAATTGACCAGACAGGTTCGCCCAGCAACTCGGCACGACTAAAGTCAAACAGGCGTTCTATTGCCGAGTTGGCTTCGGTTATCCGTCCGAGCGTGTCGACAGACAGGATGCCGATCGGGGCGCCGTCCAGTAGGTGACGCAGACGCTCGTCGGGTTTTGTGCGTCGCAAAATGACGTGCAAGCACAAGCCGGCTACGCCCGAAACGAGCAAGCCGAATACAAAGGCTGCGCAAGACATGAAGCCCGGTGACAGATGAGGAAATGGCATCGCAAAGATCGCAGGGGCCCGGTTGCAAGCTATGGCGTCAGCGTGTCGAACACCGCTTCCTGCCATCATCGTTTAGCCATGAAGGTGAGTCGAGCGTTGTGGCCTTGGTGTTTTTACTGACATAGAAACATGTGATAGCGAGGGGTACGCAGGGTGGCTATTATCGGCATGAACCCGTCAGGAGACGCCCGGCAAAGCCTCAGCGATGCACGCGGGACAAATTGCACCGCAACAAACAGGCATGCCGGTTATCGGGATCAATAAAGAGGCGCTTGCGCGAACTGCGAGGCGGCCCAATTCACCGTGAGACAAAGGAAGAATATGTCGGTAGATCGTCGTCACTTCTTGAAAGCCGTCGGCAGCTCGCTCGCCGTTCCCCTCGCTGCAAGTCTTCCTGCCGCGGTCCGCGCGCAGGCGCCGGTGGAGATTGTCATCTGGCAGTGGATTCCCAAGTTTTCGGATCAAGTCGATCTGTTCAACAAATCACAAAGCCGCATTCGCGTGGTGACCGCACCGGTCACCAATAGTGCGGACCAGTCGCTGAAGCTGCGCAACGCACTCGCCGCCCATAGCGGCGGCCCTGACATTGCAATGCTCGAATATGCCCATTTGCCGGCCCTGAATACAGTCAACGCTTTCCTCGATATCACGCAGGACGTCGCCGATGTTCGTGGGCAATTCGTGCCCAGCGCGATCTCGCAGTGCACCGTGAACGGCAAGACGCTCGGGTTGCCGCTCGACGTAGCGCCGATGATCCAGATGTACCGCGCGGACATTCTGGGCGACTGGGGAATCAACGCGCCAACCACCTGGGACGAATTCGCCGCGGCCGCGGAAAAGGTACGGACAAAATCGAGCAACCAGTATCTGACCAACATGTTCCTTACGAGCGCGGGATGGACCACGGGCATGATCTGGCAACGCGGCGCCCGGGGCTTCGAGATCGACGGCGACAAGATCTCGATCAACCTGAATGGCGCACCTTCCAAGTCGTTCTCGGACTACTGGCAACGCTTGATCGATGCCAAGCTCGTGAGCACCGAACCGGATTCGACGGCCGATTTTTTTCAGGCGCTCGATACCGGCCGCTATTTGCAGGTCATGGCCGGCTGCTGGTTCCCTAACTACGCCCGCACCAATGCAAACAAGAGCTTTGGCAAATGGCGCGTCGCCAAGATGCCGCACCTCTCGGCACAGAACACCCTGAGTACCGCTTTCGGCGGATCGATGTTTGGCGTGTTTTCAGGAACGAAGCATCCGAAGGAGTCGCTCGAAGTCATCAGGTACATGATGTCCAACCGCGCCCCCACCGAACTCTATGTCCGCGAGCAATTTCTCACACCGTCCACTCGCAAACTGATCAGCGACCCCGGCATCCGCGAGATCGAGCAGCCCATGTGCGGCAATCAAAAGGTCAATGAAGTGAACTTCGCGGCCATCGGCGAGATGACCGTACCTTACAGGTTTTCTCCATTCGAAGACTACGTCCAGCAGGTCATGAACGACGAATTGCCACAGGCCGCGAAAGGCGCGCGCACCCTGTCGAAAGCGTTCGACCGGATTCAGGACCGGGTTGTAGCGTATGCGAAGGATCAGGGTTTCACCGTTCGAGCTTAGCGGGCGAAACACGCGATTCCGCCTTGCCCTGACATCACGCGGAATCGGCTCTTCGGATGACATCCTGCCGGGCTGGAACTGCATCACTTCACGACCCGGCAGACCCAGGTAGCCAGATGCAAGGAGCGGTCATTGATGAACACAGGTGTTCAAAAGCATATGGCACACGAAGCACCGGCGCGTCGTCACCTTATCAAGGCACGCTTCGATAAGCTGAGGCTTGCCCCTTACCTGTTCGCACTTCCATTCTTGTTGTTCTTTCTTTGCTTCATTATTTTTCCCGCACTCTACGCGGGGTACCTGAGTCTCTTCAAGACGGGCATCGTCGGCGGTCAACATTTCGTCGGCCTGGAAAATTACGTCCGCGCGCTGAACGATTCACGTTTCTGGGAAGGGGTGCTCAACGTTTTGCACTTCGGCGTCTGGATGGTACCGATCCTGATAGGGGCTGCACTGCTGTCTGCGCTGATCCTCGACAGCGATATGGTTCATGGAGCGTCTATCTTTCGAGTGGGTATTTTCATTCCCTACGCTATTCCGGGCGTCATAGCGACCCTGGTTTGGGGATATCTCTATGGGCCCAATTACGGATTGATCACACAGCTATGCCAGATGGTCGGTATTCGGCCGCCTGACCTCCTCAGCAGCGGCAACATTGTTACGTCCATAGCCAATATCTCGGTGTGGCAATACCTGGGTTACAACTTCATCATCTTTCACGCGGCACTTCAGGCTGTTCCAGAGGACCTGATGGAGGCTGCCGCACTCGACGGGGCGAACCGGTGGACCGCCGCCCTATACATCAAATTACCGCTCATCCGTGACGCCGTCATCACGGCACTTCTGTTTTCGATCATCGGCACCGTGCAACTGTTCAACGAGCCGTTCCTGTTGCAGCCCGAGGCGCGCGATGTCATCACCAGCAATTTCACGCCGAACATTTTCTCGTACTCCCTCGCGTTCCGTAGCCAACAGTACAACTACGCAGGTGCCGTCTCCTTTCTGATTGCGCTCATAACCGGTCTTTTGTCTTACCTGTTCCTCTGGCTGAGCAGCCGCAAAAAAGGAAAATCGCAATGACAATGGCTGGCTACCAAACGGCAAGCTTCTACCGCTACCGGCGCCTGAACACGCTGCTGATGTCGGGCGTGCTGGTGTATTCGATTTTCCCGATCGTCTATCTCCTGATTGCCTCGACGAAAAACGCTCGCGAGTTGTACACGACCTTCGGCCTCTCGTTCGGCGAATTTCATCTGCTGCAGAACTTGCGAGACCTGGCCGCGTACGACGGCGGCATCTATTTTCGATGGCTAGCCAACACGCTCCTCTATTCAACCGTGTGCGCGTCTGGCGCTACCTTGCTTTGCGCCATGGCGGCTTATGCCTTTGCCAAGTTCAAGTTTCCCGGCCGTGATGCACTTTACAACCTGATCCTCGGCGCTCTGATGGTGCCGCAGACGGTGCTCGCGATCCCCATCTTTCTGATGCTGGCGAAGGTGGGCATGGTCGATACGCCCTGGGCGGTCATCCTTCCGATGATGCTCTACGTCCCCGGGGTTTTCCTGATGCGCGTCTACATCGAGCAAAGCGTACCGACCGAGTTGCTTGAGGCCGCGCGTATTGACGGCGCGAGCGAATTCGTGATTTTTTCGAGGATTGCCCTTCGGCTCATGGCGCCCGGCCTGATTACCGTCTTCCTGTTGTCGTTCGTACAGACCTGGAACAACTACTTCCTGCCGCTCGTCGTGCTGAACTCGACACAGTACCTGCCGATCACGGTCGGGCTTTCGAACTGGTACTCCATCGCACACAACGCCAGTGGCGGCGAGACGCTCTTTACCATCATCCTGACCGGCGCGACGATCAGCGTCCTGCCAACCATCCTTGTCTTCGTCTTCATGCAGCGGTATTGGCAGCGGGGACTAACCGCGGGCGCCGTGAAATGACCGCCGTGTATCGACCTATGTCGCTTCTCAATCACCGAAACAGGACATTGCAACACCATGACGCCATCCACCTACAAGCTTTCGTTTCAGCTGTATTCCACTCGAAACTTTCCACCGCAAGACGATGTGCTTGAAGGACTTGCCGCCATGGGCTATGACGCGGTCGAACCCTGGCTGCCGGACTTCGCCACCGACGCTAAAGGATTCCGCAAGCGCATCGACAATGCAGGGCTCGAGTGTCTTGGTTTTCATATGCCGTTGAAGGGCCTTATCGAAGAGCCGATGAGGTATATCGACATCGCGCACACCCTGGGGGATTCACCGCTGATGATCCCGCCTTACGTCGTGCCGGAAGAGCGCCCCTTCGACGCGGACGGATGGCGCCGAATCGGCGAGCAGCTCGCAAAAGGCGCCGAACTGGCGCAAGCCAACAACCTCCGCGTTGCCTGGCACAACCACGACTTCGAATATCGGCCCCTCGACGATGGCTCCCGGCCGATCGACCTGATGCTCGAAGCGGCCGGAGAGAATGTCGGTTTTGAAATCGATTTTGCGTGGGTGACACGGGCATGGGCCGATCCTTACGCAGAGCTAAAGAAATATGCTCCCCGGATTCTCGCGATTCAGTTGAAAGACACCGCCCCTCCGGGTACGTCCGGCGAGGGAGGCTGGACGCCCCCCGGCGACGGCATTGTGGACTGGGATGCACTCTGGCCTCTGTTCGCCACCACGCCCGCCGATCATCTCGTCGTCGAGCACGACAACCCGGCTGACTGGCGCCGCGTCGCGCAGCGCGCACACGATTTTGTCGTCTCGAAAGGTGCGAAACGCAATGACTAACGGACGCACGAAAATCGGCATCATCGGCTGCGGGGACGTGCTCGACATGTATATGTCGTCGTCTCTCGCGTTTCCGACAATCGAGGTTGCAGCGCTCGTAGACAACGATCCCGTCAACCTCAAAGCCCGCTCCGATCAGTTCGGAATCCCAGGCATGAACCTGGACACCCTACTGAGCAGAGACGACGTCGAGTTCCTGGTCAACCTGACACCTCCCGCAGCGCACGCCGAAATATCTGAACGGGCCTTCGCAGCGGGAAAACATGTCTATAGCGAAAAGCCGCTCGGCGTTACGCTCGAAGAAGCAAAGCGTATCGTCGATTCCGCCCGAAAGTACGGCTGCAAGCTGGCAGGCGCGCCAGACACACTGCTAGGCGCCGCGCACCGGAAGTGCCGGCAACTCTTGGGCGAAGGGGTCATCGGCGAGATCGTTTCTGCATCCGCCGTCTTTATGACGCACGGCATGGAGCACTGGCATCCCGCGCCGAAAAACTATTTCCAGCCGGGCGGCGGCCCCGTCTTCGATATTGGCCCCTACTACATCGCTGCGCTCGTCTGCATGCTGGGCCCACTACGATCAGTCAGTGCAATCTCGTCCACCGGCTTCGCAGAACGTACTGTCACGGCGCACGGGCGGAATCATGGCCAGGTGATACAGGTCGGGACCCCGACGACTTACCATGCGCTGCTCCAATTTAGCTCCGGCGTAACGGCGAGTCTCTCGATGAGCTGGGATGTGTGGCACCACGGTCGCGGCGCGCCCATCGAGATCTACGGCACGGAAGGAACGCTCGTGGTTCCCGATCCGAATATGTTCGGCGGCACAGCTATTGTTCGCGACAGGAACGGACACGAGACTCCGTTTGATTCATCACAGTCTCTACTAGGCGCGCCTCACTGGAAAGTGAAAGACAAGTACAAGCTGGACCGCGAGATCGTGCTCACAAACTATCGGATGGCCGGGGCAGCGGACCTGGTAGACGCCGTGCGCACGGATCGTGAGCCCTTCACCTCGCCCACGCTGGTGCTGCACGTGCTGGATGCCATGGAGAGCATCCTGGTCTCCGCCCGGGAACGACATCCGGTGACGCTCTCGACGGCAGACGTGTCCCTCCCGCGGATGCCATCGGAAGAGGACATCGCCCGGATCGTCGGAAATTAGCGTTTGCAGGCGCGTGGCTGCCACGCACTTGTGAGCATCGAACACCCGATGCAATTCTTTTCGCGCGATGACAGTCGTCGCGCCCTTCACCGCGCCCTTCACCGTTGAGGCAAGCATGAGCGCCTACCTGTTTCGCAATGTCATCGTCTGGGACGGCATCCGGGATGTCCCGTTCGACGGCGAAGTGCTCGTCGAAGGAAATCGAATCGCCGCGGTTGCCGAGGGGCAAGGAAAGATCGAGCCCGCGCGTGCCGCGCATGTCGTCGACGGCGGCGGTCGATTCATGATGCCGGGCATGATCGACGGTCACTGTCATCTGAGTTTTGTGGGTCCCGCACGCAATCAGGATCTCGGTGAGATACCCCCGGAAGAGCACCTGCTCGGTACATGCAGAAACGCGACGCTGCTTCTCGAACACGGCTTTACCTCCTGTTTTTCGGCCGCGTCCGCGAAGCTGCGGCTCGACGTGGTCGTCCGGCAGGAAATTGCCGATGGTTTTCTCGCGGGCCCCCGATATCGGGCAGCCGGACCGGAAATTACCGTCACGGGCGGCCTGGGTGACGAGCGCAAGCAACATATCCACGCCGAGAGCTTCGGTCTCGTTGCAGATGGCGAAGACGAGATTCGCAAGGCCGTGCGACTGTGCTGTCGCGAGGGTGTCGACAACATCAAATTTTGCGTTTCGGGTGATGAGTTTGTCAGTCATGCCCGCGCGGAAGTGGTTTCAATGACGGAGGCAGAACTTCGCGCCGGTGTCGAGGTTGCGCATGACTGGGGGAAGTTGGTTGCGTGCCACAGTCGCGCGGCCGAATCGGTTAAACGGGCGGTGCGGGCAGGCGTCGATTGCATTTACCACTGTGACTTCGCGGACGAGGAAGCCCTCGACATGCTCGAGAGTGTGAAAGACCGGGTGTTCGTCGGGCCGGCCATCGGCCTGCTGCACAACGCGCTGTATGAGGGGGAGCGCGTCGGACTTTCGCGAGAAGCAGCAGAACGGATGCAGTTGCCACGCAAGATGGAACACACGGTCGCGACTTACAAGGAAATGCGCCGACGTGGTATTCGCGTCGTGATCGGTGGTGACTACGGGTTCACCTTGACCCCGATGGGCCAGAATGCGCGAGATATCGGCCACCTGATCAACCTTTTCGGCTATACCCCCGCCGAGGCGCTAAGAAGCGCGACAGCGGTGGGCGGCGAGTTGATGGGCTACGGTGGTGAACTCGGCGTTCTGCGGGCGGGGGCATTGGCTGACATCCTGCTGGTCGATGGAAACCCCTTGAACGATCCGACGGTACTCGTCGGGACCGAGCGTCTGTCGATGATCATGAAGGACGGGATCGTGCATGCGTCGTCACGTCCCTCGTCGAGCGCCCTTCTCTTCTCCGTGCCTGACCGGTGATAGTCGAAGCCTCTCCAGACCCGTTGAACATCCGGGCACATGTCGCCGGCTTCGACGCGTTCCTGGAAGACTACCGTGTCGCCAGCGAGCTGACCCGGCGAACGCGGCGGTCCCTGATCGACGTTTCTTATGGCGCCGCCGATAGGGAGCGCATGGATCTCTTTTTCCCGTCCGGCCCGGGCCCTCATCCTATTCATATGTTCGTACACGGGGGCTATTGGCGAGCATTCTCACGCAAAGACTATTCGTTTGTCGCCGACAGCATTTTGGACGCAGGCGCCATTGCGGCAATCGTCGACTACTCGCACCTTCCGATGAACCGCATGGGCCGGCTGGTTGGGCAGGTGCGCGATGCCGCGCGCTGGCTTGTCACTCATGCCGAGCGTCTCGGCGCCTCGCCCGGCCGGCTCAGCGCAAGCGGACACTCGGCGGGCGCACATCTGGCAAGTTATCTCGTCTCCCACGGCCCGCTAGATGACGTCAAATGGCCGGTGCAAATACAGTCGCTATTGCTCGTTTCAGGTCTATACGATCTGCGCTGCGTCGCAAGCAGTTTTCTCCAGCCTGAACTCCGCCTGACGCAAGATGAACTCTTTGGCTGGTCTCCCCTCAATGCCAATTTCGAACCTGCCAAAATGCCCCTGCTGGTCGTTGGCGAGCATGAGACAGCACCCTTTCACGATCAGGCCCGCCAACTCGATCCGGATCGGTATCTGTCTATCCGCGACGAAAATCACATGTCGATCGTGCGTACGTTGGGAACCCCCGGAACGCCCATGGCCAACCTGCTGACCGCCTGCATTCAGGGCTGCGAGACGGGCGGCTGATACTTCGATTCATTGAACGTGTGCCTGGCGCCGAGATAACGGACTTGTAGAGGTTTGCACGTTCCATAATCGACCACCGAGAAATATTGTTCGATGGAAACGACATGTGTTTTCGCTGCCGGGGAGTTTTTCTGTGGCCGCTGTTTGAGTATCCTTGCGCTCGACAAATGCTATCTCCAGGGCCGCGTAACGCGTGGCCTAAGCGTCGGCGGTGCCTGGCGACGGACATACTTGTACCTTCTCCTGACGTTCAGGGTCATCGAGCACAGCATGGCGCTGTGTCATTTTTATCGACAGCTTGTAGCCCAAGCCCCGGATACGCGGCGTACCGGGCACACGGAGACTCGTGAATGACGATGTTCCAAGCGGTTGGCGTTCTGCTAACCCTTATCGCGATCTTCGGTTTGATAAACCAGAGATTCCTGAAACTCCCTGATACGCTTGGTATTACCGCGGTCGGTCTTCTAGTCAGTCTCTGCTTCCTCGTCGCAAGCTACGGGAACCCCGATTTCGTTTCGAAGGCAAGACGACTGGTAGGTAACATTGACTTTTCGGACGTGGTCTTCCACGGTCTGCTCAGTTTCCTTCTGTTCGCGAGCGCCCTTCACGTCGACTTATCGAAGATGCGCACAGTGAAGCTGCCTGTCTTCCTGCTCGCCACCGCCGGCGTCCTCATTTCCACGGTCGCAGTCGGTACAGGGTTTCATCTGCTTACCTTTACTCTTGGGCATCCCGTTGGCTGGTTATGGAGTCTTGTCTTCGGCGCTCTCATCTCACCGACAGACCCAATTGCAGTCATGAGCGTTCTCAAGAACGCCGGTGCGCCCGAGAGCCTCAAGATAAAAATAGCGGGTGAGTCTCTATTCAATGACGGGACCGGTGTTGTTGCGTTCGTCACACTTGTTGGTCTGGCGACAGGGGCAACGGAATTCTCGGCTACGCACGCCGCAACCACTCTCGTTCGTGAGGTAGGAGGTGCCGCAATTGTAGGGTTGGTCCTTGGTTACGGTGGCTTTCGAATGCTGCGCGCCCTCGAGAGTTACGCGGTCCAGATCGTGGTGACCCTTGCGCTCGCGACCGCGGGATACAGCCTGTCTGAATTTTTGCATGTTTCCGCGCCACTAGCGATGGTAGTCATGGGTCTTGTAGTTGGAAATCAAAACTCCAAACGTGCCATGTCGGCGCGGACACGTGAACATCTGTTTGGTTTCTGGGGTCTCCTCGATGAATTATTGAACCTTGTCCTGTTTGCACTTATCGGGCTACAGGTCATTGCAGTTTCGTTCGAGATTAAAGTCTTCTGGGTAGCTCTTGCCACAATCCCTATTGTATTGGTGGCACGTGCCATCAGCGTGGCAATACCGCTAGCGACGCTGCGCAGCTTCCGCGAAGTCAATCCCCATTCGGTGAAAATCATGACTTGGGGTGGCCTGCGCGGAGGTATCTCTATTGCATTGGTTCTATCGCTTCCAGAGTTTCCCGGGCGAGAAATGCTTATAGGTGTCACCTACCTGGTAGTCGTTTTCAGCTTACTCGTGCAGGCCACTACTCTCGGTTCGCTGGTTAGGCACCTCACGGGATGCAGCGGGACATCGGCAAAGCGCGAAGCGACGGCTACTGGCGCGAGCTCGCGACCGCGAAACGTCTGAAACGGCATGATGAACCTGGCAATCCTTTCGCATCCCCTCCCCGGTATATACGTCCGTATATGGGTGGTGAAGGATCTGTTAATCGTTTCCCCCTGGATACGGCCGCATACGCTTCAGTCTGCCTGGCACCTATGTTATACGGTCGTATATTGAGGATACCCTATGGAAGCATCACTACACCCAACCGTAGAATAGCTTCCCCCCCTCGCTCCATCTACGCTTCAGTCATTGCGGCCCATGCGCTCCGGATGACCAGGTGATATATCCCGCACACCGTTCACCGTCCCCTGTGCAGAATTGCGATCGGCTTGCCTTCCCCTGCTGGCCGCTTCTCCTGACCATTTTCCTTTAACGCATCACCGTCTAAAAGGAATTCTCCGTGTCACACGTTCTGCATAGCTGGTTATTCGTGGGCTGTAACGCCTATATCGCGTGTACCTTCGTTTCCTCGCTCAACAAGAGCGCCTACCGGCGAACCATGGCCTTTTCCAAAGTCCGCCGTCAGTAGCCGTTGTGTCTTTTTCTCATGGTGTTCGATAACCGCTTCGACTATTACCTGATGAGAGGAAGTGATGTTAAAAAATGAACCCTGCCATGTTTGCGAGGAGCCTCTTTTGGAGACAGCCTCGGTGCACACTCCTGCCAGGCTACAGCCTGCGTGCCCACCACGGTCATACACGGCCGGCCCTGGCCGAGTCGGTCATCGTCGTCCGGCTTTCGGCGGTGCGCTGCCGGCTGGTACGGACCCGTGGGCACGCACGCTGTCTGCCCTCCTGCACTTCGCCGCCGTTCCGGAAGAGTTCCGTGAGGAACTCGCATGTCTCCAATTGAAGCATCTGTCGGCGAGACAGCCGGCATACGACCCCAACGCCCGGAGCTTTACCGTAAACGTCCTCGAATACCTGGCTAACAATCTCGTGGTCGTCTCCTGGCACGACCCAACGCTTTGCAACTATGAAGAGCAGGTTTGGTCCCCTGCTCTTGCACGCCACTCTGGTCAGTGCGCGCTGTCGGGAGAACACATTAGCAGAGGTGATTCGGTATACAAGCCCAGGACCCGGGGCCTGGTCCAGCCCCTCAATGGTGACGCGATGATTCGAGCGTCCGCACTTCGGCAAGTAGGCGACGGGTGAACGAGCGTAACGACTCGGTGTCCCGGGGTGTGGCCAACTCCCGGGACAGAAAAGCAGCGACTGGCCCGTTTTGCGGTGCCATAAGCTAGCCGGCCTTCCTTCCGGCTAGCATGCGTCCGTTGGAATAAGCACCGTCGAACGCCATGGCATTATCCGGCGCGCCCGACGAACCCGTAAGTCGATACCGACACTCGAGTTACGACTCTCGCCTGATGTCGTGCAGGTGTCAATCTGGCAAATGCGATCGTTCCGTGCAATGAGAAAACTTATTTGACCCACCGGACACGCATGCTTTCCTTCTGTGGCAGCCGCATTTAATTCAGCCTCAGAGACTCCCTGCCGTCGGAGGTTTTCTTATGTTCTCCACCGCGCGATGCGATAGAGCCTTCAGGGAACGACGCACAAAGAATTGTCAGCTTTTAGTGGCCAATGCGTTTCCAAACGACGGGTTTATCTCAAGGCGTGCGAGCAGCATACTTGCGCAGCCATGGCACGCGTAGCCATGCTGCGCCCCTTTTGGGGCCGCGGCACACCCATCTGGAACGGAACAACGATGCTGACAAGACAGGCGCTTGACTCGGGCGCCTACCTGGAGAAGTTCCGGTCACTGCCGAACCTCTGGACGTCGGAGCGAATCGAAGCCTCGCTCGCCGAGACTTTGAAGGAGCAGCCGGCATGCGTGAACAATGACGTGTGGATTTTCGCGTACGGCTCGCTCATGTGGAATCCGATGGTGGATTTCGATCGCAGGGACGTGGCGACTCTGCACGAGTGGCATCGCAGTTTCTGCCTGTCGATGACCATCGGTAGAGGCAGCCCGGAGAGGCCGGGAAGGATGCTTGCGCTCGAGGCCGGCGGACACACAACGGGCCTCGCATTGAGGCTCACGCCCAACACCATGCGCGAGGACCTCAAGGCGGTCTGGATTCGCGAGATGGTGCTCGGCTCTTATCGTCCGACGTGGGCGCCTGTCACACTCGAATGCGGCATCCACACTCACGCCATCGCCTTCGTCGCGAATACGGCAGGCGAGCAGTACAGGACGGATTCATGCATCAGCGCCGTCGCGCCCCTGATTGCTGCTGCGACCGGGCAAATCGGCAGTAATGCCGAGTATGTCTTCAGACTGTATGACTCGCTTTCACAGTGCGGGCTGCATGACAGATATATCGAAGCACTAGCCGGCGAACTCAAACGCCTCCGTCAGCACCCGCATCACGATTCCCAGGGTGCGCCCAATGCCACGGCGTGAGTCGCGGCTTGCAGTCCAAGTGAGTAACCATGGATAAACTTCAGGCAATGCACGTGTTCACTCGCGTGGTCGACAGCAATAGCTTCTCCGGCGCCGCCGACGGTCTCGACATGACACGCTCCTCGGTGACGACCATCGTCCAGAACCTTGAGGCTTATCTGAAGGTTCGCCTGCTCAACCGCACGACCCGGCGTATCAGCCTCACGCCGGACGGCGCCGCCTACTATGATCGCTGCTCTCGCATTCTTGCGGACGTTGAAGACTCCGAAAACTCATTTTCCAGTATCGGTGCGCCGCGAGGAAAGCTCAAAGTGGAACTGCCGGGGTCGCTCGGCAGGCTGATGGTCGTACCCGCGATCAGCGAGTTCCACGCGCGATACCCTGACATCGACCTGATGCTGGGCGTTGGTGACAAGGCGGTCGACCTTGTACAGGACGGCGTCGACTGTGCGATCCGCATGGGTCCACTACAGGATTCGACGCTGGTCGCGCGCCGCGTCGGCGTGTCGGAGTTCGTTACTGTCGCAAGCCCGTCCTATCTCGCACAGCATGGTGTGCCTCTCGCACTCAATGACCTTAAAGACCATTGCGCGGTGAACTATTTTTCGAGCCGCAACGGCCGGATAGTTGAGATGGACTTCGTGGTGGACGGCAAACCAGTTGAGATCAGGATGCGCTCAAAGCTCGTTGCAAACGATGGGGATGCCTACCTGCAATGCGGCCTGCAGGGGCACGGATTGATTCAGGTCCCGCACTTTCTCGCGCTGCCGCATCTTGCGTCAGGCGCACTGATCGAGGTTCTGCCAAAGTGGCGCCGGCAGCCTTTTCCAGTCTCCGCGGTGTACCCCGCAAACCGCCATCTTTCGCCGCAGGTGCGCGTCTTCGTCGAGTGGATTGCTGAGCTCTTCGAACGATGCCAGTTGCTGCGCAAGGGCGTGACCCCGTCCGGCGACCTTCAGCTACCGGTCAGCGTTTTGAATTCGATTGGGGGCACGTCGTCTGCCGGACCAACAAGGCTTTCTGATGTCCATGCCCGAGACATGGTCACGAGCGCCTTCGAATAAGAATCCCCCTGGACAATTCGATATGATCGAATTGTCTTGTCGAACCCACTTGATTTATCTTCGCGGTGCTTAGGTGGACGATGCCAACATCGAAAACAGATTAATTTTTCCTGTTGGCGCGTACGCGCTAAGGCACTGCAATGAAAGCGGCACTGGACATCTCGGACATTAGGATTACTGGACATGCGCAAGACGATGAGCCATGTTAGTCGGCTAGCCGAGCGTGTATGTCACGCCGCAGCTATGGCACTCGACGACGATCGAGGGCGCCACCGAGTCCCTGCCGGCCGCCTTCGCGCGCTCGCCGGGCACGAACTCCAGGCCCGACGCGTGATCCTGACCCGCGATAGACACATCGATCGAGCCGCAGACGAAGCACTCTTCGTGATCGATGAGTTTGGGCGTTGTGGCGAAGCCGCCCGCAGCCTTGCCAAATGCCAATAAAGAATGTTCCATGATGAATTTGTTCCGGTCGTGGTGAGCCCGGCGGGTGCCGCTACGCGGGATTCAACGGGTACGCGGCAGCTTTGACGCTGTATCGACAGTGACTGTTGCCGAGCGAGCTTGTCGTCTTGCCGGGTCACTCCGATGCCGTTGCTGTTTCAGCGCGGCTATTTTCGCGCGCGGGAAACTGGAGTAATGACGCTCGCGCCTGTTAAGGGAGCCAACAATCCGACTTCCTTCGGTTACGAGGTGCTGCTGCCGTTCCGCGCGGAAACTGCCGGGGCGGGTGTGAGTGTTGCGCCCTGCTGTGACGATTGCTCTTCCTGCAGAAACTTCGTTACCTGGGTTTTGGACGCATGGTCAACGAAACTCGGACCGCCGACAAGGGTAACGAGGAAACCGACTACGATCAATGCAATAGCCATTCTTTTCTCCATGAAGATATCCAGAACCTCCGGCCACTCGCAGCGGCAAGAATCAACGCGAACGATGCGCGAGCAAATCGCGAAACCATTTGAATCTCCAGATTGACGAATGAGTGCGTGGTCATGGCATGACCTTCAGTTGGCTTCTGGAGGCAACTCGCCTCCAGACAACACAAGCTTAATCACCCTGCCTCATCGGATAAAGATCAGTTTAACGAATTGATTTCTCTTTGCCGTCGAACAATCATGGCGCTTGACCGGCAGCAGTGCGCAGCGCTGACTGCGGAGTTATGGCGTGGGAATTGAGGGGTGCGGGCTCGCGTGCGGCTTTATACAGTCACCGAGGTGGCACAAACCGCTGGCATGGGCCATACAAGACGTCGAGTCTGATAGCTGCAGTGGCAGGCATGGCTCACGGCGCAAGGTGTATGAACGCAACCGTTCCAGATCATGTACCCATCAACCGCGTTATCGCCCGCTCAGGTTCATCTGGCGGGCGGTCAGGATCAAAAGCCATTTGTCGGATTACAGAAAATGCTGCGGGTCCTGTAACTAGCTCAGGCACGCGTTACGGCCTCAACACCCTTTTCATCCCGTTCGAAACCATCGCCCTGCGTGCGGGTCCGGCTAAGGAACGCGAACGTCGCGAAAGCAGAAAGCAGCGTGATGACGATCAGCACGTGAAGCAGTCCCACGAACGCGTCGGCATAGCTCAACGAGAGCGCATGACGACTGACTTCCGGAAGCGCGGCAGCAGCGGCCGCGATGTCGCCGTTGGTCAGCCGCTGCGCAGCTTCGGCCACCCGTGCGCTCAATTCCGGCCCACCTTCTGGCACCCGATGCGCGAGGCTCGTATTGGCGAGCGCAGCAAGGATTGCGGTGCCAATCGCGAGTCCCGTGCCTTCTCCGGCGACGCGAGTCGTGCCGAAGATGCCGGAGGCCATGCCTGCCCGGTCATTCGGTACCACGCTTACGGACAGGCCATCCATCAGGCCCCACGGCATACCCGTGCCAATACCAATGATGAGCATGGGCATTAGCAGTGCTGTCTTCGATGCGCTGAAGTCAACCAGGCTCAGCCAGTAAAGACCTGCCGCGGCAATCAGGAAACCGAGGCCGGACAGCACACCCGGAGAGGCCCAGCGCGTGAGCGATGCGACTGCAATCGGGACAACCAGCATGGGTGCCGAGAGTGCGATCATCAACAGGCCCGAATCCATTTCGCTCATGCCTTCAGCACCGATGAGCCGCAGCGGCAGCATGACCACCAGCAAGATATAGCTGTAGCAGGTGCCGAGCGGCAGGATCTGCACACCGATGAAGCGCACGTATTTGAAGAGGCTCAGGTCGAGCATCGGGCGTCGGGCACGGGTCTCCACCATGATGAAAGCCACCAGCGTCACCACGGAAGCCGCGAGCAAGCCGACAATCAGCGGGCTGCCCCAGCCGCTCTCCGGCGCCTGGATGATGGCGGTCGTGAAGAGCACGAGCGTCGCGCTGAAAGTGACGGTGCCCGGGTAGTCGAGTCCCGCAGCATTCGGATCGCGCGACTCGCGCATGCGCGGCACGCCGAACATGAAGGCAACCGCCGCGATCGCACCCGTCGTGATGAAGAGAGAGCGCCACCCGAAGTATTCAATCAGCGTCCCGGCCATGAGCGGACCAAATGCAAGTCCAATCCCGAAGCTCGTGCCAAGCATGCTGAACGCTCGGGTTCGCGCATGCCCGTCGAACTCCTGGGCCAACGCCGCAGAGCCGGCTGCGAGCGACGCTGCGGACACAATCCCTTGTATGGCGCGCAGGATGTCGAGCCAGAAAACCGAAGGGGCAAGGCTGATTGCAAACGAGCTGACAATGAAGCCGCCCAGTCCAATGACGAAGAGGCGCTTGCGTCCAAACTGGTCGGCCAGTGCGCCGGCTGCCATCAACAGACTGCCAAAGCTGAGCATGTAGGCATTCGTGACCCAGGTCAGGGACGCCGGGCTTCCGCCCAAATCGCGCCCAATGGCGGGGGTCGCCACCGCACCGCCGGATAATGCAAGCGGCAGCAGGACCGCAGCGAGGCACACGGTGAGCAGAATCAGCAGCTTGTCGCGACGTGAGGCGACGTGTGAGGGTGCAGGGTTCATTGAGAGCCGTATCTGAAGATGGGTACGCTAAACGCCACTGGACGTTCGTGCGAGGCGAGATAGCGGCGCCATTGTGCGATGCATTGCTCTTCAGATAAACCGCGCTGTCGTGGCCAGACCGTCTCCGTCAGGCTGACAATCAAGTGGCGCTTCTGCGGCCGGAAACCTGCTGCTCCACGACGACAAACCTCACTGATGTTTTGGCTTCTGCTCGAAGGTACGCTTCACGTCATCGGCAAGATCATTCAGCACGACGCGCGTTCTGGACGCCATCTTCTGGCCTGAAGGGATGAGCGCGTGAACCGGCGGACCATCGACGTCGGCGTCGGGAAGGAGGTGTCGCAACCGTCCCGCCTCCACGTGTGGCTGCGCTATCCGGTCAAGGAGTTGTGAAATACCCATTCCGTTGACCAGAGCATCAATGAGCACTTCCCCGTCTTCCAGCACGATGGCCGCGTCAGGAGCGATGTGCCGCACATAGCCGCCGTCGTTCAACATCCACGGATTCAGACGCCCCGACGACCCCCGGAAGATGATGGCGTCGTGCTCATCCAGGTCCGCTACAGACTTCAACTCTCCACGTTCCGCCATATAGCCGGGTGAAGCGTAGAGACCAAAGCGCGTGTCGCACAGCTTGCGCACGACCATATCGCTGGTCGCTGACAGCTCTCCCACCCGGACCACGATGTCCCAGCCGTCCGCAACAGGGTCGGACATGCGGTCGCTGAACGCGAGGTCGAGCGTCAGCTTGGGATACCGGCGGCGCAGCGCATGCAAGGCCGGAAAGAATAGTCTTCCAAACGAGGCGGGCAGGTTGAGCCGCACGCGCCCGGCTATTTCATCCTTGCTCGCGGCAATCTCCTGCTCCGCTTCGCGAAGGCTGCGCAAGGCGACCTGCGTCGCACGCAGATAGGTTTCTCCGTCCGCGGTGAGCCTGACGGCGCGGGTCGTTCGTTGGAAGAGCCGTGTCGCAAGACGTTCTTCAAGACGCTGGATATTCTTGCCAACGCTCGACTTGCTGATGCCCAGAAGTTCAGCCGCTCCCGTAAAGCTTCCAGTGCGCACCACCGCCTCAAATGAAGATATTTCGGCTACCGAGGCATCGGCACGCTGGACCATTGTCTTCTCCTTGTTGATGTTGCCCGCGAAGGAGACAGCGGGGCACGCGTAGTTTAAAGCCTTCGGGAGACCGGTAAAAGCGAGCGTCGGAGAATTGATTGTCCCTCGCCGCCTGACAATTCCCTGCTCAGGGCTTGGTGGTTCAAGTGTATGGAGCGCACTCCTTTGTCAGATGGAGACGAAAAATCAATTCGACTTTAGTGCATTTATCTAAGGGGTGCCGACAGATACATTGCAGCCACTTTGATCTTTACGATCTTTACGTATGGGCATGAAGCTAACGCCTCCAGCCCATACCCCTCCCCTGACTACTCCGGAGTACCTCTGATGTCCGAAACCATGAAGCGCTGGGAAATCCCCGCCTACGGCGTTGACAAGCTCGCGCTGAATACAGTCGCACGCCCTACCCCCAAGGCCGGAGAAATCCTCGTCGAGGTCGAAGCGGTTTCGCTGAATTATCGTGATCTGGTGGTCGCAGCAGATGGCATGGGCTCGGACCTCAACTTTCCGTTTACCCCGGCCTCCGACATGACGGGCCGCGTTGTTGCACTCGGCGAAGGTGTCACGCGTTTCTCGGTGGGCGATAAGGTCATCTCGACCTATATCGCGAATTGGGTCGATGGCGCGCCGTTGTCGTGGGCGGATTCGCCCACGCAAGGCGGCCCGATTCCAGGCATGCTGGCCGAGTATGTTGCGACGCCTGCCGAGTGGTGCGTACTCGCTCCGAAGTCGATGACCCCGGAAGAGGCAAGCACTCTGCCGGTAGCAGCACTGACCGCCTGGATGGCGCTTATCGAGGAAGGTAATCTGCACGCGGGTCAGACGGTCGTCGTTCAGGGCACGGGTGGGGTGTCACTCTTTGCGATCCAGATTGCCGCGGCGAACGGCGCACACGTCATCGTGACGACTACCAGCGACAACAAGATTGCACGCGCCAAGGAACTGGGTGCAACGCACGGCATCAACCGCAATACGCATCCTGACTGGCAAAACGAAGTACGCCGGCTGACAGACGGTCGCGGAGCCGAGCATATCCTTGAGATGGCTGGCGGCGATAATCTCGGCCTTTCGCTTCAGGCTGTGGCTCCCGGCGGCCGCATCTCGATCATTGGCCTGCTGGAGTCGGATTCGGTGACATTGCCCATCATGCCGATGCTTGGCAGCCGTGTTTCGATCGTTGCAATTGCAGTGGGTCCACGTCGCGTACTCGAAGATTTGATCCGCGCAGTCGACGTGCGCGGGCTCAAGCCAGTCATCGACGCGTCGTACTCGTTCTCCGAAGTCAAGGAAGCCTTCGCCCACCTGAAGCGCGGCGCCTTCGGCAAGATCGTCGTGAAAGTCCGCGAAGCGTACATGAATTGAAAACGGCGCGGCGCGGGGAGAACTCCGCGCCGCGCCGTTCATTGTTGCTCGGAAGCGGCCGGAATGCAGCCCTACGAGACCGGCGTTGCCGCCACTGCTGCGTCCTTCCATCCTCCGCCAAGCGCCCTATACAGATTCACTTCGCTGCTCAACTGGTTGAGCCGGTCGCCAATCAAAACCTGCTTTGCGCTGAACAACTGGCGCTGGGCGTCGAGCAACGTCAGGTAATTGTCCACACCTGTGCGGTAGCGTTTCTCCGCAAGCGTGTAGTAGTCCTGGGTAGCATCGACAAGGCGCATTTGCGCTTGCAACTGCTCGCCGAACGTCCCGCGTGCGGCGAGTCCGTCCGCGACTTCGCGGAACGCCGTCTGGATCGAACGCTCGTAGCGCGCCACGTTTATGTCCTTCTGGATTCGCGCGTAGTCCAGGCTCGCCTGCAAGCTGCCGGCCGTGAACAGTGGCAAATTGATATGCGGCTGGAACAACCAGGTGCCCGAACCTGCGTCGAACAGGCCTGAAAGCTGGTTGCTCGCCGTGCCCGCCGACGCGGTCAGGCTGATGCTCGGAAAGAACGCGGCCCGCGCCGCGCCAATGTTCGCATTCGCCGACAAAAGCTGATGCTCGGCCGCCAGGATGTCCGGGCGGCTTTGCAACAGTTCCGACGGCACGCCGGCGGGAAAGGCCGCGATCATCGGCTGATCGAGGTCCAGACCGGCCGGCAAATCGGCCGGCAGAGAACTCGTGCCGAGCAACGGCAACAGCGCATTCTGGTCTTGCGCGACCTGCCGCGTGTAGCGTGCCAGACTGGCGCGAGCGGTCTCGACGCTGGTTTGCGACTGGCGCACATCGATCCGCGACGCCACGCCTTCCTCATAACTGCGCTGGGTCAGGCGATACGTGTGCGCGTAGGCGTCGAGCGTGTCGCGCGTCAGTTGCAAGAGTGCTTCGTCGGCGCGCAGGGTCAGATAAGCATCGGCCACGCTGGCGACCAGCGCAATTCGCGCACTGCGCATGGCTTCCTGGCTGCCGAAGTAGTTTTCCAGCGTGGCCGTGCTCAGGCTGCGCACACGGCCGAACAGGTCCAGTTCCCATGCCGTGGTGCCAAGCGATACGCCATAGTTGCTGCTAATCGCGCGCTGTCCGGCGGGCGACACGCTTGCCGGCGCGCTCTGGCGCGAACCGGAGGCCCCCGCGTCGACCTCGGGGAACAAATCTGCGCGCTGAATGCGGTACTGCGCGCGGTAAGCGTCGACGTTGAGCGCGGCCACGCGAAGATCGCGGTTGTTGGCAAGCGCGGTTTCGATCAGCCGGCGCAAGCGCGGATCGGCGAAGAACTCGCGCCAGCCAAGGTCGGCGGCCGGCAGCGTCTGGATACTGACACTGGCTGAATCGTACGCCGCACCCTGGGGATAAGCGGCATCGACAGGAGCCGCCGGACGCTCGTACCGGGGAATCAGGCTGCAACCGGCGAGCGCCAGGAAGCACGCCGAAGCGGCTACGCTAATAACGTGTTTTTTCATTGGAGCGCTTCCGATTTGATGGGGCTTTCGCCGGCGCTCGGCTTGCGCTTGAACAGCGAACCGACCGCCACGAAGAACAGCGGCACCCAGAAAATAGCGAGGACCGTGGCGGTCACCATGCCGCCGATCACACCCGTGCCGATCGCATGCTGGCTGCCGGCGCCCGCGCCGGTAGAGATCGCGAGCGGCACCACGCCGAGCACGAACGCGAGCGAGGTCATCACGATCGGACGCAGCCGCATGCGGCACGCCTCGACCGCGGAGTCCACAAGACCCTTGCCCTGGTCGTGCAATTCCTTCGCGAACTCAACAATCAAAATGGCGTTCTTCGCCGACAAACCGATGGTCGTAAGCAGCCCCACCTGGAAGAACACATCGTTCGACAGGCCGCGCGACAGCGTGGCGATCAGCGCGCCGATCACGCCCAGCGGCACGACCAGCATGACCGAGAACGGAATCGACCAGCTCTCGTAAAGCGCGGCGAGACAGAGGAACACCACCAGCAACGAGAGTGCATACAGCGCGGGCGCTTGCGAGCCGGACAAACGCTCTTCGTACGACAAGCCGGTCCACGCATAGCCAATACCGGTCGGCATTTCCTTCATGATTTCTTCGACGGCTTTCATGGCGTCGCCCGAGCTGCGGCCCACTGCCGCTTCGCCGAGCACTTCCACCGCCGGCACGCCGTTAAAGCGCTGAAGCTTCGGCGAACCGTAGCCCCAACGGCCGGTGGCGAACGCCGAGAACGGCACCATCGCGCCCTTCTCGTTACGCACGAACCATTTGTCGATGTCGTCCGGATTCATCCGCGAATCGGGCTGGCCCTGCAAATAGACGCGCTTCACGCGGCCACGGTCAATAAAGTCATTGACGTAGCTCGAACCCCACGCAATCGACACCGTGTTGTTGATATCCGCCAGCGAAACGCCGAGCGCACGCGCTTTTTCGTCGTCGATATCGAGCAGGTATTGCGGCTGATCGTTAAGACCGTTCGGACGCACGCGCTGGAGCACCGGACTCTTCGACGCCAGCATCAGGAACTTGTCGCGAGCGTTCATGAGCGCAACGTGGCCGAGGCCGGCACGGTCCTGCAAATACAAATCGAAGCCGGTCGCGTTGCCGAGTTCCTGCACGGCGGGCGGCGCGAATGCAAACGCCATGGAATCGCGGAACGCCCCGAACTTGGCCTGAGCGCGCGCGGTGAGATCGAACACGCTGCTGTGGGCGCCGGTGCGTTCGGCCCACGGCTTCATCAGGATAAAGGCAAGACCCGAATTCTGACCGCGTCCGGCAAAGTTGAAGCCGTTCACCGTGAAGAGCGAATCGACGACGTCGCCCTCTTCTTTCAGCAAGTAGTCGCGCATCTGGTCGAGCACCTTCTGCGTGCGCTCGGCGGTTGCGCCCGGCGGCGTTTGCACCTGGGCGTACAACACGCCCTGATCTTCTTCCGGCAGAAACGAAGTCGGGATGCGCGTGAACAGGAAGGCCATCAGCGCGACAATCGCGACGTACAGCACGAGAAAGCGCACGCGACGCTGCAAGATGCCCTTCACACCGCGCTCGTAGCTGCGCGTGGTCGAGTTGAACTTGCGGTTGAACCAGCCAAAAAAGCCGCGCTTATGCTCGCCGTGCTCGCCCTTGTCGATCGGCTTGAGCATGGTCGCGCACAGCGCCGGCGTGAGCACGAGTGCGACGAGGACCGAGAGCACCATCGAAGAGACAATGGTGATCGAGAATTGGCGATAGATCACGCCCGTGGATCCGCCGAAAAACGCCATGGGCAGGAACACCGCCGACAGCACCATGGCAATGCCCACCAGCGCGCCCTGAATCTGCCCCATCGACTTCAATGCCGCCTGGCGTGGCGAAAGCCCTTCCTCCGCCATCACGCGCTCGACGTTTTCCACCACCACAATGGCGTCATCGACCAGCAAGCCGATTGCCAGCACCATGCCGAACATGGTCAGCGTGTTGATCGAGTAACCGAACGCCGCGAGCACGCCGAACGTGCCGAGCAACACCACCGGCACGGCGATAGTCGGGATCAGCGTCGCGCGAATATTCTGCAGGAACAGGTACATCACGAGGAACACCAGGACGACCGCTTCCAGCAGCGTCTTGATCACTTCGTGAATGGAACCCGCGATCACCGGCGTGGTGTCGTACGGGTACACCACCTTCATGCCAGCCGGAAAGAACGGCTGCAATTCGTTGAGCGTCGCGCGGATCGCCTTGACCGTTTGCAGCGCGTTGGCGCCGCTTGCCAGACGCACCGCAATGCCCGATGCCGGCTGGCCGTTGTACTGTGCGTTGATGTTGTAGTCCTGCCCGCCGAGTCCCACGCGGGCGACGTCTTTCAGGCGCACTTGCGAGCCGTCCGGATTCACCTTCAGCAGCACGTTGCCGAACTGCTCGCTCGTTTGCAGGCGCGTCTTGCCGATCACTGAAGCGTTGAGCTGCTGTCCGCTGACAGCAGGCAGACCGCCGAGCTGGCCGGACGCAATCTGAACGTTCTGCGCCTTGATGGCGTTGCTCACGTCGATGGGCGTCAGCTGATAGCTTTGCAGCCTGGCCGGATCCATCCAGACGCGCATGGCGTACTGCGATCCGAACACCTGGAAATCGCCTACGCCGTAAGTGCGCGAAAGCGGGTCCTGAATGTTCGACACAATGTAGTTCGCCAGATCCTCGCGCGCGACTTTCGGATCCGTTGACACCAGGCCCACGATCACGAGGAAGTTGCGAACCGACTTCGTCACGCGGATGCCCTGCTGCTGCACCTCTTGCGGCAAAAGCGGCGCGGCAAGCGCCAGCTTGTTCTGAACCTGAACCTGCGCGGTATCCGGATTGGTGCCTTGCTCGAACGTCGCGGTAATGGTCATGCTGCCGTCGGAGTTGCTTTCCGACGAGATATAACGCAAGCGGTCGAGACCATTGAGCTGTTGCTCGATCACTTGCACGACCGTGTCCTGCACCGTCTCAGCCGACGCGCCCGGGTAATTGACCGAAATCGCGATGGTCGGCGGCGCGATGGCCGGATACTGGTTGATCGGCAGCGAGCGGATCGCCAGCACGCCCGCCAGCATGATGACCAGCGCGATCACCCAGGCAAAAATGGGACGGTTGATGAAAAATTTTGACATGAAGAATCCTTATCCCCGATCTGGCCGGTCAGCGCGCGCCATCACGATTTGGTGACGGACGCGGCGTCGCTTGCCGACGGGGTAACCGCAGTTGCCGGGCTTGCCGCCGGAACCGGATTGACCTTGGCGCCCGGCCGGACGAACTGCAAGCCGTCGACAATGATCCGGTCGCCGGCCTTCAGTCCCGACGTGACCAGCCATTTGTCGCCAATCACGCGATCAGTCGTCAGCGAACGCATCTCGACTTCGTCTTTCTCATTGACCACGAGCGCGGTGGGCTGCCCCTTCAGGTCGCGCGTCACGCCGACCTGCGGCGCCAGAATCGCGTTGGATTTCACGCCTTCGCTCAAACGCGCATGCACGAACATGCCCGGCAGCAGTACATGGTTCGGGTTAGGGAACACGGCGCGCAGCGTGACCGAGCCCGTGCTCTGGTCAACCGACACTTCGGAGAATTCAAGCCGGCCCGCGACGGGGTACACACTGCCGTCTTCCAGTTTCAGGGTGACCCTGGCGGTATTGTTACCCGCGGTTTCGAGCTTGCCCGCGGCGAGTTCCGCGCGCAGGCGCAGCAGCGTAGCCGAAGGCTGGGTGACATCCACATAGATCGGGTCGATCTGCTGCACGGTCGCAAACGCCGTGGACTGGCCGTTGACCGCGAGCGCGCCCTCGGTCACGTTCGAGCGTCCCACACGGCCGGAGATCGGCGCGAGCACCCTGGTGTAGCGCAGGTTGATCTCGGCGCGCTCCATGGCCGCTTGCGCCTGTAGCCAGGACGCCCTGGCTTCGGCGGCGGCCTGCTTGCTGACCGCTTCGTCGGCAACCAGCTTGCCGTAGCGTTGCGCAAGCAGCTTGCTCGATTCCAGCGTGGCTTGCGCGCTTTTGTAGGTGGCGTCGTAGGTTGCGGGGTCGATCTGATACAACTGCTGCCCCTGCTTGACCTCGCTGCCTTCCTTGAACAGGCGCTGCTGGATGATTCCATCGACCTGCGGCCGGACTTCAGCCGAGCGGAACGCCGCGGTACGGCCCGGCAGCACGGATTCGATGACGACCGGCTCGGACGCCACGGTGACGACGCTGACTTGCTGCGGCGGTGCTTCCTTCGCGGCTTGTTCTTGTTTGCCGCATCCGGCGAGCGTGACGAGGGCAATGCCCAACATGCCCGGAATCAAAGCACGCGTGCTACGCGATCGTTGCATTGCGATTTCCTAGATGATTGAAAGACTGCGGAATACGTCCAGCACCCGGACCGTCCACAAGGGAGCTCGCACGGGTCATCCGACGCGTTAGACAGGGGCGCCGGCAGCAGGCACGCCTGCCGGTCGGCTTGGGTCACTGATTGAGCACGGACTACCGCATGGGACGAAACCAGAATGAATTTCAGGGAAGCTCGAAGATAAAAAGAGACGCCGCGCAAAGGCGTGCCGTTCTTTTACAGCCGTCGCGGTACGCCGGAGAGCGCACGGATCAGCCGTTCTTGAGGGGCGATTTTATCCCCGGTTTGAGAGTTTTCCTTCAATTGTCATACTTAAATATTTCAAAATAATAACAAATTGCAAAAATGAAGGGTCGGCGCGGCAGATCGTCGGTGCGCTGACCGTTAGAAACGGGGCACCTGACAATGAGTCATAGGGGATCAATATCGCTGAGGGTGATTGACTGCTACGGAACGAAAAGCCAATCGTCAAGGTGGCCTGCGCAGCACATCGGAGAATCCGCCAACACGGACAGCGGTGGCATGGATCGCTGTCTTGACGCACGATGACAGCAACGCCTGCAATTCATCCGCATGACGATAAAACTGCATCCCTTCGCTTAACGGACAATCCCCCTCGACTGCGGGATGACAATAAATCTCGACCACGCCGCGCGGCAATGCATTAAGGGCGGCCAGCAACGCCGCCTTATCCATATTCCCGCTCCTCGCGATGCCCACCACATAATCGTTATGTGCAATTCCCGCACGCGCGAGCCGGACTCGCATCATCGCGATCCATGGCTTCATCCACAGCGGCGCGCCCATTTCGAACGGCAGCCGCATTGCATGCATTCCATAGTCGCGCCCGATTTCCAGAATCAACCCGAGCACCGTCGGATGCAAATGGAAATGCTTGTGGGTGTTGACGTGATCGAGCGTCAAACCCGTCTTCGCAAACGCGTCGAACTGTGCGCGAATCTCCCGGGCCAATTGCCTGCGTACCTGCGGCGAAAAGAAAAAACGCACACCGTCGCGCGCCATGTTGCTGCCGAAGCGTCCATGCTTGTCGAGCAACGCCGGAATGTCCGCACGCGGCATGATCGCGTTGCCATCGGCCAGGACAACATGCAGGCCGACCCGCAATTGCGGCAAATGCCGGGCACGCGCTATCGCATCGGCCGCGGCAGGCGCACCGACCATCAGGCTGGCCGCCGTCAGCACGCCATGCCGGTGCGCCTGCTCGACCGCAAGATTGACGCGCGAATGCAGGCCGAAATCGTCCGCGGTAATGATCAGGCCGGGCACCTTATCCACCATCGGAAGTTTCAATCACATCCAGCGCGGCTAACGCCGTGCTTTGCCTCGCCGATACGGACTCCGTCACGGGTACGCGTGCGCCGCGCCACACAACATGCGAGCCGAACACCGCCGCGAGCCATTGCAAGGCCAGCAAGGTATCGCGAAGCGGCACGAGAAGTAGATCTCTCCAGAAGGTGTGCTCGTGACGCGCGGCGCGCAGATGCAACAGCACGCGCGCGACGCTACCGCACGCCGTCACAGCGGCGCTCGCGAGCGCCGGCCACTGGTCCACGTCGCCGGGCGGACCCGCCAGGAGGCTGCCTGTAAGCCAGGCTCCCGCCAGCAGCCAGGGCGATGGAAAAGTGATAAACAAAAAGGCGAAGCCCAGCGGATTCACCGAGCGGATCGTGCGCAACCAGCGCGTTTCACGCTGCCACAAGGCCCCGAAACTCGGTTCGATGACGTCGGTAGTCACGATCACGCGCGAGAGCACTGTGCGCAATCCGAGGCCGCGTACGTGCTGCGCGAGCCGATAGTCATCGGCGAGACAGTTTTTCAACGCTTCGAATCCGCCAATACGCTCGAGCGTCGCGCGGCGCAAAGCCAGCGTCGCCCCAAACCCAAAGCGACGTGAACCGACCGCGTGAGCGACCCGCACCGACGGCGCGAACCACTCGTTGATAAACAATGCGCCTACACGTGGCCAGAAGCCACCGACGCCTTGCGCCACGTAAAGACAGGTGACCACCCCAATACTCAGGTCGACGAGGGGCGCGGCCACGGTGTCGAGATAGTCGGCTTCTACGGCGATATCGCTATCGGCAATCACAATCACCTCGTGTCGAGCCCGCTCCGCCATGTTGATGAGATTGCTGACCTTGAGGTTGCTGCCATGCACGCGGGTGTCGATGGCCAGCTCGATGTCGTGCATTGGATAGGCGACTTGCAATCGGCGCACCACGGCAACGGCCGGATCATCGGATGAGGATACGCCGAGCACCAGTTGAAAGTGCGGATGCTGCTGGACGCAAAAGGTCTGGAGATTTTCGTAGAGACGCGGCTCAGCGCCGCAAAGCGGTTTAAGTACGCTGACGCCGACAGGCGCGAACAGATGTGCAGTGGCTTCGGCAGCCACCGGATGCACAGCTTTCGTGGCGGCACCGGCACGCCGCATCGCAAAGAACGGCATGGCTAAGGCGGCGGCCATCACGTAGAGTGAAGCGATACCGCAGCCGGCTAACAACACCCATTCATATGCACTCAGCGTGTGCGCCGCCATCGCAGGGTTCCGTCAGTGGCTGGCTAATACGAACGGTCTGCCCGTCAATCGCAGATGAAGAATGACAAGCCCGCGCCGCGGACAACGGGTCGTCACCGATACAGGCCGCGAGAGCGCGAGATGGGTTGTGACGTAACGACGCTGCACCGCCTGCTCGAACGCTGCATGCGCCAGGCGCCGAATCACGATCACGCCGCTGACGATCAGCGCCAGCGCGAGCAGCCTGAACGGCGTGGAGCTGAAGGTCTCTTCAGAAACCGGCAGGACCAGCAACACCAGCAATATGAGCGCCTCGGCGCCCATTGCCGTGAGTGAAGCGGCCATCAGATGGGCTCGCAGTATGTCGACGGTGACCGGTTTCATGGCGTAGTCTCGTGACCTTTCAGGATGACATGCACCTGTATTTCGGCGCGATTCATCTGCAAAAACCGCAAGCTGTGCGTCGAGTCGATGCACTGACATTCGAACGGCGGGTCTCCAGCAACCTGGCGTTGCTTCGCGCCATGCAGGTCACGTGAGAGCGTGTGCTGTCAGGAGCGATACTATCGATTCAAGCTGAAGGAAACCTTAAGCGGCATGACGGTACTCGGCTGCTGGTGACCACTATGGTTACACTGCGAATGCGGCCCGGCAGCCGTTACAAAGTCCGCGCCAGCCGGCGGCCGACATTAATGATGTGAAGGAGTCCTTGACCCATGCGCGTACTCCTCGTAGAAGACGACGAACTGATTGGCTACGGTGTTGAAGCGGGGCTGCGTCAGGCCGGCTTCACCGTCGACTGGGCGCGCGACGGCCACGAGGCCGACCTGGCCCTCACTACCACCACCTATGCGCTCGTGATACTGGATCTCGGCTTACCCAAGGTATCGGGCATGGAGGTCCTGAAACGGCTTCGCGATGCGGGCAAGGACCTCCCCGTGCTGGTGCTGACAGCCAGAAATATGGTGGCTGACCGCGTTGGCGGCCTGGAAGCCGGTGCCGACGACTACCTCAGCAAGCCCTTCGACCTTACTGAACTGATCGCGCGTTGCCGGGCCGTGCTGCGCCGTGCCCAAGGGCGCAGTGTGGAAGTCATCCGCTATCGTGATCTGACGGTCAATCCGGCAGCGCAAACCGTCGAAGTCGGCACTACGCGCGTGTCCCTGACCTCACGGGAATGGGCCATCCTGATGCAGTTGCTGACGCACCTGGGCAATCCTCAGTCGCGCTCGAGTCTCGAAGAGAGCTTGTATGGATGGCAGGAAGAAATCGAAAGCAACGCAATCGAGGTGCATGTGTCCAACCTCCGCAAAAAACTCGGCGCCAAACTGATCAGAACCGTGCGCAATCTCGGCTACGTGGTGGAGAAAGCGTAATGTCGCCATCGATACGCCGACGTCTTGTTCTGCTGGTTCTCGCCAGCATCGTGCTGATCTGGGGCATCGCGCTGGTGTCGAGCTATCGTCAGGCCAAACACGAAATTGGCGAATGGGAAGAGGCGCGGCTCGCGGAGTTGGCGCAAATCCTCGCGCTGCTCGATCAGCGCAATCTGACCACGCTGGCCAATGCTCGCATCGACGTGCGGGAAGAAGAGAAAGGCGGCGAACCCGGCGCGAGCGACAGTGACGATGACGATGCGCTTCCGCGTGACGCGCTATTCCAGGTCCGTAGCGCGAACGGCGCCGTGCTGGCCGGCAGCCCGCAATTGCGTACGTTACAGGCACAGGATCTGCCGGTGCCCCCGCTCAGCGGCACCCAGGACATGACGCTGGGCGGCCAGTTGTGGCATACGTTCACCTTGCGCGATACCGCGCTCGGTCATACGGTGCGTGTTTTCGAGCCGGCCAATACGCGCAGCGATCTGGTAAGCGGCGTGGCGAGCCGAATCGCGCGGCCCACCCTTCTCGCGCTGCCGGTCCTTGCACTGCTGGTTTGGTTCAGCATCGGCTGGAGTCTGGCGCCGCTCAAGACCCTCTCGGGCGCCATCCGCGTACGCGATATCAACCGGCTGGAGCCGGTCGACATCGGCCGGGTGCCGACCGAGGTGCGGCCGCTGGTGGATGCGATCAACCTCGTGCTGTCGCGCTTGCGGCACTCGGTTGAGCGCGAACGCGCGTTTACCGCCGACGCCGCGCATGAACTGAAAACGCCGCTCGCTGCGATCAAGGTGCAGGCGCAAGTCGCATTGGCCGAGCCGGACGCTGCACTACGGCAACTGGCGATGCAGCGCGTGGTGCAAGGCGTCGATCGGAGCGCGCGGCTCGCGGAGCAATTGTTGCTGCTCGCGCGCCTGGACGCGCAAGAGAAAATGCCGGCCGAGCCGCTCAAGCCGGCGGCGATCGCGAAGGATGCGCTGCTGGCCAACGAGCGCAATGCACAGCAGAGGGATATTCGCGTGACGCTGGCGGGCGACCTGCACGCCGAGATCAATGCCGAGCCGGTGCTGCTCGGCATCCTGCTCGATAATCTGCTCGATAACGCGATCAAGTATGGAGGCACCGGAGGCCGGATCGAGGTGGACGTGCACCATGCGGATGACCGCGTGCAACTCACCGTGCGCGACGACGGCCCTGGCGTCGCGCAAGGCGATCTCGCCCATCTGACGAACCGGTTTTTTCGCGCGACCGGCACGCAGGCTTCGGGCAGCGGGCTAGGGCTCTCGATCGTCGCGCGGATCGCGGAGCATTTCGATGCAAGCCTGCATATCGGCGCGGGTATCGGCGGAAGAGGGCTTGCAGTTCAACTGTCGTTTCCTGCCTATGTCGAAGCCGGCTGACGCGCGCGACGAAAGCCGGGTCTAGCGGCTCTCAGCCCGTTCCGACTGTCCGGACGCGCGATTCGACGACTCGGCAAACTGCCAGGCGAAGAGTCCCGGCACGAAGATCAACAGATCACGAATTCGCCTGGCGCCGGCCAGCGCCAGGCAGATCGAAGGATCGAGCCCCAACGCGCCGCCAATCACAATGAAACCTCCCTCTTGCACACCGAGGCCGCCCGGCACGAAGAACGCCGCGCTGCTCACCGCCTGAATCAGCGATTCGATCACCACCGCCTCGGTCAGGCTCACCGGTGCGCCAAGGAAGTAAAGCGCCAGCCAGATTTCAAGCGCCGTCAGGAAACACTGCAGCGGTTGCCAGAAAAACAGATAGCGCAGCACAACCGCGCGTCTGCGCCAGATATCCTTGATGGCCTGATCGACCTGTGCCGACTGTCCGACCAACGCCGCCAGCTTGCCGCTCGTCATATGATTGAGCGCACGCGTAATGCGCTCGAATGGACTGGCGTGCTGCACCAGCGCGAACAGCACCAGCAGCGGCGTGAGCACCACCACACCCCATGCGAGCTGACTGGCGAGCCGCAGCGTGCCGGAATGTGCGTGCGCGAACAGAAAGCCAATGCCGACCATCGTGAAGAGCAACTGGCTGATCACCGTGAGCTGCATATCGACGATGATGCTGCCCACCGCTGTCGAAGGCCGCACGCCCCAGCGCTTGAGCATTCGAAACGAGACCACTTCGCCGCCGATACGCGCGACCGGCAGCATGCTATTCACCGATTCACGCACCCACACGAGGTGCAGCATAGCGAGGACACCGGGACGATTCCCGCCGCGAATCAGTGAACGCCAGTCGCAGGCATTGGCGAGCATCGGCAGCACGTGCGCGAACGCCGCCAGCAGGAGTCCCGCGCCGGCCGCGCGCAGCGCGCCGAGCACGGCGCCGGGATTGTCCAGCCAGACCAGCCAGAGCGACACCAGCAAGCCGGCGAGCGCGGCTGCGCGACCGAGATGCTTCATCACGTGGACACCTCGTGCGCGCGCCTCATACGCATTGCCCTGCTTTAATAGCTGCTTCGAAAAACCTGCGCATCATGGTCGACCTGTACTGCCGCTCATCCGTCATTCGTCCTGCGCCGCCGACAGCAGGCCGTCACCGTCCACTTTGAAACTGAAGCCTCGCCAGATCACACGCGACGACCAGAAGCTCGCCAGGAAAATCGAAAACGATACGATATCCCATAACGGCAACAGCCACAGGTCACCATGTGCCTGCTGTAACGCGCGATCCGACTGCAGTTTCAGCACGAGCCGGGCGCATACCGCGAACAGCGCAAGCGGCCACGACCACAGCGCGCCGCCCGAGAAGGCGATGGCGAGCAGTGCGAAAGCCAGCGGATAAATCAGCGCCGAGCCGAGATGGCCCAGCGGATCGATGCTGCGAATCGTGCGGCTCCAGCGCAGTTCGTGCGCGATCAGTTGCGTCGCACTCGATTCCACGCAGGCATGCGCGATCGTGAACGGCGGAATCACCACCTTCTCGCCGATCATCCGCACGGCTTCGCCGATTGCATGGTCCTCGGCCAGATGCTTCACGAACGGTGTGAACCCGCCGATTTTTTCAAGGGTATCGCGTCGCATCGCGATGGTCTGCCCAAAGCAGGGACGCGCGAGACCAAGCGCGAGTCCCGTCACCACGCCGGGCAGGAATTGGTAGTTGGTGGCCTTGGCCGACAGGCGCGGCCAGAAACCGGGATCGGGCGCACCGCGATACACGCAGGTGACGAGACCGACGCCGGGCTTCTGTAATTCGCCGATTACATTGCGCAGATAATCCGGCCCGACGCTCACGTCGCTGTCGGCGAACACCAGCAGGTCGTGCCGGGCCTGCGGCAGCATATTGAGGATGTTGCTGATCTTTCGGTTCGGACCGTACAGGCGCGCATCGGCAACCACGGTGATGTCCGCTTCCGGATGCAATCGCCGCAGATCCTCGACGGTTTGCAAGGCGGGATCGGTTGAATCGTGCACGCCGAACAGGAATTGCACAGGGCCCGAATAGTCCTGCCGGCAGAAGCTCGACAGATTGGCGAGCAACGCCCACTCGCTGCCGTGCAGCGGTTTGACGATCGTGACCGGCGGAAAACTGGTCGGCTCGGACACCGCTCTCGCGAAGAACCGGCCGATCAGCGCACCGGCCAGCACCGTATAGGCGATGCCGAAAACCGCACCCGCCGCACACGCCCAGGCAAGCGTGACGGCGAGCAGATGCACGGCGCTCACGCTTGGTGGGCGCGCAGGAAGCGGAAAAATTCGACGCCTTCACGCAGGCGCCGTTTCATCATGTCCCAGCTCGTGAGCATCTCACGCAGAATTTCCCAGATCTTTGACGGACGGAAATAGAAGCGCTTGTAGAAGTTTTCGAGTTGATGGTAGATATCGTCGCGCGACAGATGCGGATAGCCGATCGCCGCGAGCTGCACGCCTGACTTGCTGACGAGATTGATGACCTTGTTCTCTTCGAGCCAGCCGTTCTCCACCGCCTGGTTGTAGAGCGTCGTGCCAGGATACGGCGCGGCGAGCGAAACCTGGATAGTATGCGGATTGATCTCTTTCGCGTACTCGATGGTCTTGCGGATCGTGTCCTGCGTCTCGCCCGGCAGGCCGAGAATGAAGGTGCCGTGAATCTTGATGCCGAGCTTGCGGCAGTCTTCGGTGAAGCGCCGCGCGATATCCGTGCGCAAGCCCTTCTTGATGTTCAAGAGAATCTGATCGTCGCCGGATTCATAGCCCACAAGCAGGAGCCGCAAGCCGTTTTCCTTCATGATCTTGAGCGTGGCGTACGGCACGTTCGCCTTCGCGTTGCACGACCACGTCACACCCAATTTCCCAAGACCGCGGGCGATTTCCTCGACGCGCGGCTTGAAGTCGGTGAAGGTGTCGTCGTCGAACATGATCTCCTTGACTTCAGGCAGGTTGTCGCGAATCCACTTTACTTCTTCGAGCACGTTCTCGACCGAGCGCGTGCGGTAGCGATGCCCGCCCACCGTTTGCGGCCACAGGCAGAAGGTGCACTTCGAGCGGCAGCCGCGGCCCGTGTAGATCGACACGTACGGATGCTTCAGATAGCCGATGAAGTAGTTGTCGATTTTCAGATCGCGTTTGTAAACAGGCGCGACAAACGGCAACTCGTCCATATTTTCAAGGATCGGGCGCGCTTCGTTATGCTCGATCGAACCGTCCGCGGTGCGATAGCTCAGGCCTTTGATCTGCGCAAGTGGCTTTCCCTCGGCCACTTCCTGGCACGTGAAATCGAATTCCTCACGGCAAACAAAGTCGATCGCTTCGCTGGCGGTCAGCGAATTATGCGGATCGACCGCGACTTTCGCGCCGACCATGCCGACCCGCACAGAAGGCTTGCGCTTCTTCAGGTCTTCGGCAAACAGGGCATCGGTCGGAAAGGAGGGCGTACTGGTGTGAATGATCACCAGGTCGTATTGCTGCGCGATGTCGAGCGATGCATCAACGGACAGTCCGTCAGCGGGAGCGTCGAGAACACGGCTATTGGGAACGAGCGCGGCAGGTTGTGCGAGCCATGTCGGATACCAGAACGAGCGGACTTCGCGCTTCGCCTGATAGCGCGAACCTGCGCCGCCATCGAAGCCGTCATAGGACGGCGCCTGCAAGAACAAGGTTTTCATTAACGCTCCAGCGAACCTGTATGGACGCTTTCAGTTTTCTAGCGGAAAACATCGGAACTATTTGCTCGTGAGAAAACAAGCGGACGCGCAAATAGTACGGAGCAAAGCTGAAGGAAACCTTAAGTAATCGATCGGCCAGCGCGGCGACTTTGATTTGCCTCTCCCATCTCGTTTTTGACACCGCCGTCCAGCGATGCAATTGCCAGCCCGTTTGGAATTTCTACAGGATATTTTTCGAGCGAACTGAGACCCTGTGGCAGGGTCCGGAAAACGGGGGAGGAACCGCTAATTCATGCGATTCCAAGGTGCCTTGTTGACGGAAGCCTCATCGCATCCGAGGACGCCGGTAACCATCTCGGACTGCTAACAATCTTCGCTCCAGTGGTGAACTTTCTCTTGCAGCCAATGCCGGTTACACACCTTTAGAGACTGTTGCAGAATTAAGTTTGCATATTTTTTAGCCGGGTCCAGCAAGTTAAAGCACACGCGAGCGTGAGGAAGGCTTCGTGTATGTGCGCATATTTCTCGTAGCGCATCTTCAGGCGGCGATAGGAGTGCAGCCAAGCGATCGTACGCTCGACAGGCCAACGTGTTTTGCCTAGACCACTGCCATGGGGTGAGCGCAGTTTCGCGAGTTCAGGAGTGATGCCGCGTTTGCGAAAGCGTCGCCGATGTGGCTCAGAGCTATAGCCTCGGTCGCCCTGAACAATTTTGGGCTTACGCAAGGGCCGTCCTGGCTTGCCTCGAATTGGCGGAATGGCTTCGACCAGTGGGTCAAGCTGAGTGACGTCATGGCGGTTTGCGCCCGTCAGGATGACGCCGAGCGGGATGCCTTGCGCATCGACGATGATATGGTGTTTGCTGCCGAGTTTGCGCCGGTCCGTGGGGTTTGGGCCTGTTTTTTTCCCGCGTACAACGCGCGAATGGAGGAGCTGTCGACCAGTACTCTGGCCATATCGAGTTGGCCTCGACGGCGCAGTTCGGCCAGCATCGTTTCGTGCATGCGTTGCCATACGCCCGCTTTATGCCACTGGTCCAGGCGCCTCCAGCAAGTGGAGCCCGACCCGCAGCCCATTTCCTGCGGCAGCAAATTCCACGCGAGGCCTGCGCGCAGCACGAACACGATGCCTGTGAGCACGGCGCGATCAGGTATTGGCTTGCGTCCTGCATACCGGCGATTGCGCGGCGCAGCTTTGGGCAGCAGCGGTTCGATGAGTGCCCATAATTGGTCGTCTATAAGTTCCTTAGCCATGGCTTCCTGTCAGGGAAAACAAGACAGAAGTTAACACCAGAGCCAAAAAGTTAACAGCCCCTTTTTGTAATTCTGCAACAGTCTCTTAGTCACTGACCTTCGACTTGAACCCGCTCAATACATGAAGTACGTCGAACGTCTCGCACACGAGAGGCATCGACTCATCCGCTACACGTCCGATCCGAAGACACTCCTCAGAGAAGAAACGCCAGTGCTCCGTCTGCCAATACGATAGGGAAAGATCCCCTTCACCTTCACTAGCCGCAAATGCGGCGGTTACGCGCGCAAACGGAATGATCTCTACGGTCGCTGCTCGCCGAACTAGCGTGGGTCGGCTATGCCAATCAAGAACAATCTCGATGTCCCCGGGTTTTGGCAACGCGTCGTCCTCGAATTCCCAAGACCACAGCAAACTGCAGGTCGCTCGTTTTATGCCGGCCGCGATAAGTAGGATGAGCGCGTTTGATAGCGCCTCGGAATCGCCAAAACTGCCGATCCGAACCTCGCCATCTGGCAGGTAGATACCGTGTTCATGCAATTCCTCGACAAGCTGCCTGATGATCAAGTTCATATCTTCACAAATTCAAGTCGCACTGCCGAAACCGGGAATTGGCGGCGAATGTCCAACCGCAACGAGGTATTGGCTCGTGATTATCGATGATTCGCGCCACCCTGTGCAGACGGTCAGAACATCGCATAACTGGAGAAGAAATCTGCTGAGGTTGCGGCTGCGCGCTAGCGACCAGAATTGTCCTCAAAGCGATCATTGTGTTTATCGAAATCGTGTTGGGTAACGAAGGCGTCGGCGTTCATCGAGGGAGCTTTCTTGAGCAGGACCAATAGGCTTGCGGCAAGTCCGTGACCCTTACGAATAAACGCATGCCGCGACCCAAAGCGAAGAGCCGTCATTCAGCGCGACAACACCGACCGCCGCTTCCTGGCCGATCGGCGCCTCACGCTACCGCGTCATATCAATCGGTTTGGAGCATTCAGCCGCAGCCCTCGACGCTCCCCTTCCGGGTCACCGTGAGCGTTTCGTTTGCGAAGCATTTACGGCGGCTAGCCGGTCTTTGCGGACGGTTGTAGATCGAGCACACCACCGCTTCGTCCCGTCTGCCCTTGATGCTCACCGAACTGCAGGGCAGCAAGCTGCGCATAGAGCGGCGAACTCAGAAGGAGCTCCGCGTGACGGCCTTGCGCAATAATGCGGCCTTGTTCCATCACGACAATGCGGTCCGCCTGCTGCACCGTAGCCAGGCGATGCGCAATGACTAGCGTGGTGCGGTTCTGCGCGGCATTGTCCAATGCCTTTTGCACCAGCCGTTCGCTTGCTGCATCGAGCGCGCTGGTGGCCTCGTCCAGCAGCAGGATGGGCGGATCTTTCAGAATCGCACGGGCAATCGCAATGCGCTGGCGCTGTCCGCCAGAGAGTCGCACACCGCGCTCGCCCAGAAACGTGTCGTAACCTTGCGGCAGCTCTTCAATAAATCCCGCCGCAGCGGCCATCCCGGCAGCCCGCTGCACTTGCGCGAGCGTGGCTTCGGGCGCGCCGTAGCGGATGTTATCGAGCACGCTGCCGGAAAAGATCACCGATTCCTGCAGCACTACCCCAATTTCCCTACGCAACTCGACAAGCGGCACTTGCCGCGTAGGCACGCCGTTGATCAGAATGGCGCCGGTCTGCGGATCGTAAAAACGCAGCAGCAGTTGGAACAAGGTGGTCTTGCCGGCCCCGGACGGTCCAACCAACGCAACATGCTCGCCCGAGCGGACATCGAGTGAGAGGCTGGAAAGCGCAGCGACACCGGGGCGAGACGGATACGAGAAGCTGACGTTATCGAAGCGGATACCCTCGCCGCGCGTCGGCAGCGGCACGGTCGTCTCGGCCGCAACGACCGGCGAGCGCGCAGACAGCAGTTGCAGTAGCCGCTCGGTGGCGCCAGCGGCCCGCTGCAGGTCGCCCCACACTTCGGCGACTGCCCCCACCGCGCCGGCCGTAAACACCGCGTAGAGGATGAACTGGGACAACTGGCCAGCAGTCATTCGCCCGGCCAGAACCGCCTGCGCCCCGAGCCAAAGCACGAACACAATGGCAGTGAACACCAGCACGATCACCACGGCGGTCAACCAGGCGCGCGCCCGAATGCGCTTGAGCGCTGTTTCGAAGGCCAGTTCTACCGCGCCCCCAAATCGCCGCGACTCAAAGGGCTCTTGCGTATAAGACTGCACGGTCGGCATGGCATTGAGCACCTCGCCCGCCACCGCGCTCGCGTTCGCTACCTTGTCCTGGCTCGCGCGCGAAAGCCGCCGCACGCGCCGGCCGAAGATGACGATTGGCGCGACCACCACAACCAGCGTGGCAATAATGTAGGCCGATAGCACCGGGCTGGTCACCGCCAGCATCGCCACGCCGCCGGTAAGCAGGAAGAAATTGCGCAATCCCAACGACAGGCTGGTGCCCACCACCGTCTGGATCAAGGTCGTGTCGGCGGTGAGCCGCGACAGCACCTCTCCCGTCTGCGTGGTCTCGAAGAACTGCGGACTCATCCCCAGCACGTGGTCGTAGACCGCACGCCGCAGGTCAGCCGTGACCCGCTCACCCAGCCAGGACACGAGGTAGAAGCGCAGCGCCGTGGCGCCGGCCAGTATCAGCGAAACAACGAAGAGTGCGAGAAAATAGCGATCGATATGCGCCCGGTCGCCAGCCGCGAAGCCACGGTCGATCAGGTATTTGAACGCCACCGGCAACGCCAGTGTGGCCCCCGCCGACGTTATCAGCGCCAGGAACGCGAGCGCCCATCGCCCGGCATAAGGGCGCAGGAACGGAAACAGCGCAAACAGGGGGCCTATAGCTCGCGAAGGCGGCGAAGGCAAGACAGCGTCTGGCATCAGGATTCCAAGTGGATCGAAGGTCTTCCCGATTGTGCCAGTACTGCAGATTCGAAGACGGACTAGTCAAAGCCTGGCGCTGATCGATGAGCGCTTCAGCGTACGCTACGTATCGTTCAGGGCTAACTGCCTTCCACGTGCTTGCCGCGACTGCCCATCTGTATCAAGATCAAGTGGACCCATCAGGAACAAGCCATTCTCATGACAGACAATCCCGATCCCGACAAACTGAAGGGCCCCGGCGGCCTCACGTTACGCCAGATCCATGAACAGGTTCAGAAGAGCGTCAAGCGCGACCGCGAAGAGCAGGCAACGCGCAACGCCACCGCGCCGCCGAAGAACAGGTGGCAACGTTGGGTACGCTACGTGTGGGGCCGCAGCGGCCGTCGCTAGAGCGACGGCTCGACAACAGGAGATGTGCCGGTCGCGACGCCGATTTGGAAGCAACCGCACGCCGCTGAGCCGCGGCGCTTGGCGCCCGGCGGGACCATGGCGGGCGCCAAGCGCCGGGCACAATCACCCGTCCAGATCAGCGCATGCCGCCACTTGCGACAACATTTTCGCCTGTCATCCAGCGGGAGTCATCCGACGCCAGAAACACTGCGATCGACGCGATGTCATCCGGCTGCCCCAATCGGCCAAGCGGAGTCTGGGTGAGCGCCCATGCATCGAGGTCGGACCCGATTATCCCTGCGCTGTGGGTACCCTCGGTCACCACGACGCCGGGATTAATGGAATTCACGCGAATTTTGCGCGGCCCGAGTTCGCGCGCAAGCACGCCGGTAATTGCGTCGACCGCGCCCTTCGTGCCGCTATAGACAGCACTTGCCGGCGGCGTAATGCGGGTGACGACCGAACTGACATTGATGATGCTGGCCCCCTCGCCCAGATGACCCACGGCGGCCTGCGTGGTAAGCAACACGCCTAGTACGTTGGTGTTGAACTGTTTGTGGAAGTGTTCTTCGGTGATCTCTTCGATCGTCGAGAATTCGTAGACTCCCGAATTGTTGACCAGGATGTCGAGGCGTCCAAATGTTTCGATGGCCGCGTTGATAATGCCTTTCGCGTCGGCTGCCTTCGAAACATCGCCGCCGACGGCGACTGCCCGGCCATCGGCCGCAGTAATGGCTGCAACCACGGCATCGGCGCCCGCCTTGCTGCTTGCATAGTTGACGACTACTGAAGCTCCCTCCGCTGCGAGTGCCTTGGCAATAGCGGCGCCAATACCCTTGGACGCGCCCGTGACGACGGCTACCTTACCTGTGAGTTTGCTCATGATCGTTTCCTTGAAGAGATTGAGTACCGTGGAAAATGACTGGCTGTTTCTAAGGACCAATCGATTTGCGCTGGTGCAAATGTAGACATCTCTTCGGCCGCGATAAAGCGGCGCAAAACGAATTGACTGGAGGGATTTGACGAACAATTGAAGCCCAGGATATTTTGACCGGGCGTTCCGGCCCGCCTTCGAGGGACAACTTGACGGACAGAAAGCCGTTGGAAAGATCTCGAATGAATTCGACGTAGTCCGGCTCGCCGTTGTCGTTCATCACAAGAAGCCGCCGATCCTGAGCTGTGACGCCACGATCTCGATGACCTGCCAGGCTAGCGCCGGTCCCGAACCGGGCGGCCAGTCATCGATGAGCGCGAAATCACCAGGGCCGTCAAGATCTTTGAAATCACCGTGCCGCCGTTGTCGCGCATTGCGGCAGCGAAATAGACGATCCGGCAGAGGTCGCGAACTCCACCGCCCTGGTCGCAGCGTATCGCACGTATCGCACGTATCACACGTATCACACGTATCACACGTATCGCGCGGCAAAGCAGATCGATCAGATCGCCCTGGGCGGAAAGATAAGAGCGACTAGCACGTCAGCCGCCTCACTAAAGCTGAGCTTCGATAGCCGCCTTATCTATAACTGACCATACCTGCTCGATCTTTCCTTCCCGGAATTGATAGAACACATTCTCCGTAAAGGAGACTCTCTTGCCGTTTACAGGGAGGCCAAGAAATTTTCCCTTTGGTGTACAGACGAATTCCAGCCGGCTGGCGACACAAGGCGGATCGGAAATCAACAGATGAATTTTGAAATAAAGGTCTGGAATTTCACTAAAGTCTCTCTCAAGCATCGCATGATAACCTGATAAGCCAATGCGCCGATCGTTGTAGTACACGTCGTCATGAACGAACTGTTCCAGCTGCAGCCAGTCCTGCTTATTCAGGCAGGCAATGTAGTCTCGATAGACGTTGGAGAGGTCGATTTTATTCATGGCAATTGCCTGTCCTTTTACAAGGTCCCTGCTACAAAGCGGGACGAGTTCAAGTTCCACGCCGGCCGTTCACATCGTCATACAGGCTGATGATTTGCCCACAATCGAAGCGGCATCGGGTTCACTCCGCAGCGATTTCCCGCGTTCCCTCGATCAGGGACCTGATCCGTTCCTGATCGGCCGGTGTTGCCGGGTTGTAGACGATCATCTGAAGATCCGGCCGCCCGTCGACCGCGAAGGACGAGTATTCCAGCGAGATGGGCCCAAGCACGGGGTGGCGCAGATGCTTGACCCCTTCGCCATGGGTCTGCACCTCATTGTCCCGCCACATGGCGGCGAACTCGGGGCTTGACCGGCACAGTTCGTCGACGAGCGGCGCCACCTCGGCGTCAGCGCCTGCGCGTGCGGCATCGATCCGGAAGGCGCTCACCACGAAGCGGGCCACGCTTTCCCAATCGAACTGCGCGGCACGCACGCGGGGATCGCAGAAGATCATGCGCAGGATGTTGCGTTGTTCGGGCGGCAGGGAGCCGTAGTCGGTGAGCACAGCCGCGGCCGCGCGATTCCAGGCAACCACGTCCCACGTCGCCGTCCTGACGATAGCCGGGCTATCGGGCAGCGCCTCAAGCAGGCGCTGCAGCCGCGGCGTGATCGCGTCGCTGCCCCGATAGCGGACTTCGGGTTGATGGCCGAGGCCGAGCAGGAATATGTGCTCGCGCTCCACCTCGGTCAGCATCAGTGCCCTCGCGATGCGCTCCAGCACGTCCGCCGATGGATTGCCGCCGCGCCCCTGCTCCAGCCACGTGTACCAGGCCGCACTGATATTGGCGCGCTGCGCCACCTCTTCACGGCGAAGTCCCGCCGTGCGCCGCCGGCTACCTGAAAAGCCGAAAGTCGCGGGATCGAGCTTCGTGCGCCTGTTCTTCAGATAATTGCCGAGCCGATTGTCGTTCGCGCTCTCGCTCTTACTCTCGTTCGCGTGGGCCATGTGCAACCTGTTAGGACGTATACCTGGATAATGTCACCACTTTAACAGGATGATTTTGCCTCGTACATTGATCTCTCGATCACTTGGGAGAGCATCAAATGCGCGTCTTTGTCACGGGAGCCACCGGCTTCGTCGGCTCCGCTGTCGTCCGCGAACTGCTCGCGAACGGCCATCAGGTCGTGGGTCTCACGCGTTCGGAGGAAGGCGCGGCCACGCTCGCCTCTGTCGGCGCCGAGGCGGTTCATGGATCGCTTACCGACTTCGACAGCCTGCGTCGAGGAGCGGCGAGCGCCGACGGGATAATCCACACCGCCTTCAATCACGATTTCTCCCGATTTGCAGCTAGCGCCGAGGAGGACCGGCGCGCGATCGAGGTTCTCGGCAGCGTGTTCGAAGGCAGCGAGCGCCCGTTGTTCGTCACGTCCGGCACGGCGTTCCTGAGCAATGGCCGCACGGCGACCGAGGAGGACCGGCCTCGTATGCCGTCCGGCGACTTTCCCCGCGCGTCGGAGGCGGCGGCGCAGACCCTCGCGAACCGCGGCATACGTGCGACCGCCGTGCGGCTACCGCCGTCCGTCCACGGTGTGGGAGACCACGGGTTTGTCCCCATCCTCATCCGAATCGCCCGCGAGAAAGGCGTGTCGGCTTATGTGGGGGATGGCCTGAACCGCTGGCCCGCAGTGCATCGCTTCGATGCCGCCCGCGTCTTCCGGCTCGCGCTCGAGCACGGCGCTATCGACGGCCCGTATCATGCGATCGCGGAGGAAGGCGTGCCGTTCAAGGCTATCGCCGAAGTGATCGGCCGCCGGCTTGGCCTGCCGGTGGTCGCCAAGTCCCACGACGAAGCAGCGGCGCATTTCGGATGGTTCGCGATATTCGCCAGCGCGGACCTGCCGACCTCAAGCGATCGGACTCGCGCCGTGCTGGATTGGGCGCCGACCGGTCCAGACCTTCTCACCGACATCGATCAGCCGGGCTATTACGCGCATCCCTGACGTTCGACGCAGGAACGCATTGTCGGCCGCAAGAAGCTGTCTGATGTTGAGCGTGCTGAACGGGTCAAGCCCTCGATCGGAAAGGACGGCCGGGGCAGGAGTCTACGAACGGGCGGAAAGACGTTTATTAGCTTAAGGGACTATGGCGAGTTGCTGATTCAACGCCCAAGCATGATAGGGCCAGCCATGTTCGTGGACAACGGCCTTCGCCGCATCGTGCATCAGGTCTGGGACTGGCACGACGACCGGCGTTACTCAGTTCACTTGTACATCACTTGCCAGACAAGTGACCTCGGCTGGCACTCGAGTCATTTCGTCGGCCACTATCGGGCTATCACGCCTGACGAAGTGGTGTCTCTCGCCTCGCAGGTAGGATTCGATGACGTACGGGTTCTTTCGCCATCTACCACCGGATACTACCAACCAATCGTCACGGCCGCGACTGCGTAGTCCGCTCGGTTCGCCCGTGGTGCTTCAGGGGACGCGGATCGCCATCAGGCGCTTGACGGCCACGAACGGACGGTCGACACGGGGGCTAGATTGGTCACAAGACAGGTCTACACCGCGAATAATTTTAGTACGTGCGATACCCGTCAGGCTTCGTGCCGCTGAAGTGATCGCGCTGCTGAAGGTCAGCAAGTCGAGGTTCTCTGGCAAGGTATAAATACTGGCCTCTATCCCAAGCGCGGCAACCACGTGGGCAAGGTGCCGTTCCGGAAGCATTCGACAATCCTGAAGGTGATCGAGCAAGGCGAGGGTGGCGAACAGTGACCGGTGACGCTTACCACCCACTCGACCGGCACGGCGGCGTCAGCGTTTGGACTGTCCGTCATGTAATGCCTGACGCCGCTGCTGTCTCGCCGGTCAAGCCTCTGCCAGCAATTTAGTCAGAAAAGGAAATTCGTGGCAACAGATGGTATCGATTTGCTGGCGGATTTGAGCGTGGCCGCTGCTGTCGTGCGTGGTAACAGCCAGGTAATAGTTTTGCCCTTCGTGTTTGGCGAACAGCAACCACTCGCCGGTCATCGCATTATCCTCACGGCGTCGCCCAAGGTTGCCATGCACCACATCGTTTGCAACAGCCTTCAAGTCCTCAGCCGTCATGTAGCGCTCTTCACCGGCCTCCTCGGCATCGCGGATTTTCTGCTCAAAGTACGGCATCCCGTACTTTTTGTGTGCGAGTTGTACGTTCTTCGCCAGCGACGGCAAGCCGTCTTGCAGATAGTGCTTGTGCCACAACCCTTTCAGCGGCGGATGCTTATTCTGGATCGGAGCTTTGAGGCCTGTGGACACACCGGCTTCCAGCGCTTGAATTTCGCGAATGATCTTTTCCGGCCCCTGAAAGCCCGACTTCCAGCCACCGAAGAGATGAAGAACCAGGACAAAGCTGTATCGACCATCAGCAACCCGGTCCAGCCCTATCATGTTGATGAAGCTGACCAACTCGCCCTCTATCGCTTCGTCCCCTCCAGTCACCTTCCACTTTCGCTGCGGTTGATCATATTGTTCCATGCTCGCCTCTGGTTGTTCGTTGTCGGCTCGCACGAGCATAGCAGCGGCGAGGGTCGTGCAATTGACTGGGCGGGCAGCGGTAAGCCGAAGCGGTCGATGCAATTGACACAGCCTCCTTACGCTCCCGCTTTCCGCGCGGCCTTCATCGCGGCAACCATCGGAAACATAAAAAAGTATTTTCCATCGTCGCTATATGCTTCGCCTTCCTTGACTTCTTCGAGAAAGGGCTTTGCATCCTGAGTCGTTCGACGGATATTCCACGTAACAGCGCACTGTTCATCTTTCGCATCGCCGCCGATCACATGTAGGCGCTCACCGACGATCGGCAGTTGTCGGAACGAAACGCCTGCCCTATCCTTGAGGTTGCGAATCCAGAATTCGCCGACCCAGACAAAACCAAATGCCCTGAGATAGTTCGCCCGATCAGCGGCGTTACGCCAAAAGAGAAATTTGTCTGCCTGATCGGCGAAAGCCGTAGACATGAAATCGATCTGCTTCCATTTTTCGTCGAACAGAAAGAGCATAGGAACATGATTTCCAAACTGATTGAACGTAGCTTTAGCCATTTTCGCAGTTAGCTCTACAGCTTCCCGGAGATTCGTCGGGCCGCCGGAATCTTCGAGTTCATCTTTTATTTCTTGTAATTCCGGCAACGCCTTAAAATTTGGGTCTGCATTCATTGTGATAAATTTCATCTTGCCCATTCCTGGCTGCCCTAGCTTGATATGTCGCGTTCGTGACACGTCATTCGAAATTGGATCAAGCGATGCAGGGTCGGGAATTGACTTGTCCAGTTCACCGCCTAGGTGAATCGCAAGATCACGGCAAACCTCGTAAAGACGGCTATACACGTAGGTCATTGCGTGGACGAGTTCAACAGAAGGAAATGAATTCGCTACCCATCGTCGCCTGATTTTCAGCACCGCCGCATCGCGACTTGCAACAGGAAGGACAGTCAGGACATGACGCACCAACTTTTCTATATTGGACTTTAGCAATTCCGATTTGGTTGTCGATATCGTCACATCCTGCGACGCATCGTGCGAAGTTATGAGATCGACGTGAAGAGCACTAGCCATATCAAGATCGCCCTCTTTCTCAACAACATTTCGTGCATCTTTCGCCCACTTCATCGCGGCGTCCGCCGACCACGGCGCTACGACATGGCTTTGATACCAGCCTTCGTAATCAGGAATTTCTTTTTTATTCTTTTGAATAATGAAGGTAACTGTCCGCGAAGTCTGAAGAAACTGATTGGTGTTTTGTCGGAATTGGTCGGGAGAAAAATAGGCATCGCCACAATTTTTTAGTAGCTGAGAAAGATCGCGAAGTCGGCGTTCCCAAGGATGCATTACATTTCCAGTGCGTTTTTGCAATTAGTCGGTTGAAAGGGGCGTTACTCAGGTCTTGGGCTGTACGCGGTGTGATGCCCATTCGTGCCAGTTCTGCGCGTTGTCTGTTATCCACTGCTGGGCCTCGGCTTCGTCTGCAAAGTCATTAATCTGCTGTTCGAAGCCGTCAGACCACGTCACCCGCACGAAATACCCGGAACCGTCCTTTAGCTGCACGACGTCAAAGGTCGGACGCTCTAGCTGTCGATCGTCGTTGCTCATCGTTCCCTCCGTTCTGGTGTGCCAATCCGATTACAGGCCCTTCAGGATTTCGGCGCGCTTGGCGTCGTACTCATCTTTGGTGATCAGACCACGCTTATATAGGTCGTCCAGATTCGCGAGCCGTTGGCTTGAATCCGATAACGGAGATGCGGCGGCGGCTCCTCGGGCTGGGCATGTCTGAACGCATAGCTTCATCGCGTCCGTGCATTGGTGTTGCGCCATGAGCGGAAAGAGTGTGAATTTTTCGAGGCATTCGGAGTAGTTCGCGCTACATGAGTGGGCGCAATCTGAATCGACCTTACTGGTATCGATGTCGGCGGTGCTGGCGCACCCGGCCAGAAGCACCGTAAGCAGCAACAGCGTCTTCTTCATCGTGGCCCCTCGTTTTTTTTATGCTGCTGATGATATCAGGCACTTGGAGGCACTGCGGGTTCTAACACCTGCACGTCGTCCCGTGGCCTGCTACCGCCACTGACCGTTCAGGGTCGCGTGCTGCCGATTGAAGCCACGCAACGCAGATGCAGAGCGCATGAGACGACATTCGGCCAGTTTGAGACGTTCGACACAGCCGCCTAGTTCGTTGACACCCATTAGCGGGTCCGGTGTCAAGTGAGCGAACAATAACGTCGACTGGCTGAGCAGCCGATTTCGATTCCACTGACCGAATGCAATAGCCGAGCGCACCCGTTTCTTCGATTCACGACTGCGACAGATCGCGCCAGATACCCATCAGGCTCAAGCGATTGGCGTACATTGGCTGCCTGTCACCCTGGCGGCACTGCCACCCCAGAAGAACTGCAAGGGCTTCCACGATTGCCACGGGACGGGGGTCTCTTTCATTCTTTGGTGCCGCAACGCGTCCATCGGGTTCGCACAATGCTGGTGGTTGCCAAAGGGCGGCACCAATCCGGGGATGGCTCGTATCGCAGGCGATGCCGAACGGACCGCGCGGCATGCTCTACGCCACCGTGAACTGCGCCATCATGCCGGAGTCCTCATGCTCCAGGATGTGGCAGTGCGCCATGTAGGGCGCGTCGGCGGTGGCCGGGTGAGGAAAGCTCAGCAGCAGCTCACTGACCCCGGCATTCGTGATCGGCGCGATGTCCTTCCACCCGGCGCGATGCGGCTGCGGCGGCCGGCCGTTCTCCGACAGGATGCGGAACTGGCAGCCATGAATGTGCACCGGATGCAGCATCTTGTCATCGCCTTCGGAAACCCGCCAGCGCAGCACGTCGCCGCGGCCGGCAGTGAAGCCCGGCTCCTGCAGTGCGAAGGCCTTGCCGTTGACGCCGTTGAGGGCGAGCTGCTCGGCCATCGACAAGGCCGGCTCGCCCTCGATCAACCTCGTGGCGCGCGCGATGACCTCCGGTGCGACGGGGCCTGGCGGCATCATGCCCATCATCAGCCCGGCCTTCATCAGCGGCATCATGCCGGCCTGGTCGCGGAACATGTTCATGACCAGCGCCTGGCTGACTGCGGGCGGCTCTGCCGGCAATGACGGCAACGTCGCCAGCATGTCGGGAAGCTTGCTCTTTCCCTCTGCGCCCACAGGCCGGATCGTCAGCAGGGGCAGCGGCGCATCGAAGGGCGGCAGGCGCATGACGGCATCGCCCTCGCGCTGCGCGACCAGGTCGAACGACTTGCCGGAGCGGCAATCCACCATCAGTTCGAAGCGCTCGCCCGCGTGCAGGATGAGCTCGCTCACCTCCACCGGATGCTCCAGCAGTCCGCCGTCTGAGCCGATGACGAAGAGCGAGCGACCGTCCGAAGCTCGCAATCGGTAGCTCCGGGCATTGGACCCGTCCAGCACGCGCAGCCGTACCCAGCCGCGTGCGGTGCGCGCCTCGGGATATTTCGCACCGTTGACCAGCGGCTGGGTGCCGACATAGCCGTTGACCGCCGTGATGATGTTCATCGCATCGAAGAAGGTGCCGTCGCTGCGGAAGCGGCGGTCCTGGATGACCAGCGGAATATCGTCGATGCCCCAGCGCGAGGGTAGCGCCAGCCGGTCCGCCTCTTCGTCGTCGATGATTAACAGGCCGGCCAACCCCTTGGTCACCTGCGCTGCGGTGGTGGGATAAAAATGCGGATGGAACCAGAGCGTGGCGGCGGGTTGGTCGATGGGCAGCGTTGGCCGCCAGCGCCCACCGGGTGCTACGGGCCGGTGCGGACCGCCATCGACATCGCCAGGGATGACCAACCCGTGCCAGTGCACGGTCGTCGGCTCGGGAAGGCGATTGATGAAGTCGATCGTCACCGCCTGACCGCGCCGCACGCGCAGCGCCGGCCCCAGGAAGGCGCCGTCGTAGCCGTAGGTCGGAGTGTTTCGGTCCCGCAGGAAGCGGCGGCTGGCGCTGCGGGCGTCGAAGGCGATAACGCCCTGTGCGTTCGGCCTGCGTTCCGGCGGGATGGGCAGGCTAACTCGGGCATCCGTGGCCCAGGCGGGGCGCGCTGCCAGCGCGCCGAGTGCGGCAACGGTCTGGAGCGCCTGACGGCGCGACATGGATCTCATGGTGATTTCCAGTAAAAGGCCGGCCCGCCGGCGTCAGGATTTGTAGAGCATCTTCACCGCGTCATGTAGCTTCAGCGACAACTCCGAGGCGGCGTACGCGTCCGTCACCACCTCGATATTTCCCATAAGATCAGTAGCTTACGGACGGAATTCGAAGTTTAGGACGTGAATGGACGAATTTAATGGGGACTTCTGCGAATTGACGACTTTATTTCGTTCGAAGTGGAAATAAAATCGTCAATCAGCCGTCCGACTCCGTGTGCCACGGCGAATCTGTGTAGACAGAATCAAAGTGCCATACGGAGTGGACGGCTGCTATTGAAAATGGCGAGTGTCTCTTCAGGGTCGTCAAGAGCCTCTCACTTCCTTCCCACGACTTCTCGGGCCGCCGCACGCATAAGTCGCTACGACGGCCGATTCCGGGCAGTCCGATCAATTCTGTACTTTCGTGTCTATCTAACTGCGCGCCAGTCTAACTAATTCCGTTTACCGACAACAGGTCACCCGCGTTCGCGCCGCTGACCTGGAATTGTATCGGTCAAGGCTGCTCCGTAAAGATGTAACGCTATGGATAACTTACAAATTGAAAGCGCTGCGGTTCTGTGCTTGCGTTGCTCGTTGTGGATCGCCGCTATTTTATTACACTCCGCAAGATGGATTGCTTGGCGGGAATCCATACAAACAGATTAACCCGATAAATACCTCGTATCAGAAGCGTATTTCGCCAAGTCCGAAGTATCGATTACCCCCGGGTAGCGAGTAGCGAACAACCTCGATCCTCATCGCTCAACAAGCGCGTTTAAAGCGCAAAGGAGCCCTCGGACAAGCAAGCTTCCACGACATCGGCAAGGGACCCGCCCATGTTCTCTCCGACGACAAAGCCGCGAACTCTTGCGTCTTCCCGCCTTACTGACCGCAAGCTTATAAACGCGGACAGCCCTCGGTCCGTTCTTGTCATCCGCCCGACACCTATCGCCGTCACGATGGCGATCTGGCACCGCAAATTCTCTGCGAAGAATTCGGTTCGACCGTCGAACGAGACGCGTTGTATCAGCCAGCACGATTCCAGATTCGCGCGCCGTAAAAGGCCCGCTGGTCCAAGCGAATACGCCCGGGGCTGATTAAACCTCCCGCGTCTTATCGCCATCGCAATAGCCGCAATCGCACCAGGAGTGAGTTATGCATGATGTGGCAGATTCCGACAGGTCGCAGAGCAACGGTGTGAAGTCAGTCCAGCAGTACATCGACGAACACCCCATGTGGCCTGACGGAACGCATCTCGCGTCAGTACCCATGACCGCGATGCAATGGCGCATCTGGGCGCTGGCGGCAGCCGGAAAGTTCTTTGAAGGATTCGTCGTTTTCATGACGGGCGTGGCGCTCCCGCTGATCTCGCGCGAGTTCGGCATCAGCGCGGCACAGAATGGCTTCATCAGCGCCGCCAGTCTCATGGGCATCCTGGTCGGAGCGGTCGGTCTCGGAGGCATGTCCGACTACTTCGGGCGTAAGCGGATGTTCATCGTGGAGATGATCATTTTCGTGGCGTTCCTGGTGCTGCTGGTTCTTTGCACCAACTTCATCTCGCTCGTGATCTGCCTGTTCGGACTTGGCGTGGCGCTCGGCTGCGATTACCCGACCGCGCACATGATCATCTCGGAAAGCATCCCCAGCAGCAGTCGAGGCAAGCTCGTGCTGGCGGCGTTCGGCTTCCAGGCGTTGGGCGCGCTCGGCGGTACGGCGGTGGGCTTCCTGGTCCTGTCGACCATCCCGACCCTCGATTCGTGGCGCTGGATGTACGGCACGGCGATCATCCCGGCGCTGGCGGTGACCATCGGCCGCTTCTACATCACGGAAAGCCCCAGTTGGCTGCATATTCGCGGTGCGGTCGACCGCGCGGAAGCCGCGGCGCAGCGATTACTGGTGCGCAGCCCGCAGTACCCGACAAGTATTGCGTTGTCGCGCGAAATGGAAATGGCCGCCACGGGCCACGGCGGCAAACAGAGCTTCGCCGCGCTGTTCGCGCGGCGCAACCTGCGAGCCACGATCCTGGCCTCCGTACCGTGGTTCCTGCAGGATCTCGGCACGTACGGGATCGGCATCTTCACGCCGACCATTCTCGCAGCGGCGTTCGGCAGCAAGCCGGATCACGTTCGCAGCATCAGCGACCTGATACTGAACGACATACTCGCCGCCAAGGGCTCTGCCCTCATCACCATGCTGCTGATTGTCGGCATCATTTTCGCGGTCATCTTCGCGGACAAGGTCGGACGGATCTGGCTGCAAGTGGTTGGTTTCATCGGCTGCGCGGCGGGCCTTCTGATTGCTTCGTTCTCCGATAGTTTTGAAGGCTCGACCAAGACTGTCGTGATTTTTGCCGGCTTCATGCTCTTCAATTTCATGACCAACCTGGGTCCGAACGCACAGACCTATCTGCTGGCAGGCGAAGTGTTTCCGACAGCCATTCGCGGCACCGGCGCCGGGTTCGCGGCAGCCGTGGGCAAGATCGGCGCGGTCGCGACCGCATTCCTTTTCCCCATTCTGCTCACGGGCATCGGCACCGGTCCGCTTCTCTACATTCTCGTGGGCACATCCATTCTTGGCGCCGTGGTGACCTGGTTATTTCGCATCGAAACAAACGGCGTGAGCCTTGACGACATTGGACGATAAGCGCGCGCTCACAGACCGACACGATGTTCCCTACGCAAAAAATAGTTTCCCGGTATTTCCCGTATCGCGACGGAGACGTGCATGACTAAGCATTATAAAAACCCGGCACGGCGGCGGCGCGCGCACCGGTTCGCAGCCCTGCCGCTGTGCATGGCTGCGTTCAGCCTGATGGCGAGCACATCGGTCAATGCACAGGACCTCACATTGAGCGAAACCGGCTCGACCCTGATGTATCCGCTCTTCACAACCTGGGTGGCTGAGTACGCGAAGTCGCATCCCGGCATCCACATTACCGTCGGCGAGACTGGCTCGGAGGCCGGTATTCAGCAGGTGCTGGCGGGCAAGGTTCAGATCGGTGCGTCCGACGCCTATATGTCCGATGCCGAGATGCGGCAACACCCGCAGATCATCAACGTGCCGCTGGCGATTGCCGCGCAGACGGTCAACTACAACCTGCCCGGCCTCAACGCGACTCACCTCAAGCTGGACGGCCCAGTGCTCGCCGCCATCTACACAGGCGAGATTCGCAACTGGGATGCGCCGCAGATCGCCGCGCTCAATCCGGGCGTAGCGTTACCGCATCATCCGATCGTGCCGATCCATCGGGCCGAAGGCTCCGGAGACACTTTCGTGTTCACCCAGTTCCTGTCGTTCTCGACGCCAAACTGGGAAAGCAACCAGGGATATGGCACGTCAATCTCATGGCCGGCCGTGTCGGGCAGTGCTACTGCAACGGGAAACTCGGGCATGGTGAAGGCGCTGCAAACGACGCCCTACTCGATCGGTTATGTCGGCGTCAGTTTTACTGACACGCTGGCCGCGGCGCATCTCGGCACCGCCGCACTCAAGAATGGCGCAGGCGAATTTGTTATGCCGAGCAAAGACACGATCACGGCAGGCGCCGCTTCACTCGGCCCGCGCACGCCGGCTGACGAACGTCTGAGCCTTGTGTTCGCGCCGGCATCGGGCGCCTACCCGCTCGTCAATTACGAGTACGCGGTCGTTTCGACGAAACAGCCTGACGCCACGACTGCTGCGGCGCTGCGCAGGTTCTTGCTGTGGTCGATCGTACCGTCCGAGACCAATGAGGCGTACCTCGATACGGTCCACTTTATTCCGCTGCCACCGCATACCTGGGAGTTGAGCCAGGCGCAGGTTCAGTCAATCAAGTAAGCGTCAGATAAGCGAAATATTCTACCGGATGCGGCAACGCGGTTTGTAGTTCCGTTATCAAATCGCGGCGCACTGTATGCAGTCATCCGTCATAAGAAAAGTGCCGGCATCCGGGCGACGCGCTCGAACAGAGTGCGTTGCCCGGAACAACTGGATCAATCAGTGACCGCTGTGCAAGTGCACCGCTTTCTTGGCTGCGTGTTCAGCGTGCTCGCCGGCGTGCAGCCCGTGACCATGCGCCAGGTGAGCATGGTGGCTCGCAGCCTCGTGGTCGCCAGCCTCCGCGTGCTTGGCTGCTTCGCGATGATGCTTCGCGGCCGAATCGAGGTGCTTGGCTGCTTCGTGATGATGGTGATGAACTTCGTGTTGATCGCTCATGGAAGTCTCCAGTATCTGCAACGGGGCCCAATCCACAATAGGAGTGAGCATCACCACGATAGTGAAATGCGGTGTCACTTGCATGAACCCGTCACGGAATCGCCAAGGCACTGCAACTGAAGATTGCGAGGCGTATTCGGTCCAGCAACCACGGAAAACCTCAGCCGTTACGCTCGTCGCGCACCATTATGCGTAGCGCGCAAGAAACATATCGGCGGCGGATTCCGCTACCTGCTTTTGTTCCTGCTTGCTGAGGGGACGCTGCCCCATCGTCACTTGCGGCCAGAAAGCAAACGCTTTGACGAGACCCTGCAACTGCAGCGACGCGAACACGGGGTCCGATGTCTTGAGCCGGCCATCGGCAGTGGCTGCGCGTATCCACACGGTCAGGTCTTCTTCACGCTCACCCATGCGGGCCACCATGTCGCGCGCGCGCTCCGGCGAATGAATGCCTGCCGCGATCGCCACGCGCGCGAGCGACAGGAATGCCTCGTCGTTTAAAAGACTCAGCTTTTTCAACAGCAGCTGGAGCAACTGCGCGCGCAACGGCTGAGAGCCGGAATAAGCGGGCGCCTCTCCCGCGTCACTCGAGTCCCACAACTGCCGCAGGATGGCCGCGAACAGCACTTCCTTGCTGGGGAAATGGTTGTAGACCGTCCGCTTCGACACACCCGCGCGGGCTGCAATGCGGTCCATGCTGGTTGCATCGAAACCCGCTGCGAGAAATTCTTCAATAGCCGCAGCGATCACGGCAGCGCGCTTGCGATCGGTCAGGCGTAGCAGGTTGGCAGTAGCATTCATCAATAAATTTTACACCAGGCAGTTTACTTTTTTCTACGATAAACTACACTGCATAGTCTACTTTCTGTATCGGGACGCCACTACATGACATCGTTCACCGGTTCTATCCGCCGCGCTTTGGGATTCACAGCAGCGCAACGCGGCCGTGAATCATTTGACTCGTCAACCCAGCACGACGGCGAGCGCTTCCGTAATGTCAAGCCTCGTCCCGTGGAAGGAATCCGTAAGACCCTGAGCATCGTGTGGAATGTGTTGTTCAATAAACCGGACGGCACGGTGCCTGCAAGCACCCTGCCCGTCGATGCGCTGACGCGTGAACAGCTTGACGCGGCGCCGGACCGCAGCTTGTATCGCCTCGGGCATTCAACCATGCTGCTCAAGTTGCGCGGGCAGTTCTGGCTGACCGACCCGGTCTTTGCCGAACGTGCGTCGCCGTTCCGGCGGTTTGGTCCAAAACGCTTTCATGCACCGCCCATCGCGCTCGCCGACTTGCCGCCGCTGCGCGGCGTGATTCTGTCTCACGACCACTACGACCACCTGGACCGCGAGACGGTGCTCGCACTCGCCAGCACGACGAGCGTTTTTCTGACGCCGCTGGGTGTGGGCGACCGGCTGATCGAGTGGGGTATCGACGCGTCGAAGGTGCGTCAGTTCGACTGGTGGCAGGGTGTGGAGATCGACGGTCTCGCGTTCACGGCAACACCTTCCCAGCATTTCTCCGGCCGCAGTCTTTTCGATGGCAACAGTACCTTGTGGGCCTCGTGGGTCATCGTCGACGACGATCTGCGCGTGTTCTTCAGCGGTGACACGGGCTACTTTGATGGTTTCAGGACGATTGGCGAACGACTGGGTCCATTCGATATAACGCTGGTCGAAACGGGCGCCTACGACGCCCAATGGCCATACGTGCACATGCAGCCCGACGAGACCGTCCAGGCCCACCTCGATCTGCGCGGCCACTGGCTAATGCCAATTCACAATGGCACGTTCGATCTGGCGATGCATCGCTGGCAAGAGCCGTTCGAGCGCGTGATGGGCCTCGCCGCGGCAAGAGGCATTTTGCTCGCGACGCCGCGCATGGGAGAACGGCTCGATCTGGCCGCGCCACACCGCGGTCAGCGGTGGTGGCGCGAGGTGGCAGAGGTTGTGCAAGCGCCCAGGACGCTGCGCCGATGGTTCTCCTGCCGCACGGACCAGGCAAATTCGCAGGGCTAACTATTGACGTAAGCGCTGCAATCAGCGATTCCGGCTATGACCCCGGGGTCCAACGATAAACAATGATGCTCGAATTGTTATAGTTGTCCTTCGTGACCACGTACTCACCGGTCGATCGCAGGTATGACCTCAGGCCGTACATCGAATCAACGTTGTTGCCCACGTCCACTGTCGTGGGGCTGCTATTGGTGAATGTAGTGTCCAGGCTCCCCGTGGCGAGATTGAAGGCGTCGATGTTGGGCGCGGTGTTTACGTAGCCGACGAACAGATAGTTGCCGGCTGCCGTGATCGATTTCGGATTGGCGCTGGTGAGGTTGATCACGGGATTCGGCGAGCGCTGGTTGCCTGCGAGCCAACCGTGATACACCTCGACACGCGTTCCTATCGAGGTCCAGTCCGTGCTCCCGACTATGCCTTGCGCGAGGATCATGGTGTCGCTATCGGCAAGGTAGATGATCCGCGTCAATGGCAGGATGGTCCTCGGCGTGGCGTATGCAATGCCTGCTCCCCAACTCGGCTTGCCCTCGGCATCAAAGCCGGTCAGCGGGTAGTAGTAGATGCGGTTCGTCCGGTCCGGGCCGGCCCAGACGTTTCCATTGCTGTCGAGACTGAATCCTCCCGTGATCAATGCGGTCGCATTGAACGCCGTGCCAGGCAGCGACCCGTCCGGTATGGCGATGTAACCATTGGCCGCGTTGAAGTGAAAGAAATAAAAGATCCCCGGATTCTGGCCGGCTGCCACAAGGATCCGGTTTGCGCCAACGGTAGCGATTTGTGCGAAGTGCTCGCCGCGCTGGGTATCGTTGATGTCGATTCGTGGATCGGACGGGTAGTCAATCGGATCGACGGTGTTCGCCACGAACGTTCCGCCGGCAGTGCCCGTGTAGACATTGAAGCCTCCGTAGAAATACGCGCCATCTGTAGCGGGGTCCGGTGCGCCGTTGCCTTCAAAGTTCAGTGCCTGAAGCTTCCATCGCAGAATGGCTGAGTTGTCGTAGGCGTAGATGTCGGTATTGCCGTTGCGACCGAGATCCCAGGTTCCACCCCACGGGTTGTTGAGGACATACAGGTTGCCGGCAGCGTCCTTGCCGATGCCCGCAACGCGGGTGAAGCGCCTGTCCCCGACCTGGCCTTTGATTCCAGTCGTGGTGTCGAGATATCCGCCCTGAATGCCGAACGTGCCGACCTGGGTTGGCTGGGTTGAAACGCCCGCGATCTGGTAGATCTTGATGTTCATGTCCGGCCCTTCATCGCCGACTAAAAGCTGTCCAGCCGTTGCGTCGAAATACAGCGCGCTCGGGCGGGACGTGGGTGACATCTGGATCGTGTTCAACGCTGCGCCGGCCGGGCTGAATTCGACAATCGCGCCGGCATTCTCTTGCGCGACCCAGACATTGCCGGCGCTGTCCAAGGCCAGCGCCCCGGGCGCTGCCACGTTGATATCGCTCTGCCAGACGCCGTCGGTGGTGAAGACCCGCACGCGATTTCCCGGGAGGTCGCTCGCATAAAGGAGAGAGCCGGATGTTGCTAGTCCGGTAACGACATCACCCCGCGTCTGGGTCGTTGCCGCACTGACGGGAATGGAGAGATCGCGTGTTTTACTGGTTCGGTTATATCGCCCTACCCAGCCACTGCCGATAGTCCTGTCGTATTGCAGAGCGGCGAAGATTGAAGTTGCATTGCCCGTAATGGCGCTGCCCTGGAACTCGTTGTGCAAACCGATGGAACCCATGTTTTTGCGGTTGCCATATATGGCGACGCCGCCTTCGTTTTCGTCCCACAGGGAAGCGGTATAAATAATTCCCTCGGGCGCTACCCATATGGAACGAGCACCATTGCCGACATAGGTGGAATTCGTTCCATACGTGTTCGCTATCCAGTCAGTGGTGTATTGCGCCTGACACTCCGGCGCAATTGCCGCGATCAGCACAGCGACAACAAATGCGGCACGAATGCGTTTTCTCAACATGAACAATGGTCTCCTGATGGTCATCCAGCATGGAGGATGCGCGGGCAATGAAATCCCCTTAGGCCGGACCTCACATGGGTTCGTCGCGCGCGTTCAGCGGAGGATTTTGTTGCTTACGGTCGATGCAGTTCTACAGCGCATATGCCATGTGACCTTTATGCTTTAAAAAGGGCAGATTTTCCCGAAAACCGTCCGATAGTAATTTTTTACTCATCGTGAGGCAATACTGCGATAACTGATCGCAAATCGAAAATAGCTGAAAAGCCGTCAATAAAAAATCAAAAATAAATGGCGCGCTTTAATGTAATGGCATTGGCGATGGATGAATGCGCCATGCCGCCCAAAACACCACTATGATGGGTGCGCCATGCGTGACGAATTGACCGATTCAATTACTTGCCGGAAATATGTTCATAGGCCGAGCGCCGTCGGCGTCGAGCATTTGATCAACGTATGTGATTGCGCGTACGAGGAGGGATCATGCATTCGGCGTCGAGCCGGACCGCCAGCAAGCGGCCCGATCTCTCCACCCGCAGTCGAGATCGGGCATCAACGAAAGCTACGTGCTCACATCAAGACGCCGCCAGTGCGCGCAACGCAAACCGCTTCAGCTTGCCGGTCTCGGTGCGAGGCAAGGCATCGACAAATTCAATCGCGCGCGGATATTTGTACGGTGCGATCTCTTCCTTCACGAAGTTTTGTAGCTGCACCACCAGCGCGTCGCTCGCTACAAATCCAGCACGAAGAACCACGAACGCCTTGGCAATTTGCCCGCGCTCGTCATCGGCCACGCTAACTACCCCGCACTCCGCCACCGCTTCATGCAACAGCAGCGCGCTTTCTACTTCAGGACCGGAAATGTTATAGCCGGCCGAGATGATCATGTCGTCGGCGCGGGACTGATAAAAGACGTAACCCTCGGCATCGATACGAACCGAATCACCCGGAAGGTTCCACCCGTCGCGGACGAAACTAAGCTGCCGCGGATCGCTTAGATAGCGGCACCCGGTCGGCCCTTTCACCGCGAGCATGCCGACCTCGCCAACCGGAACGGGCTGCATGTTGTTGTCCACTGCCTGCACCACGTAGCCCGGCACTGCGCGCCCGATCGCCCGGTCGCGCGTCTGTCCCTCGGCGCACGACACAAAGATATGGATCATTTCAGTGCTGCCAATTCCATCGATCATTTGCAAACCCGTGGCCTGCCGCCAGAGCTTGCGCGTGGCATCCGGCAACGCTTCGCCAGCCGAGACGCTTTTCCCAAGGCTCGACAAATCGAAACGCGAAGCGACGCCCGCCATTTGCCGATAGAACGTCGGCGCCGTGAACATGATCGTTGCGCGAAAACGCTCGACCACTTGCAGCAGCGTCTCCGGCGTCAACTTCTCGATCAATACCGACGATGCCCCCGCGCGCAACGGAAAACACAGCAAGCCGCCCAGCCCGAAGGTGAACGCTAGCGGAGGCGTGCCGCAGAATATATCGTCGGCGGTGGGCTTGAGAATATGGCGCGGAAACAAGTCGCACATCGCAAGCACATCGCGATGAAAATGCATGCAACCCTTCGGCATTCCCGTCGTGCCGCTGGTAAATGCGATCAGGCAGACGTCGTCGGCAGCGGTGTCCACCGCCGTGTACTCGGTGGGTTGAAGCAAGGCGATGGTGTCGACGGAATCGGGGCCATCGTCATGAAAGAGCCTTGTTTTCAGCAGGCTTTCGCAAAAGTACGCGTTGGCGGGATCGCTGCATTGTGCGAGTTCATCGAGCAGTCGCGCGTCGCATAGGGCCGCTGACACCTGAGCCTTGTCGATGATCTGCTTCAGTTCCTTGGCACGCAGAAGCGGCATGGTCGGCACCACCACGAGACCCGCCTTCAAGGACGCAAGCCATGCGATTGCCATGTGCAGCGTATTCGGTCCGCGCAGCAAAATGCGGTTGCCCGGCACCAGTCCCATCACCCCGGTCAGCACATGCGCTGCCTGGTTCACGCGCGTGCGCAATTCGCTGTACGTGGTCGCGTGCGGAGCACCATCGACGTCCGACCAGATCGCGGGCCGTGCGCCCTGTCCACGTTCCGGATGATCATCGATTATCCGGTCGAGCAATTCGACTGCGCAATTCAGACGCGCCGGATAGGAGACGTCGGGGCTGTCGAGCAGAAACTGCGGCCACTCGGCGGGCGGCGGCAAGTTGTCGCGAGAAAACGTATCGACGTGAGCCGAAGGTTCCATGGTGAGCTCCGAAAGCGACGAGATAAGCGACGAGATAAGCGACAGTTGTTAATCTGGAATAACGGCGGTGGCTTCGATCTCCACCTTGGCTTCGTCTTCAATGAGCGCGACCACCTGCACGGCGCTCATTGCAATGTCGTAGTTGCCGATCAGTTCTCGAAATGCGCTCCCCACGTCCCTTAACGCGGCGAGGTATTCGCGCTTGTCGGTCACGTACCAGGTCAGCCGCACGAGATGCTCCGGGCGCCCTCCCGCGGCCGCGAGCACCGCGACTATGTTGGCCAGCGCCTGATGCGCCTGCGCGGCGAATTCGCTGCTCTGGAAGCGCCCTTGCGCGTCCCAGCCGATCTGTCCTGCTATGAAGACCTGCGTGCCACGCGCGGCAACACCGTTCGCGTATCCGCGCGGCTTGACCCAGCCGGCTGGGAGCAATGCTTTTTTCACGAACGTGTCTCCTTGATCTGTTCTCTTACTTCCGCAAGCGCTGCGGGGTTGAAGCGTGTCAGCGCGGCGCGAATGTCATCGGGAATATCGATCGACGCCCCAGACTCAAGCGACGTTGTCACAAGCACCTGACGCGCAAGAAAGCGCGTTTCGCCATGCGAGTGTGCGTCGATTACAATCCCGACAGAACGAGCGCCTATACGTTCAAGCGTCAGCGACAGCATGAGCGTGTCGCCCATCTGGCTCGGCTTTGAAAACGTGCAATCGAGCTTCACGATCGGCAAGCCGACCCGGCGCGTGCCGATCATCGCGGCATAGTCAATGTCGAGTGCTTCGTTGAACCAGTCCTCCACCAGCGCGTTGGTCATCACGAGATACTGCGGAAAAAATACGATGCCAGCGGGATCGCAATGCGAAAAGCGAATACGCACGGGCCGCTCGAAATGGCTCGATGATTCCGTCATGCGTTCCTCGCGGCATGAGCCTTGAGCAGGTCGCGCCCGACAATCAACTGCTGCACTTCGGTCGCGCCTTCATAGATGCGCAGCGCACGAATTTCCCGATACAGTTGCTCCACCACCGCACCGCTTTGCACGCCGCTACCGCCCCACAATTGCACGGCTGCATCAATAACCTGCTGAGCGCCCTCGCTCGCGTGCCACTTCGCTAATGCAGCTTCACGCGTAACGGACTTGCCCTGATCGCGCAGCCACGCAGCCCGATAAACCAGCAACGCAGAGCTGTCGATGGTGAGCGCCATTTGCGCCAGCTTCGCCTGCGTCAGTTGAAAGTCGCCCAACGTCTGCCCGAACATCTTGCGCGACGCGGCGCGCTCGATCCCTTCGCTCATGGCTCGCCGCGCGAAACCAAGCGACGCCGCCGCAACCGATGTGCGAAAGATATCAAGCGTGCGCATGGCAAGCTTGAAACCTTCGCCGCGATTGCCAAGTAAAGCGGTACGCGGCACGCGTGCGTTTTCGAAAGAAAGGCGCGCTAGCGGATGCGGCGCGATCACATCGAGCCGTTCGGCAATGCGCAGTCCCGGGGTATCCGCATCGACGATAAACGCGCTGATGCCACGCGCCCCCGCCGCCTCGCCGGTACGGGCGAACACCACGTAAAAGTCCGCGATGCCGCCATTCGAGATCCAGGTCTTCTCGCCATCGAGCACGTATGAATTGCCGTCTTCACGAGCGCTTAGCGCGAGCGCCGCGACGTCCGAGCCAGCATCGGGTTCAGTCAGCGCAAACGCCGCGATTGCCTCGCCGCTCGCCACGCGCGGCAGATAACGCTGCTTTTGCGCTTCGTTGCCGCCGAGCGAAATGGCGCCCGATCCGAGTCCCTGCATCGCAAGCGCGAAGTCGGCAAGGCCGCTGTGACGAGCAAGCGTTTCGCGCAGCAGGCAAACAGCGCGCGTGTCGATGGTGTCACCGTGTCCGCCGTAAGCCGTGCCGCCTATGCCATAACGCAACCACCCTGCCTCACCGAGTTCTCGTACGAGACGGCGGCAGATCGCATCGACGTTCGCATGGTCGGCATGGGTGTCTGCCAAGTGTTCCGCCGCCCATGCGTCAATGCGTACACCGAGTTCGCGATGCCTTGCTTCGAAGAACGGCCACGCGAGGGCTTCGTGGAAAGCGTCGGACGTTGTTTGAGGATTGGCCAACTCAATCTCCCTCGAACACGGGCCGCGTCTTCGCAGCGAATGCGCGATACGCGCGGCCGAAATCGTTGGTCGCCATGCAAATTGCCTGCGCCTGTGCTTCGGATTCGATCGCGTCGTCGATGCTCATGCTCCACTCCTGATGCAACATCTTCTTCGTGATGCCATGGGCGAAGGTCGGCCCCGAGGCAAGATCGGACGCAAGCGATTGTGCTTCGCGCAGAACGTCATCGGGCTCACATAGGCGGTTATAGAAGCCCCACGCGAAACCTTCATCGCCGCTTGCCGAACGCCCGGTGAAAAGCAGTTCAGCCGCTCTACCCTGACCGATGATGCGCGGCAGGATCGCACATGCGCCCATGTCGCAACCCGCCAGTCCCACGCGGGTGAACAGGAACGCAAGCTTGCTGCGCGCGGTGCCTAGCCGCATGTCCGAAGCCATCGCCAGGATCGCTCCCGCTCCGGCGCAGATGCCGTCGACAGCCGCGACAATCGGTTGCGGGCAATGCCGCATCGCCTTGACGAGGTCGCCTGTCATGCGCGTGAACATGAGCAACTCGGGCATGGGCAGGTCGACGAGCGGCGCGATGATGTCGTGCACGTCGCCACCCGAGCAGAAGTTGCCTCCGGTGCCGTGGATCACGATGCTCTTTACGTCGGTGGCGTAAGCGAGCTGGCGGAACAGGTCGCGCAACTCCGCATACGACTCGAACGTCAGCGGATTCTTGCGCTCGGGCCGGTCAAGGGTGATCGTCCCCACGCCTTGCTCTACCGTCCAGCCAAAATGCTGCGCGCGATGGTCGCCAAGGGTCGTGCGGTTGCCGGCAAAAAGCGCGGCGGTGTTGTCGTTCATCGACTGTCTCCGTATCTGTGTGCTTTGCCAGGCGTCACGAATCCGTGCGCTCGCGCAGGTGCTGCTTGAGCTTGCCCAGCTTCTGGTGCATGCGCGCCTTGTCAGCAAGCGGCAATCCGCCGAACAATTCGACGACCCATTGTTCATGCGCACGCGCCATGCGGTCGAACGATTCGCGGCCATGGGCAGTGAGTCGCACGGCAAACGAACGGCGGTCGTTCGGATCGGTATCGCGTACAACAAAACCTTCCTTCTCCAACTGGTCGGTCAGACCCGTCACGTTGCCGCCGGTGACCATCAGCCGTCGTGAAAGCTCATTCATCTTCAGGCCTTCGGGATGTCGCTCAAGTTGCGCCATCAGGTCGAAGCGCGGCAACGTGGTGTCGAATTCGGCACGCAGGCGACGGCGCAGCTCGGCCTGCACAAGATTTGTGGTGGTCAGCATGCGCAGCCACAAGCGCAGTCCCATGTGGCTGTCTACGCCCGTGCTCATCTCAAGGTCGACAACGTTACCGGCGGCCTTGGCCTTCTCGGGCGCGGCAGTTTTAACCGTGCGGGCGGCGGGCTTGTTCACATTACTTCTCCACCTGAAATTGAAATGGTCTGGCCTGTGATCGATCGCGACTCCGGCAGGCACAGCCATAACGCCGAACTGGCGACTTCGTCCGGTGTCACGAAGCGACGTTGTGGATTGGATCGCAGCAGTGCTTCGCGTGCCTCTTCTTCGCTACGTCCGGTCTGCGCGACGATCTTTTCGATCGACTGTTCGAGCAGCCCGGTTTCGGTATAACCGGGGCAGACAGCGTTGACTGTGATGCCACGCGTGGCAACTTCTAGCGCAAGTGAGCGTGTCATGCCGATCACGCCATGCTTGGCCGCGCAATACGCGGCAACGTACGCATAACCTACCTGACCCGCGGTGCTGGCTACGTTGACAATGCGCCCGCTGCGGCGCTCGAGCATTCCTGGCAGGACCTCTTGCGTGCAGAGAAACACGCCCGTCAGATTCACGTCGAGCATGCGCTGCCACAGCGCCAGATCAGTCTTGGCAAACGGCGCGGCTTCGGCCTGGCCCGCGTTGTTCACGAGGATGTCGATAAAACCATGCTCGCGCGCAGCAGCAAACGCTGTAGCGACCGAATCGGCGGACGTGACGTCGACGCTCTGCACATGCACGACTCCGGCTTCGCTCAGGACTTCAGCCTGATACGCGAGCCGCGCCGCATCCCGGCCCATCAGCGTGACCTGCGCGCCGGCTGTTACGAGCGCGTGCGCAATGGCAGCGCCAATACCGCTCCCACCGCCTGTGACGACTGCGTGCTGGCTGTCGAGTGCATAAGTGCCCGTGTTCATGCTTCGCCCTCCGCACGCTGCGCGCGCTCACGTTCATAGCCGCGTTCGAGCTGCGACTTCGCGGCGTAATACTGCCTCGGCCAGGTGATATCGACGTAACCAAGCTTCGCGGCCTGATCGAGCGTCCAAGAAGGATTGGCAAGATGCGGACGCGCGACGGCGCAGAGGTCGGCGCGGCCCGCTGCAATGATGCTGTTCACGTGATCTGCTTCCGAGATCGCCCCGACCGCGATGGTCGCAATGCCTGCTTCGTTGCGCACGCGATCCGAGAAAGGTGTCTGGAACATCCGGCCATAGACCGGTTTCTCTTCCTTGCTCACCTGTCCCGACGATACGTCGATCATGTCCGCGCCTGCTTCCTTGAATGCTCGCGCGATCAGCACGGCGTCGTCGGGCGTGATGCCGCCATCCACCCAGTCGTGCGCCGAGATGCGCACGGAAATGGGCTTGTCTTTGGGCCACGCTGCACGGATCGCATTGAATACTTCGATCGGAAAACGCAAACGGTTCGCGGACGAACCGCCGTATTCATCGGCGCGTTGATTCGTGAGCGGGGAGAGGAAACCGGACAGCAGATAACCGTGCGCGCAGTGAAGTTCTAGCCAATCGAAACCGGCGTCTACGGCAAGCTCGGTCGACCGCACGAACTGCGCCTTGATCTCGTGCAGGTCGTCGGCGGTTGCTGCGCGCGACCATTGACTGATGCCTTTCAGATACTGCTGCCGCGACGCCGACACGATTGGCCAGTTGCCCTCTTCAAGCGGCTTGTCTATCCCTTCCCAACTCACGCGCGTCGATGCCTTCGCGCCAGCATGACCCAACTGGATGCCGATCTTCGCATCGCTCTCACGATGCACGAAGTCGACAATGCGATGCCACGCGTCGCGCTGCGTGTCGTTGTACAGACCAGGACATCCCGGCGTGATGCGACCTTCGGGGGAAACGCAGGTCATCTCCGTCATCACCAGTGCAGCGCCGCCCATGGCGCGGGCGCCGAGATGCATCAGATGGTAGTCCCCCGCAATGCCATCGACAGCCGAATACTGGGCCATGGGAGAAACCACCACGCGGTTCTTCAGCGTCACGCCCCGCACGGTGAAGGGTGTAAACATCGGCGGGACGGAGCGCTTGCTGCCGCTGCCTATATCAAGCCCCGAACGCTTTGCGATCCAGTTTTCAAACTCGGCAAGATACGCGGCGTCGCGTGAACGCAGGTTTTCATGGGAGATGCGCTGCGAGCGCGTGAGCAGGGAATAAGCGAATTGCTCCGGCTCGAAGGACGCGTACCGGTCCACGTTTTCGAACCACTCCGTGGAGTTGCGCGCGGCGTTCTGGATGCGCAGGACATCAACGCTGCGTACTTCCGTGTAGTGATCAAGGGCGGCCGGCAGATCGCCCGGATGCGCCGCGATGCTATTCGTCAGTTCGATCGCATCTTCAAGCGCGAGCTTGGTGCCAGAGCCAATCGAGAAGTGCGCCGTGTGCGCGGCATCGCCCATCAGCACAATCGGCGTCACGCTGCCATCGCTATTCGCGCGGTCATGCACCCACGTTTCGTTCACAATGCGCGGAAACCGGATCCACTGCGAGGAGCCGCGCAAATGGTGTGCGTTGGACTTGAGCGCATGACCGTCGAGATACCTGGCGAAGAGCCGCTCGCAAAATGCGATGCCGTCCTCCTTGCTCATTTCATCCAGGCCGGCTGCACGCCAGACCCGCTCAGGCGCCTCCACGATAAACGTGGACATGTGGTCGTCGAAACGATACGCATGCGCCTGAAACCAGCCGAACTCGGTCTTCTCGAACGCGAATGTGAAGGCATCGAACAGCTTGTCCGTGCCAAGCCAGACGAAGCGGCAGTCGCGCAGATCGATGTCAGGCTTATAGGTGGCCGCGTACTTCGTGCGCACAACGCTGTTGGCGCCGTCGCACGCAATGATGAGGTCGGCTTCATACGTCTCGTCACTCGCGACCTGTGTTTCAAACACCAGCTTTACGCCAAGTTCCTCCGCCCGCTCCTGAAGAATGTTCAACAGGCGCTTGCGGCCAATGCCGCAGAAACCGTGTCCGGACGAGCGCTGAGTGCGGCCGTTGATATGGATGTCGATGTCGTCCCAGTGGTTGAACGCATCGAGAATGGCGGCCGCGCTCTCCTCGTCCGCACGACGCAGGTTGCCGAGCGTCTGGTCGGAGAACACCACGCCCCAGCCGAAGGTGTCGTAGGGGCGATTGCGCTCCACTACCGTCACGTCGTGAGCGGGATTTTGCTTCTTCATCAGCAAGCCAAAGTACAGACCCGCGGGGCCGCCACCAATACAAACGATGCGCATAGTGCGCTCCAGGCTGAAGAGTCAGTTTTAATTTAAGCCTCGATAGTTTAGGTGTCAAGTAAATTCATAAAAGAAGCCACTCATTCTCCCGACGATTTGATCGTAAAAACTAAAAGTGTCGGCGGAAAATAAGAAGGGTCAAACGTCTTCGCAATGGGGATGGTCGGATTGGCGCCGTCCGCGGCACGGCTGCCAACCCACGTAATGGATCAGCATCGCATCCTGTAGCTTCACGGCGGCTTCCGTCGCGCCGGACGACCGAGGCGCGCAAACGAACGTTCTTGGGAAAATCGAATACCAGGAAACCTACGCCACGATGGAATTTCAAGGACTCGTTGACTTTCATATGGATTATGATAATAATCCATATGAAATAGGATCACGGAGCGCGAAAGGCCGTGACGAATCCGGGGTCGCAACTACCCACCGTCACGATGTTCCGAATCATTGCAGACCCCGCCGCTTCATTACCGGTCCTGCAGGACTCAAGCAACACCTCGATGAGATCATTCGACTCACAAAGTGCATATGCACTTTACGACATACCAAAGTGAATTTCTGACCACGGTAAATCGAATATCGGTGTTAACAATCCCCTGTACGTGTGACCCGTGCGCGTACCCTTAATTGGAGAATTAACCATGCAGCAACGTAAATACCTCATCACCGGCGCCACCGGTAAAACGGGCGTCCACACCATTCGTCATCTTCTCAAGGACGGACATGCGGTTCGGGCTCTTGTGCATCAGGAAGACGAGCGGAGCACAACGCTGCGGGATGAAGGCGCCGAGGTCATCGTCGGTGATCTTCTCGAGCATGACGACGTTTTGCGCGCGATGGACGGCGTGACAGGTGCGTACTTGTGCTATCCCGTGCATCCGGGCTACATCCAGGCGACCGCGTATTTTGCGGACGCTGCGCAGCGCGCAGGTGTCGAAATTGTCGTCGAAATGTCGCAAATTTCCGCCCGGCGAGATTCGGAGAGTCACGCTGCGCGCGATCATTGGATCGCGGAACGTGTACTCGACTGGTCTGGCGTGCCAACTGTCCACATCCGCCCGACGTTCTTCTCCGAATGGCTGGTTTTTCCGTGGGTGCGCGATCAGATCGTGCAGGAAGGCAAGATCACGCTGCCGTACGGTACCGGACGCCATGCCCCCATCGCTGCCGAGGATCAGGCTCGCCTGATCGCCATCGTCCTCACACAACCGTCCAGCCATATCGGGAAGACCTATCCGCTGTTCGGGCCGGTCGAGCTTAGCCAACAAGAGATTGCCGATGAGGTCGGCAAGGTACTCGGCCGCAAGATCACCTACAGTCCGTCGACCATCGAACAATATCGCGAGCATTTGAAGAAATACGCTCTGCCGGAATTTTTGATCCAGCACTTCCTCGCGATCGCCATCGATTACCAGAACGGAATTTTTGCCGGCGTGGACGGTGTCATCGGCGAGATCACCGGACAAGCCCCCCAAACCGTTGGCGACTTCGTGAAGGCACACCGTCATATATTCGAGCAGTAAGTTTTGTCACGTATGTAGAAAGGCCGTGGCGCAAATAGCGATCGCCGAATTGTCAGTTCGAGCAGCGCGCCAAGCAAGCGAGACGCCTGCCAACCCTCCTTGTCCGACACCACTCCCATGGAAATCCATGAGGACACGCCTGTAGGCGATTTCCGTCGCGCGATTGCGCTTCATGGCGAAAAGATTCTCATCGGTGATCCGGTCAAGATGGCGCAAGCAATGATTGCTTCCTGCGAACTCAAGCCGGCTCCACGGAGACTGGTACTGGGAAGCGATGCGTATCAGCATATTGAGGCTTCGCTGGTCGAACGTCTTGCACTTCTGCGTTGACAAAAGGAGCTCGCTTTCTCGACGGATCTGAATTCGTAAAGCGATGATATCTGTCCACCAGCACGTGGAACGGGCCAGTCTCCGCTCTGATTGATCTGAGACCGGATGAAGGAGTTGAACAGCCGAGCGTCCATGTCGCCCTTCTTTGGATCTTCAGGATTCACGCCGCAGTTCTTCCATGCGTCATCAGGCGTCGACGCATGGAACCGCGGCAGATAGCGCGTGCCCCTTGCCGACTGCCACCACTTCGACACAGCATGGAGGCATCGGGCGTGGCTCTATCCGGCAGATTGAGTACATCGCTTGCGAAGAAGGAAACCTGAACTGAGCAATTGAACGTCAATTTTTCAGGGCTGGCACCCACATCAACGGCCGTCGGACTGCCGATGACACGCTCGATATGAGCCTTTTGGTTCCGCTACCTTCCTCGCGCCCGACTGTAAGCAACATCGTCGTAAGACGAATCATCAGTAGGCTCGCGATGAGATTTAGCGCAAGTACCGAATACAAGCTGCCGGGGCCGAACATGTTGCACCCGGATCAAAGGAAAAATAGGCTAAATACTATCGCTGTGCAACCTCAAGTCATTTGGACGCAGGCGGCTCCGCCCCGCAGTCACGAACTCGCCTGCACAACCAGGCACTCGCTGCGGTTTGATTCAAGCCCCGCTAATCTTAACGTCCGTTGAACCGGCGTTTCGACTATCCACCACCGTGGATAATGTTTCCAGAATACCGCGTTTATTTTGTTTCAACGCGCGCCTACACTTCGTTCGGCCTCGCGATATATGCCCGGACGCGATGCATGCTAGCGCTGAATATCTGACTCACCGCGTATATACATCATTCAAATGAGTGACCATGTAATTCGGCATCCTCATCTTTATGAAATCCGGCTTCGTGCCGCTGAGAGTCGAGGCATGCAAGTCAAGCTGGCTCTCATCTCCTTGAGTCGAGCGTTGCGCAATCGGCGTTGCCGCAATGGACGCGGCTCCTGTTCGGTCATCGCCTCACCGTCCAAAAACTTTTTTGCCGACAGACCCATTTAAAAGGTGGTTTTAATGAAGATCCATGACATCACAGGTTTCCCCAACCCGGCTCGCATTCGCATCGTGTTAGCGGAAAAGGGAATGGACTCCCAGGTGGAGTTTGTTCGCGTGAAACTCTACGATGCAGAGCATCAAAAAGGTCCGTTCCGCGAGAAGAATCCGACCTCGACAGTTCCCGTTCTTGAGCTCGACGACGGCACGTTTATCGGCGAGTGTATTGCAATCACAGAGTATCTCGACAACCTCGACGGGAACCCGATCCTCACCGGACGCACGCCTCGGGAAAAAGCGGTGATCCACATGATGCAAAAGCGCGCGGACCATCAGTTGATCGATGGCATAGGGGTATTTTTTCACCACTCGACGCCGGGACTCGGCAAAGCCAACGAAGCCTTCAAGAGTGCAGACTGGGCTTTCCGCAAACAATGGGGCGACAAACACGGGGAACGGGCGATAGCGGGAATGAAATATTTTGACAGCGTCCTGCAAACTCAACCCTACGTCGCAGGCGATCAGTTTTCCGTCGCGGATATCACTGTTTGGGCCGCCTTGATGCACGGGGATTACGCAGGATTGACGGTTCCGGCGGACCATACCGCCCTGGTGGAGTGGCGAGCCAGGTTGGACGAGCGTCCAGGCATCAAAAACCGTAGCGGCAAGGATCTCCTTGCCGAAGATCTTCCACGCCTCGAACCACTGCTGGCTTATCTTAATGCCAAAGCCGCCGCATCGTCCGCGAGCTGATGCGGCGGCTCAAAGCATAGAGACGAACCTGCCAGGGTGTCGCGGTGGCGCCAGTAGTTCTAAACAACCAAGGTGAACGCGTCGCCTTTTCAAGTATGCTAGTCAAAATCTAGCTGGTTCCTGCCCGGTTGACCGGACATTCAGGTCATCTGTAACCCGGGCGGGCAATACTCACAGCATGTTTGACGGTCAAGCTGTGGATATTCCTGCTCGCGCCGAGAGTGAAACAGAGGGCAACCTTCGTCGGAGGATACCGTTGAACAACTTGATGGCGATTCGGGTCTTCGCGAGGGTAGTCGAGACAGGCGGATTCACAAAAGCGGCGGACTCGCTAGGGATTCCTCTGGCAACCGCAAGCAAAATGATTCAGGAGCTTGAAGCGGAATTGCGAATCAAGCTCCTGCGGCGGACAACGCGCATTGTCGCAGTGACGCCAGAAGGCGCTCACTATTACGACAGTACGCTGCCTATCATCCAGGCGCTGGACGAAATCAACAATTCGTTTGCGGTGGAAAATGCTAACCCCGCGGGAAAGATCAGGATCGGGATAAGCGCCTCACTAGCAAGCAGCTTTGTTATACCGGCCCTCCCCCGGTTCCATGAGAAGTATCCAAACGTTGAAGTAGATCTATGCGTTCGCGACAGCTTGACCGACATGATTCAGGATGGCATTGACTGCGCCATTCGAGGCGGCCCGATGCACGACGAATCGCTCGTGGCACGAGAAGTTGGCCGCGCGAGCTGGACGACGTGCGCTTCACCTGAATATGTGAAGCGCCACGGGACACCCTCCAATATCGAAGATCTTGAGCAAAACCATACGCTCGTGCGATACGTCTCACCACGAACGGGGCGCATCGTACCATCACCGTTCGGCACAGGCGCTGAGGCGACTGAAGTACAACCCAACGCATTTTTAAGTGTGAATGAGGGCAATGCCCATCTTGCGGCCGGTCTGGCTGGAGTCGGTGTCATTCACATCTTTTCTTTCAAGGTTCGGCCCTACATAGCAACGGGCCAACTGGTCCCATTCCTCGAAAGGTGGCAACCGCCACCCTATCCATATCACGTCGTGTATCCACGCAACCGCCACCTTAGTCAGCGTCTGCGGATTTTCATAGACTGGCTCGTCGAGATGTTCGACGAATTGGACTAATGCCAATGCCGCACTCGTATCACGATAGGTGAGAGGCAACAAACAATGAAAGCAGTCGCACTAATGCGTTATCTGGCGATCTCTGATCCCGAATCGCTGATCGATGTCGAGCTCGAAAAACCAGATGCCGACGGTCACGACCTGCTCGTCAAGATCGAGGCTATTGGCATAAACCCGATTGATACAAAGGTTCGCTCTCCCAAGGATCAGGTTGAGAAGACGCCGCGAGTGCTCGGCTGGGACGCATCTGGCGTAGTAGAAGCGGTAGGCTCGAAAGTAACGCTGTTTCGCCCGGGCGATGCTGTGTTTTATGCAGGTAGCATCACACGTCAGGGTGCAAACAGCGAATACCATCTGGTCGATGAGCGCATCGTCGGCAAGAAGCCGAAATCCCTGGATTTTTCAATGGCAGCGGCACTCCCGCTAACTTCAATCACAGCCTGGGAGGCGCTGTTCTCGCGGCTGGGAGTGTCCACAAGCGGAGGGGACTCCGGCAAATCAGTGCTGGTGATAGGGGGCGCCGGCGGAGTCGGTTCGATCGCTATTCAGCTCGCTAAGAAAGTCGCGTGGTTAGAGGTAATCGCAACAGCCTCGCGGCCGGAATCGGCCAACTGGGTAAAAAAACTCGGCGCGGATCACGTGATCAATCACTTCGGTGACATGCTGGCGCAATTGGCAGCGCTCGGCATAGACGCGGTTGATTACGTGCTTATTCTGAACAGCATCGACAGGCATTTTTCTACCGCTGCCAATATCATCAAACCGCAGGGCGCCATTTGCTCGATTGTCGAAAACGAGCGGCCGCTTCCAGTTGAATTGCTTAAGGCGAAAAGCGTTTCGTTCCATTGGGAATCGATGTTTACGCGCTCGTCCTTTTGCACATCGGACATGATAGCGCAGCACGTCATCCTTTCGACGATTGCTGACCTGGTTGATGCGACAGCGATCGGAACGACCTTGGGGTGCAATCTCGGGTTGATCAACGCTAAAAATGTGAGAGAAGCGCACCGTCTTCTCGAGAAAGGACGGGTAATCGGGAAGCTCACACTGGCAGGTTTCTAGAAAGGAAACCCGCGGCACGGCCGTAGCGCGGCGCCCTCTTTTAATGATTCGTACTCCGATTATTACCTGTGGCTTGGGCGAAGGTTCGTTGTGCACTCGGAGAAGGAAGTTCTACCGACGCGGGTGATCCATCTGACCTGAGACACGTGTCCTTCTTCCGGGAAGAAACGCGGCCGCGTTCTCATGTGTCTTTACGGGTGAGAGAACGGGCGATGCAAATCTGGACCGCCGTCACAATGGACAAGACCCCAGCTGCAAGCAGGGGAAGTGAAGATACATGCACGCCTGCGGCTATTGCTGATCCACCCAACGCGGCGCCGACGGCGCTTCCCAGGTAATGCGCAGAACTGTGCAGGGCGACCGCAGCGTTCCCCTGCCGCGGTCGCAGCGTCAATAACCTGTGTTGCTGCGGTGCCTGAGATCCCCATGCAGCCACGCCCCAAATGAAAAAACAAATCACCGCGAGCGGAGGATATTTCACCGTCCAATACAGCAGGATGATCGCAACAGACATCGAAGCAAGCATTGCTACCATTACCCATTCCGGGCGTCCGCTTCTGTCGATCACAACACCTGAGAAATAAGTGCCTATCAACCCGCCCAGACTCCATGACCACAGATAAGGCAACAAGCCAGCGGAGGGAGCGTCTACATGAAAGATCGCGGAGACATAGGTGTATAAACCGATCGATCCGACTGCAGTAAGGAATGAAACAAGTACTGTTCCCGCGACCTTGCGGTCCACGAGAACGGAAATACGTTGTTTTAACGTCGGAGGTGGCGCAACGGGCACAGTCGGCAAGCACACAGCTACACCGATCAGGGCGATAACACCCAGCAGAGCAATCAGCCAAAGCGCGCCGCGCCATCCGGCATATTGAGCGAGCAGCAAGCCGGATGGAACGCCGATGGCCGTGCCCATTGCCAATCCGCCAATCACCAGCCCGATAGCACGCCCTCGACGTTCCGGCGTCACGAGTGCTGCCGCAGCACTTACCGCCAATGGCGTAAAAAGCCCGGCACCCATGCCCGCCACCGCGCGTGTTATCAGCAACGCGGAGAAGCTGCCGGCGAGCGCACTGCACGCGTTGGCCGTAGCGAATATTACCAAGGCAACCGCAAGTACCCGACGCACAGGTTGGCCTGCTGTCAAAGCGCCAAACACCGGCGCTGACAGCGCGTAGCAGACTGTGAAGACACTCACAGTCTGCCCCGCGCCCGACGGCGTCACCGCAAAAGTTTCTGCTATACCTGGCAGAAGGCCCGCCATGATGTAGGCGTCCACGCCGAGGGCGAAGGCACCGAGACTAAGAAACAGTATCCGGAACATAGATGTCAATAGTGAAGCAGACAGACAAAAGGGAAAAACCGACTCTCGGTATGTACTCGAGCCGCTGTCGCTTCAAAAAAATGGCCTCGAAGTATGCAATGGAATCGACAACACCGGACGTCCAGGTGGTCGCTTCGAAGACATGCTGACTGCGAAACGCAAATATCAGAATACTGAAACAACGAATATGGTTCGAACCGGAATAGATCATCAATCGCGCATTTTTTTTATACCTTAAGTTGTACGAATTTATAGAATGGCAGACGATATCTCGCTCCCGCTCGTGGGTCATGGATACACGGTCAGCACAACACTACCCGCCTCCGGTCTGCAAAGCCGGGTATATCGTGGATCCTATCTCCACTCTTCTTCGATAGTTATCTATCGATAGGTATACAATGTCGCCTATGCTCACCGATGTTCACCGATGTTCACCGATGTCAATGATTATCGTGCGCGTCGTCGTCGCGACTTTCGGCAACGTTTATTGCCTGGCAGGCTTATCAAGGCATTGCGGAAACGATCACGGTTGCCGCATCGAACTGAGCGCACGCGTCACTCGACCCGCCAGCCGAGTCGGAGTTGCCAGTCCTTAGTGGCGCTCAGTTTCCACAACCACGGTTTGATCGACAACGACGCCGACTTTGCCCAAGGGGCGTTGGCCGTTCTTCATATTCGTTAATTCGACATTGATCTCGGCGACGGTGCTATTGATGACCTTGCTAACATGGGGCACGACCGTTCCCCCGACCGCCCACTCCATTGATGCGTTTAACGATTTCCTAAACATTGACTTAACCTCAAGGGTCAGCATGGTCGGTTCAGAGAAATACCGAAGCAGGTTCACATTGATATGGCGTGCGTTTCGTCGAGAGAGCATGGCGTCGACAGGACTTTCGGTTACAGTTGTACGGCTGGTTTTTCCCGGACCTACACCAAGCACCGTCCAAACTCCTCCCTTGCGAACCATATCTGCGGTACTGACATAGCTCGTTTCGCTATAGGTAGCGTCGAAAACAAGATCGACACCTCTCCCATTTGTAAGCTCAGCAATCTCCGCGCTTATGTCGTCCGTCTTGTAGTTGAAGACATGATGCGCTCCCATTGCTTTTGCGAGTTTGAGCGACTCCTTCGTGCTGCCACTGCTGATAACCCGTCCAGCCCCCATAGTTCGCGCCGCCATCTGCACGGCCAGATGCCCGACTCCACCCGCTCCTCCGGGGATATAGACGGTGTCGCCTGCCCGAACATTTCCGCAGAGGGCCGAAAACGCAGATATGAAGCAGACCGGCAATACCCCTGCACTGACGAAAGATAGTGTTTTCGGCTTTTTGACTGTAAGGAAATCACGCGCCAGGGCAAAACCTCCATGGCCGCCGACAGCCCATCCGCCATCACCACTCGAGTCGGCCATGGCAACCACCTCATCACCCACTGCGAAGTCCACGACAAGCGCCCCTTTCGCGACTACGATGCCTGCAATATCAAATCCCAATACCACGGGCGGTGTACGCTGAAAGAAATTTAATGCAGCGAGCTTGTAGTCGAGCGGGTTTAGTGAAGACGAAACTACGTGAATGAGAACCTGGTCCCCGGAAGGCTTGGGAACCGGAACATCAAATGACTCCATGGGAAACCCGTCGTGAGCTTTTGTGTAACCTATACCTGTGAAGCTCGACGGCAGCTCCACTTCTTCTGACAAGACATCACTTGACGTCATGGCGTGACTCCTTGAACTAGAATGTTTTCGCTAGCGTGACGGTCACTGCGCCATTACCGCCCATAACCCGTTGAGCCTTGAGCCAATACGAGCCAGGGACAGTTTTGTCCGGCGTGCCTGCACGGTGGGTATTCTTTTGCTTTGCTCAAGCTAGCGTTAACAAAGCACTTCGGTCAAATGGCGATAAACTTTCCAAGCGGTTGTCGCGGACCTTTTGCAACCAGAGTGGATCGACTAGCAACGCCCTCCCAACGGCAACAAGATCAAATTCTCCCATGGCCATGCGACGCTCAACATCAGCCAGGGACGCGGCCGTGGCTCGATCCGGACCGCCGCGTAACGCGCCTATTACGTCTCCCCCTTCAAGCCCGACTGATCCGACCGTGATTGACGGCAAGCCAGTAATTTCTCTGGTCCAACCGGCAAGGCTTAAATCCGATCCGGAAAATGCCGGGTCCCAAAATCGGCGCGCTGAGCCGTGGAAGATATCTATGCCAGCATCCGCCAGTGGTGTGAGAATCGCTTCAAGTTCCTTTGGATTACTAGCAACTTTTGCATCGTAGTCCTGAAGCTTCCATTGCGAAATTCGCAAAGAAATGACGTAGCCCGGACCGACAGACGCAAGGACCGCCTTAACGATCTCGCTTGCAAACCTCGTGCGCCCTTGCGCTGTTCCACCATATCGATCCGTGCGGCGGTTGCTCTCGCTCCATAGGAATTGATCAATCAGGTAACCATGCGCTGCGTGAATTTCGACCCCATCGAAGCCTATTTGCCGCGCTGTAGCCGCAGCCCGGCCGAACGATTCGACAGTGTCCGCGATAGCTTCGTCCGACATCGCGTCAATATGCTCCGTTGTAGCGCTCGGACCTTCTGAACGGGCGTTGGGATTGGGGCCGCTCCCCATCGGTCTTAACGAGCCCGCGTGCCATAATTGAACGAAGATTTTTCCGCCCGCTGCGTGGACTTCGGAGACGACGTTTTTCCAGCCAGCAATGCTGACCGGATCGTGTATGTTGGGAATGTTAGAGTCAAAAGAGGCGGCTTGCCGGTCGACGGTCGTGCCCTCTGTGATGATAAGTCCGACTCCACCCTCAGCGCGACGGCGATAGTAAGCCGCGACGTCGGGTCCAGGAACACCTTGGGGACTTTTTTTTCGCGTCATCGGCGCCATCACTATCCGGTTTTCGAGTGATAGTGTCTTGCAGGACCATGGTTTCAGGAGATGCGGGATCATTTTTTCGATATGAGGGTAAGTCGGGCTGGCCGAAAGCACCACTGCGATTCCCCAAAAAAATTGGAGCGCGAGCCCTCATAATAGGACTGCCCCTGAGAAATGATTCAGCAACTTTCTGCCGATATCACATTGTCAAATCGCACATAGTTGATTGAAAAAATCATCGCCCGAACCAAAGGAATCCGATGGACCGGCTGTTTTCGATGAAGGTGTTTACGCGTGTGGTGGAGATGTCAAGCTTCGCTCGAGCCGCGGAGAGCTTGCAAGTGACGGCGGGGGTTGCGTCCAGGATGGTGCAGGCGCTCGAATCTCATCTCCGCGTCAAGCTGCTGAATCGAACAACGCGTAACGTAAGCGCCACAGACGAAGGAATGGCGTATTACGAGCGTTGTATTCGAGTACTCAGTGAAGTGGAAGACATGGACGCCGCCGCGTCGGACGCGCGCCGCACGCCACAAGGCCGATTGAAGATAAGCTTGCCCGCTTCGTTGGCAAAAGGGGTTTTGATTCCAGCGCTGCCCTCTTTTTTCGAGCAATTTCCTGACATTGACATCGAACTGTTGATGTCCGATCGACGCGTGGACCTCGTCGAGGAAGCCGTTGATTGCGCAATCCGCGTCGGTCCCCTGCAAGACTTATTGCTGGTTGCCAAGCATATTGGTGAAGTCTCCAGAATTACGTGCGCATCACCCGCCTATATCGAGAAATTCGGCGAGCCGAAAACACCGAAAGAACTCGGCAACCACATTGTTGTGAACTACGTCTGGAACAACGGGGCCCGCCTCCGCGAGTGGGATTTCATGGTAGACGAAACGTTGGAGTCAGTCACCGTCCGCGGGAAAATCGCTGTTAACGACGCTGATGCATATCTTGCATGCGGCATAGCAGGTCTCGGCATTGTCAGCGGATCCGACTATACGCTTTTGCCGTTCATTCGCAGCGGTGCACTGAAGGAAATACTCTCCGGGTTTCGCGCCCCCACTCGTACAGTCAGCTTGATCTATCAACAGAACCGTCATTTACCAAGCAAGCTGCGCGTATTTATTGAATGGTTTACTGATGCTTTTAACGCATCGCGGTGAGTCAGCCCGTTGATCATGGTCCCGGTCGAGAACATCGCACGATCACGTCATAGGCGCCCTGAAGCATCCAGGACGCATGGTACGCCGGCTGCACCGTCCCTTGCGCCTCGCTCAATCCGATTGCTCAACGCCACTCGCTTCGTGAGACAACGATCAAGCGGGATTGCCCCCGGCTTGACACGAACGTCTTGCACGAATTGCGCTTGATACCCGTGTATGCCATCGCTACGATTCCCCTTTGTTTGCGCTCCTTGCAGTCGTCGAGGTAATAGCAATTTCTTAGGGAATTCAGAGTGTCCAAGCTCATGCGTGTTTTTTGGGGGGCCGCGACCCTGTCAGGCTTCTTGCTTACCAGTCCCGCGCGGGCGGCACATGAGGTTTCGACGCAGTACACAATGATGATTGACAGCCAAGACTCCGTCTCAATACGAGATCTCTACAAAACACTCATTGATAAAGAGAATCACCATGATCTCCACGCGGTGAGCGATCTTTTATGGGATTCCCCATCTACTCTTTTTGTTGCAAAGACGGCCACGCAAGCCGAGGGCGGATGGGCCGGCTTTTGGAGCAAGGACACCGTAGTCTTACATTTCGGTGAGTTATTCAGAGGCGCCTTTCGTATAGATCCCGACTACGCTTCGGAGAAAATAGTTGCTCTGTCCAAGGACGTGGCACAGACATACGTGCCAGTTCAGATCACAGTCGGATACGCCGGCCAAACTCCGGTACCAAAGCCGTTTCTGATGGTTCTGGAGTGGGTCAGGACACCTGATGGATGGCGAATGGCAACCGACATCGCTTTGCCAATCCCTCCCGCAGCCAAGCCGTAGGCGAAACTCCCTTCATCTGCCTATCGGAGAACCGTTATTAAAGCCGTCGTTATTCACTCGTATGGAACGCCAGATGTACTCAGCGTTGAAGAAGTGCCTGTGCCTGTCCCTGCACCCAATCAAATCTTGATCCGGGTAGAGGCCGTTAGTGTCAACTATGCAGACATAGTGCGCCGTCGAAACAATCCCTATCCTGTGCCCACGCCCCTGCCGGCAATTCTCGGAGGCGAAGTGGCTGGCTTCGTGGAAGCACTGGGATCTGAAGTACGCGATCTGGCAATCGGAGACCGCGTTTTTGCTTTACTTGGAGGCGGCGGAAAAGGAGGTTACGCTCAATTCTCGGTAGCTGATCGAGCTCAAGTCATGCCCCTTCCGTCGAGCTTCGATCTCGACATTGCCTGTACGCTGGTAGTCGCGGGCGTCACCGCTTACCAAGTCCTCAAGGAAGCAGCTCAATTGCAGCCGGGTGAAAGTGTCTTTATACCTGGCGTCCTTGGCGGAGTCGGATCATATGCACTCCAATTGGCCAGGATCTTTGGCGCCTCTAATGTGATTGCAGGTGCGAGCTCGGCGGAACGACGTGAGCTACTGATGAAGCGCGGCGCGAGTCATACGGTTGACTACACCGTAGACGATTGGGCCGAACAGGTAAAGCAGGTCACTAGTGGTAAAGGCGCGGACGTTGTACTGGACATGGCCGGAGGTAAGGCATTCCAGCAAAGCTTATCCGCACTGGCGCCGTTCGGACGCCTGGTCATCTATGGCAGCGCGAGTCGCGAACCAGCGACGCTGGCTCCGCGAGCGCTGCTCACTCAGAATCAAACGGTCACTGGATATTATGTGGGACAGTGGTTTGCCGCACGCCCCCGACAATCAATCGACGCATTCAACGCCCTGATAGAACTGGTTGTTTCCGGCAAGCTCAATGTGCAGTTGGCCAGTCGCCTGCCATTGAGTGGGGCCGCCGAAGCTCACAGAACCATGGAGGCGAGACGTTCGACGGGCAAAATTGTGTTAAAGCCCTGGATAGACTCTTGATCTTGCGGGCGCCTGTGCCTTTCACCAGACTTCATATCAACTCCCGTATCGGGCAACAGAAACAAAGGCAAATATGCGAACTGTTCTAGTCACCGCAGCAGGAGGAAATGCCGGCCGTAATATAGTCGAGTCCTTGCTGAACAAAGGATTCAATGTCGTTGCAACGGCGCGCGATCCAAAAAATCTGAAGCTTTCCAGGGATGTCGAGACGCGGGCTTATGATGCTAACAACACCACGACAGATTTTGATACTCTCTTCAAAGACATTAACGATGTCGTCCTCATTGGTCCGCCCCTGGACGGAGAAGTACACAAAAAACTCGGGGCGATTATTGACGCCGCAGCAGATCGTGACGTCGGCCATCTTGCCTACATGTCCGGAAATTATCTCGCGGCATTCTCCGGGCAAAGTCTGGTAGACCTGCCGATACGAAAGGTCGAGCTTCAAATCGTTAGTTCAGGCCTGAAGCATACCTTCGTACGAGCTGGCTTCTTCATGGACAATTTCGTCACCGGTTTTAATGCTCCGATGGTAGAGCGTGGCAACATCACACTGGCGGTTGGAGACGCCAAGTCGTCGTTTGTCGCGGCCGCGGACGTTGGAGAATTCGTTGCAGAGGCGTTGGTACAGGGACTAACCGGGGAATACCTTGTCACGGGCCCCGAAGCCCTCGACCACTGGGAAGTCGCTCGCCTTCTCACAGAAAAGATGGGACGCACGATTTCTTACACGCCCATCAGCGAGGAAGAGCTTACCGCTGCATATAAATCGCGTGGCCTCGCACCGGAAACTGTCGAATACGGTTTGACTCTCTACCGGGCGTTTCGCAACTACGCGACGGCGGCGGTGACTGACACTGTGAAGCAGATCCTCGGACGAGATCCCATCAGCTTCAGGCAATTCCTGAAGCTGATTTGACGTTCATTTAGGGCCTGCGGATCAATTCGGCGTGGATCTCGGAAGAACTTTGCCCATTCCTGCGTTCTGACAGAGTGCACGACGGGCACAGCGCTAGCCCTGGTTTCAGACGTGACGAAGGAAACCAGGCTATGGCGGAGTGAAGTCGGTTTAAAGCCGCGGCTGCGAACGTGTTGGGCAGCGTGCTGACGCGGATCGTGTCACTCCATGAATGCCACGGATGAGAGGTCATCGAGACGAGCCCGCATGTGCAATGGGGGCTCAACCAGCAGCGCGGCTTGTGTTCAAAATGAAAACGGTCATTGTGAAGGGGAAAATCAGATCGGCTTATGCTCGCGATTGAACTCCCAATAATCCGCAGATCGCCCACACGTCCGGCTAACGGCTCGATGAACGCACGCCCTTCTTCTTCGATTTCGCCGCGCCCAACTGATCGTTGCCGTCCATAGCGATCGCGTCCAGCACCTCGCGATTCGCTTCAAGCAGTTCGTCGGAGAACGATATATCGTCGACCATGCGAGACAGGATCAACCCGCCCAGCATCGCGGAGAATCCGGAAATGGCAGTGCGGCGGCGTCCCTCAGCGTCTTCTCCAGGCGCCAGCTCAGCAATCACCTCGATCATCCGCCTGAGGCTCTCGGTCATTTCATGGCGCACTGCGGGCGCCTGACGAACCGCCTCACTCGCTAGCGCCGCGAAGGTGCATCCGCCAGCACGATGCTGTCGATGGTATGCACTCAAATACCCCGCGCAATAGTCTTCAAACGTATCGGCTTTGACCTCTTCCTGGCGCTTCAAGGAGAACGCGCTAGCCTCGGCGATCAGTTCGTCCTTGGAACCGAAGTAACCATAGAAGCCGCCGTGCGTGAACCCGGCGTCTTTCATGACGTCGACGATAGTAACGGCATCGAATCCACGCTCACTGAAAAGCCGGCTGGCAGCTTCAAGAATGTTAAGGCGGTTCTTCGCCACCTGCTCACGACTGACCTTCATGCGACGCCTCCGAAAACGCCAATATACATGTTGACTAACCTGATTAGTTAGAACATTATCATGTTGACCAACATGAATAAATGACATCGAGGCCAAATCGATATCAACGACGACCATCGCCAAGAGCACCATTTCATCGCTTTACAGTTGCTGGGCGATGCGCAGCCTTCACCTTCATCGCTCGGCAGAATCGAGCCAACCAACACAGAAACGGAGCGACATCATGGGAAAACTGGACGGCAAGATCGCGCTGGTCACTGGCGGGACAAGTGGAATTGGATTGGCAACGGCCAAGCTTTTTGTAGCAGAGGGCGCACACGTCTATGTCACGGGCCGGCGACAGGAGAAACTAGACGAAACGGTGAAAGAAATTGGTGCCGGCGTTACCGCCGTACAAGGCGACGTCGCGATCCTGAGCGATCTTGACCGGCTCTTCGTCCAGATCAAGCAGGAAACCGGCCGACTCGACATCGTGTTCGCCAATGCAGGCGCAGCGGAGTTCGCACCGTTCGGTCAGGTTGATGAAGCGCACTACGACCGCATGTTCGACGGGAACGTCAAGGGACTGTTTTTTAGCGTGCAAAAGGCGCTACCGCTAATGCCTGATGGCAGCACCATTGTCTTGACCAGTTCGATTGTGGGAAGCAAAGGGCTGGCGGCGAACACAGCCTACGCAGCTACAAAAGCGGCCATCCGTTCATTTGCCCGGACCTGGGCGACCGACCTCAAGGATCGCAAGATACGCGTCAATGCAGTGAGTCCGGGTCCTATTGATACAGCCGGACTGCGGGAGCTTCTGGGCGATAGCCCCGAAGGCCAGCAGCGCAAGGACAGCTTCGCACAAATAGTGCCTCTCGGGCGTCTCGGTTCCCCCGAGGAAATCGCGAAAGCGGTGCTGTTTCTCGCTTCAACCGACAGCAGCTATGTCACCGGGACAGAGTTGTTTGTCGATGGAGGAATGGCTCAGGTTTGAACATTCCCCGGGGCGGAATGGACGCATCACGCGCGCAGCGCCGCCTACCTCCTCAACGCTTCCGCCTTTAGTCAAACCAACAGCCTTATCGACCCGGGCATCTTCGCGCGGTTCGTCTCCGCGCATCTAACAGAAATGAGCAGATCGTCACTCACATCATAGATAGGACTCCAACATGAAAGACTTCCTGATCACGGGCGCAACGGGTCAGCTTGGACATGGAATTGTCAAACAACTGCTGAAACGTGTGCCGGAAAAGTCAATCGCAGTACTCGTGCGCGATCCATCGGCCGCGGGCACGCTTGCGTCATATGGCGTCGAGATTCGACAGGGAGACTATCAAGACCTGGCGTCGCTCGAATCCGCTTTCAAGGGCGTCGACAAGCTGATGTTCGTCTCCACCACAGCCTTCTCGGATGCGATCACTCAACATCGTAACGTTGTCGATGCGGCTGAAAGCGCAGGCGTGCGCCATATCCATTACACCGGTGTGCAACGTCCTGAACACTCGGAATTTGTGATGTCGCAGGTGACGGAGTGGGAACAGGTGACCGAAAAAGCGCTGGCCGCGTCCAGCATGGCGGTGACATTGCTACGCAACTCTTTGTACCTCGACGCACTCCCGCTTATGTTGGGCGATGACGTATTCGTGAACGGCGTTCGCGCACCCGCGGGATCTGCGCTCGCCGCGCTCGCCGCCCGCGCCGAGTTGGCCGAAGCTGCAGCAGTCGTGCTGGCGGGAACCGGTCACGAGGGCCGCACCTATACGCTCGGCGGCAGCGAAGCCGTGTCAATGGGCGACATCGCGGCGATCGTGTCGACTATCGCGGGAAAAAGCCTGCCGTATGCCGACGTCACGCCTGCCGCATTCATTGCCGCACGCACTGCAGCGGGTATGCCTGATTTCGTTGCCGCCTTTCTTTCCGAATGGTTTACCGCCGTTGCCGCCGGGGAGTTTGCCGAGATAACAGGAGACCTTGAGCGTCTGATTGGCAGAAAGCCCCTGACAGCCGCGCAATTCCTCCCAAGCGTACTCACTCCTGTCAACCAATCACGCGCTTAGACGATCGTAGGAACCGGCTTGAATAACCGCTTGCCGGGCGTGAACTTTAGCTGCGTGAATAAGCGAGGTTAAGGGAGCATCAAGGGAACAGTCCAGCCGCCCGGTATGCCGTCACTGCGCGGTCGAACATTGCGATGTCACCCCGCCCTCTCGCGACAAGTTGAGCGCCTTCGATAGCGGCGAAGATCGCAAGCGCCTGATGTTGAATTGCATCCTTTCCTGCTTTCGACTTTCGAAGCGAGAGGATTTCAGTCAACCATTTGACGTTGACGTTAGTGAATCGGTCGACCTCTGCTCGCACCTCTGCGGGCAAGTCGTCGTACTCGGCGGACATGAGTCCAACCAGGCACATCCGATTGTCATTGAGCAACGCCGAGCGAAAGATGCCCGTGTAACCGGTCATGCATTTGTGAGCATCTTTGGAACTGGCCAGCAATTTTTCGAGTGCAGCACTTCCGTCGTCTGTATAGCGTTGCGCCAGGGCAGCGCCAAGATCGCCTTTGGTGGGAAAGTGGTGATGGATGCTCGCGCTGGACACGCCTACTTCTTTTCCGATTTCACGAAAGCTTAGTGCGTTGTAGCCGTGCGCCTGCACCATGAGCCGCGCCACACTCATGATTCGTTCTTTGGTGTCTGGAGTGGTCATCAAAAGCCTTCGTCTACCAATAGCAGTGCTGTTTAGAAGCAAGTTTTATCGAGTATATTCCTATCGATAGATAAGCACAATCGTGCTGCTTATCTATCGATCGATAGTTCTTGACACGGTGATCTTAGCGTCGCATGCTTCGCCCCACGCCTTACCTATCGATAGATAACACAAAGGAACTGATCATGAAAATTTACGACACCCCTGGCTTCCCGAATCCGGCCCGCATTCGTATCGTCCTCGCCGAGAAAGGACTGGATTCCCAAATCGAATTCGTGAAGGTGGATCTGTTTGCGGCCGAGCACAAGCAAAGCGCATTTCTCGCCATCAACCCGGCAGGCACGGTTCCCGTTCTCGAACTCGACGACGGCACGTTCATCTCGGAAGGCGTCGCGATCACCGAGTATTTCGACAACCTGGATGGGAACCCAACGCTCACAGGCAGGACCCCGAAGGAAAAAGCGGTCATTCACATGATGCAGAAACGGGCTGACGATCAACTCATCGATGCTGTTGGCATTTACTTTCACCATGCAACGCCGGGACTTGGTGCGCGCCTGGAAGCCTACAAGAGCCCTGAATGGGCGCACAGGAAGGAATGGGGCGAGCGGCACAATGAGAAGTTCGTGCGCGGCATGAAGTACTTCAATGAGGTTCTTAAGGCAACTCCTTACGTGGCCGGCGATGATTTCTCGATGGCCGACATCACGGTCTATGCCGCGCTCATGCACGCCGGCGCCGCAGGCATTGCGATTCCAGACGATTGTTCGGCCTTGTCTGCGTGGCAGGCAAAGATATCAGAGCGGCCGAGCGTGAAGAATCGAAGCGGACAAGTGATGGAACTGCCGGCCTGACACATTGCAACGCCCTTGCGTACCCGGGGCCTTGCTATCCCACCGTATCTGGAAAAACCACCATGAAGCATTTCAGCAAGACGTCCGGATTTCGTCTGGGCCTTATCGTGGCTGCGTTCGCAACGGCTTTTTATCTCACTCCCGCGAACGCCGCGAGCGCCGGGACCGCGCCGGTAAGCGGCACGTCAGACACGTTTCAAACAGCCCCAACCCAGTTCATCGATGCCGGCGGCACGCGTCTCGCCTATCGTCGATTCGGAAAACGTGGCGGTGTTCCTCTGGTGTTCTTCCAGCACTTCGTGGGCAACCTGGATAGTTGGGACCCGAAGGTCATCGATGGATTCGCACACGACCGTGACGTGATCCTCTTCGACAACGCCGGTGTTGGCAGCTCCGGCGGCGAAGTGCCCGGCACGATCGAAGCGATGGCAAAGCAGGCAATCGCTTTCATTCATGCGCTTGGCATTACGAAGGCCGATTTGCTGGGCTTCTCGATGGGAAGTCTCGTCGCGCAGGAAGTAACCATCGAACAACCTGATCTGGTTCGTCGTGTCGTGCTGGTGGGAAGCGGACCGCGAGGCGGTGCAGGCATGGCGACGCTGACTCCGGAGTTCCAGGGATTCCTGGCGAAGAAGCGTACGCCGCAGGACGATTTGTTGCTCGACGTCTTCTTCACCCAGTCGGATGCGTCGCAAGCTGCCGGACGCGCGTTCCTGACGCGAATCCATGCACGCACAGTGGATAAGGATGCCGCTATCGGCGCCAAGGTGGCTCCTGCGCAAGTGGCCGCGTTTGCGGCTTGGGGTGCCCCGAGCGCGGATTCCAGTGCTTATCTCAAGGCGATCAAGCAACCGGTCCTGGTGGTAGCTGGCAGCAATGACATCGTCCACTACACGATCAACTCCTACACCCTGCAGCAGAACCTGCCGGATGCCCAGTTGATCATCTACCCGGACTCGAATCACGGCTCGCTCTATCAATATCCCGATCTGTTCCTGAAGGAAGTTACCGTCTTCTTGAACCAGCCAAAGTAAGCAGCTCCGTGTCCACACGGTAGTCGCGTCCCATATCGCCTCACTTCGCGGTATGGGCTTCAACATTTTTTGCTCCACTTACTTCCAGGCCAAGCGCCGGTTTTTAGCCGCGGCCGGCACTATCGCAATCAGCGGGTCAACCACATGCGTTGATTGCACAGCCATGTCCAGAATTCCTGTGTCGAAGCTTCCGCTCTGCGCGCTAGCTATTGCATCGCTCACCCTGCCCGCTCGGTTGTTCATCGCAAATCGCCAGCCCAAGCGCTATGCCGAGGCGGCCTGGGAAAGCTTACGCAAGTCCGCGCATTGTCTCGATGACAAAGTCACGGTGGCCGCGCGGAAATCGAAGCGGTCGTGGTGAGTACACGGGGACCAGGGCCGCCCAGCCCAAACCGGATACCGTATTCCAAAGCGGCCTAAAACGGCTTGAAGGGCAGAAACTTGCCATCGAGTATGATGACTGCCCGCGAACCGCCCTCTGGATCCTCGACCTTCTTGATATCGAGTGTGAAATTGACCGCGCTGATGATGCCATCTCCGAATTGTTCGTGGACCAGAGCCTTCAGGGTCGACCCATAAACCTGCACCATTTCATGGAAGCGATAGATAGTCGGGTCCGTTGGCACACCGGCCTCCAGAGTTCCTCGCAACGGCACAGTCTGAAGTAGAGCCACTGCGTCCGGCTCAAGATCCAGGCGAGTGCCCACCACCTGTGCGGCCTCCTTTGGAAGCGGATGCTGGCCAAGCAGCGCGGCGGTGACAAAAACGAGGCTGAGGTTCGTCCCCTCCGTGAGTTGTGCAAATGACAGGTCTTTAAGGGCCTTTGCTTTCAAAATGACGTCCGTCAATGCAAGACGTGCATCCCGGGAAACTTCAGACTGCAACATGACGATTTCCTTCGAAGTTAAAATACACTGTTCGACCGGGCTTCCTGATACCTTCGAATGGCGGGTTCGGGCATAGACCCGGGGATGCTCGGTAAGCGATACGGTTCCCACGTGAATTCAGCGCGTCGATATCTCCAGACCAAATGCCATAGAGCCGGACGTGAAGCGACAACTTTCGTTGCGGAAGAGCCAGCGCGATGCAAGGACGGTCTTGATGTTTGCGAACTGCGCCACGACATTCTGAAGGGGTCAACGCGTGAAGCCGGTCCGCCGCCAAGACATGAGTCCGCGCGGCATTGATGACCCCGCTTGACCCGGTATATTGCAACCAGTTCGCCACGGCGGCCATGTGGTCCAGACACGTGCGTGTGGCAATGGCGGAAATGGCCCCGCAATCCCAATGGCCGCCGATCGCGTTGTCGCACACTCCCAGCGAGTCCATGGCGTACTCGACCGAAGTCGATGCACACCCGGAACCACGCGGCTATCCGAGCATGCGATGTAACTAGTCAGCCGCTAAAGGCGAAGGGACGTGGCCAGCGAAGCTAAGAGCGAGCGCGGCCATGAGTGGGCGGCGTTGTTTGCGCAGGGTAGCCAGATACGATCGGATGGTGCAAAACGCCTGAAGTCCGCTCGCTGTGCGGAAGCATCCCGAGACTTTTTGTTTGAGCTTGGGCATGCGGATATCGCGTTCGGCCTGGTTATTGTCGAACGGCACGCGATGGTCGGCCACGAAACGCCACACTTGCGCGGTATGACGCTCCAGGCGCCCCAGCAGATTGTAGGCTTCGCTTTGTTTGATTCTGCCGCGCACATCTTCACGCGTGGGGTCGCGCGCTTGTTGCGGGTTGAGCTTGCGGCCTTCTCTGATCAGGGCGCGGCTGCGTCGCCGATAGTAGTTGGTGCGCGTGCGGCTCAAGCCCGTGCGGCCGCAGGCAATGCTGTCATCGACCTCGCGCTTGGCCTGGCGCAGCAGCTTGAGCATGTGTTCGGCCCAGGGCTGCTGGGTGGATTCCCACACCCCGATCAACTCGCGCAGATGATGCGCGTTGCATAACGCATGCTCGCACTCGTAGTAGGAGTAAGGCACCCAGCCATCGTGCACTGCGATCCCGGTAAATGAGGGCAGGATACCGAAACTGTCCAGTGCTTCGCGCCCACGCGTGCGGTGCGAGCCATACCACGTCAGCGCCTGGGTCGAGGCCGTGTGCAGCCAGTGCAGGGTACGTCCCACGCGCATGCCGGTTTCATCGAAATGCACGACCGGCGCGCTTTGCAGCGCTTGCCCAATGAGTTCAACGGCCGGACTCAACATCCGTGCCGCTTGCGTGATGCAGTTTTGCACCGTGCCCGAACTCATGCTCAGGCCAAACAGGTCGCGCAACGCCTGCGAGGTACGCTCCAGGGGCAACTGCTGATATTGCGTCAGATAGACCGCCGCCGCCTGGATCTGGCTGCCGTACTGCACCGCCTGGCTTACGCCTTTGGGAAACTCGGCCCGATGTAATTGGCCGCAGCCGCATTGCGCCCGCTCCACGCGATGGGCTGTCACCTCAAACCGGATCACCGGCAAATCGATGACCTGGCGCTCTTCGGCCAGCACTGAAATGCGATCGGGCATGATTTCTTTCCCGCAGTTATCACATACCCGACTCACGCGATGAATCTCAACGTGATCTGGCTGCGCCACGCGTTTGAGTGTCTTGCCCTCATGACCTGGCTGAGCGCCTGGCATGGCGCCGCTCGCCGTGCGCTGCGACTTGGGTTTGGGTTTGCGCTTCAAGCCATCCGAGGACGGTGGCTTGCTTGAGTTGTGGCTGTCCTTCTCCAGCTTCGCTTCAATCTCATTCAGACGCCTCACCAACTCAATGATGAGCGCGTCTTTCTGCTCGTCCGTTAGATTTTTAAGGTTGGGCACTAATGTCATCTCCGAATCATGCCGAGCTTCGCAGCAGTTTACAAGTGCTGACTAGTTACCATGCGATAAACAAAACCTGTGGTGCCTGACTGCATGGCAGACCGTTGAAAAGCGCTGAGCGCTTTGGAAACTCTTCCTGCCAAGAGCGCAGGCAACCTTCAATGACACCGCGCATGGCAGTTTCCTCCGGCGGTTCCGGACATCAGCTCGATAATTGTTCGACGGTATGGTCCGTGGTCCAAAGCGCGTGAGCGAGGAAGCGATAATTGATGATCGCGGCGAGGTAGCCATCACCTTCAGGCAGACGCGGGCCCGCAGTCGCGTCGCGCACTACCGCTACTTCAAACCCCTGCTCGATGAGCTCGCGCAAGTGCGACTCGATGCACAGGTTCGCGGCCATGCCCGCGAGAATGATTTGCGTCACGCCCTTTTTTCGCAATTGCAAAGCCAGGTCGTTCGTCTCCGGGCCGTAGATCTTGTGGGGTGACGCGATAATCGTCTTGCCGTCCAGGATGTATTGCTTGTATTCATCGAGGAAATCGGCACCTGAGCCGTCAAACCCCTCCAGCGTATTCGGCCCTTTACGATCGAACATGCAAATGTTGTGCATCACTTTTTCCACGGGGCCACCGAAGTGCCATTCATGATCGCATGGATAGTAATAATGTGGTGACACAGCGACGGTGAGGCCCGCTTCCTTTGATGCCTTGAAGAGCCGCCCAATGTTTGAGACGGTGTTGTTCTCCACAATGCTTTCGCCGAACAACGCCCAACTCGCGCCGCCAGGACTCAGGAAATCATTCTGGGGATCGACTACGACCAAAGCTGCTCGCGATAGGTCGAGTTTGAAGTCGCTTGGCGGCAGCGCCGGGTTGACCGGATCCGCATAGCGATGTGCGTTGACTTGCGCTGGTTGGCTTTCGTTGCTCATGATGCCCTCTATCTGGCGATTACTGCGGAAGGACCGGCCCCGTCTAAAGGAGTCGGCTCTGGTTAATAAATGACCAGTCGTCTATTAAAAAAGCAAAAAAATTAACTAATTAGCCGGGGCAAAACCAAGTTCTCGAACCGCTTGAACGCATTGCCATTTTGCTCAACCTTCCCTCGCATGACCGCGCCTTCATAGGCCTCGATCATGATTGCCGCAAGTTGATCAGGATCGGTATCGCCGTTCAGCTCGCTTCGCTCTTGTGCTTCACGCAGGCACGCCGCCAGCGCCTTTTCCCACCTATCAAGCACGTCGGCCAGTTTGGCGCGTGTTTCGTCACTGCCATTGGCCAGTTCGAGCGACAGATTGCCGATCAGGCAGCCAAGCGTAAAGCCATGTTCGCGGTGATCCTGCGACAACCCCTTGAAAAACCGGTCGATACGTACCAGCGGCTTGAGGCGTGCGTCGTAGAGAATGGGGCCGTGCCGCCGTTCAATGGACTCCCAGTAATCCTCGATAATCTCGGCCGCAAAGGATTCCTTACTATCAAAATAATTGTAGAACGAACCCTTGGGCACGCCTGCTGCGGCCGTAATGTCCTGGACCCCGGACCCGTTGAAGCCGCGGTCATGGACTACAGTGCGTCCGATCAACAACAAGCGGGAACGCACTTCGGGATTAGCGGGTCTGGGCATTGCAATTATCTTCGGGCGAGTAACAATTTAGCAAGATAACCGGTCATCTATTAAAGGTCAAGCCCGCAACCGGAAGTTTTTCAATGTAGATGCGCCTTGCCGCATAAGCGAATCAGGAAGTACCACCCAGGATACAGCGTCACGGCGCGGTCACCATGGGAAGCGGAGTGACTCAACACTATCTCGAGCGGTTCCTGTGCCATCGAATGTCTTCCTCCGCGAGGACAAATGGATTATTAAACGACCTCAAAACCCTTGCGGGAAAGCATTTGGATATGTTTGCAAGCGCGGAACATTCTCCAACAGATGTCTTCGCATGGGCGCCATACGTCTCAGGTCTTGCGACAACGCGATCACGTCCCCGCAGCCCGGGCGTCAAGCAACCCCGAGACTGACACCGGAAGCCATCGCGCCACCGGTCGGATTTACATCGGGGGCGTCACGCCGTCCTTCTCGACCACGACCAGATTCCCGTCGTAAGCTCCGTTTTTCCCGGGGGTTGCCACGACGAACACTTTCTTGCCCGTCGTCAAATCGCCGCGTGTAGCGGGAACGAGCGTCACGACCGGAACATTGAGCGGCACGTTGATGGTGTTGCTGCCGCCCTTGTACGAGAGCTTCAGATCTCGTCCGCTAGTACTTTGCACAACGGTATCCACATTGGCGTTCGTCATCGAACTGTTCGCGCCAAGATCCCACGCGTAGTGGCCCTCTCCTGTACCCCGTGCGGCTTCCGGAAACACCAGGACCTCCTTCGCAGTCAGCTTGCCGTCCACGGCTGGCATCGCCGCCGCGCCGACGTATGAGCCGGGCTTGATATCCGAAAGCTGGATCGCCTTCACAGCGTTCAGACCGGTCGACTCCTTCACTTCAATGGTGACGGTGTCGCCGCTGCGACGGTGTACCTGTAAGGTACTACCCGAGAAAGCCAAAATTTCACCCCGGATCCGTTCGGGCTTGTTGGCGGGAGATTGAGCGACTGCAGCGCCAGCGAGTGTCAGCGCGACAAAGGAAACAACGAGTTTGAGGCGAGTGGACATAGGTGATCCGTATGGTTTGTTGCGGTTAAAAAATCATCGGCTCGCGGCTAAGTAGCCGCCGAACCAGTTGTATCCCGGGTTTTCCAAATAGCCGCCGGAAAATTCATTGGTCGCCGTGATGGCGACGATGTGCTTCTGGTTTTTGTATCCCCGTTTGGTAGGTATCCGAATCTTAGTGAACGATGCGCGCGTCGTACATCTGCCGGTCGCTCAAGCACAAAGCGATAACGGCAGCGGCATTGACCTGGTGAAAAATGCGGACCCGCACTGGATGGATAGTGACCTGGTTCAAAGCTACCTCACTGACGACGACATTTAGATTGGGTTGCGGGACTGTCAGCGCGTATCGAGGAGTTGCTGGTTGTCCGTCTGTGCAGGGCCGCCCGACTCCACGTAGGTGTCATATGTGCCCCCATCAGCGTCTGCATTGATGACCGCGACATACGGTTTCGCAGCCAGAGTTTGGACGCTCGGACCGCGCTGTGACGCAGGCGCACCCACTATCGGCTGGTACGAAGGCTGCGGACCGAGACCGCTTGCAGCAGCCGTTGTCGATAGCAGTGCCGTCACAACAGCAAGTGCGGTCGCAGCAAGATTGGTGCTGATGAACAGGAGTGGGGTGATGAAGTTGCGTTTCATAGGGCGTATTCAGGATGTTGGGCGGGTCGCGTTATGACACGGTGGAGAAACCGAAGTCTCGCCATCTCGCCCAGGGGGTGGATTGGCCTTAATGATCGCAGCCGCGCCGCGGCAGCGGTATCGGTCAAATGACCGACCCTAGTATCCTGCCCGCTGCGCTACTCGGGTCTGGAGCGGCGTACGCCATTGGTAACCCGAAGTACGTGAAAGACGTATTGAAGGAATGGATGGCCGGCTCGCACCGCCTCGCCTCAACGCCGAGCGCGACACATGCTGAGTTCCTGGTGCGGGCCATCCGTTTGGCTACCTGGCCATAGAAGGGCAACGAGTATTGCGCAACGGGTGACAATGCCATTGTGTCGACATGATGGCTCGCGTGCCTGCGACGTTCACGTGAACGTCGGTGTCCAAGAAATTAAGATGTTTCTGGACATGTAATCGCATGTTTATTAAGCTCTACGATATAAATTGTGTTTATCGTTCTAGCGAAAGGAAGGTGATATGAGAAAATCAAGACGGGAGACCGCTGAAACGCGCCAACGCATCGTTGATGCTGCTGCTGGCGAGTTTCGGCGAAATGGCATTGGAAACACAGGCCTTGCTGATCTTATGGCCGCCGCAGGTTTAACACACGGTGGTTTTTATAAGCATTTTTCTTCCAAGGAGAACCTGGTCGAGGAATCGATCGTGGTCGCTTCTGGTTCATTTGCAGAAACAATGATTTGCTCCCTGTCGAACTCAACACGTACGCGGGCACTGGACAGTGCGATCTCAGATTATCTTTCTTTGGAGCATCGCGATAATCCGGGCAGTGGTTGCCCTTTTGTCGCCCTCGGTAGCGAGATGGCCCGCGGTAGTGACGAGTTGCGGGAAGCGTCCACCGCTGGCTTCTTGAAGCTTGTCGGGATTTTCTCCGCGCACTTAGAAGACCGATCTCCTGCGGCAGCGAAAAAGGAAGCTTTGGTGATATTGGCCACGCTTATCGGCGCGGTCACAGTTGCGAGAATGGTCAACGACCCGAGTTTGTCGGCAACCATCCTTCAACAAACGAAAAAACATCTCTCAAAGCGCAACTGACCAAAAGGTCAGCGCACAGATGCCGGAGCCAATACTGGTTGAACGTCAGCCAGCATTGGCAAGTTTCATAGCAACGTCAGATCTCGCATCAAAGGCTACAACGCCAGCATCAGCGTCGTAGTCGCGCGTCAGTTAGCCGCTTTTTGTTCCGTCGCAGCCGTGGCCACAACTCCACCCGCCGACGAAAGGTCCCACCCACCGCCTAGAGCGCGATATGTCGTCACGGCTGCACGCGCTGAATCAGCCTTTGTGCTGTCAAGATCGTCACGGGCCACCAAAAGTTGTCGGTCTGCATCCAAAACGTCGGTGAGCGTAATAGCGCCAGCTTTATAGGCACTCTCTGATAGAGCTCGCGCACGTTCCAACGCAGTGACTTCGTCCTGCAACTCCACCCGTCGTGCTTCAGTCTGAGAAAGGCTCGTAAACGCGTCCTCAACATCTTCTGTCGCTTTCAACGCTGCCTGCCGGTATTGAGCGAGTGCATCCACATTCACACCGCGCGCCTGTGCAACTTCAGCATCGACCTTTCCAAAGTCAAATAAACGCCAGCGCAACGCCCCTGTTCCAATGGGCTGAAACGACTGCGCAGAGAACAGATGATTAGTGCTCACACTATCAAATCCCAACGCTCCCGAAAGCGATATTTTTGGATAATAGTCCGATATGGCAGCACCTATCCGATCGTTTGACGCCGCTAGCCTCCGTTCAGCCGCAATGATGTCAGGACGACGGCGCAGAACATCGAGCGGTTGGTCGGTGTCTGCAATGGAAGGGACACTTGGAATTGCGCTCGGCTGAGCCAGCTCCTTCGCGTATGTTCCTGGTTGAACTCCCATCAACACGTCCAAGCGATTAAGTTGTGCTTCCAACGAAGTTTTCAGCAGCGGAACTGTCGCCCTTGCTTGCTTGAAGAGCGCTTCCGCCTGCGCCGTTTCCCGATCTTCCGCCGCACCTAGGCGACGGCGAACTTTGACCAAGTCCAATAGGTGCGAATCGGTGTCGATCTGGTCTTGCGCAACGGCTAATCGAGCCTGAAGACCCCGAATTTGTATATAGGCGTCAGCCGCATCAGCCGCAACGGTAATGCGGGTACCGAGCTGCTCAGCCTCCGCCGCTTGCGCCTCCTCCCTGGCAGCGGAGGCACTTCGTCGGAGTCCACCAGCGAGATCGATTTCCCAGCTTGCAGCAGGACCAATGTTGTACTCCTTCTGATCTCGACTGTAGCCCGGAAAAGTCTTGGCAAGCGTTCCGAATGGGCTTTGCAGACTCTGATGTTCAGCTGTCCCGCTCGCGTTCAGGTCGACAGTAGGCAACAGATTAGCGCCTGCTCCGGCAGCTGCGGCGCGGGCCTGTTGAACACGGCCAATCGCCGCGGCAAGATCCAGATTTTGCGCCAATGCCCGCTGAACGACGGTTGTTAGCATCGGATCGTTGAATCCCGTCCACCACACGTCGAGCTGCGGCGCTGGTAATGGAGCCTGTGGTCCCGCCGTCGCAATATGACTATGAAACGGTACGAACTGCGAGTTGGGCGGGACATAGTCAGGACCTACTGCGCAACCGGCCAAGACGAGGCTTAAGACAATGCCTGCCGAAATACCCCTCAAAGCACCAAGCGAATTGTCCGATTCCTTTGACTTCCTCTGAGGACCGTTTTGCGAGGAATCAGCCGACAGTGGCATGCCCGTAGAGCCACTGACGCGGTCGGCGTGGGCGAAAATGTTCGTCATACGCTCTCCTTACGGCCAAACTTTCCTACCAAGATGTAGAACGCCGGCGTGAACAGTAGACCAAAGCAAGTCACCCCAAGCATCCCGAACAGCACTGCGGTACCAAGCGACTGCCTCATTTCCGCCCCCGCCCCCGTTGCGAACGCGAGCGGCGCTACTCCGAGAATAAAAGCGAAAGATGTCATCAAGATCGGGCGCAGGCGGGTGCGCGCAGCATGCACTGCGGCTTCCACTGGAGACGAGCCCTCGCCTTCTTTCTGGCGAGCAAATTCCACAATCAGAATCGCGTTTTTCGCCGCCAGTCCTACAAGCACAACGAATCCTATCTGCGCCAGGATATCGATCGGCATACCTCGCGTAATCAAGCCCGTCACCGACGCAAGGATACACATCGGCACGATCAGGACAATCGCCAGCGGCAGCTTCCAGCTTTCATATTGCGCCACGAGGACAAGGAACACGAAGAGTGCAGCCGCACCGAAGACGAGCAGAGTAGGAGTGCCACGTTGTTGCTGCTGGAATGCCAAGTCGGTCCATTCGAAGCTGATTCCTTGCGGAAGAACCTGTTGAGCGAGCTCTTCCATGCGCTTAAGGGCCGTGCCAGTGGCAACCCCAGGCGCCGCAACCCCTTGAACCTCAGCAGCGGGATACAGGTTGTAGCGCGGAACACGATACGGAATGGTCCTGCTTTCCATCGTCGCGACGCTCCCGATCGGAACCATTTCCCCGGCCTGGTTACGCGCTTTAAGGCGAGTAATGTCCTCAGCGTTGTGCCTGAATCGATCATCAGCCTGGACAACGACCTGATACGTCCGACCAAGGTAGTTGAAATCGTTCACATACTGCGAACCAAGGTAGACCTGCATGGCCGAAAAGACGTCTGTTGGCGTCAGTCCAACCTTCTCAGCTTTCACTCGATCGACATTCGCATAAATCGAGGGCGACCCCGCGTTGAACAAAGTAAATGCGCCGGCGAAATCGGGATCTTTTCTTGCCGCAGCAACGAGAGCGTTCGCAGCACGCACAAGCGCTTCGGATCCCAGGCCACCGCGATCCTCGAGCATCATCTTGAATCCACCCGCGCTACCCAGGCCTTGAACAGGCGGCGGCGGGATCGTCAACACATAGGCATCCTTGATTACCGATAGCCTTTGGCGAAGGTCTGCCAACACTGTAGCGGCCGTCACACCAGAAATAGAATGGTTGTAGAGCGATGGAAGTCCCGAAAATACTGTTCCAGAGTTCGACGCCACGGTAGAGGTGGTCGCGTCCAGGCCAACAAACGGAGCAACGTGCTCCACACCGCGGGTTGTAAGCGCGATGTCAATCGCTCGCCGAACCACCTGCTCCGTACGGTCCAGCGACGAACCGGCCGGGAGCTGAACAATGTTGATCAGATACCCTTGGTCTTGCTCCGGGATGAAACCCGTAGGCGTGCGCGCAAATTCCATGGCCGTTATGCCAATCAGGGCCAGGTAGATAATAAGAACGACCGTTAAGCCGCGCACCAATCGACGAGTAAGTTTTCCGTACCCGAACGAGAGCTTGTCGAACCCTCTGTTGAATTTATCAAAGCCGCGGTGCAAGAAACGCTGTGCAGCATTTGTGTGCAAGGCGTGAGGGACATGCTCCTTAAAGAGCACGGCACACAGCGCTGGACTCAGAGTGAGCGAGACAAAGCACGAAATGATCGTGGAGGCCGCAATCGTAACCGCGAATTGCCGGAAAAAGAGGCCCGATATCCCACTCAGAAAGGCTGAGGGAACAAACACTGCGCACAGCGTCAGCGCGATAGACAGCAGCGCTCCACCCACCTCGTCCATCGTTCTGTGCGCCGCCTCGGTTGGCGACATGCCAGAGCGAATGTTGCGTTCGACGTTTTCTACCACGACGATCGCATCGTCGACCACAATCCCGACGGCCAAAACCAATCCAAACAGTGAGAGGTTGTTCAGCGATATACCGAATGCGTAGAGAACGATGAAAGACCCGAGCAACGAAACGGGAATCGCAACCACCGGAATAATGGTCGCTCGCCAATTCTGGAGGAATATGAAAACGACACCGACTACAAGCAGGATGGCGACAAAAATTGTAGTGATAACTTCATCGACTGACTTGCCGATGAAGATCGTCGGATCGTAGATAATCTTATAGCCAAGGCCCTGGGGAAAATCGTGCTCAAGGCCTTTCATGGTCGACAAAACTTCGCCTTCGACCGCAAGCGAATTTGCACCTGGTTGGGCGTAGATTAGAAGCGAAGAAGCGTCGCTGCGATCCATGAACGCCGTCGACCCATAATCGGCTGCGCCGATCTCGACGCGGCCGATGTCGCGCACTCGTGTGACCCGTCCCTGACTATCGGACTTGACCACGATATCGTCGAATTCAGCAGGGGTGGACAGCCGACCCAACGCCTCCACGTTGATCTGGTAAGCCTCGTTACCATGTGTTGGAGGTTGGTTCAGAACCCCGGCGGACACCTGCAGATTTTGAGCACGCAAGGCATTGAGCACTTCGCCGGCATTCAGGTTGTTGGCGGCGACTTTATCGGGATCGAGCCAGATGCGCATAGCGTATTCGCGGGCGCCCTGGAACTGCACATCTCCCACACCCTCAAGCCTGGCGAGCGCATCCTTTACGTGCAACGTCGCGTAGTTGGAGAGATAAAGCGTGTCTCGAGTCTTGTCCGGCGAATAGAGGTGAATCGCCATAAGGATGCTTGGGGTTGACTTTCGAACCTGAACACCCAAGCGCTGTACGTCCTCCGGCAGCCGCGGCAACGCATCCTGAACGCGATTCTGCGTCAACATCTGCGCGACATTCAGATCGGTGCCAATGCGAAACGTAACCGTAACAGTCAATCTTCCATCGCCGGTTGACTGGCTGCCCATGTAAATCATGTTTTCAACGCCGTTAATCTGTTGCTCGAGCGGCGTTGCGACTGTACGAGCAATAGTGTCTGCCGACGCGCCAGGGTAGGACGTCGTGACTTGTACTGTTGGCGGAACGATTTCCGGATATTGCGCAATCGGAAGCACAAACATTGCGCCAAGCCCGATCAGCGTAAGAAAACTGCTCACGACCGTCGCAAAACGCGGCCGGTCGATAAAGAAATGTGCGATGCGCATGGTTCGGGTGGTTCCTATTCCTGGCCTGCGGCGTAGCTGATCTTGCCGTCCTGCGGAGCCACTTTGGCTCCGGGTGTCGCGAAAGGAAGGCCGCCCACAATCACCCGGTCGTCCGAGTTCAGCCCAGAACGTATGACACGCAAACCACCACGAATATCTCCTATCTCAACCCGTTTCGGAGTGACGACACCATCAGCAGAAACCGTGAAGACAGCGTGCTGTGATTGATCCGGCAAGACCGAGGCGTCTGGAACCAGAAGTGTCGGGGTGGCTTGAGCGACGATCACTCTCACCCGCGCGAATTCCCCGGGTGTCAAGGCAAGGTCGCGGTTAGGCACGGTTGCTCGAGCGTGGATGGTGCCGCTCGAACGATCTAGCACGTTATTAATGAAATCGAGGACGCCCTGCCGTTCGAACGTCGGCTCGGTACCCAAAGCGAACTGAACCTTATCGGCGGATGTTCCTTTCGACAGCTGCTGATACTTCGAAAATAGCTGGAAGTCAGCCTCACTCATATCGAAATCCAAATGGATTGGATCAAGCGAGACGAGCGTAGCAAGCAGCGTAGTGGGGCTCGTCGCCGCGCGGCTTCCGGCCACCAGATTGCCGACCGAAACAAGGTGATTGCCGATGCGCCCCGTGAACGGAGCGGCGACGCGGCAGTGCGCAAGATCGAACTCGGCATCACGAATCTGCGCTTTAGCGTTGTCTACCGCCGCTTGTGCGGCAAGTCTTTCAGAGGTCTTCTGCTCAACGTTTTCAACCGTTCCAGCGTCGTTACGTTGAAGCTCTTGCGCCCTGCTAAATTCGTGATTTGCCAAGTCGACCCGCGCGCTTGCTGTTTCCAGTTGAGCCTTCGCTTGCGCTAGCTTGATCTCATATGGGACTGGATCGATTGAAAAAAGCGGATCGCCTTTGTGGACGACGTCCCCATCCTTGAAGTAAATGCCAGTAAGAGTGCCGCCCACTTGCGCGCGAAGCTCAACCTGGTCAACCGCAGAAAACTGACCGAGAAACCCAATGCGCGTATCGAGGTCGTGCACTATCGGTTTGCTAACAGTCACCTGCGCAAGAGGCGGACTGGCGCTGGCTGCGGCAGCGTTGCCACCGCGCGAGTGCACAAACCATCCAACACCGATGACCACGACTGCCAACGTGATCACCAGGACGGATTTCTTTGGTGCGCGTCCGCGAGGACTCGACCGGGACCCGTTCCGGACCTCCGCATTCTCCAATTTCGTCTTTGTATCCACTCTCGTAAGTCCTTAAAATTTCGGTTGCTTATTCGGTTGAAGTCACACATGAGGCCAGACAGCGCTAGCCGATTGCCTGCGTTGCCAGCGATTGGCCACTTCGAGCTAACGTGCTGACCAGAAATCGAATGGATTACGATCAGACTCCAGATTTCGCAAAGATGACACGTAGCATCTAATAGGTCAATATTTTTTTGCGGATCGATTGATCGCTGAAAACCCGACGAGGACGGATACCGTGGCGTCTAAGCGCAATGCCTTCATGTGCCGTAGAATCGCGCCCGAAGCGCAGTTGCCGCTCACAGCGCAAGCTTGGGCAGCCGCATCCAAAGCAAGAAATTAAGTAGTCGAGAGTGGTTGAAGACCGACGGCGATGACTTGGTCTGCGCGGCCATAAAAAGTTGCGACGACCGACGCAAATACTGCCGGTCTTTGGGTTGACTTCAAGCGCACGCGGTTATGGAACACTCGCTTAGAGCCGGCAACCATTTGCCGCATCGGCGCACGAAGAAGCATCCAGAGCCAAAGAATTTCGAGGCAGATCTTAGTCGACAAGCGATTGTTCGTCTTGAGCAATGAGACTATTCGCTTTACCCGACTTTATCTTCTTCCTGGCATCTCTTAAAGTCAGCGAACATTGCCGGTCAAGGCCAGCTAGCTGGATTGGTGCTCGGCACGTCTGCGAACTTCGTTTCTGGATATCCGACAAACATGCGCGCCTTCATACCAACGTCTCTCGCGGCTTTGTTGTTTTTTACCTGCTCGGCCCATGCTGAAGCCGTCGAGACCGCATCGGCCAAAGCCGGTACCACTCCCCTCACTGTCCAGAGCAACGCAGATCAAGCAGATGCGCGCGTCGCTCTCGAATCCAAAGCAACACATGTTTCGGACTACGGTTGGTTAGCCGAACAAAAAAACCGAAAGATTGTTGAGTATGCGACAGCACTTCCCACACGCTTGCCTGAATCCAGTGCGCGATAAGTCGACCATCCGCTTCAACAGTCATCTATCAAACATGGGCTATGCGTAGAATGAGCGTAATTGCCGACGACACATTTGAGGCACACTATGTCAACCCAGATGATCTCTGATAATGCCGCGTTGCTTGCTAAAGCCAAGTTGTTGAGCGTTGCACACGTAGCAGCTCAACGAGCAATGAGGGCTGCTACCAGTCGCCTTAGCTCTGCACTTAAACCAGCAAAGATAACGCCAGCACAATTTTGTCTTCTTAGTCTTCTTTACAGGGACGAGCCGCCAACAGTAAAAGACGTCGCCGATGAGATCGGGATAGACCATCCGCAGGTCTCGGCCCAATACAGTATTCTCGCTCGAAAGTCGCTGATCACCGGTAGTTATGAATCAAGCGACCGAAAGCGCCGCTTGTCGCTAACTCAAAACGGTCGGCAAGTCTTGGACGCCGCCCTTCCGCTTTGGCTCGACGCCACAGCAGGAGAGCCACGGCTCGATGTTCTTAATGCAATCGTGGACCAATTCGCGCACGCCGCAAATCACTCCACGGAACCAGCTTAAGAAATTTACGCGACCGAAAACGCTCCTTAGAAGCTTGGCGGCGACCCATGCAAACGATGCAGGTGCTTCCTGCCTACCTCACTCAAGCCAGAGTGACAAAGTGACGTTTGCAGCTAACGTTTAGCCTGCCGTTCCAATTGATAACGGTATGTTGCAACACAGCCACAAGTCATTAAAAACCCGCGACGTCCCCCGTTCATCTGGAGTTTATATATAATCCAGTGAGTCCTAACTCCTTGCAGTACGTTAACTATTTCGGCAACGGTATGTCTTCTCCATCACATAAGGTGAAGTTGCGATACAGAGAAACGTGCAAGTGTTAGGACGCCAAACTTGTATGTAAAACGAGATGTTAATTTGGACTAGTGCGAGTACTCGACCCGAGCGCGAACATAATTCCGCCGTTGAGTCTCGTCTCACAAAGGTGAATGGAGGAGACTTGAAAAAACATATCTTAGCTGGCGTAACCGCGCTCCTGGCCGGCACAGTGGCCCATGCTCAAAGTAGCGTAACCTTGTACGGCCGGATCGACGCTGGCTTGGAATACCTAAACGGCGCACCAACTGGCCCCAACAACGGAGCGCCGACAGGTTCAAGCAGCAGGTTTCGTGCTGAAAGTGGAGACTGGGGAACCAGTCTTTGGGGCATGAAAGGCGTCGAGGATATTGGTGGTGGCAACAAAGTTCTCTTTCATCTCGAGGGGTCCTTCAACACCGTGAACGGACAAGGGCCGTCCAACAACGGGCTGTTCGACCGATTCGCCACCATCGGGATATCTAACGACGTCTTCGGTACAGCCTTGTTAGGCAAAGAGCTGTTTATATCAAATGGTGTTTGGGATTTTGATCCCTTTGGCCAAAGCAATTGGTCGTCTGCATCACTCGTTCGCGGGCGTAACTGGAACCATTCGAGCAACAACATTTCGTATCAGTCGCCCAACATTGCTGGCTTTGATGTCTTTGGCCAATATGCGCTCTCCAACGCAACAAGTTGGAACGGCAATGGCACCACGGCCCAGGGTCGCGCAGACGGTATCCAACTGACCTATTCGAATCCTTTTTTCCAGCTTCGCGGAATCTATGACGAGTGGAGAGATGCCGCAAATGGAACGTTAGACGACGTGTTTAACTATTCACGCGAATACTTTGGCGGCATCAACGTGTTCCTGGGACAGTTTAAACTGCAAGCGACCTACCAACAGGCGCATTCAAGCAGCGGCGCGAATTCCGGCGGCATAACAACGACGAAACAGGAATGGGGCGGAGTAACCTGGCAAGCGACGCCAGCGGCGGCGCTCATTGCAGCCGCGTACCACGTGAACGCAAACAACGGTGGTGGCAATGCCACCATCTACACGGTTGGCGGCACTTACAATCTTTCGAAGCGGACATTGCTCGATTTGCAGATTGCGACTGCACGAAACAGCTCGCACGCTAACTTTGGACTCAACTCGAACTCCTACGGGTCAACCACCGGCACAGACAACCCGTTGCCTGGACACTCTCAGTCAGGGGCCTATGCTGGTATCCAACATTTGTTCTGAAACCGAAGCGTTCTGACGGCAAAGGGGGCCTTTATAAGGGCCCCTTTTTCGCTGGTGGTCTGCTTCCATTCGCAAGATGCCAGTACGCTCGAGATTTATGAAAAGATCAGTTTTCCAGGCGTGATTCAAAGCGCATGGTGCCGGGTCATCCGAAAACTCGCGCAAGGCTTCTTTGTTCGTGAAGGGTCTCTCGCTGACGGCGCGGCCGAACAAATTTTCTTTCCGTCTCATGTAGGGTTGTTTTGCGCCACATCTCTGAACTGCGCCTTAAGGGTTATCGTCCAGTCAGAGCTTACGATGGACTCAATGTCAGCAGGTGACATATTTCTTTATGGCGTTATGGAGTATTCATTTTATCCAGAATACTTTGGATCCCTGACTACGGATAGAACGTTCCGGCGCGACAACGCCGAGAAGAAATGACAGCCGTCACCGCTATTCGCCAGTGCCGAGAATACAAACAAATTTCCAGAGCTTGATCATTGGTTCAGCAAGCCGAGACTTCGGGATCTCGGGGGGGAAACTATCTAGCCGATAGCTATCTTTTCCTTGACAACAGGATTATGATAATGATTTAGATTTTCAGGAACTACGGCGAAAGACATGGGACATTCTCAGGCTGAGAAACTTGCAACACATGCGAAAATCGTAGATGTGGCCGCTCGTCGCTTTCGGGAATTAGGTATTGAAGGCATCAGCGTGGCCGACATCATGAAAGAGGCAGGCCTGACGGTCGGCGGCTTCTACAAACATTTTGCTTCGCGGGATGACCTCGTCATTGAGGCACTGTCCCTCGCGTTCAAAGACCTTGACACTTGGGAGGGCGCCGCGACTGTCAGTCTGAGCAGATGTATCAGCGGATATCTTTCCGAAAGTCATCGTAACAATGTGTCGAGAAGCTGCCCGCTGTCCTCCCTTGTGAACGATGTAGCAAGAAGCAACGTTGCGACGCGTGAGGCCTACACAGCCCGCGTGAGCCGGGTGTTCGACGTTTTGGAAAAAATGCTCCCCCCGGCCCTCGCCGCTCGCCGCAGAGCAAAAGCGATGGTTCTTTTCAGCGCTTGCATGGGCGCCATCTCGGTATCACGTGCGATTTCGGATGAAAACCTATCCGCAGAGATACTCGAAGGCGTAGCGAGTGAACTCATTGACCTCTATTCATTGCCAAAAGTAAATTTGCGCCAAATGGCCGAAGCATCGTAGCCACATTTTCCGCCACGAACGTGAGAGCCGCCGCCTGAGAGCTTAGCGCGTGCAACAGGTCAGCGCGTCACCCTTCCAAGAATACGGCTGAGCGGCGCCTCGACGGACGCCGCTCCTCATCTGCTTAGCGGCTCAGTTGAGTGTGCGATAAGAGAGCGCAGTCCCTCGTTTGGGCGTTACGCTTCGCCGCTTGGATCTCACTGCTGCTTGGCGGCCACGCCGCGACGCCGGCACACGAAAATCAAGACTTAAGAACTAGTGTTGTAAGCCGCTTGCGAAAGAACATGCCAATATCGGTTAGCGCCCCAGGGTGGCTAGCCAAGGAATCGTGCGACGCGCTCTTATACCTCGTCACCTCTGTTGGCACACCCGCTGCAATGAGCTCGCTTCCATACTTCTCTGCCTCGACACGTAAGCGGTCATTTTCGGCGCTTGCAATTAATGCAGGGGGGAGACCCGAAAGCCGAAGAGATTCAATGGGTGCCGCGTACGGATGCATCAGTAACGATACGTACGGCAAGTAAGCGCGATAGCACCGTGAATACTCTTGTGCTGCAAAGTCCGCCCCCGCGAGGTCTTGGCTGCAAGCGATCCTGGTCATGCTTGGATCGAGAAGAGGCGCAATAAGTGCCTGCGCGAGAAACTCTATCGCTTCGCGATCGCGCGCCATGGCAGCAATGCAGGTTGCCAGATTACCGCCAGCGTCATGCCCACAAATTCCAATGCGCCGCCCGTTGGCCCCCATCGCGCGAGCATTGGCAACGGCCCAGCGAGCCGCTCGGATGCCGTCTTCCAGCGCTGCCGGAAATGGAAACGCGGGTGACAAGGAATAGCCGACCGAGACTACCCAGGCAGGTGTGGTCCGGGCGATATGAGAAGCTGCTGCGTCGCCATCTTCAAGCGTTCCGCGTACGAACCCTCCACCGTGAAAATAGAGGATAACGGGAAGCTGTCTGCCATTGGACGAAGGCCGATAGCTTCTAAGCGTTACGGTTTGAACATGACCCGCAATGACTTCTTCCTCGACACATAGCGCGCCGTCCAGCTTCGACTTCATAAGTTTTGAGAGACGCGGCGCGCCGGCCCTCCGGGATTTCAACGTGCCTATTTTGCCCGAATACGCGAATCTGATAAATGGTTATAATCCAGATTATAATTCGGCTGCGTCGAACAATTGCCGAGCTTCGAGGCCGTTGACGTGCAGCAAGGATGCCGGAGCAACTCGCCAGCGTTGAGGAAACAGATATGGACCGCTTACAAGCGATGCAGGTTTTTACCAAGGTGGTAGAGCTTAACGGATTCTCGCGAGCGGCTGACGCGCTTGAACTGCCGCATGCGTCTGCGACAACCATCATCAAGAATTTGGAAGCACATCTCCAGGTTCGACTCATGCACCGGACAACCAGGCGCCTCAGTCTCACCCCGGAAGGAGCCGATTACTATGAGCGCTGTCTTCGCATTTTGGCTGACATCAGCGAGACGGAGGAAGCGTTGGCTCATTCGGGTAAAGGCCCGCGTGGCAAGTTGCGCGTTGATATGCCCGGCTCGATCGGGAAGCTAATCGTAATTCCGAAGATAGCAGCGTTCCGCGAAAAATATCCGGACATTGATTTGATGATCGGATTCGGTGACAGACAGGTCGATCTCATTCAAGAAGGCGTAGACTGCGCCGTCCGCGTAGGACAACTCCAAGATTCCAGTCTTGTCTCGCGGCGCTTAGGAAACCTTCAGACCGTAACCGTTGCGAGTCCGGCGTACATTGGCCAATTTGGGTTACCAATCAAGCTGGTCGAAGCCGAAAAACACCACGGAATCCAGTACTTCTCCAGCCTTACAGGTCGAGTCTCACATATGAACTTCACGATTGATCACGAGACGATCGAAGTCAAGGTTCCTGGCACTCTATATGTGAACGATGCGGAAGCGGCCGTGCTTTGCTGCCTGGAAGGTTGCGGCTTGATTCAAGCCCCACGCTTTATGGTCGCAACGCATTTGCTTTCCGGTGCGTTAGTTGAAGTGCTGCCGCGATGGAAGCCGCGTTCAATGCCAATTGCAGTGGTTTATCCCCACAATCGGCATTTAGCAGGAAAGGTACGTGTCTTCGTTGAGTGGCTCACAGCCCTCTTTGAGCAGTGTCCACTGATGGCCGAGGGGAATGACGATTCGCGCAACGTGATTTCTCAAAGCGGACGCGCGGGCTCACGTAGCAAATCCCCATCGCTGACCGCCTTGCCTCTGCCAAGGCAGGAACTCGTCGATGCGATTGATTTCGTGGTCAGCGATGTGAGTTAGCGCATAGTCCAGGTAAGCACGCGGATCGATGTCATTCAGATACAAGGCCTGTACGAATGCCGGCACCAAGAGACCAGCGAGATAAAAAGCCGGCCTCGTGTGTCGAAGCAATCCTGGGGCCGGATGCTCTGGTGAATCATTGAACATCACACTGGGACGCCAACGGGTCCGGCACTTTGCAGCACGGCCTGCAGCAACACATTCGCCCCGGACGGCGTAATTGACTCGGCTTCGTTATGACTGGTTCCGTCCACGTAGGGAATGAAAATCATCCCCGTGGGGGCGATGCGAGCAAGATGACAGGCATCATGTCCGGCGCCCGACACAATGTCGGCATGAGGAAGATCAAGCGCCCTCGCCGCGCGTCGCACGAAGCTGACGCATGCCGGCGTGAAACTCACCACTCGTCTGATGAAGCCTCACAACTTCGACGCGGACCGCCAGCGTCATTGGAACCTTCGTGACCGTAGCATCAGACTCGACGCGCGTGATCCTGAATTGGCAGTGAGCAACTCCGTCACCCACGTCCGGAAGCTCTACCGATTTTCCGACATGGATTTGCTCAAGCGGTTCGGGAAGGGCAACCTCACGAAAAGGAATTTCTGAAGAAACGCCGTGTGCATCCGATAGATAAAACTTGTAGACGTATTCCATCGATTTGTTCTCTCTGATAAATCATTGAGATGCAATGGACAATGAGACCATTCGTACCTGCTCGTAATCAGCATGCCGGTCGCGCAAGGCGACGACGGTTGGCCATACCTGATGAACAGAGCTACTCGACAAACGGCGGTGTCTCCAAGGTATATGTCGACTGGGGCTCGGAAGGGTACTTCAAGACCCTCTGTGCAATGTGCATGTCGGAGACCCGAAGTCCCATCCGAAGAACAGCGACCCGCACCTGGTACCTTGTGGAAATGCGCAACCACGTAACAGGAACATCGCATCTATATACGGGCGCTATGATAACGATATTATCATGTTATCAACATGGCAATTTGTCGATTGCCGACGTTCCTCACCTTGTCCCTTGAGGACGAAGGTAACTGCGGCCGATCAAGTTGAAGAGTCGCAAATGAATGCATCAATATAAGCGCCATAGTCACCGAAACGCCATGGGATGGTGTTATAGCCACGGAGGTAGAGGTCGCTGCGCAGTGAGACACACCGGCTGCGGCGCTTATCGGAGATGGTTGCTAACTCGTAGACGGATACCTTGTATTCCGTCTTTGATACGTTAGGGGGCAAGCCGCGCAATAACAGAAAGGACTTGCGCTTGATCGACAAGCGGACCGACTTTGGGTGAGCCCCGAGAAGCGCCGCCAGGCCGAAGCTCAATAGGAACGCCTACGTGCCTTCAGGAACCGGAAGCCGCACATCTGACGCTCGCGTTCACGCGCGCACTGGCTTTAACGAAGACGTGTAATTTACCTGCATGCCGCAAAGGTAACCGCATGAAGGAGTACCCGGCGGCATTCAGTACGAACGGACGGTAACTTCTCAACCGGATCGCGTCATAGCCTGAAGCCGGTGTACCTCAGGCCGTTTTCCGGCGTGGGCGCGCACCAACGGCGCTCTTTGTCTTATAGGTGACACCGTGCTGCTCAAGGTATTCGCGAATCAGTTGCCGCACCACCTGTGAGGGCGTCAAATCCTGCGCAGCGCACAGTTTTTCGAATGCTTCCTTCTTCACAGGATCGATCAGAATCGTGAGTCGAGCGCTTTTTGTTTCCATGACAGGGCGAAGTCCAGATATGTTAATCGAATTATAATACATCGCCTGACCCGAGTCATCTTCGTGCAGCCAGAAGCGCTCAGCGGGGATTAATCGCCGTGCGCTTGCTGCGCTCAGCGCTCGATCTGCTGGCGCCAACAACACATCGTGGCAGCGCCCTGAAGCTCTGCCCTCGCGTGTAGACATCCTGTCCGGAGTTGGTAATCAGGAGACCACCTCGTCTCCAGACGGATACCAGCCCCCACACGAATGGGTCACGGCACTGCTTTCGTTACCACACCCCGCTGCCCTCTTCCTTGCTCGAGAATGCTGCTGATCAAAAGGCCGGGAACATGCGCGTGCCGATATCCGCGCAATGCAGGCGAATACGATCAACACGTCTGCTCGTATCTGTTCCAGTTAAATCGCTTGCCGTATTCGATGCGCGTGGCCGTGGCATGAAGGTTCACTCCGTGTCCGGTCGCGAGTCCGCGCGCCCGATCAAGCATGACTGCAAGCGAAGGAAGTCCGTCGGCGTCGCCCTTCCATGCAAAGACGGTGACATTGTGTTGACTGCCCTCCGACGGCGCCAAGGTCACCGCGTTATCGAAGACGTCCTTGAGCGCGCGTAAATAGCGATGGAAGTCCGGTTCGTCCGTTACCAGATTGGCCACGAGAATGCCGTCATCGCTCAACCGTCGACGACAGGCTTCATAGAACGTCTTGCTACCCAGTTCGGCCGGCAAGCCATCGGCATTGAAGCCATCAATCAGCAGCACGTCGGGCTGATGACCGGGAACCAGCACAGTCACGTACTTCGCACCATCGGCACAAATCACCCTGAAGCGTTCATCGTCACGAGGCACATGAAACTGGTCGCGCAGCGCGATTACCTGCGGATTGATTTCGACAGCGGTAATGGTCGTGTCCGGCAAATGACGATAGCAATATTTAGCCAGCGAACCGCCGCCCAGACCGATCATCGAGATACGCCGTGGGGACGGCCGAAACAACAGGAAACCCATCATGGTGCGCGTATAACCCAGCGCAAGGGCATAAGGATCATGCCGCAGCATGGTGCTCTGGACCCCACGCGCATCGAAGTACAGCGAAACAACCTGTTCGTTCTGTATGACCACCGGCTTGTTCAGATTTATCTTTCTTTTCTTGGACATATTTGAGCGCGAGTGGTTGCGAGGCCGATCTACGGACGCGCACGTAGTGTCTTGCCTGGATCAGATCAGGAGGATTCCTGTGCACGCAGAATGGCCGAGAGTGCCTCAAGTGCCTCTACTTCGTCGGGACCCGTTGCCAGGATCCGCACATGCGCGCCCGGCTTCGCCCGCAGCGACATGACCGACATAACATCCTTGGCGTTGACGGAGCGGCCATTCGCCATGCAAACGATATCGCTCAAAAACCGGGCGGCAGTCGTAGCAAGCCTTGCTGACCCGCGCCCGTTCAATCCCGATCGCCCGCCTACCTGAATCAATGCCTCGACCAACCCGTTCCCCTCGTGCCTGATCCGTGACTCAGGGCGCGGCGCCCCTCCCGGTTGTGCTCAATGCATGGAACGCGCGACAACCTGTGCAAAAAAGGCGCGCAGCAATGGGTCCCACGTTTCGTCCCGCAAGGCGATGTCGGCCGTATCAAGCCGTCGCATTTCCGGATCCAGATATAACGCGCGAAGCGATTTTGGGTGAGGCGGACCGCGAAAGAATAGACCATCATCGTCTAGGAACAGACAGGGCCTTTGCCTGCATCGCGCGCCGAATAACGAAGGTGCATCCTGAACATGGCGCGCCGATTCCTTCCGATAGACAAAAATGACGTTGACCCCGCGTTTTTCCAGGCGGTCGCAGATATCGGAGAATCTGTACAGCATCTGGAATCCACGCTCGCCTGTCTTGCCCACGCCAATAACGATCAATCCGCGACGGCCCGTCACCTCCCGTAAAAACAGGTGCGTGTAGTCATGGGACAGCAACGGAACACTCGCATCAATCACGTCGATCTTCCCCTCAGGCACTGGTGAACGCTCTGCTTCGCTCAATCTGATCATTCAGGTTCGATCAACTGGAAGCAGTCCAGCTGATTTCCGTCATTGGTATTGTAGCGTAAGTAAATGATGATTGGATTATCATTGTATGTGCATCACCGACTGCAATCCACTCTCTCCACCTCGTCAGCGAACTGGCGCGAACGAGGAGTGGATCGGCGCCTGTTCAGTCAGCACTGAACGTGCGCGTTCGCGCATCCAGTTCCTTCATCTGCCCATTTATAACTGCCGTACTAGCGGTCAAGCCGGTAGATCTGGCCGCGCAGATCGTCGATCAACGGCACGATCGCCAGCACGGTTAACAGTCCTGCCAGGGGAATCGTTGCCGCGTATCCGATGTGCTTGAACCCCATCGCGCCCGTGACACCCCCGATGAAGAACATGGTCAGCATCGTCCCCAGCACTTTCAGCTTCGCCCGATTCGCGAGTACGGAAGGCGTGGTGGCGTCGACCCTGGAAGAATTCCAGTAGAAGAGCTTGCCGAGTTCGATGCCGATATCCGTCACGATGCCCGTCATGTGGGTGGTCCGGATTTCCGCACCGGACAGCTTCGTGATCAGCGCGTTTTGCAACCCCATGATGAAGCAGAGCAGCACGACCGTCGTGGGCACGAACAGAGGTTCCCACAGGGCCAGGTGACTGCCGAGCAGCCCGAAACACAGGAGCAGGCCAGCTTCGATCAACAAGGGTGATGCGTACTGGCTGTTCAACCGCCTGCGCCCTCCCCAATTGACAAGTACCGCGGAACAGGCGGCACCGAGCAGGAACGAGATCAGCGATCCGGCGCCCGCAAGCACGAGTGAAAGGTCCCCCAGTGCAGTCTGGTCAGCAATTGCAGATACCACCCCGCTCATATGGGACGTGTATTGCTTGACCGCGAGATAGCCGCCAGCGTTGGTCGCACCTGCCACGAACGCGAGCGAAAAGCCAAGCTGCCTGTTGGCGTCAGTGCTGCGATGCTTTCCCGTCAAGGTCCGGAAATAGTGTGCTGGCATCAGGTATCGACTCGTGTGTTCGCGGGTCCGAAGCGCGCTTCGGCGCAAACAAGGACCGGTGCAACAAGCTGGTTTTCCAAAATTCCACATGCAGGGCGCAACCCTGCGTTCCCGACGCCTCGAACGAAGCCGGCGAGTTCTTCGCGAATGCCGACAACGCATCACGCGTGCATCACGTGTGGAATCGGGTCAATAAAGCTGCTAGGATGATAACGCAATTATCATCAACTGGTAACTTGATCCCCCGGGCGAACACCCCCTCCAGACGGTGAGCGGCGCGCGTGCCGCCACGGTTGCATACGCGGCGGCAACAGCGCAGCGTCAACGCGGTTCGTGGTGGCAGGAGGACGAAACCCGGCAGGCGACAGAATTCCGGTCACCCCGCGCGCCATTTTGAGGAGAAGTGCCATGTCGCTTGGCGACACGCTTGAAGAACACTGGATAGCGGGCGTCTCGTTGCGTAACGGAATGGAAATGCACAAGCGCGTGAGGCTTGTCGCGTCCGCATTTGGCAACGAACGATGCTGCACGCTCGGACGCTGGATTCACGAAGACGCCCAACGGTGGGACGACGCTCCCGAGCTTCTGCAACTGAAACTGGCGCACGCGAGCTTCCATACCGTGGCGCTGGTGATTGCCATTGCCATCACGCAAAAGCGCATCGCTGAAGCAGCGGTGATGCTGGAACCGGACGCACTCTTCGAAAACGCAGCGCGTATGCTCGCTCATGCGGTGTCGTGTTTTGAAAATCGCCGGGTAACGGGGACGCTCCCCACGCCGGTCCGGCATGGGGAAATCCACTAAGACTGTCGCGGCTCACCGGTCGCGGCACCACGCCGGTTCGGGCAACCGGTCGCGCAGTTTCAGGAGAACATTGGATTGTCAGCCGATCACAACCAACTCAGGCATGCCCTCGCCGAGCAGTGGGGAGAAACGTTTGGAAAGCCCGTGGTACGCGATGAACCATGCACGCGGTCGCTGTGTTTCGACGCTTTCAGCATACAAAGCTCAATGCGCAGAGGTAATCCGCTGGAACTCGACCTCGCTTATACGCGGGCCATGATGTCATTCCAGCTTTTTCAGTCCGACCCCAAGGACATCCTGATCGTGGGTCTCGGCGGGGGATCACTGTCCAAATACTGCTTCCATAAGTTTCCGTCGGCACGCGTGACCACCGTTGAAATCGACGAGAGAGTGATTGCGTTACGCGAATCCTTTTTCATTCCGCCTGATTCAGAAAGATTCCAGATCGTGCACGCCGACGCGGTCGAGTACCTCTCGGACAAAGTTGGCGTCGCCGATGTGATCCTGCTCGACGGCTTCGACGCGTTTGGCCTGCCCGCCGGCCTGTCGAGCCAGTACTTTTACGATTCCTGCTACAGCGCCCTGCGTAACGAAGGTGTGCTCGTAGCCAACCTGCTGAACAGCGACCCGCAGCTCACCACCTACCTCGGCCGGATACGTGGTGCCTGCAACGGAAAGCTGTTTCGCACCATGGCGCGACGCGAAGGCAACACCATCGCCATAGGCGTGAAGCAGGCAAACGTGCCAGGATGGCTTGACCTCTACGCTCGCGCGGAAGCCATCACGATATCGATGGGACTTGACCTGTACCGGTATGTCAAAAAAATGGAACGCCACCATCGCGGCGAACCGGCCTCACGACACCCTTCGTCCGGCAAGGCAGCTGTTAGACAAGACATTTGACGGCACCGGAGAGAACGCCAATGGAACACTTGCTGATCATCCATTATGTGCTGCTGGTAGTCGCGGGCTGGCTGGTCGTTGGGGTGTTGGGGCTGGCCAATCTGCGCCGCACACGTGTGGTGGCGCACGGCCTGTTTCCTGTCGGTGCGGTGTTCGGCCTGCTGCTGTGCGTACTGGGCGTGGCTGGCGTTTTCGCGGGTCCCCAGGAAGCCATCCTGCCGCTCGGGTTGCCGAACCTGCCGTTTCATTTAAGGCTTGACGGCTTGTCGTCGTATTTCGTGGCCGTACTAGGCGTGGTGAGCACAGGCGTGAGCGCGTTCTCCGCCGGCTATTTCCGCAAGGGCGAGGGCACTCCGCCCGGGTTGCTGTGTTTTGAGTATCACGTGTGCCTCGCGAGTCTGGCGGTCGTGCTGCTGGCCGACGATGCGTATTGCTTCATGGTTGCGTGGGAGACATTGACGCTGTCGGCCACCTTCCTGGTGATGACCAATCACCGCATAGCCGAGATTCGCCGGGCAGCCTACTTGTATTTCCTGATTTCGCATGTCGGCGCACTGGCATTGCTGTTGTGCTTCGGGCTGCTGCAGGCCAACACGGGCGACTACACGTTCGCCAACATGCGGCTCCAGCATCTGGATGTGTTCTGGGCTTCCGTCGCGTTCCTGCTGGCACTGTTTGGTTTCGGCGCGAAGGCGGGGATTTTTCCGCTCCATGTCTGGTTGCCCGAGGCGCATCCCGCAGCGCCCTCGCCGGTGTCTGCCCTCATGAGCGGCTTCGTGCTGAAGGCCGGCCTCTACGGCCTGCTTCGCACGGTGTTCGATCTGCTGCATGTCCAACTGTGGTGGTGGGGTGCGTTCATGCTGGCGCTCGGCCTCTTCACCGCCTTGTTCGGAGTGGTGTTCAGCACCGTCCAGACAGACATGAAGCGGCTGCTCGCCTACTCATCCATCGACAACATCGGTCTGATGTTCGTCAGCATGGGACTCGCGATCCTGTTTCGCGCGTATGGCATGAACGCGCTGGCGGCGCTGTCGTTGACGGCGCTGCTGTATCAGATCGCCAGCCACGCGACGTTCAAGAGTCTGTTGTTCCTCGGAACCGGTTCAGTGCTCCACGCAACGGGCGAACGCAATCTCGGACACCTGGGCGGCCTGATCCGCTTCATGCCGTGGACCGCGTGGGTGGTCCTCGTGGGTGTGTTTGCCAGTGCCGGCCTGCCGCCATTGAGCGGCTTCGTCTCCGAATGGTTGCTGCTGCAAAGCTTTCTGTTTACCCCAGGCTTGCCGAACTCGTTCCTGAACATGGTAGTGCCGCTCGTTGCCGCGCTAATCGCGCTGGTGGCCGCGCTTGCGGGTTATACGATGGTCAAGTTCTTCGGCATCATCTTTCTCGGTCAGCCCCGCGAGGCGAAGCTGAGCGACGCACGGGATGCGAGCCCGTGGGAGCGGGTGGGCTTCGTGTGGCTCGCGGCAATATGCATGCTGCTAGGTCTGCTGCCGGTACAGTTCGTGATCGTTCTCGATCGCGTCACGCAGATGCTGGTCGGCGCCGGCATCGGACAAACTGTCGCGAAAAATGGCTGGCTGCTGCTGGCGCCCACTAGCGTAGACCGGGCCAGTTACATGCCGGTGGTGTTTTTGCTGTTCTTCTTCGCCTGTTGCGGGCTCGCTTGGCTGCTGGTCCGCCGTCTCTACCACGGGCGCCTGCGTCGGGCCATACCCTGGGCATGCGGCTACCCGTTCGTGAACGCACGCATGCAGGACACGGCCGAAGGGTTCGGGCAGCCGATCCGCGAGATCTTCACGCCGTTGTTCAAGATCGAACGGCAACTCCCCTCGCCGTTCGACACGCACCCCGTATATAGCGTCACCGTGACAGATCGCACGTGGACCCTGATCTATGAGCCTGTGGCGCGGTTGGTCAAGCGCGTTGCTGCACTCGCCGGGTTGCTGCAGGCGGGCCGCATCGCGGTCTATCTGATGCATAGCTTCCTCGTGCTGATTGTCCTGCTGATCCTGGTGAGACGATGATCACGCCCTCCGGACTGCTCTCGCAGGGACTCGAGATCGTGCTTGCACTCGCGGCCGCACCCTTGCTGACGGGTTGGGTCAACATGTGTCGCGCACGGTTGCAGAACCGGCGGGCGCCGAGCATCTGGCAGCCCTACCGAATGCTGCACAAGCTGTTCAACAAGGAGTCCGTCGTGGCGGAGCACGCAAGTCCCGTGTTCCGCGGCGCGCCCTATATCGTGTGGGCGTGCATGACACTCGCATGCGCGATCGTGCCGACGCTTTCAACGGACCTGCCGCTGTCGCCGGCCGCCGACGCCATCGCCCTGGTGGGCCTCTTCGCACTGGCCCGGGTCTGGATCTCGCTGGCTGCGATGGACGTCGGCACCGCGTTCGGCACGCTCGGCGCGCGCCGCGAGATGCTCGTCGGGTTCCTCGCGGAGCCGGCGTTGTTGATGGTGTTGTTTTCGGCGTCCTTGCTCACGCAGTCCACCTTGCTGACCAGCATCGTGGCAACGCTCAGTCACCGCGAGTTGGCGATCTATCCGAGCCTCGCATTCGCGGGGATTGCATTCACGATGGTGTCGCTTGCCGAGAACGCCCGGCTTCCAGTCGATAACCCGACCACGCATCTTGAACTGACGATGATCCACGAGGCGCTGATTCTTGAGTACTCAGGCAGGCACCTCGCGCTGCTGGAATGGGCCGCGAGCCTCAAGTTATTCGCGTATTCCTGCATTGGTCTTGCCTTGTTCATCCCGTGGGGGATTGCCGAAGCGGGCAATCCGCTCGCCCTGCTTCTTGCAATACCGGTGCTTTTCATCAAGCTGTTTGTTGGCGGCATCGTGCTCGCGGTGATCGAGGCGAGCAATGCGAAGATGCGCATTTTCCGCGTGCCGGAATTTCTCACGACGGCTTTCCTCCTGGCGGTGATCGGGATGCTCGTTCACTTTCTACTGGGGGCATGAATGCACGGCTTCGCCACGCAGATCATCAACTTCCTGGCCGCCATCCTGTTGCTGCTGTCGTTTGCGATGCTCAGCCAGCGCCGGATGCAGTCGTTGATTCACCTCTATACGCTGCAGGGCCTGACGCTTGTTTCAGCCAACCTGATATTGGGGTTCATCACGGCCGATACGCACCTCTATATCTCCGCTGCGCTGACCCTGTTGCTCAAGGTGGGCGTGATTCCCTCGATACTTTACAGGCTGGTGCGGCGCCTGAACGTGAAGACGGACGTCGAGCCGCTCCTCAATATTCCCGCCACCCTGCTGATAGGCATTGTGCTCGTCATCATCGCATTCAACGTGGCGTCGCCCATCAGTCAGCTTGCCTCGTCGGTCGCGCGCGGCACACTCGGCATTGCACTCGCCTGCGTATTGTTGTCGTTCATGATGATGATTACGCGCGCAAGGGCGATCCCTCAGGTGATCGGTTTCCTGTCGATGGAAAACGGCCTGTTCTTTGCCGCCGCGGCTGCCACCAACGGCATGCCGATGATCGTCGAACTCGGCATCGGGTTAGACGTGCTGGTGGGCATCCTGATCCTTGGCGTATTCATGTTCCAGATTCGCGAGCAGTTCGACAGCCTCGACATTCATCACCTCGAAAAACTCAAAGATGACTGATGCCTACGTCCTGCTGCTGGTTCTCGGCATCCCGCTGGTCGCGGGCGGATGTCTCGCGCTTGGCGGACAGCACCATGTCGCGCCGAACCTCAACGTCGGGTTCAGTTTCCTGACGTTCATGGCCGCCACGCTGCTCGCCGTGCAAACCGTGGCGCACGGGCCGGCTTTCGCGCTCGGCAAGCTCTTCTTCGTCGATCCGCTCAATGTGTTCCTGGTCACGCTGACGGCCTTCGTCGGCTGGACCACCTCGATTTTTTCAAGGCCATACATGCGGATCGAGCGTGACCGCGGCAAGATGACCGGCGGGCGCATGCGCCTCTACCACAGCATGTACCAACTGTTTATCTTCGCGATGCTGCTCGCGCTGCTCACCAACAACATGGGGATACTCTGGGTCGCCATGGAAGCCGCCACGCTCGCGACCGTGCTGCTGGTCAGCGTGTACCGGACTGCAGCAAGCCTGGAAGCCGCGTGGAAATACTTCATCCTGTGCGGCGTCGGCATTGCGCAGGCGTTGTTCGGCACGATCCTTCTCTACCTCGCCGCGAGCCGGCAACTCGGCGGCAACGATGCGCTGCTCTGGACCAGTCTGAACGCGGTCAAGGGAAGCCTCGATCCGACCATCATGTCACTCGCGTTCGTGTTCCTGCTGATCGGCTACGGCACGAAGGTCGGCCTGGTGCCCATGCACAACTGGCTGCCCGATGCGCATGCCGAAGGTCCGACGCCCATTTCGGCCGTGCTGTCTGGTTTGCTGCTCAACGTCGCGCTCTATGCGGTGTTGCGCTGCAAAGTGCTCGCGGATGGCGCACTTCAGAACGGCTTGCCCGGGCGCCTGCTGATCGGCTTCGGGCTGGTTTCGGTGCTCGTCGCGACCTTTTCCATGTTCCGGCAAAAGGACGTCAAGCGGCTCTTTTCGTATTCATCGATCGAACACATGGGCCTGATGACGTTCGCTTTCGGGCTGGGTGGCCCCATCGCGACCTTCGCGGGTCTGCTGCACATGACGGTTCATTCGCTTGTCAAATCGGCCATTTTCTTCACCGTCGGGCACGCGGTTCAAAAGGCTGGTACGCAGACGATGGACGACATCCGGGGATTGTTGCGCGTGAGCCCAACCGTCGGGTGGGGCATGATGCTGGGCGCGCTCGCCATTTTGGGCATGCCGCCATTCGGCGTGTTCGCGAGCGAGTTCCTGATCCTGACCACCGCGATGAGCACGCTGCCATGGGCCACGCCCTTCCTGCTGCTCGCGCTTGCCGTGGCGTTCGCGGCCATCTTCGTGCGCGTGCAGGGCATGGTGTTCGGGGAAACGACGGCCAAGACGCTTGAACACTCGCCGGCATTGCTGCCGGTGTTCGTCCATCTCGGCATCGCCCTGATGCTGGGGCTCTACATTCCGCCGTATCTTGCGACGTGGTATAGGCAAGCGGCGGCCATGATCGCGGGGTAACACATGCGCATCGAGGCATTCGAGTTTCCCAATCAGGTCCGCCTGTCTGCATTCGCGGGCAAGTCTTCGGCTTTTCTGGCGCGAATCGATGCCGATACGTGGACCCGCACCGCCGGGACGGTGCGCGAGGCGGGCGGGCGGCTGATCTCCGTGTGGGGTGCCGAACAGGCCGCGGGCGCATTCGTGATCTCTGCCGCTTACGCGCTGGAAGACGGCGTCCTGTGGCTTCAACTGCCCGTAGGCGACGGGGACGGATACCCGGATCTGTCGACCGTCTTTCCGTGCGCGGCGCGCATGCAACGGGCTGCCTACGATCTGCTGGGGCTGCGGGCGATCGGCGCCGACGATATCCGGCCGTGGCTGAACCATGGCAACTGGCCCGCCGACTACTATCCGCTGCAAAAATCATCCTCCGGGACCGAACGATTTGAATCGCGGGAAGCCGACTATCCGTTCGTGCCGGTCGCCGGAGACGGCGTCCACGAGATTGCGGTGGGGCCGATCCACGCAGGCGTGATCGAGCCGGGGCACTTCCGCTTCTCAGTTGTCGGCGAAAAAGTGCTGCGACTTGAGGAACGGTTGGGCTATGCGCACCGGGGCATCGAGCGGCTGTTCGAGCGCACGCCGCTGCTGCTCGGGCATCGTCTGGCGGGACGGATCGCTGGAGACACCACAGTCGCCTTCTCATGGGCGTTTTGCATGGCCGTGGAGCAAGCGCTCAACGTCCGCGTTCCTTCGCGCGCGCTGTGGCTGCGGGCGATGTTGCTCGAGCGTGAGCGCATCGCCAACCATCTGGGCGATCTCGGAGCGCTTGGCAACGACGCCGGGTTTGCGTACGGCCTCGCCCAGTTTTCGCGCCTGAAGGAAGACTGGCTGCGCATGAACGACCGGGCTTTTGGACATCGTTACCTGATGGATCGAATCGTGCCGGGAGGTATTGCAACGGACCTCGATCCGCGCTTCATCACCGCGATGTCGACGCAGTGCGACCAGGTTGAAGCGCAGGTTCGTGTCATGCAAACCATTTACGACGACCAGTCGGGACTGCAGGATCGTTTCGCGGGTGCGGGCATTCTCTCTGCGAAGGTAGCGCAGCACTTCGATGTGTGTGGGCTGGTCGGACGTGCAAGCGGCCGGAAGATCGATGTGCGCGTTGATCACCCGTACGCGCCATACCATGAGGTTCAGGTGCAAATGGTCAGCGACGATCGGGGTGATGTGACGGCGCGAGTCGCTGTCCGCTTCAACGAGATCTACGAGTCCATCCGGCTGATCCGGACCCTCCTGAGCGATCTGCCAGACGGCGACATCGTGACACGGATCGAGCACGACGGCTCACCATCCTGCGGGGTGGGCTGGATCGAAGGCTGGCGTGGCGATGTTTTCGTCGCACTCGAAACCGGCGCGGGCGGCACCATTACGCGCTGCCATTGCCATGACCCGTCGTGGCAGAACTGGCCGGCCCTTGAACATGCGATCATCGGAAATATCGTTCCTGATTTCCCGCTGATCAATAAGTCGTTCAATCTGAACTACGCTGGACACGACCTGTAATGTGGCAACTTCTCAAACAGATCGCCAGGACCGACGCGCCTACTCAACGTGTGCCCGAGGGCGATGACGCATGGCGTACCGAGGGCCATCGGATCCAGCAGGAAATCCTCGACGTGCTAGGCCGCGCGCTGTGCATTCGCGAGATCGACGCGGGCTCCTGCAACGGCTGCGAACTGGAGATCAATGCGCTTAGCAATCCGTACTACAACATCGAAGGCCTGGGAATCAAGTTCGTTGCCAGTCCCCGTCATGCCGACATGCTGCTGGTCACCGGACCGCTCACGCTGAACATGAAGGAAGCGGTATGGCGAGCGTACGAAGCAACGCCGCATCCCAAGCTGGTCGTCGCGGTCGGCGAGTGCGCGTGCACGGGCGGCATCTTCAGGGAAAGCTACGCGGTGTGCGGACCGCTCTCGACTCTGCTTCCCATCGACGTCACGATACCGGGCTGCCCCCCGCCTCCCATCGATATCCTGAGGGGCATTCTCACTGCGCTTCGCGTGAAACACCTACCTCCATGATCTCCACCGGCGACGTGTGCTGACTGTGGTCGTGGGCATGGTTTTCACGCGCTGGACGGGCAAACTGCGTCATCGACGGGCTCATACCTCAAGCTGTTCAAGGACTCGCCCTTTCGTCTCGACGCCCAGAAAATGAACCGCTACCGCGGCCAGCATCGGCACGATCGCGAGCAGGTACAAAGCCGTGTCGAGATGACCGCCGACGAGCGTCTTGCCAACCATCGCGGGGGCGAAGATGGCCGCCAGCTTCAACCACGCACCGGCTACGCCGCAACCGAACGCACGGATGCTGGTCGGATACAGTTCGGGCGTATAGACGTATGCCGTGATGAATCCGCACGACATGAACCCGATGGCAAACGCGCAGCACGCCGCGACCACATACACCGACTCGTTGTGGAACACACCGGCGAGCGCCAGTGAAACCGCGCACAACACGAACGACACGTTGATGACCGGTTTGCGGCCCACCTTATCCACTATCAGCGCACAGATCACGGACCCCACCACGCCAAGGAGCGACGCCGCCACGGCCAGATTCAGCGCCAGTTGCAGGGGCGAGTGATAGACAGTCTTGTAGATCGTCGGCAGCCAGGTCGACAGGCCATACTGAATGACGCCGCAGGTCATCCACAGCAACGCGACCGCGATCGTACGCTTGATATAAGCAGCCCCGAAGACATCACGTGCACGACGCTTGGGATGACGATGCGCCATTGCGTCGAACTCGGTGGTGGTAGACAGCGGCGGCAACGGTCCCTTGACCGTTGCTTCGAACGCCTTGAGCGCGTGGTCGGCGTCGTGCATACGATCTTTCGATGCCAGCCAGCGCGGCGATTCAGGCACGATCTTGCGCAGCGCGAAGAACAGGAGCAGAGGCACGCCGCCAATGATATACATTACCTCCCAGCCAAAGCGCGGCACAATCCAGGCACCCAGTGCATTCGATGCCAGCAACCCTATCGGGAACACTATTTCATACAGCAGAACGAAACGTCCCCGGCCGTGTGCCCGCGTGATCTCGTTGATATAAGTTGCCGCGACCGGCAATTCGCCGCCCAGCCCCAGTCCTTGCGCAATCCGCAGCGCGACGAAAACGGCAAACGTCGGTGCGAATCCGCAGGCAATGCTCGTGACGCCGATGATCCCGGAACTCCACGCAATCGAGCGCACGCGGCCGAAACGTTCGGCCAGCGCCGGAAAGAGGAATGCCCCGATCAACTGGCCGATCGAACCCGAAGCAATCAGGAATCCGATCTGTCCAGGCGTGAGACCCCACTTCTGGATCAGCAGCGGCAGCGTGGTCGCGATGGTGATGACGTCGAAGCCATCGAAGAAAGTCGCCGCGCCGATCAGGAAGCGCGCACGCACCTGCATCGGGTTGGTCGGCAGACGCTCGATCCGCGCGATGATCGAACCGGCGGTAAGCGCCCCCGAGGCACTGGCCCCGCCCTGCGCTGCAATCGTATTGCCTAACGTATTGCCAAACGTTCTCATGTCTGTACCTCGTCCTCGTATGCCGTCCATGGGGTTAAGCGAGCGCCTTGCTCGTATCGGCGAGGGTCGCGACGTCGATCTCGCGGCCCTGGCTCATCCACTTGCGCGCGAGCTTCAGGTCGCGCGGCATGTTGATTGAAATCACGCCGCGGATAACGCCCGCTTCCAGAAAGAAAAGACTCGCGCGGCGCGCGTCCAGGTCGCCGCGTATGACCGGTTCGATACCAGCGGGAATGTCGCCGAGTATCTGCAGGTTCACGTCGTATTGGTCGGACCAGAACCACGGAATTTCCGCATAGGGCTCGCGCGTGCCCATCAGCGCGCGTGCGGTTGCAATGGCCTGGTTTTGCGCGTTGGCCCATGATTCAAGCCTCACGCGACGCTTGAGCCACGCGTTCGGATGGTTCGAGACATCGCCGCAAGCGAAGATGAGCGGGTCGGATGTTGCCCCGAATTCATCGACCACGATGCCGTCGTTCACATCGAGCCCCACCTCTTGTGCAAGCACCGTATGAGGCGCCAGGCCAATCCCCGCGACCGCGAAATCCGCATCGAGCGTGCTGCCGTCCGCGAACGAGGCGCGCACCCCTTGCTCGTGATCGTCCAGCGCGACGAGCAACGCATCGAGCCTTACATCGACACCATTCGAGCGATGCAACGCCAACAGGAAATCCGACACCGTTTGCGGCAACGAACGGCCGCACAGACGCGCCGCACCTTCAATGACGGTCACCTCCACGCCCAGCTTGCGCGCCGTCGCCGCCACCTCGAGGCCGATCCAGCCGCCGCCGATCACGAGCACGCGCGCACTCTTTCGCAGTCTCGCACCAAGCGACACGGCGTCGTCGAGCGTACGCAGATAGGCGATGTGCGATGTCCTCACAAGCGATTCCGGCAAGCGCCGTGCAGCACCGCCGGTCGCAATCACCAACCGGTCATACCGCACCTCGCGGCCCCGCGATGTACGCACGATCCGTCGTTCGCGATCGATCGCCACGGCGCGATCCGGCTGCCATGCTTCTACGTTCAGCGCTGCGAAGTCATCGGATGAAACCAGGTGAACCGTGTCGATATCGGCGTCACCGGAGAGCACCGCTTTCGAGAGCGGCGGCCGCTCGTACGGCAAGTGAATCTCGTCGGCGATCATCACGAGGCGCCCCGTGAAACCGTCCTTGCGCAGCGTCTTGACGATCCATCCCGCCGCCTGCCCGCCGCCGATCACCACAACCGTATGCAGCTCGCTCAATGCCAGATCGTCAGCCATTTTTACGCTCCGTCATGAACTTCCCTTCCGGCGCCTTCGCGTTCTTTTGCCGGCGCGTGTTGCCGTCGAGACCGCCGTCGACGGCCCATTCCGCGAACACTGTCGGACCGGGTTCGAAATCGCGCGGTTGCCAGTCGGGCGTGAGCACGTCTTCATCGGCGTAGTACTCGATCAATCCGCCAGCGGGATTCTGGAAGTACCAGAAGTACGCGGACGACACCGGATGCCTGCCGGGCCCGAGTTGCGTCGTCCAGCCGCATCGGCTGATATGCAGGCCCCCGCCGAAGACTTCATGGATATCGCGCACGGTGAACGCGACGTGATTCAGCCCACGCTTGCCGTCGGGGAGTTGCAACAGGAACAGGTCGTGATGGCCGCCGTGCGGCGCGCAACGCATGAACGCGCCGCGCCCCGGATAGCGATCCGACGTCTCGAAGCCAAGCAGGTCGTGATAGAAATTTTCCTGTTCGGCTACGCAATTCGTGAAGAACACGACGTGACCGACTTCGATAGGTTCAGCGCGTTCATACACGGGACTCGGCGTATTGATGCGCAGATCCTGTCCCCACACATTCGAGGGCGAACCCTTGATATCAAGCGTGCGCTTGCGCGTGACTTCAACGCGGATAGCCATGCCGTTCGGGTCGATGCAACCCACCGCATCGCTGGTTTCGAAGTGACCCGGTTGACCCGCGAACTTCCCGCGCAAAGCGTCGAGTTCCGCAGCGCTCGCGACACCCCATGTCACTTCGCGCAGCGTCGGACCTGGTTCGAAAGCGGGTGGGAGCGCTGGATCGTCTGCATCGACGACCATGATCGTGCAGCCGTTCTGCGCTTCGAAACGCGCGTGGGTTTCGTCGTGCGCGACTTCTTTCAGGCCCCAGTCGCTGAAAAATGTCCTGCACGTTGCGAGGTCGGTCACGCCGTAGGTGACCTGTTCAATGCCAAGAATAGTCATGACTCGTTTCCTAGTTGGCCCACGGCAGCGGAGCGTCGTTCATGCCCCAGTAAAGGCTCTTCTGCTGCATGTATTCGCGAATGCCGAGGTGGCCCTTTTCGCGTCCCATGCCGCTGTCCTTCCAGCCGCCGAATGGCGTCGAAATCGAAAATTGCTTGTACGTGTTGATCCAGACGGTGCCGGTTTCCAGCGCGCGGCCCACTCGCCATGCGCGTTTGTAGTCGTTCGTCCAGATACCGGCTGCGAGCCCGAAGACGCTGTCGTTGGCTTCGCGCATGAGCGACGCTTCGTCGTCGAAAGGCAGCACGACGAGGACCGGCCCGAAGATTTCTTCCTGGCAGATGCGCGCCTCGTTGGTCAGGCCGTCGAGGATCGTGGGCGAGTAGAAGAAGCCTTGTTCGCGGTTCTCGCCTGCGGGACGTTCTCCGCCGCACAGCAGCTTGCCGCCCTCTTCCAGTCCGAGCGCCACGTAGCGCTCGACCGACTCGCGATGCTGGCCCGTGATGAGCGGCCCCATCTGCGTGTCCTCGCGCGATGGGTCGCCCACGCGCAGGCGTTTCGCGCCTTGCACCAGGCGCGCGACGAACGTGTCGTAGATCGAGCGCTGCACGAACAGGCGCGAACCCGCGATGCACGACTCGCCCGACGAACTGAAGATGCCGTACAGCACGCCATTCACGGCATGGTCGATATCGGCATCGGCGAAAACGATGGTCGGCGATTTGCCGCCCAGTTCCAGAGAGACTGGCATCAGCTTGTCCGCCGCCAGCCGCGCGATCCCGCGCCCCACTTCCGTACCGCCGGTGAACGCGATCTTCCTGACCAGCGGATGGCGCACCAGCGCGTCGCCGACAATCGATCCCTTGCCCGGCAGAACGCTCAGCACGCCCTTGGGCACGCCGGCCTCTTCGCAGATGCGGGCAAGCGCCAGCGAAGCCAGTGGCGTCACCTCAGCGGGCTTTAAAATGACTGCATTGCCGGCGGCCAGCGCCGGTGCGAGCTTTTGCGCATCGGAAGCGATGGGGGAATTCCACGGCGTGATTGCCGCCACGACGCCGAGCGGTTCATGCACGCTCATCGTCATGAAGTCACCGCGCGAAGGCGTGAGCGATTCTTCAAGCGTCTCGACGCACGCAGCGAAGTAGCGGAACGTGTTGGCCGCGCTCGTGACCAGTCCGCGCGTCTCGGTGATCGGCTTGCCGTTGTCGCGGCGTTGCAGTTGCGCGAGCGCTTCATGGCGCGCGGTGATCAGGTCAGCAATGCGATGCAGCACGGCCGCGCGCTGATGCGGTTTCAAACCCGCCCAGTTCGACTTGCGCCAGGCCGCATCGGCCGCTTCGACGGCCTCGCGGGCGTCGTCCGCGTTGGCGGCGCTGATCTCGGCGTTGATCGACTGGTCGGCCGGGTACAGGCTCGTGTAAGCCGTGCCGCGACCGGCGCGCCATTCGCCGCCGATCAGGATGTCGCTCGATACAAGAAGACTGGATTCGGGAGAGTTCATTAAAGTGTCCTTCGGGTCAATCAAATTACGCAGCGCGCTGCACGGTTGCGCAGGGCACGGATCGCGCTGAACGCCGTCAGCGCGGACGTCTTGGGATTGTCAGGAAGCGGCTTGCCGCACATTTCCAGCGACATCTCGCCAAACGCGCCCCGCGCCACGATTCGATGCACGTTGCGTTCCACGCGCGGGTCCGCGATAAGCCGCACGATGGTCTGATCGAGACCGAGACCGGCCAGCGCGATGGTCGCCGCAACGTTCGCGTTCTTCGGATAGAGACGCGCCGCATCACGCGCACTGCCTTCGAAAATCACGCGTTCTTCAGTTATGCTCAACAGGTCGAACAAGTCTTCCGCCGGCGTGCCGAGCCAGCCCGAGGGGGGCTTGCGGCCCGTATACAGCACTTCATCAAGGCCGCCTTCCCGGGCGGCAGCCAGCGCGTCGACGCCGCCGATAGCCCCGGACAACAGCGTCAGCGTGGCCTCGCCTTCATCGGCCGCGCTCGACAATGCATCAAGCAGCAGCCCGTCCGATAACGCCCCAATCGATGCCACCGCGCAGTCCGTCCCCGCTTTCAGCAGCGGCACCACGTGATCGAGCAGCGCGCCATGTCCCGCGCATTCCAGCGCGAAGTGCGGACGGCGGCAGAGCGCATCGACGGACGACACGACATCGACATCCCGGCCGACTTGCGCGCGCACTTCGGCCGCGTGGCGCGACGGCACGATCACATGCGACACGCGCACCATCGGATCGGACGCCATCGCGCGATACACCGCCGAGCCGATCGCGCCGAAACCGATCATCGCGACATCGACGGGTACGGTGTGGCCCTGGGCGTCACGCATATTCAGGCTCCTTCGGCTCTTCCTTCTTGACCGGCGGACCGGCGAACGCCGTCGCAAACGAACCCACGGACACCATGTCCACCTCGATCATCACGGGGCCGGTTTTCTCATAGCCTTGACGGATGATTTCTTCCGCCCGATCCAGCGAGGTAATACGGTGGTGGGTCATGCCGAAGCTTGCACAGAACTGTGCGAAATCGGGTTGATGCAGATCTACGAACATGCGCCGGCCGCCGTATTGCGCGTCCTGGATGTTGCGGATCACGCCATAGCACTGGTCGTTCATCAGCACGATCATCACGTTCGCGTCTTCCTGCACGGCCGTCACGAGTTCACCGACGTTCACCATCAAGCCGCCGTCACCGACGAGACATATAGTTTTCTTAGCCGGGTGAGCCAGCGCCGCGCCGATCGCCATCTGCATCCCCTGACCGATGCCGCCGCCCAGCGCATGCACGCCCGAGCGCGGCTCGAAGACTTTCAGGAGGCGATTGCCCCACGTGCTGTTGGAAATCGTGACGTCGCGCACCCAGTTGTAATCGCGGCCGATCACGCGTTGCAGTGATTCCACGAGACGCTTGTACGGGCCCAGGCCCTTGGCCACATCGGCTGTCGCGGTTTCGCGCGCGGCCGCCAGATCGCCGGCGAATGACGGATCAATTTTCAAATGGCCTTCAAGGCGCGTCGCGAGTTCATCGAGGATGGACAGCGAATCGCCATGCACGAACAGTTCGTTCTTATAGCCGCGGTTGTCAGAGCACGCATCGGCATCGATCCGATACAACGGTGTCGGCAACGCGAGCTTGTACTTGAGCGTCTCATTGCCACGCAGACGCGAGCCAACCACAAGCATGGCGTCGCAGGTTTTGTAGAAGCTCTCCACGGCCGGATGCACATTGAACGCGCCGAGCGTGGCCGGGTGATCTTCCGGGACCACGCCGCGTCCCTGCACGCTCGTCACCACGCCAAACCCCAGCGCAACAAGCCGGTCCACAGCATGGCGTGCGTGCCGCGTGCCGCCGCCAAGCCACAGCAACGGACGCTTCGCGCGCATCAGCGCCTGGGCCAGTTGTTCGACACGCGCGCTGTCATGCGTGAGCGTGCTCACGTGAGGGGCGGCGAGATCGGCCGGCCATTCGATTTCAGCCGCCTGGATATCGATGGGAATCTCGACGCTCACCGGTCCGCTCGGCGCGGTGAACGCGACGCGCACGGCCTCACGCACGGTGGCGAGCGCGGTGTCGACCGAGCGCACGCGAAACGCCGCTTTGGAAATCGATGCCAGCATGGAAAGCTGGTCCGGCGCTTCGTGAATGTAAGCCAGGTCCTGATCGAGAAATTGCGTCTCGATCTGGCCGGTGATATGCAGGAGCGCGGTGCCCGCCGTCAGTGCTTCGACCATCGCACCGGCTGCGTTGCCGGCGGCCGTTCCCGTCGATGTAAACGCAACGCCGAGGCCGCCTGAGACACGCGCGAGGCCATCGGCCATGTTCAGCGCGCCTGCTTCGCCGCGCGCGCCGACGTAGCGAATCTTGCCGCGCGTACCAATGGCATCGAGGATCGGCATGTTGTGGATCGAGATCACGCCAAAGGCCGTGCGAACGTCGCATTGTTCGAGAAAAGCGGCGATCACTTCGCCAACGGTAGTGGTGTTAGACATGACGTGCAAACCCTCCGGAAACATCGATATGGCTCCCCGTCGTATAGGACGACAGGTTCGTGGCCAGATAAAAGAGTGCCTGCGCCGCTTCTTCGGGACGTCCGAAGCGGCCAAGCGGAATGTTTTTCTTGCGTGCCAGTTCAGCCGTCCATGCTTCCCAGCTCTGACCGTCCTGCGCCTGAGCCGCGTGCCGACGCCGCCATTGACCCGACTCCACGATGCCGATCAGGATCGAATTGACGCGAATGCGCTGAGGCGCGAGTTCGGTGGCGAGCGACTTGACGAGACTCAGCACCCCGGCGCGTGCCGACGATGTCGCGACCATATGCGGCTCGGGTTGCAGCGCCAGCAGCGAATTCACGCAGACGATTGACGGCGCCGGTGCGTCGCGCAGCATCGGCAGGAACGCGCGGGTCGGACGAATGATGCTGAAATACTTGAGGTCGAGTTCATCGCGCCAGGCTTCGTCGGTGGTATCGGCGAAAGTGGATACGCGGCCCTGCCCCGCGTTATTCAGCAGCATGTCGGCGCGGCCGAAGCGTTCAGATACCTTCTCGGCAAATGCTTCGACATCCTGTGCATTGAGTACATCGCATTTCACAGCGAGCAATTGGGCATTGGCGAACTGACTGCTCAACTGTGCTTTCGCGGCTTCGAGCCGCGTGGCGTCACGTCCGCAAATTGCTACCGATGCCCCGGCGCGCAGGAACAGTTCCGCTGTCGCGAGGCCGATGCCCGACGAGCCGCCGGTGATCACGGCCACCTGGCCGGTGAGGTCGATCTGGATCATGATTTCAGTCCTAGCGATTTCAGATATTGGCTTTGCGTACCCGGCCGGTAGTTCAGGCGCGAAGACAACTCGGCCGCTGCATGACGCACCTTGTCCACCAGGCCGGTATCGAGCAGCGTTGCATCGATTTCCGGCCGTGGAATCGTGGTCGTGATTACCGCGACAATGCGGCCCGTGTCGTTGCGCACCGGCGCCGTGACAACAGATATGCCGCGCTCAAACGATGACTGGCTGATCGCATAACCGCGCTCGGCATCGGCGCGAACCATGTCGTAAAGCGCCTCGACCGTTTCCGGCGTGAGCCGCGTAAAGCGATCGAGCACGGGCTCGGGATACAACGCACGCAGTTCATCGAGGGAAAGATCTCCCATCAACACGTGACCGTGCGTGGTCGCGTGGGCAGGCAACCGCGTACCGACATTGACCTTGACCGAACTGAAAATCGGCTCCTGGCTTTGGGCCTTCGCTACGAACACGACGTCGCGGCCGTCGCGAATCAGGATGTGGCTCGTGAGCCCGGTCGAGGTGCGCAACGCTTCGATGATCGGCAAGCCAAGATCGGTCAATTCCAGCGAGCTGAGATACTCGAAACCCAACCGCAATACTGCAACGCCCAGTCTGTAGTTGCGATCCTTGTCCGCCCGTTCGAGGAAGCCCAGCGATTCAAGCGTCTGCAATAGCCGGAACACGGTTGTGCGCGGAATCTTCAGGCGTTTCGACAGTTCCGGCGCACCGAGCACCGGCTCGCGCGGTGAGAATTCGGCCAGGATCTTCAAGCCGCGTTCGAGTCCCGGCACGATGTAATTGCCATCGTCCTTCTCAGCGTCGTCAGCCGTTCTGGCGAGGGTTCCGAGTGTCATTGCGTAGCTCCCATACATTGCGCGCTGAACGCCTCGATCAAGGCGCTGTAGCGCACCGGCGCTTCGATGTAGCCCGCATGACCCGCACCCGGAATCACTTGCAGGCTGACGTTGGCGGCTTTCGCGATCTGTTCGCAGGCAGCGGGCGGTGTGATCGTGTCTTCGGCGCCAACCGCGACCGCTATGCGGCCGTTGTAGTGCGTCAGGTCAGACGCCAGATCCGCGTTGGCGAGAAGATGCGTCGCCTGCGCGTAGCCGGCCGGGTTGATACGCGCCATGTTCCATCGCACCCACTCTCGCGCTTCATCGTCCGCACCGGCCGACACCATGTTCGCGCTGCGCTTTTCAGCCAAGCCCTGCGGCCCGAGTTCAGCGAGCATCGCAAGGCGCGCATCACGCTTCTCTTCACGCACATGCGCCGGTGCCGCGCCGTATCCCGCTGCCGGCGACAACAGCAATAGTCCTGCTACGCGCGCCGCCTCGCGGGCCGCGAACGAACCCGCGATGAGTGAGCCGAGCGAATGGCCCACGAGGACGCAGCGCTCGATCCCGAGTGCATCGAGCCAGTCGCTCAACGCGTCTGCATAGTCCGATGCCACAGGTGATGCAGGCTCAACGTGGCTCGACTTTCCATACCCCGGCGCGTCCCACGCAAACACCTGATGTGCGTTTCCCAGCGTCTCCAACTGGCGCACCCAGGATGCCGCGCCCGAGCCAATACCGTGCAGCATCACGATCGGCATGGCGCTCAGGTGCTTGTCACCTTTGTCACCCGCCTCGCGATAACCGATCGTGCGTTGCGCGGTATCAACGCGTTGCTCGGGGAAACGAACCAGCGCGTCAGCGTGAGTAAGTGTGAAAGCAGACGATGTCATCGGCTTAACGCTTCAGCTTGGCCAGCGGAGAATCGGGCGGATACGTCGGCGTGATCGGCTTGGCCGCGCCGAGCATCACGCACATGAGCGCGTCTTCATCGCCAATATTGATTTCCGTGCGATACACGCCCGGCGGCACCGAGATCAGGTCACGCTCGCCGACAACCGTTTCCCACGACTCGCCGTCCTTCTCGCACACCACTTTCATCTTTCCGCGAATCACGAAGAAAATTTCTTCGACGTCCATGTGAATATGGCTCGGGCCGATGTTGCCGGCCGGAATGACCATGGTGGAGAACGTGAAGCCGCCGGCTGGAACCGTGTTGACATCCTTCGCCACCCCGGTGCCGCCCGTCCCGACATAACGCATCTGCGCCCGGCGATACTTCGGGTCGTAATCCGCCTGGAACTTCAGTGCGTCCCAGTCGTACTTGCGCGTTTCAAGACGCGCGACGCGTGAATCCATCCATTGGGCAAAGCTCGCTTCTTCCGGCTGTTCCCACGACTTGCGTTCGATATCCGTATCGGCCATTGATTGCTCCTTCAAGGTGTTGAGTTCGTTACTGCCTGAGTGAGTGACTGAATCAGTTCATGACGAAGCCGCCGTTCACCGGCAATAGCTGGCCGGTGACGAAGCGCGCTGCATCGGACAAGAGAAACAGGACGGGGCCGTTGACGTCATCGGGAACCTGCGCACGATTGAGCGCGCGGCCCTTGAGGTAATACTCGTGACGCTCGGCCGGCACGTAAGCGGTCGCCTCGACTTCGGTCAGCCCGGGCGCAATGGCGTTCACCGTGATGCCATGCGCGCCGAACTCGCGGGCAAGCGTCCGGGTCATCGCGATGACGGCGCCCTTGCTCGCCACATAGGCGAGCAATTTAGGCGCGCCCCACAAGGCCGTATCGGACGCAATATTCACGATGCTGCCCCGCCCTGAGGCACGAAGATGCGACATGACTGCAACACTCATGAGCCAGGTTCCGCGAACGTTGACGTTCATGACGGCGTCCCACGTCGCGGTGCTCAGTTCGTCGGCGCTCTTGCCGCCCGAATTCGTGATCGCCGCATTATTGATAAGCCCATCGATGCCGCCCATCAATTCGGCGCTCGTCGCGACGCACGCCTGAATGCTCGCCGGATCGTTCAGATCGAGCGGCACGAAGTCCACGCGATGACCTGCTTCGCTCAGCGTCTTCGCAAGCGTCCGGCCTTCGTCTTCCAGCACGTCGCCAAACGCTACTCGCGCACCCGCTTGAGCCAGCGACGTGACGAACGCGGCGCCCAATCCACGCGCGCCGCCGGTGACAAGAATGCGGCGTCCGGCGAGCGCGTCACGCATGACCGTGCTCCGGCTGTTGCTCTTTCAGCGCATCGAGCGCTGCAAGATGTTGTTGCGCGCGTTGCTTGAACAGGCGGCGCACGCGCGTCATGCCGACATCGTGCTGATACAGAAACTCGTGGTCACGCGCGTTCGGCGCCATGCTTTCGAGCACGTATCTGTCCTGTTCCAGCACCGCCCAGTGCAGTCCTTCGAGGCGATTGCGATACATGAATTTCCACGCATCACGCTGCCAGCCTGAGACCTTGCGGGTACGCCAGAAATAGACCTGGCAATGGTTTTCATCGACAGGAACCGCGAAGCCGACGATTCCAAAGTTGCCACCCGGACCGAACTTCTTCTTGTACGGAATCGCAAGACGCATCCACAGACAACCCGTTTCACCGATCTCGACCCAGTCGAAATTCACGTCGCGCTGGCCGACCTTTTCGAACATCAAACCGGTCTCCGTCTTGCGCACGCGCATGTCGGCCTGCTTGTCGCCATCGGCCATCGAGTGGGACGTGGCGTGCAGATACGCGCCATGCATCGGGTCCATGACGTTGTCGATTGCGTACTGGTAATTGCACTTCCAGTGCGACATGCACAGGAAGCTTGCGTATTCCTCGCCGACCAGTTCTTCCGGCAATTGCAGCGGCGCAGGTTCCTTGTTGGCGTCGTCGCCGAACCAGAGGAAGATCGCGCCCGCATGTTCTTGCGCCGGATACGACTTCACGCATGTCTGCCCTTCAAGCGGACACGCGGACACGGCTGGCACCTTCTGCACGGTGCCGCTGCCATCCACCTCGATGCCGTGATACCAGCATGCCACGCTGCCGCCGAGATTCCATCCAAGCGACAGACGCGCGCCGCGATGCGGGCAACGATCTTCAAGCGCATGAACGTGGCCTTCGTTGTCACGCCACAGCACGATCTGATCGCCCAGGCGCGTCAGGCCGATCGGCGCGTTCGCCACTTGCCAGCTCGGCGCGACGGGGTACCAGTAATTACGCAAGCCTCGATCGAGATACGCCTGAACCGGTTCGATCTCAACATTCGCGTTATTTGTATTGGGGGACGTCATTCAATACTCCTGATATTGATAGAGGCGGCGTTCAATCGGCCAGCGTGCGGAACTCGGCGGCGAGCCGCTCTTCGGTCCACGCAGCACCTTCGGGCGTGCGAAAGCCGATACCGTTCAAGCCGTCGGCAACCTGATCGAGCTCGACCGCGCCTGCATCGAACACACGTTCGAGTGCGTCGCCGAAGTCGTTTTCGTATTGCGTGGGCTCGGCCTTGCGCGTTTGCCAGATAAAGTTTTCAGTCTCGCCCGGCTTTTCGATCACGCCCTTGCCGGCCACGTTGTTCGGCTGCGGCGCAAGCCACGGCTTGAGCGAGGGATTGAAGTTGATGGTTACTTCGCGCGCATCATTCGTTGCCATGTCATTCCACCTTGATCTGGATTTCTTCACCGGCGAGCCGGACCGCGTAGGTCTTCAAGTCGCGGCCACCGGGCTCTTTCAGGCACTTGCCCGTCGGAATATGAAAAACGGCTTCGTGCAGCGGACATTCGACCGTGTCGCCATCGACAAAACCTTGCGTCAGCAGCGCGTAAGCGTGCGGACACACGTTCTCAAGCGCATACAACTCGTCGCCCACGCGATAGATACCGACCTCCGCGCCGCCCTCGATCTTGTATTCGATCGGAGAGTCCTCCGACAGATCACCGGCATGTCCGGCGCAACGCCATTGCTCAGCCATTGCTCACTTCCTCCGGGGTTTGTTTTGTTCCACCTAAGGAACATTGATTTGCATGTGGTTATTATAGGAGTGGTTTCTCGCTGGTCAAAAATAAAAATGCGGCTCTTAGTGAAAACACTGAGACGAGCTTGAATCAGACAATTCCCCTCTCTTGTGCGATATGCGCGTCTATCCCGCTTTTTCTTTCAAAACAGTCAGTTACGGCCCATTTTTGGTGCCTGCCAAGTTCCCCGGGTCACAATTTCCGATCGCACGAATTTATTTTTTCCCAGCTTGAAAACTCAATATACTTTCCATAGGCAAGACGTTGATCCATAGGTGGAACACACCAATCGATCATTCGACTTGAGGGAAAGGGAATGCGTTGCGGGCTGGTTATCAGCGCCCGCGAATCAATCGGACGATTAGGAGAACGTAAGGTGAAACACATCATCGCGGCGGGGTTGATCGGAGCGGGCGCTGCATCGGGCGCGTGGGCGCAAAGCACCGTTACGCTGTACGGCAGCCTGGATGCCGGCGTTGCATACGTCAGTAACAGCGGCGGCCATGCCAAGTGGATGGAAGAGCAAGGCAACATGCAGCCGGACCGCTGGGGCATTCGCGCGGTCGAGGATCTGGGCGGCGGGCTGAAGTCAATCGTGCAGTTGGAGAATGGCTTCTACACGACCACTGGTGCGTTTGCGAAGAGCGGTGTCGAGTGGAACCGGCAGGCTTTCGTGGGTCTCAGTTCAGACCAGTTCGGCAAGGTCACCTTGGGGCATCAAACACCGTTTTCGTTTGACTACCTCGGGCCGCTTTCCACGGGGTATCAAGCGGCAAGCTGGTATGCGTTCCATCCGGGAAATATCGACGAGCTCGCGGATACCGGCGTGGTTCCCTACGACAACTCGGTGAAGTTCACCTCGGCGAGTTATCACGGGCTCACCATCGGCACGATGATGGGGTTGGGCAACACGACCAACTTCTCCACGGGCAAGTCAGAGGGATTCGGCGTGAATTACGTGAACGGTCCCTTTACCGCGGCCGCGACTTACTCGAATGAACATAACCGCTCGGTCTCGGTCTCGACACTCGGCTATGTGACTTTTCAGAACCAGCCGGCCGCGACTTATACCGCCGATAAAGTCGAGAACATGGGCGCAGGCGTTTCCTATACGCTCGGCAACGTGCTCATGCATGCGTTGTACACACGCGTGAAACTGGAATCGGGTAGCGTGTCCGACGTGTTCCAGAGCTACGATGCGGGCGCGACCTGGAAGGTGGTTCCGGATAACTGGATCGCGGGCGGCGCAGCCACAACGACATTCGCCGGCGAGCGTTATACGCAGTTCGAGATTGGCGACATCTATCTGCTGTCGAAGATGACGCAGGTGTATGTGAATGCGCTGTTCGAGCGCGCCAGCTCAGGGGCGAATGCGGCGCTTTACACGGCGGGCGTATCGAGTAATCGCAATCAGGTGGCATTGCTCGCCGGCATCCATCACTCGTTCTAGGCAAGCTCCAGGCAGAGCCGCCAAACAGCGTCGCGCATCTACGCGACGCTTGCCCTTTCAATCCAATTTTTCGGTGCGGCGCGTGGCCAGCTTCGCGGTGGGGTCCCCGTCAGCGGGCCGGTATCCCATTCGCATCGACAATTCGATCGCCGCGCCGCACACCGCGGTAACGAGGTCGTCCTTCTCACGCGCGGTCCCGAATTCCGAACGCGGCACCGTGACCGTGACCGCGGCGACTATGCCTCCCGAGCGTTCACGCACCGGCGCCGTCACCACCGAGATTCCCCGCTCAAACGCACCTTCGCTCGACCCATATCCCTGCGATGCACACACCCGCACCCGCGCTTCCAGTTCGCTTACCGTGCCCGGCGTCCGGTCCGTGAACTGCTCAAGACGTTTTTCCGGATAAAGCGCGCGCAGCTGCGCCAAACCCAGATCGCTCATCAGCACGTGACCGTGCGTGGTTGCATGCGCGGGAAAACGCGTGCCGACATGCACCCTCACCGAACTGAACATGGCGTCGTGACTCTGGGCCTTGGCGACGAACACCACATCGCGCTGATCGCGGATAAGCAAATGGGCATTCAGGCCGGTCGCGTCCCGAAGACGTTCGAGGATCGGCGCCGCGAAGTCAGTCAACTCGAGCGAACTCAGGTATTCGAATCCAAGCCGCAATACCGCGACGCCCAGCCTGAAATTGCGATCGTCATTGACACGCTCCAGGAAACCCAGCGATTCGAGCGTCTGCAGCAATCGGAATGTCGTCGTGCGCGGGATGCCGATACGCTTCGATAATTCCGGCGCACCCAGGATCGGTTCGCGAGCGGAAAACTCCGCGAGGATCCGCAAGCCGCGTTCGAGGCCCGGGACCAGATAGGACGCGCCGGCGGCGGTGTCTTCGGCGCTCTCGGCAGCGTCGTTCTGTCCGTCAAGCGCGGACGTTTTTTCAGTGGTGGGTTGTTTGGGCATACCGTCTTACTCGGAATCTCGTCGGCAACTATCATAACCGACGCGATCGGCAGTTTAGACGGATCGTTGAAGCGCTTCCATGCCCGTCAGGCCACCACGTGAAAACCGGCGTCGGCGTAGATGGTTGAACCAGTCAGCGTCATGCCAGCGTCGCTGGCGAGCACGGCCGCGATACGCCCGATTTCCTCGATCGTGACAAGATGCTGCGCCGGCGTGCGTGCGCGGACCTCGTCGAGAAGCGCATCGAAGTGATCAATGCCGGACGCCGCACGTGTCATCACCGCGCCAGCGGAGATGGCGTGAACATGAACCCGGTGAGTCGCGAGATCGGCCGCCAGATAACGCACGCTTGATTCGAGCGCAGCCTTGACCGGACCCATCAGGTTGTAATGGTCGACCGCCCGTTCGGCGCCGTAGAAACTCACTGTCATCAGGCTGCCGCCGTCAGTCATCAGCGGCAACGCCAGCTTCGCCGTGCGGATGAATGAATGGCAGGACACGTCCATCGCAAGCGCGAAGCCCTCGGCGGAGCAATCGACGAGGCTCGCGTGAAGATCGGCAGCGGGCGCGAAGGCGATCGAGTGGAGCACGAAGTCGAGCTTTCCCCATTCCCGCTTGATCCGCGCGAAGACGGCTTCGAGCTGGCCCGGCACGCTGACGTCGCAAGCCATGATGAGGGCTGCCGGCAGCGTCTCGGCGACAGCGCGCACATACGGCTCGGCTTTTTCGTTAAGGTAGGTAATCGCGAGTTCGGCACCGGCCGCGCGGAACATGTGAGCACATCCTGCAGCGATGCTGTGTTCATTAGCAATGCCAATGACCAGACCACGTTTTCCGGATAGATCGATGAGCGCATTCATGCAGTGACTCCTTGGCCATGAAGAATGGAAACAGCTTCGTCCGCGATGATCTGCTCTTCATCGGTCGCGAGCACTAACACGGTGACGCGACTGCTGGCGGCGCTGATAATGGTCGCATTGGCGGCGTTCGCCTGGTCGTCCAGTTCAACGCCGATCCACGCGAGACGCGCGCATACCGCTGCACGGACCTGAGGCTGGTGTTCGCCGATCCCGGCGGTGAACAGGAGGCAGTCCAGGCCACCGAGCGTGGTCGCGAGCCGAGCTGCTTCTCCCGCGATTCGAAATGCGAAGAGATCGAGCGCCTCGCGCGCTTCCGGCCGTGTGCTGGCCGCGAGTTCGCGACTGTCCGCGCTGATCCCCGAAACGCCGAGCAAGCCGGATTGTTCGTACAGGATCTTTTCAATCGCTGCAGCGCTCAAGCCTTCCTGCTGCATGAAATGAAGGACGACGCCCGCATCGAGCGCGCCGCAGCGCGTAGCCATCGGAATGCCATCAAGAGTCGAGAAGCCCATGCTGGTGTCGCGGCTCGCGCCTGCGTTCATCGCGCACAGGCTTGCGCCGCTGCCAAGGTGTGCCGCGATCAACTTACTATTGGCGAGCTGAGGAAACTGATGCGCAAGAGCGCGGGCAATAAAGCTATACGAGAGACCGTGAAAGCCGTAGCGTTTGACGCCATTATCGAAGAAACGGCGTGGCAGCGCGAAGCGGCGCACAAGGTCCGTTTGCGTGCGATGAAAGGCGGTGTCGAATGATGCCGACTGCACAAGGTGAGGCCGCAGGTGTCGAATAGCACGAATCAGCCGGACACTTTGCGGCTGATGCAACGGGGCGAGGGGCGTGAGCTGGACAATCGCGGCAAGCGCTTCATCGGTGATGGCGACCGGTCCGGAAAAGGTGTCGCCGCCATGCACGACCCGATGTCCAACCGAGACCAGATCCGTCAGCGAAAAATGCGTCGCAAACCAATTGAGCGTTTCGTCCAGCACCTCGTGCAGGTTCTCTGTGACAACGGCCTTCAGAAGGATATCGTGAACGGCGCCCTCATTCATCAGATGCAGCGAGAGCGGCACGCGCCGGAAATCGATCATGCCCTGGCCAATCCTCGTCGCGCCACTGGACGAGACGCTGAACAGGCCGATCTTGATCGTCGATGAGCCGGGATTGAAGGTAAGCAATAGCGGCGCGCTCATGATGGCAACGCCGTGCTGAGCAGCGTGCGTTGCGCGACTATCCTGGCCAGCGCTACCGACGCCAGACGCACCCGCAGACTGTCGGCGCGGCTGGTCAGGATGATCGGCAGGCGTGCGCCGAGTACCAGCCCGGCGGCATCGGCGCCGCTGAAGTACATCAATTGCTTGGCCAGCATGTTGCCCGCTTCCAGGTCGGGCACGAGCAGGATGTCCGCCTGCCCCGCGACCGGCGAGACGATCCCCTTCGTCTTGGCCGCCGCCATGCTGATGGCATTGTCGAAGGCGAGCGGGCCGTCGACAATCGCGCCACGAATCTGGCCGCGCGCGGCCATCACAGTGAGCGCGGCTGCGTCGAGCGTGGTCTGCATGTGCGGATTGACGAGCTCCACCGCGGCGAGCACGGCTACACGAGGTTGCGCGATGCCGAGCAGATGCAGCAGGTCGATCGTGTTCTGGCAGATATCGCGTTTCTGTTCGAGCGAGGGCGCGATGTTGACGGCGGCATCAGTGATGAACAAGGGCTTGGGATAGGCGGGCACGTCCATCGCGTAGACATGGCTGATGCGCCGTTCGGTCCGCAGGCCGGACGCCGAGCCGACAATCGCCGCAAGCAACTCGTCCGTTTCCAGGCTGCCCTTCATGAGGGCTGCGACCTTGCCTGCCGCACCCATTTCGACGGCGCGCGCGGCGGCCGCATGGCTGTGTTCGACCGCTTCGATCGTCACCCCGGCGAGGCTGACCTCCGCCAATTCGGCGGCGGCACGAATCTTCGCTTCCGGGCCGATCAGCACGGGATCGATCATCCCTTCGTTGCGGGCCTCGATCGCCGCCTTGATCGCCTCCGGGGAGCACGGGTGCACGATCGCCGTGCGCAAGGACGGCATGCTCTGGGCTTCGCGGATAAAAGCGTCATAACGACCGTGGCTTCGCACCGAAACATCCGGACGGGCAAGCCGCGGCCATACGATAGTCTCGGCCGGCGCAATCACCGTCGCCAGGCCGATCAGGACGACCTCGCCTCGCTGGTTGGTGCAACGCGTATCGAGCAGCACGATCCGTTTGTCCGCGCGTTTTTCCTTGACGATCACGGTCGCTGTCACCACGTCGCCCGGTACGACCGGATGACGGAACTGCAGGTCCTGGTCGAGATAGATCGTGCCCGGTCCGGGTAGTCTCGTACCCAGCAACGCAGAGATGAGCCCCGCCGTCCACATGCCCTGCACGACGACATGACCGAACATGTCGTGCGCGGCGAAAGCCGCATCGACGTGGGCGGGATTGACGTCGCCCGACATGGCGGCAAACAGCTGGATATCGTCGAGCCCGGCGGTGCGTACGAGCGACGCCGACTCACCGATCGCGAGTTCATCGAAGGTACGGTTGTGAAGGAGGTTGTCGTCCATGGGTCGCTCTCAGTCCTGAAGTACGTAGGTGCCGGGTGCATCGACAAGGGTCACGCGTTCTTCAGCAGCGAGCCCCATGTGCGGTGGTGCGACTAGATCCTTTGCTGAACGGCTGGCGAGCCAGGCGGTCCATTCGGTCCACCATGAACCGTCGCGCGGTTCGGCGGCGGCGATCCATTCGTCCGGGCCGACGCGAAGATCCCCTCCCGCTGCGTATTCGATCCTGAACTGCCGGTTCGCGTGCCCCGGTTCGCTGACGATGCCGGCATTGTGGCCGCCGCTCGTCAGCACGAACGTGATCTCCGTGCTGGACAGGTAGTGGATCTTGTAGACCGAGCGCCACGGCGCAATATGGTCGCGGTCAGTGCCGACCACGAACATCGGCGCATGGATGTTGCGCAGCGAGATGGGCCGTCCATCGACTTGATACCGGCTCGACGCGAGGTCGTTGTCGAGAAACAACTTGCGCAGATACTCCGAGTGCATCCGATAGGGCATGCGGGTCGAATCGGCGTCCCAGGCCATCAGGTCGAACATGGGCGTGCGATCGCCCAGCATGTAGTCGTGAATGACATGGGACCAGATCAGGTCGTTCGACTCCAGCATCTGAAACGCGCCCGACATCTGGCTGGCGTCAAGATAACCCTTCGACCACATCATGCTTTCGATGAAGTAGACCTCGCTGTCGTCGATGAACAATTGCAGCTCGCCGGGTTCCGTGAAATCCGTTTGTGCGGCAAGGAGCGATACGGAGGCGAGCCGCTCGTCGCCGACGCCCGCCATTGCCGCTGCGGCTATCGACAACAATGTGCCGCCGAGGCAATAGCCCGTCGCATGGATCCGCTGATCCGGCACGATTTCGCCGATGGTATCGAGCGCGGCCATGACGCCGAGCGTCCGGTAATCATCGAGACTCAGGTCCCGGTCTTCTGCGCCGACGTTGCGCCACGAAATGCAGAACACCGTGTAGCCCTGGCCGACCAGGAAGCGGATCAGCGAGTTGTGTGGCGAGAGATCTAGTATGTAGTACTTCATGATCCAGGCGGGCACGATCAGGATTGGCTCGGCGACGACCTTTTCGGTCGTGGGACTGTACTGAATAAGCTCGATCAGATGATTGCGAAAGACCACCTTGCCGGGCGTCACCGCGAGAGCAACGCCGACCTTGAACTGATCGACGCCGGCGAGGGGCTGGCCGTTCGCCTGGCGTCGCGCGTCTTCGAGCAAGTTGCACGCGCCCTGCAGAAGATTGGCGCCCAGCGTGGCCTGGGTTCGCTGTATGACCTCGGGGTTGGTGAACGGCGAATTCGTCGGCGAGGACATGTCGAGCAACTGGCGCACGCCAAAACTCACGACGTTTTCGTGATGTTTCGTCGCGCCCGGTACGTCACGGGTCGCGGCTTGCCACCATTGTTCGGTCAGCAGGAACATCTGCTGCAAAAGTCGATAAGGCTCGGTCTGCCAGACCTCCGCGCGAAAGCGGTGATCTCCGGGTGCTGGCTGCGCAAGTGGCGCGGCCGCGTTACCCGTCAGGCTGCGCAGCACGTAGTCACCGATCTGGCCTGCATTCGCGGCGGCTAGCGACGCCAGCTCCGCCCGTTTTCCCGGCGCCGACGCGAGATGGATCAACCAGTCAGCAAAAGCCAGCGATTGCGCTGCAGGGGACAGGCCGCCCGTGAAACGAGCGATCGTTGCCTCCTTCGTGTGATCGAGCGCGCGAAAGGCGTTGGTGGCAGCGGGGGAAACCGGTTGCTGCGGGAGTGCGGGGTTACCGGTGGAAACAATCCTGGAGCGAGTGTCCATGAAGATCCTTCAGGTCAGTCTTGCTTACCTTGCAGCGACGTGTACGAACCCATGCGAGAGTCTTCCTCAAAACGTGAATGACTACGCGCAGAGGGTGATGTTGTTCGTGAGACCCGATGAAGCCCGGTGAGACCTTTAAGGGCAAGGCCCACCCATCGCGGCCGTTGTGACTTGCCTCGGGAACAGCGATTCAAAACGACTGTAGCGGTATCTTTTTCGGCGCAGTTGATCTGCGTCAAGTCGAAGGTGTCGAGGTTTTCCTCAGGCCGACGCTGCGTTCAGATGTCAGCGAGATGTCAGTGGGATCAAGATGCTTTCGCTCGACTAACGTTGTAGAACGACTGGAAATAGAAGATCTGGGAATTGCACCATGACCGCCCGCGGCGGTGGCGATATCTTTGATCTACATCACTCCTGGAAACCGCTAAAGGCACAGTATCTGGACACACCGTCTTGGAGTGCGTCGTGCCATCCAACTCTCCCGCATCATCGCGTACCGACTGTTTTCACCCCGCGTTCATTGTCGCCTGGGTGTTCTGCCTGATCTTCTATTTCGGGCAGTACGCATTGCGCTCGGCTCCGGGCGTCATGGTTCCAGAGTTGACCCATGCCTTCGCGCTTTCCGCGCTCGGCGTAAGTTCGCTCGTCGGGCTCTACTACTACACGTACTCGCTATTCTCTCTCGTTGCCGGCGCCTCGCTGGATCGGTACGGCGCGAAATACGTCATCCCGCTAGGCGTCGCCATGCTCGCGGGCGGGGCCGCGCTATTCGGAGCCGGATGGGTCGCTTCCGCGGAGTTCGGCCGCTTGCTCCAGGGCGCCGGTGGTGCATTCGCCTTCACCGGTGCCGTATACCTCGCCACCCACGGCTTTCCGCCACGCTATCTGGCTACAGCCGTCGGCTTCACCCAATGCTTCGGCATGTTGGGCGGATCGGCAGGTCAGTTCGTCGTCGCGCCGTTGATTCATGGTGGAATTGTCTGGCAGCAGTTCTGGCTGTATGCGGGCTTAGCAGGCGTGATTGTCGCGGCCCTCATCCTGATCCTGACCCCTGCGGATCACGATGCCCGGACAGCGGAACAGTCGTCAATCTGGTCGATGTTCACACCGTACAAGACCGTACTGACAAATCCGCAATCGTATCTGTGCGGGTTCGCCGCAGGCTTGCTGTTCCTGCCCACGACTATCGGCGACATGATCTGGGGTGTCGCCTTTTTGCGCGACGGCTGGCATATCGACTATGCGCAAGCTGTCAATCGCGCGTCAATGGTGCCGCTTGGCTGGGTAATCGGCTGTCCCGTGCTCGGGTACATTGCCGACCGGATCGGCCGCCGCAAGCCCATGTTGATCGCTGGCGCTCTCGTGATGCTGGCAGCCGCACTCTCCATACTCTACCTGCCGCAGAACACCCTGCCGCCCTACCTGGCTGGCTTCATTCTTGGATTTGGGTCTGGCGCCGCGATGATTCCCTACACCATCATCAAAGAAGTCAATCCGGATCATGTGAAAGGCAGCGCGACGGGCGCCATCAACTTTCTCGTGTTCACGTTCAGCGCGGTGATGGCGCCGCTATACGGCTGGCTTTTGACAAGAATTTCAGGTGGCGCGGAACTGTCGCTGCCGGTCTTTCAAAAGGCGGGAACCGTGGGCATCGCCGCCATCGTGCTTGCAATCGTCTTGTCGTTGTTCTTGAAAGAGACAGGCAGCGCAGTGAAGGCCCGGTCTGGCACGACCGGCGAATCTACGCCGCCGGTGCCAAATCCGTCTGCGATCACGGAGCATTGAAATGACCTATCCTAAGCACACCGACATGACGCCAAGGGTCGAGTTGACAAGCGTCACGGGCGCGGGGCCCAGGCGCTCCAAACGCCCCGTCTACGTGGACTTGTTGCCGCCGTGCAATGCCGCGTGTCCTGCAGGCGAAGACATTCAGGCATGGATGGCTCATGCGCAGGCGGGTAACTTCCGGGCGGCCTGGGAAACCTTGGTGCGCGACAATCCGATGCCCGCCATACACGGGCGCGTCTGCTACCACCCCTGCGAGTCGCATTGCAACCGCGCGGAGTTGGACAGTACGGTCGGCATTCATGCTGTCGAGCGCTTTCTGGGCGACAAGGCGATTGAAGGCGGCTGGACCTTGCCGGTCGACATGCCGCCTTCCGGCAAGCGCGTATTGATCGTCGGCGCCGGCCCGAGCGGCCTGTCGGCCGCTTATCACCTGGTACGACGCGGCCATGCCGTCGAGATCCACGACGCCGGTCCGCTTCCCGGCGGGATGCTCCACTTCGGGATCCCTGCATATCGCCTGCCGCGCGACATCCTGATGCGTGAAATTGCGCGTATCGAAGCGCTTGGCGTAAAGCTCGTGCTGAACCACAAGGTCGAGGATCTGCTCGCGGAGAAACGGGCGGGCAACTTCGACGCCGTCTTCGTGGCGATCGGCGCCCACCTTTCCCGGCACGTTGACATTCCCGCGCGCGATGCAGCCAGGGTATTCGACGCTGTGTCATTGCTAAGTGACGTCGAGCAGGGAACCACGCCGTTGCTCGGCCGACGCGTGATCATCTATGGCGGCGGCAATACGGCGATGGACGCGGCGCGCACCGCCAAGCGACTAGGCGCGAACGACGCATTGATCGTCTACCGGCGCGATCGCGAGCATATGAGCGCCCATGGATTCGAAGCGGACGAAGCGCTCGCCGAAGGCATCAAGATCAAATGGCTGACTACGATCACGGCGATCGACGCAAGCGCCCTGACGGTCGAAAGGATGCGCATTGACGAACACGGGCATCCACAGCCGACAGGACAATTCGAAACGCTTCATGCCGACGCCGTCGTCCTGGCGCTCGGGCAAGACGCGGACAGCCAATTTCTCAGGCAGATACCCGGCATCGAGTTTCAAGCCGACGGCACGATGATCGTCGGTCCCAACATGATGACGGGCGAAGCGGGCATCTTCGGGGGCGGCGACCTCGTACCGGGCGAGCGCAGCGTGACCGTTGCGACGGGCCATGGCAAAAAGGCGGCCGCGCATATCGACGCCTGGCTCAACGGCCTCGTGCGCGAATCCGTACCGAAGCATCCCATAGCCGATTTCGCCCTGCTCAACCTGTTGATCTACAGCGACGCCGAACCATCCCGGCAAAACGAGCGCAGCGCCGCGGATCGGATCCAGTCGTTCGATGAGGTGGTCAGCGGTCTCAGCGAACGAGAAGCGGTACACGAGGCCAAGCGCTGTCTTTCATGCGGCAACTGCTTCGAATGCGACAACTGTCTCGCCGCGTGTCCTGAAGACGCGATCGTCAAGCTCGGGCCGAACCAAGGGTACCGCGTCGACTTCGAGCGCTGCACCGGCTGTGCGGTCTGCTTCGATCAGTGCCCTAGTCACGCGATCGACATGTTTGCAGAACCATCGGGCGCGGTCTTGCCTGACATGGCTGAAGTTCCACGTTAGAGGAAACGATAATGGGCAACAGAACCACGATGGATGGCAACACGGCAGCCGCCCACGTCGCCTACCGCGTCAACGAGATCTGCGCGATATTTCCAATCACGCCCTCTTCGACCATGGCGGAACTCGCCGACGAATGGGCCGCCAAAGGTGTCAAGAACATCTGGGGCAACGTCCCGGTCGTGCAGGAAATGCAAAGCGAAGGTGGTGCAGCCGGCGCGGTCCATGGCGCGCTGCAATCCGGCGCGTTGACGACCACGTTTACCGCGTCGCAGGGTCTCATGCTGATGCTGCCGAACATGCTGAAAATCGCGGGTGAATTGACGGCGACCGTGTTCCACGTCGCCGCGCGTTCGCTGGCAACCTCCGCACTATCGATCTTCGGTGACCACTCTGATGTGATGACCGTGCGTACCACCGGCTTCGCCTTGCTATCGTCCGCGTCGGTGCAGGAAGCGCATGACTTTGCCTTGATAGCCCAGGCGGCAACGCTTGAGTCGCGCGTGCCCTTCCTGCATTTCTTCGACGGCTTTCGCACCTCGCACGAACTGAACACACTCGAGCTTCTGCCTGACGAACACATCCGCGCGATGATCGACGACCGCCTGGTCCGTGAGCATCGTGAACGCGCGCTCAGTCCCGAGCACCCCTTCATTCGCGGCACGGCCCACAATCCGGACACCTACTTTCAGGCGCGCGAGGCATCCAATCCTTTCTACGAGAAAGTACCCGCCGTTGTCGACGCTGTCATGGCTCGCTTTGCCGCATTGACCGGACGCCAGTACCGCCTGTTCGAATACGAAGGCGCGCAAGACGCCACACGCGTGGTCATCGCCATGGGGTCCGGTGCGGAAACGGTTCGTGAGACAGTCAAGGCGCTTTGCGCGAAGGGCGAGAAAGTCGGCGCGCTCCAGGTACGTCTGTACCGGCCGTTTTCCGCCGCGCACTTTCTCGCACAACTGCCCGCGACGGTGCGCTCCATTGGCGTAATCGAACAGACAAAGGAGTCGGGCGCTCCGGGCGAACCGCTCTATCTCGATGTCGTCAGTACGCTTGCTCAAGCATTCACGAGCGGCGAGCGCAACGCGATGCCGCGCGTGATCGGTGGACGCTATGGCATTTCATCGAAAAATTTCTCGCCGGCAATGGCACGCGCAGTCTTCGATGAACTGAGCAAGCCGAATCCGAAAAACAGCTTTACGGTTGGTATCGATGACGACCTGTCTCACACCAGCCTTACTTACGATCCCGCCTTCTCCATCGAACCGCCGAGCGTCAAGACCGCGGTCTTCTATGGACTAGGCGCCGACGGCACGGTCGGCGCCAACAAGAACACCGTGAAGATCATCGCCGAGGACGCGGGGCTCTATGCACAGGGCTATTTCGTCTACGATTCGCACAAGTCAGGCGCTCAAACGGCATCACATCTTCGCTTTGGGAACGAGCCGATCCGGGCACCATATCTCATTGCATCGGCGTCGTTTGTCGCCTGCCACCAGTTCGGCTTTCTGGAGCGGCAGGACATGTTGCGACTGGCCGCGCCAGGCGCCGTGTTTCTGCTCAACAGCCCGTTCGGGCCCGAGCAAGTGTGGGACCAGTTGCCCCACTCGGTGCAGCAAACGCTCATCGACAAACGGCTGCGTTTTTTTGTCATCGATGCGACCAGCGTGGCGCGCGACGCGGGCCTTGGCAATCTCACCAACACGATCCTGCAGACCTGTTTCTTTGCGATTTCAGGCGTGCTTCCGCGAGACGAGGCCCTGCGTCACATCAAGGAATCGATCACCAAGACTTACAGCCGCAAGGGCGAGGAGACGGTCGAAAAAAATAATGCGGCAGTCGACGCCGCCCTAAGCCATCTTCATGAGGTGCCCCTGCCCGCCCGCGCCACCAATGCGCACGACCTTGCGGCGCAGGTGCCGGCAACCGCCCCGGAATTCGTTCGGCGTGTGACCGCAAAGATGTTCGCGGGCATGGGCGACATGATCCCCGTCAGCGCGATGCCTGCCGATGGCACGTTTCCATCGGGGACGGCCGCATTCGAAAAACGCAACGTCTCCGATATCGTCGCAAGCTGGGATGCGCAATCGTGCATTCAGTGCGGGCAATGCGCATTCGTGTGCCCTCACAGCGTGATCCGCTCACGCTACTACAACGAGGACCAGCTCAACGGCGCGCCGTCGTCATTCAAGTCGGCGCCCGTCAATGCGCGAGGTTACCCCGAAGAACGTTTCACCCTTGAGGTGTATGCGGAAGACTGTACCGGTTGCGGCCTATGCGTCGAAGCGTGCCCGGTTCAAAGTTCCACGCAAGCCGATGTCAAGGCGATCAACCTCACCGCGAAAGCACCATTGCTCGCCGAGTCTCTCGCGAACATTGCGTTCTTCGAGACCCTTGCGGTCAACGATCGCTCACGCGTCGACTTCAAGAACGTGCGCGGCGTCCAGTTTTTGCAGCCGCTATTCGAATTCCCCGGTGCGTGCGCCGGATGCGGTGAAACGCCGTATCTCAAGCTGCTGTCGCAGTTGTTCGGCGACCGGGCGCAGATTGCCAATGCGACCGGATGCTCATCGATCTATGGCGGCAATCTGCCCGTGACACCCTGGACGCTGAACCACGAAGGCCGGGGCCCGGCGTGGTCGAACTCGCTGTTCGAAGACAACGCCGAGTTCGGCCTTGGCTTTCGCCTCGCCGCCGACAAACACCTCGACATGGCACTCACGCTGCTGCGCTCTCTCGCGCCGCAAGTGGGTCAGGAGCTCGCGCAAGCGATTATCGATGCGCCGCAGACGGAGGAATCAGACATCCGCGCCCAGCGCCAGCGCGTCGCTGAATTGAAGTCGAAGTTGCTCGCGCTGAAAACCGACTCGTCGCGCGATCTGCTGTCGCTGATCGATCATCTGGTTCGCCGCAGTATCTGGATTGTCGGGGGTGATGGCTGGGCCTACGATATCGACTATGGCGGTCTCGATCACGTGCTCGCGACGGGACGCAATGTGAATGTGCTCGTGCTCGACACCGAGGTCTATTCGAATACAGGTGGTCAGGCATCCAAAGCAACTCCGCTTGGCGCGGTTGCCAAGTTCGCTGCCGCGGGCAAGCGCGTGGCGCGCAAGGATCTGGCGCTGCAAGCAATCGCCTACGGCAATATCTACGTCGCGCAGGTGGCCATGGGTGCGAACCCTCAGCAAACGCTGCTCGCCTTTCGCGAGGCGGAAGCCTACGATGGGCCGTCCATGATTCTCGCTTACAGCCATTGCATCGCGCATGGCATTGACATGCGCCATGGTATGAAACAGCAGGAGCTTGCTGTAGCGAGCGGCTTCTGGCCTCTGTTGCGCTTTAACCCCGCGCTACGTGCCGTTGGGCAAAATCCTTTCTGCCTTGATTCACCCCGTCCGGCTATTCCCCTGCGGGATTATGCTTACAACGAAATCCGCTATAGCGGACTGTCGAAGTCGGACCCGGACGAAGCGCGCGTGCTGCTCGATGCTGCCCAGCGTGACGTGACGGCGAAATATCGTGAGTACGAGTTGCTGTCCGAACTCGACGGTGCGCGGTTCTATCCAAAGGCTCAGGGCGCTCAGAGCAAACGTATTCCGTGAGGGGATGTACACCGTTTCGTGTTGGCGAATAGGGTGCTGCACCTATTCGCCAACAGTGCAGCCGTCACCACACTCAACGAGTATTCTCGTGCAGGGCCAACAGAAAGAACCTTCTTAGTTCGTCCATCAGTTCCGATTTAGCCGCGGCGAAATCGAATTCTCCTCGGCTCTCGTTGGCGAACTGGTCGCGAAGTTCGCTTGCTTTAGCTCTCGCTTCATCTGCCTGTGCAGAATCAAGTTCCGGCGTGCGAATTGCATGGTCAGCCAGCACGATGACCGAGTCCCGCAACACTTCCAGCACGCCTCCTGCGACAAAAACATGCTGATCTTCAGCCGCCCCAGGCTGACGGATCTTTATAACCCCTGGCCGAATGCGCGTCATCAGGGAGGCGTGGCCGGGATAAATGCCCAATTCACCTACCTCACCCGGCAGTACAACGAAAGTAGAGTCGCCTGTAAAAAGCAATTCTTCGACACTAAGAATGTCGACCCGCAAGAGATGGTCCATATTTACCTTGGCTTAAACGGCCGATGCGCCATTGACGATGTCACATAGCTCGGTGGTGATCGCCGCCTGGCGGGTCCTGTTATAAACGCGAACCAGGTTCTTGAGCATGCGGTCGGCATTGTCGGTCGCCGCTTGCATCGCCAGCATTCGGGCGCACTGCTCGCAGGCATTATTCTCGGCAACCGCCTGGTAGATGAATGACTCGACGTAGCGCAGCAGCAAGGTGTCGACCACAGGCTTGGGGTCCGGCTCGTAGATATACTCGGGCAAGGGCTCCGGCGGCCCGTCACGATTCGCCAGGAGCTCGTCTAGCGGCAGAACCTTCTCGAGCTCAGGCTCATAAGACAGGGCACTGGAAAGGTGGTTATACGCAATGTAGACTTCGTCCAGCTGTGCGTTGAGAAATCCGCTGAGCGGCACGGTAATCGTGCCGAAGAACGCATCAAAGTGCAGCTCCGCGGTCAATACGCCGGTACGCGCTACAACGTTGGCGCCATGACGATGCAATGGGCCGATACCCCGGGAACCGATCACGCTCACTTCGACCTTCACTCCCGCTTTTTGCCACTCGTCCAACGCCTCCGAGCACTTGAGCAGCAAGCGATTATTTAGCGGCCCGCATAAACCCCGGTCGGTACTGACAACAATCAGGCCGACCCGGGCAACCGGCATGCGTCGGGTGAGGAAAGCCGACATGTAGTCCGGTTTGTCTTCGTGAAGACGTATTGCTATGGCGCGAATACGCTCCGCGTACGGCCGGAACACGCGCGCGCGTCGCTGTGCTTTAGCCATTTTCGTACGCGCCATCATTTCCATCGCGCGGGTAATCTTGCGCGTATTGGTAACGCTCTTGATCTTTGATCGAATTTCTCGAATTTGCATAAGCCCGTCCTTTTGCGATGTCGTGATTTGCATTCGACTCGCGAGCGCAAGGCTTAACCAAGCACCGGTCACGAATTCGAGCTGCTGGTTCGCCGGTAGGTAACATGCTCCTCGCTGTCTTGCCGCCCGGTAATATCCAGAACAGCGGTAAGGCAATCGTCGGGTAAGCAAGGAGTCAAGCTGAGTGGCCGTGTTCCGCCCGTGTTTCGCGTTACTCCCACCGAAAGAGTGCTGACAGCATAGGCCGGCCAGTCTTGCGCACTATTTGATCCATATCAAACAGACATGGATGGCAACTACTGGGCTAATGTTTTCCCCATTACGATGCATTCATACATCGTGCTAAGCGGTGCGTTAAGTGCGCTCTAAACCAAGCGCCTTAAAGAGGTTTGGTCAGCAGGGTCCCCCAACCGAATAACCCAACGGCGCCGCCACGATAGAACATGCAAATACAATCCTCTCCGGAACTAAAGACGGCTGCTCACCATCAAGCACCGCATCGGCGGCATGACCGTCCCGTCGATGCCTTCTACATCTGGATCTATTTCGCAGTGGTCTACTGTGCAGTCCAATATTTAACCCACCATTCCGTGGGCTTTGACGATCTGCGTGGACTGGCCCTGGGTGCTGCGGTGGTGTACTTTTCCGCCTATCTCATGGACCTCATTGCGAAAAAGCTGGGGCCGCCTTTCGCGCCGGCTTCGGCCATAACCAAAACTAAAGGCGAGCCAGGGTAAGTCGCGGGGCCAATGCCTTCGGTTTGCAACCCGCCTGCCCTTCCCCCCGCTCCGAACGACGCTATCTCTCAGGTGGCGAAGCGCAATTCCGGGCGGACGCCATCGTTCATTGGCATTCATCCCGCGGTATTTCTCGAACCGATCTGCCTTGATCTGAGTCAACGGCGGCTCGTACAAAAATGCTAGTTTGAATTGTGCGCGCGACACTTCGCGAAGCGCCGATCCAGACGAAGAACTCTTTGCTTTTGCGATCACCTCGTCATTCGTTTTGGAAAATTCAGCTTTTTCCCTACTGCTTCCGAACGAGGAAATCAAAGTGAATAGACCCAGCGATGAGAGAGTTGTTGAGCAGATAGCCGAAGAAACGCATACATCGGTGCTAGCCGTCTCGAAGATGTATGAGGACACGATGGCCTCCTATCGAGATGGAGCACGCGTCCTTGACTATATGTCGCTTTTGGCAGCAAAAAGGGTTCGCGCAAACCTGAAGTCGCTACCCGCGAAGCGCCTTTGATAGAACGGATTGTCGGTCGATAAACCCAAGCGCAGATGCTTAAGCCGTGGCTGAAGTTCCAGCGCGGTAACCGACGAGGAAATCCTCGCCAAGCTGCCGTGCAACAACCCCGGCGTGCGCCGTTCGCGAACCGCGTTGCGTAGCAAGCCACTGGCTAATTCCCACGCGGCTTTATCGCCCAATCACGTTGATCTGAGTAGATTCCGAGTCTTTCGCTTTACCACGTCGAAAGCTATCCTGTAGTGAATTTTCAGGCGTTACCTTTTAGGCGCAATCGCATCTTCGATCAGAACGTTACTGGTCGCGTGGCAGCATCATCCACGAACGTGCCCTGCAAATGCTTAAGCTGCTAACGACTTAGGTGCCAGGCTCGGTGAAGCCCTTATTAAAGGCAAAACTCATGTACAGCCGATCCATATGAACCCGGACAGCAGCGGGCACGTACTGCCGAAACCCGGGCTGCTCCCGGTGGAATCGGGCGGTCAAACCGCTCGATACCTAGCCGCGGGCATGGATAGGTGGGCCACAATTTCAACCTGCTTTGTCGTGCTGTGGTCTTTAGTCGAACTTCCATGGGAAATAGATAGTGGAACGAGCGTTGAACAGTCTTCCGCGCTATTGACCTCGAAGCTCCTGTTTGTTGCGCTCGCCGTTCTTTCCTTTAAGGGAATTACCCTGGCGAGATATGCTCTTGCATTTTTATGTCTGGTTAGCGTAGCCGTGATCTCGGTTGCAGTGTCATCCGAATACGCTCACTCACGTTCCCTTGCTTTTCTTTCGGCTATAGAACTCGCTGGCAAATTAGGCGTTTTTATAGCGGTTGCTTCTCAGCTCTGCGCTAAAACCCGTCGAGCGACTACCGACTCAAGCCTGTGACGGCCCGAAGTCAGCATCGAAGCCCGTCTCTCGTTTCATGGCGCCGATTGACTGTGCACGATGTTCGCGCCGGCTATTCCATTCTCCGTCGCAGTAAGAGCCATCAACTATCGCCCAGTGATAAAAATTGTATTTTCTTAACGTCGTTCCCAATTGGCCGTAGCCAGCAACGGAGTTTTCCATGACAACGCAAACATTTCTCGAGTCATTGCTTTCGCTTCCGCCCGGAGCGGAGGTGAGCGAAGGCGATCTCGCCAGCATGGTGGATAAGGAATTTGCACGTCTTTCTTCGAGCGTGCCGGCTCAAGACACGATGAGAGCGGGCGAAATGGCGCGTCGCCGCAGGAACAGACGGCTAGAGGCACGTTCATCCGCTCCGCCCGATACGGCGGACTGAAATTCAATTTTCCAAGTCGAGCGAAACGTGGTTTCGCTTCGATAGCTATCCTTACCAATGAGAGCCGGTCATGTCCTATCAAAGCGTGAACCCGTATGACGGTACGATTCTGAAAACATTCGAAGAGTTTGACGATAAGCGGCTTGAAATAGCAATCGAGCACGCACAAGCTTGCTTTGAAACCTGGCGGCATACCAGTTTCTACGAACGAGCGGCAATTGTCGCAAGAGCCGCAGCGCTGATGCGCGCGCGGGTCTATGAGTTTGCCCGGCCGGTAACCCTCGAGATGGGTAAGCTGGTCGCACAGGCTCGAGGTGAGGTGGAGCTGAGTGCGGATATCCTCGACTACTACGCGAGGAACGCGGAGTCGTTCCTTGCACCCCGGGTCCTGCAACCGCTCACAGGGGAAGCGCAAGTCGAAAGCAGTCCATTAGGCGTGCTCTTCGGCGTACAACCGTGGAATTTTCCGTACTACCAGCTCGCACGCTTTGCCGCACCGAATCTGATGGCCGGCAATGTGGTGATGGTAAAGCACGCCGGCTGCGTGCCGCAGTGTGCCATCGCTTTCGAGCAACTATGGCTTGATGCAGGTGCACCGGCAGGCGCCTATACCAATCTTCTGATTTCCTATGACCAGGTCAATCAGGTGATCGATGATCCGCGGATCAAGGGCGTAGTGTTGACCGGCAGTGTGGACGCCGGAAGAGTGGTGGCCGCCCGGGCCGGGATGAACCTTAAGAAGTCGACAATGGAACTGGGCGGCAGCGACGCCTTCATCGTGCTCGAAGACGCGGACCTGGAAAAGACGGTCAAATGGGCTGTGTGGGGCAAGATGAACAACATGGGCCAGTGCTGCGTAGCTGCCAAGCGCTTTATCGTTGTCGAGGAAGTAGCGGGCCACTTTCTGCACAGGTTTCAAACGGCGCTTGAGGCGCTCAGGCCGGGCGATCCAATGGATCCCGTGACGACCCTGGGTCCGCTGTCGACCGAATCGGCTCTCGTCAAGCTCCTCGATCAGGTAGAACAAGCGGTTGCTCACGGTGCGAAGCTCGTCATGGGCGGCAAGCGTCTTGATCGTCCAGGCGCATTCATGCAGCCCACGATTCTCACCCATATCCGGCCAGACAATCCCGCATTCCGCGATGAGTTTTTCGGACCGGTCGCCCTGCTTTTCACCGTAAAAAACGAAGACGAAGCGGTGGCGCTCGCCAACGATTCAGACTTCGGTCTTGGCGGTTCGGTCTTCACAAGGGATATCGCACGGGGCAAGCGCGTGGCGAGCCGCATCGACACCGGCATGGTGTTTGTCAACCAGCCGACCTGGACGACACCGGAGTTGCCGTTCGGTGGCGTCAAGCACTCAGGTTACGGCCGAGAACTGTCCGAGATGGGCATTCAGGAGTTCGTGAACAAGAAACTGGTCAGGGTCGCCGACATCAATGCACCGGTGTAGGCGTCAATATGTGAAGTCAGGTTGGCGCGCCGTGGAACCTGACCGCCTTGAGGCGTAGGGCATTTCCGATTACCGACACGGAACTGAATGCCATGGCGGCGCTTGCAATGACAGGGCTTAGCAGGATGCCTGACCACGGATAAAGAACGCCCGCCGCGATCGGTATCCCGATCAAGTTGTAGGCGAAGGCAAAGAACAGGTTTTGCCGGATGTTCTTCATCGTGGCGACGCTCAACTGCCTTGCGGTTGCGATACCCCTCAGGTCGCCTTTGACAAGGACGATGCGCGCACTATTCATCGCCACATCCGTTCCTGTCCCCATTGCTATGCCAACATTGGCTTGCGCCAGGGCCGGCGCATCGTTCACACCGTCTCCGGCCATCGCGACAACATGTCCTTGCTCCTGCAACTCTTGCACATACTTATGTTTGTCTTGCGGAAGCACCTCGGCTTTCACGCCGTCCAGAGCCAGAACCTTCGCAACGGCGTTAGCGGTTACCGCATTGTCGCCCGTTAGCATGATGATCTTGATTCCGGACGCTCTAAGCAGCTTGACTGCCTCGGGCGTCGTGGCTTTGACGGGATCCGACACACCAAGGTAGCCAGCCAGCTTGCCGTCGACCGAAAGATACATAACCGTTTGTGCGTCTGTCAGCAGTCGTTCCACGCCTGCTCTCGCGGCTAAGCAATCGACTTTCGCGTCATCCATCAGCCGTGCGTTACCGAGCAGGACGGTATGGCCATCGATCGTCCCGCTTATACCTTTACCGGTCACGGAATTGAAGGCAGAGACGGATGGAAGCGTGACATTCCGGTCGCGCGCCTCGCTAACAATAGCTTGCGCCAGCGGATGTTCACTCTGCCCCTCGAGGCCGCCTGAATAAGCGAGCAGGAAAGTTTCGGTGAATCCGTCAAGCGCGATGACTGCACGCACCCGTGGCCTACCCTCCGTCAACGTCCCGGTTTTATCGACCAGCAAGGTATCCACTTTTTCCATCAGCTCCAGCGCTTGCGCATCTTTGATAAGGACACCTTGTTTCGCCCCTCGTCCGACACCCACGATGATCGAAACTGGCGTAGCCAGGCCGAGCGCGCACGGACACGCGATAATGAGTACGCTGATAGCCACGACAAGAGCGTTTCCGAGCACCGGCTGCGGTCCGAAGAGCATCCAGACCACGAACGAAACGGCCGCGACCACCAGCACCGCCGTGACGAACCATCCCGAAACCTCGTCGGCAATCTTCTGAATGGGCGCGCGAGAGCGCCCGGCCTCGGAGACCAATTGAACGATTCTCGCGAGCAGGGTCTCGCTCCCGACCTTCTCGGCCTTCATCAGAAAGGATCCGGTCTGATTCACGGTCGCCCCTGTGACGTTGCTGCCGGTTACCTTCTCTACCGGGATCGGTTCCCCGGAAATCATGGATTCATCGACGCTCGATCGCCCTTCCAAGACCACGCCATCGACAGGAATTTTTGAGCCGGGTTTGACGCGCAGAGTGTCACCCACGACAACCATCTCGAGCGCAACGGTTTCTTCCGTACCGTCGACGCGCACTCTATCCGCCGTTTGTGGCGCCAGCTTCAACAAGTCCTGTATCGCGCCGGTGGTCCGCGAGCGCGCACGCAGTTCAAGCACCTGCCCTAGCAAAATAAGCGCCACGATTACGGAAGAAGCTTCGAAATACGAAGGCAGTTCACCCCCGCGTCGAAACGCATCGGGAACACTGGCAGGAAAGAACAAGACGAAAAGACTGAAGAAATACGCTGCCCCAACCCCTATGGCAATAAGGCTGAACATGTTCAACTGCCACGTGGCGAAGGATCTCCATCCCCGTGCGAGAAACGGCCATCCAGCCCATAGAACGACCGGTGTCGCCAGCAAGCCCTGCAAGCATTGCGACCACGAGACGGACAGGAGATGCGGAAGCTTGAACGCTTGCGCCATGCGATTGATCGCGTCGTTCGGATCCGGGAGCCCGACGTCATGTCCCATGGTCAGCCACAGCAGGGGCACCGAGAAGACCACCGCCATCCAGAAGCGGCGAGTCATATCCCTAAGCTCAATAGAAGACTGCTCCGTCAAGACAGGGGCAACCAACTCCAGCGTCATGCCGCAGATCGGGCACGCGCCCGGGTTCGGCAACCTTATCTGGGGATGCATGGCGCAGGTGTAGACCGCTGCAGGCTTTGGCGCATAGGCGGGCGCGGCGGATACTGCTGGGGTGACAGACTTCATGGCTCACTCCGATAGCTAAACCTGCGATTCGTGTACACGCTGCCTAGCGTATCACCGTGGAATCGCCGTTGCCGGTGTGAAAGCCACATCATCCGGCATCGCCCTCGTTCGTGGCGTTTGCAACCGGGCTATGCCAGCCGCCATCACGCGAGATAAGCTGTTCGCTTTCTGCCGGTCCCCAGTTCGATGATTCGTAGTACCTGATTGGAACGGTGTTCCCAAGAATGGGGGCAACGGTGCGCCAGGCTGCCTCAATGCTGTCATAGCGCGCGAATAGCGACGCGTCCCCCAGAATCGCGTCGCCAAACAAGCGTTCGTATGGCGCCATTTCATCGCCAGGATGACGATGTGCGAGGAGTTCCACCGTTTCGCCTGCCATGACCTCGCCAGGGACCTTGACGCGCGCGCCCACCGAGATCAGCACGTCGGGGCTGATCCGGAAGCGGAAGTAGTTTGATTGGCCCGATGCTGCGGTATCGAAGACTGCGTGCGACGGCGATTTAAGTTTCACCATGATCTCGGTACCGGTCACGGGCATCTGTTTGCCGGCCCGGATATAGAACGGCACCCCGGCCCACCGCTCGCTCTCGATATGCAGACGCAACGCAACGAAGGTCTCAACCTGGGAATCAGGGGCGACGCCGGGCTCATCCCGGTATCCACGGAACTGTCCTCGCACTGTCTCGTCCGTAGAGATTGGCCGCATCGCCTCGAATACGCTCAGTTTCGCATCGCGCATTGCATCGGGATGATCGGCGACCGGGGGCTCGGCCGCCAGCAATGAAACCACTTGCAGCAAATGATTCTGCACGACATCCCGGATAGCCCCGACGCCTTCGTACATACTCCCACGGCCTTGTACCCCGAATGACTCGGCCATGGTGACCTGAACGCTCGCTACATAGCGGCGATTCCATACCGGTTCAACGAGCGCATTGGCAAAGCGGAAGTACAGCAAGTTCTGGATCGGTTCCTTGCCCAGGTAATGATCGACGCGGAACACGGCCGATGGCGCGAAGGATTTCATGAGCAACGCGTTCAGGGCCTGTGCCGAAGCGAGATCGCTCCCAAACGGTTTTTCAACCATCACGCGGGCATTTTTGGCGCAGCCCGACCAGGACAGGCCATCTACCACGACCCCGAATATTTCCGGGGGAAGGGCAAGATAGTACAAGGGCTGCCCGGCGTTGCCGAGGGCCTCGCGCAAGTGCCGATAGGTCCGCTCGTCGCGGCAGTCGCCTACGACGTATTGCAGTCGGGAAGCGAGTTTTTCGAAAGCCGCAGCGTCCAGCGTGGCGTGTTTTTCGATGCTGTCTCGCGCCCGCGCGATAAAACGATCGTTGTCCCATGGCGATCTGCCTACGCCAATTATCGGCATGTCGAGGCGACCATGTCGAATCATGGCTTGTAACGCCGGGAAGATCTGCTTGTATGCCAGATCGCCGGTAGCGCCGAAAAAAACAAATGCGTCCGACCGGGGTGCGACCATCTCAAGCCCCTGCTTTCGGGGTCGATCTTTCCGGATGGCCTTCGAATTCGTTTCGTATAACTGATAATATTTTTTCAGAAAACAATGCTTCATCGCGCGAGCTAAACCGCTCGAAGAACGCAGCGTTCAATCCAGTCATTCCTGCTTGCATCGTGAATCTCCGTAGAGGTCAGTTGAAACAAACGAGAGCGTTTTTTGCATCTCTGCATCTCGCGTTGCTTGTTTCGATGGACGCCGACTTGGAACGCTATCGCACCATCATCGGCTTTGATGATAGTCGTCGCCTGGTCGACTGTGCAGGCTCGGAAACTACTCATTTTCCGGCGGCGATACGTACGAGATCAGCAGATGCGCGGCAGCGGCTCGCCGCTCAGCCAGTCGACAACGCGCCGCCCACCAACGCGTGTGTTCATCTGGATAAAACAATTCTCGTCTTCTGTGACGCTGCCTATACACGCGGCTGCGTGGCCCAAAGCGTGCGCATGCATTGCGGCCAGCACCGCGGCTGCAGCCTCCGGTGCGACGATCGCCACCAGCTTGCCTTCGTTGGCGATATACAGTGGGTCCAGGCCCAGCAATTCGCAGGCGGCATCGACCTGAGGCAGTATGGGAATAGCAGATTCCTCCAGCATCATGCCCACGTTGGACTGCCCCGCGATCTCATTGAGCGTGGTCGCGAGCCCGCCGCGAGTGGGGTCACGCAGCACATGTATCGCACCAATGGGGGCAGCCGCCAACATCGCCGCGACCAGCGTGTGCAATGCAGCCGTGTCGGATTTGATCGTGGTCTCAAACTCCAGCGAAGCGCGTTGAGACAACACCGCGACGCCGTGCTCGCCGATCGTTCCCGACAGCAACACCGCGTCGCCGGGCCGCGCACAAGCCCCGCCGATGACGCATCCCTCAGACACTGTGCCGATCCCCGTTGTGCTGATGAAAACGCCCTCACCCTTACCGCGCTCGACTACCTTCGTGTCCCCGGTGACAATAGGCACGCCTGCATCAAGCGCGGCACTGGCCATCGACTGCACGATGCGTTTGAGCTCCGCCAACGGCAAGCCTTCTTCCAGGATGAAGCACGCGCTCAGGTAGAGCGGCGTCGCTCCCAGCATCGCTACATCATTGAGCGTGCCGTGCACCGCAAGGCAGCCGATGTCGCCGCCGGGAAAGAACAGAGGTGAAATGACATGCGCGTCGGTAGCCATGACCAACCGTTGGCCGGCCGGCACCGGCAAGAGCGCCCCGTCATTGCCCTGCCGCAGAAATTCATTGTCGAAAGCGCGAGCGAATATCTCCTCGATCAACTGTGCCGACAGACGGCCGCCCGCGCCGTGGTTCATGTCGATGCGGCCATGCTTCATATCCAGAGGACGTGTGTAATGTCTTTTCGGTGTATCCATGGATCGGGGATCTCGATCAAAAGTGCGTCACGCTGAGTACTGCAACTTCATGCGGCCACCACCGGGATGTCCCGGAACCTTCCGTATGAGTAGTGCGCCGCACACGAGCCTTCACTCGACACCATGCAGGATCCCATCGGATTGTCCGGCGTGCAGACCGTGCCAAAGAGCTTGCAGTCGATGGGCTTCTTGACCCCGCGCAGGATTGCACCGCATTCGCATTGCTTATGGTCGGGCACCGCACGGTAGTTCAGATCGAAGCGGCGCTCGGCGTCGAAGAGCGCATATTCCGGGCGAATCCTGAGCGCACTCATCGGCACCTCACCCAGTCCGCGCCACTCAAACGTAGCGCGCACTTCGAGCACCTGCGCCGTCACAGCCTGGGCGCGAGCATTGCCTTCGCGATTCACCGCACGCGTAAATTCATTCTCGATCTCGGCGCGGCCATCATTGACCTGGCGCACCAGCATCAGGATGGCCTGCATCACGTCCAGGGGCTCGAACCCGGCGATTACCACCGGCTTGCGATGGGTCTTGGCAAACCCCTCGTAGGGACCCGATCCAATCACGATACTCACGTGGGCCGGCCCGACAAAACCGTCGATCTCGACCGTGCCGTATTGGCGCACTTCCGGGGATTCAAGGATGTGGGTAATGGCGGCCGGCGTCAGCACGTGGCAGCACAGCACGCTGAAGTTTTTCAGCCCTTCACGCGCTGCTTGCTGGATAGCCAGCGCGGTCGGCGGCGTGGTGGTCTCGAAACCGATGGCAAGGAACACCACTTCGCGTCGCGGGTTGTCGACAGCGAGCTTCAACGCATCGAGCGGGGAATACACCATGCGGATGTCGGCGCCGCGTGCCTTGGCGCGCATCAGGGACAAGCCGGCCGACGCCGGTACCCGCATCACATCGCCGTAGGTACACAGCATCACGCCGGCATCGAGTGCGAGACGTAAGGCCATGTCCACACGCCCAATGGGAAGCACGCACACAGGGCAACCGGGGCCGTGGATCATGCGTACATTTGGAGGCAGCAGATCCACGACGCCATAGCGGGCTAGAGCATGTGTGTGGCCGCCGCAAAACTCCATGAAACTGTATCGCCGGGACGCTTCAGCTTCTCCCGCGATGTTGGCGGCAATGTTGCGGGCGAGCGCGCCATCACGGAATTCATCGACGTATTTCACGTGGCCAGCTCCGCGAACAGTTTAATCGTTGCTTCCGCTTCCTCTATGTCGAGCATGCCGATGGCATAACCCACATGAACGATCACATAGTCGCCAACCTGAACCTCGGGCACCAGCGCAATCGAAATTCGTTTCCGCACGCCACCAAGGTCGACGACGGCCATGTCCGTGCCGTCGAGCGCTATAACACGAGCAGGCAACGCTAGGCACATGATAAGGTTTCCTCAGCAGATAGCATTCCTTGACCGGCATTGATGGTGCAGCCCGCCACCCACGCCTGACCTAGCGCGAGGCCCGCATCGCCACAACTCACGCTTTGTGGTCGCAACACCACCAGGCTCGCGCCTTGCAGCGCTGCGCTCAGACGTTCGCTAAGGACCTGGTTGAGGAAACAGCCGCCCCCCAGAATGACGGTTCGGGTGCCATGTGCGCGCGCAGCCTCGGTGGCCGTGTGTGCCAGACCAGCGGCCAGACCCAGGTGAAAAATCGCCGCACCGTACGCGCTCGACGCGACGCCCTGGCCGGCCATCGCGAACAATTCGGCTACGAGCGGCGCCAGATCGAGCGAGGTCCATTGCACGCTGAATTCGGGGTGGGCCTCCAGCCACATTCTGGCCTGCTGCTCCAGTGCAATGGCCGCTTCTGCTTCGACTGTTTGGTGAACGCACAGTCCCAACGCGCCAGCGGCAGCGTCGAACCAGCGGCCGGCACTTGTCGTGGAGGGACTGTTGACCTGACGCTCCAGCAGGCTGCGCACGACGCGCGCCGCAACCACGCCAACCACCGGAGCGAACCTTGCTTCGATTTCGTCGGTACGGCCCAGGCGGTGCAGTACGGCAGCGGCCATGCGCCAGGGTTCGCGCGCAGCCACGTCGCCGCCGGGCAATAACAAGGGCACCAAATGATCCAGTCGACGCCACCGATGGGCGGCCGAATCCACCCAAAGTACTTCGCCACCCCATGCGCTGCCGTCGTCGCCCAAGCCCACACCATCCAGCGCGAGGCCGATGACAGGACCGGCTACTCCTTGCTCGGCCTGGACCACCGCAATGTGCGCATGATGGTGCTGGACAGCGATCGCCCGAACGCCCAGACGGCCCGCCAGCGCCTGTGCAACGTGAGTACTGTAAATATCCGGATGCAGGTCATGTGCCACAGCCTGCACCGGCCCCGATGCGGCACGCAGCAGTTCCTCGACCGAGTCGTCCAGCGCCTCGCGGTTGGCTGCGCCGACGAGATCTCCGTGCGGGGCGGACCACAGCACTCGCTGGCCATCGATCAGGCAGGCGGTGTTCTTCAGGTATGCACCGCAAGCCAGCACGCGCGCGGGTGCCGCTTTTGGCAAGCGGGCTGAATGGATCATGGCGTCACGCCGGTTGACGCCGTGATCCGTTGTGCAGCAGTGTCGTGCCCGAACGGTTCGACCACCGGACGATGATCCGGGTCACCGCACTGGGGCAACAGCCAGTCCAGCCAGCGGTCCATGCCATCGCCGGTCGTGGCCGACACGAGCAGCACCTCGATGCCGGGGTTGACTTGTCGGGCGTACCCGATGCATCTGGACACGTCGAAACTGACGTAAGGCATGAGGTCGATCTTGTTGACCACCATCAGCGTTGCAGCGGCGAACATGTCCGGATACTTGAGAGGCTTGTCCTCGCCTTCGGTCACTGACAACACCACGACCTTGGCGGCCTCGCCCAGATCCCACAGCGCCGGGCAAACCAGATTGCCGACGTTTTCGATGAACAGCAGTGCATCGGCACCGTGAGCGCCGTGGCCGTGATGCGCGCTTGCGTGCAGATCGAGACGCGCGAAAGCGTCGCCCACCATTTGCGCATCCAGATGGCAGCCGCGGCCAGTGTTGACCTGGATCGCCGATACACCGGTGGCGCGAATGCGGTCCGCATCGACACTGGTTTGCTGGTCGCCCTCGATCACCGCCACGCTCAAGGCCGGCCTGCGGATCTTGAGCGCGTTGATGCTCGCGCAAAGCAGCGTTGTCTTGCCCGAGCCGGGGCTGGAGACAAGGTTGAACGCGCTCACGCCATGCGCCGCGAAATGCGCTCGATTGCGGTTTGCCAGGCGCTTGTTCTCGCCCAGCACATCGGCTTCCATATGGATGACGCGTGCCTGGCTGATACCGGGCACCGACAATCGGGCGGCGCCAACGCCATAGTGAAGATCGCCATCGCCCGTCTCCATAGGTACATGGAAAGCGCTGGAAGTTGTTTCCCGCGCATCGGTGCGCTGGGCGTTTGAGTCGGAGTTCGACTCGGAGCTTGACTCGGCATTACAGCCGCAGACGACACACATGACCCTCTCCTTCAAAGTTCAATCGTCGAACACCACGAGGTCGACCACGCGTAGCTCGGAGCCTCCCGTGGCCTGCAAGGTGAAGCTGCCGCATCGCGGGCAGGGTTCAAGATAGCTTTCAATCTCCACGCTGGCGGCGCAGTGCAGGCACCGGGCCGTGCCGGGAATCTCGTCGATGGTGATCTTCCCCCCTTCCAGACAGGTGCCAGGCATCATGGCAGTGAGCGCGAAACGCAAGGCCTGCGCTTCGACACCGGCCAACGCGCCGATCTCAAGACGCAGTTGCGAAACCCGCCAGAAGTGCTCGCGCGCGGCAGCCTCTTCGACCATGCGCAGGATGCCGCCAGCCAGGCTGATTTCATGCATGCATGGCCTCAGGCGCGATGGCGGGCGGCGGTACGCTATTTCCTAACCAGGCTTGCCCCCAGGCCAGCGCTAGCGCCAGGTGTTCGAGCGCGAGCGGTCCGGGCGGCTCCCCGAGTTCGAAACGCATGCCTCGAATTGCCAGCAGCGTGCATGGCGGCGGATTGACGCGGTACAGGTCGCGGTACACCTGCATCACTGACGGCGCAGACATGGCGTGCGTGGTGAAGGTCGCGTCACGCGCCGGACTCAGCGATGTAACCTCGAACGGGGCTGTGCAAGTCAGGCTGGCATCGACGAACAGCACGCGCTCACGACACACGAGGTCCAGTGCGTGCTCGATTTGAAGCTGATAGTCTTCGAGAAACTCCACACGGCTGTCGTTCGCTGACCCGGCCCACGTGCACAATTGCTGCACGAACAACGGGCCTAGCGCGTCATCGCCACGGCTCAGATTGCCCCACCCGCACACCAGCATGGGAGCAATCATGGGAGCGGCTCCCCGAACGCCTGGGCGTTGCGCACCATCTCGCCATGCGGCGACTTCACGACGTGATCGACTAGTTCACCGCCAGCCCCGAGCAGTACAACATCTAGCGGCATCTGACCCAGCGCATGCGTGGCGCACGACAGGCAGGGGTCAAACGCACGGATGGCCACTTCAATACGATTGAGGAGCCCTTCGGTCAGCTCGCGGCCATCCAGATACTGACGTGCGACCGACCGCACGGCTTCGTTCATCGCCTGGTTGTTGTGCGTGGTCGAGACGATCAGATTGCACATGCTCACCAGGTCGTCGGAACCTACTTGATAGTCGTGAATGAGGGTTCCGCGTGGCGCTTCGATGATACCCACGCCCCCTCCCCGGCGCTCGCCGCTGGCCATCAATTCCCCTTGCAGGATGTCCGGGTCGTTGAGCAGATCCTTGATGACCTCCACCGTATGCAACACCTCGATCATCCGCGCCCAGTGGTAGGCAAGTGTGGCGTGAACCGGCGCGCCCTTGCCCCAGGCGACGAACTCCTGACGCTGCACTTCCGCAAGCGGGCTAGGAATGAAGTCGCAATTTTGAACTCTCGCCAAAGGTCCGACCCGGTACCACCCGGCATCACGGCCGAGGCTTCGCAGGTGGGGAAACTTCATGTACGTCCAGGGCCGGGCCTCTTCTTCTATCAAGTCCATGTAGCACTGGTCGCTCGCGCCATCGAGAATGATCTTGCCGTCGGCGTCGCGCGCACGCAGCACGCCATCGTAGAGATCCATCGCGCCATCGGCTCGAACGAGTGACAGCATGTTGGAGCGAAAGCTCCCGAAACCGTCGTACAGGATCGGGTTTTGCGCGTGCAACTGTTTAGCGATGTCCACGGCATCGGCCGCCCAGGCGATCATCTGGTCCACATCGCGATAGAGCAGATCGCGTTCAGCCTGGCTCACATGCTTGTTCATTCCGCCGGGTATCGCGCCGGTGCCGTGGATGCGCTTGCCCGACGTGACGCGGATCAGCTCCTGCCCGAATTTGCGCAAGAGGATGCCCTTCTTCGCGATGTCCGGGTGTGCCTGCGCCACGCCAACGATGTTGCGCAGGTCGGCTTCCGAGTCAAAGCCAAACAGCAGGTCGGGCGACGCGAGATAAAAGAAGTGAAGCGCATGCGATTGCATGACCTGGCCGTAGTGCATCAGCCGGCGGATCTTCTCCGCACTGCGCGTGATCGGCTGTGCACCGACCACGAGATCCATCGCCTTGGCCGCCGCGAGTTGATGCGAGACCGGACAGATGCCGCACAAACGCTGCACCATCACCGGGACTTCCCAATAGGGACGCCCTTCGATAAATTTCTCGAAGCCGCGGAACTCGACGATATGCAGGCGCACCTGCTTCACGCGATTCTGCTCGTCGAGCAGGATCGTCACCTTGCCGTGCCCTTCGACGCGCGACACCGGGTCGATAGCCACGCGGCGCAGGCCTTTCGGTTCTGCGGCGGTTTCGAGGTCGAAGCTCATTGCGTTTTGGTCCTCGCTCTCAGTCGTAGTGCATCAACGCGTGACCGAGTTGCGGTGTGCGTCCGGCCATCAGGTCGTTCAGGAAACTCCAGAATGCATCCGCCGACGGCGGGCAACCGGGCAAGAAGTAGTCGACATGCACGACTGCATGGATCGGACGCACCTGCCGAAGCAACAGCGGCAGTTCGGGGTCGTTTGGAATCTCGCTGCCTTCGCTCAGGCCCGGGCGGTCGTGATAAACCTCGCTGAGCAAGACGCCCAGCTCGAAGCGATTGCGCTCGGCCGGCAAGCCGCCATTAATGGCACAAGCACCCATGGCCACCAGCGTCTTGCAGTGGGCACGAAACGCGCGCAGCACGAGCACGTTCTCGGAATTGCACACACCCCCTTCAATCAGTCCGATGTCGCACTGGCCGACTTCCTTGATATCGGTTAGCGGCGAGCGGTCAAACTCAATATGCTGGATCAGCTCCAGCAGACGCTCGTCGATGTCGAGGAAGGAGGTGTGGCAGCCGAAGCAACCCGCAAGCGAAACGGTGGCGACCTTCAACTTGGCGGGCCGGGGGGCTACGTCGACGTTCATGGCCGGATTCATGACAGGGCTCATGACGCCTCCTGCGTGTCCGCATCGGCCGCCGTGTGCGGGTCGTACCGGCGCTCGCCGATCGGGATCACGAAGCCGCGCCGCTTGGGCAGGATCGCACCGACAGGGCAAACGCTCGCAGCCCGGTCGGTGAGCGCCATATCGGTATCGACCAGCTTTCCGCTCATGCTGTTGACCACCAGATGCGTTCTGATCCCGTGACCCGCGATGGCGAAAACGTCTTTGCCATCGACATCATGACTCGCGCGCACGCACAGCTCGCACAGGATGCAGCGGTTGAAGTCAATCATGACGTCTGCGTGGCTTGCGTCGATCGGGCGTCGCGGGTAAAACTCATCGAACAGTACGCCCTCCATGTTCATCTCGTAGGCCGTCGCCTGCAGCAGGCAATTGCCGCTCTTTTCGCAAGAGGGGCAAAAGTGATTGCCTTCAATGAACAACATCTGAATGAGCATCTTGCGATCGGCGTTCAGCTCGTCTGTATTGCTTTCGACGACCTCGCCTGCGGCAGCGTGCAAGGTACATGCCGAGCCGGCGCGGCCCTTGACCTTCACGGTGCAAACGCGGCATGAGCCCTGCGCCGGAAAGTCCGGATGCCAGCATAAGTGCGGGATGTAACGCCCCGCCCGCCGTGCTGCCTGCAGAATGGTGTCGCCCGGCTCAAAGGGCACGTCGTCACCGTCGAGCGAGAACGTGGCGCCTGTATTGCCGGTCTCGGCGAGCGTAGTCATGAGGCGCTCTCCAGGTGCGCCGCCGCGTCATCTCGGCCGGTTACGCGGCGTGCGTCCGCAAGCTCGGCGTCGAGATCGAATGCTGGCTCGAAGTGCAGCGACTTCAGCCGTCGCTCGTAGGCAGGCCGAAACTTGACGATGGTGTCGTGAAGGGCGTTGCAGGCCGAGCCGCCCAGGCCGCAATGCGTGGTGCCGTGCATCAGCTTGTCAATGCTGCAGAGTAAATCGACGTCATGACGCGAGCCTCGGCCGGCGGCGAGTTTGTCCATGCTCTTGACGACCAGCGCCGTGCCCACCCGGCACGGCGTGCAAAAACCGCAACTCTCCTCGGCGAAAAATCCCGCATAGTTGCGTGCCACTTCGAACATGTCTCGCGACCGGTCGAACACCATGAATGCACCCGCCGTAGGTACGTCTTCGAACCCTATGCGACGACCAAACTCTGTCGCCGGGAGGCACTTCCCCGACGGGCCGCCGACCTGCACCGCCTGGGTGTCATGCGCGCCGCAATCTTCGAGGATGCGATCGATGCTCGTGCCCATCGGATACTCATAAATACCCGGCCGATCGCAATCGCCCGATACGGAATGGATGTTGGTGCCAGTTGACTTGGGCGTGCCGATAGCCGCCCACCAGGCGCTGCCTTGCAATGCAATGTGCGTCGCGGCGCACAAGGTTTCAACGTTGTCCACTGCAGTAGGTTGCCCGAGATAACCGTGCTCTGCGGGAAACGGCGGACGGATACGAGGCGTACCACGCTTGCCCTCAAGGGACTCGATCAGCGACGACTCCTCGCCGCATACATACGCGCCGGCGCCGACATGAATCTCAATGTCAAAATCAAATCCAGCGTGTCCCTGAATGGCGGTCCCCAGCAAATGCGCATCGCGGCGGCGCTGCAGCACATCGCGCAATGGCTCCAGCAGGTAGCGATATTCACCACGCAAATACATCAATCCGTGCCGGGCTCCGATCGCGAGCGCACCAATCGTCATGCCTTCAAACACCATGTCGGGGTGACTGGTCAGCAGCACGCGGTCCTTGAAGGTTCCGGGCTCGCCTTCGTCGGCGTTACACACCATGTAGTGGTCGCTGCCCGCCGCATCGCGGCAGAGTTCCCATTTCTTGCCGGTGACAAAACCTGCGCCACCGCGTCCGCGCAGGTTCGAGATCGTCATCTCGTCTACCAAAGCGCGTGCTCCGCGCGCCAACGCGGCAGCAATGGCTGCGCCGGGCGGTAACGGAGTGCCTAGCAGGACATCGGCGCGTCGGATGTGGTCATCCACGCGAGACCAATGCGCCGGCCAGTCAGAGACCGCCACCCTTGCTTCGATCAGGACAGCGATCGCAGCAACGCGCTCGGCGTCGAGCCGGGTGACAACCTGATGGTGGTTGATCAGTAACGACGGTCCCTGATCGCAAAGGCCGGTGCAGGAACAGAAATCCACACTGACCCGGCCGTCGGCGCGCATGTGACCCGGCTCAACCGCCAGGCGCTGGCACAAGTCGGCCAGCAATGCAGCGTTACCTTGCATACGGTCGGTAATGTTGTCGCTGAAGAGTATGCGGTACTCGCCCACCGGTTCGGTGTGAAAGAAACGGTAGAACGTCGCGACGCCCTCAACATGGGCAAGTGTCAGCCCAAGCGTGTCCGCCACATAACGCAGCATGTCGCGCGGCAGCCAGGTATGCAGCGCCTGTGCCTCACGGAGGATCTGCACCAGCGCGTGCGGATCGCACGCGTGGCGCGAGACGAGCGACTCGATGGCCTCGTTTTGGAAGCTGGCGGGCTTCGACAGAAAACCGTGTGCACTAGTCACGACAGATCGCCCCCATGTCTGGACCGATGCGCTGATTGCGTCGGGCGGTGAAGTTCAAGCCAACGATAAAGCACCCTCTTTCATCGCTCGATTTGCATGCACAGAGTAGCCCGCATCCGCCGCTGGGCGATAGCCTCGGAAAATACTCAGGCCTGGTCTATTGCGCCGCTCAATGACTCGTGAACTCCAGCACCACGCGGGAAGGCACGTCGCCGTGCGCCAGCCGATGGAACACGTCGTTGATCGCCGATAGCGGCTGCAACTCGATATCCGCCTTCACCTTCCCGTCCGCGGCAAAGGCAAGCGCTTCGGCCATGTCGCGGCGATTGCCGACGAACGAGCCCTTGATCGTGATGCAGTTGGCTACCACGTCGAACAAGGGAGTCGGGAATTCACCCGGCGGCAGGCCCACCAAAACGCAGGTTCCGTGCTTGCGGGTCATGCCTACACCCTGCTTGAACGCCCCGAGCGATGGCGCGGTAATCAGCACACCATGGGCGCCGCCACCGGTGGCCTTCTTGACGGCGGCGATCGGGTCTTCGTCCCGGGCGTTGACCATCACGTCAGCGCCCAGACGTTTGGCGTGGGCGAGCTTGCCGTCGTCGATGTCGACCGCGCAAACGTGCAGACCCATGGCCTTGGCGTACTGGATACCCAGATGTCCCAGGCCTCCGACGCCTGAAATGACGACCCATTCGCCCGGGCGGGCCAGCGTTTCCTTGATGCCCTTGTAAGACGTGATGCCGGCGCAGATAAGCGGCGCTGCATCGCGGGCGGCCAGGTGCGCCGGAATGTGCGCTACATAGTTGGGGTCCGCGAGGATGTACTCGGCGAAGCCGCCGTTCTTTGTGTAGCCGCCGAACTGAGCTTCCGGACACACGGGCTCGTGCGCCGCGAGGCAATATTCGCAATGTCCACAGGCGGAATAGAGCCAGGGCACGCCAACGCGGTCGCCCTCTTTCACGGCCGTGACACCCGCACCGATTGCAGTGACAATGCCAATCCCCTCGTGGCCCGGGATGAACGGTAGCGAAGGCTTCAAGGGCCAGTCTCCATTCGCGGCATGCAGGTCGGTATGACAGACGCCACAGGCCTCGGTCTTGACCAGCACCTGCCCTGTTCCTGGCGCTGGAATGTCGACTTCCTTCAGCACGAGCGGCTTGCCGAACGCTTCGACAATAGCGGCTTGCATCTTCGTTTTCATGATCTTTCCCTCGGTTAATATATGTCAGCCGCTTTACGCCACGGCGGGCAAATTCAGGCCTCTGACTGCCTCGATCATCTTGACCAGCACGGTCTGCGCATCGCCATACACCATGTCGCAGTTATCGGCGTAGAAAAGGGCATTGACGATACCGGCGTAGCCCTTGCCTTCCCCACGCTTGATCACGAATACTTTCTTGGCGTAATCAGCGTTGAGGATCGGCATGCCGTAAATAGCGGAGGATTTATCAGTGCGCGCGGCCGGATTCACCACGTCGTTGGCGCCGATCACAAGGGCCACATCGGTACTGGCGAACTGGTCGTTGATGTCCTCTAACTGAACAATCAGGTCATAGGGCACGCCCGCCTCGGCCAGCAGCACGTCCATCTGGCCCGGCATCCGGCCTGCAACCGGATGGATTGCGAACTTCACCGACACGCCGCCCGCCTGCAGCAGTTTGACGAACTCGAAGAGCTTGCCCTGGCCTTGCGACACGGCGAGGCCGTAACCCGGCACGATGATGACCGACGCCGCATAGCGCATCGCGATACCTGCGTCGCCGGGCTGTATGGGCTTCAGGCTGCCTTTTATCTTCCCCTGCTTGTGCTTCGCCACTTCTCCGAAGTTCGTGAAGACCACGTTGCTGACGGAGCGGTTCATCGCCTTCGCCATCAGCAACGTCAGCAGCATGCCGGCAGCACCCACCACCATCCCCGCGATCATCAGCGCCGGGTTCTGAAGCACGTAGCCCTCAAGCCCCACCGCCAGGCCTGTGAAGGCATTGAAAATGGAGATCACGACCGGCATGTCGGCGCCGCCGATCGGCAACGTCATCAGGATGCCGAGCGCCAACGCGCAACCAAAGAACAGGTAGATCGTGGTCGGCATGGCCAGTACCAGTGCAGCCTTGTCCGCGCTCGCCACGACAATGTATGCGCCGACCGCGACGGTCACGAGTATCACCAGCGCGTTGAAGGCTTGCTGGCCCTTCACCCGGACCGGCTTGTTGATCACCCCGTCGAGTTTGGCCCAGGCGATCAGCGAGCCTGACAGCGACACCGCGCCGATCAACGCTCCCAGCAAGGTCACGATGACCTCCGTCTCGCCTTGCGCCTTGTTGCCGAACAACTCCACGGCGGCGATAGCGCCGGCCGCACCGCCGCCCATGCCGTTGTAGATCGCGACCATTTGCGGCATGGCCGTCATTGCCACCTTACGGCCGCTCCACCAGGCCGCGCCTCCCCCAAGCACGAGGGCGACGACAGCCAGGCCGATGTTCATCGGCAGGTTCGACCGCGCAGCAGTGTCGACACCGAAGGCGTAGAGAAAGCTAGCGAGCACGGCCACCGCCATCCCTATACCGGCGACGAAGATGCCCGAAGGCGCCGTCACGGGCGATGACATGCGGTGCAGTCCATACAGGAAAAGAAAGGCGGCAGCCAGATCAGCGGCACCGATGCCGAGTTGTTCAATGAGGATCAGCATGGCGGCGTCCTCACTGCTTCTTTGCGTGGATCGACTTCACGCGAGCCGTCTTGCCGTGGGCGCCCCGCTTCGCGGGAGGGCCGCTGGTCTTGAACATCGCCAGCATGCGGTCGGTAACGGCATAACCTCCTGCGGCATTGCCTGCGCCGAGCAGCACGGCGAAGAAGCCGATCACCTGCTCCTGCACCGTCGATGCGTTCAGAAGCGCGTAGATTCCGCCCACCACCACGATACCGTGCACGAAGTTCGAACCCGACATCAAGGGCGTATGAAGGATCGCCGGCACGTGTCCGATGATGACCCATCCCGCGAAAGCGGCGAGCATGAAGATGTAAAGGGCAACGAAGCCGGAGATGCTGATCTGGAAGTCCATGCGTGTGTCCTCTGTCGGCTCGTGATATCTAACTGGATGTGGCCGGTGTCGCTTTCTCAGGCGGCACGGCGGGCGTGTCCGATCTTGCTGCTTTGTCGCCTTTGTCACTCTTGGCAGCTTTGTTCTCACCCGCATGCGTGAGAACCGTGTTGGCGAGTATTTCGTCGCTCCAGTCGATCTCGATCACGTTGTCTTTCATGATCAATGCGAGCAGGTTGTACTGATTCTTCGCATACAGTTCGCTCGCGTCCTCGCCAAGCATTGAAGGTACGTTCAACGGAGCAACGATCGTCACGCCACCCAGTTTTACCGTCTCACCGGGGCGCGTGTCCTCGCAATTACCGCCTCCCTCGGCTGACAAATCCACAATGACGGCGCCGGCCTTCATGCCCGCAACCTGCGCGTGGCTGATCAGCTTGGGCGATGCCTTGCCTGGGATAGCGGCCGTCGTGATGATCAGGTCGGCTGCCTGAATATGCTGTGTGAGTACTGCCGCAACCTTGGTCTTTTCCTCTGCGCTTAGCTCGCGGGCATAACCGCCTTTGCCACGCGCATCGACGCCGGTCTTCACGAAGGTCGCACCTAATGACAACGCCTGCTCCTCCGTTTCGGGACGCACGTCGTAGCCTTCTACAATCGCGCCAAGCCGGTGAGCCGTGGCGATAGCTTCAAGTCCCGCGACCCCCATTCCCATCACGAGTACATGGGCCGGCCCGAGGGAGCCCGCCGCACTCGTGATCTTCGGCAGCACGCGCGCCAGATGCGTCGAGCCAAGCTGTACGGCGTAATATCCGGCGAGCGCCGCCTGGCTTGAAAGCGCGTCCATTGCTTGCGCGCGGGTAATGCGCGGCACCCGCTCCATCGCGAAGCAGGTAATCTTTTTCTCGATCAAACGCTTCACCAGTGCGGGCTCGTTGTGCTCATAAATGAAGGAAACCAGGATCGAACCCTCCTTCATCGCATTGATTACATCGAGCGCGGGTGGTTGAACGGCAAGTACGACATCTGCATTCCTAACCAATTCGCTTCGATCCGCCATGAAGACCACGTTCTCGAAGGCCGCGTCGTTCAGGTCGATGGCCACCCCTGCGCCGGTTTGCATGTGCAGTTTCGCACCCAGCTTGATGAGTTTAGGAATGACAGCGGGCACGAGCGCCACCCGGCGCTCGTGTGCCTGTGTTTCCTTTAGCACGGCAACGTTGATATACATGTCGGAGTTTCCGTGGCGAGTCGTGACAGTCAGGTCGGAGCGTTCAGGTTAGCGGTGCGAACCAGCTTCTTATTGACGAACTCCTGAATGCCCATGTTGCCAAGCTCCCGCCCGTAGCCGGAATACTTGATGCCTCCGAACGGCAGTTCGGCGTCGGACCAGTCGATGTTATTGATGAACATCATCCCGGTGTCGATCTGGCTGGCCACGCGCTTGCCACGCGCCTCGTCCCTGGTGAAAACGGAGCCGCCCAGTCCGAAGTCCGAGTCATTCGCGAGAGCAATCGCGGCGGCCTCGTCCTTGACGCGGAAGAACGAGACGACCGGGCCGAAGAACTCGTCACGGAACGCCGGGTTGTCGGGCTTGATGTCCGTGAGGATCGTCGTTTCCATGAACGAGCCAGGCCGGTCGATGCGCTTGCCACCCATGAGCAGTTTGGCGCCCTTGGCCACTGCGTCGTCGACCTGCTTGAGCAGTTGTACCAGCGCCGCCTCGGTGGACAAGGGACCATGCGTGGTCTTCTCGTCCATCGGGTCGCCAGGCGTAAGCGCCGACAGAGCGAGCTTGAACTTCTCCAGAAACTTGTCGGCGATGGAATCGAGAACGATGAATCGCTTCGCGGCGCAGCAGGTCTGGCCGGCGTTGTACATCCGCCCCCATACAGCCCATGGAATGGTCTTTTCGAGGTCCGCGTCGTCGAGCACGATAAACGCGTCGCTGCCGCCGAGTTCCATCGACGTCTTCTTGAGGTTCTGCCCGGCCCGGGCCGCAATACTCTTGCCGGCCGCGACGCTGCCCGTCAACGCCACGCCCTTGATTCGCGGGTCGTCGATAATTTGCTCTGACTGTTCATGCGAGATCAGCAGGTTGGTGTAAGCGCCCTTCGGTGCGCCTGCGTCAATCCAGAGCTTTTCGAATGCAATAGCGCATTGCGGTACGCAGCCCGCGTGCTTGACCACCAGCGTGTTGCCCGCCATCAATTGCGGTCCGGCGACGCGCGCAAGCTGATAGAACGGAAAGTTCCACGGCTCCACGCAGAAGAGCACGCCGAACGGGCTGCTTTCCATGTGGGCTGCGCCTACTTTAGGATGGAGCTTGGTTGGCGCCAGGAATTTTTCAGCGTGCTCGGCGTAGTAAGTCAGGATGTCGGCGCTGAACTTCACTTCGCCACGCGCTTCGTCAATCCGCTTGCCCATCTCCAGCGTCGCCAGCTTCGCGAAATCATCAACGTGGGCGCGCATCAGTGAGGCGGCCTTCCCTACGATCGCAGCACGCTCCGCGTATGTGGTGTGCTTCCAGGTCTGGAAGCAGGACTCGGCGGCGGCGAGCGACTTTTCCAGCTGTGAGTTGTTCAGTTGATCGAAGCTCTTAAGGATTTCGCCGGTGCCAGGGTTGACGCTTTGGTAGGCCATTGTCTTGCCCTCTTCAGGTAGAAGTTTTCCGGAGGTCAGGGAGACGACCTCAAGTGTGTTGAATCAACTTTTATAACTGCATTAGTTATACTGACTAGTAACTTTGGAGACGTTAAATTTCAGCCTAGTTAAGCCACGCATACTGAAGCCGCGCATGCGCATTGCGTGCCCGCAGAACCCGCTTCAACAAAACGGTATCTGACGTTGACCTTTGAGTTGATGCCCCATCATAGACTGTGTCCACACTAAAACCAGCCTCGGAAACTACTCAGTGCTTATCCGGCTTACCGGCGATGCGCCATGACACAAATCGGACACGACACCACTTAAGCCGCAGACCCTGTTTAAAAGAGCATCCACCTGTGCAAGCCCCGCTTTGAGGGAAGGAGTCCCCTGATATTCCGTCCGGTTCGGCGAAATTGGATAATAAAAAGTCTCGTCTATTCTCCTTGGCATCGGGCGAATGAGTCGTTAGCAACGGGACGAAAATTTCCGAACTATCCCAGGCCCGGGAGCACCTTGACTTGGATCAAGCGTCCAAGCATTTCCTCACGAATTTATTCGGCAGTAGACCGAGGCATTATGATTTTCGTCACAACTCGGATTCGGCAAACTAAGTAGTTTCCGATCCCACCCAGCCAAGGTTTTGCGAATTACATTGATCAGTTAGGACCGAGATGGCTTCGCTATTTCATCGCCGGAGGTGCTGTCCCGTAAAGCCAAGAGTATGGTCATGGCGCTGCCAAAAAATAAGACTGACTATGCGGAGCAGGAGATTCCCGCGTTCTCCTAAAGCGAAGTCGTACCCTGGATGGTCCGCGAGCTTACTTTTGTGAAGAACACGGACGGTTCGATCATCGTGTACTTCACTCCAACGACACCAACAGGACATAATGCAAACTGACTGTACACTGCGGCGAGCAAGAAATGGTTCGGGATTGTCCGGCTCTACGACTCGAACAAACCACGCTTCAACGAGACATGACGGTTTATCGGCATTGAGCCAGTTTGGGCATTGAGCATGCGGGAAAAGTATGGCGGCCCCTCGATGGTTGTATGCCAGCGGCAAATCGACTACGGGGTTTGTAAGGTCGAGATGTTCGTCGAGGGTCGACTCACTGAGTATCCGGGGGAGCGCCCGTGCTCACAAACGCACGATGAGGATATATCAAATGGAACCGAAGTCTTCTAACCCGGATAAGCCGCCGCGCCGAAAATTATTGCTCAGCAAAGTACACATCGCTCTCGCTGCCATTGGTACGTTATCCTCGGTAGTCGGCATCGGAGTCGCGATAGATGGCGGGCTTGAATTCAACAGAACGAAGGTCTTTGTCGGTGTTGGAATCATAGTCGTTTCGACGATTCTCTATATTTCCATGCTCTTCGTCCCGGACGTTGAATAGGACGAAGACGCTATCAGCGCTTTCGCAGTTGTGACGCTCATGGCATAGTGCGGCCACGTCCATTAACGGAGGCCAACATGCCAACGCTCGAACAACTTCATGAAAAGATGAAAAAACTGCAGGCGCAAGCCGATGCATTGATTGCAAAAAAGGCGCAAGCAGCGGTCGACCAAATCCGAAAAATTATGCTGACTCACGGCTTGACTACGGCGGACATCGAGGCGAAAGCAAAGGCAAGACGAGAAACGAAAGCAGCCAACGGCATTGCTTCGAACGTCCAGGCGAAGGTTACCGGCACTCTAAAGAACGGGGCTCTACCGAAATATCGTCACGCCAAAACAGGCGCGACGTGGACTGGCCATGGCCGCGCTCCGGCCTGGATTGCTAACGTCAAGGACCGCACCAGGTTTTTGATTACAAGTGATACCGATGCTGCTCGTGCAACGAGCGTCGGTGCTGCGGGTAAAGCGAAGACAGCACCCGGGAAAGCAGCGGATGTTGCCGGCGCTCGTGCTCATAAGGGACAGCGCAAAGGTCCGCAACCCGCGAAATATCTTGATCCCAAGACCGGCGCGACATGGAGTGGGCGTGGTCCGGCGCCGGCGTGGCTTGCGGCTGCAAAGGACCGGACGAAGTTTTTGATTGCCGACGCCGTCGCGACGAAGACGAGTACTGCAAACAAAGCGGGTAGACCGAAGTCCCCGCCAAAAAGGAAGTGACAGAGAAGGCCGCGACGGTCGCTGAGTCGACGACCTGAGCACTGCCGTCAGTTTCCCGGTGGGGCAGCGAAGCGCCCGGCCCACCGGGAACCGAGTGACGCGATGTTTTATTGAGCTTGTGGCATTTAATGCTCAACAGGCTATTCGCTCGTGTGCTTCGTCGCTAAGTGCCTTCCCACTGCGTAGCCTCCAACCGCCGTAACGACCATATGTATTCGGCATAGTGGCCTGCTCCTGCAGTCTGGACACACGTCGCAATTTTTGGGTCTCGGCGGGTGCATGGGCTACGCAATTCTGAACGCGACGCTCCGCTAAAGCCATTCGCAAAATATGTCGCTAACTGCTAACTGCCATTGTCAAGTTGCGGGATCGGTGGCGTAAATTGACACACTGACGAAATCGCTCTATGACGGTCACCATTTTCCAGCAGTGGTCGTCAGTTGGGCTGTGCGTTGGCACTTCCGCTTTCAGTTAAGCTTGCGCGACATCAAGGCCAACGCGTGAACAACTGCGTTCGCCACCTTACGTTTCGCGCCACCGCGGCGTGCGTTTCTGAATGAACGCCTCCGTTCCCTCGAGCGCTGCGTCGTCCAACATGTTGCGCGCCATCGTGTCTCCGGCCAGTTGGTACGCCGTATCGATGCCTGCCTCCAGTTGCCGGTAGAAAAGACTTTTGCCAGCGGCGATCGCTACACGCGGCTTCTCGCTGATACTTACCACGAGTGCATGAACTGCATCGTCCAGCCGCTCGGGCGTGGCGACTCGATTCACAAGTCCGCGCTCACACGCGGTTTGTGCATCGATATAGTCGCCGGTCACAAGCATTTCGAATGCGGCCTTGCGAGACAGATTGCGCGACAGCGCCACACTCGGCGTCGAGCAGAACAATCCCAGATTGACCCCCGACACGGCGAAGCGAGCCGTGCTTGCGGCTACCGCCAGATCGCACATTGCGACCAGTTGGCAGCCCGCCGCGGTCGCGACTCCGTGCACGCGTGCGATCAGGGGCTGTGGCATGCGCTGGATGGTCAGCATCATCTGCGAGCATCGAGCAAACAGAGCCTGGTAATACTCGAACGACGGTTTGGCGCGCATCTCTTTCAGATCGTGGCCCGCGCAAAACGCACGGCCCGCGCCCGCAAGCACGACGACGCGCGCATCTGATGCAGCCACTTCATCCAGACTTCTCTGCAGCGCGTCGATCAATGCTTCGGATAACGCATTAAATGATTCGGGACGGTTCAGCGTTATCCGCGCTGCGCCGGGCACTCCGTAGATATCCTGATCGATGACCACCTGCGGGTCTGGATTGGCGCTTTCGTTCATGTTCGCCTCCGTCATACGTCGATTGCCGCAACCGATCCGGCGCGCTTACGCAGCTCGAACTTCTGTATCTTGCCGGTCGATGTCTTCGGCAATTCGCAGAACTCCACCGCGCGCGGCACCTTGAAACTGGCAAGATAGGCCCTGCAATGCGCGACCAATTCAGCGGCGCTTGCCGTTGCCCCCGCCTTTAACTCGACGAAAGCGCAAGGCGTCTCGCCCCAACGAAGGTCCGGCTTCGCAACCACGGCGACCGCAAGTACTGCTGGATGGCGATACAGCACATCTTCAATTTCGATGCTTGAAATATTCTCGCCGCCCGAAATGATGATGTCCTTGCTGCGATCCTTGATCCAGACATAGCCGTCCGGATCAAGGATCGCCAAGTCTCCGGTATGAAACCAGCCGCCGCCAAGCGCTTCCTGCGTGGCGGCCGGGTTCTTCAGGTAGCCCTTCATCATGATGTTGCCGCGAAACATGATCTCGCCGATTGTCTCTCCATCCGCCGGCACCTCCTGCATCGTCAGAGGATCGCGTACCGTCACGGCATCCTGCAAGTGATAGCGCACGCCCTGCCGCGCATTCAGGCGCGCGCGTTCACTTATGTCGAGCGTGCTCCATTGAGCTTGCTGCGCACAGACCGTCGCCGGGCCATAAACCTCCGTCAAGCCGTACACATGCGTCAGCTCGAAGCCGAGCCGCTCCATTCCTTCGATCATTGCCGCAGGCGGCGCCGCACCGGCGACCATGGCGTGAACACGGTGCGTTATCCCGGTTTTCATCTCGTCGGGAGCATTGACCAGCAGGTTCTGCACGATCGGCGCGCCGCAATAGTGCGTCACTCGCTCACGGCGAATCAGATCGAAGATCGTTTTCGCATCGACCTTGCGCAAGCATACGTTGACGCCCGCCCGAGCGGCCACGGTCCAGGGAAAGCACCAGCCGTTGCAATGAAACATCGGCAATGTCCACAGGTACACCGCGTGCTTTGGCATATCCCATTCCAGTATGTTGCTGACCGCGTTGGTGTACGCCCCGCGATGGTGATAGACCACGCCCTTAGGATGTCCTGTTGTCCCCGACGTGTAGTTCAGGCAGATCGCGTTCCACTCATCGGATGGAGGTGCCCACTCGAATGCAGGATCGCCGCTTGCCAGCAGCGCTTCATAATCGAGTTCACCGATACGCTCGCCAGGTCCGGCATATTCGGAATCGTCGACATCGATGACGAGAATCGGCCGGTCTGCATTCGCGATCGCCTCGCGCATCACGGCGGAGAATTCGCGGTCGACCAGCACCACTTTCGCTTCGCCATGATTCAGCATGAACGCGAGCGTGTTTGCATCAAGTCGGGTGTTGAGCGTATTGAGGACTGCGCCGATCATCGGGACACCGAAATGAGCTTCTATCATTTCGGGAATATTCGGCAGCATCGCGGCGACCGTATCGCCAACGCCGATGCCTCTGGCACTCAGCGCGGAGGCTAAACGCCGCGTGCGCGCATAGGTCTGCGCCCAGTCACGTCGCACCGCACCGTGTGAAATGGCGGGCATGGTTGGATACACCAACGCCGCACGTTCGATGAAGGTCAAAGGTGTCAGCGCCGCGAAGTTGGCAGCGGTCTTGTTCAATCCCTCTTCGTACATGTTATTGCTCATCGCATCTCCCTTATCCCGTTCGGCCTTCGGTTTTTCGCAGGACTGTTCGGATGGCGAAGTTCGCCCGCCCCTTGGCACTCGATATTACGCGCGATAGATCGTAGTAGCGGTGATTACGCTTCTGATTGCCGAAACCGCCGCATTTCGCGAGACGCGCGAGCTTGCACCCGGAACCTCGAACCCTCGAATCCTCAAGACGCCGGGTGCTGCTCAAGACGTGTGATTTCGTCTGCAAGCCGTTGCGCCTCAATTCCGATGTCGCGCAACATACCGGTCGGCGAAACGATAAACCCACAGTAATGCAGCCCGGATTTTTCCTCCCCGCCGTTCGGCGGCTGCAACGGCTTTCCCTCGAGGATATCGCTCTGTGGCCTCAGAAAGCCCTCGCCCTGTGGGCGAAATCCCGTCGCGGCAACGATTGCATCAAAGCTCCGCGAACGCCCGTCCTCAAATGTCACTTCAGTCTCGCCTATCTCGCGAATGTCTCCGAGTACCTCGATGTGACCCTCGCGGACCAGTTTGATTGTGCCGACGTCGATGAGCGGGATTCGTGTCCTCGCCTTGATTTGCGTAAAGGGACCCATTGGGGGTTTGCGGAAACCCAGCTTGGTGATGTCTCCGATGGTAAGCCGCACCAGTGGTGCGGCCAGCGCGTCAGCGAACCGGGCAGGAAGGCGGTTCAACGCAATAGAGATAGCGAGCACGGGGACACCGAGGACCTCGCGAGGGACAATGTTCACCGGCCCGCGCACCGCCATTGCCACTCGCGCGCCGTGTTCGTGGAGATCGATCGCAATCTCTCCACCACTATTGCCCAAGCCGACGACCAGAACGCTCTGGCCGCGGAATGACTCGCCGCTGCGGTACTCGCTGCTGTGCAATATGCGGCCGCCGAAGCGCTCCTGGCCGCGCCACCGCGGCAGGTAGGGAACGGCGTTGTAGCCGGTGGCTACGACCACCTGGCGCGCATAATAGACGCTGGCTGTCGTGGTCACAATCCATCCGGGGTTGCGTGGCCGTACCGTCCTGACTTCCTCGTTGAAGTGCGGTACCAGCTTGAAATGCCGCGCATACAGTTCGAGATACTCAATCACCTGTTCGCGCGACGGATAACGTGGCGTTCCAGCGGGAAACGAAAGATAAGGCAGCGCCGAACGATCCCGGTCCGAGTGAAGGTGCAGCCGGTCGTAGTGACGGCGCCAGCTCGAACCGACCTCGGACGCCCGGTCCACAATGATGCAGGATGCACCCCGCTTCTTCAGGCACGCAGCAACCGCGAGGCCCGCAGGCCCAGCACCTATCACGAGCGTATCTATTTGCTGTTCCATCTGCGCCCCCACGAGGACTGGTTATCGCAACGCGTTGAATTCGACTCACAAAACCAGGCGTATCAGCGAGCAGGCGCTAATGAGCTGCACGAGCCGGGGCACGTTGCTGTCAAGTACCCGCGCATGACCCGCCCTTGCGACGTTGCAGCCGCGCCAAGCACCAAGGCTAAAGTTAGGGCCAAATCCAAACCCGGAAAAGGAAATCCATTCCGCAATCAGGGTCGGTCTTTACGGCAACATTATTCAATTACACCGCGTCACAATCAGCCCATCAAATAAGCGCTTATCGTACAATTCGCGGCCACCAGATCGTTTATCAAACTCCGGAATCGCAATGATTAACCTGAGATTGCAATCTCGGGCCGGGGAAGCCCTGTCCGTTGTATGCGCGGTGCTGTTATTCGTGGGGATGTTCGACCATCTGACAGCCATTAAATACATTGGGATCGGCGTCCTCACAGCCATTGTCTTGTGGCTTGCCATTAAGTCTTTGCTAACAAATTCCCGCGAGGGAGCATTCCCTGCATCTTCCTTGCTAATAGCGCTTGGCGTCTGGTCGCTTTGGACCTTGATGTCCGCAACATGGTCAGTCGACGCAGGCGCGACCTTGCATGCATGGCTTGACGAAGTGGCTTATCCGCTAGCGGCGTTCTACGCCTTCTGGCTCGTTGGACAATCACCGCTCAAGCAGCAGCGCCGATTACAAAACGTGGCGTGGACCACATGCCTGATTCTGGCGGTGATGAGCGTCGTCTACTTCCACTATCTTGACCCGGGCGCACCCAAGCCGGGGCTGATGCATTTCTACGCGCGGGTCGGGCATTCCAGCACGCTGGCGCTAATGGCCATTCCCCTCTTTGCGACAATGGCCGCCAAGACCGAAACGAAAATACGCGGCCTGACGGGCGTGCTATTTTGCGTGGTGATTGGCGGCGCTACGTTGAACCGCTTCTTCTGGATTGCGCTGGCGGTGGTTGCCGTGGTGTTGTTATGGCCCCGTTCGTCACGCGAGCGTGTGCGGGCGTGGACCGCGCTGGGCGCGTTGCTTGTAGTGACGCTGGTAGCTGTAGGGTTCAGCAACAAGCTCCGGCTAATGGGGCCGGCCGTCAGCAGCGTGGCCGCTCCCGCCGTGCACGTGTCCGGCGCAACGCCGGGCATGCTGCGTGTCGTTGCTCGCGCCCCTGATATGCAACTTACGACTATAGAAAGCGCACCAGAGCCCAGGCCCGCAACGTTGATCGAGCGGCTGCGTGTTGTCAGCGGCATGAACCGGGCAATGAGTTCGGATGCGCGGCCAAGAATCTGGGCGTTCTATGGAAGCCAGGTCGCGAAGCACCCCTGGATAGGCATTGGCTTTGGCAAACCCTTACCCTCGCTGGCTTACGGAAGCCTTATTCCCGACGACCTGTTCAAGCTGGACGGTAATGTGCGCACGCATGCGCACAACCTCTTTCTCAATACGCTGCTTCAGGTCGGGATTGTTGGGCTGGTGCTCCAGCTTGCAGCTTTGGGTTGCCTCGCTTATCAGTTTTTCAAGGTGCGCCTGATTTATCCTCAGTTGTATCGAGCAGGCATTGCGCTGATTCTAGGTATGCTCGCCAAGAACCTGACCGATGACTTCATGTGGCAATCGACCATGCTGATGTTCTGGTCTTATTGCGGCTGGTTGTTAGGTCAATCCACCATTCGCTCGAATACGCTTGGCGCACCAGCCAGTGGACATCGCGCGGCGCCGCATCCTGTCGACGCCAAGCCAGCAGAGCGTGAGTTGGAAACTATCGGCTGACGGTTTTAGGGAACGTTCGCGGCTTAGGGAATGCGACGTTCTCCTATGCCCCCTGAACGTATCGATCCAGTCCTTCAGCCAGGGCTGCAAACGCGACCTTACAACTAGGGTTGTCGCGCAGGTCTTCATGCATGGCAAGCCAGGTATCCAGTCGAAGCGATATCTTCTCGGGGAAAAGACGAATCAGATCGGGGTCGCGGCGAGCAAGCCCAACCTGACACATTCCAATACCAAAACCCGCCCGCAACATCGCAAGTGAAGCCAGGTCGCTGTCGGTGCGTAACGCCATCAGCTCCCGGCGCAATTCGGGTAGCTGGGTCTTCATGCTACGAATAAAGGCGGTTTCCTTGTCGAAGCCTATGAGCGCGTGGTTAGCCAGCTCGTCGATATTCGCCGGCTTGCCGCGTCGTTCCAGATAGCGCTTGTGCACATGAAGGCCAAGCTCGACATTTCCTATCCGGCGCGCAATCAACACGCCCTGACTTGGCCTCTGCATTCGCACGGCTATGTCCGCTTCGCGCTGCAACAGGTCTTCCATCCGGTTGGACGGCATCAGTTCGATGACCAGTTCAGGGTAAGCGGCGTGCAGCGCAGTGATGATAGGCGGCAGCACCTCCACGCTAATGACGTCGCTTGCAGTAATACGGAGGGTGCCGCGCACCCCCACGCCCTGACTCGACGCGGCACGCAACAGCGCCGCGCTATTCGATTCCAGCGCCTCGGCAAACGGCTTCAGCGCCAGCGCTTCCTGCGTAGGGCTAAGGCCCTGTTGCGTACGGATAAATAGCGCATAGCCCATGGCCAGTTCGAGTGCATCCACATGGCGCCCTACCGTAGGCTGCGTCAGTCCTAGCGCACGCGCCGCCCCCGAGAGCGAACCCTCGCGCAACACGCCAAGGAAAGTCCGGTAGAGGTCCCAGCCAGGTTCAGTGTCAGTCATACAAAAATGTATAGCAGCTCTATTGGTATCGATAATTTCATTTAACCGCCGCCTGCGCAAGAATAATCACCATTACTTCAGGAGGCAAAGATGACAAACACTCGTACGGCATTGGTTCTGGGGGCTACCGGCAGCATCGGTGGTGAAGTAGCGCGGCAACTCGCGGCGCGTGGCTGGAAGGTGCGCGCGTTGCATCGCGACCCCGCTTCGTTGGCCGATCGCGACGATCGATTCGAATGGATCAAGGGAGACGCGATGACTCGTCAGGACGTTATCGCAGCCGCGGACGGCGTGCAGCTTATTCTCCACGCAGTCAATCCACCGGGATATCGCAACTGGGCGCGGTTGGTGCTGCCCATGATCGACAACACCATTGCCGCGGCGCGCGCTTCGGGCGCAAGGATCGTGTTGCCCGGCACGGTTTATAACTACGGTCCGAACGCGTTCCCCGTTTTACACGAATCGTCGTCCCAAGAACCGCTCACGCATAAGGGTGCGATCCGCGTCGAGTTGGAGCGTCGCCTGCAAGCGGCAAGCTCGGAGGGTGTACGCAGCCTTATCGTCCGGGCAGGCGATTTTTTTGGTCCCGGCAGTAATGGGAATAGCTGGTTTTCAGGCGGCCTCGTCAAACCGGGCAAACCCGTTCGCGCCATGTTTTATCCGGGCAAGGCCGGTATCGGACATCAGTGGGCTTATGTACCCGACGTCGCGCAAACCATGGTGCGACTGATCGAGCAGGAACGCCAGCTACCCACCTTCGCGACCTTTCACATGCGGGGCCACTGGGACGCCGACGGCACGCAAATGACCGGTGCAATCAAACGCTCGGTCGACCAGCCCAGCGTCAAGGTACGTGCGTTCCCCTGGTGGGTGCTTCCACTCATGTCGCCCTTCTCCGAGCTATTCCGTGAGATGCGGGAGATGCGCTATTTGTGGAAGGAACCCATCCGCATGGAGAATGCCTCGCTGCTGGCTACGCTGGGTGAGGAACCGCACACGCCGTGGGACGAAGCGGTCAAGACTACGCTGACTTCGCTGCGTTGCGTCTAAGCGTCATGTTGTCCGCACGGCGTGTGGAGGGTGCGGCGTATCTTCTGGCCAAGCAATCGCGTTGAAAGAATTCAGGTCACGTTGCTTGGCGTCAACGCTTCGCCTGTATGAATCGTTTAACTGCAATCGCTGCCTGGAGGTGGTGCTTGTTATCCGGTGAAAATCTTGCCGTAAGACTCGTCACAAAACCCGCAAGACAATAAGGAGCAGGATCGTGCGTATAGGCGGTCCGCCGGTTTGGTTTGTGGCGAGGTTTATCGGCGTGGGGCCTTTATTCGGCGGTTCTGCTCGGTTCTTAGTGGACGGGGGCGGGCGGTTTTTTGGTTGGCGGGGGCTATGCTGGGGTGTTTGGTTCTGGGTTAGTGGTCGGGGTCAATTGCCGGGTTGGTGCTTTCAGTGTTAGTGGTCTGCAAGAGTCGGATTTTCTCTTTACCACTATTAGCCACTGTGCGTGGCGGCACGTCATTTCTTTGTCCAAAGCGACAAAGAAACGAAGCAAAGAAAACGCTTTAACCGCTCTACCCTAAGTGTCCACAGCGTGCAGTTTCTATTCATAGGTGCCCCAAAAGCACGGTGCTCGCCAGAGCGAAGGATGTTTGAACCCCTCCTTCTCGCGAATCCTGACACGAACACGCTTCGCCACCAGTGCTCTCGGGCAAGCACTATTGTCAAGGAATCCGTACGGTATCACGCGTTCCGGCAGTTGCGGTCTTCGCGTGTTAGCTACGTGGTCTGACGGTTATGTCCATAGGTCACGGCCTCGCGCGTATTTACTGCTTCACTTCTTGGCGGGTTGTCTGCGTGGTCCGCACAGTTATTTTCGTGGGTACGGCCTTACGCATCTTCGCGACCTCGTTTCCAGCAGGGTTGGCGACATGGTCGAGGCGCGTACACATTGAAGGGAGGTCGTCCGCGGATAGCGCGGGGTGTCCCTTGGCAGGTTCAATCACTGGTGGCGAAGCGTGTGGGTATCCGTGTTCGGAGAAGGAGGGGTTCACACATCCTTCGCTCTGGCGAGCACCGTGCTTTTGGGGCACCTATGAATAGAAACTGCACGCTGTGGACACTTAGGGTAGAGCGGTTAAAGCGCTTTCTTTGCTTCGTTTCTTTGTCGCTTTGGACAAAGAAATGACGTGCCGCCACGCACAGTGGCTAATAGTGATAAAGAGAAAATCCGACTCTCGCAGACCGCCACGGCCGAAAGCACCAACCCGGCATCAACCCCGACCGCTAACCCAGAACCGCCCCCCAACCACTAACCCAAAACCAAACACCCCAGCATATCCCCCGCCAACCAAAAAACCACCCGCCCCCGTCCACCGGCGCGAGCGAACAATTAACGGCAATATTTAAGAAAACTTTAGGGCTATTTTCGTATTAATTATATTGCTCAAAGAAGAATAACCCACCTCCCAATCCCAGCAAGGCCCACCCCTACGTACCACGTTATTTCTCTTCACCGGTCACGTATTAGTAACATTAAATCAACACTATTCGAGTCTCTTAAAGAATCGCCAATTTCGCAACACCGACCTGTTCTTAGTCAGGGCTCGATACACCAGTTTAGCCCGGGGAGTTCTCAAATGACTATCCGTCATCGCATCACGTTATTGGTCATCCTGATGTTCGTCGCTTTATCGGCGATAGGCGGTTACGCCGTCTACCAGACGCGGCGCAGCGCATCGGAGGTCAGGCAAGTCACGGAAGGCGTGGTGCCCAGCGCGCTGGCTTCCGCCGACCTGGTTTCCCAGGTCAAGGACGTGCAACTCGCCACCATGACCCTCGTGTATTCGCCCGACGGTAACGTGCTCACCCAAGCGCAAGACGCACTGAAAGCGAAGAAGGCGTCCCTGCAGCAAGCACTCGCCTTCCAGGCACGCAACGCACACAGCCACGCGCAAGTCGGGCTGGTAAGCCAAGCCAACGACAGCCTCGAGAACTATTTCTCGGCCATCACCGACACCGCAAAGATGAAAGCCGCAGGCAAGAACGAACTCGCGCAAGCGTATTTGTTCGCTAACGTGGCCCAGTATCGTGACGAACTTGAAGGGATTGTCGAGACGCTTCGTATAGAGAAGAACCGCGAGAAGGACGAGGCAATCACAGCGCTGAACCACACGCTCGCTACAACCACGACCGCCATCGCCATTGTCACAGGTATTGCTATCGTGCTCTTGAGCCTGATCGGTTCCCTGCTCTACCGCCAGATCACGCGACCGCTAAGCCGCATGCAGGCGATGATGAGCGAGATTGCTTCCAGCCAGGACTTCACGCGCCGCGTGCCGGTGGGACGAATGGACGAGATCGGCCACTCTATCGTCGCGTTCAACGGGATGATAGAGAAGATCCAGGAGAACTCGGCCTTGCTCAAACAGAAGACTGCGGACATCCAGGCCATGCTGCAAAACATGCAGCAAGGCATCCTGACGGTCGTATCCGGTGCCGTTGTCCATGCCGAATACTCGGCGCATCTTGAAGCGATCTTCGAGACCCGCGACATTGCCGGCCGCAGTCTCATGGACCTGGTGTTCTCCAATACCGATCTTGGCGCCGACGCATTCTCGCAAGTGGACGCGGCCAGCCACGCATGCCTGGGCGAAGACAGCATCAACTTCGAATTCAATCAGCACCTGCTGGTCCGCGAAACCGCAAAGCGCATGCCGGATGGTCGCGTAAAAATACTCGACCTGAGCTGGTCCGCCATCACCGACGAAACCGATACCATCGTTCGCCTCATGCTCTGCGTGCGCGATGTTACCGAGCTACGCGCACTCGCTGCCGAAACCAGCGAGCAAAAACGCAGGCTGGAAATGATCGGTGAAATCCTCGCGATCAACCAGGAAAAGTTCCACCACTTCATCGAGAGTTCAACCCGCTTTATCAGCGAGAACGAACGGATCATTCGCGAGCATCGCCAAGCGAACGGTGCCGCCATTGCCGAGCTGTTCCGCAACATGCACACGATCAAGGGCAACGCGCGCACCTACAGCCTCCAGTACCTGACCGACATCGTGCACGAGACCGAGCAAAGCTACGACGACCTGCGCAAGCCCGACCCGCAACGGACCTGGGATCAGGAAGGCCTGGTGCAGGAACTCGCTCGCGTGCGTGAAGTGGTCGAGAGCTACGCCGAGATCAACGAGGTCAGCCTGGGACGCAAAGGACCGGGCCAAGGCGGAAACGCGGAACGGTACCTGACGATCGATATCGAGCATATTCAGGAAAGCCTGCGTCAACTGGAAGCCATGAACGTAGGGAACCCCGGCGACCTCATCGAGATGCGCGACGCGGTGCATCAGACCTTGCGCCTGCTCGGAACCGAAAGCATCACCCAGGTCCTCTCCGGCGTGCTCGACTCGCTCCCCTCGCTGGCAAGGGAACTCGGCAAGGACGCGCCTCTAGTACGCATTCGTGACAACAACACCCGCCTGCGCAGTCACGCCAGCGGTGCGTTGAAAAACGTGTTCATGCACCTGCTGCGAAATTCGATGGACCACGGCATCGAGACACCCGAGGTGCGTGCGGCCCAAGGAAAGACGTCGGGCGGCACCATTGATATCAACGTGGCCCTCGAAGAGGATGCGGTTCGCATTACGCTGAAAGACGACGGCCGCGGCCTCGCTTTAGGGCGGATTCGCAATATTGCAGTTGAGCGGGGTTGGATCGGCACGGACGAAAAGACCAGTGACGAGGAGATCGCCGATCTCATCTTCCGCCCGGGCTTCTCGACTGCAGAGCAGGTCACGGACGTGTCGGGCCGTGGCGTGGGCATGGACGCTGTGAGCGACTTCCTCAAGCGTGAGAACGGCAGCATCAGACTGCGTTTTACCGATGATCGTCAAGGTGCGGAATTCCGGCAGTTCGAAACGGTTGTTTGTTTCCCGGACGACGTCGCCGTGGAAAGTACCGGTGCACGGCCGCAACGCGAGGCCGACGAAGTTTCAGCCTAGCACTCACCAAGTACACAAGAAGCGCCGCATTGATTGAAACCCGGAAGGATTGATTGTGATTGAACAGTATCTGTTGGCAGCATTGGCAGCGGCCGTGGCGATGGCGATGCTGGCCCTGCTTTTGCACAAGTTGCATAGCGCACAAGCGTTGGCCCGGCTTCAATCGGAAACGAACAACCGCATCAAAACACTGATGCAAACCAACGCAGAGCAAAGCGCCCTGATCGATCAGGGGCAGCAAAAGATCGAGCAACTGGAATCTTCCATCGCTCAATTGCACGATGACTTTGCCAGGCAGTTGAAGATCGCCGGCGAGGATCGCGCGGCGCTGGCAGCGGCCGTTGAAGACAAAGAGAATTTACTCGATCAGGCCAGACGGATCGCCGCCGAAGCATCGCGGCTCAAGAGCCTCGCGGCAACGTTCGAACGGTGGCACGAGCAGATGATCTCGCTGATGACGCAGAACCAGGACATGCACGCGAAGAATCACGAGCTGTCGTCCATCGTCAAGCATGTAGTCATCGTCTCGCTGAACGCGTCCATAGAGGCCGCGCGTGCAGGAAACGCCGGCCGCGGATTTGCGGTGGTCGCGGGAGAAGTGCGGGCACTCGCGGCACGCTCGGAAGAACTCTCGCGGAGCTACCGGGACAGTCTGCATCGCAATGACCTGACCACAACCGCCACGTTCCAGGACATCCAGGCGGGCGGAAAGATGATCACTGCATCGCTTAGCAGCGTTGAGGTGCTTGCAGATCAATTTCAAGCAAGGCTCCACTAGGCGTCGAAATGATCAGTAACAACGCACAAGCCAGTATTGAAGGCATCCTGCTTAAAGCCGTGCGCTCAAGACTGCCGCAACAGCCGGACGATGCGTGCGAGATCGTCCCGCTGGCCCAAGCCTATGACCGCGCGCGCTCCGAAGCTAACGTGATCATCCTGACCATCTCCTCCATTCTGTTCCGGCTTCTGCTGGTTTTTCATTTCGATGACGACGCCAACACGCGCGACTACTTCGCAAAGGAAACCGGAGACGTTTCACTTGAGGACATGCTTCTTGAAATCTGCAATCTTTGCTGCGGCGCCGTGAATCAGGACCTGCTCCCGTATTTCCAGGATCTTGGCATGTCGACACCGTATGTGCTTAGCGCCCGCTGCCTGCCCTACCTTGAAGGCTTGAGGCCGGACTATCTCTCGTCATACGCGATCACGATCAATGGTTCAGTCGAACTGGCCGCAACGGTCTGCGTGTGCGCCCATGCGCCCATCGACTTCGTGGCCGACATGACTGCCGTTGAAGAAACCAGCGGCGAGCTCGAGTTGTTCTAATTTGGCGTTAATACCATGATGACAAGCGATATGAACGAGAACAAGCCGGTCAGTAAAGTGCTGGTCCTCGATGACTCCCCTGCGCATGCCAATGCGATCAAGCGCTTCTGCGACGAACACAATCTGGTCGGCCTGAAGGTCCGCAAGAATCGCTTGCTGTCCGTACTGCGATCAAACATAGACCTGGGCGCCATCCTCTTTTCCGAAAGCTACGGCGGCTCCCTGGAAGAGAGCACCGAGATCGCGATCAAGATCAACACCGTGCGTCCCGAACTGCCGATCATCATCCGCCGCGACTCGAACCCCACGTTCGACGGTCTGCCGGACGGCCTGCGCCGGGTCTTGTGCGCCGCCTACCTGGCCGAAGACATGGCGCCGTTGCGCAAGGTCATCGACGAATATATCTTCAGCCTGGATTATCCGAACGCGCTGGTACGCGGCATATTGGAGATCACGGAGTCGATACTGAGCAGCCTGTTCAAGAACGTCAGCATTACCTGGGACACACCCTGCATCGTGCGGGACCGTATTATCTTCGGCGAAGTATTCAGCCTGATTCCGCTCGAGAGCACCTGGTGCCGCGGTTACATGATGATGCAGGCCGAAGAGCAACCTATCCTCGAGTTGCTCGACCGGCACGGGATGTGTGACGGTCCCGCTGACTTCCGCGACCTCAATAGCCTGCTGGGCGAGATCACCAACCTGATCTGGGGGTCATTCAAAAACCGCTACATGGGCGACGCCGACGCGCTCGCACGCAGTCAGGTGCAAGTACCGCTGCTGGTCAATCACAAGCAGAAGTACATCTCGTTCGGTACCGCGAACCCGCAGTTGTGTTTCATGTATCACCTGACCGACGAACTGTCGGGCCACACGGTAAAACTTCATCAACGCTTCATCTTCAACCTGAGCTGGTCGCCCGAGGACTTCAGTGAAGTCACGAAAGACATCGGCGCGGTGGTTGAAGCAGGCGAACTGGATCTGTTCTGATTTCTTAGGGAAAAATCATGTCGAAAATTCTTGTTGTCGATGACTCCAGCACGGTGCGCGACGAGGTCGCCGGTTTCTTGCGAAAGAACGGGCTGGACGTGGAGACTGCTATCGATGGAAAAGATGGCCTCTCCAAAATGAAGTCGAATCCCGGGATCAAGCTGGTGATCAGCGACGTCAACATGCCCAACATGGACGGCCTGACCATGGTCGAAAAAATCCGGGGCGAGCTCGTGAACACCACGGTCAATATCATCATGCTGACGACGGAAAGCAGCCCAGCCATGAAAGAGCGCGGCAAGGCCGCCGGCGTCAAGGGCTGGATCGTCAAGCCGTTTAAAGGCGACGCCGTGCTGGAAACCTTCAGGAAGCTGGCAAGCTAAGCGGACTTAAAACCTGGCCTTAAAACTCGGCATCGAGTTCGTCGATCTCCTCGACCTCCTGCTGTGCGTCCGCTATCCACTGCTGCATCTCGGGCAGTGCGAGAATGCGCTGCGCATACGCGACAATTTCCGGTTCGAGCTTGACGTCGTAAGTCACAAAGCGCGTGACGACCGGGGCGAACATTGCATCGGCAGCGCTAAGCGCCCCGAACAGATAAGGGCCGTCGTATTGCTTGAGACAGTCGAGCCAGATTGCCGTAATTCGCTCGATATCCGTCTGCGCGCGTGCCCAGATCGTGAAGTTCGGAAAGTGCGCTTTTATGTTCATCGGCAATGCCGAGCGCAAGGAAGCGAAGCCCGAATGCATTTCACCGCAAATAGAACGGCAGTGCGCGCGCAGGCGCCGGTCAGCAGGCAACAACCCTGCTTTCGGCCGCACTTCGTTCAAATACTCCGCAATTGCAAGCGTGTCCCAAACCTTGATGCCGTCGTGAACCAGGCAGGGAACGAGAATGGACGGCGACAGCAGCAGCAGTTCGGCTCGCGCGCCGGGGTCGTCCATGGGCATCACGAACTCGTCGAACGGCAGCCCGCTGAACTTGGTGAGCAACCAGCCTCGTAACGACCACGACGAATAGTTCTTGCTGCTGATCGTAAGCGTAGCATTCGTCATCTGAAGCTCCTCGGCGGTTCAAACGAAACACGCACGGCAGATGCGCGGCGCAGTGCACACACGCACCAAAAGACAGCATGTTCAGTGCGTGTTCAGGAATGCTGCAAGGGATGTGCCACTTTCAACCGCCCTCATGCTGACGCTTTACGTTGGCATTCAGTTGGCATATGTATTGCGTGCTTTTTCACGACTCGACAATACGCGCTCAAGCGAAAGGCGATGAACCCATTCGCATACTCCGGCTATCAGGCCATGGCAGATCTCACGCTGCCGGTACGCCACGGCGCAGCACTGATGAATCACGCGCTCGACGCGTGGCCGTTTCTCGCCGAGACGCCTCAAGGCCGGTCAATGCGAGCCACATGCGAACTGCTGGCGCTATCAGCACTTACGCATAGCCGGCGTCCATTCGCTATCGACTCAGTGCAGATGGACGGCAAAAGCTTGCCCGTGGTCGAGGAGATTATGCTCACCACGCCGTTCTGTTCGTTGCTGCATTTTGCGAAGGAAGGCGGACCCAAACAGCCGCGCGTCCTGGTGATCGCGCCCATGTCCGGCCACTTCGCCACGCTCCTGCGGGGCACGGTACGCACCCTGCTGCCCGACCACGACGTCTACATCACCGACTGGATCAACCCTCGCGACGTCTCGCTGGCGCAGGGCCGCTTCGGCTTTGACGAATACGTCCAGCATGTAATCGACTTTATCGTCGCACTGGGACCCAACACCCACTTGCTGGCTGTCTGCCAGCCGACTGTTGCCGCCCTCGCTGCAGTGTCCCTGATGGCCGCAGACGATCATCCTCTGCAACCCGCCAGCATGACGCTGATGGCCGGGCCTATCGACACGCGTATCAATCCGACTTCGGTGAACGTGCTGGCCAAGAGCAAGCCGATCGAATGGTTCGAACAGAACCTGATCAGTGCCGTGCCGTGGGGTTTCGCGGGCGCAGGCCGGCGCGTTTATCCGGGCCACACACAACTGATGGCGTTCATGTCGATGAATCCGGCGCGTCATTTCGATGCGTTCGAAGACATGGTGTATCAGCGCGCCAAGGGCGACCCTGCGAAGGCCGAGGCCATCCGCGTATTCTATGAAGAATACTTCGCGACCATGGATTTGACGGCCGAGTTTTATCTCGAGACCGTCGACACCATCTTTCAACGACACGCATTGCCGCTCCAGGAACTCGAAGTACGCGGACGCAAGGTCGATCCGTCATTGATCCGGCGAACCGCGCTGCTCACCGTTGAAGGCGAGCGCGACGATATCTGCGCGGTCGGCCAGACGCTTGCCGCGCAGGAACTATGCAGCAAATTGCGCCCGTACATGAAGACCCACCACGTGCAAACGGGTGTCGGCCACTATGGCGTATTCAACGGCAAGCGTTGGGAACGCCATATCTATCCGCGCGTGCGCGCAATGATCCACGACAACGAGCCAAACCCGGTTGTCATCAATGCGCGCGCCCAGCCTTTGCAGTCATTGGCGCCGCTAGCACGCCCTGTCGCACCGCGCATGGATGTGAATGTGCAGTCCGAAGGGCCTTGATAAGGTTTGTTGAGGGCGCCACCTCAGCCGCGTTTCATGCGGGTTGCTGGCTCGTCCATGGCGTGAAAGCGGGAACGTCACATGGACCCTTTGCGTCGATGGTGGTGAAGTTGGCAGGGCCAACTATCTCCAGATACTCCATGTCCTCGGAGTAATCGAAGAGGTAATGCACGATTCCCGGCGCCTGATGAACGCAGTCGCCGGTTGCAACGAGCGTCTCCTTGTCGCCGTACATGAAGCGCGCCCAGCCCTTGAGCATGATCACAATGTGGAATTCAGCCTCATGACGGTGCCAACCTGTGCCTTGCTCTGGTGCATTGTTAGCTTTCACGAGCTGCGCAATCACCTTGCCGCCGGTCGCGTCTGCGATCCCTAAATCACGATAAAGAAAAAAATCGCGCAACCCTTGATCCTCATAAGGGGTGTCTTGTGGCCGGATATGCGAAAAGCGAGTGGCAAGTTCGAACGTTTCAGATGACATGGGCACGCTCCGGTTAGGCAGCAAAACTGTCGAATGAAAAGGGCTGGCTACTTTGCTATGCATCAAGCGTTCCAACTTGAAGGGCCTAAAGGAAACTGCAATCAAGCGACTGCTTGCGGTCTTCCCTGGACAAAAGCCAAGGCGTGCGCTCGATTAAAAGTGGCATTTAAAAAGCACATTCACTCGCGAGCAATTCGCGCTCAAACTCCGTTAAAGACATTGCACATAAACAGGTGTGTGTTGCTAAACTTGGTTCCGTAGCGTTTCGTGGCGGTTGCAGCGCGAGCCATCCTGGGTACGTTCACTGGAGAGATCGACACCATGTCCTACATCAGCGTCGAGATCAGAGCCTACGATGAAGCGCGAAAAATAGTCACCGTCGCGTTCAGTGAAAAATGGCCCGTCAAACTCTCCTCTGCCGTCATAGCGGAGTTGACCCTTGAAGACTGCGACACCATCGGGCGCGACGGGGAATTGATCGAAGCAGGGCTGACCGATGACGAAGCATGCGTCCTCAAGATGCTGTTCGAGGACGAGGGCACCATTGAAGACTTCCTCGCTAATCCGTCCAGGCTAATTGGTTGCACAAGCGAGCTCGACGAATAAGGCAGTAAGCTTGCGAGGAGCAAGCGCTATCTCTTCCGCAAAAGACCTGACAAACCCTCCCCCATGTTTTGCACGTTCAGGCAAGAACGCGCGAGGATCGGTCTATCGTGCGGGCATCGCATCATGGTTCCATGAAGGCTCAATCAGCAAAGGAGCCGATGATGCAGAAAACATGGTTTATCACGGGCGCAAGCCGCGGCCTTGGCGCGCTTATCGCCAAGGCCGCGATCCAGGTAGGTGATCGAGTCGTCGCCACGGGACGCAAGCGCGAAGATATCGCCAAGAGCCTGGGGCCGGACAACGACCAGTTGCTTAGTGTCGCGCTGGACGTCACCGACGCAGCCCAGGCGCACGCCGCCATCAAGGACGCTGTGTCGCGATTCGGCGGGATAGACGTTCTGGTGAACAACGCGGGATACGGCCATCTGGGATTCTTCGAAGAGAACACGATCGAGGACGCGCAGGCTCAGTTCGCCACCAACCTGTTCGGTGTTTTCAACGTGACGTGGGCCGCGCTGCCTGTCATGCGCTCCGCTCGCCACGGACACATCTTCAACATTTCATCGCTTGCCGGCATCCTCGGTGCGGAACTGGGCTCGCTTTACTGCGCCAGCAAGTTTGCGCTCGAAGGTTTCTCCGAGTCCCTGGCGAAGGAAATTGCACCGTTCGGTCTCTTCGTGACGATTGTGGAGCCCGGTCCTTTCCGTACTGACTTCCTCACCAGCGAATCGCTTCGCTTCGGGGAAACGGTGGTGGCCGACTACGATGACCGGCGCGATCGACTGCGCTCGTCCTTCGAACAACGTAACGGCCATCAACCGGGCGATCCTGTGAAGCTCGCACAAGCGCTGATCGAGCTGGCAAACGAGGCCGAGCCGCCGATGCGTTTTATCGCCGGCTCGATTGCAGTGAATGCCGCGGATGCGAAACTCGCTGGCATGCAAGCCGAACTCGACCGCTGGCGCCCGCTCTCCGTCGGCACTGACGGTGACTACGCCGCCTAGCGCGTTCATCTGCATGGATCGCGTCAGCGCCGCATCGGGCGGGCGCTGAGCGGCCGGTGCCGGCCTCGTTTCCATTGACCCCGGCACGGCGATTCATCTCGCCTGCTGCCACCGTCCACATCGCCCTGTTCCGGCTTCGAGTAAATTCGGAAATGCCAGCCGGTAAACCGGCACTCGCGCATACTTCTGCCGTCCTTCCCTGGCCCCCGCCAAACATCAGTTTCACCGCCGCGGACAAAATCGTGGTCTCCTGTCGTTTCGCGTCGCGGGCGCCCATGCCTATGCGTCCATCGACCCTCACGCCAAATTTTTTCGTGCCGGCCACAATATTCCCGATCGTGAAACGTCTTCACCTGTATGGAACAGCCGCCGACGACGAACCCGATGATCGATAGAGACAGCGACATCACCGCGACCGTCTTGCGTGAGCGTACGAAACTCGGAAACTTCATCCGGCGTCGCGTGCGTGATCCAGGCGATGCCGAAGACATCCTGCAAGACGTGCTTCACGAGTTCGTTCAGGCGTACCGGCTTCCCGAACCTATTGAACAAGTCAGCGCATGGCTGTTTCGCGTGGCGCGCAACCGCATCATCGACCGCTTTCGCAAGAAGAAAGAGCAGCCTCTGAGCGAGACAGCCGGGGCCAGCGCGGCCAACGCGGCCAGCGATAACGCCGATGCCGTCGACGACGAATACCGGCTTGATCTGACGCTCCCCGCACACGATGCCGGACCGGAAGCCGCCTATGCCCGGTCGGTGCTCCTGGCGGCCCTGCAACACGCGCTCGACGAATTGCCGGAAAACCAGCGCGACATTTTCATCGCCCACGAGATCGAGGGCCGCAGCTTCAAGGCACTGGCTTTGGAAACTGGCGTGGCTCTTAACACGCTGCTGGCGCGCAAGCGTTATGCGGTGCTGCATCTGCGCGCCCGCTTGCAAGCCGTCTACGACGAACTGGATATTTAAAGGAGAAGGCAGATGAGTTTCAGACTGAGATTCCTAAGCAAGGCATTGCTGGTGATCGTGGGCATTGCGGTGCTGGGATGGATGGTGATGACCCTATGGAACTGGGTTGTCCCGGCGCTGTTCGTCGGGGCTCGCGCAATCGATTTTGCCCATGCGCTGGGGCTGTTGATCCTGAGCCGGATCCTGTTCGGCGGATTCCGGGGGCATGGCGGCTGGCGTGGACGTCAGCACTGGCGCAGGTGGGAACAGATGACACCGGAGGAGCGCGAGAAGTTTCAGAAGGGCATGCGCTGCGGGCGCGGCAAGCCGCAAGCGCCGCAAGAGCCGCAAGAGCCGCAAGGGGATACGGTATGAGCAATACGCCGGCATCCGCATGCAAACAGGCGCCGGGCGTGATCGTGCCCGTTGTGAACTTCAACCGCTGCGAGGGCAAGGCCGATTGCGCGGTCGTGTGTCCCGAGAACGTCTTCGACATCCGCCGGATCGATACCGCCGACTATCAGCGCCTAGGGCCATTGCAGAAATTCAAGCTGCGTGTGCACGGCATGAAGGTCGCTTACACACCGAACGCCGATGCATGCCGGGCATGCGGCTTATGCGTGACCGCGTGTCCCGAACGGGCCATTACCTTGGCCCGGATGAGTTAAAAACGCCGCGCTGAAGCGGACAAACCAATTGTCCTGATCGCGCCGGCGCCGGGCATTTTCCGGTCTTGCGGACCCGGCGCCATGCCAGGCCCCAAGCTTTTCGCTGATTTTTTTGCGCGTGCCGTCATTAGCGTTCCAAGGCGGCCGCAAACGGCGGCTCAAGCAATCGGCTTAGCAATTTAGTCTTTAAATTTAGGTGCTTAAGCGCGTCAGCGGGGTGACCCGGAACGCTCCACAACCCTTCGCGACAGCATTAAAAACCCTCAATTTGCGGGTTGCAATGCGAAACGCAGGGTCGGTTCAGCCCTCTTGAAAGCAAAATCAGGCAAAATTCGATGGTTAACCCCGGTCGTTGACGCAGCCGGCGGCGCCCCCAACCCATTTTTCTTGAGACTAGCGATGAGTACCGAGCAACCTACGATCATCTACACCCTCACCGACGAGGCCCCGCTGCTGGCGACGAGCGCCTTCCTTCCGATCATCCGCACGTTCACCGCGCCGGCCGGAATTCGTGTCACCACCAGCGACATCTCGGTCGCTGGCCGTATCCTGGGCGAATTCCCGGAATTCCTGACCGAAGAGCAACGAGTGCCGGACAATCTGGCCGAACTCGGCCGCCTGACGCTGCTGCCTGACACCAACATCATCAAGCTGCCCAACATCAGCGCATCCCAGCACCAGTTGATCAGCGCGATCAAGGAACTGCAGGGCAAGGGCTACAAGGTCCCGGATTTCCCTGAGGAACCGAAGACCGACGCCGAGAAGGCGATCCGCCTGCGTTATTCCAAGTGCCTGGGCAGCGCCGTGAACCCGGTGCTTCGCGAAGGCAACTCGGACCGCCGCGCGCCCGCAGCCGTCAAGAACTACGCCCGCAAGAACCCGCATAGCATGGGCGAGTGGAGCATGGCTTCGCGCACCCACGTGGCGCACATGAAGCATGGCGACTTCTATCATGGCGAAAAGTCCATGACTGTTGCGAAGGCTCGCGACGTGAAGATGGAACTGGTTACGCAAAGCGGCAAGACCATTGTGCTCAAGCCGAAGGTCTCGTTGCTGGACGGCGAGATCATCGACAGCATGTTCATGAGCAAGAAGGCGCTGTGCGACTTCTACGAAGAACAGATGGAAGACGCGCGCAAGACCGGCGTGATGTTCTCGCTGCACGTGAAGGCCACGATGATGAAGGTCTCGCACCCCATCGTCTTCGGTCATGCCGTGAAGATCTTCTACAAGGAAGCCTTTGAGAAACACGGCAAGCTGTTCGACGAGCTGGGCGTGAACGTCAACAACGGCCTCGTCAACCTGTACGACAAGCTGGAAAGCCTGCCGGCTTCCAAGCACGAAGAAATCATCCGCGACATGCATGCGTGCCATGAGCACCGTCCTGAACTGGCGATGGTGGATTCCGCCAAGGGCATCTCGAACCTGCATGCGCCCAACGACATCATCGTGGATGCATCGATGCCGGCCATGATCCGCATTGGCGGCAAGATGTGGGGCGCCGACGGTCGTCCGAAGGACACGAAGGCGGTGATTCCTGAGAGCACGTTTGCGCGGATCTATCAGGAAATCATCAACTTCTGCAAGACCAACGGCAACTTCGACCCGGTCACGATGGGCACGGTGCCCAACGTCGGGCTGATGGCTCAGCAGGCCGAGGAATACGGCTCGCACGACAAGACCTTCGAAATACCGGAAGCGGGCGAGGCGCGCATTGTCGACATCGCCACGGGTGAAGTGCTGCTGACGCAAAACGTGGAAGAAGGCGACATCTGGCGCATGTGCCAGGCCAAGGACGCGCCGATCCGCGACTGGGTGAAGCTGGCGGTCACGCGTGCCCGCAACTCCGGCATGCCGGCCATTTTCTGGCTGGACCCGTACCGTCCGCACGAAGCCGAAGTGATCAAGAAGGTCGAGACCTACTTGAAGGATCACGACACCAGCGGCCTGGACATCCAGATCATGTCGCAAGTGCGCGCGATGCGTTACACGCTGGAGCGCGTCATTCGCGGGCTGGACACGATCTCGGTCACGGGCAATATCTTGCGTGACTACCTGACCGACCTGTTCCCGATCATGGAACTAGGCACCAGCGCCAAGATGCTTTCCATTGTCCCGTTGATGGCGGGTGGCGGCATGTATGAAACCGGCGCAGGCGGTTCGGCGCCGAAGCACGTCAAGCAACTGGTGGAAGAAAACCATTTGCGCTGGGATTCGCTGGGTGAATTCCTGGCGCTGGCGGTGTCGCTGGAAGACTTGGGACTGAAGACCGGCAATGCGCAGGCCAAGGTCCTGGCCAAGACACTCGATGCCGCCACGGGGCAACTGCTGGAGAACAACAAGAACCCGTCGCCCAAGACCGGACAACTGGACAATCGCGGCAGCCAGTTCTATCTCGCGATGTACTGGGCGCAGGAACTGGCAGCCCAGACGGAAGATGCTGGCCTGGCGGCTCAGTTCGCGCCGTTGGCGAAGCAATTGACGGCGGACGAGAAGACCATCGTGGGTGAGTTGTCGGCGGTCCAGGGTCAAGCGGCGGACATTGGCGGCTACTACAAGCCTGACTTTGAAAAGCTGGAGTCGGTCATGCGTCCGAGCAAGACGCTCAACGCTGTACTGGCGGCAGCTCAGGCTGAAGCGTTGAAGGGCTGATTGGTGTATAGCCGTTGATCGCTTTCTTCCGGCATCGACCGGAAGAAAGCGTGAACGGTGTGGTTTCTTGCGGGCATCGGCGCGGATAGTTCAACAGGATTCTCCGCGCTGGTTTTCGTCCCGTTTAGTTCGTATAACTATCTATTGTTTGGCGGCCGGGCTGCTTCCGTTCCCGGCCGATCTCCTCCACTACAACGCCAGACTACCCATTTCCGCGTAAGCGCGATTCAACCACACCTTGACGCGCTGCCGCTCCAGCAAACCAAGCCCGGAAGCTGCTCGATCCGGATGATTAACGGCCGCCCAAAAACTAACGCCATGCTGATCGATTTTCTGCATGGTGGTATCGGGCAGGCGCCGCAGGCTGATCACACTGGCACCCAGCGCTTTGGCCCGGGCGAGTTCCCCTGACGCTTCGAGAATCTCGAACCGGTCCCCACGAACCTCATTCAGCACGATGACCAGCTTGATCCGTCCGCCGAACTGATCGAGCCACTGCCGCAGCAGGTCGACCGAATCGCGCCCGGCGTCCATCACATGCCACCAGGTCAGCGTCAGGCCATGCTCTTGCGCGAGATCAATAATGTCCGCGTCGTCGAGCCATTTCCCGAGAGACTGCTGTGTCTGCGCGGCAAGATCAACCAGGATGCGCCGCTGAGGATCCTCAAGCGCATGTTCAATGATGGGGTCCAGGCTATCGTGACGATCAAGCACGGCTGGTGCAGCAAAATCCGCATAGAAGCGCAATAACGCGCCGTGCGATTTGTCGGTGTCGAAACCCGTGAACGGGATGTTCCGATCGACAAAATACTGGGCTAATACGCGGGCGACGAGCGATTTGCCGACGCCTCCTTTTTCGCCACCGATGAAGTGGATGTAGCTCATTTATGCGAATCCTTTGTCGAGGAGCGGGCTGGGTGAAAACAAGAATATCGAGTTTCGATGACGTAATAGCGACTCGGGTAACGGCGACTCAGGCTACACGGAAAAGAAATGCGTGACAGCAGCATGCGGTGCTCTCGCATGGAATTGTTAAATCAGACGGAAGCCGGGCTTGGAGCGGTCCGCATGAATGATACGACCGCACATGACCCATGCCCGCACCGCTAAATAAAGGGGCTAACGTGCCGTTAACCAAGAGAAAGCATCTACGATCAAATTTCCCCCGACAACAGCTCCGCGGTTCCCGATAGATAATTCACCGGTTTTTCCGAAAGAAAACAGTCTAATGATCGTGTTTTGTCCGAGTAGACGATTCCGGCGGGCTGCGGTATGTTGAATCACCGGCTGCAATAAGTCGCCCTGTTTTAAGAATGTGCCAGGCAAGCGACCTGCTGCGAATTAACAAAAATGCCCTCAACCCGGATCTTGCTTGCCAAGCGACTCAAGCTGACAACAGCCGCCCTGTGCGTGCTGGTCTTGAGCCTTGCGACGCCTTTGCTCCTGCATAAATTACGCGCCTATTCACTGGCGGAGAATGGGGCTCAATCGTTAGACCTCTTTCGCGCCGCGTTGCTCGCCATGGAAAGCGTATCGGCAGAACGCGGCCCCACTAACGGCGCGCTCGGCGCAGACGCGCGCAGTGCGCCGTCTCTGCGACTTCCCTTAATCAACGCGCGTGCCGAAAGCGACCACCGCCTGGCAGTGTTGCGCTCACTGATCACAAGTCAGGCGTGTCCCGGCTGCAAGATTGAACGCGCGTCCGTAGATATAGTGCAAGCGCAGCTTGTTGCCGCCCGCAAGCAAGTCGACGGCCTCATCGCTCAGCCCATCGAACAACGTGGCCATGATGCCGTCCTAAGCGCGGTCAACCAGATGGTCGCCGTCATTCCCAATTTCGGGCCGCTGGCTAATGCCAGCGCGGCGGGCATTGTGCGGGGCGACCCCAACGCACTGAATTGCATATTGATCGCCCGGTTGTCCGCTCAACTTCGTGAACAGGCGGGGCTTCTGGGGTCGACCTTCACTGCGGCGCTGACCGCTCACCGGCCCTTGAGTGAAACTGAATTATTCGCGCAAGAACGGGCTAAAGGACGTATAGATGAATTGCGCGGCCTGATAGCGGCGCGCGTAGAACATACACCGATCGGCGCCGCTACCTATCAGCGACTCACCAGCGTCTATTACGACACTGGCCTGAGCTACATTGCGCGCGTCCGCGCAATGGCAACGCGCCCGGAAGGAGTCAATCTCACGGCTGCCGAACTGGCCGCTGATTATGTGCCGACCATGCAGCCCATCGCGCAGTTTCGCGACTACGTGCTGGACCTGGCCGGAAACGAAGTCAAAGGACATCGTAACGATTCGCTGATGTTGCTGGTTGCGAGCACAACGGGCACTGCGGGCGTTCTCTACCTGTTGCTGATTGCGTCCGTGTACTTCAGGCGGCGGTTCGTCCAGCCGTTCATTGAAGCTGCGGACATCATCATGGCGATCGCCGATGGAAAGCTCGAGACGCCCATCCCTCACGGTGAACACCCGTTTGAGATCCGCAACCTGTTTCACGCGATCCTGGTGTTGAAGGAAAACAGCATCGAAAAAATGCGGCTGGAGCACGAGCGCAATATCCTGCTGCGCGAACTCGAGACCGTTGCCGACACCGACTTCCTGACCCGTTTGCTCAACCGCCGCGCGTTCGAACGCAAGGCGACCGCAACGCTAAGCAAGCGCGCGGGAACGCAAGCCAAGCAGGTCCTGATCACGTTCGACGCGGACCGCTTCAAGGAGATCAACGACACCCTGGGCCACGCCGCCGGTGATCTCGCGCTGCAGACGATTGGAAGACTATGCAGCGAGATATGGCATCAGCCGGACATCGTGGCACGCCTCGGCGGCGAGGAGTTCGCGGTGCTGACAAAGGTCGATGATGCCGGCGAAGCCATTGCCACCGCCAACGAACTGCGACGGCGTCTGGCGTCCACGGTGCTGGAACTGGATGGTGTCCGCTTTACAGTCACGTTGAGCTTCGGGATCTCGCTGGCTTCGCAAACCGGGCGTGAGACGCTCGACGCCCTTCTGCTACGCGCCGACAAGCTGCTTTACAGCGCCAAGCTGGGCGGCCGCAACTGTATTGTGTCGGACATCGAAAACTCGACAAGCCACTAGCATCGACTGCGAGGAGCGTGCAGCGGTCGCGGACGCCCATGCAGCGCGAGAGTGCCTGCTGTCTATCATTCCACCATGGTTGTTCGCACGCGTACAGCGAGGAACTGTACGAAGGTGCGCACCTTGCTCGAATGGCGGCGATTCGGCAGGTAAGCGGCGTAGACCACCGAATCGCCCGCATGCGGATTGACCTCGGTGTTTTCAAAGAGGCGCAGCAAGTGACCGGCACCGATCTCCCCCGCCACCAGCCACTCGGGCAGCAGTGCAATGCCCCTGCCCGCGAGGACGGCTTCGAACAGCACGTCGGGGTTATTGGCAATCAGGTTTCCTCGCACTTCGACCCGTTCTTCTTCGGCTCCGTGCCGAAACGTCCACACCTGCCTTGTAGCCCGATGGGGTCCGCCATACGAGAAGCGCAGGCATTCGTGGCTAGCCAGCGCCTGCGGTTCAGCAGGTATGCCGTGCCGCTCCAGGTACTCATGGCTCGCCACGACAAAACGCTTGTTGTCGGCCAGCTTCCTGACGACCAGGTTTTCATCGCGTGAGGGCAAGCCGATTCGAATCGCGACATCGATACGTTCTGCGGCCAGGTCTACATAGTGGTCAGCGACCACCACGTCGAGAACCACACGGGGATACTCACTCAGGAAAGTAGTAAGGTGCGGCGCCAGGCACAGGCGGCTATATGCCGTAGGCACGGAGATGCGCAGCGCGCCAACGGGCGCCGCGCCGCTGTCGAAGATGCTGTCGTCGGCTTCAGCGAGGTCGTCCAGCACCTTGCTGATTTGCTCGACGTACGCGGTGCCGGCGTCGGTAAGGCTGACGCGCCGCGTGGTCCGCGTGAGCAACGCTGTCCCAAGCGATGCTTCGAGCGCGTCCATCAGGCGCGTCACCGACGAAGTGGCCACCCCCAGGCGCTGGGCGGCCTTGGAAAAGCCGCCGGCCTCGGCCACTTCCAGCAAGGTAGTCAATGCAACCAGTTTGTCCACTTTGATGGCTCCGCTGTCTTGGCGTTGCGTGGCACGCAACGCGAGATTGCTCTGCGAACGTATTCTACTAACGAATCGCAATCGATATCCTGTGCGTAATCTTCCTCAGGAGCCCACCGTGCAAGCCATCGAGATCTCTGTCTACTACGACTTCATTTGTCCGTGGTGCTGGATCGGCCACCTGAATCTTGCATCCGGAATTCGCAGCGCCAACCTGCCGGTGCCCGTCTCAATCGAATATGTGCCGTTCGAACTGAACCCGGCGATGCCTCCCGACGGAATGGACCGGCGCGAATACCGGACGGCCAAGTTCGGCAGTTGGGTGCGCTCGCAAGGCATGGACGCGCAGGTCGCGGCGACGGGCCTGGCTGCCGGCGCGCAGTTCAACTACGACAAGCTCAGCAGAACGCCGAACACACGCCTCGCCCATCAGTTGATGCAGTACGCGTTGAGTACCGGCGACGCGCACAAGACCAAAGCGCTCTACCAGTCGATTTTCGTCGCGTACTTCTCGGAGGGACGCGATATTGGCCTGCCCGGCACGTTGGTCGAGATTGCAGCGAAAACCGGCTTCGATGCTAAGGCGGCAGAGGACTACCTGACGCAAGGTCGAGGTCTTGCAAAGGTCGGCGAAGCGCAGCGGCTCGCGCAACAACACGGCATTCGTTCGGTGCCGACGGTGTTCATCGCGGGCGAAGCGATAAGCGGTGCGCAACCGCCGGCGGTATTCGCCGGCGCGCTGCGGGCGGCGCTCGAACGGAGCGCCGCATGAATACGTCAGTGAAGCTGCGTTGGGAACGCGCGCAGCTTCAGCCCGGTAGCCGCATGACCGACCTTGGCACGTCGCTCTGAACCGCCCGATGAACATCGAACATCAGTACCAATTTCAGCCACTGAAGGATCCATCACATGACGCCTAACGCACCTGCTGCCGACCAGAACGGCGGCACAGTCAAGCTAACCCAGGGCATGATCGCGCTATTCGCGTTCTGCTGCGGCGCGATTGTCGCCAATCTCTACTATGCGCAACCGATCACCGAGCTCATCGCACCGGACATCCACTTGTCGGGCGGTGCGGCAAGCCTGATCGTCTCCCTCACGCAGATCGGCTACGCATTCGGACTGTTCTTCCTGGTGCCGCTCGGCGATCTGCTGGAGAACCGCAAGCTGATGATCACGACAGCCATTGTCTCGATCTTCAGTCTCGCGCTGGCAGCCGTCACGCGTCAGCCGAACGCGTTCCTCGCGGTCTCGTTGCTGGTCGGTTTCAGTTCGGTTGCGGTGCAGATCCTGATCCCGCTGGCCGCGCATCTTGCGCCCGACGAATCGCGTGGCCGCGTGGTCGGCAACATCATGAGCGGGCTTCTGCTCGGCATATTGCTGTCACGTCCGATCTCAAGCGTGGTGGCCGGTCATTTCGGCTGGCGCGCCGTATTCGGCTCGGCGGCGGTGTTGATGGCGATAGTGACGACGGTCCTGGCGTTGACAATCCCACGCCGCCAACCCTCGCATCAGGCAACCTATTTTCAGTTGATCCATTCACTTGGCGAACTGGTTGTGACGTTACCCATACTGCGTCATCGCGCGCTGTATCAAGGGCTGATGTTTGCCACGTTCAGCCTCTTCTGGACTGCGGTCCCGATCGAGCTGACACGTCATTACGGCCTGTCGCAGAATGCGATCGCCGTGTTCGCGCTGGTCGGCGCGATAGGCGCGACGTCCGCACCCGTGGCAGGACGGCTTGCCGACGCCGGGCACTCGGTCCGCGCTACGTTGATTGCCCTTGTGGTCGGCGCGCTCGCGTTCACGCCGTCGCTGATTCATCCTGCGTGGGGCGTGGGCGGACTGGTTGTGACCGGCGTTGTGTTGGACTTCGCCGTGCAGATGAACATGGTGCTCGGCCAGCGCGAGATCTATGCGTTGCATGCGGCCAGCCGGAACCGTCTGAATGCGCTTTATATGACCAGCATCTTCATTGGCGGCGCGATTGGATCAGCGCTTGCCAGCAGCTTGTATGACCATGGTGGATGGACGTTGACCGCGACGGTGGCGAGCGTTTTCCCGATCATCGCCCTGATCCATTACCTGACGGTCGGCAGGTCGGTTGCAGTGGCAACGGCTTGAACGGAGTTGAGCGCTCCTCGCAATGGCGGGGGCGCTGGCGTGATAATGTAAGCACGCTACAAGCGGTGCCGGAACGCACGTTGTATGGCAATCAACTCGTGGACTGCGAGCTTGGCATGATGAAGCAAAGTAAGCGCTATTCGCGCTTACAGAGAAGAAGACGATCAACAGATCGTGCTTGTTGCGTGCGGTCTCAATCCGTTCGAACGTCAGTCGCTGTGCGGTGAGATCGCCGGCCCTGCCGGCGATCTCACCGCACAGCCGCAATAGCGCGGCTGAACCGCCGCTTAGCTTAGTTCGACAATGCGGTTTGAATCGCCTCAAGCAGACGCGGATCATCTGCCGTGACATCCGGAGAGAAACGGCCCACTACATGGCCGTCCTTGCCAATCAAGAATTTCTCGAAGTTCCACAACACATCAGGCGCCGGGTTGGGCTCAATGCCGTAGCCTTTGAGCCGCTCGCGAAACGGGCCGTCGCCGGTCGTGTCCGGCTGCGTGCTGGTCAGCGTCTTGTACAGCGGATGCTGGTCGGCGCCGACCACTGATACTTTCGAAAACATCGGGAATTTCACGTCGTAGGTCAGGCTGCAAAATTCCTTGATCTCGGCGTCACTGCCTGGTTCCTGACCCTTGAAGTTGTTCGCCGGGAAGCCCAGTACTTCCAGGCCTTCGGCCTGCTTGTCCTCATAGAGTTTCTCCAGGGCTTCATATTGCGGCGTGAGCCCGCACTTGGAAGCTACGTTTACGATCAACAAGACCTTGCCCTTGAACGGCTCAAGCGTAAGCGCCGCGCCGTCGATGGATTTCACGGGAATATCGTAGATTGTCTGGCTCATGTTTTGACTCAGTGGAGAAAGGGAACAATCAGGGATCAGGCGCATCCGGGAATGTGATTAAGCGCGATCTATCCTACTCCGGAACCGTCAGTGGCTGCAGAGGTCGCCCATTCTCTTCAGTGGGCCGTGCCGTTGATGGCCAGTCCCGCAGGACGCGCTTCAAAGCGGTATTGAAGATGCGTGGGGTATTGCACGTCGACCTCGCGTACCAGACGATCGATTTCATGCTTGAGTTCATCGGCCCGCTCGACTCCCAGCAAGTATCCCGCCTTAACCAGACCTTCACCGAATTTCTCGATCATCACTGCAGCCAACGCCGGCGTTTCCGCGCCACGCATCACGTCCTGCGCGCGATTTCCTGCGTAGCGTCGAATTTCTTCGATCAAAGCCTGAACATCGCCGGTCATAGCACTCCCGCTTTTTATAGTTTCGATCTTGCGAAAACCGTACTGCCTTCGGATCGCCTGGTATGGTTGTATTGTTGACCTTCCGCGGTAATTACCGTGTCGAAAGAACACTCCCCACCGTATATTTTCTGTAAAAACGACGCCCGGCAAAACGATAACAGCCCGACGGCGATGAAAGCGTAATCGCCATCGGGAGATGCCGCAAGAAGCCCGAGTTGAGGAATGAAACCCGCTCTAATCGTAGATCGACCCGTCATCCTCCATGGCATCGATCATTTCGTTATCCTGCATACGCGTCAAGATCATCTCGGCGTGTGAATTCCAGTGTCTCAATGCAGTCACGCGGCCGCCGTCCATCACAAACTCAAACGTAGTTTTCGGACTTAGGCGGTTTCATGTACCGGATCCGCTCGAACAATTGCTTCGGCGACAGATGCGCTTCGTACCAGATCATGTCGTGTCGCGGCACGCCGGTCCGGTGACCCAGCATGTCGCGCAGAGTGACCGCTTCATCGAGTGATTTATCGTAGAAGCTCAAACTGGGGACGAAATCGCGGATCGGCCGGTCGAAGCTCAGCAGACCGCGATCGACCAGCAGGCCCGCCGCCACGGCGGTGAACAGCTTTGTGTTCGACGCAATCGGGAAGCCGGTAGCCGGCGTAAATGGCAGCTTCTGAGCGTGATCGCGATACCCATATCCCTTGGCGAGCAGGACCTCTTCGTCCTTCAGAATACTTACGCCAATACCCGGAACGTTCCAGTCACGGACCAGCGTCTCCATGAAAGCATCAAAATCACTCAATTCTTTCAGCATCGTTGGTCCTTTAATGGCGAGTTAACTGTCAGAGAAGCGTATTGGGTCGTATTGGGTCGCGGCGTTTCTTGAAGAGTCCGGTAAGCACTGGCGCAATGAAGTTAAAGGGAATCGCGATGCGGGTCAACGAAGTACCATCGAATTTCCTGACACTGGATTTTCATTCCAATGCTAACGATAAATCGACCCGGAAGAAGTGCGGTCGGTTCCCTTTATCTTTCCTGGCACGCGAGAGGATCGCTACTTCTCAGCTGGCCACCGCCCGCATTAAGAATGACATCGAGCAGCGCCATTGCGTCCATGCCTTCCGGCAAACTACGGACTATGCCGTCGAGACGCCCGTCGATCTGTAGCAAGGCGAACCCATGGACAAGTGCCCAGGCCGCGACTACCCGCGCGGCGCCGTCCGTGGGCAAGGGAGCCTCGGGCCCTTGTGACGCCCCGACCGTTGCGCGCAACACCGACAACGCGTCGCTCATCGCTTCGCGCAAACCCGGCCGTCCGAGGTCGAGCCGTTCGCTGCGAAACATCAGCATGAAGAGACCCGGAAACTGCGTCGCGAACTCAACGTAGGCGTGTCCCTGGGCGGCAAGCCGCGCCTCGGGAGTGGCAGCCGCGGCGGTCGCTTCGAGCAGGCGGCGCTCGAAGCGGCGAAATCCTACGGCGGCCAACTCGCTGAGCAGTCCCGTCACGTTGTCGAAGTGGTTCTTGGGCGCGGCGTGAGAAGCGCCTGCCTCGCGCGCGGCGGCTCGCAGCGTGAGCCCGCCAATGCCCTCGCGGGCGAGGATGCGCTCGGCTGCCTCCAGCATTGCCTCACGCAATGCGCCGTGGTGATACGGACGCCTGGCTGCGTCGGTTAATGCGTGTTTCGCTTGTCTGGCTTGTTTGCTGATCTTCTTGATGGTCATCCGTTTTCACCGATGTTGACGGCGTCAATTTTAACTTGACGAATGCGGATACAGCATTTATTTTAAATGTTGTCATCGTCAACATTCAAGCGAACCTATGACACTCTTCGTTGCAGGTCTCCTGGTTTTCCTCGGTATTCACTCCGTCTCCATCGTCGCGCCACGCTGGCGAGACGCGCAAGCCAGGCGGATGGGCGAGAACGGGTGGAAAGGACTGTATTCGCTGGCGTCGATCGCGAGTTTCGTTGCGATGCTCTACGGTTACGGCATCGCGCGACAGATACCGGTCATGATCTACATGCCGCCGATGGCGCTGCGGCACCTCGCGCTGTTACTCATGGTGCCGGTGTTTCCTCTGCTGATTGCAGCCTATCTGCCTGGCCGCATTAAACGCCTGTCGCGCAATCCGATGTTGCTCGCCGTGATCTTGTGGGCGGTGTCGCATTTACTCGCCAACGGTACGCTGAACGATCTGCTGCTGTTCGGCGGTTTCCTCGGCTGGGCGGTGGCAGACCTGATCTCGGTCAGCCGGGGCGCCCACGTCCGCCCGGTGCCGTCCGCGCCGGCTTCGGCGGTGAACGATGTGATCGTGGTCGTCGTGGGGTTGGGGCTGTACGCGTTCGTGCTGCTGTGGGCCCATGCACGTGTGATCGGCGTGTCGCCGCTCGGCTGAATGCGGCGGGGTTTCAACGTTCACTGCGCGTAACGCGTCGGCAATTGGCGTCACTCAGAGGACTCATGCTTCAGATGCACGATGGATTCGTAGCGGAAGGAAAGCCGCCACCCCGAAAGCCAATAAGCCTTGCGCGCGGTGGGTTCGCGTAGAACTGACGGACTCCTGTGTATCGATCAACGATCCGCGAGTTTCCCCGAGATAGTTCGCACCAGCAATGCGCCCAGCACAAGGCACGCGGCCACAAAATACAAGCCCATGCGATTGTCGTGCGTCGTCACGTTGAGCCATCCCACCGCATAAGGCGAGACAAAACCGGCGAGGTTGCCCACGCAGTTGATTCCAGCAATTCCGACAGCCACGGAAGTGCCGGCAAGGAACGACGATGGAATGCTCCAGAACAGCGATAGCGCCGACAATATGCCCGCAGCCGCCACGCTCAACCAGATCACCGCGAGCGTCGGGTGGTGACCCACGTAGCCACTCGCAGCGAATCCGATTGCGCCGATTACAGCCAGCACGGAAAAATGCATCCGGCGCGAGCGGAAGCGATCCGAGCTCATTCCAGTGAGCACGATCGCGGGAATGGCGACAAGGTATGGAATGGCCGATAACCAGCCTATCGTCGATACATCACTTAAGCCCGAGTCCTTGATGATCGACGGCAACCAGAAGCTGATGCCGTACAAGCCAATGATCTGGCAGAAGTAGACAGCGCAGAGTTTCCAGATGTGGCGATCGGAAAGAATGGCGCCAAGATTGTGATGCGTCGTCTTCTCCGAGTCCTCCCGGTCGATCTCCCCTGTGACCAACGCTTTCTCATCGTCGGTCAACCACTTCGCCTGCGTGGGACGATCGACCATCAAGGCTAATACCGCAATGCCGCAAAGCAGAGCCGGAATTGCTTCGATCAGGAACAGCCACTGCCATCCCGCCATGACGGTTGAATGGCTGAAGTTGCTGAGTACCCAGCCCGACAACGGACCGCCGACCACACCCGACAGCGGGATCGCGATGTAATACACGCCAAGCGCAAAGCCCCGTTTTCTCGCGGGAAACCAATACGTCAGGTACAACATGATGCCCGGCGAGAAACCCGCTTCGGCCACGCCCAGGAAAAAGCGGGCAGTGTAAAACTGCATCGGCGTTTTCACCAGCAGCGTGAGCGCGGAAATAATGGCCCACGTAATCATGATGCGCGCGATCCAGAGACGAGCGCCAACCCGATGCAGGATCAGGTTGCTGGGTACTTCGAAAATAAAATAGCCGATGAAGAAGATGCCCGCGCCCAAGCCATAGACGGCATCGCTCATGTGCAGCGCATTGAGCATCTGCAACTTGGCAAAACCGACGTTCACCCGGTCAAGATAACCGCACAAATAACACAGCACGATGAACGGCATGATGCGCCAGCCGATCTTGCGATACACGTCGGTACGCGCCGCGGGCGCCACCAAAAGGGTTTCGCTGATATGGCTCATGTCTCCTCCGTCGTCCTTTGCCGGACGTTATAGAGTGCGGCCGGGCGGACGCCAGACCATCGATCAGGGATGCTTAAGATGCGAGTTTTTCGGCTGCCACCTCTACGCCCAACTCCTTGCGGAACAGCGCCTCCATCTCCAGACGCACGCGCACGGCTTCCTTGGTGGAGTCGAAGGCCACGTCGCTCCAGCGAACCGCTTGCCCTGCCGCGACCGGGCGCTGCAGCACCATGTTGTGCGCGAGGCCAATGGGCAACGCGCCTTGCAGCAGCGAGTCCACCGCGGGCATCAGCTTGCCGTAGACGGTGTGACCACCCTCGCCGTCCAGCCGTTCACCTGCTCGCAGGTCACGCTTCGCGGTGGCCGCAACGTCTCCGTGGAAGCCCGTGGTCGCCCCCGTTGCCTCACCGCGCACCGCAATGCTCGCAATCGATACCCCGAGTTCAAGACCGATCAGGTGATACGGCTTGTACATGGCGGCGAAACGTCCGCTCTTGTCAGTCTTGAGACCGTATTGCGCAAAACAGTCGCGGACGTAATCGGAGGGCGCTTCAAAAATGGCGTAGACGCCCCAGCGCAAGTCCCGGAACACGGGACGGCCATCGCGTTCAAGCGACGACACCACTTCCACGCTGCCGCGATGCGGAAGGATTCCGCCCTCGGAGGCCGGGCGCAGCAACTCAGGCAGGTCGTCGACGCCACAGGCGGGAAACGCCAGGCCGTCAGGGGGCGGACGCAGATCACATGCGTTCGATACCGCCGCCATTTCCAGCGCCGACTTTGTGCCGTCGAGGAAGGAGTTGAACATCTGCGCGTTGAAGTCGCCGGAAGCAACCTGCTGTTCCGTGAAGCCGTAATAGCTCCAGACGGTGTCAGGGGTCGACTGATGATAGACCGGCAAATACTTAGTGCCCTTGCCCGCGCAGATGACGTCAAAGCCGATCGTGCGAGCCCAGTCCACCAGTTCCGCAATCAATGCCGGCTGATCGCCCGAGGCCATCGAATAGATGATGCCAGCCTCCGCCGCACGCCGTGCAAGTAGCGGACCGGCGAGCACATCAGCTTCAACATTGACCATCACGATGTGTTTCTTGTGCTTGCAGCACAGCAGCGCGTGATGGATGCCCGCCGCTGGGCTGCCGGTTGCGTCTATAACGATATCGACGTGGTCGCTTGCGATCATTGCATCGGCGTCGTCGGTGATGAAAGTCGAGCCGCTACGCAAAGCCTCTGCCCACGAACTCGCCGAATAACGCGCTTCTTCCCAGCCGACACGTTGCATCGCGCTGCGTGCCCGTGCCGGCGAGAGATCGGCGATGCCGACCAGATGAATGCCCGGCGTACGCGGCGCCTGCGACAGATACATAGAACCAAATTTGCCGGCGCCGATCAATCCTACTCTGACGGGACGCCCTGCCTGGGCGCGGGCTTCAAGCTTCGCGATAAGCGACATGCTGTCTCCTTTATTCATACGGTTGAATCGCGGTTCGTCATGGTTCGTGATGCCGGGATCGAGCCGCGCGCCTTCATCGGGGAAGGACATGAGGTCAAAGATAGCAGCCCGCTTTTTGCAATAGAATGGGCAATTCCACAACTGCGCTGTGCAAAAATCCCCATGCGAAGATTTGATTGGGATTCCCTGCAAGCCTTCCTCGCGGTCGCTCGCGCAGGGCGTCTCACTGTCGCAGCGCAGCAAATGGGCGTAGACCATTCCACGCTAAGCCGGCGTGTTGCTTCGCTTGAGGCAAGCATCGGCGTGCAGTTGTTCGAGCGGCGTTCAGTCGGCTTTCTGCTGACGCCCGAAGGAGAACGGCTGATGACCGATGCCGAGGCAATGGAGAGCCTGGCTCTGCGCATCAACGCACGGTTGGGCGATCCGTCAGCTGGATTGACGGGAACGGTAAGAATCGGCACACCCGAAGGATTTGGGACCTACTTTCTTGCGCCGAGGCTTGCAAAGCTCACGGCCATGCACCCGGACCTGGAGATAGAACTGGTTGCCAATCCGCGCATGTTCAGCCTGTCCAAACGCGAAGCCGATATTGCGGTAACCATGACGCGCCCAAGTCAGGGGCGAGTTTATGCACACCCGCTCAACGACTATTCCCTTGGGGTTTATGCAGCGCCTCAGTATCTCGATACCCATGCGCCCATCGCCACGTTTCAGGATATCTTCAATCATCCGTGGATCGGCTACGTCGAAGATTTGATGTGGAGCGCGGAGCTCGATTACCTGTCGCAGATCTCGACGTCGCTCACGCCGTCGGTGCGTATTTCGAATGTGATCAGTCAGGCGGCGGCCGTTAGCGGCGGCGCGGGGATCGGTGTGTTGCCATGCTTTATCGCACGCATCGATCCCACCCTCGTGCGTATTCTCCCCGATGAAATCTCGCTCAGCCGCTCCTACTGGCTGGTCACGCATGCGGACTCGCACGATGTAGCGCGAGTCAAGCTCATAGCGGATTTCATTCGCGCCGAGTGCAGCGCATCCGGATTATTCTGGGTGGGATAACGTCGACCGACAAGCCGGGCCCCGTGATGCACAGCGCTTGTGTCGTCTAACGCGCCTGAGATTCACCATACATCGCGGGATTCAGGCTGCATGCAAGACCTTGCCAGTCGACATCGCCGGCCGCCCATCGGGCGGCATTTTCATGGGCGATACGTTGGTAAAGCTGCATCGCCATCTGGTCGTCCAGATGCTCGGTATCCTGCCCCAGATGCTCAAGTAGAAGCTGACAGCGCAGCGCTCGCACCACGTCACGATCCCACACCGCTGCATTCATCTCGCTGTGCCCGAACAGGGAATTCGCATGCAGGTTGCACGAGCCAATCGTCGCCCACGCGTCATCGACCAGCATGATCTTCGCGTGAACGTAGACGTATTTCCGGCTACCGGATTGCGTTTGCCCCGCGATGCCCGTCAGCGTGAAATGCTCGTATCGGCTAAGTGCTTCCAGCCGCTCGAAAAATGGCTTGCGCTCAGGACGTTGTCGCCACAAGGCCAGATATTCTTCCGGCTCGCCCGGCACGAGAAGGACGACATGCACGCCTCGTTTGAGCGCTGCCTCGAGCGCATACGCAATCTCCGGCACAGGCAACGCCTGATTTTCCAGATAGATTGAGCGGCAAGCCGTGTTGATCGCCAGCAAGTATTGATCCGTGATCGATCGCCGTCGACGATGTGATAGGCAGACCCTCCGGGCGTTGCATGAGGGTCGCGATAACAGCCCGCATGCACGTTGCGTTGAATCTGGACGACGCTGTTGCCTCGTGCATCGGATAGGTCCGTTGGGAAGGGCAAACGCTCGTCGCTGTCATGGCCCCAACCTCCCAATGCCACGTTCCGCTCGCTGGCCTCGTTCCATCGCTGGACGAAATTGTGATGCACGTCGGTAGCGGACGGGCCCGTGATCTCAGCATCGATATCGTGGCGTTGCCCCTCGCCCGTATGTCCCGGCTCGACCACTGCAAAAGTTGGATTGATCCCGCCGACAAAAGCTGTTTCCGATGACCGCCCTGCGTCGATCAACCAGCTTTTCTGATGATGACAATAGGCGAGAGGAGCACGGTCCCAGCGTGCGAGAAAACGCGAGCCGCGTGCGGCAAGCAGATCGAAGTCCGCCCTCGTGCCGGCGAACGCCTGCCCGTATCCGCTGCTCTCGGGGTTGGGCCGCCAGAACATCACACGGACGTCCAGACCTCGTTCGACCGCACGGTCCAGGACATCGAAAATCGAGCCGCGGCCATCCGGCATCTGGAAATCCGTGGCGATGAAAGTGACCGTGATCCAGACGCTGTGCTGCGCTTGCTCCACCGCTTCGCAAATCCGGTGAAAGGCGGGGCCGCTGTCAACCAAGGGCCTGAAAAGATTCCCTCCCCGCCTCGGATAGGAACCATGCGTTATGAACGGAATGTCTTGCGCGGTTTCAATGGTTACCGGCGCGTTGTGCTGACCCATCGGGCGCTCTCAGATTAACAATGGATACATCAAGCTGAACGACAAAGTAACCCAGCGAAGTCGCCGCCATGAACAGGGCAAGTTTCCACCAACCCATCCTGTCGATCGCGCGGGCATTCGGGACCGCAGCAGGAGTTTCAATCATTTTTATTTTTATACGCACGAGTAAATGGGGTGACGCAATCCCGCTGACCGGTCATTCGATGGAACGGATCATCAGTTGTCGCCGGGAAAGTCGGCCGACGCAAGAATGCGATGCTCCGAGGCACGTGGCCAATATATTATTAGTGGCTTATTAGGTCGAAGAATATATTAATATGTATGCGTCAGTGCCGGGTTGCATCGGTTTCGGCCACCAGGAACCAAGCGGCTGACCGCCCTGGTTTTGTGCGCCCCTCGATATCTGGATAGCCTCACCAGTAAGACGATTATCGCTGCTTCGACCCTCCCCACCCAGACCATGACCAACGAGGTTTCCGTTTTGCCATCACCTTCAGCGTCCAGCCGTCTCTCGCCCAACGAAGTTCCGGTGGGCGAACCGCTCGTGTGGTCTATCGTTGGTGTCGATGGCGCGCTCTTGTTCGAAGCCGGCACCACAGTAACGAACCTGGCCGCGCGAAGTTTCCTGTTCGAGAACTTCGAACCCTACAAGTTTGAAGAGGCAGGCGCACATAACGCGAATGATTCGACGCAGACCGCAAACGCAGGGTCGCCCGGCGATGAGTCCTCCGGGCATCTCACACTCGACAATATCGGCCTGAAGATCGGTGCACGCCTGGGCTTGCGTGCGGCCCCGGGGTCCGCCATGTATTCGAGCCGTGTCATTGGTTTCTCCACGCCGGGAGCGCGCCGCGCCCGCGCGGTATTTATCACGCAACCTGTCATCTCAGGCCACCAGCCGCTGGACCTCGCACGTGGCGAGCAGGTCGAGCTTGTCGCGCTGACAACGCGGTCCGTGTTCCAGTTCGCGTGTACCGTCGACGCCGTATGCCACGAACCGTTTTGCTACCTCGTGTTGTCGGAACCGGGAAATATTCGCCGCTTGCGTGCCCGCAAATTCGTGCGCATGACCACGCGAATGCCCGCGCATTTTTTCAACGCGAGCAGCGAGGAGCACACCCCTCAACTCGGGCTGATTCGCGACATCAGCCCTTTCGGCATGTCGTTAGCCGTCGCTGAGCCGACTGCAAGTCTCGACGACCGGCTCCGCTTGTCGTTTCGTTTCCACACGGACGACACCGACGTCAACATCGACTGCGACGCAATAGTGCGGCATGTCCATGAGGTCGACGCACAGGGTATCAACGGCGCGTATGGCCTGGAGTTCGAGAAAATTGAACCGTCCCAGCGCATTGCGTTGAAGTCGCTCATGGCTGAACAAGTTTGATTCGGCGCTGGGCAAGGACGTCCAAAAAACGGATGTCTGTCTAGCCACGCTGTTTTTCGTCGAGACACAATAGAAGCTTCCAGCGGCATCAAGGCATATTGCCCGATGAATGCTTCGCCTTCTGGAACCTTTTTCCGCGAGGCCGACAACATGACAGCATCCCCCGCGCTAGTCCTGTTCGACATGGAAGGCGTACTGTCCCACTACGACCGTTCAGCACGAGTCGATCACCTGTCAGCCGTGTCAGGTCAGCCGCCCGACGCCGTGCGTCACGCCATCTGGGGGTCCGGGCTCGAAGCGCGCGCCGATGCCGGACAGATCAGCGACGACGAGTATCTGAGCGCATTGGGCGACCTGCTAGGCTGCCCCATCAGCCGCGACGACTGGCTGGCTGCCCGGCATGCATCGATCACGCCTTATACGGAAGTGCTCGCACTCGCCGCAAAAGTGGCCGAACGCTGCCGGATTGCGGTGCTGACAAACAATTGCCGCCTGGTCACTGATTACATCGGCTATCTGAATCCTGCCGTCGCGCAACTCTTCGGTCCTCACGTATATGCATCCGCATCGTTCGGTGCAGCGAAGCCGGCAGCTCAAGCCTATCTTCGTTGCCTCGAGCAACTCGGCGTGGGCGCGGACCAAACTCTTTTCATCGATGACACGGACACCAACGTAGCCGGCGCGATCAATGCCGGTCTGCACGGATACAAGTTCGTCAGCGCCGAAGCGTTGGCAGAAGAACTGGAACGTTGGCAGTTGCTTTAGCGCGTGCGTTGCCAATCCTGATCGCCTTCAAAACGCAGACAACCACGCGTCACTATTTCCCAAATCAATCGTCCGCGCGCCGCCGATGGAAGCTGTAGATGCCGCACATCGAGCAGGAATAGCGGCGTGCTTTCCCGGTCTTCATCTGTAGGTTATTGCAATGCCGTTGCACATGCTCAAGACCATCGCAACACACCGTCGCGAACATATTGCGCGAATGCTCGCGCCGCCGGGCCGCCGTCCGGCAAATGCAGACTGATCGCAAAGTTCGGCAGCGCCGGCATGCCGGTATCTGTATCGAGGATATCCATGTCGGCGGGGACGGTAGACGCCAACCATGCCGTGATCGCGAGGTCGCTTCTCACCGTCGCCGTTGTCGCCTCGATGTTGCCGCTCTCGAAGACGCTTCGCCATTCGAGATTCTTCTCGCGAAGTGCTTGTAAAACAACCGGCCTGAACGCGCAGGATTCCGCCACGATCGAGACGGGCAACGGCCGCTTCAGATGCGCCATTCCCCCTCTTGCGCCCACCCACACAAGTCGTTCGACCCGCAGGCATTCGCCCGCCGCTTCGTCCGTGGCGGCTTCTATGACAGCCAGGTCGAGTGAACCGCTGGCAAGCGCCTTGGAGAGCTCAGGCGACGTCGCGCACATGAGCGATATCTCCACGTAGGGGCAGGCTTCCGCGAACGCCTTGAAGATGGGCGGGAAGCACGTTCCCACGAGGTCATACGGCACGCCGATCCGCAGCGGTCCCTGTAGCGGACGCGTTGCCATATCCGCCCAGATTTCGTCGTTCATTCCAAGCAGGCGTTTGGCCTTGCCCAGAAAACGTTCGCCGATCCGGGTCAGTTCAAGGCGGCGGCCCTCTCGCTCGAACAGACTGCAATCGAACGATTCTTCGAGCCGCTTGATCTGCTGGCTCACCGCCCCTTGCGTCAGATGAAGGCTATTCGCGGCCACGGTCATGCTGCCATGGTCCGCCACAGCGACGAAGGTCCGCACGAGATTGATGTCGAGATTCTGGGTCATGGACATATTATGGATCGTAATGCGTTGCATCAATAAGTATCGATTCTCTAATGCGAACTAGCGGCATACAGTGCGATTCACGCTTTGTCACGCCAGGGGACCCATCATGAGCAACGCCATGACAACACGGACAGTCGGTTTCATCGGACTCGGCGCGATGGGGGAAGCGATGGCGCTGAACCTCGCGAAAGCCGGCACGCCGCTCGTGGTCTGGAACCGCACGCCGGCGAAAACCGGGACCCTCGTCGCTGCCGGCGCAGAGCTCGCACAAGATGCGGCTGAGGTGTTCGCGCGTGCCCCGACCGTCATCCTGATGCTAGTCGATGGCGCCGCCATTAACGCGGTCCTCAAGCGTGGCTGCCCCGCCTTCGTGTCCCGCGTACAAGGCCGTACGATCGTCCACATGGGCACTACCTCCCCGGCCTACTCGCGTGGTCTGGAAGCCGATATCCACTCGGCTGGCGGGCATTACGTCGAGGCTCCCGTGTCGGGATCACGCAAGCCCGCCGAAGCGGGCCAGCTCGTCGCCATGGTGGCGGGCGATGCGGATGCTGTAGAAGCCGTCCGCCCGCTGCTCGCCCCGATGTGCCGCGAGACCATGGTGTGCGGACCCGTTCCGAACGCCCTTCTGATGAAACTATCGGTCAACCTGTTCCTGATTGCACTCGTCACGGGGTTGGCCGAAGCTGTGCATTTCGCCCAGCGCAATGGACTCGATCTCAGCCGGTTCCTGGCCGTGCTGAATGCCGGCCCCATGGCGAGCGATGTATCACGCGTGAAGGCGCCGAAACTCATCGACCGGGATTTCGCGGTGCAGGCCGCGATTTCCAACGTGCTGGAAAACAACCGCCTGATCGGCGAGGCGGCGCGTGAAAACGGTATCGCTTCCCCGCTGCTGGACGTCTGCCACGCGCTCTATGGCGAAGCGCTTGGACTGGGCCTCGGGGAAGCCGACATGGTCGCCGTGCTCAAGGCAATCGAAGCACGCAGCAGCCTGCAACAATGATTGGTTTCTTCCTGACTGGTCTTGTACCCGCTGCTCACATGGTTTGTTCTCGGGCACGTGATGGCGCTCGATGCGTTCTGGGTGCAAGCAGGCGTTCTGATTGCGCGCTTGCCCTCAGCCGGGAATATCTACGTGCTCGCGCAGCGGTATGACGCCGATCCGCAACGAGTGTCAGCGGCCATTCTTTTGTCCACGATCGCCAGCGTGATGACCTTTCCGTGCGCCGCATGGCTCGTCCTTCGGTAAGACTTCCATGACCCATCGATGAACGACTGTATATTCAAGCTACCGACGAACTCCCCAAACGAGAAAAACAACTATGAGTGATGTCCAGCCTACGCCGGTCACGATACATGCCGATGACGGCTACGCGCTGAAGGGCCAGATATGGCGCCATCACGATGCCCCCGATGCGGGCGGACCCAGGCCCGTGGTCATCATCAACCCGGCCACATCGGTCCGATGCAGCTACTACTCGCGCTTCGCCGCGTTCCTGCACACGCACGGATTCGATGTCATCACCTACGATTATCGAGGCATCGGCGGGTCTCGCCCGGCGTCGCTTCGCAGTTTGCAAGCAGGATGGCTGGACTGGGGACGTCTCGATTTCGAAGCCGTATTGCGCATGGCATCCAGCACGTTTGCTCGCCAGCCTGTGCAGGTCGTCGCCCATAGCATAGGCGGCGTCCTGGTGGGACTGGCTCCGTCGAATCATCTGATCGACCGCGTTTTCACCATGGGCGCGCAATTCGCCCATTGGCGCGACTACGCCAGTCACAAACGATTCGGCATGCTGATCAAATGGCATCTAATCATGCCGGCGCTCACGGCCGCACTCGGCTATTTTCCGGGTGGCACGCTAGGCTGGATGGAAGACACCCCGCGCGGCGTGGTGCGCGACTGGACCGCGCCGCAACCCAGGTTCGAGGATGCGTTCCGGCACAGTCCGCACGCCCTGACGGAAGCAGAGCGCGCGACGCTGGTCAAAGGTTTCGCCGCATTGCATGCGCCAATGCTCGCACTCAGCGTAACCGATGACGAATTTGGCACGGTATCGGCCATCGAACGTTTGCTTGCTTACTTCAGGAACAGCCCGATCACCCATCTGCGTATTCCTCCCGAAGCGATGGGGTATCGCGAGATCGGCCACTTTGCGTTTTTCCATAGCCGCTTCGAAACGTCGCTATGGCAGATCCCGCTCGAATGGCTGAAGGCTCGCTCAGTGCGTGCGGACCTTGCAGGGTTTGTCGTCAAGACTAACGCTCGATGAGAGCCTCAGGCCGATGTCCGCGGCTCCCACGCCAGTTCCATGAATACCTGGCATAGCGCTTCCATTCCTTTGGCATCGTCCGCGTCGAAGCGGCCGACCGAAGGGCTGTCGACATCCCAGACGCCGGCCAGAGTGCCGTCCTTGGCAACCAGAGGCACGACAATCTCCGATTGCGAAGCCGAGTCGCACGCAATGTGTCCGGGAAACGCGTGAACGTCTTGCACAACCTGTGTGAGCCGGGTCTGGGCCGCAGTGCCGCATACGCCTTTTCCCAGCGCGATGCGAACGCACGCCGGTTTTCCCTGGAAGGGACCCACAACGAGTTCGACGCCATCGAAGAAATAAAAACCGCTCCAGTTCAGGTCGGGCAGCGTGTGATACACCAGCGCCGAAAAGTTGGCGGCATTGGCGATGCAATCGGTTTCATCGCTGAGAAGCGAGCGCGCCTGAGCAATAAGTTCGTCGTATTGCGCTGCTTTTGAACCGGTGGATTGTTGAACGGTGAAGGACATGATGGCGATGGTGTGCGCCATGACCGGCTAGGTCATGGCTGTTGGAGAAGGAAGTCATTCGACCATAGCACAGCGCGCTAAATCGAGCACACATGCACCTTCTACGTCTATCTCGGCGCTTGCAGCATCACTGTCGTCATGGCCGGATCGGCGGTTATGGCCTCTTCGGTGAACGGAAAGCGCAGCCATTGCTTGCCGGCAAAGCGCCGGGTTGCATCGGAGAAATGGGGCGAGGCGGGGTCGTCGGATTCCGAATGCGCCAGCATCGTGTCCGCTTGCACGCCATTCGCGTCGAACGAAACCACTTGCAGGTAACTCGCACCGTGGCCGCTGCGATCGACGGCGTAGCCGTTTGCATCGACGGGATGGAGCGCACACATTACCGTGAAATAACCCGCTTCGTCGCAACCGCCAAAGAGCGGCACGCGCTCACCGTTCCGGTCGGCGTGCAGCAGTTCGCCACGCGTGGAGTCGAGCGCAAAACCGTAACGCTGCATAGCGAGCACCGCGCCGCCGAGCGCCTGCTGAAGAGCGGGTTTAAGCGCGGGATTGGAGGCGTCGAGACCGCGCGGCGTCGCAAGCGGCGCGGCTGGATCGAACGGCACACGGTAGAAATGCGCCAACCCTGCCCCGTTCAGGCGACGCCAGAATTCGTCCCATAGATTGGCCCCACGCGCCTGGGTGTTGGCGGTGCCGTCCCACTCACGCAGTACCTTGCACGCTTGCGCCAAATCCACCGTTTGCGGCTTGCCGCCGGGCGTTCCTTGCGTGACCGAAACCACCGAAGCCGATGCGTCCGGCACCTCGGTGCAGACCGCGTCAAGAATAGGCTTGCGGAACAATTGCTCCGACATCGACCGGCTATCGAGCACCTTCGCCTCCAGTGCAAGCCGTGTCACGCCACCCTTCTGCGCCTGTAACTCGGCCGCGAGCATGTGGCCAAAACGCGTGCGCAGCGACTGCTCCGTGCCGGTAATGCCGGCCACATGCGGGTAGCCGGTCATTGGCGCGTTGGCGTTGGTCAGCCAGTAACTGCCGTTGAAGTTACCCACGTAATCGCCGCGCGCCATGCCCGGCATCTCGGAGACCGGCAATGCTCCTGCTTGCACACTCGACACTTCCACGCGCCATTCACAGGCGCTTTTCGAACCATCGAGAAACGGCACGCCGGGCGCTTTCGCATCGAACGCCCGGCCAAGCGGCGGCGTGCAGGCCGCCGCCAGCGAATCGGGCACGTCCGGCACAGCGCCAAAGTCGGCGAACCATGCACGCGGGTCATCGCGGCCGATCGCCAGGGTGTTGACCCACGGCGTGGCTGCGAAGCGCTTCTGGATCGCGATGAAATCGTTGAGGGAGCGCGCCTGATCCCACGCCAGGAAGTTCTCGAAGGCGCGTGTGTTATCGGTATTCACGTCGCGCAGCGCGAACGCGTGTTGCGCATTCCATGCGAGTGCCGGTGACATCGACGACAAATCCACGAGCGGACCAAACCGCGAGCGATATAGCGTGCGCGTAATCGGTGTCAGGCTGCCGTCGGCGTTACGCGTTTCGACCGTGACGGGCACAGGTGTCATCGGCTCGCTGACGCCATCGTAGAAATAACGCGTGGGATCGGCGGGATCCAGCGACAACTGGAAAATGCCGAAGCGCCGAGCGCTCGACACGGTATGGGTCCACGCGATGTCGTCGTTAAAGCCGATCATCACGAGCGGCACGCCAAGAAACGACACGCCCGCTACATTCAACTGACCCGGGATGGTTAGCTGTGCTTCATAGAAGCGGTCAGGCCCGCGCCAGAACCAGTGCGGGTTGCCGAACAGGAGGCTTCGGCCTTCCTGCGTGACCGGCGCGCCGAACGCAAGCGCATTGCTGCCAATGCCGCGCTGCCCGCCTATGTCGAGTTGCGAAGGCGCGATATCGACGCCGCCAGTCTGCACGGACGGCCCCAACGGGGCGGGTTTTGCAGGCGGCTGCGCGCTCGCTATCTGTGGCAAAAACCGTACAGCACCACCGGCGAGATTGGCTGCCACGAGCCGGCGGATCATATCGTCGGAGTTGATCTTGCCGACCCACGGCTTGCCTCTGCACGCCGCGTTCGCCCCGCCCATGCGTCCCGCGTCCAACTCGTCGACGTAGCGGTTATAGCCCGCCACGAAACCGTCTATCAACTCGCGAATGGGCGCGGATTGAGCGGATCGATAACGTCCGACAGCGCTCGCGTCGTCGACGAAACGAAAGAAGAAATCGGCTTCAAGATTGCGCGGTTGTCCGAAGGAAGCGGCCGATGGCGGCCGCGCATCGGCACCGAAATTCGCCGAGCGCTCGCCGCGAAACGTGACGAAGCCGTCTGCGAGCGTGCACAGGTTGTCTTGCGCCTGCACGTAGCCATAGCCATAACCGAGGCTCGCCCAATCGTCGGCCTTGATATGCGGGATACCATCTTGCGTGCGGCGAATCTCGACGCTAAAAGGCGGCTCGGCGCTCGCCACGTTCCGGGGGACTTGCACACAACCGCTCAATGTGGCTGCGGCGAACACCACCGCCACCACGAGCCTGACAACTTGCTTCATGAGATCGAAACCTTGAATCAGTGGGCGAAACTGATGGGTGAACCGCCGTGAGGGTGCGGGACCGTGCCCATCGGAATACCATAAATCGCGCCGAGTGTGTCAGCGTGCATCAGCTCCGCGGGCGTGCCCGATGCCAGCAGGCGGCCGCCCTTGAGCGCCAGGAGATCGTCGCAGAAACGCGCAGCCATGTTGACGTCGTGCAGCACCACCACCACACCGAGCCCGCGCTCGGCACTCAAGGTCCGCACCAGTTGCAAAACCTCGATCTGATGCGCAATGTCCAGCGCCGAAATAGGTTCGTCAAGCAGCAGGCATTCGCTGTCCTGCGCGACCAGCATGGCGAGCCACACGCGCTGGCGTTCGCCGCCGGAAAGACTGTCCACCGTGCGGTCCGCAAAACGCTCGACGTCGGTCTGCCGCATGGCTTCTTCCACCTTCGCGCCGTCTTGTGTGCTGAAGCGCCCGAGCGCACCGTGCCACGGATAACGCCCCAGCGCGACGAGTTCGCGCACGGTCATGCCGTCGGCGGCGGGCGGTTGTTGCGGCAGATAGGCGACCTTGCGCGCAAACGCGCGGCCTTCCCAGTCGTCGAGCGGCTTGCCCGCGAAGCACAGCGTGCCGCTGCCGGGCGCTTGCTGGCGCGCGAGCAGCTTCAGCAGCGTGGACTTGCCAGAACCATTGTGCCCAATGAGCCCGCATACGCGACGCTTGGGCAATTCGAGCGACAGCGGATGCAGCAGCACCCGCTCGCCGATGCTGAACGAGACCTCTTCGAGCGAATACATGGACTCGGAATCGGACTCACGAGTGGCCACGCGCTCTGCGTTCCGATCGAGAAATGCGGGGTTGGCGTTCATATCCGTTATGCCGATGCAACCGGCGCAGGCGCCTGCCCTTGTGTCTGCGGATGAATGGCGTTCGGATGATCGACGCGCAAGTCTGCGCCACGGCCGAGTTCAACGACCTGACCGTAGTCGAGCTTGATATAGCGATCGGCGAGATGGTAATAACGATCGTCATGCGTGATGACCACGATGGTCTTGCCCTTCGCCTGAAGCTCCGGCAGCAACTGCTTGTAAAACACTTCCTTGAAGGTCGGGTCCTGGTCAGCGGCCCATTCGTCGAAGACGTAGAACGGCCGGTCTTCCAGATACGTGACCAGCAACGCAAGACGCTTGCGCTGACCTTGCGACAGGTCGGTCGTGGAAAACGCGCCGTCCTTGATCGTGACCTTGTGATCGAGTTGCAGGTGTTCAAGCAGCAACTTCGCCTGACGGTCGAGTCCTTCCACCTTCATGCCGAACAGCGTGTCGAACAGGTAGAAGTCATTGAAGACCACCGAGAAATGCTGGCGATAAATATCGCGGTGCGCTTCATCGACCGGTTTGCCGTTGAGCAGGATCTGGCCGCCTTCGGGCGCGTAAAGTCCCACGAGCATTTTTGCGAGCGTCGTCTTGCCGCTGCCGTTACCGCCGATCAGATAAATCAGTTCGCCCGGCTTGAACGTCAGGTCGATGGGGCCCAGCGTGAAGACTTCGTTCTCCTTTTCGCGGAAGTATCGATGCGTCACCTTGTCGAACACGATGCTGTCGAAGGACTTGGCCGGTGTTTCGCGCAAGGTATCTTCGAGCGGCAGTTCGGCATTGACCTGTTCAATACGCTCCATCGCAACCTTCGCCGAACTGATGTTCGGGATAGCGGACAGCAGGCCTTCAATTGGCATGATCATGTACAGAAAGATCATCGCGTAGCCGGACATCACGTGCGTGCTCACCGGAAACGTACGCGCCAGCACGAACAGCGTAATGCCGATGAACGCAAACAAAATGAAGCTGCCCCAGCTCGCGGCCGCAGCGTACAGGATGTAACCACGCGTGCGCTGAACGCGTACCGCTTCCACGTTGGTTTCCAGCGTGTCCGTCACGAACGCATTCTTGCGCTCACGATGCAGCTTGAGCTCCTTGGCGCCGTCGAAGAGCGCGCGGAAATGCTTGACGAGATCGTCCTCCTTGCGCCGCGACCCGCGCAGATGAAACAGCGCTTTCGTGTTGGCAATATGAAACCCGAGCGAGCCGATGAAAATGGTCACGACAGCGAAGAGCAGGATCTGCCATGACAGATAACCGAGATACGCGAGGCAACCTGCGATCACCGCGCCGTGCATCGCGAGCGCGGGCAGGCTGACGAACAGGATGACGATCGTATCCAGGTCTTGCGTGAGCACGGTGAGCGCTTTGGACGCGCCCTGCTTTTCCAGATGCTGATACGACGCTTCGGCAATGCGCCGGATGGTGCGCATGCGCAGCGTCGCCTTGGCGCGCTGGCCGAGCTGCATGAACAAGGTTTGTGAAAGGGTTCGCGTGCCGAGCACGACCACGCCCACGATCAGGAATTGCCAGCCGAGTTCGACGAGCTTCGTATTCGACGCCCCAAGCGCCTGGTTAATCAGCGCGATGAGCGCCGCGTTGCCGAACCCGCTGACGAGGCTCGCCACCACCGCGACAGCCAGCACCCAGCGTGAGTTGCGGACAAGATACAGGAACAGCGACATGAAACTCCTTGTGGGGCAACGACCGTAAACCGGGCTCAATCCCGCCAGTGAAAGGACGTAAAAAGGACGACCCAGCCGCGTCACAGAATAATTAATTTGACAAGTGAAGTCAATTAAATGCGAATCATTTGCATTATGCTACTTCACCGATAAAGCGGCCGTTTGGGTGCCTCGAGAGGGTGATCGAAACAGGCATCACGAACCGGACGCATCCCGTGGGCTGCGCTTGAACATCGTGACAATCAGGTACACGCCGCCCAGCAGCGTCGCCATCACGCCCGCCGGCATTTCCTGCGGGAACAGGACCCAGCGGCCGAGCCAGTCGGACGCGACCATCAGCGCCGCGCCCAGAGCCGCCGAAATGAACAGGAGCGGCACAGCCCGCCGGATACCGAGCATGCGTGTCATGTGCGGCGCCATGAGACCGATAAATGACAGCGGGCCGATCACGAGTGTCGCCGCCGCCGTCAGCAGCGCGCTCAGCAGCAGCAGCGCAAAACGCGCGACGGTAATGTTCACTCCCAGGCCGCGAGAGACGGCCGCGCCCAACGGCAGGATCTCAAGCCAGCGCCGGCAAAACGGCACCGCGCACAGTGCCGCCAGCGCGACCACGGCCACGACACCCGCTGCGCCCGCGCTGACGTTATAAGTCGATCCTGCGAGCAGGTTGTAGAGGACGATCACGCGGGGATCGTCGCTGGCAACGGCAATAGTCGACACTGCCTGGAACACGGCGCTGATTGTCACGCCGGCGAGTATCAGCGTGTCGGGGGCATAGGACGATTTGCGTGCAAAGAGCAGCAGCGCGCCCAGCGTAATCACCGACCCCGATGCACACCAGACAAGAAACGTCGGCAGCCCCGGACTGGCAGTCAGGAAAAGTGCGCCGGTAAGCCCCATCGCGCCGCCGGCCGTGATGCCGAGCAGGTCGGGGCTCGCCATCGGATTGCCGGTCATGCGCTGGACGATGCCGCCCGCGAGCGCGAGCAACACGCCTACGCCCATCGCCGCGATTACATGCGGCAAACGCAGGAACAGCAACGCAGCGATCTCGTCCGGGCGGCTGACGTGCCAGCCTGCAAGACCTCTCCCCACGCCAAGCGACAAGCCGATGACCACCAGCAAAAACAGTATGCAGACGCCCGTCGTCAAAGCCAGTGCACGCGATGAAAGCGGAGCTGACTGGATCGCGGGCGCGTGGGTCAGGTCGGGCCGTCCACGCAGGCGCCGCAACATGACCAGCAGCAGCGGTGCGCCCAGCAACGTGGTGATCGCGCCCGTCGGAATCGTGGTTCCGTAACGTCCCGCGAATTCTTGCGCGATCTGGTCGGCCAGCCACAGCAACGCCGCGCCGAACAACGGCGACCACAACATCCGGTCACGTAAGCGGCGCGCGCCGGCGAGACGCGCAAGCGTAGGTGCGGCAAGTCCAATGAAGCCGATCACGCCCACGGCGCTCACCACGAACGCGGTCACGAGCAGGGTCAGGAAGAGCGCGGCGCCGCGCGTCATTCGCAACGAGACGCCCAGGCTGCTGGCGACGGTGTCTCCAAGATCGAATACGGCCATGGGCCGCATGCACAGCAGCAACAATGCCACGCACGGCACGAGCCGCACGAGCAGTGCCAGCGCCACGCTCCAGTCGTGCTGGCCGAGCGAACCGCCGCCCCAGATCATCAGCGCGCTCAACAGGTCGTAGTGGGAGATCGCGAGCGCGAAACTCAGCGCGCCGCAGCACAGGTTGACGATCATGCCGCCGAGGATCAGCGCGAGCGGCGAGATGCCGCGTCGCGCGGCCAGCGCAAAAACAATCGCCAATGCCGCTGCGCCACCGGCCAGCGCGACACCATCGCGACCGGATACGAGCAAGCCGGGTGCGTAGACCGTTGCAATCGAGAGCCCCAGGTAGGAGCCGGAGAAGATGCCGAGCGTCATCGGCTCGGCGAGCGGATTGCGCAGCACTTGCTGGGTCGCCGCACCGGCAAGCCCGAGCGCCGCGCCGCACAGCCACGCGACCGCGATGCGCGGCAGGTCGCCGTAGTGGACAAGCAGCTGGCGCAGATCCGTCGGCGATGGCGCCACAAGCGCTTGCCACCACAACGACGCCGGCAACCGCTCCTCCAGCCTGTGCAGCGACAACACCGTGGCCAGCACGATCACAAGACAAACCGGCAGGAGTGGCCAGCGTCGTGAGGAAATCACGGGCACGGTCGCGACGCTTTTCATGCATGCTCCTTCGCGGTATTGGTCTGCTCACTGGCCTGCTTACTGACCTGCCCGAAGGCATCGACGAGCACGCGGGCGAAGAGCATCGCGGAGAGGACGCAGCCGCCGTCGGGAGGAACGCGCGGCAGGCCGATCATGCGGCCCTCGTTCGTGAATGGCATGGCCTGCCACACGGGACTGGTTTTCATCATGTTCGCAACGGATGACGCAAGCGGCTTCATGTAGAGCAGGGTCGCATCAGGCACCCCCCCCAGCACGTCGAAACCAGTTGTGGAGAAGGCGCCCGAGTGGACCGCGTTTTGCAGTCCTAGCGTTGTCATCAGTTCGCCATAGAAGCTGTTGGGGCCGAACACGCGCACGTGCGCTTCATCGATAAAATTCACCATGTAAAGCGGCCTGCCTTTTGCACCACCCGCACCACCCGCACCACCCGCACCACTTACACCCGGCAGCGCGGCAAGCGCCGTGCGCGCGTGGCCGAGTACCGTGTCCGCTTGCGCGAGAACGGCTTCGGCGCGCGCTTCGCAGCCCAGCAAACGCGCGAGCTGCAGCGTCTCGGCACACGCTGCGGAATAAGGCGTTTTACTCGACCGGTAACGCCCGAGCGTGACGGTCGGCGCGACCCGTTCGAGCGCTGCCCGCAACGTCGCATGGGCCGGCGAGATGATGATCAGGTCAGGCTTCAGCGCGAACAGCAATTCCATGTTCGGCTGGAACATCAGGCCGAGATTCACCACCGACGCGGGCACATCGCAGGCCGTGAAATTCCTGAGGAAGTCCCGCGTATTCGCTATCCCGACCGGCACCACGCCAATCGACAACACCATCTCCGTCAGTCCCCAGTCGAGCACGACAATACGGCGCGGTGGAGCTGCGGGAACGTCGCCGGCCAGTGCAACATCGGAGAGTGCGGTTGCGGCAAGTGCGCCGGCGCCCAGCAGCGCGGAAAGCATGGCGCGTCGGTTCATCGCATGAGTTCGGAAAGGATGGATTGCATGTCGTCGGTCAAGCGGTCTTGTCCTTGTCCCGCTGCCGCCGCGGTCTCTCGCGCAGTCGGGTACGCAATACAGCCTGCCGTGTGCGCACGACATTCAGCGCCTGCTCAAGCGCGCTGATATCGGCCTGGCCGCGCAAGTGAAAAACGCGCGCCAGATGGTAGGCAGTGGACAGCGGCGCGAGCCGCTGCATGAACCAGAGCCCTTCCTGCGCAGGAGACAGTGGCCGTGGTCCGGCTTGCTCGCCGGGCGTCGTTAAGGTCGCCGTTAAGGCTCTTGCCGCAAAAGACCGCATTGGCGCCCTGCCTCCTGATGAATTACCACTGATACTTCAATCCCGCGAGTACGAGTCGACCTTGTCCCCAGTAGCAGGAACCGTTGCTGCACGACGCCATGTAAGTGCGGTTGAGCAGGTTGCTTGCATTGAGCGAGCCGGTCCAGCCATGCATGGAGGGGAACGCGCGGCCGAGGTCATAACGCAGCGCCAGGTCGACGAGTGTTGCCGACGAGGTCAGGAGCGTGTTCGCCGTATCGCCGTATGAACCGCCGATAAACCGCAGGCCCGCGCCCGCTTGCACACCATTGAGCAGCCCGCTGGTCACCGTATAGTCCGCCCACAGCGAGGCGGTATTACGCGGAATACCGAGCGGCGCCTTGTCGAGGTTCGACGAATTGCTCTTCGTGTTGAGCAGGTTCGTGTACGTGTAGCTGAAGATCAGCGCGAGGTTGTTGGTCAGGCTCGCATGCGCTTCGACTTCGAAACCCTGGGACCGCACTTCGCCGGTCTGCACCTGGAAGTTGATGTTGTTCGGGTCCGTCGTCAGCACGTTTTGCTGCGTCAAATGAAACGCCGATACCGTGACAAAGCTGTTGTAACCCTTCGGCTGGTACTTCACGCCGACCTCATACTGCTGGGCGGTAGTCGGTGAAAACGACGTACCCGAGAAGGTCGAGCCGACCTGCGGCTGGAACGACGTCGTGTAGCTGGCGTAAGGCGCAAAACCATTGTCGAACTTGTACACACCACCCGCACGCCAGGTGAACGCGCGGTTGAACTGTTTCGTCTGCGCACCGTTCACATACGACTGGCTATCTTCGTTCGTCCAGTCTTCGCGCACACCCAGCAGGAACGACCACCGGTCGATGTCGAACTGGTCTTGAGCATAGGTGCCAAGCTGCTTGACCGACTGCTTGTTCGACGTGCCCAACTCGAAGGTCGGATACGGAATGTACTGGCCGTATTGCGGATTCGTAATGCTGAGCGACGGCACATTGTTGTCCGCCGATGCGAAGAAAACATGGTCGAACTGGGTATTCTGGTAGTCGACACCCACGGTCGCCGTATGCGACACCGGTCCCGTGTTGAACCGCGCGGTTGCCTGGTTGTCGAGCGTGTGCGAGTTCAGCCGGCCGCTGTTCAGGTACGCCTCGCGCGCCAGCTCCGTACCGTTGTTTATATAGCCCAGATCGTCGGCCACATATTGAACGGTCTGGCTGTTATGCAGGAAACGATAGCTCTGCTTGAAGGACCAGATGTCGTTCAGGCGATGATCCAACTGGTATCCGATTGACTCCTGCGTCTTGCGGAAACTGTCGAAGTCCGGCTCGCCCGGATAGAAACTGCGCGGCAACTGCGACACACCGGTCTGAATCGTGCCCACCACCGGCACGCTGTTATAGATACCCGCTTCGGGATCGGCCTGGTAGTTCGCAAAGACCGTGAACGTGGTGTCTTTCGTCGGTTTCCACGTGATGGTCGGCGAAATCGCGAAGCGCTGCTGGTTCACGTAGTCCGTTTGCGTGCCGGTATTGAAACCGTCCGCCGTCAAACGGTAAAGCACTTTGCCATCCTGATCAATAGGACCACTGAAGTCGAAGAACCCTTGCAAGCGCCCATAGCTGCCGGTCTGGATTCCGACTTCGTGCAGCGGCTCGGCTGTCGGCATCTTGCTCACAAGGTTCACCGTGCCACCCGGCGAACCTTGTCCGTACAACACCGACGCCGGTCCGTGCAGCAACTCGATACGCTCGAACATATACGGATCGAAGCTCGTCACGTTGAAGCCGAAACCGCCGGCCGGACCGGGTGTGCGCAAACCGTTCCAGAACTCGTCGACGAGAAAACCGCGCGCGTACAGGTACTCGAGCGAATCCGTATTGGTGCCGCGCTGCTCCGGGTTGACGCCGGACGTGTAGCGCAGCGCCTGCGCCACGCTCTGCACGTCCTGGATGTCCATCTGGTCGCGCGTCACCACCGAGATCGCCTGCGGTGTCTTGATGATCGGCGTGTCGGTCTTGGTGCCCGCTGTGCTCTGCTTCGCCACGTAACCCTTCACCGGTCCCGTGCCCGTTTCAGCATCGCGTTGACCCTTCACCACCACAGCCGGCAACTGTTGCCCCGGGCTGGCGGATGCGGCCGGCTGGCCAGATCCGTCCGTAGGCACAACAGCGTCACTTTGCGCAAACGCAGACGTCGCCAGGAACACGCCCGCTGCGATCGGCGCGAGCCGCCAGGGATTCTTTGCGCGCCCGCGCGCGCCGATACGGTCTGCGCCGCGTCGTTCTGATTGTTGTCGTGCCATGGTCTCTTGCGGTTGGTGTGGTTGGATTTGTGAACGATAATGCAAATGCGAATGATTATTATTTCATATTAAATTGTCCGATGCAAAGACTGCTTCAAAGCTCGCTCGTCAGCGTTGCGGCAGCAGGCTCAGAGTCCGAATGCCGGCGCGCCCGAGTAACCGTCCAAGTCGTCCAGAGACGTGAAAGAGACGTGAACGCAACGCCATCGGGGCCTGCGCGTTGGTCACATCATCGGCGGGCCAGCGCCCGGCTGTCGGAATCGGGATCGGCGCGGGGGGGCATCGACGGACAATCTCAGAAATTGCGAACAGGACCGAAGCATAGGCATCTACCATGACAAAATCAAGTTATTGAGAATCATTTGCAATACGATGCATTTTTCGCGATCATGGATGCCTTGAGAAAGCTTGGAGCTATCCATGGAAACGATGAACCCCGGCGTCAGTGCCGACGCCCTGAGCGTGTTGATGACGCGTCAGTCGCACTGGCCGCTAGCCGAACCCGCGCCCGACGATTCCCAGCTTCAACAGATTTTCGATGCCGCCCTGCGCGCGCCCGATCACGGCGCGTTGCGGCCGTGGCGCTTTGTGCTGATTCGCGGGAACGCGCGGCTGAAACTCGGCGAGTTGCTGGTCGATCTTGCCTGCACCCGGGCTCCCGAAGAGCCGCGTTCGGCGCATGAACATCGCGGGCGCCGCGCGCTGGCGGCGCCCGTTGTGATAGCGCTTGTCGCGTCCCTGACACGCGAGACGAAGGTCCCTGAAGTCGAGCAGTTACTGTCCGTTGGGGCAGCGGCCATGAACATGTTGAACGCTATTCATGCACTCGGTTTTGGTGGTTTCTGGGCGACCGGACCGGATAGTTACGAGCCGCAAATGCATCGCGCGCTTGGGCTGGCCGAGCGTGATCGTTTGCTTGGATTTTTGTTTGTCGGCACGCCGCCTGACGGCGTGCGCGCGGTGAAGCGCCCCTCCAGCGACCGCTACGTGACCGAATGGCTCGAAGCCCACGCTTAAGCGGTGGCAGACAGAACTGGTGCGAAAGGAACGGCGACATCAACGCCATTTTCGTTCGTGCTCCTATCCCTCATCGGCTTGAGAGGAACGCCCGGCGGTTCGCCAGATCGATCCGGCGTGGTCGTGTCCGGTCTCCCGGCACATGCCCTCTCGATCTGAAACGGTACTTAACATGCCTATGGGTTTATTGATTGAGCGCTCATTGATGCAGACATCGACGCGGAATTTTATCGATAGCCTCGATGCGCCGATCCGACTCGCCGATAGCGAAACGCAACCGCAGTTCTTACCGCTTCGCATGAACGAAACGCTTTCGCTGAGTCAATGCACGCCGGCACCGGGCGAGATCTTTATGTTCCGGTTCCGCAGTCAATGGCAACGCGTGAGCGCACACGATTCGGCGCAGTGGCTGACGCAGGACGAAACCCGGCGTGCAGCGTTATTGCCCAGTCCTGCGCTACGGTACCGGTATATATCGAGCCGTGCGGTGTTGCGACTGGCTGCGGCCCGGATGCTCGGATGCCAGCCCGATGCGGTTGATCTGCGCGATGACGCCAGGGCGTCGGATGTTCGCACAAGACGCCACGGGGGACGCCGTTTTATGCGCTGATATAGCTTACGCCGGTGTCTGGATCATGCTTGGCATCAGCGCCAGTTATCTGGGTTTGGGAACGTCGCTGCCTTCGTACAAGATGGCGTCCGACGACGAATCATTGCTGCCGGGCCGGGTATCGGGCCAGATTTCGCCGCCGTCGGATGGTTTGTTATTTAGCAGGCAGCGAGCGCGTGATAACAGTTTGCTTAGTGCTGCCGGACATCGATCGGCTATCGATCATTCGAACCTTGCGTTAAGCGAATCTGCCCCGGCTTTGGCTAGCATGTCAGGGGGTGGGTCTTGGTTTGTCTTTGACTTGCCTATGCCAGGGCAACTTTGCGCGTCGGTGTGTAGTTCAACGCCGCTAAGCACCGTTTTCGCTTTTGGGTGGAGTAAGCGTAATGAGGCTTGATTTTTGCTCGCGGGGGGCGGGGTAAGGGTTGGATTGGTCGGTTTTGGGGTTAGTGGTCAGGGTTAGTGCCTGGGGGGTCGGTTCCAGGGTTAGTGGTCGGGGTCTATGCCGGGTTGGTGCTTTCGGCCGTGGTGGTCTGCGAGAGTCGGATTTTCTCTTTATCACTATTAGCCACTGTGCGTGGCGGCACGTCATTTCTTTGTCCAAAGCGACAAAGAAACGAAGCAAAGAAAACGCTTTTAAACCACGCTACCCTAAGTGTCCACAGCGTGCAGTTTCTATTCATAGGTGCCCCAAAAGCACGGTGCTCGCCAGAGCCACGGATGTGTGAACCCCTCCTTCTCCGAACACCGATACCCACACGCTTCGCCACCAGTGATTGAACCTGCCCAAGGGGCACCCCGCGCTATCCGCGGAGGACCCCCCTCCAAATGTGCACGCGTCTCGAACCACGTAGCCAACCCGCCTGGAAACGAGGCCGCAAAGATGCGAGCGGCCGTAACCGACGAAAATAGCTGTACAGAACGCGCAGCCAATTCACAAAACGGAAGTAGTAAACACAAACACGCATGAAGCTGTGGCCTATGAATACGGTCGCACAGACCCGGTAGCTAACCTGTCAAAAAAACGCAGCCGTAAATATCTGTAAGGCCGTGCGGGTTCATTGGCAATTGTGCTTGCCCGAGAGCGTACGGGGCGAAGCGTGTTCGTGTCAGGATTCGCGAGAAGGAGGGGTTCAAACATCCGTGGCTCTGGCGAGCACCGTGCTTTTGGGGCACCCATGAATGAAAACTGCACGCTGTGGACACTTAGGGTAGCGTGGTTTAAAAGCGCTTTCTTTGCTTCGTTTCTTTGTCGCTTTGGACAAAGAAATGACGTGCCGCCACGCACAGTGGCTAATAGTGATAAAGAGAATATCCGGCTCTCGCAGACCGCTAACGCTGAAAGCAGCAACCCGGCACCAACCCCGCCCGCTAACCCAGAACCGACCAACCCAGCACTAACCCCAACCGCTAACCCCGGCACCGACCACCTCAAACCCCAACGCCCTAAACCCCGCCGACGGCCCTCACATGCCTTGAGGCCAACCTCCCGGCAATACCCATCGCGTCATAGATCAGCACGGCAAGTAACCCAACAATAACTCCACCCTGCAGGATAAAAGCAGTATTCGAGGTCTGCAGACCCGCAATAATGACATCGCCCAACCCCTTCGCCGCCACGGTCGACCCGATAGTCGCAGTCCCCAGATTGATCACAACGGAAAGGCGCAGGCCCGCGAGAATAACCGGCAGCGCGAGCGGCAGTTCGACCGCGAACAACTGCCGCGCCGCGCTCATGCCCATGCCTCGCGCCGCGTCGATAGTCACAGACGGAATCTCTTTCAGACCCGTGATAGTGCTCTCGAATATCGGCAGGAGACCATAAAGAATCAACGCGACCAAGGTCGGCTTGACACCAAACCCGACCACGGGCACCGCAAGCGCCAGCACAACCACCGGCGGAAACGTCTGCCCGATATTCACTACGCTGCGCGCGAGCGGCAGGAATTCCACACCCGCCTCGCGCGTGACGAAAATCCCGGCAAGCAACGCAATCACCGCACCCACCAGACTGGCGGCGGCCACGATCGCGAGATGTGCAAGCGTGAGGTCCAGCAGGCTCGCCCGGTCATAAAGCACCGGCGCGCCGTTTTCAGCCAGCGGGGCAAGGAGCGGCTGGAACACATGCGGCTTGAACAGCAACGTGAGCAGTACGGCAAGCGCCAACGTACGCGCTATCCAGGCAGCTGATTTCATGTGGACCTCTCGGCACGCGCCAGGATCGATGCAAGCGATATACGGCCCTGCACTGCACCGTCCGCCGATGCAACCGGCAAGCTCTGCGCGCCACGCCAAAGCAACTCGGACAAGGCATCGCGAAGGCTCTGCGTGCCAGCAATCGCACTGCCCTCGGCGGCGCCCGCTTCGGCGATTTCACTAACAGGAATCAGCGACAGTAGCCGGAACGGCCGGTCGACGCCCGCCACCAATCGCTCGACAAAACCCGGCGCAGGCCGCCTCAAGATCTCGGCAGGCGTAGCCGCCTGAAGCACGCGGCCACCGTCCATCACCACAATGCGGTCACCCAGATGCAACGCCTCTTCCATATCATGCGTAACAATCACGACCGTGATCCCCAGACGCCGCTGAAGCGCAAGCAAGTCTTCCTGCGCCTTGGCGCGAATGATGGGATCGAGTGCACCGAACGGCTCGTCCATCAGCAAGATTGCAGGCTCCGCCGCCAGCGCCCGCGCCACCCCCACGCGCTGCTGCTGACCACCCGAAAGCTGGTGGGGATACTTGTCCAGGTAGGCATCGGCGTCGAGATTGAAGAGCGCCAGCAACTCGCGCACACGCAGGTCGATCCTCGCCGCGCTCCACCCCAGCAAGCGCGGAACCGTCGCGATATTGCGAGCCACCGTCCAATGCGGAAACAAGCCGTTGCCCTGGATCACATAACCAATCCCGCGCCGCAATGCCTCAGCCGACACGGTTGCGGTGTCGCTTCCGTCAATGCGGATCGTGCCGCTCGTGGGCGCGATCAGACGGTTGATCATGCGCAGGAGCGTGGACTTGCCGCTGCCGGATGTGCCGACAAACGCAGTGATGGTGCCTCGTTCGATGGTGAGCGAGACGTCGTCGACAGCGACGATATCGCCGAAACGCCGGCTGAGTTTCTCGATTTCGATCATACGTGGCGTCCTTGCGTCCTTTAGTGACGTCCTTTAGTGACGTCATTTAGTGACGTCCTTTAGCGAGTTCGGTCACGGCGTTGAACACGATTGCCGCAGCGAGACCGAGCGCGATGGTCGGCACGGCGCCGAGCAGCACGAGATCAGTCGCCGCTTGCCCAAGACCCTGGAATACGAAAGTACCGAAGCCGCCCCCGCCGATGAGCGCAGCCACGGTCGCCAGACCAATGTTCTGGACCAGCACGATCCGCACGCCCGTCAGGATGACCGGCAACGCAAGCGGCAGTTCAATCGCAAAGAGCCGCTGGCGCGGGGTCATGCCCATCGCCACTGCAGCTTCAACGCTCTCGTGCGGAAGCTGCGCAAATCCCACCACAACGCTTGCCGCGACCGGCAGCAGCGAATAGAGAAACAACGCAATTCCCGCAGGCGCGACGCCGATACCGCGAATGCCAAGTGCATCGAGCAGCGGGAACCGGGCGGCAAGAAGCCCTAGCGGAACCATCATCAAACCGTACATCGCGATGCTCGGGATGGTTTGAATAATGTTGAGTACAGGTAACGCGACGGCACGCAGCGCCGACCACTTCGCACACGCTATGCCCAGTGGCACACCGATCAGGACCGCCGCCGCAACCGACCCCGTGACGAGTTCAACATGGCGGGCCGCTTCGAGCCAGAAGGTATCGGCGTGATTCGCATACTCCTGCATCACCGACAAGCCGCTCCATAAGCCACTGCCAAGAATGGCTGCAATAACGGCCGCGGCCAGTGCAAGCGCAAGAAGATGTTGCACCGGTCCGAACGAGAGTTTAGCGATAGCGTCGGTTACCAGCACCGAGAACGCGAAGAACAAGATCCAGAAACCACCCGCGGGCGACACCCGCGCCAACGGGTTATCGGCAGTGACGAGATGCGCAGGCACAAGGCCGAGCAGCACGCACAGCGTCAGGAGCAGGACAACGCCGACCACGAACCGAAGCGTCGGACGGCTGCGCAGCAACGCGAACAGCGCCCCTGCGGCCAGCACCGCAAGAAATGCCCATGCCTGCCCGGCTGTGAAGATGTCGGTCAACCCGAGACCTTTGCCGGACACAATCCGGTTCGCCCGAAACGTCACGAACGGTTCGAACACCAGAGCGAGCAAGACTATCGCTGCGATCAGCGAACCGACCTTGTCGATACGCAAAGCGATTGCACCCTGCTGCGCGCCGGCCGTGGCCGGCGTTTCATTGGTGTGTGCGTCGGCCCGTGTCCCGGCAATCATTTAACGAAGCCCTTCGATTTCAGATAGCTCGCCGCGACCGTTGCGGCCGGCTCGCCGTTGACCTGAATGCGGCTGTTCAACGTCTGCAAGGTCTTCAGATCAAGACTCGCAAATACCGGCTTGAGATAGCCGGCAATCTCGGGGTGCGCCTTCAGTACGCTCTCGCGAATCAGCGGTGTGGGTGCGTAGACGGGCTGCACGTCCTTGTTGTCCTCCAGCACGACCAGTCCCGCGGCCGCTATGCCGCCGTCCGTGCCGTAGACCATGGCTGCGTTGACCTTGTCGGTTTGCTCGGCAGCCGCCTTGATCGTCGCCGATGTATCGCCGCCCGAGAGCACAAGAAGTTGTTCAGGTTTCAGCTTGAATGCATAGGTCTTTTCGAACGACGGCAGTGCGGCGGCGGTATTGACGAACTCAGCCGATGCCGCGAGCTTGACCTGGCCGCCCGCCGACACCCATTTGCCGAAGTCCTCGAAGGTCTTGATCTTGTTGGCCTTCGCGACGGTTCCCAGCAGGGCCACGGCCCAGGTGTTGTTGGCCGGCGCGGGCGTCAGCCAGACAATCTTGTTGGCCGCGTAATCGAGCTTGGCGGCTTCCTCATAGCCTTTGGCCGCATCCTTCCAGAGCGGGTCATCGGCCTTGTTGAAGAAGAACGCGGCGTTGCCGGTGTATTCCGGATAGATGTCGATTTCACCTGTCGTGATGGCCTTGCGCACGATTGGCGTGGTCCCGAGGCCGATCTTGTCGGAGACCGCAATGCCATGCGACTTCAGCACCTGCGCAATGATGTTCCCAAGCAGATTGCCCTCGGTGTCGATCTTCGATGCCACGGTGACCGAGTCCGCTGCATAAGCGGTGGAAGCAGTGGACATGGTCAGGACGAGCGCGGCGGCGCCCCATGCCTTGATTGATTTTGCGATTCCCATGGGGATGTGGCCTCGGTTGAATAGTCGTTTTTTAAGGGGAACGGTTTCTTGGTCGCTTAAGCGCGGGTCGACATTATCGACCAAGTAGCAGTGAATCGGCTGCAATAGCTGAGGAGAGTAACGGTGCGCGAAACCATCACAAACCAAGAAATCCCGATTTGCAAATAGGTATCGATGGAAATGGTCTCGCTTTCCGCGCTTAGCCAAGCGCGCAACCCTCTGCATGCACCCGGCCATGAGAGAGCTGATAGGCGAGCGGCCAAGCAACGCGTTAAAGGTGATAACCAGGCGAGAAGCGAGACCTACTCTGTTGCTTGCCAGGCACGCAAGGTTTTCCGAGCGGCAATCTACCGGAACGACAAGCCCGTAATTAATTGCCTTGCTAACTATTTTGTGATTTAATCGATTCATGTTCGATCACTGCCTTTACTTCAACTCGGCTGCCCTCGCCCGTCTCGTGGAGCGGGAGTGGACTGTTGTCTATGCAGAATTCGGGCTGACGCCACCACAAGGATTTGTGCTTCGTGTCGTGCTGGCTACACCCGGCTGCCTCAGCAGTCAGGTGGCCGAGATCCTGGGTATAGCGCGCCCTACCGCAACCCGGCTTATCGACAGTCTCTGCGAAAAGCAATTAGTCGAACGCCGTCAAGACAAGGAAGATGGCCGGGAGTGGACAGTCCATCCAACTCCAGCCGGTCTGGCGCTCGATCGGCCAATCAACAATGCCAGCGCCAGGATTGCACGGACCTTGCGCGCAAAGATCGGCCCGGAGTTGTTCGAGTCGGCGGTCGCGTCCATGCACGACGTGAGGAAGGCATTGGTGTAAGTTCAACGGCTTTTTTTAAAAGCAAATAGTTGTCTTGCTAATCATAATGGAGGCAAGCAAATGGATAACGAGTTGCATCGAATGGCCGTGGTTAAAAAGCGCATGGGGTGGCGATGGTTTCCGGCACGAGCCACCAGCGCCGCTATAGCGGTCCTTGGATCAGCAGCGCTGATGGTCGCGCTTGCCTGTTCTGTCTCGAGCAGCCGTGCAAACAATGCGCGGTGCCTTCAGGCGTTCGCAAACGATGAGCACCGTAGTCTCGACGCTTTTTTCCAGGATCCGTCGATGCAGGATTCGCTTGTGCAAGCGATCGATCAATGTTCGCGTTGAACGTCGATCGATCACCCTCTTTGGCATGGAAGCGGCGCCGCGTACGTCAGACGCCGCTTCAGATGCTTTGCATATAGTCGCGGTCTTCGGCGGGTAGCGACGAAAGCCAGTTTTGTTCAGAACCGGGTTCCGGTAGAACATGGCCGTATTCGATCATCTGAGCCGGGGGCAGTTCGGATATGTAGGCCCAGACGTATCGCTTGGCAACCGCGGTGGTTTTCGAAATTGCGTCGACAATGCCCTCAAGCAACTCACGCTTGCGCTCTGCGCTGCGACCGGCGCGGATATGTCCGTGCACGAAAATCTGCTCCGAGCGAAGCGGACTTCCACCCACGAAGTGATTACCTTCCGGCACTTCGTTGAAAATCACCTGAGCGAAGAAAGACTGAGCACCGGTGGCCTGATTGTGAATCCGGGTGATCTCTTCCGCGATGCGTTGTTTGGCATCGGCAGACAGGCGGCCGTTCGCAGCGGAAACAATATAGGTAGGCATATAGCCCCTCCTTGAGCAATAAAACCGGCTTTCGTTACTTCATCTTATCTATTGCATATACAACCATTTTGCAGAAGATAAAATTCAACGCCATACAGTTGCAACTACAACTAATCTAACAAATAAAAACTCGACAAACTAGTTGTAGCTACATCTTATGGTTTGCAGTACCCGTCGGATACACGTGTTTACCCGGCAGCCGATGCAACAAACCGTCAGCCGGAACCACAAGCGTCACACCTGTCGCCCCACGCCTTGAAGCGTTTCGAGCGCCTCCAACAGTCGCTTGCTGGCTGGCCCCTTCATGAATTTTTGAACTTCGCTTTCAACCTGCTTCTGGGCAACCTGCCAATGAGGTTCCGCACGCCGCAGCATTTTCAGCCCCTCCTTGCTTAAGGTAGCGACCTTGAAGCGGGCGTCTTCTTCGCTGCCGACCTTGACCCAGCCGGCATCGATCAGAACTTTGAGGTTTCTCGAGATAGTGGTCTTATCCAGCGCCGCTTCCACCGCGATTTCAGTGAAGGTCGCCGATCCAAGCCGCTCGAGCGCCCGGAGAAGGGAGAACTGCGTGATTTTTAATCCGATCGGCCGGAGCGCGTCGTCGTAGACGCTCGTCAAGGCGTTCGCCGAGCGGCGGAATTGTGTGCAGTAGCAGTCCGTGAACATGACACTCCAGAATCGATTAGCGGCGAATAATCACAAGCCGTTGCACCACCGCAATTAAGCACCCTCTTAGCACCGGGAAAACGCGGTCAGCGCCAAAATCAGATGCATATGCAACTTTTTTAGTATAGCTCGCATCTCGCGTGGTGCGTCAATGCGAGATTACAGGAGGTGTTTCGTCGATCAGAACGCGCGACGCTCGACCCGCCCGCTTATCGACATCGGGCGAAGGCGTCAATTCGTCTTCAGTGGGGTCCTACGTGTTGCTCAAGTTTTTCGCGCGGCCTTCGGGATCTTTCGAATTCCGCGAGCGAGGCTTGCTCGCGTTGCGCAATCGCATGCTTCATCGTCGATGCGTCGATGCCTAAATGCATCGATGCTCCACATCAAAGTACTGGTTCAAGCAGTTACCAGGAACTCGTCACGGTTCTTGTCGACGATCCAATGAGGCGCTCGACCGCGGCCAGACCAGGTCGCACCGCTCACCACGTCACGATATTTTGGCGCGCCCGTTGTAGCGGCCACCGCGGCAGTCGCCTTGACTTGAGTTTTGTGTCCCATGAGCTCGGCAAGCGAGATCTTATATTCGCCCATCTTGGCGACTATTTCAGCGAGGACGATTTCGGCCTGGCGCTGTCGAGCGATGTTCAATTGATCTTGAAGTGCTTCGCGTTGCGCGAGCAGTTCTTTAAGGGTGGGCATTTCCGTTTGCATTATAAAAAGTCGTTCTTTGAAGTTGTTTGGGTGTTCGACAGCGTATTGATCAACAAAGGTAAGCGCAGAGGCAATCGCATTTTGCTAACGGGTCACCGCTGCGTCTCAGCCGGTCTGGCCGCTGGGCGAACAGACCAAGCCTGCCAGACCGATGGTTGCCGGACTAAACGCATACCGGCCTGCGAACTTCGTCGGGGTTTTCAGTAGTCATCACACCGTGAACGGCGGCACGCCGTATCGGCTGGCGACGAAAGAGGTGTTGCCTGCACGCAGGGGTGGTTCCCCAGGGGCCTCTTCGCTGAAACAGCGGCTAGTGTACGCGCATCACGCCGAGTCGCAGCGAAAACAACCACGTTGCGGGGCAATAAAATATAAATACCACGCCCGGCCCAACTGATCTAGCCATTGATATTAACGATATCTTACACGCGGCGTCAGACTCTGAATCGGGTGAAACAATTCGTTCGCGGCCATTCCGACTCGTTAAAAAACGTGGATTCGCAACGCGCGATCTTTCAGTTTGCCGAGCGCAACGTATTGCAGGAGCAATACGCGCGCGGCAATATTCAGGGCCATTTCACGCTTCTGATCCGCCTTGATGTTCGTTTCACCGGAAGCTTATTGAAAGCATACGGTGGCCGAATTAAATCGACGGGACTACTGGATTCACACATTCGCTAATCGCTCGATAACCAGGTCAAGCAGCGCCCGCAGTCTTCCGAGCCGGCGCAGGTCGCGATGGTAACCGAACCAGACGTCGCGGCCAGGCGGTGTCTCTCCCAGATCGATGCGGTGTATGCCGGTCGTATTGTCCCCGAGCGCGCACGGGAGTACGGCGAGTCCGCCCCCCTCCGCACACATCCTGGCTTGTGCGCCGCGGTTGTTGCTGCCGAACGCCACGTGCGCTTTCGGCAGCACGCGTCTCGCCCAGTCGACGTCCGGCAGCGTTCCAAAAGCGCTGTCCATGGTGACGAGGCTATACCCGTCACCGTCGCCGGCCTGCGGCGGAACCATGTCGATCGGAGAGTACAGCGCGTAGTCCATGTGCATGAACTTCCGCTGGATCACATCGGCCTCGTCAAACTGCGTGATGCGAAACAGCAGATCCGCGTCGCGCCTTGCCAGATTGAACCGGCGGGAATCCGTCACGAGCTCGATGCTCACGCGCGGATTAGCCTTAAGGAATTCAGCGAAGAGCGGCGTCAGGACATGAATGCCAAACCAGTCCGACGATGACACCCGCAGCACGCCAGTAAGATGCGGCTCCTTGCCGGCCAAAGAGCGCTCGAACGCGAGTGCGTCGTCCTCCATACGTTCCGCGTGCATCAGTACGGCCGCTCCTTCGTCTGTCAGGACAAAACCGTCCGTGGTGCGTTGAAACAGGGTTTGGCCGACTGCTGATTCGAGGGCTCGCAGCCGCCGACCCATTGTCGGTTGTGTTTGACCGGTCCGCTTTGCGGCCGCGCCAAGCGAACCCGTGCGGGCAATCGCCAGAAAAATCCGAACATCGCCCCAGTCCATTTTTCCTCATGCATAAACGTTTGGTCGTCGTGCAATAACGTCGATTGTCGTAATTTCCCGCATGGACGAAGATGAATCAAGCAAATTCGATCAATCACCGGGAGAAACACCATGAACATGCAAGCGTTGGTTCTGAGCCGCTATAACGGTCCGCTCGAACTGACGAAAGTCCCTCGCTCAAGCGCGCAACCCGGCCAGGTGCTGGTCCGTATTAAAGCGAGCGGCTTGAATCCGCTGGACATCAAGATTCGCGCGGGCAGCGCCGCGCATGCCAGGCATCCGCTGCCGTTGGTGCTGGGTATCGATATGGCAGGCGTGGTCGAAGCGGTCGGGCAAGGCGTCGATCAGTTCAAGGTAGGTGATGAGGTGTACGGAATGACTGGCGGCGTCGGCGGTCTCCAGGGCTCACTCGCTCAGTTCGCAGCAGTAGATGCTCGACTGATCGCGTTGAAGCCTTCCAACCTGTCGATGAAAGAAGCCGCAGCGCTGCCGCTCAGCTTTATCACTTCTTATCAGGGAATCGTGGACAGAGCGCAGTTGAACGCTGGGCAAACGGTGCTTGTACAAGGCGGAGCAGGGGGTGTCGGACACGTGTCGGTGCAACTCGCGCGAGCATTAGGCGCTCGCGTTTTTGCAACGGTGAGCAAGGGTGACGCCGAACTCATGGCGAGTTATGGCGCGACTGCTATCGACTATCGTGAACACACGGTCGAGCAATATGTTCAGGAACACACGGGCGGGGAAGGTTTTGATCTCGTGGCCGACACCGTAGGTGGGGCAACGTTAGACGCGTCGTTTTCGGCGGTCAGGCAATTCGGGCATGTCGTGAGCGCGCTAGGCTGGGGGACGCACGCCCTCGCGCCGTTGTCATTCCGCGAAGCAACATACTCTGGCGTATTCACGCTCTCACCGCTGCTAACCGGCAAGCACCGTGAGCATCACGGAGAAATTCTGCAGGTAGCGACACGGCTGGTTGAGGCCGGAAAGCTCTCGCCCCGAGTGGACCCACGCAGTTTCGATCTGGCTAGCGCCGACCTCGCTTATCAGGCTATTGCGGCGGGAACCACCAAGGGAAAAATAGTCGTCGACGTTCAATAGTGGCATTGGATCAGGATGGATTGCCACGGCCGCATAAAGACAAAACAGACTGTCGGAGCCGGCCGCTGAGTTAGTCTGGAGCTTAACGCAGCGGGCCGCGCTCATGGGGGCAGCCAAAAAAATGCACTAACGCGATAACGTAACATCGACCGGTCGCGCGAATCGCTTGGCGCCGACCACGCACAGCACCACGGCCGTTGCGACAGCCACCATCGGCCAGCCGACCGGCTCGTGCAACAACGTCGCGGCAAGCACGAGCCCGAAGAACGGTTGCAGCAATTGCAACTGCCCGACAGCCGCAATACCGCCCTGAGCCAGGCCGCGATACCAGAACATGAAACCGATCAACATACTGAACAAGGAGACGTAGGCAAGTCCCATCCATGCCGAGCCACCCACATCGGCCCAGGACGATGGCATGGTGGCAAGCGCCAGCGGTGCCATGATAGGCAGCGACAACACCAGCGCCCACGAGATCACCTGCCAGCCGCCAAGCTTGCGCGACAGCCTGCCGCCTTCCGCATAACCAAGCCCGCAGACAACGATGGCCGCGAACATCAGGACATCGCCGACAGGTGATGCCCCCGTCCCCTGTGCCAGCGCAAATCCGGCGACAAGCAAGGCGCCAAAACCAGAAAACAGCCAGAACGCAGGGCGCGGACGCTCACCTCCGCGCAGCACGCCGAAGATCGCCGTCGAAAGCGGCAGCAAGGCAACAAAGACAACCGAATGAGCGGCGGTGATGTGTTTGAGCGCAAGGGCGGTGAGCAGCGGAAAGCCGATGACGACGCCGCACGCCACCACTGCGAGCGAAATCAGATCGCCTCTTTCGGGCCGCTTTTGCCGGAACATCAGCAAGAGCGCCAGTCCCAGCAAGCCAGCAATGCCAGCACGCGCGACCGTGAGAAAGACCGGGTCGAACGCCGCGACCGCTACACGTGTCGCGGGCAATGATCCGCTGAAAATCAGCATCCCGAGGAAACCGTTCGTCCATCCGCTTGCCGTCTTGTCCATCATGTTCCCCTATTTTCAGCTAGCGAGTATCGGCCCTCAAGACATGGATTTTCCAGAGACAGTGCACTACAGTTAGGGAAAACTGTATGGGTCAAAAATCAGTACACATGGAAGACACCACCTTTTTTGCCACAGACGCCGGCACGCTGGCCGAGCGTGTCATGCAGGCCATCCGGCAGCGGATTGCCGGACGCACCCTGACGCCGGGCGCCAAGGTTCCGTCCATCCGGGGCTTCGCCGAAACCTTGCAAGTCTCGAAGTCCACCGTGGTGGAAGCCTACGACCGCCTCGCTGCCGAAGGGGTCATTCAGTCGCGCCGCGGTTCCGGCTTTTACGTCGCCGGACACCTGCCGCCGCTGTCGCTCGCTGAACTGGGCCCGCGCCTGGACCGCGTAGTCGATCCGTTCTGGGTGTCGCGGCAATCGCTGGAGGCCGGCGCGAATGCCCTTAAACCCGGTTGCGGCTGGCTGCCTGCATCGTGGCTGCCCGAGGCGGGGCTGCGTCGTGCATTGCGATCCGTCGCGCGCACCGACGCGGCCGTGCTGGCCGATTACGGCACGTCCCTCGGGCTCCCGGCGCTGCGGCAATTGCTCGCCCGCCGCATGGCGGATCGCGGCATTGAAGCGGCGCCCGATCAGATCATCCTCACCGAATCCGGCACGCAGGCCATCGACCTGTTATGCCGCCTGCTGCTCGAACCGGGCGATACGGTACTCGTCGATGACCCCTGCTATTTCAATTTTCTCGCCCTGCTGCGTGCTCACCGGGCCAAGGTCGTGAGCGTTCCGTATACGCCCGCAGGTCCCGATATCGACCTGTTCGCGCAGGCGCTGGCGGAGCATCGGCCGCGCTTGTACATCACCAATTCGGCGCTTCACAATCCGACGGGCGCAACGCTCTCGCCGGTCGTCGCGCATCGGCTTCTGAAGCTCGCGGACCAGTCGGGTCTCACGATTATCGAAGACGATATCTTCGGCGACTTCGAGCACGAATCCGCCCCCCGTCTGGCAGCTTTCGACGGCCTGGAGCGAGTCGTCCATATCGGCAGCTTTTCCAAGAGTCTCTCGGCGTCAGTACGTTGCGGTTTTATCGCGGTGCGGCGCGACTGGGTCGAACGATTGATCGATTTAAAGATTGCCACCTCATTCGGCGGCGGACGACTTTCGGGCGAACTCATTCTCGGCGTGCTGAAAGACGGCACGTACAGAAAGCACATGGAGAACTTGCGGGAGCGCTTGTCCCGTACGATGGGACAAGCAAGCGCGCGGCTGGGAGCACTTGGTATAGAACCATGGATCGAGCCGCGAGGCGGCATGTTTCTCTGGTGCAAGCTGCCCGAAGGACTCGATGCAACGGACGTTGCCCGCCGGGCGCTGGCAGACAACATCATTCTTGCGCCGGGCAATGCGTTTAGCGTTGCGCAGTCCGCAAGCCAGTTCCTGCGTTTTAATGTCGCCCAATCGACGGACCCGCGCATTTTTACTGTGCTCGAGTCAGCGATGCACGGGTGACGTTCGACCGCTTCTAACGCATCCAATGCGAAGGGTGAACGCCACCGGCAACGCGTCAAGCCTGCGCCATCTTCGCCAGCGCTTCGCTGATCAACACGCGCGTCAATTCGCCTGCGGGCAGTTCACGCCCAAGCCGCGCCGCCTGCCCTGACCACAGGCTCGTGAAGTCGCCCTTGCCTGCCTGCTCGGCCTTGGCCTTGAGCGGCGCAAGCGCAGCGCCGGCAAGCGGAAAGGCGGGTGCCACGGCGGACAGCGGACCTAGTTCACGGATAGCCCGATTAATGATGCCGCGCGCCGGCCGGCCCGTGAATATGTTCGTCAACACGGTGGAATCATCCTGCGACTCGCGCAGCGCTATTCGATGCACCTCCGGCAGTTTCGCCTCGGGACAAAACAGATACGCGGTCCCCATCTGCACGGCCGACGCGCCCAGTGCAAACGCAGCGACAATTCCCCGTGCGTCGGTTATACCGCCCGCGGCGATCACGGGAACAGAGACGGCATCAACGACTTGCGGCACCAGCGCGAACGTGCCGACCTGCGCGGCATAGTCCTGCGTCAGGAAATTTCCACGATGCCCGCCTGCCTCAACGCCCATCGCAATCACGGCGTCACACCCATGCGCCTCAAGCCAGCGCGCTTCCGCGACAGTCGTTGCCGACGCGATGACTTTCGCGCCGGTCGCCTTCACGCGATCGAACAGTATTTTATCTGGCAGTCCGAAATGAAAACTCACGACCTCAGGTTTGAATTCTTCCACGACCGCGCAGAAGTCACTGTCGAATGGACGACGGCCTGCCGCGGGCGGTGTCACTTCGGGATCGAGTCCATACTCGACGTAATACTCCGCCAGACGCGCGCGCCATGCCATGCTGCGCGATACATCGGCTTGCGGCGGAACGTGACAAAAGAAATTGACGTTGATCGGGGAGCGCGTTTTCGACCGGATCAACGCGATGCCGTCACGCGCTTGCTCCACGGTGAGTAGCGCGCAAGGCAGCGATCCCAGGCCGCCTGCTTCGCATACCGCTATGGCCAATTCGGGCGTGCCGGAGCCCGCCATGGGCGCGAGAATAATAGGTGCGTCAATACCAAACAAGTCGAGAATCCGACGATTGCGCCAGGTGCTCATGCTTCTGTTCTCCTTGATCATTGCGATGCCTGAGTGCCTTGGATCCATCCGTTGCACTCGGCTTGACCCACGCGCGGGCCGGTTCCATTACCGTGAAAAGCGTGCTCCCAATGCCCGCATTGCTTTTCAATAGAACCGCCTGGTTTCCGCTTAAGGACGGCCTATAGCCCACGCCGTCAGCAGCGCAAAGCTTAGCAAGCTTTCAAGGAGAGCACGGCGCTTTGATGTGATAATTGCTATCACTTTTCCCGATATCGAGAGTCGACATGGACGCAGCCGATTTACGCATATTCGAGTCGGTCGCGCGAAACGGCAGCATGAATCGTGCAGCCCTGGAACTTCATACTGTTCAGTCGAACGTGACGGCGCGGGTTCGCTTGCTGGAAGAGGAATTGGGTGCACCCCTCTTTCACCGGCACCACCGAGGCGTAGAACTGACGGCTGCGGGGCGCAGGCTATTGCCTTTCTCCAGACAGATGGCGCGGTTACTCGACGACGCACGCAGCGCCGTCAAAGATGACGGCGTCCCGCGTGGACCGCTGATTCTTGGCACGCTGGAAACCACTGCTGCACTGCGTATGCCCGACGTCCTCGCTTCGTTTGCGCTGGCTTATCCGCATGTGGACATGGTGGTGCGCACCGGGACCACGGCGAGCCTGATCGACGACGTGCTGCAATACCGGCTCGACGGCGCGTTTGTCGCGGGTCCCGTGCGTCATGAGGACCTGTCCACCGAGGTCATCTTTCGAGAGGAAATGGTGCTCGTGACCGCGCGTCATATTCGCTCTATCGCTGAGCTTGCGCAGTCAGGCAGCGTGAAGACCATCGTATTCCGGATTGGATGTTCGTATAGAGCACGGCTGGACAGCGTGCTCACGCGGCATGGCTTGCAGGTCAGCACGCCACTGGAATTCGGCTCACTCGACGCCATGCTCGGTTGTGTGGCTGCGGGCGTCGGCGTGACGCTGCTGCCGAGAGGCGTAGTCGCCACGGCGTGGCGCGAAGGCCGCGTGGCAGTGCATGATATTGCGCCCGAAGAGGCTCGCGTTGACACGCTGTTCGTGCGTCGCCGCGACGTATATTCGAGCACCGCGCTTAACGCCTTTCTCGCGATTGCGCGTCCGGCTGTCACCCCCGCGCCCACGCTCGTGCTTGCTTGAACGATATGGACGCGAGCGATCAGATAGCGGCTTCGCGTAGATGCGCTTTCAAGTGGCCCCGCTCAGACGTGATTGCTGAAAACTTCCTTCGCAGCGAACAGGCCGTTGAGCGCAGCCGGGAATCCCGCATACACCGCCATTTGCATGATGGTCTCGACTATCTCGTCGCGGCTAAGACCCACGTTAAGCCCCGCGGCAATATGAACCTTAAGCTGGGGCGTTGCATTGCCCAACGCGGTGAGTGCTGCAATGGTGGCAATTTCACGAGCACGGATGTCCAGCCCCGGTCGCGAATAGATATCGCCGAATGGAAATTCAAACAGGTACTTCGCAAAGTCCGGGGCGATATCGGCAAGCGATTCGATGACCTTCTCCCCGGCTTCCCCGTCGATCTCCGACAACACCCGTTTGCCTCGTTCTAGGCGACTTTCCTGATCAGCTTGGCGTTCGATCTTGTCTTGCATTTTTCAGTCCTCAGTTGAGCATTGGCATAACCAGCTATCTTGTTGTCGAGGACGAGAAGGCATGCCTGAAGTTCCGCCACCCTGAGTTGAACCTGATCGCGATGCTCCGTCAGCAGCTTGCACCGCGCTTCCTCAGTCACTGCACCCTGGGCGCGAAGGCCGGCATAACGCAGCATTTCCTGAATCGGCATGCCAGTCGTTTTTAGCCGGCCAAGAAACTCGATCCATGTAAGGATGGAAGCGTCATACATACGTTGACCGGCGCTGTCTCGCGGCGCGAACGGGAGCAATCCAATCCGTTCATAGTAGCGAATCGTATGGGCCGTGAGGCCCGTCTGCCCGGCGATGTCACCTATCTTCATGGCTTCGTTCTCGTTTCGACATAGAGCATGGTAGGACTTAGAGCGCACTCTAAGTCAAGCGCTTTCGGGCATTGTGCCGCTAACGCGGAATACAGGGCACTGGCGTTGCGTTAGGTGTGCAGGCTTAGTCCCGGAAGATCTCGAAAGCTCGCTTTGTCCTCGTCGGCCGCTCGTCACGAGGCGCAGAAAGTTCACGTACCATACGTCGTGCGCCGTACTGGCTGGTCCCGTTTCAATGTCGCTTTTTCGAATAATCTCTACAAAGACGCGCGCTATGGAATACGTCCTTGTTTTAATCGTCGGCGTGGCGGCCGGCATGTTGAGCGGCATTATCGGCACGGGATCGTCCATGATGCTGATGCCGGTGCTCGTGATCCTGTTTGGTCCCCAACAAGCCGTCCCCATCATGGCAATCGGCGCGATCATGGGGAATTTCGGCAAGATCGTCGCGTGGTGGAGAGAGATCGACTGGCGTGCTTGCGGCGCCTATTGCCTGACCGCTGTTCCGGGCGCTGCGCTGGGAGTTCACACGCTGTTATTGTTACCCGCCCGCACAGTTGAAATAGCCCTCGGCGTATTTTTTGTAGCCATGATTCCCACGCGGCGATGGCTCGCGCGACGGTCGGTGAAGTTCAGCCTCTTGCACCTCGCGCTGATCGGCGGCCCAGTCGGATTTTTGACCGGCATTGTCGTCTCAACGGGTCCGATCACGGTGCCTGTTTTCACGTCTTACGGACTTGAACGAGGCGCTTTTCTCGCTACCGAAGCCGCCGGTTCGCTCGCCGTGTACGGGACCAAGATCGCTGCGTTCAAGGAGTTTGGCGCCCTGCCGGCGGGCGTCGTGTTTCAAGGCCTGATCGCGGGAACGGCGCTCATGACCGGATCGTTTTTCGCAAAGTCGATCGTCGTCCGCATGGCGCCGTCGACGTTCAAATTGCTGGTCGACGGACTCATGTTGTCGTCTGGCCTCTCCTTACTCTGGGCAGCGGCCGGCCAGTAGCCCCAAGCCAGCTTGGTGGCTTGAAAACCGCACAAATAATGACGCTACTGACCTTGTCTCGTCTTCGAACCGCTGCGGCGCTCACGTCCATGCTTACAGTCTATGGATGCGCCGCAGTACAGGAGACTCAGTGTGCTCCCGGCGAAGAGCGCGCGGTCAACGACGTAATGATCTTCGGCACGGCCAAGCCCGTCGGTGTCGTTACGCCCGGAGAGTGGGCGGAATTCCTGCGAACTTCAGTGACGCCCCGGTTTCCTCAAGGGCTGACGGTATGGCAAGCCTCAGGACAATGGAAGGGTGCTAATACCACGATCGTTCACGAAGCCTCGTTTGTACTTAGTCTGGTCCATCCCGACAACGAGCCTAGCGAAGCTGCGGTAAAAGCGATCGGCAACGAATACAAAGCACGCTTTAGCCAGGAGTCCGTGCTCAGGGTCAAGAGCCACGCTTGCATTTCTTTTTAAGCCTTTTTAAGTGCTCCCTTACGCGACAGCACACAGTTGCGCTCACAGGAGCTTCAGCGATCTTACGAACTGCTACCTCAACTAAAAAATAGACCGCGTTCCGAGCTAGTCAAGGTGGACATCCGGTCCCGCAGTTTCTGCGGCTCCGACGCGCGAGCGACTTGTTCAACCGGTATCGGTCTTATACAAGTTTCGCGAAACCGTCCGCGCTCCAGCGTTCGCTCCCTACGCCGTGATGAACGAAGAACAAGCCATCGGGATCATACTGATCTCCGCTCGAGATGTGCCGTCTTCCCTTTTGAGAGTCATTTCAACGATGCCATTCAATACCACGCAGTCGTCATCCGATGAGGCATACGAGCCTGGGGCACCGCATCGCCGGCTGGCGCTGGGTGAAAACCGCCATGTCGTCACGCATGGCCTCAAGACCTACTTCTGGCAGGACATCTATCACATAGCACTGACAGTCGGATGGCCGCTCTTCTTCGCGGTCGCCGCGCTGCTCTTTCTATTGCTCAACTTCGGGTTCGCGTTGCTGTACCTGCTGGGACATCACGCCATTGCAAACCAGTCTCCTCCAGGTCTGCTAGGCGCATTCTTCTTTAGCGTGGAGACACTTGCAACGGTCGGTTACGGCGACATGCATCCGGATACCATCTACGGCCACAGCGTCGCCACGCTCGAGATCTTCGTTGGGATGTCAGGCATTGCGTTGACGACCGGCATGATCTTCGCGCGGTTTTCACGGCCCCATGCACGTATTCTTTTCGCGAAACGCGCCGTGGTTCGTCCTATCGACGGTCGCATGACACTCATGGTCCGCGCCGCCAATGCGCGGCAAAACGTGATTGTGGAAGCGAAGGCCAAGATGCGCCTGATGCGTTCGGAGACCACTCCCGAAGGATTCTATTTTCGCAAGGTGCTTGACCTTCCGCTGATCCGCGAACAGCATCCGATCTTCCTGCTCGGCTGGAGCCTGATGCATGTCATCGATGAAGAAAGCCCGCTCTTTGGCCAGACGCTCGAGTCGCTCAAAGCGAGCAACGCCGAGTTGATGCTGATGGTGGAAGGCCTGGACGAAACCACGGCGCAGCCCATGCAGGCACGTTATGCATGGCCGCCTGAATTGATTCTTTGGCAGCATCAGTACGTCGACCTGATGGTCGAGCGGGACGGTGAGACGCATCTCGACTACGGCAAGTTTCACGATGTCGTGCCGCTCTGACACGGATTGAGGTTCGCGACGCTTGGGCATCAACTGACCCGGTGGTTCATACGGTCACTGTCTCTGTCGCACCGATTTCTTAGCGGATAAGCTAATGCACGCTATTCCGCTTGATGGATCGCCATCTGATTTTTGCCACGGAAGGAACCCATGACTGCCGCTAACAAGACCGTCCGAATGTTGACCCGCTATAAAGCCTGGGCCAACGATCTCACCTTCTCCATGCTGAGGAACATGCCGTACGAAGAAGTTGTCCGGCCACGGCAGACACGCTTCGGAAATATGGTCCACACGCTGAACCATATCTACGTCATAGACGCCGTGTTCCAGGCTCATCTGCAGGGCCGTGAACATGGTTACTCGGCACGCAATACGCCGAGTCATCCGTCTCTGGAAGAACTGTGGCAAGCGGTCCGGATACTGGACCAGTGGTATGTCGATTTCGCCGAGGGTCTGTCGGCCGACGATCTCGACCGGTCAATTCACTTCAAGTTTATTGGCGGCGGCGAGGGTGTCATGACCTGCAACGAAATGATCCTGCATGTGGTCAATCACGGCACCTATCACCGCGGCTTTGTCGGCGACCTGATGTATCAGGCAGGCGTCACCCCATCCGCTACCGATCTTCCCGTGTTCCTGCGCGACGTGGCGCAAGAGGATTAACGCTGCCCGGTTTCGGGATAAGCGCCGGCGCATGGTTTATGAGCGGTCGGGACCCATCGTTCCCGCAGTTGCTTGCCGGTCTTCGCGCGGCGACCGTTCCTTCGATCAGGCGAGCGGGAAGCGCTTCCTGCGAGGCTGTTACATGGACCGCGATGAACTGCTTTCGCGCATTCTCGTATTGCAGCGCGGTAATGCATACCCTTCAATCCACGCCGCTTAGCGATCGCTAAGGCCGTCACTCGGCTTGCTTAGAGGATGCAGCGGCCCATCGTCGCTGCATCGCTTCTACAAGGTGCCGCCACAAGAATTCAGCAGCCGGAGAAAGGCGCCGGCCGACGCGCCGTATTGCCTGGCTGCTGAATTCGCGTGCGATCGGATGCTCCAGTTCGAGTGCAACCAGGCGCCCCGCTTCAAGGTATTGCCGCGCCGCATCCGTCGACATGAACGCCACGCCCAGTCCCGCTGCGGCAATGGCCTGGGCAGCCGAGAAAAGATCGCAGCGGTACGACGGCGTCAGGTTCAGCCGCTCTGCCCGAATGATGGCATCGAGATATTGCTGGGCGCCGAAGCGCTCGGGCATGAAGATAAGCCGCTGATCGCGCAACTGTTCAAAGCGAATGCGCCGCTCACCCGCCAACGCATGGCGTGGACTGACGAGCGCACAGAACTGCGCCGCGCGGAACGTGCGAGCGCGTATGGCGGGGTCGCTGCCGCCGCCCGCGCATAAGCCAAGATCGACGTCGTCATTGCGGACCATCGCGATGATTTCCGACGTCGCACCGCTACGCAGTTCCACCACGATGTCAGGAAACTGCAAGCTGAAGCGCTCCAGCACGGTGGCCAGCAGATTCTCGACGAACCCTTCGCCCACGCCAATGCCCAGCCGTCCGCGTCGCAGGCTCCTGAAATCTTCCAGTTGCGCCAGCATGTCGGCATCGCGGCGGCAGCTCTCGCGGAAATGTTCGACGAGGCTTAGCCCAATCTCGGTGAGCACTGCGCGCCTGCCGCGGCGCTCCAGCAGTACAACCCCGTGGTCGCGTTCGAGTTGCGCCACTTGCCGGCTGATCACGGAACCGTTAATGGCTAGCGCGTCGGCCGCGGCACGCACTCCGCCATGCAAGTCGATTTCATGCAGATAACGCAAGCTCCGGGCGCTAAGCAAATTCTCGCGGGCAGGCGTATTGTCTTTAGCCATATCGTTGTCTGTTGACATGCAGGTCAACATTATCGGTCAACGAACGTCATTGATTAGCGGATTTTGCAGCAGAATACTCCCCCATTAGATTTCTTACAGAGAGACACCCACGACCATGGAAAATACCAAGGGCTTTTGCTCACTAGACGACACGATGGATCTGCGCGATGAACTAAGCGATATCCGTCATCGCCTGCATCAGAATCCGGAGCTTGCGTACAAGGAGTTTCAAACCTCCGACCTCGTTGCGCAAAGCCTGGAAAGCTGGGGTTACAAGGTGACGCGGGGCCTGGGTGGAACCGGCATGGTCGCGTCGCTCACGGCGGGTACGGGGACCCGTGCCGTGGCCGTGCGCGCCGACATGGACGCGTTGCCGATTGCCGAGGAAACGGGTTTGCCGTACGCCAGTCGCAACGCGGGCCTGATGCACGCGTGCGGCCACGATGGCCACACCACCATGGTCCTGGGCGCAGCACGCCACCTCGCGCGCACTCGAGCATTCAACGGCACGGTTCATCTCGTGTTCCAGCCTGCCGAAGAGATCGGCGCGGACAGCGGCGCCATGCGAATGATTGCCGATGGTTTGTTCGAGCGCTTCCCTTGCGAGGCAATCTTCGGCTTGCACAATCATCCGGGCTATCCGACAGGCACGTTCATGTTCCGCAGCGGCCCGTTCATGGCGGCATCGGATACGGTCAACATCACCATTCACGGCCGAGGCGGCCACGCAGCGCGCCCGCATCTTGCCGTGGACCCGGTGGTCATCGGTGCGGGACTGGTGACTGCCTTGCAAACGGTGGTCGCGCGCAGTATCGACCCGATGCAAACGGCCGTCGTCACGGTCGGCGCTTTCAACGCGGGTCATGCCGCCAACGTGATTCCTGAGTCCGCGCGTTTGCAGATCAGCGTTCGTTCGTTCGACCCCGCTGTGCGCAAGCTGCTCGAAGCGCGTATCCGCGCGCTGACGGACGCTCAGGCAAGCGCCTATGGCGCACGCGTGGAAATTGAGTACGTCCCGGGTTATCCGGTCGTGATCAACAGCCAGGCGGAGACGGAACTGGCATTGCAAGTGGCGCGCGAACTGGTTGGCGACGACCGGGTTGTCGATAACTTCGGCCCGATCGCAGGCAGCGAAGATTTCGCTTATTACCTGCAGAAGAAGCCGGGATGTTTCCTGCGCTTGGGCAACGGTGAAGGCGCGCCGATGTTGCATAACGCGTCCTACGATTTCAACGACGACAACCTCACCGTCGGCGCGGCCTACTGGACGCGTCTGGTCGAGCGATTCCTCGCGCAGTAGGCTTCTCTCGGGTGAATCGGTAGCACTTCGGTAGCAATATCGGTAGTAACGCAAAGCTTGCGCACTGTGCGATGCCTCGGCATCGCGCTTAGCCGTGCGCAAGACCCAAGCATTCACGGGACTTCCATGTCAGTCATTACAGCCCAGCCTGCTAAAGCGGTATCGCAAAGCAAGATCGTGATTGCCGCGATCATCGGCAACCTGCTCGAGTTTTTCGATTTCACCGTCTATAGCTTTTTCGCGCTCACGATCGCCAGGCTTTTCTTCCCGGCGCATGACCCGGTTGTCTCCACGTTGCTCGCGCTGTCCGCGTTTGCGATCGGCTTTGTCGCGCGCCCGGTCGGCGGCTTCGTGCTGGGTCACTACGCGGACAAACGCGGACGCCGTGCGGCGCTTACTCTGACCATCTTCCTGATGGCGATCGGCTCGGCCATGATCGGCCTGGCGCCGACTTATGCAAGCATTGGCCTCGCCGCTCCGGCGCTCATCATCTTTGCGCGGCTGTTGCAAGGCTTCGCGCAAGGCGGTGAGTTCGGCGCCGCCACGGCGACGCTGCTCGAGACGGGTTCAGCTAAAGGCCGCGGTTTTCGGGCTAGCTGGCAGCTCGCGAGTCAAGGTGCTGCTGCGCTGATGGGTTCGGGAATAGCGGCATTGCTGACTTACCAGTTAAGCGGTGAGCAGCTGCTCGACTGGGGATGGCGCGTGCCATTCCTGATCGGCACGCTGATCATGCCGGTCGGCGTGTATTTGCGTCGTCACATTGTGGAAGATCCGCCGAAGCAGGCCAAGGCGGCCAAGGCGAGTCTGGAGCCGGGCCTCGTGCGCAAGTGGTTCCTGACTGTATTCGCCATCATGGGCATGACGGTGGCAACTTACGTTCTCATGTACTACATTCCGACTTATTCGATTCAGTATCTGAAGATGCCGGCCAAGCTTTCCATGCTGGTGTCGATCTGCGCGGCGATTGTTTCGTTGACCCTTTGTCCGATCTGGGGTGCGCTATCCGACAAGATGCAACGTCGCAAGCCGTTGATTCTGGTGGGACGCATTGTGCTGATCGTGCTGCTTTATCCAGCGTTCTGGTTGATGAACCAGTTTCCATCGTTGCCGGTCATGGTGGGATTGATCGTACTGCTGATGTTGTTCTACACCATGGGTTCGGCGCCGGCTTATGCGCTTATGCCGGAGAACTTTCCTAAGCATGTGCGGGCGGGTTATCTTGCGAGTGCTTATGCGGTGGCAGTGTCGGTGTTTGGTGGCTCGGCGCAGTTGGTTGTCGCGTGGCTTATCAAGGTTACTGGCAATACTATGGCACCAGCGTGGTACATGATTGTATGCGTGATCATTTCGCTGATCGCCGTTTCGATGTTGGAGGAAACCGGGGGGCGTGAGTTGACCTAATGAAGGGGTTTTCGTTCGCACTCGGTTTTGGGGGTTGGGTGGTTCTGTTTGGTGGGGTTTAGTGGGCGGGGGGAGTGGTCGGAGTCAGTGTTCGGTTAGTCGGTTCTGGGGTTAGTGGTCGGGGTCAATGCCGAGTTGGTGCTTTCGGCGTTAGTGGTCTGCGAGAGTCGGATATTCTCTTTATCACTGTTAGCCACTGTGCGTGGCGGCACGTCATTTCTTTGTCCAAAGCGACAAAGAAACGAAGCAAAGAAAACGCTTTTAAACCACGCTACCCTAAGTGTCCACAGCGTGCAGTTTTGATTCATAGGTGCCCCAAAAGCACGGTGCTCGCCAGAGCGAAGGATGTGTGAAACCCTCCTTCTCGCGAATCCTGACACGAACACGCTTCGCCCCGTACGCTCTCGGGCAAGCACAATTGCCGAGGGACCCGCACGGCCTCACGCGTATTCGCTGCCGCGCTTCTTGGTGCGTTGGCCGAGCGTGCGCTGCTTTTTGGTGGGCTACACGGCCGAACGCATATTTACGGCTTCATGTTTGGTGGGTTATTGCACGGGCTGCACGGTTCTTTTCGCCAGCTACGGCCTGATGCATCCGCGTGGCCCCGTTTCTTGATGGGTTAGCGACGTGGTTCGTTGTGCATATAAATTTTTAGGGCGGCTGTCCGCGGATAGCGCGGGGTGCCCCTTAGGCAGGTTCAATCACTGGTGGCGAAGCGTGTGGGTATTGGTGTTCGGAGAAGGAGGGGTTCACACATCCGTGGCTCTGGCGAGCACCGTGCTTTTGGGGCACCTATGAATAGAAACTGCACGCTGTGGACACTTAGGGTAGCGTGTTTTAAAAGCGTTTTCTTTGCTTCGTTTCTTTGTCGCTTTGGACAAAGAAATGACGTGCCGCCACGCACAGTGGCTAACAGTGATAAAGAGAAAATCCGACTCACGCAGACCACTAACACTGAAAGCACAACCCGGCATTGACCCCGACCACTAACCCCAGAACCGACCACCCCAGCATCAACCCAGACCGCCAACCCTACCCCCCTAAAACCCGTCCACCGGCGCGAGCGAATACCAATCCTCGTATGTGGATTCGTTGCGATCCTCTCCGATCGAGGTATCCAGACAAATGCTATCCGAGAAGATCGAGCCCCGCCACACCGGCTAAAGGCTCGCACACCAGAACAACCGAAGCTTAGTTCGAGGCCGGCGCCGGAGCCGCCGCAGCAGGCTTATGCTTCCGCGGTATTGCGTGCTTCTTCGCTTGCTCATTTCGGAACAGCGGATCAGCAATCTTCTTCTGCTCATCGGACAGCGTAGCGTAAAGCGCACTGAACGACGCAGCCAGCTTCTGCATATTGTCCGCGTGCAATTGGGCCAACTCGGCGTAGGACTTCATGGCGTCGTCCGCATTCTCCGAAGGCAGCTTGTGCGCACGATCGCGGAAGGCATGATCGGTCTTGGCCGCGTTGTCGCGCATCGTTTGCGCAAAAGCGTCCCACTGTGGCGCTTGCTGGCTCGTGATCTTCATCTGCGCGTGCAGGTCGTCAATTCGTTTTTCCACAAAATCTGCGTGCTTCTGTGCATGGCTAAGGGGCGCCGAAGCGGCCGAAGAAGGCGCTGCGGTCGAATCGCTTGCCGCCGTGGTCTGCGCCCACGCGGAAGTCGTGAAGCAGGCAAGCGCCAGCAATGCAGGCGCAACAGCAATACGAATGGATGGTTTCATGTTGGGAAGCTTGAATTGAGTTGTTAGATTCGCGACGTTTTATCAGAACGCGTTGTGGTCTTGTTGCCGGCCAAAGTACTCGATAAGCTCAGGTGCGCTCAACGAGGTTGGCGGGCTCGAGGCGGCGAGCTCAGTAACCAGGAGGATAACTATTCGGATAATAAGCAACACCCGGCGGCGGTGGGGGCGGCGGTGAGGAATACACCACCGGAGGAGGCGCCTGTGTGGCGGCCCCCACGATAGCCGCCCCCGCGACAACACCCAGCAACGCGCCGACGAGCAAGCCACCACCACCGCCCCCGCCACCGCCTCGATAACCGCCACGGTCACCTCCGTGACCACCATGGTATCCACCGCGACCGCCGCCGTTGCCACGGTGTTGCGCTTGCGCCGGTAGCACGGACGTTGCAGCGGCAATCGCAATAGCGACCGTCGCCAACCGGCGATACAACAAACTTCGGGAACGCTGCATCATTAAGCTCGTCTCCTTTCATTTAAGAGGTGAAGTGTCTGCATCGACAACCGCGGCAAGATCACCGATGAACGACGATCGGGGCCAAGACGACCGGCGATCAAATGCAGAGGAGGAATGAGCCCACCGTCATTGCGCGACCAGCTTAACCCTCATTACTTACAGTTCCATCGCGCTAAACCATCGGCGACCCTCGTGCATCTGATAACCCGCGGTTCAAAAAAGTTTCCGAAGTACAGGCAATTGGCCGATCCATACACACTGAATCTCAAGGCCTGGTACGGATTCAATCTCACCATAGGCGCAAGAACCAAGCCAGCCCTCCTATAAAGGCGAACGGGCGTTCGTCCGCTCTTTTAACTCGCTAAGGAAATAAAAATTTCCACCTGAACTGCGGCGCTTTGCACCGTCCGGCGTAACGATGAATGAGTTCGCAAGCCCCTGTCAGCGACCTATAATCCTCGCAAGCGCTTGTTCGTTACAAGACGCGTCGGGCCGCCCCGGCCCTTCCTTGTCACTTAACTCCGTACTACGTAATTGGGGGGTAACGCCATGACCCGCAAATACATCGACTGCCGCGAGTTTCCTAGCGAAATGAACTGCACCATCGCGCTGTCTGCAGACTCCGACCAGGAACTTCTGGATGCCGCCGTCCAGCATGCCGTGTCCGTTCATAAACACACCGACTCTCCCGAACTGCGTACCCAGTTAAGTGCGCTGTTTCACCAAGGCACTCCGCCGGTCGATTCCCCGCGAACCACATGACTCAGCATTGATCGATCAGAACCTCATTTCCGCTCGGCGCAATTGATATATTAATAAGTATGACGAACAAGTTATAACCGGGCGCCGCGCATTTTAAGGGAGCATGTCATGGCAATCGACCAGTCAAAACTCGATGCATTCATGGGAGCGTTTGTCCATGATCTCGGCGCGGTGATGCATGCGGCCACCGTAGTAGTCGGTGATCAGCTCGGGCTTTATAAGGCGCTAGCCGCCAAGCCGCTAAGTGCGGAAGAACTCGCGCAGGCGACCGAGACGGACGCGCGTTATGTTCGCGAGTGGTTAAGCGCACAGGCTGCGAGCGGCTACGTGAACTACGATCCTGCGTCGGAACGCTTCAGCTTGAGCGAAGAACAGTCCTTTGCGCTCGCCGAGGAAGGCAGCCCGGCGTTCATACCCGGCGCGTTCCAGATCGCCGTCGCGCAGTTCAAGATCATCCCGAAGATGGTGAAGTCGTTCAAGACCGGACTGGGCGTTGGATGGCATGAGCACGATGTCTCGCTCTTTCACGGCACCGAGCGCTTCTTCCGTCCGGGCTATGCAGCGTATCTCGTGAGCAACTGGATTCCGTCGCTTGGCGGCGTCGAGACGAAACTCAAAAGCGGCGCACGCGTAGCCGATGTTGGCTGCGGACACGGCGCTTCCACCATCATCATGGCGCAGGCTTATCCGCAATCGACATTCGTGGGTTACGACTACCACGAAGGGTCGATCGAGCATGCCAGAGAGTCGGCGTCGACGGCAGGCGTGAGTGACCGCGTGAGTTTCGAGGTTGCTTCGGCCAGCGATTATCCGGGACACGGTTACGACTTTGTCGCCATGTTCGACTGCCTTCACGACATGGGCGATCCACTCGGGGCATCGCGTCACGTCTATGAAACCCTGGGAGATGATGGCACGTGGATGATCGTCGAACCGTTTGCCAACGATACGCTTGAAGAAAACCTGAATCCCGTTGGGAGAATCTTTTACTCGGCATCTACCTTGATCTGTACGCCGGCTTCCAGGGCTCAAGCGGGCGCCATGTGTCTGGGCGCGCAAGCTGGCGAGCGGCGGATTCACGACGTGGTCACGGAGGGAGGTTTCCGGCAGTTTCGCCGGGCGACGGCGACACCGTTCAATCTCGTGTTCGAGGCGCGGCGATAAAACGTGCTCAGGGTTCCCGGCTTAGCGTGGCGAGAACCCTCTTGCGCAGTCTTCTCTGCTACTTTTTTGCGCCAGCCTTCGCACCCTTGAGGGCGGCACGTTTCCTGGGCGTCGATTTCGCAACGGGCTTCTTTCGTGCACTCGATTCCGGCTTCTTTGCCAAACCCTCCCTGCTCCATTGCTCAAGCAGGATCTGCGTCTGCGTGCGCACCGTCGCCTTGAGCAAGTCGCCCTTCTCGGTGTCTATATCCTTCCATCCGAGTAACGCAAGCGTCGTGCGCGGCGCGACATGGAACATCAACAGTTGTCCGTGCAAGCTCAGCATCCGGATCAACGTAAGCTCATCGTCGGGTTTCGCGCCGGTGATCCGCGCGATCAACCTTGAGCCAACATCGTTCAAAGGCTGCCGCACGCGCCGCATCATGATCTCCGACGCAATGGTCGGCTCATGTCCTGCCTGTTCACGCGTAAAGAAAAGCCGCTGGTTGGACGTACCGCAAGCCTTCACGAACATACGGTCTGCAATGGCTTCCTGAATCCGAATGAAAGCATCGATGAGCACCGCAATATCACTGTCCTTGCTCAACACATCTGCTGCGTGCGTCACCACCGGCTCAAGCGTGACCCAGGACGAGTCGGCGAGATATTCCGCACACGCCCGATACACCCCTTCTTTATTCTCGAAGTAATACTGCAACGCGGGTGCATTGACCCCGGCGCGCGCGGCGATGTCACGCGTGGACGCGCCCTCGAAACCATGCTCCCCAAATGACTCGATCGCCGCTTCGATGATTCGCAGCCTTGTCTCGTCGCCTCGCACATATCCGCCGGCCGACGGACGGCGTAGCCGTTTTGTGTCGTTCATTCGTGCCTCTCCCTTCAACGAAACAAATATATCACTTGACACAATTCTACCAACTGGAATAATTGTTCCGATTGGAATAATTTGGATTAAAGATGTCAACAACCGCAGGCTCGCCTCCGCACGAAGTGCCGCAAGATTCCACCGCTGCGCCCACGCGGCGATCTGGAAAACGCCTGATCCTGGTGGTGCTTGGGATAGTCGTGCTTGTCCTCGCGGGAATCTGGCTTGCGCGCTGGTGGACGGTCGGACGCTTTATTGAAAGCACTGACGACGCCTATTTGCAAGCCGACAGCGTCACTGTAGCGCCCAAGGTCAGCGGCTACGTGACCGATGTCTACGTAGGCGACAACGCCACTATCAAAGCCGGCGACCCGCTGGTCCGGCTCGATACCCGCCAGTACCAGGTCGCGCTCGACCAGGCACAGGCGACCATCGCTGCACGCGCCGCAGATATCCAGCGCGCGCAAGCTGACATCCTCCAGCAGCATGCCAACATCGAACAGGCCAAAGCGCAGCAGCAAGTCGCACGAGTAAGCGCCCAGCATGCACGCGACGAAGTCCAGCGCTACGCACCGCTCGCTGCCACCGGCGCTGAAACCAGCGAACGGCTGTCCGAGTTGACCAGCACACGCGATCAGGCAATGGCAACGCTGGCAGCCAATAAGGCCGCGGTCGATGCCGCCGAGACACAGATCGCCGCCACCACCGCGCAGATCGCCCAGGCGCGCGCCCAGCTTGACTCAGCAGAGGCAAGCGCGCGGCAAGCGCACCTCGACCTGCAGGACACTGTCGTGCGCAGCGTACTGGCCGGCAAGGTTGGCGACCGCTCGGTTCGGGTTGGTCAGTACGTACAGCCGGGCACGCGGATGCTGTCGGTGGTTCCGGTGCAAAGCACCTATCTGACGGCCAACTTCAAGGAAACGCAGGTCGGCCACATGCGCGTCGGGCAGCCCGTGATCCTGCACGTGGATGCGCTGCCGGGCACCGATCTGCACGGCGTGGTGGACAGCTTTGCGCCCGGCACGGGTGCGCAGTTCGCGCTGCTGCCGCCTGAAAACGCCACGGGCAATTTCACCAAGATCGTCCAGCGAATTCCCGTGCGCATTCGCATTGAAACTGGGCCGGAGACACGCAGCGTGCTGCTACCTGGCCTGTCGGTTACCGCCGATGTCGATACGCGCTCCTCCCAAGAGGGCGACAAGCGCATCAAAGCCGAGAACGATCATGGCTGATGTGACCACGGCAGCCGCTTCCTCGCCCGCGGCGCCCGCGCCGGAAGCGGAGCGCGCGAGCGCGGCGGACTGGCTCGCGGTTGCAGCCGGCTCGCTGGGCGCGCTGATGGCCACGCTGGATATCTCTATCACCAACTCGGCCTTGCCGCAGATCCAGGGCGAGATTGGCGCAACCGGCACCGAAGGTACGTGGATCTCGACCGGCTACCTGATGTCCGAGATCGTGATGATCCCGCTTGCCGCATGGCTCACGCGTGTGTTCGGCTTGCGTAACTTCCTGCTCGTCAATGCCACGCTCTTCATCGCGTTCTCCATGATGTGCGGATGGTCGCACAGCTTGCCCATGATGATCGCCGGCCGCATTGGCCAGGGCTTCGCGGGCGGCGCGATGATCCCGACGGCGCAGACCATCATTCGCACCCGATTACCGCGCTCACAGATGCCCGTCGGCATGACGATGTTCGGCCTGATCGTGTTGCTCGGTCCGCTACTGGGACCGGTGCTCGGTGGATGGCTGGCGGAGAACATCAGCTGGAGCTGGTGCTTCTTTATCAACCTGCCTGTATGTATTGCGCTGATCACGTTGCTGATTGTCGGACTGCCGTCGGATCGGCCGCACTGGAGCACTTTTTTCAAGGCGGACTGGGTCGGCATTATCGGCCTCACGATCGGCCTGAGCTCGTTGACCGTCGTGCTCGAAGAAGGTCAACGCGAACGCTGGTTCGAATCCAGCTTGATTGTTTCTCTGACCTGCGTGTCGCTGGCCGGCATAGTGCTGATCGCCATTTCGCAACTCACCGCGCAGCGGCCGATCATGCGTCTGAACCTGATGCGCAACCCGCGTTATGCAAGCGTGATCGTCATTGTGTTTGCGGTCGGCGCGGGGTTGTATGGCGTGTCGTATCTGCTGCCGCAGTTCCTTGGCATAGTGTCCGGATACAACGCGCAGCAATCGGGCGCCATCATGCTGATATCGGGCGTGCCCGCCTTCCTGATCATGCCCGTCCTGCCGCGCATTCTCGGCAAGCTCGACTTTCGCATGCTGGTGATCGCCGGACTGTTGTTGTTTGCGTTGAGCTGCATGCTCGATATCGACCTGACCGCCCAGAGCGTCGGTCACGACTTCTTCTGGTCCCAGTTGATCCGCGGCTTTGCGCAAATCCTGGCGCTGATGCCGTTGAATCAGGCGTCGATGGCGGCCGTCTCGCGCGAGGATTCAGGCGATGCAGCCGGTCTCTACAACATGGCCCGCAATCTTGGCGGCTCGGTTGGGCTCGCAATCATCGGGACCGTGATCGACCGGCGCACCACCTTCCATACCGCAATGATCCGCGAATCGCTCACGGCCAACTCGCTGGTCGGCCAGGAGCGCATAGCGTCGAGCGCTGCGAGCTGGTTCGCGCAAACCGGCGACATGGCCTATTCCAAAATGCGCGCGCTCGGCCAGATCGCTGCGCAGATCCATATGCAGGCTACCGTCATCACGTACTCCGAAACGTTCTATCTGCTCGGTCTCGCGCTGCTTGCCTGCGTGCCGCTCGCGCTCCTCCTGAAGACTCCACGCGGCCCCGTTTCGACGTCCGCCGGCCATTGACGGCAAAGACACTATCCACGATGTTCCCTCGCCCTACCGCTCCTTTGTTTCTTACGTTGCCGCTTACGCTGCTGGCGTCCGTCTGCGTCCTCTCGGCCTGCACCGTCGGCCCCGACTACGCCGGTGCGCCCCAGGTCGCGCCCGACGCGGCGCATGCCTCCAACTTCGTGCGTACGCCCACGGTCGGCATTGTTTCGACACGCGCACCCAGTCAATGGTGGCTGTCGCTCAACGACCCGCAATTGAACGCACTGATCGACGCCGCGCTCGCCCATAACCCCGACGTTCACGCGGCGCAAGCGCGCCTGCGCGAAGCCCGTGCTCAGTTGCAGCACCAAAAGGCGAACGGTATGCCCAACGCGTCTTTCGACGCGGCCGCGTTGCGTATGCGCGAGCCCAACCTGAGTTCGCTGTCATCGTCACAGGGCAATTCGGGCAGCTCATCCTCGTCAGGAGGAGGACCGCTACAGCTCTATACAGCGGGCTTCGATGCGACGTGGGAAATTGATCTGTTCGGCGGCACGCGCCGCGCGGTGGAAGCGGCTACGGCGGAAGCGGACGCGGTGGACGCCGACCTCGCCGACACGCAAGTGTCGCTCGCCGCTGAAGTCGCGCAGGCCTATGTGGATCTGCGCGATGAGCAGCAGCGCCTGACGCTTGCACAACGCTCGGCTGAACTCGAGCAGCAGATGCTCACGCTGACGCAGCAGCGCCGCGAGCATGGCACGGCGGCCGACGTCGATGTGGAACGCCTGACCACGCAGGTCGAGAACACCCGGGCAACACTGACGCCGTTGGACGCGCAAGTCGCCGAGTCGCTCGATCAGCTTGCCGTCTTGACGGGCCAGGCTCCAGGGGCGCTCGATCAGGAGTTGTCCGCGCTACGCCCGTTGCCGGCCTTGCCGGCGTCCGTGGCTATCGGCGACCCTGCTTCAATGCTGCAGCAACGGCCCGATATTCGCGCCGCGGAACGGCGGCTCGCTTCCAGTAACGCTCAGATCGGCGAGCACAAGGCTGAGTTCTTCCCGAAGGTAACGTTGTTCGGCGACATCGGCTATACCGCCGCCGATCCCGGCCACCTTGTGCGCAAGAACAACTTCAGCTGGATTGGCGCGCCTTATCTGCAGTGGAACATACTGGACTTCGGCCGCACACTCTCGAGCGTTCACAGCGCCGAGGCGTCGCGCGACGAGGCCGATGCGAAATACACGCATGCGGTGCTAGCCGCGTTGCAGGACGCGAATACTTCATTATCGCGTTATGGGCATCAGCGCGAACATCTGGCAACGCTACAGCAAGTGCAGGCGTCGGCGGACCGCTCGGCTACGTTGATGCGTCAACGTTATAGGGCGGGCGCATCGAGCCTGATCGACCTGCTCGATACCCAACGCACGCAGTTCAGCGCGCAGCAGAATGTAGTCTCTGGACAAGCTGAATTGCTGAAGGATTTTGTCTCTTTGCAGAAGAGCCTGGGACTCGGCTGGCGCGTACAGGGGTGACGCGAGCGCGTTGAGAACACCGCCTCTCCCTTACGCGGCTTTGGCGCGCCGGCCTCGATAGAATCGGGCCGGCGCTGCGCGGACCTAATCCTGGACGATGCCGGGAATGTCCACCTTGAGATTGACATCGGCTTCATAGTTGACCCCCTCGATCTCGAATCCGAACAGCCGCAGAAATTCGCGCTTATAGCCGGCGAAATCGGTGATTTCGTAAAGGTTGTCGCTGGTGACCTGATCCCAGAGTTCCTGTACGCGAGCCTGGACCGCCGGGCTGAGTTCCTTGTAGTCTGCGCGCAACCGGCCCTCTCGATCCATGCACGGCGAGTCGCCATACAAGCTGTCTTTGTAGAGGCTATAGACCTGTTCGATGCAACCCTCGTGCGTCCCCTCTTCTTTCATGACCTTGAACAGCAACGACAAGTACAACGGCATCATGGGGATGGCTGAGCTTGCCTGCGTGACAACCGCTTTCAATACCGAGACACGAGCATCGCCACCCTGATTCGAGAGGCTGTCGCGGATAGCCAGGACCTTTTGATCCAGGTCTTTCTTGGCAGCGCCTATGGAACCGTTCCAATAGATGTCATGAGTTATCTTCTCGCCCAGGTATGTGAACGCAGTGGTCTTCGCTCCCTTTGCCAGAACGCCCGCTGCAAGCAGTGCATCAATCCACATCTGCCAGTCTTCACCGCCCATCACGGCCACGGTGTTGTCGATCTCGCTTTGCGTCGCCGGTTCCAGGCTGCTTTCCTTGACAACTTCCTTGTCGGTATCGAGGCCTCGCAGCGTAATGGCCTTACCGACAGGTTTCAGTGTCGAGCTGAAGACATCCCCGGTCTTGGGGTGCGTCCGCCGCGGTGACGCGAGGCTATACACGACCAGGTCGATGTGCCCGAGATCTCGCTTGATGACATCGATTGTCTTCTGCTTGATCTCATCGGAAAAAGCGTCGCCATTGATGCTCTTTGCGTACAGCCCCTTCGCCGCCGCGAATCGGGTGAAAGCTGCGGTGTTGTACCAGCCGGGTGTACCCGGCTTACTGTCTTCACCGGGACGTTCGAAGAAGACACCGAGGGTATCGGCGCCGCAACCAAACGCCGCCGTGATCCGGGCGGCAAGACCGTATCCCGTCGACGCACCGATCAGGAGGACTTTCCGGGGTCCCCCCGAAATAGGACCTTGTGCCGCCACATAGTCGATCTGTTTTTCGACGTTCGCTTCGCAGCCGACGGGATGAGTAGTCACGCAGATGAAACCGCGCACGCGTGGTTTGACGATCATGAAGACCTCGCTTGTGGGGACGCCGGGATTGCGGTCGGGCGGCACGAAAAATTTCGAGTATTGTAAATGACGGGCGTCATGTCGGTACCCGCGCGCTTCATTACATGGTGACCCATCGGGTTAAGATAGCGCTTCGTCAAAGCGGCGACAGGTGCGGCTTTCTACGGTATCCATGCAATGCATTCCAAAATATCGCGTCACTTGCGGCCTTCGTGAAAGCGTAACGCTTACATCATGATCTCTACCCAGTACATCAGCCGGATCAGCTTGCAGCGCGACAAGGTCGAGTCGTTCGATCGCTATCCGTTCTCGCTGCCGGCGGTCCGGTCGCTGGAAACGCTTGAGCTGCATCCAAAGATGACTTTCTTCGTCGGCGAAAACGGCTCCGGCAAATCAACGCTCCTCGAAGCCATCGCCGTATCGATGGGATTCAACCCGGAAGGCGGCACGAAGAACTTTAACTTTGGTACCCGGGCATCGCACTCGGTGCTTGACGAATACCTGCGCATTGCCAAAGGAGTGAGACGGCCGAAGGACGGGTTCTTTCTGCGAGCGGAAAGCTTCTTCAACGTGGCCACCGAGATCGAAAACCTCGATGCTGAACCGTCTTTCGGTCCTCCGGTCATCAGCTCCTACGGCGGGAATTCCCTGCACGAGCGCTCGCACGGCGAGTCTTTTTTGGCGCTGCTGATGAACCGCTTCGGCGGCAAGGGTCTTTACCTCCTCGACGAGCCTGAAGCCGCGTTGTCTCCACAGCGGCAACTCACTGCACTTGCAAGGCTTCACGACCTGGCCCGCGACGAGTCGCAGTTCATCATTGCAACTCACTCACCTATTCTGATGGCGTATCCGGACGCGTGGATCTATGAGTTCACTACGGAAGGCGTAACGCGCGTCAGCTACGAAGAGACAGAACACTTCCAGGTCATGCGGTCGTTCCTGGCCAACCCCGAACGCATGCTGCGCACGCTTCTGGGTGACGAGGAATGACATGGTCCGTCGAACGTTGCGGTTCATCGATCGCGGCGCTCCGGGTTCGTATCCTTCAACTCCTGAGCTTATGAGGTTCTAACGTGGAACACATCATTTTCCGGACCGCTCTCTTGGTCGATATCCCTGCAATCGTCGCCTTGTTAGCTGACGATGAACTGGGTAGCCAGAGAGAAATCATCGGCACGCCGCTCGACCAAAGATATGTCGACGCATTCCAGGCTATAGAAGCCGATGTGAACCAGCGACTGGTAGTAGTTGCCGACGGCGACAAAATAATAGGCACGTTGCAAATTTCATTTATCCCCGGCATTGCACGCATGGGGTCGTGGAGAGGACAAATCGAAGCGGTTCGAATCGCCGCGCATCGCCGTGATTCCGGGCTGGGCCAGAAGATGTTCGAATGGGCGATCTCCGAATGCAGGTCGCGAGGTTGCAGCCTGGTCCAGCTCACGACCGACAAGAGCCGTACCGACGCCCACCGCTTCTATGAAAAGCTCGGCTTCAAGGCAAGCCACGAGGGTTACAAGCTCACCTTGTAGAGCCTCCGGCGGCCCCGCTGCCTGAAACACCCACACGCTTCCGCACTCCTCCTGAACACAAACGCACGGGCATCCGTGCGTCTTCATTTCCGCTAAGACGGGGTCGTATCACGTATAGGCACGCAACAGAATTTGCTTGCCTAAATTGCTGCACGCGATAATATATTGGCATATGCAACTACATTCAATGTACTTGCAACGGGTCGATTCGCCCAGCCCGGCCGCCGTTATCCCATCAAGGCAAAGATATGCAGAAAAGATTTCTCTTGTTGCTGTGCGTGTCGGTACCGTCATTCATGATCAACCTGGACGCCAATATTGTCGCCGTGTCGCTCTCGTCGATTGCCCGTTCGCTCCATGCGGATTTCGCCGCCATTGAATGGGTGATCTCGGCTTACACGCTGGCGTTTGCCACGTTGGTGATGCCCGCTGGCGCGCTCGCCGACCGCTTCGGCAGAAAGCGCCTGTTAATCATCGGCTTGTTCGTCTTTACCACCGCGTCTTTCATCTGCGGCGCCGCTACATCAACGGTGGTGTTGAACAGCGCACGCGCGTTGCAAGGCGTCGGTGCCGCATTGCAGCTCAGCGCGGCGCTCGCGGTCCTCGCGCATGGATTCCAAGGGAAGGAGCGCGCCAAGGCGTTCGCATTCTGGGGCTCGGTGATCGGCGTGGCCATCATGCTCGGGCCCGTGGCAGGCGGATTGATCACGCAGTCACTGGGCTGGCAGTGGGCTTTCTATGTCAACCTGCCCGTTGGCGCAATCATGATTGCCCTGACGTATTTCGTAGTCGATGAATCCAAAGACCCGCACGCAATCGCCATCGACGTTTGGGGCGTGGTGACGTTCAGCGCGTTTCTAGGACTGCTGACCTGGGCGCTGATTTCAGGCAATCGCGAGGGATGGCTTAGTACTTCCGTCAGGGCGCGGCTGGTGGGCTCAGTCATGTTCCTTATAGCGTTCGTGATCGTCGAACTTAAGCAGGCGCGGCCCATGGTCGAGCTTGGCTATTTCATCAAGCGGACCTATCTCGGCGCGAATCTCGCCGGTGTGTCGTATGCGGTCGCGTTCCTGACCATGCTGACCTATCTGCCCTTCTTTTTCCAGAGCGCGCTCGGCTATTCGCCGCTCAACGCCGGCCTGCTGATGCTGCCGCTCGCTGTGCCCTTGTTCGGTGTGCCGCGCATTGTGTCCGTGTATCTCGATCATCGGATGTCGGGACGCATGCTGCTTGTTTGCGGCTTGTTGCTGGTCGCGGCCGGCTTGTTCGGAACCGCGCTGCAGATCCAGGCGTTCAGCTTTAGCGCGATCTTCCTCCCCATGCTGGTCGCCTCCACGGGCGCCGGGATTCTCAACGGTCAGATCGCCAAGGTCAGCATGACGGTAATCCCCGTGGAACGGGCGGGCATGGCGTCTGGTGTATCGGGGACCATGCGGTTCAGCGGCATTGTGGTGGGGTTCGCGGCGCTCGGCGCATTATTGTTTTATCGAATCCAGGCGAGCATTGAGAGAGAGTTGCCGGCACTTGGCGGTCACGACAAGCTGGAGATTACGCGCTCTATCGCGAATGGGAACCTGGCTTCCGCTGCGTCGCTGATTTCATCGCATCAGGGCCTTGGATCGATCGCAAGAGCCAGCCTTGGCTACGGATACGAGGGTGTGCTGTTCGCGGCGTCCGCTGTTGCATTCGTGGCGAGCGCGTTGTGCTGGCTGTTGATTCGCGCCGATGAAACTGCGCCTCATCAGGATCGGCAGTCGGCTATGCGCCTGGATGTGTCAATAGACTAAGATAGCCTGACGATCTTTGAACCGTTATTTTCACGCGAGCCATGAACACTTCGAATAAACAGCACTCGTCTGCCGCCGTTTCGTTATGCAACGGCGCCGCGTTGCGCAAGGCCACGCGCAGGCTCTCGCAACTCTACGACAGCGTGCTTGCGCCTTGCGGCCTCAAGCTGTCGCAACATTCCACACTGGCGCATATCGATCGCGCAGGCGCGCCGAACATGAGCGATCTAGCCAGAGACATGGTGCTTGACCGCTCCGCGCTTTCACACAATCTCAAGCCGCTCGAGCGCGACGGTTTTATCGAATCACTTGCCGATGAAACCGATAAACGCGGTCGTTGCGTTGCCTTGACCCCCGCAGGAAAAAAGAAACTGGCCGAGTCCAAAGCGCTTTGGAATGAAGCGCAAATGCGCTTCGAAAACGCCTATGGCTCAGCCAAGGCGTCGAAGCTGCGCGCGCTGCTTGCGGAGGTTTATTCCGACGAACTGGAGCAATCATTCCTCGACGAATGATTGCAACGAGTCCGCTTAAGCGAAGCGCAAATGCCCTTCGCCCAAGCGGGCGCCATTATCGCGGAGAGAAAAAAACGAAGTCCGTTGAATCGATTAAACGGTTGGCAGATCTTCCAACGTTTTTTCAATCCGGCCCTCTTCAAAAGAGGTTTCAATGCCAATGTGCCCGTTAGCGTAAGGGATGGAGCTAACCTGCGGACCCAGATAGCTTCGCCCCCCGAGCTTGAACACCGTGCGCACCAGCTCGCCTTTTTCGAGGACCTTCACCACGCGGTCCACATCCACGACTTTGGGCGCCGAGGTCCAGTTGGCCGTCAATTCATCGATGTTGCCCCAACGTACGTGGGTAACGCGATCATTGGTCCAACGAACACCATCAATAGCAACAATAGACATGGCTGACTCCGTCTATTAATGAAGTACCTTAATGAAACGGCGACCGCGTCCGATAGCGCTTTTTCTTCTTGTATTGACCCTGGGGACAAACGGCTCGCGTGACACGGCTCACCGAGTTGCGGGCTTCGACAGGGAATCGCTATTGATCGATTCTTTCAATGCAGGCACCGCACGGCGAATGGGAAATAGATTGACATGGTTCAAGCGAATGTACAAGCGAGCGCCGGGGCAGCGCACCTGAGAATCGCGGACCCGGAAAAGGGGCTCGATAGTGCGGTTCAACAGCATCGTGCATTTCCCACCCAGCCTCATTACTCAGTCGTCTGTTGAAGTTCAAGCCTGGCGCTGCGCGTATGTGTTTCAGGCATCTTCAGATAGACGAGCAAGGAGATGGCAGACCATGCCGTGACGTACCAGTAAAAATAGTGCTCGTGCCCGATCGACTTGAACTTCAGCGCGACGAATTCCGTGGTGCCGCCAAGGATGGCCGTGGTCAAGGCGTAGGGCAGGCCCACAGCCAACGCTCGAATGCGCACGGGAAACAGTTCGGTTTTAGCCAGCATGTGGACCGACGTAAAGCCGCTCAGCATGAAGAGCCCGCAAAAAGACAAGATAAACGCAACCAGCGGATCGTGCGTGGTTGCAAGCGTGCTGAAAATGGGCACGGAAAATAGCGTACAACTCAGCCCGAAAAAGATCAGGACGGGCCGGCGTCCGAGAATGTCGGAGGCGAGGCCAAAGAGCGGCTGCAACGGCATATACAGCAGCAGCGCCGCGGCTGAGACGAGCGTGGCCGTTTCCCTGCCGAGTCCGACGGTATTCACAAGGAACTTCTGCATATACACGGTGTAGGTGTAGAAACCCACCGTCCCGCCCACCGTAATTCCGACAGCCAATAAAAGTTGCCGCCAGTGAAGCAGCATTTCGCGACTGATAGGTGGACCGTGCCGTGTTCCGCTGTGTTGGAACGCCTCGCTCTCCACCACGTTGCGCCGCATGTAGAGCGCAAACAATGCAAGTACGCCGCCAATCACAAACGGGATTCTCCACGCCCACCGGTCGATCTGCCCGGCGGTGAACAGCAAGTGCTGCATGACCAGCAGCAGACCGAGCGCCAGCAACTGACCCGCCACCACGCTGACCTGCAGGAATCCAAGGTAAAAGCCCCGACGGTTCGCCGGCGCGATCTCACTGAGATAGGTGGCGCTCGTGCCGTATTCGCCACCCATGCTCAAGCCTTGCAACAGCCGCGCAAGGATCAGGATGGCCGGAGCGAAAGCCCCGATAGTCGCGTAGCCCGGCGTAACAGCAATGATCAGCGATCCAATGCACATCACCGATACCGACCAGGTCAGCGCTGACTTACGGCCACGGCGATCCGCATACAACCCGATCAACCAACTGCCGAGCGGACGGGCCACATACCCTACTGCCGCGATTGCCGCCGCGTTCATCAACTGGACCGTGGCGTTGTCGCTGGGAAAAAACGCCTTGGCGAAGTAGATGGAAAAGATGCTGTACGCGAGAAAGTCGTACCACTCGATCAGGTTACCGGCGAGGCCGCCTGCAATGGATCTCAACAGCGCGGGCCGAGCCGAAGCTCCTTCCATTCGAGGGGCGCTCATAGTCAGTCTCCTTTTGTTCGTTATGCGGTAAAGCTCGCGTGTCCGCTGTCTTTAGGTCTTTACGGCGCGGCCGGCTTAGTCATCATGCGCGGCGTATTTTTTGTCGAGCTGGTCGTAGAACGGTTTGTCGACCAGCCGCTGGCGCTCGCTGAACGGCACCACGAGGTCCGGATCTTCGTCGAGCTTTCCTTGATCCTTGAGCACGTTCAAAGCCCGCTGCATGCCGCGTACGGCGCTCTGTAGCGGTGCGTTCGCGTAGAGCGCTATTCCGAAGCCAAGTTCCGCAAGCCTGGATTGCGGCAAGGTCGGCGTCTTGCCGCCAATCACGATGTTGATAAGCTGAGGCGTCTCGAACATCGCGGGCAGGCGTTGGATCTCCTCGATCGTTTCAACCGCCTCAATGAAAAGAACGTCTGCACCCGCTTCGGCGAAACGGTGCCCGCGTTCGATGGCAGCATCGAATCCATGGGTCGCGCAGGCATCGGTACGGGCAACGATCAGCAGATTGGGGTCCTCGCGAGCATCAACCGCAGCGTGCAGTTTGCCGACCATCTCGCTCGTCGATATAACCGCCTTGCCGGCGAAGTGCCCGCACTTCTTGGGGCTCACCTGGTCTTCTAACTGGATGGCGTCGGCGCCCGCGCGTTCCAGGGTACGAACCGCATGACGCACGTTGAGCGCGTTGCCGTAGCCGGTATCGGCATCGACGATCAGCGGCAGGTCCACCGCGTCGCGGATACGCGCGGTATGGTCAGCCATTTCGTGCAGGCCGACAAACCCCAGATCCGGAAGTCCAAGAAACATGTTGGTCACACCGGCGCCGGTGATATACAACGCACCGAAACCGATATCGGCAGCAACGCGCGCGCTCAGCGCGTTGAACGCACCGGGCACGAGCAACGCGTGCCGGCTTTCGACCAGCGAGCGGAAGGCGCTACGACGTTCAGCGGATAGAAGCGACATGGTTGAACTCTCCGTGTTGAAATTAGTGACGTTAGTGATATTGGCTATGTAAGGGGAACTTATTCGGAATAGTTAGCATGGCTGATCACTTACCGAAATTCGCAAACGTTAGCGGTTGTGGAGCACGACGTGCGTAGTGGGCCGGTATACATCTTCAGTAGTCGCCACGGCTATAACTCGACCTTCAACGCTCAAAAACGGTTGACTATATTGTCGCAAGAATGGTAGCAGGTACACTAGCGCTGCCCGTGTATTCCGCGCCATGCAACACCTGTTCCGTCCGTTCAATGTAGTACTGTCTGGCAATCGCTTTTGCACGTAACTGCTGCAACGAAATGACTGCAAGGCAACTGCAAAGCAACTGCTGCAGAGCATTTCGGTGTGACCCAAAAGTGATGGGTTTTGTGATGAATGACGGTCGCCTTGCCCCGCAAATGCTTCAAATTATTTTTTCGTAAAGATTTAGCATCCATTAAAAGACTGAGCCAGATTTATGCATGCCAGAAAATTTAAATTTTACGCAAAAAATGTTATTTTCGATCTTTTTCCATCATTGATTTTTGAAAAAAGATATGACCGCATGTTCAGGAATCTGGACGAACAGCAATGGACTTATATCCGCTCACGCGCCAATTATTATAATAAGCTTGAGCAGCAATTTGTCCTGAATGAAACGGCAAGTCGCAGCAGCGCGCTGCCTTTGCGCGGCAATCCTAGCGCCTACTACTATGATTTCAAAGAGATATCTCGGTACTTCGCGCGCTCCTTAAAATTTAACTATGTTTTCACGGACATTAAAGAAGCAGTAGATGAGCCGACGCTTCTTAAAACCAGGCCACTCACTGAAGCCAATGAAAATTCCGTCATATTGAAGCTGGACAAAATGAGGCACTTCAATTTTATTGAAGACACGCGATCATTCGAAAGCAAAATCAACATGGCCGTTTTTCGAGGTGCGTGCTACCAGGAGCACAGAAAATCATTTGTCGCCAAGTATCACGATTTACCGATGGCCGACATTGGCGACACTGACGACTCCAGAAAAGGTCAACACGGTCATCGACCTTATATGAGTATTTCTGACCAGTTGAAGTACAAGTTCGTGATCAGTCTGGAAGGTAATGACGTCGCAACCAACTTGAAATGGATCATGCTTTCAAATTCCGTCTGCTTTATGCGCAGACCACGGGTGGAAAGCTGGTTTATGGAAGGTTCCCTGATCCCCGACCACCACTATGTACTTCTGGACGATGAATTTTCCGACCTGGAAGACAAAATAAATTATTACACCAAGCATACAGACAAGGCCATGGCGATAATCAAAAACGCCAATCGGTACGCCATGCAGTTTCTTGACACACGACGGGAAAAGCTCATTTCACTGCTGGTACTCAGAAAGTATTTCGATCTTTCCGGTCAGTGAAGGATCTGTCATATCGCAGACATGTTCCCCGCATGTCCATGCCGTGCATACTCCGTCCGTCAGGACAGACGTTCTTCCAGTGAGACCCTGAGTCTGCCGGGCGTCACGCCGTAGACTTCCTTGAAGCCGCGGATGAAATGCGCGGAGTCGGCAAAACCGCATTCATAGGCAATTACCGTGATGCGTTTTTCCGTATTGAGCAGTAGCCAGCGCGCGTATCGAAGCCGCATCGTCCGGTAAAACTCCTTGGGGGACACCCCCATTTCAGTCAGGAAATTACGTTCGAGTTGCCTGACGCTTGTACCCGTCATCTTCGCGATCACTGTGACGTTGAGCGGCGCCTCCAGGTTTTCCTCCATCAGCACAATAGCGTGCCGTACCAGCAGATCACCGACTGCCAGATAGCCCAGTGCCTTGCGGCGCTCCACAAACGACGTACCGCCATGACGGCTGACTGTCATTTGATGAATCACCTTGGAGGCTCTGTCCGAGCCGCAGTGCAAGCTGATCAAACGCGTTGCCAATTCAATGACGGACACGCCGCCGGCGCACGTAATACGGTTGCCGTCGATCAGGTAGTCTGAATTGGCGATGACCCGCAAGTCCGGGAACATCGTCTTGTAGTCCTCCAGATGGAACGCGTGGACGCAAGCAACACGGTCGCGCATCAAGCCTGCTTTCGCCAGCACGAAACTGCCGGTGCACATACCGATCAGCGGCACGCCTTCGGCGTCAGCCTGGCGCAAATAATCCCAGTAGCGCCGGTCGACCTGTTCCAGTTTCGGCAGAAGGCCACCAATCACCACGAGGTAATCGAATTGGCGCGGCGAGCCCTGTACGGCATGCACCGGCACGGCTACCCCGCAGCTCGCTTCCACGGTTTCATCGGCCATGCCGAGCAGCATCCATGCGCAACGCAGCGGACGGCTCTGGTCGCCGAGATCGGCTGCGTGGCGCAACGCGTCGCAGAAGCCCGCCAGCGAGAGCAGTGGGAAGGTGGGCCAGAGAAGAAATCCGATGTTCAGCTCGGCACCCGAACGCGACGCGTTGGCCTCTCGTTTGACGCTGGCGCGATCAAGCCGATCGACGAGATCCCGGCCAAGCGACGGCTCCCGGACATCGGGCAGTGTTTTTTCGCGTGCCATGACGTTCCCGCAAGGCGTTGGTGAGCCCGAGTATATAAGCCAAAAAATACCCTTGCCCGCCATGTCGCATTTCTTCTATTTTTTTGCGAGTCGGTGCAATGCCAGCCATTTTTTCCTCCCTAAAGTCGCTCCTGTCACCTGTCCCCGATCGATCACTGGCAAGCGTCGGTGCACCATCGTCCAGCAAGCTGCATAACGAGGAGAGTCTCATGTTGGCTAGATTTCACGGCGCGCTATACGCCAATATCGGAGTAAGTCTGATCATGCTCGGCTCGGCCAGCGCGTTCGCAGACGAAGTTGTCAAAATTGGACATGCGGCGCCGTTGACCGGCGCAAATGCCGAGTGGGGAAAAGACACCGAGAACGGCGCCCGCCTGGCGGTGGAGGAAATCAACGCGAAGGGCCTCGTGATCGGCGGCCAGAAGGTAACGCTTGAGCTGGATGCACAAGATGACGCGTCGGACCCGCGCCAGGGCACGCAGGTGGCGCAGAAGCTCGTCGACGACCACGTCGTTGCCGTGGTGGGCCACATGAATTCGGGGACCACGATCCCCGCGTCGAAGATCTACAGCGATGCGGGGATCGTCGAGGTCTCCCCTTCAGCGACCAATCCGGTTTATACGCAACAGGGCTTCAAGACCGCCTACCGGGTTGTCGCAACCGACGCCCAGCAGGGTCCGGCGCTGGCCGACTATGCGAAGAAAACGCTCGGGGCGAAGTCGGTGGCAATCGTGGACGACGCGACGGCCTACGGCCAGGGGCTGGCCAATGAGTTCGAGAAACAGGCGAAGGCAGACGGGTTGACCGTGCTCTCACACGATGCAACCAACGACAAGGCGGTCGACTTCCGTTCGATTCTCACCAAGATCAAAGGCGAGCATCCGGACATCATCATGTACGGGGGAATGGACGCCACGGGCGGTCCGTTCGCGAAGCAGGCGCAACAGCTCGCCATTGGAGCACGCGTGCTGGGTGGTGACGGCCTGTGCGCCGATTCGCTCGCGAAACTGGCCGGCGGGGCAGCAGACAACGTCGTGTGTTCGATCGCCGGCATGCCGCTTCAGGAAATGCCAAACGGGCCCGCTTTTGAGCAACGCTACGAAGCACGCTTTCATCAGCACGTGCAGCTCAATGCCCCGTTCGCCTACGACGCGGTGTACATCATCGTCGACGCAATGAAGCGCGCCAACTCGACCAAAGCCCCGGACATTCTTGCAGCGATGCCGAGCGCAGATTTCGTCGGCGTACTGGGCCGCACGCAGTTCGACGCGCACGGCGATCTGAAGCAGGGTGCGATCTCGCTGTATGACTACAAACGCGGCAAGCAAACGCTGCTCACCGTCGTGAAGATGTAGTGCTCGTGGACGTCCCTGTTCCAGGTGCGGGCGTAGTCGCCCTGACCGCCCCGCCGAAAGCGCGGATTGTACTGATTGGCACCGGCGGCACGATCGCAGGCCGCGGTGCATCGCCAGTCAACACGTCGGCGTACGACTGCTCCGTGCTGTCCATCGACCAGATTCTTGGCGGTCTTCCTGACGCGGCATCAGTTGCCGACATCCGCACCGAGCAGCTATTTCAGTGCGGCTCGGAGAATTTCGGCAGCGGGCAACTGCTGCAGTTGGGCAAGCGGATTTCAGCGCTGCTGAAACGGGATGACGTGGATGGCGTTGTCGTCACGCACGGCACCGATACAATCGATGAAACCGCTTATTTCCTGCATCTGACGCTCAAAAGCACGAAGCCGGTAGTCGTGGTGGGCGCGATGCGTCCCCCCTCCGCGCTCAGTTCGGACGGACCGCTTAACCTCTATAACGCCATAGTCGTGGCGGCGTGTCAGTCAGCCCACGGCAAAGGCACGCTGGTTGTTGCAAACGATGAGATTCACACGGCGCGTGATGTTGTGAAGGCCAATACGTTCAAGCAGGAAGCGTTCAGATCGCCCTATGGTCCCTTGGGATATATCGTCGACGGCAAGCCGGTCTTTTATCGATTGCCGGCGCGTCGGCATACGGTGCAAAGCGAATGGTCGACCGACGAGATCGACGAGTTGCCGGAGGTCGGTATCCTCTATGCACACGGCGGCATGAACGTCGCAATGGTCCGCGCCATGCTCGACTCAGGTGTTAAGGCGATCATCTATGCGGCGACCGGCAACGGCAATGTGGCGACCTCGGTAGTAGCGTCGCTGGTCGACGCGAGATTGCGCGGCATTCACGTCGTCCGGGGTTCGCGCACCGGAAGCGGCGTGGTCATCCGTAATGCCGCGCAGCCCGATGACCGCTACGACTGGCTGGTAACGGACGATCAGGTTCCGCACAAGGCGCGCATCCTGATGATGCTGGCGCTCACCGGAGAGCATTGCACACGAAAACTTCAGAATGCCTTTTTGACGTATTGATTCGGTTTCCTACTGATTCCATAAGACCCTGGCTACTGAGCCACGCGTGGCGTCATTCATAAGGTCTTGACCCAGCCAAGCGCATCATCCGCGAACTTTCGAAGCAGTCGGACAAGCTCGCCGACGTCTTTTTCTTCCCAGCCGGCAAGCAATTCTTCGATGATCTTCTGACGCGCCGCGTCCAGCGCGTCCGTCATGACCCGCCCCTGATCCGTAATGACAGCCGCGCGAACCCGGCCGTCATTCGGGCTTGCACACCGCGAAACAAGTCCGAGGCTTTCCAGCTTCGTGATCTGCCTGCTGACCGTGCTGTAATCGCGCCCCGCGAGTTCCGCCAGCTCGACAATACCAAGCGGCCCCCGCCGCTCGATCCTTGCAAGCAGAGGGAAAAGTGCACGATCCAGATCGACCCCTGCCGCTTCAATAAGGGCAGCGTCCGGTTGCGGCCGATTAAGCACGCCTGTCAGGTCCAATAGTGCTTCCCGCAACTCGCGTATCTCTTTCCCCATCGCGATTCGATTCCTTGTCAATGCCTTTATATGTGTATAATACACATATATTGGATGATCCAATCCCAGATAAAGCGTACGCTCGGATACTTGGAAAAGGAGAGCAGATATGAAAGCAGCACTCGTTAAAGAACTCGGCGCGACGCCGGTTTATGCCGACTTCACCGAGCCGGCTGTCACCGAAGGCATGGCCCGTGTCGCGGTTGTAGCATCCGCGCTGAGTCATGTCACCAAGAGCCGGGCCTCGGGCAAGCACTATAGCGCCTCCGCGACGTTCCCTTTCGTGCCTGGGGTCGACGGCACCGGTGTTCTAGAAGACGGCACGCGTGTCTATTTCGTGCTCCCCGAAGCCCCCTTCGGCGGCATGGCCGACTATTGCATCGTCGAAAAGGCGCGTTGTATTCCCTTGCCGGCGGCGCTTGATGATGTGACTGCGGCGGCAATCGCCATTCCGGGCATGTCGTCATGGGCGGCGTTGGCTGAACGTGCAAAGCTGGTGAAGGGAGAGACCGTACTGATCAATGGTGCAACAGGCGTATCGGGGCTGCTCGCCGTGCAGGTCGCCAAGTATCTGGGCGCAGGCAAGGTCATCGCGACCGGGCGGAACGCGGCAACCCTTCAGTCTCTGAAAGCGCTCGGCGCTGATGAGACGATCAGTCTCATGCAGGACAACGATGCACTCGAAAGCGCGTTCCGGCAGCAGTTTCAGCAGGGTATTGGCGTCGTGCTCGACTACCTTTGGGGACAAAGCGCGGAGCTGTTGCTGGCGGCCGGCGCCAAAGCTTTGCCGGAGGCGATGCCGCTCCGGTTTGTTCAGATCGGGGCCATGAGCGCGGCAACCATCACGCTGCCTGGCGCAGCGCTTCGATCATCGGCCATCGAACTCATGGGCAGCGGTATTGGCAGCATTCCAATGCCGCGCCTCCTTGGTTCGATCCAGCACTTGTTGAACGCCACGGTCCCCGCCGGTTTCAAGATCGCGACGAACGCGGTGCCCTTGTCTCAGGTCGAGGATCACTGGGCCAACGAAAACCAGGCGCGCACCGTATTTACGACCGGGTTTCAACCGTGACGCACGTGAGGCCGGCGTGAAGCGCAGACCACCAACCAAGAGATAGATGCGGCCACCCGATCCAGATCACCGGGAGCCGCTGGCCAGGCAAGACCTGCTTAATGCGCCGCGCCAACACCTGAGTAATGACCATGCCGCTGGTGTGCGTGGCGCCCCATAACAAGGCGATGATCGCCATGCTGGCATGGACTTCGCCGGCGCTGCGCATTCGCGGCGATTTCGCCACTCCCATGTTGCGTCGCGTCTCGGCGCGTATGGCGCCAGAGCCATCTGCGATCTCGTCCATCGTCGTCATCATGCGTGCCCGGTATAACATTTTAAGAAGGTCGGATTATTAGAAAGGATTCCTACTATTTCAGCACCAATCCGCCTGACGTCCGTCCAAAAAACACGTCCCGCCGGTCACGACTTCCCCAATCCTCCAGACATTCGACCCGCGTCGATCATCCACATGCGATCTTCGCGCTCCAATAGAAAGGTGCGTCAGTAAGATCCCGCTCGCACGGTACGGGCACATTAACTGCTGCTCTGTCGGCTTGCCGCCGCCCAACGGAGGTACATTCTTTAAGCAGTTTTACCCCCAAAATTCTGCGCAATCGTATGAACTAATTTCGTCAAAAAATCGGACGAAATGACCGGAGAGTATTGTGATGTCCAAGCATACCGAGTTGCCATCGGAGACCGACAGAACCGATACGGACTTCAGCCTTGACGCCGACCCGGCGTTTGCACAACCGCCCGTAAGATTCGGACGGCTTGCGCTCTGGATTGCCTCGGCAAGCGCGCTGGCAATCGGAATCATGGGTACGGTCGCGTATGGTGTCTGGTTCAATCAGGATCAGCACGCCTACGCCGAAGCCATGGAACACGCGCGGCAGACGCTCTGGATCGTGGAACCGGCGCCAGAAGCGACTCCGTTGGTGCAACCAACGGCCTCATCCGGTTTCGTCGCGTCGCCCCTGGCTCCTTCTCGTCCGGTCACCGTCGCCAGCGCCGATCTGATCGCGCCCGTGTCCGCCACTCAGTTCAATCGCCGCACAGTGCCTTCCGACTCGGCCGCGCCCAAGCTCGCTGTCACCCGCCCTCTTCGAGCGAGTTGCTCTGCAAACGTGGAACACCGCCGTGCGATGTCGCGCGCCAAGTCCAACGGCAACCTGTTCACCCGCATGAGTTCATTTTTTCATCGCGTAAGCTACCGGCAGCATGGCACCGAAAGCCAGCGAGATATCTACGCCCATCCGTGAGCGGCAGCGGGCTTACAAACCTGTCCAACCGATGCGTTTCAGGCCAGGTCCGGCTACGATCGCCTGCGTTTCCTTCCTCTGCCTGCTGATAGGTCTGCTGTTCCTTGCCTTACAAATCCGGACGATCTTCTCGGACCAGCTGAAGCAGGAATACAGCGGGCTCGTTCTCGAAGGCATCGAACGGGCGGAAAGCGCCCGCAACCTGGTCCGCGTCTGGCAACAACAAGCCGACGACAGCATCGCGAGATCGGGACAATCGAAACACCCGGGACACCCGGAACAACCCGACGACTATCGGCGTGCGCGAATTGATCTCGCCGCCCGCATCGCGTCGCTCGCGGCGCTGGTGAACGCGAGCCCGTCGGCGGCACCACGCGTCCCTCAATCCGCCCTGTTGCCCGACGCCAATCTCGACGATACCGACGCGCTGCTCGCCGTGGAATCCGTGTACTGGCGAGCGCAGCGCAACAACGACAGCGCCGACGCACGCACCCGCATAACGCGCGTGGCGAGTACGTTGATCGTGTTGTCGGCATGTGTATTCGGCGCGCTGATCACCGCTTTGGGTATGTATGCAAAGCGCACGCGCCAACTGGCGGGCGAGTCGCACAAGTTCGAGCATGCAGCGCTGCACGACGCAATGACCGGCCTGCCCAACCGGCGGAAATTGTTCGCCACGCTGGCGGAAACAGCAGCGGGCTTATCGAGCTCAGCGGGCAATCCGACGCTCCCCAAAATTGCCGTGATTTATATCGACCTGGACGGGTTCAAGCAGGTCAACGATTCGCTCGGCCATCGCGTCGGCGATGAATTTCTGATTGCCGTTTCAAAGCGCTTTCGCAAGACTGTGCGTCTGGTTGATGTGGTCGCCCGCTTTGGCGGCGACGAGTTCGTTGTGCTGGTCCGCGAGTTTTCGACCAATGCCGAATTAGAAGCGATTGCACAGCGCCTGATCGACTGCGTGCTTCAGACGGACGAGCAGATGGGCATTGGATTTGTCCGCGCCAGCGTCGGCATAGCGAGCTTTCCGAATCCGATCAGGGACTACCATCAGCTCGTTGCCGCCGCCGACGCAACCATGTACCAGGTAAAGCGCAACGGCAAGAACGGCTACGCGTTCGCGACACGGGTGAGCTGAGTAGCATCGCTTGATGCCAACGCTCCGCACTTCGCGCGCGGCATCCCCCGCTTATCGGCAGGAACACGCAGAATCTGAAGGCGCACATTTCCCGATGGCGCTTGTCGCGTGCCCTGCATGAGAATCGCGTAACGAGCGCTATCGACTAGCCTGCCCGTTCTGGCGATCAGCTTGGCTCGCCTGAGTAAAAACCGGCATCGTCCGCTGTTTATTCAAGAAAACTAAACGATACCGGCCAAAGACCCAACCGAGGAAACCCACGCGTGCCGTGTTCGCCGCGACCCAGACCATGCTCAAGAACTTTACGATTCGCCGTGGACTCACGATTACCATCGCCGGTTACACGCTCGCGCTCGTGGCAGTGCTGCTTGCAGCCGCTGCGTGCCTGCGCCAGAGCAACCAGGCGCTGGAACAGATGGTCGCCACCGATACCGTCGCCATCACGCATCTCAAGACGAGTTCGCAACGGCTGCTGCAAGTGCGTCTTGCGCTCGGCAGCTTCGAGACGCTGTTCATGCTCGGCAAGGCTGGCGACGACTTGCTGCCCAACGCGCGCAAGACGCTGAAAGCAAGCGATACCGAGTTCGACGCGTACCTCGCCAAGCCGCGCGACCGCCAGGAAGAGCCGCTGGTGCAAGCCGCCAGGACCGCCCGCGACGCGTTGATCGCGAAGGCGCTCAACCTCGAATTCGATGCCCTCGCGCAGAACGACTTCACGACGTTCCGCACGCTCCAGGTGCAGACGGCGGACGGTTTATACGCTACCTACGATCACGCGATGTCCGCGCTGGAAGCATTCCAGATCGCGCATCAGCAAGACCGTTATGCGCAGGCACAGGCTCAGTTCCACATGATGGCGACCGCAGCCGTGATTGTCGCGGCGTTGGCGCTGGTGCTGGGGTTCATCGCGCGAGCTGCGTTGAGCGCAGCGGTGATGAAGCCGATTGAGTCGGCAATTCACCACTTCGAACAGATTGCCGCGGGCGATCTGACGGCGAGTATCGATGCCTCGCGCGACAACGAAATGGGCCGCTTGTTTGCGGCGCTCGGCAAGATGCAGCAGGGGCTTGTAGGGACGGTGCAACAGGTGCGCGGCGGCACGGGCGCGATCTCGCACGGCGCGCGTGAGATTGCGGCGGGCAATATCGATTTGTCGCAACGCACGGAAGAACAGGCGGCATCGTTGCAGCAAACGGCATCGAGCATGGAGCAGTTGACAGCCACCGTCCGCCAGAACGCCGACAACGCGCGGCAAGCGAGCGAACTGGCCGTCGATGCATCGGCAACAGCGGTGCGTGGCGGCACCGTCGTGGGCAAAGTCGTTCATACGATGGACGACATCGCGACGAGTTCGACGCGGATTGCGGACATCATCGGGGTGATCGAAGGGATTGCGTTCCAGACGAATATTCTCGCGCTCAACGCGGCGGTGGAAGCTGCGCGCGCGGGTGAACAAGGGCGCGGTTTTGCGGTGGTCGCGGCCGAAGTGCGCAACCTCGCGCAACGCAGCGCCGGAGCCGCGAAAGAGATCAAGGAGTTGATCAATGCATCGGCGGACAAGGTGCAGGCCGGCAACGTGCTGGCGGGACAAGCCGGCCAGACCATGAGCGAAGTGGTCGCGGCGGTGAAGCGGGTGTCGGACATCATCAGCGAGATCAGCGCGGCATCGAATGAGCAGACCGGCGGCATTGAACAGATCAACCGCGCGGTCGCGCAGATGGACGAGGTGACACAGCAAAATGCGGCGCTGGTGGAGGAAGCGGCTGCGGCTGCGGCGTCGCTTGAGCAGCAAGCGGAAAAGCTGGATGTCGCGGTGGCGGTGTTTCGGGTTTAGGGAGTTTCACCTGCTACCTCAGCCACCGCAAACACCGTGCGGTAATAAGCACGCCCTTGCGCCAGGTGCGATTCAAAAGCGAATCCGCGGCTCAACATGTCGTTCATATCGACGCGGGTGATTTTCATCACGTAGCTGTGCTCAGTTGTGACCAACCGGCAACTCCCCGAAGTCTCCGATGCGCTGAACCACTTGCCCGCATCGGCATGACCCGCCGGGTAGGTGTGGCTGTCACGTTCCACGTGCCAGCGGCCATCGAGCAGGATCCAGAAGTCATCGCTCTTATCCGCCACTGAACAATCCGCGACCACCGTGCCCGCCTCCGCTTCCCACTCGCGCGAGTGATCGATGGTCCAGCGCAACTGTTCAGTATTGAGCCCCGTAAAAAACGGCGTCTTCCTGAGCAGATACAAATACGTCGTCGATGCTTTCATGGTCTTGCCCTCCGGTTCCGCGTGGCCCTGCTGACCGCACGCAGCGGTCAGCATAAGAAGCCCAAGCCAGGCGCCGCGAACAATACGGCCGGCCCTTGTCACCCTGATCATCGTGACGCCTTCGCCTCAAGCAGATCGCCCATGCCGATGCGCTTCGCGAATTCAATCCGCACCCGCTCGGACACCTCCAGCACCTGCGCCGCGCCGTCGCCGACAAAATCGATCACCGAGCGCATCGGCCGCGTGCCTTTCGTAAGCCCGACAATGCGCACGACTTCATCCGCGACCGCACGGGGATCGGCGTCGGGCGGTGTCAGAGAAGTCAAGCGCTCGCCGATCTGATCCATCACGCCGTCGTATCGGGCGTAGGCTGCGGCCGTGGCCGTGTCCGCTGGTTTGCCTGCGCTCGGGAAGTGGTCGGTGCCGCTGGTGAATGCGCCCGGCACGACAATCGATGTCTCCACGCCAAAGCGTGCAAGTTCATAAGCTAATGTGACCGCGAGCGAATCCATGGCTGCCTTGGCCGCGCCATAAGGGCCCATGAACGGCGGGAAACCACCCTTGGTCGTCGTGCTGCTGATCCACAGCACCAGCCCGGATTCCTGCTTGCGCATATAAGGCAGCACCGCACGGTTGACGCGCTGCGCGCCGAACAGATTGGTGTCGAACACCTTCATCATTTCTTCCGGCGTGAACGCTTCCGACGGGCCGACCACCAGATGCCCCGCGTTCTGCATCACCACGTCAATCCTGCCCTGCTCGTGGACGATGGCCGCGGCGGCGGCATCGGCGGAATCCTGCGAGAGGACATCGAGTTCCAGCGGAATCAACGTGATCCCCTTTTCCGCCGATACGGCACGCAGTTCATCGGCACGACCGCGATTGCGGCCCTCCACATCGCGCATGGTCGCGTACACAACGTGCCCCGCTTCGGCCAGCGCCAACGCGCTCAACTTGCCGATACCCGTGCCTGCGCCCGTTACCAAAATGACTGATTTCATGATGATTCTCCAAAACGTTTAGCTAAGCTAATGTTCTCAGTTTATTAAGCAATACCGCCATTGGCACGCAGGATCTGTCCGTTGACCCAGCCAGCATCCGGACCGGCAAGGAATGAAACGACCGACGCGATGTCTTCGGGCTGCCCAAGGCGTTGCAGCGGCGGCATCTTGGCGAAGGTCTGGATCTGTTCGTCGGTCTTGCCATCGAGGAAAAGCGACGTCGCGATCGGGCCCGGCGCCACGGCGTTCACCGTGATGTTGCGGCCGCGCAATTCCTTCGCGAACACATGCGTGAACGCTTCAACGGCCGCTTTCGTCGCGTTGTAGACGGCGTAGCCGGGCATGTTCAGGGCGAGCGTCGTGCTCGAAAAATTGATGATGCGGCCGCCGTCGTTCATCCGCGCCGCCGCTTCGCGCAGCGTGTTGAAGGTGCCGCGAACGTTGATGCCGAAGGTCTGCTCGTAAAGCGCGTCGGAGGTTTCGGCCAGCGGGACCGTCTTCAGCACGCCGGCGTTGTTCACCAGTACATCGACCTTGCCGAGTTGCTGCTCGGTCGTGTCGAACATGGCGCGGACTTCGTCGGCGTTCGCTACGTCGGCCTTGATCGCGATCGCTTTCGTGCCCTGCGTGGCGAGTTCCGCGACGAGCGCGTCAGCTTCTTTCGAACTCGATGCGTAGTTGACGACTACTGCAAAACCGTCGTTGGCGAGACGCCGCGCCACTGCTGCGCCAATACCGCGCGATGCGCCCGTGACAATGGCTACCTGGCTGTTCTTGACTGTGCTCATGATTCGCTCCTTTGGGTGGGTGGTGAGTGCGTGGAATGAAGTATCGATCATTCACATTGATTGATAATTACTTTGAATTTGGTAATATCGTTCCATTTACTTCAACAATCGACGCTCGCGAGTCGCCCATGGATCGATTTCAGGAAATGCAGGTGTTTATTCGTATCGCGGAGCGGAGCAGCTTTACGCAGGCCGCCGACGACCTGCAGATACCGCGCGCCACCGTCACCAACCTGCTCAAGCGCATGGAGGAACGGCTTGGGACGCGGCTGCTTGAGCGCACGACGCGCACGGTGCGACTCACGCACGACGGCGAGGCGTTCTACCGGCGCTGCGTGCGGCTGGTCGCGGACATGGAGGAAGCAGAGGGATCGTTCCGCAATGTCGCGCCGAAGGGTCTGCTGCGCGTGAATTTGCAGGGGACGCTTGCGCGGCATTTCGTGGTGCCGGCGCTGCCTGATTTCATCGCGCAGTATCCGGATATCGAATTGCAGATTGGCGAGGACGACCGGCTGGTGGATCTGGTGCGCGAGGGTATCGACTGCGTGCTGCGCGCCGGAACGCTCCAGGATTCGTCGATGGTCGGACGCCGCGTCGCGCTGATGGAGCAGGTGACGGTGGCGAGTCCCGCTTATCTCCAGCAGTTCGGGGAGCCGGAGACGCTTGAGGCGCTGGGCGCGCATCGGGCGGTTAACTATCTGTCGAGTGGATCGGGGCGGGTGTTGCCCATGGAATTTTCCGTCGATGGCCACGTGATCGAGATTCAGCTTGCCGCGGTGGTGTCGGTCACCGGCGCGGATTTATACACGGGGTCAGCAGTCGCGGGATTGGGACTGGTCCAAGTGCCGCGGTATCGGGTGATGGGGGAATTATCGGCGGGGACGTTGAAAGTCGTGCTTGATGCGTTTCCGCCGCCCCCTATGCCCGTTTCGGTTTTGTATCCGCAGAACCGGCAGTTATCGGCGAGAGTCCGGGTGTTTGCGCAATGGGTCCGGGAGATTTTTGAAGCGGCGGGTTGAAGGGGTTGATTGGATTCGAACGATCGCGCAAGCGCACCTCTTCCATGGGATGTAGACCGCCGGACGCGCGGTGGCCACGTTGAGCTGCTATTCCACGTAGAAATCCGACAGCGCGGTATGCGGGGGTATGCAGCACGAACGGCTTCAGCACGCTCGGCATGCGCGCCGCCGCCAATTCCAGCAACGCCACCGCCTGTCGCCATGACCTGTCGTAGCGGTCGCGCTCGGTCCTCACCGACGCTATCGGACATATTGGTACATTCGATTGAGAGTTGTCATCGCAAACTGGTATCGTAACTATCCGCCAAAAAGACGAACGGAGTCCGTATGAGCACGCCAATCGACACCCCCACACCTGAAGCCGCCAAATGCCCGTTCCACGGCGCCCCGAAGCAGGCCGCCGGCGGCGGCACCGGAAACCGCGACTGGTGGCCCACCCAGCTGCGCGTGGATCTGCTGAATCAGCATTCCAACCGCTCCACCCCCCTGGGCGAACGCTTCAACTATCGCGAAGAGTTCAAGAAACTCGACTACACCGCACTCAAGGCTGACCTCAAGACGGTGCTGAAAGATTCGCAGGAATGGTGGCCGGCCGACTGGGGCAGCTACGCGGGCCTGTTCATCCGCATGGCCTGGCATAGCGCCGGCACCTATCGGATGGTCGATGGCCGTGGCGGTGCGGGTCGCGGGCAGCAACGCTTCGCTCCGCTCAACTCCTGGCCGGACAACGTCAGCCTCGACAAGGCGCGCCGCCTGCTCTGGCCGATCAAGCAAAAGTATGGGCAGAAGATATCCTGGGCCGATCTGATCGTGCTGGCCGGCAACGTGGCGCTGGAGAACGCGAGCTTCCGCACATTCGGTTTCGGCGCCGGCCGCGAGGACGTGTGGGAACCGGACCTCGACGTGAACTGGGGCGATGAAAAGACCTGGCTGGTCCACCGTAACCCCGAAACCCTGGCGCAGAACCCGCTGTCCGCCACCGAGATGGGCCTGATCTACGTCAATCCCGAAGGCCCGAACGCCAGTGGCGATCCGGTGACGGCTGCGCCCGCCATCCGTGCAACGTTCGGCAACATGGCGATGAACGATGAGGAAATCGTCGCGCTGATCGCCGGCGGCCACACACTTGGCAAAACCCACGGTGCCGGTTCGGCTGAGCAGGTGGGCGACAACCCGGAAGCCGCGTCGCTCGAAGCACAAGGTCTCGGCTGGGCCAGCAGTTACGGCAAGGGTGCCGGCGCGGATGCGATCACGTCGGGCCTCGAAGTGATCTGGACCCAGACGCCGACCCAGTGGAGCAACCACTTTTTCGAGAACCTGTTCAAGTACGAATGGGTGCAGACGCACAGCCCCGCCGGCGCTATCCAGTTCGAGGCCAAGGACGCGCCGGACATCATCCCCGATCCGTTCGACCCGTCGAAAAAGCGCAAGCCGACGATGCTGGTCACCGACCTGACGCTGCGCTACGACCCGGAATTCGAGAAGATTTCGCGCCGCTTCCTCAACGATCCGCAAGCCTTCAATGAAGCGTTCGCGCGCGCGTGGTTCAAGCTGACCCACCGCGACATGGGTCCGAAGGCGCGCTACCTCGGCCCGGAAGTGCCGAAAGAAGACCTGATCTGGCAAGACCCGCTGCCGGCACCCGTTCACAACCCGAGCGCCGCCGACATCGCCGACCTGAAGGCAAAGCTCGCCGAGTCTGGCCTGTCGGTCAGCGAGCTGGTCTCGGTCGCGTGGGCCTCGGCTTCGACCTTCCGCGGCGGCGACAAGCGCGGCGGGGCCAACGGAGCGCGGCTCGCGCTGGCGCCACAGAAGGACTGGGAAGTCAACAAGATCGCCGCCGGCGTGCTACCGAAGCTGCAGGCCATCCAGCAGGCGTCCGGCAAGGCGTCGCTGGCCGACGTGATCGTGCTGGCGGGCGTAGTCGGCATCGAGCAGGCAGTCGCTGCGGCGGGCGTCAAGATCGACGTGCCGTTCGCGGCGGGCCGGGTCGATGCGCGCCAGGACCAGACCGATGTCGAATCGGTGGCCGTGCTCGAACCGATCGCCGATGGCTTGCGCAACTACCGCCGCTTGCAGGGCGGTCCCACGACCGAGACGCTGTTGATCGACAAGGCCCAGCAGTTGACGCTGACCGCGCCGGAACTGACCGTGTTGGTCGGTGGACTGCGTGTGCTTGGAGCCAACTTCGACGGCAGCCGTCACGGCGTGTTCACCGAGCGCGTCGGCGTGCTCAGCAACGACTTCTTCGTCAACCTGCTGGACATGGGTACCGCATGGAAGGCTGTCGATGCCGCCGCCGAGTTGTTCGAGGGACGTGACCGCAAGAGTGGCGAAGTGAAGTACACCGGCACCCGCGTCGACCTGGTGTTCGGCTCCAACGCCGTGCTGCGCGCGCTGGCCGAGGTCTATGCGAGCAGCGATGCGAAGCAGAAGTTCGTCGAGGATTTCGTCGCGGCCTGGACAAAGGTGATGAATCTGGATCGCTTTGATCTGGCCTGAGTCCTGGCTTGTGTTCGGCCCTGGCGAGCCGTTCGCCAGGGCCGGATAGATCCCGGTGGTATCTGATCTATCGTGTCTACCTGTCCGCTACTGAATGGCGGGACTAACTCGAAGAGCGGCCGTCGAATGCGGCGCCGCGTGGGCGCACACGCCGTGGGGCCAGTACCAGTACTTACGCAACCGGGCTATGTTTGCGGGCACTCGGTCTCGTACCAGATATCGACCTGATGCTGCGCGGCCTCAAGATCGGCTGGGTAGTAAGGATCAAAAAACCATCCCGGATGGTAGCCCGCTTTTTCCAAGGCCGCCAGTTCACTCATATTGCGCTCGTGCGTAACGGGCGCCTTGTTCTTGATCTCGGTCAGATCGCGGCATTCCGCGGCGCTAAGGTGTGTCCCCGTGCCTGCCTGCATGCCCCCTGTGGCACATGCAGCGAGCAGGAGCACCAACGCGGGAAGCATCGGCCAAGCCCTGTTTGCGTTCGTCATTTTGCGTTTCCCTCCAATGAAGCAACGCTTATCACGCATGGTTTATTCCCGGCCGCAGGCTGGGGTGTCGAGCCGAGGCGCTTCCCACCCCTCCGCCTTCGCGAGCCTGTGATTGCAGGCAAGGGTCGACGACCGGCCAGTTGCGGCCTTCGACAGCGCCCCTAAATTGCCGACAATATAGCCCACGATCGCATCTTGCAGCGCGTGAAGCTACTGCGCCGTGGTCAATACGATGACGTGCCCGGCGAGGTCAGTCACTGATTGGCAGTCCGGCGACTAACGCGATTCCATTCGCTGCCTGCTTAGCTCGACGAACCGGCCTTTACTTCACATCGACTATCGGCGGGTCATCGGCCTTTGCCACCGTTCACGTGCCCGAATCTGCGCCGCTGCGAATGTCGGTTGACGAGAAAATCGAATGAGTCTCGCCGATCCGCGTCGGACCTTCGATGCGGCGCGAAGACAACGGCAACTTTCAAGTTGCACGACCATTCGCTCGACCGCTACCTCAAGGTCCCGGCGCCTTACCGGTGTGCCCGCTATCGCCTTCGCGCCCCGTGGCGGGCGGCGTTTCAGCCCCGGTTCGTTCGCCGACGTGGAGCAACGCGGGTGCAAAGAAGCAGCCCACGACTGCGGACAGGATGATGAAAATCGAGGCTGCATCAACCAGCAGTCCGAAACGAATAAAAATAAAGAAGCAGCATAAAAGATTCAGCAGATGCAGCAAGACGCCCAGAATGGCGGAACCCTTGGGGACCGTTCTTATGAACACCGCAAACCGCGATTGCGTGCGGGGCGCGTACCAGATGATCAGTAAACCGAACGCCATGATGAAAGCGCTTTCTGCCCATTTCAGCCAGGCGGGCCGGCGCAGGAAACGTCCCTCGACAATAGTCTCTATCACCTGCGCTTGAATCTCGATACCCGGCACCAGTTCCCCCAACGCGGTCGTGCGCATGTCAGTCACGCCGGTGCCGGTCAGTCCGACCAGCACCAGTTTGTTCCGGAACCGTTCCGGATCGACTGTTCCCTGCAGGACGTCGCGTGCCGACACATAGCGATTCAGCGTCGACCGAATGGACGCGAAATGCAACCAGATGTCACCGCCCGGCTGCGTAGGCGCCTGCACATCCGCGACACCCACCGCCTGCACGCCCGACGTGTCGGCATAGACGTCGATTGCCGATGAACCCGTGGCGAGGCGGAGCATTTCCATCGGCAGACTGGGGACCAGTTTCTCCCCCAAGCCCATGATGAGGGGAATATGCCGGACGACGCCTTGTTCCAGCGCCACGCTCAGCATCGCCTGTCCGTGAGCCGCCGCCTGCAATTCCGGCAGGCTGGCGAGCACATAGTCGAACCGTTGCACGCGGCCCAGCGGGTCGGTGCCATGCACGAGAATGGGAGCGCTTCGCAGATCGGTGCTGGCGGCGAAGGTGGGATGATCGAGTGCCGCAGCACCCAGTATGGTCGGCGCCGCGCGCAACGAACTGGCGAGAATGGCTTCGTGACTGGGAAGCGCCCGCAAGCCGGCGGCGAGAGCCGCAGCCGTTTTCGGCAGATTGCCGGCCACCTTGTCGGGAGAGGTCTGATCCGGCTCCGGCATGTAGATGTCGAGACCGATAGCCAGTGGTTTCAGTGCCGCAATGGCATCGATCAGGCTCGCGAGCCGATTCCGCGGCCAGGGCCATTGACCGACGGTTGCCAGCGTCTCATCGTCAATCTCGACAATGGTCACGGGCTGAGCAGCCGGAATTCGCGGGAACCGACGTTGATACTGGTCGAACAGGAGTTGCCGGGCCGTTTTAAAGGAATCAGGAAGCGCCTCGTCAAGCGCGGCCACGAAGGCCGGACGTGCTATGTCGCCAGGCCATTCGCTGGACAGGTTGACGAGGCTCAGGCCGAACAACATCGCCAGTGCAACCGGACGCCCCTGGGCCGCCTTAAGCAGATTCCTGATCCTGGCTAGCCATAGGTCGTAGTAGCGTTTCATCAGGGGAAAGGCCGTTCACCGTCGATGACTGACGCGGATCATTGGATGGTAATGACGACGCGCCGGTTCATGTGGTTGGGAACGCCATCTGCGGTGTGGACCAGTGGCTCGCGCTTGCCCCGGGCAGCGGTCTCTATCTGTTGGGCGGGAATGCCTTGCTTGCTCAGGAACGCTGCAACAGTCTGCGCTCGCCGCCTGGACAGGTTGTCGTCGAATTCCTGCGAGCCCGCCAGATCTGTGTGACCGACTACCACGAGCTGTGGCGCAGGCCAGGTAGCCAGGACCGCTTTTAGCTGTTTAACCGTGGCGAACGACTCCGGAGCCAGGTCGGTGGCAGAGTCGAAGAGAAAGAAAATCGTAAATGTCATGGGCCGCGGAGGCCGGGCCGCCAGTAGCTCGGCATATCGTGTCTCCACCACGGATTGGCTATCCATCGTTTTTTCGATGGCGCCGCCCTGGGTGACATCGACCCCGGCGTAAGCCTTGTTGATTGTTTGCTCTCCCGTGGCGCTGTGGACAATGACTGCTCCGACCTTGCCCTCCGGATCTGGCAATAAAATAATCTTGTCCGGCGGCGTGCTGCATCCGGACAGGAAAGCCAGCGTGACGAATGCCGCAGCAACTGCCTGCCCGTGACGCCGGATGACGGCCTTCACCGGGCACGCTCCCCGTTCCCGCCAACCTCGATGATAAATGCAGTGCCGCGTACGCCCAGCGTGGTCGTTGGCGTGCTGAAACGGACGGCATCCGGATTCGCCTTTGCCAGCTTTCCGGAAATCACTGAAAGGGAGCCGCGTTTGATCGTGGCGTCGAGCACCCCTTCATGGGTCGTGGTATTGAAGGCGAATTTGTTGAGGTCGAGGATGGAATTGGCGCCGGCCGAGAGCTGGGTATCGTCACGCAGCGTGATACCCACTGAGGATTCCGGGCCGGTCACTATCCGATCGCTACCGTAAACCTCGCTGCCGATGGACGCGCCCGAACTTGCTCCCGCCCGCTCGATCTGCACCGTGCCCTTGAGGGTCTTGACGACGCCGGCAGCATCGGCGGCAAGTGCATCGGTGACAGCCATGAACCCGCAGGCAAGAATCAAGGCATATTTGATGGCTTGGAGACGCATCGGTGGCACCTGATTGCTTGAACGTGCTTGAACGTACCTATGCGCTGCTTTGCGCGAGGCAGCGTGGCTCCCCCATGTCGACCCGGTGTGGCGGGGGATCATTTCCCCGGCTGCTCGTAAAGTTGGGGCTTATGAAGGACCTGCAGAAATACTGCTCGTGGAAATCAGGTGAAGACTTTGTGCGGTATCGAACAGAGTATGGCCTCCAAGCCAAATGACTCTGTGCGCTTCCGCGCATATTGCCACCAGACACTTCTTTGGAGTAGCCGGTTTGCGGCTGCCACTTCACCGCGCACCAGCGCTATCACCCCACTACGCTGCAGGCCAGACAACAGGGAAAAGCGGGTGCTCCATCGTCGCGCCTTCTGGCAGCGTCTGCGCGAGACCCGGAAATTCCGGCGAAGTACGCCAACGTCGCGGCGCATGCCGAACATCGTCTCCAATAAAGCGGATCGAGAACGCACGCCGCCGTGTCTGGCCACTCACACCGCCAGACGCATGCAGCGTCAGCATGTTGAAACACACCATATCCCCCGGTTCCAGCGCCCACCCAATGATCGGATACGCCCCCCGGTCAGCTTCAATATCCGGCAGGTCTGCCAGACTGCCCTCTGGAAACCACTTCGCCTGATTGTCCATGAACGTACGCGGCATCAGCCACGGCCCAAGATGCGACCCCGCAACAAACTCCAGCCTCGATTCCTGCGAGACAGGATCGACTGGAATCCACATGCTGACGTTATCGCGGCCAGTGATGTTGTAGTAAGGCTGGTCCTGATGCCAAGGCGTACGCTGCCGGGTATTCGGCTCCTTCACCAGCAGATGATCGTGGTAAAGCCGTATCGTCTCGCTCCCCAACAGCGCCGCGGCAACCGCGGGGGCCGCCGAATGAAAAATAAACTGGCGATACGCGTCGTTCTCCTGCCAATTACAGAAGTCTTCGAAGAACCAGCCCGGATCGTCGGGACGGCTGGCAACCTTCGCACGCGGACCAGGCGCTTGCAGGTTGCTATCGATACCGCCACGCAACAAGGCGACTTCTTCCTGCGTGAATATCTGGCGGATACAAACCGCGCCATCGCGGTGAAAGTCTTCCACCAATTGCGGCGTGACGGCCCGCTCAAGACGGGCGGTTATAGTCTCCAACATGCGTGACTCCCTACGAGAAAAAATGGGCTGAGTCCTGACGCTCAATCGCCGTAAATATCGAAATTGAAGTACTTTGCAGCCACCTTTTGATACACACCGTCCTGACGTATCGCGGCAATGGCCTGGTTGATCTGCGTTTCCATCGGCGTGTCGCCCTTTCGTATGCCAATGGCGACATCGCCCGCTACGCGGCTGTCCCCCACCGGCTTGCCCACCAGTGCGAAGCCCTTGCCTTGCGGCGTCTTCAGAAAGCCGAAGTCAGCTTGCACGGCGGCCTGAAATGCTGCATCGAGACGATTCGTCACGAGGTCCTGATAGATCAGATCCTGCGTCTGATACGACACCACCGTCACATTCTTCGGCGCCCACTCCGCATTCGCATAGCTCTCCTGTGTCGATCCCTGCACAACTCCCACGCGTTTACCCTGCAACGCCTGCGCGGTAGGTTGAAGATTCGAGCCCGCGCGCGCAATCAAGGCCGAGCTGCTGCTGTAAAGACGGTGGCTGAAGTCAATCTGCTGACGCCGCGCCGGCGTAGCCGACATCGCGGAGAGTATGGCGTCGAACTTGCGCGCCTTGAGCGCCGGGATCATGCCGTCGAAGTTCTGCTCGACCCACACGCATTTCTGATGGAGCTGCGCGCAGATCGCGTTGCCCAGGTCGATATCGAAACCCGTGAACGTTCCATCGGGCGCCTTCGACTCGAACGGCGGATAGCTGGGATCAACGCCGAAGCGAATGGCGTCTTTGTCCTGTGCAAGAACAGCAAGGGGCAACATCGCCAGTGCGCAAAAGGCTGAAAGCGTTACGTGTTTCATGGAGTTCCCCGTCGGAGTTGAATCAATTTGAGCGGTCGGTGATCCGGCTTGCGTTCTATGCGATGTCGAGCGGTGCAGCGTTGCGCGAGACGATCATCCCCCGCAGCGCGAACACGAATGTGCCACACGGATGCTTCGCCAACACCGGATACCCATGGGTGCGAGACGCGGCTGGATCAGTTCGGCGCGGCTGGCGAGCATGTCGATGGAAGCAGTCATTCTCGTAAGTCCGTGGTGAGCGTTGGAACTTGATCGGGTGACGCTACCGTAGCGCGACAGAAAACGGGACGGGAGAGCTAGAATCGTGAACATGGCAACCAGAGGTGAACACCCCGCGCAAACCCGTCTTTTATCATTGAGGGCGTATGAAACTTCATCAAATCCGCACGCTTATCGCCATTGCCGAAGCAGGCGGCGTGCGCGGCGCGGCGCGCGTTTTGAAAGCCTCCCCGGCGGCTATCACCAAGAGCCTGCGCCAACTTGAGGAAACGGTGCAGATGTCGCTGGTGGTGCGCACGTCGTCAGGCGTCACGCTCACGGAGAGCGGCCAGGCGCTCCTCGTTCACGCCCGATTGATCTACGGACAGATGACCCGCGCCCAGGAAGCCATGAACGCCCTGCGGGGCGCCACGCAGGGCAAGCTCACCGTAGCGGTCACCCCGTGGATCGCCATGACGTTCCTGGCGGACACGGTCACGCGCTTTTGCGAGCGCATGCCCGATATCCGCCTGGAATTCTTCGAGGGATTGTTGTCGATAGCCAATCCGCGCCTGCGCGACGGCAGCCTCGACTTCTTTATCGGCCGACCGGAGCCTGGGGCGTTCGGTGTTGAATTTCAGTATCGGCCATTGTTTTCGTCGACTTGCGCGCTCGTTGCTCGCGAGGGACATCCGCGAGCGAATTGCCATTCATTGGCGGATCTCAGCGATCTGGACTGGGTGTTGACGTGGGATCCGTTGAGCGAAAATGCGCTCGTAGACAACATGTTCACCCGATACAACGTACCCGTGCCGCGAAAGATTCATCTGACGCATTCTCTTTCGATTGCCATTGCGTTGCTCAAAAAGACCGACATGGTCAGCGTATTCCCGTGGCCGCTCGTCGAGGTCAGTGCGGCCAAGGAAGGCCTGTGCGCCATTCCGTTGCGCGAGCAACTGGACGACGCAATGGTCAGCGTCATCTCGCGCAGCGGTCATCCCGCGAGCGCCGCAGCCGAATGCTTTATAGAATGCATGATCGAAACGATTCGCGAGGGATGCGAATCGAGTTTGCCGGAAACACGCCACGTGCTGCAGTCAGTCGAACTGTTGATCTGATGGCGTGCCGGCAATTTGCGAATGGTTTGCAGGTCGACTGTCCGCTTCGGCCGGCCATTCGCAGATACATCGTCACGCTCAATCAGCTCCCCGCAAACTAGTCCAAAGGCGGAACGATTCCCTCGACCAGCGTCTTGCGCAGACGTGCGCGACGGCGTTCAAGGTCCGCTATCTGGCGCTCGATGGAGGCCAGCCGTTTGCGCTGCGCGTCGGTGGTTTCGGAGCACGAACTCGCGCCTTCGATCATGCGCATGCAGTCGGGAAAAGCACGGATATCAGCCAGGCTAAAGCCCGTCGCGATCATGCGCTGGATCTGCCTGACCTGCGTGACAGCCGCAATCGGAAACGTCCGGTAGCCATTGCTGGCGCGGATTGACGTGAGCAGACCGTGTTCGTCGTAGTGACGGATCGAGCGCACGCTCGCACCGGTCCCGCGGGCGAGTTCGCCAATGGTCAGCAGGTCTTGCGTGATGGCTTGGGTCATGAAAAAGAATAACACTTTTTGCTTGACCCTCACATCAGTGTAAGGGTTGAGACTGGGATCTCATCGACCCTGGAGTACTGTTCATGCCCCGCCGCATTCTTCGTTACGCGCTCTCCGCCCTGATCGTCATGGGTACCTTATTTGCAGCGTCACCCGCCGCAATCGCCGATACAAAAAGCTATACCGTCACCGCACCGGACGGCGTCACGCTGGCCGTGCAGGAATCGGGAAGCTCGGATGGACCCGCTATCGTTTTCATTCACGGACTGCTCGGCAGCCACCTGAACTGGGACGCGCAGTTGAAAAGCCGCGAGCTTCAGCGCTACCGCATCATTACCTATGACATGCGCGGCCACGGCCTGTCGGCCAAACCAACGGACGCCAATGCCTATAGCGATGGGCGTCGTTGGGCGGACGATCTCGCAACGGTCATCGAGTCGTCGCATGCGCAGAAACCTGTTCTTGTCGGGTGGTCGCTGGGCGGCGCCGTCATATCGAACTATCTGGCGGCGTATGGGGATAGCCGCATTGCCGGCGCCGTATATGTGGATGGCGTGATCGAGTTGAAGCCGGACCAGATAGTGGCTCATCCGGCGGTGTATCGAGACATGAATTCATCGGACTTGAAAACGCACCTTGATGCCGAGCGCGTTTTCGTTAGCCTGTGTTTCCACACGCAGCCCGACAGGTCCACGTTCGAGCGTCTGCTCGCCAATGCCGCCTTGGCCTCGTGGGACATGCAGAGCGCGGTTCAGTCGATGACCGTCCCGGCATCCGAGGGTTTAAGCCGCGCCCAGGTACCCGTTTTGTTGATCTATGGCGCGCAAGATGCGCTCGTGAAGGCCAAGCCCGCGATTGCCCGTGCGTCGGAACTGGATCCGCGGATACAGAGCAAGCTGTACGCAAATTCGGGGCATGCGCCGTTCATCGAGGAGCCGGATCGCTTTAATCGCGACCTGTCAGCTTTTGTCGATACCGCTTCGCCGCGCTGAGTGGACAACCGCGAAAAGTGGCATTCATGGCGCAAAAAACGGCGCGCACCGTTAAGTGCGCGCCGTTGGTTCGGAAGTGTCATGCCCGGCGGCAAACCGGGCAGCTCACATCAGAATATGTTGCGAAGACCGATTGCAACGCCGGTCTGGTTGTTGCGTCCCGGAAAGTCTGCTTGCGCCGCGCCGGTGCCACGGATGAAGTCGACCGTGCCATACACTTCTGTCCGCTTGGACAGCGAGTATTCGGCAAGCAGCACGCCTGAGTAGCGCACGCCGCGGCTAAGTGTGGTTCCGTCCGCGTCCAGCGCATTGCGTGAGTGGTCGTAGTAGGCCGCCGCGGTCAGCAGCAACGGCGGGGTGACCTGCCACGTGGCGCCTGTGTAGAAGCCATCGTCAATGCGGTTGGTATTTGTCACGGGCGCCGCGAAGTTGGCCGCCGGCGAGTTTGCAGCCGACATGAAGATGTCGACCATGCCGGTGTTGTCCTGCGAATGCAGCCAGCCCGCAAAGGTCTTGACCGTGCTGAATGCATAGACCGCGCTCACGTTGACAACGTTGAACTTGTTGTTGTGTATGTCGCTGTTCTGCTGGAAGCCCGCATCCAGCGACAAGCCGCTGTAGGTGTACGAAGCAGTCACGCCGTACATGTTGCTCGCGCCAGTGCTGCCGGCCACGTTGCCGAAGCCGTACATGGCTTCAACATTCAGGCCGCCGAACTGGCCGTTGTATTTGACGGAGTTGTTCTGGCGCAGGCCGTAGCCAAGTGCGCCGGGCAACCAGCCGTCCTGATCGTAGTTACCTACGGTCAGCGGGTCGTAGACGTTCCCTAACTGATCGAACAGCGGCGTGTTCTGGCGACCCACGGTGACGGTGCCATACTGGTTACTCGATAGCCCGACATAAGCCATCCGGTTGAAGAGCGTATTCGCGCTCGCAAACTGGCCGTTCCAGAGGTTGAAGCCGTCCTCCAGCCGGAATACCGCGGACAAACCACCGCCCAGATCCTCAGATCCCTTCAAGCCCCAACGACTGCCGGTGATCGGGCCGACGCCCATCGCTACCTGGCTGTTGTTGTTTGCATCGGCGTTGGTGAGATAGCGGACGCTTGTGTCGACGATGCCATATAGCGTGACCGAGCTTTGCGCGAAAGCGGACTGAGCAGCGATGGCGAGCAGCGCGCCGCCGATTGCACCGATTGCGCTGGTAGTTTTCTTCACAGAGTGTCTCCCCTATTGATTTGTTGGGCCAACTGACGGTGTATGTAACGCCAGCAGTTCATGCGCGATTTTTGATCGCAAGCGCGATAATATTTCCTTCAAATTAAATCGGGATCTGTTTTCGAATGTTGTGTCTCCCGTTCACAACATCCGATTGACATTTACTGGAACGCTCTTGAATACCGTTTCGTCCTGCAGCCATGGAATCACCCATAGGCATCTGACGCATCGCAGCACCAATTGACATTGATCTCAAAGCTACTGTTTCCGGTCGCCGTTAAAATGCGCTGTTAGCGCACGGACTTGCGTCGTGCGCCCGAATCTTTATGAGGTTGTCTGCGCGGTCGCGATGCGACTCAATATATGAAACACATGTCGACAAGACCGCCGGCTTGCATCAAGGTCCCCCGAAAGACGGGTCAGTCGACAATCAGTTTTAATCCGACAGGCAGTGACTCTCCGAACACGCGCCCGGTGTCCGCGTTATCGAGCATCACGACTTCGCGAACCATATTGACCCACGCCGGCGGTGCGTTCGCGGCTTCGAGTCGCCGCACGACAGTCTCGCGGACCGGCTCCGCCAGATCCCTTGAACGGTCGCCCGTCATACGCGCGATTTGCGCGGCGGCAAACACGGCGGGCTCAACCTTTCTCCAGTCCAGCGCGAGGATTGCGTCCAGCCATCGGGTCACCACGTCCGCCGGCACGACACCATGCGCGCTGCCATAGAACGGCCGGCGTGCACCGATGCGTCCAATTGCCCACCAGCCCTGGTGATTTTCCGAGGGCCGCTGAAGCCGGACCAGAAGCTCTTCCGCAATTTCAATCTTGCGATCAACGGGGATGCGTTCAAGCGACGCGGAAAGACGAAGCATGTCCGCATGGCCGACCTTCGCAGGATCGAAGGGCAGCTTGTGCCGCTTCGTGCCCGCAGCAGCCTGAAGCCAGGCCATTGCATCGAGCACCTGAAGCTGTGCATCCTCACGCAGGCCACCTGCCGCGCGACGCCATAACGTCCACCATTCGGACCACACCTGGCCCTCGTTGACGTACTGGATGCCGTCATCGAACAGCGACCAAAGCTGTTCGATGCGCCATTCATCGAGCGGATAGCCAAATCCCGGCCGCACGCAGTATCCCGCCAGATTCAACCATAGGCGCTCATGATCTGCGGAACGACGCCGCCGGCTAGCGCGCTCCCAGAGCGCCCCGAACAGTTCGCGAAGCAGTGCGCTATCCCAACTCTGACGCGGCCCCAGTAGCTGTTCTAGTCCTGCACGCAGACGCTTCACTTCCTTGGGATCGACATTCGCCGAGCGAGCGCCGAACGTGCGGTCGATGAGTTCAATCGCTTTGTCGAGTGACGGATTTCGACTAGCCGCGGAGATGTCGTGTTCAGCATCGTCACGGCGCAACTGGAACTCGAGCAGCCATCGTTGCGAAGCGTCATCGGTTGCGATGCAGTGCATCTCCAGCCGGCCGAGTTCCGTCAGCGACGTCGTGAGTCTGACCCGTCGCTCGCGAGGTCCGCTTGCGTCCTGCTGCTGCACCACCGTTGCGACCGGCGGCAAGCGGACGAAGTCGCCCGTCGTGAGGTCGACAAGGTCGCCTGGCTTCCAAGCCGTGTCGGCGACGGTGGAAACCAGATGGAAGCGCACCGGTGCCCCAAGCCGCAGTGCAAACACACGATCCTCGAGATGGACCTCGTGGCCTTCTTCGGTTCCGCGTGACAACAGGCACACGCCTCGCAATGCCTGCGCGTTGTCCTGCGCGTCGTTATCAAGGACGAGGAAGTAGCTGCGTGGCGAGCCGCCGCCAATACGCGGCGCGTGTCCCGCGCGGGCCAGGCCGTAAGCGACCGCGCCACGCGCGACAGCAACGTCGGGATGGTCGTTTTGCAACACATGCAGAGGCTGCCCGCGCCACGTACCCAGCGCGCTCGCCAGACGCCGGGAGAGCGCTTCGGCCCGGAAGACGCCACCGTTGAGCAGCAAGGTATCGGGCATCGACGTTTGCGCAATATCCGATGCACCCAATGCATCGCGCGACTGCGCGTCGAGTCTTTTCAGAAACGCTGCGATGTGCCGCGTGATTGCCGCATCGGCCGCGTAGGGCAAGCCGAACTCGACGAGCGCGGCCCGCGACCGGCGAGGCAGTTCGTCCAGGCTGCCCATGGGAAAGAACCCTTCCACGATGATCTGCTCGACTTCCTGCCGGCTCAGCTCCGTCGTGCGTGCGCCGCCGACAAGCCGGGCCCCCGCACCAAGCAGCGTGATTGCGACGGAGTCGGGCGGCTGTGCGCCAAGCAATTGCTCCTTCGCGGCGCGGCATCGTTCGACGAGCTGGGACAGGCTCGCCGCCGACAGCCGCGTTTGCTCCTTGGCCAAACGCGTCTCGACCAGATGCGCGAGCGCAAGATCCATGTTGTCGCCGCCGAGCATCAAATGATTGCCGACGCCAATGCGGGTCAGTTGCGGCTCGCCGTCCTCAAAATGCACCTTGATCAGTGTGAGGTCTGTTGTGCCGCCGCCCACATCGCAGACCAGCACGAGGCGCGTCTGCGCGAGTTCGGCGCCAAGCGTCGCGCGATGATGAAACAGCCAGTCGTAGAAAGCGGCCTGAGGCTCTTCGAGCAAGCGCAGAGCAGGCAGTTTCGCAATACGCGCGGCCTCGAGCGTAAGTGCGCGCGCGCCGTCATCGAACGATGCAGGAACGGTTAGCACTACGTCCTGATCTTCGAGCAACGCGTGCGGAAAACGGCGGTTCCACGCGGCACGCACGTGAGCCAGATAGCTGGCGCTCGCGGTCACCGGCGAGACCTTGCCGGTGACCGCGAGCGCGCCCCACGGCAGAATCGGTGCAAGACGGTCGACCGACGCATGCGAGAGCCAACTTTTCGCGCTGGTCACGAGGCGTCCCGGCACCTGCGCGCCGAGCGTGCGAGCCAGATGTCCAATCACGGCCGGCTGCGTATCGTGCTTGTTGGCTCCGCTCCACGGTAATTGCAGATCGCCAGGCGCAAGCTCGCCCGGCGCCGGGTGATAGCGCACGGACGGCAACAGCTCGCGCGCGCCGACCTCGCCAAGACCCACAAGCTGATCGATATCGAAGATGCTGATTTCGTCAGACCCCGCCTCGACGTACGCAACGACCGTATTGCTCGTGCCGAGATCGATGCCGACGATGGTTCGCTTCATCGCGCTCAGGCGTTCGCGCTGCCGCGCACATCGAATTCGACTTTCCAGCGCTCGTTCGTGCCGCGCGGCACGGCTTCGAGTTCCAGTGTGCCGGCTTCAGTGATCCGTGCATGCAGCTTCACCGGCACGACTTCGCCGGGCGTACGTCCTTCGGGCGGCAGCGTAGCGTGGATTTCCTCCAGCTCCTGCAACTCGTCGGGCGACCAGTAGTCGAGCATCGTGCCGACCTGATCTTGCCGGCGTACCGACGAACCGAAGAAGCGGAAGTGCACGGGCTCCCCGACCACGAGGCCGAATTCCTGAGCCGGCAAGGCCGCGTCCGTGCCTTCTTCCATACCGAAGGGCGCGAGGCACAATGCCTGGACAGGTGGCTCCATACCGGGCACGGCCGGCATGGCTGACTCGATCGCAATATAGTAAGCGCGCGCCGTGCCGCCACGAATGCGCACGCCCTTGCCGCGTTTCACGTAGCCGTAGTACGCCGCGCCGCGCGCGACCGCGAGGTCGAGATCGGCGCCGCCCAAAAGGCGTGCTGGCGCCGCGCCTTCGGCTGCGAGCCAGCCGTTAAGGCCATCGAGAATGCGTTCGACGAGCAGCGTCGACTTGAACACGCCGCCGTTGAACAAGACCGCCGTGGGATGCAGGAAGCTCGCGTTCTCGACCGGCACGTGCTGCAGTCCGTCGAGATCGGCGAGTGCTGCGACCTGTCGGCCGAGGAACGCTGCGAGATGCCGCGTAATGCCCGCATCCTGCGCATACGGGAGGCCGAGCTGCGTCAGGCCGCCTCGTGCTCGGGTCACCGGCCGCGCCGATGCATCGACTTGCGGGAAGAAGCCATCGAGAATCGTCTGCGTGAGTTCGGCGCGGGTCAGTTCGGTGCGGATCGAGCCGCCAATCAGTTTCGATCCACGGCTCGGTACGACCAGCGGCACGGTATCTGTACTGCGGTCGGTCAACAGCGTTTCCTTGGCTGCCCGGCACGCATAGGTGAGCGCGCGCAACTGCCACGGATCGGCCTGCGTTCCCTGGGCAGCCAGCTTGCGCGCAACCCCATGCGCCAGCGCCAGATCCATGTTGTCGCCGCCCAGCAGGATGTGTTCGCCGACCGCGACACGATGCAACTCAAGATTGCCCTCACGTTCGATAACCGCGATCAACGACAGGTCGGTCGTGCCGCCGCCCACGTCCACGACCAGGATGATGTCGCCGACCTTCACTTGCTTGCGCCAGGCGCCGTCGCTTTTCTGGATCCAGCTATAGAGCGCTGCTTGCGGTTCTTCCAGCAGCGTCATGCGGGCGTAACCAGCCGCTTGCGCTGCCTCGGCGGTCAATTCCCTCGCGGCCGGATCGAAGGAAGCGGGAATGGTGACCGTGATTTCCTGTTCGCTGAACGGTGCGTCGGGATGCGCGTAGTCCCATGCTTCACGCAGATGCGTGAGATAGCGAACCGAGCTTTCAAGCGGTGAGACACGCGTGACTTCAGGCGGCGCGTCGCTTGGCAGGATCGCCGCGCGACGGTCCACGCCCGAATGACAGAGCCAGCTCTTGGCGCTCGATACCAAACGAATCGGCGTCCCTGCGCCTCGGCTGCGTGCCATTTCACCGACTGCGAAGTCGCGTTCGGCGGTCCACGGCAAGGCCAGGTCACCCGGCGTCAGTTCGCTCGGATGCGGCAGGTAGAGAAACGAGGGCAGCAGGTCCGGTGATTCGATGGCCCCCGGTGCGGTGAGCTGCGTGATCGGCAGCACGCCTTGACTGGTTTTCTCGCCGTCACTGGCGGAGAGATCGACATACGAGAGGGCGCAATGGGTAGTGCCCAGATCGATGCCGATCGAATAACGCGCCTCCGTCATAGTTCCACCTCGGCCTGTGCGATCACGGTTGCGTCGTGGGTCTTTGTCAACATCGGGAGCCGGACGTCTTCTACTCGCCAGCCGCGGTGACTAAGATTGCCGCTGAACGGCGGCTTGCCGACCACGTTGCCTGTCAGTCTGATTGCGGTCGCGTCGAAGCCATCGGCGAGCGTCACGCGGCTGCCTTCGGCCTCTTCTCGTACCGGGCGAATCGTGAAATGCTCGCGCAGCGTCGCGCGGCAACCGTCGTGCACAAGCCTCGCGGCGGCGCCGATGTCCGCATCGGAATAACCTGCAATGTCCTCTTCGACAAAGTCAACAAAGCGCGCGCCGCGCTGGAGAAGTCCGAGAAGCTGAAGCGCCGCGTCCGGGCTTGCCGCCTTGATCGTGGGAGCGACTGCTGCTGCGGGTTGGGGTGCGGTGACTGGCGCCGCCACTACTGCCCCGTCGCGCAGCCGACGCACTTGGGCTGCGAATTCGCGGTCACCCAGGACAGCGAAAAATGTTCCGACGGCCAGGGAAAGTCTGCCGAAGAAAGACAGGTTTGATTCGGTCATACAAAATTGCTCCTGTAGGCTCGCTTGAACAACGAGCTATCCTGCCGGCCGCTGGACAAGGCTCATTGAAAGCCTTGAAGGGCGAATGCCGGCATTTAATTCGTCAGCCCGATGGGGGCTAAAACCCGTATTTTGCCTTGATGTGGCCGAGAGCCGTTCAATATGCGAATGGTGGCGGTCTATTGTCGCCATTGCGATGCTGCCTGCGTGCGCGCGCGCATGGCTCGTGCCTGAAGGCATCGACACGCCGGTCTTGCCGCCTATGAAATTGAAAGCCGCGCGCATTGCGATGCGCCGCATGAAGGGCCATACGGGGTTGAGATTTGGTGCATGCGTAAGACCGGCAGGGCGCGGTTTCGGTCGCTGGAAACGAACGATCGACTGATGCCCGGTTTGGCGGCTAGTCGCCTTCGAAATCATCGGCCGCCTTACGATTCCGGCGCTCTTCGTTGGCACGGCGAGCGCGCACGCGCTGGCGCCACAGGACGGTAATGACCTCCCCCGTGGTCGCGCCAGCGGGGATTTCGTTGCGGATGAGATTCGGCACCATCGGCAGGCCAAGCCGCTGCCTTCGCAGAGCCCGGGCTATGGCCGTGCGGCACTCCTGCCCGTGGCAATCCCATTCGTCACGCATTTTTCTGCAGTAACGGCACTCGTTCATGGCAAATAGTTTAACTGTAAACCCTGATGGCCGGGACCGTCAGGAGTTGCAGACGGTCCCAGCCGTCACGTGCCAGGCCCTCGCATACAAAGATTCACGGCGGATCGACAGACACGTATTCGCGTCGGCGACTCCCCGTCATGCCGGGGAAATCCGGGTTCGCGCTAGTTAAAGTATTGACTCCCGTTGCCGATATTCAATCTAAGCACTGCCCCCGTTCAATTCGCCTTGTCTTTGCGACTTTCCGCTTCAGAGCCGCCACCATGGTTATGCCATTAGCTCTTTCGCGATGCAGGTTCCAACGGTTAGCTTTCAGGTGCGTCCAAAGTGCCCATTGACGCCGGGTCGTTCCATCCCGCAACCAAAAAGTAAACCTCAAGTGCGACGAATTGAGCTTGCCTCCCTTCTATCTGTCCTGCTCAGCGTCATTCTCATGTCGTTGTATGGTTGTCACCAGCAAGACCACACCTCTTCGAGCGCGAGCGCGCCGCCCCGGACCACCATCACTGCGCTGATATGGGCCCCAGATTGGCCAGAGGAAATGCTTCAGATTGCCGCCGAGTTCAGCAAGCTCAATCCAGACATACGCGTGAATGTGCAGTTCATGATTGGCAATTCAGTCGAAGAAAATATCAAGCCCCGGATCGCCTCCGGCAACTTGCCGGATCTGGTCAGTGTCAACCCTAACGCCTATGCGGCTGAATTGGCCGATCAAGGCATCCTGGCGGACGTCGGCGAAACGTCAGCATGGAACAACATGCTCGACCCTCTCAAGGGAGACTGGACGAGTCGCCAATCCAGAAAGTTTGGAATCTCCGGCGGAGTGGCGACGACGCTGATTTATTACAACCAGGACATGTTCGCGAAGGCCGGGATCACGGAACTGCCGACCAATTTCCGCGAATTCCTGATAGTTTGCGATAAGCTCAAACGTGCGGGTTTTACACCTATCATGTGGAACGGCGGCTTCCCTAACATGCTCGGCAACGGTCCCTTCAGTTTCGGCTTTGCCAACAATGTGGTGGCACGCGACCCGGATTGGAAGAAGAAAATCTCTGACGGCACGCTCGATTTGAACACGCCTCAGGTAGCCGATATCTTTGCGAAGATTCTGCTGATTGCAGACCGCGGATACGTACAAGAGGGGTTCATGGCGACGGACTACGATGAAGGCATACGCCTGTTCAAGGAAGGCAAGGTTGCGATGGCTTTCCACGGCAGTTGGGCAGCCGGCCTTTTGTTGCGCGGCAACCCCTTCGAGGTTGGCGTGTTTATTCCCCCCTGGAACGCGCCTGGCAAGCGGGTGGTGCCTGTGATTGGCAGTGAAACCGGGTTTGCGGTGTGTGAGACGCCCAACAAAGTCGCCGCCACTCGCTTTCTGGAATTCATCGCCGGGAAGGGATTCTCCATTCTCCAAAGAAAACGTCAGAACATTCCGCCATTCAAGCAAGTCGACGAAACAATGGTGAGCAATCCAAAGATTGCCGACTACACGAATAGGGTCAGCCATTTTTCCGTGACCGCTAGCCCGTACTATTCTGTCCTACCCTCCAACTCGATCGAGCGGTTGCATCAGTTGATGCAGGATGTGTTGTTCAAGAAGATCACGCCCAGGCAGGCGGCAAAACTCCTGGACGAATCTGTCAAGAACGAAGCAAAGATGCACTACAAATGAGCTCAATCATCGGTTCGCTGCGAAGCGTTTTCGAATACCTCTCCCTGGATCTGCTGCGCCGGGTCGAAATTCGCTACCGGCTAATCACCGCATTCATTTTGCTCTCGCTGCTGCCCATACTTCTTTCGGGATACTTATCGTATGTCGAGTCGAGTGCGGCGATCAGGGAGAAGGCAGAGATATTTTCGAAAGAGGTGGTCAGGCAGCTATCCAAGAACGTCTTGTTGCGGATGGAGCAGATCGAGACGGAAAGCAGCTTCCTTGTGCTCTCCGATCGGGTTCAAGGTGCGTTGACAAGGGTCGCAAACGGCAGCGCAAAAGAGCAGAGCGAGGCGCGCCGGGATATGACCCGGCTACTCCTGGAGCACTACGGATCGATTGATTTCATCAACCAGAAATACCTGCTCGACAAGAACAACCGCATCATGGACACCCAGGCGTTCGCGCAACTGACCCAGGGTGTGACGCATTTGGTCAAGCAGGCGCCCGATCATAATGGACACCCTTATTGGGGCAGTTACGACAACGGTGTTGGGCAACAAAACCTGGGGATGGTGCGGGCTATCATTGGCAAGAGCAATAATCGGCAGATCGGCAATCTGGTTCTGGTCGTTCGCCCCGAATATTTCTCGACAATTTTTAATGACGTCGCCTTGGGGAGTGGAACGGAAATCTACGTTCTCGATGCCAGTAGCAACAAGCTGATTGTCCGTGCAGACGACACATCCGCGAGTACCAGTGAGACGGCTGAACCAGGTCTGATCGATAAAATCGCGCATAACGAACCCTATGGCCAGCCCAGTGGTTTCGTCGCCTTCGAGGGCAAGCGCCGCGCGCGCTACTTTGCCGCGTACTCAAGGATTCCCGGCACGACCTGGTTTGTGGTCAGCACAATTCCCGAAGCAAAGTTGACGGCACAGGCACAGTCGGTGCGCGACCAGATCGTGCTGGTCGGCATCTCGGGCTTCTTGCTTTCGATCTTCCTCGCCTACTTTATCTCCCACAGCATTTCGGCACCGCTTAAGGAACTGGTGCGAAAGATGCACGATACGGGCAACGATGCGGGAGCCGAGGCTGAAGAAGACGCACAGGCGCTCACCGATGCCGACAGTCAAGATGAGTTAGGCAGACTGGCGCAGCGGTTTGAAAGAATGCGCGAGGCAATCAAGCAGAAAATCCAGAAGATCAACGAGATCAACTCCTCCCTTGAACAGACCGTCATCGAGCGAACGGCGGAACTCGTTACCAAGGAGCACGAGTCGCGCACGTTGATCGAGAATTCGCCTGACACGATTACCCGCTACGACCGGGACCTCCACCGCATTTATGCCAATCCCGCGTTCTGTACCTCGGCGGGGTGCAGCCTCGGCGAAGCGCTCGGCAAGCGCCCTTCAGAAAACCCCGGCGGCGCTAATGCGCTGATCTACGAGATGAAGATTCTAGACGTCATTTCAAGCGGGGAAAGTTCGCAGTTCGAACTGAAATGGGTCAGTCGCGACGGACAGGAACAGTGCACCCATATCCGCCTGACTCCGGAGATTGACCGGTCAGGCAAGGTGAGTTCCGTGCTGGCCGTTGGTCGCGATTTATCGGACCGGATGGCATTCGAGGCAACGATCTGGAAACAGGCCAATTTTGATGCGCTGACCCACCTTCCGAACCGTCAGATGTTTCATGACCGTCTCGACCATGAAGCCAGAATGGCGCGTCGCTCCGGAAAACGTATGGCCTTGATGCTGATCGACCTGGATCGATTCAAAGAGGTCAATGACTCCCTGGGACACGACACCGGGGACATCCTGCTGATCGAGGCGGCCAGACGCATCACGTCGAGCGTGCGCGAATCGGACACTGTTGCTCGTCTCGGCGGTGACGAATTTACTGTCATCCTGCCCAACCTGGACGACATCGAAAGCATTGACCGGATCGCAAAGACTATCATCGACAAGCTGGCCGAACCCTTCAAGCTCGGCCCGGACGAGGCTTTCATATCGGCCAGCGTCGGCATCACGCTTTACCCCGACGACACCAGCGAACTCGATGTCCTTTTCAAGAATGCTGACCAGGCCATGTATGCGGCCAAAAACGCCGGGCGCAATCGTTTCAGCTACTTCACGCCCGACTTGCAAGTGGCGGCAGAAAAGCGCCGGCGTCTCATGAGTGATCTACGCGCCGCCCTGCCCGGCGAGCAGTTCCAGATCTATTACCAGCCCATCGTCGATCTGGCGACTGGGGAAGTCTACAAAGCCGAGGCACTGATCCGCTGGCTGCACCCTGAACGCGGCACGATCAGCCCGCTGGATTTCATTCCATTGGCCGAAGACACCGGACTCATCGTTCCGGTCGGAGACTGGATGTTTAAACAGGCTGTGCAGCAGGCCCGGCAATGGCGCAGCCGATTCCATCCGTCTTTCCAGATCAGCGTCAACGTGTCACCGGTGCAGATTCGTCAAGACAGCCTCCTGTGTACCCAATGGCCCGACTATCTGAATCAGGAAGGGATGCCGGGGCAGAGTGTTGCGATTGAAATAACCGAGGGGCTGTTACTGCATGCCGAATCGAAGATTGATGAGAAGCTGCTGACCTTCCGCGATGCGGGGATCCGGATCTCGATCGACGACTTCGGGACGGGTTACTCGTCGCTGGCATATCTCAGGCGCTTCGATATCGATTACCTCAAGATCGACCGTTCATTCGTGCAGAACCTCGCGTTTGATGGAGACAATCAGGCGCTTTGCGAGGCGATGGTCGTACTCGCTCACAAACTGGGATTGAAAGTCATTGCGGAAGGGGTGGAGACGACAGAGCAACGGGATTTCCTCTTCGCCGTGGGTTGTGATTTTGCCCAAGGTTTTTTATATTCCGAGCCCGTTCCACCTGATCAATTTGAGGCGTTGGTATGGCCGGCTCTCACGGAGAGGCCTACCCATCATACGGCTGCTGCGAGCAGCATAGCCGACGCATGAAACACACGTGCCCGGCAACAATCGATAAAGAATCGACCCCCGCCGGGCACGCCTGACGTTCCGTTGCAAAGCGTCAGTTACAACCTGCCATCACGACAAATGATGCACCTCTTGCAAGCCGAATACCGGCGTTGGAATCCCCTCCATCCGCGCCTTGAGTTGCAGCGATAAATACTGCGAGTAGTGGCGCGATTGATGCAGGTTACCGCCATGGAACCACAACGCCTGCTGCTGCGTAGGTTTCCACATGTTGCGCTGCTCGCCTTCCCACGGCCCCGGGTCCTTGGTCGTATTCGATCCCAAGCCCCACACCTTGCCCACCTTGTCCGCCACCTCACGTGATATAAGATCCGCGGCCCAGCCGTTCATCGACCCATAACCGGTCGCGTACACGACCAGATCCGCTTCAAGTTCGCTGCCGTCGCTGAGCACGACCGAATGCTCTTTCAACTCGACTACATCCACCCCGCTCTTCAGCTTGATCTTGCCGTCCGCGACGAGGTCTGCCGCGCCCACATCGATGTAATAGCCCGATCCGCGTCGCAGATATTTCATGAAGAGGCCCGAGCCGTCATCGCCGAAATCAAGCATGAAACCGCGTTTCTCCAGCCGATCATAAAACTCCGCATCACGCTCCTTGATCGCGTTGTATACCGGGATCTGGAACTCGTGCAGGATCTTGTATGGAATCGATGCAAACGTCAGGTCGGCCTTCATCGTGGTCATGCCCGCCGCCACCGCGCGCTCGGAGTAAAGATCGCCCAGCGCCAGGTCCATCAGCGTGTTCGACTTGACTATGTGCGTGGACGAACGCTGAACCATGGTCACATCCACGCCCGCTTCCCACAGCGCCCCGCAAATATCGTGCGAAGAATTATTCGCGCCAATCACCACGACCTTCTTGCCCTTGTAAGCATCCGGTCCCGGATGTTTCGACGAATGATGCTGCTCGCCCTTGAACACATCCATGCCCTTGAACTTCGGCAGATTCGGTTTGCCCGACATGCCGGTGGCGAGCACGAGTTGCTTCGGCCGCAGCGTCAGTTTTTCGCCGTCGCGCTCGACTTCCACGATCCATTCGCCGGCGGCTTCGTCGTATCGGGCAGATGTACAGGTCGTCGATCCCCAGTAGTTCAGTTCCATCACCTTCGTGTACATCTCCAGCCAGTCGCCTATCTTGTCCTTCGGCGAAAACACCGGCCAGTTGTCCGGGAAAGGCAGATACGGCATGTGGTCGTACCAGACCGGATCATGCAGGCACAGCGTTTTATAACGAGCACGCCAGGCGTCCCCGGGGCGCTCGTTCTTATCGATAATGATCGCCGGCACACCCAGTTGCCGCAGCCGCGCTCCCAACGCAATGCCACCCTGCCCGCCGCCGACTATCAGGCAATACGGCTGCTTCTCATAACCCAGCGTCTCCAGTTCAGCCTCTCGATTCTCCTTCCAGCTGGTGCGGTCCGTACGCGCGCCGTGTTCAGCGCCCATCGACCGCCTGAACCCTTTCGGTTCTTCGTGGCCTTTGAGTTCAGTCATGGTCGTGAGCAACGTCCAGATCTGCCCGTCCTTCACGCGGATAAAACCCGTGCCGCGCGCGACTCCCGTCTCGAACGTGATCCACGCTTGCGTCACGCCGTCCGCTTCGGTCGCCGTTTCGTTATCGGCAATCTTCAGCTTTGATGGCTTGACCGTGTTCAACTGCGAATCGAGCATCGCGGCAATCTGCTCGCGGCCTTCCATCGTCTTGATGTTCCAGGTGAACGCGACAAGGTCGCGCCAATAACCATCGGGCTGGAATAGCGCAATGGCCGCCGCGGTGTCGCCGCTTTTTAACGCGGCTTCGAATGTCTCCAGGATGTTGCTGATGGTTTGATTCGGATTCTGTTCAGACATGGTCGCTCCTCCATGAGATACGGATCACTAAGTATCGGTTAAGAAAGACGGGTCTGTGCCCGCTAAAATGAAAGCGCTTATCTACTGCTAACGCCTGTGCGGCGCCACTATTCCAAACTTCGCTATCCGCCGATACAACGTCGCCCGCGATAAACCCAGCGTCTGTGCCGCCACGACGGGCCGCCACTTTGCATCGGTCATCGCTGCGAGTATGCGGGCGCGTTCCAGTGTTTCGCTTTCAGACAACGCGGGTTGCGTTACCGGTTTGGTGGCTTCGCGGGGTGTCGGTGTCGGCGTCGGGCTTCTGGAAGCGCGTAGGACAGGTGGCCTCACGCGCGCATGCAGCGGTGATCCCGAGCCCACCAACCTGAACGAGATGAGATCGCGTCCGGGGCGTGCATCGAGCAGGCGTTCGGCGCGGATATCGAAGAGTTCGGAGACGTGGCGCGGCAACTGATCCAGCGCCGGCACACATTCTTTCGCGCGCCGGTTAGCGGCGATCGCGTAGCCGCGTACATCGAAGGCGATGAGTATTTCCGGCTGCGCCTCAACGTAATGCCGGCTGCGGTGCGCGAGCAAGACCCAGCAATGCGTGGTTGCGTTGAGAAAGAAACCGTCCTCGATCAGCAGCGCACTTTGCCGCACGATATGGTTGACCAGCCGCTGACTCTCGCGCTCTTCGGGTGAGCGCACGGCTGACGCATCCAGCACGCCGATCAACTCGCCTTGCACGCCGAAGATAGGCGATGCGCTACATGTCAGCGTGGTGAACGCCGCGCGGAAATGGTCGGTCTTGTGGACGGTGATCGCCTCGGCGTCGAGCAACACCGACGCAACGCCGCATGTCCCCTCTTCACGCTCAGACCAGCACGAACCGGGATACAGACCCGCGCGCTTGAATTCGTGGCGGCGATCACGATCCACCCGGTAGTCGATAGTCACGCCCGCTGCATCGGTCAGCATCACGCAGTAGTCGGCTTCGCGCACGGTTTCATGCAGTCGCGAAAGACATTGGCCCGATGCCCGCAGCACGGTTTCTTCACGCTGCTGGACATCGCGCAATTCGGGAACGGTCAGGATGCGCGGACCAACAGTCGCGCCCGGATCGAGATGATATTGCTCCAGCGACCGCCGGTACGATGACGCCAGCCGCGACGCATCGGCACCCGGGCTGATCATGCGGCCTTCTATCACGTTGCGCACGCGATCGATGTGTCTGGTCTGCGAAACATACGGCATGAGGAGCCTCCGGCGGATTCGGTGCGCTCGCGCCATTCACGACACGCTGCAACCCGAAAACTTAAACGCATGATGACGTTTTAGCATGCGTATTCGGGGAGATCACACCGCAGTGCACCATCGAGGTTGATGAGACATTTGTCTCAATCGACGGCGACGTTATCGACGCCGCGTTTCGTCGAGCGCAGCCATCTTCCGGTAGAGCGTGTTACGCGATACGCCAAGCATTCGCGCCGCCGCCGAGAGGTTACCGGCGTGTGTCTCAAGCGCTGCCGCGACAGCCGACAACGCGAGATCGTCCAGGCGCGCGCTGTCCTTCACCGGCCTCGACAATGTCCTGGCGTCGCGTTCGTCATCGAAGAAATCTTGCGGCAGATGATCAAGGCCGATACACGTTTCACGGTCGTCGAGCATCGCACACGCGGTCCTCAGCACGTTCGCCAGTTGCCGAAAGTTTCCTGGCCACGAGTGGCGGGTGAACGCCGCCAGAACCTCGGGCGAAACCCTGATGGGCGTACCGCTCGGACGCTCGGCACGAAGGATCTTTTCAACGGTCACGGCGAGATCGGTACGCTGGCGCAACGGCGGCAACGTCACCAGCAGACCGTTGATCCGGTAATAGAGATCCTCGCGGAATTCGCCAGCACTGACGCGCTCGCGCAGATTGCGATTGGTCGCGCAGATCAACGCGAAATCCACGGGCACGGCGCGCGTGCTGCCGAGCGGCGTCACCGTGCGCTCCTGCAGCACACGGAGCAAACGGCTTTGCAATGAGAACGGCATATCGCCGATTTCATCGAGGAACAAGGTGCCGCCATCGGCTTGCAAAATCTTGCCGCACGCACCACGCTTCGATGCGCCCGTGAATGCCCCTTCCTCATAACCGAACAACTCCGCTTCTATCAGCGTGTCCGGGATCGACGCACAATTCAACGCAACGAATGGCCCGTCGCAACGCGGCGAGTCACGATGCACCGCGCTCGCCAGGACGTCTTTGCCGGTACCCGTCTCGCCGCCAATCAGGATCGGAATATTTTTACCGATCACCTTGCGCACCCGTTCAACGAGCGCCGCAACCTGAGCGTCGCCGGTCATCAGGTAACGCAGGCCGGAGAGTTTGGGTTGGGGTTCGGGGACGCGTTTGCGAGGGACGACGTCGGTGACATCGCCGCTATCCGTCGAGAGCGAAACGGCCGTCGAGCGCCGCAGATCCGCGCTGGCAAATACGTTGACGCCGCTGTGCAGGCAGAGCGAAATCGTGCGCTCGACGGGCGTGCCCACACCGCCGCGCATCCGGTCGAATAATTCCCCGCACGAGACGTTGAACAACGATGACAAGGTATGCGCGCGCAACGAGGCCAGCGGCAAGCCGAACTGAAATTGCGCGCTGCGATTAGCCGATAGAAAGCGCCCATCGGCCCTGAACGCAGCAATGCCTTCCATCAACGTGCCGATAAACTCGGGCCGTCCGTGAAAATGGATTCGCAATGCTTCAGGAAAGGCGCTGGTGAACAAATGGTTCTCGATCATCTGCGCGGACATCTTGGCAAGCGCCATGGTATGACGGCTGTGGCCGCGACAATCGCCGGTAACGTCGAGAACGCCTAGCAACTCTCCGAATGGATCAAGAATCGGCACGCTGGAGCACGCAAGAAACCGGTTCGCGCGCAGGTAATGCTGGTCACCGAGCACCATGGTGGCGTCGCCTGCGGCAATGGCTGTGCCAATTGCGTTGGTGCCCTGCTGCTGTTCGCTCCATAGCGCGCCCGGACGCAACGCGACGCGGTCGGCACGGGCGAGAAAATCGTCGTCGCCGAGCGAATGCAGGATCAGCCCTTCGGAGTCGGTCAGTACGACCATGCTGTGCGTATTGGCGATCTGCCCGTAGAGCGTTTCTATGACGGGCAGCGCATGCGTGGAGAGCGCGCGATTCTGCTCGCGCTTGAGCCGGAGCTCCGCTTCACCGAGCACGCCGTAGTCGGGCCGCATGGTGTCCGACAGGCCGAAGCCGCGGGAACGTTCGTGCGATTGCCTGATGATATCCAGCCCTTCCATACGGCCGGCATGATTGCCGGCCAGCAGCGCGGATCGGCTTGATCCGATTGAACGGTCGATAGAAACCGGGTTCATAACCATTGTCTCCTCCGCCAGCATTCGCGGAGGGAGTCGGTCGTCAGCTCCGCCCGTCGCGTGGTCGATCGAGACAATGTACCACTGCTACAGCGTTCAATCCCGCGTTTAACCCGTCACGCGCTCGACCGGATGATGCTCGAGCCAGGCGGATTCGATGTCGTCGAAAAGGCGCGACCGCGTGAGAAAACGCAACCCGCTGGGGCGTTCCAGCGAAAACATGCCGCCATTCCCCGGCACGCAATCGATGATCAACTGTGTGTGCTGCCAGTATTCGAATTGCGATTCGCTCATGTAGAACGGCACGCCGGCTAGCTCGCCGAGCTTGACGTCCGACGAACCGACCATGAATTCGGCAACCGGAAAACACATGGGGGCACTGCCGTCGCAACAACCGCCCGATTGATGGAACAACACCTGCCCGTGTTCGGCCTTCAGCTTATCGATCAATTCGATCGCCGCCGGCGTGGCGACCACGCGCGAAACTTCTTCTTCGGTCATAAGGGTTTCCACTGAACACACACTATGGCGAGCCGCAGCGCGGCCCGCCATTCAGATCACGCAACAACCGCTTTGATCAGAAGAAACCGAGCGGCTTTTCGCTATAACTCACCAACAGGTTTTTCGTCTGCTGATAGTGGTCGAGCATCATCTTGTGATTCTCCCGGCCAATACCCGATTGCTTGTAACCACCGAACGCCGCATGCGCCGGATAGGCGTGATAGCAGTTCGTCCACACACGTCCGGCCTGGATGTCGCGGCCGAAGCGGTAGGCTCGCGTACCATCGCGCGTCCACACGCCCGCACCGAGGCCATAAAGCGTGTCATTGGCGATTTCCAGCGCCTGCGCTTCGTCCTTGAACGTCGTTACCGACACCACCGGCCCGAAGATTTCCTCCTGGAAGATGCGCATCTTGTTGTGACCGCGGAAGACGGTCGGCTTCACGTAGTAGCCGTTCTTCAACTCGCCATCGAGCGCATTGCGTTCTCCGCCGATCAGGCATTCCGCACCTTCCTGCTTGCCGAGATCGATATATGACAGGATCTTTTCAAGCTGCTCCTGCGAGGCTTGCGCGCCGATCATCGTCTTCGAGTCGAGCGGATGTCCCTGGCTGATTGCCGCTACGCGCTTGAGCGCGCGTTCCATGAAGCGATCGTAGATCGACTCTTCAATCAGCACGCGCGACGGGCACGTGCAGACCTCGCCCTGATTCAGCGCAAACATGGCGAACCCTTCGAGCGCCTTGTCGAAATAGCTGTCGTCCGCGTTCATGACATCGGCGAAGAAAATGTTCGGGCTCTTTCCGCCGAGTTCGAGCGTCACCGGAATCAGGTTCTGGCTGGCGTACTGCATGATCAGGCGGCCAGTCGTGGTCTCGCCGGTGAACGCGATCTTCGCAATCCGCTTGTTCGATGCCAGCGGTTTGCCCGCCTCCAGCCCAAAGCCGTTGACCACGTTCAGCACGCCGGCCGGCAATAGATCCTCGATCAACTCGATCAACACCAGCAGCGAAGCGGGCGTTTGTTCGGCGGGCTTCAGCACGACGCAATTGCCGGCAGCCAGCGCGGGCGCCAGTTTCCATACCGCCATCAGGATCGGGAAATTCCACGGAATGATCTGTCCCACCACGCCTAGCGGCTCGTGGAAGTGGTACGCGACCGTGTCCTCATCGATTTGCGAAATCGAGCCTTCCTGGGCACGCACGCAACCGGCGAAATAGCGGAAATGATCGATGGCCAACGGAATGTCGGCGGCCATTGTTTCGCGTAGCGGCTTACCGTTGTCGATGGTTTCCGCCACCGCGATGCGCGTCAGGTTCGCTTCCATCCGGTCGGCGATCTTGTTCAGGATGTTCGCGCGCTCGGCGGGTGAGGTCTTGCCCCAGGCGGTCTTGGCTTTGTGCGCTGCATCGAGCGCGAGTTCGATATCGGCTTCGCGCGAGCGCGGGATGGATGTGAACGCTTCGCCCGTGATTGGCGAAATATTATCGAAATACTCACCACCTACCGGCTTGACCCATTGACCACCGATGAAGTTGCCATACTGCTTTTTATACGGGAAGTCGGTGTTCAAAAATTGCATCTCGGCGTGATTCATGTGCGTGCTCCTCGCATGTCGGTGAGAATGACCGCCGCGACCATGATTGCCGCGACCGGTGGGACCATGCGTGCGAGATGCGTGCCAATGGCTGTCTTGCACGTGGGCACGGGCGGTGCGGGTTTTCCGCTTGTGCACGAGGATGATCAGGCGTTCCGTTTTGGAACACCTGCGTCGGGATTCGTGTTGAAACGGAACAGTGACGCGCAGCGGATTTGTTGTGCAAACTATGGACGGGCCGTTCATTACGAGTGGTCGGGGTCAGTGCTGGGGCGGTGGTTTCGGCGGTAGTGGTCGGGGGTCAATGCCGGGTTGGTGCTTTCGGCGGTAGTGGTCGGGGTCAATGCCGGGTTGGTGCTTTCGGCCGTGGTGGTCTGCGAGAGTCGGATTTTCTCTTTATCACTATTAGCCACTGTGCGTGGCGGCACGTCATTTCTTTGTCCAAAGCGACAAAGAAACGAAGCAAAGAAAACGCTTTCAACCACGCTACCCTAAGTGTCCACAGCGTGCAGTTTCTATTCATAGGTGCCCCAAAAGCACGGTGCTCGCCAGAGCGAAGGATGTGTGAACCCCTCCTTCTCGCGAATCCTGACACGAACACGCTTCGCCCCGTACGCTCTCGGGCAAGCACCCTTGCCAATGAACCCGCACGGCCTTACAGGTATTTATGGCTGCGGTTTTTTGACGGGTTAGCTGCTGGTCCGTGCGACCGTATTCATTCGCCACAGCTTGATGCGTGTTTGTGGTTACTGCTTCAGTTTTTGTGAATTGGCTGCGCGTTCTGTACAGCTATTTTCGTCGGTTACGGCCACCCGCATCTTCGTGACCTCGTTTCCTGGCGGGTTGGCGACGTGGTTCGACATGCGTGAAATTCGGTGGTTGGTTGTCCGCGGATAGCGCGGGGTGCCCCTTGGGCAGGTTCAATCACTGGTGGCGAAGCGTGTGGGTATCGGTGTTCGGAGAAAGAGGGGTTCACACATCCGTGGTTCTGGCGAGCACCGTGCTTTTGGGGCACCTATGAATGAAAACTGCACGCTGTGGACACTTAGGGTAGCGCGGTTGGAAAGCGTTTTCTTTGCTTCGTTTCTTTGTCGCTTTGGACAAAGAAATGACGTGCCGCCACGCACAGTGGCTAATAGTGATAAAGAGAATATCCGACTCTCGCAGACCACTAACGCCGAAAGCACCAACCCGGCATAGACCCCGACCGCTAACCCAGAACCGACCATCCCCGGCATCAACCCTGCCCACTAACCCGAACTTTGACTCGATCGCAAACATAAGCTATTGATTTCGTGATGTTATGCGTGCGAGCGCAGGACGGCTACTGGGTACAAGCAGCGTTGACATTCAGAAGGCGGAAGGCCTTTTCTTGAATGGGCGTGGACCGAGTGGTCATGATGATCTTGGCGTCTGGATTGAGCGGCGTGTGGCAGACGTTGTAGGTAAGCGTAGCCAAGTCGTCGAGTAAGGTGCGAAAGCTGTGGACCGGCAAGCCATCCTCGGTGAGCTTGGAGGCGTCCTTGGCTTTCGCCTGTTCCGAACGTTGCGCCTTGGCCACGGGCGAAGGCCGGACCGCGCGCGCTTGCTCGACGTATTCATCGTCAAACAGCATTGGCTTTAACTTCTCGCGCATGTGCCACTCGACGTAGTAAGCGAGCATGCACAGAAAGACATGCGCGCGCACGCGCTCGGCATTCCAATGGAATATCGGACGGACCTGCAAATCAACCGTCTTCAGCGAACGGAAGGCCCGCTCCACGACCGCCAGGCCCTTGTAGGCCGTCACAGCCGCCTCGGCTGACAGAGCCGCTGCCGGCAAACTCGTACGCACAACATACAGACCATCAAGCGCGGCCTCTTGCTGGATCTGCTCGGTCTTGCGCTGCCAGCTCAAGCCCGAGTCGGTGATGTTCAATTCGAAGTGCTTGGCCATTTTGAAGTGATCGATGATACGGCCCACGCGCAAGGCAATTGCCTCGATGCCCTTGAGCCGGTTGCGTACGCGCGTGGTCGCTTCGGCGATCTGGGTCAGTTCCTGTTCGGTGGCCTGTAACAGCGCCTCGCGTTTGCGGGTGCGTTCCTCGGCCAACAACGGATTGCGGCACACTACCAGCCGCTCGCCGGGGAACGCTTCACTCGTCACTTCGAGCAGGTTGCGCTCATCGAACAGCGTGGGCTGGAACGGTCCCTTCTCGCGGGCGAGCGCGGCCATCTGCGGGGCGCGCAGGCTGCTCACCCAGTCCAGGCCGGCCGGGCGCAAGAGCGTATCGATACGGGCTTGCGTGAGCATGCCCCGGTCGCCCACCCAGGCGAGCTTGTCGATCCCGTAGCGCTCTTTGAGCTTTGCGACCTGAGGCGCCACGGTGGCCGGATCGGCAGTGTTGCCGGCGAAGACTTCGACCGCCACCGGACATCCTTCAGACGTGCAGATCAAACCGAACACGATCTGTGGGTCGTCACGCTTGCCATCGCGGCTGTAGCCGTGCGCGGCGAGCTCGCAACGGCGTCCGGTCACCCACGTGGAAGTGAGGTCGTAGAGCACCAGCGTACTGCCGCCCAGATGCTGCCTGGCAAGCCGCTTCTCGATGCCCTCTTGAGCCTCGCCCAACCAGTCAAGTGCGGCATAGACCTGCTCGCGTTCGACGTCCACGAGTCCCAGCAGGCGCGATAGCGAGTGGGTTGCGCTCTCCTCGCGCAACATGCGATGGGTGGCGAGCTTGGAGGCGGGCGACACGACGCGCGCCACCAGCAGCGCCATGATCACATTGCGCAGCGGCGCGGGCGCCCCCGCGAACCACTGCTCGGCTCCACAGGAGCGCGCCGCGCCAAGCACGGCAGCCACATGCCCGTGCGGCAAACTGCGTTCGATCACGAAGGCCTCATCGACCGACGACACCGCGACGCCACCGCGAAGCAGGACCTTCAAGCCTTCGATCACTTCAGTGGGCAGCGACGACAGGTTCGCGAGGGTGCGCTTCTTGACCTTGTTGCCGTCGCGATAGGACTCGCGCAGCAAGATCGCGGGCGGTGAGTTGCGGTTGGGGACATGTTCGATATACATGAACACCAAGTAAAGCATATTTAACGAAAAAAACAAGGATAAAACATGAATTTACATGGCTACATTTACCTTTCAAAAATAGCCGCAACCCAATACTGATGTGGGTTTCGGCTAATCGATTAGTAAAAGTTCGGACTAACCCCCGCTCCCCAAACACCATCAGCCCCTCCCCAGTGCGAACGAAAGCCAACTTCCAAATTCACCCCGTCTGCCGCTCGACAATATGAAACCCAACATCGACCACGTTCGCTTCCTTCTCGCCTTTCAACCGCGCTAACAAACAGTGCGCCGCGCTCACGCCAATGCGCGTTCCGTCCACGCCCACAGTCGTCAACTGCGGACTCGTTTCCGAAGCAAACTCCAGATCGCCGAAACCGCAGATAGCCAGTTGCGACGGCACGTCAATACCCCTGCGTTTTGCCTCGCCAAGCACGCCGATAGCAAGCAGATCCGAGCCGCAGAAAACCGCATCGAGCGCGGGCACCCGCTCAAGAAGCTTCGGCAATGCGGCCTTGCCGATCAATACCGAACTGGGCGGCGCGACAATCACATCCGCTATATCGTGGATCCCGGCCCGCGCCAGCCGCTCCCGAAAACCGGTGATACGTGCAACCGCGCGATCATCATTGGCCGACACAAGGCCCGGATGCAAAACCCCTCGCGCAAGGAACCGTTCCGCAACCGCAACGCCCACCTGGTAATGCGAGAAACCGACAAGCATATCAATCGGCGTTTCCGTCATGTCCCATGTTTCCACAATCGGAATGCCGAGATTGCGCAACCGTTCACGCAACGAATCCGTATGCGCCACGCCCGTCAACAACACCCCTTCAGGACGCCGGCTCAAAACGGCATCAAGCAGCGTTTCCTCACTAGAATCGCTGTAACCGCTCAACGCAAGCAGCACCTGATAACCGGCCTTCGACATGGTCTCGCTGAACACCTGAATGGTCTGGGAGAACAACGAGTGCGCGATAGTCGGGACAATCGCCGCAATCAACCGCGACTTCGACGATGACAACCCGCCCGCCAGCCGGTTAGGCACGTAACCAAGCTTCTGCACAACCTGACGCACGCGCTCGAGCGTTTCCGGCGCGACCGTTTCCGGATTGTTGAAAACACGCGAAACAGTAATGGGCGAGACGCCAGCGGCGGCCGCGACGTCGGTGATGCGCAGCCCTTTCGGACCGCCGCGCGACCGCTTGACGGGCACGGCCGGTGCTTCGTCCTGAGCATCGATGGAATAAGCGGTCGGCTTGTCGTTCGGCATGGTTCGCTTGGTTGCAGTAGGGCCTGACACCGGTATCGTAGTCAACGCCGATCGAGCCTTGTCATAAGAACGATACCGCTGAGCCCTACGCCGCTTCCGCCCTCCGCCCATTGGCCACCTCCTGCATACCGTCATGGCGATCGCGCCGAATCAAAACCAGCGTGACGACGCCGAACGTAAAGAGACACGCAGCGGGAATCAGCATGGGCGTCTTCGTGCTGCCGCTCACCTGCCGGACCCATGGCACCAGATTCTGCGCGATAAAACCACCCACATTACCAAGCGAATTGATCGCCGCGATCCCGGCTGCCGCACGCGCGCCGGTCAGGAACTTCGACGGCAGCGTCCAGAAACACGGCAGGAGCAAATACATGCAGGGCGCGCCAAGACTCAACGCCATGAAACGCAACGTGTTGGTCGGCAGGAACACGCTGCCGAGAAAGAACACCACGCCGAGTACCGACGCACAAAGCATCGCGATCATCGTGCGGTCGGCAGCGCGCAACTTCGACGGCAACCACGCGAGCACGATAGTCGCGAGCAGCCACGGCACGATATTGATCAGGCCGTTGACGGTATTGCTCACACCGAACCCCTTGACCAGTGTCGGCAACCAGTAGCTCACACCATACACCGACATGGACAGCATCATGTAATACAGCGCCATGCCGATCACGCGCGGTTCCGTCAACACGCTCAGAAACCTTGTTTTGCCCGTTTCGGTTTGTGCCGCGAGGGCGCGTTCGTTATCGAGCGTGTCGGCGAGCCATTTCCTTTCGGCATCCGAAATAAATTTCGCTTTGAGCGGAGACGCAGGCAAATACAACAGCACGACAGCGGTCAGAAGAAGAGAGGGTATGCCCGTGACAATGAACACAAGCTGCCAGCCTTGCAGACCAAGGAGTCCCCCCTTGTCCAACAGCCAACCGCAAATAGGCGCGCCCACCATGTTCCCCAGACTGCTGCCCACCGTGAAATACCCCAGCATCCGCACCCGATGCCGCGATGGAAACCACAAGGTCAGGTAATAAATCACGCCAGGATAAAGCCCGGCTTCGGAAGCACCGAGCAGGAAGCGCAGCACGTAGAACGTCGTGGCGTTTTTCGTGAATGCGAGGAGTACGGTGACAATGCCCCACGTCAGCATGATGCGTGCGATCCAGCGCGGCGCGCCGTACTTGTGCAGCAGCACGTTGCTCGGCACTTCGAAGATCAGATAGCCGATGAAAAACAAGGACGCGCCAAGCCCATACGCAACTTCGCTCAAACCGAGAGTGCCCAGCATCTGCAGCTTGGCAAAACTGATATTCGAACGGTCGATATACGCGATCAGATAGAGCAGGCCAAGCAGCGGCATCAGCCTGAATGCCAGCCGGTTGATCAATGGCATTTCATCTACCGCATGCGGAACAGTACTCACCGTGTCTCCTGCGCTCGCTGCGTGCCGGCGAGCCGTTATAGGTCCGACGTCGATACGTTGTTATTTTTTTGCCCGCCATTGCGCGTAGGCCGCCAGCGTTTCCTCATTCGGCGGATAGGTCCCGCGCAGCGGCCTGCCTTCATCGATACGTTGCGAGATGAAGATTTCCAGTTGCTCCTGTTCGCTCGCATCGCGCGCCACGTCTTCCGCCATTTCGCGCGGCACGATCACGACACCGTCCACATCAGCGACAACAATATCGCCCGGATACACCGCCACGCCGCCGCACGCGATCGGCACGTTCATATCCACCGCGTGATGTTTCGCCAGATTCAGCGGCGCGCTCGCACCCGCACACCATAGCGGCAATCCCAGTTCCGAAATCGTGCCGCTGTCACGCACCGGTCCATCGGAGACCATGCCCGCCACGCCGCGCTTCGCCAGCCGCAGCGCGAGAATCGATCCCACCGATGCCACCGTGCGGTCCCCACGACAGTCCTGAACCAGCACGCTGCCCGGCGGCGCACTCTCCACCGCCTTGCGCTGCGGATGGTCGGGGTCCTGGAACACACCCACGTGATCGAGGTCTTCACGCGCCGGAATATTGCGCAGCGTGAACGCAGGTCCAACCAGGTTCGGTGCTCCAGGCGCGGGTTTGACGAGTGGCGCAACGCCTTGCAAGAACACGTTGCGCAAGCCGCGCTTGAACAACTGCGTGGTGAGCGTAGCCGTGCTGACGTGACGCAACAATTCCAGCGCGGCGGCGCTGACGGGGGTGTCGGATGGGTTCATAAGGAGTGCTCTGAATAAGTTAGTGAATCTCGGGTTCGTCGCGATGCGCGCCCGTCGTTGCGGCCACGGCCTCTGACGATGCGGCTACCGGCTCTTCCAGGAAATCGAAGTCGCAGCCCTTGTTCGCCTGCGTGACGTGAAGCTGATGCATCACGCCAAAACCGCGTTCGAACGGGCGCTTCGGGGCCTTCCACGACGCCTTGCGGGTGGCGAGTTCTTCATCGCTGACATCGAGATGCAGGCGTCGGTTCGGCACATCGAGTTCGATCATGTCGCCGTCCTTCACCAGCGCAAGCGGACCACCAACGAACGATTCCGGCGCCACATGCAACACGCACGCGCCGTAGCTCGTGCCGCTCATGCGAGCGTCCGAGATCCGCACCATGTCTCTCACCCCCTGCTTCAGCAGCTTCTGCGGAATCGGCAACTGGCCCCACTCCGGCATGCCGGGAGCGCCCACCGGACCTGCGTGTTGCAGCACGATCACGGACTCGGCGGTGATATCGAGTTCGTCACTGTCGATGCGCGCCGCCATATCCGCGTAATCCTTGAATACGACGGCCGGTCCGCGCGCCTTCAGCAGATGTTGCTCCATCGCGGCCGGCTTGATGACCGCGCCATCCGGTGCGAGATTGCCGGTCAGCACCGCGAGGCCATCGCGTTCCACCAGCGGATTGGCGCGCTTGCGGATCACGTCTTCGTCGAAGATCTCCGCGCCCGCGATGTTCTCGCCGAGCGTCGTCCCGCTCACCGTCATCTGCGTGCCGTCGATCAGGCCGCCCAGTTCCACGAGCAATGCGCGCAAACCGCCTGCGTAGAAGAAGTCTTCCATCAGGTATTTGCCGGCCGGGCGCAGGTTGGCGAGCACCGGCGTGATGCGCGCGAGTTCGTCGAAGCGCGCGGTTGTCAGGTCGATACCCGCCCGGCGCGCCACCGCCACCAGATGCACGATCGCGTTCGTGGAACCGGACATGGCGAGCACAGTGGTGATGGCGTTATCGAAGGATTTCGCGCTCAGGATGTCCGATGGTTTCTGGTCGGTCCAGACCATCTCCACAATCCGCTGTCCGGTCAGCGATGCAAACTGCGCGTGGCGCGAATCGACTGCGGGTATCGATGAAAAGCCGGGCAGAATCAGGCCGAGCGATTCAGTGGCCGTGGTCATGGTCGACGCGGTGCCCATCGTCATGCAGTGACCGGGCGAGCGCGCAATCCCGCTTTCGATGCCCTTCCACTCCTCTTCCGTGATCTTGCCCGCACGCAGTTCGGCCCAGTATTTCCATGTGTCCGAGCCGCTGCCGAGCGTGCGGCCGTTCCAGTTGCCGCGCAGCATCGGACCAGCCGGCAGAAAGATGGTGGGTAAATTCATGCTGATTGCGCCCATCAGCAGGCCGGGTGTGGTCTTGTCGCAGCCGCCCATGAGCACGCAGCCGTCGAACTGATACGACTTCAGCAATTCCTCGGTTTCCATCGCGAGGAAGTTTCGGTAGAGCATGGTGGTGGGCTTCTGGAACGGCTCGGCGAGCGTCATCACCGGCATCTCGACGGGGAAGCCGCCAGCCTGCCACACGCCGCGCTTGACCTCTTCAACGCGCTGCTTGAAATGCGTATGGCACGAGTTGAGCTCGCTCCACGTGTTGACAATGGCAATCACCGGCTTGCCCATGTAATCGGATGGGTGATAGCCCATTTGCGCGGTGCGCGAACGATGTCCGAACGAGCGCAGATCGTTCACGCCATACCAGCGGAAGCTGCGTAATTGCTCAGGGGTCTTGCGGGGGACCGTGGGGTTCGACGACACGCTTATTCTCCTTGGTAGCGTTACCAAACGCTTTTGAATGAGCGAATGGTAGCGCTATCATTCGAGAACATCCGTAGGGGATTACACCAATAAGCGGATAGTTCTTCGCAAATGAAATCTGGACCGGTGCAAAGAAACCTGTCCTCGGCTTTTCGAGCACATAAATCTGGCCTGGAGAGATACCGGGCGCGAAAACATGGTGCGACGTATGCTTCTTCGCACCATGTTTCAGCTTCCTTGATTCCTTCCGGTCCCAAGCGGCTCAGGTCACTGTCGAAGCCGCTAAAAGCGCCTGCGTATAACCATGCGCAGGCGCTTGCAACACTTGCAGCGTGTCGCCGCTTTCCACTATTTCCCCTGACTTCATGACCACCACCCGATGAGCCATCGCGCGCATCACCGCGAGATCGTGCGTAATGAATAAATAGCTCAGCGTGTACTTCTTTTGCAGCCGCGTGAGCAACGCGAGGACTTGCTGCTGGATCGATACATCGAGCGCGCTGGTGGGTTCGTCGAGGACCAGCAATTCCGGTTCGACCGCCAGCGCCCGTGCAATTGCAATCCGTTGACGCTGCCCGCCGGAGAATTCGTGCGGATAACGCGGCATGACGTCGGCGGGCATGCCAACCTCTTCCAGCAACGCAGCCACGCGCTGCCGCCGCTCGGCAGGCGTCACTTCCGGACGATGCAAAGCGATCCCCTCGCCCACCACCTGCTCAATCGTCATTCGCGGCGAGAGCGAGCCGAACGGGTCCTGAAAGACAACTTGCAAGCGCTTCGATGCCATGCGCCGCGAGCTTGTGCTTTTCAGTGTGGAAAGCGGCTGCCCGTCGATATGAATAAACCCTTCGGCCGGCTGTTGCAGGCCGAGAATAGTGGCGGCCAGCGTCGATTTTCCGGAACCCGATTCGCCCACGATGCCAAGCGTTTCGCCGCGCTTTAACGTAATGTCGATATTTTTCAGCGCGCGAAACGACGACCGCGTGAACGTCGACTTCCAGCCCTTCGACGGCATCCGGTAATCGACCGCAAGCCCCTGCACTTCGAGCAGGCGTCGCGCGTTCGATGCAACCGGCTCGACATCGCGCACAGGCTCGCTATCGAGCAAGCGTTGCGTATAAGGATGCTGCGGATTCGCGAACAGTTCAGCGGTCGAATTGGTTTCCACCAGCACGCCCTTCTCCATCACCGCCACGCGCTGCGCGAAGCGCTTCACCAGGTTCAGGTCGTGCGTGATCAGCAGTACCGCCATGCCTCTGTCCGCCGCTTCCTGCTCCTGCAACTCAATCAGCAAATCCACAATTTGCTGCCGCACGGTGACGTCGAGCGCGGTCGTGGGTTCGTCGGCGAGCAGCAAGCGCGGACGGCATGCAAGCGCCATGGCGATCATAGCGCGCTGCCGCTGGCCGCCGGAAAGCTGATGCGGAAAACTGTCGATACGTCGTTCCGGTTCGGGAATTCCGGTACGGCGCAAGAGCTCGATACCTCGCTCGCGCGCCGCGTTCGGCCGCATGCCCTCATGCAGCCGCAGGCTTTCGGCAATCTGCTTGCCGATGGTAAATAGCGGATTGAGCGCGGTCATCGGTTCCTGGAAGACCATGGCGACGTCGCGGCCGCGAATGCCGCGCCATTGCTGCTCGCTTTTACGCAGCAGATCGTCGCCGTCGAGCAGAATCCGGCCGCTCTGCCGTGCGTCTTCGACCAGTCCAAGAATCGACAAAGCCGTCACGCTCTTGCCCGATCCGGATTCACCGACCAGCGCAACACGCTCACCGCGTGCAATGGAAAGATTCAAATCCTGGACGACGGTTTTATCGCCGAAGCGGATGGAGAGGTGGTCTAGTTGCAGTAGGGCCTGAGTCACTTTTGCGCGCCTCCGAATGCAGAACCGCGCTTGCGGGTGTCGAGCGCATTGCGTAACGCATCGCCCATGAAGGTCAGCAATAACAACGTCACGACGAGCGTGCCGAACGCCGCGCCGGATATCCACCACGCGTCCAGATTGTTCTTGCCCTGTGCGAGCAGTTCGCCCAGGCTCGGCGTGGGCGCGGGCACGCCCAGCCCCAGAAAATCGAGGCTGGTCAGCGCAAGAATGGCCGCGCTCATGCGAAACGGCAGGAAGGTGATCACCGGCGTAAGACTGTTCGGCAATACGTGACGCCACATGATCTGCGCATTCGACAAACCCATTGTGCGAGCCGCCTTCACATAATCGAGCGACCGGTTACGCAGGAATTCGGCGCGTACGTAGTCCGACAGCGTGAGCCATCCGAACATCGAAAGGAGGATAAATAACAGCCAGAGCGTAGGTTCGAATATCGACGCGAAAATGATCAGCAAATAAAGATCCGGCATGGAGCTCCATATTTCGATCAGCCGCTGCCCGATCAGATCGGTCCGTCCGCCGTAGAACCCCTGCACTGCGCCCGTCAGGACGCCCAGCAAGACGCCCGAGACGGTGAGTGCGAGCGCCATGAGCACAGAGAGCCGGAAGCCGTACAGCAAGCGCGAAAGGACATCGCGGCCGAATTGGTCGGTGCCTAGCCAGTTCGACGCTGAGGGCCTCGCCGGATTCGGAGAATTGGCGAAGTAATCGACCGTGTCGTAGTGAAAATGGACCGGTGGAAAGATTGCGAAATTGCCGTTCGATTCAAGGCGCTCGCGTATGTAGGGATCGAGATAGTTTGCGCGCGCGGGAAAATCTCCGCCGAAGGTCTTCTCCGAATAGTTCTTGAAAATGGGAAAATAATATTGACCCTCGTACTGGATCACGAGGGGCTTGTCGTTCGCAATCACCTCGCCGAGCAAGCTGATCAAAAACAGTGACGCGAACAGGATCGTGCTCCAGTAGCCCAGGCGTTGAGCCTTGAAGCGCAGCCATACGCGCTTGCCGGGGGAAATCGACGGCGGCTGGGCTTGCGAGGCGAGCCCGCCGGCTGTCTCAGCGGTCCAGGCGGTCGAACTGGATACGGGGGTCGACGAGGACATAGCAGACGTCCGTAATTAGCTTGGTCACGAGACCAATCAGGGTGAATAAATAGAGCGAACCCAGCACGACGGGGTAGTCGCGACGGATCACCGAGTCGTAGGAAAGCTGGCCCATGCCGTCGAGCGAGAACAGCGTCTCGATCAGCAGATTGCCGTTCAGGAACGCGCCGATAAACGCAGCGGGCAAGCCGGTCAGCAGCGGGATCATTGCGTTGCGCAGCACGTGTTTCCACAGTACGTCGCGTTGCGGCGCGCCTTTTGCGCGCGCGGTCAGCACGTACTGCCGGCTGATTTCCTCAAGGAACGTGTTCTTCGTGAGGAAGGTGACGATCGCAAAATGGCCGACCACGGCCGCCGTGACCGGCATCGCGATATGCCACAAGTAGTCGAGTACCTTGCCCGCGATACTGAGTTGGTCGAAGTCATCGGAGGTGAGGCCGCGCATGGGAAAGACTTGCCACAACGTGCCTCCGCCAAACAACATCAGCAGCAGCACGCCCAACACGAAACCGGGTATGGCGTAGCCGGTCAGCACCAGAATGGTCGTGACGGTATCGAAGCGTGAACCGTTGCGCACGGCCTTCGAGATCCCCAGCGGCACTGCAATGAGGTAGGTCAGCAGCACGGTCCAGAGACCGAGCGTGATGGACACCGGCAGCTTCGACCGGATGACGTCCCATACGCTTTGATGCTGGTAATAAGACTGCCCCAGGTTGAAGCTCGCATAGTTTTTCAGCATGAGGAAATAGCGGACTAGCGGCGGTTTGTCGAAGCCGAACTCTTTCTTCAATTGCTCGACTTGCTGCGGGTCTACGCCCTGGCTGCCGTGATACCCACCCCCTCCGCCGGCTTCGCCGCCTTGATTTCCGCCGTGGCGCATTTGCACCATCACCTGTTCAACGGGTCCGCCCGGCACGAACTGCGTGACAACAAACGTAAGCGTGAGCACGCCGATCAGCGTGGGGATCATCAACAATAAACGTCTGAGAATATAGGTTGTCATGGTGCTTGGGTCGATGTGAACTGAGCGGAATCTGGCTTCACGAACCAGTAACTGATCAACCAGTCCTCGGTACCATACGAGCGCGGAATGACCTCCGGATGTCCCATGCGCGACCGGTAGCCGACACGCGAATTTGGCGCGTAATACTCCGGCACGAGGTAGTAATCGTTGATCATTACCCGGTCAAGTGCGCGGGTTGCCGTTTCGAGTTCGCCCAGCGTTTGAGCCTTGAGCGCCGCATCGATCATGGCGTCGACGGCTTTCGACTTCGCACCGGGATAATTCTCCGAGCCGGTCTCCAATGCCGCTGCACTGCCAAAACGCCGCGTCAGTTCATTGCCGGGAATCGTGACCGGATCATATATATGCGTGATCATGTCGTAGTCGAACGTGCTCACGCGCTTTTCAAAGAGCGCGCTGTCGAGTTCCCGCATGCGCGCCTGAATGCCGAGCGTTTGCAACTGCCGCACGTACGGCATGATGATCCCGTCCATGCCCGGCTGGTTGTCGATAATTTCTATGGTCATGGGCGTGCCCGCTGCATTGCGCAACGCCCCGTCGCGATAATGCCAACCTGCCTCATTCAGCAACGCTTGAGCTGCGCGCAAATTGCCGCGCAGCGAGTTCGGCGGCAACGTGTTGGGTGGCTGGATCATTGGACCGAATACAGCGGGCGGGAGGCTCGATCTATACGGTTCGAGAAGCGCGAGTTGCTTCGCGTCGGGCAGACCGGTTGCGCCAAAAGGACTGTCCTGGAAATAGCTGCCCGTACGACGGTATTGATTGTAGAAGTACAGACGGTTCAGCCAGTCGTAATCGAACGCCATCGTCAGCGCCTGACGCACGCGACGGTCCGCGAACTGCGGCTTGCGCATGTTGAAAATCAGGCCCTGCATTCGCGCCGGACCATTCGGAAAAGCTTCTTTCCTGAGCGTCCCGTTATTGAAATTCTTGCCAACATATTTGCGCGCCCACGAGGACGACGAATACTCCACGCGCATATCCACGCGGCCCGCCTTGAAGTCTTCCCGAGACGAATACGCGTCTGCGAACAAGCGAAACGTAATGCGCTTGAAACGATACATGCCGCGCCGCGAAGGTAGGTCCGCCGCCCAATAATCCGGATTGCGCGTGTAGGTAATCTGCTTGTCGTTCTTGCGCTGTTCGATCAGATACGGGCCGCTGGCGATCGGCGGCACGTTCGCAATCTGATCGAACGGCGGGCGCGTACCGTCCGCTTTCATGCCCCACTTCGGCGAGAAAACGGGCAGGTCGCCCGCGATCAACGGGGCATCGCGGCGCGCTTCCTTGAAGTCGAAGCGCACGCTCAGTTTATCAACCACGGTAGCGCTCGAAATATTCGCGAACTGCGAGTTGAAGATTGGCGAAACCTTCGGGCTTAGCAACGTGTCCAGCGAATACTTGACGTCAGCGGCGGTAATCGGATCGCCGTTGGAAAAGCGCGCGCCGGGATTGATATGGAACGTCGCGGACTTGCCATCGGCGGCCACTTCAACGTCGTCGGCAATCAATGCATATTGCGAGGCCAGCTCGTCCCAGCTGCGCTGCATCAGCGTGTCGAACATCAGGTTCTTCAGGTCGGGCGCAGGGGCGCCGCGGATGAGAAACGGGTTCATCGAATCGTAGCTTTGCGCTGCATCGTAGTTCTGAAAAATCATGTCCCCGTCATTCGGCGCACCGGGATCGGCATAGTCGAAATGCGTGAAATTCTCCGGGTATTTAGGCGCGTCGTACTGCGCGATCGATGCCTTTCCGAACGCCGGACTCGCGAGCACAAGTCCGGCCAGCAACATCAAACGGTACAGCGGTCCTGCGTCAGTCATCGTCGCTCGCTTGGGTCTTGAACGAGAACTCCACTTCACCCACGTAGGGCTGCGGGTTTTTCTCACATTTATATTGTTTTCCCGCGGTCATGACCGCTTCGTTGAAAACAGTCGTAGGCGGTGTCACGCGAACGATCTGCACGCCGCTCACCTGGCCATCGGTTCCTATGGATAGGCGCGCGATCACGCTGGCCGAAATACCCTGCTCCAGCGCCCGACGCGGAATCTGTGGCTGCACCGACTGGCAATGGCCCCGGCCATCGACTACGCCATGCAAGCCGGGAGCCGGCGCGGGCGCAGCACCGGTTGCAGCAGTCGGTGTGGATGGCGTGGCGTTCGCCGGTCCGGTCGCCAATGCGGGCGCATTCGCTGACGGATCGGCCGCTGCGGGAATCTCGGCTTCCTTCGGCGTCGCTGCAGGCTTCGCGGGCGGTGGCTTGGGCACAGGCTGCGGCCTGGGCGTGGGCTGCGGCTTCTCGACAGGTTTCGGCGCGGGCGGCGGTTCGATCTTCTTAACCTCGGGCGGCGGCGGTGGCGGTGGTGGCGGCGGAGCCATGCGCACGCGCATCTCCTTCGGCGGCGGCGGCGCGTCGGGTGTGAAGTTCACGTGCGAGATGCCCGCGATCATCAGCAACTCGACGACGAGCGCCGCGCCGACGGCCAGCTTCATCGGAATGTGATGCTCGCGCGCGACGCTCTTCGACGCCCACAGCGCTCCGCTCAACGGCTCGCGCGGCGTGTTTATCAGGTGGACTGGCGCGTTCATGCTGCTGGATTCGTCGCCAGTGCCACAGAGCTGATGCCGGCTGCGCGCACCAGGTCCATGACATGAATGATGTTCTTGTAGCTCGTGCCTTCATCGCCGGAAATTGCCACATCGACCTTCGTGGAGTCGCCCAGCAAGCCCTTCAAATGCGCCGTGAGTTCGTCCTCGGTGACCTGCCTGGCGTCGAGGTAAAGCTCGTCCGTCTTGGTGATGCCGATCGTGACCTTGATGGTCTGCTGCAACTGCTCGGCGGTGCTCGATTGCGGCAAGTCCAGCTTGATGCCCGCGCCCTGAATCATCTTGAGCGTGGCGAGCATGAAGAAAACCAGCAGGAACATCATGATGTCGATCATCGGAATGATCTCGATGCGTGCCTTCTCTTCCGCGCCCAGGTAATGACTGCGGTGATTTCTACTCATCTCAAACCTCTTCTAATTCGATACAGCGGCACACAGCCGGCAGCGCAGGCAACGCTTACGCAGCGATCTCAGGACGGATGTCAGCCGTGCGGCTAACCGGCGCGGAAAAACGCGACACCAGCAGCGACTTGATCAGATCGAACTGATTCACCGTCATGCGAATGCGCTTGTTGAAGTAGTTGAGGAAGATCACGCAAATAATCGCGATCACCAGACCGCAGGCCGTTGCCGTCAGTGCATGGCCGATACCGCCGGTCACACCGTTCGGGTTGGACGCACCGCTTTCGCCCAGCACATTGAACGACTCCACCATGCCGATGATCGTGCCGAGCAGACCGAGCAGCGGCCCGAGCGTCACGGCCGTGTCGAGGACCCACAGGTTGCGGTCGAGGCGCGGCATCTGGAACATGATCGTTTCTTCGATCTCGCGTTCGACCACGGCTTCGGCGCGGCCATTGACCTTCATCGCGCTGCGCACAAGTTCAGCCTGCACCGTGGTTTCGTAGTGCTTCACGACCTTCGCTGCGTCCTCAGGATGATTCGCCTTGAGCAGCTTGAGATCATGCTCGATGGTCTTGCCGGCGCGCACGGCTTTCGTGAAGAACACCAGACGCTCAATGATGACGGCCATGCCGAGCAAGAAGATGACTCCCAGAAGAGGGATAAGGCCCATCGACTGGACGGAATAGTTGATCAGGGTTTGCAGCACTGCGGTCTCCGGTTGAGGACAAAAAAATGCTAATCAGTTTGGGAATAACGGTGTTTTCTCTTTACCGCCGCCGACATTGAACGTTGGCGAAAAGCGCAAGGCACTAAGCAACCGCCATGCCAACCGAAACTGAATTTTTGTCCAACCTGATCTCAGGATTGCAATAACGCCTTGATTTTACGGCGCATTAAGAAATCATCGAATCGTACCCATGCAGCTGAAAATAGAGCGTGCCATTCGCCGCTCTTAATAACACAAAGCCACACGACTGCAATCACGGTTTTTTAGCTGCTCCCAAAGACGGGATCACGTTATTCGTGCAAACAACTCCCCAATTTTGGGCGAACGAAAGCAATTTGTAATATTATATTATTGCATATATGCTTATTCTGATCACCAGAAATACCATTCAATTTCCGCGCTCGGCCCGTAGACGCTTATCCCTTTAGGGGTGGGCCTTCTACGGCAATATCACATAAGCGTATAGGTTATGCTTATACTCTGCACCGGCAACAAGATTTAGCCGATTTATTCCGCATCACGTCCCAATGCACTACACATTCTTACTTTTCCCTTTCTATGTGCATTTAATGCACCATTAGTATAAATCTCGATAATAAAAATATCTTCAATACATCAACACTAAACAGTAATTTTGTGGTAATAGAATTGAAATGTTCATAACTTGATAATGATTTGGCACAATTTTTAAAATAACAAAAAAGTGCATCATTTCAATTTCTTACAGCAGAATTAAATAGCAAAATCCTGCCTTCACCGATTATCTCTTGCGCAAATTGGCACAACTCGTGCTCTTGATGCTGCCGCTTCATCAACGGCGTTATTCAACACCTATTTAGATTGCGCCTTGACTGCCGATGCTCACCGGCGTGCACCAGCGACGGACCTCAAACGAAGTGCGAAGCAACACGCCGGCGATATCGCGTGACCGTTCGGGCAATCCGCCGGGAACGACATGGTTCATTCGATCAAATATGCTCACTGACAAGAGGGAGAGCACGTGAAACAGAAGAGATTGGTAACGGCGATCAAGGGCATTATTGGCGCCGAACTCGTGCTGAGCGCCGCGTTTATTCCGATGGCGTACGCACAAAGCAGCGACCAGAGCACAGCGGCAGGTACTACGGGCACCACTACGGTCGGAGCGCCTGCCGCTGCGACCAAGCTGGAGAAAGTCGAAGTCACGGGCTCGTTGATCCGCACCTCGGACAAGGTCGGCACGGCTGAAGTCCAGACGATAACTACTAAGGATATCGAACAAAGTGGCTACACGACCGTGGCCGATTTCCTGCGCGGCATTTCCGCCAACTCAGGCAGCAGCTGGTCACAATCGACCACCAACACAACCGCTCCTGGCGGCGCAGGCATCGCGCTGCGCGGCCTCAGCGAAAAATACACGCTGGTGCTGGTCGACGGCCAGCGCGTTGCCAACTACGCGAACGCGGTGAACTTCACCGACACCTTCTTCGACGTCAACTCGATCCCGCTGAACATCATCGACCGCGTTGAAGTCGTGAAGTCGGGCGCCGTGTCGCAGTACGGCTCGGACGCCATTGCGGGCGTGGTCAACATCATTACGAAGAAGACGTATCAAGGTCTTCAGATCGACGGGCAGCTTGGCAAGGCGCAACACCCGGGCGACGGACAAGGCAACTTCAGTGTGCTCGGTGGCTTCGGCAATCTCGGCACCGACCGCTACAACATTACGGGCGCGGTGAGCTGGTACCGCGACACGGGTTCGAAATTCGGCGACCGCGACGCCACGAGCGATCAGTCCTTCGCCGGCCGCGATGGCGGCCCGACCGCGCCGCTGACCAACCAGCAATCGTTCTGGACCACGCCGGGCGGCAAAGTTCCCCTGACTCCTTGCCTGCCGGGACAAACCACTGACCGTACGGGCAACACTTGTGTGATCAACACCGCTAACGCCTTGTCGCTCATGCCGGCCACCACACGCCTTAACGCCAAGCTGCGCGGCACGGTTCAGGTCACCGACGACATCCAGGCCTATGCCGACTTGTGGGCAAGCCGCAATGAAACGGTCCAGGCGCTCGGCTATACCGGGATGACCTCGTCGTCGAACGTATGGGATCCGACGACCAATTCGATCCTGCCACTGAACCGCACCGTGCCGGCTTCCAACCCGTACAACCCGTTCGGCGTTGCGACCCCGCTCAGCTACATCTTCCCGACCTCAATGGTCGGCGTGGATGCGGTATCGACGTACTGGAAGGCATCGACAGGCGTGAAGGGCTCGTTCACCACGCCGAAGTTCGGCGACTGGGACTGGAAACTCGATGCAGGCCACTCGCAAAGCACGGTCAGCAGCACGTACTTCAACTCGCTCAACGTAGCAGGCATTCAGAACGTGCTGAACAACGGCACGTATAACTTCGCCAACCCGTCCGCTACGCCGAACGGTTTGAACGGCCTGTTCCAGAACGACTACCAGTTGTCCATCTCGAAGCTCGATGCTGTGTCGGCACAAGCTTCCACGGGCAATCTGTTCACGCTGCCCGCAGGCAACGTAGGTCTTGGTCTGGGTACGGAGTTCCGCCACGAGAGTTCGGTGATCAATCCCCGCACGTATTCGAGCCTGGGCATTGTGGCGCCGGCCAACATCCAATCGGTCGACGGCTCGCGCAACGTGGCAGCCGTGTTCTATCAGGTTGATATTCCGATCTTTCGCGCGCTGACGTTCACGCAATCGGGACGCTACGACCACTACAGCGACTTCGGCGGCGCGTTCTCCCCAAGCTTCGCGCTGCGATACCAGCCGGTTCAGGCACTGACGGGATTCGCTTCGTACAGCCGCGGTTTCCGCGCGCCGACGCTGGTTGAAAACTCGCAAGCGTCGTATATCGGTCGTCAGACGCTGAACGATCCGTTCGCACCGGGTGGTCCGGCTAACATCGCGGCCACCGAATTGTCGAACGGCAATCCGAACCTGCAACCGGAACGCACGAAGAACTTCAACCTTGGCTTCGCGTTGTCGCCGGACAGCACGACGGATATCGGTGGGGGTTTCTACAAGATCACCATCGACGGCGTGATCGGCACGTCAGATCCGCAAGCGCTGCTCAACGCGAACAATCCGGCCAGCGTGGTGCGCAATCCGGACGGGTCGCTGGGCTATATCAAGATGCCTTTCGTGAACCTCGGCTCGCTCGATACCGATGGCTTCGACTTCAACTGGCGCAAGACGCTCGGCACCGCGTTCGGCAACTTCACGCTGGCCGGCGACTGGCAATACGTGTGGCACTACAAGCTGCGCTCGCCGGGTGCCGACACGCAAGATCTCGCGGGCAACAACCTGGCTCTGAACCAGCCGTTCGGCGCATCGAATCCGCGCTGGAAGGGCAACACGAGCTTGTCGTGGGACTATCGCCGCTTCCTCACGACGCTCTCGTGGCAGTACACGGGTCCGTACGCGAACACGATTGCGTCGTCCAACGACGACCGCGGTTCGTACGGCGTGGGTTCGTATAGTCAGTTCAACTTGTACACAAGCTATCGCGGCTTCAAGAACTGGACCGTTTATGGCGGCATCAACAACGTGTTCGACAAGCGTCCGCCGTTCGACGTCGTATGGACGGAAGGCCAGAACCAGAGCGGTTATGACTCGTCGCTGTACAGCGCAATTGGCCGCACGTTCCAGATCGGCGCTACATACCGCTTCAAATAAGCTCTAGCTTTTTATAGCGCTTGAATCTGTCCGGGGCACGAAGATTTTCGTGTCCCGGACAGTGCGTTTATGCTCCTGCCTTTTGCTCAACCGCAATCCCAAGTGCGCTTGAACGAGCGAAACCCATGGCTGCTTCAGCTTAGCCCTGAGCAGGCTCGGACGGTACGGCCTCCCGGCTGGCCATCATCGTGATCCATTGCTCAAATGCCATGACGGCGTCATCGCCGGCGCGATCGGCATTGATCACTAGCGCGTAGTCGGCGGCGCGCCAGGTTGGCGCTGCAATCGGACATACGAGGCGCCCCGCGGCAATGTCGCGCCCTATCAGCGGCAGCGATGCCAGTGTTACACCCAGACCCTCCACGGCTGCGGCAAGCTGGAGGTTCACGTGGTCGAACTCGGCATGACGGGCAGCCCGCAGGTCGGGCGCGCCGGCTTCCTGAAGCCAGTGCGCCCAGGCTGTGCGCGTACTGGCGGAATGCAGCAGGGTGTGATGGCGAAGATCTGTCACTTCCTGTATCGGATGCTGGCGCAGCAGTGCAGGGCTGCAGGCGGGCAGACGCAAGTCGGCCATCAGCGTGCGCGACACGACGCCAGCACCTTGTTCGGGTCCGGAGCGAACCCCGATGTCGAAGGCGTCGCCGACATAGCGCAACTTGCGCGATGTGGTCGACACCCGCACGTCGATGTCGGGGTAACGCGCCTGAAAGTCGGCCAGACGCGGCAGTAGCCAGCACAGCGCGAAACTCGCCGGCACGTTCACACGCACGATGCCCGATACCCGGCGCGTAAATTCATCGTGGCGCAGCCGCGCCGCCGCGGCGCCCAGGCGCTCGAACGCGTTGCTCACGTCGTTCAGCAGCGCAGCGCCTTCATCGGTAAGCACAACGCCGCGCGGGCGGCGCTCGAACAACGGCAAGCCGAACCAGTCTTCCAGCAACCTGATCTGCTTTCCGACGGCCCAGTGGGTGACATGCAAATCGGTTGCGGCGCCGGCGAAGCTGCCGTGACGGGCTACCGCTTCGAAATTGCGCAACGCGTTAAGTGGCGGCAGCTTGTCGCGATCCTTTTCAGTGCCTTTGTCTCTATTCATGGCGTGACTTTTTTTCTCCGTTGACGCGATATTAGCTCAATTGAACTGCATCGTTGTCCGGTCATAAAATTGCCACATGGAGCCTGAACGCGCCACGGCGACTTGCCTTTCCGGGTTGCCTCGTGAGAAGAGAATTTATATGCCCTTGCCACTTCTTTCCCTATTGCCCGCACAGCAGGTCGATTCCGCCGGCCTGCCGGTCGCCCCGTCACGCGCTCGCGTGCTGTGGCTTTCATGCGTCGCGCACGCGATGCACGATGGCTACACAGACATGATCTACGCGTTGTTACCCGTTTGGCAGGCCGACTTCGGTCTTGATTTTGCCGCCCTGGCTATCCTGCGCGGTATCTACGCCGGCACGATGGCCACGCTCCAACTGCCTGCCGGGCGCCTCGCGCAATGGCTGGGGAGCCGGGCCACGCTGGCCCTCGGTACTTTGCTGGCTGCGCTCGGCTATGCGGTCGCGGGGATGTCAGGGGGCCTGCTCGGCCTGTGCGTGGCCTTGGCTATTTCGGGCAGCGGTTCGAGCACGCAACACCCGATCGCATCGGGCGCCGTCTCTCGTATCTACGGGCGCAATTCAAGAGGACCTCTAAGCATCTACAATTTTTCCGGAGACCTCGGTAAATCCGCACTGCCGGCTGCCATTTCGCTGCTGGTGACCATGATGCCGTGGCGTCATGCGTTGTGGATTGTGTCTGCATTGGGCTGCGTAATTGCCGCGGTCATCGCGTTATTTTTCCCATCAATACCGCGCGACGCACCGATGGACGTAAATGCGCCCGGCCACGGTCGCAGCACCGTGGAAACAGGTTTTTCCCTTCTGTTCGCGATTGGTGTGCTCGACACAGCCGTGCGTATGGGGCTGCTCACCTTCTTGCCGTTCTTGCTCAAGGCAAAAGGCGTCTCGCTGCCGATGGTGGGGACCGCGCTGGCGCTGGTCTTTATCGGTGGCGCGGCCGGCAAGTTCGCTTGCGGCTGGCTTGGCGCACGCATGGGAGTGATAGGCACGGTGCTGGTCACCGAGGGCGGCACAGCGGCCTGCATCGTCGCCGTGATGTTTCTACCACTGGCGCTCACCATGGTGCTGCTGCCGCTCCTGGGCATGATGCTCAACGGCACCTCCTCCGTGCTTTATGGAACAGTTCCGGAAATGGCGGCCCCCGAGCGTACTGAGCGCGCATTCGCGTTGTTTTACACGGGGACGATAGCGTCGGGTGCGATCTCACCGGTCATCTATGGCTTTCTTGGCGACCGGATCGGCGTACACGGCGCTACTTTTGCCACGGCTCTGACCGCGTTGGCGATCTTTCCGCTGGCGATCGCACTGCGCTCGCATCTGGCACCCGAGGAAAGACCGTGAGCACAGGCCGCGATAATTATCAGGTACATCCTCAGCATGACAACCATTCAACAAGGAAATACTCCACCCATGGCAAATACATTGGTTATCACCGGAGCGAGCCGCGGGATCGGCGCAGCGACCGCGAAGCTTGCAGCCAAGCACGGCTTTGCGGTGTGCGTCGGTTATCGAGCCGACGTGGAGGCTGCTGAGCGCGTGGTAGCCGACATCACGGCTGCGGGGGGCAGCGCGATCGCCGTCCACGTGGATGTCTCAAATGAGGAGGACGTGATCGCACTCTTCGAAACAGCGGAGCGCAACTTGGGCCCCATCGTTGGGCTGGTCAACAATGCGGCCATGAACGAGCGCCACAGCCGGGTAGAGGATTACTCATACGCCCGGTTGCAACGCATATTCGCGGTGAACGCAATAGGTCCATTCCTGTGTTCGCGAGAGGCGGTTCGCCGGATGGCAACGAGCCACGGAGGGGCGGGCGGCACCATCGTCAATGTATCTTCCTCCTCAGCCCAGATGGGCTCCCCCAACGAATACGTCGATTACGCCGCGACCAAGGGCGCACTGGAAACAATGACGATCGGCTTGTCAAAGGAGGTCGCGCGCGACGGCATTCGTGTGAATGGCGTGCGTCCCGGCCATATCTACACCGACATACATGCCAGCGGCGGCGAGCCGGGGCGGGTCGATCGCCTGAAGAGCACCATCCCGATGGGCCGCGGCGGCCAGCCGGAGGAAGTGGCCGAAGCCATCGTCTGGTTGTTAAGTGACAAAGCGTCGTTCGTGACAGGCGGCTTTGTTAATGTTAATGGAGGAAAATGAACAAGGCATCATTGCTGCAGAAGCATCGCCATGTGCTGATGCCGTGGCCGGTCCAGGCGAACCACGGCTCGAACTTGATCTGGGGACCAGCAAGCATCCGTTTCGAAACAGAACGCTACTCATCGTCTGGCTCCCGACTGAAGCTGATGTTTGAATTCATTCGATATCCTCGGCGCGATGACACGAGAGCTCGCGGCCATCCACCACCCGCAGCTTTGGTTCTTCGGCTCGGCAGCGGCCGATGGCATACGGACAGCGCTGATGAAACGCGCAGCCTGACGGCCGCGCCTGCGTTGTGCTCGGGAATTTCCGCTAGCAACGCTTCGGTGTACGGATGATATGGCGCAGCGAAGATATCGGGCACGCGATTGGTTTCAATGACCTCGCCCGCATACATCACCGCGACACGTCGAGCGACTTCCGACACGATGGCCAAATCGTGCGAAATCAGTACAAGCGCCATGCCCCGCTCCGTCTGCAAACTGACGAGCAGTGCATTGCCTGCAAGAGATAAATCCTCGCTGAAACAGCGGTCAAGACGTCCATCCGGGCCACCGTCGAAATGGCTATTCGAGCGCGGCTCCAATCCCAATCACCTCGGAACGACGAGCTTTGCCGGCAGAAGGCGCTGGTGTCAGCCTCGAAACGCTCGAAGATGACGCTCCCGCTATACACTGACACCCTTTCAATGCCGCCAACACCATGTCTGCAGAACAACCAACTGACGAGCAGCACAAGAACGCGACCCCATTTAAACGCGAGCCGGTGCCTGATTTACCTCGAAAACTGCCGACCGGGTCTAACGGCATCGAACCGGCGGTCGCCACCGGCTTTTGCGGGTTGATGCTTGATGCCGGTGCCTGGGCTTTCACGCGTGACAAAAGCGGAGACTTCTTCCCCGCGCTCACGCCCATTTGCATGGTTGCGGGCGCTATCCTTACCGCGATCAGTGTCGCATTGTTCGGTCTTGTCTGGCTCAAGCGCCAACGCGCTTTGCGCTCAAAATGATCGTACTTGGCTGGTGTGGCGGGCTCACCTTGTCTGGAATAAATCGATCGTGCCGGTTCATGACACGTCCAGCGCGGTGCCGCGACATCGATATTCGGTAGTTGTGCAGGTTTGTCCCCAGCGGCTTGCCGCAAGCGCGCTTCGTCACGAAGCTGCCAAGCGAGGTTCGCGGTGCCGGCCGCCGTGTTCGAATCCGGAAGATGACAAACGGCAATACCCCGCAGTATTTTGCGCTGCTATCCTTCGCCGCATCCTCTTCATGCCGGGCCGGCGCGTTCCCGACCGCGTTCCACGACGCGCATCAATCTCAAAGCCGGCGAGAGGTATGACACCCGTTTCATATCTCGTGGGAGTACCGCCATGCTGCGATCGTTCGACCAACTCTGTCAGCCGGCCGACAAGGACCTGCTGGTCGCGGCCGACGACGGGCACGCGACGCTCACCGGCGGCGGCACCTACTCGATGCCGTGGCACTGGCACGATTGTCTGATGTTCATCCTGCCGAGTCACGGCGCCGTCGAGCTTCGGCATGAAGACCAGCGCGCGGGCACCTGGCTGTCGCAGGATCGCTTCGCAGTCGTGCCCCCGGGGCGGGCGCATCAGACCCGGGCGGGATGCGCGACACACACGCACGTCGCTGTCTACGTGACCGAGGACGCGCTGCGTAAGCTCGATGCCGGGGTCGGCTCACTCGGTGAATTCCGCCGTCGCACGCGTATCCCTCTCCTCATGCGCCGAACCTCCTCGATCCGTGCGCTACAGGAACTATCGCTGCGCAACGACATGGGGACCTATGGCGGCCCAACCATGCGCCAGGCACTGTCGTCGGCCTTGCTGATGCAGTGCATCGGCGAGGTCATTGCCGGCAAGACGGTGCCGGGGGCTTCGCCGGGAGAGCACGGCATGGCGCTGGTTGCCGACCTCGAAGCCTTCGTGACCCGCCATGCCGATCAGGACATTCCGCTCGACGCCCTGGAAGAACGCTTCGGCATCTCCCGCCGTCACATTACGCGTCTGTTCCGCGAAGGCACCGGCCTCTCGATCGGCGAGTTCCAGCAGCGCATGCGTTACGAGAATGCCTGCCGGCTGCTCGCCGAAACGGACCTGCCGGTCGGCGAGGTGGCGTTCCGAGTCGGCTTCGAAAGCGGCGCGGCCCTTGCGCGCGCAATGCGCCGCATCGGCGGCCATTCGCCCTCTGACGTGCGCACGAGGATGGCCCGTTCGGTCAAAAGCTAGGGCCCGCTCGAGCGCGCGGCGCGCCGCCAATCCCCGTAATCTGACCGGATGGAAACACACTCCCCGGTCGGCGGGGTTCATACCGTCATGCCCCAGCGCCACACAGTCGAACTCGTCAGCGTGTTCGCCACCGGTCCCGGAGGCGGAAACCCGGCGCCCATCGTGGTCGATGCCGCCGGCATGTCCGACGCGCAAATGCAGGAGGTGGCCCGGCACTACGGCCACGAAAGCGGCTTCGTCTTCCCGGCGCCGCCCGGCTCCGAGTGCGATTTCGAGTTTCGTTTCTGGGTTCCTAACCACGAGATGTCGATGTGCGGACACGCCACGGTCGGCGCGGTCTGGCTGCTCCATCAAAGTGGGCGATTGCAGCGCGACCGGCTGACCATCCAGACCCTCAGCGGCCAGGTCGGGATCCGCATCACCGGACACACGGCCGAGGGCGCCGCGGTCGAGATTTCCCAGCCCGTGGGCCGTATCGAGCCATTGGAGGAGGCGCAACTCAGCCGGGACGAGATCCTCGACGTGCTCGGCCTCAACGGCGCGCAGCTGGCGCCCCTGCCGATCCAGAACGCCTGCACAAGCCGGGTCAAGACGCTGATTCCGCTCGCCAGCACCACCGATCTCGACGCCCTTCAGCCGCGCTTCGAGAAAATCGAGGCACTGTGCGAGCGGATCGGCTCTACTGGGCTCTACCCCTATGCCACCTTCGACGCGGGCCGGCAAATCTTCGACGCTCGGCAGTTTCCGCGCGCCTCGGGTTATCCGGAAGACGCGGCCACCGGGATCGCGGCCTCCGCGCTGTCTTTCGGTCTCCTCGCCAACGGCATGGTGGAAGCGTCCGCACGGACCATCACGATCCGCCAGGGACGCGCGATGAAACGCCCGTCGCAGATCTCGATACGCTTCAGTCTCGACCACGGCCGCCCGGATGGCTGCTGGCTGGGCGGTCCGGTTCGCTTCGAAGCGCACGGCGGAGCCCCGTCATGACGATCGATATCGCCAGCCGGCTGGCGCAACTGGGCATGACGCTGCCGCCTGCGCCGTCGCCGCGAGGCGCCTACGTCGGTGCGGTGATCCACGACAGCATCGCTTACATCAGCGGCCAGGTCAGCCGCGTCGGCGAGGAGGTCATCGCCGGACCGGTCGATCGCGATACGCCGCCCGAGCTCATCCGGCGCGCGGCACGGGTCTGCGTGCTGCGCGCCCTGAGCGTGCTCGTCGCGACGCTGCCTGCCACGGCGGCGGCCGACCGCATCCTGTTCCTGCGCGGCTTCGTCAATGCCGTGCCCGGCTTCGTGAACCACAGCCAGGTCATGGATGAAGCCTCGACCCTGCTCCACGAAATCTTCGGCGAAAACGGCCGGCATGCGAGATCGGCACTCGGCGTTGCCAGCCTGCCGGGCAACGGCCTGCTCGAAATCGAACTCACTGTCGCGTTGACGCCTGTGTCTGGTCCAGGTGACGCGGGAACGCTCCGGCATCCGCATCAACGCCGGTCATAACGAAACGCCAGGCCATAACAAACACCGGACCGCCGTGGAAACGCCAGGCCCGGCACGATTCCCTTACCGTGGAGGAAGAACCATGAATCGCCGTCAACTGCTGCAACTCAGCCTGGCAGCCGCGCCTGCCATCCTGCTGTCCCGTTCCGTCCGGGCTGCCGACGCCGAACTGGTCGTCGGCTCCAACGTAGGCGCGCCGCCGTTCGCGTTCAAGCAGGGCGACACCTATACCGGCTTCGACGTCGAAGTCTGGAACGAGATCGCGAAGGGGCTGAACCGCCGATGGCGCCTGCAACCGATGGAGTTCGGCGCGCTGATCCCGGCGCTTCAGACTCGCAACATCGACGTAATCGTGTCTCAGCTATTCATCAAGCCGGAGCGCCAGCAAGTTATCGATTTTTCCGATCCGTACTATAAAAGCGGCCTGATCGCGCTGACCCGCATCGACAATGACACCATCCACACGCCGGCCGATCTTGCCGGCAAACACATCGGCACCGAAACGGGCACGCTCGCGGTCGGCTACGTCAAGGAGCACATCAAGGACGCGACGCTCGAGCAGTTGCCCAGCATCAACAACGCGCTGCTTGCGCTGGAGGCCGGCCGCACCGATGCAGTCATCTACGACAAACCCCTGTTGCTCTACTACGCCAACAACGCCGGCAAGAACAAGGTAAGGGTCGTGCTGCCGGCTCTGGAGGGCCTCGACGTCGGCATCGGCTTCCAGAAAGGCAGCCCGCTAGTCGCCGCGGCCAACCTTCAGCTCGCCGCCATGAAGGCCGACGGACGGCTCCAGGCGCTCAACCGGAAATGGTTCGGCGAGGCGTCGTCATGAGCTTTGACTGGGCGGCGGTCATTGCCGCGCTGCCGGACCTGCTGCAAGGCCTTCGGCTCACCCTCCTGATCGCGCTGGCCGGGCTGGCCGGGGGCGTCGTGCTCGGCATGCTCGCGGGCGTGGCGCTGACCTACGGCGGCCGGCTAGCCGTCGTCCCGGCCCAGATCTACGTTGCCTTGATTCGCGGCACGCCGATCGTGGTCCAGGTGATGTTCGTCTACTTCGCACTGCCGATCATGATGGATATCCGTATCAGTGCAACCAGCGCCGCCATCATCACCCTGATCGTCAACGCGGGCGCGTACAACGCGGAGATCATCCGCGGCGCGCTCGACGGCGTGCCGGCCGGACTGCGCGAGGCCGGTCTCGCGATGGGGCTTCCGTTTCACAGCGTGCTGGCTCACGTCATCACCCCCATCGCCTTTCGGCGCGCGCTGCCGGCGATGGGCAACCAGTTCGTCAACCTGGTCAAGGACACGTCGATCTTTCTCGTCATCGGTGTCGGCGAACTGACCCGGCGAGGGCAGGAAATCATGGCCGAGAATTTTCGGGCGGTCGAGATCTGGACCGCGGTGGCGGTCATCTACCTGCTCGTGATCAGCATGCTCGCGCTGGGTCTGCGAGTGCTCGAACGGAGAGTACGCCTGCCATGAGCATGATCGAATTTAAGCAAGCCTCGAAGCGCTTCGGCTCCCACGTCGTTCTGCATCCGCTCGACCTCGCGATTGAACGGGGAGAAGTCGCGGTTATCGTCGGGCCGTCCGGGTCTGGCAAGTCGACGATGCTCCGGTGCATCAACGGACTCGAAAAAATCAGCGACGGCGACCTGCGCGTCGACGACATCAGCGTGCTGGGTTCCGCGCGCGACGTCAGGCGCATCAGGCTCGAAGCGGGTATGGTGTTCCAGCAGTTCAATCTCTTTCCGAACCTGACGGCAATGCAGAACGTCATGTTCGGACCGATCCGGGCGCGCGGCCAAACGCGGATGGAAGCGCGCGAGATCGCCACCGCGCTTCTGCAGAAAGTCGGTCTGTCCGAGCGGATGCATCACTATCCGTCGCAGCTTTCCGGCGGTCAGCAGCAACGCGTCGCAATTGCGCGGGCACTCGCCGTCCAGCCCAAGCTGATGCTGTTCGACGAGCCGACTTCGGCGCTCGATCCGGAATTGCGCCAGGAAGTCCTCAAGGTCATGCAGACGCTCGCCAGCGAGGGCATGACGATGGTCGTCGTCACTCACGAAATGGGCTTTGCGCAACGCGTCGGTTCCCGCCTGCTGTTCATGGAAGCCGGCCGCGTGGTGCACGACGGCAATCCGGTCGAGATGCTGTCGGCGCCGCCGGGAGAACGCTTCCGCGAGTTCCTGCAGCACGTTCATTGATCCCCTCGTTTTTTCATGATCGCCTGCCATAGGAGTCTGCAGCCAAGATGATCTCTTCACATTTCGAAAGCGACTACGGCTTTCGCAGGGACAGCGTCCGGCACGGCAACTGGCGCGAGGCGCCCTGGAATGTGTGGGCCTTTCGCCATGTCCACGAGTTGATCCCGACGGCGCGAATCCCGGCCACGCCCGGTCTTCCCGAAGAACCCAAGGTCGATGCCGGCGCGCTGACCGAACATGAATTCGTGCTCGACGGCGAACGCCGCACGGTAGCGGCGATTCTGCGGCAGACCTCGACCGATGCCATCACGGTAACGCGAGCCGGGCGTTTCGTCGCTGATTTTCACGCGCCGCACTTTACCCTGCAGAGCCGCCACATTCTGTTTTCGGCCAGCAAGTCAGTCGCGGGCCTGCTCGCCGGTGTGCTCGTCGGCGACGGTCTTCTGGACCCTGAAGCCCCGGTCGCGCATTACGTGCCGGAGCTCGCGCATTCAGCGTTTGGCGACGCCCGCGTCAGGCACGTGCTGGATATGCGCACGAGCCTCGCGTTCAACGAAGACTATCTCGATCCAACCGGCGTTTATGCCCGCTACCGCCGGGCAGGCCTGCTGGATCCACGGCGAGACGGTGAGCAACCGGAGACCGTGATCGGCTTCCTCGCTTCGCTGCCCAAAGGTGCGGGGGAGCACGGCGGTCCTTTCCATTATTGCTCCCCCAACTCGGACGTGCTCGGCCTTGTGATCGAGCGTGCCTCGGGCGAACGCTACGCGGACTTCGCGTCCAAGCGTCTGTGGCAGCCACTGGGGTTACGGCAGGACGGCTGCGTGACGGTGGACCTCGCCGGCACCGCGCGCTCGGGCGGCGGCCTGTGCATGACGGTGCGCGATCTGGCGAGAATCGGCGAGTTGGTACGCCTCGGCGGTACCGTCGGCAAGCGCAGGCTGATACCCGCGGACTGGATGAAAGATACGCTCTCGGGCGGGAGCACCGAGGCATGGCGACAAGGGACCTTCTCAGCCTGGCTGCCGAACGGCAAGTACTGCAACAAGTGGTATCAGGTTGGCAACGCCAGCGGAGCCTGCTTCGCGATCGGCATCCATGGCCAGTGGCTATACGTCGACCCGTCACGGGAGACGGTGATCGCCAAGTTCTCGTCACAACCGGAACCGGCCAATAACGATGTCAAGCTGCTGAACCTCGCGTTGTTCGAAGCGATCGCGGCGATGAAGTGAGGCCGCGGCACAGGCTGTCGTATCGGCGCGCGAGCAAGTAAGCAAAGGCATCGACGCGATGATCGACGTCTTACCGACCCAGCGCCTCGGCTCGCCCAACCCGGGTCCACTCAAGCAAGGTGTTCCACGACAAAGTCGACGAAGCTTCGCAGCTTGGGTGTCATGTAACGATCCGGAAGATAAACCAGTTGCAGTGGCGCTCGCGAAAAGTCCTCTTCCGGGAACAGCTGGACTAGTCGGCCTGACGCTATGTCGTTCGCCACCAGGAAGTCCGGCAGCATGACAATGCCAATGCCGCCCAGCGCGGCCATCAGGAGCGCCGGACCGTTATTTACCGTCAGTTGCCCCGACACCGAGATAGTGCAGCTCTTGGGCTTGTCGAAGCGCCATTCACGCTCTGGCTGAATGTAGTGGAAGCAGAGACAATTGTGCGAGGCTAATTCCTCGGGACTGCGTGGCGTGCCCTGTTCCGCGAGATAGGCTGGGGACGCGCAAACGATCCGGCCGAGGCCCCGCAGTGGTCGCGCAACCAATCCTACATCGCCAAGTTTGCCGAAGCGAAACACGGCATCGAATCCTTCATCCGCCAGATCGACAAGCCTGTCGTTCAGCATCAGTTCGACTTCCACCCGTGGATACGCCTTGAAGTAGTCCGCGAGCAAAGGCAAAAGCAGATGAGATCCCAGGGACACAGGTGCGCTTACACGCAAGCGACCTCGCGGCTCTGAGCGCATTTCACGAGCTTCCGTTTCCGCACCATCGATTCTAGTAAGGATATCTATGCATTGGTCATAAAACGCCTTGCCTATCTCGGTCAAGCTGTGACGCCGTGTCGTACGATTCAGCAGCCGTGCGCCGAGCCGTCGCTCCAGTTCCTGGATGTGGTTGCTGACCATCGTCGTTGACATGCCACTTGCTTCGGCCGCTGCGGTAAATCCCCCCTTATCAACGACCCGCACAAAGACTTCCATACCCGTCAGACGATCCATTAACAACCTCTGCTTGATAAGCCTTAATCCATAGTGCCATTTTACCCAGTCTGGAAGTTAAATTAAGCGTCAATAGTCGCCGTGTTCGTTCCTGTACTAGATTGCGCACCCGGCCCTCTCGCATTCAACGGCTGCTCCCGGCCAGACACGGTGGTGACACTCTGGAACGGCCAACCTTAAGCGATTATCAAGCGAGGGCGGATAGTCCTTGAACCAGAGCCCTCTTTATCTCAAGCCGTCAAAGTCATTAAATGCAATCCATCAAGCGCCGCCACATCGGCGGCGGCTGGTTAACGACAAAGGATGGATTCATGGCCGTTTACACAATCATGGGAATTACCGGGAATGTCGGCGCAACGGCAGCGACCAAGCTGCTCGCCGATGGAAGCGAAGTTCGAGCCATCGTTCGCCGCGAGGAAAAAGCGGCAGCGTGGCGCGCGCGAGAAGCGCGGGTCGTCGTAGGAAACCCCTACGACGGCGATGCGTTGAAAACCGCTTTTGACGGCGTGGACGGCATCTTCATCATGACGCCGACCTGGTTCGAGTCCGAAGACATGTTCGCAGAAAACACCGTTGCACTGAAGGCATTGAACGAAGCCCTGCGGGCGGTACCGCCCACGAAGGTCGTGCTGCTTTCGTCGATTGGGGCTCAGCATTCCCACGGTACCGGCGCAATTTTAAAGCTGCATCACATGGAGCGCGCCTTCGCCGACTTGCCGGCTGTCACCTCGATCCGGGCGGGATGGTTCATGGAGAACTACGCTGGATTGATCACCTCTGTGCAGGAGACCGGCGTGCTGCCGAGCATGCTCAACCCGCTCGACCGCGAGGTGCCGATGATTGCCACCGCCGATATCGGTACAACTGTCGCCGCTGTTCTGCAGGCCGACTGGCGCGGGCAACGCATCGTCGAACTCGAGGGCCCGCGACGATATTCTCCTCACGATATCGCTGCCGCTTTGGCGACGGTCCTTGGAAAACCGGTAACAGCCCAGGTACAGCCCGAGACGCAATGGCTTTCGACCTATCGCTCGTGGGGACTCACTTCCCGATCGGCCGACGCGATGGCCGAGATGCTAAATGGTTTCAACACCGGCTGGATTGCCTTTGAACGCCCTGCTACCGAAACCACGCGCGGGGGCACCTCGCTCGAAACTGCGCTCACCGGAATGATCAGTAAGTCCAGCGCATGAACACGATACGCAACGTCGGCCGTATGCCTGTACGCCACGCCTGCTGCGCCATGCGGATTCCGTCCCGGTTCCTTTCGCGCGGGTGTCGCGACATCGATTTACACAAGGATTTCAGATGACAATCGGCAAACGCTTGATTAGTGCTGCCCTTGCAGCCCTGATAGCTTCATTCGTGTCCTCTCCGCTGCTCGCCCAGCAGTCGAAGGGGAAGATTCTTATCGTACTTTCAAGCGAGCATGTACTGCCGCTGAAAGATGGCAAGACGTTCGAGACCGGGTATTACCTCAACGAACTTACCGTACCGGCTCAAAAGTTCGCTGAGGCCGGATATGAACTTGTTTTCGCCAATCCCAAAGGTAACGTCCCCGCAGTGGACCAGTCGTCCGTCACCACAGATTACTTTGGTGGAAGCAAGGACGCGCTCGAATCGGCCCAGCGATTCCAGGGCACGCTGACCGGGCTCGCCCATCCGCTCACCTTGAACGAGGTCGCTCATCAGGACCTGAGCCAGTACAAGGCGATCTTCGTCCCGGGCGGTCCCGCCCCGATGATCGATCTCATGGCAAACAACGATCTAGGTTCCATTCTCCGGTATTTTCATGCGCATCACCGCACGACGGTGCTCCTTTGCCACGGTCCGGTCGCGCTACTGTCCGCGACCCGCGACCCCGCTTCGAACCAGGCAGCGTTGCAGGCTGGCAATGTCGACCAAGCTCGCAGCCTGGCCGCAAAATGGCCGTATCGAGGTTACAGGATGACGGTTTTCAGCGACGAAGAAGAATCCATCGCGGCGAAGAACGTCTTTCATGCAGATCCTCTATTCACGCCGCAGCAAGGACTGGAAACCGCGGGAGGCAAGGTGTCGGCCGTGGCGGGATGGAAATCGAATGTCGTGCAAGACCGGGAACTGATCACCGGACAGAATCCGGCATCCGATGCTGCCTTGGCGGATCTCACTCTGCAAACCCTGTCGGCTTGGAAGTAGCGGTCGACACAGGCGCGTCTGCCCCCCTCGATACAAGTTGTTCGACCTCGAACGCGGCCGGGTAACGACGAGATCACAGCTATTTCTCATGCTGCGGATCGTGGCGGCAAAGCATCTGCGCAGGACTTCCCGGCGTGAGAACCAAGCAGCTCCTCAGTCGCTTCTGACTGCCGGGCACTGCGCCCCCGGCCCAGCGTTTGGTTCGAATGAAATGCCCATTCGCCTGACGATCAAGCCAAGCTTTAAACACTTGCCAGCCTATGGTCAATTATCTACGGGCCGGTTTGATACCTTCCTGGTGGATATGGAGTATTAAAATTCAATCCTTAATGAATTTTTCAGCATGTCGCGAAGGCGGTTCCGCGAACAATTACAACGGCTGGCGCCACCCTCGCATACTTGCGGTTATCCTGGCAGCTTTTCTGTGCCTGGACGTCATGGCACTGGCAACATCCCAGTCCGCGTTCGCCGACCAGGTCGATACTGATCTGGCCAGCCGCTCGAATAAAATCCACTGGCCCACTTCGTTGGGCCCCGAACAAGCTGACCTTTTCTCGCACAACGAGATCATGATCGACGCGCCGTGTCAGACGGTATGGAATCACATCGTCCATGCCCGACGTTGGCCGCAGTGGTATCCGAATTCTCATGACGTACGAATCTCCGGTGGCGGGTCAGTCCTGCGAGCCGGCGCGCAATTCGGCTGGAAAACATTCGGGGTACATATCGATAGTACGGTTGCCGAATATTCTCCTGAAACACGCCTCGGATGGTTCGGTAAAGGCCCGGACGTCACCGCATACCACACGTGGCTGCTCACCCCCTCGCACGGGTCTTGCCACGTCGTAACGGAAGAGGCAACCAAAGGACCCGCAGCGGCGGCCGGACGCAAGTCGGACCCTGCCGTGCTCCACCGGGGCCATGAGTTGTGGATCACGCAGCTGAAAAAACTATCGGAAGGCTGAGGGGTATTGTCGTGACGCCTGCGCATCGACGAACTCGGTCAGCGCAGGGCCCACCTATGCTCTGGCGACCGGCTGACTCGAGCGCGCATCGATGGTCGCAAGTCAGCCGTAGTCTTATGTGTTGCGAGCCGGGTCGGCACTATCAGGGACAATCTGCAAGCGCTCGATCGCGGCATCGACGAGTTGTTCGGCGTCACTGATTCCTTCGGCCGCCTTGGCGAGGCCCGAGAGGCGTCCGTCAATCAGCAACAACGCAAGTCCATGGACATAAGCCCATGCGGCGGTCATTGCGACAGCCTGCGCCGCGTCCGGCCGCACCGTCACCTTTGCTTCGCCCTGCGTTTGCTCCGGATCGTCGCCGAAGACGCCGGCAAGGCCACGCATCGAAACCTGCCGCCCCTCGATCAGCGACGGCCGCGCCTGATCGAGCAGTTCGTTGCGCGACATGAGCCGGAACAGATCAGGGTCATTCACCGCGAAGCTCACGTAGCCGCGCGCGATCGCCTTGCGTCGCGCCTTGCCGCGTTCAATACCCTTTGCGTGCTGGGCCATCGTCGCGGCCAGCCGCCGGTGACCGGTCGCAGCCAGTTCGCTCAGCACGCCCGCTATGTCGCCGAAGTGGTGTTGCGGCGCAGTGTGTGACACCCCGGCCTCGCGCGCGATCGCCCTCAGTGTCAGACCGCGCAGCCCGTCTCGCCGCAACACCGACTCCGCGGCCTGCAACAGCGCTTCGGGCAGCGCGCCGTGGTGATAGGGCTTGTCGCGCCCCGGGCTGATCGGCGGTGTTTCCGCCGGCGTTGGCGCCGACGTCTTGCGGTGTGCTGACGCTTCACTCATAACGATGAATCTGCTCCGATAGATTTTTACAATGAAAAGATATCTTGACCTTGCGGGACGATGAAGTCAAAATCTTTCCACTGGAAACATACGGAGCCGACGACATGAACCAGCTTGCCCAACCGCTTTCATACCGCTCGAATCATCCGCCGATCGACTTCGAAGCGGACTGTGGACCATTGTTCATACGCGGCGCTTTACCGGCCGGGCTGGAAGGCGCGCTGGTGCGCAATGGCCCGAATCCGCACCATCCGGATGCCGCGCAACACTGGTTTGCGGGGCACGGGATGGTGCACCGTTTCGAATTCTCGAATGGCGATGTTACGTACCGGAACCGCTGGGTTCGCACGCAGAGATGGTGCGCGGAGCGGGCAGGCGCCGCCGCGGACGTCCGCGGTCTGGGCGCCGCGGCCCCGCAAGGCCTGGCATTCGACGACGGTGTCGCCAACACGAATGTGCTGATGCATGGCGGCCGGTTGCTCGCGCTGGAAGAAGCACATCCTCCGGTTGAACTCGACGTGGCGACGCTGGGTACGCGCGGTCAGGTCGATTTCGGCGGCGTATTGCGGGGGGCGTTCACCGCGCATCCAAAGCGCGATCCGCGTACCGGCGAATTGCTGTTTTTCAGCTATGGCGGACCTGACGGACTGGGCGCGGAAATGACCGCAGGCAGCATCGATGCGAATGGCCGCGTGACGCGCGTGTGCCGGTTCGATGCACCTTACGCGAGCATGGTCCACGATTTCGCGTTCACGTCGCGTCATCTGCTGTTTCCGGTGACGCCGCTGACCGCGAGCGCGGAGCGCGTGAAGGCCGGCGGTCCCGCCTACGCGTGGGAACCGGAATTCGGCACGTTCGTCGGTCTGATGCGTCGCGACGGAAGCGGCGAGATTGACTGGTGGCAGGGTCCTGTGTGCTTCGTCTTTCACGTAATGAACGCATGGGAGCGTGACGATTGCATTCACATGGACGTGATGCAATTCGATGCGCCGCCGAATTTCCCCTGGCCGGATGGCCGCGCAATCGGAGATGTCGGCCATGCACGTCTGTGCCGCTGGACGTTCGATCTGCGTCGCCCTGAGCGCATTGCAACCAGTGAGGTTATCGCCGATGCGACGGGAGAGTTTCCCCGCGTCGACGAGCGCTTTGCCGGCGCGCAGTATCGTCACGGCTGGCTTGCGGGGCACGCAGAACAAGGCGGCGGTCTCTTTACGCGGATCGTGCATATCGACCACGACCACGGATCGCGAAAGGACGTCTACGCGCTGGACGATGACGACGCGACATCGGAGCCGGTGTTCGTGCCGCGGGAGGCAGGGTCGGAAGAAGGCGACGGCTGGATTCTCGCGGTGGTGTTTCGTGGTGCGCAGATGCGCAGCGATCTGCTGGTGTTCGATGCGCGGCATGTTTCGGCAGGGCCGCTCGCAACGGTCGAGATTCCTCACCGTGTGCCGAACGGTTTTCATGGTAACTGGATCGCGGCGCGCGACCTTGCGCTCGCGCGTGGATAACTGAACACTCTGGAGTTCGAGATGAATCTTCTTTTAGCGTTTGCCCCTTTTATCGCCTTCGCAGTGATTGAGCGCCTGGCCGGTGTGCCGGCGGGACTCGCGGCCGGCACGATCATCGCCGCCGTCCTGCTGGTGCGCGATCTCGCGACGGGCCGCCGCGTCAAGCTGCTGGAGGTCGGTACGGTCTTGCTGTTCGGCGCGCTTACGGCTTATGCGCTCACGAATAATGTGCAATGGTCGATCGCCGCGGTTCGGCTGCGTGTCGATGCGGGGTTGATGTTGATCGTGCTGGCGTCGATCGCTTTGCGGCAGCCGTTCACGCTGCAGTACGCACGCGAGACCGTTGGTCGCGAGCACTGGGACAGCCCGGATTTCGCGCGCATCAACTACGTGATCAGCGCGGCGTGGGCCGTTGCATTCGGCGTGCTCGCGATGGCTGATATCGTGATGGCTTACGTGCCGGCGCTGCCACATTCGACGGGCGTCATCGCGACGGTAGTGGCACTTGTCGCGGCGATGAAGTTTACGTCATGGTATCCCGAACAGCAGGCGGCGAAGCAAGCGTGAACTGAGGAGCTGCGCCGGCGCGTTGGGCGTCGCCAGCCTCTGTAGGCAATTGACCGCGGCAACCAATTAACTCCAATATCTTTAAGCGCAAAGCAGCGCGAACTCACCGCTGGCGCGCCAGCACGGTAGCGATCACCGCTACCCCTTCAGACTGAAACGCGCAAAATATTGATTTCACGGCTTTCGGTGAACTATTATGGGTATGTACCCGTATTTCCCGAACGCCACGAAAGCCGTTCGTAATTTGTATATCGGCGCGTCCGATCGTCCGCGATGCAGCACGATTGCCTGTCCGCTGTTAGGCCCACTCACGGGAAATAACGGCAGATCGAAAACTGCTTTCGACATACGAATACACATGCTCCGATTACCGCCGCGCTGCTGACAGTCTTCGTGCAACAAACGCGCGTCGCCGCGCTCGCTGCACTGTGCATCGAACAATGACATCGAGAGCTTGCGTGGATAAAACCGCTTACACGTTTGGCCCATTCCGACTGAGTCCCGCAGAAGGCTCGCTTGTCCGCGATGGGCAGCGGGTCTCCCTTGGGCAGCGTGCGTTCGAAGTGCTGGTGTTACTGGTTGAGCGCGCCGGTGAGGTCGTCAGCAATGCGGAGATCGTGACGCGCGTCTGGCCGACGACGATCGTCGATGAGAACAATCTCCGCGTCCACATCACGTCGCTGCGCAAGGCTCTCGACGAGAGCCAGAATCGGGGACGATACATCCTCAATGTGCCAGGCCGAGGATACCGCTTTGCAACGCAGGTCGAACGCCACAAGCCGGTACCCGATCAGCGCACCCTTCCTGCTGAATTACCTCTGCCACTGACGCGGCTGGTCGGGCGCGATCCCTTCGTCAACGAGATCAAGAAACTGGTCAGCGGGAATCGGTTCGTGACCATTGTGGGCGCGGGCGGTATCGGCAAGACCAGTGTGGCGCTCGCAGTCGCCAATGCACTCAAGGGCTGCTACAGGGACGGCTGTTTCTTCATCGACCTTGCCATGCTGAGTGATCCCGAACTGGTGTCGACCGTGGTCGCCGAAGCGTTGCGCGTACCGGTTGCGTCGGAGACCTCGCTCGCGGCGATCGTCAATCACCTTCAACACCGCCACGTCGCGCTGGTCTTCGACAACTGCGAGCACGTCATCGACCGGGCGGCGGAAGTGGTCGAGGCCGTGCTGCGAACCGCGCCCGACGTCCATGTTCTGGCCACCAGCCGGGAACCGCTGCGTGCGGAAGGCGAATCCGTCCGTCAGCTTTCGGCGCTCGAGGTGCCGCCCGAACTTGACACGCCGATGACCGCCGAAGCCCTGATCCGGTTTTCCGCCGCCGAACTCTTCGTGGAGCGGGCGGCGGCGGTCGTAAGCGATTTCACCCTCACCGATGCGCAGGCCCCGCTGCTCGCGGACCTGTGCCGCAAGCTCGAAGGTATTCCGCTCGCGATCGAGCTTGCAGCCGCGCGCATCGACACGTTCGGACTCGCCGGTCTCGTCGAGGAACTTAGCGACAGTTTGGCGCTCCTGACCAAGGGCCGCCGAACCGCGCAGCCGCGACACCGCACGTTACGCGCGACGCTCGACTGGAGTTTCGGATTGCTAAACGATGCCGAGAAAGCCGTATTCGGCCGGCTTGGCGTTTTCAAGGCGACATTCACGCGCGAATCGGTCGTAGCGGTCCTTCCAGATGACATATTCGATGCAGAAAGGGTCAAGGAATCGCTGAACAATCTCGTCGCAAAGTCGCTGGTCGTGCTGCAGTTTTCGAATGGCAGGGTATGTTTTCGCCTGCTCGACATGACGCGTGCGTACGCGCTGGAGAAACTGCATGACGACCCTGAGGCCAACCTCCTTCGTCAACGGCACGCGAGGCACTTTTATGAACGGGTGAGCGAGCCGGCATTCGAGCAAAGCATGAACGACGTGAACTGGCTGACCAGTTTCCGGCAGGTCGCCGCTGAGATCCGCATCGCGCTCGAATGGTGTTTTAGCGAAAGTGGCGACAGGAACCTGGGACTACTGCTGACCGCAGCGTCGTGGTTCGTTTGGGACAATCTGTCGCTGGTCGACGAATACATGTCGTATGGCCGACGAGCGCTCACCTTCATCGGTGCCCCGTCGAAACAGACGCTACGGGCCGAAGCCAAGATTCTCATTGCGATCGGCAAGGCGCTTTATAACACCCAGGGCAGCGCGCCGGAATTGCCCATACTCTATGCTCGCGTGGACGAAATCGCAGAACAGCTGGGTGACGTGGAAACGCGAACCATGGCCGCTCTTGGCACCTGGCGGTATCACCAGGGTCTCGGGCAACACGACGCGGCGCTGGTCGAAGCCGAGACGTACGCCAATCTGCATCCGGACACGCTGGGGCAAAGCATCTATATGACGATGCGAGGCATTACCCACGTTTATCAAGGCGATCTGCCGGCGTCGAGGGAATGGCTTTCGTCTGCATTGTCGGCTTCGGCCTCGGTGCCGGACAGCCAGCGAACACAGTTTCTGTATGTACCGCAGGTGATCCATCACGCAATGCTCGCACGGGTGTTCTGGCTGGAGGGCAATTCGACACGGGCGGTTGAATTGGCAGACGAAAGTGTATCGGTGGCGATAGCCAGCAAGCACACGCTGTCCATTTGCTTTGCCACGGCGATGGGGGCGTGTCCCGTTGCGCTATGGGCAGGTGAACTGGCAATGGCCAGCCGCAACCTTGTGCTTCTGGAGGAGCATTCCGCCGCGTTGGCCGTGTCGTTCTGGCATCGGTTTGCTGAGGCCTATCGACGCTTTCTGACCACCACGTTTGCCGCGCTCGCCATGCCCATCTCGCGCCGGCGCTGCGATGACACGCAATGGGGCTATCGGCATTTCGAGGAATACAGCGTGCTCGCGGAAGGATTCGCATCGCCGCAGTTGATTGAGCGCGCCTGGTCCACGAACCCGATCTGGTGTTCGGCGGAAATCCTGCGCCTCGAAGCCTGCAAGCTACTTCGCGAGCGCGACACGACCGCTGTCAGCAGCGTGATCGAGATGCTGGCCCGCTCACTTGCAATCGCGCGCAAACAAGGCGCACTCGCCTGGGAGTTGCGCAGCGCGACGACGCTTGGCGGGATACTGCGCGATCAACTCAGGTTCGACGAGGCGCGAGCTTCGCTTGAGTCTGTGCTCGAACGGTTTCCCGACAAGTCTGCAACGCCGGACTATCAGGCTGCGTTGCAGCTGCTCGACAACTGCGCGCCGTAGTTCGCGGGCCCGTGAGTCGACGCCATCCGAAGAGTGGCAGCGCAGGCGTCCAGACATGCGACGCCAGCCATCACGCTCAGTTCACCACAAGCGCCGACGGATGCTGCGCAAGCGGCGTGACGTGGACGGAAGTCATGAACCGGTAGAGCGGCAACGCGGTGAGCAACGTGTGCAGTTCATCGTGCGATTCGACATCGAACACACTGTAATTCGCGAACTCCCCGGTCACGCGCCACAGGTGTCGCCACTTGCCCTCTGTCTGCAATCGCTGCGAGAAAGTTTTTTCCGCCGCTTGCAAACGCTCAAGCTCGGCCGGGTTCGTGCCTGCGGGAATGACAACCTGCATATGGACGAGATATAACATGGACACCTCCAACAGCGAGCCCGCCAACAATCTGATGCTATGCCGAAGCGTTATGCACTCACTACAGGGGAGTGACCCGACATCAAGTGATACAGGACAATGCCGTACTCCGAAGCGGATTGCTGGTTCTGACCGGTCAGCAATTTACCGTCGATGACAACGCACGGCGCATCGGTGCCCGCCTCCTGATAGCGCGCTCCCGTTTCTTCGAGCACCTTCTGCGGATAACTCGGAATGAAACCCGCGCCGAAGAGACGCTCCAGTTCGCGATCGCCGGCAGCCGGATACCCCGTGACGCGCCGGCCGCGAATCAGTTCGGGAATATTGCCGAGTGCGATCGCTCCGTGACAGATCGCGGCGACGATCTTTTCACGCATCCAGAAATGCTCCAGCACTTTCGCGAGGTCCTTGTTCGGATAGAGGTCGAAGGTCGCGCCTTGTCCGCCGGCCACGTGAACGGCGTCGTACTGATCCAGTTCGACATCCTGCAGGGCGAGGGTCGTCGCAAGCCTCGCCATCAGCGAGGGATCGGACAGAAATCCCTTGCTGACCAGGTCGTGAGGTTCCGTCGTACCCTCCGCATAGGGATCGCTATAGGGAGACCAGCCGACCTTGCCACCCTTCGGACTGGCAAAATCCACCTCGACATCACGTTCGATGAGGTGCCAGTAAGGATGGGTGATTTCCGACAACCAGGCCCCGTTCTCGAAACTGGAAATAACAAAAAGGGCTTTCATGGCGTGCTCCTTGAATGATGATGTCGAGGGTATCCCGCTACGCAACGTGTCGCAATGATCGACTCCGGCGCAACAGGTCAATGACAGCTATAGATTTTATTAGTATGACTACTCTTTCGTGGTGGATATTGCTACCCGACCACGACTTCGCTCAGTTGAACCACCGGAACGAGATCAGTAAAATTGACGATGTCACCAAAGATCGCATTGCCATGAAGCGCCATGCCGCCCTGGAACACATCCACCGATTCACAGAAAACGTGGCACATCGCGACATAGGGCGCCGGCATTTCGGGTGTTCCGCCGGCGAGACCCTTGTCAATCGTGTAGTACGCGCAAGCTTCCGCCAGCTTGGCCTTGACCATCGGCATATGGCGGTCCCGGTAATACTCATGATCGAACCGGGCTGCGGCCATGTTCGGGTACATCACGCTAACCTTGATCATGACGCGCTCCTTCAGCGGGAATGGCAGGGACCCATTGGGCAGAAATGTGACGGACGCCACATCACAAGGTCACGATGAGCCAATTCTCGTGCAGCCGGAACACTAGCAGCAACTAAAGCGTTGCTAAAGGTTGCTAACGCCCTTCAATGCATGCCACCCGCCGCCGGCATGTGAATAATGAGCGCGCCATTTCATCAGGCTTGGTCCACGCCGTCCTCGTTCTGCGACGACAACTCGCGGCCAACCTTGATGACGACGTTAAGCGCATGCCGAAGCCGAACCGCCTCCGCTGCGCCAAAGCTGTCTTCGAAGCGCTGATGGACCTCTTCCCACAGCGGCATCGCTTTGGCCAGCATGCGCCGGCCAGCCGCGGTGAGGTCGACAACCCGTTCACGCCGGTCTTCGCCAATATCGAGCCGCACGAATTTATCGCGCTGGAGGGGCCGCAGATTTCGTCCCAAGGTAGAACGGTCCATAGCAAGCACGTTGGCAAACTGATTTTGCGTAATCGGACCAACGGCCGCGAGGCGCGCAAGAATGGAAAACTGGGTCATCTTCAAGCCTGTGGGACGGAGCGCTTCGTCGTACGCGGCGCTGAGTACTCGCGCCGCGCTGCGAAGGGTCGAGCAATTGCACTGCAAAGCTTTCATATCGATTTCCTGAGCACGATCGTTCGAGTATAGATAAATCCGTGCATATGCTCCATTCCTGTTATGTCGCGCCCGCAACCCTGCGTTAGCAGCAATTTATATCGATTTATTCGCGAATTCCGCTGGAGCGACCCATCATCAAGTTGTGGGCGAGGGTGCGAGCCGGACGCTCCTCGCGGGTTTTGAAGGTCGCGCTGCCGGAACAGGAGGCTGTCATGTCTTACGCGCCGATACTCACCGAATCGCAGCTTGAACGGGTTCGCGTCTTCACGAAACCGCGACAGGCCGCAGCCAGTGAAGTGCTTTATGACCCTGACGACGACACGCCGCCGGTGTACGTCGTGATCGACGGCAATATCCGGATCATCTCGTTCGCGGGTGGCATCGAGCAAACGGTGACGACCTACTCAGCAGGCCAGTTTTCCGGGGAATTGCTGATGATTGCCGGCAGGCGATCGATCTACCGATGCCAGGCCGTCACGTCATCGAGCCTGCTCGAACTGAGCGCAGAAAATCTGCGTACGTTGATCAGCAAGGATGCTGAGTTAAGCGACATATTCATGAAGGCGTTTCTCGCACGTCGTCTCAAGTTGTCCAGCGATGGTCATAGCAACGTGCTCATTCTGGGCTCACGTTATTCAGCGGGGACGCTCGCGCTTAGAGAATTCCTGACGCGAGACGGCCATCCTTTCGCCTACGTCGATCTCGACACCGATCGCACGGCTCAGGAAATGCTCGACCGCTTCGGCGTATGCAGCGACGATGTCCCTGTCGTGATCTGCAACAACGGAAAAGTGCTGAGAAATCCAACGCCACGCGAAGTCGCCGAAGCGCTGGGTTTCAACAGGAATATCGACGATTCCCAAGTGCGCGACATCGTGGTCGTAGGCGCCGGTCCCGCAGGACTAGCGGCCGCGGTGTATGCCGCATCAGAGGGGCTCGATGTGCTCGTGATCGAGCGTGCTGCGCCCGGTGGACAAGCTGGCTCCAGCTCGAGGATCGAAAACTACCTCGGTTTTCCAACCGGGCTGTCCGGTCAGGAACTGGCGACAAGCGCGATCGCCCAGTCGGAAAAATTCGGTGCAAAGATCATGGTGGCACGCAACGTCGCACGCCTGAACTGCAATGAACGCCCCTACCGGCTCTCACTCGATGACGGCCAACAGATCCTCACCCACGCCATCGTGCTTGCCACCGGCGCCACGTACAACCAGCCCGCGCTGCCAAACATCGATCGCTTTACGGGTCGCGGCATTTACTACAACGCCACCTTCATGGAAGCCCAACTGTGCAAGGACGAGCCCGTGGTCGTCATCGGCGGCGGCAATTCCGCCGGACAGGCCGCCGTGTTTCTCGCGCAGAACACTGCGGGCGTACAGATGCTGATCAGGTCGCATGGTCTGGCGGACACGATGTCGCGCTATCTGATCCAGCGCATTGAAGAAAATCCGCTCATTCACATGCACTTCAACAGCGAGCTCGCCGGCATGAGCGGCGACGACCACCTTGAAGAGGTGTCGTGGCTCGACAAGACGACGGGCGAAGTGACCACGCAGCCGGTCCGGCATGTCTTCGTCATGACAGGCGCTTCACCGAAAACCGGATGGCTTGCTGGCTGCCTGTCGCTCGACCGACAAGGGTTCGTGCTGACAGGCCGGGATCTGGAACATGCCACGCCGCCGCAGCCGTGGACGCTCACGCGACGTCCCTACATGCTCGAAACCAGTCTGCCAGGCGTGTTCGCCGTGGGCGACGCGCGGGCGGGAAACGTGAAACGCGTTGCATCGGCGGTGGGAGAAGGTTCCATCGTCGTGCACATGGTGCATCAGGTGCTGGCGGGAATTTAACCATGCCCGCTCGCATGAGCCGTTCATTGATCTCTCTTGTTTCGATAACACGCCTGAATCGCGAGGCCGGTAAACGCCCCGCGTTTCTGCGACCCAGGCAATTGCTCAACCCGCCGAGGAGGCTTGAATCATGAAAACCGCAAAGGAACTGCTGCAAGCGTATATCGATGGAAGCGCGCGCGAATCCGCTGCGCTCTTTGCCGAGAATGGCGCACTTGAGTTGCCCTATCTGTCCGATCTGGGGGTCGAGCCACGTTATGAAGGGCCAGCGAACATTGATGCATTCCTAACCTTTCTGCATGAACGGATGTACCCGGGTTTTCGCTTCGTTGATGTGCAGATTTATATCGACACGCCCGAGCAGGCTTTTGGCGAATACACGATTCATCACCAATCGGGCATTTCCGGTAAAACGGTCCACCAGCGCTTCTTTGGCCACTGCACCGCCGCGAACGGCAAGATCGTCCTGCTGCGCGAAGCACTCAACGTATTTGCCGCAGCGGACGCGATGTTCCCCGGCGGCCTGGCAGACGTTGTCGACAGGACGAGCGAACGATGAACCTCTCCTCTTCTCAAACGGATCATGTGATTCAGGCCGCGCAAGCACATGCAGGAAAGCTTGGCGTAGCCGCGTGCATTGCCGTACTCGACGTGGGCGGCCATCTCAAGGGCTTTGTGCGGATGGACCGCGCGTGGCTGGGAACAATCGATGTTGCAATCAAGAAGGCCAGAACGTCGATCCTGTTCGAAACCGATACCGAGCAGATCTGGGAGGTTTGCAAACCCGATGCTCAGGCGCATGGTCTTGAACTGACCAACGACGGTCTGGTCACCTTCGCGGGCGGCATGCCGCTGCTCGACGCACACGGTGAACTGTGCGGTGCAATTGGCGTATCGGGCGGCCAGGTGACCGAGGATCGGACAATCGCCAAGGCCGGTCAGTCGGCATGGCTCGAACAACTGTCGCTGCTTGCGGGCGAACGCGTGGATGGAGAACGGTCATGTTGAAGACGATACTGATAACCGGCGCGGGATCAGGTCTGGGCGAAGGCACAGCGCTTGGCCTCGGACAAAATGGCCACCGTGTCATCGCTGCGGCACATAGCTGGACACAGGTGACGCAATTGCGTGAAAAAGTCGCTGAATTGGGCCTCGATAATGTTCGCGTCGAAAAGCTCGATCTGCTCGACACATACGACGTCGCGAATGCGTTGACCTGGGACTTCGACGTTCTCCTAAACAACGCAGGTATCGGAGAAGGCGGTCCGATCGCGGAAATTCCGCTCGACCTGGTGCGCCGCAACTTCGAGATCAATGTATTCGCGCCTTTGCACCTGACCCAGCAAGTTGTGAAGCGCTGGATCGATGCTGGGAAAGCAGGAAAAGTCGTTTTCGTCTCGTCGATGGGCGGCCTCTTCAGCCCGCCGGGTTTTTCCGCCTACGCGGCAACCAAGCACGCAATCGAAGCGATGGCGGAGGCGATGCAGCAGGAAATGAAGCCTTTTGGCATTCAGGTTCAGACAATCAATCCAGGCGCGTTCCTGACCGGTTTTAACGAAGCGATGGCGGAGAACGCGTTCCGATGGCTGAACGACGACGTTCATTTCACAGGGCGCCAAGCGTTGCGTGACACCTATGCGGCCTTGATCGGCAACCCCGAGGGCCGTCTCGACCCGTCCGACATGATTGCGCGCATGGTCGAGATCGTGCCCGATAACCAGGGAAAATTTCGCAACGTCGTACCGCAGTTCGTGGAAGAGCTTCTCAGGAAACACCAGGCCGCGATGTGGGATAGACGCATCGAATAGCGGCGCTTGTCAGTACTCGGTCGACGGGTGCCAGTCAGATCCCGGAAACGGGCCGGTCGAACCCGACCGGCCTGCAGTCCGCGCAGGTTCAGGTCAGGAAACCCTTCGCCGTCCCATTGCATCGGTCACTACTGCATCATCGCGTGCTGAACCGCCGCCTTCTTCAAACGGCGGCTGATGGCGAAAACCCGCGCTGCCGGACACCACCGCGATGATGGCGCCGACCACCAGCGCCGCAAACGAATACCACGTCGCGCGGGCAATGCCACGCGCGGCCGTCTGCGCCGTTTGCATCGCGTCCTGCTGCGCATCGGCGCCGGCCGCCGCCGACGCTGCTCCCTCCACCGCTGCCTGCGCCTGCTGCCTGGCGGAATCGGCGAGCGATCCAGGCGGTTGATTACCCGCCGCCGCCCCGACGGTCGCAGTCGTCGCCGCGACGTTACCCGCCACGCTGACCGCCCCGCCAATAATCGATGTCATGCCATAGAGAAGCAGCAAGGTCATCACAGCCCACGCAAGCAAACCGTGAAGCCATCCGAGCACCGGCGCGCAACGCCCCGCAAAGTACGAACCGATAAACACGGCAAGAACGGTTGTAACAATCACCCACACGCCCGAGCCGAATCCAAAGACGCGCCCGGGATTTGGCTGCGACATGGGCGCGAGAAGAGACGCGCCTATCGCGGTCCCCAGCACGCTCATGATCAAATAAACGATCAACGACAGGATCACGCCGGCTATGACCGCGCCCCACGCGATACGGGGCAAGCCATCTTGAGTAGTCAGGAGTCGCATAGGTGTCCCCTCTGAACGGGAAGTCGATTGTTGAATGGATTGCCGACGACATTGCGCCGGGCAACCGCTCTCTGCAATCGCCGTTCCCACACTTCAGGGTCGGCTCAAGCTGGCATCTTCGTTGCAAGGTGTTAAACACGAACCACGAACGCGCGATCTCGTTCGGTTCATCTGCTTGCAAAGCAGCAACATCCGCTTAATACCGAGGGAATCGTGCACATCCTGTTTATTGACGACCATAAGGATTCAGCCGACGCGTTTGGCGCGATAGCGTCCGGCCTGGGGCACAAGGTTCAAGTTGCGTACGATGGCCACACCGCGATGGAGTTGATCCAGGCGCAGAGTTTCGATGTCGTTTTCTTCGACATCGAATTACCCGATGCCGATGGCCGGGAGCTATGCCGGCGCGTACGCAACGAAGGTGCGTCCCGCGACGCGTGTGTAATCGCGGTCACCGGCAGGACCGATCTTGGGGACAAGGACCTTGAACCGTTCGACGGTTATCTGCACAAGCCGATCAGCGCGGGCGCTTTGGAGCATGCGCTGAAATTCTCCGAAGGCTGAATCAGCGCATGGCGTTTTTTCGACCCTCGGCGTTCGTCGCAACGGCGATTGCATCGAGATTCTGCGGATACGGGAAGTTCAATCCGAGCAACTGCCGCATCGTCGGGCTAGCGTTCTTGACGAACGTTTCGCCGACCATCGCGCGCAAATCTTCCATCGGCTTGACGAATTTCGGCAGGTATTGAATCAGCACCGCGCTGCGATCCTGCGTGCTGTGGTTTGGCATCGCGCAATGCCAGGTCGCACCGAAGAAAACAATCGCGTCGCCGGGCTCCGCTTCCATGCGCTCGCAGCGCTCGAAGAAGGCATCGCCCTCGCCGGGATAACGCAATTCATGCTGCGTGTGCGGCACAAAAGCCGTCGCACCGGTTTGCGCCGTGAACGGATCGAGCGGAATGGTCACTTGCGCGTTGAGCGGAAAACTCGTGTTGATGCCAACGGGAAATGTCGTTGGCGCATGAAAATCCCAGTACGGGTAATCGATATGTGGCTCCTGTCCGGGACCGTCCGGCAAGATCCGGTTCGCTGCGATCGACCCCATGATGAAGTCGTCACCGAGAAAGAGCCGCATGGCCGCGACAATAGCCGGCTGCTCGGCCATCTCCGAAAACACGTCGCCTTTGGCAAGCAGATTCCACACGCGCCGCTGTAAATGCAACCGCTGATCTTCGGCCGCCTGTCCCTGGAAATGCGTGACCGTCTGGGCGCGGTCCTGCGAATGCGCCATCACCACGCGGCGCGCTTCTGCCACCTGCGCTGCGCTGAACACACCACGAATACGCACCGCGCCCGGTCCCCGCAGCAGCGCTTCAACTACTCCTTCAGGCGTCACCGCGCCGGCTTCCATGCTGTCCACAGCAGTCTCCCTGGACGAGTTCACGCAGCACTCCGGCTGCTAATGCACACAAGCATAGAAGACCGCTTTCACCAATGCAACGAAAATTTCACACGTTAATTCGGTGGAATTTAATTTCTATTTTAGAAAACCATAGCCGATGCGGCCCGCAGACGTACTTGATGGAAATCCATCATTTTTTTGAGTGAGCAGCAAGCGGTGGTCATCTATCGTTGTCTCAACAAGAAGGCCGTCCGGCGGTTGGACCTGACGGGAAGTGCTCAGACATCGCTTAAACATTGCTTGAAACATCGCTTGAAACATTAATAAGCAGGAGACAACCCATGTCCTCGACTCCCGGCGTCAGCGGCGGCGATGCGGCCAAGCCCGGCCTCACCGACCCAAAGCTCGATGAGCGTATCGGCCAGCAGTGGTACCAGCCGCGCATTCCCCGCGCCGTTCTGAAAGAGTTGATGAAACGCAGCGACGCCCAAGGCCTCCGCAACTTCGTGCCATGGCTGTTGCTGCTGGTCGCGTCGGGTTGGGTGGCGGCGTTCTGTTGGGGAACGTGGTGGGCGGTGCCGGCCTTCCTGGTCTACGGCACGATCTATTCATCCAGCGACGCCCGTTGGCACGAACTCGCCCATGGCACGCCGTTCAAGACCCGCTGGCTCAACGACGCTTTCTATCACTTGTCTTCGTTCATGACGATCCGCGAAGGCTACTGGTGGCGCTGGAGTCACGCGCGGCATCACACGCACACGTACTTCCAGGAGCGTGATCCGGAAATCCAGGTCGCACGGCCGACGCAGGTCCTGCCGATCATCGTCGATTTCTTCGGACTGCTGGGTAGTTCGCTAGAGATCCGAAAGATCATCCGGCATGCGCTCGGCCACGTGGATGCCACCACCGACGCATTCCTCCCCGCCACCGAAAAGCCGAAGATGATCTGGTCATGCCGCATCTATCTGCTTGTGGTCATCGGCACGATCGGACTTGCCATCGCACTCCGTAGTTTCCTGCCGCTGATGTTCGTGTGGACGCCCCGTTTTTACGGCGGCTGGCTGCATCAGTTGCTCGGCCTGACGCAGCATGCGGGCCTCGCGGTCAACGTGAAGGACCATCGGTTGAATACACGCACGGTGTACATCAATCCGGTCTTCCGCTTTCTGTACCTGAACATGAACTACCACCTCGAACATCATCTCTTGCCGATGGTGCCGTTCCACGCGCTGCCGCGTTTGCATGAAGTCATCAAGGATCAGCTTCCGCCCGCTTATCCGAGCCTTTACGCGGTGTATCGCGAGATGGTGCCCGCGTTATGGAAACAGCGCTCCGAGCCAGACCATGTGATTGAACGCAAGGTGCCGGTTGAAAGCGGTCCGCACGGAACATTTGCGACCCAGTCGGGCATCTGAACAACTTTAACCACCCGGAGGCTTTTGTGGCCGTTGAAACGAATGACATCGAATGGGTCGTCGCCTGCGCTGCCAGCGAGATCGCCGAAGAAGACGTAATCCGCTTCGATCACGCAGGCGCGAGTTACGCGGTGTATCGGATCGCTGAAGGGTTTTTTGCATCGGATGGCTGGTGCACCCACGAACGCGCCCACCTCGCCGACGGCTTCGTGCTCAATCGGGAGATCGAATGCCCTCTGCATCAGGGACGTTTCGATATTCCCACAGGCAAGCCCAAAAGCCCGCCCGTCTGCGTGCATTTGAAGACTTACCCGGTGCGTATTGAAGGCGGCAAAGTGCTGCTCGGCGTACCGCCGCAAGCGACGGCCGCGTCATGAAAAACCGGGCCGCCATGGTGATTATCGGCGCCGGGCAAAGCGGAGCGCGCGCCGCCCATGCGTTGCGCGATAACGGCTGGGACGGCGCGATCACGCTGCTCGGTAACGAAGGGGTTGCGCCTTATGACAGGCCACCGCTCTCCAAGGCCGTGTTGCTCGGTCAGAAAACCACCGCGCAGTGTGCGCTGTATGACGATACGTTTTACTCCGGGCAACGCATCGACCTGCGTGTCGATGCAAGCGTTCAAGAGATCGACCGCGCAGCGCGCAAGGTGATTTTGAAGGATGGGCATACCGTCGCCTATCAGCGGCTGCTGATCGCGACCGGCGCGGCGCCGCGTCGCTTGAGCGTGCCCGGTGCAACGCTCGATGGCGTACATGTCTTGCGCACGGCAGCAGACGCCACGAGCATCGTCGGCGAGTTGTTGCCGGGACGGAAGATCGCGATCGTGGGAGCAGGATTTATCGGGCTGGAGATCGCAGCAACGGCCATTGCAAGAGGCTGTGAGGTGATCGTGATTGAAGCGGCAGCCCATGCACTCATGCGCGCCGTGCCGGAGATAGTCGCGGCGTATCTGGTGGAACGGCACAGGCAGATGGGCGTGGACGTGCGTTTCGCCGTGCAGGTCGACCGGATCATCGGATCGAGTATGAAATGCGTCACGGGCGTGAAGCTCTCGGACGGCACGACCACCGCGTGCGATTGTGTGATCGTCGGCATTGGCGTGAAGCCGCGCACCGAGTTGGCGGAAGCGGCGGGTATCGACGTCGCGGACGGTATCGCCGTGGACGATACGTTGCGCACCAACGATCCGCATATCTTCGCAGCCGGCGATGTCTGCTCGTTCCCGCACCGGCTGTTCCGCCGGCGCATGCGACTCGAATGCTGGAAGAACGCCGAGGACCATGCGCGCATTGTTGCGCGCAACATGCTGGACCGAGGCGAGACTTACTCCGAAGTCCCGTGGTTCTGGTCCGATCAATACGACATGACCATCCAGATTGCTGGCATGCCCGCGTTCGGCGTGACGACCGTCGTACGCGAGACGAGCGCCGCATCGCGGGTCTTCTTTGCGCTGGATCGCGATGGCGTGCTGGTCGGCGCGAGCGGCGTGGGACAGGCAAGCGAGATCGCGCGTGACGTGCGCGTAGCGCAGGAGTTGATTGCGCGGCGTGCGTGCGTTGAACCTTCGTTGCTCTCGGATCGCAGCGTCAAGCTCAAACCTCTCCTTGCCGTGGAGGCACTATGACGCAACGGCTCGACATCTATCAGTCGCTATGGGCAATGGAGCGCCGTCATACCGACGGTCATGAACGTTCACTTGAAGACAACATAGCGATGATCGCGCAAGCGGGTTTCAACGGCGTCAGCGCTTCTTACGCATCGCGCGATGATGTGCGTCGGCTTAGCGGTTTGTTAAGACCGCTCGGCCTGCAAGCAGAAGCACAATGTTTTCCGCGTACGGTAGATGACCTGCAACCGATCCTTGAAATAGCCACCGAGTTCGGCGTGCATCACATCGACTTGCAGCCCGATGTACGCCCACGTCGCCTCGATGACGCGCTCAAGTTAATCGATGGATGGACGCGACTCGCCGAGCAGGTGGATTTTCCGGTGTATATCGAAACGCATCGGGACCGCATGACAACTGACCTGCATTTCACGCTCGATCTGCTCGATGCCCGGCCGGATCTGAAACTGCTCGGCGACATCTCGCACTATCTCGTCGGACGTGAATTTGCGCTGCCCGTGTCCGATGAAAACCACGCGAACATGCACCGGATTCTCGACCACTCGTGGGCATTTCACGGCCGCGTCGCGAGCCGTGAACAGGTGCAGATAGAGATCTCATTCGAGCCTCACCGGATCTGGGTTGACCTGTTTCTCGACTGGTGGCGTTACGGCTTTGCGTCGTGGCAACGGCGCGCTGGTCCTGACGATACGCTGGTCTTCACGTGCGAACTCGGACCCAGGCCTTATGCAATCATCGGCCGCGATGGCAACGACACGACCGACCGCTGGGCCGAATCGCAGTTGATGCGCGACTGGATTCGGGAACTCTGGAATGGCCTGAGCCGCCAGGAAAAACCCGCACAGTTAGCGCTTAGTCGCTGAGCGGAAGGTTTTCGCGTAACAACACCGTGACCGGAATTTGCTGCGGCAACGCCACGCCGGGATCGCGATGATAGTGCCGCAAGATGATTTCGATGGAACGCATTGCTTCGGCGGCCGGGTTCTGGTCGAGCACCGCGTCAAGCGTTCCTTCAATGAGCAAGCGCCGCGAAATGTCGTTGAGTTCGTGGCCGACGAACACTGTCGAGCGAACCCGGTCGAGCGCCTGGAGCGCCGCGCCGACGCCTTCATCGCCGACTGAAATGTTGTAGATCCCGCGCAGGTCGGGATAACGCAGGAAGGCGTCGCGAGTGAGGCTTTCGGTGACCGCCGATTGCTCGCGGCTCTCGACGGTCTCCACGATGTCGCAGTTAGGGAAACGCCGCCGCAGTACCGAACGGAAACCGCTTTCGCGTTCTTCGTGGCCGAGGAAATCATGCATGCCCGTCATCACGAGCACCTTGCCTCCCGCATCGCCGAGAAAGCGGCCCATCAGCTCGCCCGCGACGCGTCCGGCACCGCGATTGTCGATACCCACGTACGCAAGCCTTCCGGTTCCCGGCAGGTCGCTGGCGAGCGTGACGACCGGCATCGCGCGGCTGACCAGACGCAGTGCCGCCGTGATGTCGGGATGCTCATACGCGACGATGATCAGCGCGTCGGCCTTCTGCGTCGCGCGGCTGATGGTCTCGACCACGCGCGCCGGTTCGAGGTTATCGAAGTAGGTCACTGCGCAGATCACGCGCTGCGCTTCGAAGGCCTTCTGGGCAATTTCGAAACCCTGCTTGAGATAGACGTAATACGGAGCAACGGGTTGTTGCAAAAGGATTGCTATGCGCAGCCATCGCACCGATACCGCGTCGAGCGCCCGATCGATTTTGAGCTTGCGGGCCCATTCGAGGACGCGCCGTTCCTTCTCGCGCGAGACGCCGCCGCGGCCGTTGAGCACGCGATCGACGGTTGCTTCGCTGACGTCGGCGGCCGTGGCGATGTCGGCCATGCTCGTTTTGCGGCGGTTGGTCGGGTCGGGCATGAGCCTTATACGGTTTAGGGGATGAACCACGGGGCTGGCCTGATGATCGCACTCGCCAATGGTGTTAGTGGTCGGGGTTTATGCCGGGGTGGTCGGTTCTGGGTTAGTGGTCGGGGTCTATGCTGGGTTGGTCGGTTCTGGGGTTAGCGGTCGGAGTCAGTGCCGGGTTGGTGCTTTCAGTGTTAGTGGTCTGCGTGAGTCGGATTTTCTCTTTATCACTATTAGCCACTGTGCGTGGCGGCACGTCATTTCTTTGTCCAAAGCGACAAAGAAACGAAGCAAAGAAAACGCTTTTAAACCACGCTACCCTAAGTGTCCACAGCGTGCAGTTTTCATTCATAGGTGCCCCAAAAGCACGGTGCTCGCCAGAGCGGAGGATGTGTGAAACCCTCCTTCTCCGAACACCGATACCCACACGCTTCGCCACCAGTGATTGAACCTGCCCAAGGAGCACCCCGCGCTATCCGCGGACAACCTCCCTCCAATTTGTACGCGCCTCGAACCACGTCGCCAACCTACCAAATAATAAAGCCCCAAAGTATGTAAGGCCGTAACCGACGAACATAACTGTGCGGGCCACGCGGATAACTCACCAAAACTGAAGCAGCAATACCCGTGATGCCGTGACCTATGGGCATAGCCGTCAGATCAGACCACGTAGCTAACACTCAAAGAACCGCAGAAGCAAATACGCGTGAGGCCGTGCTGGTTCGTGGGCAAATCGTGCTTGCCCGAGAGCGTACGGGGCGAAGCGTGTTCGTGTCAGGATTCGCGAGAAGGAGGGTTTCACACATCCGTCGCTCTGGCGAGCACCGTGCTTTTGGGGCACCTATGAATCAAAACTGCACGCTGTGGACACTTAGGGTAGCGTGTTTTAAAAGCGCTTTCTTTGCTTCGTTTCTTTGTCGCTTTGGACAAAGAAATGACGTGCCGCCACGCACAGTGGCTAACAGTGATAAAGAGAAAATCCGACTCTCGCAGACCACTAACGCCGAAAGCACCAACCCGGCATTGACCCCGACCACTAACACCGAAACCACCACCCCGGCACTGACCCCCGACCACCCCAGCATAAACCCCAACCACTAACCCTTAGACCTTAACAACCCGCACAAACCCCAAACCCGAGTGCGAACGAAATCACCTCGGCCGTGTCTTCGAAAACGTGATCGTTTCGAACAATTCGTAAGTCGCAGTCGGCGTCTGGTCGGCGCCGGGCGCGTGATAGTAGTTCATCGTAATGGACGTCTTGCCACCCGGCTTCCCCGGATCATGATCAAACACGGCAATGCCGTAACCCGTACCGGTATCACGCTGCGCCGACCAGATCGCGTCCTCCAGCGCATCGGCGGGCTGACGCACGAACGTATTCGCCGCGGTCCCCGCTACTGGCCGGTTAGGCTTGGTAAACACCTTTGCCTGCACTTTGCCCGTTCCAGCGTCCAGCCCATAGACATCCAACGGCGCACTCGTGCCGCCACCGCCCAGGATCAGGTGGATCGTGCCCTGACTCGTATCGAAGGCGCCATCAGCGGGATTCGACGTAACGACCGGCCGAGGCTGCAACGTATCCACCGGTTCGCCCGTCAAGGCGTCCATGCCCGCATGGTGATTGCATCCACGCACAGGGAAGCTGCGTTCGTAGTCATGGTCATGGCCGCAGAGAACGAGATCGACGCCATAGCGGTCGAACAAGGGCAGCCACGCCTCCCGGATACCCTTGTCGGAGCCATTGCCAGTCTTCGATGAAGTCAGCGCGTCCTGGTGCATCTGGACGACGATCCAGTCGATATCCTTATCCGCGGCCGCCCGGCGCAATGTCTCCCCTAGCCAGCGCGTCTGCTCGCCGCCGCTGTAGCCACGAATGTAGAGCGATGTCCCCGGGGCGATCGGCGGCTTGCCCGTACTTGCCGCCGGCACCAGCGGGCTCGGACCCGCGACGAAAGCAGCCGCGTCCTGGTAGATCACATCGTCGGCATCGAGCGAGACGAACAGCACGGAACTCACACGAAAGCTGTACCAGCGACCGGGAAAACGCGTGCCGTTCTCCGGCAGCGTATAGCGCGCCAGATACGATTCGAGGCCCTGCTCGCCGTTGTTGAATTCCACTTCATGGTTGCCCGGGCAAGGCATCCAGGGGCGATTGGCAGCCGAAGCCTGCGCATTGTTGCCGAAGTCGCGCCATACCTCGGGCTGATGTGCCGGGTTCAGGTTGGCATAACAGAGGTCGCCGTTGAGCAAGTGAAACAGCGGCTGAAACCGCTCCACTGCCTGCACGGCAAAGCGGCTCTGCGGCGACGAGAGCACCCAGCCGGTATTCGGCGTGGCGAGGTCGCCATAGCTGGTCCAGCGAAACGGGGCACGGCCGTGCGGGGCAGTCCGGAAACTCGCCGTGAAGGGGTGAGCCGCGTTGCTGTCGTTGTCGGCGGTGACTTCGTACTGGTAGTTGACCGCGGGTTTCAGTCCATGAAGGCGCGCGTGATACGTGCAGACAATCTCGCCGTTGAGTCCATCGGTATAAGTGCGCTGAATGCCATGCACCGTCATCCTCGTCTCGCCGGCACGGCCAAAGCGTACTCTCGGATTGACCGCCGGGGCCAGCGAGGCCCACGAGATCACCACCTCGGCCGACGGCTCCTTGCCCCACGTCAAGTGGATTTGCTCGGGCGTGCCGTCCGGGCTCGCCGCAGCGGCCCGGCTAGCTGAAGCCAGACCGCCTGCAGCCGTTGCCAGTCCGGATGCACCGGCAAGCTTGAGAAAACCACGCCGCGAAACACTCGCGCCCTGCTCGGCCGACGGAAGATCGTCAATGTTCTTGTTGGACATGTCTGGTGTTCCAGTCCTTGAGAGGATAAGCCAGCGAAAGGCATCCACGGCGGCGCAGAGAGCAGACCGGCCCGAAGCACTCCATTATTGCCAGATGTGTTTACCAGGCCATGACATGGTCGCGGTAATTCGTTTTCGGCGTGAAATCTGTATTATCCCGCCAGCGGCTGATGTGGCATTGATGTGGCATTGACGTGCCATTGGCGCGGCATTTTCCGCTGGCTGGACACCACCGAACGTGGTGCCGGGATATCCCGCTCACGCTAACCATTCGGTCGAACCGCGCTTTTTGCGCATTAAATAACAGGGACAAAAATGCCCGAGCATACTGCCGTCGACCAGCGTGGCTTTCGCCGCATAATTCGTCGCAACATTGCGTTGCCGATCGGCGCAGGCTTGACCACTGCCGCGGTATTCGTCGCCCTTCTGTTCTATCTGCTGTCGGCCATGGACTGGCTCGACCATTCAGAACGCGTGGTCGCGGATAGCAACGATCTGATCAAGATCGCCGTCGATCGCGAGTCCGGCATGCGGGGCTACCTGATCACCGGCGACGAGTCTTATCTCGCGCCTTATGAACTCGGTCGAGCCAGTTTCGCCGCGAAGCTGGCCACGTTGACCGATCTCGTCAGCGACAACCCGCCGCAAATCGAACGTCTGAAACGTATCGGCGCGCTGGAGGCGCAATGGGACGGGATTGCCGGACAGCTCATTACCCTGCGTCGTTCGAACCAGGATTTCCAGGGCATCATGCGCACCGGCAAAGGGAAGCTTGAGTTCGATGAAATGCGCCGTGAGTTCAACGCCTTCATGGATGTCGAGTTGAACTTGCGCTGGGAACGTACGGCGACGGTCAGGCGCGTCACCATCACCGCCGTGGCCGCTTTTCTCGGCATCAGCCTTTCGCTCAGCTTGCTACTCGCCGTGCTCGGACGGCGCGAGCTAACGAACCTGTCGACCACCTACGACCGTGCACTGCGGGCGCAGACTGAACACACCGAAACCCTGCAACAGCAGGCATGGATGCGCACCGGCCAGAGTCTGCTGGCTGAAAGCGCCGCCGGGCGGCAGGCGCTGCCGCAGCTCAGTCGCGCAATGCTTGAATTTCTCGCCCGGTACCTCGGCGTTGCGGTAGCGGCACTTTATGTCCGCGATGAAACCGGCACGTTGCGGCGGACCGCCGCCTACGGTTTCAGCCGCGAAAACGAAGAGCACGCGCAAGCCTTCGAGGGCACGCAGACGCTGGTCGGCCAAGCTGCCACGGACGGACGGCTGATCAAAGTCGACAACATCCCTGACAACTATCTCAAGGTCACATCGGGACTGGGAACCAGTGCACCGAAGAGCGTAGTCATAGCGCCGATCGAGAACGGCGGCGCGGTCAATGGCGTCGTGGAACTCGGGTTCATGAAGCCGGTATCGGCGCGGGACATCGAGTTATTGAAGCTGATAGCAGGAAACATGGGGGCGTCGGTTGAAGCGGCAATGTATCGCGAACGGCTGCAGGACACGCTCGAGGAAACGCAACGCCTCAACGAGGAAATGCAGCTTCAGCAGGAAGAACTGCGCACCGCGAACGAGGAGCTGGAAGAGCAAACTGCCGCGCTCGAAGAGTCGCAATCGAATCTGGGCAATCAGAAAACGGAGCTCGAATCGATCAACGAGCAGCTCACCTTCCAGGCCCTTGCACTCGATCAAAAGAACGAGGAACTCAGCCATGCTCAAGCAGAACTGGAGCAGCGCGCCGACGACCTGCAGCGTGCCAGCCAGTACAAGTCAGAATTCCTGGCAAACATGTCGCACGAGTTGCGCACGCCGCTCAACAGTTCGCTGATCCTCGCCAAACTGCTGTCGGAAAACCCGGGGGGAAATTTAAGCGCCGAGCAAGTCAAGTTTGCCAATACGATCCATTCAGCCGGCAACGATCTGCTCAACCTCATCAACGACATCCTCGATATCTCCAAGGTCGAGGCCGGCAAGCTCGAACTCGCGCCGGAAGATGTATCGATGCCCCGTCTGGTTGAATCGTTGAAGCGCACCTTCGAGCCGCTCGCAGCTCAAAAGCAATTGAAATTCGCCGTCGATATAGCGGCAGATATGCCGCCGTCCATATTCACCGACTCGCGGCGGCTGGAACAGATTCTCAAGAACCTGCTGTCGAATGCGTTGAAGTTCACCGACGCCGGAACCATCAAGCTCGCCTTGGGTCTGGACAGCGGCAATCGAGTACGCTTTACCGTAACAGACTCGGGTATCGGCATTGCGCCGGAACACCAGCAGACGATTTTCGAAGCGTTCCGTCAAGCCGATGGAACCACCAGCCGACGCTATGGCGGCACCGGCCTGGGCCTGTCCATCTCGCGCGATCTCGCAACGCTGCTAGGCGGCGCAATCCGCGTCAACAGCGCGCTCGGCGCAGGAAGCACGTTCGAGCTGACGCTACCCACGCACTGGACCGGCGCCAGCGAGCCGATGGAAAGCGTCCGTGCATTTACGGCACCGACTCCAGCGCCCGTCGTCGTCGCACCGGCTCAGCCGCCGGCCTCCGGGATGCAAGACGTGGCAGCCTATGACGACGATCGCGCGAACTGGACGCCTGGCCGCCGATCAGTGCTGGTGATCGAAGACGACCTTTCATTTGCAGCCATTCTATTCGAGCTTGCCCATGAAATGCAGTACGGCTGCCTGGTCGCACAGACTGCCGTTGAAGCGCTGCAACTCGCCGCGCAGTACCTGCCTGATGCCATTCTTCTCGACATCGGCTTGCCGGACCGGTCGGGCCTCGCGCTGCTGCAGCAGTTGAAAGACGGCCCGCTCACGCGTCACATTCCTGTGCATGTAGTGTCGGCGGTTGATCGCAGCGAGGCCGCGCTACATCTTGGCGCAATCGGCTATGCAATCAAGCCGACCACGCGTGAGCAACTGAAGGACATCTTCCACAAGCTGGAGGAAAAGTTCACGCAGAAGGTCAAGCGCGTGCTGCTGGTTGAAGACGATGCACGCCAGCGCGAAAGCATCGTGCAACTCATTGCAGACGACGATATCGACATCACCGCCGTCGAGTTTGGCGAACAGGCACTGGCGCTGCTGCGAACGACTATCTTCGACTGCATGATCATCGACCTGAAGCTGCCCGACATGCAGGGTGGCGAGTTGCTGCGGAAGATGTCGAGCGAAAGCATGTGCTCTTTCCCGCCGGTGATCGTTTATACCGGACGCAACCTGACGCATGCGGAAGAAGCCGACCTGCTGAAATATTCGCGCTCGATCATCATCAAGGGCGCGCGCTCGCCGGAACGGTTGCTGGATGAAGTAACCCTGTTCCTGCACAAGGTCGAGGCGGACCTGTCGTATGAACGACAAACCATGTTGAAGGCGGTGCGCAGCCGGGATCGGGCCTTCGAGGGGCGGCGCATCCTGCTGGTCGACGACGATATCCGCAACATCTTCTCATTGAGCAGCGCGCTCGAACATAAGGGCATGACGGTGGAGATCGCACGCAACGGGTTCGAAGCGATCACCAAGCTGAACGAAACGCCGGACATCGACCTTGTGCTGATGGATGTCATGATGCCCGGCATGGACGGACTCGAAGCCACGCGCCGCATTCGTACCGACTCTCGCTTCGCCAGCCTGCCGATCATCGCGATCACCGCGAAAGCGATGAAGGACGATCAGGAACAGACTCGTGTAGCGGGGATGACGGACTATCTCGCCAAGCCGATCGATCTGGACCGACTCTATTCGCTGCTGCGCGTGTGGCTGCCAAGTCTCGAACGGATGCGTAGCTAAGCTGAGTTGAAGAATGACCGCGAAGGCCCATGACAAGAATTTACAGTGTTGCGGTTCGCGCGGTGATATTGTCATTGACGATGGCGGTTAGACGCCCGTCATCAACGTAAGATATACCCTCGTTGTCGTGCACTCGAAATGGGCGTATTCGTCGACGAGGCTGAAAGAGGAAGAAGTGTCGCCGGTGGAAGATGCCGCTGAAGATTCCAACCGCGACGTCCTTTAATATGCGTGAACGTGAAATAGTGCGCGTTCATGTTCAATATATACGGTGATTGATATGGGCTTTCTGGATGAAGTAGGTAAGGTCGCGGGTGCAATCGCGGCAGTGGAAGCGACGGACAAGGTCGATCCGGATGCTTCAATTCTGACGAAAGGGATTGCGGCCGTCGCCGGCTTTAAAGGCGCCGGCGCTCTGGAGTCGCTGGTAGAAAAGAAAGAGGACGAAGCCAGTCCGGATGACGCGGACAGTGCCGGAACACAGGCCTGATTTCCTGTCGCACCAGGCCAGTCGCTGTGCAAGGGGCTGGCCTGGTGCATAGCGTTCACTCGTCGCGCTGCATCATGCGGCGCTCGCCGTCATGCTGACTAATTCCTTACTCGCGCAGACGGTTTCCCGCTGAAATATTCTCACCGCAACCGGCCGCCACGCGCCGAAAATATTCCTCTCATCTATTCCGTATTCGTCGTACGTTCCCGAATTTCGACTCAGTGCGCCGATTCATTTCCTGCAACGTCTGGATCACGGTTTCTTATGACGCGGTTCAACAGCCGAACGAACGTACGCGCCTTAAAGCCGAAACACCTCGACCGCCTCACTTAACGTTCTCGCCTGACTCTGCAGGGATTGTGCCGCGGCGGCGGCTTCCTCGACGAGCGCCGCGTTTTGCTGCGTGCTCTGGTCCATGGTCGCGACCGCCAGATTGACCTGCTCGATTCCCTTGCTTTGTTCGCCCGCCGCCGCGGATATCTCCGTCACGATCTGGCAAACGCGTTCGACCGCGCTCACCACGCTGCCGATAGTCGTCCCTGCGCTTTCCACCAGCGTCGATCCGGCGTCGATATGCGCGCTCGAGTCCTGAATGAGCATCTTGATCTCCTGGGCCGCCGCCGCACTGCGCTGCGCGAGACTGCGTACCTCACCGGCCACGACAGCAAAACCCCGACCCTGTTCGCCGGCACGCGCCGCTTCGACGGCCGCGTTCAGCGCCAGGATGTTCGTCTGAAAAGCGATGCCATCGATCACGCTCGTGATCTCCGAGATTTTCTTCGAATGAGCGGCAATGCCTTGCATAGTCGTCACTACATTGCTGACGACGGCGCCTCCTTTGACCGCCATTGCCGATGCTTGTGTCGCCATTTCTCTCGCTTGCCGGGCGCTCTCGAAGCTCGCTTTCGCCGTTGCCGTGATCTGCTCCATGCTGCTTGCCGTGGTTTCCAGCGACGCCGCCTGTCGCTCTGTTCGAACCGAAAGATCGTTGTTGCCGCTTGCGATCTCCGTCGCGCCGACGTTGATCGATTCCGTGCTGGCGCGCACGGTCGTCACCGTCTCAACCAGCGATTGCTGCATCTGTTCGAGCGCACGCAATAGCGCGCCCATCTCGTTGTCGCGGCCAGTATCGACGGGATTCGTCAGGTCGCCCGCAGCGATCCGCTGAAACTGGCGAATCGCTTGCCCCACCGGTTTGACGATTGCGTTAAGCAATGCATGACGAGCAAATGTGCCGATGACCACCGACGCGAACGCCGCTGCGGCAAGCAGCCAGAGCATCATGTGGAAACGGTCTTGAGCGCTGGTATAGCGTGCCTTCTGACGCTCGGTGAGAACACCTTCCAGTGCGGCCACTTGCGCGCCGAAGTTGTTGGCCAGCGCTTCTGTTTCAGCGCCTTGCAGGGATTTGTAGGTCGAGAAATCGCTTTTACCCAGCGCGTCGAAAGAGGCTTCCAGACCGTCATGCAAGTACTTCTGACGTGCAGCGACAAAGCGCGTGCGCAGCGCCGTTTCGGTATCGTCAGCCGATGCGGTCGCGAGATACGCCCGCACCTCCTCGTCCGATTGACGCAGGTCGCCATGCGCGCCCTCAAGCAGCGCCGGCTGAACATCGCCTAGTCCGTAAAGCGCCGCAAAGCTGCCCAGCGCGAGACGCGCATGCATGACATGTTCATAGCTGCTTTTGATTTGAAGAAGCGAGCGCGTGTCTTCCGTGTACATCTTTTCAATGGCTGCATTACTGGTTTGAAGCGCGACGCCAGCCAATGCGCTAACCGCAATCAACAGCGCGGCAAAAACCGTCAATACAAGCGTGATGCTGGTACGCAAGCTGATGTGACTAAAGAGGCTTGAATATCCCGAAAGATGGGATGCGGTGGGTGTTTTTGATATTTTCATCCGATTGTCTCCGACTCTTCGTGTACCTTCTATCGAAGGTATATCGGCGGCGCGGAGGCAAGACTGGAGGGGTCATCGATGAATAAATCAAAGCGGCCCAATTAGCGGGATTTAGCTCGGTTATAAGCGCTTTTTTCCGCTAGCGAATGGACACCAAGGACAGACTATGTCGTTGTCCGGATAGAAAATGGCTTGCGCGAACAGGTCATCGCCCTAGCCCTTCGTGGCCCCGAACGTCAGCCCGGCAACAAAGTGCCGCTGCATCGCGAAGAACATCATGACCGACGGCAACGCCGCTAATATGGATCCCGCCGAGACCAGGTTCCACGCCGTCACCCACTGCCCCTTGAGCGCGGCGACGCCCACGGTAATGGGCGCCGCCTCATCGCCCGTAGTGAGGCACAGCGCCCAGAAATAGTCGTTCCACACGAACGTGAAGACCAGGATTGCCAGTGCGGCCAGTGCTGGACGAATCAACGGCAGGACGATACGAAAGAACACCGTCCACTCATTCGCGCCTTCAATCCTCGCGGCTTCGACCAGCTCGAACGGCAACTGCTTGATGAAATTTCGCAGGAACAATGCGCAAAAACCGGTCTGAAACGCGACATGAAACAGGATCAGCGCGCCGACGGTATTGAAGATGCCCAACTGCAAGGACAAGTCCCGCACCGGGATCATCAGGATCTGGATAGGCACGAAATTCCCCGCGACAAACGCTGCGAATAACGTGGTGTTGCCGCGAAACGAATAGATCGCCAACGCAAAACCGGCCATGGAAGCCAGCACGATCGAGCCGATTACAGCAGGCACCGTGATGAGCACGCTGTTCCACAAATAGTGGAGCATCGGTGACGTCGTCAGCGCGTCGCTGTAGTTGGCGATCAGCGAGAAGTGCCGCGGCCAGCCCCAATAATTGCCTTCGACGAGTTCATCGGAGGAACGAATGGACGTCACCATGACTGCTATCAGCGGCAACAACCAGATCACCAGCGCGACCGGTAACGATAACTTGTAAAGCGCCCGGTTCACGGGCTTCCACTTGGCGACGGGCATTGGAAACATGGCGCGCTCCTGGCTTATTGCTCGGTGCGCAACATTCTGCGCAAGTGATAAACGATGTACACCATCATGATCGCGAACAGCACCACGGCGATCGCGGCGGAATAGCCGATGCGGTAATACTTGATCGCCTGGTCGTACATGTAATAGGCCAGCACGGTGGAGCTTTCGAACGGGCCGCCGCCGCTCATGACGGCGATCAGGTCGAAGCTTCGCAAGGCGCCGATAATCGTGACCACGATCGCCATGAAGGTAGTTGGACGGAGCTGCGGCAGGACAACGTGCCACAGCATGGTCCAGCCCTTCGCGCCTTCCATGCGGGCGGCTTCTATCTGCTCGGAATTCAGCGATGTCAGTCCGGTCAGGTACAGGATCATGCAGTAGGCAGTCTGCGGCCAAAGCGCGGCGAAGATAATGCCGAAGGTCACGTAATGCGGATCGCCGAGCACCGGCACGCCGTGTCCGAGAATCAGCTTCAGCAAGCCGAAGGTCGGGTCGTAGAACCAGCTGAACATCAAGCCGACCACCACGCCTGACAACACGAACGGTGCGAAGAACAGCGACTTCACCATGCGAATGCCACGCACGGCCTGGTTCAGGTACAACGCGACGGCGAGACCCATCGGCGGCGCCAGCAAGAACAGGATCAGCCACAAGACATTGTTCTTCAGCGCGGTATAAAACGTGGGCGCGTGGAACAGTTCGACGTAGTTATCGAAGCCGACAAAGGTCTTCTCCGTCATCCCGTCCCAGTTGTAAAAACTGAGCCGAAGGCTGGAGAAAATCGGCCAGATCACGTAGATCGCGACCATGATGCAGGCCGGTGCTAGGAACAGGAACGCGGCCAGCCGCTGCTGGCGTGCCGCGGCCGACATCCTTCTGCGGCGCTTCGTTTTAATCCCCGGAATGCTGAGGGTTTCGGACATGAGGTTCTCTCCTGATCGCCTGGGCGGCCCGTGATGATCGCGAGCCGCCGTCTCACCCTACTTCTTGTAGATACGCTTACGCGTGGCTTCGAGCTGCGCCAGGATCGCGTCAAGTTGGGTCGGGTCGGACACGAACTGCTGCATGCCCTTCATGCCTTCGTCGGCCATCTCCTTGGTCATGTCGCGGTCGTAGAACTGAGCGATACCACCCTTCGTCTGCGAGAGAATCTGGAAGCCGATCTTCGAGATGGGATCATCCGGTTCCGGCGACTTGCTGTTGGCCGGCAACGACCCCAGTCCCTTCGCCAGTTGCGCGCTGATTTCCGGTGTTTCCACGAATGCCAGGAACGTATGCGCGTCCGCCTTGTTCTTCGCCTTCGACGGAATATGCAGCGACTCCACCGGACCATCTTCAGCGGTCGGCACCTTACTGTCGATAATCGGGAACTGGAAGAAGCCCATCTGCGGCTTGATGTTCTCCGGGAATCCGCCGGTAATGAACGTGCCCATCAGCATCATGGCCGCCTTGCCCTGGAACAGGAACGGCTGCACCGCGTCAAGGTCGTAGGACAGCGAGTTGTCGATGAATATCTTGTCGTCGATCAAGCCCTTCCACGCGGTGTAAACCTTCTTCACGCGCGGGTCCGTGTAGGCTACATCGCCTGCCATCAGCTTCTGATGAAACGCGTTGCCGTTGATGCGCAGGTCGAGGTAATCGAACCATCCGGCGAGTGTCCACGCATCGCGCCCCGCCACCGCAACCGGTGCAATGCCCGCAGCTTTCAGCTTCTTGCAGGCGTCGAGGAATTCGGGCCACGTCTTGGGCTCTGCGGTGATGCCGACCTTCTGGAAGAGGTCCTTCCGGTAGAACATGCCCCAGGCGTAATACACGGTCGGCGCCGAATATTGCTTGCCGTTGTACGTGGACGATTCTTTCGTCGACGCGTACATCGCGTTCCAACCGTTCTTGTTCCAGTCAGGCGTCAGGTCTTCGAACAGGCCACGCTTCGCGTAATACGCCATGCGCTCACCGTTGTGCCAGTTGACAATATCGGGGGCGACGGTTGTGAGCCAGCCGGGCAGTTGCACCTTGTAGGCTTCTTCATCGACGAAGGTCGCCTTCACGTCAATATCCGGATGCGCTTTCTTGAAAGCATCGAAGGTCTGCTGCCAGACCGCGCGCTGGCTTGCCCCTTTAAACGCAATGTTCGCAGTCAAGGTCCCCGCTTGCGCGATGCTGGTCGTAGCCATTGCGACGGCCAGCGCCACACCGGTCAGTCCGTGACGAATCAAGGTTCTCATGCGTGTCTCCTCATTGATGAGTGTTGTTTGCTTAGCTATGCTCTATAAATCGCGACGCCCTGCGGTTCTACTTCCTCCTGCCCGACTATGAAACTGGCGGCCGCCGGAATCCTCGCCGGGATCCTGTACGGCGTCGTGTTGTAGTTGAAGACGTAGGTCAAGCCACCACGCCGGCTGATCCGGATACCCTCGGGCAGCGGTGCGGCATCGAGTCCGGCTGCTTTCGCCACATTCAGGAAGATGTCCTGCGTGAGCGTTTCATCGAAGAGACTGGCGAGGTAAAGGACCGAACCATTACGTACGATAGCGGGGTGCCCATCGGCGAACGTCGCTTCAATCTGCACGCCATTGTTCGTCTCGATGAAGTCACGCCAGTGACGCGCCTCGCCGCGTTGGTCCACTCTTTCGGTTACGTTCGGCCGCATCGATTCAACGCGCCACACTCGGATAGGGATGAGCTTCGCGACGCCCTCACCCGGCGGCAACGCGGCGGGAATCGTCAGATTGACCGTCTTCGATCCCGTCCTAGGACCAAGCACTACCTGCGCACCGCTTGCCGCAAGCCTGTCGGCAAACTCCTCGGACACCACCGGCAGCGGCGGCACGACGATCATCTTGTAGCCGTCCAGTGGCGCATCTACCGGAATCACATCAACGTCGAGTCCAAGGCTACGCAACGCGCTGTAGTACTCGAACGCAAAGCGCGGATAGTGAAAGTCAGCGCCTTGTGGATGAATTTCGAATAACCATTTTGCTTCGTAATCCCAAACGAGTGCAACTTTGGTGGAAACCTTTGATTTACCATCCGCCTCCCGCACGTGCTCGATTTCCTTAGCCACCACGGACGCCTCCGCGCCGCCCCTATCGAGCCGGTTATCCGGCGTGTTCAGACCCGCGTGCATCTGTTCCTGCGCAAACGGCGCTTGCCGCCAGCGAAAATACGATACACACCCAGCGCCATGCGCGAACGCTTCCCAGCTCCAGAGACGCACCATGCCCGGCAGCGGCGCGGGATTCCAGTGCGCCCAGTTCACCGGCCCCGGTTGCTGCTCCATCACCCAGAACGGTAGCTTCGACATGCCGCGATACACATCGTGATTAAACGATGCGAAGTCGGGATGACCCGTGCGCAGCCACTTCGCCTTGATCGACGGATCGAACCACTGCTCCTCCAGCGCGCCGAGCGGATAACTGTCCCAGGTTGCTATATCCAGGTCCGCAGCCACCTTGTAGTGATCGAACTCGGTGAACAACTGCATGAAGTTGTGCGCGACTGGCCGTTGGGGTGAATGCGCGCGAATGATGTCGGCCTGCATGCGGTTGTAGCGCACGACCTCGTCCGAAGCGAAACGCCGGTAGTCGAGCCGATGTGTCGGATGCGCTTCCGTCACAGTCCCAACGGGCAGATCGATTTCGTCGAAGCTGCGGAACTCCATGCTCCAGAAAACCGTGCCCCATGCCGCATTGAGCGCGTCGATGGTGTCGTAGCGATGCTTCAGCCATCCTCTGAAACGCTGCAACGCGGCAGGCGAATAACTCACGACGGTGTTATGGCAACCGAACTCATTGTCGGTTTGCCAGAACGCCACGGCGGGATGCTTGCCGTAACGCTCGGCCACTGCCGTGCAAATCTTCTGCGACGCTTCGAAGTACGACGGCGATGAAAAATCGTAATGCCGACGCGAGCCGAATGCGCGCGCACGGCCATCGGCGCCAATGGGCAGGATGTCCGGATGACGATCGATCAGCCACTTCGGCGGCGTCGCGGTCGGCGTGCACATGACGACCTTCAGGCCCGCGTCGGCGAGCACATCGATTGCGCGATCCAGCCAGTCCCAGTTGTATTCACCTGGCGCAGGTTCGATACGGCTCCATGCAAACTCCGCAATCCTGACGCGATCGATACCCAGCGCTTTCATGCGCGCCGCATCGTCTTTCCACATCGATTCGGGCCAGTGTTCCGGGTAATAGCAGACTCCAAGATGCATACGGTGCGCTCCTACGCAAAGTGTTCAATGGCAGCCGATGTGACGGCGAAGCCGTCCTCGGTGAAGAGATGACAGGACGCGGGCGGCACGTTAAAGACGACGTTCTCGCCTTGCCGTGGGGTCTTGTCGCCGGGTGCTTTGGCGATCAGCACCGCACCGCCCGGTTGATCGAGATGCAGATAGCTGTGCTCGCCGAGTTGTTCGACCAGCGACACGGTGCGGGCGATTTGTTGAATCGAACCATCGTTTGCGGCTGGTTCGAGATGCTCGGGACGAATGCCGAGCGTGACCGCTTGGTCCGGTCGCAAGGCCTCGCCGTTGGCGTGAACCTGCAGTCGCTCGTTCGTTTCGTCGAGGACAATCGATACGCTTTCCGCGCCGCCCAATACCACTCGCGCGGGGAGGAAGTTCATTCGCGGCGAGCCGATAAACCCCGCGACAAAGCGGCTTCTCGGCCGGTGATACAACTCGAGCGGCGCACCCACCTGCGCGATGCTGCCGTACTTCGCCGTGTCCGCACCTGCGTGCAGCAGGACGATCTTGTCGGCGAGCGTCATGGCTTCTATCTGATCGTGAGTGACGTAGACAACGCTGGCGGTATTGAACTGTTTGTGCAGGCGCGCAATCTCGACCCGCGTTTGACCGCGCAAGGTAGCGTCGAGGTTGGAGAGCGGTTCGTCGAAGAGAAATACACTCGGACTCCGAACGATTGCCCGGCCAATCGCCACGCGTTGCCGTTGGCCGCCGGACAACTCTTTCGGCCTGCGTTCAAGCAACGCTTCGAGTTGCAGCACGCGCGCGGCCTCCTTCACTTTCTGGTCGATCACGTCCTTCGGCGTCTTCGCGAGCATCAAGCCGAACGCCATATTCTGGTAGACGGTCATGTGCGGAAAGAGCGCATAGCTCTGGAAGACCATCGCCACGCCGCGCTGTGCAGCAGGCACTTCGTTGACGAGTTTTCCGTCGATATACAGGTCACCGTCCGTGATGTCTTCCAGACCCGCGATCATGCGCAGCAAGGTGGATTTGCCACATCCCGAAGGGCCGAGGAATACGCAGAATTCGTGCTCGCCGATCTCCAGATCGACATCGCGAATCACGAGTGCGTGATCGCCATACGCTTTTTGAACCGATCGTAACGAGATGCTCGCCATGCCGACGTCTCCGTGTTTTACCGGGGAGACAACGGAAGGTTAAGCGCTTAACCTTCTGCCTGTGAAAAAACGATCCGTGTTCGGGATCGCTTTGACCGGCTGTCTCCGTCTATGTTTTTTAACTGCATTGGGTCTCAAATCTAGCGGCGTCAGCTGATTTATACAAATGCCGGGAAGCCATCCCAAAATATGGACAGCGAGATGGATATTTGGACGAAGCGGCCAAGCGCCCGATAGTTCACCGGACTTGGCCGATGTTGTGCCTGCGTTAACCCTTGCCTCGAGATTTCGATGACTACGTTGGCCGAAGTCGCTGTACGCGCCGGCGTCACCCCGGCAACCGTCTCCAATGTGCTGCGCAAGCGCGGCAAGGTGGGCGCCGCAACGCGTCAGCGAGTGCTCGACGCGGTGGAGGCGCTGGGGTACCGGCCGCACCTGACCGCACGGGCGCTGGCTGAAGGGAGCGCACCTACTCTTGCGTTGATGGTGACCAGTATCGCGAACCCGTTTTATCCGGAGTTCGCGCTGGCGGCAGAACGGGCTGCGCGCAAGAACGGACGTTTTCTGATCGTATGTAATACGAACGAAGATCCCGTGATCAGCCGTGCGTATCTGGATCAGATTGCGGGGACCTTGTCGGAAGGCGTGCTCGTGATGAACTCGCGAATCGCTTTCGACGATCTTCACACCACGCGCGCACGCGGCACACCGGTCGTGCTGTGCATGTGGGAACGTCCGGAGGTATCGCCGGGATTGCCGTGCGTCGCCGTCGATTTTTTCGCTGCCGGCGCACTGGCCGCGCAGCATCTGCTGGACCTCGGGCATACCCGGATTGGGGCGATCATCGGGAGTCAGCCGGATGGTGTTCAGGCAGCGCGATACGCCGGCTTTTGTCACACGCTGAAGGCTGCGGGCGTGGCGCATCCGGCGCAAGAAGCGCGTTTTACTCGCGACGCCGTCCAGGGCGGCTACGAGGCCGCGTGCGAATTGCTGACGGAGCATGAGGACCTGACCGCGATCTTCGCGACCAACGACTTGCCTGCGTTAGGCGCGATGCACGCCGCTGCAGATCGGGGCATGCGCATTCCCGACGACCTGTCGGTGATTGGGATTACTGACATTCAACTGGCACGCGAATCACGACCGGGGTTATCGACGGTTGCGGTCCCTACCGATGCCGCCGCTGCCATGGCCGTTGAGTTGCTGGAGGCGTTGATCGAAAGCGGTGGTCACTGCGAGACACCCATGCGCGTAGCGCCCCCGCCCGTGCTGGTTCAAAGGGCATCGACGGGACCGGTGCGTGGTTGAAGCATTATTGAAGACCTATTGCGGCCCAATCACGCTCTCTCAGGGATCGTCGCGAACAGCATGTTCAGGCCTTCCGCGATGGTCGGATGCGAGAGGATCGCGTCCCGGACAGCGGTGTACGGGAGATTACCGAGCATAGCCATCTGCACTACCGCAACCACTTCGCCGGCGTTCGAACCAAGCATCGTGAAACCGAGGATGCGATCCGATTGCGTATCCACAATCGCTTTCATGAAGCCGTGCGTATCACCGGTCGTACGGGCGCGGGGGATAGACGCCATCAGGAGTTTCGCCACACGCACGGCGATGCCTTGTCGTTGCGCATCGCTTTCGTTGATACCAATACGTGCAAGCTCCGGCTCGATGAACATCGCGTACGGAATGACGCGATCACGCGTGGTCAGATTGCCGCCGGCGAGTTGCGACTTGAGTACGCGATAGTCATCGAATGAAGCATGCGTGAACATCGGAGTGCCCGCCACTTCACCGATTGCCCACGTGTTCGCCGCGGACGTCGCCAGACGCTCATCGACTTTGATAAATCCGCGTTCATCTAGCGCTACACCCGCCAAGTCCAGTCCAATGCCTGCCGTGCGCGGCACCCTGCCCGTCGCGACCAGCAGATGCGTGCCCGTTATGCGGCTGCCGTCGTTGAGCTCGACAGTGACGGATTGCCCTGAGCGCCCGCTCACTTGCAAGGGCTTGACCGACACCCTAAGGTTGATTCCTTCGTTGGTAAGGACCGATTCAATCGCATCCGTGACATCGGCGTCCTCACGCATGGCAACACGCGGCGCCTCTTGCACGACGGTTACTTTGCTGCCCAAGCGCCGAAACGCTTGCGCCATCTCCAGACCGACATACCCACCGCCAATCACGATCAGACGCTCCGGCAGCGAGTCGAGTTCGAGTGCTTCAACGTGCGTCATGGGTGCCGCGTCGCGCAGGCCGGGAATATCCGGGACAGCGGCGTACGTCCCTGTGTTGATGAACACATTAACGCCCTCGACCACGCGTTCCCGCCCGTCGTTCATCGCGACGTGAATGCGGCGCGGGCCCACGAAATGTCCGGTGCCGAGGATCAGGTCAAAGCCCGATGCTTCGAACGCTTTTGCGTTGATATCGACCATGCCGTCCACTACTTCACGCACGCGGCGATGAACCTGCGTCATATCGACCGTGGCGTCGCGAGCGGCGCCCTTCAATATGTCTGCGGATTGCACCGCGTGCATGATGCGCGCGGTTTGAATCAGCGCCTTGCTCGGAATACATGCCACGTTGATACAGGAGCCGCCAATCATTCCCTCTTCGACTACGGCCACGCGCTCGCCTTCTTTGGCGAGTTCCATCGCGAGCGTCTTGCCGCCCTTTCCGCCGCCCAAAAACACATATTCGAATTGCTCGACCGTCGACATTTTCAGCTCCCTTTCAAAGGTTTGCGCATAGCTGAACCGAGCCGGTATGGGAGGAATCGCACTATGCCGAGAGAGCGGGTTCGTTTCGATCCAATCCTGCCCCCGCCATGACGTAAATGTAGACCTCGGAGCGCTGAATCTCCATGCCGGACCGGCTCGAATAGATGCTCGTTCGTCTCATTGCCCGGGTTTCATTGCAGACGAATTGCGTAAAGGAAGCGGTGTGCCCACAAACTTCAGCCGATCATCGCGGGCTCTTTTCTCCGGTAAGCTCGCTAAGCCGCTGCCGCTGTTGATGCCTTGCTACTTGCCCCTCTCCGCTCAACCATGGACGCACTCGACCGACTGATCCAGTTATCCCGCCTGCAAGGCGCGCTCGACCTGCGCTGCCTTCTAAGCGGGCAGTGGGAGCGGGATCATCCGCCCGCTCCACCGAGCGAAGCGGTGTACCACGTGGTACTGGAAGGAAGTTGCCTCCTCAAATTCCGCGGGAAAGCGGACGTGCTGCTGGAAACTGGCGATATTGTCATGTTGCCGCGCGGCGATGCCCACGTGCTCCAGGGAGTGGAACTAGCTAACGGCCGCGAGCATGGTGAGATGGAGAGCCGCCATAACGGCGCGGTGACCGTCCGCTCGAATTGCGGGCCCAATGCCGCGAGCCTCGATTTGTTATGCGGCCGCTTTAACTACGCGGCGAATGCATTACTTATCGACGTGCTGCCGGATCTCGTGAAAATGTCCTTCGCCCGCGCCGATGTCCGCGACCTCACGCGCATGGTCGGCATGATGCGCAAGGAGGCGAGCGAGGCGGCGCCCGGGGCATATTCCATCGTGTCAGCGCTCTCTACCGCGCTGTTCACCCTGTTGCTGCGGGCGCATCTTGAACAGCAGCCATCCACCACCGATGTACTCGCGCTGCTCGCACATCCGCGGCTTGGGACATCGGTGATTGCCATGCTGGAACGGCCCGCTGAACGATGGACGATCGACATGCTGGCGCAGCAATCGGCAATGTCACGCGCCACCTACATGCGGACGTTCAGCGCACTCACCGAAGACTCGCCGATGACCCTGCTCACCCGCATCCGCATGCAGCTTGCGCGGACTTTGCTGACGCGTACATCGAAGAGCATCGCCGAGATTGCAGACAATGTTGGTTACCAGTCGGAATCGGCGTTCAGCAAGAAGTTTAAAGACACGTATGGGGTTGGGCCGGGTGGGTTCAGGCAAGGGCGTGGGTCGTGAGTCGGACGGACGGGTTTACGCTTTAGTCACGCCATGAAGTTGTCGAGCACCAGCTTGTGCGAATGGCCGATCCACACCGCCGCGTCGCGATGGTCCCACAACGAATCACCGGTATTTGGATGGAGGAAAACGTCTAGCGCACCGTGGTTCAGCGTCAGCCACTCCACGATATCGGCAAATTGCGTGCGCTCGAAAGCGAGCTGGTAGGACCATTTTGGATGCGGGCCGACGGGCTTCTCGTGGAACCGGCCGAGTTGCAGTGCATCGCCGAAACGGGTCGCGATCTCCTCGCGGAATTGCCAGGCGGCATCGCGGGTGGCGGCGTCGAAGTAGATGTGGGCATGCCAGGTTTGAATGGACGAGGTGGTGAGGAGGGTCATGGAGGGGTGGGTTTGCTCGCGCCGGTGGAGGGGCTCGGGTTTGCTGGCGGGCACGGTAGACCTCATTAGCTGAATATTCTATTGAGTTTTATCGGTTGCTGTTCGGGAAATCTTAAACTAAGTTTTCCGTGTGCACCGGCATAATCGCTCATTGGCTCAAAGTTGCCGCCGCATTAGTCGACCAATAGGGTCATCAACGCGCTAAGCTTTCCGCAATCTGGATCGTTGGGATTCGATTGTAGTTCGACTCGAAATGGCTCACCTGCAAAACCCGACAAGCGTCACTGACTGATACGGCCTCGTGTTGCAAATGAATTACCACGCGGTAACTCACTTCGGTTCCCGTGCAAAGAAGGCCGAAACTTTTTTAGCAGCGTTTTAACCTCTCGCAATTGCCGGTGCTCCGCTTCGAGTTGCCGGATGCGCTGCTGCTCCACCGTCAGCGGCCGGCCCACTCCAGGGGCGCCGGCGCGCTCCGCGTCGTGCTGGGCCACCCAGCGACAGCTGGCGTTAAATTGTCGGCGCCGTCATGTCATTTACTGTTTTTCCTCATCGATTCGGCATAGTCTGCCTATCGACCTGTCCGAGGATAGCAGACCACTACAGGGCCTGCAGCTCGGGCGCAGCAGCCCTGTCCAGACTGACCTACCCACGCGAGATGCAGAACCGCCATTAGCAGGCCCTGTACCCTCAGAAAATAGCCCTCGTGCGAAGCCCACGCCTCGGTGACGTGATACCGCATGCCGGGTCTCGCCCGCAGCAAGCCTTCGATATATGCGTCAATCGGTGACAGGAAACATAGCAGCGCCATCGCAGGTCACACCAGGCTCGAAATCAAGCGGCAACCGCACGTAGCCCGGTGTCCGTGGCGCGCGATGGGGATTCCTTCATCACACAGGGACTCATCGCCTTCGATGATGAGATTTGGCTTGATCTCAGGATGCAGCGGACACGATACCTCGTCACCCTTGCGGGCAACGAACAGATCATCAAAACACACCGTTGTTGAAGCGGTAATGACATTGCCACCGTGGTCGGTCGTATCACTCAAGCGGATTAAGTCAATCATAAAGCTACTCTGCCTATATCAACGACAATTGTTTTCGGACACACGACGTGTCCGCCTGACTTAGCTGATTAAAATCTTTCTCATTTTAGATATCGTTTCATGCTACGGCTGCATCTTAGTCACGACGCATTGGCCGAGACGTTTTGCGAGCTTCTCCGCCGTGCTATTTAAAACTGAACCAAGCATTTATTGTTGGAGGTGGCGATCATTTTAACCGGTATTTGAGCACCCGCCCCGCAATAAAAAGACTGATCGATGTTGTCGAACGTAGTCGTAAACCCCCTATTTATCTCATCTACCGTGATAATCGATTTCCTATCATCGCCAAACGTAACAATTGTACTATTGCCGGATTTTGAAAATTTCACGTTTTTATCGGATTTAAAAATCTTTAGGTCGCAGAAATAAGCGCCGCCTTCAAGGCCAGATATACTTGAACCGCTATAAACGATGGAGAATATCCCCTCGCTGCTCTTTCCGAGAGTGATCTTGTAAGAATTTTTCGTTCCATCTTTCGTCTTTTCGTTTTTCTCGCACTCTGTTGGCGGTGCATTCCGATCCGCATCTATTTCATTCTTTCGCCTCGCGTGTAGGTTACCGGCGGAGTCGATCGAGAATTCAACATTATCTAACTTTGTCGTGGCATAGACTACATCACCGTTTTGTTTTACGCTCAATCCGGTCTCGTCATCCGATCTGTAATCGAACTTTTGAGACGCCATAGTTCTTTTACCGCTTACAGGATGAATAAAAAAAGCCGTCCCGCCACGTTCGCTCTGCAAGTCAACTACGAGCGTTAATGGTGCCACCAGACTGTAATTTATATTGCTGATTCCATCGGCATCGGGCTGCACGATATGCATTTCCTTAGTTCCAGTTCTTCCGTCGTCAAACCTTACCCAAAAGGTCTCGTTGTCGCTAGCATTCCAGGACTGACCGGTTCGTTCGCAAGTGCTGACAACCCAGGTTGTATTTCCAGTTTTCTTCCGGAATACCTCTTTATAGCAAGAATTGTTCGATGCCGAAACTATGGTTTCAATCGCATAGACTCGGGTAAAAGGTGCCGACATGAAAAGAAAAGCCACGCAGGAGAAAATAATATTTCTAACACTTTTCATGAATTTACCTTTAACAAAAATACCTAACACAGACATGATCGGTGCGGTCGAGTCAGAGACTAATTTGGTTTACTGGCTTACCAATGGAAGTGCGGGTCTTCCATCGGTAGTTGCTGATCCATATTTCGCGCCTCGACACTATCGATTAGTGCAGTTCTTTATAAAAGGCAGCGGATCAACCCGGTTAGTCAATCCCGTACATTTGAATGTAGCTCGCTGCCGGACCTCAAAATGGAGGTGAGCGCCTTCTATGATGGTATCCATTCCTTTGGCATTGCCAGTACATCCTGTTTCCCCAATGATGTCGCCCGCATGGACGGTAACAGGAAGAACGTGCCCTTTGGCGTCCCGAGTGAGTGGATAACGAGTCATGTAAAGAGGAAATTACGATGCAATCAGGAAGCGATGCGTCGTTGAGGATGAAATCCGGGCCATCCCCAAAGAGCTTACCGCCGTGGTCGCTCGCCTCGCGAGCCATTCCACGGGTGTGTTCACTTTCATTTTTATGTACCTCCCTGCCATCAAAAACCAGCCATTGGAACACGCAACTCAGCGCGGGCACTTATCCAATACGCTATTTTGCGACGGGGATTTCATTAAACTGACCATGATTTAATTGATACAACCGGGTAATAGTTCGCCCGAATGAATCGCTCATCCACGCGATGCTTATCCCTACAGGTGTTTTATTCCACGCCACCGAACGATATGGCGACGTCGTTCCATCGGAAGAAAGTTCGATGTTTTTTAGGCAACTCTGCACGAGCTTAGAAAATTTCACTTTAGCCAATGTGCCTGTAATTTGAAGTGCGTATAGCTCACCTTCATTCCCTGCCCCGCAATACCCCTCTGGTGGCTGCCCGGATGAATGATCTACAATAAATAGAATATATTCGTTCCCATCAACCAACAATGAGTGAGATTCTGGAAAAGCAACTCCCGACGCGCTGGCGAGTTCATGCCGCAGGGTGTTTGGCAATTGAATAGTGTACGAAATTCGTGCGTCCTGCTCCTGAACGTACAGATGATTCTCTCGCACAGTAACAATCCGACCATCAGAGATTTCGACAGACACGGGCAATGGCTGCATGGCTATCAAAGGACTACAGGCGCCCCCAAGCACGCCGGCCAGGAATATTCGCTTAATCGTTCGCAACATGGTCTGCATAGCAAACTCCACTGTATTTCCAAGGGTGATCGGAACCTTGCCCTGCTTTCATTTTGGGGTATTGATGGACGTCACGATCATGGAGTTGATCGGCTGATTTTTCGGAGTTTGCTGGGTCACTAATATCCCAGCCGATATTTCCGGTCTTAGGGTCGCAAAGCATGGTGGGATTTCTTTCCCACGACTGAGATTGCGGATTCCAGGTATGGTATCCGCCACCATTCCATCGGCTGATAGTTTCCATCGCTAGCTGATCATCCGTGTAATGCCTGCCACTTTGGCTCAAGTATTTTTTTGCTGACGCCTGCTTTTGCTGAAATAAATGAGCGCCTGCGCGGACATTTTCTTTCCAACTCCATATCTGTTGGTAATTCGGCGATGGTGTCGTTAATTGCGTCATGCCATAACCAGCATCGCCAGCGACAACAGGCTCCTCATCTGCATTAATAAAATTCTTGAACTTACTTTCCTGCCCAATCAATTTGTCAAAGCCAGTAGTGTTGGGTATTGTAGAAAGAAATGCCGTCACGTCCTCTTCGGCAGGATTTTTTCCAAGAATGACGACCGTTCGCCTAAAGTCAACGTCGCCGGCTTTCACGGTTACAGTTAATTTTCCACCAATAGTCTTTTGATTTAAATCCGCCTCCCACAGTTTGCTATTGCTCGAAAACGCTCCTGATCGCTCTGAAAATGTTTCCAACTTTCGACCGGTTCGGATTCGTTCCTTCAATCCACTTACATGGGCATTCCATTCGATTTTCCACTGCCATTCGTACGGTGGCGCGACGTCCGTCTGAATTTCAAATATTATCGATGGAAATGTGGCATGTTCGTCAATGTAAAATTTGTCTCCAGAATTCGGTTTTACCCAGGTGCCAGCATCATTAGTCACCGTAACCTTGACTAGCGAATCTTGTTGGCTATTTGTTTGCGCAGCATGTTTGACGTGATGATGGTGCTTCTTTTTAGGCATCTTGCTCAGTCTCTCTATGAAACGTTATCGATAATTTTTCTGGCTTGTCCGTATAAACGCGCTCGGTACGCCCCTGCGCGTCCGTGTGCCCGGTCCATTTTTGCCCAGACTCGCCCTCGATAACGTAGTAATGGTTCGCCAGCGGGGTCGATTGATCTTCATCTACCAGTCTGAACTGTTCGTGATATTGGCTGATGCCGCTGGTGGGCAAGAGAGGTATCGGCATACTCATAGATGCCGGACCGGGTTTGTTCCACGAAGCGCATTTCTCGAGGATGCTGCCTGGCGTGCCGTTCTCGATTCCCTCGGCGTTGATTTTGATGTACGAGCCACCGGAACCGATCCAGATCTCCTTTGCGGCGGTGATGATGACCTTGCCGTCCGTGCTCGTAATGGTCACGTCCTTGAGCGCGGTCAGTTCCATGGCGTCACTCTGGGCCTGCACCTCGAGCTTGCCCTGCGCGGCAATGAGCTTCACGCCGAGCTTGTAGGCGAAGATCGACACCGCACCCCTGACCGACGCAAGGAAGGAGCGGCCCGACGAAATACTCACATCGCGGCCGGTCGTGATCGCTAAATCCTGTTGGCTCGCCAAGTGCGTGCTTTGCGCTGCAGTGAATCCGAACCCGGCGGCGCTGGCGAACACCATGTCGGGCCTTGCGAGTTGCGGAAACAGGTTGTCGTCCGTGCCGGCGCCGCCCTTAATTGCATCGTTTTGCGTCTTGATGGCCTGGGTGGCATCGTTCTGGTCCGCTCCGCTCTGCTGGGCCTTGTGCTGCTGCGCAAGCTTCGCCAAGTCTTCATGCTGCTCGCGAGCTTGCGTCAGACGTTGCGCCGTCTCGCCCATGTCCTTGACCGGTGCATCTGCGCCATGGCGCGCCTCGGTGGTGATCAGCATGCCTCCTCCCGCACGCATGACCGCCTCCGCATCGGTCGCGAGTTCCACGCCTTCGCCACGCGCTTCCTTGCGCCCCGAGTTGCCCACAATGCGCGTGTTGTAGCCCAGCACCAGCCGCGAGTTCGCGTAGTCGCTCGTCACCTGCACCTGAGGCTTGCCGGTCGTGTCGTCCGCTACCACGCTGTTGGACATCGCGCCCGCGATTTCTTGAGTGCGTGTCCCCGACAGCGCCTGGTTACCCGGCAGCACCCACGGCGGCTGGTTGAACTGGTTCACCATCCGGTCGGACACATAGGGCCTGTCCGGATCGTCATCCTGATAGCTGACGGCAATCTCCTGGCCGATTCTGGGCAGGTAGATCGTGCCGTACCCGTTGCCCTGCCACGGTGAGGACACCCGCACCCAGCAACTGGAGTTCTGGTCGTTGTTGCCCAAGCGGTCCCAGACGAATTGAATTTTCACTCGGGCATAGCCGTCAACCCACATGGGCTGATCCTTGGGGCCCACCACCATCGCCGTCTCACCTGCGCACCGAGGCCGCTTTTTCAGCCGGTTCTTGAAGAACGTGTTGGCCGGTTGCAGCACGAACTGCGTTTCGCACAGGTATTTCGCAGTGGGTCCGGACGCGCGGCTGGTCTCATCAACATTGCGGATATCGAGCGTGGTGGAGACCACCAGATATTCGGCGTTCGCCTGTTTGACCGGATGGTTCTCAAGGTGGAACGTGCACCCCGTCACAAGTCCCCGCAGGTTGCCCTTGCCGCGTGCGCGCAGGCGACGGCAACGCTCGGCATCCAGGCGCACGCTCGCGAGGTGTTCGGCTTCACGCTGGACATTGTTCGGCTCGCCCGAGAGGCCCATCGTGCCCGTGCGCGGTTGCGAGTAATCCCCCCAGCCATAGTGTTCTATGTTGTCAAACGACATGTCGCTGGCGTCGTTCACGCTTGCGGCAAGATTCGCACGCGAGCGCGTGTAGTCATAGTCGGTGAGGGTGACGGCGCCGGCGGTCAACTCGCGCGAGACGGCCAGCGTGTGGATGTGTTCCTCATCAATGCGCTTGGCATCGGGCGCGTAGTACGAAATCGTTTCGTAGGCCGGGCCGTGGCGCCTGTGTGAGCCGGACGAGTCGCACAGCACGAGCGTGGCGCCATCCATGAAGAACGTCAGTCCCCACTCACGCCACAACCGGCTCAAGAACTGGAAATCAGATTCCTGGCACTGACGGATATAGTCCCGCTTCGGATACGTCCCCTTGAAGCCGGGGGCAGCCAGGCGCAGTTCGTAGAGGAACGGATAGCCTTTTTCTTTCAGGATCGATTCGCTGACCTCCACCACATTCTGATTCTGGAAGATACGGTTTTCGAGGTTAAGCGAGGCGAGCCAGAGCCAAGGGCGCACGGTGAACTGGTAATACACGTGGCGGTCGTCCGCCCCCGTACAGCGCACCTCGGTAATGAGCCCGTTGATCTCGCGTGTGCCCGCGCCGATATTGCCTAGCCCCGTATTGCCTGGCAAGCCAGGAATGAACGTTCCCTTGCCTTCATATTCGATGGAAATGGCGAGTTCCTTGCCCACCAGCGCCTCGGGGGACACGAGCTCCTTTGCCTGCCACACGCGAAAGGTGAGGCTTTCAACCGTCATCACCTCGACCGTGTATTCGTAGAGCTTGCCGAGCTTTTCCGTGCCTGAGAGTCGCGTGGGGCTCAGTACCGGGCCACCGCCCCAGGTGGGCAGTGCTGCGCCAGAAATACTCAGCGTGCGCGATTGAAGTGGATTGAACATGGAGGATGAGGAGTTACGTAAGGAGGGAAATTCCGGCCATCCCAAAGGGGCTTGCCGGCGAGGTCTGTAGGCTCGCGCAGGTGTGCCATGTCGCGATCGTCGTGTTCGCTTTCATTTATGCGTCTTCTTGCCATCAGAAAGCGGTCGATGGAACCTGCGACTCAGCGCAGGCAACTATCCGGCTACTGTCAAGCAGCCCGAACAATCATCTTACAATTCACAATCATACGAGTTTGAAAAATGAGGCGCAAATGATTCGGAGTATTTAACTCTCACAAAATTCGATATTCGACAAAATATGACTAATATGACCGAAAAACGGACGCGGTTGCTGTCCAGACGGAGAGTTCTCCGCACAGTGCCAGCCCCCGCGCAACATTTCGCCATCTCATCGTTACTTTCGATCGATCGGACTCCCATCGATTGTCCCCATGGCTGGGCAACCGATCCGAACCGCCGTGCACGATGGACCGGTACGCACTATGGTGTGGGAGTCGTTCGCTTTAGGTACTCTGCGACATTCAACTCCAGTCGATCACAGAACCAAGCCTCTTTAGCTGGCGAAATCTCAGAAATCGCTTCGAACAACGCATCAAGGTCATCCACGGAAAATTTCGCTGTGCTGTTTGTTCCTTCTGACGGGATGCTATCTGTCAGCGTCGCATTTTTCTCCTGCAGGGCGAGGATCTTTTCCTCGATGCTCCCGGCCGCAATCTGCTTGTAGACGAACACGGGCTTGTCCTGAGTGAGGCGATACAGCTGAGACCTTCCTCAGAGCACTGAGCATTTGTTGCGCGTAGGCGAGCGGGAGTTCGGGCGTGAGTTTCGAACTCGGACGCGGCGCCGTGAAGGTGCCAACGCGTCTTCTCCGTAATGTGCGGGGAGTGGACCTCGAAGTACCGTGGGCTCTTGGGCTTGAAATCCGTTTTCATCTGTCGATCACACTATCTTTCCCGCGCGCGGCAGAGCCGCCAGCGGACCACGTCTCAAATGTCGCCGTCACGCTTCGGTATCCCATTGCGCGAGCAAGTCTGGTGGAATCGCCTGCAAGATGTCCGCGTATCGCGCACCCACGAGTCGTTCCGCCTGCTTGAGCAGCACCGGAATTGGACTACTGGGTTCATGAGTATCAAACCACAACCGTGCTTGCCGCATCTTTTCCAGTGCCGCCTTCCGATCGGGCAGAGGTGCGCGGGGACTTCGTACGGATTGAACGGACTCGATGGGTTCCGCAAGTTCGTCAGGCAGCGTTGGCCCCTCAGGATGTTCCTTGACGGCCTCCGTCTGGGGTTCGCTTGCGTCGATTTTCGCCGTCTCATCATACGCGTCGTCCTGGAGCGCATTATCGACAAGAGGGCTGTCTAACCTGTCTATTGGCCGCGCAAGCAGCCCTAGCAACTTGGCTAGCGCGGACAAGTCCGGTGCAAAGGAACCCAGGTGCAACTCGCACCATGTCGTAATGGTCCCGAGACTTGCCAGCGCCTGATCGAACCCCGCGAGCGACGCGGGATTCTGTTCGCGTAACGCGTCCAGTTGCTGCGTGACCGAGTCCGGCGCCAGCGCATCGGCCGGTCGAGGCCTAGCAAACGCGCGCTCGACATCCCGAACCTGCAACCGCACCGCAGTCGATTTGGCGAGTGGCACCTCTCGCAGATCCGACAGCAATCCTTCGGTGTCCGTGAGTGCCTGCAGCGTGTTGGCGCGAATCTCGAGCGCCGCATCGCGATCACTATCCACGGCCAGTTGCGGATGAATGGCATCGGGATACATGTCGAGCAAGCGCGCAAGGAGGACGATCCCTTCGCCAAGGCCGGCCGCCCCGCCAAGGCGTGTACGACAACGCGTGAACAGCACCGCGATACGGATATCCTTGGTGCGCAGCATCAGCCTGCGGCAATCGCGGTCGATATCGCTCCAGTTGACTGGATCGGCCGATCCCACAAAGTTGCCATACTGCGCATCGGGCTGTGCAGTGGACCGAGCGGACATGACCACATACTCCGGGTCGTATTCTAGGTCGATACCGCAGGGCGCATCGGCCGAGACGGGGGCGCACCAGTCATGGCTCACTACTTCTTGCGGCCGCGATTTTGCGGCCGTTTGTTTTTTCGGGGTCATGGTGTCATCAATCCGCTAGTGTGTGATCAGCGCGTGCTGCTCGGGCTCGAAGCGCATTCCGGTGATTGGCTCGCCAGTCGGGGACTGACCGAGCCATGCGGACCAGCCTAGCCGTTCAGGTCCGCCAATCACTGCGGGTGGCGCACTCTGCGCCTTGAGGCGTAGAACGAGTTCCCAGACGAATTCGTAGCCGACGAAGGCTCGTACCCATTCCACCAGCAATGGAAGATCAGCGCCCTGGGGCGTAAAGCGTAAGTACTCGTCGATATCGAGCGGACCGATAACGATATGAAACTTGTGCTGCCGATCCGGCACCTGCTCGCCCAGCATCGCACCAACAGACAGCACGGACGGTGAGCCGGGTTTGCCCAGTCTGCTGTGTTCAGCCGGGTCAACCTCGATCCAGTGCCATATATATTCATCAATGGACACCGGCACACCAAAAAACTGTGCAAGCGTGGCGCGCAGACCGTCGGGGTTGCGAGCCTCGCGCACCAAGTGAGCCGAGGCCGAGATACGCGCGTGAGCCGGTAACCTACGCTCCTGTATCTCTTGGGTATCCTGTCCAAATAGGCTCGTGACGTAAAAGGAGAAGCGCTCGTCATTTGAACGATCGAGTCCTGCGGCCGCCTGCGAGGACGACCATGCGCGGTAGAAGAACGTCAGGTACCTGTGATGGAACATATCAAGGAAATCGACGAGCGTGCTGTCTAAGCGATTCTCCTTGCGATCCCGTGCGATTTCCGTGACGTGAATCGGTAAGGGACCGTTGGGCCCGAGCATGCCAAGTCCGAAGAGCCGCACCCTGAGACGCCCGTCGAGCTCGCCCACTTCGGCGATTTCACGAGGCGCAAAGGCCAGGCTCGGCTGCTGCCCCAACCGAAAGGGTTCGGCCTGGGGACGTCGCGCCCACCCGATCGCCGGAATCCTTGAGTCGGCACCCAGCCGCCTCAGCAAACTCAGGAAGCCGTAACGCCAGGGTTGAGTGCGCAGATTGTCAAGCAGCTCAGGCGAAAGCACTGTATCGCGCACCAGCGCCGTGAATGAGGCCCGATCCATTACGCCGCACCTCTCGTGCCCATGCGCACCGGCCAGCGCGCAACACGTCCGCGCTGCATGGAGTGCAGTTCGGTCTGCGTGAATGAGTTGATCGATACGTGACGGGCCAGATAATGTTCGAGGACCAGACCGAACAAATACGGACTGGTACCGGAGAAGCCGCTCTCGTCGACGGTCAGTGAACACTCGATGCCTCGTCCGTAGACGAGCGGGCCGCCACCGGGCAGCCGACGCGTCACCGGCTTGGTCTTCACACCGACAAGACTTTGGACCTGTCGCTACTGCGACTCGTCTTCTCCGGTCAGAAACAGGCGCAACAGGTCGCGCAGCCCTTGCCCGCCCGCGCGATGATCCAGATCCCCCAGAGGCAGATAGTTGAAGTTGAGCTGCCGGATCAAGCGCCAGGCCATGTCACGTTCGGCGTACGGCGCCTTGGGCGCACTCGGCGCTCTTATCAATCGGATGCCATCAAGCGGCGCTGACACTGACACCGTCAGATCGGACATGCCATTGCGAGGTACAAGGCTTGGCAAATCACGATTCGTGAGCCAAGCGACAACGGAGAGATAGCGGATCGCTTCGGCGTAGGGTGCTTCATTCTGATCGACCAGGGACACGAACGTCTCCGTGCCGACATAGGGCGTACGCGTGCCATAACGGCGCGCCGAGTCGGATGTCAGCCGGCGTTCTCGACGGAGCGAAAAATACCTCCCATAGTTGCCCTCGTCGTTGTTGAGCGTCTGGTACAGCGGTCGGAATGGCAGTGTAGCGCTGGTCAAGGCTACTTGCCCCACCATATCGTCGATGGCAAAGACTTCATAGTCGAGCGGGTGCAGGCGGGACGGAACCACGTGAAACTCAGTCTCGGCCGCCGACAGCTCGATACGATCGGTTGGCCGCCGGAATAGATTGACGACGGGTGTGCAAAAGAGTGCGAACTTCGACGCGTCGACAAGATTGGCGAATTTGTCGGGCGCCCTGTCCAGCAGGATGACGATCTCGGCCTCCCTAGCGGAAATACGCCGCAAGCCCGCTTCCAGCCCCGTCAACGCAAAGAAATAGAACCGGCTTGGGCACGCGAAATACTCGTGTAGCAAGTTGTGCCCATGAAAGCTCGACCAGGTGAGCGGCAGCAGTCCTTGGTCTGTCCCGAGCCCTTCGTGAACCACCGCGTTCGACGTCACCGCATGCAAAACGCGCCCGAGTTCCCCAGGCGCCCCGGTGAGTGATGCAATACCGGCCGTATGCACCAGTTCAAACAGGTGAGACGCAACTTGTTCGTCGCCAGCGAGATAAATCGGCAACCGGTCAAGCCCTTTCAGGTCGGCTATGTTTGCGTCGCCGGTCATGCGCAGACGAAGACGCAGCGCACCACGCACCTGGACATCGGCTGGCACGTAGCGGTCAAGCGATGGAATGTCCGGCGGAATACCGGTCAGGCGTGCATCGACGATTTCCAGCGGATAAAGCGTCACGTCCTGACCGCTTCGGAACTGGCACGCAGTTCGTTCGCCGTCGGGCACCCGAGCGGTGAACGCGGACCCGCGTTCAATCCGAAAACCCTCCACCAGATTGCCTTCGCTCGGGCTCGGAAAGAGTCGGGCAACGGCCATCGACGGGGTAGGCGCGACGTAGTTTGGATAGATGACTTCGAGAAGCCGCTCGGTAAAGCGCGGAAATTCGGCATCCAGCTTGATCTGCATGCGTGCCGACATGAAGCAGAACGATTCAATGATCCGCTCAACATACGGGTCTGCGACCTCGCCTGCCTGCATGCCCAGACGTCGGGCAATCTTCGGGTGAAATTGCGCGAATTCGCCTGCCATTTCGCGCATGTAAATCAGTTCTTGATTGTAGTAATCGAGCAGTCGCGGGTCCATGCGTAGGTCTTATTGTGATGTGTTACGGGGTCTGACGGATCACGTCGCGCGAGCGTTAGCGACGTTCATGCGGCTTGTTTCGAGATCGATCGAGCTTTGTACGAGAAACTCAAGCGGATAGGGATCCATGTGGATCATCCCGCGCACTTCGAACATGAGCACGTTGTAGTGGTTCTCGGCGTCTTGCTTGAAGAGCGGCACGACGGCAAGCGAGTCCGGCATCAGCCGTGGTTCGAACTCGTTGATGGCGCGCTTGATCACCGTCTCGAGATCGTCCCACTTACGTGAGGCCAGGTACTGCCCAGCGAGCGGTGGCACACCAAAATTCACCGTCGATGCAGCCACTTCCGGATACCGAACCCGGTCGATTTGATCCTCGATGCTGGTCGTATTCAGGAGAAAGGCGAGGTCCCGTTGCAAGATATCGCGCATCTGCGCTCGGGTGACCGCAAACTCGCCGAGCGCTTCCGTCTCTCGTTGTGGAGCGTCGTCCCTTAACCGGTCCAGTAGTGTCGGTAGCAGGTAAGTATTGGCACGACGTGGTGCGCTGACTGAGGTCCCGCCACTGGCTAAGCGGCCATCCTTAACTGAGCGCATGGGCTTCATCCTTTGGTGATTCGCTCCACCCGCTCATGGTGAATTCGCAAGAGGCCAGTTCGAACACGCTGAAGTCGCCGGCGCTGGTGGCCCACGTCTTCTGACCCATGCCGATCACCGCGGTGCGTCCAACTTCGCGCCACGCGGTACGCCGACCGAGGCGCAGTGCGTCGTCATCGTCCTCAGACATGGGATAGCGCGCTGGCAGGAAACCACGCACTGTGCTGCCGTCAAGAAGCGTCAGCGTGCAAGGCGCCCATATGAGTCCCAGCAGAGTCGCCGGTCGCTCAACGTGCCATTTAGCGATGTCCGCTAGGGGCAGCCATCGATACTCCCTTGCCGTAATGACTTCACACACAGGGCCGAGCCGCGAATCGCTGTCGCTGATCCACTCGGCCTCGCCGTGAGGGAAACGCACTCGGACCGTCTTCGCATTGTCAAGTGCAGCTTCGCGCACGTGATCCGCGGCTTCGATCTCGCCATGAGCCGAAAGCCGTATTGACTCGACGAGCCCCTGCATCCAGGGTAATGGCTCGAACACAAAACCCGGCGGTTGTTCGCCCGCAAAAACTCGGCTACGCGAGCGTTCTGCACGAATCAAGTCCCGGCAAGCGTGCGCCATTGCAATCTGGTCCGGTTGCTGCGTAGCGCAAACCTGTAATTGCTGGATCGCACGCGCCCATTGTCCGAGGACGCAGAGCAACTGAAACAGTTCCCATCTATGCTGAACCTGGGCGGGATAGGCGCGCACCTTTGCCTCGGTATCCGCAAGCCGCGTCGCGAGCGGAGTATCGCGATTCACGTTTCCAGTTTGCCGAGTAGGGTCAGTCATATGACGGCCTTCGATTCGGAGAGAACGTGGGGCGCGAGAAGCGGGCTGTCGATTCCGGAGGCATGATGCTCGCGGCGCACCAGTGCCGAAGGAAGCCGGGGACCCCGGGCCTTGAATTCGGGTGGCGCAAAAAGCTGGAGGATTTCCGGCACGGGCTCCACGATTGCTGCCGGGGGCGAATTCTCTTTTTCAAGCTTCCCGAACACCATTTCGATACCGCGCATCCCGCACAAGATGGTCTCGATCGATTCGGTACGCTCGCGCGATAAAGGCTTCGGGTCGCTCAATGACGCGTGCTCGATCGCAGCGGGAGCGCTCCAGTCACCCGAGAATACGGCCTGTGGGTCGTCGAGCGCCCGGCAATACTGGTCGTAAAGCGAGCCGATCACATCGTTGGCGCCGACCTTGGCCGGTTCCCTATGGCTCGCGTTACCGACCGTCCCAATGAGGTCAAAGATCGCATTTGAGCTGGCTTCGTGGTCCGGGCACGATGATGAACGTGCGTCAATAGGCGAACGCTGAGCAATTCGCGCGGCCTGGATAATCTTCGGTTCAGTTTTTCGGGTTGTCTTGATTATCTCATTAATGCGTTTTCTCTCTGGAGAAAGCCAATCAGACATTATCTTTCCCGCTGTTCGTCTCATTTTCTTTTATCCCAAAATAAGCAATAAGTCCGTGCTTCATCGCATTCGTCAAGACATGTCGCGATTACACCCTCACTGCCTTCTACAATGGCTCAACGCTTCGCGCCACAAGGATTTATCACGACGCACCGGCTATTGAAATCAGATAGTTCCTATTATTGATCGAGGGTTTCCTCGAAAAACCTTTACGGCTAAAAATAAAGCGTAACGCTTTACAAAAAGACGATCGTACAGATATATTTGAAAAGAGAGGCAATCATTACGATTATTCCGGCGAACGAAATTAGAAGAAATATGACAATCACGCGGCACGCCTTATTCGGGAAACTCGGGAGCAGTCTTTTTAAGAGCGTTGAATCGGCGACCGCGTTCTGCAAGCTGCGAGGCAACCCGTACGTCGAGCTGGTGCACTGGATACACCAGCTTGCTCAGCTGCCCGATAGCGACCTCCATCGCATCCTGCACCATTGCGACATCGATATGGCTGTGCTGCAACGCGACTTGGCCCGCTCGCTTGCTACGTTACCGGCGGGTGCCAGTTCGATCAGCGACTTCTCGCATCACATTGAAATGGCGATCGAGCGTGCCTGGGTGTTCGCCACGCTCAGCTTTGAAGACAATCGCGTTCGTGGTGCATGGCTTCTAGCCGCCCTCGTGAAGACGCCCGAATTGCGGCGCATCTTGCTCGGGATCTCGCCAGCCTTCCAAGAGATCCCAGTTGACGGTCTGGACCAAGCTTTGCCCGCTTGGATCGACGGCTCGCCGGAATCATCGGATGCGCCTTACGATGGCACCGATTTTTCTCCAGCTGTCCCAGGCGAAGCATCTGGCGCGCTGTCATCAGCGGCCAAGGGGTCGCCGCTGGCGCAGTTCTGTACCGATCTCACATCACGTGCCCGCGATGGCAGCATTGACCCTGTTGTTGGTCGTGAGCTTGAAATCCGAACAATGATCGACGTCCTACTGCGCCGTCGGCAAAACAATCCGTTGCTGACGGGCGAAGCCGGCGTTGGCAAAACCGCTGTCGTCGAAGGCTTAGCGCTCGCGATCGCGAGCGGCTCCGTGCCCCCAAAGCTCACCAACGTGCGTTTGATGAGCCTGGATGTGGGCGCACTGCTGGCCGGCGCCAGCATGAAAGGTGAATTCGAATCGCGGCTGAAAGGCTTGCTTGAAGCTGCGGCTAAGTCGCCCACGCCGGTCATCCTCTTTGTGGACGAGATCCATACGTTGATCGGCGCAGGCGGCCAAGCCGGTACCGGCGATGCGGCGAACCTGCTGAAGCCTGCGCTGGCTCGCGGTACGATCCGAATGATCGGCGCCACGACGTGGTCCGAATTCAAGCGCCACATAGAGAAGGATCCGGCATTGACCCGCCGCTTCCAGGTGCTGCAAGTCATGGAGCCGGAGGAAGCCGCCGCAATCGATATGGTACGTGGCCTCGCTCCAACGTTTGCGAAGCATCATGGCGTCGAGATTCTCGACGAGGCTATTCGCGCGGCTGTCACGCTGTCTCATCGCTACATTCCCTCCCGGCAATTGCCCGACAAGGCGATCAGTCTGCTGGATACGGCATGTGCTCGAGTCGCGCTATCGCAACATGCACCGCCGGGTGAATTGCAGCAGGTTCAGCAGCGACTGCAGGCCGTACAGGTCGAGCGCGACCTGCTTAAACGTGAGTCGCGCATTGGCGTGGAGGTAACAACGTCGCTTGAGCTGGCGCAAGCGAGGATTGAGGCGTTGACTGTCGAGGCCAGTGAGATAGAGGCGCGCTGGCGTACACAGGTTACAGCTGCGCAATCGTTGCTGCATGCCCGCAGTCCTGCATCTGAGCATGAAGTGGCCGAGGCGGAAGTCTCGGTCGAGACCTTACGCGAACTCAAAAATGCGCTGAGCGAACTCCAGGCCGACACGCCACTCGTCTTTCCCGACGTTGACGCGACAATCGTGGCCAGCATTGTGTCTGACTGGACCGGTATTCCCGCCGGTCGGATGATGACTGATGAAGTAGCCGCCGTGATGACGCTGCCAGCTACGTTGGCAAATCGCGTCATTGGGCAGGGCGATGCCTTGCGTTTGATCTGCGAGCGCGTCCAGACCGCCCGTACGGGGCTGACGGATCCCGAAAAACCCGTTGGTGTGTTCCTGTTAGCCGGGCCGTCCGGCGTCGGCAAGACGGAAACCGCGCTGGCGCTCGCGGAAGCGCTCTATGGCGGTGAGCAGAACCTGATCACAATCAACATGAGTGAGTATCAGGAAGCGCATACCGTATCGGGTCTCAAGGGCGCGCCTCCGGGCTACGTCGGATACGGCGAAGGGGGTGTACTAACCGAAGCAGTGCGTCGCCGTCCATATTCGGTGGTGCTCCTCGACGAAATCGAGAAAGCGCACGCGGACGTACTGGAAATGTTCTTCCAGGCGTTCGATAAGGGCCGAATGGAAGACGCAGACGGACGGCTCATCGACTTTCGAAACACAACGATCTTGCTCACTAGCAACGTTGGTGCCGAATTGACATCGGCCCTGTGTGCCGATCCTGCTTTGATGCCCGATATCGAAGGCCTGCGTAGTGCGCTTGCACCGGAACTTCTAAAGGTATTTCCCGCCGCGTTTCTCGGGCGCTTGGCCGTCGTGCCGTATCTGCCGCTTGCTCACGATACCCTCGCCAGCATCGTGCGACTGCACCTGAACCGTGTAGTCAAGCGCATGGCCGATACGCACGGAATCGCACTTACTTTCGCTGACAGTGTGGTCGATCACATCGTAGAGCGATGCCTGGTCCAAGAGACCGGAGCGCGCGTGCTGATTGGCTTCATCGAGCAGCACGTTCTGCCCAGGCTCTCGGCACTGTGGTTCGACGCGTTTTCTACAAAAAATCCTCTGACGCGTATAGAGATCACTGTCGCTACCGCCGGGCCCGAAGAAGGAGGCAGCCTGGTCTTCCACAGCGTCACCAAGTCGGCGTCCCTTCACGCCGTGCCGATCGACTAATCGATCACGGCTGGCTATTTCCTCTATTGCAGTCTCATTCGCCCCGCTCAGGAGTCAAGCATGTCCGTTGCCAACAGTTCACAGAAATTTATCGGCCGCAATCGCGCGCCTCGCGTACAGATCGAATACGACGTCGAAGTCTATGGGTCTGAAAAGAAGGTCGAGCTGCCATTTGTCATGGGCGTGCTTGCCGATCTGTCAGGCAAGCCGACTGAAGCGCTACCGGCCGTAGCCGATCGAAAGTTCCTGGACATTGACATCGACAATTTCGACGAACGCATGAAGGCCATCAAGCCGCGCGTTTCATTTGGCGTGCCCAACACGTTGACGGGCGAAGGTCATTTGATGGTCGACATGACGTTCGAGAGTATCGAGGACTTTTCGCCTGCTGCTGTGGCGCGCAAAGTGGATTCGCTCGCCCAAATGCTCGAAGCGCGTACCCAACTCGCGAACCTCCAGACTTATATGGATGGAAAGTCCGGCGCCGAAGGCCTGGTGAACAAGCTACTCCAGGATCCGACGTTGCTGAAAGCGCTCGCGGCTTCGGCCAAGCCACAAGCAACAAACGGCACTCACGATACAGCCGAATCGATCTAATCGAACTCTCCGACAACACGCGTAACCAGGAATCAATATGGCAAAGCAAGCAGCACAGGTTGAAGCCACCGGCACACAGACCTACAGTGACTTCACGCACCTGCTCGCGCAGGAATTCAAGCCGAAGACGGAACAGGCGCGAGAAGCCGTCGAGTTCGCGGTCAGGACGTTGGCCGAGCAAGCTCTGCAGCAATCGATCACGATCAGTGACGATGCCTACAAAAGTATCGAGGCAATCATTGCCGAGATCGATCACAAGTTGTCGCAGCAGATCAACCTGATCGTGCATCACGGGGACTTCCAAAAGTTGGAATCCGCCTGGCGCGGCCTGCACCATCTCGTGTCGAATTCCGAGACCGACGAGAAGCTGAAGATTCGCTTCATGGATGTGTCGAAGGAAGAATTGCGGCGCACAATGAAACGCTACAAGGGTGCGGCATGGGATCAGAGTCCGCTCTTCAAGCAAATTTATGAAGAAGAATACGGCCAGTTGGGCGGGGAGCCCTACGGTTGCCTGGTCGCCGATTATTACTTCGACCACACACCGCCTGACGTCGATTTGCTCGCTTCGATCGCGAAGGTATCCGCAGCCTCGCATACGCCGTTTATTTCTGGCGCATCGCCTTCAGTACTGCAAATGGAATCGTGGCAGGAACTCGCCAATCCGCGCGACCTGACCAAGATCTTCGCGCAGAACCTCGAATATGCTCCGTGGAATTCGCTGCGCAGCACCGAAGACGCACGTTATATCGGCTTAGCGATGCCGCGGTTTCTGTCGCGCCTTCCGTATGGCGCTAAGACCAACCCGGTGGATGAGTTCGACTTCGAGGAAGATACGAACGGCTCCGATCATCGTCATTACGCGTGGGCAAACGCGGCTTATGCGATGGGCGTCAACATCAACCGCTCATTCAAGCTGTATGGTTGGTGCACATTGATTCGTGGTGTGGAGTCAGGCGGCACGGTTGAAAACCTGCCTTGCCATAGCTTTCCGACCGACGACGGTGGCATAGATATGAAGTGTCCGACCGAGATCGCTATCTCGGACAGGCGCGAAGCCGAACTTGCCCGCAACGGTTTCATCCCGTTGATTCACCGCAAGAACACGGACCACGCGACGTTTATCGGCGCGCAGTCCATGCAAAAGCCGGCCGAGTATCACGACGCCGATGCGACAGCGAATGCGAATCTATCCGCGCGTCTGCCGTACCTCTTTGCGTGTTCGCGTTTTGCCCATTACCTCAAGTGCATCGTGCGCGACAAGATCGGCGCGTTCAAAGAGCGCGAGGACATGCAGCGTTGGCTCAACGAATGGATCATGAATTACGTCGACGCCGATCCGGCGAACTCGTCGCAAGAGACCAAGGCGCGTCGTCCGCTCGCGGCAGCCGAAGTGCTGGTCGAGGATGTTGAAGGGAACCCCGGCTACTACCAGGCAAAGTTCTTTCTGCGTCCGCACTTCCAGCTGGAAGGCCTGACGGTTTCGTTGCGTCTTGTCGCGAAGCTGCCGTCGATCAAGGTTGCGGCCTGATTGTTAAAAAAGGCGCCCGTTTCGTTAAGCGGCGGGCACGTTTAGCTAACTGCGTGTTGGCTTCGACCTGAAGGAGATGACATGTCTGATGGAAGTTTTGACATTAATGCGGCAGTAGCTCACCTGAACAATCACAGCTCTTCGCACCCAAACCACTATTGTGCCCGGGCAATACGGCACGCGCTTGCCGCGGGCGGTGTCGCATTGAGTCGGTATCCAGCCGACGCGAAGGATTATGGGCAAACGCTCCTCTCAAACGGTTTTGTACGTGTCACAAGCAACGACATGTATCTGCCACGCAAGGGCGATATCGCGGTGATCCAACCGTATTCGGGAGGTAGTTCGGCTGGCCATATAACGATGTACAACGGCAACCAATGGGTGTCAGATTTCAAACAGGCGGATATGTGGAGCGGACCCGGTTACCGCAAACATAAGCCCGCTTTCCAAGTATTCCGGTCACAGTCGGAACAGTGATGCGTGCGAACATTTTCAGAGCCATCCTGGTCGCATGGGCTGTGCTCGGCGCGCAGTCTGCGTTCGCACAAAGTGTCGATTCAGCGAGGCAATTCCTCACCGGTATATACGCAACCTATACGAAAGACGGTACCCCCCCACGATTTTCTGGCGTTGGGAGCAACGCGATCGTGTCCCCGTCATTAGTCAAGCTGATTAAACGGGACCAACGCGTACTGCGTGGCGAGGCCGGGGTACTCGACATGGACCCACTTTGCCGATGCCAGGATTTCGATCTCAAGACGACCGGAGTTGCAGTCACGATGCTCGCGCGTCTTAAGGCGGCTGGCACTGTGTCATTTGAGAACCTCGGCTCCAGGCACGAGGTGACATTCAGCCTTGTGTGGTCAGGCGGAGGATGGCGCATCGACGATATTCGGGAGGGAAACCAGCCCAGTCTTCGGCGTGCTTTGAGAGCGGAGATTCAGGAGTACGCGGATAAAACCCAATGAGGAGACGGTCTCTAGCGGACATCAGACGAACCGTGCACGAAGCGTACAGCTTATGCGCCAGGTAAACGTCGCGGTTGCGATAGTCGTCAAGTCACCACGAAAGACTTCCACACGTGGAGAAGCGCATGCCTTGCGCGTGCACAAGCAACGGGCGTCAGGCGTGAACGGCAAGGAGAGATCGTTGTCATCGGTAACTCGGAATCAGGAAAGAAAGCAATTCGTTCGAGTGCGCCGGATGCCTAGGCGCGCTGGATCAAGTAGGAGAGAGTTCACCGACGCATGAATGACATGCAGGTTGTTGGCGATGAATTAGAGCCAAGTTTGATTGTCAAGGCGACTTGGACATTCGTTGTACCCGTCTTAACCACGAAGGAGCTTTAAATGGCACAAGATATTTTTCTGAAAATCAATGGCATCGACGGCGAGTCGCAGGATTCGGCGCATAAGAATGAAATCGAGGTCATGAACTGGGGCTGGCGCATTTCCCAGGAATCGAACATGCACGCTGGTTCGGGCGGTGGTGCTGGCAAGGCGACTGTGGATGATCTGGCGTTCGAACACTACGTCGATCGGGCGAGCCCTAACCTGATGAAGTATTGCCTGACGGGCAAGCACATCAATGAGGCGACGCTTGTTGCCCGCAAAGCGGGCGGAAATCCGCTCGAATATCTCAAGATCACGATGAGCGATGTGATCGTGACGAAGGTTCAACCTTCGGGCAGCAGCGGCGACGAGCGGATGCGCGAGCAAGTTCATATTTCCTTTTCGAAAGTGAAGCAGGAATACGTCGTTCAGAACGCTCAAGGTGGTAGCGGCGGCGCAGTGACGGCGAGCTACGACATCAAGGGCAACAAGGAAGCGTAAGCACTTCATGCACGCGGTGCGAACCGCGTGCAGTGGGCGCAGTTCACTGCGCCCATTTTCAATTCAAGTTTCAAGGTCTTATGCGTCTTTCCAAAGTCGTTATTGCATCGATTGCATGGGCACTCGTCGTCATGCTGGGTGCGTGCGCGAGCAGCGATCCCGACCCCAAGACGCCGAAGGAGCCGTTGCGCCTCGAGTTGTCCGTCAGGGCGGGAAGAGATGTCAATCCCGACGACAAGGGCCGCTCTGCGCCAATCGTCGTGCGCATTTATGAACTCAAGAACGACGGCACGTTCAAGTCAGAAGATTTTCTCTCGCTGCAGGAGAAGGACAAGCCACTCCTGGCGGACGACCTCAACGTACGCGACGAATTTTTGCTGCGTCCCGGTGACCTCAAGACCATCCGACGCAAGCCTGACGCCACCACGCGAGTGATTGGCGTGCTTGCGGCTTATCGCGACCTGCCCAATACGGTATGGCGCTCAACCTATGAACTGCCTGAGGCCCGCGATGCAGCGTGGTATCGGCGGGGCAACAAGCTTCATTTGAACATCGACCTTGGCGCAAAAGCGATCAAGGTGACCGAGATCAAGTAGTGGAAATCAATCAATGAGCTGGCATAACAAGGTTGTCTGGAGCGAAGGGCTATTTCTGCGCCCGCAGTTATTTCAGCAGCAGGAACGCTACCTGGAGAGTTTTGCGCACAAACGCGCGGCGCCGTTGTCGCCGTTCTTTTTTGGCTTCAGCCACTTCAGCATAGACAGCGAAGCGCTTGCGCTCGGCAAGGTGATCGTCAAGTCCGCCGCGGGGGTGTTCGCCGACGGCACGCCGTTCGATACGCCAGGCAGCATGCCGCCGCCAGCGCCGCTCACGATTCGCCACGAACATCTCGAACAACTGATTTATCTGGCCGTCCCGATTCGCGTGCCGAATGGTGAGGAAACCACCTTCGACGAAAAATCCGATTCACTGGCCCGTTACGCCGCCTTCGATACCGACTTGCGCGACACCAATTCGGTTGCTCAGGGGCCGAAGACCGTGCAACTGTCGAATCTGCGTTTGCGGCTCGTCCCGGAAAAAGAGCTCACCGATGCATGGATCGGCCTCGCGCTTACACGCGTGAAGACCATTCGCGCGGATGGCAGTATCGAACTGGATGAAGCACTGATCCCTCCCGTAAGCGGTTACGGTGCGAGTGAATTGCTGACGAGCTGGCTCGGGAAGATTCATGAGCTGACGCGCTTGCGAGCCAATGCGCTGGCACATCGGCTGACTGGCGGTGACGGGCAAGCAGGTATGGCCGCCGAGGTATCCGACTATTTGCTGCTCCAGACGCTCAATCGATACGAGCCGTTGCTCCAGCACTTGCGGCGAGTTCCGACTACGTCACCGGCCGACCTGTATGCGCTGCTGCTGAGCATGGCTGGAGAGTTATCGACGTACGTTCGCACGGAAACGCGACGGCCGCTCGATTCGCACCCGCCTTATCAGCACAACGCACCGCATGTTTGTCTGAAGCCGCTGATCGACGATACGCATCGACTGCTCAACGCCGTGCTCGTGCGGAGTGCGCAGAGTATTCCGCTTGATGAACACTCGCACGGTATGCGCAACGCCGTGGTCGATCCAAGTGAAATGCAACGCTTCACCGCCCTCGTGCTGGCGGTCCATGCCCAGATGCCGCCTGATGTCCTGCAGCAGCAGTTCGCGGCACAGGCTAAGGCCGGTCCGTCGGAACGATTGCCCGACCTCATTCGCTCGCATCTTCCTGGCATCACGCTGCAAGCGTTGTCGGTGCCACCACGGCAGATTCCGTTCAACGCAGGGTACGTCTATTACGAGTTCACGCGCAGTGGACCCTTATGGGACGAGGTCGCAAAGCACGGTGGCATAGCGCTGCATGTGGCAGGTGACTTCCCGTCGTTGAAGCTGGAGCTTTGGGGTGTGCGGGGGTGACGGATGCCATTCGCGGTGTGACGACCCTGACGGGACAGTTTCTTTTTTATGGCGAGCCTGATATTGGCGATCTCCATGGGAGCAGTCACTTACCCACGCATCTCCAACATGGATAGTGATCCTCCGGCGGTGTTGAGACTTCCTCGCTTGGCCGTGGTCCTTCCGATGCCTGCCGTGTCGGTTGGAACAACACTCGCGAAATGGTGGACGCGGCACAGTCATTTGTCGCTGGGAAACGCGTCCGACCCTCACCGTCGGTAGCCAGCGCGTAGCGCTGAGCGGGCACCGCACGGAGTGCGGCTGCGTGCCAATAGACAGTACATCCACGAACATTGGAGAGTAGGTATGGCGATCTCGCCGGATTGGATGAGTACAGAGCCTCGGGAACCGAAAGACGCTCGATCGATTGAGACCACGAAAGCCAGCGGGAATAATGCGCCTGGTGCCGCTGCGCCTGAAGCCGACGATCCGCCCTTGGACCTGCCAGCACCGGAAAATCCTGCGCATCGCCTCGTTGCCATACGTGCGGCTCAAAATCCTCTGCTGGAGGCATCGCGCGTGTTGCTGCGGGCACTTGCCGACATGCCACAGAGGCTGGATTCGAAAAGTGCTGTCGACGCGCTGCGCATGGCGCTTGAGCAGGAAGTCCGTATCTTCGAGAGTCTGTGCGAACAAGCGAACATTCGGCGCGATCACGTACTGGGTGCGCGCTATTGTTTGTGTACCGCGCTTGACGAGGCAGCCGTGCAGACCGCTTGGGCAAGTGACGGAGCAGGCAGTCTCGGCCAGTGGAACAAGGATGGGCTCACGACCACCTTCCACGAGGACCGCTTAGGCGGCGACAAGGTGTATTACCTGATCGGCCGGCTGATGACCGAGCCGAAGGAACACCTCAACCTGATCGAGGTGATCTACCGCATCCTGAGCCTCGGATTCGAAGGTCGGTACCGCCACGTGACCGGCGGCCGCCGCCTGCACGACGCAGTGCGCCAGCGCCTCTACACGGAAATCATGTCGCAGCGCGGCCCGGTTCCCGTTGCGCTCTCGCCGCACTGGGAGGGCGACACAAGCGGGCGCAGCCGCCCCTTTTACGATTTCCCGGTGTGGATCACGGTTGCCGTGCTGTCGTTGATCCTGCTTGCGTTTTATGGATATGCGCAATATGAATTGATGACGCGCAGCGCCGGCATAGAGACTCAGATCGCGGACATCGGGCGGATGAGGCCTCCGCCTGCACCACCCATGGTGCACTTGAAGGAACTGCTCAAGGATCAGATAGCCGCGGGCAAGGTCAGTGTCGACGAGGACGAACACCACAGCGACGTGACGTTCCGTGGGGACGATATGTTTGTCGCCGGCAACGCTGCGATCAATCCATCGATGCAACCACTTCTCGAAAAGATTGCTGCTGAAATCGTCAAGGTTCCCGGCAAGGTGACCGTGACCGGTCATACCGACAGCACACCGATTCGCAGCCGTGCGTTCCCGTCCAACCAAGCGCTTTCAGAAGAGCGCGCCACCCAGGTCATGCAGATGCTGCAGGCAGCGGGCGTGCCGTCGAGCCGGCTGGAGGCAGTGGGCAAAGGCGACACCGCCCCCGTCGCGGATGACAAGACCTTTCAAGGGCGTGCGCTGAACCGGCGCGTCGAGATCAACGTCGCAGAGTGAGCGTCTCGGCGAAAACGCGGCATTTTTGGATTTGAGAATGAAGAAGTTTCAATCGTTTCTAGTTCTGCGACAGTTCGTGGCCTTGATGGTGCTGGTCGTCGTTGGTCTGATCATCTGGTTCGTCGGGCCGCTTGTCGCCTTCGGTGGGCTGACGCCGCTTGCCAGCGTCGGCATGCGAATTCTGGCGATCGCCATGCTGCTGGCCGGCTTGCTTTTGTGGCTCGCCGGCTGGTCAATCAGCATCATCCTGGTGGCTTTACTATGTCTGCTGATCTGGTTCGCCGCGCCAATGCTCTCCTTTGGACACACACAGCCTTTCGAGACGGCGTCCGCACGCGCAATCACCATTGTGGCGGTCCTGACCGTCTTCGCGGTCTACGGACTGTTTCGGCTCAAAGACAAGCTCCGCAATAACGAGTCGTTAGTAACGCAGATACTGGAGTTCGGTACCAAGCAGGAGGCTTCGCCGGCGGCAGTGCAACTCCAGGAGGTCACTGGCATAGTGAACGCCGCGCTGGCGCGCCTGAAAGCGATGCGTACCGGCGCACGCGGTCTGAGCCGCTTGTTCCAGGGCAAGCGCTATCTGTACGAACTGCCGTGGTATGTCACGCTCGGCTCAAAAGGTGCTGGCAAAACCACGGCGATGCTCAACGCCGGACTAGCGTTTCCCGTGGCCGAGCAAATGCAACAGGCCGTGGAGGAACTGACTGCGGGCGTTGGCACCGCGAATGTGGACTGGTGGCTGACCAATGAAGCCGTGCTGATCGACACAGCCGGGCGTTACACCCGGCATGCCCTGTCGAGTACCGCCAACGAGGTTGAGAACCTGCCCTCGGGGAAACCAGCGATTGCTGCGAACAGCAAGCAACGAAGCACGATCAAGGCTGAACCGAAAGCACAACAGCCAAAGTCTGGCGAGACAGCATCGCCCCAAGAACCGACAACTACGTCGGATGAGCCAAAGCCGCAGAGCGACGCTGGAGAGGGCAAAACAAGCGTCGACGCGGCTGAATGGCTGGGTTTTCTCGCACTGCTGCGCAAACACCGTCCGCGTGCGCCCATCAACGGCGCCATTTTGACGGTCGATCTCGCCTCACTTACAAGCGATGATGCGCACGCTCGCCTCGGTGAAGCAGCGGTGCTGCGCAACCGTCTGGCTGAACTGCGCACGGAGCTAGGGATTCGGTTCCCGGTCTATCTGGTGATCACCAAGATGGATCGCTTGAGCGGATTCGACGAGTACTTCGGCTCCCTCACCGCCGAAGGCCGGTCGCAGACCTGGGGATTCACGTTACCGCCTAGGCGTGAGAGCGTGGCAAGGGAAGATCTGCGTGCGCGCTGTCGCTCGGAGCTCGCGCTTCTTTCAAAGCGTTTGGCTGAAGGGGTGAACACGCGCCTTCAGGACGAGTACGAAGCGGGAAACCGTAGAAAGCTTTCTGCGTTAGACCAGGAATTCTCGGCGCTCATCGGGCCGTTAGCGTCCTTGATCGAAAGCGTGTTCATCGGCTCACGATATGACGCAACGCAACGCGACGAGACACTCAGGGGGGTGTATTTCGTTAGCGCCGCGCAGGTAGGCGCCACGCTCGTGGCAGAGCGTCAGACGATCGTGCAGCGCTTGATGAGCGGGCTCAAGGGCGGGTCTGATAATCAGATTTCAGCGCCGCCCCGTCACCTGAGCTATTTCCTTCAGGATCTGCTGACCAAGGTCATTTTCCCCGAAGCGCATCTTGTCCGTCCTAACTTACGCTGGGAGTTTCGCTTCCGGCTGCTGCGACTGGTCGGCCACGCACTGGCGCTGTTGCTGTTCGCATGGCTTGCCAGCAGCGTGTGGATCAGCCTCGGGAACAACCGAGCCTATCTCGACGCAATCGAACGCAAGACCCAGGCGCTGCTGGCGAAAGTCACGCAGCTCTACAAGGCTCCAAAACCGGAAGCCGTGCCGGACACGCTCGCCGACGCCCGTTATCTGGCAACCTACCCCGGACTGGATTTGTCGTCACCGGACATCGCGTACCGCTTTGGCCTGTACGTTGCTCCCGGCATAGCCACCGAAAGCCGCCACACCTACGACGCACTCGAAGACAACCTGCTGTTGCCGCAGATCGTGCGCCGTATGGAAGCGGTACTCTCCGACGCCATCGCCAGAAAGGATTCGGAAACCGCATACGCGGCTTTGCGCGCCTATCTGATGCTGCAAGACAAGGCCAAATACAACGCTGACGATGTCAAGGGGTGGGTGTTATCCGACTGGGCTAACACGGACAGCGCAGCCGTATTCGGTGGCCGCGCCTCGATGATCGAGCACGTCAACGCCCTGTTCTCAGGCGACCGGATCGTGCAATCTCCGTTCGTGAGAAACGACGCGCTGATCCTGCAGGCTCGCTCATTTCTCGATGCAAACAACGCGACCCTGCGGCTCTATGAACGCGCGAAGATTGCGATGCAAAAGGAAGCGCCAGAGGACTTCACCCTCCTGCGTGCGGTGGGTCCACAGGCCGGCACCGTGTTCACACGCGCGAGTGGCGAACCGCTTGCGCGCGGCGTCCCGGGCTTATTCACGTACGACGGCTATCGCAACCTCTTCGACAAGCGTCTTCCCGAGTTCGTCCAACTTGCTCGCGACGACGATGCATGGGTAATGGGTCACAGTCTCCTGGGCGATGCTCAAAAAAAAACGGCTGAGATTGCGAGCGCCGCTGGTGTAGCTACCGATCCGCTGACCGAAGAAATCCGTCGCCAATACCTGATGGAATATGCGCAACGCTGGGACACGTTCCTGGGCGATATCCGTACGGTCAGCGGCACGAGCCTCGCGTTCAACCTGCAGATATTGCGCCGGTTCGCGGCTCCTGACTCACCGCTCTCAAGGCTTGCGCAGGCCGCGGTTAGTGAAACCACGCTCACCCGCGTGGCTATCAGTGACGACAAATCTTTCCTGCAGAAAACGGCTGGGCAACTCGGCTCAAAATCCGATCAGGCGCTCGGTATTCGCGCAGAGGAACGCCTGGAGCGAGAACTGGTAGACAGTCACTTCGCCGCGTTACGTGAAGTGGTGACCGGAACGGGGGAAACTCAAACAACGACAAAATCCGCAGCTCCAACCGGCTCGCCACAACTCGATGGCCTGACGAGCCAACTGAACGATTACTACACCGTCTTGACCGTGGCAGACAACGCGCTGACCAACAACAGCATGCCACCCGCAAACGATGCCGCAGTGAAGCTCAAGCTAACGGCCGACACGCTTCCCGCGCCGTTTCGCGAGGTGTTGCGTAATCTGGCGATCCAGGGCTCGCAAGAGGTCAATCAGGGAATTGGTCAGTTGCTGTCCCGCCAGATGGTCGTCACGATCGGCGATGCTTGCCGAGTGGCGGTCGAAGGAAATTATCCGTTTGCGCCAGACAGTAAGCAGGACGTGAGCATCGATGATTTCACGCGAGTGTTTGCGCAGGGTGGCGTGATTGACGACTTTTTCACCAAGACGCTTGCGCCGTTTGTCGACACAGCAGCGAGACCCTGGCGCTATAAGATTTTGCCGGGTGCAACTGAACCCGTTCAGGGGCCGAATCTGGGACCCTTCGAACGGGCGAAGGCTATCCGCGACGTCTTCTTTACTGATTCAGGACAGAAGAAGCTGGCTTGGAAGGCTGAGATCAAGATCCCCGAACTCGACCCGACCATCACAGGTCTCGTGCTCGATATCGACGGCCAGAGCGAGCAATATCAACACGGTCCCGATCGGCCGTTCGCGGTGACCTGGCCGGGGCCACGAGGCGGCGCTCATGCGGAAATCACGGCGAATCCCCGCATCCGACCGGAGACGTCGACGCTTTCGACCGATGGTCCGTGGGCTTTCATGCGCTTATTGAAGAAAGGCCGGCTGATCGAGACGGCAACGCCAGGACGCACGCGCGCCGAGTTCGACTTTGATGGACGAAAAGCCGTGCTTGATATAGCAGGCGCGGGCAGCGTGGCGAATCCGATCACCAGCAACGTGTTGAGCTCGTTTCAATGTCCGAGTTCGATGCCGACCTTCAATTTGCCCGACAGTGGACCCCCAGTCGGGTTGCCATCCGCGCTGCCGGGAATGCGAGCGCAAGCGGAGCCGGCTCGGCAAGCTCCGCACGTCGATGCTGAGCCTGCACTTATCGAGGATGCCCCGCTGCAGAGCGCGCCGCAGCCGGCTCGGCCGAAAGTAAAGGAAACACCGTCCCACGATGATTGGACGCGTGCTGGTTAGACGGCGCGATTCATTTGAACCGCATACGCGCAAGAGGTCTACCGAGCAAGCATCGACTTGCATCGTGTAGACCTCAGCCTGAAGATTGATTCTTGTGCGCAGCTAACGCCTCAAATTGCCAGGAGGCGCGACCCCCTCACTTCGCCGTAGGCATCGCAAACTCCGCCCCCTTCTCCGTACTTTCCGGCCACCGCTGCATGATCGACTTTTGCCGCGTATAAAACCGCACGCCTTCTTCGCCATACGCGTGCATATCGCCGAACAGGCTACGCTTCCAGCCGCCGAACCCGTGCCATGCCATCGGCACAGGAATGGGCACATTGATCCCGACCATCCCCACTTCAATCCGCCGGCCGAACTCACGCGCAATGTGCCCGTCGCGTGTGTAGCAGGCCACACCGTTACCAAACTCATGCGCGTTGATCAAATCAACCGCTTCGGTAAAGTCCTTCACCCGCACACACGCCAGCACCGGCCCGAAAATCTCTTCTTTATAGATCCGCATCTCAGGCGTCACGTGATCGAACAACGTACCGCCCGTGAAGAAACCTTCTTCATGCCCCGGCACCTTCAAACCACGTCCATCGACGACCAGCGAAGCACCCTCTTCCACGCCCAGCGCGATGTAACCTTCAATGCGTTCCAATGCCTGACGCGTGACGATCGGGCCCATTTCGGCATCGGCCTCCATGCCATTCTTGACGATCAGCGTACGCGCCCGCTCCGCCAGCCGCGGAATCAGTTTGTCGGCCACATCACCCACCAGCACAGCCACCGAAATCGCCATGCAACGCTCGCCCGCCGAGCCATAACCCGCACCAACCAGTGCATCGATCGCCTGATCGATATCCGCATCCGGCATCACGACCATATGATTCTTCGCGCCGCCAAGCGCCTGCACGCGCTTGCCATGCTGCGCGCCGGTCTGATAAATGTAATTCGCAATCGGCGTTGAACCCACAAAGCTAATGGCCTTCACATCGGGATGCACGAGCAGCGCATCGACCACGACCTTGTCGCCTTGCACCACGCTGAACACGCCATCGGGCAGCCCAGCTTCCTGCAACAACCCCGCCATGAACAACGCAGCCGACGGATCGCGCTCACTCGGCTTCAGCACAAATGAATTCCCCGCAGCGATAGCGACCGGGAACATCCAGCACGGCACCATGCACGGGAAGTTGAACGGCGTAATGCCTGCCACCACGCCAAGCGCCTGACGCGTCGTCCAGTTGTCGATACCCGTCGATACCTGCTCGGTATAGTCACCCTTCAAAAGCTGCGGAATGCCGCAAGCGAATTCGATGACATCGATACCCCGCGACACTTCGCCCTGCGCGTCGCTGAACACCTTGCCGTGCTCGGCGGTGATGATCGCGGCGAGCTCGTCGCGATGCTTGTTCATCAGTTCCAGAAAACGCAGCATGACGCGCGCGCGCCGGATGGGCGGCGTCTCGCTCCAGGCCACAAACGCTTTCTTCGCGCCGGCGACGGCGGCGTCCACATCGGCAACATCGCCCAGACGCAGCGTGCGTGCTTCCTTACCGGTCGCGGGATTGAAAATCGGCTGGGTACGCGTGCCCGTGCCGGGAACACGGCGGCCCTGGATGAAGTGGCCGACGTCCGCGCGATCGTTGAAGCTCTGCATGATGTGACACCTGAATAAGATGGGAGTCTTCAGAGTGTAAGAACGTCAGACGCGTCTGCAAAGGCGCTATGATTGAAATGATTGTTTTCTATGGTGAACAATGAAGATATGGAAACGCAACGCGTCGAGGCGCTCTGGACTCATCTCTATTGGCTGACCATTCTCGCGCAGCAAGGCAGCTATACGCGCGCCGCCACGCGGCTGGGCGTGAGCAAGGCGGCAATGAGCCAGCGGATTGCCGAGCTGGAGCGCGCAGCGGGCGTTTCACTGGTGCAGCGCACAACGCGCAGCGTTCGGCTGACGGAGGCGGGGCAACGTCTGGTCGATCAAACCCGCGATCAATATGAGGGGATTGCGCAAAGTTTCGCGGGCGTGCGCGATTCGGCGGGTATCGCTCGCGGCGAGTTGCGCATCACCGCTCCGGTGGCGTTCGCGCGGCAGCAACTCGTGCCGCATCTATCGACCTTTCTTCGGGCGAATCCGGAAGTACGCGTGCAGCTCGAAGTGTCGGACCGCATCAGTTCGCTTGCCAGCGAGGGTTTCGATCTCGCGATCCGCCATAGCGCCGCCGCGCCGGAAACGCATGTTGCCTGGACACTGTGCGCAACCCGCTCGGTGATCGTGGCGACACGTGCGTACCTGCGCCGGCGCGGCACACCCGCCTCGCCGCAAGATCTGGCCGCGCATGACTGCCTGTTCTATCCGCGCGCGCAAGAGGCGCCTGCCTGGACATTCGAACGCGCGACGGGACGCAAGACCGCGGCCGAGCGCGTGACCGTGCCTATCAACGGGCCGTTTTCCGCGAACAATAGCGAGACCCTGCGCGACGCCGCACTCGATGATCTCGGCATTGCGCTGCTACCGGATTTCAGCGCGCAAGCCGCGCTGCGCGCCGGGCAGTTAATCAAGGTGCTGCCGGAGTGGCAGCCCAAGGGGGGGTTCGCTGAACAGCTTTATGTGGTCCGGCCGTACGCGTCGCACGTGCCGCGTGCAGTGACCGCGTTTGTCTCCTATCTGCGCAAGACCTTCGAAAACGGTTTCTCCGATTAGCGTCCACGCCCGAAAAGTCGTCGCGCTCACTCATTGCGCAGCGAGCTAACGGCTGGTCGCCCGATTGTCGATCCAGTTGACGATATCGGTGTGGTAAGTGCGCGGCGCTTTTGCAACCGTGCGCACCGCCAGACTCGCCAGCGTCTGTGCTTCAAGCACCTCGTTCATGCGCTTCTCGGCGTCCAGCATCACAGCGTGAATAGAGCACGTGCCGCTTGTCGCCCATTTGGGCGCGGTATCTCCGAAGATTGCACAGCGTGCGCGAATTTCGCGGCAATCGAAAAGCGGCTTTGGGCCGTCGACAGCCTGCACAACGTCAAGCACGGTGATCCGTTCAGCAGGTCGCGCGAGCGTAAATCCTCCACGCGCACCCTCCGTAGCGACGGTCAATCCCGCCTTATGAAGTTTGGTGAAAAGCTTGGCGACGTAATCAACCGACAACCCTTGCAGCTCGGCCAGGTCACGTACGCTCGCCTCGCCCACGCCGGCGGGCGCGTCGGTCAAATACAAAAGACAGTGCAGCGCATATTCGACGCCCGAACTGATGTGGCTCATCTTATCTCCGACTCGATAAATCCTAGTTTCGACATTCTATGCAATCAGTCGGTGACGAGCAACGTCAATCTCGAAACTTCGTCACATTTATATTCTATGCGCTGTTAAAAGCGCAATTTCGTGGATATCCAATCCGTCGCACCACGATCATCTGAAAAAATATCGACGAAGTATGCGCTTGCCAAACATAACTACGACATCTATAGTCGTAGTTATGCGAATAACAGGCCTCAGATCTCGAGCCTGAAAATCACAACGCATGGCATCGAAGTGAAATGACCTGATCAATGAATGGAACTGAAAAATGACTGATAGCGGCAAGAGAATATTGGTAGTCGGGGCCGGTTTCGCCGGCATGTGGAGCGCGCTGGGTGCGGCTCGCCTACTGGACATCGCAAACAAGTCGGGAGAGCGAATCGAAGTGGCCTTGATTGCGCCCGAGCCAATTCTGCACGTCCGGCCGCGTCTTCACGAATCCAATCCACTAGGCATGAAAGCGCCTTTGCTGCCGCTCTTCGAGGCAACCGGGATTCGCTTTATCCAGGGCAGCGTGAGCGACATTCGTGCGGCGGCCCACGAAGTCGAGGCTGTCGGCGCGGACGGAAACACATTCACGGTCCGGTATGACAAGCTTGTGCTGGCCAGCGGAAGTTCGCTCTTTCGTCCTCCGGTTCCCGGCCTCGCTACGGCCGCGTTCAGCATCGACCAGATCGGGGACGCCGCGCTTCTCGAAGCGCATCTCGGCAAGCTCGCCGATCAACCTGATACGCCGGCACGCAATACGGTGGTCGTGGTGGGCGGCGGATTTACGGGCATCGAGATAGCGACTGAACTTCCGGAGCGCTTGCGGTCCGTGCTGGGGAGCACCGCGTCCGTGAATGTGATCGTGATAGAACAAGCCGATGCAATCGGCCCGGATCTCGGCCTCGGTCCCCGGCCTGTGATTGAGCAGGCGTTGACCGAACTCGGCATAACGCTGCGTCTAGGCACAGCAGTGAGCGCCATCGATACCGATGGGATCGTCACATCGACCGGCGAACGCATCGATACAAAGACGGTGATCTGGACAGCGGGCATGCGGGCCAACGCGCTCACGAAAAAGCTTGACGCCGAGCGCGATCGGCTCGGTCGCTTGCATGTGGATGCGGACCTGCGTGTGTTGGGTACAGAAGACATCTTCGCCGCCGGCGATGTCGCCTTCGCCGCCACCGACGACGTGGGAAATCACGCGCTCATGTCATGCCAGCACGCGATGAACATGGGCCGGTTCGCGGGCCACAACGTGGCGGCTGATCTGGTCGGCGCGGAGCTTTTGCCTTACCGGCAGCCGGTATATGTGACGTGCCTCGATCTCGGATCGTGGGGGGCGGTTTATACCGAAGGCTGGGATCGTCAGATCAAGCTCGTCGGTGCGGAAGCGAAAGCGCTCAAGCGGCAGATTTGCACGGAGTGGATCTATCCGCCTGCTGCCGACCGCGAAGCAGCATTCGCCGCGGCCGATCCCGCGGTCTCGGTAGTCGCTTAGGCTCGCAGCCGGCGTCGCTGCGCCTTCAGCACTTCATCGGCGCGCAATCCCGTCAACTGCTCATATAACGCCGGCGCAGTAGCGCCCTCTGTGTTCAGCAGCAGCACGCTCGACCGTTCATCGAGCCCGAGCGCAGCGCGATCTTCCGCGCTGCTGCTCGCCTGGATAAGCCCCGCAAGACCCGCCGCGCCCGACTCCCCCGCCACGACAGGCACATCGCGCTCAGCACCCTGGGCGAAAATCCGCATGGCATCGACGGCGGCATCGTCGGAAATGGTCATGAAGACATCGGCGAGAACGGCCAGGAAACGCCACGCAAGCGGCGATGCCTCTCCGCAAGCAAGGCCAGCCATGATCGAGTCGACAGAGCCGGTAGCGAGCGCTGCCCGTCCTCTGACCGCGCTTTGAAACAGACAATCCGCCTGGCCCGGCTCGACAATCACGCAAAGCGGCCGCCGCTCGCCGAAGCGTTCGGCGAAATAACTGACGAGGCCAGCCGCAAGTCCGCCCACGCCACCCTGAATGAACACGTGCGTATAAGGATCTTCGCCACCTTGCTCGATTGCCTCGGCGGCGATCGTCCCGTATCCCTGCATCACATCGCGCGGGATAGTTTCATATCCGTCGTATGAGGTATCAGAAACGACGTGCCAGCCGTGCTCTTCTGCCAGGCGCGCGGCCTCCTTCACCGACTCGTCATAGTTGCCGTCGATCTGCACGATCTGCGCACCCAACTGTTCTATGGCGATACGCCGTTCATCGTTCACGTGGCGATGCAGCACGATCACGCACCGGCAACCAATACTGCGCGCAGCCGCGGCCAATGCACGGCCGTGATTGCCATCGGTCGCGCTGATGACCGTGAAGTCCTGCATCAACGCCTTGTAATGCCCAGCGGTTAACTTCGCCGGAACGAAGTCCTTCTCAGGCCAAAGGCGTCGAATCAAACGGATCAGCGCAATGGGTGCACCCAGCGCCTTGAAGCTGCCAAGCGGAGAACGATGGCCTTCGTCCTTCACCCTGATCGATCCAACACGCAGTCGGGCAGCAAGATTCGGCAGAGCCCACAACGGTGTCGGACCGGCGTTCAATCCATCCCATGTCGATAACCACGCGCGGCTTTCATCGGCGGCTTGAATGTTCAGGATGTCGCGAAGCGATTCGTCGTAACGCCCACGGCGCGCGCTGGTGTTATGTTGCAGCATCAAACTTTCCTCTGGATCGGGTTCTGGTCAGGGACAACCGGCAGTTTCGTGCGCACGATCTCAGCCAGATAACGCGCGCCAATGGGCAAGACAGCGTCGTTGAAATCGTAGCGGGCGTTGTGAAGCGGCGTTGCACCCGGCTCGCCCTCGGCGCCATTGCCGATGAACGCAAAATTTCCAGGCACCACCTGAAGGAACGCGCCGAAGTCTTCCGAGATCATCATCGGGGCAACGTTGCCGTCTACATTCGCCGCGCCCACGATCGCCGTTGCGGCCGTGATCGCTGTCGGAACGCATTCCGGCGTATTCACCGTGGGAACAAACTCATGCGCGTATTCGAACGAACATTCGGCGCCGTGCGCCGCGCAAATACCCTCGCTGATGCTGCGCATCCGGCTCTCGAGCAAGCGCTGCACGTCAGGCGTGTAGCTGCGTGTATCGCCCTTGATGATCACGTGTCCCGGAATCGCGTTGCGAATGCCATCGGTGAACAACTCCGTGCAGGAGATCACCGCAGGCACACCGGGATCGACACTCCTCGATACAACCGTCTGCAAAGCCAGCACAATCTCTGCGGCAATCACAATTGGATCGATGGTCATATGCGGCCGCGCAGCATGGCCGCCGAGTCCATTAATACGGATAACGAAATTATCCTCACTCGCCATGATGCCGCCGGCCCGCGTTGCGATGGCTCCCGCCCGCAAGCCTGGAATGTTGTGAACACCATAGATTTCATCTACAGGAAAGCGCTCGAACAGTTTGTCGGCGATCATCGCCTTCGCGCCCTTGCCATGTTCTTCGGCGGGCTGAAAGATGAAACGCACGGTCCCGTTGAAATCGCGTCGCTCGCATAAAAGCTTCGCCGTGCCGAGCACCATGCTCATGTGACCATCGTGTCCGCAAGCGTGGGACTTGCCGGCGCGAACGGACGCATGGCTGCGCTCCGGTGCTTGCTCATGAATGTTGAGCGCATCCATCTCCGCGCGTAGACCAATCACACCACGACCGTCGCCGCAAGACAGGCTCGCGACAAATCCCGTTCCGCCGATCCCCCGTGTTACCTCAAGCCCGAAGCCCTCAAGCACCTCCGCCGCGAAGGCGCTCGTCTCGTGTTCCTCGAAACCCGTCTCGGGCGCGCGATGAAAGCGGTGTCGCCACTGCGTCAATTGACGATCGAAGTCCAAGGTCGCGCTGCTTGTTTTCATGGTGTTTCTCTCCGTGTCCGCTCGATTCCTGCTGTGCTCCAGTATAGGAACCGTCTGCTGAGAAAAAATCTCATTTAGATGCCGATGACCGATAATTCGATTCTATTTCTGGCCGTTAAACTCGACAAACGCTGCGTTCATCCCAGGACACCCCATGGCGCTCGACCGGCTGGACGTTCGAATCCTCAACCTGCTGCAAGAGAACGCGGCTACGCCGCTACGCGTGCTTGCCACCGAGGCCAATGCGTCGGTCGCAACCTGTCAGCGCCGGATCGCGCAGTTGCGCTCGGACGGCGTGTTGCTGAAGGAGGTCGCTATTGTTGATCGCATGCGGGTCGGCAGGCCGCTGACCGTGTTTGTATCGGTGGAACTGGACAAGCAGAACGACTCGCTATTGCGCGCGTTCGAGCGCCGCATGATGGCGGAAGGCGATGTGATGGCCTGCTACGAAGTGTCGGGTGAGTTCGACTTTCTGCTGATCGTGAACTCGGCGTCCATGGAGCGGTATCACGCGTTCACGCGGCGGTTGTTTTCGTCGAACAACAACGTGCGCAACTTCAAGAGCAACTTCGCGATGAACTGCTCCAAGTTCGAGACGAAGATTCAGATCGACGACCCGGAAGAGGCTGATAGCGGATCGGCTTGAGCGTTGCTTCGCCGACTCCGCCGGTCGTCAAGGCTTGAGCGTAGTTCAACCCTTTGCCGTTCGCGTCAAGCCCGCCTCAATCCCCCGACGAACGCCGCTATACGATCGCAAGCCTGCGCGAGCCGGGTTTCATCGACGACAAAACCCAGCCTCACGTAACCGTTCGCCGTCTCGCCGAACGCGCTGGCATCGAGTAGCGAAACGCCTTGCGCGCGGAATAACTGCCAACTGAATTCATAAGCATTCAGGCCCGTGCCGGTCACATCGACCATCATGAACATCCCAGCCTCGGGCAACAAACAATGCAGGCCGGGCACATCGCGAAGACGATTGAACACGACGTCGCGCCGCCGCCGGTAAATCTCGCGCATGTCCGCCACGATCTGCGCACGGTTCTCGAGCGCGGTCAACGCCGCTTCCTGGATAAAACCCGGCAGGCCGTAGAGCATGCAGAGCGCAAGCCGTCCGAGATGTTCGATGAGCGTCTTCGGTCCGATCACCCAGCCCACGCGCCAACCCGGCATGGCGTGCGACTTGGACAAACTGCCAAGCGTCACGGTGCGCTCGGCCATCCCCGCAAGCGATGCAATACTCACGTGCTCGCGCTCAAAGGTCAGGTCTGCATAGACCTCGTCGGAGACGATCCAGAGATCATGCTTGCGAGCCAGTTCGGCGATACGTTCAAGATCTTCACGCGGCATCACCACGCCCGTCGGATTGCAGGGCGTGGCGAAGAAAATTGCTTTCGTGCGAGGGGTGATCGCTGCCTCGAGCGCCGTGCAGTCCAGATGAAATGCTCTCGCAGGATCAACGGCCACGGGTACCAGCGTGGCGCCCGATGCCCGGACGCTGGCCTCGTAGGTCAGGTACATCGGCTCGGGTACGATGATCTCATCGCCTGCTTCGCACAGGCACAAGGACGTAGCGAAGAGCCCGTTCTGCGCGCCCGCGACCACGATCACATTGCTCGCATCCACGCTCGTCCCGGTCTGACGCGCGTGATCCCGCGCAATGGCCGCACGCAGCGGCTCGCGTCCGATCACTTCCGCGTAATGCGTGTCGCCAGCCCGGAGCGCTGCCACCGCGCGATCGACGATCACTTCGGGCGTAGCAAAGTCTGGATCACCAACGCTCAGGATGATGACGTCCTCGCCGTTCTGCAAAGCCTGCTGCGCGGCGTGGTGGATTTCCCATGCAGCCGTGCGCTTGCCTTGCAGGCGCTCGACGAGGTTCGAATACTTCATGCGCTCACTCCCTGAAGCGTGCCGAATGATCCGGCACGCGATGATTTCAATTCGATCGAATCAATTATAAAGTCCGCCGGAACGCAAACGTCAAGCGCCTGCGTCAGCGCCCCTTCGGGCTTTCGTTCTCTCACCGGCAGTCTCCGCGCCCAGGTTCGCCGCAAGATAACTCAACAACGCCTGGATGCGCAGCGAACGCCCCTTGCGCGTAGGCACCAGTGCGATGACCGGCGCGCTGCCGAAATCCCATTCGCTCAGGAGCCTCACCAGCTTGCCCGCCGCGACGGCGTCCGCCACATCCCATTGCGAGCGCAGCACGAGCCCAAGGCCCTCTTCCGCCCAACGGCGCGCCACGCTGCCATCGTTCGTGGTGAACGCCGGCGTGACGCGCAGCGTGGTTGGCGACGACAGTTTCCTGCCCGCGTCCGACTTGCGCCGACGCACCCGCCAAAGCGTCACGTCCTCATCGTTCTCGCGAATACAGATGCAGTCGTGTTCGAGAATCTCGCGCGGCTCGCGTGGATAACCACGTGCCGCGATATAACCCGGGCTCGCGCACAACCAACGCTCGTTCGCGAGCAATGGCCGCGCGCTCCAGGAGGAGTCGCGGACAGTGCCGATCTGGATCACGATATCGGCGGCATGGCTTTGGGGCCACGGCGTTTCGAGCAGGTCGAGTTGCAGGCGAATCCCCGGGTTCGCGCGGGCGAACCGCGCCAGCAGCGGCGCAATATGCACGCGTCCAAAACCGAACGGCGCGGCAATCCGAATATGCCCGGCGAGTTGCGCGGTCTGATCGCGGAAGGTGTCAGGAAGCGCCTCGATGGCGCTCAGCAACCCTTGCGCTTCGCGTGCCAGTCTTGCGCCGTCCGCAGTCAGCGACATATGCCGTGCATCGCGGGTAGCGAGCGTCACGCCCAGCGCTTTCTCCAGCTTCTTGAGCCGCATGGAGAGCGCCGATGGCGTCACGTTCAGGACGCGCGCCGCCGCGCTCAGGGATTCCGAGCGCGCGAGCATGGTGACGAGCCTGAGGTCAGCGAGTTCCATCGTTCAATTTTGCTTAAGGATAGATGTGGCTGATTTTAAACACAGCTTAGGGTTTCATTAGTAAAGTTGCTTCCATCATGCCAAATCAATCTACCCCAACTTATCCGAAAGCGGTGCTGTTCGACCTGCTGACCGCCCTGCTCGATTCATGGAGCCTGTGGAATCGTGCAGCCGGCAGTGAAACCGCGGGCCGCGCGTGGCGCGCGGAATACTTGGCGCTGACCTACGGCTGCGGCGCCTACGTTCCCTATGAAGAACTCGTACGCCAGGCCGCGTTGCAGGTCGGCTTGCGTGAATCGGCCGCCCGCGTGCTGGAAGCGCAATGGCTGCAACTCGCGCCCTGGAGCGGCGCGAAAGAAGTACTGCGCAAGCTCGCGCCGCATTGCCCGCTGGCGATCGTGACCAACTGCTCAAAGCGTCTCGGCGAGCAGGCTGCGGGTCTGTTCGATATCGACTGGGACGTGATCGTGACCGCCGAAAGCGCGGGCTTCTACAAACCCGACCCGCGGCCGTATCAGATGGCGCTAGACCGGCTAAAGGTCGATGCGAAAGATGCGGCATTCGTCGCCGGTTCGAGCTACGACATGTTCGGCACGGCCGTGACCGGCTTGCGCACGTACTGGCATAACCGCGTGGGTCTGGAGCGCGTGCCAGGCGCGCAGGCGCCCGAGATCGAAGCACCTACGCTTGACGCGCTGCTACCTTGGCTACGCGGATTCAACTTATCGAAGGGAGCGTCCACGTCATGACTCTGGATCAGATCGAAACCCCTGCCGCGTTGATCGACCGGCCGCGCATGGAGCGCAACATCGCCCGTATGCAAAGCCGGATGGACACGCTCGGTGTTGCGTTCCGCCCGCATGTGAAGACGACGAAGTGCGTGGAAGTCGCGCAGGCTCAGCGCGATGCGGGCGCCCGTGGCATCACGGTGTCGACGCTCAAGGAAGCCGAGCAATTTTTCGCGGCAGGCTTCGGTGACATCCTGTACGCGGTGGGTATCGTTGCATCGAAGCTACGTCGCGCGCTGGCGTTACGGCGCGCGGGATGCGATCTCAAACTGATCGTCGATAACCTGGAGGCTGCGCGAGCTGTAGCCGAGTTCGGCCGCGCTCATGGCCAAACCTTTGAGGTGTGGATCGAAATAGATACCGACGGTCATCGTTCCGGCGTCCAGCCTGATGAACCTCGCTTGCTCGATATCGGGCGGATGCTGCATGGCAATGGTGAGCCTCATGGGGCGCGTCTTGGTGGCGTGATGACCCATGCAGGGTCGAGCTACGATCTCAACACACCCGACGCGCTGGCGGCGCTTGCGGAACAAGAACGTGCGGGTTGCGTGCGTGCTGCCGGGCGCTTGCGCGACGCGGGTTTGCCGTGTGATGTGGTGAGTGTTGGTTCCACGCCAACCGCGCTTGCGGCGCGGCATCTTGAAGGCGTCACGGAGGTGCGGGCGGGCGTGTATGTATTCTTCGATCTCGTCATGCGCAACGTTGGTGTCTGTGCGACGGATGATCTGGCGCTCAGCGTGTTGACGACGGTCATTGGTCATCAGGTTGACAAGGGCTGGGCTATCGTCGATGCCGGCTGGATGGCGATGAGCCGTGATCGCGGCACGGCGAAGCAAACGCACGACTACGGTTACGGGCAGGCTTGCATGCTCGATGGCGCACCGCTTGATGGATATATGCTCACGGGCGCGAACCAGGAGCATGGCATTCTTGCGAACGTGGATCATCGTGGCGGGGATGTTTCCGTACATCTGCCGGTTGGTACGCGGCTGTTGATTTTGCCGAATCATGCATGCGCTACCGGGGCGCAGTTTCCCGTTTATTACGCGCGCTCGGAGGAGGGTGAGGTGGTCGTGTGGGGGAGATTTTATGGTTGGTAGGGCGGGGCCCGCTGGGAGCGGGGTTGGGGGGTTAGGAGGTTGGTCAGTGCTGTGGGGGTGCGGTGTTAGTGGTCAGGGTTGGCGTGGCAGGTTCCAGGGTTAGCGGTCGGAGTTGATGCCGGGTTGGTGCTTTCGGCCGTGGTGGTCTGCGAGAGTCGGATATTCTCTTTATCACTATTAGCCACTGTGCGTGGCGGCACGTCATTTCTTTGTCCAAAGGTAACTAGTCAGCACTTGTAAACTGCTGCGAAGCTCGGCATGATTCGGAGATGACATTAGTGCCCAACCTTAAAAATCTAACGGACGAGCAGAAAGACGCGCTCATCATTGAGTTGGTGAGGCGTCTGAATGAGATTGAAGCGAAGCTGGAGAAGGACAGCCACAACTCAAGCAAGCCACCGTCCTCGGATGGCTTGAAGCGCAAACCCAAACCCAAGTCGCAGCGCACGGCGAGCGGCGCCATGCCAGGCGCTCAGCCAGGTCATGAGGGCAAGACACTCAAACGCGTGGCGCAGCCAGATCACGTTGAGATTCATCGCGTGAGTCGGGTATGTGATAACTGCGGGAAAGAAATCATGCCCGATCGCATTTCAGTGCTGGCCGAAGAGCGCCAGGTCATCGATTTGCCGGTGATCCGGTTTGAGGTGACAGCCCATCGCGTGGAGCGGGCGCAATGCGGCTGCGGCCAATTACATCGGGCCGAGTTTCCCAAAGGCGTAAGCCAGGCGGTGCAGTACGGCAGCCAGATCCAGGCGGCGGCGGTCTATCTGACGCAATATCAGCAGTTGCCCCTGGAGCGTACCTCGCAGGCGTTGCGCGACCTGTTTGGCCTGAGCATGAGTTCGGGCACGGTGCAAAACTGCATCACGCAAGCGGCACGGATGTTGAGTCCGGCCGTTGAACTCATTGGGCAAGCGCTGCAAAGCGCGCCGGTCGTGCATTTCGATGAAACCGGCATGCGCGTGGGACGTACCCTGCACTGGCTGCACACGGCCTCGACCCAGGCGCTGACGTGGTATGGCTCGCACCGCACGCGTGGGCGCGAAGCACTGGACAGTTTCGGTATCCTGCCCTCATTTACCGGGATCGCAGTGCACGATGGCTGGGTGCCTTACTCCTACTACGAGTGCGAGCATGCGTTATGCAACGCGCATCATCTGCGCGAGTTGATCGGGGTGTGGGAATCCACCCAGCAGCCCTGGGCCGAACACATGCTCAAGCTGCTGCGCCAGGCCAAGCGCGAGGTCGATGACAGCATTGCCTGCGGCCGCACGGGCTTGAGCCGCACGCGCACCAACTACTATCGGCGACGCAGCCGCGCCCTGATCAGAGAAGGCCGCAAGCTCAACCCGCAACAAGCGCGCGACCCCACGCGTGAAGATGTGCGCGGCAGAATCAAACAAAGCGAAGCCTACAATCTGCTGGGGCGCCTGGAGCGTCATACCGCGCAAGTGTGGCGTTTCGTGGCCGACCATCGCGTGCCGTTCGACAATAACCAGGCCGAACGCGATATCCGCATGCCCAAGCTCAAACAAAAAGTCTCGGGATGCTTCCGCACAGCGAGCGGACTTCAGGCGTTTTGCACCATCCGATCGTATCTGGCTACCCTGCGCAAACAACGCCGCCCACTCATGGCCGCGCTCGCTCTTAGCTTCGCTGGCCACGTCCCTTCGCCTTTAGCGGCTGACTAGTTACGTCCAAAGCGACAAAGAAACGAAGCAAAGAAAGCGCTTTCAACCACGCTACCCTAAGTGTCCACAGCGTGCAGTTTTGATTCATAGGTGCCCCAAAAGCACGGTGCTCGCCAGAGCCACGGATGTGTGAACCCCTCCTTCTCCGAACACCGATACCCACACGCTTCGCCACCAGTGATTGAACCTGCCCAAGGAGCACCCCGCGCTATCCGCGGACGACCTCCCTCCAAATGTGTACTCACCTCGAACCACGTCGCCAACCCTGATGGAAACGAGGTCGCGAAGATGCGGGTGGCCGTAACCGACGAAAATAGCGGTACAGAACGCGCAGCCAATTCACAAAAAACTGAAGCAGTAACCACAAACACGCATGAAGCTGTGGCCTATGAATACGGTCGCACAGACCAGGTAGCTAACCCGCGAAGAACCGCAGCCGTAAATACCCGTGAGGCCGTGCGGGTTCCTTAGCAATTGTGCTTGCCCGAGAGCGTACGGGGCGAAGCGTGTTCGTGTCAGGATTCGCGAGAAGGAGGGGTTCAAACATCCGTGGCTCTGGCGAGCACCGTGCTTTTGGGGCACCTATGAATCAAAACTGCACGCTGTGGACACTTAGGGTAGAGCGGTTAAAGCGCTTTCTTTGCTTCGTTTCTTTGTCGCTTTGGACAAAGAAATGACGTGCCGCCACGCACAGTGGCTAATAGTGATAAAGAGAAAATCCGACTCATGCAGACCACCACGGCCGAAAGCACCAACCCGGCATAGACCCCGACCACTAACCCCAGAACCGACCACCCTAACACTGCCCCCGACCACCTCGCCAAAACCCCAAACCCCGTCCACCGGCGCGAGCGAAAATCAACTGGCGTCAAATTCAGCCTGAATCGCCACATGCACGTCATCCCCCACAGCCGGATACCACGTCGACAAACCGAACTGCGCGCGACTGAAATGTCCATCGGCGGAAAAGCCCAGCGTCTGTTGCTTGGTCAGCGGATCCTTTGCATGCCCGTTAAACGTGACTGCAAGCGTAACCGGCCGAGTCGTGCCCCGAATGGTCAGGTCGCCGGTGAGTTCACCCTTGTTGTCCGCCGTGCGCTTGAACGCCGTACTCACGAAATGAATGGTCGGAGAATGCTCGACGTCCAGCATATCCGGACCCTTGACCATCTTGTCAAGAATAGGCACGTTGGTGTCGAGACTCGTTGCATCAATATCCACCGTCACCGTACTGTGATCCATGCCAGCCGCATCCCAGTTCAACTGCGCGGTAGTCTTGTCAAACCGCATGACGAAGCGCGAATACTTGAAGTGATCGACATCAAAACTGACGTTCCAGTGATGCGCGTCAAGCTGATAACGCCCCGCAGGAACGCTCGCTTCATCAGGCGACACTGAATGCGTCACCACGCTCAGCGCCGTACAGGCCGACATCGACAACACTAACGCAATGAGCAAACCCGCGCGAAGCGTGTGAATGCGGGACAGCAATCTGAAGTCGTACATGATTGTCCTTTGAAGAGGTCGACACCTGTGACGCAAGTCATCGCAGCCGCCTACACTACTTGTAGAAAATGTAGTTGGCGATGTAAGGCGAGCTACCAATCTCATGTTCGGTCGAACACGGCGAGGCCGGCATCACGCCGCCCACGGTATTCACACGCTGAACATAACGAATAGCAGACAGCATGCCGCTCGCCGCGGTGCTACGCGTTTCGAGCAATAACTGCGGCACGCTCGCGGCGGTTTCGCTCGGCGTTTGCGCGATCACGTGACCCACGATCCGGCTACCATCGTCTGCCTCCCACGACGGCCCCGCGGAGTGCCGGATCAATGCCTGGCCGCTGGTATCGTAGAGCGTTGCCTGCGGGTTCTTGAACACCCAACCCAGATGATGCTGCGCATCGTATTCGCACGAATACACCTGCACGCCGGAAGCGGTCGTCGTCACGACGCGTTCCGCCTGAGGAGGATCAATAGAGGACGCAGCGGACGCGGCAGTGCTTGCAACGCAGACGGCCATCACAGCCGCCACCCGGCTCACGCGGTCAAGATGAATGAACATGAAACTCCTGCTTCAAGGAAATGGCTGACACATAGATTGTGCGCCCGGATTGTGCGCCCGCGGCCACGCTGCGGGCATATCGCCCCCGGTCCACCTCAGACCCGGTCCAGATTAGCCGACGCAAACGCCCAGTTCAAATGCTGCGACACGGTAGCAACAAGATAGTCGGGACGGCGGTTCTGATAGTCCAGGTAATACGCATGTTCCCACACGTCCACCGTCAACAACGGCGCGAGTCCGCGCGTGAACGGCGTTTCCGCGTTGCTCGTCTTGATGACCGCTAGCTCGCCCTGATCGAGTACCAGCCAGCCCCAGCCGCTGCCGAACTGCGATGCCGACGTCGTCACCAATGCCTTCGTCAACGCCTCGGTCGAACCAAACTTGCGCACAATTGCCGCCTGGAGTTTGTCGCTCGGCTGAGTGGTAACCGGGCTCAGCGAATTCCAGTAAAAGTTGTGATTCCAGGCTTGCGCGGCGTTGTTGAAGACATCGGCGAGAGCGGGTTGATCGTGCGATCGCATGATCACTTGTTCGAGCGATGCCTGCGCCAGCGGCGTACCGGCCAGCAGCTTATGCAGGTTATCGAAGTACGCGCGATGGTGCTTGCCGTAATGGAACCCGATGGTGCGCGCCGAGATCACCGGCTCAAGCGCGTTTTCCGCGTAGGGCAACGGCGGCAGCGTTTGCGGCGATGAACCCAGGTAAGCGGGCACAACGCTGAGCGTCGCTTTTGCATCGGCGGGAGATTGGGCCGACGTATCTTGCATGGAAGCGCTGAACGCAAACTTCGAGAGCGCGACGCTAGCCGACGCCAACGTTCCGCTTGCAATCAGGCGACGACGGGAAATAAGCGAATTAAGCATGTTGAAACCCGTAAGTGTGGAGTGATTGCAGCCATTACCGGTTCTCCGGTCTGTCCTGGCCGCACTTTCACAACACCTCGCGTTCGGCGTCTATTCCATCGACTGCTCACATTATTGACCCCAGGCCGGAACAGGCAGAAGAGTTCAGGCACTGCGGTCATCGCCAGAAATTTGCCGGCCACGAGCGGGCTAAGCACCAGGCCGACGCACCCACCGCTAACGATGCACCCACGCGCGTTGCCAAGGCGCTCATGATCTCATTGGCCGACCGCTCGTTCCGCGAATCGGGCGTTCGACGCAAAGCCGCGTGCGTCGAGAACGGACAGGGTCGTCAACTGCGAGACCCAGCCCTGAACGCTCACACGATCAACCTTCGCGAAAGAGGAAGCTATAAGCGTTCAACGCCGGCACGCCGCCAAGATGCGCATACAGCACCTTCGAGCCATCCGGGAACTCGCCGCGTTTCACCTTATCAATCATGCCGTGCATGGACTTGCCTTCGTACACGGGGTCGGTCAACACGCCCTCCAGCTTCGCGCACAGGCGGATGGCCTCAAGCGTGCCTTCGTTCGGCAAACCGTATTCGGGTCCGCCATACCGTTCATCCAGCACGATATCGTTCAACGTGATGTCACGTCCCAGCTCCACTTGCTCAGCCGTTTGCCGCGCGATCCGGTGGATCTGCTCACGGGTCTTTTCAGGCTTGGCCGATGCGTCGATACCGATCACCCTATCCGCGCGTCCGTCCGCCGCAAAACCCACGACCATGCCGGCCTGCGTGCTGCCCGTGACCGAACAGACCACGATGTAGTCGAACTTGAAACCAAGCTCCGCTTCCTGCTGGCGCACTTCTTCCGCAAAACCCACGAAGCCCAGGCCGCCTAGCGGATGGTCCGAACAACCCGCCGGAATCGCGTAAGGCTTGCCGCCCGCCTTCCGTACACTTTCCAAAGCGTCTTCCCAGCTCTTGCGAAAGCCGATGTCGAAACCGTCCGCGACCAGGCGCACATCCGCGCCCATGATCCGCGACATCTGGATATTGCCAACGCGGTCATACACCGCGTCCGAGTAGTTCACCCAGTTTTCCTGCACCAGCACGCACTTCATGCCGAGGTGAGCAGCAACGGCCGCGACCTGACGCGTCTGGTTCGACTGAATCCCACCGATGGAGACGAGCGTGTCGCAGCCTTGCGCGATCGCTTCGGGGATCAGGTATTCGAGCTTGCGGGTTTTATTGCCGCCGAATGCGAGGCCGCTGTTGCAGTCTTCGCGCTTCGCATAGAGCTCGACCTTGCCGCCGAGATGTTCTGACAGCCGTGCGAGCGGCTGGATCGGCGTCGGCCCGAAAGTGAGCGTGTGACGGGGAAATTTCTTGAGGTTCATGTGTCGCTCCGATAGACAGCCAAGTCGCCGCATTAATTTGCGTCGATGAGAAGTATGGTAAAAAACTTTGGCTGAAGCAGGGTTGCGATTAAATTGTCATTTGTTTAATTCTCACTGAATGAATGTCTAGTCAGCGTAATTAATGTGTGAAGGAATAACTATGAGCGCAACAAAAGTTCGTGCTGTCTCACGTGTAAGCGGTCAATCGGGCGCCGAGCTGGACCGCGTCGACCGCGCGATCCTCAGGCTGCTTCAGCGCGACGCCTCTATTTCCAATGTTGCGCTCGCGGCCAAGGTGAACCTGAGTGCGCCCGCTTGTTTACGCCGCGTAGAACGGCTTAAACAAGCGGGTCTGATTCGGGGAATCGTAGCGTTGCTGGAACCAAAGAAGCTCAACGCGGGCATGTTGATGATCATCGGCGTGGTGCTTGACCGTTCGACGCCGGAGTCCTTCGCCGCGTTCGAAAAAGCTGCGCAAAAGGTCTCGGGATGCATGGAGTGCCACATTGTGACGGGTGAGTTCGACTGCTTCATGCTGGTACGCACGCGCGACAGCGAGAGCTTTAACCGCCTGCATGCCGAACAGTTGTTGTACTTGCCCGGTGTGCGCCAGGTCAGGACCTTCATGGTCCTGAAGGAAATCCTGTCGACAACCAGTTTCCCTATCTAGCATGTCCGCGCGTGGCCGGCCGGGCGCATGGCGCGTGCACGGAGCCATTGCCAAGCTGAAGAATAATGACTATGTTTTGCGGGGCAGCAAACCACGCGTCAAGGTTCGGCCATGCCGATCCCGAGCCTGGCGATACGATTAAGACAGATCACCGTGCCGGCGGCTTAAGCCCCATACCGTCGGCCAACAAACCGGACCATAGGAATTTCCACGCATGACAACGACCGCACAATTCGACAACGTCTCGATCATCAAGCACGCCAACATCTACTTCGATGGCAAATGTGTCTCGCATACCATCCTGCTCGCCGATGGCACTCGCAAAACGCTAGGCGTCATTTTCCCGGCGCTGCTGACGTTCTCGACGCAAGCGCCGGAACAGATCGATGTCAACGCCGGACGATGCCGCGTGCGCAATCCGGGAGAGGAAGCGTGGCGTGAATATGGCGCCGGCGAGTCCATCACCGTGCCCGGCAACACGAGCTTCGAGATTGAAGTGATTGAAACTGTCGACTACGTCTGCCATTACTTTTGAGCGCAGGCTGGACCGTTTATTTCAGGTGCGTACCCCGCGCCTGATTTAAACAAAAAGACGGTGGATTGGCGAAGGGTTTGTAACGCCGTCGGTCCACCGTCTTCGAGCAACGCACGTCGCATGTGCATTACCTGGACGCGATTTGCCGACGCGCCGCCGCCGGATAGAGTTCCGCGTACATCTGAACAAGCCACGCGTGCGGGCAGTCGTCGCTGATGGAAATACCGTTCGCGTTGACGTCGCTCAAGCCGATCTGACGCGCCTGCAAGGCTGCGCTAAACGCGCAGCTTGCCCTATGCCGCACATAAAGCGCGCCGAGCACCGCGATAACGAATATCGTCGCCCTGAGTCCAAATGTGCCGGGATGGCCCAACGGCACGTGCAGCAGCAAGACGATGCAAAGGCATGCCGCCGTTAGCACCGTCACCGACGCCGACAAGAGCACCGCATGGGCGCGCAATGTGATCGACAGGGTGGTTTGCATGACAGTCTCTTCTGGCTCGCGCCAAGCGGAATTTTCTTTCAATCTCGAACAAACCCGGTTCCATCCGATGCGGCGTTCATGTCGGCCGGCAACGCGGAATGCGGCACTGCGTCAGGCGAGAGAAAACCGCGCCACGTTGACCATAGAATGCGCGAGACATGCTTAAGCGACGCTTATCCGCGCGCGGAGCGTTCAGTTACGAAAAATTGTTTTGAAAGCTTCGGCGCCGCTCTGGGCTGCCGCCCAGGCTTTATTTGCTGATGGATGCCATCTGCCGGAGGCGTCGGGCCAGCGCCTTCGATACCACCGGCTTCGCGCCACCTTCGGCACTGCTGGCAGCCTCGCTTTCCTTGAGAAACACGGCTGTCTCGCGGGCGACGATTTCCCGCTCGTTGTCGGAGGTGATCATGTGGTACGAATCGTCGAGATAGATGGTGCGCAGAACCGTCGAACCCACGTTCGCAGCAACGAACTGCGCGTTGCGCGGGCTGGATGTTTCGTCGTCGATCGCATGGATCAGCAGGCAATCGTTCTTGAGCGCCGCCAGCGATTTTTTCACGCTCGCTGCAAGGCGGCTGGCTTCATGCAGCGCGGGAAGCGAGATGCTCGACGGACCGACTTCGCTCAAGTCGTTACGCTGCATTGCCCGGCCGATCTTCGCGCGCAATGCCTCGTTGCGCAGTCCGAACGGCGCTTCCTCGCGATACCGCCAGCGATTGCGCATCGGCGTGTAATAGGCCCAGCCGAGCAGGAAGCGATACCACGGTATCGCCCAGCCGTCGTAGTCAAGCGTGACGGACAGCAGCACGATAGCCTGCGCGCTGGGCCGCTCACGCACAAGCGCCAGTGCGAGCGTAGCGCCCATGGAAAGGCCGCACACGGATACACGCGGGTAACGCTCGCTCAGTGCATCGAATTCCCTGACCGCGGCCGCAACCCATGCTTCCATGCGTAATTCCGGCGTGCCCGCGCTGTAACCGTGGAGGTTGGGGGCGCACGTAGTGAGCCCTTCGCTGTTCAGGTATCGCGCGAGATGGCGCATTTCGAGCGGCGAACTGGACAGGCCATGCAGCATCAGGACCGCATGGTCGCTGCCGGAGTAGAAGGTCGAAGCGTTCAACGCGGGCGTTTCCTTGGTCACGCTAGTCAATCCTGCGCAAGACCAGAAACTCACCGGCGTGCGTGGTAAAACGCTCGCAGATGCATTCCACGAGTTTATGCATGCCGTCGCCCGAACCAATGCGCACGCGATGCCGCCCCGGTTGCAAACCACGCTGAAGCCGTTCGATATCATCAGGATGAGCATTGGCAAAAAGCCGCCCGGGCGCCATTTCCTTCGCGCCTTGCGCCGCATTGCGATCGACCGCCTGCAGCAAGATAATGGCGTCGTGGTAATGCGGAAGATGCCGCACCAGCCGATGCGTTTCGTCCACCGCCCGGCGCGACAGCGCACGGTCGTTATCGGCGCGCAGCAGCATTTCATAGCGTGAAAGCGCCACTGCCGCGATCAGTTCGGCGCTGAATTGCGCGCGCCGCAGCCGTTCAATAAGGGTAATGGTCGACAGCGTCACGAGCGGGTAAGAAATCGCCAGCATGACGTCGGCGCGATCGATGACTGCAATCTGGCCGTAAGGTGGCACGAACAGGTAATCCGCAATGCCTAGTCCCAACAGCATGACCGTCAGCGAGGGGATGAGACCAAAAAAATATTCGACCATTGCCGCCGCTATACAGAAGGCGACACCCGGCATGACGGGACCCAGGACCGGGTGCAAGGCGAGTCTTACCCCGCTCGCGACACAAAGCGCCAGCGCGCTCAGTAACCACACTCGCTTGCCTCGTGGCGCCCAGCGGCGGGCGTTTTGAATATTCATTAATGCAGCTTTGTGTCAGCGAAATAATCAGGACGGGGACAAATTATTACACACAGTTACACGCAGTGTGGAATGCATGGGCTTAAGCGATGCTTAAGGACATTCCAGCGCTGGTCGTGTCGCTAACGCTGCCCGTTTCCAGATAAGGAGATGTTAAGGATCACTGTTCATTGGCAAGGTTCATCGAAGGAGTGGTGGATTCCAGGAAGCCCGTGCTTAAAGGACGCTTAAGGAACGCTTAAGCACCTGCCACAGACAATTCATGCTCGACACTTATAGGCAAGACCAGGAGACTTCACAATGCGGCTATTACTGGTGGAAGACGACGAGATGATTGCCGAGACCGTGCTCGACTCCATGCGCCGGCTGGGTTATGCGATCGATTGGGCGGCGGACGGCCGCGCCGCCGAGCTGTCGCTTGCCAATGGTGTGTACGACCTCGTACTGCTCGACCTCGGCTTGCCGAAACGCGATGGCATCCAGGTGTTGAACACGTACCGCAAGGCAGGCGGTGCGGCGTCCGTCATCATCCTGACCGCGCGCGATGCCGTGGATGACCGCGTTCGCGGGCTCGATGCAGGCGCCGACGACTACCTCATGAAACCCTTCGATCTCGACGAACTCGCCGCACGCGTGCGCGCGGCGCTGCGACGTCGTACCGGCCAGAAGCAGCCCATCTATACACATGGCCAACTTGCTCTCGATCCCGCCTCGCACGAGGCGAGCAAGGGCGGTGTGCCGTTGCCGCTGGTGCCGCGCGAGTTCGCGTTGCTTCAGGTGCTGATCGAAGAACCAACACGCGTATTCAGGCGCGCGGAACTGGAAGAGAAGCTGTACGGATGGGGTGAGGAAGTGGGCAGCAATACCATTGAGGTGCATGTCCACAGTCTCAGGCGCAAGATTGGCGCTGAGCAGATATTGACGATCCGGGGCGTAGGCTACCGGCTCAAGGGAATCGAATGACATCCATCCGCCGCTGGCTGCTCGGCTGGCTGATCTTCGGACTGGCCGCCACGTCGCTAGTGGCAGCCTACGGCATCTTTCACACCGCGCGCCGCGAAGCGGGCGAGTTATTCGACTACGAGCTGCGCACCGTCGCGCTGTCGTTGCCCGCGAATATTGCCACTGCCGACGCTGCTGAGCAGCGCAGCCACGAGTTCGACGGCATAGCCGACGACCTGATTGCGATCGATATCTGGGACAAGCAAGGCCAGCTTGTTTACCACTCGCTCAAGGAGCCGGCGTTACCGCGTATCGCTGAAGGATTCCAGTCGATTGAACGCGGTGAATATCGATGGCGCGTGTTTGGCCTGCAGCAGCCGGATCGGTACATCCAGGTGGCGCAACCGTTCTCCGTTCGCGAAGATCTTGCGCTGCGGCTCGCCTGGCGCACGTTGTGGCCGCTGGCCCTGGTGGTGCCGGTGACAATCGCGCTGGTGTTGTTTGTCGTGGCCCGGGGACTTGCGCCGATCGGTGGGTTATCGCGTGCGTTATCGCGGCGCTCGCTTGACTCGCTTGAACCGTTGCAGGCTGGCGCCCGTGTGCCGGTCGAGATCCGTCCACTGGTCGATGCGTTGAATGACTTGCTGCTGCGTTTGAACGACGCGTCGCAGGCGCAGCGAATCTTTGTTGCCGACGCGGCGCACGAATTGCGCACGCCGCTGACCGCGTTGAAGCTGCAGCTTCAGGCGGCCCGGCGTGACGGCACATTGCAAGACGATGGCCAAACGCTCGAGCGTCTTGAGGGACGCCTCAACCGGATCATTCATCTGGCACATCAGTTATTGGCGATGGCGCGTGAGGACGCGAACCGGACGGCGTCGGTGGCGCCCATGAGTCTGCGCCGTCTTGCGGAGCGGTCCGTGAGTGATCTGTCGTTGCTGGCGGAGGCCAAGCGCATTGATCTCGGACTGGAAGAGCGGGCGGGCAATGCATCGGACGACTATGTGGTAATGGGCGATGAACATGCGCTGGGTATCCTGTTGAACAATCTGGTCGATAACGCGATTCGCCATACGCCCGAAGGTGGCAAAGTCGACGTGATACTCACGCGCGATGCACAAGGCCTGGGCGTTGAAGTGGTCGATACAGGTACAGGCATTGCGCTCGATGAACTGGACCGGGTGTTCGACCGGTTCTATCGCGGTGCCGGTGCGCAGGGGGCGGGCAGCGGGCTTGGACTCGCGATTGTATCGAGCATTGCAGGGCGACATGGAGCTACGCTCGCGGTGCGCAATCGCGAGGACGGGGGTGGGTTGATCGTGAGAGTGGGGTCGCTGGCGCCGGGAAAAGTAACCGGCTAAACCCTCAATCAACCAACGCCCCATCGTCATCAAAAAATGGATACGGCCCATCGAACTGCTCGACGTATTCGTGATGCGACACGAGCCCCACACCATCCGTCCAATAGTGCAAGGCAAACGCACCCGGCTCGAGCACGAACGCCGACGGTGCATCCACATGCAGATCAAGCACCACCTGATGCGCGGTCGACGGTGCAATAGAAGCGATCGTTCCCGCGAAGCGCTTATGCACCGGCCGATGCACATGTCCGCACAGAACGCGCTCCACATTCGGATACCGCGAAATCAGCGCCTCCAGCTTCGACGCGGCCTGCGCGTCAAGCGCCATGTCGTCCATATGCCCGATACCGGTAGCAAACGGCGGATGATGCAACGCGACAATCATCGGGCGGCCGTCAGCGGCTTCCAACTCATGCTCAAGCCACGCAAGACGCGCATCGCATAGCGTACCCGGGCTCTCCCCCGGCTTCTGTGAATCCAGCGCGATAACCCGCACACCTCGCAGATCGAACGCGTATTGCACGAAGTCGTTACCGGTACCGCTTTCGTGCAAATAACGTGCATCGAAAACCTCGCGCAACGCCGCGCGATCGTCGTGATTGCCGACCATCAGATACACCGGCATTTCCAACGGTTTCAGACACGCCGCCAGATGGCGGTATTCATCGGCGGTTCCGAAATCCGTCAGATCCCCCGTCACCAGCACGGCATCCGGACGCGGACTCAGTGCGTTGAGACGTTCGACACAAGCGCGCAGACAGGCTGCCGTATCGACTTTTTTATACGCGAGCACACCAGGAAGCTTGATATGTAAATCGGTGATTTGAGCGAGCAGCATGGCATCTCCTTGTTAGAACTGAAGCGATGGGATCAGTGCAGCGCGACCCAGCCCTCGTCGCGCACCGATATCCCCACGGCGGTTCCCTGCGCCAGTTCAACGCGGCCGGGCACATCGACAATCAATGCATCCGGCGCCGCGTCCCTGATTTTCAAGCGGGTGCGTTCACCCAAAAACAGCGCCGACTCCACCGCGCCGCGCAACTGCGCCGACTGCGGATCGACAAGCACGGCATCTTCCGGCCGGAAGAAAATTTCTGAGCGTGCGCCGTCTCGTGCCCCATCCCGCGCGCGCAATTGCGCGACCAGTCCCGTCACGCTAATCGTACCGCCAAGCGTGACGAATGCATCATCGCGGCACTCGCCCGCCACCCGGTTCAATGTGCCGATGAATTGCGCCACCGCACGGCTCGCCGGCTGGTAGTAAATCTCGCGCGGCGTCCCGCATTGCTCAATGCGCCCGGCGCTCATCACCACGATCCGGTCAGCGAGCGCCATCGCTTCGGACTGGTCGTGCGTGACATAGATGCTGGTCACGCGAAGTTCGCGCAGCAACGCGTTCATCTCGGCGCGCAAGGTTTCACGCAGGCGGGCGTCGAGTGCGGTCAGCGGTTCATCAAGCAACAATACTCGCGGCCTCGGCGCGAGCGCCCGAGCCAGCGCGACACGCTGGCGCTGGCCGCCGGACAACTCGGTAATCGGCTTGTCCGCGTGCGCGGTCAGCTCGGTCATCTCCAACAATTCATCCACGCGGCGACGCGCCGCCGAGACCTCGACCTTCTGGATCCGCAAGCCATAACCCACGTTGCCGCGCACGGTGAGATTGGGAAACAGCGCGTAGTTCTGGAACACCATGCCAACCTGACGGCGTTCGATAGGCAACGCCGTGACATCATCGGCACCGAAACTCACGCGGCCCCCGGCGTCGGGTTTTTCCAGCCCCGCGATCAGCCGCAGCGTAGTCGTCTTGCCGCAGCCTGACGGTCCGAGCAGCACCAGCGTCTCGCCCGGTTCGATGCTGAGATCGACGGGTTCGAGCACACGCTGCCCGCGAAACGTTTTTGCGCAACGGCTGAGGGTGACGGGAACAGCTTCGAGTCTCATCGTGCAGTCTCTACAGGTTGGGACGGTTGAATAAGGGACTGCCCGGTCGAGCCGCTTTGCGACAACGCGCGCTTGCGTTTGGCCGCGGCGCGAGCACTTTGCGCACCAGCCGGATCGACACCCAGCCACTGCATCGCAATCAGCAACGGCAAGGTCATCAGCAAGAACAGAATAGTGTAGGCGCTGCCGACTTCAAGACGCATGGACGCGTACGCATCGGCGAGTCCGACCGGCAGTGTCTTGGTGTCGGGCGTATGCAGCATCCATGTCAGGTTGAATTCGCCTATCGACAAAGTCAGCACCGCGAGCGCGCCGGCAACAATACCGGGACGCACATTCGGCAGCACGATTGTCAGGAACCGCTGCGCGAACGACGCGCCCAGGCTCGCCGCGCCTTCTTCCATTGTCCGCAGGTCGGTTCCCGCGCAGACGGCGGCGACCGAGCGCACCATGAACGGCAGTGTAAAGACCACATGACCGGCAACGATGAACCACATGCTTGAGCGAAACGCGCTCCAGCCGCCATATACGGACAACAATGCCAACGCCGTGGCGAGCCCCGGCAACGCGATAGGCAGGACAAGCAACTCTTCGACGAAGCGCGCCCAGCGCGTATTGCTCCGTGCCAGCGCATACGCTGCGGGCACGCCAATAGCGAGCGTGATGGCAAGTGTCGCGAGCGCGATCTCTATCGATAACCAGACCGAACCCTGATACATCGACCACACCTGATCGAGCCATTTGAGCGTCAGCCCACTCGACACGCCGCGAAAATAGTTGACGGTCAATCCAGCCATCACCGACATCACCACCGGCACGACCATGAACGCAACCAGCGCGAGCGTCAGCAGCAGTTGCCCGGCAACGAGCAGACGACGCGGTTTCAGGAACTCAGGCATCGGCGTCCTCATGCGGTAGCGGCGACAGTCGCGCCGGTGAGGCTGCGAGCGACCGCCAGCACGGCCCAGGTTACTAAACCGAGCACGATCGACAGCGCCGCTGCTGTCGCAAGATTCGCGTTCAGCGTGAACTCGGTATAGATGGTCATCGGCAACACGTCTAGGTCGGTAGCGAGCGTGAACGCGGTGCCGAATGCACCCATCGCGGTAGCAAAACAGACGGCGCCTGCCGCGATCAATGCAGGCATCAGGGCGGGCATGACCACATCGATAAAGATGCGCCACGGCGATGCCCCCAGCGAGCGCGCCGCCTCTTCAAGCGATGCATCCAGCTTCGTTGCAGCCGCCATGACGGTAACGATCACGCGCGGAATCGAAAAATACAGATAGCCGAGGAACAAGCCACTGAGTGAATAAGCGAACACCCAGCGGTCACCCGTCAGTCGTAAGGAAATGGCGCCGATCAACCCTTGGCGCCCGGCCAGCATGATCACCATGAACCCCACCACCACACCCGGAAACGCGAGCGGAAACGTCAGCAGTGCGACCAGCAAACGCTTGGCCGGCAACTCGCGACGCGCAAGAAATAACCCCGCGATGGTCGACAACACCAGCGTCGCCGCCGTCACCGCCAGCGACAACGCAATCGTCGCGAGCAAGCTATGCAGATAACGCGCGTTGGTCAGTACCTCGCGATACGCGGTGAATGCGTCCGGCACTGCGCTTGCCTGCAGCAACGCGACCAGCGGCAGCAGCCAGAACGCGCAGAACACGGCAAGCGCGGGCGCCAGCAGGATGACCCGCGCGCGGGTGGAGAAGGTGGAATCTTGCATCGTTGGAAGGTCAGTGCATGACGCGCAAATACTCTTCGCCGAACGCGCTCTGCTTGGCGGCCATCTTCGCGAAATCGACATCCTTGGCGCGCGCATACTCCGACGCCGGCAGGAACTTCGCGGCTATGTCAGGTGGCAAAGTCCCGCCACGCACCGGTCGCAAATACGCGTTCGCCCATAGGCGCTGGCCTTCATCGGACAACACGAAATCCAGCACCTTCTCGCCGTTCGCCTGATGCGGTGCGCCCTTCACTAGGCTCATCACATACGGCACCACGATCGTGCCTTCCTTCGGAATCACGAACTCAACGTTCGCGTGATCCTTGTACTTCGCCCGGTAAGCATCAAAGTCATAGTCGAGCAGGATCGGAATCTCGCCCGACATCACGCGTGCATACGCGGTCTGCTTCGGGACGATCGGCGCGTTGGCCTTCATCTTCTCGAACCAGTCGAGACCGGGCTTGAAGTTATCGAGCGTGCCGCCCAGCGCCTGATTCACGGCCACTGCGCCCGCGTATCCCACGAACGCCGACGACGGATCAAGGTAACCCACCATGCCCTTGTATTCCGGCTTCAACAGGTCCGCCCACGAGCGCGGTACCGGCTTGCCGTCGAGTGCGTCCTTGTTGACGAAAAAGCCCAGCGTGCCTGAATGGATCGCGAACCAGGAACCGTCAGGATCCTTCATGCCTGCAGGGATATCGTTCCAATGCGCGGGCTTGTACGGTTGAATCAAACCCTTGTCCTTCGCCTGGAACGCCGATGAAACGCCGAGATACACCACGTCGGCAATCGGGCTCTTTTGCTCAGCCATCATCTGCGCGATAGCCTGGCCGGAGTTCTTGTTATCGAACGGTACGCGGATACCGGTCTGCTTCTGGATGGCAGCAATCTGGCTCGCCCAGTCCGCCCATTCCGGCGGGCAGTTGTAGCAGATCGCGGTGCTGTCGGCGGCGCTGTCTGCATACGCCGCACCGGCCGTGCAGAAAGTAGCCGTTGCTGCAAGCAGCGTAGCCAGGACATGACGGATTTTCATGCAGGATTCTCCGATACGAGGGAGGCCGTTGTGGCCGCAGGATCGATCAATGGCGCGATGGTCGCGCCGGTTCTTACGCTATGAGGCAACTTGAACGGGACGGGGCCGCCGGGGGTGTCGCCGGGCAGACCAAGCTGCCTGGCAAGATGAAGCCATGCGCACCGGCCAATTTCGCGGTTCGGCGTGGCGACGCTGGACAGCGCGGTCGATAACCATTCGCCAAGCGGAATGCCGTCGAACCCGAGCACCGAAATATCGTGCGGCACGGACAAGCCCGCATGCCGCAAACCGCGCATCACGATCATCGCCAGGCGGTCGTTGCTGCAGAAAAGCGCGGTGGGCCGGCGAGCGGGGTCCGAGAGATGGGCGAGCAGCGAAGGCGGCAAATCTTCCGCGTTGAAATCGAGTTCGAGCGGCGCATGCGGAGTGAGACCGGCGTCGAGCATCGCGTCTTCATAACCGCGATATCGCAAACGCGCACGGTCCGATTCCGCGAACGAACCCGCCAGCATCAGGATGCGCCGATGCCCGCGCTGCAACAACGCACACACGCCGTCACGCGCTGCCCGCCGGTTATCCACCGATACCGCCGCGCGATACATCGTGTCGTTATGCGCCAGCACATACGGCAAGCCAATACGATCGAGTTCGTCCAGCAAGGGATTGGATTCGGCATCGGCCACCGTCGCGATCAGGCCATCGACACGTTGCTCGCGCAAGGTCTCGATCGCGCGGCGCTCACGCGCGCTGTCGTACGCGGTGGTCATCAGCATCAGGCGGTAGTCGCTGGCGGAGGCTGCTTCATCAATGCCTTGCAGCGACTCCGCGAAGACGGGATTGGCCAAGGTCGGCACGATCACGCCGACCAGCCGCGTGCGCACGCCGCGAAGCTGGCGGCCTCGTGCACTGGGCATGAAGTCGAGTGCTTCGATCGACTCCCGCACCTTGGCGAGCGTCTCCGCATTCAGCAATTGCGGTGCGTTGAGCGCGCGCGACACAGTGGCGATCGAGACGCCTGAATGCGCGGCAACGTCCTTGATGGTGGAGTGCATGGGCTTTGGCAAGAATGAACTGAAAACGTTTACAGCAGCGATTATCGAAGCACTCTGTGACGTCCGCGTGAAAGCGCGCGACTCATGCCGGGTGAATCGCACGATCCTTCATGCGTCAGAAAAATTGGCCACCAGACACTCGATCCAGCGCTCGCGTCAGCGGCATTGAAGGCCAACCCATACCGCGGTTCAACGCCCCGCCTTATCGACTCTTTCTGCCTGTTATTTGCACGTAACGCCAGCGAAAGCAGACCGTCTTTTAGGGTTCATCCGTAAGTGTTCCAATGCGCTCGGATCGAAAGAAAGGTCTTTGAACAGTCCGCACCCGTCCCCCAAAGGCCACGCGGCCACAACGAGCACTGAAACAACGACATCGGGAGCTTCGCACATGTTTCGTCGAGCCTTAATGGTTGGCGTACCCACCGCGGCAATGGCTATCGGCCTATATGCCTGCGGTGGCAGCAACAGCAACCCTGGTTCGTCACAATCCATCCAGAACCGGATCGCGACGGCTACCCCCATCAAGCATGTAGTCGTGATCTATAACGAGAACGTCTCGTTCGATCACTACTTCGCTACCTATCCGAACGCAGCGAATCCGGCAGGCGAGCCGGCGTTCACGCCGGCCGCAGGTACGCCGGCAATCAATGGCCTTAGCGGCACATTGCTGACGGCCAACCCCAACTTCACGAACCAGGCCAACGGCACGGCCGCAGCCAATCCGTTCCGCCTGGACCGGACGCAAGCCGCGACCGCCGACCAGAACCACTCGTACACGCCTGAACAACACGCCTACGACAACGGCGCAGCCGACCTCTTCCCGAAGTTCACGGGTAGCGGCACGGCAGGCGGCGCAGGCGCGTTCGGTACCGCGGGCCAGGTCATGGGCTACTACGACGGCAACACGGTCGGCGCCCTCTGGAATTACGCGCAGAAGTTCGCGATGAGCGACAACGCTTATACGGCCACGTACGGTCCGTCCACGCCGGGCGCACTTGAAGTCGTATCGGGTCAGACCAACGGCCTGCAGCGCGTCAAGTTCAGCACCGGCCCGGTCAGCGCGACAGCCACGGGTTCGTACTACGTGAACGACGGCCAGGGCGGCTTCACGCTGATCAACGACGTTGATCCGGCCAACGACACCTGCTCGAGCACGACCGACACCGCGTTGATGACCGGCAAGAACATCGGCGACTTGCTGAACGCCCAAAACATCTCGTGGGGCGGCTTCATGGGCGGCTTCAATCTGTCGACGGTGAACAGCAACGGCACGACGAGTTGCAAGCGCAGCACGCTGTCGCCGGTGGTGGGTCAGGCAACCGCCGACTATGTCCCGCACCACAACTGGTTCCAGTATTTCGCATCGACGGCCAACCCGACGCATGCACGCCCGAGCTCGACGGCTGTGATCGGCTTGTCGGTTGAAGCGGACGGCAAGACGCCGGAACCGGCGAATCACCAGTACGACACCGACGACTTCTTCGCCACCGTCAAGGCCGGCAACTATCCGTCCGTCAGCTTCATCAAGGCGCCGGCGTTCCAGGATGGCCACGCAGGCTATTCGGATCCGCTCGACGAGCAGGCTTTCACGGCAAAGATCGTCAACTTCCTCCAGCAGCAGCCGGACTGGGCGAGCACCGCTGTGATCGTGGCGTGGGATGACTCGGACGGCTGGTACGACCATGCTTACGCAGTCCCGAATTCGTCGTCGTTCGACGCAGTTGCCGACCAGGTGAACGGCGCCGGCACGTGCGGCACAGGCACGGCTCCGCTGGGTGTGAACGGCGCGCCGGTGAATGGCCGCTGCGGTCCGGGCACGCGCATTCCGTTCGTCGTGATCTCGCCGTGGGCCAAGGTGAACTACGTGGACCACACGCTGATCAACCAGGCTTCGGTGGTTCGCTTCATTGAAGACAACTGGCTCAACGGTGCGCGTCTCGGTGGCGGTTCGTTCGACGCAACTGCCGGCAGCATCAACGGCATGTTCAACTTCAGCGGCCCGGGTAACAACCCGACGCTGTTCGTCGATCCGAACCTGGGTACGCCAGTCGCATCGGTTCCCACCATCTGATTGTTGCCTGAACGTCCGCGTCGGATGACTGACGCGGACGGTAGTGTTCTTGCTGCGTCGCCGCCGAGCAATCGGCCGGCGGCGTTTTTTCGATGCTGCCTTTGCTTCCTGGTCAACATGTCGCACACCGTCACACCCCCGGTAACGCCTGCCACTGGCGAGAAGCCGCGCTTTCCTCGCCCGAAGAACATCCTGCTCGGATGCCTCGCCGCGGCGGTTCTCGGCGCGGTCGCATTCAGTGGATGGGCCGTCGCTTTCCCTTCGCAAGTACCGGCCCGCGTGGGCGCTATCGTGGAAGACCTGACGGGTGCCAATCCGAATCCTGTCGTACTCTCCCGTCCGCCGGTCGCGCCGTTGAGCGCGGTCGCGCAACTCGGCCAGAAGATTTTCTTCGACGAGTCGCTGTCCGCCTCCGGGAAACAATCGTGTGCGTCCTGCCACAGCCCGGACCACGCCTACGGACCGCCGAACAAACTTTCCGTGCAGTTGGGCGGACCGCACATGACGCTGGAAGGCTACCGTCCGCCGCCTTCCCTGATGTATCTGTATCTGCAGCCTAACTTCAGCATTGGACCCGATGCCGGCGAAGCCGAAGCTCCGCCCGATTTCGCCGCCCTCGCCTCGCAAGCCGCCGGCACCGCCAAGGCGCAAAAGAACGCGGGTGTCGCGCCCGCTGCGCCGGCCATGGTGCCGCAAGGCGGTTTCTTCTGGGATGGCCGCGCCGATACGCTGCAAGCTCAAGCGTCCGGCCCGATGCTCAACCCCGTGGAAATGGCCAACACCAGCGAAGCCGATGTCTCCGCGAAATTGCAGCGCACGGCTTACAAGGACGACTTCACGAAGCTGTTCGGCCCGCATATTTTCCAGAGCATGAACCTCACCGTTTCCGAGGCCATGTTTGCGATTGCGCGCTATCAGGTTGAAGAGCAGTCGTTTCATCCGTACTCGAGCAAGTACGACTACTGGCTCGAGGGCAAGGCGCGCCTGTCGCAAGCAGAGTTGCACGGCTTGCGCCTCTTCAACGATCCCGACAAGGCCAACTGCGCCGGCTGCCATTTGTCCAAGCCCAGTTCCGACGGCGTGCCGCCGATGTTCACCGACTACCAGTACGAAGCGCTCGGCGTTCCGCGCAACACCGCGCTTGCTGTCAACCACGATCCGAAGTTCTACGACATGGGCGTGTGCGGCCCGTTCCGTGACGACATCAAGGACCAGACGCAGTATTGCGGCATGTTCCTCACGCCCACGCTGCGGAACGCCGCGACGCGGCAAGTGTTCTTCCATAACGGCGTCTATCATTCGCTCGACGACGTCATGTCGTTCTACAACGACCGCAATACCGCGCCGCAGAAGTTCTACCCGAAGGGCGCCGACGGCAAGGTCAACAAGTACGACGATCTGCCGGCGCAGTTCCACGCGAACATCGACGTGGCCGACGCGCCGTTCGACCGCAAGTTCGGCGACAAGCCCGCGATGACGGATCAGGAGATGAAGGACATCATCGCGTTCCTCCATACCCTGACCGATGGTTATCAAAAAGGAAGCTGACCCGCTCGATCAGCCTTTGGCGAGCTTGATGCTGGACGCGTCCGCGGTCAGGTAACCGACCGTGGCGCCGAAGCGGTCCTTGAAGTTGGCCCGCACGATCGGGTCCAGCGCGGCTTTCACCTTGTCGTGGACCGGGCTTTCCCAGTCGCCGGCGTGCTGGAAGTTGCTCATGATGTAGGTCCAGCCGTTGATCTCGTCAACCGCATGAAGGCCAGTCGATTCCGCGCCGGCCGGACACGACAGCACCCGTGACAGGGTCTGCGTGTCCACGTTGTAGGCCCACAGGAAGTTGTTCACGTGCATGCTCGAATCTTCGCCGATGAAGAGCGTGCGCAGCTTCTCCGAGAACTTCACGTTGTCCGGGTTCGCGATCTTGGCCGGGTTCGCGGTATTGCCAAGCGCATCGGACGGCGAAAGGTCTTCGCCCACCAGCGCAGCCGGCGCAGCCATGTCGACCGGTACCCATTCGCTGTTGATCGCGGCGCCGCTCGTGTCCCGCTGCCCCGTTTTCAGGTTCAACGCGTAGACCGCACCTGCGTTGATGGTTTTATCGACGGCTACATCGGTTGATGCCGCGTTGCCCTTGACCATCGACTTCTCGATGCGTGACATCGCTGTGTACACGATCTTGTCCTTCGCGTTGATCGTCGTGCCCTCGAGCTTCGTAAAGCCCATGCTCCCGCCGATATACGCCGCATACCGATGCGTCTCCAGGTACGCCGCCGCCTTCTCCATGCCCGGCTTGATGCGCATCCAGTTGAACGTGCCGTTGAAATTGATCTTCGTGAAGCTCGCGTCGCGCGGGTCCGTTGTGCTCACGTCCATGATGTCGGACGCTTGCAGCTTCGAAGCCATTGCTTCGATCTCCGCGCTCGTCGCGCTGCCAATCCTGATCCACGTCAGGTTGGCCGCGCCCGCGCCGGCCGACGATGTTTGCGCCCACTTCGCCACATACAGCGTGCCCGACGACAAGTCCTCCGCCCGATCCGCGATGAACATGAAGAGGCCGCCGTTGGTCGCGTCGTCGCCCATCATGACGGTGCGCTTGTCCGGCATCACTTGCACCAGCTCGTGCGAGATGCGCCCGAGGTTGTAGTGTTTCTTGATCGTGCCCGTGCCGTCCGGGTTCACCGTGATTTCGGGGAGATGACCATAGTTGTAGGGGTTCGCGCGGTTCGCGTCGCCATAGAGACTCGTGCTGAACGCCTTGAACTGGCTGTTGCTTGAAATGACCGTTGCGTCCGGCTCGTATTCTTCGCTCGACAGATGCGTGTTCCACGGCGACAGGCTCGCGCCGCAGGTGATCCACAATCCGTTCGCCTTCGACGTATCCACGTTGTGATACTTCACGAGCGTGAGTTTGCCGGTGGTCTGATCCTGGTCGAGCGTAAGCACGGCGATAGGCGAAGGCAACTGTCCATACACCGACACGAGGCTCTGGTCGCGCGTCGCATATTCGAACTGCACGACGGCGAAGACGGCCTTTCCCTTGATGCCGGCAACCGTGGTTTTGTCGAGTGACAGCAGCGATGTGCCGTCCGGGCAATCGGAGAAGAACTGGCGCTCTTTGCCGGTGACGGATTGATCGATGATCGGCTGGTTGTTGATGTCGTAATAACCGCCAGCGAGCGTCGTGCCACCGCTGCCGTTCGGCACCATGTCGCCCGTCACGAAAAACGGCTGGTAGGCGAGCTTGTAGGCTTGCGTGGTGCCGTCGCTGTAGCTCACCGTGAGCGTCGAGCCGACCGTGGTGGTCGCCATGGCGGCCGTGCCCACCAGCGACGGAGCCGCCATTGAAGCGAACGAAGCGGACTTGAACGACGCCGACGTGACCGGTGCGGTCGGGTTGTCGCCGCCGCAGCCTGCCAAAAGCGTGGAAACGGAGAACGCGCCCAAGGGCAGCATGGGTGCGCCCACGAGCAGTTTCAGGGCTTTACGGCGCGATACGTTGGGCTGCTCTTGCATGTCGTCTGGTCCGGTTTTCTGTTGGGTGGGGGCCAGCGCACCCTGTCATTGAAACGCCTGAGCGAATGAACCATGAGTCGGGGGGTACGCGGTGCAGGCGAAGTGTAATTTTCATTAATGAAAGCTATATGACAGTTAATAGTATTGAATATGGAAGATTTAACGACCGCGCCTGGACGTCCGGTGGTGCAGTAGTTTTTTCAACGCAATGGCGGGGAGTGGTGGTTGGCGTGCGCGGGGGCACGGGCACGCAAAAAGCTGGCGTGGATAGAACCTTCGTCATCCGGTCCGATCAAGGAGTTTTCATGAAGCACGATCTTCAATCCGCCAGCCACGCTTCAGACCTCGACTATGAAATCTTCAGGCTGACACCGCACGCATGGGTCCCGAACAACCGGCACTTGCCGGTACTGGTTTATCGCCGCGCGCTTGACCCTTCCCGCAAGGACCTCGGCCCGGCATTCGAAGCGCTGTTCGCTCGCAATGAATGGCCGCCGCAGTGGCGCGACAGCATCTTCGACTACCACCACTTCCACTCCACGGCGCATGAAGTACTGGGGGTAATATCGGGAAAAGCGGAGGTGATCGTTGGCGGACCGGGCGGTCTGGTCGTCTCGCTGGAAGCTGGCGATGTCGTGCTGCTTCCAGCAGGAAGCGGCCACTGCCTGCAAGCGACGGAGGGACGGTTTCAGGTCGTCGGCGCATATCCCGAGGGCCAGCAATGGGATATCCGGCGTGACGCGCTATCCGAGGGAGAAATCGCTGCAATGGAAGTGTTACCGTTTCCACGCAGCGATCCCGTTGGAGGGCGCGAAGGTCCATTGCTGGAGCAATGGACTTGAATTAAGGCTCAGGTTAAAAGTTGAAACGCCCATGCCTTGATGCCGTCGGCGAAGGCAAATGAGCGTGAGATAAACGGGGTTGGGCGGGGGTTAGTGGTTGGGGTTGATGCCGGGGTGGTCGGTTCTGGGGTTAGTGGTCGGGGTTGATGCCGGGTTGCTGCTTTCGGCCGTGGTGGTCTGCGAGAGTCGGATTTTCTCTTTATCACTATTAGCCACTGTGCGTGGCGGCACGTCATTTCTTTGTCCAAAGCGACAAAGAAACGAAGCAAAGAAAGCGCTTTCAACCACGCTACCCTAAGTGTCCACAGCGTGCAGTTTCTATTCATAGGTGCCCCAAAAGCACGGTGCTCGCCAGAGCCACGGATGTGTGAACCCCTCCTTCTCCGAACACCGATACCCACACGCTTCGCCACCAGTGATTGAACCTGCCTAAGGGGCACCCCGCGCTATCCGCGGACGACCAACCACCGAATTTGTACGCACCTGGAAGCTCGTCGCCAACCCTGCTGGAAACGAGGTCGCGAAGATGCGGGTGGCCGTAACCGACGAAAATAGCTGTACAGAACGCGCAGCCAATTCACAAAAAACTGAAGCAGTAAACACAAACACGCATCAAGCTGTGGCCTACAAATACGGTCGCACAGACCACGTAGCTAAGCTGTCAAAAAACCGCAGCCGTAAATACCCGTGAGGCCGTGCGGGTTCCTTAGCAATGGTGCTTGCCCGAGAGCGTACGGGGCGAAGCGTGTTCGTGTCAGGATTCGCGAGAAGGAGGGTTTCACACATCCTCCGCTCTGGCGAGCACCGTGCTTTTGGGGCACCTATGAATAGAAACTGCACGCTGTGGACACTTAGGGTAGCGTGGTTTAAAAGCGTTTTCTTTGCTTCGTTTCTTTGTCGCTTTGGACAAAGAAATGACGTGCCGCCACGCACAGTGGCTAATAGTGATAAAGAGAAAATCCGACTCTCGCAGACCGCTAAGGCCGAAAGCACCAACCCGGCATAGACTCCGACCGCTAACCCCGGAACCGACCAACCCGGCATTGACCCCGCCCACTAACCCCAGAACCGACCACCCCAGCATAGACCCCACCCACCACAGCAAAACCCCTCAAACCCCGTCCACCGGCGCGAGCGAAAACCCTCCCCTCTAGGTGTTTAACCCGACGAAACCAAGCCCCGGTAATAACCCGCTATTACCCGCTTTTGTGTCAACGTTGCATACTGAAGCGACGTTATGACACGAGTTCCGGCATGACCAAATTCCTTCACCTCATGATTCGCGTTGAATCGCTGGATCGCTCCATTGCGTTCTATCAAAACGCGTTCGGAATGCGCGAGTCGCACCGCCTTGACTTCGATACCTTCACGCTCGTTTACCTCCGCGATCCCGACACCGGCGCTGAGATCGAACTCACGCTGAACAAAGGCACAACCGAGCCCTACACGCATGGCACAGGCTACGGCCACGTGGCATTCGCTGTCGACGATATCGAAGCATTCCGCGACCGCCTGCTAACCCAGGGCCTACAACCCGGCGACCTCAAATCGCTGACCCACAACGGCGCCATCGCCGCACGCTTTTTCTTCATCACCGATCCCGATGGCTACAAGATCGAGGTGTTATCCAGGGAGGGTCACTACGTATGAACTGACGTTGGCGCGGTACACAATATAAAAGGAGACAAATCATGCCCAAGGCAATCCCCATTGCCGTAGTCGTCGCCGAGACCTTCACCCGATCGACTGGCGACACGATCCCCGCTGTATCGTCTGCGCGCGTGAGCCGCAGGCACTTCCTCCAAGGTTCCGTCGTCCTGACTGGTTTGCTCGCGGCAGGCACCCCGATCGCCCTGCTGGCGCCAAGCCGCGCCTGGGCCGTGGAACTGAGCCATATCGATCAGAACCAGGCCGACGCCATCATGGTGCTCGCACGCACGCTCTATCCGCACAAGACGCTGCCGGACGCGGTCTACGCGCTTGCGGTCAAGGACGTGGACGCAAAAGCCACCGACCCGAAGACTGTCGATGTCATCAAGACCGGCGTGGCGAAACTGAACGATGCCGCGTCCGGTAAATGGAACGACACCGCAAGCCTCTCGGACGCGCAGCGAACCGCCATTGTCGAAGCCAATCAGACCGATCCGTTCGTCCTGCTCGTGCGGGGCCAGTGCGTCACCTCGCTCTACAACAACGAGATGGCGTTTGCCCATTTCGGTTACGAAGGTGAAGCGTTCAGCAAGGGTGGCTACGTGTATCGCGGCTTCAACGACCTGACCTGGCTGCCCAATCCGCCCGCCGACGCAAGTCCGCCGGTTGCCTGATATCCGAGATCCGGGCGCACATCTGATACTGCCGAGGAGGCAAGCATGGCTAAGTTCGACTACAACGACGACTCCGTTGTCGTGATCGTCGGTTCGGGCGCGGGCGGCGGGACGCTCGCGAACGAGTTATGTCAGAAAGGGGTGAAAGTGGTCGTGCTGGAGGCCGGCAAGCGCCAGTCGTCAGCCACGTTCATCAACGACGAATGGAAATCCTTCGGGCAACTCGCCTGGACCGATAAACGCACCACGTCAGGTAACTGGCGGGTCGCCAAGGACTTCCCGGAACTGCCCGCGTGGATCTGCAAGACGGTCGGCGGCACGACCACGCACTGGGCGGGCGCATCGCTGCGTTTGCATGAGCATGAATTCAAGGCGCGCACGACCTATGGTTCCATCGATCAGGCGAACCTGCTCGACTGGCCTATCACGCTCGCCGATCTCGAACCCTACTATGCACGCGCCGAAGACAAGATGGGCGTCACGCGCACGAACAACATTCCGGGTCTGCCGGGCAACAACAACTTCAAGATCATGTACGACGGCGCGACGAAGGTCGGCTACAAGAACTGCAGTACCGGCCACATGGCGATCAACAGCCGGCCGCGCGCCGGACGTGGCCGCTGCATGCAACTCGGCTTCTGTTTCCAGGGCTGCAAGTCAGGCGCGAAATGGTCGACGCTCTATACCGAGATTCCCGCAGGCGAAGCCACGGGCAGGCTCGAATTGCGGCCGGAGTCGCATGTGATGCGTATCGAGACGAACGCCGCCGGGAAAGCGAGCAGCGTGGTCTACATGGATGCCGACGGCAAACAGCAGCGTCAGCGCGCACGGGTGGTATGCGTCGCGGGAAACTCGATAGAAACACCGCGCCTGTTGTTGCTCTCGGAATCATCGAAGCATCCGAACGGGCTCGCGAACAGCTCGGGCCAGGTGGGCCGCAATTACATGCGGCACACGACGGGCTCGGTATTCGGCGTGTTCAAGGAGCCCGTGCATTTTTATCGCGGCACGGTGATGGCAGGCATTATCACGGACGAAGCTGAATTCAATCCGAAGCGCGGTTTTGCGGGCGGCTATGAAATGGAAACCATCTCGCTCGGCCTGCCGTTCGCCGCCGCGTTCTTCGATCCGGGCGCGTGGGGGTCGGACTTTACGTACTATATGGATAACTACGCAAATACCGCCGGCATGTGGATTGTCGGCGAGGACATGCCGCGTGAAACCAACCGCGTCACGCTGAATCATGACGTGAAGGATCAGGTCGGGTTGCCGGTGGCGAACGTCCATTACGACGATCACCCGAATGACATCGCCATGCGCGATCATGCGTTCAAGCAAGGCGAAGCAATCTACGCGGCAGCCGGGGCAGTGAAAACGCTGCGCACGCCGCCCTACCCGTCCACGCACAATCTGGGCACCTGCCGGATGAGTGCGAAAGCGAGTGATGGCGTCTGCAACAAGCACGGCCAGACCTTCGATGTGCCGAACCTGTTTATCTCGGATGGCAGTCAGTTCACCACGAGCGCGGCCGAAAATCCGACGCTGACTATTGTGACGCTGGCGATCCGGCAATCGGATTACATCGCGGACCAGATGAAACGCCGTAATATCTAGAGGCTTGCCAAAGTAAACGCGGGAGCCGCAGGAGCCGCCGCCCGGCGGTTCCTTCTTCATTGTGAGGAGTTGTCCATGTGCAGGATCTACGCTCAAACCGACCCGATTCTCTATGAATGCCGCGCGCGCTCGGTGCGCATCAGCGGCGTGACGACAACCATCCGGCTGGAAAACCTGTTCTGGCAGACCTTGTCCGAACTCGCCGCCGACAACGACATGACGACCAACCAGCTGATCGCGAAGTTGCATGAGGAGATCACGCAGCATCTGGGCGAAACGACGAATTTTGCGTCGTTCCTGCGCGTCACCTGTCTTCGATATCAAGGGCTGAGGGCGAATGCATCGATGGATTTTCGCAGCCACGTGGCAGCGACGGCGACTGACAAGGTGGCGAGCTGACCGATGATAAAACCGATGACCGGACGAACATGGGCCAGATGGTCTTGCAGCGCGCTGTTAGCGGCATTCGTAGCATTAGTGGCATTCATGCTGCCGGCAAAGGTGGCGCAAGCGGCGCCGGACGGTGCGGTTGCCTTGTCGATCGTGCAGAAGAACAACTGTCTGTCCTGTCATGCCGTGGATTCGCAGGTTGTCGGACCGGCGTACCGGGAGATCGCGAAGAAGTATCACGGGGATGCTACCGCGCCCGACAAATTGTTCGCCAAAGTCCGCAACGGCGGGGCGTTCGTTTGGGGAGAAGTCCCCATGCCGGCGAATCCTGGTATTAGCGACGCCGACTTGCGTACCGTTATCGCGTGGATTCTTGCTGGCGCGCCCGATCAATGAGAAGTGGTTTTTCGCTCGCGCCGGTGGACGGGATTGGTCGGTTTTTGGGGTTGGTCGTGGGCGGGCAGTGTTGGGGTGGTCGGTTCTGGGGTTAGCGGTTGGGGTTAATGCCGGGGTGGTCGGTTCTGGCGTTAGTGGTCGGGGTTAATGCCGGGGTGGTCGGTTCTGGGTTAGCGGTCGGGGTCAGTGCCGGGTTGGTGCTTTCGGCGTTAGTGGTCTGCGAGAGCCGGATTTTCTCTTTATCACTATTAGCCACTGTGCGTGGCGGCACGTCATTTCTTTGTCCAAAGCGACAAAGAAACGAAGCAAAGAAAGCGCTTTCAACCACGCTACCCTAAGTGTCCACAGCGTGCAGTTTCTATTCATAGGTGCCCCAAAAGCACGGTGCTCGCCAGAGCCACGGATGTGTGAAACCCTCCTTCTCCGAACACCGATACCCACACGCTTCGCCACCAGTGATTGAACCTGCCCAAGGAGCACCCCGCGCTATCCGCGGATAACCCCCCTCCGAATATGTACGCGCCTCGAACCACGTCGCCAACCCTGCTGGAAAACGAGGTCGCGAAGATGTGGGTGGCCGTAACCGACGAAAATAGCCGTACAGAACGCGCAGCCAATTCACAAAAACTGAAGCAGTAAACACAAACACGCATGAAGCTGTGGCCTACGAATACGGTCGCACAGACCAGGTAGGTAACCTGTCAAAAAACCGCAGCCGTAAATACCTGTAAGGCCGTGCGGGTTCCTTGGCAATGGTGCTTGCCCGAGAGCGTACGGGGCGAAGCGTGTTCGTGTCAGGATTCGCGAGAAGGAGGGGTTCACACATCCTCCGCTCTGGCGAGCACCGTGCTTTTGGGGCACCTATGAATCAAAACTGCACGCTGTGGACACTTAGGGTAGCGTGTTTTAAAAGCGTTTTCTTTGCTTCGTTTCTTTGTCGCTTTGGACAAAGAAATGACGTGCCGCCACGCACAGTGGCTAATAGTGATAAAGAGAAAATCCGACTCTCGCAGACCACCACGGTCGAAAGCAGCAACCCAGCATAGACCCCGACCACTAACCCCAGAACCGACCACCCCAGCACTGACCCCAACCACTACCCCCAAAATCCAGCACCCCGCCCCCGCCTGCGGCATTCCTCCCCTGTCTAGGTAAAACCCCTGATTTCCCACGACCTCCTCACGCACTATCCTCGCGCCATCAACAAACAGAACGACGTTCTACCAGACAGAACAACACCAAGCACGACGCCCATAGGAGGGTTCCATGGCAAGCCTGCCAATCGACGCGGCACACGGGTCGCCTAATTCAAGCGCCAGCGCGGGCGCCACAGCATTCGGCGTCAATGCACGCATCGACCGGCTGCCGGCAACGCGGTCCATCTGGATGCTGGTGTTCCTGCTGTCCATCGGCGGCTGGTTCGAATTCTACGACCTGTTTTTCACCGCCTACGTGGGCCCGGGCCTCGTCAAAAGCGGCCTCTATTCCACGACGACAGCGTCCTTCTTCGGCGTCTCGGGACTCGGCGCGTTCGTGGCGGCGTCATTTGCGGGCTTGTTCATCGGCACGTTCTTCCTCGCAGGCCTCGCCGATAAATACGGCCGCCGCACGGTCTTCACCGTCTCGCTGCTCTGGTATTCGGCAGCAACGCTGATCATGGCGCTGCAGACCACCGCGCCCGAAATCAACCTGTGGCGGCTGATTGCAGGCATTGGCGTAGGCGTGGAGCTTGTCACCATCGATACCTACGTCAGCGAGCTCGTCCCCAAACATCTGCGCGGCCGCGCATTCGCGTTCGTGCACCTCGTTCAATATTCAGCGGTGCCCTCGGTCGCGTTTCTGGCGTGGTGGCTGGTGCCGCAAAAGCCGTTCGGCCTGGACGGATGGCGCTGGGTCGTGATCATCGGCGCACTGGGTGCAATCGTGGTCTGGGCGATCCGCCGGCGCGTACCGGAAAGTCCTCGTTGGCTCGCGCAACAAGGCCGCACGGCGGAAGCGGAGAAGGTTTTGCAGGCTATCGAGGCAAAGGTCGCGGCGCAATACGGACGCGCGTTGCCGACGCCCGTTGCAACGGTCGAACCGGCCACGACGAAGGCCGCGTTCAGCGAAATCTGGCAGCCGCCGTATCGCAAACGCGCGATCACCATGCTCGTCTTCAATTTCTTCCAGGCAATCGGGTTCTACGGCTTTGCGTCCTGGGTGCCGACGCTGCTCGTCTCCAAAGGCGTCACGATCACGCACAGCCTGCTGTATTCGTTTGTCATCGCGATCTCGAATCCGTTTGGACCGCTGATCGGGATGGCGATTGCGGACCGGATTGAACGGAAGACGCTGATCGTGTTGTCCGCGTTCGGGATCGTGGTGTTCGGCAGCTTGTTCGCCACCCAGACATCGCCGGTCATGTTGATGATCCTCGGCGTGCTGATCACGCTCTGCGGCACCTTGCTTTCCGTCGGGTATCACGCGTATCAAACCGAGCTTTTCCCCACGCGCCTGCGTGCCCGCGCCGTGGGTTTGGTGTATTCCATCTCGCGTCTTTCAGCCATGTTTTCCGGCTTCATGATCGCGTTCGCGCTGCGCCACTTCGAAGTGACCGGCGTGTTCGCCTTGATCAGCGTGTCGATGGTGATGGTGATGGGCGCGATCGGCATCTTCGGGCCCCGTACCAACAATCGCAATCTCGATGAAATTTCGCAATGACGTCTTGCATCGGCTTTTTAGCTTTGAACATGAGGTTTTGACATGACGCTTCCGTTAACCGGCGTGCGGGTGCTGGATCTATCGAATGTGCTGGCCGGGCCGTTCTGCGCGTATCAACTTGCGTTGCTCGGTGCCGAAGTAATCAAGGTCGAGCACCCGGAAGGCGGCGATCTGGCAAGGCGTCTCGGCGCCGATAAAGACGCGTCCGCGCGCGACATGGGTACGTCGTTCGTGGCCGTCAATGCGGGCAAGCAATCGATCACGCTGAACCTGAAAGATGCGCGCGGCAAGGAGATCCTGCGCTCGCTCATCAAGACGGCGGATGTCCTCGTGGAGAACTTCCGGCCCGGCGTGATGACGCGGCTGGAGCTGGGTTACGAGGCCTTGAGCGAGATCAATCCAAAGCTCGTTTATTGCGCGATCTCCGGTTTTGGTAAGGATGGCGAATTTTCGAAGCGGCCGGCTTACGATCAGATCATCCAGGGCATTTCCGGCGTAATGAGCGTAACGGGCGATGCCGACAGCGCGCCTCTACGCGTGGGTTATCCGGTCTCGGATACGGTCGGCGGCCTGACTGCGGCATTCGGCATTTGCGCGGCGTTGGTCGATGCCCGCGCGAATGGACGCGGCCGGATGCTCGATGTATCGATGCTCGAAGCCACGCTCTCGACCATGGGCTGGGTCGTGTCGAATTACCTGAACGCCGGCGTCACCCCCGCGCCGATGGGCAACGAAAACTTCACGGCGGCTCCCTCGGGCACGTTCAAAACGGGCGATGGTTTGCTGAACATCGCGGCAAACGAAACGAAGCAGTTCGTGAGTTTGTGCGCGCTGATCGGCCGCCCGGATCTCCCCGATGACCCGCGCTTTTCCGAGCGCAACACGCGCAAGGTGAATCGCGCGGCGTTGAAGGTGGAGATTGAAGCAGCGTTGGCGACGGACAGCGCGATGAATTGGGATGCGAAGTTTACCGAGGCCGGCGTGCCGGCAGGACGCGTGATGTCGGTGCCGGAAATCCTCGCGCATCCGCATCTGGTATCGCGTGAATTCGTGCGTGAATTCAACAGCAACGACGCCACGACCCGGCAGCGCGTCACCCGAGCGGGTTTCCGTTTCTCCGATGCGGACACCGCACCCTCCACCCCCGCGCCCGCGTTGTCCGCCAACACGCGCGAGCATCTTGCCACGCTCGGTTTCGACGACACACAGATCGACGAACTGCGCGCCGAAGGAGTGATCTGACATGACGCAAGCTTTTGACGCCGCCACGCTCGCCGCGGATTACTGGAGCACGTCGATCATCGATATCCATCCGGGATCGATCAACGTGCGCGGCTTTCCGATTCAGGAGCTGATCGGCGCAGTCAGTTTCCCGCAGATGATCTGGCTGATGCTGCGCGGCGAGTTACCGGATAAAGCGCAGGCGAGCTTGTTTGAAGCGGCGCTCGTGGCGTCGGTGGATCATGGCCCGCACGCGCCGTCTATCGCCATCTCACGCATGGCGACGAGTTGCGGTTTGCCGTTGAATGGCGCGATGGCGTCGGCCATCAATGCACTCGACGATGTCCACGGCGGCGCGGGCCAGCAAGCAGTCGAGCTATACGATTCGATCGTCGCGCTCGAAGACGCGGGCGTGGCTCCAGGCGACGCCGTGGCGCAAGGCGTGGATGCGTTCATCGAAACGAAGGGCAAGTATCTGCCGGGCTTCGGGCATCGCTTTCATCCCGTCGATCCGCGTGCGGTCAAGCTGCTGGCTTTAGTCGATGCCAGCGTCGAGCAAGGCGCAATCAGCGGACGATACGCGGCGGTTGCACGCGGTATTGAAGCGTTGCTGAAGCAGCGGAAAAACAAGCCCGTGCCGATGAACATCGACGGCGCGACGGCCGTCATCTACGCGGAACTCGGCTTCGCGCCGGAGTTGGCGCGCGGGGTGTTCTGCCTATCGCGTGCGGTCGGGATCCTGTCGCATGCGTGGGAACAGCGCGGGCGCAACGAGCGCAATAAAGGTCCGATGCCGCGTCAGATGGCCTACACATACACCGGCAAACCCGAGCGTCATTTCGTTTGAACGTTGACTGCGCGCCGTTGCGCGTTGCGCAACGCGCGCGCGTCGCCGCCGAGCGCATCGGTCGCACGGGCGGCGCAATCGAACAACGCGTCAATGTTGCGCGCCACGAACGCCTGATCGATTCGTGAGCTCGGACCCGCGAGCGTCAACACGCCACGCACGGTCTGGCGCACACCGAAGACGGGCATCGAAACACCGGCGGTCTCGCGGTCGCGCTCGCCCATGGAAACACAGTAGAAGTCGTCGCGAATGCGCTGGAACACTTCGCCTTCCGCGCCGCCGAACGCAAGCAACGCCAACCCGCCCGAACCGCTTTCCAGCGGCAGGACATCGCCCTCGCGAACGTGGTAACGCACGGCATGCGTCGAATCCACGCGATGCAAACACACACGCACCGCTTCGTCACGCACATAGAACGACACGCTTTCACCGCTGATTTCAGCGAGTTCGCGCATCAACGGAACGAGGATATCGCCGAGATTCAAACTGCGTTGATACAACGCGCCGAGCATGAAGGTGGCAGCGCCGAGCTGATAGCGGCCGTCGTCGAGACGCAGCAGCAAGCGGTGCTGGATCAGCGCGCCCGCGAGACGAAGCAATGTACTTTTGTAGAGCCCGGTACGCGCCGCCAACTCAGCGAGTGTCAACGACTCATCGTCCGGCCTGAATGCGAACAGAATCGCGCAAGCACGGTCGATGACGGCAACGCCTTCGCTCTCTTTCGGGCCAGGTTTGATCTCGGGCGTTTGCATGGTTAAGTGACGTGAGCGACATACGCGACGCATCTCGTCTTGTGTTTGTATCGAAGGGGAAATTTTACGCGATGCAGGGCGCGTCTCATACGGTTCATATCGAAGGCTGAAAACCCCCTTCTCTGCGGAACCTGTTTTGATGAATTTCAAAGGCGCCTCGATCGGGCGACGGCAGATGGCAAATTCGCGTGGGCGTGGCGGGGCAGATTGTTAGTTGCTTTTTCACGAAACGGTGCGCTGCGCAAACACGCCGACGCGCGTCACGCACTAGCGTGCGAAGCTCAGGAATACGTGGCAGCATTTACGTGTCGAACGTAGCGGGCCAATGGGCCAATCTCATGGAGAACACGCATGGACGATCGGAAGCTGCTGGCACGCACGGCTAAACTTGAAATTGCGTACACCGCGTCCGGGCCGGCCGACGGGCCGCCGGTCATGCTGGTGCATGGCTGGCCTGATGCCGCGCGAGCCTGGACGCCCGTAGCGGCACGTCTCGCCGCAGCGGGTTTTCAAACGATCGCTCCAGACTTGCGCGGCGCCGGCAACACGCGCTTTCTGTCGGCGGAAACTGTGCGCGACGGTTCCGGCGTGGCCCTCGCGCAAGACGCGATCGATCTGGCCGATGTCCTGGGAATAAATCGTTTCGATGTCATCGGCCACGACTGGGGCGCACGCGCGGCCTATACGCTGGCGGCGCTGTTTCCCGGGCGCATTGGACGTATCGCCGGGCTCGCACTGCAGTTCCAGCCGAAAGGCGCGTTCGAATTGCCCCACTTCTCGCAGGCGCGGAAGTTTTGGTATCAATGGTTCATGGCGCTCGATGCCGCTCCCGCAGCGGTCGCCGCCGATCCCAAAGGTTTCGCCCGTTTGCAATGGGATACGTGGTCGCCGCCCGGCTGGTTCGACGACGAAGAATTCGCTCGGACCGCCGCCGCCTTCGACAACCCCGACTGGGTGCCCATCACGCTCAACGGGTATCGGCGGCGCTGGCGTGAGGGCGAAGCATCCGATCCGGCGTATGCCGTGCTGCGGGAAAAACTGGCGGCCATCGACCAGCTTTCGACACCGACGCTAATGATCCAGGGCGGCGCCGATTTCTGCGACGAACCGGCTTCATCGGAAGGGATGGAGGGGCACTTCACGGGCGGGTATCGGCGGGTGGTACTGGACGGCGTGGGGCACTTTCCGCCCCGCGAAGCGCCGGACGAAGTGGCGGACCTGCTCATCTCGCATCTGCGCGGCGAGTAAGTGCTTGGTGAACAGAGTCACTCAACGAACATCGCCCAAGACGTGAGACCGATTTTCGACGTGAACTAAGCGCCGATGTATTCGTCCGTGGACAGCATCGTTGCATAGCCGAAGGCAAGCGCTGCCATGAAGGCCGCATGCACGTGTGCAGCAGGAACTTTGACGCCACCGAATTCCATATCGAGCGTAGCAACGGCATCATGTATGACCGTGGCCTTGTAGCCAAAGTCGACAGATGCCCGGGTGATGGCGTCGACACACATGTGGCTCATTGCCCCGGCAATTACCACTTCTTCAATGCCGTTGGCATCCAGAATGTTCTTGAGACCGGTGTCACGAAAGGCATTGATTTGATGTTTCAAGACGACGTGTTCTCCTTCCTTATTGATTACCTGCGGAGCGATCGCGGCACCTTCAGAACCTGCGACGAAAAACGCCGCGTCGCTCTTCGGGGACTCATGGCGAACGTGCACGACGAGATGCCCCGCCGCACGCGCTGATTGAAGCAGGCGCGCCGCGTTGGCGGCAGCGGCCTCGATGCCCGTCAATGTCCATTTCCCGTTTGGGAAGTAATCGTTTTGCAGGTCTACGATGATGAGTGCACGCTGGGTCATGTCTATTCTCCTGGTATTGACGAGAAACGCGATCGTTCTCTGAGACTCAAGAGTAAGCTTGCGCGACTGTTTTGCGAATTGGCAGGACTGACAAAAAACGAGGTAAAACTGACAATGGCAAAGAAAATAGCCCCCGTGGAAATAGCACTGCTGATATATCCGGGGTGCCAGCTCGCTGCCGTTCATGGGCTAACAGACTTATTCCACATTGCCGAGCGCTTATTTCAGCGGTCAAAAAGTGTCGAACACCCGATGCTGAAGGTAAGTCACATTCAGTTTGACGCGGGCAGCTCTTCTCCACCCTGGGCAGATAGCGCACCTGATTTCGTGATTATTCCGCCCTCGCTCGGGGGACTTCCCGTCGGCGATATTTTCGCTCCGATCGTGAAATGGTTGAACGACTGTCATGCGAGAGGCGCCGTGCTGGCGTCCGTTTGTGTCGGGACGTTTCTTCTCGCTCAGACCGGACTGCTCGCGAGGCGCTCGGCGACAACGCATTGGTCACAGGCGCAACTCCTTGCCGAGAGCTTCCCCGAAATTCACGTGGATGGCGACAAACTCCTGATTGACGATGGCGACATTCTGACGGCGGGAGGTGTGATGGCCTGGGCCGATCTGGGACTCAGGATAGTCGACCGTCTGCTCGGTTCTGCAGCCATGTTGGAGACTGCCCGTTTTCTTTTAGTCGATCCTCCGGGACGGGAGCAACGTTACTACAGTGCGTTCTCCCCGAAGCTCAATCACGGCGATAAAACGATTCTTGACGTGCAGCACTGGTTACAGCAGGACAGTGCCCGCCATCCCACAGTTGCTTTGATGGCTCAGCGCGCCGGCTTGGAGGAAAGAACATTTCTTCGCCGATTTCAGAAGGCGACCGGTCTTCGCCCGACAGAGTATTGCCAGCATCTTCGGGTGGGCAAAGCGCGTGAGATGCTCGAAACGAGTCAACAGCCGTTCGATCAGGTCGCTTGGAAAGTCGGTTACGAGGATGTAGGGTCATTCCGGAAAGTATTCATCAAGCTCACCGGACTGTCTCCGGGGGATTACAGGAAGCGTTTTCGAACGCAAGGCGAAGGTGCCTCGCCGATTCCTTGAGTAAAGCCTGCATGAAACAGACAGAGAAAAAACCACATCGGGCAAGGGCACTTCTCTTCACGGCGGCTCCATGGTTCGACGCGCATCGACGCAACCGCGCACCGGTTACTGACCGATCTGGCTTACGGACGGAGGAATCCATTTTCCCGCCATGATCTCTGCCTTAGGCCAATAGGCACGAATGAACAACTCAAAGTCGCCCGCTGGCGCCGGCAGCCAGTTGGCGACTTTGTCAGCGCTTGGACGCTCATGCTGCACATAGAAGGTCAACGAGCCGTCATCGCCATAGACGAGGTTCTTGTTCTTGGTGCCAACGGAGAAACGGTTGAGCTCATTCGGAGCGAAGAAGTGGGCATTGTCGTACAGCGTTAGCGACCAAAATCCATTTACCGGCGGCGTCGCGCCCTTCGGGAAAGTAATCTGGTAGGCGTTGGCCCCATTCAGCCGCTTCTTGCTGACGTCATACTCCAGGCCGTAATAGGCGGCTTCACGGCGGGGATTGACGAAGATATTGGCCTTGGCAGCGGCCGCACGAGTGTAGTAATCCGTTCCGAACTCCGCGCCATTGATTGGCGCGACCCAACCGTTTCCAACCGGGACGCCCGCGAAAGAGTATTGATGCATCTCAGGCATCATTTCCTTGTCTACGTCCACCGCAGCCTGCTTGAGCGTCTCGGCCACTTGCGGATTCTTGGCTGCGGCATCGAGCAGGGAAGAGATCCAGCCATAAACTGCCTCCTCTCCAGGCTGCGGTGGCACTTCCTTCATCACCGCAGGTAGTTCAGCGAAAAAGGCTTCCGGTTTGACCCACTGGGTTTCAGCGCCGCTACCCTGTGTGCCGCCGGCTGGATCGGACAACGTCGGAATGGCTGCCCAGTCTTTGGTTTTCATCTTGCCGTCGTACTCGCTGAGAGGGTACGCCATGATCTGACTCACCAGCGGCTGGATTGCCTTACGGTCTTGCGCCGTATCATCGAGGAAGGCGCGCGGAATCACGTACGCAAGGTTGGTGGGCGATCGGAATACGCCCTTGATTCCCCTTGGCACAGTGCCTTTCCAGTTTGGCCCAACCACCATGTAGAAACCCGGCTTGGTGCCATACATCTTGCCGACGCCTCCAAGCGTGTCAGTACGCTGATCGCCGAGTTGATACACCCAAAAACGATCAGCGAAATCGGGCACCTGAAATACCGCCGGTTCCTTTTCCAGAGAGAAAAGTCCGAACCCGTAGACGACGTCCTGATTAGGGGTTGCAACGGCGCGTTCCTCGGGCTTGATGTAGTCGGTCAACATCGTGAGCCTGTTCAGCGGCGCTAACGGCAGCACGCCGTCACCCAGGCCGGATTCCGGCACCTTCGAAAAAATGAGGTGACGATTGTGCATGTTCACAAGCGGCCATCCCCAAACGTAGGCGATCTTCGCGAGGTTACGAACATACGATTCCGGCATCTGTGTTCCAGCGACAGGGCCAGAGGGGATCGCCCGGCTAAGGCCAGGCACTGTCACACGCTGTGTGTCGGCAAACGAGTTCGGCGCGCATGAGAGGGCGGCCAGGATCATGGCGCCCCCTAAGAGCAGTGAACGCGGGCGGAGTAGCTGAACCTCTGACTTGACCATAGGAGTCCTTGGTTATGCATCATTCCTTTCCCGGGATTCACCGGCCGGGGCCTGAGCAGGGCGCCGACATGCACCCGCTTTGCCAGAAGCGACGTCCATCGCAGAATGAGGATGTAATCCCGAGGCAAATTCGACCGATATCAGATTTTGTATCGCAATGCACGCGGCCCAGCTAACTTCCCGTATTTTTTTGGATTTCAGGACTGGTGCCTGTGAGTCCCGCATTTAGTCCCGCGTTTCAAGAAATATTTTCTTTCGACGCACACAAAGGTCCGGATATCAATTATTGGTTTAGGTCGGCGTCGTCTCATCTCGTACTCAATCAAGGGGATAAGCGAATGCAGATACACGGTGCGGCCTCTCGGTAATCGACGAGACTCAACCCATACACGCTGCGTGGCCCTTAGCCGGCCATGCCTGACAATGAGGCGGTTCCAATGCAACCCGTGCTTAAGCTCACGTTTTCAGTTTGCGTTGCTTGTCTGCTAGGCTCGTGCTCCAGCTCGCCCCCGCAGTCAGGCAGTGCGGAGGCGGCCCAGCCGGCATCAATGTCAACGTCAACGTCGCACTATGAGGCCCTCGCCGACTTACCATTCGATGGCGGCTATCCAACCCGGGACGGCATCAAGACGTTGCGGGACGAACTGCTATTCCAGCGCGGGGTGCAGAGTTATATTTGGGCGCTGCCGGCGTTGAATGTGTACGCCATGAAGGAAGGGTCCGAGGCGAAATTCGGCGCGGGCTACAACGTGCTGCCAATCTGGAAGCAACGCCTCAATGCCAAGACGCTGGTAACCACGCCAAATTCGGACGTGATCTATGCCATGGGCTACCTGGATCTGCACCAGGATGGCCCGATGGTCATTGAAGTGCCCCCGGGACTGCAAGGTATTCTCGACGACTTCTTTCAGCGTCCGATCTGCTCTATCGGCAAGATCGATGGCCGGCAGTGGTGTGGCGACGTCGGGCTGCCTGGGCCCGATAAGGGCAAAGGGGCTAAATATCTCATCGTGCCACCCGACTACCAGGGAAAGGTCCCGCCCGGTTATCTGGCGTACCGCTCACGTACCTACAATGTTTTCGTGTTTTGGCGTGGCTTCTTCAAGGACCCCAAGCAATTGGAAGCGCCCGTGCAAGTCATGCAACAGACGCGCATCTATCCGCTTGGAAAAGAGTCGTCGGCCAAGCCGATGCAATTTCCGGATGCATCGGGCGTGCCGGTAAACATGCTTTATCCAAAGGATGTGACGGCCTTCGATATGCTTTCTCGCTTTCTCGATCACGAATATGTTGACCCGCAGGACATGGAGATGCGTGGAATGCTCGCGGCGATCGGCATTGTCAAAGGGCAACCGTTCAAGACTGACACGCACAACCGTGAGCTACTCGACGACGCAGCGAAAACGGCCAGCAAAATCGGCCTCGCGGGCTCTTATGAGCCGCAGACAATCGTGTCTAACGGCACGTGGTACGAAGACCGACGCTGGCTCAATGTTTTCCCCGGCAATGCGACGTTCACGGGGGACACGTTCAACTATATCGACCCGCGTACTGGATTTTTTACGAACGCTTACTCGGCCAGCCCGGGCATGGCTGTGAACATGGAGAATGTCGGCGCAAAATATCCGGCCACATTCGTCGACGCGAACGGCGACTTCCTACGCGGCCAGAACAGCTATCGTCTGCGGTTACCCAAAGACGTCCCCGCCGCGCTGTTCTGGTCCGTTACGGTTTACGACTCGACAACTGCGTCCGGACTGGACAATGGTCAGCCCTTCCCTTCGATCAACACGATGGACAAGCCCATCCAGAACGCAGACGGTTCAACGGACATCTATTTCGGGCCCGAGTCACCAGGCACCGGCAAGAACTGGCTTGGAACGTTGCCGGGAAAAGGCTACTTTGTCATTTTGAGGCTCTATGGACCGACTAAAGCCTTCTTTGAGAAAACCTGGAAACCGAGCGATGTCGAAAAGCTGAACTAATGCAGCGGGATCGCGGTGAGCTTGGGACGCTCCACGCTTATGTCAAGGCGACGAGATTTGTCGGCCATTTTCGGTTGACGTATTCTCGCAGGTCAGATGTTCGGACACCCTTAACCACCGATCGCAATAACACCATCCGATGCAAGCACAACTCAGAATCGCCCGACCCGTCAGCGATCTTCCCCGGTTAGAGAGCATGTATTGCGCAGCCCTAAACCTGGTCGTGCTGGCACGATTTCAAGATCACCAGGGCTTTGACGGGGTAATGCTCGGACGTTCCGGAATGGACTATCACTTCGAGTTCACCCAGTGTCGAAAATATCCGCTATCGCCAACTCCGACGCCCGAGGATTTGCTGGTGTTTTACGTCCCGGATCGAGAAGCCTGGCAGTCAACGTGCGAGCGCCTTATCGAGAATGGATTCGTTTGCGTGACGTCGTCCAATCCCTATTGGGACGTATCGGGTCGAACATTCGAAGATCTCGATGGCTACCGAATCGTTTTGCAAAATGCGCCCTGGTCCTCCTGACGAGGTGTACTTTATTCGGGAGCTGGCTCGAGCTTTGCTCCATGCAACTTGACCAGGGAAAGACGAATTTCGGCCACTGTCAGCCACTCAACAATGCTGTATGGATCGTTGAAAATCGACTGCGACTGCGTGGCGCGGATCACGCCGTGGCGCCGCGCCAGAATTTCGCTGGCGCAGCGGCGCGTGCATTGAACTGACGGACGTCTTACCGATACCGTACAGACATCCCCAGCCTCGCGTGAGAGGCTTTGTAATACCCCGCATACACGCGTAATTCAGGTGTTTCTCTCACTGAGTCAAGTGCCCGCTGCTTTTGACAGGCTGAAGAGGGGTGGTAAATGAAAAATGATTTTCATACCACGGAGAATCGGCTACTGTGCCCCCTCCCCGAAGCGGAATGGGTGCGTCTGAAAACACAACCGGTGTCGGTTGACCCGGCGCCGGGATGGGTGGTGTACGAGGCTGGCGACCACGTCGACCACACCCGTTCGCGGCACGGTCGAAGAAGCAAGCTTCGAGCGCTTCTGGTTCTGGTCCTGTCGTGCTGCCTGAGCACGGCGCTTCGGGCGCAAAAGCCGGCATCCACCGATGCCACGCAGGCGAGCGCGAAGGCAACTCCCCGCGCCGGCCTTGACCGCTCCGGTAAAACCCGCAAGGGCAAGGCCTCATACTACGGCCAGAAGTTTTACTCAAAAAAGATGGCCGACGGTACGCGCATGAATCCGCAATCCAATGTCGCCGCGAGCAAGACTCTGCCGCTTGGCACCAAGGCCCAGGTAACGAATCTGGAAAACGGCGCCAGCGCGGTTGTCGAAATCAGGGATCGCGGCCCCTATGTCAAGAATCGAATCGTCGACGTGTCGCCCAAGACCGCCGATAAGCTCGGTTTGAAAGAAAATGGCACCGCCCCGGTCGAAGTCAAGCCTGTGGAAGTTCCGCAGCCCGACGGCAGCGTGAAGCCGGGCGCAGGCGCAGCGGAAACCCTGCGCGGCAAGTAACCGGTCGACTCCCAGGATAGCCATTCCTCATATTGAATTGGCGGCCCAATGACAACGGGGCGCTTCTCGTCGTTGCGCTTGTGAAACCGCTTCATGAGCGCATCGTCTCGCGTTGACTGTCAGCATCTTCATGGGCAATGGCCATCGCCATGGACTCCCTGTTGACATGCTTCGACGCTCAAAAGTGAACGACCACTGAACGACAGGAGCCGCTCGGCCCGGCTCGACCAATGACAGCGCTGGCCTTATGGCGCTCGCAACCTGGATTGCGTGTCACATGCTCACACTTTCCTCGATAGCTTGCTCGATGATCGATAACCCCTTATCGATCTCAGCCTCGGCAATGGTAAGCGGAGGAGCCAAGCGGAAGACATCTCCAAGTCCCGGCAACTGAACAATATTCATGTGCAAGCCGAGTTCGAGGCAGCGACGCGTGATTGCAGCGGAAAGAGCGGGGGCCGCAGTTTTCGTTGATCTGTTGCCGACGATTTCGATCCCGAGCATCAACCCGCGTCCGCGTACATCGCCGATACATTCGAAGCGGCCTTGAAGCGTCTCCAGACCGTCGCGCAAACGCGTACCGATTACACCAGCGCGTTCAACCAGGGCATCCCGCTCTATGATCTCGACGACTTTGAGACCCACAGCTGCCGGCATCGGATCGGATACATGTGTCGTATAAAAAAGGAACCCGCGTTCATGTGCTTGATTCTCGATGTCCTGAGTCGTCAGCACGGCAGCCAGTGGAAGGCCCGCGCCAAGCGTTTTGGACAAGGTCAGGATGTCGGGCACCACGCCGTCGTGCTCACACGCGAACATGGTTCCGGTTCTGCCCATACCGGTTTGGGCTTCGTCCACAATCAATAGCATCCCGCGCTCGACGCACTTCGCTTTTAGCGCGCGCATATAGCCTTGCGGCAGTTCAATCAAACCTCCCGAGCTCAGGATTGGCTCAGCGATGAACGCCGCGAGGCTGCCGCAAGACTGCCGGTCGATCAGGTCGAATGCATAGTCGAGTTCAGCCGCCCAATCATAAACACCGTTGCGTTCGAATCGTGGCCGGTACGGATAGGGCGCCGGAATGGCAAAGGACCCCACGGCGGCCGGACCGTAACCCTTGCGGCCGGCGCTATAAGTGGCCGAAGCCGCACCGCCGGTCATGCCGTGCCACGATTGAGCGAAGCTCACGATCTCGTGCCGGCCGGTTACGAGCTTTGCCATCTTGATCGCTGCTTCGTTGGCTTCTCCACCGGTGCTGAGCAGCAAGGAACGATCAAGTCCTGCAGGCGCGATGCCGGCGAGGCGGGTTGCCAGGTCCACGACCGGCCGCGAAAGCATCCCGCTGAAAAGATGGGTGAGATTCCGTGCGCTCTCTGCGATAACTTCGGCGATTTCCGGATGGGAGTGGCCAAGTATGGCGCTCATCTGTCCAGAGGTGAAATCGAGTATCGCCCGGCCCGTGGAATCATAGACGTGGCTGCCGCTGGCACGCTCGATTATGACGGGCGAGAATGTACCGCCATAGCGGATCAGGTGCCGCTGAGCGTTTGACCAAAAGTCCCGATCGGTTTGTGCTGACATGACGGTGTCCAGTGTGGAGGGCGGGTGCGCCGAAGGTCAATGTATGCGAACTAAATCGGCAGGTGGAAATGAAAAGTTGTGATGCCTGCCATTCGAGGAGCTGATGCCATCATGTTGCAGCTGGATTTCGATTTGCTCAGGACGTTCGTCGCCATAGCCGATGCCGGGTCCCTCACGCGCGCGGCGGCGGAAGTTGGCCGCACGCAATCCGCGATCAGCATGCAGCTCAAGAGGATCGAAGAGATCGTCGATGGCGCGGTGCTGGTGCGTACCGCACGCGGCGTGGAACTGACGTCGCGCGGCGATCGGCTGTTGTCGCACGCCCGAAGGCTGGTGCGAGCGCACGACGAGGCGCTGGTCGACGTAACCGGTCGCGGGCTCACCGGTTCAATCCGGCTCGGATGCCCCGAGGACTATTGCACGGAGTTCCTTCCGGCCGTGCTACGCGCAATAGCGGCGCAGCATCCGCGGGTCGCACTGGAAGTCGTATGTGCGCCTACGCCCTTGCTGGAGAAAATGCTCGATGCGCGTCGTCTTGATGTGGCATTGGTATCGCTCGCGCCGGAGGGGAACCTGGAGCGGGTGATTCGCTGGGAGGATCTGGTGTGGATCGCATCGCAAGACTTTTACCACCCAAGCGATGGCCCTCTTCAAATAGCCTTGTCGGTGCCCGAAACGCTCGACCATCAGGCGGCGCGGCGTGCGCTCGAATGTGCCAAGGTCAGCTACCGCGTGGCTTATGAGAGCGTCAGCAAGGATGGTCTGCTGGCAATCGTGCGGGCGGGCATTGCTGTCGCCGTGCTGACGAGAGGCGCCGTTCCTGCAGATTTGCGGATCATGCCCGATGGAGAGATGCTGCCCCCGCTTCCGCATGTTGGCATTGCCGTCGTTTCGTGCTCGGGTACAGTCGATTCGCTTCTTGTGGAGAGTGTGAAGGACCTCATGACCCGCACCTTGAAAACGATGTCGCCGCTTTCGTCATGACGGGTTCCGGTGCGGTTTCGGTTCGACTGACTACCTCGTCCGGGCCTTCACTCGCTTTCTCGCTTCCTCGATTACGTTAACCACTTTCCGTTTGCGGGACATTGATTTCGGAGAGCTTGGACGCGGCTCCGTTCGCTCTTGGTCCGCCGCTTTCCCACCGACATCCACATGCCAGCGTCCCTTGCGACATCGTTGCCCATATGCCGATACGCGATCATGACGCTCACGGAAAAATTGCGGAAAATGCATTAATCCACTAGCATTTTGAGGATCCGCCCAACCGCCAAGGCTAATTCCGTGAAGGACATCTTCTCGCTGCGCCTCTACACCCGGGTCGCCCGGCTGGGCAGTTTCTCTGCGGCTGCGCGGGAATTCAGCCTGTCGCAATCGCAGGCTTCGCGGACTATCGCCGACCTGGAAAGCGAACTCGGCGTCAGGCTCTTGACACGCACGACACGCGCCGTCGTCCTGACCGACGCGGGTGCGCAGTTCCTGTCGCGCATCGATCCGATCCTTGTCGCGCTCGACGAGGCGGAGCAGAGCGTGCGCGAAGGCGGCGATCTGCGCGGTGTGCTGCGCATGAGCATGCCCAGCAGCGTCGCCACGCGCGCAGTGATTCCGCAGCTCGCACCGTTCATGGCGCTGCATCCCGAACTGCGTGTCGAGGTGATGCTCGGCGACCGGCCTCAGGACCTGGTGCGCGACGCAGTGGACGTGGCGATCCGCCTGGGACGGCTGGTCGATTCCACGGCGACGGCCCGGCTGATCGCGACCATCGCTCGCGTCATAGTCGCTTCTCCCTCATACCTTGATCTGCACGGCGCGCCCGATACGCCGGAGGCCCTGAACCGGCATCGCATAGTCGGCGGGCCGGCCTCAGCGGTGCCGACTGCGTGGCGCTTCACGCGCGGCCAGCACGAAATCGCGGTTGACCTCGAAGCGCACTTCTCGACCACCGAAAACGACGGCGCCGTGGCGGCCGCGACGGCCGGCCTCGGTATCACGTCGACGAGCGAGTGGGCATGCCGTCGCGAACTGACCGACGGCACGCTCGTGCGCCTCCTGCCTGACTGGCAACTCGCGGGCATACCGGTTCACGCCTACTTCCCAATGGGACGGGCGACCCGCGCAGCAGGCCGTGCGGTCGTCGAGCATCTCGTCGCCGGCTTCCAGCGCGACGAAATGGGGCTTTCCCCGACGCTTTCCTAGCAGGCCCGCACGGTCGTCCCTCGTCCTCATTAATGCATATTATGCATAAGAGATAGCCTGATCCGGTGGCTACCGGGATGGCGACGCGCGCTCTATCTTTCCCTCACGGCACAACCACGCAGCGATGAGGAAAGACGATGACCCGCTCGGTACGCATTCACGAATTCGGTGGACCTGACGTGCTTCGCATTGAAGACGTCACGATTGCCAATCCGGCCGCAGGTGAAGTGCGCCTGCGCATTCATGCGATCGGTCTCAACCGGACCGAGCTGACTCTTCGGTCCGGCCGTTCGCCGGTCAAACCTGCCCTTCCCAGTGGCATCGGCTTTGAAGCTGCGGGCGTAATCGACGCGCTCGGGCCGGACGTGACCGGCTTTGCGCCCGGCGATCGGGTAGCGCTCGTGCCCGCCTACGGCGCCGCGCAGTATCCGCTCTATGGCGAGATGTCGATCGCCCCAGCGCGTTCACTGATCAGGATTCCCGATCAACTCGATTTCGTCGACGCAGCCGCCGTCTGGTCCGCGTTCGGCACGGCGTGGAGCGGTCTGGTCGCGGTCGGCCGCCTGCAGGAAGGGCAAGTAGTATTGATTTCCGCCGCATCCAGCAGTGTCGGGCTCGCGGCAATCCAGGTCGCCAACCGTCTGGGTGCGCGACCGATCGCGCTCACACGCAGCGCGGCCAAGGCGGACGCGTTGCGCCGGTTCGGCGCCTCCGCCGTCGTGGTGTCGGAGTCGCAGGATGTGGCGACGGAAGTCGGGCGTCTCACCAATGGCCGCGGCGCCGAACTCGTGTTCGATCCGGTCGGCGGCCCAGGCTTCGCACAACTCGCGAAAGCGACTGCGAACGGCGGCACGATGGTGTTGTATGGCGCGCTCGCGACCGATGCGACCGTCATTGTGCCGTTCGACATCTTCGCCCGCGACGTGACGGTGCGTGGCGTCGCACTGACTGTTCGAATGCGCGACGACGTGCAGCTCGCAGCGATGAAGCGCTTTGTCGGCGAGGGTATCGCGGATGGCTCGTTGCGTCCCGTCATTGCGAGGACTTTCAGATTCGACGAAATCGCCGACGCTCATCGCTTCATCGAAGCGGGCGAGCAGATCGGCAAGGTTGTCGTCACGCTCTAAACCTCCGGACAGATACTCACTATGACTTTCGAATCCTTGTTCAAGCCGATCCGCATGGGCAGCCTCGATTTGCCCAACCGCATCGTGATGGCCCCGCTTACGCGCATGCGTGCGAGTTCGGCCGATGCGATCCCGACCGAACTGCAGGCCGAGTACTACGCACAACGGGCATCGGCCGGGCTGATCATCGCCGAGGCGACCGCGATCAGTCCGGACGGTTACGGTTGGGCCGACACACCAGGTCTCTGGAACGCGGCGCAGGTGCGCGGCTGGCGCAAGGTGACCGACGCCGTCCATGCGGCCGGTGGCCGGATCGTCGCGCAGTTGTGGCACACCGGCGCGATCGCGCATCCCGACCTGCGAGCCGGCGCGCTGCCGCTGTCCGCTTCCGATGTGAACGTGCAGCACGAATCCGTGACACGACAAGGCCGTGTCCCCACGGTGGCTCCGCGGCCAATGACCGAAGCCGAGATACGGCAGACCGTGGCCGACTATGCGCGCGCCGCCCGCAATGCGATGGACGCCGGTTTCGACGGCGTGCAGATTCTCGCCAACTACCTGTACCTGCTCGCGCAGTTCCTGAACCGCACGACCAACCGGCGCGTGGACCGCTATGGCGGCAGTATCGAAAACCGTGCACGCATCCTGTTTGAAGTAGTCGAGGCGGTGCTCGGGGAGGTCGAGCCCGCACGCGTCGGCGTGAAGATCAGTCCGATGCACGAGCACGGCCCGTTCGCGGCGAACGACGAGACGCTGCCGATGGCCGAGTACGCGATCCGCGAATTGGGAGGGTACGGCCTGTCCCATCTGCTGCTGATGGGCAACACCACTGATTTCACGGGCACGCCGCTGGAACACCTGATGGACGACGGCATGTTCCGTCATTTCCGGCCAATCTATCGGGGCACGCTGATCGCGAATGTAAAGATGGACGCGGCGCGCGGCACTGCATTGATCGACGCCGGCCTCGCGGACATGGTTGCGTTCGGGCGGCCGTATATCGCCAATCCCGATCTTGTTGAGCGAATCGCGAATGGTGCAGCGCTCGCGGAGATCGATTGGACCACCGTGTATGGAGCAGGCCCGCAGGGTTACACAGACTATCCGTCCCTGCGTTTGTGCACCGTTTGACCCCTTCAACCTTTCAGCAAAGCGAGACCGACATGAGCAACACGACGCCCGAACAGAACAAGGCCCTCGTCCTCGAGGCTTTCGACACGCTTTTCAACCAGCGCGACTACGCGGCCGCCGAACGCTTCTGGTCGGAGCGCTACATCCAGCACAGCGCGCACATCGCGCCGGGACGCGAAGGTCTCTTCGCCCTGATCCGTACGCTGCCCGCAACGCTTCGCTACGAGAACCAGTTGATCGTGGCCGAAGGTGACTACGTGATCGCACATGGCCGCTTCTCCGGCAATGGACGGACGAAGGCTTGGATTGCCGCCGACGTCGTGCGTATCGAGAACGGCAAGCTTGCTGAGCACTGGGACGTGCTGCAGGAAGAAGCCACGGAAACGGAGTCGGTCAGCGGCCTGCCGATGTTCGGCGAACGCTTTCCCTCCTGAACTTTTTCAAACGTAAGGATACGATCATGAAACCCACAGGTAACACAATTTTCATAACGGGCGGTGGCTCCGGAATCGGACGGGCGCTTGCCGAAGCGCTGCATCGGCGCGGCAACAAGGTTATCGTCGGTGGCCGGCGGCGCGCACAACTCGATGAAGTCGTCGCGGCCAATCCGGGCATCGACGCAATCGAGATCGACGTCGCCGACCCGGCAAGCGTCGAACATGTGGCGACGACGATGATGGCGGACTATCCCGATCTGAATGTGCTCATCAACAACGCGGGCATCATGCAGATCGACCATGCGGACGAACGGCTCGACGATGCGTTGATGATGGCAACAGTTGAGACCAACCTGGTTGGACCAATGCGCCTCACCTCTGCTCTGATCGAGCATCTGAAGACGAAACCAGACGCGGTCGTTGCGTACACGACATCTGTGCTCGCGTTCGTTCCACTGGCCGTCACGGCCGTGTATTCGGCCACCAAAGCCGCGTTGCACTCGTACATTCTTTCGCAACGCTTCTTGCTGAAAGACTCGCCGGTTCGTGTGCTCGAAATCGCGCCGCCATGGGTACGCACGGATCTGATGAACAGTCGCGAAGCGGAACAGGCAATGCCGTTGGACCAGTTCATCGACGAAACAATGAAGGTGCTTGATAGCAGTGCTGACGAAATCGTCGTCGACGCCGGAAAGATGTTGCGCAGCAATGTAGGGCCGAAGGAACACGAGTTCGTCAATGCCTTTAACGCGCAGATGAGGTCGGTGCTCAACGGGTAATGAACAGTGCGCGCTCCAATGCCGGAAGTCGGTCGATTCGGCCTGGCTATGCGTGATTCCCACAACCTGCAGTGATGGAGTTGAACCGATGGAAACGTTGAAAATTTCGGTGCTCGGCACCGGCGATATGGGCGGCGCGATTGCTACAGCGCTCAAAAAACGAACCAATCACACGATTCACGTGCGCGGCTCGAATGACGCCAGCATTTCCTCAAAGAAGCTGGTTGGCGAGCTCGGCGTGACTGCGGCAACACCGCAGGATTTGTCCACGAGCGACATCGTGTTTATCGTCGTGCCGGCGACCGAGCTCAGTGGGGCTGCCGCTACGCTTGGTGGCTACACAGGTATCGTGGTAGCGGTCTCGGTTTCTGGCACCGTCGGTCGCGATGGTCGGCCCAGTTCGGCCGAGACACTCGCTGCGTCGCTCCCGGGCGCCAAGGTCGTGAGCGCGTTCACTTCGATCTGGTCGGACGTCATTCGGACCCCTGGCACAGACGGACAGGTCAGTGCGTTTGTTGCGTCCGATCATGAAGATGCAAAAGCGGCAGTCTCTGGGCTTGCGAAGGAATTGGGATTCCATGCGATCAATGGCGGCTCGCTGGCAAACGCAGTGTACGCCGAGGCCATGGGCATGTTCGCGGTGCGGCTTGCAATCGATTCCGGTTACGGCCGCACGATCAGCTTCAGCGCATTCAATGTCCGCTGACGTTTTGCGGACTATGCAAATGCTCGTTGAGCAGATGAGTTCGCCAAGCGCTCGGCCGGTATTTTCGGAGAGAGATTCATGCTCGGCAAGCTCGCTTTTTGTGAGTCAGGAAAAGATAAAATGGAATCGAACACTCTGAAGCTGTTTTCTCCCGTCAAGGTCGGAGCGCTTGAACTGTCGCACCGCGTCGTACACGCGCCCATGACCCGTCTGCGTTCAGACGAGGACCACAGCCCTAGCGCGATGATGGTCGAGTATTACCGCCAGCGGGCTTCGGAAGGCGGCTTGCTGATCACCGAAAGTGCGCATCCGTCCTACGACAGCCGCGGCTATATCGGCGCACCCGGAATCTATACGGAAGAGCACGTCGAGGCCTGGAAGAAGATCACCGATGCGGTTCATGCCAAAGGCGCGCGTATTGTCATGCAAATTGCTCACGACGGCCGTCAGTCGCACGTGGACCTGAGTGGGGGCAATGCGCCGATCGCACCGTCCGTCGTACCCTATGAAACAATGGTGTTTACGCAAAACGGCTGGGTGCCGAATTCGCCGCACCGCGCACTCGAAACAGAGGAAATTCCCGCGCTGGTCGAATCGTTCCGCAAGGCAGCGGCACGTGCCAAGGAAGCGGGCTTCGACGGCGTCGAATTGCACAACGCAAACGGCTACCTGGCCGATACGTTCTTGCAGGACGGCACCAACAAGCGCACGGATGCCTACGGCGGCACGATCGAAAAGCGTGCCCGTTTCTCTCTGGAACTGGTCGAGGCTTTCGCTTCCGTCTGGGGCAGCGAACGCGTTGGCGTGCGGGTGTCGCCGAGCGGACGCTGGGGCGCGATTTCGGACAGCAATCCAGAAGCGACCTTCGGCTACTTCGCAGAGCGGCTCAAGGCGTATGGCCTTGCCTACCTGCATGTCATCGAACCACGCGTGATGGGCACCGAGACACTCGAGGAAGGGCAGGCGCCGGTCGCGTCATCGTTCCTGCGCAAGATCTTCAAAGGGCCGATCATTGCGGCAGGCGGATTCGATCGCGAAGGTGCCGAGCAAATTCTGCAGCAAGGCGACGCCGATCTGGTGGCATTCGGGCGCCTGTTCTCTTCGAATCCGGACCTGCCGGCGCGCTATCGTCATGGCTATCCGTTGACACACTACGTGCGTGACGCGTTCTGGGGCGGAGACGAAAGCGCGTATATCGACTTCCCGGCATACGCTGCCTAGACTTGGAGGTTGCGAGCGCTTGACAAGCACATTTCCGTTTTCAGGATCTGCGAGCGTTCATCGATGAGATCGTCCTCGGCGAGAAGAATCCCGCAAGACATGAGTGGTTTTTTCCAGACGGACACGGATAACGCGGCACGGCGGAACTGCTATGCGCTTAGGGTCTTAGGGTAGATGTTGCTTCGCAGATCAACGCGACCCTCAGGTGCTTAGCCTTGGTCTTTGCTTGCGCGGTGACGCAAAAAAAGCCCAACCTATAGCTGGGCAAAATCCATCGGGATCGGAGCAACCCCGCTGGAGGAGGTGCTGTTCGTTGATTCGAATTGACTGAGCGAAAGGGATAAGCGCACAGGATTGCTGCGCGCTCACCAGCCGCCTTCGCATCGTCTTCAATACCGGCAGGGTCACTGCACGGCATGGCAATACAACCAGCGTTGCTTAGTGGCCGGAGTAGATCGACCTTCCATTGTCGTTCAGCATGGGGCTCACGACTGCGCGGGCACCCGATGCCGACGTGCCATCCGTCACACCACCGAAGCTGTTAGCAGCGCCGTTTTGCGCAGCGACCCGTGCTTCTGCAGCTTGAATATCAGCCGGGTAATGCGGGTCATCGCGGCCGGGTTGATAGCCCGCCTTTTCAAGCTGGACCAGTTGAGCTTTCACTTCGGCACGGGTAACGGGCGCATTCGATTGAGCGAACGACGACACGGCCGGGACAGCGAGGACTGCGGCAACAATAAGCGATTGAACGAGTTTCATGACCTACCTCCGAATCTTGATTTTCTTCGCGAACAACCCTGTTCGCGTTTCAGTGTTTCAAGTGTAGGTAAATGCACGCTTAAGATTAAGAGCAGACCGCGCAAGGGATTATTGTCGATTTAAGTGTTAACCCTATAGTCCCGAAAGGGAGTTGATAGCGTCGTCATACAAATGGCTGACGGTTATCGAACGGCTCTTTTATCTGCGCCGCCGCGAATGGGGCCAGCACGCTCTTCAATCGCGCGTCGAACCGGGTCGCGCAGACCCAGGAAGAACGCTAGCTCCGCCACGATGAATAGCGGCCCGACCGCCAGCCCGATTACATCGTCCACGAAAGCCGGCTTGCTGCCTTCGAAGTAGTGCCCGATAAACTGGATCACCCAGCCGATAAAAAACAGCCCCAGGCCCCAGGCGAGCCACTGCCCGGTCGTTTGCATCGAGAGCAGCTTCCCCGCCCATACGCTCAGCCCGAGCAAGAGAGTCATCAGGATACCGAATCGTATGTCGAGCCGGAGATAAAACACGGCGACCGCTGCGGCGAGCAGCATTGCCGGCGATACGCTCAATGTGCCCGTCACGCCAACCGATGGCCGCGCTAACAAAGTGGCGACCGCAACCACAATCAGTGGAATGCCAATGAGGTGCGAAATGATGTTGCGCGAGTCGCGGTGATACACCGCGTACTGTCCAAGCTGGTCAACCAGGGATTTCATGGCACTACCCTCCAAAGCGTGGCTAACGGCATTGTGTGCGATCAAACTCGCTAACGGCGTTCAACCCATTCGTCCTTTCCGGCTAGCGTACGCAATGACGGCTTAACGCGCATCCGCGTTGTCCCGGATAGTCCGCCGGGCGTCGAACAAGTTAAAAGCGAGCATGTCGTAAAACGGTTTCTTATCTTGATCGTGCGTCCGGGTTGACGCCGCTTTGCGGAAAAATCCGGATGACCCAATCGACAAAAGCCTTGATGGCCGCGCCCGCATTTCTACCGTTCGGATAAACGATTGAAATGGGCACGGGTGCACTTCTTGCGCTTGCCAGAACCTCTTTCAGCCGCCCGGTTTCGAGGTACGGCGATGCAACAAACTCCGACAACTGGATCAGTCCCAATCCTTCCAGACCGCATTGCAAATACGCTTCTGTTTCGTTGACGGAAAAACGGCTTGGCATTGTCACGGTGACGTTTTCGCCGTCTACACTAAAGCGCCAGTCAAGGGGCCGGCCCGTGGCGTTCGATATATAGTTGACCGCGCGATGAGCGCCCAGCGCTTCGACGCTATCAGGTTCTCCGTACTCCTTCAGATATCGCGGGGACGCGCAGGTCAACCAGCTCAGGTGACCCAGCCGGCGTGCGGTCAATGTGGAATCCGTCAGATCGCCGGTGCGGATGACGCAATCAATACCATCGTAAATCAGGTCGACGGGACGGTCGCTAAGAACCAGCGCCAGTTCAATACCGGGAAAAAGCTGTTCGAATTCCCGCAGTCGCGGCAGCACGACCGCGCGTCCTATGACACCCGGCATACCCGCTCGTATTCGCCCACGCGGCGCCGTCGCGTCCGCCAGCAGGCCGCTCTCTGCCTGGACTATGTCCGACAGAATCGTCCGGCATGACGCGTAGTAGCGCTCGCCTGCATCGGTGAGGCTGAGCGTTCGTGTGCTTCGCCGAAGCAAAGGCGTACCCAGATGCCGCTCAAGATTCTTGATCAACGTCGTTACTGACGACCGGGGCATCGACAGGGTCTGCGCCGCCTTGCTGAAGCTCTGCGTTTCGACGACCCGCGCAAAGGTTGTCATCGCTTGAAGTTTGTCCATGAACGGGGTACGTGTCCGGTTTGTATTTTGGTGGCGGCGGGTGGCTCAAAAGCGCCGTTCATCCTGCACTGATCTTCAGCCTCTTCCGCCGGATCGTTCGATGCACACGCGTTCTCATTTCCGTGACGGCGAACAATGCCGCGCACCCCCGCCACTACACTTCCGATTGTCCGGCTGACCCCTCCTTTAACGCTGCGGAGTAGTGAGCCGGTGAAGACAGGTCGCGTCAGCACGCGCTTCCGATAACTTTTCTCAAGCCAAAAAGGGTACTCGCATGTCGCAAGCTAATTCTATTCTCGTCCTGGGTGCCGGCGAACTCGGCATGGCCATGTTGCGTAGTCTCGCGCATCGCGCTCCGCCGGGGTCAGGCATTTCTATCGCAGCGCTCCTGCGTCCGTCGACGATCGATTCGCAAGCGCTCGCCAAGCAAAAGGACATTGCCGAGCTGCGCTCGCTTGGCGTCGAACTGCTTCCGGTCGATCTGGCCGAGCAGTCGGAAGAATCGCTTGCCGCTGTTTTTGGCCGCTTCCACACTGTCATCTCGTGCACGGGATTCGTGGGCGGCAGCGGCGTTCAGCTCAAGCTCGCCCGCACCGTACTGAAGGCGCAAGTGAAACGATATTTCCCCTGGCAATTCGGTGTTGACTACGATGTCATCGGCCGGGGTAGCCCGCAGGATCTGTTTGACGAGCAGCTCGACGTGCGCGACCTGCTGCGCTCGCAAGATCAGACAGAGTGGGTGGTCGTATCGACGGGCATGTTTACCAGCTTTCTCTTCGAACCATCGTTTGGCGTGGTGGACCTCGGGCGAAACACCGTGAATGCATTGGGAAGTTGGGACAACAGCGTGACCGTCACAACGGCTGACGACATTGGTGCCCTGACGACCGAGATCGTGTTCGCCGAACCGCGCGTCGTCGATCAGATCGTGTACATAGCCGGCGACACCGTCACCTATCGTCAATTGGCCGATGCAGTCGACGAGCTACTGGATCTGAACGTCCATCGCACTGAATGGACCGTGCCGGAATTGAAACGCGAACTGGCCGACGATCCCGACAATGCGATCAAGAAATATCGCGCGGTATTTGCCGAAGGAAAAGGCGTGGCGTGGGACAAGTCGCAGACTTTCAATACCCAACGCGGCATTGCGGCGTGTGGGCTTGAAGACTGGATGCGCGCCAATCTTGTGGCAAACGAAAGCGTTACGCTTGCGGACGTCGGCGATCGGTAATTCCCCGGCCGTACTGACGGTGCGCTCACACGATCCGCCGCATAACCGGTAGCACGGGCAGCACCCGCGGCCGCTGCAACTTACGCCGCTGGGCCACATGTAAATTTTCGTGCAGCGCGTCGGCCGCGGCATCGATGTTTCCATCGAACAACGGGCGCACGCGGTCGCCGGTCGGTGCCGATCTTCTACGCCTCCACCGTCCGCGCATTCAGGATGCGCGGCAGATTCACTTCAATCCAGTCCGCCAACGACGTGACCTGGCGCGCGACTTCCTCCCCCAGCGGCGTCAGCCGATAGTCCACATGCGGCGGCACTTCGTCATACGCAGTGCGTATCACAAAACCGTCAGCCACCAACCACTGCAGCGTCTGCGCGAGCATCTTTTCGCTCACGCCATCTACCCTCCGGCGCAGATCGCTGAAACGGCAAGTCTGCTCCAGCAGCACCATCAGCACGAGAACACCCCATCGGCTGGTGACATGCTTGAGCACTTCCCGCGACGGGCAATCCGCCGACAGCAATTCGCCACGACGCAACTGAGCCGATAACGGCACGCCGTCGCGGGCAAAACCACCATTTGAGTCCATGGATACTTACCTCGGCGTACGTACTTACGAAAAGTTAGTTTATCCGATACGGTACGGTTTCTGTCGCATTCACCCCAGGAGTTTGATCATGATCGTCGTTACCGGAGCCGCCGGCCAACTCGGCCGGCTCGTTATCAAAGCGTTGTTGAAAACCCAATCGGCAAGCGAAATTGTTGCCGCCGTACGCAGTCTGGAGAAGGCGGCCGACCTCGCCGCGCTGGGCGTGCAAGTCCGGCGCGCCGACTATAACGAACCGGCCACGCTCGAAACCGCCTTCAAGGGCGCAGACAAGGTGTTGCTGATTTCATCGAATGAACTTCGCCAGCGCGCAGTCCAGCATCGCGCCGCAATCGATGCCGCGAAGCGCAACGGCGTGCAATTGATCGGCTACACCAGCGTGTTGCACGCCGATACATCGCCGCTAGGATTAGCCGATGAACATCGCGAGACGGAAGAGGCGCTGCGCGCATCAGGCGTACCGTTCGTTTTGCTACGTAACGGCTGGTACACGGAAAACTACACCGGCAACCTTGCCCCCGCGCTCGAACACGGTGCGATCCTCGGCAGCGCGGGTGACGGCAAAATTTCCTCGGCGGCACGCGCCGACTATGCGGAGGCGGCCGCGCTGGCGATGACTCGCGACGCTCAGGCGGGACACATTTATGAACTGGCCGGCGATTCCGCTTACACCCTCGCCGAGCTCGCTGCCGAAGTAACGCGGCAGTCGGGCAAGAAGGTCGAGTACCAGAATCTTTCCGAGTCGGACTACAAAGCCGCGCTGATCGGCGTCGGGTTGCCGGAGGTCCTGGCTGCGCTGCTGTCGGACTCGTCTACGGGTGCATCAAAGGGCGCACTCTTCGATGAGGGTCATCAGTTGAGTCAACTCCTTGGCCGGCCGACTACGCCCCTGGCCACCGTGGTGGCCGAAGCGCTCGCGGTGTAATCGCGCGTTTTCTGGTGCGTGTGGGTTAGTGACGGTGCCTGCACGCACGATTCGTTCAATGTGACGACGGCGTTGCGATGTCCTCATAGTTTTCCAGTCGCTGAACCCAAAGAACGCTTCCCAATATCGACGCTCGACGTCGGTTCGTTCATAGACTTCTTCTATTTCGTCCGGCGTGCGCGCGTCGGCGCTTCAGATTTCACTACCCTATCGAGCCTCGTCGTTGCACCTCAACCAGCGCGACGACGAACGGCCAACACCTGCGAAGGTTCGTATACTTATCAGATGTGGCGTTTTTTGTTGTCAAACCGCCTCCACGCTGGTAGCCTCACTCCAAGCTATTGAAACGAAAGCATAAATAACTCATGCCAGCTGCTTTACCACCATCATCCGTTCGCAATCCCGAGAACCGCACCTCAATCAAGCGGCTTACTCGTGAACATTTCGCGCTCTATCGCGGATATCTGGATGGCGTTTCGGTCGAGCAACTACATGCGACTTACGGCGACGCCACTACCGACATCCGGGCGACCCGACGTCTGATCGGCCTGTTGCGCGACACCCTGTCGGGCGCTGCGCGCCGCACCCGCGATGTCGAAGCCACGCATCTTCTGCGCCTGAGACCAGGGAGCATTCCTGACGCACAGCGGTCAGCAACCGGCGAGATGCCATCGCTGGAGGCCTATCGAGAATCCGTCGATCCAAACGGTTTCCATAGTGAAGCCGAACTGCTGGAGCTTTATCAGGCTGAATTTCCACAGGAAAACGGCCTGGGTGTTGACCGGCGTTCAACCCGCAATGCCCGCCTGCGCCGACGTCAGATCGACGCCCTCGCCCGCATGGAAGCCAGTCTGGTCCAAGCGCCGCAGCCGGACCACCCGGTTGCAAGCTGGCTCGACCCCGCGATTGCCGGCCGTCTTCAACACTCTGGTATCCATACGCTCGCCGATCTCCTCGGATTCATCGAGCAGCGCGGCCACCGCTGGTATGCAAGCGTGGCGCGGGTCGGACCAAAGGCAGCGCGCCGGATAGTTGACTGGCTCGCTCTTCACGCCGATTCGCTCCGTCACATGCTGTCCACGCGCGCGCTCACTCCCCGCCGGCGCTTGTCCAGCAATGATCCTTCGCTTATGCGGCCACGCCAGAGCGGCATCGTGCCGATCGAATCACTCGCTGTACCCGCGGAAATAGATGGATCGACGGGTACTAACCGGGCGCGAAATCACGGTTTGCCGTGTTCGCTCGAAACAGATTTGCAGGCAATCGAAGCGTGGCTTGCCGCTCGGCAACACAGTCCGCACACCGCCCGCGCCTATCGCCGGGAGGCCGAACGCCTGCTTCTGTGGGCAATCAACGAAAAGAAAAAGGCGCTGTCGTCGCTGGATGGCGCCGACTGCGAGGGGTATATCGGGACGTTTTTGGCCGATCCGCAGCCAGCCGTCCGCTGGGTCGGACGCGCGAAAATCGAGCGAACTCACCTGGATTGGCGGCCGTTTGTCGGCGCCCTCTCCAATCGCAGCCGGGAGACCGCGCGGGCAATTCTTCACGCAATGGGCCAGTGGCTGGTCGAGCAGAACTATTGGGCGCACAACCCGTTTTCGAATGCCCCGGCGGTGACGATCGGCCCGCGAATTGACGTTTCAGGGCGCTCGCTCAACCACGGGCAGTGGCAGAGCGTGGTCCAGGCGGCCTCTCGGGACCGGTATTCTCAACGGGAATTGCGTGACTATCTGGCGCTGAATCTTGCCTACTCAACGGGGCTGCGGCGAGCGGAACTGGCACACGCAACAACCGGCCAGCTGATCCAGCCTGCGCTGGAAAGTGGACTGGAAAGCGCATGGGCTAACGCCTGGCAACTGGCAATCCCAGGAAAAGGCCGTGCGGCACGAACCATTCCGGTCCCTCAGGCCGTAATGGAATTGCTTTTTGAGAGCCTGCGGGCGCGCGGTTTGCCCGGGGACCCCAGCGCTTGTCCAGCCGACACTCCGCTTCTGGCGCATTTTCGCACCGGCAATTCATTGACGCCCGATGGGATGGGGCAGGTATTCCGGCGGCTTTTCTCTTGGGCCGCAGTTCTCTCAACACAGCAGAATTTGCTCGATTCGCATCGTTGTTTCAGTGCGAGCACTCACTGGGTCCGTCACACCCACTCGCATCACGCACTCGAAAGCGGCGCGGATTGCCGCGAGGTCCAGGTCCGCCTCGGCCACGCCAACCTGTCCACCACGCTTCTTTATGTGAAAGCCCGTGGTCATGGTTCGTCCGCTAACGGTAAAAACGGCGTCTTGTCGACGCGCCAATAGCCAAGAAATACCTCGCCGGCGCTTGAATCTACAGACCTAAAGCGCCGCAAAACCTTCGATTTGCCTCAAGTCTTTTCTCACCTTTTTCCTCCAAGCCCAACAACCACGTGCCTTTGCGGCTACCCCGGCCCGGCAAAGTTTACTTGCGTTTACTCCGTATACCTCTTAGTCTTCGGTTACCGTCGGTTCTACCTTTTGAGGGAGAATCCACGTTTTTGGTAGAACCAGTGCCACCGGGAAGAACGCATGGATATTAACCTTTCGACGCCACCCATCGAGGTGACGCCGGACGACCTCGTCAATTTGGCGGCTCGCTCCGCAAAAATGCTCGAGCGAATTCGCACTCAAATGCTCCAGCCGTTCCCACGGAAGGTTGCCCCGGTGTTCCCGAGCGGCAAACTGCAGGAACTGTGTGGCATCGACAAAGCCCGATTCTCCTATCTGATCAAGAAAGGGGAACTGCCTCAAGGCACTCAGGAGAAGGCCGGAGCCGCGCGGCAATTTACGCTCGCTGAAACCATCGAGTGGGTCAAGGCTGAACGCAAGCCGAGACAACGTCCGGCGGGGAAAGACGGGAAAGTCATTGCTATCGGCAACTTCAAGGGCGGCGTGACCAAGACCACGACGTCCATGGTGCTGGCGCAAGGCTTGTCGTTGCGTCACGGCCGCCGGGTCCTCCATATAGATATGGACCCGCAGGGCAGCGCGACCACGTTGTACGGGATCAACCCGCACGCGGAAATCAACGGCGACCAGACTATTTTGCCCTTGATCGAGGCTTACGTCAGCGGCGAAGCCTTCGACATGAAGCATTTGCCGATGCAGACGTATTGGGAAAACCTTGACCTGATCCCATCATCCACGGATTTGTTCAACGCCGAATTCATGCTCCCTGCGCGCGTTCACGCTTCGCCGAGTGCAAAGTTCTGGAACGTGCTGAACGACGGGCTCAAGGAACTCAAGCACGAGTACGACTACATCATCATCGATACCGCGCCCACGTTGAGTTACCTGACCATCAATGCGCTTTTCGCGGCAGATGGGGTGATTGTGCCGGTGATGCCGGACACGCTCTCGTTTGCATCGATGGTCCAGTTCTGGTCGCTTTTCTCCGACATGGTCTCCGGCATGAAGCAATTCGGGGAATCAGCCGACGAAGCCAAGGTGTTCGATTTCATCGACATCCTGGTGACGCGCATGCCGAATAAGGCGAATGCGTCCATCGTTCGCGACTGGGTCATTACGACCTATGGCGAGCGTGTATTGCCGGTTGAAATCCCGGAAACCGACCTTGCCCGGACGACCACCAACGATTTTTCGACGGTGTACGACTTCCCGAACTACGACGGCAATGCCGCAACGCTTCGACGAATCCGCGTGCCATACGACCAGGTCGTGGATCTGATCGACAGCAAGGTCTGTTACCTCTGGGACAAGGAGTAAGCATGTCTACAGCAGCGAAACAAAAGGCAAAGGCAGCAGGCATTCGACTGGACGACGATGGCATTGACACGCCTTCGGAACCGGTGGCGCCTCGCACCGCGCCTGGGCAGTTGATCGGTCTTCAAGGGCGGGTTCACAGCCAGCAGGCTGAAATTGACAAGCTGAAGCGGGCACTGGAACAGCGTGCGCCCGGCAAACTTCCGCTGAACAAGCTTCACGAGATTCCCGGCCGTCGCCGACGTCTTACGCCTTCAGAGTACGCAGAACTTAAAGCGAACCTGATGGTATACCCTCTCGCGCAGCCTATTACGGTGCGCGAACGCCACGACGGCGAATACGACATCGTGGCTGGTCATAACCGGGCGTCGGTGTATCGCGAACTCGGTCGCACCGAGATTGACGGCATTGTGCTGGACATCGATGCGTCGATGGTCGAGTACGCCGCCTTCTTCTCCAACCTCTTGTCACCCACTCTTTCGGATTTCGAGAAATTCTGGGGCTTCAAGTCGCTCCAGGACTCAACGGGGATTACGAAAGAGGATCTGGCGAAGGCTGCCGGCATTAGTGACTCGCACGTCGGGCGGATCATGAAATTCGATCTGCTTCCTGACGAGTGCAAGGAATTGCTGGCAGCTCGACCCGAGCGCTTGGGAAGTAACGCGGCAGAGCAAATGGCCAAGGCGGTAGCTGAGGGGCGGGAGGACAAGGTCAAAGCAGCGATCGAGCGGCTTTTGGCTGATGACACTTACACCCAGGCGCAAGCGGTCGCGGCAACGAAGCCAGACCGGGCGCCTCGTGAGAAGCACGAACCACTGATCGTCAAACGCGGCGCCAAGAAAGTTTGTCAGATCTCGGCCAGAAATGGCGTTGTCGGGGTTTCATTCTCCGGCAAAGCCGCTGACGAGGCAGAGCAATGGGCAGAACGAATTCACGCATTCATTGAGTCGGAACTCGAAAAGCAGTGATCCCTAGTAGGGAACTGCTTTAAATCAATGACTTAGCTCGCAGCACATCAGCACCCTGAAGTCGTGAATCAAGGTTCAGGACTTCCCTAGTAGGGAATCGTTAAAAATCATGGACTTAACCAAACGGCCGAGAACGATCATGAACTGATTTCAATGCTGGAAAAACAAAAGCCTTCGGCGGGAACCGAAGGCTTTTGAGTAACCGGGCTTCGCTGTCGCTTGCCCACCGCTGCATTTCTCCGACGGGAATCGGATAAAGGCCCAACACCTCGAAGTGTAGCGGATAGCGATCGGCAGTCAAGCGTTTCTCTTCCATTTTGAAGAAATGGACGTGTGACATGCTTATCGCGCAACTTTCCGTTGCTGGCGAGGGGGACTTGTACCCTCTTCCACCCTCCGACGATTCCGTCGATATCGACCAAACCGCGCTGGATGAATTTCTAGCCGGTCAATCAAACCTCCCTTGGGTCGTATTCCGGGCCGCGCATCGTGCTGCGAGCTTCCCGGCACTCCCTGCTCGCGCTCGCGCCGTGTTGGCTGCACTTGCACGCACCGTTGACGCCAACCGACCGTACGCTGCCATATTCGCCCGTCGTGAGCTCCTGACCGGGCGCGCCATGCAATCGATGCGCACGTTCTATCGGAGCCTGGACGATCTCGAAGCAGCCGGTTTGATTGAGCGCGTGCCGCAGAAGCGCTTCGGAACCGCTGGCTTGTTCGGCCGCGCCTATCTGCATCTCACGGAAAAATCCGCGGTTGTCCTCGGCTACACGTCACCGTTGTCCGAAACTCAGTCTTCTAAAACTCAATCTCCTGATCATCAGCTTTCTGCCGCTCAATCCGATGGCCTGGCTTCGCCCGGTGTTGAGACACTCAGCGCACAGGCCCATTCATTTAGCCCGCCGTGTGTCACGGTGGCAGACGGCGCTATATATAAGGATCTACTCCCTAAGAATCAAAAGAGACAACCAGGAGAGCTCCCTGCGGATCTCCAGCGCTTGCTGACTTTGGGTTTTCGTCAATTTTTGATTTTTAAACTCATGCGAGAAGCGAAGGCGCAGGCAAAGCTGCTTTCCGACGTCGTCGAAGCGACCTGGGAGCATCTGCGAAACGCGAAGCGCCCGATCAGCTACCTTCGTGCCCTGCTCCGTTCACCGGTTGATTTCGGGCATCAGATTCGAGCCAAGCGACTCGCCGCAGAGCAACTGGCCGAAAAGAACGCTCGAGCCGCGAATATCGACGCCGCTGTGCTCCAGTGCGCTGGACACGTATTTATCGATATCGCCAATACCCGCCTCATCACCGTCTCCAGCACAGCCGATTCGATCACCGTCCACGACTACCGAGAAGCAAAACCACGCGTGTCGACTGGGCAGTGGGCAGCCGCGTTCATCGCTGCGCTGAGTGCAAGGGAAGTTGTCCGAGCGACGCCCGATCAGCTCGCTGCATTCCGATTGAAGTGCGACAACAATCGTGCGGTCCAACCGGCGGCCACAGCGCCAGCCGGACATGCCATGCCACGAACAAGGACATCGACGATCAACGATCGCCTAAGTGACATGAAGAAGATGCTCCGGGCTACATGCGCCGGCGTTTCCTTGAACACGCGTGACACGCGGCTTGCCGAGAGTTCGGGGCAAGATTTGAAGGCCAATGAATGACGGCACGTATCGGCTCGTTTTCGCGAAATTCTGAGAATCGGATGCTCTTCGCCATCGCCGCCCGGATCGGTACCGATCGATCTGGCATGACCAGCCGTGCATTATTGAGCGCGACGCGGTATGGGTATCGGGATATCAGCATGAAATCGATGCGCTATCTTTCGGCTCACTGGATAAGCGCTTACGCGTTCAACCGCGTTTCGCAGACAAGCATCAAGCCGACTTACGCCGAAAGAGGCTGCGGAATACAACCATTACAACTATCCCTGAAAACCCGATCGAACAACATAAGCATCCGCGCGCATCGCCGAGGCTTCGGGCCTTACATCCTGTCCGATCTAATTCGCATAGTCGCAACTAACGGTCAGCCGATCATTCGTCTGCCTTCCGCGCGGGCTAGAGCCCAATATTCAGCCCGATCACCCAATCTGCTTTTAACGGGCCGCGGTCCGGCCATTCGCAAATCAATCGCGAGATATGCACCGCATAGTTGTTCGACAAATATCCCGGCGCGAAAGCGTGAACGAGTCGGCATGCCCTGTCTGGAGTCCAAATTCAGCGATCGAAAGGTAACGTCGAAAAGAAGTCGGTCACCGAAGCTTCTAGTGAACCAACCGACATTGGACATCGCAAGTCATTTTGTATGACAATCATTCAATATAATGGCGTTGCGAAATAACAACACACGCCACCCCATCGGCATAACGCTGGGCCTACGATCATTCGTTTTGGCATGCCGTATCAAGTATCATGCCGAGGTGATCTTTGTCAGACGGGAATACAATAATGACAGCCGGAATGGGTTTGGTGCGGCCGGAAACGCTGCGTCATCAGGTAGAGAATGTGCTCCGACAAGCCATTGTGTCCGGTCGCTTCGCGCCGGGCGCGCGGCTTATCGAACGTGAATTGTGTGAGACGCTGGGTGTCAGCCGGACGTCGGTTCGGGAGGCATTGCGCCGGCTGGAAGCGGAAAAGCTGGTACGCAGCGTGCCGCACAAGGGGCCGGTGGTCGCGATCATGTCGAAGCAGGAGGCCACTGAATTGTATGCAATTCGAGGTTTGCTCGAAGGTTTCGCCGCCGGAGAGTTTGCTCGAATTGCGGACGATGAGGCCATTGCCCTGTTCGGCGAAAAAGCAAAGCTGCTGCGCGCGCAAGCATTGGCCAACGATCAGGCTGGCGTGATCAAGGCGAAGACCGAACTCTACGATGTACTGCTCGATAACTGCGGCAATGCCCTGGTGAAAGAGATCCTGACGAGCCTGTATTCGCGGGTCACTTTGCTGCGCGCGACTTCGTTGATGCATCCAGACCGCCTTCCGGCCAGCCTCCGTGAGATCGACAAGTTGTTCAAAGCGCTGAAGGCACGCGATGAGGAAGGGGCCGGCGCGGCGGCACGACTGCATGTGGCAAATGCGGAGAAAGCGGCAATGCAGATGCTTGACGAAACAGCGGCGGAGCAGCAATAAGACGCGCAGGTAAAAGGGAGCACACCAGCTTCCGGCAACAGACGCTGAAACCCGAAAACAATACGAACTGAAACATAAAAAGGCCGTTTCCAACGCGAGTTGGAAACGGCCTTTTCAGTACTGCAGTTGCCATTTGCCGGCCCCCGCGCAGAATGCAAAGCAACGCCGCTCAATCATCACTGGCCACCTTTCTATCCGTGAGCGATCCAGGCGAGACTCAATTTTCGCTGGCGCCTCAATGACCGAAATAGACAGAGTGGGTTCCGTCAGGCTGGGTCGTATCGGAGCGCATGCCTGAAGCGGAAGTACCGCTCACCGAGGGGCCATAGGACGTAGCGGCCACGCCGCGTTCCGCTTCCACGCGCTGTTCGGCGGCTTGCGCTTGGTCGGGATAATTGGTGCGGTCGGCCGCCGGGTTATAGCCCGCTTGCTCCATTTGCTGAAGGTCGTTCTTTACCGCAGAGCGTGTCACTTGCGTGTTGTCCTGAGCGAACGCAAATGTCGGCGCGGCGAGCGCTGAGGCGATAACAACAGCAGGAATAAGAGCCTTGAACATGATCATCTCCAATGAAGTTTGCTAAGCAGGTACACGCAAACCGCAGGCCAGATCAGTGATCGCTTAACTCTTTGGTCAATTCCCCTTGCCGGTAACAACAATTCGATTCCCCGCGCCGATTTGGCCGCCGCTTAGTTGCGAACCGGGCAATAAAAGTCATGCTAAGGATTGCCCACAATAGTCAGCGCTTACACCGGAATGAAAAGGAGAAGCCTGCAAATCAGCTTAGGCAATGGACGCGCGCCCTAAGCAAGCCCTGGACGTTTGTAGTGGTCAAGTTACTCACCCCTGAGCCTCCCACGATATCTCTTCTCGGGACTTACTTATTTAAATAACTTGTTTTTGAAAAATGTCGTAAACGCCTACGATAGTTTCTTGAACATATCAATCCGATGTCGTGAGCAGCTTACAACCCAACGGCCATGACCTACGACGAATCCGCCACGCACTCTACCGATCTGCTTGCACCGTCTGCCCCCGCAGTGTTGCGCGGCGATGACGCCTACGAACGCATCCGCCGCGATCTGCTTTCATGCAAGCTGATGCCCGGGTCGACCGTTACCGAAAGCCAGTTGATGTCGGAGTACGACATTGGTAAAACGAGTTGCCGTATTGCACTCGTGCGGCTCGTGCACGAAGGCTTCGTGCGTTCTCTGCCGCGACAGGGTTACCGCATTGCAGCCATCACATTGAAAGACGTGGAAGAGGTCTTCGCGCTGCGGGTACAACTTGAACCACTGGCAGCGCGGCTAGCCTGCGGCCGAGTTGACGTGGAGTTGCTGCGCCGCCTCGAAGCGGCGTGCCGCGTGCCGCATCCGGAGCGGGCGTTATCGGCGCAAATTGATGTTTTTCTCGACGCGAACCGCGAATTTCATCTGGCGATAGCGGCGGCGAGCGGCAACGAGCGATTGCATAGAACGCTCGCGAGCCTGCTCGATGAAATGTCGCGCCTCGTTGCGCTTGGCTTTGGCGTACAGGGAACCAAACCCGAGATCAAGCACGATCACAATGCGATGATCGATGCGTTCATCGCAGGCGACGGACGTCGCGCGGAGACTATTGCGCGCCGTCATATAGAGACGTTCCAAAGCATGACAATGGAGAAGGTCTACGCGAGTCTTTCCAGCGCGGGGGCATCGTTGCCACTGTACACGGTGGCGGAGCTTCGCCGATGAGCGCTGCCATTTCCTTGCGCGGAATAGAAAAGAACTTCGGATCACTAAAGGTCTTGGATCACGTTTCCTTCGATGTCGCGCAAGGTGAAATAGTCGCGCTGCTCGGCACGTCGGGATGCGGCAAGAGCACGCTGCTCAACATGGTGGCGGGATTGCTCGAACCGGGGGAGGGCGAACTGTGGATCGACGGCAAGCGGACCGAAGGCACGAAGGATCGCAACGCGCTCTCATATATGTTTCAGGAAGACCGGCTGTTGCCCTGGCGCACTGCGCGCGCGAATGCCGAGTTCGGCCTGGAAGCCGCGAGCCCCGCGATTCCCGCCCGCGAACGCCATACCCGCGCGAACGCGGTCCTCGATCTGGTCGGCCTGCAAGGTTTCGCCGATGCCCACCCGCATCAGCTATCGGGCGGCATGCGCAGTCGCGTCGCCCTCGCACGGAGCCTTGTCACCGGCCCTCGCATCCTGCTGATGGACGAACCGTTTTCAAAGCTCGATCCGCAGATGCGCTCCCAAATGCACGACGAACTACTGCGCATTCACGCGATGCAGCGCATGACCGTGCTGTTCGTGACCCACGACGTGGAGGAGGCGATCGTGCTTGCGGATCGAGTCGTGGTGCTTGCGCCGCGTCCCGGCCGCGTGCGCGAGATTGTTGACGTCGACCTGCCGCGCCCGCGAACCGCCACGGATCCGACCGTGGCCGAGGCGATCCGCCAATTGCGTCTTTTGATCTGACCCATGTCCACTGTTCCGCGTAGTTCGTTTGCTTCAACCGTTGCGCAACGCGTTGTGCTCGTTATCCTGCTTCTGGCGGCATGGTGGGCCGCGTCGCTGCGCATGCCGCAATTTGTATTGCCCGGGCCGCTGAGAGTGGCGCATGCATTTGTGGGGCTCGTTCAGAGCGGCACGTTCTTCGATGACCTAGGCATCACGCTGTATCGCGTTGTGGCTGGATTTCTTCTGGCGGCCGCCGTTGGTGCACCTCTCGGCATTGCGCTCGGTGCGAATCCGCGCGTGGCGCATTTCTTCGAGCCGTTGCTGTCCATTGTGAACACGGTGTCGTCGGCGATCTGGGCGGTGTTCGCCATCATCTGGTTCGGCATCTCGAACGCAACCACCATCTTCGTGGTGTTCATGACCGCGATGCCGCTGATCCTGACGAACGTATGGCAAGGCGCACTGACAGTAGACCGGAACCATGTCGAGCTCGCGCGTAGCTTTCGCATGTCGCAGACGCAGATCATGCGCAAGATTTTCCTGCCGACCATCCTGCCGCATTTCTTCGCCGGTGCGCGCCTCGCATTCGGTTTTGGCTGGCGTGTCTCGCTGGTGGCGGAGACGATTGGCTCGTCGAACGGCATTGGCTACCGCCTGCGGCAGGCTGCCGATCTCGTGCAGACCGATCAGGTTTTCGCGTGGACCGTCACGCTCGTTGTCCTGATGCTGCTGCTCGAAGCGGGCGTGCTGAAGCCGCTTGAGCGCCGCCTGTTTCGCTGGAAAAAGACCGACTGATCTAACGGGAAACAAGGAACCATGAAAGCCATTTCACTACTCAGGCGAGCGGCGGTTGCAACCGCCGTTACGACGACCGCGATGCTCGGTACTGTGCAAACGGCGCATGCCGAACCCATGCGCATCGGCTATTGGACAAGCGGCGTGAGCCTGGGCTTCGGAGCGGTGCTCGAGGCACAAAAATTCCTGCAGCAACGCGGTCTCGACGTTACCTTCATTCGTTTCTCCGACGTCAACGCGCCCAATCGCGCGTTGGCCGCCAACGCGATCGACTTCGCATTCGCGGCACCTGCCGCTGCTGTTTTCAGCACAGCGGCCGAGGGCGTTCCATTGAAGATCGTGCTTGCCACGCAACCGGCCGATGTCGAATTCGTCGCGCCTGAGGACTCGCCGATCAAGTCGCTCGCCGACCTGCGCGGCAAGAAAGTCGGTATGTCGCCACCGGGCAGTTCGGTCGCGGCGATTGCCACCGCGGTGCTGCAGGGCAACGACGGCATCAAGGCGAACGATTTTTCCATCGTCCCGGGAAATGAAGCGCGGCTCGCCCAGTTCCTCGTGCAAAAGCAGGTCGACGCCGCTGCATTGCGATCGGTAACCATCGCACAACTAAAGGAATTGAAGGTGAAGCGGCTCGGCAGTTTTGGCGCTGAGTGGAAGAAGCTGACGAAATCCGACGCAACGCCCTATATAGGCGTGAGCGCGATCCGTGCGGATTACCTGGCCCAGCATCCGCAGGACGTGGCGAAGCTGATCGCAGGCATGCGCACGGCGTTGCAATGGGGCGCAACGCATCAGAACGACGTCGCGGCAATCCTGCAAAAGAGCGCGAATCTTCCCGCCGAGGACGCGCAAGCGTATGCCGCGCGCTGGTCGGACATCAATCGCGTGACCTTCGAGCCGATCGATCTCGAGACGCTCAAGCGTGAGCATCAGATCTTCGTGGATGGCGGTGTGATCAAAGGCACGCTGCCCGCCGATCTCTTCGATACCGGCCCGTATGCCGCATCGAAATCAATCCAGTAAAACGGAGTAGACACTGTGACAACCAGCATTCCATCGACCATGAAGGCACTCGTGCTGAACCAGCACGGCGACCTCGATCAACTCCACGTGGTGACCGACAAACCCGTGCCGAAGGCAACACCCGGGCATGTGGTGATCCGCGTGCGTGCGTCGTCATTCAACTACCACGATGTGTTCACAGTGAAGGGCATGCCGGGGATCAAGGTGCCGTTTCCGGTGGTGATCGGTCTCGACATGGCGGGTGAAATTGCGGAGTTGGGTGAAGGCGTGGAGGGCTGGAAGGCGGGAGACCGTGTGCTCGTGAATCCGCTTTATCCCGAGAAAGGCCTGATGGGCGAAATGCTCGATGGCGGCATGGCGCAATACTGCCTGGTGTCGGTCGGGCAGTTGATTCCGTTACCCGATGCCGTGAGTTACGACGCCGCGTCCGCGTTGCCGGTGGCGTACGGCACGGCGCACCGCATGCTGGTCACGCACAAGACCGTGAAAGCAGGCGACCGCGTATTGATTCTCGGCGCAAGCGGCGGGGTAGGCACGGCGTGCATTCTTATCGCGAAGCAACTGGGCGCCGAGGTGATCGCGTGTGCAGGCAGCGACGAGAAGTGCGAGCAACTGAAAGCGCTCGGCGCGGATCATACGGTGAACTACAAGACCACGGACTTTTCGAAGTGGGCGATCGGTGAGTACGGCAAGCCGCAGCGCCGGACTTACGAGGGCGGGGTGGATGTGGTGGTGAATTTCACCGGCGGCGACACCTGGGTGCCGTCGCTGAAGTGCTTGAAACGCGGCGGCACGTTGCTTGTATGCGGCGCAACGGCTGGCCATGCACCCGCCGAAGACCTTCGATACATCTGGAGCTTCGAACTGAAGATCATCGGCTCGAACAGTTTCTACGATGAAAACCTGCGCGCGCTGCTCGATCAGATTGCGGCGGGAGAACTGGTGCCGGCCATCGACCGGACCTTGCCGCTTGAGCAAGCGGCCGAGGGACTGCGCCTGATTCGCGACCGCGAGGTGCTGGGTAAGGTCGTGGTCAACCCCTGAATCTATTGATGAGATACGCTGAGGAAAACATCATGAGCGAAGCAACATTGCCGAGCGCGCAGGATATCGAGGCGCGTTTGCGGCGCGGCCCGTTTCACGAATGGCTGGGTTTGAAGGTGGTATCAGTGAGCGAAGGCGAGATCGAGCTGCGTGCCACGTGGCGCGAAGAATGGGTCGTGAATCCCGACAAGGGCTACACGCACGGCGGCATTCTCGCCGCACTCGTGGACCTGGCGGCGGACTGGGCGCTGGTATCGAAGACCGGACGGGGCGTGCCCACTATCGATCTTCGCGTGGACTATCATCGCGCCGCGTTCCAGGGCGACTTGACCGTGAAGGGCAAGGTGATCAAGTTCGGCTCGCAGGTCTCCGTGTCCGAAGCGCAGGTCTTCGACAAGGACGGCAAGCTCGTCGCCAGCGGCCGCGGCGCCTATTCAACGGCAACGGTAACCCCAACCCCCTGATGCTGAAGCTCGACCATCTCGTCATCAACACACGCTTTGATACCGACGCTGCTCAGCGCACCTTCGAGCAACTCGGCTTCACGGTTGCGCCGCGCGGGTATCACACGCTCGGGTCGATCAATCACGCGATTGTGTTCGATGACCACTACCTTGAACTCATCGGCGTGCCTGCCGATGGCAAGACCGTGCGCGAGGAGATTGTGTCGAGTCCGCTGGGTCCCGACGGTCTCGTGTTCCGCATCGACGATCCGGCCGCGACCTTCAATACCTTGCAGCGTGCCGGTTTCCACGCGACGCTGCCGCAGACCTTCTCGCGGCCGGTCGAACTAGACGGCGAGCCCCCCGCCGATGCGCGGTTCACCACCGTGCGGCTGAAGCCAGGCCAGCTTGATGGAGGCCGCGTCTATTTCTGCCAGCACCTGACGCCCGAGCTCGTTTTCCGCAGCGAGTGGCAGAGCCATCCGAATGGCGCGACGGGTTTGAGCGCGCTGCATCTGATCGATGTTGCACCCGAACCGTATGTGCAACTCGGTGAGATCGAGCCGGGCTTCGAACTGGTGTACTGGACGCGTGCTGACTTCTACGCGCGTTTTGGCACGACTGCGCAGTACGTTGCTGCTCGCGGACCGCGTTATGCCGCGATCACGGTGCGCACGCCGGCCTGGCGCTCGGTGGGTGAGCGCGCGGACGCCGCGGGTTTCCCTGCGTCCGTCGAGATGCAAAGGGCGCTCGTCGCGCTGCCTCGCTTCGATACCTTGCTGGAATTCATACCATGACTTTGCCGACGAATCTCGGCGCGCTGATTACACGCGGCGAGGGCGCCGATACACTCGCCATCATCGGCCTTGACGATGGTTTCAACGAGCGCCGATACACCTTCGCTGAACTCGATGCGCTCGCCGACGCAGTGGCCTATACGCTCGCCGCTCAGTACGCGCGAGGCGAGCGCGTTGCATTGCTCGCGGCCAATTCAGCGGACTATGTCGCGACGATGCTGGGCATCATGCGCGCGGGGCTGGTCGCCGTGCCGGTCAACTATAAATTCCCACGCGCGCTGATTGCGGACGTGATCGCGGATAGCGGAGCGCGTCTCGTCTTCACAGATTCCCAGCGGGTAGGCGATGCGCCTGCGACCCTGCCGCGCGTGGTGTTCGGTGGTCAAGAGGAAGCCCCTGGTGCGCAGGGATTTCAATCGTTTATTGCAGCGGAAAAATCGCACGGCCCGACCTTCGTGCCCGTCGTTCCACACGAAAACGAAGCCGCTTTGTTCCTCTATACATCGGGTTCCACGGGGCGGCCCAAGGGCGTCGTGCTTTCGCACGCGAGTCATCTCTGGGTGGTCGAGACGCGCTTGAAAGCGCAGCCACTGAGCGGTGAGCGTGTGCTGATCGCCGCGCCGCTTTACCACATGAACGCGCTCGCGCTGGTGTTCCTTACGTTGAGCGCTCGCGCCACGACCGTGTTGATGCCCGCTTTCAACGCGCGCAATTACATTCGCGCTATCGATACTTATCGCTGCACGTGGCTCACTTCCGTGCCGCCGATGATCGCCATGATGATGCAGGAGCATGAACTGCTTGCGCGCACGGATTTGTCGTCGGTGCGTTATGTGCGGATGGGCTCGGCGCCGGTCAGTGGTGCGTTGCTCGAGCGGACTCACGCGCTGCTGCCGAACGCGACGGTCATCAACGCGTACGGCACGACCGAGGGTGGCCCGGTCGTGTTCGGACCGCATCCCGCAGGCTTGCCCACGCCGGCGCACGCGATCGGGGCGGCGCACCGCCAAGTCGAACTTCGTCTCATCGATACAAACGGCGAGCTCGCGAGCGAAGGTGAACTGGAGATGTGCAGCCCGGGCCTGATGAACGGTTATCACAATCGCCCGGACCTGGCGACGCCGATCACGCCGGACGGCTTTTATCGCACCGGCGATGTATTTCGCCGCGACGAAAACGGCTTCTACGCGTTCATCGGACGACGCGACGACATGTTCGTTTCCGGTGGAGAAAACATCTTCCCGGGCGATGTAGAAAAGATGCTCGAGCGGCATCCGTCGATCCAGCAAGCGAGCGTGATTCCCGTCGACGATGCGATCAAGGGTACGAAACCCGTGGCCTTTGTCGTGCTGAAACCGGGGGCGCAATTGAGCGCGGAGGAGGTGAAGGCGTTCGCGCTGGAGCACGCCCCGGCCTATCAGCATCCGCGGCAAGTCTGGTTCGTCGATGCGTTTCCGCTCGCGTCGACCAACAAGATCGACCGGGCGGTTTTAAAGCGCGAAGCGGCAAGGCGGCTGACGGAGGAAGGGAATCCTGGAAAGGATAGGGGACGCTGACTATCAAGTTATATCATCAGTTTTGATATATTTAAAATGTGATGATATAGTTTGAAACATGAAACCCGATCAATGGCATTTTTCTCGTCCTGAGCTCGCTGCAGGTTATCTGAACCTGTTCGGGCTGGGTCTTTCTTCCGCGCGCACGCTGTTCGCACGGCGGCGGATGGGTAAAACTGAATTTCTGCTGAAAGACCTCATCCCGGCAGCCATGGCGGGCGGTTACCTGAGCGCGTACGTGAACCTGTGGGACGACGACGAGGAGCCCGCCGGCGCGCTGGTCGGTGCCCTCTACGGCGCTATCGAGCCTAACTGGTGGACCAGGCTTGCACGTCAAGCCAAAAATCCGGTCAGGAAGCTCAAAGCCACGGGCAAGATTCCTGCATTCGGCGAGGCGTCGGTCGAGGCGGAATTATCGGCGGAGGACAAGAAGTATGTCGGCACGCTTTTATCGGACGCGCTCAAGGCCTTCGATTCCCAGCCGAAACCACTGCTTCTGATCATAGATGAAGCGCAGGTTCTTGCTGCCGCAACCCACTCGAATTTTGCGCATGCGTTGCGTGCCGGGCTGGACGTTCGCAAGGATCGGCTGAAAGTGATCTTTGCCGGCAGTTCGGAATCGACCTTGCGAACCATGTTCGGACGCTCGTCCGAGCCATTTTTCAACTGGGCGCCCCTTGAACCTTTTCCGCTGCTCGGTCGCGATTTCCTCGAGTTCATGGTGGAGAAGGTCAATACCATTGCCAAGCATCAGCTCTCGATGAAACATGCGGTCGCGGCTTTCGATCAGCTCAACTGCACGCCGGAGTTCTTCCGGCGTTTTCTGGAGCGGCATCTTACGTATCCGTTCGATGGCCCCGAAGCGGCGTTGCAATTCACCAAAGAGCACGTGTTCAACAACGAGCAATTCAAGCGCCAGTGGACCGGATTACTGCCAGCCGACCGCGCGCTGCTCGGCATGATGGCCGACGGCATGGTTTCGGACTTTCATAGTCAGGCGGCACGGGAGCAACTGGGGACCTTGCTCGGCTTGCCCAAAGCGCCGCCGATGAACACGCCCGCGCATTCGTTGCGCCGGCTTCAGGCCGACAACATCGTGACCAAACTGGCGCATGGTGAATATCGCTTTGAAGATGAAGCGTTCGCGCAGTGGATCCGTGAACAACGCACCCTGGGTGAGGATGCCCCGGGCTGACGAACGCGCTTTTTTAAGCCTTCGCACTTGAAACGAGCGGTCAATGCGCATCGCGGCTGGAACCGGAAACGGTCCAGCCGCGACGTCACGCGCTTTAAGCGCACTAAGCATTAAGCGCGGCGTCTGAACCATCCCGTGAGCGATAAACGGTCGCGCGTCGCGGGCAATACTTCGTGCAGCATGTCGGCGGATAAAAACACCGCGATCCGGTTGCCGACCGGCGCGATATCTCGCGCGCTCGAACCTTCCGGATGCAGCCTTAAAGCACCGCCGTGCTCGGGCAGCCAGTCCGCATTCAGATAGACGATCACGGATACGGTCCGACTGTCGTCGTGGCGAAACCGGTCACGGTGCTGCATGTATGAAGCGCCCGGTGCGTAGAACGCAAAGTGGCTTTCGTATTCGTCGAGACCCAGGAACAGGCCGCGATTCAATGCGATGCGAAGGGTTTCCATGATCGCGAGATAACGGTCGCACGCGTCCGACTGACCCGCCTCCAGCCACCGGATCCGGTCGCCGCGCACGCCAGGTTGCAGCGAGCGTGCCGCGCCCTGGCTGACACGCGCCAGGGTCAGCTTCCCGGCCGCCGCGAGTGCCGCGCATTCCAGCGCCAGCGCGAGGGTCAGGTCCGGCGGCAGGAAAATGTCCTGCTCCGACCAGCCATGTTCATGAACGGCATCGACAATATGACGATGCAGGTCATCTCCGGACGCATCGGAATGCGCCGGCGGTTGCGATCGGATCACTGCGGGTTCCTTCGAATGAAGGTGCTGGGTGGAAATTCGGGCGGCCGTCCGAGGCGAAGCTGGACCTAAGCGGGTATCGGATATGAGCGGGGTGGGGCTTTAATCTGAGCGGTAGATATTAACACCGGCTCCTGACTGTTCCAGTGACGCGGACTCGCGGTGCTCTGGCCGGTTGACCGGCGCCTCGTGCCGTTCAATCGCCCGTGAGCATCAACATTGCGATCGCCGTGGGCGAAGCGTATGGCGCCAAGGTGTTGCCCTGGGCTTTTGCGGTGATACTTGCGTTGGCTTTTCCAGCCGGATGTTTTGCTTTGCTTTGGTCAGCGGGTTTCCATCGATGATGCAGGCCTGTTGAGCGTTTGGTCGGCTCGCGCCGTGGGAGCCTTGATCGGTTCATCGGCGTAAGCGAAACCTGTTCGCTACACCAAAGGCAACCACACTTCCGTCCGAAGCGCTTCCGGAGGAGTGACTTCGGGCCGGTTCAGGTTGACCTCCAGCGGCGGTTCGTCGCGAAGCTGTTCGCCCGATGACGGCAGCCAGTCCCGATACGCCGCCTTCCACGTGCGATGCAACGTCGTATAAGGACCGACATGGGTGAAAACCGCATAGCGGCCGCTTGCGATCGGTTGCCAGTTCAGCGTGCCGGAAAGTGTCAGGCCGTCCGGTTGCTCGCACTGCCCGCTGCCTGTGGCCATCGAATAACCGAACACCAGGCCCGCGACAAAACGGCAATGCGGATCGTCAGGACCTTTGGGGTCGTCGGGAACCACGCTCATGTAACTCGACACGTGATCACGAAGCTCGGCGTCATTGACTACTTGCATCAACTCGCCGAATGCCTGTTGCGCTGCCCGCATCATGTTGTTGTCGACCATGCCGCGCCCCGTGGCGGTCAGGGCGACGATGCCCTCGGGCAAGTGGGTCATTCGAGAGACTTGCATGACGGCGGCTCCTTTGAGAGCAGAGGGAAAATCGGGTTCACGACAATGTGTAAAAAGGTCGTTCCACGCGGGGACATTGCCTCGACGCACATCCGTCGGCGTGGTGTCGAGATCACGGCGCATTGCTTTGGCGAGTGCCTGTGCGGACTCGTAGCCTACCTTCGACGCAATATCCGATACCGCTTCATGGCCGCTGACCAGCAGCGCACAGGCGCGTCGAAGCCGCAGCAAGGTAACGTAGTTCGCCACCGTGCGGCCCGTATAAGCGCGGAACATCCGATGAAAATGATGGCGCGACATGGCAGCGCAATCGGCGAGGGTTTCGGCGGTTAGCGGTTCGTCGAGATGACTCTCTGCATGGGCCAGCGCGCGGGCAATCAAGTCAGCGTGGCGATCGGATGTCGGTCTGGAAATAGGCGGCGGCATGGACGCATTGTAGAAGGCGATGCTCGCGCGGCACGTGTCCCAGCGTGCTCGATGCGGGTCATTCGCGCTGGCACCGCAGGTCGGGTGATTCCCGTTGTCGAGGTCAGGACCAAGCGGATTTTCCCGGCGCGACGCGCCGCTGACCAAACCGAGGCAGCGGCCCAAATCCGAGCTACATCAAGCGCTTAGATAGTCGCCAGACACGTTATCCACAGGGTTCTCAACATAAACGGTGAATAACCCGCGCGGCCATTTCGCTTCATCGTCGCACGGCGTAAACACCTTCTGCCGGACTAAACCGGAATCGGAAAATGAACGCCCGCCCGCTGAGCCGCGTTCACGATATGCGCTTCAATTGCCCGCCCCGCGTGTTCGCTGTCGCGCGCCTTCAACGCTTCGACAATCGCCAGATGCTCGTGATACGTCGACAGCACAAGTTCCCGCCGATAAAACGGCAAACGCTGGCTCTCTTTCATGATGTCGGCGCTGCCGCGCAGGATCGATTCAATGGCCGTATTACCCGCGAGGCTCACGATGCGCATATGGAACGCGAAATCGAGTTGCGCGGCTTCGTCGAGTTCGGCGCAGGTCAGTGCGCTTTGCAGCGAGTCGAGATTGTCCTGCAGCCAGACGATGTCCGCGTCCCCAATAGCCGGCGCCGCCAGCCGCGCGACGAAACCCTCGAGCGCGAAGCGCATCTGGTAGGTATCGGGAAGCGACGCCTGATCGGCGAAACGCCAGGCGTGCGTGCCGGCCGCCTCGGCGCTGTTCACATACACGCCCTTGCCGGGACGAATATTCAGCATCCCGAGCGCTTCGAGCGTGGACAGCGCTTCACGCAGCGAGGCACGGCTGATCGCCAGTTCCTCCGACAACTGCCGCTGCGCCGGCAGCAAACTTCCCACCGGATAAACGCTCGTCTCGATGCGCTCACGAATAGTCGCGATGGCGGCATCGGTCACGGTATGCGGAACATTTTTCATAGGACAGTTAAGAGTGGCGCGGTCTGACCGCCATTGTAGGCGCGACACCGCCGAAGCGTCTGCTCTGTCACGCCTTTTCCGCTTGAAAGCGCGCTGAAAACCCGGGTAAACCGGTATCAAACGGATCTTGACTCCACTATATCGGCTTTCTAATATTCCTCATCAGCAACTGGTCCGACCAGTCTGAACAGTTAGCATGATCACCATCCCGTGCCGTGCGACACCGAGGAGAAACATTGTGTTGAGATTTCTTAATTCCCTGTTTGGACGAGTCATGATCGCGCTGGTCGCGGGGATCGTGATCGGCGCGGTGTTTCCCCATTTCGCGCAAACGCTGAGGCCGCTTGGCGACGGTTTCCTCAAGCTCATCAAGATGGTGATCGGACCGATCGTGTTCTGCGTGGTCGTCTCGGGCATGGCAAGCGCGGGCAACCTGAAGAAAGTCGGGCGCGTCGGGCTGAAGTCGGTGGTCTATTTCGAGGTGATGACCACGCTCGCGCTCGTGATCGGCGCTTTGCTCGCGTATGCAACCCGACCGGGCGTTGGCATGAATATCGACCTGCATACGCTCGACGCCGGTTCGCTCGCCACCTACACCGAACACGCGAAAAGCCTGAAAGACACGGCCGGCTTCCTGCTGAAGATCATTCCCGATACCGCCACCGACGCTTTCGCGAAGGGTGACATCTTGCAGGTACTCGTGTTCTCCGTGCTGTTCGGCGCGGCGCTCTCGCTGCTGGGCGAGAAGGCGCAACGCGTGACGAGTCTTATCGATGAACTCTCGCACGTGTTTTTTCGCATCATGGGTTTCATCATCAAGCTCGCGCCGCTCGGCGTGCTCGGCGCGATTGCGTTCACGACCGGGACCTATGGCGTGGAGTCCCTGAAGCAACTCGGCATGCTGGTGGTTGTGTTCTATGCGAGCTGCCTGCTCTTCGTCTTCGTCGTGCTCGGCGTGGTGATGCGGCTCACCGGTTTCAGCATCTTCAAGCTCGTGCGTTATCTGCGCGAGGAATTGCTGATCGTGCTCGGCACCGCTTCGTCGGACGCCGTGCTGCCGCAGATCATGCGCAAGCTCGAATGGATGGGCGTGAAGGATTCCACCGTCGGCCTCGTGATCCCGACCGGTTATTCGTTCAACCTCGACGGTTTCTCGATCTATCTCACGCTCGCCGTGATTTTCATCGCACAGGCCACCAATACGCCGCTGTCGATCCACGACCTGATAATAGTCGTTCTGGTGTCGCTGGTGACGTCGAAGGGTGCGCATGGCATTCCTGGTTCAGCCATCGTGATCCTTGCCGCCACGCTTTCTGCGATTCCCGCCATTCCCGTGCTCGGCCTCGTGTTGATCCTGCCGGTGGACTGGTTCGTGGGTATTGCGCGTGCTGTCACCAACCTGATCGGCAACTGCGTCGCGACGGTGGTCGTGGCCGTGTGGGAAAAGGATATTGACCGCGTTCGCGCGACACGTGTACTCAATAAGGATACCGAACTTCTTTTCGTCCCGGCCGATCACGCCGGCACAAGTCACGGCCACGAACCCGCACACGCTCTCTGAGCGCGCTCTTCATCGCCATCCCCTGAATCGTTAAAAAAGGAACTTACTTCATGGCCAGCCCCGTTCTCGACCCCAACGCTCCGGCATTTACCCGCCGTTTCATGAATCTCGCCGATCCGCGTCTCGGCGCCACAGCGCTCTTCGCCAGCGATGAATTCTTCGCGCCCAAGGAGCGCATGCTCGACCCGCAGCCGGCGGTTTTCATCCCGGGAAAATACGACCACAACGGCAAGTGGATGGACGGCTGGGAAACGCGCCGCAAGCGCACCACCGGTTACGATTTCTGCATCGTCAAGCTGGCGCGGCCGGGCACCATTCACGGCATCGACCTGGATACGAGCCACTTCACCGGCAACTTCCCACCGGCAGCGTCAATCGATGCCTGCACGAGCGACAGCGCCACGCCGCAAGACGACGCCGACTGGCGCGAGATCGTGCCGGCGACCACGCTGCAGGGCAACCAGCATCACTATCTTCCCATCGCCGATACTCGCGCCTACACGCACCTGCGCGTGAATATCTACCCGGACGGCGGCATCGCGCGTTTGCGTGTGTATGGTCAGCCGAAGGTGGACTGGACGCGCGTTGAACGCGGGTCGCGAGTGGACCTTGCGGCCATCGAAAATGGCGCTTATCTGGTGGCGGCGAACAACCAGCATTTCGGACCGGCATCGCAAATGCTGATGCCAGGACGCGGCGTGGACATGGGCGACGGCTGGGAGACGCGGCGTCGCCGTGAGCCCGGCAACGACTGGGCGATCGTGGCGCTGGCGCACCCCGGCGTGATCCATGCTATCGAAGTCGATACTGCACACTTCAAGGGCAATTTCCCCGATGGCTGTTCGCTGCAGGCAGCGCGTGTAACCGGCGGCACGGATGAATCGCTCGTCACCCAGGCCATGTTCTGGCCAGTATTGCTGCCGCAACAAAAGCTGTCGGCTGACAATATCCATCGATTCGAAAGTGAAGTGGCGGCTCTTGGACCTGTCACGCACGTTCGTTTCAACATGTTCCCGGACGGCGGCGTGTCGCGCTTGCGCCTGTTCGGTGCGATCGAGTAAGCAGCTATGCGCACGCTTACGCTCGAACCCCTGACGCGCGCGGCGTTTAAACCATTCGGCGATGTAATCGAACTCGACGGCGCGCAGCATTTTCCGATCAACGGAGGCACGACCGAGCGCTTTCACGATCTGGCGCGCGTGGATGTTGGCGCGCACGAGGGAGGCCGGCCGCTCATCAACGTGTTCCGGGGTCAGCCGCGTGCGCAGCCCGTCGAGATATCGATGATGGAGCGTCACCCGTTGGGCAGCCAGGCCTTCCTGCCGCTTGGCGCGGTGTCGTATCTGGTGGTGGTCGCGCCGGCAGGTGAATTCGACGCATCAAGACTGCGCGCATTTTTCACGCGCGGCTGGCAGGGCGTGAATTATGCGCGAGGCGTCTGGCATCATCCGCTGATTGTGCTGGATGTTGCTGCGGACTTTATCGTGATCGATCGTGGCGGGAAGGAGGGAAATTGTGAGGAAACCTATCTATTGGAGAGCCTGCGGCTGGTAGAAGGTGATCTTGTTTATTCGTCAGCCGCGTGAAGGCTGATAACCGGGCCTTGCTGTTTTTGTTCGCGTATATCGCGGCATCATGGCCCGGCTTCAAATCCACGATGTTGCCCGTGTCCGCGAGCCGATAAGCGCAGCGCTATAAAAACTAGGGCTATGTCACGGCAACCATGCCTTCTTGCCCGGCGTCCCGGCCCGACACGCTCGGTGCCGGACTGGCGCACACCCGATTACGCCCGGCGTTTTTCGCGCGATACAACTGCGCATCGGCGGCGCCCACCAGGCTTTCCTCGGTCACGAGACCTGAACCTGATTCGCCCGCGCAATTCACAGCCACTACACCGAAACTCGCGGTAGACCGCACTTCGCGGCCATCCCATGCGCGCGTGGCCGTCAGCTCGAACGACTGGCGTATTCGCTCGGCGAGCACCGTCGCGCCGGCGAGATCCGTTTGCGGAAGCAGCAGCAGGAATTCCTCGCCTCCGTAGCGAATCACGCTGTCGACCTGATGCCGCGTGTGAGCAAGCAGCATGGCGGCGAAAGTCCGCAAGACTGCGTCACCCGCGGGGTGCCCGTAGGTATCGTTGATCTGCTTGAAGTGGTCGATGTCGCACAGGATGACCGCAAGCTTGAGCTTGTACCGGCGGGTGCGCTGAAGCTCGGCGTCGAATAACACATCGGTCAGATACCGCCGGTTGAAGCAGCCGGTGAGATAGTCGCGCACAGAGAGGTTGCGCAACATGGCGTGCTGGCAGAACTCGTCGCGGACAAGACGATTGTGGCGGCGAGCCATCACATAACCGAGGGCGTTGGTGAAGACCAGGAGCATCGACGACGTCAGCAACGCCGACGAGTCCAGCACCTTCGACGCCGCGGAGATGGCGATAAATCCGCCCGTTGCAGCCAGTGCAATGAGCAAAGCCCAGATCAGCTTGTTCGGGATGAAGTTATAAACCACGATCAGCATGATGCCCATGGACATGCAGTGCACCGTCATTCCGGTCGGACGAAGCCATGTGATTGCCATGAAGGCGGCAAAGCCGACCACTTCGACCGCGCTCGCAGCCATGCGCAGGGAGGTGACCGAAACCTGCTGCAAGCCTGCGATGCGCAAGCTCACCACGCACGTCAACGCGACGGAGCAACGGGCCAGGAACAGCACAAGGGTCGTGCGGGAGTAGCCCAGGGCGCTTACGTCGGTTATCGCGAAAGCAACATAGAACAAGCTGCAAAAGACGAGCGCTCGCACGAGGGCAGCATGGTTTGCGCTCCGGTGATGGCGCTGAAACTCCTGTTCCACCGACGGGTCTTCGAACTCGGACCACAGGCGGTCAAGTCTGAAATTCGTCTCGGTGTCAAACCGTGAAATTTCGCTCAGTTCTGCCATCGCTCGCCATGTCGGATGTCGCGGTTGGGGCAACATCATAAGTCATTTCGATGTTCGACCCGACGGGCCGGCATTCCCAACCCCGCCCCTTGATTTGCGGCGAGCCCAGCCAGCGTGTCACGCAACCACACGTGCGCCGGATCGGCCCGACTGCGAGGCGGCCACGCCGCAAACAGCGTAAAACTGTGCGCCTTGAACGGCAGTTAGAAGATATCGAGGCATTCCCGATAACGCTCGGCAAAGCGGGCGTGGAGCGTCGAAATCCGTACGCCCGGTCCGGCCAGTGCCAGTAGTTGGTATGCGGTGACTCGCCGCGAGCGTGGGCGTAGGACGGGAGCGGGACGGCGCCGTTTAGTACAGGTCGGTCTTGAGGCGTCCAGGCAATGCGCGATCGTAGGCGTTGCCGTCGAAACTGGCATCGCTTACGTTCTGCAGCATGGCGCCGGCTGAGGGCAAGCTTGAGCGGTCGACGTATTTCTCGCCGTTCCACAAGTCCGATCTCACGACCGCCTTCGAACAGTGGAAATACACGGACTCCACATGCACGAGGATCACCGTGCGCGGCGGTTTGCCGTTGACGCTGAATGAGGCGAGCAGTTCGCTGTCGTCGGCAATGGATGCTCGGCCGTTCACGCGCATCATTTCTCCCACGCCCGGCACAAGAAACAGCAAGGCCACACGCGGGTCGTGCACGAGGTTCCTGAGTGTATCGATACGGTTATTGCCTGGGCGGTCGGGAATGGCGAGCGTATGGGCATCGACGATACGAACGAAGCCCATTGCATCACCTTTGGGCGAGCAGTCGAGGCCGTCCTCTCCCGCCGACGCCAGCATCACGAACGGCGACGCAACGATGAACGCCGCGTAGTCTTCGCTGATGAACGAAATTTCCTTGCGCACCGAACGCTCGTTCGGCTTGCCGTAGATACCTTCCAGTTGCTCGACGCTCGTCAACATGCTTCGCTCCTTCAATGACCGGGGTTCAGCCCATACATTAGCAGGCCGGCTCAGTGCGGCGTGACAGGATCGAGTCCCGTTTGCGTGACGACCGGCGCCGCTTCCGGCGAGGCGAGATAGTCGAGCAGCGCTTTCGCTCCTGCCGGATGTCGTGCGCCCACCGGAATGCCGGCCGCAAATCGCGTAATCGAATGCACGGAAAAAGACTGGATAAGTCGATAACGTTTGCGCAGGCAAAATTTAAACGCATTAACGGTAATGGTCGCTAGTGAACACCCGTCTTATTCAGCGCAGAAAGATGCGCAAACGATTACGGATTTCGCCTGACAATTAACTTACCGCGAAAGCAGACGCTTTACTTCAACGTCCTTGGGATGCATCCTGGGGCTGTGTGGGCGAATTGTTAAATACTGAAAAGTACGTCAAATAGTGCAGTGATTGGCGGTAGAGTGCGTCATCGAAAGACATTTTTCGGTTTGTCCTTCGATCAATAATATCAGTGGGAAAAAACATGCCCGGCGCCACACGCCAAAGGGATGAGAGCCCATGAAGGCGAACCGTATTATGTAGTGCTGAGAGGCGGGTTCGCCGCGCACAAGACGTCAGTTTTCGGGGATATCAATGGATACTAAAACGCCATACCAAGGAAATCGTGCGTCGATAATAATCGACGCGGAAATAGTGCATATTGAAGCGATCATGTCGCGTTGTCTCGCGATGGGAGCCGATGGCGCGATTTTTCACGCGAACTATTGGCGCAACCGTTTATTGACGTTGCGGGATTCCGGGCTGAGCCATATACAGAACGTCGCGGTGCAATCGCTTTTAGGCGATCTCGTGGAGTGCTGCTAGACCGATCGCTGGAAACAGGTCGGAATGAATCAACTGAATCCAGCTCGTTCTACAGTTCGTTCATGTCAGCCAACAGGACCGGACCAGGGTGCTTTGAATGTTGAATAAATCCAGCGGCGGCCCGCTTGCGTGGAAGTCGAAAATCCAGCCGGGGCAGCCGGCCGACAGCTTGCGTTATGTGACGCTGGATCTGGCGTCTGATTCGCATGCTCGTGCGGCAATCGAGGCTTATGCCGATTCATGTGCGGCCGAGCTGCCGTGGTTGGCGGATATTTTGCGAGCACGACTGGAGAGATTAAATAGTTCGGTGGACCGCGCTCAGGATCGGTTTACTGGACTTCAGGCCGGGCTTCAAGCCGGACTTCAGGAAGATGAGACCGCCCCAATGCCGCTGACTCATTGCGCACAGACGGCGCGGCGTTTGATGGCATTCGCGTGCATGTGCGCACGCACGCGTGAGGATTACTCGGATGCGGCGTGGGATCACGTCATGAAAAGCTTTGACCGGATGCTGATTCAAATGCGGTGATTCCGCATAAAAAAGTATAATAAAAATACAAAATAATCTGCCACCGGCATTCGGCGCCCAAGCAAATAAATGACATGGCCGTCTTGACTATTTAACGGGATATCAGGCAATGCGGATTTGCGTGCTGGACGACGACCTGAGCCAGACGGCGTTCGTGGCTCAGACACTGACTGCGGCCGGGCACTTCTGCCAGGTTTTTACGGATGGCAAGAGCCTGATCCATGAGCTGAGGCGTCAGCCGTACGACCTGCTGCTGCTCGACTGGAACATGCCGGAAATGCCGGGCGACGTCGTGCTGAAATGGGTCAGGCAAAACCTCACCACGAACCTGCCGGTTCTCTTCCTGACGAGCCGCAGTGTTGAAAGCGACATTGTCCAGATGCTCAACGCCGGCGCCGACGACTACATCCTCAAGCCAGTGTCGCGAGCTGTGTTGCTCGCTCGTGTCGAAGCGTTGCTGCGGCGGATCTACATGCTTCAGAACGAAGTGACCCAGGAAACCTACGGCATCTATCGATTCGATCTGACCGACCAGATCGCACTGGTCAGCGAAGTGCCGGCCGCGCTGACGCAGAAGGAATTCGAGCTTGCGCTGCTGCTCTTTCGCAACCTGTCGCGGCCGCTGTCACGCACCCATATCCGCGAATCGGTGTGGCGGCAGGACGTGGATATCCCGTCGCGCACGATCGATACACATGTGTCGCAGATTCGCTCCAAGCTGGTGTTGCGGCCGCAAAACGGTTACCGCATAACACCCATCTATAGCTACGGCTACCGGCTGGAAAAAGTGGGGAATGAAGCGCCGTGAACGGGATCCATAAAAACAGGCGGGGCCGGGTGGCGCATCAGCGTTTGCGTTCGAGGCTGAAGGCTGCAATGGCGGTGGCCGGTGTCATGGTCACTGTCTGTTCGATCCAGGCGGCCTACGCCAAACGCGTGCCGCAGCAGGACATGACGCCCTATGTGGTGCGCGCGGACGATTCGCTCTACACGCTGGCGGACCGCTACATGCAGAGTCCTGCCGACTGGCGGTTGTTGCGCGCCATCAATCACGTGGCGAACCCGCGGCGCCTGCAGGTCAATGCCCATCTCTCGATGCCCACTTCGCGCCTCAGGCAGACACTGCTGACGGCCCGAGTGGTGGCGGTGCGCGGCAGTGTCGATAAGCTCGGCACCGCGGGCGCGCCACCCATGCCGGTGAGCGCGGGGACGTTGCTGATGGAAGGCGACGAAATCAGCACCGGCCGTGACGCGTTTGTTTCCATGCTGCTACCCGACGGCTCGCATGTCGTCCTGCCGTCGAGCAGCCGGATCCGGATCGGACGTTTGCGGACCACGTTGCTGACCGGCGCGGTCGACCGGCAGTTCGACCTGAAGCAAGGCGAGGTCGCGACCGACGTCACGCCGTTCAAGAATCCACGCGATTCGTTCCGGGTCATTACGCCGTCGGTTGTGGCAGGCGTGCGCGGCACACGTTTTCGGGTGAATTACCTGGCGACGCAGGATGCGACCACCGTCGAGGTGCTGGCGGGCAAGATCGGCGTGGATGGAGCGGGGCCTGACGGAGCGGCCAACCGTACGGCCGCCCCGCAGCCGATCCAGGGCGGTGCGCAGACGCTCGTGCTGGCCGGCTACGGCAACCTGACGCGCACGGGCGATGCCGCCGGCGCGTCGGTGCGGCTGCTTGATCCGCCGGAGATTGCCGATCCGGGCAAGTTGCAGAATGCCCCCCAGGTCGCCTTCGACCTGACGCCGGTCGACGGCGCCGGCGCGTACCGTACGGAGATTGCGACCGATGCCGACTTCCTCGACCTGCTTCGCGACCAGCGCACGACAGGCCTGCACGCGGCGTTCGACAACATCCCGGACGGCAACTATTTCGTGCGCGTCTCGGCCACGGATACCCACGGCATCGACGGCTTGCCGCAAGTGTTCACGTTCAGCCGTCATCTCGATACCACCAACGCGGCGGCTACGCCCATCGAAGGTAATGGCTACGCATTCCGCTGGCATGTCGATGGCGAGGCGAACGGCGCGCGGTATCGGTTCATCCTGTCGAGTCATGCGGACCTGAGCGCGCCGCTTATCGACTTGCTCGACGTGTCGGGCGGCGAGATGTCGGTGGCGCATCTGAGCCCAGGCAAGTACTACTGGACGATCGTTGTCGATACCTTCGAGAACGGCCGGCTCTTGTCGATCCCGAGCGAAATCCGGTCGTTCACTCAAACGCGGTAGGCGCGACCCATGCCGTGGCGCTTCCCCTTCCACAACCGGCGCTGGGCGGGGCCGTCGATCGGCAAGCGCTTCTTCCTGGAATGGACGCTGATCGGCGTGGTGGGCGTGGCTGCAGTGCTCTTCGGCGTGGCGAGCCCGCTGACGGAACGCGCCAGTTTCCTGTTCTACGACCAACTGTTGTTGCACGCGGCGAGCCATCCGTCGGCCGGCATTGTGATTGTCGCGATCGACGACGAGAGCATTGCGGAACTCGGGCGCTGGCCGTGGCCGCGCGAGACCCACGCGGCGCTGTTGACGCAACTCGCGAAGGCGAAACCGGCGGGCGTCGCGTATGACGTGCTGTTCACCGAACCCTCTCCCGGCGACGCCGCCTTCGCCGAGGCAATGAAACATGTGCCGACCTATCTGCCGCTGCTCGTCGACCAGCTGCCCGTCAACCAGAACGAGCCCGCCGCGGTCGAACCCGTTCCGGTGTTGCGCGAGGCGGCGGCGGGCATGGGCCATATCGATCTGGAAGTGAATCACGACGGTATCGTGCGCAGCGTCTCGCTGTTCGAAGGCAGCGGCAAGGATTGGTGGCCGAGCATCACGGTACCGGTGTATCAGGCGTTGCGGGGGCCGGACGCCGTGTTGCCCGGGACTGGACGATCTGCTGTGGACGCCCAGTTCGCGGCGTCGGGACCGGCGGGCGCGGGCGACCTGAAGCGCGCGCACCGGATGATGATTCCGTTTTCGCGCACGTCGCTGGATTATCCGCGGGTGTCGTTCGCGGCCGCGATGCAGGGCGAGGTCCCGCCTGAATTCTTCGCGGGTAAGATCGTGCTGGTCGGCGCAACGGCGGCCGGCCTGCGCGACCGCTTTGCCACGCCGATCTCGGGCGAAGTGGGCGAACTGCCGGGTGTCGATATCTACGCGACCATCCTCGACGCGTTGTTCGACGGCCGCGCCATTGAACCGATAGGCGACAAGGCGGCCGGCTGGGCGAGTCTCGTGCCGGTCGGCATCTTGCTTGCGGGCCTGCTGGTGGTGTCGCCGTTGCAGTCGCTCATGCTGACGATCGCACTAGCCTGCGCGAGCCTGATTGCGAGCGCCTGCATGGTGTATCTGCGCTCGCGCTGGCTCTCGCCGGTGCCGGCGCTCGGTGGCCTGGCGCTGATCTATTTGCTGTGGAGCTGGCGGCGTCTCGAAGTCGCGATGTCGTATCTCGGACAGGAACTGCGTCTGCTTGCCGCCGAGCCGAATCTGCTGGCCGATCTCCAACCCAAACCGCAGGGCACGGCGGGCGACGTGCTCGAGCGCCTGATCGCCCTCACGCGCCAGGCCGTGCAGCGCCAGCGAAATATGCGGCAGTTCATCTGGGACAGCCTGAACAGCTTGCCCGAGCCGATCATGGTCTGCGATCGCGACGGCCGCATCCTGATGGTCAACGATCCCGCGCGGCTGCATTTTGGTCCGTTGCAGTTCACTGACCTGTCGATCACGCAGCTCTTCGGCGAGTTCCATTTCGTGCGTCTCGTCGACGAAGACAGCAGCGGCGCGCTGCCGACCGGCATGCAATGGCCGGCGATGCTCGACCCGCGCGTCGAGCGTCACACCGCCGTGATGATGCACGGCATTGAAGTGCGCGACCGCTACGGCCGCGATCACATGCTGCGGTATGCGCCCTGCACGACCAGCACGGGTGAGTCGCTCGGGTGGATCGCGAGCTGGGTCGATATCACCGCGCTGCACGCTTCCGAGCGGCAGCGCGACGACATGCTGCATCTGCTGTCGCACGACATGCGCTCGCCGCAGGCGTCCATTCTTGCGTTGCTCGACACCGAGCGGCCGCACATCGACTCGAAGCCGGCGATGGAGTTAATGGAGCGCGTCGAACGCTACGCGCGGCGCACGCTCGCACTGGCCGATGATTTTGTGCAGCTTGCCCGCGCCGAGTCGCAGCACTACAGCCTCGAACTGCTGAACCTGCATGAACTCGCGATCGACGCCAGCGACGAAATCTGGCCGCTCGCGAACGCGAAGGACATCGAGGTACGTTGCGAGAGCAAAGGGCAGGCCTTCTGGGTTTTGGCGGACCGGTCGCTGATGACGCGCGCGCTTATCAATCTGCTCAGCAATGCGGTGAAATACAGCCCGCCTGGCACGTGCGTCGACTGTGTCGTCACGGAGATGCCCGGCGCGATCGTGTGTATGGTGCGGGACGCGGGTTACGGCATTGCGCTTGAGCAGCAGGCGCATTTGTTCGAACGCTTCCGGCGCTTTCATCTCGATGGCCAGCCGCCGAGCGACGGAACCGGGCTGGGGATGGCGTTCGTCAAAACGGTGGTCAGCCGCCACGCGGGGGAGATCGCAATTCAAAGCGCGCCGGATCGGGGGACGACGGTGACGATCACCTTGAGCTCACAGACAATCGAACCACGCGAAGCGGGCGGCGAACAACCCGCGGTGCAGAAGCAATAAATGTTTTTTGGGGAACGAAGTGAACATACGATCGATGGCAAGCGCCATTTTCCTTCTCGCGCTCCTGAGCGGTTGCGCCAGCGAGCCGCCGGTGAGGATCAGTGCTTACAGTGCATCTGGCGGAGATTTCGCGACGGCGGGCGTCAAGACCTATGCGTTGCAATCATCGAATGTCGAGCCTCAGGGCGACCCTGCGGCCTCTGCCGCGTCGGCGCGCAGGCTTGATGAAGTACTGGCTGCGAAGGGCTTGCGGCAGGCGCCGCCGAACAGCGCGGACTACCTCGTCAAGCTGGCTTATGCAACGCGTCCGCAAGCCGTGCGCGTGCGCGCCGAGTGCACTGGCGCGCCCGAAAGCGCATGCGATGACGTCGTGCCGCAGAAGGAGTGGTTTGGACGCAAACACTATGTTCATGCGCTGACCGTCCAGTTTGTCCAGCGGTCGAGCGGAGCGCTGAGTTATCAGGTGAGCGCGACGCATGCGGATCGCGACCCGGCCGGCGGGGCGGCGCTGCACAGCCTCATGAGTTGTGCGTTCGCGGACTTTCCCATGCACAATGCCGAGCGGCGCGAAGTCGCGCATTGTGATTAGCGGCTAACGGAAGATCAGCGTGCGGGAGATTGGTGCGCGGAGATTGGCGTATTCTTGCGCCGGAACGAAGCGGCGAGCATTGCAGGCGACGCCCAAGCCGCTGAAGACGTTCAGTCCACACGAGTCCGAAGGACTCGATATGCCAGGGAACCCGCAGTGAAGTTTGCCGATTTTTGCCGTTGCACCGTAGCCTCATTCACTTGCGTCTGGCTGACGAACGCCGCCGTTGCGGACGAGCCAGGCACTGCGGCGGATGCCGGCGCTTCCCCCGACGCAAGCGTCGCTGCCGCCGGTCTATGGAAGGTTTCGATCGGCCCCGCGTTGATGGTGTCGCCGAAATACCCCGGTTCCCGTGCGTTCCAGGTGCTGCCGCTGCCGTCGCTCGATATTTCCTACGACGACCGGATCTTCTCACAAGGTCTCGACGTGCTCGGCATCAATCTCCTGAAAGGCCCGGCTTATCATTTCGGCACGGCAATCAGCTTCGATTTCCAATCGCGTAACGAGTCCGACGATCCGCATCTCCGCGGCCTGGGTAATGTGCATTACGGACCCAAGCTGAAAGTGTTTGCGGATTATTCGGTGTCTCTGTTGATGGGCTCGGTCGCGGCTTATCAGGACATCGCGGGGACAGGGCAGGGTTTGCTCGTCAGTGGCGATCTGGTGGCGAATATGCCGCTTACTTCGAAGCTGCTGGTGTCGGTCGGGCCCGGCGTGACGTGGGCTAATGCCGTCTATAACCGGACACTGTTCGGCGTTTCCGCCAGTCAAAGCGCTGCTTCTGGTTTGCCGGTCTATGACACGAGCTCGGGCATTCGGGACGTTCACCTCAACACCTACGTCAGCTACGATTTTTCGAAGAAATGGACGGGTTCGGTCTCGCTTACGGCGGGTCGGTTGGAGCACAACGCAGGGCATAGCCCAATCACCGAGCAACGAACTGAATTGAATTTTCTCGCTGCAGTGAATTATCGGTTCGAGTGAGTTGGGCCTTGGCGGTTGATGTGGTTCGGTTTGGAATTCGCGCTAGGCTTCGACTATACCGTGGTCGGTGGCGAGAGGTTTCCTTCGATGGGCGTCTGGCCCATCGATATCGGAACGAGTCCGACAAGCAAACCGAGATCATCCTGTCGGTGACGCCGCCGAATCCCTATGCGCCGCGTTAACACCGAATCGGGTCAGACCGATTTCGTTCGATCGAAGCTCGCGTCAGGCGAGCTTCTCTCCATCGATATCCGATGCAGGTTTATAAATTCAGGTATCCTTCATTTCTCATCGATCTAGGAATTCCGCTGTCTGGTCATGCATATCAACTCAGTACAACCAACTTTAAGCCAGCTGTTTGTACAAGTTCGAGGAACCAGACCGTCCGCGCTATTGCGAGTGCCGGACACAGTGAGACCGCAGTGATTGCCGTTGTCAAAGGAGAAAAGGATTTCTATACTTTGCAATGGTCTCGGAGAGGCGATGCAATGCCGACTCCGATGGATATCGACGTGAACATGTGGGCCGGAAGGATGAAAGGTCTCATGCCTTTGAAGCTTTGCTCGATCGTACCCGGGGAACAACCACCGTATCCGAGTTGCGTCGGACATTGAAGTGGGACGAGGCATTCACTCTGCTGATAAAACCACGACGCCTGTCATGGCCATCGCTTCAGTCGGTGACTGTTTTAACTCACAAAAGAGGCGTTCGGCAATAGAAGGCGGGCGTCCTACAATCCTTGACAAGTACCGAGTAGCCGGTCAAAACCGGTCAGTCAACACTGGCGTCCAGATCTTCGACAATCGGGAGCAGCAGTGCACCCGACGTCGCCAGGCTCGACGTCTTACGTGATTTGTATCATTCGCTCGCGCGTCAGGGCGTCGAGCTCTCTGGGTGGTTGGGGACGATCGGAGTGGCGATACTGCGCCGTTAGGCCAGTGCGCCGCGATGCTGGATCGGTCCAGAACGCGCCGCGCGAGCGATCGCTTAACGACTGTGTCAGAGGCTTTGCAGACGTGACGCGAATCTTGCCTGGCAGCGAAATTTCACGACCACTTGTCCCGAGTCGCCTGACTATTTCAGCGAACGTGCCATCGGCCTGCCACTTCTCGAAGCGGCGGCGACAGGTCTTCGGCGACGTATACCGGCCAGGCAACTTGGCCCAAGTTCCCCCTGACGCCACAACCCAAAGCACGGCGTTGACGACGGTGCGCGCTTCCACTCGCGGCCGACCGCGTCGACTGCTCGGGGCAAACTCCTCGTCGAATAATTTTTGGATCAGCTCCCACTCTTTATCTGTCAAATCGTCGAACACCTTCATCTGTTACCTCGTACAAGTTCATTCTGGTGCGCGGCCCCGCATACGTGCTCTGTTTCCGCACCCAAAATCGTGCCAATCAGGCACAGGTGCGAATCCCTGCGTACCTACACGGTTGACGCGCTCACCGACTTTGCGCAGTTAGTCTCTAAGTCGATGCCGGCTTAGATGGTTTGATAGTTGGCGCGAAAGCCTACCCGCTACGGAATGCTCGTCAAACGAAGCTTTCCGCCTAAGCTTATTCACATGGTTACCGCGCTAAACCCGTTCATGCTTTAGAGGATCCTCAGCCAGCAACTGAACTGAACATCATGTTGGCGGACGGGTGAGTGCGTCCAGCGCGAGGTTTCGAGCGTCTCTACTCGGAAAGTCGGCGGGCTGTTATGGGCTGCGTGCGTCGATCGCCGACAGGCGGCGTGCGGCCAGGAAGGGACGTTCGACGGCCGATGCTAAATCGTTGACAATGGAGCACTCGCCGCACTTCGGACATGGCGTGCGATGGCGTAGCGGGCGCAATAAAGCGTCCCTTGTAAAGAACGCATCAATGAAAATATTAGGCGTATTTCTAGGGTTATTCGGGGCACTGGTCGGCGTCGCTGCAATGTCGATTCTCATTGGTTTTTGGCTGGAGAATCCAGTCGGCCTTCCGTGCAATGTAGTTAGCCACGACGGAATACTGCACATCGACGGTGGATTTGGAACGAAGGCATATTTAGTCAATGGTAGCGATGCCTTTCTTTTGGCTGCGGGCGGCAGTCATCCCCACGGCGTTGTTCCGATGACTCTGCTTAAGGGGCTGCCGTCAGGTTCGCCCATGCATGTAGAGTTTTGTGGCTCTCAGCCTGTCCGTTTGCTTTCAAACGGGTATGAGGTCTTTAAACTGATTCAGAAGCAAGCGGAACAAAATATTGCAGGCGGCATGGCAACGATGGGGCGCGTCGCAGTGGCTTCTTTTTTCGCCGCCATATTAGGAATTTTGTTGATAAGGCGGTCATCTGCGTCTTGATTGCTACCCTTTGATAGACGGTTTCAGAAGTGTCCTTTTGGCGACAGGGATTACGCTGCTGTGCATCGCCTGCGAATCTTGCGCCAGTGCTCCAACCGCAGCGCCTTACAACACATCCTTCTGGGGCGGCGATGATTCGAATGTCATCGCATGTGCTGAGGCGGTCATCTACCCACGTAACGAGTTAGGCACGCTTTTCAAGTGTCAGTATCTTGAGCACGCGGCCGAGAATCACAAGGCACTTGACCGAATCGGTCGTACCGCATCTGGTCCGCAAGACCTGTCTACGCTCCACGTTCCTGGCGCATTCCATGTCGGACGCGACAAGCAGAATTGCGCCTTCAGGAGTACGCGCTCCCGACTCACCTTCAAGTTCCACATGCCGAACACGCCCACTTGAACGTCTCCTACAGGTATGGCCGAACGTCAGTAGTAGGTCGCGTACGGCCGAACGGAACAGCCGGGAAACGTCGGCCCGGAACGGCAGTTCAATGCATCTGCCAGTTGGGGCCTTGATCTTCGAGACCTACGTTAGTCCGAACGGAAATCGGGGAGAGTCTTTAGCTCATCGACTGCTTCGAGCAGCCGTAGGGGTGATTGCTGCGCCAATTCCGCCCTTGACCCGTAGCCCCATAGGACGCCGACAACTGTAATACCGTTCTCATGCGCAGCAAGCATATCCACCGCCCGGTCTCCTATCATGAGGGCCCGAGAATTCACCGTGCCTTCGACAAGCAGCCCAGCTATCTGTTGTCGCTCCGTCACCCCGACGTCGTCGCCGCTCACGAAGCCGAAGTACTCGCGTATCTCGAACAGCCGGAGGATCTTTTCCGCAAAGTCCGCGCGCTTCGAAGTACACACACCTAAACGGGCATCCCTTTCCGATAGTTCCCGAAGCGTCGATGGGATGCCCGGATAGATTGTGTTTTCGGAGAAACCGACTTCTGAGTAGCGACTGCGATATACAGAGACAAGATTAAGGATCTCCGCGTCGGACGCTTCGGTGAGAACCTTGAACGTCTCGTCCAGTGGCGGTCCGATATACTGCATAAGCTCGGACTGTGCGCGAGCCGGGTAGCCTGCGGCGGTGAGCGCGTGGTTTATGGACCGGCTAATGCCAAGTATAGGATCGCTCAGCGTACCATCCAGGTCGAAGATTAGAGTTGTCATATCCAGACCAGAGCGCTCATGCGGTAGCCTTGATTGTAACGTCAACGAACCCATCTCCGAGCGTCGCCGAGAGGCGACGCTATTAAAAGTGCGGCTTTCACTGGCAGCTCGCTGCCAGTCCCACCAGTATCGATGAAAGCGAGACGGGCTATCTATACCAGGTCGACTTCTGCCCGACGTGGACCGGATCAATGGTGGCCCACTCCGCCAGTTCAACGTCGCACCGGCCAACAACGGTCAGTCGGCAGACTTCGTCAGATCGTCGACGATCGATGTGTTCGGGGAATCATCTGAGAGTATCCCGCTAGCGGGTACTAAACGATCGCCATATCGCGCTGTTGATGGGACGGGCCTGGATAGCGGACGTTTTCGATAAGCCCTGCTTCGCCGCGTTCGACGCCGATTAGCTCACGTCCTGGATGGGCGGCCCAACCTTCACCCCTTCACCAAACGCCCTGTGCATCATTCGATGGATACGAAAGCGCGGCGCAGGGGCATGTGGCGTTAGTTACCCACCCGCCCGCAGGTTGGCTACATGTGCTTCGGCATTCATTTTGGCTGCGACTAACGCCACCTCGAGCGGCACCACGGTCTTACCAATGGGCATCAAGGCTAGTCCACCAAGCTTGAAATGCTGAATGCCGAAAGGGATGCCGATGATCGTGACGCAGCAGCAGGCACCGTAAAATGCGTGTGACAGCGCCATAATCCAGCCTCCTGTGACCAGCCACACAATATTTCCAAGTGTGCCAAGCGCGCCGGTTCCGACGTCCTTCTTAAGGCTCAAATCCTTTCGTGACATGACCGTCTTACCGAATGGAGCTAGTGTGAATTTCGCCATTACGAAACACGCGCGGCCCCAAGGTATCCCGATGATCGAAAGAAAGGCGATACAGCCAATAATCACCCATGCGAGGCTCGCAAAAAGTCCCCCCGCGATAATCCATAAAAAATTCCCCAATGCACGCATCTATATTCCCTTGGTTTCTGTTTTTTTAACCGCTCAACGGCCCAACTCGTCTTATCGACACCACTGAGAAAAACTTTAGAGTGGCATAGGGCCGACGGGCGATGGCGGCGGCGACCGTAAAGGCGGAGGGACTCGCCGATCCACACAGTTGCGGACCTGACTGTTGTATCTTGCGGGCTGCCGTTGCGGTCGCGTCGGGCCGGAGGGCAGAATCGGCTCGGCGTGTACCTGACGCATCGGGCGGCACGCGGCCAACAGGAGACGTTCGAGACGATGTTCCATGTTAGATCGAAGAACCGTCGCGACAAAGACGCCATCGAACCAGTTCCTCGCCATCGAAGTCGGTAAACTGGTCTCGGCGTTCGAATCCGAGTTTTTCCACCACCCGGTTTGACGCGACGTTTTTTGGGTTAATTGTTGCCAGTACCTGAGAGACAGACCGATCCGCGAAGGCTAGCTTGAGCAGCTCGCGAACGGCAGCTGTCGCTATTCCCTGGTTCTGGAAACTTGGGGTAACACCATAGCCAATCTCTACTTCGCCCCGAGTTGGCTGACCTTTAAAACCGCAACTTCCGGCGATGCCCAACTTCTGCGCGCCGACGATGAGAAACGGTAGGCACCAACTGGACGACTGTTTTGCCTCTATCCTCTCCAAGGCCCGTCTTGCCACATGCGGGGGAGGTAACCCCATCTCGGGAGCCGACAACCTGTCGTCGCGGTCAGCGATGCCGGCGATCTTTTCGAGTTCGAGAACCGACATCGGTCGAAGCGTGACGAACGACTTTGCGGAATCGCTGTTTTGCATTGATTGCCTTTTGGGAACGTAGCAGCCTTGTCTCCCGATGATGGTAGCTTATTGCTGCTTTCCGACCTCCATCGAGGAATAGCCAACAGGCCTTCATCGATTTTGATATCGGCGCACCTAGTAGAGGAATTTTCGAGGACGTGAGATGGTCATCTGGCAAATTCGTGAACGACGAATGACTGTTTTCGATAAATCTGGGGGACCGCTCAGGGTCGATGTTAGCCGATCGCCATCGGTCGCGGTCCGGCCAGCTGAGTCAATCGACCCACAGGGCTAGATCGTTGACAATTCCTCGAGAGGGACGATCCAGAGTCCAGGCGTAGAATCAAGAATTGAACAATCGGGTAACGCAAGAATGACATCCCAAGCAGAAATCTATTTAAAAGATTTTCATCGGCGCCGGGCGGGAGCAACGCGCCGGGCCTATGGCAACCACCCGGCGCGATCCACGCATGCAGAATACCCGTCTTCCTATCATGCGCTGGCAAAGCGGGTGCCGAATGATGGGATGTCGCGCACCGTGCTCGATCTGGCATGTGGTGATGGACCACTGCTGCAAATTCTGAACGACAGGGGCAACGCAGGAACGAAGTTGATCGGCCTCGACATGAGCGACGGCGAGTTGAGCGCTGCCCGGGCGGTGCTGCCGCAGGATGTTCGCTTGATCAATGAGCGCGCACAAGAGTTGTCGCTTGATACCGGTTCGGTCGACTACGTTCTGTCGCACATGGCTTTGATGTTGATGGACGACATAGAGCAAGTCATCCGTGAAATTCGTCGGGTATTGCGTGAAGGCGGTAGTCTTTCCGCTGTCGTCGGGCGGGCCTTTCTGACCGGGGAAGTTGGTGAAGTCTTTTTAGACATATTCAGGCCGATTGCGAAGGCGAACCTGACACACCTACCACTCGGTGACGCGCGCACACGCAGCGAAACCGGTTGGAGCGAACTACTCCAGCATGGTTTCGTTAATGTCGTCTTCGAGGACATCGAAGTTGACTGGACGCCTACGCCCGAGCAGTTATGGTTGGACATGCTGGACACTTACGATGCAGACAGGATGTCGGAAACAGCGCGCGCACGGTTCAAGAGCGAACTATTGTCGGCGTTTGCGCCCATGCAACGCGAAGACGGAACGTTAAAGACGGGATGGGGCCTGCGTCTTATCCAGGCTAGTGCTGCCTAACGGCCAAATTGAGCCACTCCCCGTGGCTCGTGCGCGGACATTCGGTTGTCCAATTCGGCCGGGAAGCGGTCGTTGAATCGATGCTGGCGGTTTCAGGCTGCTCGATCCCAGAACCCATTCATGGGCCTGACTGCACTAGCACGCCATCGATAATGCCGTTGTCCGCGATGTGAATACGCCAGGTAGACGATCCCGAATCATGTGTAACCTGATATATGTCCCAACCCTGGTTGCCAACACCCACGAACTGGACACTTTTAACAGGGCCTAATCGCTTTAGGCCCTCTTTCAGATCGGGCAGTTGCTTCCGCGTAGCCTCCTGTAAGACGGGCGACATTTCGGAATATATTGGGTTTCCCGACTGTAAGCCCTCAATGTTCCGGCGCAGTGCATTTTCGGTCCCTGGGGTGGCAATCTGGCTCTTGACCTTCGCGGCGAGAATCGCCTCAATTCTCTCCCCCTGGGCAGTATCGATTCGTGGATATGTGGCTTCGCGGCCGTTCTGGTAATGAATCAAGGCAGTAACGTGCCCCGAATCGTCAACCACAAATGTATCGGTTGCTTCGACGACCTTCGCAAAAAATTTTGTATCGCTCATTGGATACTTTCCAATCCATCCTTGCCCTGTACGTTGCGACATTAGGTGGTCGTCTTCACGTCGGAATTTCAGCACAGTTGTTTCGCTAGCTTTGTACGTGCCAACATACCGATCCAGAACTTCAGCGGCTATCTGCACTTGAGTATATTCATTCGAGGCATCGTTCATGATAGGAGGGCTCACTTGTGCGGCCAGAGTGACCAGCGTTATTGACATACATCCGAGAAGTACTGCGACCAGCAATTTCCGCTTAGCCGGTTTCCGTAGCATCAGTTTTAGACGTCGCTCTAAAAACGATCTGGACTCGGACATGCCGGCTACTGATCCGATGTATCGGGACTGCCGCTCTCCGACTGCGATTAGCGTTTCGCCGTAAACAGCAATCTTTTGCCCAGCTCTCAGGACTCTGGCGTCGCAGTCGACCTCGACGGCACATCTGAGTCGTCGCAACTGCCACCAAAGGGGCAGATTCCACGGCATGAGCGCGATCAGGCAGAGTGCGATCGTAAAGACGGTCGAATCATGGGCGTCCATGTGCGAGTTCTCGTGCGCCATGACGGAGGCCTGTTGCTCCGGAGGCGAATCGAGGAGCCAAACCGGAAGAACAATCCGCGGGTGGAGAAGGCCGACAACAGCAGGGCCGACGTCGGTCGATATATACACCGAAACGTCGCAGACGGACGCAGTAGCCCATTGCCGTTTTCGCCACTGCAAATGCGTTGCGCTGGCTAACAAAGCCAGAATCATTAATATCGACGCGCCATACCACGCATCTTCGGCATGGAGTTGCACGTGCTGGAACGCTAGGGAGCCACTGCCGTGATTTTCGACCCAGACCGCTGGGGATAAATGCATTGATGTGATCTCATGCAGGGCGATCACATTGCGAGGCACTGACGGCCTTAGCTCCGCGGGGATGTCAATGGACACCAACGTCGTCACCGCTGGGATTGCAAGAGATGCAACGATCGCGAGGAGCCAGAACCGTCTGCTGGGTGATCGCCGTTGCCGCGCGGAGTGTTCCGCAATGAGTGCAGCCACCGATAGAACTGCCGACACCGACACCGCATAAATCATCCACGTCAGCATCAGAGCTACTCCTCGTTGGGTTTCTCTTTCAATAGCTCACGCATACGACGAACTTCCTTGGACGTGAGATTCTTGCCGGTCGTCCTGTGGCGGCTTTAGACCTTTCGATTCCAGAAGCGATTCAGGGACCCACTTGTACCAGCAGGCCGTCGACAATGCCGTTGTCAGCGAGGTGAATACGCCAGGTGGAAGACCCCAAATCATGCGTAACCTGGTAGATGTCCCAGCCCTGGTTGCCAACACCCACAAACCGGACGCTTTCAACAGGACCTATTCTATTCAGGTCCTCTTTGAGTCTGGGCAGTTGCTCGCGCGTAGCCTGTTGTAAGTCGGGCGACATTTCGGAATAGATCGGGTTGCCAACCTGCAAGCCGTCAATATGCCGGCGCAGTGCAGCTTCGCTTCCCGGAGTGGCCATCTGGCTCTTCACCTTCGCAGCGACAGTCGCCTCAATTTCTTCCGCTTCGGCAGAATCGACGCGTGGCAATGTGAAATCGCGACCGTTCTGGTGATGAATCAAGGCAGTAACGTGTCCCTGATCATCAACCACAAACGTCTGGGTCGCTTTGACGACCTTTGCAAAAAATTCCGTCTCGCTCATTGGAAACTCCTCAACCCATCCTTGCCCTGTAAGTTGCAAAGCCAGGTGGTCACCTTCGCGTCGGACTTTCATCACCGATGTACCGGTGAACTTGTAGGTTCCAACATACCGATCCAGAATTTCGGTGGCTATCGGCACTTGAGTATGTTCGTTCGAGGCATCGTTCATGATAGGAGGGCTCACTTGTGCGGCCAGAGTGACCAGCGTTATTGACATACATCCGAGAAGTACTGCGACCAGCAATTTCCGCTTAGCCGGTTTCCGTAGCATCAGTTTTAATCGTCGCTCTAAAAACGATCTGGACTCGGACATGCCCGCTACTGATCCGATGTATCGGGACTGCCGCTCTCCGACTGCGATTAGCGTTTCGCCGTAAACAGCAATCTTGTGCCCAGCTCTCAGGACTCTGGCGTCGCAGTCGACCTCGATGGCACACCTGAGTCGTCGCAACTGCCACCAAAGAGGCGGGTTCCATGGCATAAGCGCGATCAGGAAAAGTGCTACTGTGAGGAAAAGCGGGTCATGGGCGTCTATGTGCGAGTTCTCGTGCGCCATGACGGCAGCCTGTTGCTCTAGGGGTGAATCGAGAAGCCAAACTGGAAGAACAATCCGCGGGCGGAGTAGGCCGACAACAGCCGGGCCGACGTCGGTCGATAGATACACTGAAACGCCGCAGACGGACGCAGTAGTCCATTGCCGTTTGCGCCAATGCAAATGCGTTGCGCCGACCAGCAAAATAAAAATCATTAGTATCGACGCGCCATACCACACGTCTTTGGCATGGAATTGAACATGCTGGAACGTTGCGGAGCCACTGTCGTGATTCTCGACCCAGACTGCAGGGGATAAATGTGTTGAGGTTATCTCATGCAGAGCGATCACATTCCGGGGCACTGATGGCCTCAGGTCCATGGGGATTTCGATTGAAACCGACGTCATAATCGCTGGAATTGCTAGCGATGCGACAATCGCGAGAAGCCAGAACCATCTGCTGGGCGATCGCCGTTGCCGTGCCGAGTGTTCCGCAATGAGCGCAGCCACGGATAGAACCGTGGATACCGACACCGCATAAATCATCCACGTCAGCATCGGGACTACTCCTCGCCGGGTTTCTCTTTCAATAGCTCACGCATACGACGAACTTCCTTCGGCGTGAGATTCTTGTCGGCCACCAGCTGCGCAAATAACAGTTCTGTCGATCCACCGAATAGCTTGCTCGTCAGGTGCCGCAGAGCACTTTTCCGGGCCGCTTGTTGCTGAACAGCGGCTGCGTAGCGGTGTCCCCGGCCCTCTTCCACGTGGGTTACATACCCTTTGCTTTCAAGCGTGCGAAGGATCGTCAAAACCGTGGTGTAGGCGAGGTCATCGGTAAGTCCAGCACGAACCTCACTGACAACCGATGGACCACGTTCCCACAGTATCTGCATGACGTCAGCTTCCCGGTCAGTCAGCGAGATGTCCAAAACGCCTCCTACTAGAGATGTAGTAGATCGTAGGATCGAAGTAATACTCTGTCAACTATTTTAATAGTAGGCAGGAGCGACGAAGGTAGCGAGGGAAGCTGGAGGCTTTCGCCGTGGCGATCATTAGAATTTGCAGCATTTACAGTCGACTTCCCACCGACGGTTCTCAAGAAGATCGACCATCCCTAACAAGGGCCATGCGCTATAGGTGCGCGAGGACTGCTGTACTTCCGAAAGCGGACATCAGGGGCGTATCGGTCGAAACAGCCGAGTTGGGTCGCTTGCTGCCGACCTGGCGCGAATCGCCCAGCTTGAGTCATTTACGGGGATTTGAATACAAACGGTCAATGTTGTTGCCCCATCGCGCGCTCAGCTCAATGGCCGCGCGAAGCTGATTTCGTGCCCGTCGGGGTCCATGACATGGAAATAGCGTTCGTTCCAAGGCGCATCGCGCGGGGTGAACGCCGACGGGAACCCGGCTGCGAGCGCCTTGCGGTACATTGCATCGACGTCTGACACATAGATGATCACCCGACCCCACCAGTTGATTGGACCGTGCATCTCGACTGTCAGATTGAGAAACGACACGCCCGCTGCGAATGATGTAAACGGTTCGTTTTCGCCGCCATGCAAGAGCGGGAAACCGAGCGCCTTGTAAAAACGCACGGCGCTCCGCATGTCGCGAGTGGACAACGTGATGGCGCTTAAGCCTTCGATCACCGGCTCGGTTTCGACGGGGGGCAAGTTCATCGACTGGTGTCCTCTATATAACAATGCCGTTGATAGCCTGGATGATGACGATGGCTCATCAAGACGGCCAAAAAGATGTCACCGGTCTGGCTCGCCGGGGGCTCAGAGTATCGCCGCGTTGCCTATAGTCTACCTGCCGCCGCCTATCGCAATCAACGTAGTGACTCGCCGCGACAGCCCGCTGAGGCCGGCCGCTTCGTCGCTGCTCGATCGTCCGCAGGACGCGGCGACGTCGCCAAGGTTTGCACGTCCCGACGCGCGGTTCAATCCAGGGGCGGTAACCGGCGTTCGACCGGCGTTGACTTGATGATCGCCGTGCTCGTCTCCGCTCGCTCTGCGACCTTCGAAAGAATCTCGTCGAGTTGTTCGATCGTCTTGAGAAATAGCCGGCAGACAAAACAGTCGTCGCCGGTGACCTTATCGCATTCGACGAATTCGGGAATGCGTCGGATGGCTTCTTCCACCAAGTGCAGTTGACCAGGCAACGGCTTGACTCGAACGATGGCCTGAAGCGTGTATCCCAGCGCACGGGGGTCGAGCCTGACCGCGAACCCCTGGATCACGCCACGCGCTTCGAGCTGACGCACGCGCTCGGCTGTGCTGGGCGCCGACAAGCCAATCCGGCGCGCGAGTTCGCTCATCGCGATCCGGCCGTCCTCGGATAGAACGGTGAGCAATTCGCGGTCGGTCTGGTCGAGCAAAACAAGACCCGGCGGGGAAGAAAGGCGATTCTTCAAATGGACCTTCGATTTGAAGTTAAAACGTCGATGTCCGCTCATTTTACACATGGAATCGCGCTTGGCCGCCTACTAAACTTACTAGACAGATGGAGTTGGCACCACTTGAAAGGCGAGGCGATGAGCTCGAGAGAAATGCGCGTTGGCTGCGTAGAAATGACTGTAGCAATGGTGATATCCGGCACGGTCGGCTGGCTCGTCGTGTCGTCGCAGCAGACGCCGCTGAACGTCGTGTTCATTCGTTGCGTGTTCGGCGCGGCGACGCTGCTTGTGATCTGTGCGTTAAAAGGGATGCTGCGCAAAAGCTTGTTTTCATGGCGCATGCTTGGACTGGTTGCACTCGGCAGCGTCACGATTGTCGGCAACTGGGTGCTGCTGTTTGCGGCTTATTCGCGAGCTTCCATATCGATGGCGACCACGGTCTATAACACCCAGCCGTTCATGCTCGTCCTGCTTGGCGCAGTAGTGTTTCGGGAACGAATTACCCTGCGTACGATTCTCTGGCTCAGTGTCGCGTTTGTAGGCCTCGCGCTGGTCGTGCGAGTGGAGCCTGCGGTGCTGGCCAAGCCTGGTGAATATCTGGAAGGTATCGGCTATGCGCTCGGCGCCGCATTTCTCTATGCGATCTGTTCAATCGTGACCAAGCAGCTCAAGGGAACGCCACCGCATCTGATTGCGTTGTTGCATGTGGCGCTCGGCATCATCATGCTAGCGCCATTCGTCGACTTTCACCATTTGCCGACCACCCCAAATCATTGGGCGGATCTTGTCGTGCTCGGTGTGGTCAACACCGGCATCATGTACGTGCTGCTTTATGGCGCCATCCAGAAACTGCCGATCGCGGTGACGGGGGCGTTGTCCTTCATCTATCCGGTCGTGGCGATCATTGTGGATAGGGTTGCATTCGGACAACGTTTAGGATGGCTACAGATTGTTGGCGCGGCGCTGATTCTGCTGGCGGCGGCTGGAACTACGTTAGGTTGGAAATTCACGCCGCGCAAACGAACGGCTTTCGAGTAGCCGATCATCAAGCATTTTTCCCGATCAACAAGCACATCCTGCGTTTTTATCGGTCGAACAGGAGAGTATGGAATGTCGATTTTTTCTGGTATCTGGATTCCGTTGGTCACGCCGTTTTCAAACGGACGTGTCGATCACGACGCGCTGCGAAACCTGGTCAAGTCTTACATTGAAGCAAAGGTATCGGGGTTCGTTGCGCTGGGAACAACGGGCGAACCTTCGTCGCTCGATCACGCTGAGCAAGAACAGGTGCTTGCGACCATCCTGAATGAGGCGAAGAACCTTCCGGTCGTGGTGGGACTGGCCGGCAATAACGCGATGGAGCTCCGCGAGCGCGCGCTTCGCTTGAACGAGCTTCCGATCGCCGGCTTGCTGGTTCCTGCGCCTTACTATGTGCGTCCGTCGCAGGTCGGCTTGACGAACCACTTCACCACCCTCGCCGATACCAGCAAGACCCCGCTGATTGTCTACGATATCCCCTATAGAACGGGTGTACGCCTGGATATAGCAACCCTGTTGACGCTCGCCGGTCATCCGAACATTCACGCAATCAAGGATTGCGCAGGCTCGCTGGAAACAACCCTCACGTTGATCCTTGATGGACGTTTGTCCGTGCTGGCGGGCGAAGACCTGAATATGTTCAGTACGATATGTCTTGGCGGCCACGGTGCGATCGCGGCGAGTGCGCATGTGCGCGCGGCGGACTTTGTTGCGGTTTATAACGACATCAAGGCGGGGCGTCTTGATGAAGCGCGTGCGCGGTTCCATCGACTAGTGCCGTTGATTCAAGCACTTGTGTCTGAGCCCAATCCGGCACCCGTGAAATGTGCGCTCGAAGTCTTGGGAATGATTCGCCAGGAACTTCGTGCGCCGATGACGCAAGCGACGGATCGGCTGCGCAACCAGCTTGGTGCCTTGTTGTCGAGCTAGCCGAAAATCAGCGTGGTGGCCGGCGCATGCGATTCACGTGAACAGGCCCGCGCTTATTTCACCAAGCGCAGTCCCTTCGCTAGCACGATGCCCTTTTCTCGATTGATCAGCCAGATATCGCCGACGTTCGCGTGCAGCGTTGCCGTGCGTGTGGTGATGTCGGTGGGCTCCTCGTTGCTTGGGTCGGTATGGTCCTTGGTCTGCGTCAGATAAGGCGGCACCACGCGACAGATCAACACGAGCGCGAGATCACCGTCTTCTGCGGAAAATGCCTGCGGCGAGAGCACGAAGCGCCCATGCACTGTCGTCTTGTTGTGCTTGTTGACGGGATCCAGTTCGACGATATCGATGTTCTGTATATAGCCCTTGGATTTCGCTTCGGCCGCTACCACCAGCTTTCGGCCGCGCGGTCCGGTGATGGTCCTTTTGAGGACGATGGTGTCGGGGTGATCGCTGTCCGACAGATCCACGTCTACCGTCATCACGTGGACCTTCGACCGATAGCGGATTCCATACGGTGCGGGCACAACGAACGCGAGATCGCGGCTTAGCTTGGCGTCCATCAACGCAGAGTCGTGCAGCGTCTTCGGCAATGCATCGCCGATCAGATCTTCTACTCGATGCGTGAACGAGAGCGTCTTGCCATCGGTGACTTTTCGGGCCAGCGCGTCCCTGACGGCAGCCGGCTCGTCGCCGGTGAAACCAGGCGACACCACAATGCCGACCGGCGTAACGTCAGGGGAGTGCGCGGGCGTAGCGACCGCGCTGCTGGCCGTTTGAGCCTGGGCAGTCGCGCACACGCAAAGAAGAACCCAGGCGGCGCTTGCGCTCGCTACCTTGATGTTCTGAAGACTCATTAGCAGACTCCCATGGACATGATCGCGGACCGCCTGGTCTTCGTGCTGCACGAGCAGCATTCGAGTCAATTCGTTGCCATTCAATTCTATTCAATGGTACCCGGCTAGAAAAGATAAATGGGGGACATTGGCGCGAGAGCGTATTAAACGTAAGGTGTAGAGTTTCTTGAATCGGAGAGCATCGGGAATTCAGGTGCTTAAGAGAAACGCTGGTCTCGAACAACCTTTGCGCTAGGGAAAACCAATATGAAGTCTCCCGCAATTCATGCGTCGCCGGGCCGGGATTGTTTATCGCATGGGACGTTGCGATGAGCGGGCCGCTCAAGGGGATCCGGGTAGTCGAGATGGTCGGGCTCGGGCCGTGTCCGTTCGCCGCCATGATGCTCGCCGACATGGGTGCGGAAGTGATCCGCATCGATCGTAAGCAGACCGGCGGTGCCACGCCGTATCCCATGCAAGGCACGAAATTCGATGTGATGGCGCGCGGACGCCGCTCGCTCGCGCTGGATCTCAAGCAACCGGAAGGACGTGAGCTGGCGCTGCATCTTGTTGCTCAGGCCGATGCGCTGATTGAAGGTTTTCGCCCTGGCGTGATGGAGCGGCTTGGCCTCGGGCCGGACGTATGCCTGGAACGCAATCCGAAGCTGGTGTACGGCCGTGTCACGGGCTGGGGCCAGGACGGTCCGCTAGCGAGGACTGCCGGGCACGATCTGAATTACATCGCGATGAGCGGGATGCTGCACGAGATTGGACGTAGCGATGCACCGCCGGTACCGCCGCTGAATCTGGTCGGTGACTTTGGCGGTGGCGGGATGATGCTCGCGTTTGGCGTGTTGTGCGCGCTGCTGGAAGCGCGCGGGTCGGGCAAGGGCCAGGTGATCGATGCCGCGATGGTCGAAGGCTCCGCACTACTGGGCGCGATGATCTACGGTTATAAGGCGTTTGGCGCGTGGGCGGGCGAACGAGGCTCGAGCATGCTTGCCGGCGGCGCGCATTTCTACAATACCTACGCGTGCGCGGATGGCAAATTCGTGTCGGTGGGGGCGATCGAACCGCAGTTCTATGCTTTGCTGCTGAAGCTCTGCGGAATCGACGATACGGCCTTCAATAGCCAGATGGACCGCGAGCAATGGCCGTCGCTGAAAACGAAAATAGCGGCCATCTTCGCGACGAAAACTCGACAGGCATGGTGTGAATTGATGGAAGGCACGGATGTGTGCTTTGCGCCGGTGCTCGATATGGACGAGGCGCCGGAGCATGTGCATAACCGGACGCGGGGAACGTTCATCGACGTGGATGGGGTGACGCAACCGGGCCCGGCGCCGCGCTTTAGCCGCACGGTGCCGGAGGTGAGTTCGCCGCCCGCGAGTCCGGGGCAGGATAACGACGCGATCCTGCGGGACTGGAACGTACCGGGCGAATTGATCGAGAGGTTGCGAGAGACGAAGGGGGTTTAGGCGGGGGCTATCCATCGCCTTTCGCCGACAGACTGTTGACATCGATCCCGGTTGACGAATCTACGCATCTCCGACAATATGCGGTTGACGATTTCGTCAAAAACCGAAAAAGAGATGGGTATATGGATTTGCCGCTGCCTTGGAAGTCGAAGCCCGTGCTCACGGAAGAACGTCTTAACGTCATCGCCCGCGATCTTCGCGAGATCTATTACGGCGTCGAGTCGCTGCTCGATTCAGAGGACGACTGCTCCTATGGCCGCGGGACGCTCTTTTTCGGCCGTTCTCGACAACGCCTTATCCGGCTGGGTACCTCGGGTGAACATGATTGGCTCAAGCTCACCAATAGTGCGATGGACGTTACGCTGGAAATCGAGGGTGTTCCCTTTCGGTTTTTTCGCGACGATCATGAGTCGCCCAAGAAGAAGGGCTTTTGGCGTCGAAACCAGACCGATCAATTGTTCGCGCCGAGCGACGCGGAGGCAGTGATTTTCCGGTTTATTGTTCAACGCCCTTTGACTGAAAACGACGAACTCGAAATCTATTTCGTTGGTTATAACGCTGAGGAAGATGCGCTGTGCGAATGGCGATTTGGCGATGTTCGCGTCCTCAGCAGCATGGATGACCAATTACCGGATGCGGTTCATCAGGACGCTCCCCGGGCCGACCTGCTGCACACGGACGACGACGTCTCCCGACCTAACGCTGATACTGGCAAATGACAGTTGAATTCGATGCGGCCAATCTGAGACTGGTCCGCTGCGCCCAAAGCCTTTCGCTTGCTGACGTCGGAGACGCCGTCGGCAAGTCGAAACAATTCATCCAGCGGGTTGAGTCAGGAATGGCTCAACCTACAGATGAACTCGTCGATGCGTTGGCTTCGGTGCTTCGCGTGCAGCGGCAGTTCTTTTTCCCGGGCGCGCCGCAAGCGTTGCCGGAAGAGGCATTCCATTTTCGCAAGTTGACCACTGCGAAGCTGAGCGACAAGCAGACCGTCATCGCCAAAGGCGAACTCTTCCGCCGGTTCGTCGCTTCGATTGATGCCAGATTGCGGCTTCCCAAGCTGGACTTTCCCGAATATCCCATTGACAGCCCTGAAGCGGCCGAGCGTGCCGCTGAGAAATGCAGAGCGCATTGGGGGTTAGGAATGGGACCGATCGGCAATATGGTTCGCGTGCTTGAAAACGCAGGAGCGGTTGTGACCGCGTTTGAAAACTCGGCGAAGGGTATCGATGCGTTGTCTATCGCATCGTCCCGGCCAATCGTAGTGACCAACCGCGCCGACGCGTCAGCGTGCCGCGTACGCTTCGGATACGCGCACGAGTGCGGTCACTTCGTTGGACATGTCGGCCGCAAGACGGGAGACAAAGAATCGGAGTCCGAAGCTAATCGTTTTGCCAGTGCTTTCTTGCTTCCTCGAAGCAGCTTCGTCAAAGAATTTCCGGCCTTGAGAGGTGGCACGCAGGTTAACTGGATAGCGTTGTCGCAACTGAAAATGCGGTGGCGCGTGAGTAAGGCAGCGATGCTGTATCGCGCCCGGCAACTGAACATTCTTGGTGAAGACCAATATAAGCGCGCGCTGTTAGGACATCTGTTTGAAAAAGGCGAGCGCCACATCGAGCACGAGGACATGTCCATTCCGCATGAAAAGCCGGAGCTTCTTCATAGCGCGATGACCGTTCTCAGAGAAAAACTGGGTTTATCGTTGAACGATATTGCCGTGTCCGTGCACATGACCCGCGCCCTGCTCGCAGAAATTGCTCCCCTGGCGGACGACGAGCATGAGGCGGGGAATCGTGTTGTTTCGCTTGCGCAATTCCGGCAAACTCGCGAGAAAACCGGCGGTTGATGAACGCTCTTGCACACCGGACTGGACCTGAGGCCGATGTCCCTGTCGTGCGCTTGGCGAAATCGCTGGTATCACCGGTATTGCTCGTCTCACCGGTCGCTAATTGGCTTGCGTCGTAAAAGCGAACCAACGCTATCCGTCAGCTCGCCTTTACCCCGCCGGAAACCTCACCACAATCCGGCTGAACGGCACCGACCTGTCAACCGTAACCGCCCCCGTGCCCTTGCCCGCATAAGTCGTCACGAGCCGCATGCCGAGGCCCGTGCCCTGCGGTTTCGGGAAGTCGACGGGAAAGCCGTCTCCCTCGTCCTCCACGGTCAGCAGCACGACTGCCTCGGATCGTTCCAGCTTCACGCGCACCGTCCCGCGCCCGTACTTGAGCGCGTTGGTCACGAGTTCCGCTGTCACCAGCCCGAGCGGCGCGAGCCGCGCGGCGGGCAGCACGATCGACTCGCCTTCCAGCGATACCTCTCGCCCCGCCGCCAATTCAGCCAGATCGGCCGTCAAGCCGCGCAGGTAAGTGGTGGCATCCGTGGCTTCCGCGCCGTCGTCCTGATAGAGCCGGTGATGCACCGACCCGACCGTGCGCACGCGCGTGGCTGCCGCCTGCAAATGCGTGGCGACGGACTTATCACCGGCGAGGTTCGCCTGGAGCGCGAGCAGCGTCTGCACAAGTTGAAGACTGTTGCGAACCCGGTGATGAACCTCTTTCATCATCAACGCCGAATTGCCAAGCTGCGTCTCCTGGCTCAACACAAGCGCGGCGAGTTTCTCCTCGTTCTCGTGCCGCTCGGTGACATCGCGCATGGTCAGCACGATGCGCTTGACGCGCTCATCGGTATCGAGAATAGGCGCGACGGACACATCCCACCAGCGGGCATCGCCGGCACGGGTCGGGCAGGGACCTTCGAACCGGACCGGTTCGCCACCCACGGATTTCATCAGTGCCTGCAGGACTTTCTGGCGTTGATCGTCAGGCCATAGGTCGGTGCAAGTGGTGCCGCCGACCTCCGCGAAGTCGTCGATGCTCAGCGCTGCCAGGCCGTTGTCGTTCATGAATTCGATACCGCCATCCAGCGACAGCACCTGGATGCAGTCGGTGCTCGCGTTCAGCACGCTGGTGGAGAACAGTTCGTCGGCGCCGGTTTGCGATTCCGCGGCCAGCCGTTCGCGGCTCATGGAGATGACGTTCGCGATCGCTTCCAGAAATACGATATCGGTTTCGCTGAAGTCTTCGTCGTCGGAGCTATCGGCTTCGAGCACGCCGAAGGTTTCAGGAATGCCGCGAATGGGGACGTTGATGGCGCGCTTGATGCCGTGCCGGGCGAGCAGTTCAGGCGTGCGGAAACGGTGTTCGGTGCCGAGATGATTCGACAACACCGGGCGGCCGCTGACGAATGCGTGGCCGGCGGGGCTGGCGTCGTCGGCGCCGAGTTCGGTTGTGCCGATGTCCGCCGGGTCCCAGCCGATGCCGGCTTCCAGCACGAAGGTTTCGCTTTCGGGTTGATAGCGCAGCACCTTGGCGAAGCGCGAGCGCAGTCCAGCCGATACCGCCTTGCAGGCTTCGTCGAGGAGCACGTTGGCGCTGTGCACGCGCAGCACGGACGTCGCGAATTGCACGGCGATCTCGTGCTGAAGGCGCAGACGGTTTACCGACCGGTCGACGGCACTGCGGATGGTTTCTTCGGGTGGCAATGCATCCATCGGGTTCTCCTTGACCGCGGTGTCGCCTATGCTTTTTTCCGGCGATTGGTGCTGAAGGGGCAATTCTAACCGTGGAGATTAAAAGGCCACATATTTGGACGGGTGTTCGTTCGTGCCGGTGCTACCCCCAAACTGCCACAACAATGCGAATGACCTCCCTCCGTATAATCCCGAATGTTATAATCGTAACAACAAGGTGTTAGAATAATGCATCGATTAACCGGAAAATGTTGTGCGCTGCACAACCGGCCATGCTCATGCTCGATGTTGCTTCCCAACCCGTCGTCCCCTTGCGCGGCAAACCGCTCTTCCATCTTGAGCAACAGCAGCGCAATCCCGGCGTGCCGCTGGACCTCTCCTGGCTAGATAGCCTGCGGGTCAATCAATCGGCGGTCGTCAGGCGAGTCAGTACGCTAGGCACGCGCCGCGCGGTTAAAAAAGATGCACAAGCCGCCTGGCTGCTCAAAGCCATCACCTGCATCGACCTGACCACGCTCAACGGCGACGATACCGCCGCCCGCGTCGAACGCCTGTGCGCCAAAGCACGCCGCCCGATTCGCGACGACCTGCTCGAAGCGCTGGGCATGCCGCCCGGCTCGATCAAGACCGGCGCCGTGTGCGTGTATCACCGCTTCGTCGGCATCGCCGTCGCCGCGCTTGCCGGTAGCGGCATCCCGGTCGCGGCGGTCTCCACGGGCTTTCCGGCAGGACTGATTCCCCATCCGCTGAAGTTGAAAGAGATTGAGGCGTCGGTGAAAGACGGCGCGGCGGAAATCGATATTGTCGTCACGCGTGAACATGTGCTCACCGGCAACTGGCAGGCGCTCTACGACGAAATGCGCGACTTTCGCGCAGCGTGCGGCGCGGCGCATATCAAAGCGATTCTCGCCACCGGCGACATCCGCACGCTCTCGAATATCGCCAAGGCGTCCATGGTCTGCATGATGGCCGGCGCCGATTTCATCAAGACGTCCACCGGTAAGGAAGGTGTCAACGCCACGCTCGACGTTTCGCTCGTCATGGTGCGCATGATTCGCGACTACCTTGAACGGACCGGCGTGATGATCGGCTTCAAACCAGCGGGCGGCGTGTCCGCCGCCAAGTCGGTGCTCGAATACCAGATCCTGATGAAGGAAGAACTCGGCCGCGAATGGCTTGAACCGGCGTTGTTCCGCATTGGCGCATCGAGCCTGCTCGCCGATATCGAACGGCAACTCGAGCATCACGTCACCGGCCGCTATTCGGCTTTCCATCGACATCCGGTTGCTTGAGTTGATTAACCAGCACCGCATCATCCCTTACACGAGCTCCACATGAGCGTAGCCGACTACTTCACCTCGATGGATTACGGACCTGCACCGGAAGACGACAGCGCCGCGCGCGCCTGGCTGGATCAACACGCGGCCGGCTTTGGTCATTTCATCGACGGCGCCTTTCGCGCGCCTCTGGCCGGTGAGCAATTCGACTCGCTGGAACCCGCGACCGGGCGCGTGATCGCGAGCATCGCTCAGGGCGATCAGGCGGATATTGACGCAGCGGTTGATGCCGCGCATCGTGCGCTGCCCGCGTGGCAAGCGCTGGGCGGCGCGGGCCGCGCACGGCATCTGTATGCGCTGTCGCGCATGGTGCAGCGGCATGCGCGCTTATTTTCTGTGCTCGAATCGATGGATAACGGCAAGCCGATCCGCGAGTCGCGCGACATCGATATCCCTCTTGTGGCAAGGCACTTTCTGCATCACGCAGGTTGGGCACAATTGCAGGACCGCGAGTTCGCCGACTGGGCGCCGCTTGGGGTTATCGGCCAGATCGTGCCCTGGAATTTTCCGCTGCTGATGCTCTCATGGAAGATCGCACCGGCACTCGCGCTGGGTAATTGCGTGGTGCTGAAGCCGGCCGAATACACGCCTCTCACGGCGTTGTTGTTCGCTGAACTGGCAGCGCGTGCAGGCTTGCCCGCAGGCGTGCTGAACGTGGTCACCGGCGACGGCCGCACCGGTGCTGCGCTAGTCGAACATCCGCGAGTGGCGAAGATTGCGTTCACCGGATCGACAGAAGTGGGTCGGCAGATTCGCGTGGCGACCGCAGGCTCGGGCAAGTCGCTCACGCTTGAACTCGGCGGCAAGTCGCCGTTCATCGTATTCGATGACGCCGATCTCGACAGCGCCGTGGAAGGTGTCGTCGATGCAATCTGGTTCAACCAGGGCCAGGTCTGCTGCGCCGGTTCGCGGCTGCTGGTGCAGGAAGGCGTGGAGAAGCGCTTCATCGATAAATTGAAACGTCGCATGGATACGCTGCGCGTCGGGCCGTCGCTCGATAAAGGCATCGATCTGGGCGCGATTGTTGATACGGTGCAGCTCGAACGCATTCGCATGCTGGTCGAGCGCGGTGTGCAGGAAGGCTGCGAGATTCATCAGCCAAAAGGGCTTCGGATGCCCGAGCAAGGCGCGTTCTATCCGCCTACTTTGGTGACGAACGTCGCGCCCGCGTCCACGCTCGCACAAGAAGAAATCTTCGGGCCGGTGCTGGTGACAATGAGCTTTCGCACGCCTGACGAAGCGGTCGCGCTGGCGAATCATTCCCGTTATGGACTGGCTGCGAGCGTGTGGAGCGAGACCATCGGCCGCGCGCTGGATATAGCGCCGCGCCTGCAATGCGGCGTGGTCTGGATCAACGCGACCAATCTCTTTGATGCCGGTGTCGGCTTCGGCGGGTATCGCGAATCAGGCTTCGGGCGTGAGGGCGGACGCGAGGGGATTTACGAGTATCTGAAGCCGCGTGCGTGGACTAAGCTGGCCGTTCGCTCCGCGCCTGGCGAGCGAGTTGCGCAGCCTTCCGCTTTTGAAGGCGACACGAATAACGTCAGCGCGCTCGACCGGACCGCGAAGCTGTTTATCGGCGGCAAGCAGGTTCGGCCGGACAGCGGTTACTCGCGGCTTGTGCATGCGCCGTCGGGGGCGATCGTCGGAGAAGTGGGCGAGGGTAATCGCAAGGACATCCGTAACGCTGTAGCCGCTGCGCGCAACGCTGAAAAGTGGTCGCAAGCCAGCACGCATAACCGTGCCCAGGTGCTGTATTACCTTGCGGAAAACCTGTCGGCACGCGCAGACGAATTCGCGAGGCAACTGGTGGCGCGGACCGGCGTTTCTGCCGTCGATGCCGAGCGTGAAGTCGAAGCATCGATCACGCGTTTGTTCACCTACGGCGCGTGGGCCGACAAGTTCGATGGCGCGGTGCATTCACCGCCGCTAAGAGGCGTTGCGCTGGCGATGCACGAACCGCTCGGCGTGATCGGCGTGGTGTGCCCGGACGAAGCGCCGTTGCTGGGCCTCGTCTCGCTGATCGCACCGGCGCTTGCGTTGGGTAATCGCGTGGTCGCCGTGCCGAGCGAAACGTGTCCGCTGATGGCGACCGATTTTTATCAGGTCGTCGAGACGTCGGATGTGCCGGCGGGTGCGTTGAACATTGTCACCGGCGAGCGTCGGGCGCTGGCGTCGACCCTGGCGAAACACGACGATGTAGACGCGTTGTGGTGCTTCGGCGGTGCGGATTTATCGACGGTGACTGAGCGCGAATCGGTGGGCAACCTGAAGCGCACGTTCGTCGATTATGGCCGCGTGTTCGACTGGTTCGACGCCGCAAGCGAAGGCCTGCCGTTCCTGCGGCAAGCCGTGCAAGTGAAGAACATCTGGATCCCGTACGGAGATTGAACATCAGAAGCACGGGTTCAAAATAGAATCATGAGCGATGACCTCGCAACACAGCGAGGCACGCTCAACATGAAGGAGACGCAATGCTGAAGAACCTCGATCCGCTGCTGAACGCCGACGTCCTGCACGCGCTGTGCGCAATGGGACACGGCGACGAAGTCGTGATCTGCGACGCCAATTTTCCCGCCGATTCCGTCGCGCGCCAAACGGTGCTTGGCCATGTGCTTCGGCTCGACGGCGTGAATGCGCCGCGTGCGATTCGCGCGGTGTTGTCGGTGTTGCCGCTGGATAGTTTCGTCGATCATCCGGCCGAGCGCATGGAAGTCGTTGGCGACGCCAACGCGCTTCCCGCCGTGCAGCGCGAAGCGCAAACCGAGGTGGATGCCGCCGAAGGGCGCGCGACGCCCTTTGCTTCCATCGAACGTTTTGCGTTTTATGAACGCGCCAAACAAGCGTATTGCGTGATCGCGACCGGCGAAGCACGCGGCTATGGTTGCTTCATCTTCAAGAAGGGCGTGAACCTTGCGCCCGATGCACCGGCTGCCGCTTCGGATTCGGAGAGCACGCGATGAACCGCAGCGTCGTCATCCTCGGCATCTACGTGACGGATCTCACGTTCCGCGCCGAGCGCATGCCGCTGCTTGGCGAGACCATCGCCGGATCGGCGTTTGCGATGGGACCCGGCGGCAAGGGGTCGAACCAGGCCGTGGCCGCAGCGCGCGCCGGTGCCGACGTGATCTTCTGCACGCGCCTTGGCGCCGACGCATTCGGCGACATCGCACGCTCGACGTGGGCCGCGGAAGGCATCACCGCGCGGGCAATAACGACTGACGGCGTGGCAACAGGTGCAGCGCATATCTTCGTCGACGACGCCACGGGCGGCAACGCGATCATCGTCGCGGCGGGGGCGGCAGGACGCTTGTGCCCTGAAGACGTCGAAGCGATAGAAGCCGATATTGCGACCGCCGCCGTGTTCGTCACGCAGCTTGAACAACCGGTTCCTGCCGCGCGGCGCGGCCTTGAACTCGCGCGTCGCCACGGCGTGACGACCGTGTTCAATCCGGCGCCCGCGTCGCCGCTCGACGACGACATCTTCCCGCTCTGCGACTACATCACCCCGAACGAAACCGAAGCGACCGCGCTGACGGGTATCACGGTGGCTTCCGTCGACGATGCCCGCCGTGCCGCCGATGTCCTGCTCGCAAAGGGCGTGCGTGCCGTGATCGTGACGCTGGGTGAAGCGGGTGCGTTGCTGCATACGCCGAAGCAGTCGGTACTGGTGCCAGCCTTCAATTGCGGTCGCGTGGTCGAGACGGCCGGCGCGGGCGATGGCTTCACCGGCGGCTTTGCCGCAGCGCTTGCACGCGGCGAAAGCCCGTTGAACGCCGTGCGTTTTGGCTGTGCGCTGGCGAGCTTGTCGGTTACGCGCCCCGGCACCGCACCGTCGATGCCGAAGCTTGCTGAGATCGAAGCAGTGCTGGGCGTTCCTGTGCAATCCGGCAGCGTGTCGGCTAACCATTCCTGAATGGAGGAGCACTCGATGAACACATCGAAATGGCTCGCCGACCGGCAACTGAACTTCCTGGTCGCGGTGAACTTGCTGGTCGTGTTGGTCGCGACCGCGTTATCGCATGGCCAGTTCGTCGATATCGACAACCTCCAGTCCATGGGCAGTCAGTTGCCCGAACTGGGCTTGCTCGCGCTCGGCATCATGCTCTCGATGGTGTCGGGTAACGGTGGTATCGACTTGTCGGGCGTTGCGCTGGCGAACCTCTCGGGCATGGTCGCCGCGCAGTTGCTGCCGATGCTCGTTTCCGCCGATAACTCGCCCTCGCTCTACACCGCCGTGTTCTGCGTGATTACGGTCACGCTTGGCGCTATCGGCGGCTTGATGAACGGCGTGATCATCGCGCGATTGAAACTCACACCGATCCTCTGCACGCTCGGTACGTCGCTGCTGTTTACTGGCATCGCCGTGGTATTGAGCAACGGTGCGTCGGTGCGGGTGGAATACGTCGATGCCCTCTCCGACATCGGCAACGGCACCTTCCTGCAAGTGCCTATCTCGCTGTGGATTTTCGTCGTAACGGTGTTGCTGCTCGGTTGGGTGTTGAAGCGCACGCCCTTCGGTTTGCGGCTCTACCTGATGGGCACGAATCCGAAAGCCGCGTTTTACGCCGGCATTCCGCGTGACCGCATGTTGATCCTGACCTACGGCATGTGCGGCGTGCTCGCGTCGCTTGCCGGGCTCATCAGTGCATCGCATACGTCGAGCGCAAAGTGGGATTACGGCAACTCGTACTTGCTGATCGCGATCCTGATCGCCGTGATGGGCGGCGTGAATCCGGCGGGCGGTTACGGCCGGATCGTCTGTGTTTTCCTGGCCGCGACCGTGCTCCAGTTCTTGTCGAGCCTGTTCAACCTGATGGGCATATCGCAGTTTTTCGGCGACTGTGCGTGGGGCTTTCTGCTGCTTGCGTCGCTTGCGCTGGCGGGTGGAGAACGCGTGCGTGCGATCTTCGGCCTGGGCGGTGCCGCGCCCGTTTCGAAGGTACCGAAACCGCCAGCGGCATGACCGGATAAAACAAGCTTCCCTCGGTTTCAAAACTTCATCTCATGTGCAGCACATACAAACCATAACGGAGACAACGCATGAAACTCAATCGAATCGCCATCGCGCTTACCGCTGTCACGCTTGCGGCCGGAGCCATTGCTGTCGCGCAGGCCGCGACCGACGAAACCATCGTCACGGTGGTCAAGGTCACGGGTATCAACTGGTTCAACCGGATGGACGAGGGCGTGAAGGAATTCGCCAAGGACAACCCGGGCGTGAACGCGTATCAGACCGGGCCGGGGCAGGCGGACGCCGCGCAACAACTGAAGATCATCGAAGACTTGATCGCGAAGAAGGTCACGGCGATCGCGGTCGTTCCCTACGATCCGCCGACCCTCGAACCCGCGCTCAAGAAAGCGATGGATCGTGGCATCAAGGTCGTCACGCATGAAGCGGACAACGAGAAGAACACGATGGTCGACATCGAAGCGTTCGACAACACCGCGTACGGTGCGGGCCTGAACGAAAGGCTTGCGAAGTGCATGGGCGACCAGGGCAAATGGGCGGTACTGGTCGGCTCGCTCGGCAGCCGTTCGCAGGTTCAGTGGGCGGATGGCGGTATCGGCAATGCGAAGCAGAAGTATCCGAAGATGGATCTGGTCGAACCGAAACTCGAAACCAATAACGACGGCGAACGTGCTTACCAGGTTGCGAAGGAAGTGCTGCGCAAGCACCCGGACCTGACTGGCTTCCAAGGGTCGTCGTCGCTGGACGTGATCGGCATTGGGCGTGCAGTGGAAGAGGCCGGCAAGATTGGCAAGATCTGCGTGTACGGCACGGGTCTGCCGACGGAAGCCGGCAAGTTCCTCGAGAGCGGCGCAATCAATGGCATTGCGTTCTGGGACCCGAAGCTCGCCGGTATCGCAATGAACAAGATTGCGAAAATGCTGATCGATGGCAAGACGGTGGAGAACGGTACGGACCTGGGTCTGGTTGGTTATAACAAGGTCACGGTCACCAAGGGTCCGGGCAAGGGCATCATCGTGCGCGGCACCGGCTGGGTGGACGTCGACAAGACCAACTACAAGCAGTATCCGTTCTGATTGTCTTCGAGGAAGCAATAAAGCGCGCACGGCTGCCGTGCGCGCTGTCTTCAGGAAGTTGAAAGGGTAGAAGGTTCAATGATGAGTACAGCGCCGCTTCTCGAAGTCGTCGATATCCACAAGCGCTTTACCGGCGTGTATGCGTTGCGTGGCGTGAGCCTTTCGTTCCAGCGTGGGCAGATTTATCACCTGCTCGGCGAGAACGGCTGCGGCAAGAGCACGCTGATCAAGATCATCTCCGGCGCGCAGCCACCCGATCAGGGCGAGCTTGTGATCGAAGGCGTAAGGCACTCGCGGCTTGCGCCGCTGGAGGCGTTGTCGGCGGGTATCGAGACCGTGTATCAGGACCTTTCTTTGCTGCCCAACATGAGTGTTGCAGAGAACGTGGCGTTGACGTCCGAACTCGCCGCGCACGCGGGGCGGCTTACGCGGACCTTCGATCGCCGTGCGCTGGCCAAGACAGCGGCGCGTGCGTTGGAAGCGGTGGGCTTACCCGGCGATGCTGATTTTCAAGCGACGCTGGTCGAGCAGTTGCCGCTGGCGACGCGGCAACTCGTGGCTATCGCGCGGGCGATAGCGAGCGCGGCGAAGTTCGTCATCATGGATGAGCCGACCACGTCGCTCACGCAAAAGGAAGTCGATAACCTGATCGCTGTGCTGGCGAAGCTGCGTGCCGACGGCGTAGCCGTGCTGTTCGTGAGTCACAAGCTGGATGAGTGTTACGCGATAGGCGGTGAAGTGATCGTGCTGCGCGATGGCCAGAAGATGGCGCAAGGGCCGATCGAGAATTACACGAAGGCGCAGATTGGCGAGTTGATGACAGGCAAGCAGTTATCGAACGAGCGATATCGGCAGGCTGAAGTCATGGATGGCCACGACATTGTGCTCGATGTGAAGGCGTTATCGCGGTCGCGTCAGTTCGCCGATGTCACGTTCTCGCTGCATCGCGGAGAGATTCTTGGCGTGACGGGTTTGCTCGACTCGGGGCGCAATGAATTGGCGCGGGCATTAGCGGGTGTCGCGCCTGCGGATAGCGGGACGGTGACGCTGGATGGTTCTATCGTGCGGCTTAAAACACCGTCCGATGCAAAGTGGCAACGCATAGGCTATGTGCCGGAAGACCGCTTGAATGAAGGACTTTTCCTCGATAAATCCATTCGCGACAACGTCATCACCGCGATGATTTCGAGTTTGCGCGACCGCTTTGGACAGGTTGACCGCAAGCGCGCACGCGAGCTTGCCGAGCGCACCGTGAAGGAGTTGCAGATCGCGACGCCTGACGTCGATAAACCGGTGCAATCGCTTTCCGGAGGAAACCAGCAACGCGTGTTGATCGGCCGATGGCTGGCCATTGACCCACGCGTCCTGATCCTGCACGGCCCGACGGTGGGTGTGGATGTGGGATCGAAGGACATCATTTACCGCATCATGCAGCGCTTGGCGGAGCAGGGCATCGGCATCATTTTGATCAGCGATGACCTGCCCGAGTTGCTGCAGAACTGCGACCGAATCCTGATGATGAAGAAGGGGCGTGTCTCGAACGAATATCGTGCGGGGCAATTGACTGAAGCCGATCTTTATCACGCTTTACTTTCAGAGGCAGCATGAGCGAGTCACTTCATCGCGTTGCTCAGACATCGCAAGGCGCTTCCGCGCTGAGTCCGGCATTGGCCGAGGTTGCGCCGCAGGTGCGGCGGCCCAGTTTGATTGGGCGGCTGGTGCGCAATCCAGAGTGGTTCACGGTCGCGCTGATTCTTGTGACGTGCCTGGTGGTGGGCACGTTGAATCCGCGTTTCTTCCAGTTCGCGACGCTCTTCGATTTGCTGCATTCGGGGACGACCGTGTCGTTGTTTGCGCTGGGGACGCTGGTCGTGCTGGCATCGGGTGGTATCGATGTGTCGTTTACAGCCATTGCTGCTTTTACGATGTATTCGATCACCAAGGCCGTGTTTGCCTGGTGGCCCGATGCGCCGGTTTTTGTGATTCTGGTTTGCGGCGCGGTGGGCGGCGTGTTGCTTGGGTTGATCAATGGCGTGCTGGTGCATCGGCTGAAAGCGCCTTCGTTGATCGTGACTATTGGCACGCAGTATTTGTATCGTGGGTTGCTGCTGACGTTCGTGGGTACGCAGTTTTTCATGAATATCCCGCATAGCATGGATAGCTTCGGGCAGTTGCCGCTGTTTTTCTATCACACGAACGATGGGCTTCGGGCCGTGCTGCCGATCTCGGTGATTGCGCTGTTTATTGCTGCGGGCGTGACGTGGTGGTTGCTTAATCGCACGATGATGGGACGCGGTGTGTATGCCATGGGCGGCAGTTTGCCGATTGCCGAGCGGCTTGGTTATAACCTGCGGGCTATTCACTTGTTTGTTTTTGGTTACACCGGGATGCTGGCGGGGATTGCGGGGATATTGCATGTATCGACGAACCGGCTGGCGAATCCGTTTGATCTGGTGGGGACTGAGCTGGACGTGATTGCGGCGGTGATTCTTGGCGGCGCCAGGATTACCGGTGGGACGGGGACGGTGGTGGGGACGTTGCTCGGTGTGGTGCTGGTTACGTTGATCAATAGCGTCTTGATCTTGATTGGCGTGCCGAGTACCTGGCAGAAGGTGATTATTGGGGCGTTTATTCTGGTGGCGGGGACGCTGTTCGCGTTGGGGAGGCGGGCGGCGTAGGGGGGCGGGGTCGGGGTGGTCGGTTTTGGGGTTAGTGGTCAGGGGTCAATGCCGGGTTGGTGCTTTCAGTGTTAGTGGTCGGGGTCGATGCTGGGTTGGTGCTTTCGACGTTAGTGGTCTGCGGGAGTCGGATTTTCTCTTTATCACTATTAGCCACTGTGCGTGGCGGCACGTCATTTCTTTGTCCAAAGCGACAAAGAAACGAAGCAAAGAAAACGCTTTTAAAACACGCTACCCTAAGTGTCCACAGCGTGCAGTTTTGATTCATAGGTGCCCCAAAAGCACGGTGCTCGCCAGAGCCACGGATGTGTGAACCCCTCCTTCTCGCGAATCCTGACACGAACACGCTTCGCCCCGTACGCTCTCGGGCAAGCACAATTGCTAAGGAACCCGCACCGTCTTACGGGTATTTACGGCTGCGGTTCTTCGCGGGTTAGCTACTTGGTCTGTGCGACCGTATTCGTTCGCCACAGCTTGATGCATGTTTGTGTTTGCTGCTTCAGTTTCTGTGAATTGGCGGCGCGTTCTGTACAGCTATTTTCGTCGGTTACGGCCGCCCGCATCTTCGCGGCCTCGTTTCCTGGCGGGTTGGCGACGTGGTTCGAGGCGCGTACACATTTGGAGGGAGGTTGTCCGCGGATAGCGCGGGGTGCCCCTTGGGCAGGTTCAATCACTGGTGGCGAAGCGTGTGGGTATCCGTGTTCGGAGAAGGAGGGGTTCAAACATCGGTGGCTCTGGCGAGCACCGTGCTTTTGGGGCACCTATGAATAGAAACTGCACGCTGTGGACACTTAGGGTAGAGCGGTTAAAGCGTTTTCTTTGCTTCGTTTCTTTGTCGCTTTGGACGTAACTAGTCAGCACTTGTAAACTGCTGCGAAGCTCGGCATGATTCGGAGATGACATTAGTGCCCAACCTTAAAAATCTAACGGACGAGCAGAAAGACGCGCTCATCATTGAGTTGGTGAGGCGTCTGAATGAGATTGAAGCGAAGCTGGAGAAGGACAGCCACAACTCAAGCAAGCCACCGTCCTCGGATGGCTTGAAGCGCAAACCCAAACCCAAGTCGCAGCGCACGGCGAGCGGCGCCATGCCAGGCGCTCAGCCAGGTCATGAGGGCAAGACACTCAAACGCGTGGCGCAGCCAGATCACGTTGAGATTCATCGCGTGAGTCGGGTATGTGATAACTGCGGGAAAGAAATCATGCCCGATCGCATTTCAGTGCTGGCCGAAGAGCGCCAGGTCATCGATTTGCCGGTGATCCGGTTTGAGGTGACAGCCCATCGCGTGGAGCGGGCGCAATGCGGCTGCGGCCAATTACATCGGGCCGAGTTTCCCAAAGGCGTAAGCCAGGCGGTGCAGTACGGCAGCCAGATCCAGGCGGCGGCGGTCTATCTGACGCAATATCAGCAGTTGCCCCTGGAGCGTACCTCGCAGGCGTTGCGCGACCTGTTTGGCCTGAGCATGAGTTCGGGCACGGTGCAAAACTGCATCACGCAAGCGGCACGGATGTTGAGTCCGGCCGTTGAACTCATTGGGCAAGCGCTGCAAAGCGCGCCGGTCGTGCATTTCGATGAAACCGGCATGCGCGTGGGACGTACCCTGCACTGGCTGCACACGGCCTCGACCCAGGCGCTGACGTGGTATGGCTCGCACCGCACGCGTGGGCGCGAAGCACTGGACAGTTTCGGTATCCTGCCCTCATTTACCGGGATCGCAGTGCACGATGGCTGGGTGCCTTACTCCTACTACGAGTGCGAGCATGCGTTATGCAACGCGCATCATCTGCGCGAGTTGATCGGGGTGTGGGAATCCACCCAGCAGCCCTGGGCCGAACACATGCTCAAGCTGCTGCGCCAGGCCAAGCGCGAGGTCGATGACAGCATTGCCTGCGGCCGCACGGGCTTGAGCCGCACGCGCACCAACTACTATCGGCGACGCAGCCGCGCCCTGATCAGAGAAGGCCGCAAGCTCAACCCGCAACAAGCGCGCGACCCCACGCGTGAAGATGTGCGCGGCAGAATCAAACAAAGCGAAGCCTACAATCTGCTGGGGCGCCTGGAGCGTCATACCGCGCAAGTGTGGCGTTTCGTGGCCGACCATCGCGTGCCGTTCGACAATAACCAGGCCGAACGCGATATCCGCATGCCCAAGCTCAAACAAAAAGTCTCGGGATGCTTCCGCACAGCGAGCGGACTTCAGGCGTTTTGCACCATCCGATCGTATCTGGCTACCCTGCGCAAACAACGCCGCCCACTCATGGCCGCGCTCGCTCTTAGCTTCGCTGGCCACGTCCCTTCGCCTTTAGCGGCTGACTAGTTACCTTTGGACAAAGAAATGACGTGCCGCCACGCACAGTGGCTAATAGTGATAAAGAGAAAATCCGACTCTCGCAGACCACTAACGCCGAAAGCACCAACCCGGCATTGACTCAGAACCACTAACCCCAGAACCGACCACCCAGCACCTCCCCAGGCTAACCCTCCCCCAAATCCCGGATCGAGTGCGAACGGAACTCACTTCCTCACCTCCATCCCCTTCTCCGTAATCAACGAATCAAACTGATCCAGCTGAGAAAACCGCACCGCCTTGACCTTTCCCAACTTGCTGGCATCAACAACCAGATGTCTTTCAACCGCGCTCTCCATCGCCGCCTGCTTGATCGCGACTTCGTGGAAGTTCCAGCACGTCACGCCACGCGTCTGATCCACCCCGCCAGCCGAGATAAACGCCTTGTTAATCCCCATCCGCCGCAACGTCTCGATACTTTCATCGCTGGAAAACGAATCCGATGAAGGCGCATAAACGCCGCCCAATAAAATCATTCGCACGTTGGTCTTGCGCCGCAAAATCTCGGCCACGTTCAGCGAATAACACAACACGGTTAAATGCATGTCGGCCGGAATGAGCCGCGCCAACGTGGTCAGCGTTGTCCCGCAATCGATGAAAATGGTCTCGTTGTCCGCAAGCAAGCGCGCAGCCACCGCTGATGCCTCCGCCTTGGCCTGCGCAAAATGATCCTGCTCTTCGTCAATCGTATAACCCGCGCCGTTCGGCACATCCGAGGCTCGAACGATATAACCGCCAAGGTAAGTGAACGTCCCCGGACTCGACGCTATGTCGCGGCGAACCGTCATCTCCGATACATCGAGCAAGGTCGCCGCATCACGAAGACGCATCACACTTTGCTCACGCAAAGCATCGGCAAGAACACGCAAGCGATCGCTTTTGGTCATTCGCAGAGGACAGTGGACGCAAGCTGCACGTCGTGGATGTGGTTGTTAGATTTTGTTCGCCAGATGAAATGATTATAACAAGCGACCCCGCGAAAGGTGATCGGGGAAAACGCTTTGCATTTGCAGGGCTGATGAAGCAGGCGGCACGCTCAAGGACCCAACACGACTAGGCGGCGGCGCGTGCCCGGATCAGCGCGGCGGCCGATGCAATCGATGTCTGTTCTATCGCAACTTTGGCGATACCCGGCAGCGCGTCTTCCGCGAGTTGCGTCAGCGTACTCCCCGGTGGCATTTCAACGAACACCCGTGCGCCGAGTTCGCCCAGCACGATAGTGGAGTCGTGCCAGCGAACGGGATATCGGAGATTCGTCGCGAGGTCGGTACGGATAGCGTCAGCCTGGCGCAAAGGCCGTGCGCCGCGATTGCTGATATACGGAATCGTCGGCGCGCGGAACGCGATCTTGTTTGCGGCTTCGGTGAGTTCGCGAGCGGCATCGTCGAGAAGCACGCAGTGGGACGGCACGCTGACAGCCAACCGCTCGGCCTTGCGCGCGCCGGCTTCCAGTGCGCGTTTAGAAACGTGGTCGAGATCGGCGTCGGCGCCTGCCACCACGATCTGTCGCGGCGCATTCAAATTCGCAATGTAAGCGGCTTGCGTATGGGCATTCGCGATCACGGCGTTCAGTTCGCGCTCGCTTATGCCGGATATCGCCAGCATCCCGTAGCCGCGCGGAAAAGCGCTCTCCATCAATTGCGCGCGAAGGTGAAGTAGCTTCAAGGCGTCGCTGAAAGATAAAGCATTGCACGCAACCGCAGCGCCATACGCGCCGACCGATAAACCCGCCACCGCATCCGCCACGATGCCTTCATCCTGCAACGCTCGCACAGTCGCGACGCCCGCAACAAGCAAGCTGAGTTGCACGGCGATGGTTGAACTCAAAGCATCGGCGTGATCGAGCGAGAGCACGTCTATATGCAGTACGTCGGACGCTTCTTCGATGGTTTCAGCGAAACGCGCGTGCGGCGTCGTGCCTCCAAGCGTGCGCAAAAAGCCCGCGAATTGCGAGCCTTGGCCAGGGAAAAGGAACGCGATCATGCCGCTTGACTCGTCTGCCATGGATCGGCGACGAGCTTCGGGCCATCGGCGCAACGCAGCATCACGCGCGCGCCAGGATGCACGTATTCGGCCAGCGAGAACGCGCCGTCGCGCGTCTGGATTTGCATATCAATGCGTGTGCCGCGGTCGAGCGCGGCTTGGGAGAGGGCATCGAATAATAGCTTCGCTGCGGTGCGATCGAGTCGATCTGGCGCGCGCAGCAGCAGGTCAAGATCACTCGTTTGCGTGACCGTTGGACAGCCGCTTGCGAGTTCAAAGCCGACGCTGCCAGTAGGTCCCCACGTGCAGCCGGTTGCATCGCAGAGTGGGGCGACTGCTTGCAGCAATGCAAACGCGGACAACTTTGTGCGCGTCGTTGAGGGCTTTGAGTTTGCAAGAAGCGTTTCGGGTTCCAGGACCTGTTCAACATAACGCGGATCAAGCCATGAGCCGAAACGTTCGCTGCGTATCGTGCCGCGAATACCGACCGCGATCAGCGCGTTCACCGACACCGCCCGTCGAACCACCACGAACGGTGCTCGCTTCAGCGATGCTGCCACCCACGCCGGGGCATCGGAGAAATCCGGCGTACCCGGTGCGAGCCGCAACAGGTCATGGGGACTCACGACGCGTCCCATTGCTCCGCCATGCGCTTGCGGACTTCTATTGACGCCGCGCGAATCCGCTTGGCATCCGCCGACTGCAACCGCGATGAGAGATCACGCGGACCTTTGCGCGTATCCTCAATGGCAGCGATCAACGACCCACGCACGCGCTCGATATCTTCGTGCCCGGGCATATCCGCATTGATTCCGGCGATAAGCTCATGCAGCAGCCCAAGCTTCGCGTAAGCGCTTATCTTGTACGACATCGGCAACACGCGGTCACCGAGTTCATCGAGTCCTTCAACGCTACGGCGCGTGACCCGCGCGGCGGCTTCCTTGCCCATTGCATGCACGGCGATGCCGTCCGCGTCCAGCGCGATGATCCGGTTCGCCTGATAACCATGCGCGAGGAACGCACCGGACATTGCCGGGCCGACAATCAACGCGATCACAGGATGACCGGCGAGCCGCGCGCTTGCATACGCATCGACGCCGGCGGCGCACGCGAGATGCACGCCAAGCAGTTCTTCGCGGCGCCCATAAGCCTGGCTCTTCACATCGACGATAGCCACGATCGGACGCTTCACCGGAGCATCGCGGTCCGCCTCCATCGCGTTACGCACGGCGCGCGCGAGCAGCCAGCCTTGTTCGAGGCCGACCACGTTATCGGTCGCACGCGGAAAGCGGTTATGCGGATCGGGAACGACGGTGATGAAACGCGCGCTTGTGTCGCCAAGCGGTGCGTCGGCGCTGCGGATCGGGCCTTCGTTGCCTTCATTGCCCGCGGCCGAGCGCTCGTTCGACGCGTTCGACGTTAGTGCGTCAAACCAGATTTGCCCACGTGATGCGCTCATCAAACCTCTCCTTGCCAAAGCGTCCGCAACACAGCGGGATCGATTGCCGCCGGGTCCACACGCGCAAGCCGTTCAAGTTGTGCATCGACCTGTTCTGTCCGATGGCTCGCCGGCACCCCGCTTGCGAACGCGCCGAGCACGGCGTCGCGAACCTGATCGGTATCGTCTTCCACGAGGGTATCGACCAGGCCCACGGCCGCGCGTTGCTCGCCGCCGATCATCGACCAGATGAGGCGCCGGTCGTGTGAATCGAGTTCTTCCACTCCAGCTTCCTGTTCGATAACTTCAGGCCCGTTCATCCCGAGCCGTGCCTGCCGCGTCATGATCAACCGCGTGCACAACGCCGCTGCCAGCGACATCCCGCCGAAGCAGCCGACCATGCCGCCGATCACGCCGACCACCGGCACATGCCGCCGCAATGCGACGATTCCCGCGTGAATCTCCGCGATCACCGCGAGACCGAGATTCGCTTCCTGCAGCCTGACGCCACCCGTTTCGAACAGGATCACTGGCAGGATCTTGCGGCCTGCTTCGAACTCGCGCACGGCCATTTCAAGCGCTGCCGCGATCTTCGTACCCGACACCTCGCCGATGCTGCCGCCCTGAAACGCAGGCTCAATCGCCGCGATGACCGCCGCTTCGCCGCCAAGCGTACCGCGTGCGATGACCGCGCCGTCATCGGCCTGACAGACCACATTCTGCATGGCGAGCCACGGCGATTCGAGCCGGTCGAACGGCCCGATCAACTCGCGGAAGGTGCCGGCATCGAGCAATGCGCGGGCACGTTCACGCGCGGTCAGTTCGATAAAACTATGCTGGGCGATGAAGGTTTCGTGAACGCTCATGACACGTCTCCTTCGCTCGCTTCCACCGCTTCGGCGAGCCGCAGCATGACAACGCCGGGCGTTGCGCCGAAGTCATTGAGTTCGAGCCGCGCGGCGCCGTCGTAGCGCGAGAAGAAGCGGTCTAGCACGCTTTTCCACACGTGTTCATAACCGTCCACGCTCGTGCGGATCACGACTTCCGCGTGTTGACTCTTCGACGGCGACAGCAGGATCTCCAGGTCGCCCGAGCCGACCACGCCCACATGCGCGCGTTGCGGCACGGGGCGGGTGGCGGGATATTCGTAGCGCAAGTTTTCCATGGCGTATTCTCCGCGTCAGCCGACGCGCGGCAGGGTATCGAGGAAGAGGGTGGCAGCCAGCAAATCCGCCGCGCCTCCGGGAGATGCGTTCAATTCGGTTAGACGTTGGTCGAGGCGGGCGAGCGCTGCGCGGCCTTGCGGTCGTGCCGCGCCGCCGGCTTGCAGTGCGTCGCGGGCGCCTGTTTGCGCGGCCTCAAGCGCGACCTGGCCGCCGCGATGCAGCAGGCAGGTATCGTCAAGCGTCGCGATGATGGCGAGCAGTGCGTCGAGCCGCGCTTCATCTTCGGTTGCGCCGTTCTGACGCGATAGATTCAGCGCGGGCAAGCCGACATCGAGCACGTGCGGAAAACCTTCCGCAGCCTGACCGCGTGCGCCGGCCACGCCGAAGCGCTGGACCACACGCGCACCGTTGCTCAGCGCAGTGGGCGCTGGCGCGAAACGGTCGTCGAAGCGAGCAATGCCCGCCGCTTGCGCGCAAAGTTCGAAGGGCTCTCCCAAAGGGCTCATTGCTGCGGCTGCGCATAACAAGCCGACAATCCAGATCGCCCCGCGATGCGCATTGCTGCCATTCGTCGCGCGCAGCATCGCCACTTCACCTTCACGTCCGATACGCGCAAGTTGTTCGCGCAGCCGTTGCGAAGGTTCTTGATCAACGGCTGCGCGAGCCAGCGCGAGAAAAGTCGGCCGCAACGAGCGCGCCGAACGCAGCATGGTGTCGAGGTCGAGATCTCGATGCGCGCCGCTGCCACGCCGGTCCACGAGCGCGGGTTTCGGCGTGAGGCACGCCTCATCGATCAACGCGATGACTGCCAGATCCGCGAGGGTCGACGGAGCGCAGGCAACGTCGATGAATACGGGTTGAGTGCAGGCCATCGCGTTTCACCAGCTACGGAATTGTGCCGGCGGCTGGTACAGCCCGCCCGACCACGCGACCAGGTCGTCAATACTCCGTGCCGCCAGCAACGAGCGTTTCGCCTCGCCGCGCCGGATGCCCAGGTCTTCCGGGTACGCAACAATGCCACGCCGCCGCAATTCCGCCGTCTTGGCGGGGTCGGCGCGCATGCCGATGGGTGTGACCCCCGCCACGGCGCGCAACGCCGCGCGGCGCTCTTCCACGCCTTCGGCCGCGTGTAGATACGCGATTCCTTCTTCCGTCACGACATGGCTTACGTCGTCGCCGTAGATCATGACTGGGGCGATCGGCATGTTGCTTTGCTTGCCGACGGCGATCGCATCGAGGGCATCGACAATAGTCGGCTCACCGCCCTTCTTGAAGGTCTCGGCGGTTTGCACGACAAGCTTGTGCCCGCGCCCGATATCGCTGTTCGGCCCATCTTTTTTCATCAGCGATAACCACGCCGCGCTCGAATGACGGCGCCCGCGCGGATCGTGTCCCATGTTCGGCGCACCGCCGAATCCGGCAAGGCGGCCGAGCGTGACGGTCGATGAATTCGCGTCGGCATCCATCTGCAGCGTCGAGCCTATAAAAAGATCCACGCCATATTGACCCGCAAGCTGGCACAACACGCGGTTTGATCGAAGGCTGCCGTCGCGGCCGGTGAAAAACACATCCGAGCGCGCTTCGATGTAATCCTCCATGCCCACCTCGCTGCCGAAGCAATGCACGCTTTCTACCCAGCCGCTCTCGATGGCGGGGATCAGCGTGGGGTGCGGATTGAGCGCCCAGTGCGTGCAGATCTTGCCCTTCAGCCCATGCGCTGCGCCATAGGTCGGCAGCAGCAATTCGATCGCGGCGGTATCGAAGCCAATGCCGTGGTTCAGCGCCGTCACGCCATAACGCTCGTAGATGCCGCGTATGGTCATCATTGCCATCAGGATCTGCAACTCGCCGATATGACGTGGATCGCGCGTGAACAGCGGTTCGACGGCAAACGGCCGGTCGGCCTGCACGACGACATCGACCCACGAGCCGGGGATATCGACGCGCGGCAGTTCATCGACGATCTCGTTCACCTGCGCCACCACGATCCCATGACGGAACGCGGTCGCCTCAACAATGGTCGGCGTGTCCTCGGTGTTCGGGCCCGTATACAAATTGCCGTGGCGATCGGCCTGCACCGCGCAGACCAGCGCAACTTGCGGCGTCAGGTCGATGAACATGCGCGCATACAGTTCTATATACGTATAGATCGCACCAATCTCGAGCTGCCCGTCTTCAAGCAACTGCGCGACGCGCAGGCTCTGCGGTCCCGCAAACGAGAAGTCCACCTTGCGCGCAATGCCGCGTTCGAACAGCGTCAGATGCTCGGGCCGGCTGATGCTGGAAATCAGCAGATGAACGTCATGCACGCGCGACGGATCAAGCTTCGCGAATGCGCGCGAAAGAAAGTCGGCCTGCTTCTGGTTGTTGCCTTCCAGCGCGACGCGATCACCAGATTGAATCAGTGTTTCCAGGGCGTCGACAATGCGTTCAGCCTTGAGCACACCGTTGTCGAGCCAGCCTTCGATGCCCTTCAGGCGCCGGGCCTTTTCCAGTGCGCGCGTGTTCCACTGGCGCGGTGCTGGGGTGGTGTCGGCTTGTGCGGGAGGATTCATGCGGTGGCCTCGTATTGAGCAGGATCAGCGGAACGAAATCAGCGCTCAGGCTGACCGCGCAGTGGAAGGACGGCGACGCTTCTTTGGCTGCGTGGCCTGAGCCTGCACTTGAGCGTCGTGGAGAAAACGATAAACCAGTTCGCCGGTCGCGAGCAGATGGCGTGCGACCAGCGTTTGCGCCGCTTCGATATCGCGGGCGTGCAGTGCGTCAAGAATGGCTTCGTGCTCGGCGTCGGACTGTCCCTTGAACGTGGGCATGCCGAACTTGAGCCGCAGATAACGCTCGCCCCGCCGATGCATCGTACCAATCAACTCCATCAAATGGGGGCGCTCAGCGGGCGCGTACAGGCTCATGTGGAACTGCTCATTACGTACTACATACAGCGCCTGATCCTGTTCGCTGGCGGCGGCCTCGAGCAATCGGCGCGCCTCGGCCAGTGTTGCGTCTGTATGGCGCTCGATCGCAATGCCGATCGCCAGACTTTCCAGCGATGCGCGGATCTCATAGATCTCGCGGGCCTCATCGGGCGATTGCAGGCTGACCGACGCACCACGGTTCTGCTCGATGGTGACCCAGCCCTCGGTGTCCAGCTGCCTGAACGCCTCGCGCACAGGAATGGCGCTGACGGAGAACTGCCTGGCAATAGCGTCCTGACGCAACGGTTCGCCCGGCAGCAGCGTGCCTTCCACGATAGCCGAGCGCAACGCGTCCGCTATATAACGCGACGTGCTCTGGCGTGGCTCGAATTGCGCCTCGCGAAAAAGGGGATTCAGCTCGTTTTTCATGCTTTTTTCTACCGAAGCTAGGTACAAGTGCGGAGTGGTCAACAGCTCATTTTCAAATATTATATATGAAAATGAACTTTTGAGGCCTGAAAAGCAGACCCGGTGCTCAAGCGCAGACGTCCGGACTCGCAAACAGAGCGCGTCGTTCATATCAGACTCATTCAGGTTTACACCTACCAGGAAGACAGTCATGCCAAGCACGCTGGAACGTTCGATAGGCGCCAACCGGCGCATCCGTACGCCACTGAACCGGACACAGATCGTAGGCTTCTGGGGTGCCTGGGCCGGATGGACGCTCGATGGCATGGACTCGTTCATCTATGCACTGGTGCTGGCGCCTGCGCTGACTGAACTGCTGCCGAAGTCCGGCTATGCAGCCACGCCCGCGAATGTCGGGCTGGCAGGCTCCATCCTGTTCGCGCTGTTCCTTGTGGGTTGGGGGCTGTCGTTCATCTGGGGGCCACTCGCTGACCGCTTCGGACGCACCAAGGTGCTCGCCGCCACTATTTTCACCTTCGCGATCTTTACCGGACTCGCGGCGACTTCACATACCGTCTGGGAGCTGGGTATCTATCGTTTTCTTGCGGGCGTGGGTATTGGCGGGGAGTGGGCGCTGGCCGGGACCTATGTGGCGGAAGCGTGGCCGGAGGATCGCCGCAAGATGGGCGCGGGGTATCTCCAGACGGGGTATTACGCGGGCTTCTTCATGGCCGCCGCACTCAACTATACGATCGGCGCGACCTTCGGCTGGCGCGCGATGTTCCTTGTCGGCATCGTGCCGGTGGTGGTGTCCATTGTCGTGTTGCTGCGCGTGAAGGAAACCGACAAGTGGCAGAAGGTCGAAGCGACCGTGGTCAAGAAGGCGGGTTCGCTGCGATCGATTTTCTCGGCGCAATATCGGCAGCGCACCATCGTTGCGACTGTGTTGCTGACTGTTGCGATTATTGGACTGTGGGCTGGCGCGGTGTATGAACCGTCGGCGGTTATTCAGCTTGCGACCAAGGCTGGAATGACGAAGGCGGATGCATCACGGACTGCGTCGATTGCGACGGGTTTGTTGTCCATCGGAACGATCATCGGCTGTCTCGCGTTGCCGCCGATGGCTGAACGTATTGGGCGGAAACTCACGCTCGCGGTGTACTTCGTGGGTATGGCGGTGTCGATCGCACTGGCGTTTGGTTGGGCGTTTTATCTCGAGAATGGACTCGTGCCGTTCATCGCGTTACTGGTCGTGCTTGGGTTTTTTGGCGGTAATTTCGCGTTGTTCAGTTTGTGGCTGCCGGAGCAGTTCGAGACTCGCGTTCGAGCGACGGCGTTTGCGTTCTGCACTTCGATAGGGCGCTTCTTCGGGGCCATTGTGAATTTTGGGATCGGCGCGATGGTGTTGCACATGAAGACGCTCGGCATGCCTATTGCGCTGACCGCTATCGCGTTTGTGATCGGGTTGGCGGTGATTCCGTTCGCGCCGGAAACGAAGGGGCAGGATTTACCAGGTTAGGGGCGCTCGCGCTGGTGGACGGGGAGGGGATGTTGGTCGGGGGTGGTGGTTTGGGGGGTAGTGGTCGGGGTCTATGCCGGGGTGCTGCTTTCAGCGTTAGTGGTCAGGGGTCTATGCCGGGTTGCTGCTTTCGGCGTTAGCGGCTTGCATGAGTCGGATTTTCTCTTTATCACTATTAGCCACTGTGCGTGGCGGCACGTCATTTCTTTGTCCAAAGCGACAAAGAAACGAAGCAAAGAAAGCGCTTTAACCGCTCTACCCTAAGTGTCCACAGCGTGCAGTTTTGATTCATAGGTGCCCCAAAAGCACGGTGCTCGCCAGAGCCACGGATGTTTGAACCCCTCTTTCTCCGAACACCGATACCCACACGCTTCGCCACCAGTGATTGAACCTGCCCAAGGAGCACCCCGCGCTATCCGCGGACAACCTCCCTCCAAATGTGTACGCGCCTCGAACCACGTCGCCAACCCTGCTGGAAATGAGGTCGCGAAGATGCGGGCGGCCGTAACCGACGAAAATAGCTGTACAGAACGCGCAGTCAATTCACAAAAACTGAAGCAGTAACCACAAACACGCATGAAGCTGTGGCCTATGAATACGGTCGCACAAACCCGGTAGCTAACCTGTCAAAAAACCGCAGCCATAAATACCTGTAAGGCCGTGCGGGTTCCTTAGCAATTGTGCTTGCCCGAGAGCGTACGGGGCGAAGCGTGTTCGTGTCAGGATTCGCGAGAAGGAGGGGTTCAAACATCCTCCGCTCTGGCGAGCACCGTGCTTTTGGGGCACCTATGAATGAAAACTGCACGCTGTGGACACTTAGGGTAGAGCGGTTAAAGCGTTTTCTTTGCTTCGTTTCTTTGTCGCTTTGGACGTAACTAGTCAGCACTTGTAAACTGCTGCGAAGCTCGGCATGATTCGGAGATGACATTAGTGCCCAACCTTAAAAATCTAACGGACGAGCAGAAAGACGCGCTCATCATTGAGTTGGTGAGGCGTCTGAATGAGATTGAAGCGAAGCTGGAGAAGGACAGCCACAACTCAAGCAAGCCACCGTCCTCGGATGGCTTGAAGCGCAAACCCAAACCCAAGTCGCAGCGCACGGCGAGCGGCGCCATGCCAGGCGCTCAGCCAGGTCATGAGGGCAAGACACTCAAACGCGTGGCGCAGCCAGATCACGTTGAGATTCATCGCGTGAGTCGGGTATGTGATAACTGCGGGAAAGAAATCATGCCCGATCGCATTTCAGTGCTGGCCGAAGAGCGCCAGGTCATCGATTTGCCGGTGATCCGGTTTGAGGTGACAGCCCATCGCGTGGAGCGGGCGCAATGCGGCTGCGGCCAATTACATCGGGCCGAGTTTCCCAAAGGCGTAAGCCAGGCGGTGCAGTACGGCAGCCAGATCCAGGCGGCGGCGGTCTATCTGACGCAATATCAGCAGTTGCCCCTGGAGCGTACCTCGCAGGCGTTGCGCGACCTGTTTGGCCTGAGCATGAGTTCGGGCACGGTGCAAAACTGCATCACGCAAGCGGCACGGATGTTGAGTCCGGCCGTTGAACTCATTGGGCAAGCGCTGCAAAGCGCGCCGGTCGTGCATTTCGATGAAACCGGCATGCGCGTGGGACGTACCCTGCACTGGCTGCACACGGCCTCGACCCAGGCGCTGACGTGGTATGGCTCGCACCGCACGCGTGGGCGCGAAGCACTGGACAGTTTCGGTATCCTGCCCTCATTTACCGGGATCGCAGTGCACGATGGCTGGGTGCCTTACTCCTACTACGAGTGCGAGCATGCGTTATGCAACGCGCATCATCTGCGCGAGTTGATCGGGGTGTGGGAATCCACCCAGCAGCCCTGGGCCGAACACATGCTCAAGCTGCTGCGCCAGGCCAAGCGCGAGGTCGATGACAGCATTGCCTGCGGCCGCACGGGCTTGAGCCGCACGCGCACCAACTACTATCGGCGACGCAGCCGCGCCCTGATCAGAGAAGGCCGCAAGCTCAACCCGCAACAAGCGCGCGACCCCACGCGTGAAGATGTGCGCGGCAGAATCAAACAAAGCGAAGCCTACAATCTGCTGGGGCGCCTGGAGCGTCATACCGCGCAAGTGTGGCGTTTCGTGGCCGACCATCGCGTGCCGTTCGACAATAACCAGGCCGAACGCGATATCCGCATGCCCAAGCTCAAACAAAAAGTCTCGGGATGCTTCCGCACAGCGAGCGGACTTCAGGCGTTTTGCACCATCCGATCGTATCTGGCTACCCTGCGCAAACAACGCCGCCCACTCATGGCCGCGCTCGCTCTTAGCTTCGCTGGCCACGTCCCTTCGCCTTTAGCGGCTGACTAGTTACCTTTGGACAAAGAAATGACGTGCCGCCACGCACAGTGGCTAATAGTGATAAAGAGAAAATCCAACTCTTGCAGACCACTAACACTGAAAGCACCAACCCGGCATTGACCCTCGACCACTAACACTGAAAGCACCAACCCGGCATTGACCCCCGACCACTAACACTGAAAGCACCAACCCGGCATTGACCCTCGACCACTAACACTGAAAGCACCAACCCAGCATAGACCCCGACCACTAACACTGAAAGCACCAACCCGACATTTCCCCAGGCAGTTCGATTCTTCGGCAGCGCAGGCTTGGTGATGACGAAGAGCGGGATGAGCAGGCAGACGGTGCATCCATATCGCAACGCCAGCAAGGTTAGCGGCGGTGCATATCCGACTGCCATCTTCGCTATCGGGAATCCTCCCGACCAGAGCAGCACAAAAGCCATCTTGGCGGCGGAAGTCTTAACGCTTGCACGGCGTCGAAACATCGGCTTGCAGCATTATTCCTGACTCGAGTGTTCTGCTATCCCGCGTTGCACGGGTAGCGTTTTCTTTTCTTATCGATGCTTCAAGCGCCCGCCGAAGCAGGCGCCTGGTCGGGAAGGCAAATTTCCAAATGCCTGGCGCAGGCGCAAGCGACGCGAAACCCGCGATGTTTCCGTCGTCGCCCGCATGTTGCCGGCGGCGCAGAGGCGCACCATTGCCGCCGACCGTCAAAAGATAGCGGTTAACCGTGCTGCTGCTGGTTGCCTCCACCGCCGTGGCCGCCTTGCCCCCCACCGCCGTGGCCACCACCATTGTTCCCTCCGCCGCCATGACTCGGCGGTGGTCCCTGAGGGCGCCCACCGCCGCCGGGCTGCCCTGGAGGGCGGCCGCCAGCGCCATGACCGGGCGGTGGTCCGGGAGGACGCCCACCTGCACCTTGACCCGGCGGTGGTCCGGGAGGACGCCCACCCGCACCTTGGCCCGGTGGCGGTCCAGGAGGACGACCGCCGCCATGACCGGGCTGAGGTCCCGGCGGAGGACGTCCGCCATAACCCGGCGGGCGGCCGGGACCGCGCCCAGGAGGCGGATGATTCGCCCAGCGTGATTGCTGGTTATACCAAGGGCGGCCGCGATAATAACTGCCCCAGTACGAACCGATGGAAAACGTCACAATAGGCAAACCGATCGTGGTTCCGTAAGTCAGGATCGGTACATTGCCACCCTGATACGGATAGCTGAGACGCCCCGCGTAGACCCAGCCGCGCAAGTTGGGCACCACCACGTCGCACCAGGTGTAGCCACTGACGCAACCCATGACCGTGACGGGCACGCCGCCCGGCAATTGAGTCACGATCGGATAGTCGCTCGCCGGCCCGGCGCGCATGTTGACCGGGCTATTCGTGTACGCCTGCTGCTGCGCGAACGTCACGCCCGGCATCGCCAGTAACCCCGCAAATCCAATACAACCCCATTGAAGCAATTGTTTTCGCATGTGGCCTCTCATCGTTGGAGTGCGACTTCCGATGCTTATCGGGAACCGTCCCCTTAATAGCAGTATTCGATCCCGACATCCCGAAAGCCGGACGGATTAAGCAAGTATGGAGTTCACTCTTCATGGCGTCTATGCGGGTGAAACCTCCCGAAACAGAAATTTGGATAAACTTGAATCCGTCCCCGATGACCCGCAGCGCTTGGGGTCCGCTCAAGCATCGCCGCAGCGAACCCACCGTTGACGCAGAATGGCGACAACACCTGACATGAGGATTACGAGGATCGCGGCGCTCCCGCCCGAGATGGAGACGCTCGAAGCGGCGTCATGGTCGCAACCAACATCAACCAGGGACACCGCATGCTTGTTGGAATACGCGAGGCCACGGTCGAAGACGCGCAGGCTATCGCCACGATTCACGTGGACTCATGGCAGGCGGCTTATCGGGGAATCCTGCCCGAGGCCTACCTGGCGAATCTGGCCGTGGCGCAACGAAGCGAGGCATGGCGTAAGTCGATCATCGCCGGAAGGCCCCGGGTGCTGATCGCTCATGCCGATGCTGATGCCGACGAAGCGATTCTCGGTTGGGTCGCATTCGGGGACTCACGGGACGGGGACAAGGATCATCGCTGGGCCGAAGTGGAGACGCTTTACATCGCGCCGGCTTTCTGGCGCAAAGGCGTCGGCAAGCGATTGATCGATGCTGCCCGGCACGCGCTGCAGTCCGCGGGATATACCGATGTCGCCCTGTGGGTCTTGCTGGACAATCGTCGCGCGCGCGCCTTCTATAAACGAAGCGGCTTTGTCTGCGATAACTCGAGCAGAGGCGTTCAACTCGGCGGCAAGTGGCTGACCGAGCTTCGATACTGTTGCGCGCTCGGCGGGACCTGAGTAACTGCTAACCGCTTCATCGCAGCGGCAAGCGCGGGCGGCAGTTCCCTGACAAACAGGAAAACAGCGTGGCACGCGATAGCTGTCGCTCAAGCAAGCCCCTTCTCCGCGAGACGTTGGTAAAAAAGCAGATCAAGTTCCGGCGCTCGTCCCGCTATACCGGTCAGCAGCGCATGCACCTGGCCACGGTGATGCGTCTGGTGATTGAACCAATGCGCGAGTGCGGGCGCGAGAGGTTGCGTGATCGCGTCCGGCGTGGAGACACGCCGGTACGTGATCGAACCTTCCAGCGAAGCGTCATCAAGCCCCGTTACGTGCCGCACGATCCGTGCATCCTCCCTCTCACGCGCATGGCGCAGCGACTCAAGTTCCTCGAAGAGGATCGCGTCGAGCCTGTCAGGTGAATTCCCCTCGCCGGTGAAACGAAACATCCATACGCGGTCGGTCACGAGCAAGTGATTGAGCGTCCCGTGTACCGATCTGAAAAACGCGCCCCGGTCCGCTCGATAATCGGCGTCGCTGAGGAGCGCGGCGGCATCGAAGAGTCGTGTGTTCGCCCAGGCGTTGTAGCGCGCGAATGTGTCGAAGTGCTGTTTGAACAGGCTCTGCATGTCGTCCTCCTTGCGGCTTTAAATCGTTCGTCCTGCATGGATATTAATATTGATAGAGTTGACGTCAATCTTGATTCAATTCATCAATGTGAGATCCCCATGGCATGGATGACGGCGGCCGAGGCCTTGAGCGTATTGAACGTCCGCGCGCAGACGCTGTATGCGAACGTGAGTCGCGGAAAAATCCGCGCAAAGCCCGATAAGACAGACCCTCGCCGCAGCCTTTATCACCGCGACGATGTATTGCGGATGGCGGAGCGCCGTAGCGGACAACGCAAGGTGGAGAAGGTCGCGGCGCAGACAATCGACTGGGGTGATCCCGTTTTGCTTTCCGCTATCTCGACGGTATCGAACGGCAAGCTTTGGTATCGCGGGCGGGATGCCGTCGAGCTCGCGAACGCGGCGTCGTTTGAGGAAGTCACCGGGCTGTTATGGGAGACCGATGCGGTCTTGATCAAACCATCGGTTGCGCGCAAGGCCGCCGGCGCCGACGATCCTTTGACCGCGAGTCTCGTCGCTTTGGCCAGGCGTAGCGCGCGTGATTTGCCATCGAGTGGACGCACGCCTGCTGTGCTGCGAGACGAGGCCGCCAGCGTGCTTTCGACGCTTGCACAGGCCATCCTTGGCGGTACAGCTTCTTCGCGCGCAGGACGCACGTTAAGCGAGCGCCTGGCCGTATCGTGGGGACGCAGCGAGGCGGAAGACGCAATTCGGCGCGCCCTCGTTTTACTCGCCGATCATGAACTGAATGCATCGACCTTCGCGGCGCGCGTCACCGTGTCCACCGGCGCGTCGTTATCGGCTGGCGTGCTGGCTGGCCTCGCTACGCTCACTGGACCGTTGCATGGAGGGGCGTCGTCGTCGGTTCGCGCGCTGATCGAGTTGGCAGCCGATATCGGCCCTGAAGCGGCCGTGCATAACTGGCTGGCGCAAGGCCGCGCGTTTCCGGCGTTCGGGCATCCGCTATATGCCGATGGGGACCCAAGGGCGAGCGCTCTGCTCAGCACAGTAAGCGTGCCGCGGCTCTACGCGGAACTTGCCGCGTGCGTGGAGAGGGCGGTTGGCGAGCGGCCGAACGTTGACTTCGCGCTGGCGGTTCTTGCCGCTGCGTTCGATCTGCCGGCGCATGCGCCGCTGTCGCTGTTCGCGCTTGCGCGCTGTGCTGGCTGGCTCGCTCACGCGCTGGAGCAAGCGCAAACGGGCCGCCTGATCCGGCCTCGCGCACGTTATGTCGGGTTACAACCGAAGCCCGCGGAGTGAGTCTGCCCGAGCGGCAGACTCATTAGTTCAAGCATCCAGGTCGATGGCGATTTTCCGAAATGTGCTGTGCTTGCAAGGAAGCGGTAAGCATCGACGATTTGCTCGAAGCCGAATGCTCATAGATCACCGGCTTGATGCCAGTCGTGGCGATTGCGCGCGGCATCGGCGAGATTCGCTGTCGATCCCGTGTGACCGCCCTCAATAGGCTTCCAGGTCGCTACCCGTGCCTGCGCTTACCGCTCGTTCTCCAGACCTCCGCTCGTCCTTTCGCGATTCACGCTGCCGTTTGTGTCAGTGCGTTCGGCCGTGCGCGCTTGGCCAGATCCAGTAACAATCGTTTCACCCGGTGTTGTTGCACGGCCACAAGATCGCTCTCATTCATCAGGACCCGGAGCCGGCTTTCCCAGTACTCCTGGTCCATGCCGTGGACGGGTCCAGCCGAACTGACGCGCACGACGGACCTGACCATGCGTTCGATATGGTCAAGCTGGTGATCGGCTAAACTTGCGGGCATCAAGTTGCCGGGATTAAGCGACGGTGCTTTCTTTAAAGCGCTCATTTGCTGATATCTCGTCTGCTTCGCTGAGCTGCCTCAGGAAGGGTGCTGCAATCAATTCGTCCGGACATCGCTGATCAGGCTGCTCATTCTGCCAATACCCATACCCATGGCGATGAACGAGCGGGGCGGTTTTGTTTCCCGCTCCCGCCGCCTTTTGATGGAAAAGCCTGCGCTTCCCGCTTGCAATGCCGTAAACAAGGCATTTGCCTCTCATGATGCGGAATGGACAGCGAAGTTATTAATCTGAAGATAGCGCACAGTTTTTGGCAGGCTTTACCCTATGTCTCAGTTCTCGAAATAAATTGATCATCGCGACCCGGGCAGGATGGATCGGCTGTTTGGAGGCACTAACAGGTAATGAAAATGGCTTCGTATACCCGCCGCGACGGGCTCGCTCAGGCTGCCGCGCCGGACGCTGGCATCGTCCGCAGCAGTTTCAGCACGTACGCCTCGGAGGTGGACCAGCAGCTCCTCGCCTGGCGCGACCGGGTGGGGCATGTCGTCGATGTCCTGCCTTCAAAGGCGCAGATCGCGGGCGGCTTTAACGGCCGTATCGACCGGTATGCAGTGGGCGATTTCATCTTCACGGATGCCGTCACCGACGCCATGTCGCTTGAACGCTCGGTTGCGAGAGTGTCCGCCGACGTTCGGCGGGACTATGTTTTCCACATATTCGTCCAGGGCGAGGTCGACGCGGTAGTGGGCATGCAGAAGAAACGCAGCGCCCCGAATCCGATTCAGGGAATAGTCGTTTTCGACATGGACCAGCCGTTTCGCACCGAGCGGTCTGCGTGCCAGGTGTTGACCATGTTCGTGCCGAGAGCGGTCGTGGAGGCCGCGATTCCAGACGCGGATTCGATTCATGGGCGCGCGGTCGAGCACGGCGCGCCGTTGACCCAACTGGTGACGAATCACGCGTTGGCGCTGAGCCGCGACCTGGCCGGAATGAACGCGGCGCAGGCGGCGCGGGAAATGGATGCCGGCGCGCAACTGCTGCTCGCGGCTTTCCGCAAGCAGGCAAGGCTGACCGGCGACGCCCGCGCGGCGGTGCAGGCGGCCATGATGAGCCAGGTGCGGCGGTATGTCGAAGCGAATCTCAACCAGCCTGATCTTTCGCCAACCAGCGTGGTGGATGCGTTGCACTTGAAGCGCGCCACGATCTACCGCTGGTTCGAGCATGAGGGCGGACTGGGCGCGTATATCCGCAATCGCCGTTTGCGCGAGGCGGCTGACGAGCTGGTCCGCTTCCCCCACCTTCAGGTTGTCGATATTGCCTACGGGCTGGGGTTCAACAGCGCGTCGGATTTTACGCGCGCGTTTCGCCGCGCCTACGGCATGAGCCCGCAAGATGCGCGCGCTCGCGCGCTCGAGTTGCAGCGGGCAAGCAAGCTGGACCTGATGTCGTCGTACGGGCCGGGCGGCAGATAGCGCGATAACCCCGCGATAACCCGGCGCGCCAGCCCAATCAGTCGGGCGCCGTTTCGGGGAAGCGCTGCAGGGCAAAAAGCGTGATGCAGATGGCGGCGATCAGATACCACGCGGGTATCATCGGATTGCCGGTCGCGGCGATCAGCCACGTGACGATAAGCGGCGAGAAGCCGCCGAAAATCGCCACGCCGAAGCTGTACATGATGGAAAGCGCGGCGGCGCGATGTTGCGGCGCAAAGGCCTCCAGCATCATCACCGTGCTCGCGCCGGCATTGCTGAGCGCGACCGCCACATACCCAAGGATGATCAGCAGCGCGGTGACATTGCCTACGCCCATTCTCAAGGCGAAGAAGGCCGGGTAAGTCAGCACAAGACAGATCACGAGCGCCAGGTACTGGATTGGCTTGCGGCGCTTTTGGCCGTCGGCGATCCGGGCCACCAGCGGGTTCGCCACCAGGATCACGAGACCGGACAGGCTGGCGGTCAGCAGGCTGATGGCCGGGGGCCGATGCAATGTACGCACCAGATAGCTCGGCATATAGAACACCGTGATGTAGATACCGATCGACGGCGCGGCCATCATCAATGTTCCGTAGAACAACGGGCGGCCATGCTTTGAGAACAGAGTCGCGAGCCGGGGGCGCTTGGGTACCTCCACGACAACTGAAGGCATGCTCCGGCGCAGATACCAGCCGACGGGGCCGATCAACCCACCGAGCACAAACGGAATCCGCCATCCCCATTCGTGCATGTCGGCCGGCGAGAGCAGCTCGGTGGTAGTTGCGCCGACCATCGCGGCGGCAAATGCGGCCGCGCCCTGGCTCGCGCCACGCCAACTGGTGAGATAACAGCGGCGGTTGCGCGGGACCGACTCCATCAGCACGGCCGACGCCGGCCCGATCTCGCCTCCTGCCGCGAGCCCCTGCATGAGTCGCGCGAGAACCATCAACACCGTTGCAGCCGGGCCAATGGAAGCAACCGTGGGCAGGCAGGCGATCAGCCATGTGCCGAGTGTCATGAATGCGAGCGACCAGGTCATGCCGGCTTTGCGGCCCCGGCTGTTGGCGATCTGCCCGATGATGATTGCCCCGAGCGGGCGCATGACGAAGCCCGCACCGAAGGTCGCAAGCGAGAGCAGCAGTGAGGACAGCGGGTTGTGCGACGGGAAGAATAGCTTGCCGATGATGACGGCGGAGAAGCTGTAGACCGTGAAGTCGTACGCGACAAACGCGTTACCGATGATGGTAGCCAGGACGACGCGGGCGGGTTTTGCTTTTGGGGTGTGGGTCAGGTGGTCTGCTGCGGGGTGCATAGGCGCGGTCTTGGGGGCGGCGGTGCCGATACGCATAAGTTACGCACGCGTTACGCATGAGTTGCTATCTTGGGCTTGGGCGATGCGGGGGAATGATAAGGCAACGCGACTATTTGTGCTTGGGGCCCCATCGACGCTGACCCGGCCTCCAACATCCCCACCGACCGCCAGCGCCCAAAACCCGTCCAACCCCCAAAACCCGTCCAACCCCCAAAACCTATCCAACCCCCAAAACCTATCCAACCCCTATGGCAACTGCTCGGCCAACGCGTCAAATTCACCCGGCCATTGGGCTCGCCACGCGTCGCGCGTCGCGCCATCGACCCATGCTCCGTCAATGCCGTTGAGCATGAAACCCTTCAAATCGCCGATGCCAAAGCCGAAATGGCTGAACATCAGTTCCCACGCTTCACTCGGATTCACCTTGTGCAGCGCCGGGTCGTCGGTATTTGGATGAATCTTCAAACCAAGCCCGGGCATGCGGCGGATCGGATGCAACTCCGCCCATTTCTCCGGCGGCAAAATGCGCAAGTAATAAGAGTTGCTAGGCACGACCGTGAACACCAGGCCAGACGCGGCATATTTGGCGGCCAGCGCGGGATTATCGACGATCGTATAACCGTGATCGACACGATCCACCTTCAGCAACTCAACCGCAGTCTCCACATTGCGCCAAGGCATGCCGAACTCGCCCGCATGCGCGGTAGTCTTGAAGCCTGCATTTCGGGCATTGCGATAAGCCTTCCAGAACAATTCCGGCGGCCGGTCATTTTCACGATAATCCACGCCAATGCCGGCGACTTCATCGGCGCGATGGGCTTTCATCCACTCGACCAGGGTCACCGCTTCGTCGGGATCGGCCTCCCGGTCAATACTTGGAATCAGCAGCGCGGACATTCCAAAGTCCCGCGATGCATCGCGGATCGCCGCGACAATGCCGGCCTGCGCATCGCCGTACGCAATCTTCGATACCCGTACCGTGCCGGTGGGATTCCAGAAGAATTCTGCGTGGCGCACGTTATGCGCGGCGGCGTCCTCCAGATATTCGTACGTGATGCGGTGCAGGTCATCGGCGTTGGTGAGCAGGTATTCATCAAGCGCGCGCAGCACGCGCAACACGCCAACCGGCTTCTCGCCGCGCGTATAAAACGCATCGATCTCCGCCCGCTCGATCGGCGCACGGCTTTTTTCGGCCAACGCGATAAACGTCTGGTGCCGAACCGCGCCCAGCAAATGGCAGTGCAGTTCGACCTTCGGGATTGCCTTGAAAAATGCCCGATGCGCAGGCGTGATCTTGATGCCGGTGCGTGAAGCGGGCACATTGCCAAATGTCTCGTTCATATTCCAGGTACTTGCGGGAGTGCAGGATTAATGGTGTTTAACAACGGTCCAGAAGTAATAACCGAGCGGAATCGCCAGCACGACAAGACCCCAGGGGACTTCTTTAAAGCGGCCTGCAAGCAGCTTCACGATCACGAAACACAACAAGCCGCCCGCAATCCCTGTGCCGAAACTGTTCGACATCAGCGTGAGCAGGACCATGGAAAGGACCGGGAAAGCGTCCGTGAAATCGTCGAAATGCGCGTGGCGGATCGTGCTGAACATCGACAGGCCGATCAGGATCAGCGCCGGCGCGGTGGCTTCCTTCGGAATCGCGAGCGCGACCGGTACGAACAGCAGCATCAACGTGAACATGCCTGCCGCAGCCAGCGATGAGAGGCCGCTGCGCCCGCCCGCTTCCACGCCCGCCGCCGATTCGACCAGCGCCGTGAGCGCTGGAATACCGAACACGGGGCCGAGCGTGGCTGCGATCGAATCGACGAGGAACGGCCGGTTGATATTCGGCAGGTTGGCGTTTTCATCGAGCAGGTTCGCTTTGGCGCCGACCGCGAGCGTCGTGCCCAGTGTCGAGAAAAATTCGGCTGCGAAGAACACGAACAAATAAGGAATGGCAGCCACGGTCAGCGCGCCCGGAATATCGAGCTTGAACGCAACGGGCATGATGTCGTGCGGCAACGAGATCATGGATTGCGGCAGATGCGTGACGCCCAGCGGTACGCCCGCCGCCGCCGCGATCAGGATTGCCCAGAGAATGGCGCCGGGAATGCGTCGCCCCTGCAACACCACGGCTGCGGCCAAACCAATCAACGCGACAATCGTGCCGGGCCGTGAAAAATCGCCGAGGGCCAGCGCATTGGTCTTTGCGTTTGCGATCACCATACCCGCGTTACGGAAGCCAAGCACCGCGATAAAGAGCCCGATGGACGCGCCCAGGCCGAGCTTGATCTGAGCCGGGATCAGCCGCACGACCAGACTGCGTGCGCCGACCAGCGTGAGAATCAGAAACAGCACGCCGGAGATAAACGCAATGCCGAGACCGGTTTGCCAGGCGACGTGTTCGGTCGCCGCCAGCGTCACGCCAAGGATCACCGACCCGCCAATCCCAGGCCCGACGATAAACGGCAGATTCGTATAAAGCCCCATGAAAATGGTGCTCAAAACAAAAACGATGATGGTCGACGTGGTCGCCGCACCCCGATCCATGCCGCCCGTTGCGAGCAGCGACGGGATCACGACGAGCAGATACGCCGCCGCGAGAAACGACGTAATGCCTGCAAGCGTCTCGATGCGCACGCTGGTATTGCGGGCGCTCAATGCAAAGCGGCGATCCAGCCAGCCGCCCGATGTTTTTGGTGCGGCGAGGTCGGGAGAAGCCATCGAAGATTCCTTGTTCACTATTATTTCCTTTACCTGTGCCGGCTTGGTCGCGCTTTATACTGCGGCGCATTGTCCCCAAGCGGTGGCGCTCAATGTCCGATCGTTCGTCCCTCTTACCCGCGCTGACGTTGCGGCAAGTGCAGTACTTCGTTGCGCTCGCGCATGCGCGCAGCTTCACACAAGCGGCGCAATCGCTTTCGCTGACACAACCTGCCCTGACCGCCGCGATCCGGCAGATCGAGTTCCTGCTCGGCGGTCCATTGTTCGCGCGTTCCGCTCACCGCCTCACGCTGACTGCTGCCGGCGCCAGCATACTGCCGCTCGCCGAACGCCTGCTCAACCACGCGCGCGGTACGTTCGACGACATGGCCAGCACCTTCGCCGAGCAACTGCAGACGGTGCGCATCGCGATGATTCCATCGGTGGCGGGGCGTCTGCTGCCGGTGCTGAACGCGTTCCGCGAACAACAGCCGTCGCTGCGCTTCACGCTCACCGACCTGCCCAATAGCGCGCTGATCGACGCTGTGCGCGATGGCGTCGCGGACATCGGCATTGGCGTGCATGAGCCGGAAGCGAACCACGAGGCCCTGCGTTTCAAAGACGTCTTCGAAGACGAGATCGTCGTGGTCCTGAGGCGCGACGACCCGCTCGCCAAACGCAAGACCCTGCCGTGGGCGAAGCTTGTCGGCCGCGATCTCGCCGTGTTCGTGCGCGGCAGTGTGAGCGACGCGCTGCATCGCACGAGTGGCGATGAAAAATTGCGTCTCTCGGTGGCGTACCGGATGGAATACTCCGAGCCGCTCTACGCGCTGGCGCGCAATGGACTCGCGATTGCGGTGCTGCCGAGCCTTTACACATTGCATCTGCACGATCCCGAGCTCGTGGCGCTGCGCCTCGACAAACCGCGCGTCACGCGTGCCATTGCGTTGATCTCGCTGGTGGGCGAAGATCGCGGCCCGCATGCGAAAGCGTGCTGGGACTATATTGCCGCGCACATTTGAAGCATGGGTCACAACGTCGGCTCAAGGTAGCGTAGCGATGCTGGCCCGCAACGCGGCATAAAACGCGTCGGCATCGACGTCGGTGATCCAGGTCGCGTTCGGCGTACGGCCACTATGTCCGCTCCAGTCGACCACGGTCTCTCCCAGCGTCCATTGCCCGGTTGTTTCCACCACCACATTGACCAGCCGGCCCTTGAACAAGCTCGGGTCGACGAGATAACCCGCTGCCGTGGGGTCGTACATGGGTGCTTCTTCCACGCCGCGCCGGCCCTTCTGATACTTCACTTCCGCCGCCATGATGTCCGCGACAATCGCGCCGCAACGGTTGCCGATAGCGCGGATGGGTGCGATGCGGGCGGGCGTGATGGGCGCCTTCACGGCGACATCGCGTGGCAGCACGACGATCGGCACGCCGCTCGCGAAGACAATGCTCGCCGCTTCTGGATCGACGTAGACGTTGAATTCGGCGGCCGGCGTGATGTTGCCGCGCTCGAAGAATGCGCCGCCCATCAGCACGATTTCGCGCAAGCCTTCGCGGATTTCGGGCGCTTCGGTGAGCGCCGTCGCCAGGTTCGTCAGCGGTCCGATCGCGCAGATCGTCACGCTGTGGGGCGCGGCCGCTTTCAACGTTTCGATGAGATACGCCACTGCGTGTTGCTGAGCGACCGGCGCCAGCGGTTCGTGCAATTCCACGCCTTCAAGGCCGGTCTTGCCATGTACGTTCGCCGCGGTAATCAGCGGGCGCATCAGCGGACGCGGGCATCCCGCGTACACCGGCAAGGTCTTCGTCTGACCTGCCCAGTCACGCACGATGCGCGCGTTGCGCTCGGTCAGGTTCAGCGGCACGTTGCCCGCAACGGCGGTCAGTGCGCGCACGTCGAGCCGGTCGCGCGCACCGAGTGCGAAGAGGATGGCGATGGCATCGTCCTGACCCGGATCGCAGTCGATGATCACCGTGCGCCGTTCGTTGGCAGCCTGCGCGAGCGGGTTGAACAACGCACCGGCAGTCAGCGCGACCGATGCCATGAGGAACGTGCGACGGGGGACGTTAAAAGTTTGGCTCATGGTCAGAATACGTGGCGCATGCCGATGGTCGCGACCAGTTGGCGCGTGGTGGTCGACTGCGCGAACGCGAAGATCTGCGCATGCTGCGCGTCGCCGGCGGCTAGCTGACCAATCACCGTCAACGCTACGTCGGTACGCTTCGAAAGAAAATAGTCTGCCTGCAAGTTCACCTGATGCCACTGCGGTTTCTGGTTGATGACGTCGTACTTGCCGTCCGTGTAACCGTAGGCCGCGCCGAGGAACAGCGCCGGGGTCATGGTGTACACCACGTTCACGCCGAAGTTCTGCAAGTGCAGGTGGGAGTTGTCGAGGTAATCGTAGTGGACATCGGTGAAGAGTGCGGCGAATTGTGCTCGACCGATGGTGTAGAAACCGCCGGTGCCGGCAATGCGCTGTTTGCTCGCGAACACGGACGGGTTGGTCGCGCTCTTATCGAAGATCAGGATGGGTGATGCGTAGTCGTTGGAGATCGCGCCGTCCTGATTCGTGGGGCTGTACGGGTGGTTGTACTGCGCGTAGACCGCGCTCCACTTCAGCGGGCCGTTCTCGTAACCGACCCCGAAGCTGTACGCGTTGTTGTCGCCGAAGCCGGTCGAATTGCTGAAGCCATAGATGGCGGTGGCCTTCAGCCCACGATAATTCGGGCTCACGTACTTGACCGAATTCTGGACGCGAATGTCGTTATAACCGTTGTCGTTATCGCCGATATTCACGCCGTTGCTCGCGATGATCACCGGGCCGATGTAATCGTGGATCGTGTCGTACTGGCGGCCGAGGGTCAGCGTGCCGTAGGTTTTATCGGCGAGACCGACATACGCCAGCCGGCCGAATTCGCGGCCGTTCTGGGAGGCCGCGCCGCTCATGATGTTGAAACCGTTCTCAAGCTGGAACACCGCGCTCAAGCCACCGCCCAGGTCTTCCCGTCCTTTCAGGCCCCAGCGAGGATTCTGGTTCGTGCCGCTGAGCGCCTCATAAGCGTTGTGACCGCCCTGGTTGGTCGCGAAGCCGACACCTCCTGAAATCAGGCCGTAAAGGGTGACACTGCTCTGTGCATACGACGACACCGTGAAGGCGCCCAGCACCGCGAGAGGAGCAAGCTTGAGTAGTTTCATGATGGTCCGGTGGCGAGTAAATGTTCTTGTCGCGCTCGTTTTTCGTTGCGTGGCGCGTTGTAAGTGCATCGGACTGTACAAAGCCGAAAACCATAAAAATAATTGTGATTTCTTATCAACCCATCAAATGGATTTATACAAGGAGCTTCAGGTGTGGAGAATGTGCGCGGGTTGAGGACCCGCTGACAGGTGCGTCCGACCGTTCAGGCGATGCCTTGCTCCAGCGTCGGCACGGTGCGTAAGCGCGCCACGTCCCGGCCTGGCGGCGCGCCGAACAGGCGGCTGTATTCGCGGCTGAACTGCGACGGGCTGTCGTAGCCCACCTCGAATCCCACCGCAGCAACGTCTCCCGATTCCGCCAGCAGCCGTGCACGCGCCTCCTGCAGGCGTATGCGCTTCTGATATTGAAGCGGGCTCATCGACGTAACCGCGCGGAAGTGCCGGTGAAACGACGAAACGCTCATGCCGACGAGCCCGGCGAGCGCTTCAGTCGCGAGCGTCTCGGCGTAGTGGCCGCGAATCCAGCGGATGGCATAACTGATTTGCGATAAGCGGCTGTCGGCGAGACCGATCTGCCGCACCATCGCACCCTGTTCGCCCGCTAGCAGCCGCCAGAGAATTTCGCGTTCGAGCATGGGCGCGAGCACGAGGATATCCTCAGGACGATCCAGCAGGCGAAGCAGGCGCACGATCGGATCGAGCAACTCCGGCGATGCATGGCTGATAGCCAGACCCAGAGGCTCGGCGACGGTCCTGTCGCCGGTCGCAGTCTCGAGCAGCAGGGTGGCGATGTTCGCCGGCTTCAGCACCAGCCCCATCGCGAGAAAAGGTTCGCGCTCGCTCGCCTTGACTACATGACCGGTAATCGGCAAATCGACGGACACTACCAGGTACTGCCCCGCGCGGTATTCGAATACCTTGTCGTTAAGCACTGTGCGTTTGGTGCCTTGGGCGATCACGGCAAGCGTGGGTTCGTACACATGGTAGATCGGCTCGGTGGTTGTGTCGGAAGCCATGACGGCGACGCCCGGGAGCGCTTCGACCATCATGTCGGCGCGGGCGTGGCGGGTGATCAGCGTGCGAAGTTCGGCGAGATGGTCCATCTCGCCACGGTAAGCGGCAGACGCGCCAACTGCAAGCACGGCAAGCAACGCACGCATGATCCGCTCAATATTGGCAGGATTGTGCAAGAGCTTGCGAGCATTGGTCTATCGCCGGGAAGGCGCGCGGTGGTTTTATTGACGTCAAGCCAACCCGTCAATTTTCAGGAGAAACATCATGTCGCTGGATTCGTACGTCACCCTCGGCCGCTCCGGCCTTCGCGTCAGTCCGTTTTGTCTCGGCACTATGACTTTCGGCGAAGACTGGGGCTGGGGATCGAGCCCCGCTGAAGCAGAAACCATCCTTGCGGAGTATCTCGACCGAGGCGGCAATTTCATCGATACCGCCAACATCTACACCGTCGGCCATTCCGAAAAGATCATCGGCGATTTCTTTGCGCGGCAAAAAGGCCGTCGGGATCGCACTGTCATTGCCACGAAGTTCTTCGGCAACCTGCATCGCGGAGATCCGAACGGTGGCGGGGCCGGGCGCAAGGCAATCGTCGAGCAATGCGAGGAATCGCTGCGCCGGTTGCAGACGGATTACATCGACCTGTACTGGATGCACAACTGGGACCGCACCGCGCCCATTGAAGAGACGATGCGCGCAATGGACGATCTCGTCAGCGCCGGCAAGGTGCGTTATCTGGGGTTCTCCGACGCGCCCGCCTGGAAGGTCGCGCAGGCGCAGATCATTGCGCAGTTCCGCGGGTGGACGCCGTTGATCGCGCTGCAGGTCGAATACTCCCTTTTGCAACGGACCGTGGAGGGAGAACTGACGCCGATGGCGCAAGAGCTTGGCATCGGCGTGATGCCTTGGAGTCCTCTCAAGAACGGCTGGCTGTCGGGCAAATACAGCCGTGAGAATGTGAGTACCGTTGCGTCGGATCGCGGGTCTCTGGTCGGTTTGCCGGGCGAGAAGGATTTTCTGGTTATCGATGCGCTGATGGCCGTTGCCAAGGAAGTGAACGCTACTCCGGCGGCGGTTGCGCTTGCGTGGGTACAAAACCGTCCGGGCGTGGCATCGACAATCCTTGGTGCACGCCGGATTGATCAGCTTCGGGCGAATCTTGCCGCGCTCGACCTCAAGCTGACTGACGCGCAGATCGCGACCCTCGACGCGGTATCGAAGCCCGTGCTCAACTTCCCCGCCGATCTCAACAGGGATCTTTCGCCGAGCTTTGCATTTGCAGGCGCAACCGTCGACGGTCAGCGGACGGCGGTGTTGCCCTTGCTGTCCGAAAACGCGCCTCGATATTGAAGGAGTAAGGGCGCCGGGGACTTGTGGTGTCGAGCCCCGGTGCAGTAGATAGCCTTCCTTAAACAACGGTGAGCGACGATTTCCGAGGGCGATTCAATTTCGCAGACGCTATCTGCGAAATCTTGCTTAGCGCGCAGCAATTTAACCCGGCGGCAAGTCAGGCAGCGTGCCGCCTTCCGAGTGCGTGCGCAGCGTCGTCATGGTTCTCTCGGCCAGTACCGCATCGCGCTTGGCCAGCAAATGACCGCGCAGGATCGACGCCATGCGCTTGCCGTCGCGCGCTTCCAGCGCCTCGATCATCGCTTCGTGATCGCGGATTGCGCTGTCCCACTTCACCGTCTGGAAGTTGGACCGGAACCGTAATGCCTGCAGCCGCCGGTTCACCGATACATAGGTCTGCCGCAGCGCGGAATTACGCGCGGCGTCGTTGATCTTGTCGTGAATGGCCTGATTGCGGCTGTAATACCCCGACAGGTCGTTCTGTTCCCGGCACGCCAGCATGGCGTAATGCAGCGCCTTGATTTCGCTCAGCTCGGTGGACGTTATCCGTTCGCACGCGAGTTCGCCCGAGAACGCTTCCAGCCCGCTCATCAACTCGAAGGTCTCGCGAATCTCCGCCTCGCTCATCTGCGACACCGACGCGCCCCGGTTCGGCAGGATGTCGATCAGTCCTTCGGACGCCAGCACCTTCAGCGCCTCACGCAACGGCGTGCGTGAAATGCCCAGCGTCTCGCACAACGTTCGTTCGTTGAGCTTCACGCCCGGCGCGAGCAAGCCCTCGACGATGAAATTGCGCAGATGCTCAACCACCGTGTCGTGCAGCCGTTGCCGCTCGACCTTGGGGAGCGTGGCCGCGATCTGCGCAATCTGTGCAATTTGCAGATCCGCCAAATGTTCATTTTGCATTCAATACCTCTACCCATTCTGTTGGCGCGATTTTACCGTACGACGCCGGCAAATTTGGAGGGACGGGTTTTCACCTAATAAAAACAAGCATTTATCGCTTCCGATCGCCGCGACGGTGCGATAAAGTATTTTGCATGCAAAATTCAAAGGACGCATCATGTTAAAGCTGGATTTCCATCCCGCCGGTCGCCATTTTCTGCAGATTCCCGGCCCCAGCCCGGTCCCGGACCGCATTCTACGGGCAATGAGTTATCCGACGATCGATCATCGCGGGCCGGAATTCGGTGCGTTGGGCCTGAAGGTCCTGGACGGCATCAAGGCCATCTTCAAGACCGCGCAACCGGTCGTGATCTATCCGTCCTCGGGCACGGGCGCATGGGAAGCGGCGCTTTGCAACACGCTCAGCCCCGGCGACACCGTGCTGATGTTCGAGACCGGCCACTTCGCGACGCTCTGGAAAAAGATGGCCGAAAACCTCGGACTGAAACCGGAATTCCTGGGGCTGCCCGGCATCGAGGGATGGCGGCGCGGCGTGCAGGCGGACATGATCGAAGCGCGTTTGCGCGAAGACTCGCAGCACACGATCAAGGCGGTTTGCGTCGTGCATAACGAAACCTCGACGGGCGTTACATCGGACATTGCAGCCGTGCGGCGCGCGATTGACGCGGCGGGGCATCCGGCGCTGTTTCTCGTCGATACGATCTCGGGCCTCGCGTCCGCCGATTATCGGCATGACGAATGGGGTGTGGACGTCACCGTGTCGGGGTCGCAAAAAGGCTTGATGCTGCCACCGGGGATCAGCTTCAACGCGGTTTCGCAGAAGGCGATCAAGGCAAGCAAGGACGCCAGGTTGCCGCGCGCGTTCTGGGCGTGGGACGAGATCATCGAGATGAACAAGAGCGGGTACTGGCCGTACACGCCGAACACCAATTTGTTGTACGGCTTGTCCGAAGCGCTCGAGATGCTCGGTGACGAAGGACTCGACCAGGTCTTTGCCCGGCATCAAAGACTGGCTGCCGCTTGCCGCGCCGCAGTCAACGCATGGGGACTCGAGGTTCAGTGCGCCGACCCGGCTGTTTATTCGCCGGTGCTCACCGGCGTGATGACGCCCGAAGGAGTCGACGCGGATGCGATCCGCAAGACGATCTACGAGCACTTCGATATGTCGCTCGGCACGGGCCTCGGCAAGCTGAAGGGCCGCATGTTCCGCATCGGGCATCTGGGTGATTGCAACGACCTCACGCTGATGGCCACGCTCACAGGCTGTGAAATGGGCCTCAAGTTGTCGGGCGTGAAGCTTGCCGGCAGCGGCGTCCTGGCGGCAATGGACCACCTGACGAGCCACACCGCAGCACCGGCATTGAAGGCGGCGGCGTGAGATCTTCAGGTAGGCATGAGTAATCCTTACTAAATCAACCGCGCGTAGACGCCGATGCTGACTAAATCATCCGAAGCACTCGTCCAGCCGATCCACCTGATGCCGGCGTCGGCGCGTGCCACGCTGTCGCCGCTGGCCATGCGCCTGCGCCAGGAGTTGAAGGGCGATGTGCTGTTCGACCGGGCGGCGCGCGGACGCTACGCGACGGATGCATCGATCTATCAGATCATGCCGCTGGGCGCAGTCGTGCCGAAAGACCAGGCCGACTTGCTGCTCGCTTTGGAGATTGCACGCGACGCACGGGTTCCCGTGCTCGCACGCGGTGCCGGAACGAGCCAGTGCGGGCAAACGATTGGCGAAGCGCTGGTTATCGATACAAGCAAGTGGCTCAACAATATCGTCCACTTCGACCGTGAGGCGCGCACGGTAACGGTGGAGCCGGGCGTGGTGCTCGACCATCTGAACGCGTGGCTGAAACCGCACGGCTTGTGGTTTCCCGTCGATGTATCGACCAGCGCGCAATGCACGATCGGCGGCATGGCGGGCAACAATTCGTGCGGCTCGCGGTCGATGGAATACGGGATCATGGTGCACAACGTGGCGTCTATTGACGCCGTGCTGGCCGATGGTCATCAAGCTACGTTCGCGGCATTGCATGCAATGTCATCCGACTCCCGCACGCGTTCGCTGGTCGAGGGTGTGCAGCGTATAGCGCTTCGCGAACGCGATGAAATCCGCGAGCAGGTGCCGAAGGTATTGCGGCGCGTGGCGGGCTACAACATCGATCTCTTCGATTGCCAGAGCCCGTTGCCCTTCAGCGCCGACGGCGAGCCGAATCTCGCGCAGTTACTGGTGGGCTCCGAAGGCACGCTTGCGTTCAGCCGGCAACTCACGTTGAAGCTGTGGCCGTTGCCCGAGCACAAGATGCTTGGCGTCGTGAACTTCCCCACGTTCTACGACGCAATGGACATGACGCAGCACATCGTCAAGCTGGGGCCGGTCGCGGTGGAACTGGTCGACCGCACGATGATCGACCTGTCGATGTCCAATCCCGCGTTCCGTCCAGTAATTGAACGCGCGCTGGTCGGCCAGCCGCAAGCCGTGTTGCTGGTGGAATTCGCCGGTGCGGACAAGGCCGTGCAACTCGCGAAGCTTGCGCAGCTCGTGGAACTGATGGGCGATCTGGGCTTGCCGGGTTCGGTGGTCGAGATGCCCGACGCCACGCAACAAAAGGCCCTGTGGGAAGTACGCAAGGCCGGCCTGAACATCATGATGAGCATGAAGGGCGACGGCAAGCCGGTCTCGTTCATCGAAGATTGCGCGGTGCCGCTCGAACATCTCGCGCAGTACACCACGCGCCTCACCGAGGTTTTCCACAAGCACGACACCGAAGGCACCTGGTACGCGCACGCGAGCGTCGGGACGCTACATGTGCGGCCGATTCTTGATATGCGTCGCACCGGCGCGCAGAAGATGCGGGCGATTGCAGAGGAAGCATCGGCTTTGGTGCGCGAATACAAGGGCGCTTATTCAGGCGAACACGGCGACGGTTTGTGCCGCGGCGAATGGGTCGCGTGGCAATACGGACCGCGTCTCAACGAGGCATTCCGCGAGATCAAGACGCTCTTCGATCCCGAGAATCGCATGAGCCCGGATCGCATCGTGAATCCGCCAAAGATGGACGACGCGACGAACTTTCGTTTCACGCCGACGTACCGCGAACGTGAGATCGCGACGCAACTCGATTGGTCGCAATGGAACGTGACACGCGATCCGTTGACGGGTGCCGAGACCGGGCCTGGAACGGGCGATGACCGCACCGGCGGGCTCGCGAAGGCTGTCGAGATGTGCAACAACAACGGCCATTGCCGCAAGTTCGATGCGGGCACCATGTGTCCGAGCTATCGCATCACCAAGGACGAACAGCATGTCACGCGAGGCCGCGCGAACACGCTGCGGCTCGCGATCAGCGGGCAACTCGGTGAGGGCGGCCTTGCAAGCCAGGACGTGAAGGATGTGCTGGACCTGTGCGTATCGTGCAAGGGCTGCAAGCGCGATTGCCCGACGGGCGTTGACATGGCGAAGATCAAGATTGAAGCGCGCGCCGCGTGGACGTCGGTGAATGGCTTGCGCATGCGTGACCGGCTGGTCGCCTTCCTGCCGCGTTACGCGCCGTATGCGAGCCGCATGCCGTCGCTGTTCGGGTCGGTCGAGCGCTTGCCGCGTTTCGCAGGCTGGTTGAAGACGCGCCTTGGGCTTGCGCCGCAACGCTCGTTTCCGCATTTCACGAAGTCATTTTTATCGACGGCGGTGCAACCCTTGCCACCCGCGCAGGGCGACAAGGAAGTGCTGCTTTTCGTCGATACCTTCAACAACTATATGGAACCCGACAACGCCCGCGCCGCGAAGCGTGTACTCGAGGCGGCCGGCTACACGGTTCATCTGAACGTGAAGGCGGGAGAGCGGCCGCTGTGTTGCGGGCGCACGTTCCTGTCGGCTGGACGAGTCGACGAAGCGAAGGCTGAAGCGCGCCGCACGCTGGACACATTGCGGCCTTATATAGAACGCGGAGTGCCGGTTGTTGGCCTTGAACCATCGTGCCTGCTTTCTTTCCGCGATGAATTCCTCGACTACGGTTATGGCGATGAAGCGCGCAAGCTCTCGCAGTCATCGTTCTTGTTCGAGGAGTTCCTGGTCCGCGAGAAAGAGGCCGGACGCCTGCGGCTTTCGCTCAAACCCCTCGCTCAGCCGAAGGCACTGGTTCACGGTCACTGCCATCAGAAGGCCTTTGATGTGTTTCGTCCCGTGCAGGCTGTGCTCGGCTGGATTCCTCAGCTAGAGGTCTCGGTAGTCGAGTCGTCGTGTTGCGGCATGGCCGGGAGTTTTGGTTACGAAGCCGAGCACTACGAAGCATCGAAGGCAATGGCGGAGTTGTCGCTGCTGCCGGCCGTGCGGAAGGCACGAAAGGCACAGGACGCGGTGATAGTCGCCGACGGCACCAGTTGCCGTCACCAGATAGCGGACGGCACGGATGCGAAGGCGCTGCATGTCGCGCAGGTATTGGCCGCTGCGCTCAGGGAATATTGACCCGCACGGGTTCACATAAACAGCGGACGGCGTCACGTTCCGCGACACTGGAGACCAGTATGGCACGACCGCGCAAACCCAGGATTCGGCAGATCGCTTTAACGTCCATTCAGTAAAGCCTTATCGAAGTTCCGGATGCAGTTCGCTTCGGGCGCCCATGAGCGCCGGGATGAAGCACGCACTACTCAAGGAGACGATGATGTTCCGTCGAGCTACGACGCGCGTTCTGTTGCTGCTGTGCGCAATGTATTTCATCACCTATGTCGACCGTGTCAACGTCAGTACCGCCGCCTCGCAGTTCGGCGCGGAACTGCACTTGTCGCATGTCGAGATCGGCTTTGTTTTTTCCGCATTTGCCTATCCGTATCTCGTGTTCCAGATTATTGGCGGATGGGTGGGGGACCGCTTCGGGCCGCGTCGGACGCTTGCTGTTTGCGCCGTGATCTGGGCGGGCGCCACGATCATGACCGGGCTGGCCGGCGGGTTTGTATCGCTGATCATTGCGCGCTTGTTGCTCGGACTGGGCGAGGGCGCCACGTTTCCTACCGCGACCCGCGCCATGTCCAACTGGATGCCTGCCGATAAACGCGGCTTCGCGCAAGGGACCACGCATGCCGCCTCGCGTATTGGCAATGCGGTGGCGCCGCCATTGATCGTCTGGTTGATGATCGCGACGAGCTGGCGCGGTGCTTTTATTGTGACGGGGATCATCAGTTTTCTGTGGGCGATTGTCTGGATCTTCTATTTCCGCGACAACCCCCGTGACCACAAGCGCATTACCGCCGATGAGTGCGCCACGCTGTCCTCGTTCTCCGGAGTCAAGCAGCGAGTACCGGTGCCATGGCGTGCGCTGCTGGGACGGATGGCGCCGGTTACCGCCGTGTACTTTTGCTACGGCTGGGTGTTGTGGCTTTTCCTCGGCTGGATTCCGCAGTACTTTCTCCACAACTATCACATGGAGTTGGGGAAGTCGGCGCTGTTCGCATCGGGCGTTTTCTTTGCCGGCGTGCTTGGCGACTGGCTCGGAGGCTCGCTCACGGACCGCATCCTGCGGCGCAGCGGCAACCTGCGCATGGCTCGCAATGTGATGGTCGGCGTCTGCATGCTCCTGACGCTGCTGTCGCTCGCGCCCATCATGCTGGTGTCCAACATGTCGATCACGTTGGCCGCGGTTTGCCTGAGCGGCGGGTTCTTCTTCAACGAGATGACGATCGGACCCATGTGGGCCGTGCCGATGGACATCGCGCCGAAGCACGCCGGCACCGCGAGCGGCATCATGAATTCGGGTTCTGCGCTGGCCGCGATTATCAGTCCGGTGGTCGGCGGTTTCCTGATCGACAGGACCGGAAACTGGAACCTGCCTTTCACGGTTTCCATGATCCTGATGGGTCTCGGCATTGTGCTCTCGTTCACCATGCGGCCGGATCGGGCGCTGGACGTTGATGCTGTGGGCGCAGAAGGAAAGGAAGGCGCTGAGCCGGCGAGGAAATTTGTCTAGAAGCGCGCGCGGGCCGGAAGCGATTATTTTCTTTTTCCAGGAGACGATGTGGCTGAACCATCCATCTTGATCGAACGCGAGGCGGGTATTGCGACGGTTGTCATCGACCGGCCCGCGAAGCTCAACGCAATGACCAAGCCGCTCTGGCAGTCGCTGGGCGAAACCATTGATGCGCTCTCCGCCGACGACACCATCCGTTGCATCATCCTTCGCGGCGCTGGCGAGAAAGCCTTCTCGCCGGGCAACGACATAGCCGAGTTCCGCACCGATCGCTCCAACGTCGAACAAGCCCGCGCTTATGGGGCGATCATGCATCGCACGTTGAGAGCGCTGGGTGCTTGCCGGCATCCGATTGTCGCGATGATTCACGGCATCTGCGTGGGGGGCGGACTCGAGATTGCGGCCATGTGCGATCTGCGCATCTGCGGAGAATCCAGCCGCTTTGGCGTGCCGATCAAGAACCTCGGTCTGGTGATGGCGCATGCGGAACTCGATGCCCTCGTACAACTCGCGGGTCCCGCCGTCGCGCTCGAAATCCTGCTGGAAGGGCGCATCTTCGGCGCGCAAGAGGCATTAGCCAAGGGGTTGGTTACGCGGGTCGTAACTGACGATCAGGTCACCGCCGAAACGCTTGCGACGGCGGTCCGGATTGCGGAGGGTGCGCCTTTGGTCGCGCGCTGGCATAAGCAGTTCGTGAAGCGTGCGATGAACCCGGCGCCGCTCACATCCGAGGAACGTGATGAAGGTTTCGCGTGCTTTGGCACGGAGGACTTTCGCACGGGTTATCAAGCTTTCCTCGACAAGGTCAAACCGGAATTCAAGGGGCGTTGAAATGCTCGACACAGAAACAGGCAGCAAAGGCCCGCTTAGCGGCATGCGCGTCATCGAACTGGCTCACATCATGTCCGGCCCTATCTGCGGAATGATGCTCGCCGACATGGGCGCCGATGTCATCAAGGTCGAAAAGGTTCCCGGCGGCGACGACTGCCGCCGTTTCGCTCCCATCCTGGAAGGCGGGGAGTCGGCGTCGTTCATGATCGTGAACCGCAATAAACGCGGCGTCGCGATCAACCTGAAGACCGACGGCGGCCGTGAAGTGCTGCGAAAAATGCTCGCCACCGCCGACGTAGTCACGGAGAACTACCGTCGCGGCACGATGGAAAAACTAGGCATGGGTTATGACGCACTCAAGGCGGAAAATCCCGGCCTGATCTATTGCGCGATCTCGGGTTTCGGCCGCAGCGGACCCATGGCCGACAAGGGCGGTTTCGACCTGATCGCGCAGGGCATGAGCGGTCTCATGAGCATGACCGGCGAACCCGGTCAGGCACCGATCAAGGCGGGCTCGCCGGTCACCGATATCAACGCAGGCATTCTCGCCGCGCTTGGAATCTGCGCGGCCTACGCCGGCAAGCAAAAGACCGGGCTGGGCCAGATGGTCGACACCTCGCTCTTCGAAGCCGGTTTGCAGCAGATGTACTGGGCCTTCGCCAACTACTTCGCCGACGGCACGGTGTTGCCCAAGGCGGGCTCGGCGAATCCAACCAGCGCGCCGTATCAGGCGTTCCGGACCCGCGACGGCTGGGTGAATATCGGCGCGGCGAATCAGAGTAATTATGAGCGGCTGGTTGGCGCGCTGGATATTCCGGGGCTTGACGAAGATGAGCGTTTCAGGACCAATGCAGGGCGTTTGAAACATCGGGGAGTACTGGTCGACATCCTGACAGCGCGGCTCGTCGAGCGGACGACGAACGAATGGCTCGCGGCTTTCGATGCAATCGGCCTGCCGTCAGGGCCGGTGCTCGGCGTCCCCGAAGTAGTGGCGCATGAGCAAGCGCTGGCGCGCGGAATGATTGTCGAGACGACGCATCCGGTAGCAGGGCGCATGCGCGGTCTGGGCCTGCCGATCCATTTCTCTGACGGGCGTACCGAGTCACCCTTGGCCGCACCGCTGCTGGGTCAACATACAGTGGAAGTACTGCAGGAATATGGCTTCTCCGACGAACGTATTCATGCGCTAAAAGAGGAAGGTGCCATTCTCGTCAGCGATGTAACGGTCTGAGTCCATGTTTTCAAAGACTGAGACGTCCGGCGTGCCGGACGTCTAGCAGCTAAATCCGCTTAGGTCGGACTTCAGCTATAACGCTAAGCACATTCCCGTTCTAGCGGAATGTCTTAACCCGCCAGCAAGGTGATTTAATCCGTCATCGTCCGAAAACACCGCGTCGCATTTGATCAATATCGTGAGCAAAAGCATCGCCTGACGCCCAGTCATCCGGTGATAAGCTACGCGATGTCCAGACAAGTCGGTTCTCGTATCGGGTTCGCTCGACTCAGCGTTATCGCAGGACGCTTGCGCGGGGACGCCGCGTTTCCTTCGGATCATGAATCACTATGCCTGCAACCATTGCCCAAAGCAGAGCGGTGCCGCTGCGCAGCATTACGCAAATCCTCGCCGCCATGCTTTGCTTTGCAGTGGTCGATGCCCTGGCAAAGTCGGTCAGCCTGAAATACCCCGCTAACGAGATCACGTTCTTTCGGATGATCTTCGGTTTGTTGCCCGCGTTTGCGATGTGCCTGCAAGGCAAACCCTTGAGCGAGCGGCTAAGGACACTGGATTTTCCGGCGCAGACACTCCGCGCGATTACCTTGCTTTGCGCACTCGGACTGTTCTTCGCGGGATTGCCTTACGTGCCTTTGAGCGAAGCGGTTGCCATTGTCTATTCGGAAACGATCTTCGTGATCGTGCTGGCGCCCTTGCTTCTCAAGGAAACGCTAAGACGTCGTGATGCCGGTGCGGCCGCGATCGGTTTTATCGGCGTGCTTTTAGTCGTGCGTCCAAGCAGCGATCAGACAAGTTGGCTCGGCCCCGTGCTCCTTGTAGCCAGCGCGATTTTCGGGGCGTTATCGATTTTGCAAATCAAACGCATCCGCGCATCGAACGATTCGAGTGTCACCGTGCTTTACTTCACCTTCATTGGTGCGGTCGTCAGCGGGCTTTCGCTCTTTTTCGCGTGGCAAACACCGACGCTGGATTTCCTGGCCGTCATGGGTTTGCTCGGCGTCCTGGCCGGCACCGGGCAACTGCTGTTGACCATGGCGTTCCGGCAAGCCGATGCGAGCGCGCTCGCGCCGTATAACTACACCAGCATTGTCTGGGCAGCGATCTTTGGGTATGTGGTCTGGGGAGAGATAGTCGGCATGATGTCGCTGATCGGCATCCTGCTGATTGTCGGCAGTTCAATACTGGTTGCGATCAGGAGCAAGCAAGCCGATGGTCCGCTGGTTTAATCAAGCGAACCGAAGGCCGTCTTAATCAATCGACAACCTCAACGCAAACGCCAGCAAGGCAATCGAGAACGTCCAGCGTTGCACGACCTGAGCGCGTGGATGGCTGCGCAGCCAGCGCGATAACCGTATGGCGGAAAACGCGAGCGTTGTGTCGAAAATCGCGCCGACAGCAACCAGCACCACGCCCAACTCAAGAACCTGCGCCCAGACCGCGCCCGCTTCCGGATGGACGAATTGCGGCAGCAGGACCGAACAGAACAGCAGCGCTTTGGGATTGAGCAGATTGCCCAGCACGCCCTTCGACAAGGCGGCGCGCAAGGTTGGGCGCGTCTTCGATCTCGCGTGGCTGTCGTCGAGACCGAACGCCGGCGAGCGAAAAATCTGGATCGCCACGTACGCGAGATACAACGCGCCTGCAATACGTACACCGTCGTATAGCCACGGCGCGCTGCGCAGCAGCGCCGCGACGCCGAGCGCCGACAACGTGACATGCATGCTGCGAGCAATCGCCAAGCCGGCAGCGGTCGACAGTCCGTACCTCAAACCATGCGATGAACTCCCCTGCAGGATGAGCGCCATATCCGGACCAGGAAGCGCATACACGACCGCAAGGGCCCCGATAAAGACGAGCAGCAATTGCAGCGAGACCATGATCCAACCTCCGTTTTGAAGGCTTGATATTGCCGCTGATCGATGAGCGTTTTCTGGCGTAGTTGTGTCTGTTTTGAGGCGCGCTTAGGGGAAAACGCCAAGCGTCCAGTCTTGATGTCAGACAGTCGCCTCCGGAATCTCCCCCGCGCTTCTATAAACCGGCAAGCCGAGTTCTTCAGCCAGGCGGACATCGGCATCGGCGCCCTGGGACGCGCCGTCGATTCGATACACCGCGTGACATTGCCTTATCAGGCGATTCGCGACCGGGTACAAGAACGTTTCGCTGATCGGATCGCCCACCGCTTTGGAGCCTGCCGCAGCCGCTAGCGGAAGCGCTGCCCACTCGCCGATCATGGGCATATGTCCGCGCCGGTAGACCTGCAACGCAGCCTCTTCAAGCCGATGAAGATTGCCGGCAATCAACGCGGCATTCCCTTTTGTGCCGCTGCGATACGGTCCCGCGATGAGTATCAGTCGAGGTGTCACCATGCGCTCCTTTCAAGCACCGGGTTTAACGCGGCGAATTGCAGCAGCATGATGGTTTTCGCATCGACGATCTCGCCGCGACGCACCGCATCCAGCGCATCGTCGAGCGTCAATTCGATCACTTCAAGATCCTCGCCCTCCGCCTCCACGCCGCCGCCGTGTCCCACGCGGGTCGTTGCATCATATTCGGCGATGAAGAAATGCAGCTTCTCCGTGACCGAACCGGGGCTCATGTACGCTTCAAAAACCTTCTGCACATTGTCCACCCGATACCCGGTTTCCTCTTCCGCTTCGGCGCGGATCCGCTCCTCAGGCGTTGCGTTGTCGAGCAGTCCGGCGGCCGCCTCGATCATCATGCCGTCGTGGCCATTGACGAACGCGGGAAACCTGAACTGCCGGGTCAGCACGACGGTTCGCCGGTCGCGGTTGAACAGCAGGATCGTCGCCCCGTTGCCCCGGTCGTAGGTCTCGCGGCTTTGACGCTGCCACACCCCGTCGCGGCGCTGGAAGTCGAACGTCGTCTTCTTCAGCACGTACCAGTCGTTGGACAGAACCGTTGTGTCGATAATGCGAACCCTGTCTTTTGTAGCCACCATCTTGTCAGCTCCACATCGCCCAAAGGGAGTAGTCATGGTATCGTGCAGATTCGTGCAATATCAAGATATTTCGTGCAAACGCCATGCTGACATCTCAACGCAAGAAAGCGATCCTCAAAACCCTGGCGCGTGATGGACAAGTGCTTGCCAAACAACTCAGCGAGACGTTCGGGGTATCGGAGGACACGGTGCGGCGCGACCTGCGCGAGTTGGCCGCCGAGGGATTGCTGCAACGCGTTCACGGCGGCGCGCTGCCCGCTTCTACGGCCGTGGCGCCGTTCGCCGAGCGCCGGGGCCTGGAGTCGACGGCCAAGCGCGCGATTGCCGCAGCGGCGGCGGCCATGATCGAAACCGGGCAGGTGGTGATCATCGATGGCGGCACGACTTCTGCCGAACTCATCCGCCAGATCCCGCAGGATTTATCGGCCACGGTGGTGACGCATAGCCCGAGTGTTGCCGTCGGGCTGGTCGATCATCCCTTGATCGAGGTGATTGTCATCGGCGGCCGGCTGTTCAAGCATTCAATCGTGACGGTCGGCGCCGCCGCCGTTGAAGCGATGTCGCATATCCAGGCCGATATCTATTTCATGGGCGTGACCGGCGTGCATCCGACCGCGGGCTTGAGCACCGGCAATTTCGAGGAAGCGTTTGTAAAGCGCGCACTTGCCGCTCGCGCGGCGGAAACGGTTGTGCTGGCTTCATCCGACAAGATCAACGCTGCGTCGCAGTATGTGATCGGCGGCATCACGCTGGCTCAGACGATCATTGTCGAGCGGGAAACAGAGCTTGCACTGACCCAGCCGCTAGAGGACGCAGGTATGACGATAGTGCGGGCTTGATCGGGAACAAGCAGAGAACAAGGGGTCCTGTCGCATTTAGCGTTCTCACTCGTTCCGACTAGAACTGCCCGCTTGCAAGCATAGCGTCCAGGCACGCTTGCGGGCCGCCCACGACAATACGGGCAGTGCACGCCAGCATCAGATTCATGTTCAAGCCGAAGTCTTCGACCAGGAAACCATTTGCGCAATACGCGGCGGATTCGTCCGTCTTTACCGATACGCGCTCGAGCAGCGATCGGTCGTCGTCGATATACGCCCATATCGGCTTGCCGAGCGCAGCAGCAAAACCGACTTCGAACGCGGTTCCGCTGTCCGGCTCGCCCGCTCCGCGAAAGTCGTTGAGGTTGGCGAGGATGATGTCGGCGGAACGAATGGCGTCCATGTTCGCGCGGCAGATCCACTGCGCTTTTGCGCGGGGCTCAAGCTCGTCGGGAACCTGTCCGTCGAGCGGATAGAGACCGATCATCCCGCGGGCCTGGCAGAGCGCTTTCAGATGCCGGCCGTGACTGAGCGCGTCGCTGCGGAAAACGTCGAAGCCCGCGAGGTAGACGCGCGGGGTGGCCGCGGCGCGCTCGATGGGTAGAGGGGCGGGTGCAAAATGCCCTTCGCGCACTTTGCGTCGAACCCGGTTCAATTGCTTATGAACCGACGCCACCAGTTTTCCGGTGCGCATCGCAATTTCCTCGACGCTTAAGCCCTGGTCGACCAGTTCGATTAAAGTCAGTTGCTTTTTGGTTGGCCCGCGCATTGCTCTCCTCATATACCGCTTTCGGCAGACATTCCCCGACACGGGCGTAAGTAGAATAGCGAACGCGGGTCAAGTCAAGAACCCCGTTGTGTGCGCTCAAAACATAGGATACGACAGTGCCCGGAAAGTCTGCGACCTCGACGCAATCCGCTGTCGGTTGACGCCCTTTAGAGGGATAGCGGGGGCGAGCGTCGAGATTCAGGTAGCCGCCTTCCATGATCAAGCTCCCTGTCAAACCGTCCAGGTGCGGACAAAGGACACACCACATTGCTGATACATTTGTGGCCGATGGCGGTGATGGAGATCCTGTTATTCTGTTTTTATCGCGCTGTGGCTACGCATGAGGGTGTGATGCACCCGTGACCACCAGCGCCGCGTTCGCTGGCTGGAATTTGCCGTCTTACTTCGTTGGGCACGTTTGGTGGAAACCTGCCTAACCCGTAGTGCGCCGATAAAGCCTCTCAATGCCGCGCACTATCCGCCCAAGGCGGCCTCGGGGCGAACTTCTTGTTGATTTCCCCCGGAAACTGACCCACTTTTAGTCTAAGCGGGTCAGTTTTGCGTGGCCGTCAACAGCCGGGATATGAAGCTCCCGCGCGTCCGGATGGCTAGCAGTTGGCAATCACGGCACACTCACGAATCCCGATCAGCGACGAAGCCACGACAGGGCGTGTCCGTTGTGGGCTTGTGATGGAATCTACGCTTTCCCAGCGTGCTGTCGGTATGGAAGGCATCGGGACACTCCGCCTTCAATTTTTCGATCGTCATGTCAATATGCTCGATGCCGATCTTTGATGCGTTAATCAATTCTGTTCGATGAGGATAGCTAATCATTATGGTCTCTCACTTATCGGGAAGGTTTGCTACGCAATGGAACTTGTCAAAGGTTGTTCGCTGCAAGTGCCAGTGCGCATTGACTGGATACATCGTATAGGCAGTCAATTAGGGAAAATTACGTCGCGGCCATCGAACGCATACGGTGGACTTCGTGCCTGTATTCCGACTGTCGGGTCACCGACGCACCGCGGTACAAGGCGGTTCGACTACTTAGACCGCGCGAAGACCAGGCGGCAAACTGCGGATGGAATAGCAAGGCCTCGGGGCATGGGTCGTCAGTACTACCAGTAGCCGAAAGGCTGCGGATAGCCATAGACGACCGGCGCAGGCGCAAGGACAGGCGGCGGTGCGTACATTGGCGCGGTCGCAAAGCCGACCGCCTGTGTGATTTGATTTCCCTTGGACGCCATGCATTGCGAATAAGCGGCGTCGTAGCGGGCTTGCAGACTGGCCGAGGTGGCTTGAGCCCCGTTGGCGCCCGCAGCGCTGCCAAGCAGCAAGCCAGCGCCAGCGCCGATCGCCGCGCCGATACCGGCATCGCCCGCTGCCGCGCCGAATAGCGCGCCTGCCGCCGCGCCGCCTACGGTGCCGATCGCCCCGCTGCGTAGACCGTCGTTGGCCGCCGCCGATGGTTGCGAGGCATTGTCAGAGCGGAACGCATAATCCCTGCACGCGTAATCTTCCTGCTGGAATTTGCTCAGCGGCTCTCCTTTCGGCGGCAACGCGACCACGGTCGGGCCGGTGGGAGGAATGACGGCGCACCCGGCCAAGGTGAGGGCGATCAAGCATAGAGGTGTTGCCGCGCTCGCGAGTCGTAGACGTTTCATGATGTCGATATCCAGTAGTGAGTACATGGATGACACTGTGACGTCGAAGAATTAGCGTTGAATTACCTTACGGCGAGTGAGGATCCTCTTGCCAGGCCCAATGACGGGTCTTCTGCCATTGCCGTCGGTCGCTCGGCGACGGCAGAGCGACCGCTGTGGTGGACGCCAATTCGATGGGGCGGAGCTAGACAGTGCCTGACTCGAGACACCGGGTAGGCCGGCCTTGCCGGTTCTCAAGCGCGGCGAGACTAGTCACGAGCAGTATAGGCAGACCGGGGACCAGATGTGCAGTGGATCTCATGGCTGGTCGCGACGCGCTTCATTTCCATGCTCGAAATCGAACGTGGAAAGCATCTCGGAGACCGCCGCGGTCGCAGAAGCCAAAACCCGTCGGGCACCCCGTTCGTCAATTTTCACGTCGAACGGGAATGCTAGCCGTATGGCGCCGGTGGCAGGTGCGCTGTGTTGCGAATGGATCCCGAGCCGCCTAGCCGCCCGCCCCGATTACCGTCGGCCGGCCGTTGTGCAGACCAATGATTTGCAGCGGCATATGGGAATGGTTGTGATCGTCCATTACGTAGGTACCGCCCAGCAAAGACTGCATCCGGGTGGTCTTCAGCGCCTCCTCGATATCGGCCGGCTTGTCCGACCCGGCACGGCGTATTGCATCGACGATCAGATAAGTTGCTTCGTAAGCGTAGAACGGCAACTGATTCGGTACCAACCCATATTTGGATTCATAGGCATGGACAAAATCCTGCACTCCCGGCGTTTCGATGGCCGGGGAAAACATTGAAACGCTGGCGGCATTGTCGAGCCCACCAGAGGCGATGAAACCGGGGGATACCGCCTTGGCGACCGCCGAAAAGTCGATGCGCCCGGTCAACGGCACCTTCCAGCCGGACTTTTCGTAAGCCTGGAAGAACGGCGCGGTGGAAGCATTGAGAATCGGCACTACATGATCGGGGTTGATCTCCTTGAGCTGTTGCAGCACGGGTTCGAAATTCGTGGTGCCGCGCGCCACGGTGATGCTGGTCACAACCTGTATTCCCAGCTCGCTTGCCGCCCGGGAAAAGCTCTGCGAATTCGCATTATTGAAATAGCTATCGTCGCTGATGATCGCAACACGCTTCGCGCCCTGTCTTTTCAACCAGCCCATCATGCCGCGAGCAATATCGAGTTCGGACGGAATGGTCTTGAACACATAAGGATTACCACCGACGCCCGACGCTTCCACGAAATCCTGCAGCGACGAGATCTCGATCACGAGCGGAACCTTCTCTTCCTGGGCCACCGGCATGATGGCATGCGTAACGGCGGTCAACAGCGCACCGATCATCACCGACACATGCTCCTGTTCGATCAACCGATGCACGGCCTTGATGCCGGTCGCGGGATCGGATGCATTGTCGCCATAGAACGCCTCGACGGGACGTCCGAGTACGCCGCCGGCTTCGTTGATCCGTTCAAGCGCCAATTCGATACCATACTGCTCGGTCTGGCCGCGCGCCGCGTCCGAGCCGCTAAGCATCGTCGTTACACCAATGCGCACGGGGTTTTCGGCAAGAGCAGGAGCAGCGGCAAGCATTGCCGCGACCAGGAGGACCGTGAATTGTGTACGTTTCATGATTGCCCAGGTGTCGATGGATGCATTGAATATAACTGCATTACGAGTTTAACGAATGACCGGCCCGCTCGTGCGGAACCGGCATTGGAATACCAAGCAGACATACGAACAAAGACAGGGAGCGACCCAGACCGTTACCGGTCACTCGCATCAGCGCGGGGAGGCACCCTGTCGTTGCCTTAAAGCGGCTGGAGTCGGAGCCGTCCCAGTGAAGGCTCATTCAAGGATGGGTGGGCAGCAGGAATTTGCGTGAAAGCCGCCGTTGCGGGGTGGTCGTAGTTGTATCGGGCGGTCGCTCGTGTGATCGGAGATCGAGGCGTGCTGCCCGCAAAGCCGGTCATGTTGAAGAGGCGCGTTAACGTCATATTTAATATTGCATAAATGCCTTTCATCGACAAAACTAAAGGCAGGCTGACTTTGTCGGGGGCAGATCGATGCTGCCAGGCAACTTGTTTGTCCAGACGCCTGCAAAAGGCAATTATCATTGCTTCCAGCGCGACGTCGTATGCGCATTGCGTACGATGTTCGCTTCGTTCGTGGTGGCAGGTGGCGTTTCCACCGCGCAGGCCGCGTGCGCTCCCGACGGGCAAGGCGGCGTTACCAATACCGGCGGGACCTGTACGGTCGTCCCTCCCGTCAACCGGATCACCGCAACGGGTAATGGGACGACTACGGCGGCTGGCGTCACGCTATCCGTGCCGTATGGCGTCACGCTATCCGTGCCGTATGGCGTCACGCTATCCGTGCCGTATGGCGTCGCGGTGACGGCTTCGGGAGGAGCGTCCGTCAGCCTCGGTCAGGATGACGTCGCTGGGCCGTCGATTATTTCGGCTCCCAACGGCGGTGGCCTCGTCGGCCTGTTTGCGACCGGGGTGTCCAGCCAGATCACAGCGGATGGTCTCAACATCGGCCTTCCTTCGGGGGGCGGGAACGTCGCAGCGAGAGCAACCGCCGGTGGCCACATTACATTCCTGAATAGCGCCACTATCGCCTTTTCGCCAGGCGGCGGGGGTGGCACGGGCCTGCTAGCCGACGGCGCAGGCAGCCAGATTACAGGCGCCAACGTCACCGTGACGGGGGCGGGCGGCGGCGGAGATTTCGTCGCCCACAGCAACAACGGTGGAGATATCGCGCTGACGGGCGGCGCACTCAGCCTGGTGTCTCCTGGCGGCGGTGTCGTCGGCGTGCTGTCGGAAAACGGCAGCACGTTCATGGGCAATGGTGTCGCGATCAGCGTGTCCGGCTCGGGCGGAAATGTCGCGGTGAAGTCCACCAGCAATAGCGATATCGCGTTGACTGGCGGTTCCGTCACATTGAACGGGACAAGTGGCGAAACCGGCTTGATGGCGCAGGGCGCAACGGTCACGGCGGTGAACGTACCGATCAATGTGACGGCCAACCAGTCATCAGCCGCTACGGTACAAGGCGGTGGCACGCTCGCAATCACTGGCGGTCCGGTGACGGCGTCGGGTAGAGGAACGTTCGGACTACTGGTCAACGGCGCGGCGGGCGCCACCAATACGCTTGAACTCAACGGTACGACGCTCAGTTCCACGGCCGACTCGCTGCACGTGAGCGGTGCCAACGCGAACATTGCGGTGACCGGATCGACTGTCACCGACAACAACGGCGTCCTGCTCAGTACCACTGGGTCTGCGTCGGCAACGACCTTCGACGCGGGCGCCTCGACGCTGAGCGGCGCGATTACCACCGGTTCCGGCAGGACGTCCGCCGTCACGCTGCACGACGGTACCGAGTGGACGGTCACGGGCAATTCCAACGCGACCAGCCTCGCCAACAATGCGAGCAGCATCCTGTTCGCGACGCCGGCTGGCGACCCCACCCAGGCCACAAGTTACAGGACCGTGACTGTGGGAAGCTATACGGGCTCGGCAGCGCTATCACGATCAATAGCTATCTGGGTGCCGACGGCTCTCCGTCAGACAAGCTGGTCGTGAACGGGGGCGCCGCGACCGGGACGACGGATCTCACGGTCCGCAACGCCATCGGCCCCGGTGCCGAGACGCAGGCCAACGGCATCCAGGTCGTGCAGACACTCAACGGCGGCACGACCGCGTCGGGTGCTTTTGCGTTGACCGACAGGTTGCGCGCCGGCGCCTTCGACTACTTCCTGTTCCATGGCGGCGTCGGCGGCAGCAGTCCTAATGACTGGTTCCTCCGCTAGCGACAGTCTCCTGAACTCTCTCAGCAACCTCAGGCATCCGCATTGGCAATATCGCGACCGGGCGGCGATGCTCCCGGTCCACGCACCGGCAGACGGATGCGTCGCATTCGCGAAGATCAGTTCGACTTCACTGAACTGCGCCTCGAAGACAGGACTGCGGCGGCTGTACAACGGTTGCCATCTTCAGATCGCTTATTGCAGGCTCGCGCCTCGTGACAACGCGCTCGTGATCACCACCCCGGCGGATTTTGCAAAAGGGCCCTTTGGCGGCTGGCAGCGGCCTGTCCCGGCTTAAAGCCTCTGCCAGCCTTCCGGCGCACCTCGCACTCCATGCAGTGAGTGCATCCAGACGATAACAACAATGCACTGGAATTATTACAAGCTTACCGTCAAATTGAAGACGCAAGCACCGTCTTGTAAGTCAGCAGGACGAATCGACAAGCCTTTGCATGGAGATGGTGAGGCTGTCGATTCCGGCACAAAGCCACCAATCAAGTAGAAAGCGATACTCAAAAAAGCGGAGACAATATGAGGAAGTTGAGCAAGTGGCGTTATGCCTTGCTGCCGGTCGCGTTGGCTTGTCAGCAAGCCCATGCGCAATCGAGCGTCACGTTGTATGGCGTTGTCGATGAAAGCGTCCGCTACATGACGAACGCCAACAAAGCGGGTGATTCAAGCGTGGCACTTGGCAATGGCGGTCTGACGCAGAGCCGCTGGGGCCTGAAGGGTGTCGAGGATCTGGGGGACGGTTGGTCGACCTTCTTCAAGCTCGAAAATCGATTCGACATCAACAACGGTCAAAGCGATCCCACGTTGCCGTATTTCAACGAAGCACAGGTCGGAATACGTTCGAGTACGTATGGTCAGGTCATCGTAGGTCGTCAGTACAACGTGATGATCGAAGGGATCACGATTGGCGGATACGGCAGCAATCCGTGGGTTCCGTATGACTTCAGCTTCCAGCCCGAGGTGACAATGACCGGCGGGATCTGGACGAGCAATCAGGTCCAGTACCAGTTTCATGCTCACGACCTCATGGTCTCGACGGCCTATGCGTTCGGTGGTGTTGCGGGTCACATGTCGTACGGCAGCGAGATGGGCGTGGCCGCCGCCTACGCGCCGGCGGGCGGTCCGGTCTCGCTGGGTGGCGCCTACAAGGAATCGAAAGACTCCGTCAACGGCAGCGATTCGAAGTCATGGACCTTCGGGGGATCGTACACATGGGACAAGACGCGATTTGCGCTGGGGTACATCGTCGACCAGAACGATGCCGGTTTCTCCAATTTCGCTAACGGACCGTTCACGGCTGCTGCCCTGACAGCGCTCAAGTACACGGACTTTTCAAAGCGTCGGATGATCATGGGAGGCGTGACGCAGCAGGTGGGTAACGCGTGGCACTTTGCGGCGAACGTCTGGCGTACGCTGCAGGATGGCAAGACCCAATCGAAGGACGGGTCAGCGTGGCAGTATCAGCTGGTGGCTGACTACAACTTGTCCAAGCGTACTGACGTGTACGTGGAAGCAGATTACTCGCAATACCGGGGAGACCTGATCGGCGCGCAATTGCAAGGTGTCAACGGCGTCGGGCTGGCTCAGAAGGGTACGCAAGTGGGCGCGATGGCAGGTCTGCGTCACCAGTTCTAACGTTACTGTTGTTACTGCTGACCGGATCAAAACTGCGGCGCCCGGCAAAATGCCGGGCGCCGCAGTTTTTGCTCCGGCATTCCAGAAACAACGTTCCCGGAATTAAAAGCGTTTTCAACCGATGGCGGATTGTTGCAGATGCTTATGCGAGCGTTGCGGATTGAGCAGCATGAATCCTGCTGCGCCCACCACGACCAACAGCACGCCGGTGGCGGCAAAGCCCAACTCATATCCTCGATTGTTCGCCACCACGCCGAGCACCTTGCCCATCGCCGCAGGGGCAATCAAACCCGCCAACGTTGCAATCGAATTCGTGATCGCCAGCATCGCGCCGCGCCGTGAATCCGGCGTGACTTCGGCTACCAGCAGCGGGCCGAACGTGAACGCCTGGAGGGCCAGCGCGCTCGCCAGCGCCATCAGCGCCACTTTTGCGAACGGTGGGGCATCGACATACAGCATGCAGTACGCCATTCCACTCACGACGCATGCGCTGCTGACCAGCCCGCCACGCGCCAGCCGTGACGACACACCGCGTGCGAGCATCCGATGCGACAACATGGCCAGCGCGAGCCCGATGGGAATTTGCGCTGCCACTTGCAGCGCGAAGAGCCAGCCCGCCTCGGTGGCGCTGAACCCGAGCGCCACCCGAAAATAGCTGGGTACCCAGGTCACGCCGATCGCTATCACCGAATAGCCGACAAGCCCCTGCAGCAGCACGCCGATCACGGTCCGGTCGGTGAGAAGGCGCCTATAACTCACACTCGAGCGGACCGGCGACCAGCCGGCGCGCAGCGCATTCCCGAGCGGCTGGCGGCGGTGCGCGTCGCCGCTTTTTCCCACGCCCAGCCAAAGGATCGTCCACATGACGCCGACCACACCCAGCGATAGAAAAGCCGCGTGCCAATACCAGCGTTGAGCGATAAAGGTGAGCACCGGCCCCGCCAGGATGATGCCGGTCGTGGCGCCTTGCTGGACGATGGTGGTCGGCAGGGCGCGTTCATGATCCTCGAACCAGGTGTACACAACGTGAAGCGCGAGCGGCGACGCCGGCCCTTCTCCCGCACCAAGCAGGATTCGACAGGCCAGCAGCACGGCGAAGCTGGTTGGCCACGCAAGCGGCAATTGCGCGATCACCCACACCAGGGCAAGGCCGGCCATCAGCCATTTCACGTTGAGGCGGTCGGCAACCAGCCCGACGCTGATTCCCGACAACGCGAAAAGCAGGAAAAACGCGCTTCCGACAATTCCAAACTGCGCATGCGTCAGTTGCATGTCTCGCATGAGTGGCAGGGCGACGAGGCCCAGCACGGCCTTGTCGGCGAAATTGATCGCCATGAAAAGAAAGAGCGACGCTACGATCACCCAGCGCCGACGGTTGGTTGCTGCCACGGGTGCAGAGCGGTCCAACACGAATCCGGAATCTTTTGCTTCAAACATCGAGTGCTCCTGAGAATGCCCTGGCAGGGGGTAACGAACTCGTCGTACCCCGACGCGTTACCGATGACGATGACAGCACGTGGACACCGTAGCGGACAAGGCGGGTTTTGGAGCGGTGCGCAATGAGGTGGTTTTCAATAACGTCTCCTGTGTGCGGCTCTGTATTGAGCTTATCGAAGCGGTCCTGGCCGCACGTTTGCGCCCATTTGAGGTGGTATAACGCAATAGTTCAAGTGCAATATCTTTATCGGGAAGTTGCAAACAATGCATGAAATCAATTCTCGCCGGCTCTCTCACGTGGTTGCGCTGGCTGAGGAAGGAAGTTTTGCCCGCGCTGCCAGCCGCGTTCATTTGAGCCAGCCCGCGCTGAGCCGCAGCATCCAGGCGCTTGAGGACGAACTCGGCATGAAGCTCTTCGATCGTGCCGCGCGCGGAGTCGCGCTGACGGCTGCCGGCCGCCTTCTGGTCGAGCGCGCCCGGCGTGTCCTGTTCGAAACACGGTGCATGTTTCGTGATGTCGAGTTGCTCAAGGCACACGAACTCGGCGAGGTGAAGATAGGCTTGGGGCCCTACGCGGCTGTCGTGCTGTTGCCAGATCTGCTGGTTGAGTTTTCACGGCGCTTTCCCAAGATCAAGGTGCTGATCGAGCTGAGCGAAGGCGATGAACTCATGCAGAAGCTTCGCGCGGAACGGGTCGATTTCGTGGTGACGGACCGGCGCGTTCCGCCCGTCGCGCCGGACCTGGCGTTGCACCGGTTGCCGCGTCATGAAGGCGGCTGGTTTGCCCGGCCGGATCATCCACTGCTCGTGCGCGGCCCGGTGCCGCTCTCCGCGCTGCGTGAGTTCCCGCTTGTTTCCGTGTCGCTGCCTGGGTTTATGAAAGACGCGCTGCATCGCCTGCTCAAGTATCGCGCGCACGAGGAAATTCCGTTGCAGGTCGAGTGCAATGACGTCGCCGTGCTCAAGGAGGTCGTGGCCCGAACCGATGCTGTGCTGTTCGCGACGGCCTCGGCCGTCCGGCGCGACCTGGAGGCCCAGCGCCTCGCGCGCATTTCGCTCACCCATCCGCCGAAACTGAGCCTTGACTTCGCCCTTGTATCCCTGGCTGAGCGGACCCATTCGCCGGCAGCCAGCGCGGCGTTTGCGTTGACCGAAAAAGTCATGGACGACGCCAATACGGCCGCGCGCGGATTGATGTAACCGCGCCGCGCGCAGGCATAGGGCTTTCCCTTGGGCGGGTTGACAAAGCGCCGGCGTTCACCGAGGATCCGGAATCCAGATTCCGTTTCATGCAACGTCGTTCACCAGGCCCCATGACCCGACCCCAGGCACGCAGTCGCGCAGCAGTTGAATCCGCCCTCGCGGTGCCGCGGCAGGCGCGCAGCCAGATCGGGCTGGAGAAGATGCTACAGGCTGGCCGCGAACTGATTGAGGTGAGTGGCAACCTGGACGATCTGTCCATCACGGATATCGTTGAACGCTCGGGCACTTCTATTGGCGCGTTCTATCGTCGCTTTGACAGCAAGGACATGTTTTTCGACGTGGTGCTCGACCGCGCAATGACCGAAGGTCGCAACCGTGTTCGCGACATGGTCGCCAGCGGCCCCGAATGGCGCTCGGGCGACGCACGGGCGGTCGCGGACGCGATCGTCGAGATGTACGTGCAGTCGTTTCGCCGCAACCGCGGACTATTCCATGCGTCGCTGTTACGCGTGTCGCGACCGAGAGCGACGTGGGACGTCGTCAAGGAAGCAAACCGCGACGTGCTGGCGTTGATCGTGCCGCCGCTCGTCGCTGCGATTGTGAAAGAACGCGATGTGCAAAAAGCGGATGCAAGTTCGATCGAGTTCGAGGTACAAGCCGCGCTTCAACTGATCCTGGGGATGCTGGTCAACATCGTCCTGAACGACCCGGGCCCGTTGTCGCTGGCGAGCCGCCGTCTCGCGCCTTGGCTCAAGACACAGTTTTGCCGTTGCCTGATTTTGGCTACTCCCTGATTTTTTCATCAAAAACGGAATAAGAATTCCTATTCCGATGTTATTTATAGACTGCCGCAAGGAGACATCCATGACCTCATGTTGCGCTGGCATATCGCGCCAACCCGCTTTTGACGCGCCACACGTTGGCGAGCCGCTTGATGTCGCGTTCGACGCCGGCGTGAACCTCGCCTTCGCGATCGCCGCGCCGACCGTTCCGCCGCGCCTGACGGAACATTCGCAGCGCATGGCTCAGCGTATCTACCGCGTGGCGGAGCGGGTGTACTGCGCTGTCGGCTATGCGATTGCGAACATCATCTTCGTGGTCGGCGACGACGGCATCGTGGTGATCGATACAACCGAAGCGGTGTCGGCGGCAAAGCGCATTTATGAGGACTTCTGCGCAATCGATCCGCGCCACGCGCAATTGCCGGTGAAGGCGGTGGTGTACACCCACAACCACACGGACCACACGGGCGGCGTGCGTGCGTTCGCCGATGAGGCGCAACTCGCGGCGGGAAGCGTCGAGATCATCGCGCACAGCTCGCTGATGGAAACGGTCATCAACAACGCGAACCTGGTCGCGCCTATCCTGGCCGCGCGCTCGGCGTACAGCTTCGGCACGTTGTTGCCCGCAGGCGCGACCGGTAAGGTCAACGCAGGAATCGGGCCGGTACTGATTGCTGAACCGGCGAGTTTTCTTGCGCCCACGCGCGTGTTCGACGATACCCTGGACATCGTGCTCGCCGGGGTGCGTTTCGAGTTCCGTTATGCGCCATCGGAGGCCGATGACGAGATCGTGATGTGGCTGCCCGAGCTCGGCGTCCTGCTGTCGGCAGAGGTGATCCAGGGCGAGTGTCTTGCGAACGTGCATACGCTGCGCGGCACGCGCTATCGCGATCCGGTGCGCTGGTATCGCACGATCGACATGATGCGCGACTTCCATGCCGTGCATATGGTGCCCGCGCATGGCCGTCCGGTGTCGGGCAAAGCGGCCGTGGCGGACGTATTGTCCGTGTATCGCGACGCGATCCAGTTCATCCACGACCAGGCGATCCGCCATATGAATCGCGGCATGACGCAGGACGAACTCGCGGAGGCCATTCCATCGCTGCCGCCGCATCTGGCCCAACATGCGTGGCTGGGCGAGTACTACGGCACGGTCAAGCATTCCGTGCGGCAGGTGTACACCGGACAACTGGGGTGGTTCGACGGCGATCCCGCTTCTCTCGATCCATTGCCGCGTGGAGAGCGGGCTCGTCGCACGGTCGCCATGATGAACGGTTCCGAAGCCGTGCGCGCGGCCGCCTGGGTGGCTATCGGTGACGGTGACTGGCGCTGGGCTGCCGAGCTTGCCACGTTACTCGTGCGACTCGATATAACGGATAACGACGCACGTACGATCAAGGCTGAGGCGTTGCGCCAGTTGGGGTATCGCACCGAGAACACGAATTGGCGCAACTGGTACTTGAGCGCGGCGCGCGAACTGGAACATGCTTATGACGACCTGCCTTTCGCGGGCGGCGGGGGACTCGCGTCAATGGACGTGATGCGCGCGCAACCGCTTGGCAACGTGTTACAGCGCCTCTGCGTCTGTGTCGATCCCGCCCTGTCTGCCGATGTACACATGATCCTCGTGCTGCGGCTGACGGACCGGGACGCCACGTTTGCGCTCGAATTGCGCAAGGGCGTGCTTCAGGTTCACGAGCGTCCGTGGCCATCTGCTCACCTCCAGCTTGCACTCGATACCGCCACGTTCTACACGATGCTGCGCGACATCGCGGGTCAGATGCCGGAACTGCTTGAAGCAGGAACCGCCGCGCTCGAGCGCGGAAACATCGATCAACTGAATGCGTTTGTCGGCTGCTTCGATCGGCCATCGCGACGCTTGCCCGCGCTCGCGGCACGTTAGACATCGAGGAGAAGCACGATGAGAAGCAGAATGGAAAGAACCTGGTTGAAAGCCTATCCACCCGGCGTTCCCGCGGATATTGACCCGGCGCGATACCGTTCGCTGCCGGACCTGCTCGACGAGAGCTTCGAGGCGTTTGCGTCGCGGCAAGCGTTTGCCTGCATGGGCCGGACGCTCACGTATGCGGAACTCGACGTGCAGTCGCGAAATCTCGGCGCGTGGCTGCAATCGAAAGGGCTCGCCCGGGGCGCGCGGGTCGCGATCATGATGCCGAATGTGCTGCAATATCCGGTGGCAATGGCGGCTATCCTGCGCGCCGGTTATGTGATCGTGAACGTCAATCCGCTCTATACGCCGCGCGAACTCGAACATCAACTGGCCGACAGCGGGGCCGAGGCGATTGTCCTGCTCGAACCATTCGATGCAGTCCTGCAGGCGGTCCAACGCAACACGCGGGTGTTGCATGTCGTGGTGACGTCGATTGGCGAGATGATGGGCGTGTCAATGGCAGCATCAGACTCGCTCACGTCCGACGGCCAGGCGCCTACCCCGCGCACCGGTTTCTGGGACGCGTTGGCGCAAGGCGCCCGCAGCCCGTTTGCGCGTGCCGATCTCAAGCCTGATGACCTGGCGGTGCTGCAATACACCGGCGGCACGACGGGCGTTTCCAAAGGGGCGATGCTGCTGCATAGGAACCTGATTGCCAACGTGCTTCAGAGCGAAGCGTGGCGCGAGCCGTTGACCCGCGATCGTCCCAATGCCGATCCGATTGTCACCGTGGTCGCCTTGCCGCTGTATCACATCTTCGGGCTGACGGTATGCGCGTTCCTGACCATGCGGGCCGGTGGCCTCGGTATCCTCATTCCGAATCCACGCGATATTCCCGCCATGATAAAGGCGCTGCAGGGTTACGCGATCAACTCGTTCCCGGCCGTCAACACGCTCTACAACGCGCTGCTGAACGACCCGGGGTTCGCCACGCTCGATCTGTCCCGGCTACTGCTTGCGAACGGCGGCGGCATGGCAATCCAGCACGGGGTAGCGGCGCGCTGGTTTGAGAGGACGGGCAAGCCGATCATTGAAGGCTATGGACTGTCCGAGACTTCGCCGTGCGCGACAAGCAACCCGTCCAACGGTACTGCGTTCAGCGGTTCCGTGGGTGTGCCGCTGCCTTCGACTTTCATCGTGATTCGCGACGACGACGGGCGTGATGTTGCCAACGGTGAGCCCGGCGAAATTTGCATTTTCGGACCGCAGGTGATGGCCGGCTATTGGAACCGCCCCGATGAAACCGCCAGCGTCATGACGCCCGACGGCTACTTCAAATCCGGCGACATCGGCATCATGGATGAACGCGGCTTCGTAAGGATTGTCGACCGCAAGAAGGACATGGTCATTGTGTCCGGCTTCAACGTGTATCCGAACGAAATCGAGGACGTGGTCGCCTCGCATCCTGGCGTGTTCGAGGTCGCGGCGATCGGTGTGCGCGACGAACATTCGGGCGAGGCGGTGAAGCTTTTCGTCGTGCGTCGTGATCCGGATCTCTCTGAGGGCGACATCCTGGCATTTTGCCGGGAGCGGCTGACTGGTTACAAGAGACCGAAGGCCGTCGAGTTTTGCGATGATCTCCCCAAGAGCAATGTAGGAAAGATCTTGAGGCGCAAGCTTCGCGACAGGGAAGGTTAGGAAACGGGTGTCATCGGCTGAGTTTGAATCAGATCGAACTCAGCCGGAAGCGGACCATCGAGCACGGGTCAGCGAGTGTTGTAATCAAATTTCAAAACGCGATGGTGCTGGCCGCGGCACATAAAAAGATTCCCATCGCCTCATCGATGCTGCGAACCAGTCGCAGCCACCCCACATCTTCTTTCGTTTGCCGATCCTTCACCAGGGACAACGGCGCCCGCAGTTGAATTCTAGGCTTTCTCCGTCGGCAGTGGACTTCATTGGCACAGTGGCCGCTTTAGTGCCAATCAGGCGAAATGGCCGCAAGCAGCGCCCGTCCCATGCACCGCTCGCAATCGCCTGACATAAGCCAAGTATAGAATACCGGCTTATTCGGCTAAAGCGCTCGGATGGGCGCCCACGCCGTGACGAGCAAACTTGACCCGGCAGTCGCGCATAAAACGAAACGATCCATGGATACGAAAATAGCGCCGTTTAGCTTGCCTCGCTGGCGATTTACGACCTGGTTATGTTATTCCGGGCCCGACGTACCAGATGACATCCGGGTCGCGCTGATCGGAAGCCTGTTCGGCACGCTGCCTATTTTCGCCGGTGGCGTCCTTAATACCATCGCTGTCTCGGTCGCGATCGCCCTGCGCGAACCCTCGGCGGCATTTATCGCCTGGGTGGTGATCGAAGTCGTCCTGTGCAGCGCACGCCTGATCTTGTTGGTCGCGGCGCACCGTGCAGCGAGGCGCGGACAGCCGACCTTCACCGATGTCTATCTGCTCCTCGGCGTTCTTTGGGGTGCAAGCGTGGGTTACGGCGCATTTATCAGCATCCTGAGCACGGACTGGATCGCCGCCACGCTCTCCTGCTTGTCCGCTGCCGCGATGGTCGGGGGCATCTGCTTCCGGAATTTTGGCGCACCCCGACTGGTCGGGATCATGATTCTTTTGTCCCTTGGCCCGTGCTGTATTGCAGCGGCGATGTCCAGAGAGCTCATCCTGAGCCTGACGCTGATTCAGATTCCGTTCTACCTCGTCGCCATGAGCATTGCTGCATTTCGCCTGAACGGATTGCTTGTCTCGACCATGAAAGCGGAACGGGAGAATGATCACCGCGCGCGCCATGACGCGCTGACCAGCCTGCCGAATCGCGCCGGGTTGATCCATGCGTCGCAGACCCGATACAAAGCGGTGTCGGACAGCACCGTAAAAACCGCCGTTCTTTATATCGACCTGGATGGCTTCAAACCCGTCAACGACCGGTACGGCCACGAGGCGGGAGATCTGCTGCTGGTGATGATCGGGGGCCGTCTCAATGCATTGAAGGGACCGGAGGACATGGTGTTTCGCATTGGCGGTGACGAATTTGTCGTCACGTTCAGCGCGTCGAACTATGAGGAAGCGGCTGCATTCGCGGATCGCCTGATCAGCGAAATGTCTGCACCGTTTGCGCTGACCGCGCATGTCTCGGTCAATGTGGGCGCGAGCATTGGCGTGGCATTGATTCCGGACCACGGCACCGACGTGCTGACGGCGCTCAATGCCGCCGACAAGGCGCTCAACGTCGCGAAGGCAATGGGAAAGTCGCGCTGGAGCCTTGCGTCCTAGACGGGGACTTCACGCCTTCTCTCACGTATCGGTTTCAGGGCAGACAAATCGATCGGGCCGCCCGGGTTGTCGTATTGCCGCTTGCAACGGATGTTCAAAGTAAGCTACTTAATACTTAGGCATCCTTTCTTCAGTATGTCCCGCCATTGCTGCAGTCGATCCGCACTCGACACCCTGGATTTATAGGCGGCCACAACCTATAACACCGTTCATTGTGCTGGTTAATACATCGCGTTTAAGTTCGGCATGACTGGAAAACTCCCGTCATTTCCCGTTCTTATGATGATTCTTCCTGCTTCATGACTGGCGAATCCTGAAGCGGGGGAAACCCCCGGTCATTCAAACCGAGCCGCTAATAAGCCGCTAACAAGCCGGTAATCGTCGTTATCGACGCCGCTGCCTTAAGGTATTGCGAGGTTGACCGTCTCACGTGAGACGGTGTATCGGACGTAGGCGAGGTCCCGTTTGTGACGGTGAAGCCTTGGCGAAAGCACACCGCCCATGCGCATCGACCTTCGCGGCAACTCGATTCGTTCGGTGGACCGTCCCGCGCCACCCATTTGCTCCAAGGAGGAATTCATGGACACGCCCATGGCTGTTTTGAAGCGGGCTTATCAGGCGTTCGGGCGCAACGACATCGAGGCAGTCCTCGAGTGCATCGCGCCGACGGTCGACTGGCGAGTCGTCGGCCCCGCCTCGTTACCTTTTCCAACGCAATGCCGTACCCGGCAGGAGGTCGGGCAGTTCTTCAAGGAGCTGGCTGCGGACGGCGAGATCACGGTGTTCGAACCCCGGGAATTTATCGACGCGAACGAACATATTGTCGTTCTCGGGTTTGTCCGGGTAATGCTTAGCGAAACCGGCAAACCATTCGAGTCGGAGTGGGTTCACATCTGCACGGTCAAGGACGGGTTGTTGACGCGCTGGATTGAGTTCTTCGATACGGCGGCGCGTTTGACAGCGTAGCGCCAGCGATTGCTTCGGCCTCGGGCGCGGCGCACGCCAGCGTGGTGCCGCACCGCACATGATTCGACCCAGCGAGCATAGCCCGCCTGCTTGGCATGCTCGCCGTTTTTTTGGGCGGATTATGCCGGGCAATTGTCCGGCACACTACACGAAGGTGGAAAATCAATGGTGAATCGCATCGCCGCTAGGCAATGGCATTCACCCTGTCGGACCTGCGCTCGCCTTCGCCAACCGGCTTCGATCCACCGTTCAGCCACGCCATCTCCACGTGCAGGAGTTCCGACAAGCGACGGCAGTCGGCAGCTCGCGGCAGCGTGATACCAGCTCGCCACAGCGTGACATCGCCCTCGGTGACACCCAGTGATTTCGCCACGCGCCCGGACGAAAGCCCGGAGCGCTTGATGGTCATGTCAAGCCTTGCGGCGAACGCGCGGCCCACTCGTTGGCTATCAGGGGCGTCGCTGACGTGGTGGTCAGAAAGGGAAGGTGCATTCATGAATGTCGCAGGACCTGATAAACGGTTACGGTGGTCGAACGGGGCACTGTACATGACGAAAGAGTCGCGTTAGTGACATTACATACCGCTCGCAAAAGCCGATGTGTCTGCGAGCGTACATAAGATGAAAGGTGCTTGTGATGATCTCCGCGCGCCCGTTTTCTTAATGACGTTTTGATGGCAACCGCACATTCTGACGATGTTTTCGAGCGTTCGCCGTTTCCATTGCACTTCTTGCCAAGCCGTCTGTCGAACTGGCCGACGACAAGCGCAATGCATGCATTGCGCTTGTCGGATGGGCGTTCCGCGAAGTCGCCCGGCGGCTATGGCGATGTCAGGGTTGATCGCGGGAGTAAGGTGAGGGATGAGAGAAGCTGGATTTCGCAAGGGCAGCGGTTGCTGCTGGTTTTAGTACGAGGAGGACACATGGCAGTGAACTACGGGGTGCTCAAGGGCACCGTGACCGGTCATCTTCGTAATGCCGATGACGACCACTATCAAATTCTGGTCCACGCAGGAACGACGGTTTTTCGGATTGCGTCGAACGTAAAGTCGTCGGCGCCGCACGCGCCTTCAACAGTTCTGTTCGAAGAGCTGGATACGTTGCCCGATACGTTGACGAGCGGTCTGGGCGCGTTGACGCCTGGGTTCACCAAGCTGCCGTCTACACCCGGCGGTCTCGCCATTGACTATGTGCGCAGCGGCCTGGTCGATATCAAGGCAATGGTGCCCGTTCCCGCCGACGCACCTGGCTCGACCAACGATCTGAAAGATAAACTGGAAAATGCGGTTGTCACGGCGATGGCCATGGAAGGGTCGATCATTTACGCATTTGGATCGCGATGGGGTCCTGAAGAAAACAAGCCGGACCAGTATTTCAAATTCGTCCCGGGCAATGGCGTTCACGACATCCACATGAACCAGGGCAACGGCGGGCAGTACGAGCAGGATAACGGCGTGTATCAGGACGGCGCGCTGATGATCGCGTACGCGGACAACACATGGCGCGCGTTTTTCTTTGCGTTCCAGTCGCAGAGTTTCGATACCGACGACCAGGGCAATCCGATAGCGGGAGGGTGAACGCTGCGCAGGGCATCGTCGAAAGTCATCGCGGTCCGATGGCTTTCGACCTCCGCCTACTCCTTAAACCTTCTTCAAATAGCAGGCTTTCAGCATAAAGCTGCCGGCGTCCATCTTGCAGTCGACCTCGTGGTCGCCGCCTACCAGCCGGATGCTCTTCACCTTCGAACCCACCTTCAGCGTGATCGATGAGCCCTTCACTTTCAGGTCCTTGATCAGCACCACGGAGTCGCCGTTGGCCAGCACGTTGCCATTGGCGTCCTTCACCACTGCATTCGCGTCGTCATCGGTGGGCGCGGCTTCTGATGCTGACCATTCATGACCGCAATCTGCGCAAATGATGCGATCGGCGTCCGCGTAGGTATTCTCCATCGCGCATAGCGGGCAGGCTGGGAGTGTAGACATAGTTCCTTCAAATAATCGTAATAATCGAGGAGGCGCGAACGCGCTCCGGCGACCGGGATTATAAAGGGCTGGCTGACTGCGTTGTCTAAACCAAGCGTGCGCCACGCGAACCATCGCGCCCGACAAACGCCGGACCGAGATCGCCAATCCCCTGGCACCCCAGCAGCCGCAGCGAAATCAGCATCTCGTCCATCATCAGCGCGAGCACTTCGCTGGCCCCGGCTGCTCCGCGCGAAGCGAGTCCATACAACGGAGCACGCCCGAGCAGCACTCCGCGCGCGCCTAACGCGACCGCCTTCAGTGCATCGCTGCCGCGCCGCACGCCGCCATCGATAAAAATCTCCGTCTTTCCGCGTACCGCCGCAACGATTCCCGGCAGCAACTCCAATGGTGCGAACGTGCTCCCCAACTGCCGTCCCCCATGATTCGATATCACCACGCCATCCGCGTCATGCGCCACGGCCAGCAGCGCGTCTTCCACACCCATGACGCCCTTGACGATCACCTTGCCGCTCCAGTGCCGCCGTATCCACTCCAGATCCCGCCAGCCCAGCGTCAAGTCCATCTGCCGGCTCAGCATGGCGGCATGACGCGATAAATCCGCATGCTCGCCCACGCTCTTCGCGATGTTCTTCAATTGCGGAGAACCCGCGCGCGCCATCTGCCAGCACCAATGCGGATGCGTCAGGCAATCGACGAGGAGCCTGGGCGACAGGCGCAACGGCAAGCGGAAACCATTGCGCGTGTCGTGATCGCGCTTGCCGTGCACGGGGACATCGACGGTGAGAACCAGCGTTGAATAACCTGCAGCGCTTGCGCGTCGCATCAGGTCTTCTGCAATGCCTCGATCCTGTTGCACATAGAGCTGCATCCATAGATCACCGTGCGGTGCGGCGGCGCGCACATCCTCCAGCAGCGACGTCGATGCCGTCGACAACACGAACGGCAAGTTCGCGCGGCTCGCGGCTTGTGCGAGCAGTTCGTCGGCGCGCGGCCAGAAGAGTCCGTTCAGACCTGTCGGTCCCACGATCAGCGGCGCGGCCGCTTCGCGTCCAAAAAATTGCGTAGTGCTTGAACAGCGTGACACGTCGGTGAGCACACGGGGTTTGAACAGGCACTGCCCGTACGCGTCGATATTGCGCCGCAACGCGTCGCCGTCTTCGGCGCTGCCCTCCAGGTAGTCGAACGCAAGCCGCGGCAGGCGCCGTTGTGCAGCGATCCGGTATTCAGCGACAGAGGCAAGCATCAATGCTCCACGAACTGGCAATCGACCATAAACGTGAGATTCGATTGCACTACAATTGAGATAATTACGATCCGATACCTTCAAAGCCCCCACAAGCATGTCCAAAAGCGCCGCTGGCACGCCCGAAGAGCCGAACGAAACGAGGGCCGCGCGCTCGTCGTTGTTCGTTGGATCGACTGAAAAAGCCTTCCAGGTCCTGCATGCTTTCGACGGTCCGAGCCGTCATATGACACTCGTCGATATCGCCCGCGCGTCCGGTCTCGACCGCAGCGCGACGCAGCGCCTTGTTCATACGCTCGAAGCGCTCGGTTATCTTTATCGTGTGCCCGAAACGCGCAACTACGGCCTGACGACGAAGGTGCTGCAGTTCTCGTACAACTACGTGCGGGCCAACGAACTGATCGACAAAGCCTCGCCGTATCTGCTCGATATCAGTCGTCGTCTTGGCGAAACCACCAACCTGCTGGAACTCGATGGCCACGAGATCGTGTTTGTCGCGCGTTTTCCGGGGCAGCATCTGGTGAACATCGACATTGTGGTTGGTGCTCGTTTGCCGGCCATGTTCACTGCTGCGGGCATAGCAATCCTTTCGCGTTTGTCGGACGAGCGCGTGCGCGAGATCCTGGCGCAAACACGGCTCGACCCGCTCACGCACTACACAGAAATCCATCCCGACAAACTGCTTGAACGCGTACGCAAGGTCGCGCGGCGGGGTTACGCGGTGATTGAGAACGAGACGGTCCTCGGCGATATTTCCGTCGCGGCGCCGGTCACGGATCACGGTGGTATGGCCGTTGCTGCGATCAATATTTCGGTGCCGACGTCGCGGTGGTCGATCGAACGAGTGGAAGCCGAACTCGCGCAGCATGTGCAGGTCGCTGCGACGTCGATTTCGAAAGCGCGGTTGGCGGGTTACAAGCGTTGAGGGGTTTTGGGGATTGGTCTTTGTTCGCACTTGGGGGTGATGGTGGGTTTTGGGGTTCTTGGGGGTGGGGTCGATGCTGGGGTGGTCGGTTCCGGGGGGTAGCGGTCGGGGTTATTGCCGGGTTGGTGCTTTCGGCGTTAGTGGTCTGCGAGAGTCGGATTTTCTCTTTATCACTATTAGCCACTGTGCGTGGCGGCACGTCATTTCTTTGTCCAAAGCGACAAAGAAACGAAGCAAAGAAAACGCTTTCCAACCGCGCTACCCTAAGTGTCCACAGCGTGCAGTTTTGATTCATAGGTGCCCCAAAAGCACGGTGCTCGCCAGAGCGAAGGATGTGTGAACCCCTCCTTCTCCGAACACCGATACCCACACGCTTCGCCACCAGTGATTGAACCTGCCCAAGGAGCACCCCGCGCTATCCGCGGAACCTCCCTCCGAATTTGTACTCTCGTCGAACCACGCGGCCAACCCGCAACGTATCAAAACCCCAAAGATGCTTAAGGCAGTAATCAACGAAAATAATCGTATGGAGAACGTAGCCAATTCACTAAAACTCGAAGCGGTAATTCGCGTCAAGCTGCTACGGATCAGGCTGCGATCCACGAATATGACCGCGCAGCCCAGGCAGCTAACCCACCAAAAAACGAAACCGAAAAGACGCGTGAGGCCGTGGTGGTTCCTTGGCAATGGTGCTTGCCCGAGAGCGTACGGGGCGAAGCGTGTTCATGTCAGGATTCGCGAGAAGGAGGGGTTCACACATCCTCCGCTCTGGCGAGCACCGTGCTTTTGGGGCACCTATGAATAGAAACTGCACGCTGTGGACACTTAGGGTAGAGCGGTTAAAGCGTTTTCTTTGCTTCGTTTCTTTGTCGCTTTGGACAAAGAAATGACGTGCCGCCACGCACAGTGGCTAACAGTGATAAAGAGAAAATCCGAGTCAGGCAGACCACCAACGCCGAAAGCAGCAGCCCAGCATTGACCCCGACCACTAACCCAAAAACCACCCCCCCGGCATTGACTCCGACCGCTAGCCCCAGAACCGCCGACCCTGCCCCCTAACCCCAGAACCGCCCCCCGCCCCCTAACCCTACCCACGTTCAAACAAATCAAGTTGTTTCTCCAGTTCCACGCGCAACCGCCCCGACAACTCCGCCTCCGCTTGAACCAGCGGCGCAAGCATCGCAGGCGCGTGCACATCGATCAGGTCCATCACGGACTTCATCGGCCCGGGATTGGTCTCGGCGAACGCCATGTTCATCAGCGGAATCAGCGAGCGATGCAATGTCAAGGCTTCCTGCGTCTTCCCCTCCGAAGCCAGTTGATAAATCTTTCGCCACGCAGTCGGCAGCAACGTCGCCGTGACGACAATCCCGCCCCGCGCACCGGCCACCACGTGCAATGGGAACAACGTATCCTCACCGCTCAGCACCGCGAACGATTCATCCACGCCCGCAACGGTGCGCAGAAAATGCCACATGTCCGTGTTGCACGCCTTCATGCCAATGATCCGCTCATGCCTCGACAACTCGTGCAGCACCTCGGGCGCAATCGCAATCCGCGTGCGGTACGGAATTTCATAGATGAGAATCGGCAGCGGCGATTCATCGGCGTAACGCATGAAGTAATCGCGAATCCCGCCTTGCGTCGGGTTCGTGTAGTAGGGCGTCAGCACGAGCAGACCATCGGCGCCGGCCCGAGCGAAGTCCTTTCCCGCTTGCATCGCATCGTGATAACCGGGGTCGAGCACGCCCGCGACAACGGGGATCTTGCCCGCTGCCTGCTCCGCCGTGATCTCGGCCATGCGAATGCGCTCGGCGCGCGATAACGCGCCATATTCGCCGGTGCCGCCAAGCGGCACCACACCGTCCACGCCTTGTTTCAGCAGATAGCGCATGAGCGCGCGAGCGGCGTCGGCATTAATGGTGTCGTCGGGATTGACGGGAGTCGGAATGGCCGGCAAGACGCCACGCAGTTGATGTGCTGAAAGCATGAGTTAGTCCTGGAAAACAAGGTTATTCAAGAAGCAAGGCTGCGGCGGCGCAACCGGTCCGCCACCCAGATCAAGGCTGCAATGAAGACGAACAGGCACGTGGAAACGGCCGCAATGACCGGTGAAATCTGCATCGTGATTTCGTCCCAGAACTGCTTGGGCAAGGTCGTGCTCAAGCCGCCCGACGAGAACAACGCAATGGTCAGTTCATCGAAGGAGGTAGCGAAAGCGAACAGGAACGACGACATCAACCCCGCACCGAGAATCGGGAACGTGACGAGGCGCAGCGTGGCCCACGGCCGTGCGCCCATGCTATGCGCGGCCAGATCAAGTCGCGTGTCGTAGTTGCGCAGCACGGCCATCATGGTGATCACCACGTAAGGCACAGCCACCACGGTATGTCCCAGCACGAGGCCGAACGACGACCCGATCAAGCCGATCTTCGCGAAGAAATAGAACACGCCTACTGCAATGATCATGCGGGGCACCACGATCGGCGCGAGGATGAAAGCGAGCATGGCCGCCTTGCCCTTCATGCCGCCGCGCACCAGCAGAAACGCAGCGGGCGTGCCGATCAGCATCGAGAGAATGCCGGTGCCGATACCCACCAGCATCGAGCGCGTAATGGCCTGCATCCACAACGGTGAATCAGTGATCTGCCGATACCACTGCAGCGAGAAACCATGCGGCGGCCACGCGAGACCGGACGCGGAATCGAACGAGAGCGGAATCATCAGGAACGCAGGCGCGCTGAGGAAGACAAGTAGCAGGATCACCACCACGCGCAACGTCAGGCTTTCGCCGTTGGCGGCACGGCGTTTGCGACGTTTGGGAAATAGACTGATTACCGCATCGGTCGCGTTGCCCAGCGCGGTCAGGATCACATCACCCAGCATGCGGCTCCAGCCGCCGCCGTGCTTTGGACCACGCGCGGCCGAGCTGCCGCCAGCCATCGTGGAGAGCCCAACCATGCGGTCGTAGATCAGGAACACGAGCAGCACGACTGCCAGCAACAGCACGGAGATTGCCCCTGCGAAACCCCAGTTCAACGCCTGCATCACCTGGTCGATGATCAGTTGCGTAATCATGGTCTGATGTCGTCCGCCGAGCAGCGTGGGCGTAATGAAGAAGCCGATAGCCGTGACAAACACCATCAACGCGCCCGCGGCAACGCCCGGCAGCGAGAGCGGAAAATACACCTTCCAGAACACCGTGCCCGGCCGCGCGCCGAGCGTGGCGGCAGCACTTGGCAAGCGGCGGTCGATGTTCTCCATTACCGAGAGCATGGTCAGCACCGCGAGCGGCATCAGCGCGTGGACCATGCCCACGATCACGGCGGAAAAGTTATAGAGCAGGCTCAACGGCCGGTCGATGATGCCAAGTCCAAGCAACACCTGGTTGATCACGCCGTTGCGCCCGAGCAGCAAGACCCATGCAAAGGTACGCACGAGAAAGCTGGTCCAGAAGGAGAGCAAGACCCAGAACAACAGGCGGTTCTTGCGCTCCCGCGTCAGCGATGAAATCAGATACGCGATCGGATAACCGGTGAGCACGGAGAAGAAGGTCGTCCACAATGAGATCTTCAGCGTGATCAGCAATACATCCACATATACCGACGATGCAAAGAGCCGCTTGTATTCAACCAGCGTAAAGCCGCTGTCGTTATGTACGCTGAGCAGCAACAACTGGCCGACGGGGTACACGAGCATCACCAGCAGCAACACGATGATCGGTGCGCTCATTGCGCCGGGTCGCAACCACGCGCGCCATCGGGCAGGGCGTGGCGGCGGCGCGTCCGGATGCGTTTGCTCGGCGGTCAGGACGGAACGATTCATCTCTTACCCCGCAATGGCAACAGCGTCCGCAGTCAGCCACGAAAGCCCGAGCGTCTGCCCGATCTCGTACTGGCGGCCGAGCCGGTTGGTAGGGAAAGCCGCGACGAGCGGCGGGGCGTCGCTGATATGCGACTGCAGATAAAGCTTCGTCATGCTGCCGGTCACCATGATGTCGGTGAGCTTCGCCGACAATGTCCCGCCGTTGATCGACGCGGCCGGCGGCCCATCGTGGATCTGCAGGTTTTGCGGACGCAACATCAGCTTCACCGGCTTGCCGTCTCGAATCACGGAGTCGTACGCCATTGCGTTGACGTTCGCGCCACCCTGCACGCTGATCTGTACCTGATCGCCGCTGCGCCCCGTGACCACTGCATCGAGCAGGTTCGATTCGCCGAGGAAATCCGCGACAAACACGCTCTTCGGGCGGAAATACAGATCCGCGGGCGTGCCGAGTTGCGCAATCGATCCGGCGTTCATCAGGCAGATGCGGTCGGACATGGTCATCGCCTCTTCCTGATCGTGCGTGACGTAGACAATCGTAGTGCCCAGGTCCCGATGAATCCGCTTGATTTCCAGTTGCATCTGGTCGCGTAATTTCTTGTCCAGTGCGCCGAGCGGTTCGTCCATCAGGATGATCGACGGGCGGTAGACCATACAGCGCGCGAGTGCAATCCGCTGCTGCTGACCGCCCGACAATTCACGCGGATAACGCCCCGCTACATGCGGCAGATGCACCATCTCAAGTGCTTGCATGACCTTCTCGCGCGTCGCTTTGGCGTCGGTCTTGCGCATCTGCAACGGGAACGAGATGTTCTCCGCTACCGTCATGTGCGGGAACAGCGCGTAGTTCTGAAACACCATGCCGAGGTCCCGCTCATACGGCGCTCCATACGTCACGTCGACCCCATTGATCCGCACCTGGCCATCGTCCGGCTGTGCCAGTCCCGCGATCAGGCTGAGCAGCGTTGTCTTGCCTGAGCCGCTGGGTCCGAGCAGGGTCAGGAATTCGCCCTGGGCGACATCGAGATCGATCGGCGCGAGCGCGACGAAGTCGCCATAACGCTTGCACAGTCCCGTGATTTGAAGATTCGAGGCAGACATGGAATCGGCATCCGTGGCGGTGAAAACACAAAAGGAACGCGATGAAAACAGCGCTCAGGTCAGGATCCAGCTATTGAACCGTTCGAGCGCGACGCTTTGTTTTTCCTGCCAGAACTTCGCATCGATATGCAGGCCGTTCTTCATGTTCTCCGGGAACGTCGGGCAATTCTTCGCAATCTCCGGCTTGATATAGTTAAATGCTTCGGGCTGCGTAACACCGGCCGGAAAATATTCGACCAGCGCGGCCTGACGTTTTGGATCGGACGCAAACTTGATGAACTCGCGGCACGCGGCCGCGTTCGGCGTGCCTTTGAGGATCGACCAGTTGTCGACGCCCCAGATGTTCTGGTTCCAGACGATCGCCACCGGCGCGCCGTTCGCAATAGCCGATTGCGCCCGCGATACCCACGTGCTGATCATGTCGACTTCACCGGAGCCCAGCATCTGTTCGACTTGCGCACCCGTGGTCCACCATACATCGACGTGCCTGGAAATTTTGTCGAGGCTCGCGATGCCCTTGTCGAAGTTGACCGGATAGACCTGCGAGGGCGACGCGCCGTCTGCCATCATCGCTTCTTCGAAGGTATCGAACGGATACTTGCGCAGGCCGCGACGGCCCGGGTAGTCCTTGACGTTCCACATATCGGCCCATGAATTGGGGGCTTTGCGGCCCTTGAAGGCATCGGTGCGATACGCGAGCACGGTCGTATAGATGTTGGTGCCGACGCCATACGGCGACATGTATTGCGGTGGAATCTTCGCAATCACCGGATCGGCTTCAAGCCCATGCTTCTCCAGGTATTCCTTGCCGCCGCCCGTCAACAGGAGGATAGCTGGCTGACTGATCTTGGCCATGTCCCACGTGTAACTACCGGTCTCGACCATGCTCTTGATCTGGGCGGTCGGTTCAGCGTTAGCCTGCACGCCGATCACTTCAATTCCTGTCTTCTCCGTGAAGGGCTTGTAGAAAACCGCGCCGTACGCCTTGGTGTAGATGCCGCCATCGTCGCGAATGACGATCCGCTTGCTTGCCGCGCGCGATGGCGTCCAGACGAACGGGAACGCCACCGCCGCGGCGCTGGCGACAGCCGTCTTGATGACCGTGCGGCGGCCGGGTTGCTGAAGCGGTTGGATCTCATCGCGTGCGGGCTGCTTTTTCATGTCGGCTCCAAGGGTGTGGATAGAAACAGAAACGCTGTGATGCGAACGTCCTGGCTTCTTCCTGGCCTGGATCGGTTAGTTCTAAGGTAACCAAAAACTCAGGGCAGCAAACGCCCCGGATTGAACAGGTTGTGCGGATCGAGCGCGTTCTTCACCGCGCGCATCAGGCCGAGTTCAGCCGCGGATTTGTAGTGCGCCATTTCCGGCAGCCCGGTTTGCCCGACGCCATGCTCCGCGCTGAACGTGCCGCGTAATTCATGCGCTACGTCGTTCACGCAGCGGCGCATGGTGTTGGCCATCGCGGAACGATCGGCGAGTTGGCGCCAGGCGTCGAAGGTGAAGAAAGGGATGAAATGCGCGTTGCCGTCGCCAAGATGCGCGACCACGATGATGTCCAGCCCGGGAACAATGGCATGCACCGCTTGCGTGGCACGCTCGATTAACAGGGGCACCGCGGACACCGGCACCGCACAGTCGGTCGTCAGGCCCACGCCCGCTTTCTTGTTGGCTTCCGACACGCTATGGCGAATTTCCCAGAGCGCGGCGCGTTGTGTCTGGTTGCTGGCGAGGACGGCGTCGTGGATCAGCCCTGCAACGGCTGCGTGTTCGAGCGTTTGCTGCATCAACGCGGCCATTTCCTCGCCGCCGTGGGTGTCTCCTAGTTCGACCAGCACGTGCCATTCATGCAGTTCCGAGAGCGGATTGCGGCGGCCGGGAACATGCTCGACCACGAGTTCAAGCTGGCGGCGGTTGATCATCTCGAAGGCGCTCAGACGCGATCCGCACGCGGCCTGGAACATCCCGAGGATGTGCAGCGCGGCGGCGGGATCAACGGGCGCGAACCACGCGAGCGCGTGTTGAACAGGCAACGGGTGCAGCTTTAGCGTAGCCGCGGTGATGATCCCCAGCGTGCCTTCCGTGCCGATGAACAAGTGCTTCAGGTCGAGCCCCGTGTTGTCCTTGCGCAAGGCGCGCAGACCATTCCAGACGGTGCCATCGGCGAGTACGACCTCTAGACCCAGCACGTTGTCGCGAGTGTTGCCGTAGCGCAGGACCGCAGTGCCGCCCGCATTCGTCGATAAATTCCCGCCGATCTGGCACGAGCCTTCGGCGCCCAGACTGACCGCGTACAGGCGTTGTTCGGCCGCGGCTGCGTCCTGGATGGTTTTCAGCACGCAGCCGGCTTCGACTTCCATCGAGCCGTTGGCGGCATCTATATGGCGGATGCGCCGCATGCGCGTCAGATTGACGATGACCGGCGGCAGGCCCGCGTTTGCCGGCACCGCGCCCGCACACAGGCTGGTGTTGCCGCCCTGCGGCAGGACCGGGACGCCGTACGCCGCGCACAGGTGCACGACGGCCGACACCTGCGAGGTGTTCGACGGCTGGACGACTGCCGCAGCCGGTCCCTTGTAGCGGCCTCGCCAGTCTTCCGTGAAAGGCGCGAGGTCGGATTCGGCCGTCAGCACCGCATCGGCGCCGAGTTCCGCTTCCAGGGCTGCGATCAACGCCGTGACGTTCTTCATGTCGAGTTCCTCGATAGGCACTGGCGGCCTCCCGGACCAGCAACGGGTCAGCGGAAACGCCGCGTCTGAAAAACAGCATAGGGAGAAAAAAATCGCATTGAAATGTGTTTAATCGTAATGCGATTAAAATAGGCGTTATCGCCGATCAGATAGTCGGCGGGAGCGGGTCGCAATGACGGGAGAAGCCTGCCGCCCGAAAAAAAACGCCTCAGCGGCGGCAAAGTCGTCGAGAATCGACCCATCATTGAGCAAAGGCATTAATCAGGGTCGGAATAAGGCCGCGTTTTTTAGGCTCGATGAGCGGCTGCATGCGGCTTTTGCGGTCTTGATTCGGGCTAAATCGTCCGCAAATGAGTGCTTGTCCGAGCTAAATGTTGTAGTTTTGCTGCGCTCGGCTACTAGATACGCCTGATATTGGCGTTTACCGCACTAGCCGCAAGCAAGTTGCTATAAACTGTACGACCCGCGCGAATACTGCGCTCGTTAGCGCGTCCCGCCTCCAAACTGATTCAGTTTTGCTCGAATCAGCGCATCGAATTGGCTGAATAAGCTGAATAGCTGAACCCGAGGTGATGATCCCGTTGGTCGTCACGGTAGTGCTCGTGTCTAACCGCTTGTGCACTGGTTTGTCATTACAGAGCAAAGCTGTCGAGGAAATGTATGACAAGTTTTGATCCAACCGAATCTACCGCCGGCAACGGCGTTCCTGCAAAAAAATCGAAAGCCCGCCGTGGGTCTGCCGACAAGTTGTCGCGCCCAATGGACGAAAGCGTCTGCTCGCCCGAGCAGGCCGATGAGCGTCAACGCCAGATGCGGGCGTTGATTCAACTGGGAAAACAGCAAGGCTTCCTGACCCACGCAGAGATCAACGATCACCTGCCGGGTAACTTTGCTCAGACGTCGGCTATCGAAACCATTGTCAGCACGTTCCGCGACATGGGTGTGGCCGTCTACGAAGAAGCGCCGGACTCGGAAACATTGCTGCTGAACGATTCCGCCCCCACGGCGGTGTCGGACGAGCAATCGGACGAAGAAGCGGAAGTCACGCTGGCGACCGTCGACTCGGAATTCGGCCGGACGACCGATCCCGTGCGTATGTATATGCGCGAAATGGGCAGCACCGAACTGCTGACCCGTGCGGGCGAGATCGAAATCGCGAAGCGCATTGAAGATGGCCTCGGCGAGATGATCAAGGCGGCATTCACGTGCCCGTCGACGGTGATCACGCTGCTCACGACCGTGGACAAGATTGTCGCGGGCGAGCTGCGCATCGACGAACTGGTCGATGGCTTCAAGGACACCACGCTGGACGAAGACGCGGTGCCGGCGGATGCCGACTCGGACGCTGAACTCGACGAAGCTGAACTCGCGTCGGAAAGCGACGACGAAGACGGCGAGACCGAAGACGAGCAGGCAACGCGTGCGAACGCAACGCGCCTCAAGCATTTGCTGCGCGACTGCTTGCCTATTTTCTCGAACGTGCGGGACCATTTCGACGTGTTCCATGCGGCTTATATCGCCGACGATTCACGCACCGGTGACTGGCCGAGCGTGCAGGAACATATCCAGCGCGAGCTGGCCACGATCCGCTTTACCGCTCGTACGATCGACCGGTTGTGCGCCGAGGTCCACGAGCAGGTCGAGCAGGTCCGCGCTATTGAGCGCCGTATCCTGAAGATCGCCGTCGATCTGGCGGGCATGCCGCGTGAGAAGTTCGTGGAAGTATTCCCGGGCCACGAGACGGATCTCGAGTGGACGACCCGTCACGCTGCAGCGTCGAACGCCTATGGCAAGGCGCTGGAACGCAGCCTGCCGGCCATTCAGGCGGAACAGCAAAAGCTGATCCAGATCGAATCGAACCTGATGTTGCCGCTGTTGCAACTGAAGGCGCTGAACAAGCAGATGACGTCCGCCGAGCACAAGATGCGTCAGGCGAAGCGCGAAATGACGGAAGCGAATCTGCGTCTGGTGATCTCGATCGCGAAGAAGTACGTGAACCGCGGCATGCATTTCCTGGATCTGATCCAGGAAGGCAACATCGGCTTGATGAAGGCCGTGGACAAGTTCGAATACCGCCGTGGCTGGAAGTTTTCGACGTACGCCACGTGGTGGGTCCGTCAGGCGGTGACGCGTTCGCTCGCCGATCAGGGCCGGACCATTCGTGTGCCGGTGCACATGATCGAGACAATCAACAAGCTGAACCGCGTATCGCGCGAAATCCTGCAGCAGACGGGTCAGGAAGCGCATCCGTCGGTGCTGGCGGTTCGCCTCGATTTGTCGGAAGAGAAGGTTCGCAGCATCCTGAAGATTGCGCGGCAGCCGGTTTCGCTCGAAACGCCTTTGGGCGAAGACGGCGACACGACGCTGGGCGACATGGTGGAAGATTCGAACACCGAGTCGCCGGCCGATGCCGCCATGCATGCCGACATGCGTCTGGCGATCAAGGATGCGCTCGATTCATTGTCGCCGCGTGAAGCGAAGGTGCTGCGCATGCGCTTTGGTATCGACACCGTTTCCGACCATACGCTGGAAGAAGTCGGCAAGCAATTCGATGTGACGCGTGAGCGGATTCGCCAGATTGAAAGCAAGGCAATGCGCAAGCTCGTGCATCCTAGCCGGTCGGAGAAGCTGCGCTCGTTCCTGGCACATTAAGGACGCCGCAAGGCTCGCTGGAAGGTAGGTTGACGCCGTTGGACCCGCAGAGGGTTCAACGGCGTTTTTGCTTGGTGCTCTACGGCTTGACGCTCTCCCGCTTACCCCAGGCAGATCCGAGCCTCCCGCTTCCGATGCGAACCACGCCCACATTCAAGGGCGTGGATTTACTCCACTGCTGACCTTGCTCTTGTAGAACCCCGGAAGCACCAACGCGTCTGGACTTTTGGCAAGATGCACCCCCTGCTGCACAGCGGCGTTGAACTGAAACGACGTGCTCCACAAGCGGATGCGAGTCCGGAAGAAGTCCGCCCACTGGAATTCGGCAAACGGTTCAGGCGTTTTAATGTAGCCGCCCGCGTTGCGCACAAACGCTGCCAGGCTTCGGTACGGATCGTCTATGAGTCCCGATACATTGGATGGAATCGCGGCAACGCCATGCAGGATGCCGTGCTCGTCATAGGGGTGCACCCAGCGCCGGTTTGCCATCTCCAGCCAGAAGGCGTCGCCTTTCAGCTTCGACAGGTCGGCCATGACCTCAACGTAAGCATAATTAATCTGGGCGTCGAATAGCGCTCGCGCAAGGTGATGGTGATCGGTCGCGAAGTGAGTGCCATCCCGGCCCAACACGGCCGGAATAGGTAGGGCCTTCAGCGCGCGCTTCAATTCTTCCGCAGGCAGGGAGGCGAAGTGTTTGCGTTTCTCATCGACTTCCAGCATGCCTGCGGTTATCTGCGTCGGATGGATCTGCTGCAATTCCAGCCTGACTAATTTTTTCATGGTGTGTACGCAGGATTAAAGGGCCAGCGGCAAGCGTAACCGACGCGGTTCCCGCCAACAAGTTTGCGAGGCAGCAAGGGCGGCGCCTGCGTTCGCGTCCTGGTCACACTATTCAAACGTGTGCGCTTCGCATTTTTCTTTACATGACTCACCGTCATTTTTCGCGGTTATTGTTATGGAGATGTTCTGGAGATGTTGAAGCGCGCTTGGTGTAAATGCTGAGGTCCATGCCGATGAAACCGGTTAGTCTGTGGGCGATCCCGGATAGCGGCGATGATTAACAAATCGAGCGAAAGGCATATGTCAGCATCCGTTGCAAATTCTTCGACCAAAGTGGTCCCAGGTGCACCCGTTTTAATGCTTGGCGCTGTAGGCGTCGTTTTTGGAGACATCGGGACAAGTCCGCTTTACACCCTTAGGGAATGTCTCAAGGCCGCGGGCGGAGCCAGTCAGGTTAATGTGTTTGGCATCGTATCGCTGATCCTTTGGTCGATCCTGATTGTCGTCACGCTGAAGTACGTCAGCTTTGTCATGCGAGCAGGCAATGACGGCGAAGGCGGCATTCTTGCGCTGACCGCGCTGGCATCGGGCGTTGCTCCCGAGCGCTTGCGTAATGTCTTGCTGACGCTGGGCGTGTTCGGCGCGGCCATGTTCTATGGCGACTCCATGATTACGCCGGCTATTTCCGTCATATCGGCGGTGGAAGGCGTGACGCTGATCGATGCTCAGCTCACCGCCTGGATCGTGCCTATTTCATTGGTTATCCTGACGGGTTTGTTCGCCATCCAGAAGCACGGCACCAGTGCTGTGGGGAAGATCTTCGGGCCGGTCATGGTGGTCTGGTTCGTGACCTTGGCCGCGCTGGGTTTGCTTCACATCGTCCAACATCCGCTCATTCTTGAAGCCGCTTCGCCGACCTTCGCCATATCGTTCGTGGCGCATAGCCCGGGCACCGCGTTCATCGTGCTGGGTTCGGTCTTCCTGGCGCTGACCGGCGGCGAAGCCTTGTATGCGGACATGGGGCACTTTGGTAAAAAGCCGATCCGTCTCGCATGGATGTTTCTCGTCTGGCCGAGCCTGGTCATGAACTATTTCGGGCAGGGCGCGCTCGTGTTGATGCATCCCGCTACGCTGAAACAACCGTTCTTCGAGTCGGCTCCCGGCTGGGCGCTTGTCCCGCTTGTCATCCTGGCGACGGCGGCAACCATTATTGCGTCGCAAGCGGTGATCTCGGGCGCGTTCTCCATGACGAAGCAAGCCGTGCAGCTTGGTTTCCTGCCGCGCATTCCGATCGTCCATACATCGACGCATGAAATTGGTCAGGTCTATGTACCGTTCATCAATCTCTCGTTGTTCGCGGCTGTCGTGTTCCTGGTGGTGTTCTTCAAATCATCCGATAACCTCGCGTCCGCCTACGGCATTGCGGTGGCTTCCACCATGCTGCTCACCACCCTGTTGATGTATTTCATCACCCATTGCCTTTGGCACTGGAAACCGCTGGCTACGGCGCTTGTTATCGGGCCATTTGCGATTGTCGATGCGGTGTTTGTATCGAGTAACGTCAGCAAGGTGCTCGACGGCGGCTGGTTTCCGCTGCTTGCAGGCGCTACGTTGTTCACGGTCATGACGACCTGGCACAAGGGACGCGAAACGCTGATCGACCGCATGAAAGCGGAGAACCTGCCGCTCAAGGACATCATCCATTCGCTGTGCAGGAGCAGTCACCCGCCGTCGCGCGTTGAAGGCACGGCGGTGTTCCCCGGCGGCGTGGCCGGCATGACTCCGACGGCGTTCATGCATAACCTCAAGCACAACCGTGTGCTGCACAATACGAACATCTTTCTCGCCGGCACGACCGACAACGTGCCCCATGTCAGGGACGCTGACAAGGCCGTGGTGGAGGATCTTGGTGATGGCTGTTATGCGGTCAGGGTGCGTCACGGCTTCATGGAGATTCCCGACGTGCCGGCGCTTTTGACGCTGATCCAGAAGCAGATTCCCGGTTGGACCTATGATGCCGCCGATACCTCGTTCTTCCTCGCCCGCGACACGATTCGTGCTACCGGTGAAAGCAAGGCGATGGCGCTATGGCGCGAGAAGCTGTTCGCGTTTCTTGGGCGGAATGCTGCGCAAGCGGCGGAGTACTATAGTTTGCCGCCTAATCGTGTGGTTGAGTTGGGTGGGCAGATCAATATGTAGGGGTGGGGGGGCGGGGATGGCGGGTGGGCGGTTCTGGGGGTAGCGGTCGGGGTCTATGCCGGGTTGGTGCTTTCAGTGTTAGTGGTCTGCGAGAGTCGGATATTCTCTTTATCACTATTAGCCACTGTGCGTGGCGGCACGTCATTTCTTTGTCCAAAGCGACAAAGAAACGAAGCAAAGAAAACGCTTTCAACCACGCTACCCTAAGTGTCCACAGCGTGCAGTTTTCATTCATAGGTGCCCCAAAAGCACGGTGCTCGCCAGAGCGAAGGATGTGTGAACCCCTCCTTCTCGCGAATCCTGACACGAACACGCTTCGCCCCGTACGCTCTCGGGCAAGCACGATCGCTAAGGAATCCAAATGGCCTCACACATATTTACGGTCGCGGTTTCTTGGTGGGTTGGCTCTCGGTCTACGCGCCTATATTCACGCGTCACAGCCCGATGCGGATTTACTACTTCAGTTTTTGGTGAGTTTGCTGCACGGCCTAGACAGTTATTTTCGTTGGATACGGCCTTACGCATTTTTGCGGCCTCGTTGCTTGGCGGGTTGGCGGCGTGGTCCGTCATGCGTACAAATTTGGCGGGAGGTCGTCCGCGGATAGCGCGGGGTGCTCCTTGGGCAGGTTCAATCACTGGTGGCGAAGCGTGTGGGTATCCGTGTTCGGAGAAAGAGGGGTTCACACATCCTCCGCTCTGGCGAGCACCGTGCTTTTGGGGCACCCATGAATAGAAACTGCACGCTGTGGACACTTAGAGACTGTTGCAGAATTACAAAAAGGGGCTGTTAACTTTTTGGCTCTGGTGTTAACTTCTGTCTTGTTTTCCCTGACAGGAAGCCATGGCTAAGGAACTTATAGACGACCAATTATGGGCACTCATCGAACCGCTGCTGCCCAAAGCTGCGCCGCGCAATCGCCGGTATGCAGGACGCAAGCCAATACCTGATCGCGCCGTGCTCACAGGCATCGTGTTCGTGCTGCGCGCAGGCCTCGCGTGGAATTTGCTGCCGCAGGAAATGGGCTGCGGGTCGGGCTCCACTTGCTGGAGGCGCCTGGACCAGTGGCATAAAGCGGGCGTATGGCAACGCATGCACGAAACGATGCTGGCCGAACTGCGCCGTCGAGGCCAACTCGATATGGCCAGAGTACTGGTCGACAGCTCCTCCATTCGCGCGTTGTACGCGGGAAAAAAACAGGCCCAAACCCCACGGACCGGCGCAAACTCGGCAGCAAACACCATATCATCGTCGATGCGCAATGTAGTGGTCAAGTTATTTCGGACAGACCGATAGGTTCTTTTACTGTCAGTTTTGCCTCATAGGCAGCGGGCGACAGATAACCCAAAGTCGAGTGCAAGCGCACGGCATTGTAGAAACTGACGATGTACTGGTTGATATCGCGCCGTGCCTCTTCGTGGTTGGCGTATCGGCGCTGCCAAACACGCTCCATCTTCAGGTTCAGGAAGAATCTCTCCATCACTGAATTGTCCCAGCAATTTCCCTTGCGGCTCATACTGCAAATCACATGATGCTGCTTAAGTAAGGCTTGGTATTCATCACTCGCGTATTGGCTACCCCGGTCGGAATGCAGTACCAGTCCCGGTGCTGGGCAGCGCTGCTGCAGCGCCATGTTCAAGGCCGATATCACTAGCCCGGCTGGCATAGTGGGCGCCATGGACCAGCCAACCACCTTGCGTGAGTACAGGTCCAGCACGACCGCCAGATACAGCCAGCCTTGGGCCGTACGGATATATGTGATATCCGAAACCCACGCGCGATTGGGCTCGGCCACGTCAAACTGACGGTCGAGCACATTCGCGGCCACAGGTAACGTATGTCTGCTGTCGGTGGTCGACACGAACTTGCGCTTCCAGCTCGTGCGCAGGCTCGCTTCGCGCATCAGCGTACGCACCCGATGGCGCCCGATACGTAGCCCTTGCTCACGCAGCGCATGCATCACGCGCCGGCTGCCGTAGCTCGCGCCGCTGGCGGCGAATACCGCCTTGACGTGAGTCTGTTCTTGCAGACGCTTTACGCTCGGCCTGGCACGCCGGTGCGCGTAGTAGCCAGAGCGGCTCACCTGCAAAACCCGACAGGCGTCACTGACCGATACGGCCTCCTGTTGCAAGTGGGCTACCACGCGGTAACTCACCTCAGTTCCCGTGCAAAGAAGGCCGATGCTTTTTTTAGCAGCGTATTGTCCTCGCGCAGTTGCCGGTTCTCCATCTCAAGCTGGCGAATACGCTGCTGCTCGGCCGTCAGTGGCTTGCCCACACCGGCCCCTCCGCTGGACTCGGCATCGTACTGCGCCACCCAGCGACGCACAGCTGTCTCACCAAGTTCCATCGACCGGCAAACCTCGCTCAGCGATAGCCCTTGGTCTCGTATCATCCTCACCACTTCCAGCTTGAAGCTGGCGTCAAATTGTCGGCGCCTTCTTGTCATCTAGCTCAATTCCTCATCGATTTCAGGATTGTCCTCCTATCGACTTGTCCGAGGAAATTAGACCACCACACAAGGCATCCCGCTCGGCGTCATCCTGACGGGCGCAAACCGCCATGACGTCACTCAGCTTGACCCACTGGTCGAAGCCATTCCGCCAATTCGAGGCAAGCCAGGACGGCCCTTGCGTAAGCCCAAAATTGTTCAGGGCGACCGAGGCTATAGCTCTGAGCCACATCGGCGACGCTTTCGCAAACGCGGCATCACTCCTGAACTCGCGAAACTGCGCTCACCCCATGGCAGTGGTCTAGGCAAAACACGTTGGCCTGTCGAGCGTACGATCGCTTGGCTGCACTCCTATCGCCGCCTGAAGATGCGCTACGAGAAATATGCGCACATACACGAAGCCTTCCTCACGCTCGCGTGTGCTTTAACTTGCTGGACCCGGCTAAAAAATATGCAAACTTAATTCTGCAACAGTCTCTTAGGGTAGCGTGGTTAAAAGCGTTTTCTTTGCTTCGTTTCTTTGTCGCTTTGGACAAAGTTAGTATGACTTCCGTGAGCAGTAAGGGCTGGCCCCCGTGGCAGAGCTAAAACACGCGGGTTAGCATAGTGCCAGAGCCGTAACAGTGAGGGCGAACCCGTCACTCATAGGTTTTGTTTCCAACCCGGAGGCCAGCATGCAAAACGATATCACGTTATTTGTCGGACTGGATGTTCACAAAGACTCGATTACAGTTGCCTACGCGCTGGGCAGCGGCGAAGTCGAAGTGCTCGGCAAGATCGGCACGCGCTCTCGCGATATTGATCAGTTATGCAAAAAGCTTCAATCCAAGGCTCGCCACGTAAAAATCGTTTATGAAGCCGGTCCTCTGGGCTATGACCTGCAGCGCCGCCTCGCTGCCAAAGGCTTCGAGTGCATGGTGTGCGCCCCCTCGCTGATCCCGCGCAAAGCCGGCGATCGCGTGAAGACCGACCGCCGCGACGCGCTCAAGCTCGTGCGCTCACTGCGCGCGGGCGACCTCAGCGCCGTGCATGTGCCCACCGTCGAAGACGAAGCATTTCGCGATCTTGCGCGTGTCTGGGCCAGTACGCGCGATGCCCTCAAACGCGCCCGCCAAGCGTTAAAATCGTTCCTGCTCGCCCACGCCGTGCGATACGCGGGCACGGCGAACTGGGGACCGGCGCATCGACGCTGGATCAGCAAGTTCTCGTTCGGCAACGCATGGCAGGACCTCGCCTTCACCGAGTTGCGCCGCGCGATCGAAGACCGGTTTGCGCAGTGCGAGCGGCTTGAGTCGGCCTTGCGCGAAGCGGTGCCGCAGTGGCGCTTTTATCCCGCCGTGCTCGCCCTGCAAACCATGCGCGGCATCAAGTTCACCACCGCCGTTGGCTTGCTCTCGGAGATCGTCGATGTGACGCGCTTTGCCCATCCTCGGCAGTTGATGGCGTGGCTGGGCATAACGCCTTCAGAATACTCGTCGGGGGGCAGCCGGCGCCAGGGCAGCATCACCAAGACGGGCAATTCGCTTGCGCGAAAGTTGCTGATCGAGGCCGCCTGGAGTTATCGGCATACGGCCCGGGTGAGTCCCGAGATTCAGCAGCGTCATGAGGGCGTGCCCAAGGTGATTATCGATCGCGCCTGGGACGCGCAGTTGCGTCTGTGTGGGCGCTTTAGAAGAATGGTGGCGAAGGGCAAACTCAAAAACGTGGCGGTCGTCGCGATCGCTCGCGAACTCGCCGGGTTTATCTGGGACATCGCCCGTCTGGGCATGGAGCAGGCGATCAACAACTCCAGAGCGGCTGTCTAAACCAGCAAAAAACAGTTTTGCAATCATCGAAAAGGCAGTTTCCTGAAGGCGGCGTAGCCCGGCATCAGAGTTACCCGCGGCATTTCTTTGCAACGGCTTATCAACGGTTCACGCCGACTTGCGCACAAAGTTAGCGGCAGGCTCACGAGACGGATCACTGTAATGCGGTAACCAACCCGCGAATATCAGATTGATTCACCGTCGAGTGTTACTGCTACGCCGCCCTCAGGAAATTGTAGGAAGAGAAAAGATGACCACAGCTAAAAACACCTGTTGACACGGAAAGTCATATCAGAAATGACGTGCCGCCACGCACAGTGGCTAATAGTGATAAAGAGAAAATCCGACTCACGCAGACCACCACGGCCGAAAGCAGCAACCCGGCATTGACCCCGACCACTACCCCCAGAACCGACCAACCCGGCACTGACCCTGACCACTAACCCCAGAACCGACCAACCCAGCATTGACCCTGACCGCTACCCCCAGAACCGACCACCCCAGCATCAACCAGAACTGCGCGAAGCATTCGGCACCACCATTTTCGACAACGACGAGAAAGCCTTCGACGCTATCCTGCGCTCGCTTGAAGCATTTGAGCAGACGCCGCACAAGTTCTATCCGTACACCAGCAAGTTCGATGCATTTCTTGCGGGCAAGGCGAAGCTGAACGAGGCGGAAATGCGCGGGCTCGAATTATTCAACGACGAGAAGAAAGGCAATTGCGCCGCATGTCATATCAGCCAGCGCGCGAAAGATGGCTCGCCGCCGCAGTTCAGCGACTTTGGTTTGATTGCGCTGGGTGTGCCGCGCAATCGGGCATTGCCTATCAACAAGGACCCTAAGTATTTCGACCTCGGCGCGTGCGGTCCGGAACGCCACGACCTTAAGGGCCAGTCGGAGTATTGCGGCATCTTCAGAACACCGTCATTGCGCAATGTGGCCACACGCAAGGTGTTTTTCCATAACGGGATCTATCACTCGCTGGACGAAGCCGTGCGCTTCTATGCTCAACGCGATACGAACCCAGAGAAGTTTTATCCGACTGTTCACGGCAAGGTCCAGAAGTTCGACGACTTGCCTAAGCGCTACTGGGCGAATCTCAATACCGACGCTCCATTCGATCGCAAGCCCGGTGAAAAGCCTGCTTTGGATGAGGCGGAAATCAAGGACGTGGTCGCGTTTTTGAATACGTTGACGGATGGATATCAGGCGGCCAAATAAACCCTGGCGCTTAGCCTTTGGTTGAGCGCTTAGGCTTTAGTGCATCAATCAATGCCCTTAGCTTTGCCTGCGACTGCGTGCGGACCGGGAAATACAAATACAGGCCGTCGCCAGGAGGAGTAAAGGGCAGCAACACTTGTTCGAGTTCGCCTGCGGCCAGCTCACGCTGGGCTTCGAAATCCGCGACGTACGCGAGCCCCAGGCCCATCCGAGCAAATTTAATCAAGGCGCCTCGATCATTGACCGTCAGACGGCTGCCGATGTCGATCATGACCTTGCGGCCATCGACCTGAAAGTCCCATCGGTGGACGACGCCTGATTTAACGAAACGATACTGAATGCCTTCGTGATCCATCAGGTCTTGCGGCGTTCGTGGACGTCCTGCCCTTGCGAAATATGCGGGGCTGCCGACAACCGACCAGACAGCGTCCGGCGTGAGCCGCAAAGCCACCATGTCTTTCGCGAGCGCTTCGCCCAGGCGAATGCCGGCATCGAAGCCACTTTCCACCAGATCCACGGCGCCTTCATCGAGCGTCAGGTCCAGATGCACGTCGGGATGGGCCAGGCGAAATTGTTCGATCATTGGCTCGATCAGCAGCGTGCAGGCAGAACGGGTCATCGTGACGCGTAAGGTACCGGAGGCGTTGTCGCGAAAGCTATTGAGCGCTTCAAACGCACCGTCGATATCTTCAACAGCCGGACGCAGGCGCTCGAACAGCGATACCCCTGCCTCGGTCAACGCGACTCTCCGGGTGGTGCGCTGAAAGAGCGACACGCCGTGACGCCGCTCCAGCAACCGGATCGATTTGCTTACCGCCGTGGGTGAAACCTGCAGGCGAGCGGCTGCGGTCGTGAAACTCTTATGCTCGGCCACCGCCAGGAACATGGCCACGCCGTCCAGAAGATCCTTGTCCATGCACCGCTCCATTATGAACTTTTGGTTCATAGCGAATGTACCTCGATACGCTTTTTCAAGCTGAATCGGATGCGTAGGATTCGCGTCATGGCAGCCGGATTTCCGGTCGCCGTTCCTACCAGCGAGATTTAAAATGACCCTGCAAACCAGCTTCAAGCGCGTCTGGATGATCACCGGCGCATCGCGCGGATTGGGCGCCGAGATCACCGCAGCGGCGCTTGCTCAAGGTGACGCCGTGGTTGCCACGGCGCGCAAATCGAGTGCCGTCACCGGCGCACTCGGCTCGCAGCCCGGCCTGTTGGCTGTCGACCTCGATGTCACCAGCGAGTCGGCGGCTCATCAAGCCGTCAAGATGGCGGTCGAGCATTTCGGTCGCATCGAGGTGCTTGTCAACAACGCCGGTTATGGCTTGGCAGGCGCGGTTGAAGAGAGCAGTGCCGAAGAGGTCCGCAGTATTTTTGACACCAACGTGATGGGTTTGCTTAACGTCACGCGCGCCGTGCTGCCGCAAATGCGCAGCCAGCATTCGGGGCATGTGATCAACATGTCGTCGCTTGGCGGCTATCGGGTCGGTGCGGGTTTCGGCGTGTACGGTTCGACCAAGTTTGCAGTAGAGGGACTTTCAGAAGCGCTCCACGCAGAACTTTCGCCGCTCGGCATTCATGTCACGGTCGTCGAGCCGGGTTATTTTCGAACGGACTTTCTCGATTCGTCGTCTGTGATGGAAGCGAAGAATGTGATTGCGGACTACGCTGAAACCGCAGGCAAGGTTCGCGTGTCGGCGAGGGCGTACAACCATCAACAGCCAGGAGACCCCAAGCGGCTCGCCCAGGCCGTGCTGACGTTGGTGGCCGCCCCGAATCCACCACTGCGGCTTCAGTTGGGCACGGACGCCTTGACGCGGGTTCGTGAGAAGAATGCTTTTGTCGAGCAGGAGCTTCTGGCCTGGGAGGCGCTATCGCGGTCGACAGATTTTCCTGCGTGAAAAGGCGTCGTGTGCCGTAGTCGGGCGTAGTCTGCCAAGTGGCTTATCATTGCTAAAACCCTCTCCCATGCAGATGGAATGCAGCATAAGGGAGCGGGCCGACTGCTTGCCTATGCGCGTCTCATCAGCGCCCGAGAGGATGGAACATGACTGTATCGAACGATGTAGGGCACGCCGCCACGAGGGATGTCATCACGCGTTTTTATCGCGCTATCGAGCTTGCGGATATACCGCTTCTGCGCACGGCCGTCACTTCCGACTGGCAGTATGTTGCGGGGGCATCGGGACAACCGATCGGCGTGGAGGAGATAGCACCCATGCTTGCAGATCTGCGGCATGCGCTCCCCGATATGAGAATCATCCTGCTCGATGTCCTGATCCACGACGCCATGGTCGGCGTGCGTGCAAAGATCACGGGTACGCAGTCGGGACCATTCATGGGCATTCCGGCTACGTCCAAGGCGGTCGATTTCGCGATTCATTCTTTCCATGAACTCCGCGATGACCGCATTGCCAAGACGTGGCACATTGAAGACTGGCTGGGCTTGTTCCGGCAGATTGGCGAGTTGCCGCCGGGCCTGACGAACCGTCCCGCTTAGGATGGCCGGCTCGCGGGATTAACGGAATACACCAACATTCGTATCCTCCATGCGCCCAGCATCAACAGCGTAAGCCCGAAGGTGCCGAACAGCGGCGGCAAAAACAGATCGAGCCATGCATCGCGCTTCACGGGGGCGCAGTTTGGCTACCCGCAGGAGCGGCTACGGCACGGGACGAGTTAGATGATCGATTTGCCGATTCCGAAGTTGCTGCCGGCTAGCAGCATCGCAGTAATGAGAAGCCGGGATAACGATTCAAGTCGAAGGTCCGGATAAGAGTGCACATCAGCACGCCGGGTTATCAGAGAGGTTGGTAAAAGCGCACGCCGGCTACTTGCGTCAGGCGCCTCATGCATCGTTGTAGAGGTCATAGGGTGTGCCGCATGCGGGGTCGGCTCGGGCGAAATGCGCGATGATGCGAGGGCGGCCAGGACCCAATGCAGCTCGGCCCCCGATGATGCGCAGGCCCGTCAGACGCAGCGGGGTCCCGGGGGGCACGATGACATGATCGGCGAGCAGGGCTGTCGACAGATTCTTCTGTGGGACCGATTCGTCAAAGATCGAGAATAGCTGGTACGCCCCGTCGCGCGGTTGCGCTTGCACCGCGTTAATCGCCCATGCGGCGGCGTTGCGCGGCAGTACAAAGGCGCACTGCACGCCGAGGTCGGCAAAATGCCGGCCTCGGCTGCGTTGTAGCGCGGCGAGTCCGTCGCAAGAGACCCGCGACACCCGGTACGAGGTGCCCACGTAATCCCGCATCAACTGCAATTCGTCGAGGAAACGCTGCACGACCGCGTCCGGCGGTACGGCGTTGCGCAGCATTTCGCCGACATGGCGATGGCCGCCGTCGACAAAACCAGTAATGGCCGTGTGCAACTCCGCATTGGAGCGTCGTACGAGTCCGTCGATTCGCCGGAGGTCGAGAGGACCCGGCACGGGGGAATTATTCATTGCGTCCTGAGGGGGAGGGCGGGATTCGAAGCGGGGCGGCATACTGGATGCCGCCCCCAGGCCGGCTGAGGCTACCCGACGGCCGGCTGTTCAGGGCTCTGTCAAGAGGCGCCCGTTCCCGATGAACCCGATGAACCCGACGAACCCGCTTGGCCCATCATCGACGTGATCATGCTCATAATTGGCGAAACCACTTGTGCCGCAGCGGAAATGGCTGTTTTGATGAGGTCCATGATCTGGCCCATCGCGCCCATCATGTCGCTACCGCCACTCCCACTCCCCTGTGCCGATGAGTCGGCGTCCTGTGCGGCTTGGCTGTCACCGCCCGCGCCTGCGTGGTGGGCGTGGGCATGCTGTGCCGCTGCCCCGGAAGACGATTGCGTATCGCCGCCGTTCCCGGTTTTGTCGGCGGGGAACATATGCACGGAGGCGAAATGCGCTTCGGTCTGCTTGCCGCTTTGCGTCGGCACGGACGTGTTGCCCGTGTTGAACGACGTGCTGTTGTTCATGTTGTTGATTGCATTCGTCATGATCAAATCCTTGTGATTAAAAATTTAAACCGGTCAGTTGTTGTTTCGCGTGAGTAATTACGCGTCGTGTTCTGCGGTTATCGCACCGCCACATATGGGGAAAATGAATGTGCCTATCCCGATGAACCTCCTTGCAAGTTATTGAAACGCATTGCCTGGCGCGTCCGGGTCGATGGTCTTCATATCGATCAGGTGCTTTTGTCCGATTATTTGGGTTACGCAAATTATTCTGATAAACCCGGTGAAATTGCAGACGATTTCTTGTGTCATATCAATATCGATAGCCCACTTTGAGATTAGCTTGCCGACCGTTAGGGATTCCTGGCGTGCAATTTCTTCGATGATTCGCCAGTAAATCTCCTCGAGCCGCAGACATGTTGCAAATCCGTTGATTCTGATGGAGCGCAGTCTTGGTTTCGCAAGCTGAGGACTGAAGTTGCAATACTGTGTCATTCGCATGTCGGTGGGTCTGCGCGAGTCGGCAGATGCGAAATCCGTAGGTACAGACCCTCTATCAAGGACTCAAGGCCCATTAATGCCCTGCACGAGGGCGAGAAAATCGGAGAGTCGCGGCTTTGATCGAATGGTTCGTTTGTCATAATCCGATAATCAGGTTGGCAGTTCGTCAATCCTCTCTCTCTGCTAACTCGGCAGGTCATACAGATATACGACTTGCGACAATGTGTGATTTCGCCTTATTTTTAGGATAGGAAAACTCATCAGGGTGAACTCGAAGCGCGCATGAATTTTTTGCTTTGAGATTTTGTTTAATCAAGGCGTGCGTAGAGTTTGATCTTCGGCCGGTGTCGTATATGTGTATCACCAGGTGGTGTTGAAACAACATTAAATTTCTAGCTGACGTAGTCAATAAACGCAGCTAGGGATTTTTAATGCTAATGACGTGGTGCAACGATTCGATCATCGAGAAGGTAGGCGGAGCTCCGTCCTTGCCACAGTGGGCGATCCGGGTTGCCGTACGCCACATTGCGGGGCTGCTCGGGGTGGCTTGTCCCGTGCTGCTGATGTCAGCGGCCGACGCCGCGACCCCCGTTTGGCAGGGTGCACCGATTCACTATGCAGTGAACGGCGCACCATTGCCCGATGTGTTGCGCGACGTACTCGCCGTCGAGGGCATGAGCACCGACATCGGCCGCGAGGTAAAAGGACCGGTCAACGGCCGCTTCGACGACACGCCGGGCAACGTCTTCATCCAACTGGTAGAGGCTTACGGCCTCGTCTGGTATTTCGACGGCAAGGCGATGCATGTCGCGACGGCCTCGGACGTGCGCAGCCGGGTTATCCCGTTTGCGCCGATGACCCGCGAAGCGGTGGCGTCGTTGCTTCGCAACCTCGATCTCGACGACCCCCGCCTGCCGATCAAATACTCGGCGACCACGGTCAAGGTTGCGGGTCCATCGAAATTCGTCGACGCGGTGGCGGACGCAATCGACAAGGCGCAGCGGCAAACGACGGTCGACCCGTCATTTGATGAGACCGTCATCCGTGTTTTTCCGCTGCGCTACGCGCAGGCGCAGGACGTTCGTTACACGGTCGGGGCGCAGGAGCAGGTCGTGCTGGGTATCGCGTCACTGCTGCGCCGGTTGATGTCGGACACCTGGCAGGCTACGACGCCGCGCATAACGCGTACGCGCACCGATGAGCGCGCGAGCGAGCGCCGCACGCGGGGCGGGCCGCCCCCGCTGCCAAGCCTGCTCGGCATTGGCCTTGGCAGCGTATCGCCCGAAGGCGAGGGGGAGCGGGTCCCACTGCCTGACTCTGACACCGCGCAGCCCGCCGTGACCCAGGCGCGCCGCAACATCGTCGCCGACCAGCGCAGCAACGCGGTGGTGATCAGCGACCTCGTGTCGATGATGCCGAACTACGAGCGTGCGATCGCGATGCTCGACCAGCCGCAGGAACTGGTTGAGATCGACGCGTTAGTGATCGACGTGTCGTCGAATGCGGCGCGCTCACTCGGGGTGCGGTGGGGCGGCGCGAATGGCCGGATCAACGGCGCCGTCGGGACCGCGAGCGCGCCGCTGAGCATCGGCGCCGCGGCCCTGACGACGCCGGCCAGCGCGATGACCGGACTGAATCTCGCGACGCTGGTCGGTAATTCGGCGCAGTACCTGTTTGCACAGATCCAGGCCCTGGAAGAGAGCGGTAAGGCGCGTGTGCTGTCGCGCCCGCAGGTGCTCACGCTGAACAACACGGAAGCGGCCCTGACTTCGCGCAGTTCGGTGTATGTGCGCGTGGCGGGCAACCAGGCCGTCGACCTGTTCAACATCGACACGGGGCTAACGCTGAAGGTGACGCCGAGCGTCGAATCGAGTGGCGAGCCGCGCCGCAATATACGGCTCAACATCCAGATCGAAGACGGCACCTTCAATACGTCGATGGCGGTGGACGGAATTCCGAGGGTCGACAACCATTCGGTCGTCACTCAGGCGATCGTGCGCGACGGCGAGAGTCTGCTGATAGGCGGTTATCAATACGAGCGCAGCGACAGCACCACATCGAAGGTGCCGGTGCTCGGCGACGTCCCGTACCTTGGCGCGTTGTTCCGCGATACCCGGACCACGCGCGAGCGCTTCGAACGGCTGATCATGATCACGCCGCGCCTAAAACGCCAGCCGGGTGGCGGGGAGTCGAATGTGGTGCCGGTCGTCGCGGGAACGACGATAGGCGCCGCAAGTTCGAGTCCGGATGCCATCCCGGCACAGGTGGGTGTCGTATCGACCTTGTTGCGTACGCCGGAACCTTCGCCGGGAAGCGCCGCGGCAGGTTCCGCGGAACCGGTCCACACGGGGGGCACCGTGGCGCCCAACGTCGAGGTTGGATCGCGGACGCTGGCGCAGCCCGCTGCGGGAGGGACGCAGCAGTCATCGTCGCCATCGCTTTTGTCATTACCTTCTTTACCGATAGCGACAAAGATGCCGTGGGAGAACCGCCATGACCGCTGACGCGCTGATCGTCGTGAAGGGCGGCGTGCACAACGGCGCGAGCGTCGTGGTGCCGGCTGGCCGGCCGATGCGGATAGGCAGCGGCGGCGATGCCGACCTGATGGTGATAGACAAAGGCGTCGAACCGTTGCATATCACCATCGAATTGCACGGCACGGCGCTCGCACTGGTTGCTCACCAGGCGAAGGTCTCGGTGTTCGGCCGACCCGTGCCGCCGGGACGGCGCGTGATGCTTGCGCGCGGTGCCTGGTTTTCGGCGGGTGTCGTGACCTTTCAGTTCAGTGGCAACCATGCGCCGGGCACGGCGATTGTGCGTAACGCCGAGCGCGCTTTTTTGCTGCGCCATGCGCCGCTTGTGTATCTCGCCAGACGCTGGTCGGATGCGTCGCTTGTGACAAAAGCAGCTGTCCTCGGGACGCCGTTCGCATTTGTGCTGCTAATGTGGATTGCATCGAGCCAGTGGTCCGACGCACCGCGTGTAGCGCGTTCCAACGAAGCGTTCCGTCTGGTGACGACGCATATCGACCCGAAGTCTGGCGCGCTTGTCTATGACGGCTATGTACAGACGCCCGCCGATCTGTCTGCACTGACCGCTAGTGCGTGGTCGCAGAAGCGCGCGCCGGTGATGCACGTGATCGTGCTCACGCAGTTGCAGGACCAGGTTGGCGAGTTTCTCGCGCGCTACTACCGTGGTGCCGAGGTGCGCCCTGCAGAGCCCGGTACGTTCACTGCGATGCTGCCCGCGACCCAGGGGTTTCTGTCGCCCGAATCGTGGGATTACACACGCGTTGCCCGCCTGGCAAGTGCCGAGATCAAGGGGCTGGGCGGTCTCACTTTTCCCGGCCACGCGCAGGAAGGAGAACAGGTGCGTGTGCCGCTCGAAGCGCTCGGTCTGAATCTGCTCGCCAGCCGTCACGCAGTCTGGCTCACGGATGCACAGGGCGTGCGCTATTTCCCGGGTGCACGATTACCCATCGGACGGGTCACGCGAATCTCGACCTGCTCCGCGTATGTCGTGCGCGACGACGATGGTTCGACCTACGAATTTTTTATGGATGCTGCTCATGCCCCCAAAAAATGCCGGTAAAAGCACGTTTGGCGCGTGCGCCGACTTACTGATAGAGACTCAACTTGCTGAAGCCGGCGGCGCCGGGAGCAAGATGATCGCGACACGGCTGACCGCTGAGATCGACCGCATGAGCGGTGCGCTGGTGACGGCGGCGCCGACTGTGAAAAATGAACTGACTCTGCTTGTCGAGTGTTTGCGAGCGGCTCGGCAGGTGGTTGAACGAAGCGCGAGCTTCACAAACGCTCGGGATTAAATTTAGGAATCCAAAAAATGAGTGAAGTCAATACGACAATGTCTCCGAATTCGGGAGGCAGTAGTGCTGGTGGTGGTAGTGGTGGCTCTTCGGTGGTCGGAGACACAGGAGGTATATCGGCCCAGAAGGTTGTCGAAGTGCTGGCGAAGATTCTGGAAAAGCAGAACAAGGACTTCGACAACAAATTGAAGCAGGCCGAAGTCGCCGACGACAAGCAGCAGAACGTCGCAATGCTGAAGGTCCAGCAGGCGATGGGCTCGGTCAACACGACCCAAAGTGCTGCATCGTCCTGTATCCAGGGCCTGACCGACGCGCAGAAGGAAACGGCGCGCGCTTCCAAGTAACGTTTTTTTAACCGGGACAAAGACGCCCTAGCGGCGTCTTTGGGAGCCATTGCAGATGCAGGACGACACACTGGAATTACTGATTTCGATCGGTCATTACGCTCGCGTCAACGGGCGCTTTGATGAGGCGCGCTACCTGTTCGACCGGCTGGTCTTGCTGTATCCGCGGCGGGCCTTTCCGTACCTCGGGAAGGGTCTTGTCGAACTCGATCGTGCGAATTACCGCGGCGCATCGCTGCTGTTCAGCATAGCGCTCGAAGTTGTGCCGGACAGCGCACTGGCACGCGCCTGGCTCGGCGTGTGCCAGATTTTCGAAGGCCACTACGAGCTCGGCGCGCGCACGCTGACGGCGGTGGGGGACAGCGACGAGCCTGGTGCGAGTTCGATGGCGGCGGCATTTCTGAACCTGCCCGAATGCGCACCTTATACCCGCGCCGCTCTCGCCGCGCAGGCCGTCCCCGTTGCGGCTTCCTTTTCAACCATAGAAAGACTGACTAATCTAAGCAGGCATTGATATGTTGCAACCACCGGTCACCTCCATGCCGACGCAAGTCGGCCCATTGTCCCCTGTAGCTCCAGTCACGGATCCGTCCGCAGGCGGTACGGGCGATAGCGCTTCGCTGGTCGAGCGTCTGCTCGAGCACGCGCAGAACTCGCAGGATGCGTCGGCGCAGCAACTGGCGCAACACTTCGATCAACTCGACTCTGGCCGCGTCTCAACGTCCGACATGCTGCGTCTTCAGGCTGACATGGGCGCCTTCGCGGTGAAGGTGCAGATGACGGTGCGCGTGGCCGACGAGATCGGCCGCGCAATCCAGACGCTGACGCAACGAAGCTGATGCGCCGCGCCCTGATCCTGCTGCCGGTCTTGCTTCTCCTCGTCGGCTGCAGAACCTCGCTTTTTGAAGGCCTGGACGAGGACCAGGCGAACCGCATTGTCGCCGCGCTGAGCCATCACGGCATCAGTGGCTACAAGGAACGCAACGCGGACCGGACCTGGAACATCTCGGTCGACGACAGCGATGCGGTGATCGCCACCGAGCTGGCCAGCGCGTATGCACTGCCGCGCGGTGGCCACGCGAATCTCGGTGACCTGTTTAGCCGCCAGGGGTTGATCTCGAGCCCGGGGGAGGATCGTGTCCGCTACGTGTATGGGCTGTCGCAGGAACTGTCCGAAACGCTCGAAAAGATCGACGGCGTACTGCTCGCCCGCGTGCACATCGTGTTGCCCGAAAAGGATCCGATGGATCCCACGCGTGACACGCTGCCGTCGGCGTCCGTAATGATGCGCTACCGCAGCGACTACAACATCGAACTGATGAGCGACCGGATTCGCGCGCTGGTGGCGGGCAGTGTGGAGGGGCTGGCGCCAGAGCGCGTGTCGCTGACGTTGCTGGCGGTGACGCCGGTGCTGAGCTTTCCGGGCAACTGCGCGGACGGTGCCGACGTCGCCAGTGCCTCGGGCGCGGTCGATGCGACGGCCTGCGAGCGCGACAACAGCAAAGCGTCAATACGCGTGACGGCAATGCTGTATGTCTTGGCCGTGGTCGTGCTGCTGGTCGCCGGGTTCATGTGGTTGTGGCACTCGGGAAAGCGTACGTGGTTCAAACGGAAGACGCACGGACTACCGCCTGAAGACTCCTGGCAGCCTGTGCAGAACGCGCAACAGGACGCGTCTGACGCGAGCACCGTCGACACTGCGGAAGCCGGAACGGCTCCGCCACAATCCACAACCCGTATCGGAGGCGACACATGAAGCACGCCTATGCCTGCGCACCCGCCCATTGGGCGCATCACAGCTGGCTCGAAGCCGGACAACCGATTCGACAGGAGCGCGCCGCGCGTGCTGCCCATGCCTTTCTGTTCAGCCGTTACCCGCAACTTGCACAGGTGGTGCTTAGCGACGTGCCTCCAGTTCTGCCGCTCTGGCCGCGGCCTGCGTGCGCGCGGTTGTGCCGGATCGTTGCAGCGCTCGCGTTCGCCCGTTCGTTGCGCCGCGTAGTCGCTGCTGGGGCCCGTGCTGCGCTGGCGGTCAGCGTCGCTCCGCGCGTGCTTGTTGCGATTCAACAGCACCCGCGTGCCGACGCGGCCGACCTGAGAGTCGAGCCGCCACCATCGCTATCCCGCCGGGGCGATATGACAGCGCTCGGACTGGCGTTGGCGATGCGGGCTGCCGCGGACTCCCGCTACGCGTTCTGGTGGAGCCTGCGCCTGCCGCGCGATATATCCGAGGCGGCTGCGCACTATCAAGTGCACGGATTGTCGACGCTCGACGCGCAGGAGCTGGTTGTCGACGCGCGGCGCTTGATGGAGGCGCACTTATGCTGATCTGTCGAATGGGCGCGTGGCGAATCGAGTCAGACGGCCATTTGAGCGTGCTCGAACTGGCGTCGCTTGAAGGCATTCGAGCAGTCGAAGCGGAGCGCGCAGTTGAAGCGGCACAAGAACGCACTCACCTCGCCGCGCAGGTGCGTGAGCTCAAACGCCGTGCGTGGCGTCGCGGTCAGTCAGCCGGCAAGGCCGCTGCGTTGCGTGAGCATGTCCGACACGCGGCTGCGGCCGCCTTTGCCGCGCATCGTCTGCAAGACCGGTTGACGCAGATCGTGCTGAGCGCGGTGTGTGACATTGTCGGCGGACTGCCGCCGTCGGCCACGTTGGCCAATCAGTTGCGGCGCGCGGTCGCCGTGTCGCAGTCGCAACGACTCGTGTCTGTGCGCGTTGCCGCACCGGTGTTCAAGGAAGCCACGCAACTGATCGCAGCGATCGAAAAGGAACTCGGCACACCGTTTTGCACGGTTCTGGCCGATGCGGGATTACCTGCCCATTCGTGCGTCATCGAAACTGAAGCTGGCGTGATTGATGGCGGCCTGAAGATGCAACTGCGGGCATTGGAGCGCGGCATCCGGGACGGCGTGGCGGAAGTGTTGCGTACCTACGACCTGGCTGACGGGTCAGGTCGTACGGCGCTCGACAACATCGAGCGTGGCGTGCGGCAAACGCTGGCCCTGCTGGTCACGCCACAGGCGCCTCCGCCGCCTCGGCCCACCTCGTCGAATACGGCTCGCGTGGTTCAACGCCGGTTCGCGCGGGAGGCAGCATGAGTCTCTGGCCGGATATGGAAACCCTCACACGGGCCGACGCCGAGCGCCACAACCTGGCGATCCGGCACTTCGGCCGGCCACAGACGGTGCGCGTCGGCGCGCGCCTCTACACGCTGGAGTTCGAGTCGTGCCGCGCGCGCTATCCACTGCTCGTGTCCGGCACGGTGGGGAAAACACCGTTTAGCGCCGCGTGCGACGCCGGTGCGCTGCTGCCGGAACTCGCGCAGCCGGTGATCGCCGAGCGCGGTGACACAGCCCTGATGCACGTCGTTGACGCACTGAGCGACTGGTTGTGTGCGCTCGAAGGGCTGTTTGGCTTCACGATCGAAGTCACCACCGTCGCTTTCAATGCATTCACGCCGCCGGGCGCGTACGGCATCGCCGTCACGCACGCTGCGAGCGGTCGTGCTGCTCACTTCTCGTTTTGCAGCCCCGCGGTCGATGCCTGGCTGCAACGACGTATGCCTGTGCCGCTATCCAGCGAGGCGCTGCTGCGCCGCCTGTACGTGCGGTTGCCGATCTGTGTGCCTGGCCCGTCAATGTCGCTGCCGCGTATGCGCAAGATCGCGGTGGGCGATGCCCTGCTGTTCGACCGTAATTCGTGTTACCTGCGCGTGCCTTTGCGGTTGGGTGCGTGCCGGATTTTGTTGAAGTTCACTGAGGAGCACACCTTGATAGACCATGTACTGAATGATGAAATCCCGCCCGCTGAAGTGACCAGTGAGCTGTTGCCTATTGACTCCCTGACGTTCGCGTTCGACGCGATGCTCGCCACGCTATCGTTGTCGGTCGCTGAACTGGCGCATCTGCGCCAGGGATCGATCGTCGCATTCCGGCTGCCCGCGAATGAGCGAAAGGTCACGCTACTGTGCCAGGGCATTCCGTTCGCGCGTGGCGAGCTGATTGACATCGAGGGTTCATTAGGAGTGCGAATAACCCGGCTAACCCATGAGGATCTGCCGACATGACTCCCCAACTCGATCAGCTGCAGACTGTCAGCATGTTCTTCATGCTCGGTCTTTTACCGCTGATGGTCGTGATGACGACTTCGTTCACGAAGTTCAGCATCGTGCTCACGCTCCTGCGCTCGGCACTCGGCGTGCAGCAGGCGCCGAGCAACCTGGTGATCTCGGGGATCGCGTTAGCGGCGACGCTGGTCGTGATGTCGCCCACCATCGCGAAGATTGAAGCCGCGTTGCCGGCCGGCGACAGCGGTGAAGTTGCGATGCCTCGTCCCACCGAGCTGTGGCAGGCGGTACGCGGTCCGCTCGGCGAATTCATGCTGAAGCATTCGCGGCCCGACGAGCGGAAGTTTCTCGTCGGCGCCGCGAAGCGGATCGATCCCGTGCGCGACGCCCACGAGACTGATTTCCAACTGCTGGTTCCCGCGTTTCTGATCAGCGAAATATCGAGCGGGTTCGAGGCGGGTTTTCTGCTTTATATCGCTTTTCTGGTGGTGGATCTGGTTGTCGCCAACGTGCTGACCGCCATGGGCATGATGATGCTGTCGCCAAGCACGGTATCGATCCCATTGAAGCTTTTTATCTTCGTGTCGGTGTCAGGTATCTCAAAGCTGATGCACGGCCTTATCCTCGGCTATGCCAAATGAACAGTGTCCCGTCTCTTGCCACGTTGTCCAGCGATGCGCTCATGCTGGTGTTCTGGTTGTCGCTGCCGGCTCTCGCCGTGGCGACTGTCGTTGGTTTGCTGATCGGGCTGTTGCAGTCGGTCACGCAGATACAGGATCAGAGCCTGCCTTACGGCGCAAAGATCATCTGCGTCGGTGCGGTGCTGATCGTGACCGGTCCTTGGGCGAGCCGCGAGCTCACCCGCTTTCTCACCCATGTGTTTACCTTTATCGCTGCGGGGCGTCTGCATTGAACATGAATTACACCGGCTATATCGAGGGTTTTGCGTTCTGTGCTATCAGACCCGCAGTGGCGCTGGTCCTGATACCGTTTGGCCAGAGTGGTTCACTCGGTATCCTGTTACGGCTACCGATGCTGCTTGCATTGGCGATGCTGCCGCAACAGATCGGCTGGCCGGCACCATTGCTGCCGGCGATTTGCGTCGAAGCGGCGACCGGTGCTGCGCTCGGCATGCTGCTCGGCACGATCTTTCATGCGGCGGCGGCGGCGGGCGCAATACTGGACCAGCAGGGCGGCTACTCCAGCGCCTCGATTTACGATCCGCACTTCCAGCACGAAGCGGCGCTATTCGAAACGATGTTTTCGCAGTTTGCGGCACTGACGCTCTTTACGGGGCCAGGCATGCCGCTTCTGTTTGGCTTTTTCACGGATGCGTGGGTGTTATGGCCACCGGGCCGTTTGCACATAGATCTGAGTGACGTGTTCCGGGAGATTGCGTTGCGTGACCTGCCCGGCGCGCTGACTGAAGGCGTACGGCTCGCCAGTCCGTTGCTCGGTCTCGCGCTGCTGATCGATATCGCCTTCGGGTTGATGTCGCGGCACGCAAGGCGACTCAATCCGTTTGCCACCGCGCGCACGGTCAAGGCAATGATCCTGTCGTTTGCCGCGATGCTCAGCGTACCGCCGCTTTTTGCCCAGTTGCGCATTGCATTCGATCAAGTGATCCATCTGCGATGAGTGATAAAACTGAAGCCCCGACCCCCAAGCGGATCCGCCGTGCGCGCAAGGACGGCGAGATCGCAAAGAGCACGCATCTGACGGTCGCGTTCAGCGGTCTGTGCTGGTGGCTGTATCTGTTCATCGAGGCCCCTCGGCTGTATGCGTTGGGCACGAGGCTGATGGTGCATATGACGGCACTCGACCCCACCGTTGCGTTCGACGACCGGCTTGTGTCGACGTTCGCCGCGCTAAGCGCGTTCATGCCGGCAATCCTGACCCCGCTCGGCATTGGCGCGCTTGCCGTTCTGGCGCCGGAACTGATGCAGACGCGCGGCCTGCTCGCGTTGAAGCGCGTGACACCCGACGTGAAACGTCTGAACCCGATCAACGGGCTCAAGCAGATGTTCAGCTTGCGCCTGGTGTGGGACACGGTGCTCACGCTGTTGCAGTTCGCGATCCTGCTATTTCTGTTCGCGCAGGCGCTCGCCACATGGCTGCGGCAGCTCGCGCCTATCTGGGCCTTCTCGTTACCGGTTCACCTCGGTTATATGGCGATGTCGCACTCGCATCTGCTGGCCTGGATGGCGGCATCGCAGATCGTGCCCGCCGCCGCCGACTATTTCATCCAGCGCTTTCTGTGGCTGCGCGGTTTGCGCATGGACAAGAGCGAAATCAAACGGGAATTCCGCGACGACGAAGGCGATCCCTACGTAAAGAACCGTCGCCGTACGCTTCATCGGGAGCTTGGTCAATAAAATGTCGAACCGTTCCATTCTCAGCCGTTACGATCTGTCAGCCCTTTTTGCGCGTCACGCCGACCTGGCAGTCGGCATCGGCGTCCTTTCAGTGCTTGCGCTGCTGATCGTGCCCGTTCCGCCATTCTTGCTCGATCTGTTCATCTGTTTGAGCTTCGCTGCCAGCTTGACTATGCTGAGCGCCACCTTATATGTGTCGAAGGCCGCGGATCTTGCAAGTTTTCCGTCGTTGCTACTTCTCACCACGCTTTTGCGCCTCGCGTTGGCGATCGCGTCGACCAAGATGATCTTGTTGCATGCGCACGCCGGACAGATCATTACCGCATTCGGCGAACTGGTGGTGGGGGGCAACGTCGCGGTCGGGCTGGTGGTGTTCATCGTGCTCGCGTTGATCCAGTTCATCGTGGTCGCGAAGGGGGCTGACCGGGTGGCCGAAGTGGCCGCGCGTTTCACGCTGGATGGCATTCCGGGACGCCAGATGAGCATCGACGCGGACATGCGCAATGGCGTGCTCACGGCCGTGCAGGCAAGCCGGATGCGCGCGGCGCTCGAACGTGAGACATACTTCTACGGCTCGCTCGACGGCGCGATGAAATTCGTCAAGGGCGACGCGGTGGCAGGGCTCGTCGTCGCGCTGGTAAATATCGTGGGCGGACTGGCGGTCGGCATCGCGCAGCGCGGCATGTCGTTTGGCGACGCGCTGCACACCTATACGATTCTCACGGTCGGCGATGGTCTGGTGTCGCAGATCCCGTCGCTGATCGTGTCGGTCGCGGCCGGCATCCTCGTGACCCGTGTGGCTTCGACCGATAACGTGGATTCGCATCTGGGCGCCGACATTTACCGGCAATTGGCGCAGCATCCGAAAGCACTCGGAATGGCCGGTGTTGCATGTCTCTCATTGGCGGCGATTCCCGGTTTTCCGCACATTCAGTTTCTGGTTGCCGGCGGACTGCTGCTTGCGCTAGCGATTACGCTGATGCGCAATACCGCACTCGCGACGAACTCGCAGCGCGCGCTGATGCCTCAGATGACGCGCGACGGTGGCAACTATGTGCCGCGTATCCTTGACGACGTCGAACTGGGTACCAGTGCGACATTGCGGCTGCGGCTCGGCGTGAAGGCTTTCGATGCGTTACGGCCCGAGGCGCTGAACCGGCAACTCGGCCAGTTGCGCCGCCACCTGATGGTTGAACTGGGCGTACCGTTTCCCGGCCTCGCGTTGCTCCGCGATGCACGACTCGACCCGGATCGCTACATCGTGGATATCGAGGACGTACCGTTTGCGAGCGGGACGCTGATTGCCGCGCACACTCTGGTGAGCGGCGCTGAAAACCTGATTGCGTACGAAGGTGTCGAGGGCTACCGGCCGCGCGCGGAGAAATCGGTCTGGGTGCCGAACGCGACTGCGGCGTCGATCAGCAATCCGGAGATTCATAAGTCGACCGTCGATGAAGCCGTACGCGAGCACCTCGCCGAAATCTGCGAACGTTCGGCACCCGATTTTCTCGGCACGCAGGAAACGCGCTTCTTGCTCGATCAACTGGCCATCGAATTTCGCGAGCTGGTCGCGCAGGCAGGGCAGGCCGCGAGCACGGTGCAACTTGCCAGCGTGCTGCGGCAACTGCTGCAACAGCGCGTGCCGATTCGCAACCTGCGTGCGATTCTCGAAGCAGTCGTGCGCGTGCCGGTGGGTGAGCGCACGATCGACCGGATGGTGCGGGAAGCGCGCATCCAGCTTGGACGGCAACTGACGCGCGGTTATGCCGACCTGGAGACGTGGACGATCGCGGCGGCCGTGCTGGACCCGGCGTGGGAGGCCAGTCTCGAAGCGCAGATCAGAAGCGGTGTCGACGGCGAGCCGCAATGCGTGCTGTCCGCTGAGCAACTCACCCAGGTGCAACAGATTCTCGCAGCAGACCTGTCCGGGATCCGTCTGATCGTCACGCATGCTGTCTTGCGTCCGCACCTTGCGCGTGTGTTGAGCGATTTCGGCTGGCGCGTCGAGGTGCTGGCGATCGAAGAGATTCCACTTGACGTTTACCGCATCCAGACGGTCGCGACGCTGGGTGCGGCATGAGCGGGAATATCATGCGATCGTCCGGAAATAGCGTGCCGGTGTTGACCTCGGCTCCGGCGCTGCGCGGCCGGGTAGTCGAAGCGCGCGGCGTGGTCGCGCGAGTGGTGGGGGTGTCGTTGCGCATCGGCGAGAAGGTGCGGCTGGTGCGCCCGGATACCTTCGAGGCGCAATACGGCGAAGTGGTCGGCTTTGCGCAGGACGGCGCACTCATCATGCCGCTCGCTGGCTTGACGGGCCTCTCAGACATCACCGAGGTGCAAGGCTGTGGCTCGACGTGGGGCACGTTTGACGCCGCGGGACTGCTCGGTCGGGTGGTTGATGGTCTCGGCAACCCGCTCGACGGGGGGCCTGCGCCCCAGCCGCTAGCGACTGGCGCGGTGGCGCACGTCGATGCCGGGGCGACCCTCAATCCGCTCGAACGGCCGGTCATCGCCACACCGTTTGTCACCGGCGTGCGGGCGATCGACGGCCTGCTCACCTGCGGCGTTGGCCAGCGCACGGGCATCTTCGCACCGGCCGGCGGGGGCAAGAGCACGATCATGGGCATGATTGCGAACGGCGCATCGACCGATGCGGTCGTGGTGGCCCTGATCGGCGAGCGGGGCCGCGAGGTGGCCGAATTCATTCACGACAATCTTGGGCACCGACGTGCCTCGACGATCGTGATCGCCGCGACGTCCGACCGTCCCGCCGCGGAGCGGATCAAGGCGGCGGAACTCGCGGGCAACGTCGCGGTTGGCTTGCGCGCGACCGGGCGCAATGTGCTCTTGCTGTTCGATTCGCTGACGCGCTATGCGCGCGCGTTGCGCGAGCTCGGCTTGGCGGTTGGCGAGCCGCCGTTGCGCGGCGGCTTTCCGCCAAGCGTCTTCGCGCAGTTGCCGCGACTGATCGAATCGGCCGGCGTGACAGCGCAAGGCAGCATCACGGCTTTCTATACCGTGCTCGCCGATGAGGCCGATCTGTCCGACCCGGTCGCGGAAGAGGCGCGCTCGCTGCTGGACGGTCACATCCAGCTGTCGTCGAAACTTGGGGCGGCCGGGCATTATCCGGCGATCGACATTCTGCGCAGCCGTAGCCGCTTGATGAATCGCGTCGCGGATGCCGCGCAGCGCGCCGACGCCAACCGTGTGCGCGACTGGCTGGCGCGCTATGAAGAGATCGAGATGCTGCTGCAGATCGGCGAATACGAGTGGGGTAACGATGCCGAGACGGACCGGGCGATCGACCTGCGCCCGGACATCCAGCGTTTTCTGTGTCAGCCGTACGATCGCTGCAGTTCGTGGGCCGAAACGCGCACGCTGTTGCACGGGTTGTGCGCCGGCGTGCCCTCGGTGTGATGCGCAGCGCGGCGCAGGAGGCGGATCTTTGGCGGCTGCTCACGAGGGTGCGCGGTTTGCGGGTGCGCCGCGGGCTTCGCGCGCTGGCCGACGCGCGCCGGCGGGAGCGGCAGGGGGCCGCTGCGGTGGCTGAACAGGCCGCGGCGCTGGAACGGCACGCAGCCGAGCGGCAGCGCGTGCTCGCGTTCTGCCGACGCGATCAGAGGGCCGGCGGGCAGTGGCATGCAACGCGCCATGCGCATGACGCACAAGCGCCTGTGCTGCAGCGGCAACTGAGCGATGCACAGCACGCGCACACGCAGGCGCGCCACGAAGCGGGAGAAGCGTTGCGGGACTGGAATGTCGAGCGGATCCGGCATGACGACGCTAGGCAGCGCTGGCGGGCGGCTCTCGCACGCGTAGCGCGTGATGGCCGCGAGCGTGGCTAGCACCGGCGCGGAGCAAGGTGCGGCGAGCGGCGGTGGGAGGGGCGCCCCTTCGTTGCCCTTACCTTCAATTCCGGTTAGGAATGAGGGTCATTTTGAATGAACATTTGCATCGTGCGGCGCGGGTCGGCCGATTGATCGCGAGCGAAGTGGTAGTTCTCCAGATCGAACTGCGTCATGTAAGCCGGCGCCACAACGGCGTTTATGACCATGCCGAGCGCTGCGGCAGAGCAGTCTTTCATCGATAGATTGGGGTCCGCGACATCGCGGGCGAAGGCTCAGGCTTCGCGTGCTGACGCAGCGGCGTGATCCAGTTCGCCGGAATCCACGTGATGCACATTATTGATGATCGTTTCCGCGGACTGGTTCGAAAGATTGATACCGGGGCGCTGCAGCAGACCGTTGACCGCGTTGACGGAGATGGGATACGAGCCTGGCTGATCGTCGGTTGGCGATTTCTGCGTCTTTGCTGAAGTTAAACATCGAAATCGGCTTTGCCGAACACATCTCCAATGGAGAGGTACGGATCCATTTGAATACCTAAGCTTCCTTTCAAGGTCGTATTTACCGTTACATATTCTTTCTGCATGTAACCGAAAGGCCAGGCGGTATCGTAGCGTTTTTATCTTGCTATCAATAAGGATGTCAAACGAATTGGAGACGTCCGCGGTGCATGGCGTTAGTGATCGCCATGTCGGGATCGATCGTGGAATTTGAATAGCTAGCCTAACTATTGTTGCGGCGATCACGGCCGGACGCGAAAGCCATGCCGCTGCATGGACGTGTAGGCGGTTGGCTCATGGGAATGGAGGGCGGGAGAGGGAAATTCATGGGGAGCCGTTGGATGCCGCACTTATCCGGCGATCGTGCGTGCGGCATCCGGCGGGGGCAATGACTGATGCAGTTGCCCCCTCACCGCGTGATGCGCTTACGTGTTGGCCTTCTTGATATTGTCAGGCGTCGGCTCTTTGCCCGTGGTCGGATCGATCCAGCCGCTGCCGCCGCGGGCGGCCTTGACGGTGTAGCCGTCCGGCGCGGCGGCGTCGAGCGCGCGGCCGTTGTTGCTCTTCTGTACGCTGAGCCCCGCCTGGTTCTGCTCGCTCAGCCCCGTGACTTGGTAGGCCTGCTTGCCGTGGGTGATCGTCACCTGATCCGCGAACGAGACATCCTTGTTGTTCGCCGCCGTCTGGGTGCCAATGGTGACCTTGGTCTTGTCAGGCAGCACGAACGTCATCGGGCCGTTGAACATCGCAGTCGACGAGTTGGCTGCGTTGGCGTGCTGGGTGAGATGCGGATCTCCAAAGATCTTCGTTGTATCGCCGGATTTTGTATTGGTCATGACCATCGACGAATCGGCCTTGTTGAAATCAAGCTTGTAGTTGCCCAGGTCGATACTCGCCTTGTTGTTGCAAACTGCGGTATCGCTCCATTGCGTCTGGCTGCTCTTGCCTGAGTCCTTGCCACCGCAGTCGTTGCGCGAGGGCGTCTGGTTGCTCTTGCCTGAGTCCTTGCCACCGCAGTCGTTGCGCGAGGGCGTCTGGTTGCTCTTGCCTGAGTCCTTGCTACCGCAGTCGTTGCGCGAGGGCGTCTGGTTGCTCTTGCCCGAGTCCTTGCTACCGCAGTCGTTGCGCGGCGGCGCGCGGTTGTCGACGCGCGAGTTGTCGTTGCAGCGATTACCACCCGTTGAATTGTTTTGGCCGCCGTGATTGTCATTGCGCTCCGCGCATGGCGGTTGCTGCTTCGCGGGCTGACCGCGACTGCTGATGCTTCCCTGCGCGATGAATGTGCTGTTTTGGCGATTCCCCGCGGTTTGGCTGAAGACGGGGAACGAGGCCTTCGAGAAGCCGCTCAGCATATTCGACATCTGGCTACCCGATCCTGCGCCGCGCGAGAGCTGCGATTGTGCGCCGCCACCAAACAGGGTGTTCGCATTGCCTTGAAGCGATAGATAAGGATTACTGATTTGAGGATAATTAGTTTGGGTTGCTGCTTGCATGTCGATATTCCTAAAGTAAAAAAGGCGGCTTTCGCTGTACAGCCGGAACCGCGTTGCCGACGGTATGAGATGGGTCCCGCGTATGAATGGTAGGGGCGGAGCGGCAGCGACAGGCCATACTTATGTATAGAGTTGCACGTCGTCCCGCGGATTGACTTGTTGGTGACACATGAGACGGGTGGCCTCCTCGCGGGAGGGCACGCCGTCCTTGAAGTACTGGAGTCACACCTGCCGGAGAACCATGAGGGCACGATGGTGACTCCCTAGCTTGCTGAACGAGGTGCGCTGACTTTGCCCTCAGTCATTGTTTGCGATTCCTGAATACGAGGAAACGAGCTTGGAGCGCTAAAGGTCACCTTGAAATGTCTGGACATTTCAAGTGCGGGACAGAGTTATTCGAACATCTGGTGCGCCGGTTTGGCGCTCATTTTATGGAGGTGTGATCATGCGAGTGAATACCCAAAGTGGGTCGGCTTACGATCAGGTCGGTTCGGCATCTACAGCTAATAATTCAGATCCGACGCAAACTGGTTCGGCGGCAGATCAAAAATCGGACGTACCTAGCCCAACAGAGTTGTTGCAGGCTGGAGTGCCGTTGCCGACTAATATCCAACCGGACGCCATCTGGACGCGTCTCCAGGGGGTCGAGAAGCAAGTTCATCAGATTGAGCAAACGCAACGCGAGGGGGGCGCGCTTTCTGACGCTGACCGTTCGGTATTAGCGACGTACGACAAACTCCGCAGTGATTCTTTGTTTCAGAGTCCGAATACCGGTCGGGACCCGACGGCTATGCGGCGCGTTTCGGATAATCCCAGTGGCACAGGAACGACCGCGCCCGGGCCCACGACCAAGAAGGAAGATGGCCCTGGCCTGCGGTACATTGGCGCTGTCCAGATCAGGAGCGATTACACGCTCGATGAAGGCACTGCCATCTTCACGGACGCGCTAAGAAATCCTTTTTCCTCTTTTTCGAGAAGTGCAACGGACTCCTACCTGAAGTTGGTGCAGGGGCGTCCCATATCCGAAGAGGAAAAACAAAATATTGATCGATACATCAATTTTATCGATGCCGCCTATTCGATGACCCCTCAGGGACAAGGGATGATTGCGACGGCCCACGGGTTGGAGGCAGCAAATAAAGCGAGATCGGGCCAACTGCCGTCACCAGAGGAGATGGCAGGTGGAATACAGTCGACTACCAATGCAATTGTCCCCGGATCTTCCGGCAAGCCGTCTCAAGCCGAGACGCCGGCTAGTCCGCCGAGCACACCCTTCAAGCCGCCGACCCGTCTCCCCGACGGTCGGGTCGGCTATCCTATGAGCCCGACGCAGCCGCCCCGTTTGCCAAATGAGACGCCGACCAGTGAGCCTTCTGGTGCGCGTGACCCGCAGCAGAAAATGCCGGGAACATCGGGAACATCGGGAGCGACCGGTGCGAGACCGCGTACACCGCCGCAGCGGCCAACCGGCACGCGGCCGAAGAAAGGGCCGGTTGAGGCCGCGCGGGCCGCGTTCTCCAAGTTGAAATCGCCTTCAGTAAGAAAGGGGCGTGTGGAAAAGCTAATCGGAAAAGGACCATTTAACGTTGAACCTGCTGCAAATTCAGCAGAAGAGAACAAGAGAATCCATGAATTTCCGCTCAATTTTGATTTTTATCGGAAAGACGGAGAGGGTGGAATGAGCTACGGAGTCGATACGGGGCGCGTCATGTCGGCCAAAGACGTCGTCCCCGACGTACGAAAGGACGTCTTGACGGTCGGAAACGGCTCACAAGTTACCTCGAAGGATAGCAACAGCAAGGTCTCTCTGGGAGAATGGGGACCGTCAAAGAATCGACTTTCCAGAGAAGTGAGTGTCATCGAACTAGGCAACGGTCGGAACGGCGTCGGTGCGATCAGAATTTCGTATGAGGATCTGAAACCCGGGCAGACCATTGTTGTGACCGGAGGCTCCTTGAGTGGCTGCACTACGATGTACGCATCGGATACCGGCCATTTCTACGGCTATCATGCAGGAACCTACGGCGAGGGGAAGGAACCCTGGCTTACGTCTCGTGACGGTGCAAACGCTATTCGATATGCAAGCAGTAAAATGACGAATGAAACGACGACGGATCCTCATAACTATGAGGGCACTAACAATGACCTTGTCCATGTCGGCAATAAGTATCCATTTTCCGTCATTGTTTACAACGGAAAACATGAGGCGCCGGCAAGGAGCGGGGAATTTTTGAAGCCGTCCGATCCTCAGCCTCTGGATGCGCGCATCACGGAATCCGAGGGTGCGAGAAATCATGGCACACACGCTTTCGACTACCACATTTCAGACCAGCAAGTAGGGCAGTTGGGTACAGCGGAAGCGGTGATAAGCAAAGATAAACGAGGTGTAGTTACCGTGCGTGTGGTGGCGGAAAAGGGCGAAGTCGAGTTGCCGGGACCGAGTTCCCGTCGAGGTGGAAAATATACGCCCGTGAAGACAAATACGTACGAATATAAGCCACAGGGTTGATAGCGCTTATTGATATTGCGTGCGGTGCACAGTGTCCATACCGCGTGGACACAGATAGGCGCTTCGTCGACGCTGCTGTCGACAAACTGATTTGCCGTGAAGGGCGCCCGGACAGAGCGCGGCCGCTAATCCCGCCTCATGCGCCAGTGCTTGAATGAAGAGCGAAAACAACTCCGGTTGGATGGAAATACCGAGTTTGTGCGTAGCCTTAGGCTACCAATGCCACCGGGCGGACAATCCCGATTGCCTGCCCGGTGGCATTTTGATGCGTATCAATAGCTCGGCCTGATCGTGACCGAGCAGTCGCACCACGTCCTGCATGGGGTCCGTGCTCTGCAACTGATGCTTGAGCGCATAGACGAGCACAATCTTTTTCCCGAAAATCCACCCGTGTGTCAGTGCTGCGAGAGAGCTGACGATCGCCATGAAAATCCGCCGCGCAATGGTCGATTGCAGAGCGGAGCCGTGTCACACAGACAGCAGTCGGAACCAGTTTTCCTTTGTCGCAAAGAGCTGGCTCGAATGGCTCGACGAGGTGTTCGGGAGCACCAGGGACGGCGGCACGATGTATGGCCAGATGCTGATCACCGGTCGGCTATAGCCGAGGAAACAGATTGCGAGTGTCAACAGGAGCGGTATGGCTTCGTGTTGCAGCCGAACAGAGCGGAAGCTGCCCAGACTCGGAGAATCACAAGAGAATGACGAATGGAACAGATGGAACTTGACAAGATAGATCGCGCAATCCTGATAGCGATCCAGGCCGATGGCCGTGCGACCAACGCGAGCCTTGCCGACGCAGTCGGCCTGAGCGAAACGCCGTGCGCTCGGCGCCTCAAGCGACTCGAAGCGGAAGGTTACATTGAAGGGTATCGGGCGATCCTGTCCAAATCCGCATTAAAGCTAGGTCTGGTCGCATTTACGCTGGTGCGCTTCGGCGTGCACGACCGGCAACTGGCCGACCGATTCGAGCGCGAAATCCAGGCCATACCGCGCATTGTTTCGTGCCACAACATTTCCGGCAGCGCCGATTATCTGCTGGAGATCGTCGCGCGAGATCTGGAGGACTATGGCACGTTCCTCCGTGACGTACTGCGGACGTTGCCAGGCGTCACGGCAGTCGAGTCCACGCTGTCACTACGAGAGGTCAAGCGCCACGCGGGATTGCCGTTGCTTTGAGCGACCCTATCGGCCATTCATCAGGAATGCGAATAAGTCTGCTTGCTACCTGTTTACTGTGATGCGGGCTTGTTTGTGTCTGCCGTGGCGGCATTATAAAAACGCACGAGATCGCCCTTGAGCGAATGCAGGGCTGCATCGTCGAGATAGATCATGTGGCCCGTCGGATAATACGCGAGCTGAACATTCGATCGTAGCGATGGGTCCAGTCCCATATGCGCCAGATCGTATTCGGTCTGGAAGAACGGCGTTGCCAGATCGAAGTAGCCGTTGAGCGACAGCACGCGCAGGCGGGGATTTTGCCGTATCGCTTCAGCAAGGTCGCCGGCCGCATACGGTAGCGTAAGTTGCTCCCCCCACCATTCGCGATGTTTCCAGTTCCATTGGCGCAACGCTTCGTCGTTGAATACGCGGTACGTATCTTTCGCGTCGAAATGGAGGTCTTGCGCGAGATGCTCGTGCAAGGCCGCATCGAAGGCGCTCGATACGCTGGTGACCGACGGATCATAGTCGGGATGCTCGGAGGCATCGTCGTAGTCAAGGCCTTCGAATCGCGCATCGTAGCGACCAACGGTACGCGATTCGCTTCTCAGGAGTTCCTTGCGAAACCGCGACGGCCAGATTTGCAGCCGCGTCTGCTTGACGTAATTCACATCGAGCCCCGTGTAATGCGCCACACGTGCGGCGATTGCATCGCGCTCCGAATCGGGCAGCGAGTCACCCGCGGCTAACGCTTGCGCGTACGGACCGGAAGCGAACGCGCGGACCTCGTCGACGAACGCCGGCAAGCTCGGTGGCTTGGGTACGATCTTGTCGTGATACCAGGCAATGGCCGCATAGCTCGGCAAGTAGCTCTCGGCCTCCAGATCCGTCCCCGGCGCGTGCGCGCCCGAGTTGAGGATGGAGGACATCAACACGACTCCGTTCAATGCAATGTTGCTCTGGCTCAAACGATACGCAAGCATGGCGGCGCGCGCCGTTCCATACGATTCGCCAAGCAAGTACTTCGGTGAATTCCAGCGCTGGTTCACGCTCAGGTAGCGCTCGATAAAGTGTTCGAACGCGTCCAGGTCTTCATCGACTCCCCAGAAGCGCTTCCCGGTTGCGTGGCCTACTATCCTTGAGAAGCCTGCGCCGGGGGCATCGATGAAGACCAGATCGGTGGTGTCGAGGAGACTGTCCGGATTGTCCGAGAGCACATACGGCGCCGGTGCCGTGATGGCCGGACTCGACGTATGTGCACGCTTGGGTCCGAACGATCCCATCAGCAGAAAGACGCTGCCCGCACCCGGGCCGCCGTTAAAAAGAAACGTGATCGGACGGGTGGCGGTGCTTTTCGTATTCGCGGTGTAGGCGACATAAAAGACGCTGGCCTCAGCCTGGCCCGCGTTGTTGCGCAGAAGCAGGTTGCCGGCAGTGGCCGTGTAGTCGATCTTGCGGCCATCGAGCCTGATTGAATGTTGCGTGACGGACGTGGTTTCCGGCGGGACCGGTATCAGGGTGTCCGCTTTCGTTTCGCTGGCAGCGTCACTGGCTGCCGCTGTTCGCGCGGCGCTTGCGCGGTTGCGGCGAGCAGGGTTGAGGAGCGCATCCGATGCGGCGTGGGCGTTGGCCTGATTGGCCTGATTGGCCTGATTGGCCTGATTGGCCTGAGCAGAGGGGGGCACCGCGTCCGCGCGTACGAGTGTTCCGGCAGCCGATGAAGCGGACGCGTCGGGCGACGCCTGCGTGCCGACGGGCGCGGCTGAGGTGTCAGCCGGCGCCGTGCCGGTTTCCTGGGACAAGACGGCGGACGGACCGGCGGCGAGACCAAGCACGATCAGACCGCTTACCACTGAATAGAAACAAGGGCGCATCTTAGTCCCGGCAGTTTTTGTTTTCTTCAGGTGCTGCCTGGATTCTCGATAAGCGGACCCGCCACGTCAATAGCGTCGTCCTCATCGGAGTGACGAAGCGCGATCCGTAAGCGCGCATGTAAGTATTCCGAAGCCGTAGTGTTAGCCAAGGCCCTTGCCGGTCGTAAGTACTAACAAGGTACGACGCAAAGCGAATGACGCTTGAGTGAACCCTTGGCACGTTCCCTGTTCATTCCCTCGATGCCGTTGGACACGAGATCGATTCGCCGATCTGATTACGGTTTCCTATACCTGGGTAAACAGAGAATGGAAGCGCTTTAACTTTCACGCAACGACGCCTCGCGCTGAAATACAACGGTTGGCTTGCCCTTGTAAGTGGTCGTGCGACTTTGCGCGAATGAACATTTCCTGGCGAGTGCAAGCGAGGCCGGATTTTCCGGTGAGATGATGCAGACAATCTCTGCGTTGGGCCACCGTGTATCCGCCCACTGCAACGCGGCACGTACCGCTTCAGTTCCATACCCCTGTCCTTGCGACTCTGACGTCAACATCCATCCAATCTCTGGCGCTTCATCGAATGCCGGGTCGATACCGCGCTTGTATTGCCCAAAGCCGACCTCGCCGATGAACTTGCCGCTGAGCTTCTCGCTGACTACCCAGTAGCCGAATCCCATCAATGACCAGTGCCCTGCGCTTCGAAGCAGGCGTGCCCATGCTTCTTCCTTCGTGAAGGCGACGCCGGTGACATGGCGCACGACCGCGAGGTCCGACCACATGGCGTAGATGTCGTCGAAATCGGTGCGTTGCGGCGGACGTAGCAGAAGGCGATCGGTTTCCAGGACGGAGGCGGAATGGGGCATGGTGAAAGCATGTGAGCGTGGATAAGGCCGCGCACGCCGGGTGCAGCGTGACCGGAAACGACCATGGAATATAACCGCTCACGTCAGAACCGCAAGAGACCAGTGGCACATCCTGCACTGACCACCCGTCGCCTCAAGCCATCACGCCGCTATGCTCCGACACCAGCATCTCGATCAACGCGCTCAGGTCGCGCGTGGCTTCGTTACGCATGGTCGGCGCAACATGAAGCTCCAGTTCGGCCGGCGGCAGCGCCGGCAGACCGTCCGTGTCGCCGAACGTGCGCCAGCACGCGGGCAGCGTCCGACGATCGATGATCGTCACCGCCGCACCGTGATTCACCGCAATGCGGATTCCCGTCGGACTCTGGCTCGTATAGACGAGTTGATAATCACGCCCGATCGCAGTCAGCGCCTGCAATCCCCGTTGCCGATAGGTACAACTTTCGTCGAAGAGAGCGAGCGGCACTGGCGCATCCGCGCACAACACGAAATCGCGATGTGCTGCCCATACCAGTTCCTGACGCGCCAGGGGTTTTCCCCCGGCACGCTCGCCATGCCGCACGACCAGCGCCAGATCGAGTTCGCCGGCACCCAGCCGCTCCAGCAATTCCAGCGACGTCCGGCAATGAATATGCGGCCGTGCACCGGGGCGCAATGCATAAAACGCCCGCAGCAATTCCGGTAGCCATAGCTCCGCATAATCTTCCGGCAGCCCGAAACGAATCACATTGCCGCGGCTGCCGCGCGTCAGCGAAGCAATCGCTTCGTTTTGTACCTGCAATATCCGCCGTGCGTGGATCAGGAAGTTCTCGCCATCGCTTGAGAGCGCGAAATGACGGCTATTGCGCATGAACAGGTGCGCGCCAAGCCGTTCCTCAAGCGTCCGGATACGCAGGCTGATGGTCGATTGCGTTCGATGAAGCTGGCGCGCCGCCGCTGTAAAACCCCCGCTTTCAGCCACTACTACAAACGCACGCACGAGTTCCGCATCGAGTGAAGCGATCTTGGACCAATCGGGCTCGCTAATGGAATCCATCGGAAATACTCGCTTTCCAAAAGAAATTGGCCGCCAAAAGATCGGGCCGTTATTTGCAGATTGTGTTCGCAGATTGTTGTTGAAGTCGACTCGTAAATCCACTCGCCAAAATATCGATTTGGAGCCTGCCGTGGTTCTCTCCGTTTCACTTGCCGATGCCGAATGCCTGGATCTCGGCGATATCGTCAACACCGACCGCTATCCCCTGCATGACCCGGACAGCCCCCGCCTGAACGAACTGGTGGCTGCCTGCAGCGCCGTGCTGCACGACTTCCTGCGCCCGCAGGCGCTGGAGCGGGCGCGCAACGAGGGTCGTGCGCTGGCCGCGAAAACTACTTTTCAACCCGTAAGGTCAACGCCTACTTTACCGCCGACGACCCCGCGCTGTCCGATGCGCGATCCGCGCCGCATCTTCATGGACCGCATCAGCGGTTTTGTGACACGCGACCTGATACCGGCGGACGCGATCGTGCATCGCGTCTATGTCGCCGAGGCGATGAAACGGTTCGTGGCGAATTGCTCTCGGATTATCCGTGCGAGGATCAGGCCAGGTTGCTGGCCTGATCCTCGCACACGACGCATCATGAACATCGACAACGCCGGTTCGCCGAGCGGCGCGCTGAACGCGTCGCGTAGCAGGATCGGCTTTGCCGCCCGCAACAATCCTCACATCTTGATGACATCCATTACGGTCTTCTTCTTGTCCTTGAACTGATAGATCGTGATGGCTGCGTCCTTGAGATCACCATGCGGATCGAACGCAATACGGCCGATCACGCCGTCATACTGAGTCGATGGCATCGCGGCAAGCACCTTGGTGCGCTCGGCCGAGTCGGCGCGTTTCATCGCGTTGTAGATCACGTAGACGGCGTCATAGGTGAACGGCGCGTACGCGTCGATCGGCGTATTGAAACGTGCTGTATAGCGCTTTTCGAAGTCCTGTCCCTTGGGCATCTTCGACAGTGCCAGGCCCGCCTCCGAACAGGTCACGTTGCCGATCGCGTCGCCGGCCAGATCGATCATCTTCTCCGTGCATGCGCCGTCGCCGCCGAGCACCTTCGCTGTGATCCCGAGATTGCCCGCTTGCTTGGCCAACGGCCCGGCGGTGGCGTCCGAGCCGCCGTACATGATGACGTCGGGACGCAAGCCCTTTATCTTCGTCAGTATCGCGCGGAAATCGGTTGCCTTGTCGTTGGTCGCTTCGCGCGTGACGATCGTGCTGCCGTTCGCTTTCGCGGCTTTTTCGAATTCATCGGCGAGGCCCTGACCGTAGGCGGTCGAGTCGTCGATGATCGCAATGCGCTTCGCATGCAGCGAGTCGAGCGCGTAATGAGCGAGCGCGGGTCCCTGAAGCGCGTCGGTAGCGACTACGCGAAACGTGGTCTTGTATCCCTGCAACGTGTACGTGGGGTTGGTCGAACCTTGCGAGATCTGCACAATGCCTGCTTCGCTGTAGATCTTCGATGCAGGGATCGAGACGCCCGAATTGATGTCGCCCACGACGGCCACCACACCGTCATCCACCAGCTTCTGCGCGACCTGCGTCCCGGTGCGCGGGTCGGCGGCATCGTCCTGGGAGTCGAGCTGGAATCTGACCGGCTTGCCGCCGATCACCGGGTGCTGGCTGTTGATTTCGTCGATCGCCAGCCGGGCAGCATTTTCGCTGTCCTTGCCCATATGGGAAAGCTGCCCGGTCAGGGGCGCAGCGTGGCCGATCAGGACGATGGCCGGATCGGCTGCATAGCTCGGTCCCCCGACAACCAGAAAGACCGCTGCGGCGAGGGCGGAGCAGGCGGGACGCGAGAAAGGAAGCGGGGCGGAAGAGGAAATCACGAGCGGATCCTTGGGGCTTGGAGAGTGAGCGGAGGCAGATGTGTTCATCGAACGCGACCGGCAACATGGGCGGCGAATGAGGCTCAGTATTCAAACGCCAATTTGCCCCGTCCAGCGACTAATTCTGTTGGCCGGCAATAAACAAATCTAATGCCTCGCTGAATGGCATGAGTCTGCCGAGCCTGGTGCCCGGTCATCGCTCTCATTCGGCATGGGCCAATGCGTCGACCATGTAGCGATGCCGGAGGCTCCGTCCCAGCACCGGATCATGTAGTTCGAGCTCGTAGCCCTCGCCTGCGCTTAGTTCACCGAGCACGGCTTGCGTGCCGCAAAACATCGCCGATCCGGGCGGCATGGCGCCCGCACCGAAACCTCGTTCAACCAGCTCGTCCGGACGCAGCAAGCGGGCGAGCGTGCCCTCCTGGTACAGCACGGGGTGGGCATCGCCGTCGATCCGCCAACTCCGGGCGATCAGCGAATCCCAGTGCGAGGCGACATCGGAGTAACGCCAGAGCGCGGCGCCCACCGGCTTCGCACACATCTGTTTCGATACGGCAACGTCGTAGCTTTCCACCCGCCGGTCAGTGTGGTCGGACCCTATGCCGACGAGCAAGCCATCGTTCGCGGTCTGGATCAGCACGACTTCGACCTCGCCGGATGAGTGCGTGCCCACTACATCGATTGCGTCCTCGGTCGTCAGCAAGGCTGGGGAAATTCTGTAGAACGTTGGCACCGACGCAGGACGTTTGACGCCCAGCGCTTCCAGTTCCCGGATATGGTGCTCGACGTCGCGCGCATCGCGCCCCGCCCAGCCGGCGATGACCAGGCGGCTCACCGTTACCTCGATAACCTTGATACTCGCGCCGCCATCGATCCTGCATTCAAGTGTCTTCATCAAAACCTTTCACCCGTTGAATTCAATGAATGACAGTCTTGAAGAAGGGCGCTGCGATGTCCAACAAGTAAATGTGGGCCCACGTGGTCACTTTTTCTTGTCACGCGGGAATTCTTCCAGCGATAAACTGACGGGATTGATTCGGTCGATACCCGCCGCTTCGCCACTCAACGCATCAGCCGGGGTGCGCCATGAATGTCCGCTTTCTCGAAACGTTTGTATGGCTCGCCAAGTTGCGCAACTTCCGGATGACGGCCGAGCACCTGCACGCGACCCAAGCCGCCATCTCCAGCCGAATATCTGCCCTGGAGCAGGAGTTCGGCGTACGTCTGTTCGACCGGGGCCCACGCGATGTGACGCTCACGCAGGAAGGCACCAAGGCGCTTGCGTTCGCGGAGCAAATCCTGAAGCTGAACCGCGACATGCTCGCGAGCGTCAGCGACCGTTCCAAAGTCGCGGGGCTGCTGCGGCTGGGCGTGATCGAGTCGGTCGTGCATACATGGCTGCCGAATTTGCTGAAGCGGGTACGGGAGGCGTACCCGAACCTGACGATCGAACTCACGTCGGACACCACGGCCAATCTTTCCGGGCATCTCGTCAATGGCAACGTCGACGTCGCGTTGATGACCACGAACGTTACCGGCAGCGACGCCGTCAACATTCCGCTCGGGACACTCCCCATGCGATGGGTGGCGAGCCCTTCACTGAATCTATCGGCTGAAGCGCTTTCGGAGGCCGAACTGGCCGCGTTTCCCATCGTCAGTTTTGCGCGGCACTCGGCGCCGCATGGGTTCCTCACCGAGTTGTTCTCGGCCAGCGGCGAGACCACCGTCCAGATCAACTGTGTCTCGTCGGTGGCCGCGATCATCCGTCTCGTCCTGGATGGCTTCGGCATAGCCGTGCTGCCGACCGCGTTTGTCATGGACGAATTGCAGTCGGGCCGGCTGCAATTGCTGCAGGTGACGCACCGCGTTCCGGCGCTCCCGCTCGTCGCCACGTTCAGGCGCAGCCCGGACAGCCTGCTGTGCGAATCCATCACGCGCCTCGCGTTGCAGGTCGTGCGCGATTTCAGTCTCGCCAACGGCCCCGAGTTCGCGCTGTTCCCCAACACGGGTGATACGCCGATTTCACTGTCAAGCCTCCGTTCCCCGTTACATCCAGACGCCTTGCCGAAAAATGCCGACTGATCCTTATCCTCCTATCCCTTCCCTCACGATCGAACCGCTCAGCGCCGAGGCCTTCAACGCCTATGGCTGGATGCTGGGCAAACCGCTTAAAAACGACGGCCACGCTCCCGCGTACACCAGTCCGGCCTCGGATTTCTGGCGCGAACATCTCTTCGATACTGGCGTGACCGGCGAGACGGAAGTCCTGTGGGTCAAGTACAGGAACGCTGACGAAACGATCGCAAGCCTCGAAGCCCATTGGTTGACGCAGCAGGCCATCGTGCCGCTGACCGCGCCTGTCATTCAGATCGTTGCAACGAGTACGGAGGGCGGCCAACCCGATATGGAGTCGCTGCGTGCGTTTTGGGTGCCGCAGGGTGAGGGTGTCTGCATGCGGCCGCACTGCTGGCACGCAACGCGGGTGCTTCATGGTGAGTCGACGTGCCTGATGCTCACCCGGCGCTCGACGACCTACGACCTGGTGGTCCATCTGGAGACGGGAGCGCCCGCCTGCGAGAGTGCAATCAAGTCGATTCCGACGTATAAGCTGGCGGGTCAATAGCCGTCAGGACCACGTCCCTCTCAAGCCCGCTTCAACCGCTCCGGCTTACCCATCGCCGCCAACTGATCGTCGTGCGTCTTTCGCAGTATGTCGACGAATTCCATGGTCAGACGAGCCCGCGGCTGATGCGGGGGGAAAAGCAGATAAGTGGGAAACAGGACCGCTGGGGTGAATGGGCGGATCTCGATGCCAGGACCGGCAAAATCCTGCGCAACGATAGGATGCGACAGCGTGACGCCCATGCCGCAGCGAACCATCTCGCAGCAGATGGCCGCGTATTGGGCCTCGATTGCCAGCACCCGTTCAACGCCGGCGCGCTCGAAAACCTCGTCCATCTGTGCGCGTGTGCCGTCGCCATGACACAGCGATATGTACGGCTCACCCTGAAAATCCTTCGGCTTGAGCGACGCCTTCTTCGCCAGCCGATGACCCGCAGGCAGCACGCATACCGCCGCCACCTTCGATAACAACTCGACCTCGCAATTGGACGCCTCGCTGGGATAGATCGCGACGCCGAGGTCGCAGAACTGCGAACTCGTCCAGTGATTGACGGTGCCTGAGGTGTTCACGTGCAGCGAGATGGTGACCTCCGGATGCAACGCCTGGAAGCGCTGGATTGCGTGCGGCACCAGCGTCATTCCCGCCGACGGCATGGCTGCAATGCGCAATCTCCCGGTCCCCAGGTTCTTGATCTGAGCCGCGGCGTTGGTCAGTCCCTGCAAGCCTACATACGCGCGCTCCACTTCGCGAAAAAACGCATTGCCCTCGCTGGTTGGAATCAGCCGCACGCCGCTGCGCTGGAACAGCAGTAGTCCGGTTTCGCGTTCGAGCTGGGTGATCAGGCGGCTGATATTGGGCTGCGACGTGAACAATTCCTTCGCCGCCGCGGTCATGGAGCCTGCCAGCATGACCGCCCGGAATGCCTCTATATGCTTAAGATTCATTGAGTGAGACCCATATCATCCATGTATGGATAGTTATTTTATTCTTATTGGACGATATGCCCTGCGGCGAACAAAATAATTTCGCTTGGGGGCCACATTCCTCAACCGTCCGACCCGCATAGTCTGGAGAATCGCACATGAAACAACAGCAGCAAACCCGTTGCTCGCCGTCTTCTCGTTCGTATTTGCGGCCGCTGGTGGCCGCGCTCGGCTGTGCCGGGGCGTTGTCGGGATCGTTGTTGGCGCACGCTGAAACCACGCTCTACGTGGCGAACGTCGGTGGCTCGAACGAGACCATGTATCGCGAGAAGATCATCCCGCCGTTCGAGAAAGCGCACGACGTCAAGATCGTCTACGTTGCCGGTAATTCCAGCGACACGCTCGCGAAATTGCAGGCGCAAAAAGGGCATCAGCAGATCAACGTCGCGGTGATGGATGACGGCCCGATGTACCAGGCGATGCAGATGGGTTTGTGCGCGAAGGTCGAGGACGCGCCGGTGATGAAGGACCTGTATCCGCTTGCGCATCTTGGCCCCACGTCGGTGGGTGTCGGCATGGTCGCAACGGGCATTGGTTATAACGCGGATGCATTCAAGAAGATGGGCTTGCCCGCGCCGGATTCCTGGAACGTGCTGTACGACAAGCGCCTGAAGGGCAAGCTCGGCATGCCGCCTATCACCAACACTTACGGCCTGCATGCGCTTGTCATGCTGGCGCGTTTGAATGGCGGCGGCGAGAAGAACATCGACCCGGGTTTCACAGCGATGACCAAGCAGGTCGCGCCGGACGTGTTGTCGTGGGCGCCGACGCCGGGTGAGATGGACGGCCTGATGCAAAGCGGCGACGTGATCCTCGCACCGTATGGCAGCGGCCGCGCCGTTGCACTGCAGAACACCGGTTTCCCGCTGAAGTTCTTCTACCCGAAAGAGGGCGGCGTCGCGCTGCAGGTTGGCGCTTGCGCGGTGGCTGAGAACGCGCAGCCCGCGTTGTCGCAGCAGTTCATCCAGTACCTGTTGAGCCCGCAAGTGCAGGTGATCCAGGCGCAGGCGATCGGACTCGGCCCGGTCAACAAGACCGTACAACTGACACCAGAAGTGGCGGCGCGCGTGCCGTATGGTCCCGAGCAGATTTCGAAGCTGGTCGCGATGGACTGGGCGACGATCAACCAGCATAGGACCGAGTGGACCGAACGCTGGAATCGCAGCGTGGAGCGTTGAGCTTCACACACGGCACGCCGACTCTCACCCACGGACGCACATGAGCTTTCTGACCCTCAAAGGCATCTCGAAGCGCTACGGCGACTTCACCGCGATCGAGCAGATCGACCTTGACGTCGAACGTGGTGAGTTCCTGTCGCTGCTTGGTCCCTCCGGTTGCGGCAAGACCACGACCTTGCAGATGATCGCGGGTTTTGTTACGCCGACCACCGGCACTATCCTGCTCGACGGCCGCGACATTACGCATGAACGGCCCGAGAAGCGCGGCATGGGCGTTGTGTTCCAGAGCTATGCGTTGTTTCCGCATATGACCGTGAACGGCAATGTCGGCTTCGGTCTGGAGATGCGCAACATGAAACGCGCGGCACGCGCCGAACGCGTGGCCGAAGCGCTCGACCTGGTGCGCCTGAACGGACTGGGCGGGCGTTATCCAAAAGAGTTGTCGGGCGGCCAGCGGCAACGCGTTGCGATTGCCCGCGCGCTCGCGATGCGTCCCGAACTATTGTTGCTGGACGAACCGATGTCCAACCTCGACGCCAAGCTGCGTGAGGAAATGCACATCGAATTGCGGTCGATACAAAAGCGACTGGGTATTACCACTATTCTCGTCACGCACGATCAGGTCGAAGCCATGACGATGAGCGATCGCATCGCGGTGATGCATCGCGGAATGATTGCTCAGTTGAGCACACCGTTCGAAGCGTACGAGCGGCCGGAGACGCCGTTTGCATCGGCGTTTCTTGGCAAGACCAATTTGCTGCCGGGCGCGGTTTTGCGTCGCAACGCGCGCTGTGCTGAAGTCGATGTAGCGGGCATTACGCTCAAGGTGCCGCACGAAGGCCGCCATGTTCAGGGCGAGGTGAACGTGTATATCCGTCCGGAGAAGGTTCATCTCGCGGTCATCGATACAGCGGGTGTTCGTACCATGGGCCGCATTACCACGCGCGTATTCACCGGCAACCAGTGGCTTTTGCTGATCGATACCAGCCTTGGGCAACTGAGCGTGGCCCAGCCGAACAACGGCGCCCCGCCGCCGGATGAGGGCACGGAAGTGGGGGTGGCGTGGTCGGACGACGACCTGCGCGTGCTTCAGAAGGAGGGGCACCATGGTCACGCTTGACAACGAACGCGCGGGTGCGGCCCCGTGGCTCCTGTCCGCCCCTGCGTTGCTATTGTTCGGCAGCCTGCTGCTGGTGCCGCTGCTGTTGACGCTCGTGTTGTCCTTCCACGTATTCAGCGACAGCCAGGGCACGCTCGCGACCTACACGCTACGCAACTACCTCGAAGTCGTCACCGATCCCTACTACGGCGCAATCTTCGCCCGCACCGCGGGAATGGCGTTCACGGTGACCTTCCTCTGCATTTTGCTTGGCGTGCCCGAGACCATCGTGCTCGCGCGGATGAAGCGGCCGTGGCAGTCCATCTGCCTGCTGGTCGTGCTCGGTCCGCTGCTGATATCGGTCGTCGTGCGCACGCTCGGCTGGCAAATCCTGCTTGGAAATAACGGTGTACTGAACAATGCGTTGCAGGCGCTTCACATCACGTCGGAGCCTATCCGCCTCGTCTTCACCATGACCGGAGTTGTGATTGCGTTGACGCATGTGCTGGTGCCCTTCATGGTGATGTCGGTATGGGCGACGTTGCAGAAGCTGGACCCGCAGGTGGAATGGGCCGGCCGGTCCATGGGCGCCTCGCCGTTCCGCGTGTTCCGGCGTGTAGTGCTGCCGCAGATCCTGCCCGGCGTGCTGTCCGGATCGATCATTGTGTTCGCGCTATCCGCGTCCGCATTCGCGACACCCGCGTTGATCGGTGGCCGGCGTCTGAAAGTGGTCGCGACCGCCGCGTACGACGAGTTCCTCGGTACGCTGAACTGGCCTCTCGGGGCGACAATCGCCGTCCTGTTGCTGATTGCCAACGTGGCAATCGTGCTGGGCTGCAGTCGCCTGGCCGAGCGCCGTTTCAAACACATCTTCGATTGAACCGGGAGACGCCATGAAACAAAACGGATTCCTGGGCCTGCTGTTCAACGCGCTGTTTCTCACGTTCATTGCAGCGCCGCTGGTGGTCGTGATCGCGGTTGCATTCACTGACAAAGGCTTCATCTCGCTGCCGTTCGACGGTGCGTCGCTGCGCTGGTTCAGGGCAATTCTGGACAACGACCAGATCGTCGATGCCTTCTGGCTCTCGGTGCGCCTCGCGCTGGTGGCGGCCACGGTCGGCGTAGCGCTCGCGTTGCCGGCGGCGTTGGCTATCGCTCGTTATCGCTTCCCTGGCCGCGCCGCACTGACCGGCTTTTTCCTCTCGCCCATGATGATTCCCGCCGTCGTGCTCGGCATCGCGTTCCTGCGATTCCTGAGTTTGCTCGGCCTCGGCGGTTCGTTCTGGGCGCTCTGCGCGACGCACGTGATCATTGTGTTGCCGTACGCGTTGCGGCTGGCGTTGTCATCGGCTATTGGTCTCGATCGCGATGCCGAACGCGCAGCACTGTCATGTGGCGCGAGCCGCTTTACGGCCTTTCGCCGCGTCGTGCTGCCGATGATCCGTACCGGCGTAGCCGGCGGCTGGGTGCTGTCGTTCATCCAGAGTTTCGACGAACTCACCATGACCATTTTTGTCGCGACACCCGGCACCACCACGCTGCCCGTCGCGATGTACAACCAGATCGCGCAGACGATCGATCCACTGGTGGCCTCCGTGTCGACCGTGTTGATCGTCGGCACAATAGTACTGATGCTGGTGCTAGACCGCATGGTCGGTCTGGACCGCGTCCTGATTGGAGAAACACGATGAGAGGTCATTCAGTCGACAGTCCCGACGTGCTGGTGGTCGGGGGTGGGCTGGTAGGAACCGCGGTGGCCTACGGGCTGGCGCGCGAGGGAGCAAAGGTGACGGTGCTGGACCAGGGTGACGGCGGTTTTCGTGCATCGCGCGGCAATTTTGGGCTGGTGTGGGTGCAGGGCAAAGGCTACGGTTTGTCGCCCTACGCACGCTGGTCGCGCAGTTCGTCGCGGCTGTGGCCGGGACTCGCTGCGGCGTTGCTGGAGGAAACGGGTATAGACGTTGCGCTGAAGCAGCCGGGCGGTTTCCACCTGTGTTTCTCCGACGAAGAAATGGCCGAGCGCGAGAAGCGCCTGTCTACGTTGCAGACAGAACTTGGCGGCGAATATCCCTATCAATTGCTCGATGCTCGGGAGTTGCGCGAACGTCTTCCCGCCGTCGGACCTGAAGTGATCGGCGCAAGTTATACGCCCATGGATGGTCATGTGAATCCGCTCAAGCTGCTGCGTGCGCTGCACGACGCCATGCAGCGGCGCGGCGTGACGCTCATCAATGACGAAGACATCGGGCGCATCGTTCCCGAGACGAACGGCTTCGCCGTGCACGGCAAGAACGCCGTGTGGCGTGCGCCGAAGGTTGTCTTGTCAGCAGGTCTTGGCAACCGCGCGCTCAGCGCCCAGGTGGGTCTGCACGCGCCGGTTGCACCGAATCGCGGGCAGGTGCTGGTCAGTGAGCGGGTCGCCCCGTTCCTCCACTACCCGACCATCAACGTACGCCAGACCGATGAAGGATCGGTGCAGTTCGGCGACTCAATGGAAGAGGTCGGCTACAACGACTACACCACCGCCGATGTGCTGTCGACCATCGCGCGGCGGGGCGTGCGGGCATTCCCGTTGTTGAAGAACGTGCGGCTGGTACGCATGTGGGCTGCGCTGCGTGTCTACAGCCCGGACGGCTTTCCGATCTATGAGCAGTCGCTGCAGTATCCGGGCGCGTTCGTCGTGACCTGCCACAGCGGTGTGACGCTCGCGGCGGCACATGCCATGCGGATTGCTCCGTGGATCATGGGTGGTCCGATCCCCGATGAACTCGCGGCATTCCGCGGCGGCCGTTTTCTCGCCGCCAATCATGCGACCAGCCATGCTCACTAGCCGCTTCAACGTCTCGCTTGCATCGGCTCCGGCTTGTTGTCGCCGTTGTCCGCTCCCCGCGATGCATCCTGAACGCCGACATTCCGCTTTGCTTCGACTTGTCCGACTATGACTTCAAAACCGCTATTCAGAATACTCTCGCCGGCCCCCGGCACTGGCACTGGCACTGATACCCAGGCCGAGGCTACTATCCAGATCTGGTTCAACGACCAGCCGCTCAGCGTGCCGGGCGGACGCTCGGTTGCCGCCGCATTGCTGGCCGCTGGAGTCCAGCGATTTCGCGCGACGCCCGTGTCCGGTGCGCCCCGTGCACCATATTGCATGATGGGCGCGTGTTTCGAATGCCTGGTCGAGATCGACGGCATGCCGAGCCGGCAGAGTTGTCTCGTCACGGTGCAGGACGGCATGCGTATTCATTCGCAAGAGGGCGCACGCGATCTGCCGCCGCTGTCGGATGTGAATTCGGTGGAGAACGTTCATGGCCGCTAATACTGTCGATGTCGCCGTGATCGGCGCCGGACCTGCCGGGCTCGCTGCCGCGACTCAAGCTGCGAGAGCGGGGCTGTCCGTGGTCCTGCTCGATGAACAGGAAGCTGTGGGCGGACAGATCTATCGCGCGATCGAACGCAGCGACGCGCAACGCCGCACTATCCTTGGCGCAGACTATGCCGCCGGTGCGGCGCTGGCGAGCGAGTTCGCCCGTTCCGGCGCGCGTTATGTGCCTAACGCATCAGTTTGGCAAGTCACGCGCGAGCGCTCGGTGCACTACCTCAAGGACGGCAAGGTAAGCAGCTTCGAGGCCCGGCGCGTGGTGCTCGCGACCGGCGCGCTGGAGCGTCCCTTCCCGATTCCTGGTTGGACCCTACCCGGTGTGATGACCGCCGGTGCCGCACAGATCCTGCTGAAAAGCGCGGGCGAAGTGCCGGCTGAACCGCCGATACTCGTCGGCTGCGGACCGCTGCTTTACTTGCTCGGATGGCAGTACGTTCGCGCGGGTGTACCCATTCGCGCGCTTGTTGATACCACGCGTTACGAGGATCGCTGGCGCGCGAAGCGGCACATGTTGTCCGCCTTGCGCGCGTGGCCATACTTGAGCAAGGGCCTGCAGTTGATGCGCACGTTGCGCGAAGCCGGCGTTCCGATGCATGAAGCCGCCGATGACCTTCGGGTGGAAAGCGGTATCGATGAAGACGGTTCCGAACGGGCGCGCGCGCTGCATTTTTCGGTGCGTGGCGTGTCGCATCGAATCGAGGCCAACGTGATCCTGTTGCACCAGGGCGTGGTGCCGAATACGCAGTTCACGCTCTCGCTCAGGGCATCGCATAAGTGGGATGACGCGCAGTTATGCTTCGCACCCTTAACCGATCAATGGGGCGAGCTCGATGTCCCCGGCATCTTCGTGGCGGGCGATGGCGGCGGCATTGGCGGCGCGCAGGCGGCAGAGACGCAGGGCGAAGTGACGGCGCTGGCGATTGCTGCGCAGCTTGGCGCGATTGATACCGCCGCGCGCAATCGCAGCGCCGCGCCGCTGCTTCGCCGCCTGGCTGAGGTCATGCGCATTCGTCCTTTCCTCGACAGTCTTTATCGTCCACGCGATGAAAACCGTGTGCCGAAGGACGAGGTGATCGTGTGCCGCTGCGAGGAGGTGACGGCCGGCGAACTCCGTAGTTTCGTGAAGCTCGGTTGTCTCGGGCCGAACCAGGCGAAGTCGTTCGGCCGATGTGGCATGGGCCCATGCCAAGGCCGCCTGTGCGGATTGACCGTGACCGAAGTGATCGCCGATGCACGCAGCGTACCTCCTGAAACCGTGGGCTATTACCGCATCCGTCCGCCGATCAAGCCGCTTACGCTCGGAGAACTGGCCGGTGAATAAGCCCGTAGCCAATGAGTCAGATGTGCTGGTGATTGGCGGTGGGCTGCATGGATCGAGCAGCGCATTTCATATTGCCCGCCGTGGGGTGAGCGTGACCGTGCTGGAAGCCGATTATGTCGGCCGCCATGCGTCGGGCGTCAATGCAGGCGGCGTGCGCACGCTTGGCCGGCCATTGCCCGAGATTCCTCTGGCGTTGATGTCGCGGGAGATATGGCACAACATCGTCGATACAATTGGTGACGACGCGGGTTTCGTGGCGTCGGGTCAGTTGAAGATCGCGGAGACCGAAGCCGAACTCGATGAATGCCGCGAACGCGTCGCGCTGCTCGAGGCGCATGGTTTCACGCACGAGAAAATAATCGACCGTGAGACTTTGCTTGAGCTGGAGCCGGCGATCACGCCGCATGTGACTGGCGGCATCTGGGTCGAACGCGATGGTTACGCGTTGCCGTTCCGGACAACGACTGCGTTTCGGCTGGCAGCAGAGCGTCATGGAGCCGTGTTCCATGAAGGCACACCGGTGACAAGGATCGAACAGAAGGGCGAGCGCTGGTTCGCGCATACGCCATCGGGTGTGTTCTCGGCTGCGAAGCTGGTGGTGACGGCCGGGGCATGGGCGGGAGAACTGTCGCAACAAGTGGGCGAGCCGGTGCCGGTTCATCCCGAGGGGCTGATGCTGATGGTCACACATCGGGCCGCACCGTTCTGCCGCGCGACGCTCGGCGCAACGGGACGGCCCTTGTCGTTCAAGCAATTCGATAACGGCACGGTGGTTATTGGCGGCAAGCTGATCGGGATTGCGGACCTGCCCGGGCGTCATGGCGAAGTCGATTTCGCGCGGCTGGTGAAGAGCGCGAACACGGTTGTCGATCTGTTTCCGCACTTGCGCAATCTCGGCATCAATCGCGCATGGGCCGGCGTGGAAGCCTTCACCGACGACTCGCTACCGGTGATCTCGCCTAGCCGGCGAGCGTCCAATCTGACCTATTCGTTCGGGTATTGCGGCAGCGGGTTTCAGCTTGGGCCCGGATGCGGGAAGCTGGTGTCCGAGCTGGTGCTGGACGGCGTAGCGTCGTTGCCGCTGGATGCGTTTGCCATTGACCGGTTCAAGGATGTTGCGGCGGCATAAACGCAACACAGGGTTGTGCCATGCTGATTGATGGTTATTTTAAATTAACGAGGAATACTTATGAACGATATCGTCAGGATCGAAACCAATCAACGGATGAGCCGTGTTGTGAAGGCTGCGGGGCTGGTGTTCGTCGGCGGACAAACGTCGAATGACCGTACGCTCGATGTGAAAGGTCAGACGCAACAGGTTCTTGCGAAAATCGATGGTTTTCTCGCGCAGGCGGGTATCGATAAAACGCGGCTGGTATCCGCGCAGGTCTGGCTGGCAGATATCGGCCGCGACTTCGCGGGCATGAACGACGTGTGGGATGCATGGGTCGCACCGGGTTGCGCGCCGACACGCGCGACGGTGGAGTCGAAGCTGGCCGCGCCTGATTTGCTGGTCGAGATTACGGTGACTGCGCTGGCGTGATTTCGTAGGCTCAAGGTCGGGGCGTGAGCCGCTTTTGAATTCAGCAGCTATCGTTCCGTCCGTTTGACACTTCCCACGTATCAACCACTGCCGCATAGCGGAATGCGTGGCGGCGGCAATACCGCTTGCCACCAGTGCAGGAGCCCGGCTGTGCGGTTGTGGACCTTCACCAGCGCGCCGTAGCCTGGTCCAACGCTTAGCGATCCCACGGTGGTTCGTCACGATAAGCGTCGGCGAGATAATCGATGAACTGACGAACCTTCGACGGCACATAGCGCGCAGTCGGATAAACCGCGTTGATGGTCAGCTCGGCGGTTCTATAGTCGGGCAGCAACTTGATCAGGTTTCCAGCCTTGATATCCTGCCCAAAAACGAAGGTAGGGCCATACGCAATCCCGACGCCCGCGAGTACTGCCGAGAGCAGCATCTGCATGTTGTTGGCCTGCATCCGAAGCGCTCCGTCGATCACATGGTCGCGATTCTGTTTGTCCGTCAGTATCCACTCGGGAACCGATACCGCTTCACTGAACGCCAGACGAGGTGCACGCCGGAGGTCTTCGGGATCTTTAGGTGTGCCTTCGCGGCTCAGGTACGCCGGCGATGCGCAGATCGCCATGCGGCAAGGTGCAAGACGCCGGGCGACGAGATCAGAGTCGGGCAGCTTGCCAATGCGGATAGCGACGTCGATCCCCGCGCTTTGCAGATCGACGTAACGATCATCGAGCGAGACTTCAATGCTGACATGCGGATGGTCGTCAAGATAGCGCGCGACGACCGCGCCCATATGCAGCGTACCGAACGTGACCGGCGCGGCGACCCGCAAGGTGCCGCGTACTGTGCTGTGCGCGTCGCTGGCTTCCCGGTTGGCATCGTCGAACTCTTCGAGAATGCGTTGGCACCGGATGTAGTAGGTGCGCCCGGCGTCCGTCAGGCTCAGGCTGCGCGTGCTGCGATGAAGCAGGCGGACGTTCAACTCGGCTTCCAGCGCGCTGACATACTTGCCCGCCATCGAAGCGGACAAGCCAAAACGTTTGCCGGCGGCCACGAGACTGCCTTCATCGATAGCAGCTACAAACACGGCGATGCTTGCGAAGCGGTCCATTTTTATTCGATAGCCCGATGATTGAGTGATGATACCAAAGCGGGGATTATCGCGTTTTGCGCGCTAATCTAACATCGCGTTGTGAGTTTGGCCGAGCGTGGCCAAGCCGCCGATATCAAGGAGAAGCGCGATGAAAGTAACGTCGAACGGTATACAGATTCACGTCAAGGATCAGGGAAACGGCACGCTGCCGGTTGTTTTTCTACATTATTGGGGAGGGTCGTCGCGCACGTGGGATGACGTGATCGCGGCGTTGCCGACGCAATACAGGACCATCGCGCCCGACCTCCGGGGCTGGGGCAACTCGGACGCGCCGTCCGCTGGCTACGCGCTCGCTGACTTTGCCGATGACGTGCAGCAATTGATTGCGGCGATGAAGTTGGACCGGTTCGTCCTGGTCGGTCATTCGATGGGCGGCAAGATTGCGCAGTTGCTCGCGTCGCGCCGCCCGCAGGGACTTGCAGGGCTTGTGCTGGTTGCGCCGTCTCCACCCGTGCCGCTGGTTCTGCCCGCTGAAGCGCGCGCGGCAATGGAAGGCGCTTACCAGTCACGGGAGTCCGTCGGCATGGCGATAGACCAGATGCTGACCGCCAAACCGTTGAGTCCGAAGCACCGGGAACAGGTGATTGAGGACAGCCTGCGTGGCGCGGTTCAGGCGAAGCTGGCGTGGCCCCAGTCCACCAGCCTGGAAGACATCTCGCTTGATGTCGCCGCGATCGATGTACCGACCATTGTCATTGCCGGCGAGCTTGATCGTATCGACGGTACCGCGATACTCGAAGCGCAATTGCTCACGCGCATTCCCCATGCGGTCATGCATGTGCTGCCTGACACCGGCCACTTGTCACCGCTTGAATCGCCGATGGAAGTCGCCGGTATCATCCGCGAGTTTGTCGATGGCATCGAGCGCGTCAACTGCGATGCAATCACGGTCACTTTGCTGATGAACGTGAAGGATGATTTTGCGGCGGATTTTATTGGCGGACTGCCTGCGTTGGTGCGTGAAACATCGTCTTCGCCAGGCGTGCGGTCGGTTCGCGCGTTCCGCAATGCCGAAAGCGTTAACGCGATCCTGTTTGTCGAAGAGTGGGAGAGCGAGGCGGCGTTCAAGACGTACATTGCGTGGCGGACGGAGCGCGGCGATATGGCAAGGCTCGGTCAAATGCTGTCGAAGCCACCGGAGATTTCGACCTGGTCTACAACCGCGGCGCAGGTCGTGAGTTAGGCAACCCGCAACGTCGGGCCGCCGTTTCCTTAGCTTATCGAAACAATCCCGCCGTTTGCCTACTGCCGCATAGCGATGCTAATGTTCGACTGGTGCCCATCGGGCGTTCCAACCCCGTGTACGGTCGTGCCCTTTCCAAAGGAAAGCCATCATGCGATACACCTTGTTCGAGCAACGTAAAGACGAATTGATTCTGATCGCGCGCGTACTGCTCATGATCCTGTTCGTGATCTTTGGTTGGAGCAAGTTGACGGGGTTCTCGGGCACGGTCGGTTACATGGCCACGGAAGGCGCACCGTTCCCCACGCTCTCTGCCATCATCGCAATTGTCATGGAGTTTTTTGTCGGCATTGCGATTGTGGTCGGGTTCTACACCCGGCCGCTCGCGCTCCTCTTTGCGTTGTACACGCTGGGCACGGCCCTGATAGGACACCGCTTCTGGACCATGACCGGCGACGCGTATATGGCCAACATGATCAACTTCTACAAGAACATCAGCATCATGGGCGGCCTGCTGCTGTTGTGCGTGACCGGCGCGGGAAAATATTCAATCGATCGAAGATAAGCGCATCCATCGCCGCGTATTCTCTGGACAGGGCAGGGCGGATATCATAGTGCTCTTCGCAGGGCTGGTTAAGCGCCTATAGACATCCTCCGCCCGGCTTAACGCCCGGTCCGAATACCCGTATCTGCATCCAGCGACGTCAAGCATGAACTCCACTCCCGATGTACCTTCACGACCGCCCATGCGCACCCTGACGCCGCTCGAGGCGCGCGTGTTGGCCGTTCTTGTCGAAAAGCAGCACACGGTCCCCGATGCTTATCCGCTGTCGGTCAATGCACTCACATCCGGTTGCAACCAGAAGACCGCCCGCTCCCCGGTGATGAACGTCACCGACGCCGATGTCCTCACGACAGTCGATGACCTGAAACGCTTGAGCCTGGTTTTTGAAGGCAGCAGCAGCCGCGTGCCGCGCTTCGAGCACAACATGAACCGCGTGCTGGGCATCCCGAGCCAGGCCGCCGCGTTGCTCACCACGCTCATGCTGCGCGGGCCGCAGACCGCAGCGGAGCTACGCCTGAATGCCGCGCGTTTGCATGGTTTCGCCGATATCTCGTCGGTCGAGGCGTTCCTCGATGAACTCGCCGCGAACGAGCCGCCGCGCGTCGTGAAGTTGCCGCGCACGCCGGGCGAGCGCGAAAGCCGCTGGGCGCATTTGTTATGCGGCGAAGTGAGCGTGAGTGTGAGCGAAGTGTCGGGCGGCGGTTCTGTTGACGATTCCGTTTCGTACACCGAGTTCGAGATTCTTAAAGCCGACCACAAGCGGCTTGGTGAGGAGTTGGTCCGCCTGCGGACGATGGTTGAACAGATGGCGGCCGAACTGGGGATCACCCTCGATAAAACGGGCGAGTAGCCGTAATTATTACGCGATGCCCGTGCACGATGGCGAGGCCGCCTCCGTCGGCATTGTGCATGGACAGCGCTGCCGTAACGGCGCGTCAGGCAAAAGCGCGGCGGCGCTATCAAGGCGATTCCCACTAGTGGAATTTAATACTTGGCCGCGCGGAGCTTGTCTGAACATCTGCTTCAAAACCGTTCGATCATGCCGAATTGCACACCGCGTACCGGCGCGCCCGGGTAGGCGACCGGCAATCCCGTTACATTGACGCCGCGCAGGGTGAACGTAGCGTTGGCACGGTTTTCCAGATCGGCTGCGGTGAAATACAGCAGGAGCGAACGCGACAGTGTGTATTCGAACGCGATGCTGAACTGGTCTGCGTTGTTGCCCTCGCCGCTGCGATCGCGCGCGTGCGCGTAGCCCAGTGACGCGCGCGCCAGCGGCGAGATGGCCCAGGAGGCTGACAGCGAAATGCCGTCGTCGTGATAGCGTGGACTGCCGCCGTCGCCGTTGAACAGCGCGACGTAGGTGCGCACGGGACCGAACAGATAGGACGCGCCCGCCAGGTTCGCGCGCAATCCGGCGTCGCCATGGGTTTGTTGCCGTGCATACGATAACTGCAGGGCATTGAGCGTGTAATTGGCCGTCACGTAATACCCGCCGATCCCGTTGCCGTCACCTGGGTCGCGCAGCGCGGCCATGCCCGTGACGTCGAAGCCCGCCACCGATGGAGAGATCCAGGTCAGTGCGTTATCCGTGTAGGGCGTGATCTTCGACAAGTTGTTCAACCCCGATCCAATGGTGCCTGCGCCAAAGGCATCGAGTCCGCCCTTGAACGGGATATAGAGCGGCGAATATTGCCGGCCGAAGCGGGTTTCACCCCACGGTGCGTCGAGGCCGACCCATGCCTGCCGGTTGAACAGGGTACCGGCCGTGTCCAGGGTGCCGTCTGCAGAGCCAAAGCCGTTCTCCAGGTCGAAGATCACGCTTGTGCCATTGCCCAGGGGCTCGCTGCCGCGCAAGCCGATGCGCGAGCCGCGATACGCGCCGGAATCCATTCGCGGTGTCCAGCCATTGCCGGGATTAGTCACTTCGATGCTGGTGTCGAGCGTGCCGTATAGTGTGACTGAGCCTTGCGCATGGGCCGTGCCTGCGGTAGCGAGGAGCGGCAGCGCGCAGAGCAGCGCGTGTTTGCAAGTGCGGCGGCAGAGGAGCGCCGCATAGTGCCGGGCAGGGGAATTCATCGCGGTCGGATTACGTTCTTTGCAATTGAACTCCGCGACTGTAGCAAGTTGGACCACAGTTGCAACGAAATTCGAACGACGCCATATTGCGACTGGTGCTCGGCGACCAAAGGCTTAGCTTCTGAACCTTGTTTGATGCATAGGAAATAAGGATACCGAAGAAAGAATTAAACGCGAAACCCCACAGCATGGCGATGATCGAAATTGCAGCGGTAAGGGCCGTGGTATTGCCCGGGGGGTTGTCGGTTCTGGGGTTAGTGGGCGGGGTCTATGCCGGGTTGGTGCTTTCGGCCGTGGTGGTCTGCGTGACTCAGATTTTTTCTTTATCACTATTAGCCACTGTGCGTGGCGGCACGTCATTTCTTTGTCCAAAGCGACAAAGAAACGAAGCAAAGAAAACGCTTTCAACCACGCTACCCTAAGTGTCCACAGCGTGCAGTTTTGATTCATAGGTGCCCCAAAAGCACGGTGCTCGCCAGAGCGGAGGATGTGTGAACCCCTCTTTCTCCGAACACGGATACCCACACGCTTCGCCACCAGTGATTGAACCTGCCCAAGGAGCACCCCGCGCTATCCGCGTGAACCACCCACCGAATTTGTACACACCTCGAACCACGTCGCCAACCCTGCTGAAAACGAGGCAGCAAAGATGTTCTGGGCCGTAAGCCACGAAAATAAGCGCGCTGACCAAGCAGCTAACCCGCGAAGAACCTTAGAAGCAAATACGCGTTAGGCCGTGCAGGTTCGTGGTCAATTCGTGCTTGCCCGAGAGCACGGGTGGCGAAGCGTGTTCATTGGCAAGCGCGAGTCTACGAGTACGCGTGAGGCCGCACTGGCTCCTTGGCAACTGGTGCTTGCCCGAGAGCGTACGGGGCGAAGCGTGTTCGTGTCAGGATTCGCGAGAAGGAGGGGTTCACACATCCGTCGCTCTGGCGAGCACCGTGCTTTTGGGGCACCTATGAATCAAAACTGCACGCTGTGGACACTTAGGGTAGCTGGTTGTAAAAGCGTTTTCTTTGCTTCGTTTCTTTGTCGCTTTGGACAAAGAAATGACGTGCCGCCACGCACAGTGGCTAACAGTGATAAAGAGAAAATCCGACTCTCGCAGACCACCACGGCCGAAAGCACCAACCCAGCACTGACCCCGACCACTACACACCGACCTCCCGGCATTGACCACTACCCCTAACCCTCAAGCCCCAGCAAACCTCCTCCAACCCCGAGTGCGAACGAAACCCAATTCCCCCACTAAGCGCCACTACCGCTTAATCCCTCGATCATGGCAATACTCGCCGCCGGGTTGTGCGTCTTGAACCCGCTGATCACATACAAATAGACGTCTCGCGGCGTAGCCACCGCGGCTGGCTTGCTGACTGTTTCAAGTCCTTCCGGCGTGCCGCCAGATGCCCAGTCCCGAGCCCGCTCAGTCCATAGATCCAGCGTTTTGTCGTCATAGCCGCGCGCAAACTCCTCGGTCGTCCCCATGATGCGGGCATAGACGAACTTCGCCGTTACATCCGCGATCTGCGGATATTTCGAATCCCCCGCCATGACGATGGCAACACCATGTTTTCGCGCGAGGGCAACAAATGCCTCGTCGCGAAAACTCTCATGCCGCACTTCGAGCGCATGCCGGATCTCACGACCATCAACTTTATGGGGCAACAGGTTCAGGAAAGCTTCGAAGTCGTCCGCATCGAATTGTTTGGTCGGGGCAAATTGCCAATTGATCGGGCCGAGCTTGTTCTTCAATTCAAGCACGCCGCTCGCCAGGAAACGCTCGACAGATTCGCCGGCCTCCGCGAGCACCCGCCTGTTCGTTGAGAAACGCGGTGCCTTTAGCGAGAAGACAAAAGCATCCGGGGTTTCGTCGTGCCACTTCGCGAACGTGGCGGGCTTCTGCGAGCCGTAGAACGTGCCGTTGATCTCGATCGTGGTCAGCTTGCGGCTCGCGTATTCGAGCTCGCGCTTTTGCACGAGTCCTTTCGGATAGAACGTGCCGCGCCACGGCTCGAAGGTCCAGCCGCCGATGCCGATCCTGATCTGCCCAGCCTTGCCCGCCGTCTTCCGGGTCGCCATGAATGAGATCCCTCCCAGTGCACTCGATGCGCTCAAGTGTAGCGAATTGGCGCAGGGCGTGCGATGGGGGGACTTGAGGATCAGCTATCGGAAGACTGAAGGTCCACTGTGGGTCCTTGCTGCACCGCAGAAAGCGTCTTCCTAAGTGGCTTCCTGTTAGCACGGTCGCCAGCCAAGGCCGTTTGCCCGGTACGCGTGAACGCCACGAGCGCGAGCGAAACCAGCGCTGCAAAGACGACATAAAAAGCGGGAACATAGTGGCGGGTTGCGACGGCACACGCAGACGTCGCATCCTTGCTCAAGAGTCATCCGTTCATTCGCTTCGACCGGACCTCGCCAACGGGCGCAAAAGTCGAGCAGACCTTGCGGCGCATGCGGATAAAACCCAAGGAGATTCTCGAGGTCATTTCAGTGGCGGCCATCATCGATCTGGTCAGGCAAAACGTGGGAATTTCCATTGTGCCTTTGCTTAAGCATGTTGCATGGACGCGCGACCATTCGCTGATTGCGCTACAACTTCCATACCGTCCGCTCAAGCGCGTAATCGGGATACTTGAAAGTGACCGCCAGTTCGAGATTATGGCTGTAGTGCGACAGAAAGCTGCTGCAGGCATTGGCTTAACCCCCTTTACTTCTACGACGCATTGCCCAGATCTTACCTATCCTTACCAACACTAAAGATCTGCGCGCTTGAGTCGATAAGCTGGAGAGACCGACCAAGAGGATGAGGGAAGTTGCCATGCAGTTAAGCAATATTGCGTCGTCACCCACTTCGGAGCGAACGATATCGACTTCGAGTCCCGCGACTGACCCATGGTCTGTATCGGACGACAACGTCGACCCGGCACAAACAACACAAACAACACAAACAACGCAAGCGATAAACCCGGCAGATGCCACGACCCAGGATTCGGCCGTCACGATTTCGCCCGAAGGGGCTGCAATGGCGGGTCAGGATGCAAGCAGTGACGACGGGTCAACGTCGAACGTATCGGCGGTCAAGTCGCTTGCTTACGGGACGCTTGGCCTCGAACGTCCCGACCAGCCGCAACAGAATCGCAACGAGTTCTACACGGCTGGGAGATGGATCGCTGCGGGACTCACCGTTGGAGGAATCATTTCGCTACTGGTTTGACGTTCCCGGACATAGCCCACTCAGCGAATGTTTGCAACTTCAACCGGCAGTTCAAGACGGCGAAGGAAACGACTCCGGCAGCGTATCGCCGGGAGTTTGCCGAGGCCGGCGTTCCCGATGACGAGGATGTCGCCCGGCTAACTGAACGCTCTCCATCGCTTCAAAGGGAACGGGAACAGATTGGTTCGGAGAACGAAGAACATAGATAGTTTGCGCGCCATGCGACATGGGTGATTTGACGCTCTGCCAGGCGGCTGTACCGAGGCATGTGTCGGTCGGGGAAACCGTCACTGATCGGCGGTTTGGGGAGGGTGACTTCGGTGTTTTATCGTCGGACCAAATACGGCCCATACCGGTCGGTCAGGACAGGCGTCCAGATCGTCGATCTGCATCGGGACCGCGTATTCGCTGCTTCGACTACTAATGGACCGCTTCAGAACATCGTTTTGTTAGATGTTTTACACTGTTCATGGTATCGAGCGGTCATGCTGGCGTAGCTGCCAATTACCACGATCTCGTGAAATCCGGTGATTGCGCAATTCGTGGTCAGGCAGGGAGCGATTGTCTGCGTCGATACTCCAGTCTAATCAAGGAGATACGGATCATGAACAAGGCAATCAGCACATTAATCGCGGCCGTCGCCGCGCTCGCGCTGTCGGGCGGCGCTTATGCACAGAGCAACAACACGCTGGCGACCCCGAGCACCGTGTCGCCGGCCGCCGCCCACGCAACGAGCGGCTACGGCACGCCTGGCGCCACCGGCTCGGAAAGCGGCAAGGCCGCCGGGTCGCCGAACTCGGGCCTGCCGAATAGCACGACCAGTAGCCCGACGTCCCTCATCAACGCTCCCGGGAGTCACAACACGCTGGCGACCCCGAGCACCGTGTCGCCGGCTGCCCAATAACGGCAATTAATGACGACAAACAGGCGCAAGCAAAAAGCGAACAAGCGTCCCCTCATTCATCACTCGTCGTAAGAAAAGCCGCTGCCCTCACGGACAACGGCTTTTTGTTTCTCCCTAACCAACCTCTTCCTGGCTGCGGCTTGCGGCACACCTACTGAATAATAGCGACCGGGCTAGCCCACCGTAAGGCGTCAGATGGCCGAATTCGACCAACGTTGAATGAGCGCTTCGCGGAAAATCGAGGGACCGAAACGGGTCGATCGCCAACGATCGCAAAAACGAAAAACGCCCGCGAACCGAGGCGGGCGTAATCCATATCGGTGAAGACATGGAGGAGACGTTTCAGATATTGAGCGCGGCCTCACGGCCTTGCAATCGACCAAAAAAATTCTTGGCGATCTTCTGACCGTAAGGCGTCGCCCGTAGACGGGTCAAGCAGCCTGATTGCGTTTAGCGTCGACGGATCCTCGCGAGAATGCTTACTTCGGCGAGACGTCGATGTCGCCCAGATACTTTTTCGCTAACGATTTAACCGTGCCGTTCGCCTGAAGCTTGGCGATCGCCTTGTTCAGACGCTCCTTTAGCGCGCCGTCGTCTTTGCGAATTCCGAACGCAATGCCGCTTCCAAGGATTGCGTCATCATTCACTGGACCGCCGGCGAAGCTGAAACCCGCGCCGTCCGGTTTCGACAAGAAGCCCGATTGGCCTGCGGCGGCGAGAACCAGCGTGCCGTCGATACGACCGGACTTCAGGTCAGTGTAGATCTGGTTCTGGTCCTGATAGGTGGTCACCGTTACGCCGTTGTTGGCCCACTTGGCCTTCGCATAGGTCTCCTGGGTCGAGCCTTGCAATACGCCAATGTTTTTGCCTTTGAGCGAGTCCGGTGTCGGCATCAGGCCAATGCCCGCCTTAGCGACCAATTGAGTAGGCACCTTGTAGATGATGTTAGTGAAGTCAATTACTTCGCGGCGTTTCGCTGTGACGTTCATGGCCGAATTGATTACGTCGAACTTGCGGGCTTGCAGCGCGGGGATGATGCCGTCGAACGAGCTTTCCGTCCACTCGCACTTCATCTTGAGTTCTGAGCAGATGGCGTTGCCGATATCGATATCCAGGCCCTGCAACTCGCCCGACGCGGACTTGGACTCAAACGGCGGATATTGCGCTTCCAGTCCGTAGTGCAGGGTCCCAGCGGCGAATGCGGCGCTGGCGCCCAGCGTCGCAACCAGCAGTAAAGCAGCTTTAAAAAGAGTGATCGACGTTGCGTTCTTCATTGGCTGATCTCGTGTGGCGGATTAAAGAGTTCTGACGGGTTCGTAAGTTTTTTTCGCCGCTACGCATAGGAAACGCGGACGCAGCAAGCACTCAATTTAAGCAGGAAAACAAATCGGAAACTATTAAACCGAGTGCGGTTTCGAGCATAGCGGCGGGAGCCGGTTTGCCCGTTAGCCGCTAATTGTCCATTCGCTAACTGTATGGCTCATTGGTCCGGCCGTTTCCTCTCGGACATTGGTGCATCGCTGCGCACCAAAATTGTGCTTGGTCGACTCCTTTGCATCTTCTCCTATAGCTCTAACCGCAAACGCCGATCGCAAGCGCATTTGCGGTTCCGTGCATAGCAGGATCCCGTGCGGACGCATTTATGCATTTATCTTCGCCGACCGTACGAAGTGCATGACTGAGGCGTTGAATCGTGGGAGTTCACAACCGGCCAACGTGCGCGTCCTTGTTCCCGGACCACTCGCAAACGCGCTAACAGCACGGAACCGGTCATGCGAGTGGGGTGGCAATGCGCACTCAGTTCAGCCGCCGTCCGTGGGGAATTTTATATAGGCGCCGATGGGCGACGTTGTAGTGCCGGGGACCGTTGGCTTGATCGATCGCTAGCACGTTTCGAAGGTTCGAACGTCTTTTACCAATCGTGCAGGGGCGCATTCGGCCAGGAGTCGTCGTTCGTCCGGACCTACATCCGGACATTCAGACGTCGCCTCTGCCTCGGAAACGGCCATTCGATTCGCAGCGGTTAGCGTCGAATGATCGGCCATCGCAGCCCTTCAATATGCATTCACCGCGTGCCGGTGTCTAAATCCTAGCTTGGCGGCCAGACGTTTTTGAAGTCTATTTTTACCCGGATCGGGGTCTCGAAGTCCATAATCTTGCGCGCGCACTCGACTTTTCCCCACCAACTATCCACGACGTATGCATTGATGGGGTCTCGATAGTGGTACAGATTGTTTCCGATTTTCTGGTCAGCGTTTGCCGGAGCCAAGACGCATATCAGCCCCAGACCGTAGATGGCACTCTGGGGCAGGGTCATCGACTGATTCTTGATGTCTATAGAGAACTGCTGATGACCGTCTGCAATTTGCACCGAGACTCCGAAGCCATCGGGGAGTTCGTCCCCGTGGGCTAGGCTACAACGAAACTTTTCGTAGACGATATCTGCGAAGGTGATCCCGATATTGCCTTTTGCGTCTTTGAAGGGGAACACCGTCTCTTCCAAGTTCACCCCTCCGAACATCAGTTCGATGATGTCCAAATGCTCATTAACGAACTTTCGATAGCGCTCGCCAACCTTGCTGATGCTCGGGTAGGTTTTCTTAGCTGTACCATCGACGGCCAAGCATGCGTGCAACATCGCTTGATCCAAGTCCTTTCTGTCACTGGCATCAATAGAAAGCTTTATGTGATCTGCAATCTTCATGGTGTCACGTTCTCTACTGTAGCGGATGATTGCATTATTGCTTCTGGCGGCTCGCTACGAGCATTGCCTGTGTCTGCGCGATTTGCTCCCTCGCCGCATCGTCTGCTGCAAGCTCGCCGTGATACTTGTCAATCAAGGTGGACAGACTGTTCTTGATCTTGTGAGCGGCGACTATCTCCGACTCCAAGGGCTCGGCAGACAGGGCGGAAAAGTCAGCGCCTTCGCTCCGAATGGATGCCGCGATCTTGTCTATTTCTGCCAGATCGGCATCCGTCATCTGATGCCACGCGGCCATCGCTCCTGACCCGCCAAGTCCTTTTGCAGCCAAGACGGCTCTGCGAGACCCAGCAGCAGCGTTCACTAGGGCGCGCAACGTTGAAAGGGAATTGTGGGCATCACCAAGCGCCTTACGCAGTTCAAGCCGCAAGTCCAGCGCCTTGATCTGGTTGCTGCGCCGGTAGCCGATGAAGCCCATCACCGCGCCGAAGATTCCGGTCGCCATGCCCACATAGCCAGTCCAGTCTGAGTCAGCCATTTGGTTCCCGTTTCTGGTATTTTTCGTGTGAACATTCTGCCACCGGTGCGCGCAGGATAGCGCGCTTAAAGAAGCGTCAAAGCATGGGATTCGTCGTAAGGACTTGGAAAGATCCGGTGTGGAGCAAAGTCATCTCTAGGGCAATCATCGCTGCTGCGACTGGTACATGGGCGAGAGTTCAGGGCTATCTAATTATCACCGCATTGCAGCATGGCGTACCTCCCAGAGAACACCCCGACAATCTGAGTATGTCTTGAGGCGAAGGCGCTTTATGCAAGCAGTCGCCGACATTCGATAGCGCTGCTTCTGAACCGTTGCTTTGCCCCCTAACAACCGAGGACCACGACGTGAACGGACAATGGTTAGGCATCAAACACATGAATCCAGGAGTGCCGCGCCGAGATTCAAATCTGGCAATAAACATCGACAAAGTCGGAGGTTTCTACCAAGGAGCAATGTTTGACTGGCCTTTTGATCCGCCGCACATCTGCAGCGTGGTACCTCTGAAAGTGCCAGCGAACCTGAATCCGTTCACCCTGGAAAGCCGGGTCTATGCCTATGCAGGGCCAAATGAGCCTGCTCCGTTCGTCGACGGCAGCGAGTATTTTACGAAACTGACCGGTCAACCAATAGCACTTCCAAGACGGGTCTATATTGAGGGGGATTGGCGCGATGACCGCATGCGCATGTCGTATACGACCGACCTAGGCACGGGGGGGCATGCGATCGTTGAGCGGATGGGGGAGAAATCGAAGTCCAAGTTCGTCGCACCGATACTGAAGTGGGAGGACCTGAAGAACATTTTCGGTCTTGCACCTTATCGGACCTGTGCCTATCGTGGGCACTCGAATGCAGAGTGGCCATTGCGGTCTCTCTATCATCGAGAAGGCCGGGCAGATCTCTACCGATACAACATTGAAGACATGCAGTTGATGTACAACCGCTTGAGTGGTTCCCTGCCCCAAGCAATGAATATGCGGGATAACGACAGTCGTGGGGGGGTTCTCCACCTGTTGCAGCACCACGGCTATCCGACTCCACTGCTCGACTGGTCGTATTCGCCTTATGTCGCAGCTTATTTTGCCTTTCGACATCATCACAGCCCGAGGACAGACGACCAAGACCGGTGTGTCCGCATTTTTAAGTTCGACGTCGAGACCTATATGACGACGGTCGAGCCGATTAATCTATTGGCAACGCCTCGCTCGAATCTCACCTTTTTAGAGTTTCCGACGCAAACAACCCGCGCGCCATTCCTCAACACGCGCTCTCTGGCCTGACGAGCGTGGACGATATAGAACGATACATCCAACTTCAAGAGGGAAAATTCAAAAAAACCTTCCTGGAGGCGTTTGATATCCCGGTGTCCGAGGCACCCAAGGCGCTCGCTGATCTGAGAGCGATGGGCATTACGGTTGGGTCATTGTTTCCAGGAATTGATGGCGCGTGCGAGGAGATGCGTGGAATTCGGTTTCCATGACTTCGTATCTGGCAAACGCTGATCCGTGTTCTTCCGGCATCCTTAAACTGCCCCATACGACCGACAACGATTGATCTCAGCGGTGTGCAGGATATCGCCGAATGGCCTTTCGCCCGGTCATAGCCAATGACCGTTGCGCCCCCAAACCCGCCGTTCGCAGCACTTCGCAACGAGTATCTCGACTGGGTACGTCTGCCCGACGCGGGCTGATCAACGGCGGCCTGGCTGCGGCTAGTATCGATCGGTGAGCAGAGTGTGCAGATCGTCGACAATCCGTCCGCACCGACACCGCGCACTCGCCGCCTCAACTACTAAGGGAAGCGCTTCAGGAAATCGGTCCATTAGAAGTCTTCCATTGTCCTTGGTGTCGGGCAGTCATGCCGCCGCAGCCGCCGGTTATCACGATTTCGGGAAATTCAAACGTGCATGCTGGCTGCATGACCTCGTTCGCGTGAATTCAGGTCACGCGGCGTCTGCCGCATCTGGCCGGCCTCGAAATCGCACGTGGCGGCGCGGCTGAACGGCGTGGTCGATCTGCTAAGCGCAGACGAAAGCCGCTGGCTGCGACGCACGCCATTTTGGTGCGGACAAGGAGCACGCGGCACGGTAACTGCTCGTTCATAGTCAAGCAGGCGGCGACCGTCTGTGTCTATATTCCAGTTAAATCAAGGAGGGACGGATCATGAATAAGGCAACCAGCATATTAATCGCGGCAGTTGCCGCACTCACGTTGTCGGGTGGCGCTTATGCACAGGCGGGTGGAGGTTCAAGCGGTGGAGGTTCAAGCGGCGGCGGTTCGTCGGGCAGCACGGCTAGCCCGGCGAACGAGGTGAACGGTACAACAGGCGGCTACGGCACGCCAGGCACCACCAACTCGGACAGCGGCATGGGTGCCAAGGCGCCGAACTCGGGCCTGCCGAGTGGCACGAACAACAGCTTGACGACTGGTACCAGCGCTCCCACCAGCAACAACACGCTGGCGACGCCGAGCGTAAAGTCACCGGCCGCCGGCCAATAACAGCTGTAAAGATGACAACCGGCCGCGAAAAAATGCGCAAGCGCAAAGCGAACAAGCGCTTTAATCGCATGGGGCGCAAGAGTAATAGCGACCGCGCCCCACCTGTAACGCGCGTTATGGCAAATTCGGGCAGCAGGGCGAGGCTCCGGCGGAGCATTTGCCCGGCCCACGGAGGCAACGAATCCCGTAGTTCATTTCGCTCGCTTTGGCCTTGCTTTTGCGCCGGATGTATTCAGGGCGATAGCAGCATTGATGAGCGCCTTGAATGCATCCGAGTCGACCTCCTCGCCCTCATGGATGTCAATCGCGCGCCTTGTGTTCCCGTCGAGGCTTGAGTTGAAGAGCTTGGCCGGGTCCTTCAACGAAGCCCCTTTGGCGAAGGTCAATTTCACTACAGATTTATAAGACTCCCCCGTGCAGATGATCCCGTCGTGTGACCACACGGGAGTGCCCATCCACTTCCACTCCTCCACGATGTCCGGGTCTGCATCTTTGATGAGCTTGCGCATTCTGCTCAAGGTCTCTCCGCGCCAATCGGCAAGCTCGGTAATTCTTTTGTCAATCAGATCAGATGCCGGCTGACCCCCGGTTGAATCCGATTTTTTCATTATGTCATCCTAAATTTCCAGACTCTTCCATATTTCGGGGAAAGCCTTTTCCTGCGCTCGGGGATTTGAACGTCGTCGCCTTCCGCGTTCTGGGGTTCAGATACCAAATTGCTTCGCATACTCGGTGTTCAAGCGTGGCCAACCGAATTTCATCGCATCGCCACCGACGATACGCCCGATAGGATCGCCGGCCACGAGCCGATCGAGTACATCGAGGCAGATATGCCAGCCGGCTGCACCCATCGATATGAAGCCACGATCGATGTTGTGCCAGAGCGTGAGACGCGTGCCGCCGCCAAACAGCTCAAGTTGCCATCGCATGTCATTTTCGCCCCAGCGGTACTCAAGCAGGTTCGGCGCCTCGGCGCGCGTCACCTGCGTGTCCGAGATGTGCGGCGTCGGCGTTCCGACTGTCGAGAGCTTGACGGGGCCGACAGACGCGAGGCTCCGGTCGGCATCGAACGGTGCCCATTCACGCAGACTGGCCGGGTCGGTCAACGCTTTCCACACTTTCTCCGGCGGATGGCGCAACTCACGTACGAGAATCAGTGTCCACTTTTCTCCATCCTTTTGGACTTCGGCGCCGGCGGCCGGTCCTGGCATGTATTCGTCGCGGTTGCTCATCGTTTCTTACCCTTTTTGCGCGGTACAGGATCCATCCGATCAAGGTGGCGTTCGAGTGCGTCGACGTGGACCGACCAGAATTGGCGGAACGGCGCGAGCCAGGCGTCTATCTCCATCAGTGGTTCCGGTTTGATCCGGTATAGACGCCGCTGCGCGTCAACGCGCGACTCCACGAATCCGGCCTCTCGAAGCACCCGCAGATGCTTTGAAACCGAGGGCTGCGAGAGGTTTAACTTCTCCTCGATATCACCCACGGACCGCTCGGAAGTAGCGAGCAGACTCAGGATGGCGCGGCGGCTTGGCTCGGCGATGATGGCAAATGTTGATTCCATTTTTTATATATACGCCGCGGAGTATATAAGTGTCAAGCCGTGCGAATGCGTGTGGCGATATTAGGCGTGTTGTCCCTCACAGTCAGATCGTGGAGAATCGACTGCACTGTTCTAGCGGAGGTGTCATGCATATCGAGCCATTTCAGATTTCCGTGTCCGATGTTGAGATCGACGACTTGCGCCGGCGTTTGCGCGACAGCCGATGGGCATCCATGACTCCGTCCGAGTCGTGGCAACAAGGCACAGACACGACATGGCTGCGCGAATTGGTGAAGTACTGGGCCGACAGTTTTGATTGGCGGGCGGCTGAACGCAGTCTGAATCAGCAACCTCAATTCATGGCCGACGTGAATGGTCAGCGCGTTCACTTCGTTCATCGGCGTGGTGTGGGACCCCGGCCCTATCCGCTGGTCGTTACGCATGGCTGGCCGGGATCGTTCTTCGAATTTCACGCGTTGGCTGATCTGTTGTGCGACCCGGCTGCATTCGGCGCGGACCCGAACGATGCCTTCGACGTCGTTATTCCTTCACTGCCGGGATTTACATTTTCGCCAGCGCCCGCCACCTCCGGCACTTCCTCGTTTCAGGTGGCCGATCTATGGGCATCGCTGATGCAAGGTCTTGGGTACGAGCGATTTGGTGCTCAAGGTGGCGACTTGGGAGCGGGCGTGTCGGTCGCGCTAGCCTTGCGGCACTCCCAGGTAGTCGATGGAATTCATCTCAACTTTCTGCCGGGCTCGTATGAACCCGCAATCGACGTCGCTAATTCGCCGCTGACCGTCGCAGAACAAAACTTCCTTCGAGAGAAGGGTGAGTGGGCTGCGCTCGAGGGCGGTTATGCGCATATGCACGGCACGAGGCCGCGGACGTTAGCGGCGTCGCTTAACGACTCGCCGGCCGGGCTTGCTGCGTGGATCGGGGAGAAGTTTCGCGCATGGAGCGACTGCGACGGGGTGATCGAGCGTAGGTTTTCGAAAGATGAGTTGCTCACCAACTTATCGCTCTACTGGTACACCCAGAGCATTGGTACAGCAATCCAAATGTACTGGGAAAACCGGTTGCAGCCCATGCGTTTCGCCGCTGGACAACGGGTATTACCGCCGGTGGGCTTTGCGCACTTTCCGAAAGAGATCAATCACCCGCCGCGCGCATGGCTGGAACGAACGTTCACTGTCGCGCAGTGGACCGACATGCCGCGTGGTGGTCATTTCGCGGCAATGGAAGAACCTGAACTCCTTGCGGCCGATATTCGTAGCTTTTTCAGGCGCTTCCGGCAGTGAGTTCGTTGAAGAGGGCACATGGACGTTGGTCAGAACTCGCTGCACGAGCTTCCGCGAAGCGCTCCCGGATCTGAACTTCTGGGGCGCTGCTGATCTTATCGCCGAGGGGGAGTATGTAGTCGGCCGTTGGAAGGGTGGTGGCACGCATGCCGGTCCGGCATCCGCGCAATAACGCCAATCATTTTACTCAGGATACCAAACTGTTTGAGGAGTCTGTATCTTCCCGGTGCATCGCCGTTGTTCCTTTGGTGAGCGCCTCGGTGAGCGAACAGCGCAACAGATCAATGGCCCGCATGAGCCGGCCGGGGACGGAACCGTGAATGAACCACACATCGACTCCCGTGCGAAAGTCAGTGGCGTCGATAACCTGAAGCGCCGGACGATGCACCGTGCGTTCCAGCAAGTCCGGCGTGACGAGCCCGATACCGAGTCCACGCGCTACCAGGGACAATTGCAGCTCGGAGCCAAACGCTTCGACGGCGACATTGAATGGCACTCCCGCCGCCTCCATCGCACGTCTTAGCACCGAGCGCATCCCGCAGCCATCCTGATTGAGTACCCATTCGTAACGCGCCAGATCCGCCAGTGTCACCGGCGTATCGGGCAGACCGAGGGCGCGCGCCGCGACGATCACGGTCGGAAGGAACGCGAGGCGCGCAGCACGCAACGTCTCGGGTGGTGCGAAGCCCGACGGCATCATCACGATCGATGCATCGAGCGAGCCCCGTTCGACACTCTGCAACAGAGCCGGCGACCAACCCGCTGTTACGCGCAGCGTAAGCCGCGGAAAGGCACCGCGCAGGAGGTCGACCGGCTTTTCGAGTGCTGCTTCGGCCAGAAATGGCGGCATTCCAATTCTCAACTCGCCGGACGGCTCGCTTTCGGGAGAGACCACCAACAATAGATCGTCCACCGCGCGCAACACGGTGCGCGCCAGGGCAACGACCTCGTTGCCTGCAGCGGTCGGCTTGAGCGGCTTGCTTTGGCGATCGAGCAATTCCACACCCAGCATGCTTTCAAGGTTTTGCACGCGCCGCGTCAACCCAGGTTGCGTGAGATGGAGTTTTTCTGCAGCGCGCACCATCGAACCGCTGTCGACAACGGCAACGAACGCTTGTAGATCACGGGTGTTCAAACGGCGGCTCCGACGGGTGTTTCCATATTAACTCGCATAATCATTATCAACATATTTCAATTGTCGCATAGTGTGGGGTTCGCTAGGATGCTTTCTCAGATCCCGTTTTGAGAACCCGTTCGATGAATCCATCCGCAGAAGGTCCCGCCCGTGCCGTCGCGACGCAGGAAGCCGACAATCCGCACAGGCTCACCGGACCACTGACTGCCTTCTTCGCGGCGGCAGTCGGCGTGATTGTGATGAACCTGTTTGCCGCGCAAACGCTGACGGGTGCGATCAGCCGCAGCTTGCATCTCGCCCCTGAGTTCTCCGGCCTCGCAGCCACGGTGCCGCAACTGGGCTACGCAGTCGGACTGGTGTTGCTCGTACCGCTGTGCGACCTGCTGGAGAACCGGCGGTTGATCGTGCGCACACTGGCATGCGGCGCCGGTTTTCTCGCGGTCGCGATGTTCACCGACTCACGCGTATTGTTTCTGGCCGCTGTATTCCTGGCCGGTGCCGCATCCAGCGTGATCCAGATGCTGGTGCCGATGGCCGCTTCGATGGCGCCTGACAGTCACCGCGGACGTGCAGTCGGCAACGTGATGAGCGGCTTGATGCTCGGCATCCTGTTGGCGCGTCCGGCTGCGAGCGTGATTGCCGGGTCGATGGGCTGGCGTGCCTTCTACGGGCTTGCCGCGGTGATCGATGCGCTACTCGCTGTCGTCCTGTACATGAAACTGCCTGTGCGCATGCCAGCTATCCCGACGCGTTATCCGGCACTCCTGTACTCGCTTTGGACGCTGATGCGCACCGAGCCTGTGTTGCAACGGAACGCTGCATCGGCGGCGTTGGTGATGGGGGCGTTCAGCGCGTTCTGGACGGCGATCGGCTTGCGGCTCGTGCAGCCGCCTTTCAGCTTCGATATGAATGGCATCGCCCTGTTCGCGCTCGCCGGCGCGGCAGGTGCGATCGTGACGCCGCTCGCCGGCCGCGCGGGCGACCGTGGGTCGGGTCGCAAGACGTTGCTTGCCGGCCACCTCGCGATGCTCCTTGCGCTTGTGGCAATCGGCGTAGCGGGCGCGGGCTGGGGAGGGTTTTCGGCGAGCGCTCATCCGGTGCTGGCGGTTGCGATGCTCGTCGTGGGCGCGGCCGCGCTCGACGCAGGCGTCGTCACTGACCAGACCTTGGGCCGGCGTGCGATCAACCTGATGGATCCTGCCGCGCGTGGAAGGCTGAACGGTTTGTTCGTCGGCGTATTTTTTGTCGGCGGCGCGTTGGGTGCCGCGCTTTCCGGCGCCGCGTGGGCGATGGCCGGCTGGACCGGTGTCTGTGTAGTGGGATTCGTTTTCACCGGCCTTGCTTACGTTCTCCGGCTGACCAGGGCTGGCTGACGAGGCGAGATAAGAGTGTCGACGGTCACGGATTTTTAACAGCGTCGGTGGCAAGGGACATTCATTTGTCTGGTTGCGGCGACGCCCCCGGTGCGTTTGAGACATCCGTGCTTCACAAGAACTTATGGATGGGCACCTACGACGTGGATCGTTAGGGAATCAAGCAACGATCCTACTGAGATAATGGGTGCCGGTTCGCTAAATAAAAGGCATCCCAAGATGACGAAGCTTTCGATGATGCAACGCCCCACGGGTTTCATCGCAACGCTATCTGTAGTGTTGGCAGTTAGCGCCGCCCTATCCGTTTCCGCGTTCGCACAGTCCCAAGGCACGATCCCGCCGCCATCAACTGTTCCACAATCCGCGAAGCAGGCAAGTGAGCCCATGGTGAAAGTATTTGCGCCGAGCGGCACGCTGCGCGCATCCATCAATCTCGGGAATCCGGTGCTGGCGAGTATCGATCCGGCAACCGGCAAGGCGGCAGGGGTATCGGTTGATCTCGCCACTGAGCTCGCCAAGCGTCTCGGTGTGCCGCTGCAACTGGTCGTGGTCAGGTCGGCGGGTGCATCGGTGGATAACGTCAATCAGGACAAAGCGGACGTCGGCTTTTTCGCCGTTGATCCAAAGCGTGGACAAGAAATCAGTTTCACGAAACCGTATGTGTTGATTGAAGGCTTTTACCTGGTGCGCGCCGCGTCGCCGATTACCACCAACGATCAGGTCGACCAACCGGGAGTGACTGTCGCCGTTGGCAAAGACAGTGCGTACGATCTGTTCCTCACGCGCGAATTGCATCGCGCGAAGATTGTGCGAATTCCGACGTCACCTGCAGTGGTGCAAGGTTTCCTGGATCAGCATCTGGACGTGGCCGCCGGCGTCAGGCAACAGCTTGAAAGAGATGCCGCGAAGGCAGGTGGATTGCGGATGCTCGATCAACGTTTCATGGTGATCCGTCAAGCGATGGGGGTGCCAAAAGCAAAGGGCGATGAAGCGGCCGCGTACTTGTCGACGTTTGTCGAGGACATGAAAGCATCCGGCTTTGTCGCGGCGTCTCTGGCGCGTCATCAGATTGCGGGCGCGGTCGTTGCGAAAGACAACGACTAGCAGGCTGCGAGGCCGTGCGCATAGCGTTACTTTGCCCGGTGCGGTGGTCACGTCGACGGTGCATCACCGGATGTGCATTGTCCCGTTCGGAACAGCTAATGTCCGGACGAGTTTTGATTGCCGCAAGAAATGGCATACGCGTAGGATTCCTCTTCTTATAGCGAAGAAATTGAACGTGGATCGTGTACGGATAGATACCTCATGCCTTGAGGCTGGGCAGCACAAAATGGCGCAGCGCTAAACCTGGCGCTTGCCAGTCTCTCGGATCGTGCAGGTAACCACTGCCAGCAGATCCTTTTGATGTCGGCCGAACTTCCATTCCCAAATCACATGATTACAACCGGTCGTCGCGTCGCGTCGCGCGACGTGAAGTGACATATTTCTCGATACCTGTTCCATGGAAGTAATTGTTTGCTGAGTAAGTGAACAGTAAGTGCCCCGGTCCTACAGTGCGTCCTCACGACCACACCAATAAAAGGCACCCCTGTGAAAAAACACCTTCGTCGCGAGTATCAACTGCTATTCGCCGTTGCATCTGCTCTGATGTATTCGGGCGCGGCTTGGGCAGATGGTCCTGGCGCGAATCTGCCTTACGCCGACACGACCGGCTTCACAGTTTTGAGCAATGCCACGAACGTTACCCATTGGGGACTGGGCGGCGGGGCGGCCTTTGAGCAATCACCCTACAAAGGATATGGCACGCACATAACGCCTATTCCGTTCTTCTTTTTCGACGATAAATGGATTCACGCCATTGGCACAACCGTCGATCTGAAGGTCGGGAAATGGGGCGGCGTTGCGTTCATGCTGCGCGGGAATTACGCGATCGCCGACGGCTACAGGGGCTCCGACGCACCCATACTCAACGGAATGCAAAACCGGAGCGCTGCATTCTGGCTGGGCCCTGCACTCAAATGGCAGACGCAATATGGCGATCTTTCGGGTGAGTACCTGACTAGCGGAAACAAAGGACAGAAGGCCGATATCGAGTTCGGCAAGACCCTGGACTATGGTAACTTCTCTATAGAACCCCATGCAGCAGTCAGTTGGTTCAGCGGCGACTACGTTGATTATTATTATGGCGTGAGGACGTCGGAGGCGCGAGCCGGACGACCTGCATACACCGGGACATCCACCTACAAGGAAACCGTCGGCGCCAAGTTCGACTATCGCGTAACGCGCAAGCAGCTCGTAAGCCTTGACCTGGGTATCGCACACCTGGGCAGCGGAATGACTGACAGTCCCATCGTGGGCAAGCGATTCATTCCTGAGGCCAAGGTAGCCTATCTCTATCAATTCAATTGAACCGGCCCTATGTCGCGAATTGCACTGATCGAAGATCATGTCCGCCTGGCGGCCATGATCCGGCAATCGTTGTCCGGTGCTGGAATCGAAACCGATATCTTCAGCAATCTTTCTGAAGCAGCCTATGGCCTGAGCCATGCCGACTACTCGGTAATGATCTTTGACCGCGGATTGCCCGACGGCGACGGGCTACTTTTTCTTCGAACGTTGCGTGCCGCCGGAACCATGACCCCTTGCCTGATGCTGACCGCTCGGGATGCGTTGCACGACCGCATAGAAGGGCTCGAGACTGGCGCGGACGACTACGTTACCAAGCCATTTGAGATGAGTGAGCTGGTAGCGCGCGTACGAACGCTGATGCGCAGGCCTGCCGAAATGACGACGCTGGTTCAAAGCTTCGCTGATATTGCTATCGATCCACAGCAACATGCAATGCGGTGCGGCAACCAGTCCGTCCCGCTTGCGCCCGCTGAATTACAGATCATGTCTGTTCTATTGAAGGCCGCGGGCCGGACCGTTCGCCACTCGGCGCTTGAGCATGCGGGCTGGGGTCTGGGCGACGCGGTCACCCCCAACGCGCTTGAAGTGACCATTCACCGGCTGCGAAAGAAGCTGCTTGCGGTGGGCGCGACCACGCGACTTGCAAATATCAGGGGTGCGGGTTTCGCAGTCCAGCGACTGGACCGCCTCCCTTTGCAGGCGAGCGTCGGGCAACGCGATGAAAGGCAGAAATGAAGCGGCTTATACTTGTAGTAGACAGCGACCCCACGTGCCGCGATGTCTTGCGCACGTCCTTGCAGACCGATGGCTACGACGTCGCGGTCTTATATGACGCGAGCAAAGTGGCTCGCCGGATCGAAGAGGAGCGGCCTGCGCTGATCTTGATGGCCAGCGGTTCGTCCGAACGCGGCAGTCTTCCAGCACTCCGGGCGCTTCAGGCGCTGCGAATCGCTCAGGATGACTTACCGGTAATCATGATGGGCAATCGCGACGACGTAACGGAACGCATTATCGCGCTCGAGTGCGGCGCTGACGATTTCATATCCAAGCCATTCAATGTGCATGAAGTGTTGCTGAGAATCGGCACCGTTCTGCGACGGGTCGGACAGCATCATTTTCAGGACCCTACATACCGGAAGCCATTTTTGTTCAGCGGGTTTAAACTGGACTACGGGCTGCGCTCGCTCACGTACCTCGATGATCCAGTCTCACTGACGCAGCATGAATACGCCATACTCGCCCTGTTTTCAACAGCACCAGGGAGAGTCTTCTCAAAAGCTGCGATTGCTCAAAGCATGCATTCGGATGCGTCCAGCGCTCGCACCAACGTTGGTGTCTGGGTTCATCGACTGCGCGAACGGATCAAGCTGATAGTTGGTGCATGTGAGTTCATAGAGACGTTTCGCGGCCATGGATACGTTTTCCATCCCGACCGTCAGCCTACGCCGCAACGCCGAAGAGTGGACGCTGAACCGTCAGCGGCAAGCCAACGCAGTGCGAGATGACTACCGGTCACAGTGACCGGCACGGTTAATCATTTCGGCACCGTTTGTACTGACGCTTGCCGGTGGCTGACGGCACACGGATGGATCACTATCAGGTCCGCGCCCGCATCGCGCAATGTCATCCTTCACCGCATTCGATCAAGTTACACGGACAGCATCATCATGCTCAACTACTGGATCAAAAGCCTCTCGGTGCGCTTATGGGTTACAAGCGTGGCGGCGTTGGCCGTGAGTCTTACCCTCATCGCCACAATCGTGCTGTACGCCTTCAATCACTTGCCACCCGATACATTCCGGGTGAGCGAGAGCATAAGAAGCGCGCACCAGTTAGCCTCCCAATTGCGCTTTGACGAGTCGGGGCGCCCGGTGTCGATAAACCTCGACGAGCACGCGACGTGGCTCTTCGACTTCGCATCGACCGAGTTGCTGTATCGTACGCTCGACGCTTCGGGACATGTGCTTTTTGCGTCGCGTGGCGCGCTGAACAATGCCTCCTGGGATGCCGGTGACTTGACCAGCGCCCTCGGCGCCATGAAACGCGTGACCATTAATGGCAAGCCTTTTGACGTGGTGACCCTGGAGATCATGCACGGGCAAGCCCCTTATTTTCTACAGAGCGCGGCGAGCGTAGCGTTCAATAAAGCCGTTCTCGGCGAGAGGATCGAGCCGATTCCGAAGATCGTGGGTTATACCTTGCTGATCGCGACAATCATCTTCGGCCTGACCTTGACGTTCACTGTTCGCCGCGTGCTGCGGCCTCTTCGCGTGGCATCGGATTCCGCCGCTTCAATCACCCCGCGGAACCTTCGCATGCGGCTTTCCATCAAGGGCGTCCCCAGTGAGATCAAGCCTATTCTTGTCGCGTTCAATGATGCGCTCGCGCGCCTCGAAAATGGCTTCGCTGTACAACAGCAATTTCTCGCCTCGGCTGCTCATGAACTTCAAACACCGCTGACTTTGATAAGAGGGCAGATCGAGTTGCAACCCGAGGTCGAGAACAAGGATTTGCTGTTCCGCGAAATCGACTTGATGGCGCGGCAGGTCCGGCAACTCTTGCACCTCGCCGAGGTAAGCGAATCGCAGAACTTTGAATTCAGCGAGGTCGACAAGGTCGATGTTGCCGAGGACGTCGTGGACTATCTGGCACGCAAGGCAGACAAAAAGCAGGTGAAACTGCATGTCGACGTCCCTGTCATTCCCGCAACAATGCGAGCTGACAGGAGCGCGCTTTTCATCTTGCTGAAAAACATTGTTGAAAACGCGATCAACGCGACGCCTTCGCATGGGTCCGTCATTGTTTCCGTCGATGAAAAGACGATCTGTGTCCAGGACGAGGGACCCGGTGTCAACCCTGAATATTTGCCATTTCTGTTTGAGCGTTTTTGGCGCGCGCCCGATGCTCAACACGACGGCGCCGGCCTGGGCCTCTCGATCTGCAAAGAAATAGCGCTGGCGCACAATTGGAAACTTACCGTCAGAACGCTGGCGTCCGGAACCCGGTTTATTGTTTCCTTCTAGACCTGCTCAGTAGCCCGAATTAACCACCCCACTCGCGGTAGAGTTCGTCGATACGAGTGAGCCTTCAAACAGAAAGGCCGCGCTCGTTTCCGGGCGCGGCCTTTCTGACACGAGCTTAACTGAACGTCAAACCTCATGCACCGGTCACCCACACCGGCGCGCATCGCTTTTACCAGCTATATCGATATCCAACCTGACCAAACACGCCCTGACGATAATCGCCACCAAGGTTGCGGGAGTATTTGACGTTGGCGTACATCTCCGACGACTTGCTCATGCTCGTGGTGACACCCACGCCGACTTCATACCAGGTCTTCGAGAGACCGCTGTTGAACGACGCGCCATCCACTGCCGTGTTGCCCGGGTTCAGGAAGTCGTGCAGTACGTCGGCGGTGAAGTAGGGCGTTGCCGTTCCCGTCTTCGTGTCATTGGTCAGGTTCGCCTTGAAGATCCGGAAGCCGACGCGGCCGCGCAACGCGTTGCTCGACGTGCTCGATACCGGCGAGATGCCGTCGTCGAAGCCGTTCAGATGCAGGTACTGGTACATCAACTGGGCTTGCGGTTCGATGGCAATCGTCGTCGATCCGATCAGCAACGGCTTGCCCACTTCACCGGACAGGCCCGTGCCAACGCCGTTCTGCGAAGCGCCGCCGCCATACACATCGCCGTACTTGTTGCGATAGTGGGTGAGTTGCGCCACGGCGTCGAAGTAGCTGCCGTCTTTCAGATATTTGGTCCAGTAGCCACCGAGCGATTGCGCCTGCGTCTCGACTGAGCCGGTAGCGGTCGTCAGCGCCGGATTGAGACTGCGTGCGCTGTCTTCGAAGGTTGCCGACGACGAGCCGATAGTCACCGTGACGCCTGCATGCGTGCTGCCGCCGGCCGGGTTCGTCGAGAGCGTCCAGTCCTTGCCGAACTCTGCGAAGAACGTGCGTTCATCGCCGGAGAAACGGTCCCCCGAGTTGGCGTTCAGGCTTTGGCCGCCGATACGTCCCCACACGCCGTTACCATACGTTCCCTGCGCGTTCTCGAGACTCGCGATGTCGCCGACACGTTCATGCAGCCGATCCATGATCGTGAAACCATAGTCGAGGTTGAGCGACGGCGTCATCGTGTAGCCGACCACGGCAGGGCGATACGCGATGACCGAAGGCTGAGCGGCAGGCGGGGAGCTGGGCGTGCCCGCGGACACGATCGGTGTCACCGGTGTAACCACCGGGCCAGAGTCGGCCGGCGTGGTTGGTGGCGTCGGTGTCACAGGTGGTGTAACCGGCGGCGTCACAGGTGGCGTCACCGGCACGCTCTCAAGCGCCGAGCGCAAATAGAAGTCGTTGGGGCGCCCCGAGCCGCCTTGATACAACAGATACTGGTACGCCCCCGCCTGAACCGGCGCAAGCATGTGGAAGGTACTGGCAGCGGCGCTGCCGTTCACCTGGACGAGCTTGATGCCGTCGCCTACCGTCAGCGCGCCCAAGCCGCTCGGACGCACTGTCACGGTCGTGCTCCCGCTCGCGTTGCCGCCAATGACCAGTTGGTCGGTGAACTGGTTGGACGGCGCGCCGCCCGCGTTCATGACAGTGTTCACAATCAACTGCGCGTTGTTGCCGACGTAGTTCCCGCTCACATTGAGCACGTTGCCCGGCGTGCCCGATGCAGCCGCCAGGTTGATCGTGGCGTTATTGGTGAGATCACCGCGGATCGCAAAGGTGCCGGTCGTAGATGCTGAAAAAGCCGGCAAGGCATTCGCCGCCGCGATCGTGCCCGAGTTCGTCACGGAGCCGAATACGGTACCGAAACCGCCAAGCGTGGCGCCGTCCGCGACGGTCGTCGCGCCCGTGCCGATGCTTGCCGAATTGTGCTGTGCGTCGCCGACTGCAAGGGTACCCGCCAGCACGTTCGTGTCGCCGTAGGCGCTCGCGCCGTTCATAGTGAGCATGCCGCTGCCGAGCTTGGTCAACGAGCCGGTACCGGTCACCGCTTGTGAGAGCGTGGACGAATATTGCTGCGTGTCGATCGTCCCGCCATTCGCACCGATCGAGATGGCGCGGGTCGCGGCGAGGTCGAGGTCGTTGTTCAGTTGCAACGTGCCGCCGTTGAACGTGACACTGCCAGTGGTCGCGCCCAGCGCATTGTCCGCTGCGATATTCAGCGTGCCTTGCGTGATCAGCGTGCCGCCGGAATACGTGTTGCCGCCGGTTGCGGTGGGCGCGAGGAACAGCGTGCCCGCACCGGTTTTCTCGATCGAACCCGTGCCGCTCAACAATCCCGCGTACGTGCCGTCATCGGTTTGCGCGAAGCGGACCAGGCCGTTGTCGGTAATTGCGGCCGGCAGGCTCTGTGCCCGGGCTTGAAGCGTCCCCGCGGCATCGACGAGCATCTGTCCGGTGTACGTGCTGTTGTCGCCTGTCAGGATCAGCGTACCACCCGCAACTTCAGCACTTTGCACGTCGACCGGAATGCCGTTGACGGTCCACGTACCCGTGTCGGTCTTGATGAGCGTCTGGAAGTTGACGATGTTGCCGGTCAGCGTGTCCACGCCGAGTCCGCTCAGGAATAACTGGTTGTTGCCCGCACCGCCGTCGATATTGCCCTGCACCGACGAGCCGGTGTAGATGCGCATGACGTCGTCGCCACCGGAGAAAATGATGTCGCCGATAACCGTGCCCTTGTTGGTGAAATCGATAGGGGCGTCGCCGCTCGAACCGATCACGCTGCCGGGTGACCGGATCACGCCGGTTTCGTTATTGATGATCGTGTTGCCGCCGACCTTGTTCTGGAACCAGATGGCGCTGGCGTTGATCGCCCGGATCAAGCCGTTGTTGATGATGACATTGCCCTGGCCTTGTATGTTCACGGCCTCGGCAATGTCCTGCGTGCCCTTGGACAGCACCTTGCCACCCGCTTGCACGGTCAGCGTGCCGTTGTCCTGGAACTCGATGGTGTTGGCGCCCGTGCCATAGTTGCCGTGCGAATTCACGGCGTAATTGCTGACTGTGCCGCCCGTCTGCACGGTGATGTTCGCGTTGTTAGCGAGACTGATTGCCGATGCATCTTGCGTGGTAATCCTCGCGCCGTTCTGGACAGTGACCGTCTGATTGTCGTTGCCCGGAATATAGCCGGTACCGATGGTCGTGGTCCATGGGTTCGGCGATGTTGAGTCGCAAACCGTATCGAGGCCGTTCACGGCACATGCTGCTGCCGCCGCAATGGGACTCAGGAGAAAAGGAATCAGCAGAAGTGATGGTGCAAGCGAGATCGCTCGCGAACGAACTGGATTAGACATGAACCGCCCCCGGTGTTGTTATCTGTAAAAGCGGGCGGAATTTAACAAGCAGGCTATCTTGTGAATGTGGCTAGCCGAACGAACGAACCTGGAAACCTTACTGAGTAATACCTGCTTTGTGCAGCATCGCGCTTTAAGTGGCAGAAAGAGCCTGGGTATTTGTCAATTGTTGTCAGATCGACGAGAAATAAAATAGGCGCTTGTTCGTCAGTGGAGGGCAGGCCACTTCCGTTCCCTGGCCTTGGTTCCTTGTTCGCGTGCATTAAATAACAGAATCCGCGCGTGCGTTATGAGCGCTGCCGAACACGCAGCGCAGATGCAACGCGTTGTGTGGGTTACCCATCGCTCAAACGCCAATGTCTTGCTTCAGGGCGTTCCCTCTGTGTCCGTGCATCGGTACGATGCGTCTTTCGGCGCGTCAGGCGCTTGGGAAAGCGCTGATATCGGGGGAGATATGGGAGCGAAAAGCACGGTGGCAAACGAGTCGACTAACGTTCATGTTCACCTCTACTATGGTGTCGATCCAAGCATATATCGCAAAGACGAGAACGTTGGGTGCCTGTACGGTTATCACCACGCCGAGTCGGAATCGATGACCCTTTCGTATTCCCACGATCATCCCGAAGGACGTGCTCTCCGCACTATTCGACGCGGCTTGAAAGCGCTTCTCGGTTGCGATCTCGTTCATACATTTCGCAATCGCGCAGCGCTGCTTGAAGCGGACGTGATCTGGACGCATACGGAGCGCGAGTATCTATCGGCGGCGTTATTGCTGATGCTCAAACGTGGTCCGCGTAAGCCGCTTCTGCTTGCACAAAGCGTGTGGCTGCTCGACATATGGGAATCGCTTGGCGTGTTCAAGCGCGTGATCTTCAAGAGGCTGCTAAGCCAGGCGAGCTTGCTGACGACCCTGACTCACGACAACGCAGCACTCACGAAAAAATTCTGGAACCGCGAAGCAACGGTGGTGCTCTACGGTGTCAGTACCGACGATTTCCCCTTGCAGCCAGTGTCCGAGTGGCGTCCTCACGAACCATTGCGCGTGGCGGCCATTGGTAACGATCGCGACCGCGATTGGCAGACCTTCATGGCTGCATTCGAAAACGATCCACGCTTCAACGCGAGGCTTGCGACCCAGCGCAAAGTCACGCGTTCTGATCGGGCGGATAACGTTGTTGTCGCGCCGGTGTCGGGGTTGGCGGAGCAACGCGCGCTCTATGAATGGGCCGATGTAATCGTCGTGCCGCTTCATCCCAATCACCATGCATCGGGCATTACGGTTTTGCTCGAAGCGGTGACGGCCGGCAAGGCGGTCGTTGCAACGGGCATAGGCGGTCTGTCCGACTATTTCTCCGATGACGCCGTCTCATACGTACCGGTCCACGATGCACAAAGCCTGCGCGAGACTGTCGCCGCGCTAGGCGCCGACCCTGAAGGCACGACGAAGCGAATTCGTCGCGCGCAGCAGGAGTTGGTATCGAAGGATTTGACGACGCGCGGTTTCGCCCGGCAACACGTCATGCTGACTCATCAAATGTTGCGCCGGGCACAGTCGAAGGAACGGGAGGAATCGCTTGCGCGTGTGTAGGCCGCGGGTCATGCGGCTTAAGGCGCTCAAGCGGTGGCTCGATATCCCGTCACCACCGCAAGCGCCAGCGTCGCGTCTGACAACAACAGCGACACGACAAACAATGGCCGGGTGAACCTGATCCACTCGCCGACGCCAACGCGTGCTTACTTGGCTGCCTGCGTTTGTTTGAGGAAATCGTGCTGGAAAATGCACATGCGATACGCATTGTGATACCGGCCGTTGCCAAAGAACTCTTCGATCAATTCCGCTTCCTGTTTGAAGCCGCACTTTTCGTAGACGTGAATGGCCGACTGATTCGACACATCGACGATCAGATAAAGCTTGCGCAGATTGAGCACGGAAAACGCGTAGTCCGTTGCGAGCAGGGTTGCGTTTGTCGCATAGCCCTGGCCTTGAGCGCCGGGCGCGATGATGATCTGGAACTCGCCGCGCCTATGGATGTAATCAAGCTCGATCAATTCCGCGAGCCCTACGGTCTCGCCCGTCTTGTCGACAGCGACGAAGCGGCGTTCACGCAGATCGTGGACGTGGCGATCGTATAGCTGGGACAACTCAGAGAAGGTTTCGTAGGGTTCTTCGAACCAGTAACGCATGATCTTTGCGTTGTTGTTCAGGCTGTGGACGAAGTGGAGATCGGTACGTTCGAGCGGCCGCAGCATGAGCTGATTGTTCTCTTCGATGATCATGAGTAACACTCCGTGAATGGTGGATCGACCTGCAATATAACTTAAGGGCCTGCGCGTGCCTTGTTGCGCACAGGCCCTAAGCGATGGCATCTTGCCGCGCGCCATACACTTCGAGCGCGGCATCGTGCAGCGCCCGAAGCACAACGGTTGCCGCCGGTGACAATAATTGCGTCTGCCGCGTGATAATGCCGAATGCATCCATGCGGCAGGGCAGTTTAATAGCCAGCCGTTTGAGCGTGCCGAATTCCTCGTATTGCCGGGCGACCTCTTCGGGCATCACAGTGAGCATGTCGCTCTGCAGCAAAATGCCGGAGATGGCGAGGATGTTGTTGGTATTCACCACATTCTGCGGCGAACTGAGGCCGATCTGCGAAAACACCATATCAAATCTGTGCCGCAGCACGCTACCGGGAGGATGCAGAACCCAGCCTGCGTTGACAATGTCGTGCATGGTCAAGCCGGTCGCCTGTTCGAGCGGATGCCCGGGGCGCACGACCACGCAAAGCGGTTCCTCGGCAATAGGCTCGTATCGCACCGTGTCCTTGAACTGGCCCTGTCGCTCGAGTACGCGGCCGATCATGATGTCGAGGTGGCCCTCTGCAACCAGCGGCAGCATTACGTCTGAAGTCTCAACCTGCAGCCATATCTGCAATTGCGGATAAAGCGCCTTCACGCGCGCGATGGCAAGCGGCACCATGGTTGCGGTGGCTGCGGCAATCGCGCCAATCTGCACCTGACCCACGAGTCCCGCGCGCAACGCGGAGATCTCGTCGTGCGCCTGGCTCAGATTCGAGAGCACCATGCGCGCGTGCCGGATCATCACTTCACCGTACAGCGTAGCGTGCATCCCGTAAGGCGTGCGGTCGAAAAGCCGCACCTCCAGCACGTCCTCCAGTTCCTTCAATAAACGCGATGCAGCTGGTTGTGTCATGCCGAGGACATCGGCAGCGCGGCGGACATTGCCTTCTTCTTCCATGGCCGCGAGCAGCATCAACTGCCGCGTCTTGAGGCGCGCGCGCACGAACCAGTTCGAGGAGCTTTGAGCCATTGCCCTGTGCCTATGCGTGAATTGAAACGACACTGAAAGCTTTTTTGCTTACTGGATATGCGGGCGTTTTTTTCATTGTCGTTTTCGCTCAGTGACAAAACGGTTGTGGTTCCGGGAAGGCGCGAATGCTCTATAGGGATAGGGCGAAACCCGCAGTGAAGACGCGTCTCGCAGGCCGTGGACGTCAATCGTAGCCGATCGTGGCTGTCAGACAAGCTCGCTACGCAAGCCGCATTATCGCCGCTTGGCAGCCGTCGCCCGGTTTGGCGCACGAGTGAGAAATGACAGGCGCTTGCCGAAGCCGGGCGAGCAATCCGGCGTTCGGTTGCTAAGCCGTGGCGATCAGCAATACGCCGGTGCCCGCGAGCCCGATGGTCCAGAGCCTGTCGAAGTTGATCCAGCCGCGCCTGAGCACGCCCACGCCCAGCCAGTCGTATACCAGCAGAGCGATGGCGCCGGTCACGAGCAAGGTGGTCAGCGTATGCAGGCCGACGGCGGCGAGCGAGACCAGCAAGGGCCCGGATGATTGGCCTGCCACGGACCCGCACAATGGGATCAGCGCTGGAATCAGCATGAGACCTGCGCCGTGCGCGGTCGCCATCAGGAACGACCAGAGGACGAGGCCGACAAAACCGGTTGTCATGCCAACACGCACGCGGTGCCGGTGTCCGTAGCGAACCTGATACACCGCCCACGCGACGAGCAGGACGCCACTCGCGATGCGGATAAGATGGCTGTCAACCACCATCCCTGTGGTGAGCACGAGCGCGGCGACTATACCGATAGAGAGTGCGTGGCCCAGTGCCATTGGCGGGATCGCGAGCAGGACGGCCAGCCGGCTACGCCGATGCAGACCGAGGGCGACCGCGAACAGCCAGCCCATGGCGGGGTTGATTCCATGAAAGACGCCGAGCCCTGCAATGGCGAGCCACTCCCATGCGTGGCCCGTCCCCGCCCATGCCATGTTCATGATGTGCCCGGCGTGAGCGCTTCGCGAGAGCCGCGGCTCGCGGATAACGTCACGGATAACAATACGAGTCCGACGAGCAATCGCCGCCCTCGAGCCGCACCTGATGTGGCCGGTGCGTGGAAGGCCACTCAACCAGGAAGCGCGGATCGAATTCAATACCGCCTTCGGGCGACGCATCGAGTTTCACCATCCAGCCGTTGAGACCATCGGGATAAAACTGGTCGTCGATAGCGCCGTATAGCGAATTGGTGAAATACACGCGGCGGCCGTCGCGGCTGACCTCGACCATCTGCGGTCCGCCGTTCAGGGGGCGCCCGGCCGCCTTCGGATGTGATTCGCGCGATACGATGCCGCCGATCCTCACCGTCCCGGTGAGTTTCGGCGCGAACGGATCGGACACGTCGTATTGCCGCAAGTCGCCGGTTCCCCAGCACGCGACGTAGAGAAATCGGTCGTCCATCGACAGGTCGATGTCCGTAACGAGCGGAGGCACTGCGCCGAAACCTTTCAGCATGGGTGGCAACAGATCGGGGTTGGCGGGCTCGGCCGGAATCTCGATGATCTTCTTGACGGCCCAGGCGTCACCATCGCGATACCACGTCCAGATCGACGCGGATAAATCGTTCAGGCTGATTACGGAGTTGACGAAGCCGTATGCCTTGGTGGGATCGTGGGCCGGACGCAGTTCGAACACGAGCTGGTTTTCCGCGCCGAAATCGATTTCCTGTTTATGCTTGCGAGTATGCAGGTCCCAGAAATGCAGCTTGTGTCCGTATTGGCCGCCTAGCAGGATTTCCGGCACCAGGCCGTTTTCGAATGTAGCAGGCAAGCCCCATTCGCTTGTGACCAGGGTGTCGTGTCCGAGATGCCACCAGGCATCGTAGGAAAGTTGCTGAGGACCACGATCTATTTCCCATTGACCGCGAATATCGAAGGTTTCGTGGTCCATCAGGAAAATACCGCCCGGCGCTTCGCCCTGCGCGTTCCCCAATGCGGCCACATAAATTCCCTCGGGGCCGCAATGAACCGTATGGGGACGTGTGTAGCCCGCTTTCTCCGCGACTTCGCCTGGTTCCAGCACGCGTACTATTTTAGGGTTGCGCGGGTCCGCCTTGGTATCGAGGATATGGATTCTTGACGATCGCAAGCCGGGCACGACCAGATAACGACGTTCGGCGTGGGGGTGGGGTGCATTTGGGCATAAGCAGGAACTGCAGGCGTTCCAGCCGAAATGATGAAGCTCGTCGCCCGTGTTGGGCATTGCAACATTGCTGATCAGTTGCGAATAGCTGGCCGACGCGGGGTCCACGTCTATAACCGCGATGGCGTCTGGAACCTGTCGTGTTGGATCGAAGCTTGCGACGTACGCGATGGTTTCGTGCGGGGCTTTCATGGCCATCCGCGGGGAGGGATAGAACGTTGGATCCGGTGTCCAATTTGCCATGCCATTTCTCCAGGGAACGTTTTTCCCTGGTGGCCTGGTAGAGGCCGCTCCAAGGATTACCCGCAGACCTACCGGGCAAATATACCTTGTTTCCGGCAATTTAATTGCACGGGCGCGTTAGCGCCGAAAGCTTGTTTTCTTCTAAGCGAATATCGCGTAGCGATATAAAGACGGGCTACCTAACGGGCTCCGGCCACGGGTAAACGAGAGGGTATGTCTCCCAGGTGAGTTGCGAATCGTGAGTTCGTTTGCACGCGGTCAGAGCAATCCTCTGGCAGGACGGGTCCCAAAGTATGGAGGCGGCAAATGGTGCTTGCCCGAGAGCGTACGGGGCGAAGCGTGTTCATGTCAGGATTCGCGAGAAGGAGGGTTTCACACATCCGTGGTTCTGGCGAGCACCGTGCTTTTGGGGCACCTATGAATGAAAACTGCACGCTGTGGACACTTAGGGTAGCGTGTTTTGAAAGCGTTTTCTTTGCTTCGTTTCTTTGTCGCTTTGGACAAAGAAATGACGTGCCGCCACGCACAGTGGCTAACAGTGATAAAGAGAAAATCCGACTCACGCAGACTGCTAAGGCCGAAAGCAGCAACCCGGCACTGACCCCGACCGCTGCCCCCAGAACCTGGCAACCCGGCACTGACCCCGACCGCTACCCCCAGAACCCAACACCCCCGGCATAGACCCCTGACCACCGCCCGCGAACAAACCCCTCCCTACCCCTCGAATTTCTCAACCTCACGCCGGCCGCCAAGCAGCATCGCATCGGCAACATGCTGAAGCGGACTGACATCGACATCGCTTGAACCGGTCGAGATCAACTCGAAGAATCGATCATAAAGACTCGGATATTCCCTCTCCCGTCCGATGTCCTTCACCTCCCCGTCGATCTTTAAAAACTTCCCGCCCTGAGCTAGATGCAACACACCATCGCGGGTGGTCACTTCAATCTGCCACAATTCTTCCGGACCAAATCGCCAGTCGAATTCCGCCCGGATTGGCGTGCCAAGCGCGTCGCTGAAATCAAGGTTCGCGGCAATCGGATTGTGCCGGTTTGCCGGAACAAACAACTCCGCTGACTTGAGGAAAAACGCATGCGGCAAGATACGCGTGATGATGGATAACGCGTTGATACCCGGGTCGAATACACCGAGGCCGCCCGGTTGCCAGATCCACTCCTGACCTGGATGCCAGCGGCGCACATCTTCTTTCCACAGGACGTTCACTGCCGTAATCTCTTTACCGGCCAACCACGCACGCGCGGTTTCAACACCCGGAGCATGACGGGAATGCCACGACGCAAACAAGGTGCATCGATTTTGCTGCGCCAAGGAAGCGAGCACGGTAACTTCGGTCACGCTCGCACCCGGCGGTTTCTCCAGCATCACATGCTTGCCCGCTTCAAGCGCCGCGCGCGCCTGGGAGAAACGGACTTGCGGCGGCGCACACAACGACACGGCTTGCAAAAGCGGCTCCGCCGCCAGCATGTCTTCGACATTCTGATAATTGTGGACCCCATCGATCCGCGCATTCCGGCTCGCCCCTGCAATGAGTTTGAACCCGGAATGACCGGCGATAGCGGGTAAATGCTGATCGCGAGCGATCTTGCCGACGCCGGCAATGCCTATCGCAACTTGTTCTGTCATGGTTGGACCTTAAAGAAAGCTTCGTTGATGTGGTACGTAACGGTAGTGCGTGCAACGTGCCGGATTAATGCGAATGCCGCGGCACATCGGCACCTCGGCATCCTACGAGAAAATCGAAATCGCAGCCTTGGTCGGCTTGCAGGACGTGATCGACATACAGCTTTCTATACCCGCTCGTATCCGCAATCGCAACTGTTTGCACTTCGGCCCAATTAGCGAGACGGGAGGTGAGTTCCGCATCGCTGACGTCAAGGTGCAGCGTTCCGCCAAGGCAATCCAGTTCGATCCAGTCGCCTTCCTTCACCACCGCCAGCGGACCGCCGGCACGCGCTTCGGGCGCAACGTGCAGCACCACCGTGCCATAGGCCGTGCCGCTCATGCGCGCGTCCGAGATCCGCACCATGTCGGTTACGCCTTGCGCCAGCATCTTCGGCGGCAAGCCCATGTTGCCGACTTCTGCCATACCCGGATAGCCCTTCGGTCCGCAGTTCTTCAACACGAGAACAGAGTCGGCCGTCACATCCAGTTCGGGGTCTCCGATGCGGGCCTTGTAGTCATCGAAGTTTTCAAACACGACCGCGCGGCCACGATGCTTGAGTAACGCCGCCGTCGCCGCTGACGGTTTGACCACCGCGCCATTGGGTGCGAGATTGCCGCGCACGATGCATAGGCCGCCATCAGGAACGAGGGGATTGTCGAGTGGACGAATGACCTCTTCGTCGTAGATAGGCGCTTCTTTCACGTTCTCCCATAACGAATGGCCGTTCGCCGTCAGCGCATCGGGATGGGGCAGCAAGCCTGCTTCGCCCAGGCGCCGGATCACGCCGGGCAAGCCGCCCGCATAATAGAACTCCTCCATCAGGAAGCGCCCCGATGGTTGCAGATCGACAAGCGTAGGTGTGCCGCGGCCAATGCGCGTCCAGTCATCGAGTTCCAGATTCACGCCAATGCGCCCAGCGATTGCCTTCAAATGAATCGCTGCATTCGTCGATCCACCAATCGCCGCGTTCACGCGAATCGCGTTTTCGAAGGCTTCTTTCGTCAGGAGTTTCGAGAGCCGGACATCCTGCTGCGCCATCTCCACAATGCGCATGCCCGACATATGCGCAAGCACGTAGCGCCTGGAATCCACGGCCGGAATGGCCGCATTGTGCGGCAGCGTAACGCCAAGTGCTTCGGCCATGCAGGCCATGGTGGATGCGGTACCCATGGTGTTGCACGTGCCGGCCGAGCGCGACATGCCCGCTTCCGCCGACATGAATTCGTGCAGCGTGATCTTGCCGGCCTTCACTTGCTCGCTAAGCTGCCAGACCACCGTGCCCGAGCCGATATCGCGGCCATGATGTTTGCCGTTGAGCATCGGGCCACCGCTTACCGCAATGGCCGGCACGTCGCAACTCGCTGCGCCCATCAACAACGCGGGCGTGGTTTTATCGCAGCCGACAAGCAGCACGACGGCATCGACCGGATTGCCCCGGATCGATTCCTCCACGTCCATGCTGGCGAGATTGCGTGTGAACATGGCGGTCGGGCGAAGGTTCGATTCGCCGTTTGAGAACACGGGGAATTCGACCGGGAATCCGCCGGCTTCGAACACCCCGCGCTTCACATGCTCGGCGAGCTTCCTGAAATGCGCGTTGCAAGGCGTGAGTTCTGACCACGTATTGCAAATGCCGATGATCGGCTTGCCCTGGAATTCATGATCAGGAATGCCCTGGTTTTTCATCCAGCTTCGGTACATGAAACCGTTCTTGTCGGCTGTGCCGAACCATTGGGCGGAGCGCAGCGGGCGTTTTGCGTCTGACATCGATTTTTCCTTACCGTTTGCTATTCGTTTGCTATTTCAAGGCTTCATTTGCACGAACGCGCCTCCCGTTCGAGACCTGTTTGGTGATTCGCCAAACGCGCTGACCTATCCCTTTTATAGAGCATGCAGAGCAGTCGTGCTGTCTTACATGTCTTACTGATCTCAACGAGAGCGGCGGCTGCGAGCGCGGTTTGGGGGGGGCGCGTTAACTTCTGGATCCAAGCGCAACGGGATCGGCTTTGTTCGCCGCATCGTGTTGCCGTGCCGCATCTCGCCGCTTTAGCGTCGACCCCGCTCGTTCACCCGATGCCGTCCCATCCGATTTGCGCCTCGCCGCATGCCGTTCGATCACACGCTGCAACAGGCAGAACGCGCATAGGAGGGCTCCTATCACGATGCGGGTCCACCACGAGCTCAGCGTGCCATCGAACGTAATAAGCGTCTGGATGGTCCCGAGAATGCCCACGCCGAAGACCGACCCGATCACGTAACCAACCCCACCCGTGAGCAGGGTTCCACCAATGACCGTGGCGGCGATGGCATCGAGTTCCATGCCCTGGCCTTGCAAGCCATAGCCTGAGAGCACATACAGCGTGAACACCACGCCGCCCAGCGCCGAGCAGAAGCCGCTCAATGCATACACGCCGACCTTCGTGCGCGCCACTGGCAGCCCCATCAGCAACGCGGAACGTTCGTTGCCGCCGACCGCATAGACGTTGCGCCCGAAACGCGTGAAGTGCGCGACGAAGATGGCGAGCAGAAGCGTTGCGATGGCGATCAGGCCACCGGCCGTGAGCGACGCGCCGCGAATATCGATGTGAAAGCCCGACAGCGCGTGAAAGCTAGGGTCGTTAATGGTGATCGACTGCGTGGTGATCAGGAAACACGTGCCGCGCGCGAGGAACATACCCGCCAGCGTGACAATGAACGGCTGCAGTTTGAAGAAGTGGATCAGCGCGCCCATCGCTGCGCCATACAACGCGCCCAGCATGAGCACGAGCGGCACGATCACCCATATCGACCAGTGCAGATGTTCAGCGAATACGGCGCAGAGAATGGTCGTCAGTGCGACGACCGATCCCACCGACAGGTCGATGCCGCCCGATACGATCACAAACGTCATGCCAATTGCGACGATCAACAGGAATGCGTTGTCGACGAGCAGGCCGAGCAACACTTGCAGCGAGAAGAATCCGGTGTACATCACGGAGCCGAAGCTGAAGAGCGCGATGAACAAAACGATGGTGACGACGATCGGCAACGTACGCGGATCGACCAGGCGGTCGAGAAGGTTCCTCATTTTGCTGCCTCGGCAAGGGGCTTTTTCAGGGCGTAGGAAAGGACGCGTTTCAGTTGCCGCATGATGATCGTGCGGGCAGTGGCCGACTGGATCACGCTGACCACCAGCACCACCGCTGCCTTCACGACGAGCGTTGCTTCAGGCGGAACGCCGATGGAGTACGTGGTGTAGGTCAACGTCTGGATGATCAACGCGCCGAGCACGGTGCCCGCGAGGCTGAACTTCCCGCCGAGCAGCGACGTGCCGCCGAGCGTGACGGCGAGGATCGCATCGAGTTCGAGCAACAGTCCGGCGTTGTTGCCGTCGGCGCTGCGCACGTTGGAGCTGATCAGAATGCCTGCTATAGCCGCCGTCAGCCCGGAGAAGGTATAGACCCCGAACACGATTGCGCTTGCGCGCAAGCCGACCAGTTTCGTGGCCACTGGATTGATACCGATCGCACGGATGAACATGCCAATCGCGGTGCGATTCATGAGTAGCGCGGTTGCGGCAATCGCACCGGCCGCGACCCACACGGAACACGGCATGCGGGCCAGATAACCGCCACCGACCATGAGATATCCGGGTGCGCCGATCGGGATGATCTGGCCACCCGTGAGCAACTGCGCGACGCCGCGGCCGGCCACCATCAGGATCAGCGTCGCGATGATCGGCTGCATGCCGACGAACGCCACCAGCACGCCATTCCACATGCCGGCGAGCACGCCCACTGCGAGCGCGGCGGCGAGTGCTTCACTGACTCGCGAGGGATCGTCGGCGAGGATGCTGGCGGCTGCTGCGCCGGCGATTGCAACGACTGCGCCGACGGAAATATCAATGCCTCGCGTTGCGATCACGAGCGTCATGCCGAGCGAGACGAGCACGAGCGGCGCGGCACGATTGAGGATATCGATAGGTGCGCCGAACCAGTGGCCGTCGAGCACCGTGATTGAGAGGAAGTGCGCGTTCTGGCTCAGGTCGAGCAGGATCAGCAGCACGAGCGTGAGGGCCGGCCATACGAGAGGATGTTGCAAAGCGGCTTTGATGCGGTTCATCGGCTGCCTCCCGCAATGAGTCTGTACACCTGATCTTCCGACGCCGCGTGTCCCTCGACCTCCGCCACCTTGCGCCGGTCGCGCAGCACTGCAATCCGATGGCTCACGCGCACGACCTCGCTCACCTCGGAAGAGATGAAGACAATGGCGAGCCCTTTCGCGCACAGCGCCAGCACGCGATCCATGATTTCGAATTTCGCCGCGACGTCGATGCCGCGCGTGGGTTCATCGAGGATCAGCATCTTGGGTTCCGTCGCAAGCCAGCGCGCGAGCAGGACCTTCTGCTGGTTCCCGCCCGAGAGAAGTCCGATTGGCTGTTCGGCATCGGGCGCCTTGATGCCCAGTCGCTCGATATAGTCATCCGCTATCTGGCGTTGTTTTGCGTTGCGTATAACGCGCCACCAGCCGCGTTGCACCTGCAGCGCGAGAATGATGTTCTCTCGTATGGAAAGATCCGCGACGATGCCTTCCTTCTTCCGGTCCTCCGGGCAATACCCGATGCCGCGGCGCACTGCATCACGAGGAGAACGAAGCTTTACCGGCTTACCGTCGATAGACATGGCGCCCACGTCCGCCCGCTCCGCGCCGAACAGGAGCCGGGCAGTTTCGGTGCGGCCGGAACCGAGCAAGCCGGCCAGCCCGAGGATCTGGCCGGGCTGTACGTCGATATCAACGGGATTCATGACGCCGCGTCTGCCTACACCGCGCATTTCGAAGAACGGCGGCACAGCGGCCTTGTGCGCGGGCGGTTCGTCAGCCGCACGCTTCAGGCGCTCGGTCATGCGTTCATGGCCCACCATCTTTGAAACGAGCAGTTCCACCGGCAAGTCGCGGGCGAGATATTCACCCTCGCGTTCGCCATTACGCATGACCGTGATGCGGTCCGATATCGCGTAGGTCTGCTCAAGAAAGTGCGTGACGAACAGGATCGCCATGCCCGATTGCTTGAGCGTGCGTAGCACGTCGAAGAGCCTTGCGACTTCGCCGTCGTCAAGGCTTGAGGTGGGTTCATCGAGGATCAGCACGCGCGCATCCACCGAGACCGCGCGTGCGATTGCCACCATCTGCTGCACGGCGATCGGATAGGTATCGAGTGATTTGGTCACATCCAGGAAGACGTTCAGCTCGGCGAGCGCCGCTTCGGCCCGTGCATGAATGGTCTTCCAGTCGATGGCACCATGCTTCTTCGGCTGCCTTCCGGCGAACACGTTTTCAGCGACGGACAGATTCGGGCACAGGTTCACTTCCTGATAAAGCGTCCTGATTCCAGCCGCTTCCGCGTGAAGCGGGGTGGCGAAATTGACGGTTTCGCCGCCAAGCCGTATCTCGCCGGCATCGTGTGCATGGACACCGGTGAGTACGTTGATGAGCGTCGATTTGCCGGCACCGTTCTGGCCCATCAGCGTATGAATCTCTCCGGGAAACAAACTGAAGTCCACGTTCTGCAATGCCTTGACGCCTGGGAACGACTTGGAGATGCCAATGGTTTCAAGAATGGGCGAGCCGGTCATGAACGAAGGCCGAAAAGGGAGGTTGAAAGTGCGCAACGAGTCCGCCGTTGTTGCGCCTTATGTGACGGACTCGCGTTTGTCAGATGTTTTCTCCGCAACCGCGGCGGCTCAGTACTTGCGCTGTGGCAAGACCTGCGCTGCAACGCTCATCGGGAAAATGGTTTCATCGGTCACGATGCGCTTGGGCAAAGTTTTTCCCGCCTTCACCTCCTTGACCGCCGTCATGAGTTGCGGTCCGAGCAGCGGACTGCATTCCACGTCGACGTTGATCTTGCCCGCGACCATGGCTTCGAAGCCGCCCTTGGTGGCGTCGAACGAGACCACGCTCACATCGCGGCCGGGCTTCACGCCGGCTTCTTCCATCGCCTGGATTGCCCCGAGCGCCATGTCGTCGTTATGGGCGTAGACCACGTTGATCTGCTTGCCGTAGGTCTTGATGAAGGCTTCCATGACCTGCTTGCCGCCCGCGAGCGTGAAGTCGCCGCTTTGCGACGCGATGACCTTGAACTTCGGATCGTTCTTGATCACTTCCAGCAGCCCGGCGCGACGATCGTTGGCGGGCGCTGAGCCGACCGTGCCCTGCAACTCGGCGATGTTGATGGGACCGGCGTCGTTCTTGTAGCGCTCTTCGAGCCATCTGCCTGCGCGGCGGCCTTCTTCGAGGAAGTCCGAGCCGATCATGGTCACGTACAGCGATGTGTCTTTAACATCGATATTGCGGTCAGTGAGAATCACCGGGATCCCGGCGTTTTTCGCTTCGATGAGTACCGGTTCCCAACCGGATTCCACGACCGGGGAGAACGCGATCACATCGACTTTCTGCGCGATATAAGAGCGGATCGCCTTGATCTGGTTTTCCTGCTTTTGCTGGGCATCGGAGAATTTCAGATTGATGCCGGCGTCTTTAGCCGCGCTTTTGACAGAAACGGTATTGGCCGTGCGCCAGGCGCTTTCCGCGCCGACCTGTGAGAAACCCAGGGTGATCTTGCTGTCATCGGCGTGGGCGGTCAGGTTTGCGCCCAGTAATAGCGCAGCACCAAGCAGCGCACCAATGGCTGCGCGTCGAGCATGTCTCATGGTTGTCTCCGATTGTTTGTGTTTATGTTCGGTACTGCCGCGCTTATCCGTGCTTATGCGTTTTTGCGCGGTCAACTGGTTCAGGTCGTACCGGAATGAAGCGTAGCGCCAGGGTTCATGGCGGTCCAATCAGTTATTTGGTATTTGCGATACCAGAATTGGTATGGCGGAGGGGAGTTGTCAGCGCGGGCGGATTGCCGGAATGAGCTAGTCTCGTTGAAGCGGCCGCCCCGGTGGCGGTAAGGGACTCCAGCGCTGGAAAGTCAGTCAGGCGTATCAGGATCGGACGCCGTGCACTCGCGAATGAGGTCGATGAACGCGCGCAATCCCGCCGGCACATGCCTGTGCCCGGGGTAGTACAAACAAAGCCCGGGTGCACGCTCGGACCAGTCGTCGAGCACGCTGACGAGGCGGCCGGCGGCGATGTGATCGGCCACCGCCCACTGGCTCATCCATGCAAGGCCGACGCCGTGAAACGCGGCGTCGAGCATCAGATGCGGGCTGTCGAGCGTCAGTGCGCCCGGTACCTCCATATCGATGCGCTCGCCGTGTTGCCCGAACGTCCACTTGTAAGGCGCGCCGCCCGGCAGGCGGGCGCGAATGCATTCATGCGCGCGCAAGTCGTCGGGCACCATCGGCTTGGTGCGATCGGCAAAATACGCCGGCGCGCCCACCACCAGGAAGCGCACCGCCGCACTGCAAGGCACGGCGATCATGTCTTGCGGCACGTGGCCGATCTGCCGGACCCCGGCATCGAAACCTTCCGCGACGATGTCGACCATCCGCGCGTCCGTCACTATGTCGAGCTTCATGTCGGGATAACGCCGCAGGAATTCGTAGCCGACAGGGTTCATCAGCCGCAGCGCCGCGCCTTCTGACGCGTTGATGCGCAATGTGCCCGTCAGTGTTGCGCGATGCGTGTTGGCCTCATCCATTGCGGCGGAGATTTCGCGCAGTGCGGGACCGATGCGCGCGAGAAACTGCTCGCCGGCTTCGGTCAGCGATACGCTGCGCGTAGTGCGATGAAACAAGCGCACGCCCATGCGCTGTTCGAGCGCGGCGACCGCGTGACTCAGCGCCGATGGCGACATGCCGAGTTCTTTCGCGGCGCCGCGAAAGCTGCGGTGTGCCGCAACCGACGCCACCGATGTCAGTTCGGATAACGCTGTCTTGTTCATTGTTCCATTGTTCGATTACTTGCATTAACCCATGCGATATTGTGCGTATTGTCGCATCGATCATGGGTTGTTACCTTGTCCGCATGTCATCAACGGTCAGGGAAACAGAACCATGAGCAAGACGATTTTGATTACTGGCGCGTCGTCGGGTATTGGCCGGGCGAGCACGGCGTTGTTTGCCGCGAAGGGTTGGAACGTGGTCGCGACGATGCGTCATCCCGACGCGTCGCTTGAGGCGGACAATCTGCTGGTCGAGAAGCTGGATGTGCAGGACGTCGACAGTATTCAATACGCCGTCGATGCCGGCATCGCGCGCTTTGGCGCGATCGATGTGTTGCTCAACAACGCCGGCTATGGTCAATATGGGTTGTTCGAGGCGCTGTCGCGGGAAGACATCCAGACGCAGTTCGACGTCAACGTGTTCGGCGTGATGAACGTCACGCGCGCGGTCCTGCCGCATTTCCGGGCGCGCAAGTCCGGTGTGATCGTGAACGTCGGGTCGGGGGCGGGCATTTTCACGCTGCCGATGATCTCGCTCTACTGCGCGAGCAAGTTCGCACTGGAGGGCTTCTCTGAAGCGTTGTCGTATGAACTGGCGTCGCAAGGTATCGGCGTGAAGCTCGTTGATCCGCACGGGGGCGTGACGAGCACGCGGTTTAACGAGCGGTCGGCGCAAAGCGCGGCGAGCAGCCATGCGTTGAAGGACTATGACAATTTTGTCGGCCGAACGAGGGAGGCTTTCGCCAATCTCGCGGCGGCGAGCAATATCACGGCGGAAGAGGTGGCGCACGTCATTCACGGTGCGGCGACCGATGGTACTGACCGCTTGCGCTACCTTGTTGGTGATGATGCGCGCGGCTTTATCAGGGCCCGCCGCAACCTGGATGATCAGGACTATATCGGGTTCATGCGGGCGCGGTTTCCTTCTGTATGAGGTTTGGGGCGGCGGGGTTGGGGTGGCGTGAGGGGGAGGTCTGCTGGCGCTCGTGGTTCTGGGTTTATGCCGGGGTAGTCGGTTCTGGGGTTAGTGGTCGGGGTCAATGCTGGGTTGCTGCTTTCGGCCGTGGTGGTCTGCGAGAGTCGGATTTTCTCTTTATCACTGTTAGCCACTGTGCGTGGCGGCACGTCATTTCTTTGTCCAAAGCGACAAAGAAACGAAGCAAAGAAAACGCTTTCAACCACGCTACCCTAAGTGTCCACAGCGTGCAGTTTTGATTCATAGGTGCCCCAAAAGCACGGTGCTCGCCAGAGCGAAGGATGTTTGAACCCCTCCTTCTCGCGAATCCTGACACGAACACGCTTCGCCCCGTACGCTCTCGGGCAAGCACAATTGCTAAGGAACCCGCACGGCCTTACAGGTATTTACGGCTACGGTTCTGACGAATTAGCTACCAGTTCTGTGCGACTGTATTCATTCGCCACAGCTTGACGCGTGTTTGTGGTTACTGCTTCAGTTTCTGTGAATTGGCTGCGCGTTCTGTACAGCTATTTTCGTCGGTTACGGCCGCCCGCATCTTTGCGGCTTCGTTTCTTGGCGGGTTGGCGACGAGGTTCGAGGCGCGTACAAATTGGTGGTTGGTCGTCCGCGGATAGCGCGGGGCGCTCCTTGGGCAGGTTCCTTAGCAATTGTGCTTGCCCGAGAGCGTACGGGGCGAAGCGTGTTCGTGTCAGGATTCGCGAGAAGGAGGGGTTCAAACATCCTTCGCTCTGGCGAGCACCGTGCTTTTGGGGCACCTATGAATGAAAACTGCACGCTGTGGACACTTAGAGACTGTTGCAGAATTACAAAAAGGGGCTGTTAACTTTTTGGCTCTGGTGTTAACTTCTGTCTTGTTTTCCCTGACAGGAAGCCATGGCTAAGGAACTTATAGACGACCAATTATGGGCACTCATCGAACCGCTGCTGCCCAAAGCTGCGCCGCGCAATCGCCGGTATGCAGGACGCAAGCCAATACCTGATCGCGCCGTGCTCACAGGCATCGTGTTCGTGCTGCGCGCAGGCCTCGCGTGGAATTTGCTGCCGCAGGAAATGGGCTGCGGGTCGGGCTCCACTTGCTGGAGGCGCCTGGACCAGTGGCATAAAGCGGGCGTATGGCAACGCATGCACGAAACGATGCTGGCCGAACTGCGCCGTCGAGGCCAACTCGATATGGCCAGAGTACTGGTCGACAGCTCCTCCATTCGCGCGTTGTACGCGGGAAAAAAACAGGCCCAAACCCCACGGACCGGCGCAAACTCGGCAGCAAACACCATATCATCGTCGATGCGCAAGGCATCCCGCTCGGCGTCATCCTGACGGGCGCAAACCGCCATGACGTCACTCAGCTTGACCCACTGGTCGAAGCCATTCCGCCAATTCGAGGCAAGCCAGGACGGCCCTTGCGTAAGCCCAAAATTGTTCAGGGCGACCGAGGCTATAGCTCTGAGCCACATCGGCGACGCTTTCGCAAACGCGGCATCACTCCTGAACTCGCGAAACTGCGCTCACCCCATGGCAGTGGTCTAGGCAAAACACGTTGGCCTGTCGAGCGTACGATCGCTTGGCTGCACTCCTATCGCCGCCTGAAGATGCGCTACGAGAAATATGCGCACATACACGAAGCCTTCCTCACGCTCGCGTGTGCTTTAACTTGCTGGACCCGGCTAAAAAATATGCAAACTTAATTCTGCAACAGTCTCTTAGGGTAGCGTGGTTGAAAGCGCTTTCTTTGCTTCGTTTCTTTGTCGCTTTGGACAAAGAAATGACGTGCCGCCACGCACAGTGGCTAATAGTGATAAAGAGAAAATCCGACTCTCGCAGACCGCTAACACTGAAAGCAGCAACCCGGCATCGACTCCGACCACCACGGCCGAAAGCACCAACCCAGCATAGACCCCGACCACTAACCCCAAAACCGACCACCCCGACACCTAACCCACCACTTCCCGGTACTTCGCGAACTTCGACGTCTGCCCGATCCCCGGGTTGAAGCAATTGCAAGGATCGATCTGCTGATAAAACGCGGCGAGCTGAGGCTTCGCATGATACAGATGCCCTACGTTATGCTCCGCCGGATACTCAGCCCCGCGCCGGTCCAGCAGCGTCCACATCTTGTGTTCGACTTCAAGGCAGTCATTGCCCTTCTTGACGATGTAATCCTGATGAAACACGTGACACAGAAAGTGGCCGTAATACAACTTGATAGAGATCGTCTCTTCGATGTCCGCCGGCAGCGTCTCGATCCAGTCGCGATCATTGCGGCGCAGAGCAACGTCGAGCGCGACGATATTCTCCACTTCCCGTGTGTGCACGGCGCGATATCGGACCGCGGCGCCAGCAGCGGCGAAGCGGTGCAGGAACGCTTTCGTGCCCTCTTCGTCGGTGCATTCGAAATAGCCGCCGGTGGCGCTTTCAAAATAGCTTGATAGGAAGGCACGCGTTTCTTCCACACTTTCGGCCGTCACTTTCAGCATCAGGTGATGCTCGTACTTGTCACGATACTGTTTCATACGCGGCGGCAGATGGCTTGGAAACAGCCGGCTCGCAGCCTGCATGACGCGGTCGGTGAAATGCGAAGGGAAAAACCCGAGGCGATCGAACAGCGCATCGAAACGGCTCTTTAGTCCGAACAACGCAGGCAGCCGGGACGTGCCAAGATAGTTGATTGCGAGGAAGGTATCTTTACCGTACTCCTCAGCAATATCGAATGCGTCGCGATGAAGGTATTCCCCCGAGATCGGCAAGTGTTTGAAGTCGTGCAGCGCGTGACGGCGGATCTCGGTGAGCTCGTCGGGCCGGTTCGTGCCAATATAAAAAACCTTTGCGTTCTGCTCGATCGGGAATGTGTCGAGCCGTACCGCGAACACCATCAGCTTGCCGGCCGAGCCTGATGCTTCATGGAGGCGCTGTGGATCGGCGTTGAAGCGCGCCGGTGTATCGGCATCGACCTGGCGCACGTGAGTCGCGTAGCCGTGATCCGATCCGGCGCCCGCGTCGTGCCGGACATCGGCATCGGAGAACTCACCGCGCTCAAGCCGGCCAAGGATGCCGTCGGATGTTTCGCCAAGTTCGATTCCCAGATGGTTCACCAGGTTCAGCTTGCCTGCCGCGTCGACCTGCGCAAATACCGCCATCTCCGTATACGCCGGGCCGCGATGCACCAGCGCACCGCCTGAGTTGTTGCAGACACCGCCGAATACCGACGCGCCGATGCAGCTCGATCCAATCACTGAATGCGGCTCGCGGCCAAGGGGCTTCAGTATTCTTTCCAGTTGGTCGAGTGTCGCCCCCGGAAGGCAAACGACCTGCTTGCCATCGTTGATCACGTATACCTTCTTCATGCGGCTCGTACTGACGATCACGATGTCGCGATCATAGTCGTTGCCGTCAGGTGTCGAGCCACCCGTGAGACCGGTGTTCGACGCCTGCGTGATGACAATCACATTCGCCGCGATGCAAGCCTGCAGCACGTTCCATTGTTCGACGATCGTGCCGGGGCGCGCTACCGCGAGCGCCTTGCCTGCGCCAAAACGAAAGCCCGTGCGGTAGCGGCGGGTCGCGCCGTCATCCGTCAGGGTGTGCTCCTTGCCGATGATGTTGCGCAGGTCGGCAATCAACGTGTTGGCCGCGTCGGTCGGGAGGGTTGCCATTGGTACGCGCGCTGTTGACATGAAATTCTCCTGAGGAAAGGTTGAGCGTGACGCGCATCGGTTTCATCCGGCCGTTTCGAGTGCGGCCTTCAAGCGCATCAGGTTGACGCAAAGGTTAAAATCATGCCGGTCATTAGTCCAATATCTCGAAGTCGCTATTTGGAGACGAAAAAGATATGGAATTTCGCCAGTTGCGCTACTTCCTCGCCGTCGCCGAGCATCTGCATTTCACCGATGCCGCGGCACATCTGGGAATCGCCCAGCCGCCCTTGAGCCAGCAGATCCTGAAGCTCGAGCGGGAAATCGGCACCCAGCTCTTCATCCGGCATCCGCGCCGCGTCGAATTGACCGAAGCGGGACGGCTCTTTCGCGAAAGCGCACGGCGTATCGTCGAGGACGCGCAGCAAGCGTTCGTTGAAGTGCAGAACGCGGGGCGCGGAGAGACGGGAAGGTTATCGCTCGGTTTCGCGGGCTCCACGGTATTTCACCCCGTGGTCGCGACAACGATGCAGAAGTATCGGCATGCGTATGAGCACGTCGCCATTAGTTGTGAGGAAAGCAATAGCTCGCTGCTGCTCGACCGGGTCGCCGAGCGGCAGCTCGACGCCGCGCTGGTGCGCATGCCGCTGAACTGCCGGGATCTGATCGTCGAACCGCTAGTCGATGAAGACATGTTGGCGGTGCTGCCGGCGAACCATCGCCTGAGCCGGCGACGGCGCGTCGATCTGGCCAACCTCGCGGACGATCCGTTCATCCTCTTTCCGCGGCCGATCGGGCCGGATCTATACGATTCGATCATCAGCGCGTGCCGCGAAGCTGGCTTCGCGCCCTCGATCGGCATGGAGTCGCCACAGATTTCATCGGCGGCGAACCTCGTCGCGGCTGGATTCGGTGTTGCCGTGGTTCCCGCGTCGATCGGGCAGATCCAGGTTGAAGGCGTGTCGTATCACGAACTGCAGGGCAAGCCGCTTTCGACCGGTATCGCATTGATCCATCGGCAGCGCGAAAAGTCGCCGACCGTGCTGAACTTCGTCAGGATTTTGCGGCAGCAGCGAGTGGCCCGCTGACTTCAACTTGTGCACAGACCGCCGTGTCCCGGCGATCAGGCCGCGTAACTGCCGATACCCCGCGCAACCAGCGCTGTCGGCCCCGGCGGCGAGGATATAAGTTGCCTGAAAGGCTTATCGAAGCGATGACCCGCAGGCGAGCAGCCGACCACGCGACGCGCTCCAACATGCGATACTTTTTATCCCGCTATCCCTACCGTGTGGTTTAGCTGCCGCGCGGCTCTCGTCAAAAAGGAACCTCATGCCGTCCACGCATACTCCCTCGCCAGCACCCGTTTGGTTCATTACCGGCTGTTCCACCGGATTCGGCCGAGAGCTCGCACTTGCCGTCCTTGATAAAGGCTGGCGTGCTGTCGTGACAGCTCGTCAACCCAGCTCGCTGGCAGAATTCGACGAGCGCTACGGTGACCGCGCACTGGTGCTCGAACTCGATGTAACCCAGCCCGGCCAGATCAAACACGCCGTTGAAAAAGCCCTGCAGCAATTCGGTCGCATTGACGTGTTGGTCAACAATGCCGGCTATGGCTACCTGAGCGCCATCGAGGAAGGCGACGACCAGGACGTGCGCGAGATGTTCGAGGTCAACTTCTTTGGTGTTGCCGATACCATCAAGGCCGTCTTACCCGCGATGCGGGAACAGCGCGCCGGGCACATCGTCAACATCACGTCCGTAGGCGGCCTGATCGGCAATCCGGGAAGCGGCTACTATGCCGCCAGCAAGTTCGCGGTGGAAGGCCTGAGCGAAGCGTTGGCCGCGGAGACGGCCGATTTGGGGATCAAGGTTACGGCGGTCGAGCCCGGGCCGTTCCGTACCGATTGGGCAGGACGTTCGCTGAAGCAAGCTAAACAGCCGATTGAGGCCTACGCGGCGAGCGCTGGCAAGCGCCGCGCTACCATCTCGGCCGCTAGTGGCAAGCAGCCCGGCGACCCGGCACGCGCGGCGCTGGCTATCATCGCCGCGGTGCAGTCGCCAACGCCTCCCGGTCATCTGATTCTGGGCAGCAACGGGCTGGAGCGTGTCCAAATCAAGTTGGAGGCTCTGCGCGCCGAGATTGCCGCATGGGAAGCCACCACCCTGAGCGCCGATTTCCCTGGCGAGTAGATCCACGCAGTTGCCGGCTCGATTCCAGTTCGATTGGACCACTACTGGATCGAGTCGCCGGCGCCGATCCGGTTGTGCGGCTCATAAGGTGCGCTCTGTCGCAGAGCATAAAATTACTTTTATAAGCTTCTAATTATTTTCTGCCCTATCTCATAGGGAAACGGACGCACTTAAGCAGTCGCGTTTCTACAACACTTGTCCATCGACCCAATGGATGTAGTGGCGACATGCAATGTCATCCGAAAAAATTAATCCGACAAATACCTTTCGATAAACCAACGTAATCCGTATTTCTTATAGCCTGAATTTATTGGGAACCTTATTGTCTGACCATTGGCAAGAGGGTTAAAAAACAAACACGAGCCGCTACCTGGATGTCGGGGCAAGGTCGTTGACGGGGGCGGGTGTAATGGAACGGCGAATCGACTCAAGGGGGCGGCCCCGCGAGTGGTACGAACAGAAATAGGCCACAAGGCCTCGCAAACCGGTGGTGCAGGGTGAGCCTGTCGTTCGACCGGACCTGAACATTCACGCGATCAGCGTCGCCGAAACCGCGGTGTTGGACGGCGAGGTGATGGGCGCAGTGTTGGACGTAGACATGTCAGGGGATCGGATAGTCGCCTATGCGCAGCTTCACATGGCGCCTCGCCGCAAAGCATAGCAAAGTTATTGCGTTACGCGATAGAACATTGTGCTTCGAATTTACCCTGATTTAAGAGAATACTGCGTAATGGCATTATTCGGTCCGTTACGTCGTCAGCGACAAGTTGACATTATTGACTCCTGTCACGTAGCGCGAATCTTCATATCGTATCAGTCGCCTCCATGCGGTCGTAACTATTGATTGGTGCTGCTTCTCCCGGTTACTGGAGTGACCGGCTCCGTGTAAACCAGTATCAATATATAGGGTGTTTAGGAGAACTTTTCGTTATCGAAAAGAGAGGGGGGCCATGCAACGTGACGCAGGCGCTTTAGTGTCGAGCAGATTGTGGCGACGTTGAACCGGGCAGAAACGGGAGCTCTGCCGCGTTGAGTTGCTGAAGGTGCATGAGCGTAGATGGCGCGAGTTCGCGCGGGAAACGCGGGGATTTTGGGTTAGCCCAGTAAAACGGTGAGTGCTGTCGGGTAAAGAAGGGGAGTCAACCGGATACCGCTTACTGCAGTACCTCGCTTAATTTTGGCGTTATTGCGTGTATTGCGTGGTTGCGCGCTGACGGCAAGACAGGAACAAAGCCCGACGAACTCTGATCGGCGTTTCGAGACACATAAACGATAATCACCTACCACATGAAAAAATCAATTATCGCCTTCGTCGCGCTCGGCACACTAGCTGGCGCCGCACACGCACAAAGCAGTGTCACCCTGTTCGGTATCATCGACGAAGGGGTCGACATGATCACCAACAACAAGGGCGGCCATGTTTACCAGGCAGCCGGCAGCGTGATGCAGGGCGACCGGTGGGGCCTGACCGGCTCCGAAGACCTCGGTGGCGGCATGAAGGCGGTATTCATGCTCGAAAACGGTTTCAACATTAACAGCGGCGCGCTCAGCCAGAATGGCCTGATGTTCGGCCGCCAGGCTTGGGTCGGCCTCGCGACTCAATACGGCACGGTCACGCTCGGTCGTCAGTACGACTCTATTTTCGACTACACAGCCCCGTTCGCAGGCGGCCAACTGGGCGCTGGCGTCTATGGTGCGCACCCGGGCGACCTCGACAACTCGAACATCGATTACCACGATAACAACACCATCAAATACGCAAGTCCCACCTTTTCGGGCTTCAAATTTGGCGGTACGTACAGTCTCGGCGGTACGCCCGGCAGCATCGGCACCAATCAGATCTGGTCGCTCGGAGCGGCGTATAACCAGGGACCGCTCGGCCTCGGCGTTGCTTACCTGAACGCGCGCAATCCAGGCACCAGCATGTTCAGCACTGCCGCGTCGAGCCTGCCCGAAACCTTGATGACGCCGATCTACTCCGGCTTCATGAGCGCGAATACGTTTCAGGTGATCGATTTCGGCGGATCCTACACGTTTGGTCCGGCGACGCTCGGCGTCACGTATACGAACGCCAAGTTCATGAATTTGGGCAGCAATCCGATGCCGACCGGCGCCAAGGGTCCGGCCTCTGGCTACGCGACGGGTAGCACGGCGACCTTCAATGATGTGCAGGTCAATTTCCTGTATCGGATCACGCCCGCGCTGCGGTTGCTCGTGGCGTCTGATTACGTCGAGCGCAATTCGCTCACGGAGAAGAACGGACAGGCAGTCGACAACGGGAAGTACCTGCAATACAACGCGTCGCTCGACTACTCGCTGTCCAAGCGCACCGACGTGTACGTAATGGCGCTCTACCAACGCGCGCTCGGCGACGACTCTACAGGCGGCCCGGCCGTCGCGGCCATCACCGATACCACCGCCATTTCGTCGAACGGCAACCAGTTCGTTGGGCGCATTGGAATTCGCCACAAGTTCTGAGGACGCAAGCTTCACGCATGCCACGACCGGCAGCCCGCTGCCGGTCGCAACGCAATCGCCTTCGTGCACCGTCGTGTTGGGAATCGTATGGCGACACTGGGTCGTTTTTCGTCGAACCAGTTTGCCTTGCGGGTGATGTGGACGTCGTATCCTATATCCATGTGCCCGGGTTCGCGGTTAGTGCCAGGCGGGAGTCATCCGTTATGAGGTGGACCTGACTGCACGCACGGTCGCCTACTACGGATGTCACGATGAATCATACGTCGAGACATATCCCGCAGTGGAAATCCAGTAGCCGTAACCACCCGGCGCATTGTCTTTGTCGAAAGCGGCTTCTTGCCAGGCTTCCGAATCGATACAACGCCCCCGCGCGTACCGTCTCAAACCCGCCAGGCCGGACCCTCCGGAAAGTCATATTGATCGAGCGACGCCGCGTGCATTTCGATGCTGTAGCCGGGAAGTTGCGGTGGCATGTAACGGCCGTTCTGGATCACGACAGGATCGACGAAATGCTCATGCAGATGATCCACGTACTCGAGCACCCTATTTTCCAGCGACGCTGACACGCAGATATAGTCGAACAACGAAATGTGCTGGACGTACTCGCACAAGCCGACGCCGCCCGCATGCGGGCACACGGGCACGCCGAATTTCGCCGCCATCAGCAGGACGACGATCACCTCGTTCAGCCCGCCGAGGCGGCAGCTATCGACCTGACAGAAGTCGATAGCCTGCGCCTGCAGCAACTGCTTGAACATCACCCGGTTATGGCAGTGCTCGCCCGTGGCGACCCCTATTGGCCGAATCCGCTGGCGGATAGCCGCGTGGCCGAGAATGTCGTCGGGGCTCGTGGGTTCCTCGATCCACCACGGATCGAATTGCGCCAGGCGCCGCATGTTCGCGACGGCTTCATCGACGTCCCACACCTGGTTCGCATCCATCATCAGCTTCCGGTTTTCACCGATTTCTTCGCGCAGGATGCGGGCCCGGCGCATATCTTCTTCAAGATTGCCGCCTACTTTCTGCTTGAAGTGCGTCCAGCCCTGCGCGACGCCTTCACGGGCGAGCCGGCGAATCTTGTCGTCGTCGTAGCCGAGCCAGCCGGCCGACGTCGTGTAGGCCGGATAGCCGCGCGCCAGCATGTCCTTTTCTCGCTCGCCCCGGGTCTTTGCGTGGCGATGCAACATGGCGATGGCTTCGTTCGGCGTGATCGCATCGGTCACGTAACGGAAGTCGAGGCAACGCACGAGCGCTTCGGGGCTCATGTCGACGAGCAGCTTCCACACAGGCTTGCCTTCCGCTTTGGCCCACAGATCCCAGGCCGCGTTCACGACCGCCGCCGTCGCCAGATGGATTGCCCCCTTGTCGGGGCCGATCCAGCGCAACTGGCTGTCCGACGTCAGCGCGCGCCAGAAAGCGCCCATGTTCGCGGCAATGTCCTCAAGCGTTTTGCCGACGACCAGCGGAGCAAGCGCCTTCACCGCAGCCACGCAGATCTCGTTGCCGCGCCCGATGGTGAAGGTGAGGCCATGGCCCGTGAGCGCCTCCGGCGAATCGGTTTCGAGCGTCACGTAGGTGGCGGAGTAATCCGGCGCGGCGTTCATCGCATCGGAGCCGTCGAGCGAACGCGAGGTTGGAAACCGGATGTCCCGGACGGACAGCTTGGTGATCGTGGGCATCTGAACAATCTCCTGGACGAGAGCTATCGACTTCCAAAGAACAACGAGAGCCGCGGCGTCGAAAGACGCCGCGGCCCTTCCTCTGACGGCGACGGTTAATCGTAGAGCACGGCGGCGATCTTGGGATCGTTGATATTGCTCTTGTCGTACCAGTAGAAGCCCGTGTCGACTTTCTTGGGCAGCGTCCCGCCCTTCAGCGCCTTCACAGCAGAGTCGACCACGCATTTGCCGATGCCGATCGGGTTCTGCGTAATCGCGCCATACATCAGGCCCGAATTGATGTCGTCCTTCTGCTCCTTGCCGGAGTCATAGCCGATCAGGACGAGCTTTTTGCCCGATTCCCTGACGCCGATCGCGGCACCCTCGGCCGAGCCTTCATTCGAACCGAAGATGCCCTTGAGATTGGGGTTGGCCTGGATCATCGTCTTGGCAATTTCCGCCGACTTCAGATGGTCGCCGCCGCCATACTGGACCGAGACGATCTTGATGTTCGGATGCTTTGCTTTCATCTCGTTCAGGAAGCCGTCGCGGCGATCAACGCCGGTGCGGCTGGTCTGGTCGTGCACGATCAGGCCGACCTCACCGGAATTGCCGACCGCCTCGGCCATCTTGTCGGCGGCGAGCGCGGCCGCAGCAAGGTTGTCCGTTGCGCAGGTCGTGAGCGGAATGTCGCTGTCGACGCCGGAGTCGAAGGCGATGACCGGTATCTTGGCGGCCTGCGCTCGCTTCAACAGTGGAATGGCCGCTTTGCTGTCAAGCGCGGCGATGCCGAGTGCCTGGGGTTTCTTGGCAAGTGCGGCCGAGAGCATGTCGATCTGCTTGTCGACCATGGCCTCGGTTTCCGGACCCTCGAAGGAGATCCTGACGTTTTGCGCCTTTGCCGACTGTTCCGCGCCGGCTTTGACGGCCTGCCAGAACTGGTGCTGGAAGCCTTTCGAAATGAGCGGGATGTAGGGTTCGTCCGCGCGCACAAGACTTGTGCCGCCAATGAGCGCGCCAACGCCGACCACGACACCGATTACTTTTCTTTTCAACATGGTGGTTCTCCTCCTAAGGTGGGCCATTAACCTTCAGCCGTTTGGGGAGCCTTGGCGCTCCCTTTTCTTGATATTGTCCCGTGCAGTGTCCGCTGTCGTCAGCTCTTCTTGCGCCGCAAAATATCGGCGTAGACCGCGAGAATGATGATGAGACCTGTCACCACGATCTGCCATTCCTGGGCGACGGACAGGATGCGCAGGCCGTTGGTCAGCACGCTCATGATGAAGGCGCCGATGATCGTTCCCAGGATCGTGCCCGAGCCGCCACTGAGCGAGGTCCCGCCGATAACCACGGCCGCTATCGCTTCGAGTTCGTAACCTTGGCCGAGCGCCGGCTGGGCCGAATTCAGGCGCGAGGCTATAAGCAGTCCGGCGATGCCGCAAATTGACCCGCTCAGGCCGTAAATGGCGATCTTCCATCTATCGACGTTCACGCCGGAAAGGCGCACGGCTTCTTCGTTGCTGCCGAGGGCAAAGGTGTAGCGGCCAAGCGCCGTGCGATTCAGCGTGATCGAACTCACCACTGCCAGGAAGAACAGGATCAGGACCGCGTTCGGAACGGGCAGGCTAGGGATTAAATCGCCGATCAGCGAATCCTGAGAGATCCGGTAGAAGTTTTCGGTGTCGGTGAAATAGATGGGCTTGTCAGCCGAGACGACGAGCGACAGCCCTTTCAGCAGCAGCATCATGCCCAGGGTGGCGATGAACGGCGGTATCTTCATCTTCGCGGTGAGGGTGCCCGAAACGGTCCCGCAGAGTGCGCCTGTGCCTATTGCAGCGATCACGCCGAGCGTCATCGGTAAATGCCAATAGGTCAGGAACACACCGCAAATAACGGCCGTGAAGGTCATCAGCGTGCCGACGGACAAATCGATGCCGCCGGTGATGATGACGAACGTGCAGGCGATCGCCAGAACGCCGTTGACCGCCGTCGCCTGCAGAATCCCGAGCATATTGTCCATCTGCATGAAGGCGGGCGAGGCGAAGCTGAAAAACGCCAGCAGCAGGACCAGGCTCCCGAAGGCGAGCAGCTTTTGCAGGGCGGTCGGCGAGAAGAGCCGGGCTCTCAGGCCGGACACACGTCCCTGATTACCCAACGCCGAAGTATCCGATGGCAGTGTCATGAAACGGACCTCTCCTCTAAGAGACTCATGCCGCTTTTAAGGTTTCACGCTGCGTCGCCAATTGCATGATGCGCTCCTGCGTCGCCTCCGTGGCTGAGAGTTCGCCGGTAATGCGGCCCTCGCACATCACGACGATACGGTCGCTCATACGCAAGATTTCCGATAGTTCCGACGAGATCATCACGATCGCCTTGCCCTGGTCCGCGAGCGAGCGCAGGAGCTTGTAGATTTCGCTCTTGGCGCCGACGTCGATGCCGCGCGTCGGCTCGTCGAAGAACAGCACGTCGCAGTCGCGCTCAAGCCATTTAGCGATGACAATTTTCTGCTGATTGCCGCCCGAGAGGAGCCGCACCTCCTGCGTCGCGGAAGGCGTACGAATGGCGAGCAGATTGATGAAATGGCTAGCTGTCCGGCGTATCTGGGCGCGGCGCAAGAAAACATTGAGCGACAGGAATTTGCCCAGGTTGGACATCACGATGTTCGATTCGACGTCCATTCCCGTCGCCAGGCCGAAGCGTTTCCTGTCTTCCGAGAGATAGCCGATACCGCGCGCCACCGCGTCGCTCGGCGTCCTGATCGTCACCTTCGCGCCTTTCACCAGAACGTCGCCCGATTCGATCGGATCGGCGCCGAACACCGCTCGGGCGACCTCGGTGCGGCCGGCGCCCATCAGGCCGGCAAAGCCCAATATCTCGCCTTTGCGCAGCGCGAAGCTCACGTTCCTGACCAGCGGGCCGGCGTTCAGATTCCTTACTTCGAGCGCGACCTCGCCTTCGCCTGCGGCGCTGTGAGAAGGCGCGGCGTCGGTCAACGCTCGCCCGACCATCATCCCGATGATCGCTTCGACGGTCGTGTCCTTTGCAGTGACCGTGGCCACATATTCCCCGTCCCGCAACACGGTGACGCGGTCGGAAATCTGCTTCAGTTCGTCCATCTTGTGGGAGATATAGATGATTCCCACATCCCGGCTTTTCAGTTCCCGGACGATGCGGAAAAGCTCGGCGATCTCGGCGTCGTTGAGCGCGGAGGTGGGCTCGTCCATGATCAGGACGCGCGAATCGAAGGACAAGGCCTTGGCGATCTCGACCATCTGCTGGCTGGCGACGGTGAGGGTGCCGACAACGGCACGCGGGTCCAGATTCACATGCATGCGGGCAAGGATGTCGCGCGCCTGCGCATTGAGCTTGTCTTCGTCGAGGAACAGGCCGAGGCGTCCGCGTGGCTCTCGGCCGATGAACATATTCTGGGCGACGCTCAGATGATTCATCAACTGGAGTTCCTGATGAATGATGCAGACGCCCATGGCCTGCGCCTCGCGCGGGCTTGAGAAGTCGACGGGCTGGCCGTCGTAGAGGATTTCGCCGGAATCCCGGGTGTACACGCCGGCGAGGATTTTCATCAGCGTCGACTTGCCGGCGCCGTTCTCGCCCATCAGCGTGTGGACTTCACCCGCCATGAGCTCGAACTGGACTTCGTGAAGCGCCCTTACGCCGGGAAAGCTCTTGCTCAGTCTGTTGACGGAAATGAGCGGGATCATGGCGCGGATGGACCGACGGTTCCGCGCCGGCCGCCGGCCTCATCGTGAGAAATGGGGCGAAAAAGCGCCGGGCCGGGCTGCGTTAGACGCAGCTGGGTATTGGGGCGGAAATCGTGGTTGAAATCGTAGCGAGAAGCCAGACGCATTGCTGGGCCCCCAAATCGATGTGCCACGATTTTACGACGCCGGATGCCAGCGGCTCAATGGTAGGCATTCCCTAGTGTCGTGCGCAGAGGTATCTCGCGGATGAACACGAGCCAGACCCCGGCTGCAGCCAGCGACCCCACAGGAATACCGTCACGCTTGTTACTCCCAGCGTTCGATTTCCGATGCCAGACTATTTCACAGCCGCCAACGAGCAGTGAGCAGCGAACGGAGCCGCTCTTCAGTGACGAGGCGCGGGAATTTGTCCAAACCAGGAGATTGCAAAAGCCATGACACCATCATCCGAGAACGAACGGAAAGACGGACAGCCTGCCATGCACACACCACCGGTCGTGTCGTCGCAAGCGTGGGAGGCGGCCCGCGAGCAACTGCTCGTGAAGGAAAAGGCCCACACCCGCGCCCGCGACGCACTGGCCGCAGAGCGCCGGCGCATGCCGTGGATGGCCGTGGAGACGGCGTACGGGTTCGACGGGCCCGCTGGCAGGGTCAGCCTGCTCGACTTGTTCGAGGGTCGACGTCAGTTGATCGTCTACCGCGCCTTCTTCGAGTCGGGCGTGTTCGGCTGGCCCGAGTACGCCTGCCGGGGCTGCTCCATGGTGGCGGATCAGGTTGCCCACGTCGCTCACCTGAACGCCCGTGACACCACCCTCGTGTTCGTCTCGCGTGCGCCTCAGGCGGACATCGCGCGGCTGAAGGCGCGGATGGGCTGGGAGATGCCGTGGTTCACCCTCACGGACAGCTTCGATGCCGACTTCGACGTGGGCGAGTGGCACGGCACGAACGTGTTTTACCGCGATGGCGACCGCGTGTTCCGGACTTACTTCATCAACAGCCGCGGCGACGAGCAGATGGGGAGCACCTGGAACTATCTCGACATCACGCCGCTTGGCCGTCAGGAGATGTGGGAGGACTCGCCCGAGGGTTATCCTCAAACCCCGACCTACAAGTGGTGGAACTGGCACGACAGCTACGTCGCAGACGCAGCGCCCGACAAGAAGTGGGTCGAGGTGTCGGACGCCGGAGAGGCGGCGTTCCGGGACCCGCAGCCGAGCGCGAAGCCATGACCGTTGGATCCGAGGGGGCGCGATCGGCCGTAGAGCGAAGCTCCTCCATGAAGAGCGGTCAGTCAAGACCGACCTCGATCACACCAAGCTGAGTCCACAGACGGTCGGTCCCGAACTCACCGCTTGCGCGCTGGCGTCCTGCCGCTGGTATGGCCGCCTCTAGCGGCTGGTTTGGGGTGCCGTCGCCAATCAGGACGGTAGCGCATGCTTTTTGCTTAAGCGAAGGGGCAAAGGTACATATCGCAAGAGTGAGATGCAGGCTGGCTGGCGATAAGCCCGCCGCATGAGGGCAACTGCCCGGCCGACCAGCGGTGGAGGAGCTATGCAAGGAAGCAATGACAAGGTACGTGCTGCAATTCTTGCCGTGGCGATTTCATTGCTTACCTCATGCGGCGGAGGCGGCAGTGGTTCGAGTGGCGCGGCCGCCCCGGCGGGCGGCATTGATCTGCAAGTTGTTTCGTTCGGCGACAGTCTGTCGGACGTCGGGACCTACGCACCGATCGCCAGCGCGGCCGGCGGCGGGCGTTTCACGACCAATCCGGGGCAAGTGTGGACTCAGGATGTCGCGCAATACTACGGGGACACGCTCACCGCTGCATTTACGATCGACATCGCTCATGAGTTGAGTGCGCAAGGCGGCCTTGGCTATGCGGAGGGCGGCGCCACGGTGGCAACGCCGGCAAACCTGTATGACTTTCTGACCAACGTGATCGGCAATATAGAAATGCCCGTCAACCAGCAGGTTTCGAGCTATTTGGCCACTCACGGCAGTTTCAACTCCAATCAACTGGTGCTGGTCTGGGCGGGCGCGAACGACGTGCTTCGGGCCGGGCCGCTGCCGGCCGCGGCGCCGACCGTACAGACGGCGGCGACCACCCTGGCTCAAGTTGTCGGACAGATCGTTCAGGGCGGCGCCACTCATGTCGTAGTCGTCAATGTCCCGAATATCGGACTGACGCCGGACGGCATTACTTCGTCCGACGGCGGGGCAAACCTGACTCAGTTATCGCAACTATTCAACGATGACTTGAACGCTGCCTTGCAGGCCAATGGCCTGCAAGGCAAGGTGATCCAGATCGATTCTTATACTTGGGCGGATCAGATCATTGCGAACTTTCAGGCGAACGGCTTCGCTGTGTCAAACACGAGTACCGCCTGCGACCCCGCGAAAACGCCCGATGACACGGCATTGCTGTGCTCGCCGGCGACCTATGTAACGCCCAATGCCGATCAGACGTACATGTTCGCCGACGACATTCATCCGACGACGCATCTGCATGCACTGTTCGCCCAGTTCGTGGAGCAGCAGATCGCCGCGACCGGTCTGGGTCACTGAACCTGTGAAATGATGACTCGATGATTCGCCAGCAGAATGGGCGGGTATTCGCATGTCCGGTCAGACCTCGTCTTGCTATTGCGTCGATCATGGGTACTCCTGCGCGCCGTGATCATGACGAAGCTCGAAAATTTGCTCTCGCCGAAATCACGGCAAACCCCTTTCACTAAACCTCGAATCCGGCGGGACGTAACAGTCTTGTGCTGCGAAACAACATCCAACCGCACAGCGACTTCGTGTAGCGCTTCACTCGATCATTAATAAGTTCGCCGGAACGCTGTAGAGTCTGAGCTAATACTCGCTTTTGACCAGGTTGCATCGTGACGACAAACAGGCGTCAATCATTAAAGCCGCGAAAGATTCCGCAGCAATCCCGCGCCGAACAAACCGTTGCCGCGATTCTGGAGGCAGCGGCCCGTGTGCTCGAAACGAAGGGGATGGACGGGATGAATACCAATCTCGTCGCGCAGCGCGCGGGTGTCGGCGTCGGCTCCCTGTATCAATACTTTCCCAACAAGGACGCGCTCATTGTTGCCCTTAGCAAGCGGGAAGGGGCCGTGTTCTTTGCAGAGGCGGCAGGCGCATTGAGCGAACCCACGGGGCAGGGAGCATTGAAGCACCTCATTACCGTTTCAGTCCGCCAGCAACTGCGTCGTCCCGCGCTTGCTCGCGCGCTCGATTTCGAGGAAAACCGCCCCGTCATCGCCAATGAACTGGCGGCGTCGAAGGCTGCTTTTCATGAAGTAATCCGGCAGATTCTGGTCCGCAAGGATATTCCGCCGCAGCCAAACATGGAGACTGCGACCGATGACCTCGTTGCCATCCTTCGCGCCATCGTAGATGCGGCGGGAGAGCGCGGTGAATCGGACCGACGAGATCTGGAAAGCCGTGTCAGCCGTGCCTTATTCGGATACCTGGGGATTGTGGATCGTCAGCCCGAAAAGTCACGAACCCGGAAATAGGCGCTTCCCGGGCCGCGAAAGGCCGTCTTCGCGAGTCATCTAATCACCATAGCGTGCATCCTGGTGCCGAGATAACGGGAGTTGTTTCGGTGACTTCTTAAATGCGAGCAATTATTCATATCGTTGCTGTGGCGATGCGTAAAACGCCCGCCATTACTGGGCTGCGCGTCGCGGAAAGTGCGCTCTCCAATGCGAGTTTAAAAATCGAGCAATTACTCGCAAAATGGACATCGTGGAGCATCGCCGGATCGGCGCAACCGCATAGGATTGGGTCAGTGACCACTCGCTCCACGGCAAATTTCAACCTTTCTACGAGAACGATCATGAATCTTCATAAAGAAGCAAAGCTGAACCACCTGAGCTTTCCCACCACCAACGTAGCCGAGACGGCTGCATTTTTCGAGAAATATCTCGGCTGCGAGATCGTCGCCGCTGGAGAGAGCTGTCTGCTCAAACGGAATGGCTTCGACATCGTTCTGGACCACGTAACGGAGGAAGTGCCGGTTTGGCCTAAAAACTTCCACTTCGGCCTGGAGGTCGACAGCCTGGATGACGTCCATACCCTCTATAAGGAATTCCTGGACGGTGGCGTTCGCATGGAAACGGAGGTCTTCAACAACTCGCGTGGATCTCGGTTCTTTTGTCGCTCGCCTGGTGGCGTCCTGATCGAGGTCAACACTCGCGCAGATATGCACAAGCAGGAGCAATGGCAAAAGCTGTTTTAAAAGGAGAGGCGGATAGCATCGGAAACGTACGCCTCGGTCGAGTCACAGCGATTTTTGCGACCAATTTCCTCTGGTAAGCTGAGTGCCACGCCTTTCTACGAGGGTCGGAATGCCACGCGCATCGATCATGATCCGGATTTTGTTCGCACTATGCCTTCTTGCCGCAACCTTCAATCATGCGCGTGCCGTTCTCCAACATGGTTTGCTTTGGGATTATGGCTACGGAAACAAGATTGCCCTGACAAGCAAGATCTATTGGGATGTGCTGACTATTCTTGACCCACTCGCCGCGATCCTCTTGTTTGGCAAACCACGGGCGGGAATCTGGTTGACGGTCGCGATCATCGTGAGCGACGTTATACATAACACGTACTATGCCGCGATGAATGATCAATGGCTTGAGCCATTTTATCTGGCGGAAATCGGCTTCCTCGTGGCCGTGCTCGGTCTTGCACCGGTAGCGGCACGGCCATTTCCCTCATTGCCGAGCGATGCCTGAATACGTTCTCTCAAGAATCGCTCATGCGCCTCAGCGTCGTGCCACGATCCATCGCCAGGCATGCTTCATAGTCCGCCATGGTGCGTGGGCGGATCAGCAGGCGATCGGTCTTGAACGTGGGTAGCGGATCGCTCATCGGAACTGAAACGAAAACTAAAGAGGAGGGCGATGCATCGCGCTAACCCCGACATGTCCAATGCGAACGAAGGACTCGCCGGGGTTAAAAACTAAGGATCGTCGGGGGAATCTGTGGGTGAAATCGATGGATTCAGGCGGCGTTGAGGAAACAACATAGCTTTCGGCAGGTGGCATCGAAGAGGCCTTGCTCGCGCTCAGAGCGGTCATCCAGGAGTGGGCCACCGTCTTGCTCGTCGATATACCGTAACAGTATTGAGCGGGCGTCCAGCCTCCTGAGTTCGCGGTAAAGCTGCCGCTCTTCAACGAGACGACCACCGAGCATCCAGATGAAGTCCCGATGCTGGTGCAGGGTTTTTCGGCTGTAACCGCTGTCCAGAAGATGCAGGAGATACGGTGTGAATATCTTGACGAGATCCTGTCCGAACGGAATGTCCTGTTGCTCAAAGCTCCAAGACTTGGGCCAGTTTTGCAGGTCGGGAACGAGTCGTTCAAGAGCGCTTGATTCGGGTGTGACAATGGCGGTATTACCGACGATTTTTCGCTTGCTAGCCATGCTTTTGACCCGCTTGCTCAATTCCTGTCATCATTTCCCCGGTTTCGTTTATGAAGGGGCGCGGCTGTGCGACAGGACGCAGACCATTGAGATTGACGTGCGCCCACGTAAGGGATCCAAACCAGTTTGTTCGTGCTGCAACGAGCGCGCAAGCGGCTACGATACGCTCGGAGAACGTCGCTTCGAGTTCATCCCAATCTGGGGTTTTGCCGTCATTCTGCTGTATTCGATGCGTCGTGTCGATTGCCGTCGGTGTGGCGTAAAGGTTGAGACGGTACCGTGGGCTATCGGCAAGCATACGTTGACCAAGGCATACATGCTTTTTCTGGCCCAGTGGGCTCGTAAGCTGTCGTGGAAAGAAACCGCGCTGAGTTTCCGCACCAGCTGGGAGAAGGTCTTCAATGCCGTGGAATGGGTAGTCGACTGGGGGCTGAATCATCGTGAGCTCGGGACGATTCGCGCTTTCGGCGTTGACGAGATCCAGTATGGCCGAGGGCACCAGTACCTCACGCTCGTCTACCAGATCGAGGCCGGCCGCACGCGACTGCTCTGGGTCGGACAGGAACGTACTAAGGAGAGCTTCGCGAAGTTCTTTGCGATGATCGGCAAGCCGCTGTGCGAGAAGGTCGAATTCGTGTGTTCCGACATGTGGAAGCCCTATCTCGAAATGATAGCGCGTCATTGCCCGAACGCCCTGAATATCCTCGACCGTTTCCACATCGTTGCCAAGATGAACAAAGCGATCGATGAGGTGCGAGCCGATGAGGCCAGGCGCATGTCGCGTGATGGCTATGAGCCTGTTCTCAAAAAATCCCGCTGGTGCCTGCTTGCGCGACGCGAGAACCTTACTGGCAAACAACGCGTTCGCCTGCGTGACCTACTCCAGTACAACTTACGTAGCGTACGTGCCTATCTGCTCAAAGAAGAATTCCAGCAACTCTGGGACTACATCTCTCCTGTCTGGGCGGGCAAGTTCCTCGACCAGTGGTGCAAGCAGGTGATGCGCTCACGCATCGAGCCGATGAAGAAGTTTGCCCGGACCGTGCGCTCGCACCGGGATCTGATCCTCAACTACTTCCGTGCCAGAAAGCAGTTCTCCAGCGGCGTTATCGAGGGGCTGAACAATAAGGCCAAAGTCACTATGAGAAAAGCGTACGGCTTCCGAACCTTCCGAGCCACAGAAATCGCGCTCTATCATGCACTTGGCAAGCTTCCCGAGCCTCCATCCACCCACACTTTTTACTGACGAACCAAAACTAAAAACTAAAAAACAAACCAACTATCACCCGCCCACCAACGACTTCCCTTGCGAAAGAATCTTGTCGCAAACCTGCTTCGTAACCTGCTGCTTCAACCCACCCCCACTCAGATCAACCGACTTCCCATCACCACTTTTCAAAAGTCCCGCCGCCCCTGCGGTATACCCACTATCCGACGACGCAGCCGACGTCCCGCCCAGCTTGCTCATCAGCGAGTCTTTAACCGACGACGCTCCATTCCCACTCAGATAGTTGTTCTTGATACAAAACTGCAGCACACCCGCAACATTGCTGGTACTACCCGATGTCAGCGATGACCCGGTCAACCCGCTGGTCATACCGCTCATGCTCCCCAGGCTGCTGAGCCCGCTGGACGATGACGCATCGGATCCGCCTCCCTTCAACAAATTGCCAAGCTGTGCATGAGCGGCTGAAATAGGTAACAACATTGCAATTGCAATGCCTGCAACGGTGCTGCGATACATGCGGACTTTCATACTCAGACTCCTTCGGTGACTAAAACCAGCCTCTAATATAGTGCGTTTCAAGCAAGACGTTGAATAAGAACGCCCCCGGCTTGAGATAAAACAATTTAGATGGAGTGCTGATGATAAAAGAAGATCAGAAAAAATCAATGAAAGTCCCGGCTCACGCTCGTCAGCCCACCCAGTAGATACGACATATCCACCAGCCGTTGCGCGACGAGATGTCGAACCTCGCCCTCGCATTGCCACGTACCGTACACGGCGAGCAACGTTGAACCGAGCGCCTCGCGGCGCTGCTTCTCCAGCAGACTGGGCCACACGATCACGTTAACATTACCCGTCTCATCTTCGATCGTAACGAACATCACGCCCTTCGCCGTTCCAGGCCGTTGGCGCACGGTCACGAGTCCGCACCCGCGCGCTAATCGCCCGTTCCTGTAACTACGCAACGTAGCCGCCGACATCAACCGATGCTCAAGCAACGCCGGCCGCAGCAGTTCAAGCGGATGACGTCCGAGAGACAGCCCCGTAGCCTTGTAGTCGCTGATAATATCGTCGGCCTCAGAAGGTGCGCCGAGCAGCGGCGTGACATCTTCCACGCGTGCATCGTTGAGCAGGTCCTTGTCGGGCACTGCGGCCACGGATTGCCATAACGCTTCCCGTCGATTACCCGCGAGCGAAGTCAACGCATTGGCGGCAGCCAGCGCCTGCAGATCATGCCGGTCAAGTTGTGCCCGTTGCGCGAGGTCTCCCACGTTTTCGAACTGACGCAAACAACGGGCAGTTCCAATACGCTCAGCCGCACCATCCCGCATCCCGCGAAGCAGCGATAACCCCAGCCGCACCGCAGGCCTGCTGTCATCGCCCCGATGTTCATCCGGATATTCAAGCACCGAATCCCAGCCGCTCACCGTCACGTCAGCGGGAAACACGGCTACGCCATGGCGCTTCGCGTCCTGCACGAGTTGCGAAGGGGAGTAGAAACCCATCGGTTGCGAATTCAGCATGGCCGCAAGAAACGCCGCCGGTTCATGACGTTTCAACCAACTGCTGATATACACAAGCAGCGCGAAACTCGCCGCATGGCTTTCAGGAAAACCATATTCACCGAAGCCCTTGATCTGCTCGAATATGGCGTCTGCAAAGTCCTTTTTATAACCGTTCCTGGTCATGCCACTCACAATGCGATCGTAGTATTTCTCCAGTCCGCCCTTGCGTTTCCAGGCGGCCATCGCGCGGCGCAATTCATCGGCTTCACCGGCAGTGAAATCGGCGGCGATCATTGCGATCTGCATGACCTGTTCCTGAAAAATTGGCACCCCCAAGGTTCTGTCGAGCGCGACTTTCAGATCGTCGTTTGGAAAACTCACCGGCTCCAAACCCTGACGCCGCCGCAAATACGGATGCACTGCGCCGCCTTGAATCGGACCGGGCCGCACGATCGCGACTTCGATCACCAGATCGTAAAACTTCTTCGGCCGCAGTCGCGGCAACATCGACATCTGCGCACGCGATTCAATCTGGAACACGCCGATCGTGTCCGCCTGCGAGATCATCTCGTAGGTGGCTTCATCGTCACGCGGAATGTCCTGCATCTCGAAGCGCTCGCCGTACTTCTCCGACACCATATCGAGCGTGCGTCGAATGGCCGAGAGCATGCCGAGCGCGAGCACATCGACTTTTAAAAGCCCCAGCGCTTCCAGATCGTCCTTGTCCCACTGGATCACGCTGCGATCCGGCATAGCCGCATTTTCGACAGGAACCAGCCGCGTGAGTTTCTCCCGGCTGATCACAAAACCACCCGAATGCTGCGACAGGTGCCTCGGAAAATTCAGCAATTGCGCGGCCAGCGACGCCCACGACTGAATCAACGCATTCTCCGGATCAAGCCCGGATTCGGTGAAGCGTTGCAGCAGGTCATGACCGTTATCGAACCACTGATGCGACTTCGCGACGCGATCCACAATCTGCGGATCGACCCCCAGCGCCTTGCCCGTTTCACGCAATGCACCACGCGGCCGATACGTCGACACCGCCGCCGCAATCGCCGTGCGATCACGCCCATATTTACGATAGATGTACTGGATCACTTCCTCGCGCCGCTGATGCTCGAAGTCGACATCGATATCCGGCGGCTCACCGCGCTCTTTGCTGATAAATCGCTCAAACAGCATGTTGCTGCTCGCCGGGTCTACTTCAGTAACACCGAGGCAATAACACACGGCAGAGTTGGCGGCGGAACCGCGTCCCTGGCAAAGGATGTTTTCGCGGCGGGCAAAACGAACGAGGTCATAGACCGTGAGAAAGTACGCCTCGTATTTCATATGCTCGATCAACTCGAGTTCATGTTCTATCTGAGCCTGCACCTTGTGCTCAATGCCGAGCGGAAAACGCCGATGCGCGCCAACATAGGTTTCCTGCCGCAAATAAGCAGCGTGGGTATATCCCGCCGGCACGATTTCGTCCGGATACTCGTAGTGCAATTCATCGAGTGAAAACGTGCAGCGTGTGAGCACATTGAGCGTTTCGCCAAGCGTGTATTCCGGATAGAGATTCGCGAGCCGCAACCTGGAGCGCAGATGTTGTTCGGCGTTCGGAGCGAGATCGTAACCACATTCCGACACCGGCTTGCCGATACGAATCGCCGTCATGGTGTCCTGCAGCGGCTTGCGCGAACGCAAGTGCATCACCACGTTGCCGGTCGCCACCACGGGCACTTTGTGAAACGCGGCCACATGCTCGACGGTCCCCCGATGTATGTCATCGAGCGCGCGCTGGTGCAGCGTCAACCCAACCCACGCGCGTTGAGGAAACGTGGTGTCGAGCCATTCGATCTGGGCATCGAGCGCAGCCTGTTTTGCGGGGAAATCGGGTACGAGGATCGCGAGGCAATCCGGCATGCCACGCAGATGGGCGAATTCTTTATCGGGTCGTGCCAGATCATTCGGCGTGAGCAGGTACGCGCCTTTTTTCGACCGCATGCGGGCAATGGTGATGAGCTCCGACAGATTGCCGTATCCATTGCGGTTCGTTGCCAGCAAAATGAGTCCGAAGGCCGGCGAAAGATCCGCATTGACAAGCTTGAAATACGAGCCGATCACAAGCGGAAAATTCAGCTTCTTCGCCTCCACATGCGCGCGTACGACACCCGCGAGCGAGCATTCATCGGTGATTGCCAGACCGGCATAACTCAGTTGCGCCGCCCGCGCGACCAGCTCCTCTCCACGCGATGCCCCATGAAGAAACGTGAAGTTGGAAAACGCGAAAAGCTCCGCATACGCGGGCAGCATGGAGAAGGTCGTATCCACGATGCATCATCCAAACAGACCGTGGAGAAACCAGCGCGGATCTTCGGCTTCCGCACTCCCGGGCCGCTCGCGATAGATCCAGTAGCAACTTTGATCGCTGGCTTGCGCGACGAAATAATCACGGCTTGTCAAACCGCCGTCGAACCATCCCGCCTCGATGCGCTCAGCCGGCGACACCAGTTTCAGCGACGACCCATAGAACGGCCGATGGCTTTTCATCATCAGTTGCAGCGGCTTTTCAAGCAGCCACGTCGGGCGCGGCAGATCGGACGGCACGGCTTCAAGCTTTTGAGGATGGGTGGTGTCGGTGACGGAGATCCATCGGTTCGCCTGTTCAGGCCGGTAATCCGATGAAGGCGCCGCGCGCAGCACATTCTCGGCGCCCAGCCGCGCCACCAGCAATTCCAGCAAGCGGTTGTGGTCTTCAGGCGAACCGCCGGGTTCGGGAAAAAGCGTCTCGGTAGGCGGTTCGGCAGGCTGTATTTTTGCGGCGCTCAGACGCATGGCGATAACCGGCGCCACGAGTTCCGTGCGGCCAAGCCGCTCCTTGAACAAGCGCAGCAGATGTTCTTCGTGCCAGGTGGGTTCGGCGAGAGCGATCTGGATAACGGTGGGGTCGATGGCATCGCGGCCGCGCTCGTGTTCCAGCGTGAGCGTGGCGTACGTGAGCGCCAGTTGCTGCGCGCTCAGCCAGCCGCACAGTTGCACGATCAGCCGGCGCGCTGAAAACAACATGGCTTCCGCATGTTCTATACGATCGGGCAACTCGATGCGCGCGCTGAAAGCGGGCGGCACGGCCAGCCATTCATGGAGCTCGGGCGCGAGTCCATACGCGCGATCGAGCGAGTCCAGCAGCGCGACGCCACAGCGTTTTTTCAGACCCGCACGCGGCAGGCGCCGAATGTCGTTCAGCGTCTTGCAACCCAGCCCGTTGAACCAGTCCGTGAAAGCCCGCACTTCCGGCGCGGCCTGGAACGGCAGCGTCCCGAGCTTGCGTTCGAGCGAAGCCATTTTCAGCACGCGCCGCTTGCCGAGGTGAGCGTTCCGGGCGCTTTTGGCCAGCAGCCACGCGCCCTGGCCGGTCGGCGCTGTGCTCAGGCGCGCCGTGACGCCGATGGCATCGACAATGTTCCGCATCTGTTGACACAGCCGCACGACGCCGCCGAAGAGCCGCAAGCTCGCCGTCACGTCGATAACAATGGTTTCCTCATCGCAGAGCGCGACCATGGGTGAGAATTTCATCAGCGAAAAAGCTACCTCGCACATCAAGTCGTTTTCTCGGCTCAGCTCGCGCTCGAACATGAGGGTGTCGGGCGAGAGCGTGAGGACGCCGCCGCGTTTCATGCCTACGCATACGCCGACCTCGCGGGCGCCCGGGTCTGCTATAAAAACCGTGTCGCGGTCGAGGACGACGCAGCCATGTTCAGGCCTACGCGACCAGCGTGGACGGAACACTTCCAGCGACAACCGGGGTAGATGTATGCCGACGTACACGGGCATGGGGACTCAGCAGGACAGGAGAGGGTTGCAGGGTGACGGACAGTCTTTCGGCACGGATCGGGCCTTTGCGTTTGATGATGTCGACAGCAATACCGTCGCCGGCCGGCCGCACGCACAGCCTCAACGTGGCCGGTGACGAGTCCGCCGCACTCGCGAGCGGGCGCACCATCAGGAACAGCGTTTCAGAGGATTGCGCGGCCATGTGCAGGCGCCGCAGCGATTCCGTGCGCGCGTATTGCTGCCAGAAGACAAGCGCGCCGCAACTGCCCGTCTTGAGAATTTGCTCGGCTGACCACAATGCGTCAGCCAGTTTCGATGCACGCACCTGGAGCAGTTTGTCGAGCGGCACACCCAGATACGCAAAAGCGAGAGAATTTGGACTATGAGGCGGTTGCACAAAAGCGATAGGGCGGCGGCTCACGGCGGCGAGCGCCGGGCGTAACAGCCTGACTTCGCCCACGCCCGGCTGCTGCACCAGCAACTCGATCAGCGTTCCCAGGGGCCAGCCGCCACCCGGCAGTTCGGCCGACAGCACGGCATAACCCGTGTCGACGGTCTGCCCCTGAGCGCGCGCGAGCTGCGACCCGCGCCACAAGGCGGGGTGGATGTCTTCGACGTTCTTGAGCAGGGCTGACATGGTAAATTTAACTGTATGGATGTACAGTACTCTACCTTGAATTTGATCGAGCCTGAACTGCCCCTTTTAAACATGGGGAGGAAAAACGGGGGAGAAATTATGTCGACTGAACGTAGTGGAAATGGTAGGGAGAATGCGCGGTGACCGTCCTGGTCGGCACAGCGTCGTGGACGGACCCCACGCTGATCAAGTGCAAGCGTTTTTATCCGCCCGGCTGTTCGAGCGCGGAGGCCCGGTTGCGTCATTACGCGTCCGTGTTCCCTTTGGTGGAGGTCGATTCCAGCTATTACGCCATGCCTGACGCTGCAAATTCAGTGTTGTGGACTGAGCGGACACCGCCCGGGTTTGTGTTCAACATCAAGGCGTTCCGCTTGTTCACGGGGCACCAGACCGCACGCGACATGTTTCCGCCAGACGTTCAGCCGCACCTGCCGCAAAACGGCAAGACGAGCCTGTATTACAAGGATTTGCCGGGCGAGTTGCAGCAGGAATTATGGTGCCGGTACTTTGAAGCTATCGAGCCGCTTCGTGCCGCCGGCAAGCTTGGCGCAGTGCATTTCCAGTTCGCGCCGTGGGTGATCTGCAATCCCCACGGCATCCGGCATGTCGAGCACTGCGCGGACGTCATGGGCGCAATGGACGGCTACACCATGGCGGTCGAGTTTCGCAACCAGACCTGGTTCGACGAAAAGCGCCGCGATTCCACGCTGGCCATGGAACGTGAGCGCGGACTGGTGAATGTGGTGGTGGATGAACCGCAGGGGTCGAGTAACAGCATCCCCGCCATTTGGGAAACAACGCATCCGCGGCTGGCGTTGATTCGTATGCATGGACGCAATCAGGACACGTGGAATGTCAAAGGTGCGGTTGCGTCGTCGTCGAGATTTCAATACGAGTACAACGATGATGAAATCGATTCAATCGCCAGCCAGGTTATCGAGATTTCAAAAGCGGTCGAACTGACGCATGTGGTTTTCAATACCAACTACGAGGACCAGGGACAGAGGAACGCGCTGAAGTTGGCCGGGGCTTTGGGTGTCGCGCATTCAGTCGACGGTTGACATCGTAATGACGATGGGAGTCAGGATAAAACGCCTGGCGCCAGCACGCCAAAGGTGATACCCGTCTCACGATGAAATCTTCTCGGATATGCCAAGCCTGACAGCCCACTTTGTCACGGCACAGGGTTGATCGGGCGCTTAAAAAATCGTTTCGCATATCTAATTTAATTTTTTTCAGCAATTGCGCAGGATTCGATGAGCGGTCGATAGGGCACGACCGCCTCGTCTCGCACTCCCCTCGCGATGGCTCGGGCACGGAATCGCCCCTCATCCCCTCTCCCCAAGTCTTTCTGCCTCCGGCCAAAGATAACAATTTGGTAATGCTGATGTCAGTCTCGCGCAAAGCTTGAAAGCCGATACTGATTGCAAGTCACCGAGATTGCACTGCGGCCAGATAGAAGTTGATGGCCATGCTACGTCGTATGTAAGCAAGAGCCAAAGCAGCCAGTCGTGGCTTACGAAGGTCTGTCAGCAACAACTTGAAGAAATTATTTGATCGATCGTGGAATAACAGCAATGCCGATGTGTTTGCCACTGCATGAACGCGGTAATTTAGATTTAACGTAACTAGTCAGCACTTGTAAACTGCTGCGAAGCTCGGCATGATTCGGAGATGACATTAGTGCCTAACCTTAAAAATCTAACGGACGAGCAGAAGGACGCACTCATCATTGAGTTGGTGAGACGTCTGAATGAGATTGAAGCGAAGCTGGAGAAGGACAGCCACAACTCAAGCAAGCCACCGTCCTCGGATGGCTTGAAGCGCAAACCCAAACCCAAGTCGCAGCGCACGGTGAGCGGAGCCGCGCCAGGCGCTCAGCCAGGTCATGAGGGCAAGACACTCAAACGCGTGGCGCAGCCAGATCACGTTGAGATTCATCGCGTGAGTCGGGTATGTGATAACTGCGGGAAAGAAATCATGCCCGATCGCATTTCAGTGCTGGCCGAAGAGCGCCAGGTCATCGATTTGCCGGTGATCCGGTTTGAGGTGACAGCCCATCGCGTGGAGCGGGCGCAATGCGGCTGCGGCCAATTACATCGGGCCGAGTTTCCCAAAGGCGTAAGCCAGGCGGTGCAGTACGGCAGCCAGATCCAGGCGGCGGCGGTCTATCTGACGCAATATCAGCAGTTGCCCCTGGAGCGTACCTCGCAGGCGTTGCGCGACCTGTTTGGCCTGAGCATGAGTTCGGGCACGGTGCAAAACTGCATCACGCAAGCGGCACGGATGTTGAGTCCGGCCGTTGAACTCATTGGGCAAGCGCTGCAAAGCGCGCCGGTCGTGCATTTCGATGAAACCGGCATGCGCGTGGGACGTACCCTGCACTGGCTGCACACGGCCTCGACCCAGGCGCTGACGTGGTATGGCTCGCACCGCACGCGTGGGCGCGAAGCACTGGACAGTTTCGGTATCCTACCCTCATTTACCGGGATCGCAGTGCACGATGGCTGGGTGCCTTACTCCTACTATGAGTGCGAGCATGCGTTATGCAATGCGCATCATCTGCGCGAGTTGATCGGGGTGTGGGAGTCGACCCAGCAGCCCTGGGCCGAACACATGCTCAAGCTGCTGCGCCAGGCCAAGCGCGAGGTCGATGACAGCATTGCCTGCGGCCGTACGGGCTTGAGCCGCACGCGCACCAACTACTATCGGCGACGCAGCCGCGCCCTGATCAGAGAAGGCCGCAAGCTCAACCCGCAGCAAGCGCGCGACCCCACGCGTGAAGATGTGCGCGGCAGAATCAAACAAAGCGAAGCCTACAATCTGCTGGGGCGCCTGGAGCGTCATACCGCGCAAGTGTGGCGTTTCGTGGCCGACCATCGCGTGCCGTTCGACAATAACCAGGCCGAACGCGATATCCGCATGCCCAAGCTCAAACAAAAAGTCTCGGGATGCTTCCGCACAGCGAGCGGACTTCAGGCGTTTTGCACCATCCGATCGTATCTGGCTACCCTGCGCAAACAACGCCGCCCACTCATGGCCGCGCTCGCTCTTAGCTTCGCTGGCCACGTCCCTTCGCCTTTAGCGGCTGACTAGTTACGATTTAACCAAGAAAGGAAACCGAAACGAAGATCGGCCATTTAATAGCAGTTTCAAGGCTTGTCATCGCACTCCGGCAACTACAGCGTCATCCGTTTCAGGGCAAGGTTGCCCGTTAATCAATCACACTCATTGAAGGAATATCTATCATGAAAAAAGCACTTATCTGCCTTGCTCTCGCCGCTGGTGCCTTGGCCGCTCCGGTTCTCAGCTTTGCACAATCGAATGCTCCCGTGACACGCGCTGAAGTCCGCGCAGACCTGGTGCGTGTTGAACAGGCGGGCTACAACCCGGCGCGCGGTGGCGACGTCGACTACCCGGCCGACATCCAGGCTGCTGAAGCGAAGATCGCCGCTCAGAACGGCCAGCAACAGGCGACGCAAGCCTATGGCGGCGTGGCGGAGAACGGCACTTCGTCGTCAAGCGCCCCGATGCACACGGCCACGCGCTCGACCTGCGTTGGTCCGGTCAGCTTCTGCAACATCTACGCAGGCGGCTAAGTGGCGCGGTTCAGGCCCTGTGCTGTCGCGGTCATTTCCATTGCCTTGCACAGGACCTGAGTTGCCATGTGGACTATCAAGCTTGGCTGGGTATCGTCGCCGCCTGACGCAGCGTCAGGCGCGGCTGGAAAGTCAGGTGATGGGCAACGAGGCGTTGTCGGCGGAAGTGATCGATTCATCCGGTCGTGTTTTGCTGGAACATAACTTGTACGCGTTTTCGATCGGTTTTATCGTGCTGATCCATCGAGGACGAGCGGTGCGTCGGCGAGCGGATCGACCGGGCTGGGACTGGCGATAGTGCGGACGATCATGGAACTGCATGGCGGCAAGGTACATGCGAAAAGTGAGCCGCAGGGAACACGGTTCGTCCTGACTTTCCCGTTGGTCAAATGAATCCTCTGCTTTGGCCGGAATGGACGCTTGGCAGTACCCCACCACGCTTAAGGAATATGGCCGTCCCTGAAGCTTTGATACTGTACGGGCTTCATTTCCGTTGCCGTCCCTCAGCCGCAATCTGCAACACGCCGTGTACAAATAATCTCTTGTGCAGCAGGAAACGCATCAAAATACCATTCCGCCCGCGACATCGATCGTGCATCCGGTGACCCAGCCGGCGTCGTCCGAAACAGCGAAGGCGACGGCTGCGGCAATGTCGCTGGGCTGACCAACGCGCGCGAGCGGCGTCTTGGCGATAAAGAACTCAGCCATCCCTTTCGCAGATTCCGCATTCCCTTCGGTGGCGACGAAACCCGGCGCAATGCCGACCACGCGAATCTTGCGAGGGCCAAGCTCCATCCCCAGCGTACGCGTCAGGGTGTCCACCGCGCCCTTGGTGGCGCAGTAGACGTGAACCATCGGATAGGGGCTGTGCGCCAGACCCGAACTGATGTTGACGATCACGCCACCCGCCGGCAACACGCGGGATGCTGCCTGCGTGGTAAGAAGCAGGCCGCGTACGTTGAGGTGGAAGTGCTCGTCGAAACTCTCGGCCGTCAGCGTTTCCAGAGAGTCCATTTTGTAGACCCCCGCGTTGTTGATCAGGATATCGAGCTTGCCGAACGTATCGAGGGCAGCATCGATGAGCGGCTGGATCTCAGCCGGTTTGGAAATATCGGCTTTGACCGCGATGGCCTTGCCTCCCGCCGTAACGATTCTCTTGACGACGACATCTGCGTCTTCCGCACTGCGCGAGTAGTTCACGACCACGTGAGCGCCGTCGGCGGCGAGGCGTTCAGCGATACCCGCTCCAATGCCTTTGGATGAACCGGTGACAATAGCGACTTTGCCGGAAAGCTTGCTCATGAATGGGGTGCTCCTATGAGGATTGAGCGCCCATGATAGGCTGCCGATTGGTAAGGATTAAGGGGGGTAATCAATATGCAGCATGAAGCGCTGCTTCATAATATGGCGACGCTGCCAGACCTGCTGCCGGGTATTGCCGCCTTTGCTCGCGTGGCGCACCATGCCAGTTTTACGCGCGCCGCGGCCGAGCTGGGTGTGTCGCCGTCAGCCTTGTCGCAAACCATGCGCGCGCTGGAAGGGCGCCTCGGTGTGCGCTTGCTCGACCGTTCGACGCGCCGGGTCGGGTTGACTGAAATCGGACAGCGTTTCCTGCAGGATGCACAACCGGCGCTTGCCGCGCTCGCGACCGCCGTCGACGGGGTCAACGAATTACGTGACAAGCCTGCCGGCCTGCTGCGCCTCAACCTCTCGCGCACGGCGGCGGACATTCTGGTGATGCCTCATCTGGTCGACTTCCTGGAGGCCTATCCCGACATCACCGTGGAAATGCATTGCGACAACGCGCTCGTGGATCTCGTCGGCGGGGGCTTCGACGCCGGCATTCGCCTTGGCGAGAACCTGGCGCAGGACGTGGTAGCCGTGCCGTTCGGCGGCCGGCATCGTATTGCGACTCTCGCGGCGCCACGCTATCTGGCAGGACGCCCGCTGCCGCGCAAGCCCGAGGACTTGCGCGCGCACAGGTGTATCAATGTTCGTCTCGCGGGCAGTATTTATCGCTGGGAATATACGCACAAGGGCCGTGACTTCGACATTGAGGTGCCTGGGCCGCTGGTGACCAACGACGGCGATATCATCCTCGCGGCTGTCCGGGCTGGCGCCGGCATTGGCTGCGCGTTCGAAGTCCAGGTGCACGACGACATTCAGGCCGGGCGCCTGATTGCGCTGCTGAAGCCGTGGTGGCCCACGTTCCCCGGATTTTATCTCTACTACCCCAGCCGTGTCCACGTTCCCCGCAAGCTGCGCGCGTTCGTGGATTTCATGCAGGATCGATTGAATCGATAAGGGCTGGAAGAGCTTAGGATGCCTATGCGTGTTCCGTTTCCACCGTTACATTCCAGTCGGACCCACGCGCAAGCTCAACAAAGGCGCTCAGATAATCGATCGTCGTATCCGTTTCACGGACGCCCAGGAAGATCTGCTTGGCGATGCCTTTTTTGCCCAGCCGGACCGCATTCACCGCGACCTTGTCCGCATACTCTTCAACCAGCCAGCGCGGTAACGCGGCCACGCCCCGACCGCTTGCGACCATTTGCAACATGATGTCGGTGGTTTCTATGACCTTGTGCCGCTTCGGCATGACGTTCGCCGGCATGAGGAACTGGTTATAGATATCCAGCCGATCGATCTCGACCGGATACGTGATCAGGACCTCTTCGGCGAGTTCATCGGGCAGGATGAAAGGTGCTTGCGCCAGCCGATGCTGCCGCCCCACCACCAGTACCTGCTCATAGTCGAACACCGGTTCGAAGCGCAAGCCGGGTTTTCGCAACGGATCCGGCGTGACCAATATGTCGATGTCATAGCCGAACAACGCGCCTATGCCGCCAAACTGGAATTTCTGTTTGACGTCGACATCCACGTCGGGCCAGCGTGCGAGGTAGGGCGACACCACCTTGAGCAGCCACTGGTAGCAAGGATGGCATTCCATGCCAATGCGCAGCGTCCCACGCTGTCCCAGCGCGAATTGCCTCATGCGTTCTTCCGCATGTTCCATCTGCGGCAGCACGCGGTTCGCGAGCGCCAGCAGATACTGCCCCGCCTGCGTCAGGCGCAGGTTGCGACCGTCGCGGCTCCATACGGCGGTCCCAAGCTGCTGCTCCATCTTCTTGACGGTATGGCTAAGCGCGGACTGCGTCAGGCACAGCACGTTCGCGGCCGCTGTCAGCGAGCCGTGACGGTCGACTTCCCGAATAATGGCCAGATGAGTTCGTTCGAGCATGTGTCGTCCATGAAAGGAACTAATCGATCAATGAGAAAAGACCATTATATTTCATAGACCACGCAACCTATGATCGAGCCGTTCATTTCAGGAGCGGCACATCAATGGTCACGACGCACAATTTGGGTTTCCCCCGTATCGGCGCAAAACGCGAACTGAAATTCGCGCAGGAAGGTTATTGGAAAGGGCAGTCGTCACGCGACGAACTGACCGGGTTGGGCGCACAACTGCGCCAGCGGCACTGGGAAAACCAGGCCGGCCTTGACCATGTGCCCGTCGGCGATTTCTCGTTCTACGATCAGGTGCTCGACACGAGCTTCACGCTGGGCAACATCCCGGAACGGGTTCGCGGTTTTGACGGCGACCCGCTGGACAATTACTTCCGCGTCGCGCGTGGCCGCTCCGCGCATGACTCGGCTTGCAGCTGCGGCGTGCAGGCTGGCGAGATGACCAAATGGTTCGATACGAACTATCACTACATCGTGCCGGAATTCAGCGCATCGACCGAATTTGCACTCGATGCATCGCGCTTGCTCGATCAGTTGGCACAGGCTCGCAAGCTCGGCGTGAAAGCCAAGCCGGTCATCATTGGCCCGGTGACGTATCTTTGGCTTGGCAAGGCCAAGGACGACTCGGACAAGCTCGCGTTGCTGCCGCGCCTGTTGCCGGTGTATGCAGCGTTGCTTGAACAACTGGCGGCGCAAGGCGTTGAATGGGTGCAGATCGATGAGCCAGCCCTGGTCACTGAGCTCGATGCAACGTGGCAGCATGCATTCGTCACGGCCTACGACGCGTTGAAGGGTTCGAAGGCCAAGCTGCTGCTGACCACTTACTTCGGACAATTGCAGGATAACTTATCAATCGCGTGCAAGCTGCCGGTTCAGGGTCTGCATATCGATGCGATCAACGCGCGTGCCGAGGTTGCGCAAGTGCTCGCGCAGCTGTCTGCGGACAAGGTGCTGTCCCTTGGTGTCATCAATGGCCGGAACATCTGGAAAAGCGACCTGAGCGCCGTGCTGGACTGGCTGGAACCTATTCATCAGACATTGCAGAACCGCTTGTGGATTGCACCGTCGTGCTCGCTGTTGCATGTGCCGGTCGATCTGGCCAGCGAGCAAAAGCTCGATAAGGAAATTCAGTCCTGGCTCGCTTTCGCATTGCAGAAGCTCGATGAACTGAAGGTGCTGGCTCACGCGCTAAACGACGGCCGCCAGTCGGTGCAGGCGGCGCTCGCTGAGAACGGCGCCGCAATTCAAAACCGCCGTTCGTCGCCGCGCGTGCACAACCCGGCGGTCAAGGCAGCGGTTGCGAAAATCGATGCAGCACTTGGCCGTCGCTCAAGCGCTTACCCGCAACGCGCCACGAAGCAGTCGGCCTTGTTGAAGCTGCCGGCGTATCCGACAACGACTATCGGCTCGTTCCCGCAGACCGCCGAGATTCGTCAGGCTCGCAGCCAGTTCAAGACTGGCGAGCTGGACGATGCCGGCTACAAGGCCGTCATGCACCGCGAGATCACGCGCAGCGTGCGCGAACAGGAAGCACTAGGTCTTGACGTACTCGTGCACGGCGAAGCCGAGCGCAACGACATGGTCGAGTACTTCGGTGAACAGCTCGACGGCTACGCGTTCAGCCGGTTTGGTTGGGTACAGTCCTACGGTTCGCGCTGCGTGAAGCCGCCTATCCTGTTCGGCGACATCAGCCGTCCGAAGGCGATGACCGTGGAGTGGATCAAGTACGCACAATCGCAAACCGCCAAGCCGATGAAGGGCATGTTGACCGGCCCGGTCACCATCCTGAACTGGTCGTTCGTCCGCGATGACCAGCCGCGTTCGGTGTCGTGCCATCAGTTGGCGTTGGCTATCCGTGAGGAAGTGCTGGACCTGGAAAAAGCCGGCGTGCGTGTGATTCAGATCGACGAGGCGGCACTGCGTGAAGGTTTGCCGTTGCGCAAGTCGCAGTGGAACGAATACCTGCAGTGGGCCGTTGAATCGTTCCGTATCACGGCGAATGGCGTGCAGGACGAAACGCAGATCCACACGCATATGTGCTATTCGGAGTTCAACGACATCATTGCGTCGATCGCCGATATGGACGCCGACGTGATCACGATCGAGACGTCGCGTTCGGACATGGAGCTGCTGGATGCCTTCGATAACTTCAACTACCCGAACGAGATCGGCCCGGGCGTGTACGACATCCACTCGCCGAATATCCCGAGCCAGGAGCACATTGTGCAGTTGATGCGCAAAGCGGCTGAGCGTATTCCGGCGGAGCGTTTGTGGGTCAATCCGGATTGCGGCTTGAAGACGCGTCAGTGGGATGAGGTTATCCCCGCGCTCAAGAACATGGTCGCTGCGGCAAAGACGTTGCGCGCGGGCGTGTGAGTTTGATTTAGCGACAGGCACGAATGCGAACAGACGGCCGCCTTCGGGCGGCCGTCTGTTCTTTGGGCGGCGCACTGGCATCGGCTAAGAATGTGGCTGGCCGGGCTCGCTACTGGTGCGAACTCGCCCAATTTCCGCTCGTTCGGCGCCACTTTAGGGCGTTCCGCCGCCGCAGGACACGCTGCCAATTTTCCTTTAAAACCTCTCCGAAGCCCATCAACAAAGACCTTCCCACCATTGGCACAACTCTTGTATATGAAGTTCGAAACTTGTACACAAGAGGAAATACCAGATGCTCGGATGGACTATTCCTGACTGGAAACGTGCATACGGAACCGGTGCTAAGCCAGCGGAACTGCTTCACGAACTCAGGGCGTCGCTCTCTGCAGACGACCCAGCCTGGATTTCTATCGTGTCCGCTTCCGGGCTGGACGCTCGCCTGACCAAGCTCGCTCAAAAGCTCGATGCTGTTGGCGGCGATATGGACCGCCTTCCGTTATATGGGGTGCCGTTCGCAGCGAAAGACAATATCGACGCTGAAGGCCTTGAGACAACGGCCGCTTGTCCCACGTTTGCCTATTCACCGGACAAGGATGCAACGATCGTTCGGCGTTTGGCCGATGCCGGTGCGATCATCATTGGGAAGACCAATCTCGATCAGTTCGCAACGGGTCTCGTTGGTGTTCGATCACCTTACGGAGTACCAACTAATACGTTTAATGCGGAATTTGTGTCGGGAGGGTCGAGTTCAGGATCCGCTTCGGTCGTGGCTCGCGGTCTTGTACCCTTCGCGCTGGGGACGGACACTGCAGGCTCTGGACGTGTGCCTGCCGGGTTGAACAACATCGTTGGCATCAAGCCTACGCGTGGCGCCTTCAGCAATACCGGTGTCGTACCCGCGTGCCGTACGCTGGATTGCGTGTCCGTATTCGCGATGACCGTGGGTGACGCGATGACCGTGTATGACGTGGCGGCTGTCATCGATCTTGAAGATGGCCTTTCACGTGCCGCACCGGAAGCGTCGCGTGATTGGCGTATGCCGGCTGCGCCGCGCATCGCCATTCCCGCTCAACCGGAATTTTTTGGCGATGATTTCGCCGCGCAAGCTTTTCAGGTTGCCATCGGCCAGCTTGAGGCGCAGGGTGCGACCTGTGTGCCGATCGACTTCACCCTGTTCGACGAAGTCGCTGCGTTGCTATACGACGGCGCCTGGGTGGCCGAACGCTACGCCGCCATTCGCGAATTCGCGACTAATCACGAAGCCGATATCCATCCGGTCGTGCGTGACATCATTTTCAAAGCCAGGGAATTTTCAGCCGCCGATGCTTTTGATGGCGTGTACGAGCTTGCCGATCTCAAGCGCCGCGCCGACGCACTGCTTGCGGGATTCGACGCCATACTTGTGCCGACGGCTCCCACGCATTATCGAATCGCTGATGTCCAGGCGGATCCCGTGCGTTTGAATAGCCACATGGGGAAATACACCAACTTCGTCAACTTGCTCGACTGGAGCGCGGTGTCGGTCCCTGCGAGTCTTCGCGAAGACGGTTTGCCGTTCGGTATTACGTTCATAGGTGACGCATGGCAGGAGCGTGGACTCGCCGCGTTTGCCGAGCACTGGCATAACAGCACCGGTCTCGCACGCGGTGCGACCGGCCTGGCACTGAATCTTCAGGATGCAACGTTGTCGGTGCGCGACGCTTCGCCAGCGAACACAATCCGCGTCGCGGTCGTAGGAGCGCATCTGCGTGGAATGCCGCTCAACCATGAACTGGTCAGTCGCGGGGCAAGCTTTGTTGCAAGCACGACGACAGCGTCTAACTATCAGCTGTTTGCACTGGCCAATACAACACCGCCTAAGCCCGGCTTGATGCGTTCCGATAGCGGTGCATCGATCCAGCTTGAACTATGGGACATGCCCCTTGCCGAGTTCGGTTCCTTTGTGGCTGGCGTCGCCGCACCCCTGGGAATCGGTACCGTCAGCCTCGCCGATGGAACCGATGTCAAAGGCTTCATCTGCGAGTCCGCCGGACTGGACCACGCTGTCGACATCACCCGGTTCGGCGGCTGGGCAAACTATCTCGCCGACAGAAGCAGGACGACCGTACCATCCCACTCCTGATCGGGGACTTCCATGTTCCACACCGTATTGATCGCTAATCGCGGCGAGATTGCCTGTCGCATTGCGCGCACGCTGAGACGCATGAACATACGCTCGGTTGCCGTCTATTCAGACGCTGACCGCAACAGCCTTCATGTCTCCTCAGCCGACGCCGCAATTTCGCTGGGCGGTAACACCGCGGCCGAAAGCTATCTGCGGGTGGATCTCATCATCGATGCGGCGAAGCGAAGCGGTGCTCAGGCGATCATTCCGGGCTACGGTTTTTTGTCGGAGAACGCGGAATTCGCCGCGCGCTGCGAGGCCGAAGGTTTTGCATTCGTGGGGCCGACTCCGCAGCAAATGGAGCAGTTTGGGTTGAAGCATGCCGCTCGCGAGCTTGCTGAACTGGCCGGTGTGCCGCTAACTCCCGGATCGGGCCTGCTTGCCGACGTGTCGGACGCACGACAAGAGGCTGCAAGGATCGGCTACCCCGTCATGCTGAAGAGCACGGCTGGGGGCGGTGGCATTGGTCTCACGCGATGCAATGACGAAGCCGGGTTGATTGCCGCGTTCGAATCAGTCAAGCGATTGGGGCAGTCGTTTTTCGCGAACGCTGGCGTGTTTGTCGAACGTTTTGTCGACCAGGCTCGCCATGTTGAAGTGCAAATCTTCGGCGATGGCCGGGGTAATGTCGTCGCGCTCGGTGAACGAGATTGTTCTTTGCAGCGGCGTAATCAAAAAGTCGTTGAGGAAACACCTGCGCCGAATTTAGCGGATGCGGTTCGACAACGGTTGTGGGCCGCTGCGGAGAACCTGGGCCGTTCGGTTTCGTATCGGTCGGCCGGTACGGTCGAGTTTATTTACGACGCGCCTCAGGAGGCGTTCTACTTCCTCGAAGTCAACACGCGGTTGCAGGTTGAACACGCGATCACCGAAAGCGTGACCGGTATCGATCTGGTGGAGTGGATGATCCTGACCGCTGCCGGTCATCCGCCCGCGCTGGATCGCCCGATCATCCCGAAAGGGGTAGCAATAGAAGTGCGGGTGTACGCCGAAAATGCGCTGCGTAACTTCGCGCCGAGTCCCGGCACACTGACTGAAGTCAGCTTCCCTCCCGATATCCGCGTGGACGGCTGGGTCGAAACCGGGACGGAGGTGTCCGCTCACTACGACCCGATGATTGCGAAGCTCATCGTACATGGCGCTGATCGTTCGGCGGCTATTGCGGCGATGACCCGGGCACTCGCCGAAACACGGCTGGCCGGTATAGCGACAAATCTGGATTACTTGCGGCAAGTGGTGGCGAGCGACGCTTTTCGCACCGGCGATGTCTCGACGCGGTTTCTCGACGCGTTCGTGTATCGGCCGAGCGCGATCGAGGTGATCGATGCGGGCACTTATACCTCTATCCAGGACTATCCCGGCCGCGTTGGGTATTGGGGCATCGGCGTGCCGCCGTCTGGGCCAATGGATGACTGGGCGTTCAGGCTGGCTAACCGGATCGTCGGTAATCAGCCGCATGCTGCGGGCATTGAAACCACGGTGCTCGGACCTACGCTGCGGTTTCATTGCGATACGATCGTCGCCTTGACCGGTGCCCCGACCGATGCGACGCTGGATGGAAAACCAGTATTGTTCTGGATACCTATTTATATCAAAGCAGGGCAGATCCTGCGCATCGGAAAAGCGACCAGCGGGTGCCGGACCTATCTCGCGGTGCGCAACGGCCTGGACGTTCCGCTGTATCTCGGTAGTCGCGCCACGTTCGCGCTCGGACAATTTGGCGGCCATGCGGGCCGCACGTTGCGCCCGGCAGACGTCTTGCCCATAGCAGATCCCGGCCTGCCTGCGACGGCTGACCTGGCGCCCCTGCATGCCCCGGCGGCACTCCCTGATTCTCTCGTACCCAGGTATGGGCGTACATGGGATATCGGGGTGTTATACGGCCCGCACGGCGCCCCTGACTTCTTCACGGCGGAATCAATCGAGACATTCTTTGCGAGCGAGTGGGACGTCCACTACAACTCGAACCGTCTTGGTATCCGGCTGAATGGTCCGAAGCCTCAATGGACGCGTTCCGACGGTGGCGAAGCGGGGCTGCATCCGTCGAACGTGCACGATTGTGAGTACGCGATCGGCAGTGTCAATTTCACCGGCGACATGCCGGTGATCCTGACCCGCGATGGCCCGAGCCTCGGCGGATTCGTTTGCGCCGTGACCATCGCGAAGGCTGAATTATGGAAGGTGGGGCAGGTCAAGCCGGGCGACAAGATCCGCTTTCGTGAAATGACGTTCGACGATGCACTCGCGCTGGAACAGGCGCAGGATGCCTTTATCGCAGGATGGGATGCCTCGGTCTTCGCACTTCCAGATGCAAGCGCTGAGCGTGGCTCACCCATTTTGTTCGAGATGGCTGCGTCCGGTGAGCGTCCCAAGACGGTCTTCCGCCAAGCGGGCGACAAGTACATCCTGATCGAATACGGCGAGAACGTTCTCGATCTCAATCACCGTTTTCGCATTCACGCGTTGATGGAGGCTTTGAAGAATAGTCCGGTGAATGGCGTGTGTGAGCTCTCTCCCGGCGTGCGTTCCTTGCAGGTACGTTTCGACAGCCGCGTGATCCATCAACGCGCTCTCGTTGATGCCCTTGCCGCCACGGACGCAACGCTTGCCGGCATCTCCACCATGACGGTGCCCAGCCGTGTTGTGTACTTGCCAATGGCTTACGAGGACTCCGCGACACTCGACGCAGTGATTCGTTATCGGCAATCGGTGCGTGACACGGCCCCTTGGTTGCCCAGTAACACCGAGTTCATCCGGCGCATCAATGGCCTGGAATCGGGCAACGCAGTACGCGATACCATTTTCGAAGCCAGCTACATGGTTCTCGGGCTTGGCGACGTGTACCTGGGCGCTCCGTGTGCCGTCCCCGTTGACCCACGGCATCGCCTGGTCACATCGAAGTACAACCCGGCGCGTACGTACACCGCCGAGGGCACGGTGGGCATCGGCGGCGTCTATATGTGCATCTACGGAATGGATTCGCCCGGCGGCTATCAACTGGTTGGACGCACGTTGCCGATCTGGAACAAGTTCCTCAAGAACGAGATGTTTGTCGATGGCAAACCCTGGCTGCTCAGGTTCTTCGATCAGGTGCGTTTTTATCCGGTGAGCGAGCGCGAACTCGATGTGCTTAGAGACGAATTCAGGGAAGGGCGGTGCGGCGTTCGGATAGAAGAGCAGGTCTTTGATCTAGGCGCATACAACGCTTTTCTTGAAAGTATCGCGCCGGAACTTGAAGTCTTCCGGGCCAGGCAGAAACTCGCTTTTGACGCGGAGGTCGCGCATTGGGCGGCCGATACTGCGGCCGATACTGCGGCCGATACCCACGTATCGGCCGTAACCGAAACGGCCGGGGAGTTGATCGAAGTTGCGGAGCTATCAGGCTTCGTTGTCTCGGCGGACATTACGGGCAATGTGTGGAAGCTCATGGCGGACCCCGGTTCGCGCGTGAATGCCGGCGACCCCCTTTTGATTCTTGAAGCAATGAAAATGGAGTTTCATGTCGCGGCGCCGCACGATGGCATCGTGGGAACATTCCACTGCAAGCCCGGTATGATGATCAACGCTGGGGATCCTTTGGTCTCACTCGAATAATCGGCTTACATCGGTTGGAAAAGCACATGGTGGATACGAAGACGCCCGCGGGTCCGGCGAAAAATGCCAGCAATCTCGCGGCACAAATCTATACGCAATTGAAGGCCGATATTTTCGATTTCCGGCTGCTGCCGGGCGACAAATTCAGCGAAGGCGATATTGCAACGCGCATGCAGGTGAGCCGGACGCCGGTTCGTCAGGCGCTGTTTTGGCTGCAGCGTGAAGGATACGTCGAAGTGCATTTCAAAAGCGGCTGGCAGGTGCGCGCTTTCGATTTCAAATACTTCGAGGACCTGTACGAAGTGAGGGTCATGATGGAGACCTCCGCCATTGCCCGGGTCGTTGCTCTCGATGCAATGGACCGGCTTGATACGTTACGCGAGACATGGTGTGTGCCGGCCGAACACTACCTCGCTGACTCGACAGTCGTGGCAGCGCTTGATGAGGCGTTTCACACCCGCATTGTCGCGGCGGTGGGCAACGACGAGATGGCCCGCATTCATCAGGACGTAACGGAGCGCATCCGGATCATCCGTCGCCTGGATTTTACGAAGGCGCCCCGTATCGATGCCACCTACCGGGAGCATGGTGAAATCCTGTCGGCGATCTTCGAAAAAAATGTCTCCGGCGCACAAGAGATGATCCGTGCGCACATCGCGGAGAGCCAGGCCGAAGTGAAACGCATCACGCTTTACATGCTCCATTCCGCACGCGAGCGTTACGCCAGTCAGGATGATTCGTAGCGTACCTCCGAAAGCGTGCACACCGCACCAGTTTTGAGCGCGTACGCACCGTGCCTAGTCAGTCAGCAGGCCTGTGATTGACTGTCGAACACCGGGAAGCCTTTTCTACAAAGGCTTTCACGTCCTTGGCCCAGAATTTGCGAATGGTATTCCGTCTTGTATCCAAGACTAAATCCAACTTACATTCTGGTTAAGGACGGTCAATGAAAAAGCGTGAGTTCCTGAAGGTCGCATCGGCAGCGGGGGTTGCAGGCGTAGTTGGCAAGATCCCTTCGGCTTTCGCTCAAAGCGACAAAGGCCCCATCAAAGTGGGCGTACTGCATTCCCTGTCCGGGACGATGGCGATTTCGGAAACGTCGCTCAAAGACACGGCGCTGATGACCATTGCGCAGATCAATGCAAGCGGCGGCGTGCTGGGCCGTCAACTGGAACCGGTGGTGGTTGACCCCGCTTCGAACTGGCCGCTGTTCGCCGAAAAAGCCCGTCAACTGATCTCGCAAGACAAGGTCGCGGTGACCTTTGGCTGCTGGACATCGGTGTCGCGTAAATCGGTGCTGCCGGTGTTCGAGGAACTCAACGGCCTGCTCTTCTACCCGGTGCAGTACGAGGGTGAAGAGATGTCGAAGAACGTGTTCTACACGGGCGCCGCACCGAACCAGCAAGCCATTCCCGCCACCGAATACCTGATGAGCAAGGAAGGCGGCGCAGCAAAACGCTTCTTCCTGCTGGGCACCGACTACGTCTATCCGCGCACGACCAACAAGATCCTGCGCTCCTTCCTGCACTCGAAGGGCGTGAAGGACGATGACATTCAAGAGGTCTACACCCCGTTCGGGCACGCGGACTATCAGACGATTGTGGCGAACATCAAGACGTTCTCGCAAGCCGGCAAGACCTGCGTGATCTCGACGGTGAACGGAGACTCGAACGTGCCGTTCTACAAGGAACTCGGCAATCAGGGGCTCAAAGCCACCGATGTGCCGGTCGTCGCGTTCTCGGTGGGCGAAGAGGAACTGCGCGGCATCGATACAAAACCGCTGGTGGGTAATCTCGCGGCATGGAATTACTTCATGTCGCTGAAGAACCCGGAGAACACGAAGTTCAAGGCGATGTTCGCCGACTGGGTCAAGAAGAACAACCTGCCGGGCGGCGACAAGCGCGTGACCAACGATCCGATGGAAGCGACCTTTGTCGGCATCCACATGTGGAAGCAGGCGGCCGAGAAAGCGAAGAGCGTCGATGTCGACAAGATCCGCGTGGCGATGATCGGCCAGAAGTTCGCCGCCCCGTCGGGCTTTACGCTTGAGATGGATGGGAACCACCACCTGCACAAGCCGGTCATGATTGGTGAAGTGCGTGCCGACGGTCAGTTCAACGTCGTGTGGCGCACGAAGACGACGGTGCGCGCGCAGCCGTGGAGCCCATACATTCCGGGCAACGAAGGCAAGCCGGATGTGGTGAGTTCGATTCCGGATTTCCTGCGTCGGCGCCGCGTGGCTTAAAGGCTTGGGGTTAAGGTTAAGTCTTTTGCCTGAGTCCTGAGTCTAAAACTAAGGCCTGAACCTCGGGCTTAAGCCTTAGCAAGTACGAACTACCAACGTTGAAACATCGAACCGCCGCGCAATCAAGCACAAGAACCCCGCGGCGGTTCATACGAGTCCGGGCAGCATGGAACACGCAACACATCACACCACGCCGCCCCGCACTCCGCTCTACCTGACAGGCCATTCATGACTGATTCGATGCTTCGCTTCGCTCGCCGTGGCCTCTGCGCAATCCTGATTGCCTGCATGCCGTTGGTCGCCTTTGCGGCCCTGAGCGCCAACGATCTCGCGCCGCTCGCGGCTGACGACTTCGACGCCAAATCCGCCGCCATCGACAAGCTGATCGCCAACGCCGACGCCCCTTCAATCGCTGTGCTCAACGCGCTCTCCGATGGTTCTCTGGTCGCCACCGACGCCGGCAAGGTCTTAATCCAGACCGACGACGGCAACAAGGACCCGCTCACCAACAAGATCGTCGACGCACCCGATGCGCAACCGGTCACCTTGAACAATCTGCTGCGCTCGAAAGTATCCGGCGCGGTGTCGGGTTTGCAACTGGCATCGCCCGATATCGCTACACGACGCGCGGCCATCGATGAATTGCTCAAGAACGCCGATCCGTCGATCAAACCTTTAGTCGATAAAGCCCGCACCAAGGAAACCGATCCGACACTTAAAAAACGCCTCGATACGCTCTGGGCCACTACCGCCTTACACGATACCGATCCGAACAAACGCCTCGAAGCCGTGCAACTGGTCGCAGCGCGTCACGACCTCGATATGAACGAACTCTTGCGTCCGATCGTCGTCAAGAACGCGGACGGCACCTTCGCCGAACCCGATGCCCGCGTGCGCGCAGCAGCCCAGGCGGGCATTGAAGAGCTGAACTCGATTCAACGACGCGGCGAGATTGTCGGCACGATCTTCGCGGGTCTGTCTCTCGGTAGCGTGTTGTTGCTCGCAGCGCTGGGCCTTGCAATCACGTACGGTCTCATTGGCGTGATCAACATGGCGCATGGCGAATTCCTCATGATTGGCGCGTACGCCACGTACGTCGTGCAAAACCTCGTGCAGCACTACGCACCCGGCGCGTTCAACTGGTATCCGCTGTTCGCGGTGCCCGTGTCGTTTGCCGCCGCCGCCTTGGTCGGCATCGTGCTGGAACGACTGGTGATAAAACATCTCTACGGCCGGCCACTCGAAACGCTGCTGACCACCTTCGGCATCAGCCTGATTCTGATCCAGGCCACTCGCACCATCTTTGGCGCGCAGAACGTGCAGGTGACGAACCCCTCGTGGATGAGCGGCGGCGTGTCCATCATGCAGAATCTCATATTGCCTTACAACCGCCTGACCATTCTCGGCTTCTCGCTGGTTGTCGTGCTGCTCGCCTGGGTCGTGCTCACCAAGACGCGCCTCGGCCTGTTCGTACGCGCCGTGACGCAGAACCGCCGCATGGCCGCATGCGTGGGCGTAAAAACCGCGCGCGTGGATTCGTATGCGTTTGCCTTCGGCGCCGGCATCGCGGGACTGGGCGGTTGCGCGCTCTCGCAGATCGGCAATATCGGGCCGGATCTGGGGCAGAGTTACATCATCGATTCATTCATGACGGTGGTGCTGGGCGGTGTCGGACAACTGGCGGGAACGGTGATCGGCGGGTTCGGACTCGGACTTGTCAGCAAGACGATCGAACCGTTCTGGGGCGCGGTGCTCGCTAAAATCGCGGTGCTCGTGCTGATCGTGTTGTTCATCCAGAAGCGTCCTCAGGGCATGTTCGCCCTGAAGGGCCGCAGCGCCGAGGTTTGAGATGACTACACCCAACGTCTCAGCCAACCTCGATGTTGCGCCGCAACCCGACGAGCAAGCCCGGCGTGAAGGCTTTGCGTTAGGCCTGCCCCCGCGTGCGGCGCTTTTACCCCGCAGCGGCTGGATTGCGCTGATCGCGTTCGTGATCGCGATGGGCATCTGCGTGCCTATCGCCGCGCTCGTGCTGCCGGAGTCGAGCACGTTCCACCTCTCCGCGTATTCGATGACGCTCGTCGGCAAGCTCATGTGCTACGCGATCGGCGCATTGGCGCTTGATCTCGTGTGGGGGTATTGCGGCATCCTGAGCCTCGGGCACGCGCTGTTCTTTGCGCTCGGCGGATACGCGATGGGCATGTACCTGATGCGCTCGATTGGCCGCGAGGGCAACTATCAGAGCGACCTGCCCGACTTCATGGTGTTCCTCGACTGGCACAAGCTGCCGTGGTACTGGCAGGGCACGCAACACCTCTGGTACGCGCTGTTGCTGGTGATTGTTGTGCCCGGGGTGCTTGCCTGGATATTCGGCTTCTTCACGTTCCGCTCGCGCGTCAAAGGCGTGTACCTGTCGATCATCACGCAGGCGATGACGTTCGCCGCGATGCTGCTGTTCTATCGCAACGAAACCGGTTTCGGCGGCAATAACGGTTTTACCGATTTCAAGCGTATCGCGGGCTTTCCGATTACGTCGGCGAGTACGCGCACGGTGTTGTTCCTCATGACGCTCGGCGTGCTGATTCTGGCGTTTATCGCGGCACGGGCGATTGTGACGTCCAAGCTTGGGCGCGTGGTGACGGGCGTGCGCGATGGCGAAGCGCGGCTGATGTTCTTAGGTTACAGCCCGCTCGCTTACAAGCTATTTATCTGGACCGTGTCGGCGATTCTGTGCGGCATTGCGGGGGCGTTGTACGTGCCTCAAGTCGGCATCATCAACCCGAACGAGATGTCGCCGGGCAACTCTATCGAAATGGCGATCTGGGTGGCCGTGGGTGGTCGGGGAACCTTGATCGGACCGATCATCGGGGCGTTCGCGGTGAACGGTGCGAAGAGCTTCTTTACGGCGAACTTCCCTGAATACTGGCTGTTCTTTCTGGGCCTGATCTTTACGCTGGTGCCCTTGTTGTTGCCGAACGGCATCATGGGGCTCATTGATATGGCATTGCGCCGGAAGAAAGCGGGAGGACATTCACATTGACCGCCTACAACGCATTGATCGTGGACCTGCCGCCGCTGCCTGAAATCAACGAACGCAACCAGAACGGCATCACGGGTCTGGGCCACGTGCTCGAACCGGGCGAGATCGATGTCTCGCACGGCACGATCCTGTATCTGGAAGACGTGACCGTGAGCTTCGATGGTTTCCGGGCGCTCAACAAGCTGACGCTGTCCATCGATGTGGGCGAACTGCGCTGCGTGATCGGACCGAACGGCGCGGGCAAGACCACGATGATGGACGTGATCACCGGCAAGACGCGGCCCGATTCGGGCAAGGTGTTTCTGGGCCAGACGCTTGATCTGACGCGTATGTCGGAGCCGGTGATCGCGCGCACGGGTATCGGCCGCAAGTTCCAGAAGCCGACCGTGTTCGAGAATCACCCGGTGTGGGAGAACCTCGAACTCGCGATGAAAACCGACAAGGGGTGGTTAGCCTCGCTCAGATCGAAACTTGACCGCGAGGCACAAGCAAGGATTGAAGAGACGCTGGAACTGATTCACCTTGAAGCCGATGCCACGCGTTATGCCGGCGAGTTGTCGCACGGGCAGAAACAGCGGCTGGAGATTGGCATGTTGCTGATGCAGCAGCCGGCGCTCTTGTTACTCGATGAACCGGCCGCCGGCATGACGGACCACGAGACCATGCAGCTCGCGGAATTGCTGAACAAATTGCGCGGCACCTGTTCGATGATGGTGGTCGAGCACGACATGGAGTTCGTCGCGGCGCTCTCGGGCGACACGGGGCGGGTGACGGTGATGGCCGAGGGCAGCGTGCTCGCGCACGGCACGCTCGATGAAGTGAAGCGCAATGAGAAAGTGATCGAGTCGTACCTCGGTCGATAGAGGAAATACACATGCTCGAAGTCGATTCCCTCAACCAGTTCTACGGCGGCAGCCACATCCTGCGCGATGTGAAGATGACCGTGCCTGATGGAAAACTCACTGTATTGCTGGGCCGCAACGGCGTGGGCAAGACGACGTTATTGCGCTGCCTGATGGGCGTGGTGCCGACCAAAAGCGGCACGATCTCCTGGCGCGGCGCAAAGATCTCATCGATGCCGACTTACAAGCGCGTATCGAGCGGCCTGGCTTACGTACCGCAAGGACGCGACATCTTCGGCCGGCTGACAGTTGAGGAAAACCTGCTGGTGGGCGCGGCGAGTCGCCGAGCGCCATCGAAAGTCCCGGACCGGATCTACGAGCTGTTCCCGGTGCTCAAGGAAATGAAAAGCCGACGCGGCGGCGATCTGTCGGGCGGCCAGCAACAGCAGTTGGCCATCGGCCGGGCGCTGATGAGTGAGCCGCAGCTGCTCATTCTCGATGAACCGACAGAAGGCATTCAACCGTCGATCATTCAGGATATCGGGCGCACGTTGCGTCAACTCGTCGATGAAATGGGCATGACGGTGCTGCTGGTCGAACAGTACTACGACTTCGCGCGCGAGCTTGCCGACCGGTATTGGGTCATGAGCCGCGGAGAAATCGTAGCGGGTGGCGCAGGCGCGGATATGGAAGCGCAGGGCGTGCGGGAGTTGATCGCGGTTTAGGTATGATCGATGGCTGATACATGTTGCCCGTGAATTCATAGACATCGCGACAGGCACGGCGTAAAAGCACACAAGGGGAGAAGCCGGTGAGAACCCGGCACGGTCGCGCCACTGTATTTGGTTCGTAAGCTTTTAGATTGCCGAACCAAGAGTCAGACCTCTCCTCCCGATCGTTTTCCAATTCAAGCGGGACGCGTCTTCCCGAGGGCTGCCCAAATGATTTCTCAACTCGTACAGATTTTTAATGACTCAGGCGCCAAAGTGCGGGGCAAGCTTTTCGGCATCTATGGAATATTGATTGCGATCAATGTTGTCGCCTGGGTTTGGGCACTGGTGGCGTTCCGTCATCATCCGGTACTGCTGGGAACCGCATTGCTGGCCTACGGATTTGGGCTGCGTCATGCGGTGGATGCCGACCACATTGCCGCTATCGACAATGTCACGCGCAAGCTCATGCAGGAGAAGAAACGCCCCGTCGCGGTCGGCTTCTTCTTTTCCCTTGGGCACTCGAGCGTGGTCGTACTCGCCTCTGTCGGCGTGGCGGTTGCAACGTCGGCCATGCAAGGCCGATTCGACCACTATAAGGAAATTGGCGGAGTGGTCGGCACGTTGGTGTCGGCGCTGTTCCTGTTCGCGATTGCCCTGATGAACCTGATTATCCTGAGGTCGATCTATAAAGCGTGGCGCAACATCCGGAGCGGTGGTGCTTATGTCGATGACGATTTCGATCTGCTTCTGGCCGATCGCGGATTTCTGGCTCGCATCTTTCGCCCGCTGTTTCGCATGATCACGCGAAGCTGGCAAATGTACCCGCTAGGTTTCCTGTTCGGTCTGGGATTCGATACGGCGACTGAAATTGGTTTGCTCGGCATAGCGGCAACCCAGGCGTCGCAAGGGCTCTCTCCCTGGGCGATCATGGTGTTCCCGGTGCTGTTCAGTGCGGGCATGTCCCTGATAGACACACTGGACGGTCACCTGATGCTCGGTGCTTACGGATGGGCTTACCTGAAGCCGATCCGGAAAATCTATTACAACATGACCATTACGCTGGTGTCCGTCATCGTGGCCGTCGTGATTGGCGGTATAGAGGCGCTTGGGCTGCTCGCCGATCAATTGAAACTGCAAGGCCCGGTGTGGGATGCCATAGGGACCTTGAACGATAATTTCGGTACGCTCGGCTTTGTGATTATTGGCATTTTCGCCTTTAGCTGGATCGTGTCAGTCCTGATCTATCGTGCAAAACGTTTCGACGAGCTGGAAGTTAGCCGCTAAAGGCATGAGCGAGGCCGCACGGGTTCGGGCGGCTCCACTCCTTACTTTCCCAATCGGACACAAACAGCTAACGCACCGGACCGCGTTGATCCAGGGCACTCGTCAGTGCCCGAATTTGCTCGCTGCTAAGTGAGGAAGCATCGATCGCGTCGACTCGTGAAAAGATCATCTGCCCATAAGCATCGGCGAGAACCCGCGCTTCCCGGCAGAGTGCGCAAGGACGCGCAAGTTGCGCCGACATGAATGAAACTAATAGGAAGATGAAAACATGTCGCTTGTTGAATAACACGCCGGCATTCAGACTGTGGGCCACTCGGTTAAGGACGCGTTATGGCTCGCACTCATCTACATGGTTTTCCGCGCATCGGCGCGCATCGCGAACTCAAGTTCGCGCAAGAGGCGTTTTGGCGCGGGGAGTGCGACGATGCTTATTTGCATAGCGTCGCCGCGGCATTGCGTGCGCGCCATTGGGCGTTGCAACGCTCGGCGAAGCTGGATTTCGTAGCGGTCGGCGACTTCGCCTATTACGATCAGATGCTGAACCTGACCGCGCTGCTGGGTGCGTTGCCTGAGCGGTTCGAATTCGAACCGTCGACCCTCTCGCTCGCGCAATATTATGAGCTGGCGCGGGGCAACAAGGCACAACCCGCGATGGAGATGACCAAGTGGTTCGACACGAATTACCACTATCTCGTGCCGGAGTTGGGGCCAGGTACGACATTCAATGGTGGCGTCGACTGGTTCTTCGACGAGATCGATGAAGCGCTCGCACTGGATCATTCTCTCAAGCCGGTTCTCATCGGCCCGATTACGTACCTGTGGCTGTCCAAGAGCCCCATTCCCGGCTTTGACCGGCTTTCACTTCTGCCGAAACTCCTGATTCGCTATATGCGCATTCTCGACCGGTTGAAGCAACGTGGGATTGAATGGCTTCAACTGGACGAACCGGTACTGTGCCTTGATCTGGATGACGAATGGATCGAGGCCTTTTACGCGGCTTACGATGTGCTTGGCGTGTCAGGCAACAAGGTAATGCTGGGCACTTATTTCGACACGGCCGCTCACCATGCACCGCTCATCGCGAAGCTGCCTGTGCAGGGTGTTCATATCGACCTGATCAGGGCGCCCGAGCAACTGGACACGTGGCGCGCGGTGCTGCCGGCGGACAAAGTGCTGTCGGTGGGTGTGATCGACGGTAGGAATATCTGGCGGGCAGACCTCAGTAAAGTCGTCGACTCGCTCCGGAGTGTGAGCGAAGAACGTTCGGATAACTTATGGATTGCACCGTCCTGTTCTCTGCTGCACGTGCCGGTTACGCTTGCTTCGGAGAAAAGGCTCGATAACCGGTTAACGTCATGGCTTGCATTCGCGACTGAAAAGCTTGATGAGGTTGCCGCCATCGCGCTCGCGTTAAGCGATTCGGCGGAAGCCGGGTCTGTACTTGCCGCGTCGAACGCAGCGCTCGATACACGACGCAGTTCGGACACGATCATCAATACTCTCGTGCAGCGAAGGACCACTGCCATCACCCACGCGATGGCGAGCCGCAAAAGTCCTTTCGCCGTGCGCCAGCGAGTGCAGCGGCATACGCTCAGGTTGCCGCTTCTGCCGACCACGACCATTGGTTCGTTCCCCCAGACGCTAGCCATCCGGCAAGCTCGCGCGGCGTACCGGCGCGGGGAACTGGGCGCACTCGATTACCTGGAACGCATGCGCGCGGAGATCGCAACAGCCGTGCGCAAGCAGGAGGAACTCGGACTCGACGTCCTCGTGCATGGCGAAGCGGAACGCAACGACATGGTCGAATTTTTCGCGGAGAAGCTGTGGGGATATGCGCTGACGGAGAACGGCTGGGTTCAGAACTACGGTTCGCGCTGCGTCAAGCCGCCCATCATTTACGGCGACATCTATCGTCCTGAGCCCATGACGGTGGACAACACGTGCCATGCGCAATCCCTGACCAACCGCGTGATGAAGGGCATTCTTACGGGACCGGTGACCCTGCTCCAATGGTCTTTTGTCCGTGACGATCAACCCCGCGAAACAACAGCGCTGCAGCTTGCATTGGCCATTCGCGACGAGGTAAAAGACCTCGAAAAGGCCGGCATTCGCATTATCCAGATCGATGAACCGGCGTTCCGCGAAGGCTTGCCCTTGCGCCGGGCCGAGTGGCCCGGTTATCTTGACTGGGCGACTCGGGCATTCAAGATCTCCGCTAGCGGCGTCTCCGACGCAACACAGATTCACACCCATATGTGCTATTCGGAGTTCAATGACATTCTTCCGTCCATCGCGGCGCTGGATGCGGACGTAATTACGATCGAGACATCGCGCTCTTCAATGGAGTTGCTGGACGGCTTCGGTGCGTTTGCCTACCCGAACGGAATCGGGCCCGGCGTCTACGACTCGCACTCGGCGCGGGTGCCGAGCGCGGAGACAATGCAGCGCTTGCTTGAACGTGCATGCGAAGTCATTCCTGCGGAGCATCTATGGGTCAATCCTGACTGCGGTTTGAAAACGCGCACCTGGCCGGAGACAGAAGCGGCACTGACAAACATGATCCTGGCGGCCCGCGCCGTGCGGGAGACGCTTGCCGCAAAAAATAAGGAAATAGCGGAAGTCTGAGCGTTTGTCAGCACGCGAGTGCGGCTTTGGGCCACCATGCCATTGCCGCTGGCGACTTTTAACCGGCTTGCCGTGGCTCCTGGACATTGTTTCGTGGGCGCTGCGGCCCCTGAGGGGCTGCCTGCGACGCTTGTCACCATGACCCGGTCTTACTCTCAATCCTGCGCAGCGAAACGTGCAGAAGGCGTGCAGAAGGCCCGTTTGGCGAACGCACGCGGCCCACACTGAAGTCCACCCGAGCTTACCCGTAAAGAACCGTAAAGAATCGTCTCGAAACGAGGTTCTGCCATGCCGTGGCCTGTCCGTGCTACTGTATTTGGCTTGGCTTAGTTGACTTTGTACTTTACTCACCCCACCCACTTTCGGGACGTTCTGGACGCTTTATGAAAAAAGTATCACTGCTGCTCGCTCTTGCTTTTATCGCTTCGTCATCGGCTTATGCTGCTACGGGCGCGACTGAAACGCTTCCTTCCGGCGTCACCGTGACGCAGATCAAGGAAGGCACCGGGGCGCAGCCTACCGCCGCCGACACGGTGACCGTCAACTATCGCGGCACGCTCGCGAATGGCACCGAGTTCGACTCCTCGTACAAGCGCGGGCAGCCGGCATCGTTCCCGCTCGGCCAGGTAGTCCCTTGCTGGACACAAGGCCTTCAGAAGATGAAGGTGGGTGGCAAGGCCAAGCTCGTGTGCCCGCCGGCAACCGCATACGGCGATCGTAGCGTAGGCCCGATTCCGCCGAACAGCACGCTGACGTTTGAAGTCGAGTTGCTGAAAATCGGCAACTAAAGCCTATACAACGCGCATTCGCTCGCACGCAATCATGCGAATCGCGCGTCCTGTGCTATTGCGATATCGATATCCTTTGCTATCGCAATAGCACTGTTGTCTAACGCCATCGTGTAACGCCATCAATTGGATTTGTGAGTGTTGCGGACGTTTAATTTCATTCCAGTGGAAAACCCTCCTTCCCTATGAGTTTGCCGTTGAGACAGCCCGATCTTTAATCAGGGGATTGACGGGTGCGAAATAAAACTATCGACGCGAACAGGGCACACGAATCTGTCACTTGCACTAGCTAGCCTATGCGCCGACGTGCAGACCATTGACAGCCAAAGGTCGGAACATGGCTCTACAGCGGCGGAATCCAGTGCCACGTGCTGCCGGTACGGTAGAACCCGTAGCTACACCGGGGGTTGGCAAATGATTCCCGTCAGTTGCAGTTTTAATAAGCGTCCGGTAGTATTAATTCACGGGGCGTTATCATTTTTACTAAACCGATTACCTGCCGGGGCTGCCAGAATAAGCAATTTTCTGTCGTTTTCCGTGCGGCAGATCGGATATGCAAAGGCATCTTGAAAAAGACTCCCTGCATAACTCGTTGTCGAGGGGCCTGAATCACCAAGCATGCCCCCGCGACCGGTGTTAATAAAAAGAGGGCTGTATTCTAGTCACTTCCACCACCATGGCGACGCTGTGATCCGACACACTCTGGGCGGCTTGCTACTGGTGATCTCATGCCTCGGCCGCGCGGTCGCGGCAGGCCCCGATTGCTCACGTCCCTTCACGCTTGCACTGCATGACCACGGCCTGCTTTATTCCGCCGATACCGACACCGGTATTGACAAGGATTTCGCCGACGAACTGATCCGCCGCAGCGGCTGCAAGATTAATGTCAGCCTCATGTCGCGCGCACGCATCTGGCAATTGATCGAATCCGGCGCGCTCGATTTCAGCTTGTCCGGCATTGCCAACGACGAGCGTAACCGCTTCGCTTCGTTCGCCTGGTACTTCAGCAACAAATACTATTTGCTGGTGCGCAAGGACGCGGGCATGCATCAGCTAGCCGATTTCGAGCGTAGCGACCAGTTTCAACTGGGCGTGATTCGCAGCTTCCGGTACAGCGACTCCGCCAACAAGCTGGTCGACACGCTCGCGGCTGAAAATCGTGTCAGCCAGGCCGGCGGCCTGGCGCCGCTGTACGAGGCGCTGATCCATCAGCGTATCCAGGGCATGATCATGGAGCCCTTCGACTACCCCGCGCTGGATGAAAAGAATATCCGCGATGTCACCACTATCATCGAGTTCAACGATCCCGCCATCCCTCATGGCGTGATCATGTCGAAGAAGGCGCTGCCGCCCGCCGAGCAGGACAAGTGGCGTGCGCTGGTGAACGAGATGCGCGCGGACGGAACCGTGCTGCGTATTTTCGAGAAGTACTTCAAACCAGATCTGGCCAGATCCATGGTCGATTTCCAGGCCCCCCCGTGACCTGGGCGCGCCTGGTATTGCTGCCCTTGCTGATCTTGTCCGCTGCGCTTGGCGTCACGTGGATAGTCTGGGATCACGAACGGCAAGCTTCCCGCAACGAATTGCTCTCCCAGTTCAATTTTTCACTGGGCGACGTGGTCAGCCGCGTCGAACAGCGCATGTCGACTTACGAGCAGATGCTGCGCGGCGTGCAGGGCTTGTTCGCCGCCACCGGCCAGATGGACCGTGACCACTTGCGCGACTACGTCAGCGCACTCAATCTCGACGCCAATTTTTCCGGCATCCAGACTATCGGGGTCATCGAATGGGTACCGGCAGCGCGCAGGAACGCCCATATTGCCGCGATGCATCAGATGGGTTTTGCCGGCTACACCATCCAGCCGCAGGGCTTGCGTGAGAACTACGCGCCTATCATCCAGCGCGAACCGCCCGCTACCAGCAGCCTCGCTCCACTCGGACTGGATTCGTGGGCCGACCCTGTGCGGCGGCAGGCCATGGAGAAGGCGCGCGATTCCGGCATGGTGGCGGTCTCCGGGAAAGTCCGCCTGGGCGTGGACATCGGCCCGGATGCAAAACCCGCTTTCATCATGTACTTGCCTATCTATAACCGGGGCCAGCCGCACGACAGCGTTGTCGAGCGCCGGGCGCATCTTGCCGGCTGGGTGTACGCGTCGTTTCGCATGCACGATGTCATCGCCAGCCTTTACGGCGACCCGCTGCCCGGACTCGCGTTCGCCATCTACGACGGCGTGGAGCCGTCCGCCGCGGCCTTGCTGTATCGCTCCCGTGTCATGGGCGAGCAGCATCGGCCCCCGCTCATTTCGGCCAATGAGTACCTGGTTGTCGCAGGGCACAACTGGACGCTCTCGATGAGCACCCTGGACGACTTCAAGGGCCGCTTCGGCCGTAACGCCGAAGCACTGATCGCCGTCACCGGTACCGGTCTGAGCCTGCTGCTGGCACTGCTCGCCTGGTTGATGGTCACTGGCCGCGGCCGCGCGATGCGGCTGGCTTCCACGATGACCCGCGAGTTGCGCGAGAGCGAGGAGAAGTTCCGCGCGATCGCGGACTGCACGGTGAACTGGGAAGTCTGGTGGGGACCGGATGGCAAACCACGCTGGATCAATCCATCGGTCGAGGAATACACCGGATATACCGTCGCCGAATGCATGGCCATGACCGACTTCGCGGGCACGCTGATCCATCCCGACGACCGCGCCCGCGTTGCCCCGGAGTTCCTGAAGGGGCTCCAGGGCTTCCGTGGCGACGACCTCGAATTCCGCTGCGTTCGCAAGGACGGAACGCTGGTCTGGCTATCCGTTTCCTGGGTTCCGATCACCGACGCCAAAGGCGTTTTCACGGGTTTCCGGACCAGCGGGCGCGACATTACCGACCGCAAGCAAGTCGAGGCCGAACTGCGGATTGCGGCGGTCGCCTTCGATTCGCTCGAAGCCATGATGGTCACCGATGCCAGCAACACCATCCTGCGCGTCAACTCCGCGTTCACGGAGTGCACCGGCTACACCGCTGAAGAAGCCGTGGGCCAGACGCCGCGATTGCTGCGCTCGCACCATCACGACGATGCTTTTTTCAGCGAGATGTGGGAAACGATCCACCGCATGGGTGGCTGGCAGGGCGAGATCTGGGGGCGTCGCAAGAATGGCGAGGTCTATCCGAAATGGCTGACGATCTCGGCGGTGACAGGCGAAGGCGGCGTCGTCAGCCACTATGTGGGCACGCATCACGACATCACCGAACGCAAGATCGCGGAAGAGCGCATCAAGGAGCTTGCCTTCTTCGACGCCCTGACGCGTCTGCCCAACCGCACGCTGCTGCTGGATCGTCTGACGCAGGCCATTACGGTCAGCGCGCGAAGTGGTGCGTGTGGTGCGCTGTTGTTCATCGACCTGGATCACTTCAAGACGCTGAACGACACCCTGGGCCACGACAAGGGCGATCTGCTGCTGCAGCAGGTGGCGCAGCGTCTGGCTGCGAGCGTACGTGACGGCGATACCGTGGCGCGGGTAGGCGGCGACGAGTTCGTGGTGGTGCTCGGAAGCCTGGACGAAACCTGGCAAGAGGCGGCCAGCCAGACCGAAGCCGTGGGCGAGATAATCCTTGGCGTGCTTGGCAAGTTGTATCAGCTCGGCGACATCGATTACCGCAGCACTGCGAGCATTGGCGCCACTGTGTTCCGGGGCTATCAGACATCCATCGACGAACTCCTGAAGCAGGCGGACCTCGCCATGTACAAGTCGAAGGAACTGGGGCGCAACGCGCTGTGTTTCTTCGACCCGGCCATGCAGACCGTGGTAGTGGAACGGGCTGCGCTCGAGGCGGGCTTGCGACAGGCGATAGAGGGCAATCAGTTCCTGCTGTATTACCAGGCACAGGTGCTCGACGGTGACCGGGTCATGGGCGCTGAAGCGCTCGTGCGCTGGCAACATCCCCAGCGCGGTCTCGTGCCGCCCGCGGAGTTCATCCACCTCGCTGAAGAGACCGGGATGATCCTGGCGTTAGGAAACTGGGTGCTCGAAACCGCGTGTACTCAACTGGCGTCATGGGCAACGCGGCCGGACATGTCCTACCTGACGATCGCAGTCAATGTCAGCGCGCAGCAGTTCCGCGAGCCCGATTTCGTGCACAAGGTGTTGAGCGTGATCCGTCGAACGGGCGCCAACCCGAACCGGCTCAAGCTGGAACTGACCGAAAGCGTGCTGGTGGACAACGTGCAGGACATCATTCAAAAGATGCATGCACTCAAGGCCCGGGGCGTGGTCTTTTCACTGGACGATTTCGGTATCGGCTATTCGTCGCTTTCGTATTTGAAGCGCCTGCCTCTGGATCAGTTGAAAATCGATCAGTCATTCGTGCGCGACGTGCTCGTCGATCCAAACGACGCAGCGATTGCCAGGACGATTGTCGCGCTGGCGCAGAGCCTGGGATTAGGGGTTATCGCCGAGGGGGTGGAGACTGAAGAACAACGCGACTTCCTGGCCGGTGTCGGTTGCCATGCGTACCAGGGTTTCTATTTTTGCAGGCCGTTGCCTATTGAAGGGTTCGAAGAGTTTGCCGGCAGAGCGCAAATCAAGCCGAAAGCGGCCCGTGCATAACAGCTTGGCCGGCGGACCGCATTACTTCGCAGCGGCTCGGATTCGCAGGTCGGTCAGGATCTGTTCCGCCAAAAAATCACAGGGCGGCCGGTTCGATCCCGCGCTGCGCGCGAGCACGATTTCCAGGTCCGGCAGGGCGGGCAGGCCCTCCGCGCTGCCGAGCTGGACGAACCGTTCCGGAACGCTGCATCGGGACAGCGGGGCAATCGCGAGCCCCGCTTCGACCATGCTGAAAAGGCCCAGCAGGCTCGGACTTTCATAAGATGTGCGATAGCTGATCTTCGCCCGTTCGAGCGCCTGGATCGCCTTGGACCGCGCGACGCTACCCGGTGCAAAGACGGCAATGGGCAACGGACGTTCCTTCCAGACTTCGTTGCCGACGGCACAACCGGCCCAGACCATGGGTTCAAGCCGGATAAATTCGCAGCTCAACCCCTTCATTCGCGCCATGCAGGCGAGATCGATCTTGCCTTCCTTGATGAGCGGCGCCAGTGCGTTGCTCGGCATGCCGATGACCTGGATCTCGACCTTGGGGTAGCTGGCCGAAAATTTTCTCAGCACGGAGGGCAGGAGAGACGATGCATAGTCGTCCGGCACCCCGATTGACACCCGCCCCCTGACGTCCGGGCGAACAATCGACGCCCATGCTTCGTCGCGAAGGGCAAGCAAACGCCGCGCATAGGCGAGCAGCACATGGCCGTCCTGTGTCAGCGTGATGTTGCGCGGCTTGCGCGAAAACAAGGGTTTGCCTAAAGACGCCTCCAGCGACTTGATCTGCATGCTCACGGCGGATTGCGAACGATGCACGAGCGCGGCGCCACGCAGGAAGCTGCCTGTGTCGGCAACGGCAACAAACATGGAGAGCGCATCCAGGTCGAAGGTTTTCATGGGTATTGGAGGTATCAGAAAATCTGAACGAAGTCTTCAATATAACTCGCTTTCCTGAATCCGATGAGCCTCACATACTGGGCGTCTCTCAACGCGAAAACGCCGGAAAAGAAACGATGTCGATGACTTACGATGACTTCAGGAAGCTCGGAATAAAAATCGATATGACCCGCGGAAAGCCGTCTCCGGAACAGCTCGACCTGTCCTCGGACGCACTGGCCAACGCTCTGAAAGCGGGCGAATTCATGTCGCGGGACGGTATTGATTGCCGCAATTATGGCCATGCGCTGGGTCTGCCCGAGGCACGTGAATTCGGCGCCGATCTGCTTGGGGTTGCCGTGGAGCAGGTAGTGGCTGCGGGTAATTCCAGCCTCGAGTTGATGCATGACGCCATGGCGTTCGCCATTTTGCATGGCATGGCCGACGGCAAGCCGTGGCGCAACGCGGGTGACGTCGCGTTCCTTTGTCCCGTGCCAGGATACGACCGCCATTTCGCGATCTGCGCGGCGCTTGGCGTGCGCATGATCCCGGTACCGCTGACCGGCAATGGTCCCGACATGGATTTTGTCGAAGCACAGGTCGCCGCCGATCCGGCCATCAAGGGCATGTGGTGCGTGCCGCTCTATAGCAATCCGACCGGCGAAATCTACTCGGTCGATACAATTCACCGTCTCGCCTCGATGCAAACCGCCGCCTCCGACTTTCGCCTGTTCTGGGACGACGCGTACCGGTTCCATCACCTGACTGAGCACAAGCACACCACGTTGAACATGATCGAGGCTTGCGCGGCGGCGGGGCATCCGGACCGGGCGCTGGTGTTCGCGTCGCTGTCCAAGATTACTGTTGCCGGGGCGGCGTTAGCGTTTGTTGCATCGTCGCGGCGTAATATCGACTGGTGGCAGCGTTGCTCGGCTATCAGGACCATTGGACCGGATAAGCTCAATCAACTCCGGCACGTACGATTTTTGCGGGACCGGCTGACATTGGAGGGTTTGATGGAGCGGCATCGGGCGCTGTTACGACCCAAGTTCGACGCCATGACAACGGCCTTCAGCGAGATCCTTGCCGATCTGCCGGGCGTGTCCTGGACCGTCCCGCAAGGGGGCTATTTCATCAGCCTCTATAGTCCCGATGGCCTCGCTAAACGCACGGTCGCGCTGGCCGCTGGCGCCGGTATTGCGATGACGCCAGCAGGCGCTGCGTTCCCTCATGGTCTCGATCCACGCGATCGGCATCTGCGCGTTGCGCCGACCTTTCCTGCGCTCGATGAAGTGAAGCGGGCCGCGCAAGGTATTGCGTTGTCTTTGCGTCGCGCATTCGAAGAGCGGGAATGATTTTTGAATTTCTGCGGGCGTGGTTTTTAACCTTGCTTTGTGCAGTCGTTCCTTTAGATGATGTGCGTGTACGGTTTGCGTCCGGGTTTGCTTCCGGGTTTGCTTTCGTAATTCGGACGCAAATGCAGGTCAGGGAGGCGTGAAACCGGTAGCGGAATGAATTCATGGCATGGAGTATTGCCCATGCTTGGGCAGTACTCCTGCTCGCTATGCCATCACCGAAAATCGGCGAGTCCGCTTCTGCAAACCGGCGTAGGCCGCCGAGTGTTCGGCATGAGGAACGCCAGTCCGACGAGGATGACCGAGGCCGCCGATGCCAACCCGTACACCGGCTGAAACGAACCGAATGCGGTCTTGCATAAGCCACCCAGCACGTTTCCCAACGCCCCGCCCACACCAAACGCCGCTTCGCAGATTCCGCATACCATCGCGGCGAGAGCCGGTTCGCTTGTCTTGCCGACATACGCGTGCAGCAGGCCGAAAATCGGAAAGAACGAAAAGCCCAGGGCGACCGCCGCGACCATCAGCGCATAACTGCCCGGACGCGACGCGGCGATCATCGACGCGCACAAAAGCAGGACCCCGGCGCTGACGAGTGCGGTGCGCATGCCATCGCGTTGCGTATTCCCATTTCGATCAGGACTGCCACGCATATCGCCGATCATACCGAGCACCAGTCCACTTACCACGCCGACGAGCCCCACAAGCGCCCACGCGTGCGCTGTTACATCGAGACCCAGATGCAGGTCATCGTGCGAATAAGCTGAGAAATAGGTGATGAACGGCACACCGGCAAACCCGCATAACAATGCAATGGCGTACACCAGCAGGAATTGTCTGGCGAGCATGCGCCGCAGCCCGAGGCGCTCGCTCGGGCGCTTGGCCTGGCCCCGTGGCGTGACGCGTGGCCGCTCGGCCGACGCACGGCCAAGCCGTGCAAACACGAGGGCGATTACGCCGCTCAACACGGCGGTCAGGACAGCGCTCACGAGCCAGACAGAGCGCCAGCCCCACGACGCCAGCAACGCGGGCACCATCAGCCCGTTCAGCAAGACGCCGTAGTTCGTGCCGCTGCCAATGACACCGATTGCTTTTGCCTGATGCCGCTCATCGATCAATGGTGCGACCAGCGCCATCATCGGGACCCAGGTCGCGGCGGCGCAGGCATTGAGCGTGACGACAACTGCGCCCATCATCCATGTGTTGTCGACGAACGCGAGGCCAGCGAGGTCGATGGCCGAGAGCACGGTCGCCGTGAGCATGACCCTGGCCGCCCCAAAACGAGCGGCAGCGAGCCCCGATAACAGCGCCATCGCGACATTGGCAAGTTGCCGCGCAGCCGTGATGTACCCGGCCTGTGCATAGTCGAAACCGATGTCCTGTTTCATCTGCGGCAGGACGACTGGAAACAGATAAACGCCGAACCCGTAGGTCGCGGCGATCACGGCGGTCAGCAGCAGCGTGACAGCCAGTTGATTTGCTAAGCGCGGCGAAACATCCATGGCAGGCTACCGGAAGAAGTCGTTAGATTTATTCTCGGCGGTCTTGCTTTATGATGGAAATGATTTAATTTACTATCATTGATTAAGCTTCGTCATCATTGATTGCGACCATGAACCTCGATCTTGCCCTCCTGCGCGCGTTTGTTGCTGTCACGGAAGCTGGCGGTTTTACCAAGGCGGCGCGACGACTGAACCTGACGCAATCCGCGATCAGTCACCAGATACGGCGGCTTGAAGAAGAAGTGGGGCGGCCGCTTTTATATCGCACCACGCGCAGTCTGACCCTGACTGAAGATGGCGAGGATTTCTTGCGTTACGCGATGCAAATCCTGAATGCAATGGACGCGGTTACCCAGCGTTTTCAATCTTCGCCGGCTTCTGGTGTTGTCCGTTTTGGAGCACCGGATATTTTCATGGGAGAACGGTTACCGGTTCTGCTGACGCAATTCTCGCGCGCATTTCCGAATGTTCGGCTGGACGTGAGCGTGGGCATGAGCCTTGATTCGCAGGCGATGGTTGCCGCGCACGAACTGGATCTTGCCGTGGTGCTGTGCGTGGGTTCGGAGGCAGATCGGGATGCTGACGGTATCGTGTTGCGGCGAACGCGGTTCGTCTGGGCGGCGGCCGAGTCGTTCGAAGCGCGAGAGGGGGCGTCGCTGCCGCTCGCGTTGTTTCCGGCGCCGTGTGTGAATCGGCGAGTGGCGCTCGAAGCGCTCGATGGCTTGCCGGTGGATTGGCATGTCGCTTTTACATCGTCGAGTCAGTCGGGTATCCGTGCCGCCGTGATGGCGGGGCTTGCGATTACGCCGCTGACACGCGATGACCTGGAGCCGGGCATTGTGGTGGTCGATGAGCAGTATGGTTTGCCACTCCTTCCGGAAGCGGAATTCAGGCTGTTGTGGGGCAAGGGTGAGCCGACGCTTGCCGCGCAGGAGTTTGGACGTCTTGTGCTTGATGCACCGGTTGAGCGTCCGTTGCGAGAAGTTTCGCTCGCGCCGGTGGACGGGTTTGGGGGCGTGGGGAGGGTGGTGCTGGGGTGTTAGTGGTCGGAGTTGATGCCGGGTTGGTGCTTTCAGGGTTAGTGGTCTGCGAGAGTCGGATTTTCTCTTTATCACTATTAGCCACTGTGCGTGGCGGCACGTCATTTCTTTGTCCAAAGCGACAAAGAAACGAAGCAAAGAAAGCGCTTTCAACCACGCTACCCTAAGTGTCCACAGCGTGCAGTTTCTATTCATAGGTGCCCCAAAAGCACGGTGCTCGCCAGAGCGGAGGATGTGTGAACCCCTCCTTCTCCGAACACCGATACCCACACGCTTCGCCACCAGTGATTGAACCTGCCCAAGGGGCACCCCGCGCTATCCGCGGACGACCAACCACCGAATTTGTATGCACGACGGACCACGCCGCCAACCAGCCAAGTAATAAAGCCCCCCAATATGTAAGGCCGCAACCGACGAAAATAACCGTGTAAGCACGCATCCAACTTACCAAAAACTGAAGCACTAAACACGTATCGAGCTGCTAGACATCAAGCTGTGATCCACGAATATGGCCGCGCGAACCAGGTCGCGAACCCATCAAAAAACACGGCCGGCAGAACGCGTGAGGCCGTGCTGGTCCCTTGGCAATGGTGCTTGCCCGAGAGCGTACGGGGCGAAGCGTGTTCATGTCAGGATTCGCGAGAAGGAGGGGTTCAAACATCCTTTGCTCTGGCGAGCACCGTGCTTTTGGGGCACCCATGAATCAAAACTGCACGCTGTGGACACTTAGGGTAGAGCGGTTAAAGCGCTTTCTTTGCTTCGTTTCTTTGTCGCTTTGGACAAAGAAATGACGTGCCGCCACGCACAGTGGCTAATAGTGATAAAGAGAATATCCGACTCTCGCAGACCACCACGGCCGAAAGCACCAACCCGGCATTGACCCCGACCGCTAACACTAAAAACACCAACCCGGCACTACCCCGACCACTACCCCCAGCACTCGTGACGCCGGCAATACCGGCGCCAATGATGACGATTCGCGACATGACAAGGTCCAGATGAAAGTTGGGCATCGCCGGGATTGCCGGCGTCTATGCCCCATCTGTCCGTTTACCTGAGAGTTTCAGTCGCGGCGTTGTACGCACGACATCCCCGTCGGTGGGCGCATTAAAGCGCCGCTCTCCAGATGTTCCTGCTACGCGGTCCTTGGGCCTGAGAGTTTCCGGGGCGGTTGCTCTGCCGGCGCCGTCACCGTGTTCCGTGACAGTCTCTCCCGCGCTAGCGATTAGAACCCCGCCAAGATACCGTCTGATAAGCAAGGGGATCGACTGGGCAGCGGCGCTCGTGACTCATCACTGGCATCGATCGGAAACGCCGGACGCACGTCTTGACGCAGAGCGCGCCGGGCCGTTTTTATAGCAAGGTACTAAGGATACTTAATTATTCTTTGCGAGCCCGAGCCCGAGCCCGAGCCCGAGCCCGAGCCAGTAATGACCCAGCGGTCCGCCCTTCAACAGCGCCTGATTTCTTTAATCTTTCATTTAATACAATTATTTCTTTTTACTTTCATTCCAATATAAAATGCGCTTCCCCTAACAGATTTGGAGCCCGGCATGACCCCTTTTGCGAAGGCAGCAGCTACTTTGGCCGCCTGTATTGGCGCTTTTGCTGTTGTCGTATGTATTGTCGAAGGGCTGGCTGGATAACGCGGGCGCGACCGGGCTCCTACCCGGCGCCGCTAGCGCATTTGCCAGACGCGCAAGTGGAATAGCGGCAAGATGCCATAGACGTAGTCGAACATATCCGACTGAATTTGTTCGTACGATTCCCAGCTCGTCCTGTTCACGAACAGGAACACTTCCAGCGGCAGGCCACCGGTTGGCGGAGCCGTCGCGGGCATAGCGAACGGCGTTATCGATGAGATTGCCACACAGCTCCGCCAGCAATTCCCGATTCCCCATGACCTCGACATCCGTCTCATGCTCGAAACCGAGATCGATATTGCGCGCCCGCGCTACCGGCGACCAGTCGAGCGTCACGCTGTGCGCGAGCGAAAAATTCAGTGATGGTACCGGTACTCCTGCGTGCGGCCGCCGTATCCATACGAAGCCGCCCTGACATCTTCAACATGGATATAGCTCTCTTCATGCAGATCGCCCAATATCCTTCCGAACCCTTCAAAAACAGCCGAGATATACCGTGCCTTCTCGTCCTTTGTATTCGTTTCGTCGGTGATCTTGATATCGAAATAGAAGCTGGATTTTTTCTGCTCGCTTAGCAGCCGGCCACCGATCACCCAGCTATCCGGGTCGATGAATTGAATGGTGATCGCCGTTACCTCGCGCTTCTTGCCCAGGATACCGGAGGTCAGTTCAAGCAACATGTCCGATATGGCCGCAACAGCCTCGGGTGATTTTTCGATGCTTACCTTCACGTTCAAAATCGGCATTTTTTCATCTCCAATTAGTTCGCTATACAACTATTAAGGAAAAAATTCAGTCGAGGCTCGACCGTGCATCTTTCACGCTTGCGACTGTAGTCGCAAAGCGTTTCTCACCTAGTTCAGCCTTCAAACGTTTGGTGACTGCGGCGCTCGCGGCATTCAACTGGTCCTTGATTCGCAATGCTTCGCCAGTCGGATGAATCGCGGTCTCACGTCCGTCGGACGCGGTAACCCGACGCTCGATAAACATCAACTTCTGCAAGCCGTCCAGAGTCCGCGTTGCAGTGGACCGCGAAATGGCGAGTTCAGACGCCAACTCGCTCTGCACGATGCCAGGCTTCGCCAGCACCGCACGCAGCATGAATCCCTGCGGCGGCGTCAGACCAAACGTCTTGTACGCGTTCGCCCACTCGCGCTCGAGGGTTCGCGCAAGTGCCGTTGTGTTGAAGTAGATGCAGTGATCGAACATGAAAACACTCTAGGAGAAAATGATTCGCTATGCAACTAGTTTTCGATTTTCCGATATGCAATGCGAAAGCTAATTGACAGTATTTAGTGTCTCGCCGCGCCTTATCAATCCTTACCAGATATTTCACAAAACTTTCTTGAAGCATCTTCAGACTGGCGTCCGCGATGCAACGAAAACGTTTGCGCGTATCCCCCGACAAGCGGAGACAGCATGAAACGAACCGCGATATTGGCACTAATGGCATCAGCAACGATGGCGCTCACCGCCTGCGGACCAGACGATCAGGCAAGCGTCAGCGACACGCAAGCCTCGGCCAACTCGTCATTGCCGGCCAGCGCCGTCGAGCCGCTCATGCTGGCCGCACCAACCGATGGCCAGGCCGCGAGCAGTCCCATTGCGGCCGCTCAGGCAAGCCTCGCGTTGGATGCGCAGCAGGTCACACCCGTCCTTCATTCCGCGCCTGACGCTTCCGAGTGACGCCGCAAGCGACGCGCTCCAGTGAATAAAAATCCCCATTCCGATCGAGTCCTTCGACCGGGACGGCATTGCTGCACCTATCATGACGCCACGAGGTGAATCAAAATGACGTTGAATAGCCGCCGCCGTTTCTTGCAGACCGTTGCTACTTCAGCCGGCGCCGCCGCCGCGTTGACGGTGTTCCCCGAATCGATTCGCAAAGCGCTCGCCATTCCGGCGTCGCGGCGCACCGGATCGATCAACGACGTTGAACACATTGTTGTGTTCATGCAGGAGAACCGTTCCTTCGATCACTACATGGGCCATATGCGAGGCGTACGCGGATACAACGACCGCTTCCCGATCGCGTTGCCCAGCGGTCAGCCGGTATGGTTCCAGCCGTCGAAGGAAGACCCAACGAAGCCAGTGCTGCCGTTTCATCTGAATACGCTGACGACCAGCGCGCAGTGCATTGGCGATCTGGATCACTCGTGGTATCCGACTCACTACGCGATCAATAACGGCCGTTACGATCAGTGGCCTGCGTACAAGACGGACATGACGATGGGTTATCACCTGCGCAGCGACATTCCGTTTCACTACGCGCTCGCCGATGCCTTCACCGTCTGCGATGCCTACTTCTGCTCGCTCGCCGGCCCGACGCATCCGAACCGCGCGTACCTCATGACGGGCATGGTCGATCCAACCGGCACGCAAGGCGGCCCGCTGCTCGATAACAACGACTATGTGGATGGCGACGGCCCGCCGCAGTATCAGTTGCTCTCGTGGACGACCTATCCGGAACGTCTGGAAGCGGCCGGTATTTCGTGGCAGATCTACCAGCAAGGCCTGACCGGCGCCGACCCGCTGAACGGCAATTACGGCACCAACATCCTGCAGAATTTTGTGAACATCATCAATGCGCCACAAGGCTCTTCACTACAGTTGCGCGCGAACGCCGTGCGTACGATCGACGACCTGAAAGCCGACGTGCTGGCGAACCAATTGCCGCAAGTATCGTGGTTGTGTCCGCCCGCAGCGTACTCGGAGCATCCGAAATACACGCCGGCTTACGGGGCGGAATACACGTCGCAGATCCTGGATGCGCTGACGGCTAACCCCGAGGTCTGGAGCAAGACTGTGCTGTTCATCATGTACGACGAGAACGACGGTTTCTTCGACCACCTTGTGCCGCCGCAGCCGCCCATGTCGCGCTCGCAAGGCTTGTCGACGGTGACAACCGAAGGCGAACTCCATACGGTCGTCAATCCGGGACGGGGTGGCAGCTACACCGCCGACGGCCTGCCGTACGGCCTCGGCCCGCGCGTGCCCATGACGGTTGTTTCACCCTGGACCAAGGGTGGTTTCGTTTGCTCGCAGGTGTTCGATCACACGTCGGTGATTCGTTTTATCGAAACACGCTTTGGGGTGGTGGAGCCGAACATTACGCCGTGGCGTCGCGCGGTATGCGGCGACCTGACTACAGCCTTTGATTTCCGCACGCCCGACGCGCAGATGCCGGTGCTGCCCGACACCAGCAACTACAAGACGATCGCGGACAATCAATGCGCCACGCAACCGGCTCCGACGGTGCCGGCCGTACCTGGCGTGATTGATCCGCAGGAGCCCGGTACGCGCTTCGCTCGCGCGCTGCCCTACGAGTTGTATGTACAAAGCAGTCTCGATGCGGGCAACAAGCAATTTACGCTTCATTTCGCCAATACTGGCTCGCAGGGCGCGCACTTCTATGTCTATTCATCGAACCGTACTGACGGTCCGTGGCGCTATACGGTTGAAGCGGGCAAGACCTTGCGCGACAGCTTCGACATCAACAGAACGGCGGGCATCTATGCGTTCACGGTCTATGGTCCGAACGGATTCGTGCGCGAGTTTGCCGGTACGTTGACGCCACCGGGTAGCGGCAGTGTGTCCAATCCGCCGGCTGACCCTGAACTGGCGGCGCAATATGATGTCGCGAACGGCAATGTGTCCCTGCAGTTCACGAACCGGGGCCGTGGTATTGCGCGCTTATCGGTGGTCGATAATGCCTACGGTGCTCGGCCGCGTCCGGTGTTGGTGCCGTCGTTGGGGTCCATCGAAGAGTCGTGGATTCTTGCCACGAGTCATCATTGGTATGACCTGAGCGTCACCAGCAACGACGATCCGACGTTCTTGCGTCGTCTTGCGGGTCATGTTGAAAACGGGCGGCCCAGTATTAGCGATCCGGCTGCGGTTGCGCCGGTGACTGTGCTGGATTAAGGACGCAGGCGGTTATTTTTCGCTCGCGCCGGTGGACGGGGTTGGGGTTCTGGTGGGTTTGGGGTTCGTGGGCGGGGTGAGTGCTGGGGAGGTCGGGTCTGGGGTTAGTGGTCGGGGTTGATGCTGGGTTGGTGCTTTCGGCGTTAGCGGTCGGGGTCTATGCCGGGTTGGTGCTTTCAGTGTTAGTGGTGTGCCTGAGTCGGATTTTCTCTTTATCACTGTTAGCCACTGTGCGTGGCGGCACGTCATTTCTTTGTCCAAAGCGACAAAGAAACGAAGCAAAGAAAGCGCTTTAACCGCTCTACCCTAAGTGTCCACAGCGTGCAGTTTCTATTCATAGGTGCCCCAAAAGCACGGTGCTCGCCAGAGCCACGGATGTGTGAACCCCTCCTTCTCGCGAATCCTGACACGAACACGCTTCGCCCCGTACGCTCTCGGGCAAGCATGATTGATAAGGAACCCAAATGGCCTAAAGCATATTTACGGTCGCAGTTTTTTGGTGGTTGGCTCCCCGGTCTACGCGACCGTGTTCGTGCGTCACAGGCCGATGCGGATTTACTACTTCAGTTTTTGGTGAGTTTGCTGCGCAGCCTAGACAGTTATTTTCGTTGGATACGGCCTGACGCATTTTGGGGCTCTATTACTTGGTGGGTTGGCGACGAGATTCGTCGTGCATACAAATTCGGTGGTCGGTCGTCCGCGGATAGCGCGGGGTGCTCCTTGGGCAGGTTCAATCACTGGTGGCGAAGCGTGTGGGTATCGGTGTTCGGAGAAGGAGGGTTTCACACATCCTCCGCTCTGGCGAGCACCGTGCTTTTGGGGCACCTATGAATCAAAACTGCACGCTGTGGACACTTAGGGTAGCGCGGTTAAAGCGCTTTCTTTGCTTCGTTTCTTTGTCGCTTTGGACAAAGAAATGACGTGCCGCCACGCACAGTGGCTAATAGTGATAAAGAGAATATCCGACTCTCGCAGACAGCTAACGCCAAAAGCAGCAACCCGGCATCAACCCCGACCGCTAACCCCAGCATTGACCCCGCCCAACCTCAAAACCGACCAAACCCGTCCACCGGCGCGAGCGAAAACACTATTGACTTGGGGACCCAAAGCCCTTTATTGTGTGCCACATGAACTCGCATTTCTCCACCCTCACGACCGCGACTACCACGACCACCTTCTCAGGCGGGTCGTCTGGAGGCCGTGCGCGATAAAGTATCGAGGTGCGTTTTTCAGAAGGCCCCGCCGGAAACGGACGGGGCCTTCTGCGTTTACAGCCCTCCATGCCCGTTACGGCCCTTGAATTTAACGGAGAGCATTGTGGACGATATCGATCATCGGCAGTTAGGTAACAAGCTGGACCTGTTCCATCAGCAGGACGAAGGACCCGGAATGGTGTTCTGGCATCCGCGCGGGTGGGAGCTTTATCGCGTGGTGGAGGATTACATCCGGCGTCGAATGCGAGGCGCCGGGTTTCGCGAAGTGCGTACGCCGCAACTGCTGGCGCGTTCGCTTTGGGAGCGCAGCGGGCATTGGGATAAATTTCAGGCCGGCATGTATTCGGTGAACGGTAGTCAGGACGAAGACCATGAAAGCCACCCCTATTGCCTGAAACCCATGAGCTGTCCGTGTCATGTACAGATTTTCAATCAACGTATTCGTTCTTATCGCGACCTGCCGATCCGATACAGCGAGTTCGGCGCATGCCATCGCGACGAGCCTTCAGGATCGCTCGAGGGATTGAAACGCACGCGCGCTTTCACGCAAGACGATGCTCATGTCTTTTGCACGGAAGATCAGGTGGAAGCCGAGGTAGGGCGGTTTTGCGATTTGCTTCGCGTGGTCTATGCCGACCTTGGCTTTTCGACGTTCCGCGTTCAACTGGCAATGCGCCCGGATCAGCGGGCGGGCGATGATGCGCTCTGGGATCGCGCAGAAGAGACGCTTGCGAAGGCCGCGGCTTCCGCCGGCCTCACGTTCGATGTGCGTCCGGGAGAAGGAGCTTTCTATGGCCCGAAACTCGAATTTCATCTGACCGATAGCCGCGACCGTAGTTGGCAGTGCGGAACAATCCAGCTTGATTTCGTCTTGCCGGATCGTCTTGATGCAAGCTTCGTCTCGTTCGAGAGCGAGCACGTGCGTCCGGTGATGATTCACCACGCGGTCCTGGGCAGCATGGAGCGGTTTATCGCCATGCTTCTCGAGCATCATGAAGGTTGGCTGCCCTTATGGCTTGCGCCTGATCAGGTGACGGTGGCAACGGTGTCTGATATCAGCGTGGGTTATGGACAACGCGTGATGGACTTGCTTGACGAAGCGGGACTAAGGGCGGTGTTCGACGACAGGCCTGAGCGGCTTGAACGGAAGATCGTCGATGCACGCGAACAGCGGATCCCCATATTTATCACGGTGGGCGCACGCGACCAGCGCGACGAGACGGTGTCGCTGCGACTTCGGGACGGAACGCAAAACACCTTCCCGATACACGAGGGCGTTGAACACTTGCGTGAGATGAGCCGGACGCCCGCGAAAGCCCGATCGTAAAAATAGGGGAGGAACTGCGACGGGCTCTGTCCCTGACACGCGCTTGCCGCGCACCTCGCCGCCCGGCCGCCATCTGGCACGGCCCCAAGGGTTTCCCCTTATCAATTCCCGCTTGACCATCACAATATGACGTCTTAAATTATGTACATGTTCCTACATGTTCTTTTTAAAGGTTCATAAAAAGAACAAGCAACTGGGGCTAAGGCGGCGTCGATGATTGAATCTTTCAATCACGCCTCGTGTGCCGTTTTTTAGAAAAACATGTGCATACTTGTGCTTTTTCAGGGACTGGACTTTCCAATCTCATTGGCACAGGAGTCACACCATGGTTAAACGAGCAGTAAAAACCGCAGAGGTCGGGCGCTCGAAGGCACATATGGTTGCCGCCACGATCGAGCAGGACATCCTCACCGGGCGTCTGCCGTTCGGGCAGCAACTCGAAAGCGAGAATGAGCTGGTCGAGCGTTTTGCGGTCAGCCGTAACACTGTTCGCAAGGGGTTGGATCTTCTGACCAGCGGCGGTTTGATTACGCGCAAGGGGGGTATCGGCTCGTTCGTGACGTTCAATGGTCAGGCGATTGACGGGACGCTCGGCTGGACCACTGCGATAGAAAAAGTGGGCGGCGGCGCGCAGACCCGTTTGCTGCAAATCGCGCTGATCGAAGACGAGACGCTTGCGCAGGAGTTGAAGCTTGAGCGCACAGCCTTCGTGGCGATCGACCGGATGCGCGTGATCGGCGCCGACGCTGAGGCGCAGTGCATTTCGCTCGAACGCAGCCGCTTGCCGTTCAACGACGACCTCGCGGCGTTGCCGCTGGAAGGGCTGGTGGGCGGCTCGCTGAACCGGACGTTGATCGAGCACGGCATGGTGCCGCATCACGGCGAACAGTGGGCCGAAGTGGTCGGCCTGGAAGCGGCCGATGCACGCTTGCTCAAGCGTCGCGCCGGCACCTCGTTCCTGCGTTCGCGACGGCTCACGCGGGATCGGGATGAACGGATTATCGAGTATGTCGTGAGCTTGCTGGACCCGGCTTTTTTTGCACTACACCTGGAATTCTGATGTCTTCGTCTTTGCTTTTGAATCACCCCACATTGGCAGATCGCGCACGCGGCGCCTTCTATGGTCTTGCACTCGGCGACGCGTTCGGCATGCCGACCCAGGCACTCAGCCGCGAGCGCATCGTCGAGCAGTTTGGACGGATCGACAAGCTGGAAAACGCGTTTCCGGATCAACCGATTGCGCCGGGTCTTCGGGCTGGCTCCATCACTGACGACACGGAACAAGCGGTCCTCGTTGCGCATTTGCTGGCCGATGGCCACGGCAAGATCGAACCGATGGCGTTTGCGCATGCGTTGATCGAATGGGAAGCGTCCATGAAGGCGCGCGGTTCGCTCGATCTGCTCGGACCATCGACGAAACAGGCCATCGTGCGCATTGCCGCCGGTGAAGACCCTCTGCGCACGGGCCGTTTTGGTACGACCAACGGCGCAGCCATGCGCGTGACGCCAGTCGGGATTGCGTTCGACCTGAGACGCCATGACCAGTTTATCGATGCCGTCGTGCAGTCGTGTGTCGTGACGCATAACACCACGCTTGGCATTTCGAGCGCAGCGGCGGTGGCGGCAGCGGTATCGGCCGGACTGAACGGCGCGAGCCTGGTTGAAGCGCTGGAAGCCGGCATTTCGATGGCCGAGGCTGCCGACAGCCGTGGCTTCTGGGTGGCGGGCGGGCGCATTGCGCCGCGCATTCGCCATGCCCGTGAGCTGATGCGCAATTGCGCCGGGCACGAGGTGGCGGACACGATCTACGACGTGATCGGTACGTCGGTGGCATCGCAGGAATCGGTCGTGGCGACCTTCGCGCTGGCCTTTGATTTGGATACACGTGACAGCACGATCGAAGCCGCCCTGGGAGCTGCAGCGAGCCTGGGCGGCGACACCGACACGATCGCCGCCATGCTTGGCGCGATCCTCGGCGCGTGCGCGGGTTACGACGCGTTGCCGGCCGGTCCCATCGAAACCATTCGACGTGTGAATTCGCTCGATCTCGAGCCGCTGGTCGACCGTTTGCTTGGATTGCGTGCCGCGGCTGCCTGACGCGCTTTAACGTGCTTTAACGCATTTTTCGCAGCACCCCGCTGTACCCTTTAATCTGGAGATCGGACTCAGATGGCTTCGTCACGCACGTCAAACAGCGCTCGCCGGGTCGAGACGCGTGGTATCGAACCTGTACCGGAAGGCGAATGTCATGGGCATCCGCTGCAGCTTTTCTGGGTCTGGTTCGCCGCCAACATCAGCATCCTTGGACTGCCGCTCGGCGCGACGCTGGTTGCTTTCCAGCATCTCGCGATCTGGCAGGCGGCGCTTGTCGCGGTGATCGGCGCGGCGGGATCGTTTGCGATCGTCGGCGTGATCTCGATTGCGGGGCGGCGCGGGCATGCGCCGAGTCTCACGCTGTCGCGTGCGATCTTCGGCGTGCGCGGCAACATTGGGCCGACCATCGTCTCGCTGTTGTCACGGCTCGGCTGGGAGACCGTCAACACGACCACCGCGGCGTACGTGCTGCTGTCGCTTGCAACCATCGTGTTCGGCACGCCCGCTGAAGCCAGGAACGCACCGGTACTGACGCTCGTGTTTATCGCCGTGTTCGTGGTGCTGACGTTGATCGTGTCAGGGCTCGGTCACGCTACGCTGCTCGTGATCCAGAAATGGTCCACCTATGTCTTCGGCGTGCTCAACTTGCTGGTGGCCGGCTTTCTCGTGACGGCGATCGACTGGCATGCTGTGTTCAACGCGACGCCCGCGCCGTTGAGCGCAGTCATCATTGGCATTGGCACGATTGCAGCAGGTACGGGGATTGGCTGGGCCAATGCGGGCGCCGATATGTCGCGCTATCAGGCGCCTACGGTGAAGGGACCGGCGCTGGTGGCATCGGCTGCGTTCGGCGCGGGCATTCCGCTGATCCTTCTCGTCACGCTGGGCGCGCTGCTGTCGGTTGGCAACGATCATCTCGCATCGGCCACGGACCCAATCGCCGCGATCCGCGAAATGTTGCCACCATGGATGGCTATTCCATACCTGATCACTGCGTTCGGCGGTTTGCTGCTGTCCAATTACCTGTCCGTGTATTCGGCCGGTTTGACGACACTCACGCTTGGCCTGAAGGTGAAGCGCGTACAGGCGGTGGTGGTAGACGTCGTGGTGATCTTCACGGGTTCGATCTACTTCATGCTGATTGCCGGGAGCTTCTATGGTCCGTTCATCGGTTTCATTTCACTGCTGGCGGTGCCTATCACGGCGTGGGTCGGTATCTTCGTGGTGGATCTGATTCATCGTCAGGAATACTCCCCGGCCGACTTGCTCGATGTCTCTCCGCGTAGCGCGTACTGGTACAAAGGCGGCATTGAATGGCGTGCGTTCGGTACGTGGGCACTGGCGATCGTGCTTGGTTTTTGTTTCATCTCCACGGGTGCGATCCACGGCATATTCGCGGACTCCTGGTTCGGACGTAACGGCCTCGGATGGATCGTGACGTTCGTGGTGGCCGCAGGCATGTATGCGCTTCTGGGCGGCGCGCGCGGTGCGGCCAAACGTTGGAAGACAGCATGACGCAAAGAGACTCACAGCAGCCATCGAGATTGATTCATACGGGGCAGGTGATTGTCGATCTGGTCATGCAGATCGATACGCTGCCCGCGCCCGGTGGCGACGTGCTTGCGCACAACGCAAGCTTCGAAGTAGGCGGCGGTTTCAACGTAATGGCGGCAGCGCGGCGCAGCGGCATGCGCGTGGTGTATCCGGGCGGTCATGGACATGGCCGTTTCGGCGACATGGCGCGCCAGGCGTTAGCGCAGGAAGGCGTGGAGATTGCGGGGCCGGAGGTCGCGGACCGGGACACGGGCTTGTGCGTCGCCATTGTCGATGCATCCGCCGAGCGCACGTTCGTCTCGCACATGGGGGCGGAAAGCGTGCTCGATCGACACGTGCTTGATGCGCTCTCGGTGAACGCGCGCGATATTGTTTATGTCAGCGGTTATAGCCTGATGCTTGCGGACAAGGGCGCTGTGCTTGTCGACTGGCTTGAGCATTTGCCTTCTGAAACGCGCGTGGCTTTTGATCCGGGACCGCTTGTCGATGCTATCGATGCAACGTTGCTTGCGCGCATGCTGGCCGTCGTATCAATCTGGACGAGCAACCGGGTTGAGGCGTTGCGTTTCGCCAATACCGACAATTTCGATGCAGCGTTCGACTCGATCATCGCGCGGTTAAGAACCGGCGCGCTCGCAATCGTGCGCGATAGCGCTTCCGGCTGTCATCTGCGCGTGGGGGAAACACGCGACCATGTGCCGGGTTTCGCAGTAAAAGCGGTCGACACCAATGGTGCCGGCGACGCTCACGCGGGCGTGTTCCTGGCCGTGCTTGCAACTGGCGCCGACGCACGAACGGCGGCTCGTCGCGCGAACGCTGCGGCGGCGATTGCGGTGACGCGCTATGGACCGGCAACGTCGCCGGATGCGTCGGAAATCGATGCGTTCATTGCATCGGTTGCTTAGGCGAATCAAGCGAATCCCCCGCGTCTGAGCGCTCGACAAAGCGCGATTGCGCCCGCGCGTATATGCTCGGTTTCCCCGCGATGCATCCTGGAGAAACCGCATGACCTCAGCTACCGCTCGACAAATCGTGTTGGCCTCGCGTCCCACGGGCGGCCGTGCCGCACTCTCTGATTTTCGCCTCGAAGAAGTGCCCATGCCCGTGCCCGGTGAAGGGCAGGTGTTGCTGCGCATCGACTATCTATCGCTTGATCCGTACATGCGCGGCCGCATGAACGAAGCACGTTCTTACGCGAAACCCGCACAGATCGGCGAGGCCATGCCCGGCGAGAGCGTGGCGACGGTGGTCGAATCAAACGACGCAACGCTCCCGGTCGGCGCCCAGGTACTCGTGAACGCGGGCTGGGTCAGCCACGCGGTGGCCGATGCCCGCAACCTGAGTCCGTTATCCGCAGAGGGTATTGCAACGCGCGCTTATCTGGGCGTGCTCGGCATGCCGGGTTTCACGGCATATGCCGGCATGGCGGCGATCGGCAAGCCTAAGCCTGGCGAGACGGTCGTGGTCGGTGCGGCAAGCGGCCCGGTGGGCTCGCTCGTGGGTCAGCTTGGCAAGATCGCTGGGGCCCGCGTCGTGGGCATTGCAGGCGGTGCGAAGAAGTGCAGCTATGTGGTGGACGAACTTGGCTTCGATGCCGCCATTGACCATCGTGCGCCCGACTTCGCCGACCAGTTGGCGAATGCATGTCCCAAGGGTATCGACGTATATTTCGAGAACATTGGCGGCGCGGTGTGGAAGGCTGTGCTGCCTTTGCTCAATCAATACGGCCGGGTTCCCGTCTGCGGATTGATGGCGCAGACGTCGGGCAACAACGCTGACGCCGACGATGGCCTCGCCGCGACCATGCGCGCGATTCTTACGCGCAGCCTGACGGTGCGAGGTTATATCAACTACGAGTTCCTGCCTGGGTATCGGGATGCTTTCCTGCTCGATGTCGGCGGCTTTTTGCGTGCCGGTCAGGTGAAGCATCTGGAGGATGTCACCGTGGGATTGGAGAACGCACCGCAAGCGTTCCTCGATATGATCGACGGTCGTAATTTCGGCAAGGTGCTGGTGCGGGTGGCTGAGGAAACGAACGTCTGAGCGGAAGTTCTTAAACTCATAATCCGGCGACGGTCCGCTCCACCGCATCTCATCACTCAATCTTTCGGGTTCACCAGCGAGGTCAGAACGTGATCCGCCCATTGCCCATCGATCTTGAGATACGCCTTGGCCAGCCCTTCATGCTCGAATCCGAGGCTGGCCAGCAGACGCCCGCTGCGATCATTCTCCGGCCGATAACTCGCCATGACACGATGCAGCCGATACGCATCGAAGATAAAACCCAGCGCTGCGGCGAGCGCCTCGCGCATCAGCCCGCGTCCCTCGTAATGCTGGTCGATCGAATAGCCGAGATGACACGCCTGAAACGGCCCGCGCACGATATTCGTGAAGTGGCAGTCGCCAATCAGCGCGTTGCGGCGTTCGCTCGCGAAAATCAACAGATGCAGCGCAGTGCCGGCGGCCATCGCGTTTTCCATTAACGCCATGCGTTCATTCGCGGCCTGCATTGTGAAGAAGGAGTCTTCTCGCAACGGCTCCCAACGGTCGAGATGCGCGCGATTGGCGAGCCGGTAGATCAGCAGCGCGCCGGTGTACTGACTGCTGGCCGGACGCAGCACGACACGCTCCGTTTTCAAGCCCTCCGGCGGGAATTGCGCCGTGGCGCGGTTCTCGGCTTCGATTGCCATAAGCGGTAACTACGCCTCCTTGGTCGTGTTCAACGGCAATGCAACATTGAGACAACGACAATACAGCGACGAATTAAAGCCAGCTTTTCGTATGATGAAAAGAGGCAATAATTCCCTAAGCAGTGCGTTGGACGGTGTCGTTTTCCGTCACCGGCACCTAATTTGGACTGGCAAAAGATAGGTGAAAACCCTTATAATTCCCAAAGTGAAAGATTCAAGGAACTTTGGAAATGCCCCACCGTTTTATGATCGTCGAGCGCATCGCTTTCGCGTTATTGACCTTGTCCGCCGTAGCAGATGCTGGCTTTATCAGCTACGAAAAGAGCCCGAACTTCAGGGATAACATCCATGAAATCGTTCGTGTGAGCAAAGAGGTTTCGCTCATGTATCCCGCGACCGGCAACGACCCGTGGATGCCGCTGGCTTCCAACTAACGTGGTGAGAAAGCGCTCAAGCTGAAGTGTAAATCGCGCGTATCTTGCAGCGGAGCGCTTCACGCGGAGCTTTTTACGCCAAGCGCCTCTTGCACGAAATCGAGAAAGACCCGCACTCGCGGCGACAAATGCCGCCGGTTCGCGAACACCGCATATAACTCGATTTCATCGCAGTGATAGGGCGCAAGGCACTCAATCAGCCTGCCCGCGCGCACATCGTCTTCTATGTCCCACAGCGCCTTCAGCGCAAGGCCGCGGCCTCTGAGCGCCCAGTCGTGGAGCACTTCGCCGCTCGCAGTCGAGAGCGTGCCGCGGACCTGAATCTCGCGGCGCCGGCCGTCTTCCACGAATAACCATCTGTCGAAAACGCGCTGTCCGCGCACGAGCCGCAGGCAATCGTGCGCGGCGAGATCGGTCAGCGTTACCGGCATTCCGTGCCGCGCCAGATACTCCGGCGCCGCGCACACAATGCGCCGGCTCGACAACAGTTTCTTCGCAATCACGCCGGTATCCGCGGGCAAGCCGATACGCAATGCCACGTCGAGATTGTCGTCGATCACATCCAGCCCGATATCGGACAACACGAGCCGCACCTCGACCTCCGGATACCGATCCGAGAATGCTTCAATCAGCGGCGCGATCTGCTTGCGCCCAATTTCCGACGGCGCGCCGATGCACAACAAACCCTGCGGCACGCGCGCCTGAGCGCTGATCTCGGCCTCGGCGTCGTCGACGGCATGCAGGATGGCCACTGCGCGTTCATGAAACAGCGCGCCTTCCACCGTCAGGTCGAAGCGCCGCGACGTCCGCGTGACGAGACGCACGCCCAGGCGCTTTTCCAGCGCGGCCAGCCGCCGGCTCATGGCGGCGGTCGAGCCGTCGGTCCGGCGCGCCGCCGCCGAGAGGCTGCCGGCGTCCACCATCTGCGCGAACAGGCGCAGGTCGTTGATTTCATCGGGCATCGATTGGGTCCATCTTGATTCCGTCCATCTTTCCACTTGACGCAACGATTCTATGCGGATGGACGCCTTTTCGCCACGCGCGCCGGGGGCAATAATGCGGGCATGACAACGGAGGAACATCATGAAAGCACTGCGTTTCAACCAGCACGGCGATCCATCGGTCCTGATTACCAGCGATTTGCCCGCGCCTGCGCCTTCCGGGGATGAAGCCGTCGTACAGGTCTTCGCGGCATCGATCAATCCAAGTGACGTAAAGAACGTGCAAGGGCGCATGAGCCAGACGACGCTGCCGCGTACGCCCGGCCGCGACTATTCCGGCGTGGTCATCGCAGGTCCTGCCGAGTGGCTGGGCGCGGAGGTCTGGGGCTCGGGCGGCGACGTGGGTTTCACGCGCGACGGCACGCATGCTGAACAGGTCGTCGTGCCCGTTGCAAGCCTGCGTCGCAAACCGGTCAATCTGACGTTCGAGGAGGCATCGGCGATCGGCGTGAATTTCATCACCGCGTGGTGCGCCGTGGTGGAAGCCGCGCAATTGCAGGCCGGCGAGAGCATCGCGATCATCGGGCTCGGCGGCGTGGGCGGGGCGGCCTCGCAGATCGCGAAACGTATTGGCGCGAAGGTAGTGGGCGTGGGGCGCGGCGCGGCCGCGACGAGTCCCTACGTCGATGCAATGGTGGACTCGCAAGCCCCCGATGCCATCGCACGCATTCGTGAAGCAACGAACGGCGGTGCGGCTGTCGTATTCGATACCGTCGGCGGATCGATGTTCGAAACGGCCTTGCACATGCTGAAAGTGGGCGGACGGCTGGTGGAGATATCGGCGTCGGATCGTCGCGAAGTCACCTTTAACCTCGCGGATTTCTATCACAACGAGAGCCGCCTGATTGGCGTCGATACGTTGAAGCGCGATCTGGTAGCGTCCGCGCAGATGCTGGAGGCGCTGCGTCCGGGCTTCGAAGACGGCAGCTACAAAGCGCCGGCCATTGCGCATACCTTCGCGCTGGAAGATGCGCAAGCCGCCTTCCGGGCGGTGGCGGAGGGGACGAAAGGCCGCGTGGTGCTGACACCGCACACGAAGCGGATCTGACGACGTGACACAACGCTGGCGGCTGGCGCCGCAATCCATCCTGTTCGCTGTCTTTCTGGGCGCGCTGGCTGCGTTGCCGCCCATTTCCATCGATATGGCGTTGCCCGCGCTTGGCAATATCGCGAACTCATTGGACGCGAGTGCGAGTCAGGCCGGACTCACGCTGAGTCTCTTCATGGCGGGTTTCGCGGTCGGGCCGATCGCATACGGCCCTCTTTCCGATGCGCGTGGCCGCAAGCCTACGCTGCTGCTGGGCCTTGCCTTGTTCACCGTGGGCGGGATTGTTTCGGCGCTGGCGCCGGGCATTGCCGTGTTGCTCGGCGCCCGGCTGGTGCAGGGCATTGGGGCGGGCGCGGGGATGACGATTGCGCTTGCGATCGTCCGCGATCTGTTCGAAGGCAACGCGATGCAGCACCGGCTCGCGGCCATCACCGTGGTCGCGAACGTAGCGCCGATTGTGGCGCCTTCAATTGGCGTCGGGTTGCTGGCGGCGATTGAATGGCGAGGAATATATGGCGTCATGGCCGCCTGCGGATTGCTGGCCGCGCTTGCTACGTGGGCAGGCCTGACGGAATCGGCGCCGCAGCAGAGCGGGGGCTTCGCCCTGTCCGGACTTCGCGATGGGTATCGACGCGCGCTGACGCATCGCGCGGTGATTGGGCATATTCTCATCAACGGCTTTGGGTTTGGCTGGATGTTCGCGTATGTGGCGGGTTCGCCGCTTGTGCTGCTGCATATCCTGCATGTCCGGCCGATCATCTACGCCGCGATGTTCGCGATGACCGGCGCGGGCATTGTCGCGGGTGCAACGGTGAACGGTTTCATCGCGGCGCGCGGAGTCGAATCGTGGCGCATTCTCGCCACCGCTATTTGCACGACGCTGGCCGCGACTTTCGGTTTGATTGCACTGAGCGTGTTGCATCAGGCCTCGTTGCCGACCGTCATGCCCTTGCTCGTGGCGAGCACTTTTTGCTTCGGGCTTGCAGCGCCGAGTGCCGCACGCGGCGCGCTCGACCCCATTCCAGAGTTGGCGGGCGTGGCGGGCGGCTTGCTGACATCTATACAGATGCTGTGCGGCGCGGCGTCGAGTTCATTCGTGGCGCTGCTGTTTCCTGTACTTGGCATCTTCGCGATGAGCGGCGTGATGGCTGCCTGCGCGTTGCTCGCGGGAATGGTCTGGATCTGGCTCGGGAAGCGAGATGGAATCGAATCACCCTCAACCGATGTCGATGCAAATTCGACCTCGCCGGTTTGAACGTCGTGAAACATGCGGCGGCTTGGTAACTGCATCGATTGTCAAACAACGTTATGTACTGGCGCTGAATTTCATGCAGTGGAATAAATGAGGTACAGGGTCCGGCTTTGTGTACTAATCGAAGGAATCCTGCACACAGAAAAATTGTGTGGCTGCCGTCATTTTTTCTTTGGGATCGTGTCAACACACTTCGGGGTGAGACGTTAAACGGGTACACGCGACGTCGTCGCCGCGTAGTCGACATCAACCTCAAGGATCTCACTGCCATGAAAAAGCAACTCGTTGCCGCGACGCTTGTCGCTTTGTTCTCCGCTGGCGCATTCGCACAAGCTTCGGCACCTGCTCCGGCTCCTGCCGCTGCGATGGCTGCCGATGCAGCACCGGCTAGCGCCACGCACAAGACCAAGAAGCATCATCACAAGAAGCACAAGCATGCAGCAGCGACGACGATCCCGTCGTCGGCACCGAAGCCCTAAGCTGTATCAAGTTTTAAGCTTCAAGTTTTAGCGTTTTCGAGAAGGGCCCCGATCCAGTCGGGGCCCTTCTCGTTTGTGCCGGCAGGCAGGCCCCGGCACGAGCAGACCCCCCCTCGTGTATCATCCACACCACGCGGCTTTTTCGGGCCATTTTTGGGCCATTTTTCGGACCACCTCCCGCCCGAATGCTCAACCCCACAGCTCTCTCCAGTACCGATGTCACTCTCCGAACTCAAACGGCGCCGCACCTTCGCGGTCATTTCCCACCCTGATGCGGGCAAGACTACGCTGACCGAAAAGCTGCTGCTGTTTTCGGGCGCGATCCAGATTGCAGGCACCGTGAAGGGGCGCAAGAGCAGCCGCTATGCGACGTCGGACTGGATGGAAATCGAAAAGCAGCGTGGCATTTCGGTCGCGAGTTCGGTCATGCAGTTCGAATACGGCGATTGCGTCATCAACCTGCTCGATACGCCGGGACACGAAGACTTCTCCGAAGATACGTATCGCGTGCTGACGGCGGTGGATGCCGCCGTGATGGTGATCGACGGCGCCAATGGCGTTGAAGCGCAGACGCTCAAGCTGCTTGAAGTCTGCCGCAGCCGCCGCACGCCGATCCTTACGTTCATCAACAAGCTCGACCGCGAAGTGCGTCAACCGCTCGACCTGCTCGATGAAATTGAGCAGCACCTGGGTGTGGCCGCTGTGCCGTTCACCTGGCCTATTGGCATGGGCAAGGAATTCCAGGGCGTCTACGACATTGCACACGATCAGGTGCGAGTATTCCGCGCTGGTCAGGATACCGCCGGCGGCGCGGTCGAAACCGTGCGTGCGCTCGACGATGCCGACGGTGAGCGTCGCTTTGGCCCGAGCTGGGCGCGTGCGAAAGAAGAAATCGATTTGATCACGGGCGCGACGCCCGCGTTCGATCGCGCTGCGTTTCTGGCAGGCGAACAGTCGCCGGTGTTGTTTGGATCGGCGATCAACAACTTCGGCGTGAAGGAAATTCTCGATGCGCTTGTCGAGCTTGCACCGCCGCCGTCCATGCGCATGTCCGTGCAACGTCCGGTGTTGCCGGAAGAGCCGCGCTTTACCGGCGTGGTGTTCAAGGTGCAGGCGAACATGGATCTGGCGCACCGCGACCGCGTGGCGTTTATTCGCGTTTGCTCGGGACATTTCGAGCGTGGCATGGCGCTGAAGGTGACGCGCACCAACAAGACTTTCCGCGCGAATAACGTGGTGACGTTCCTGTCGCAACGCCGCGAGACCGTGAGTGAAGCATTCCCTGGCGATATCATTGGCATTCCGAATCATGGCACGCTGAGCCTCGGCGATACATTGACTGAAGGCGAGTTGTTGCAGTTCGTCGGCTTGCCGTTCTTCGCACCGGAAATTTTCCAGACGGTGGAGGTGGTTGATCCGATCCGGGCGAAGCAACTTGGTGAAGCGCTGCGGCAATTAGGCGATGAAGGCGCGATTCAGGTCTTCCGTCCGGTGCTTGGCGGGTCGACTATTCTGGGCGCTGTCGGGCAGCTTCAGTTTGAGGTGGTGTCGCATCGGTTGTCGGCGGAATATAAGGTGGATGTGCGGATCATGCCGGCGCGGTATCGCATGTCGCGGTGGGTTACGTGCGATGACGCCGCCGAATTGCGTCGGTTTACTGATGCGTATTCGGCTCGTATTGCGCTGGATGCGTCGAATGCGCCGACGTATCTCGCTTCGCATGTTTCCGAAATTGATGTGGCGAAGAAGGCGTGGCCGAAGATCGTTTTTAATGAGCTGCGCGAGCATTCCGGAGCGCCGTTTCAGAAGTCGATTTGATGAAGGGTTGGGCGGGGGGCCGGGGTTAGCGGTTCTGGGTCGATGCCGGGTTGCTGCTTTTGGCGTTAGCGGTCTGCGAGAGTCGGATTTTTTCTTTATCACTATTAGCCACTGTGCGTGGCGGCACGTCATTTCTTTGTCCAAAGCGACAAAGAAACGAAGCAAAGAAAGCGCTTTCAAACACGCTACCCTAAGTGTCCACAGCGTGCAGTTTCTATTCATAGGTGCTCCAAAAGCACGGTGCTCGCCAGAGCGAAGGATGTTTGAAACCCTCCTTCTCCGAACACGGATACCCACACGCTTCGCCACCAGTGATTGAATCTGCCGAAGGGGCACCCCGCGCTATCCGCGGAGAACCACCCTTCGAATTTGTACGCAAGACGGACCACGTCGCTAACCCGCCAAGTAATAAAGCCCCAAAATATGTAAGGCCGCAATCGACGAAAATAACCGCGTAAGCACGCGGTCAGCTCACCAAAGACTGAAACACTAAACACGCATCGAGCTGCCAGGCACCAAGCTGTGATCTACGAATATGGCCGCACGAACCAGGCCGCGAACCCATCAAAAAAAGACGGCCGGCAGAACGCGTGAGGCCGTGCTGGTCCTTTGGCAACTTGTGCTTGCCCGAGAGCGTACGGGGCGAAGCGTGTTCGTGTCAGGATTCGCGAGAAGGAGGGGTTCACACATCGGTGGCTCTGGCGAGCACCGTGCTTTTGGGGCACCTATGAATCAAAACTGCACGCTGTGGACACTTAGGGTAGCGTGGTTGAAAGCGTTTTCTTTGCTTCGTTTCTTTGTCGCTTTGGACAAAGAAATGACGTGCCGCCACGCACAGTGGCTAACAGTGATAAAGAGAAAATCCGACTCTCGCAGACCACCACGGCCGAAAGCACCAACCCAGCATCAACCCCGGCGTTTAGCAACCTGACGGTACAAACCCAGCCCCGCAACAAACTCAATCCGTACTCTGTGCCATCTTCTGCGGCAATGGCACATGCAGCCACTTCTCGACAATACCGTTCAACTCGCCGTCTTTCTTCGCCTCGGTGAGGATCGCATCGACCTTCGCCATCAGTTTCGGCTCGTTCTTGTCCAGCCCGACATGACACGCCGACTCATGAATCACATACTTGAGCGCAGGTTTGTTCGGCGCCGACGCCGGCAAGGTCGCGGCAATCTTGTTAGCCACGAAGTCGCCCGTGCCCACCAGCGGCACCTGACCCGCAAGGTACGCGGAGATCATGCCGCTGTTGTCCTCGAAACGCTTGATCGTGGTAGAGGGCGGCACGCTTTTCGTCAGCATCAGGTCTTCGAAGGTACCGCGAGCGACACCCACCGTCTTCCCCGCCATGTCCGCAGGGCCGTCAATTTTCATATTCGCGGGACCGTACACGCTATTGTTATAAGGCGAATACGACTGCGAGAAGTCGATGACCTTGTCGCGCTCCGCATCGCGGCCAAGGGTCGAAATGACCAGGTCGACCTTGTTCGTCTGCAAGTACGGAATGCGGTTCGCGCTCGTGACCGGCACGAGTTCCAGCTTGGCGCCGAGTTTCTTCGCAAGCAACCCGGACACGTCGATATCAAGCCCTTCCAGTTGCATGCTCGGACCGACCGATCCGAAAGGCGCAAAATCTTGCGGCACTGCCACGCGCAGCACGCCGCGTTTTTGGATGTCATCCAGCGCTTCCGCGTGGACCGGCGTCAAACGTGCGAACACGCTAAGCGCGACTACGCCAAGCGTCATCAACAACTTCGAAGTTTTCATGTTTCCCCTGAAACGTGTAGTGGTCTGTCTACGTCGATCGTCTGGTTACCCGGCTCGCGACATCGCAAAGTCTATTAGCAAGTCTTTTGTTTTCTAAACGATTCAAAATTCACGCGCTCGGCGAAATGAAGGAGCAGGCGGCGGAACCGGCTTTTCCGATGGGGCGGCAAACGACTGCGCGTGACGCAGGATCTCTCAAGCGCTCAGGATGGCCTTGACCCCGAATAGGTATCGAGGTTGTCGGCGAGATGAATCCACGGCAACTGTTCTGCGATATGCGTGTGATCGGCTACGGTCCGCCCCCGCCGCCGAAACCCCTTATCGAATTATTTTCTAATATTTTCTCGACTTGGCGACCCGAAGGGATATTTTTACGCGCGCGGATCGCATTTTTTCCACCCTACACTGAGCGCTCGATAATGACGGTCCGCCACTATGAACGCCATAAAGTCCACCCGGTTTGATTTGCTTGACGGCTTGAGAGGTCTTGCCGCAATCGCCGTCATGCTTCACCACTACACACAGCACACCGGCTGGGACTGGTTCGGCGGGGCGTGGGTCGCGGTCGACCTGTTCTTCGTGCTGTCCGGCTTCGTGATCGCGCACAGTTATGGCAAGAAGATCCTGAACGGAATGTCGTTTCGTGAATTCGCCTTCGTGCGGCTCGTCCGGCTCGCGCCGCTCTACCTCCTGGGGCTGGCCCTCGGCGTGTGCGCCGTGTTGCTGTCGATGGCAAAAACCGGCACGCCGCAAATATCGGGCACGCAGCTCGCGACAGCCACCGTGCTGGGCGCGGCGTGGCTGCCGTACTTTAATACTATCGGCTGGCCTTTTGGCACGGACACCATCGTAGGCGCGACCTTTCCGTTGAACGATCCATCCTGGTCGCTATTCTTCGAGTTATTCGTCAACGTTGTATTTGCCGCTTATCTTTACAAGTTTCGCAAACTGCCGAGCGCCAAATATTCGATACTCGCGTTCATCGCATTTATTGCCTGCACAGTCATCTTTCGGCAAATCAATCCAGGCTGGCGGGCAGAGAGTTTCCTGCTCGGATTCCCACGCGTTATTGCTGAATTCTTCGCCGGGGTTTTCATCTTTTCGATGGGGCTTCAGTATAAAAAGGCACATCCGGCATTCACGGCAATGGTCACGATCGCGGCGCTGGCGTGCTTCGCCATTGGCAGTCCCAAGGCGGCATTCGTCAACTCGCTGACGCTCGTTCCGTTGTCGGTCGCGTTGCTGTGCTCGGTGTCCATAGAAGGTATTGGCAAGGGTATCTGCAAGGTGCTGGGCGAACTCTCGTATCCGCTCTACGTGATCCATTTCCCGGTCTATCGGCTGGTGTTCGAGTCGTTCGAGATCCGGGTGCTCAACCCGATCGTCCAGACGCTGGTCGTGGCTGGCATTTCGATCGTGCTGGCCTTGCTGCTCGCGCGAGCGGACCAGGAACTCAGAAGGAAGCTGACGAGTTTCATCAAGACCAAGACGTCTCCCGCGGCCGTCTGATCGAGGCTCTTTCAGGCACAGGAAAAACGGCAGGGTTATTCAAAATCCGCTGAAAACGCGACCCGGGCTAAACTTGCGGTTTCCGCCCGCGGCATCGCAAAGCCATGACCGTCTCCCGTTTCAGCAATTCCGCGCGCTATTGGCGCTCGCCGCTCGTGCCCGGCGCGGAGATGCTCACGGCCGAGTATTACGATCATTCCTTCACGCCCCACTGGCACGACGCCTACACCGTTCCCGTCATTGAAGCGGGCGCGGAGCAGTACGACTATCGCGGATCGAACTTCGTGGCCGAGGCGGGTTCGGTGCCGGTCATCAATCCGGGCGAACTGCATACCGGCGCGCGAGCGGTGGATTTCGGCTGGCGGTATCGCGTGTTTTATCTGCCGGTCGATTTCGTGCAGTCGGTCGCCAACGAAGTGGCAGGCCGCACCCAGCCCATGCCATGGTTCTCCGCCGATGTCATCCGCGACGCCGATCTCGCCCAACGCGTGCAGATCGCGCATCAGGCAATGGAAGCCGACCTGGATCCGCTCGGGGCGGAACATGCGTTGCTCGACGCGGTATCCACGCTGCTTGCACGTCATGCCGGACAACGCCCGCCGGTACAGCGCATGCGTCAGGACTCGGTGCGTGTGAATGCGATGAAAGCCCGCATGACCGATGACCTGACTGAGCCGTTATCGCTTGCCGAACTCGCGCAGACCGTGGGACTCTCGACCTTCCATGCCGCGCGCCTGTTCACGCGCGAGACCGGACTCGCCCCTCACGCGTGGCGCAACCAGATGCGTGTCAATCGCGCGCTCGATGCCTTGCGCGCGGGCGTCCCGGTGACGGACGTCGCGGCGGCCAGTGGTTTCACCGACCAGAGCCATTTCACGCGGCACTTCAAAAAGACCTTCGGCGTGTCGCCCGGACGCTGGCGTTGAGTGTTAGCGCACCGCATCTTGTCCATGTAACCCGACCGCAAGAACGTACAAGCGCTTGAACGCGGCACGTCCTATCCTCGCTATCAACGGAGGAGACTTTGAACTCAACGCATCAAGGCCATCAGGCCCATCAGCCGCGTAACCTCGCCGAATTCGGCGCAGGCGCACGCGACACCATTCCCATGATGATCGGCGCCGCGCCATTTGGCGTGATCTTCGGCACGCTCGCCGCCACCGGTCCGCTGCATGCGTGGTCGGTGCAGTTCATGTCGCTTGCGGTATTTGCCGGCTCGGCGCAGTTCATCGCGCTTGGGCTGATCGCCGGCCATGCGAGTTTTGCGGTGATCTGGGCAACCACGTTCATCGTCAACCTGCGTCACGTCCTGTACTCCGCAACGCTCGCGCCCTACGTCGCGCACTTGCCTGCGCGCTGGCGCTGGACGCTCGGCGCGTTCATGACCGATGAGGTATTCGCCGTCTCGTACGCGCATTATCAGCGCCGGGCACCGGGCGAAACCGGGCCGTATTACTTCCTTGGCTCGGGCGTATCGATGTATGTGAACTGGCAGATATGGACCGTCGCCGGACTGCTGTTCGGTTCCGCGTTTCCGGGTCTCCAGTCGAAGGGGCTCGACTTCGCGATGGTCGCCACGTTCATTGCGATCATCGTGCCGCAGCTTGTTGCGTTGCGTTTTGTGGCAGCGGCGCTGGCCGCCGGCGTGTTGTCGTTTGCGTGGAATGACTGGCCTTACAAGCTCGGTTTGCTAGCGGCAGTCGTGGTGGGGGTGGCGGTGGGTATGCTGCTATCGATGCGTGCAAAAGACTCCACCGACTCCAGGCAACGCCCGGCACAACGTCCCGCGCAACGTCCCGCGAAAATGGAGCGTGCCAAATGAAATACGCTCTTCTGATCCTGGGCATGGCGGTGATTACCTATGGCATCCGCTCTGCGGTTTTCGTGTTCGGTGAGCGCTTGAGCTTTCCGCCTATTGTGCGCATGGCGCTTGATTTCGTGCCGGTGACGGTGTTGACGGCGATCATCGTGCCAATGACGTTTGCACCGCACGGCGGTGCTGCCGAGCTTACCTGGCGTAATTCGCAATTGATCGCGGCGGTGGTGGCCGTTGTCGTATGTGCGCTTACGCGCAAGCCCTTGCTGACCATTGCGGTCTCGCTGGCGGTGTTCTTTGGCTGGCAGATGATCGTTTAGATTTTCGCTCACGCCACGGAGATGAACGTCTCCGTGGGAGACGTAAGCGAACACCCCTCACGCAATCGTGCCGCGCCCCACGCTCACTTTCGATCCGCTCGCTGACCGGCGACGCGCTCGCGCCTTCTTCATCCAGATCAGGAACCCGGTAGCGCTGAGCATGGCCACTACGACACCCAGGACGCTGACGAGGATCCTTCCCGTCAAGCCGATGATGCGGCCCGAATGCAGCGGAAACTGAGCCTGCATGAAGATGTCGCCGACCGATCCCCGGCCCGGAATCTGAGTGCCGATAGACTTGCCGGTCTGCGCGTTCCAGAAGAGCCACGCGTTGCCCAGACCCGCATCGCCGTGATCGTTGCCGGCCTCGAAATAACCCACACCATAAGCGTTCACCAAAGGCGAATACAGCAGGCCGCCCGGCGGCGCATCGATGCCGTCATGGCGCGCCGCGACCCGCGCCATCTCAACGACCTGTTCCCGGCTCAACGGCGATGCAGTCGGACTGGCCGGCAACGCCAGCCCGGGGTCGGAGAAAGGTGTTGAGCCCAGCGTCGAGAACATCGACACAATCGGGCGCATGACGGGGTTCGTCAGGTTCATTGAGACCGAGGTGAGCGCGATCATCATCAGCAGACCCCACACCCACACGCCGCCCGAGCGATGCAGGTCGAAGGTGAGCGCATAACCACCGCGCTTCACGCGGAACGCGAGCGACTTGCGCCAGCTTTTGATACTCGGAAACGAGAGCACGATCGCAATCAGGCTGTCGAACAACCATACGATCCCGACAATGCCCATCAGCCACATGCCGAGGTCAATACCGCCGCGTATCGACAGTATTGGCAGATGCAACGAGTAGTGCAGCTTGTAGATGAACGGGATCAACTCAAGCCGTGAGACTGAGACAGCGCCCCATTCGCGACGCGCCTGGATCTCGCCGGTGGCAGGATCGACGGCAAGCTGGTTGAAGTTGATTTCGTAGGGCAGGCCCGTTGCCGGATTGGTGCGAGGTGTCACGCCCATCTGCAGCGTATGGCCCGGCTCGGCCACGAGCGGCAGGTACGTGACCTGCACGCGCGGATCGGCGGCTTCAATCCGGTTCGCCAGTTCCAGCGGAGACTGTGCAGGCAGCGTAGGCAACGCAGACGCAGACGACTTTGCCACGAAGAACTCCGGGTTCAACGCGGCATCCAGTTCGTGATCCCACGCGATGATCGCACCCGTCAAACCCGACATGAACAGGAACAGCGCAATCCCAAGGCCGAACCAACGGTGCAACCGCACCAGCCACGATCTCATGCTCGACGTGCGGTAATGGGCGCGCTACGGGATGTGCGAAAAATTACTGCTGCCTGCTTCATCGAAGTCATTTTCCATAAATGGGAATCATTCGCATTTTAGTGGCTGGGCGGCAGCGTTGCAAGTAAACTGAAAGAATGACGAGCGCGAAGGGGCCGGTCGGATTGAGCGTTGGGGCTTTGCGCTGCATGAAGGCAGGAGCAGGTGCTGCGCAGAACCGGGCTGACTCTTGAATCAGCCCGGCCTTTAATGCATTTAGTCTTCGATCGGCGATAACGCCTCAAGCGGCATCTTCTTCTCGTGCCCCAGCGTGATCGTAGGGAGGAAGAGGAGAAACCCGACGACGAAAATCGCGATCACGAAAATCGACAGAAACGTCAGATGAAGCGACTGATGCAGAACCTGACGGATTGCATCGCTACTGCCGAGGTTCGTCACCTGATTCTGAAGCAGGGCCCTCAACTGGTCCGACGTAACCGCTGCCGCACCGTTCGAATGACTGAGACCGAAGTTGAGCACGGCGCCGAACAAGGTCGCGCCGATCGTGCTGCCGAGATTACGCGAGAACAGATTCGATGCAGTCGCGCTGCCGCGCTGCGCAACATCTACTATCTCCTGAATCAGCACGAGCGAACTGACGCTCGACGTTCCCATGCCGAAGCCCATGATGAGCGAACCAAACGCCGCGATGAGCGGCGAGCTTTCCGGCGACAGCACGATCAGGAACACCGCACCGGCCGGAATAAACGCGCTGCCGCCAATCAGGATGCGCCGCAGCCCGATCCGATGAAACGACTTCGCGGCCAGCGTCGCGCCGACGGGCCATCCGACCATCATCATGGTCAATGCAAGACCGGCGACCACCGGCGAGCGATGCAGGACACCCTGCACGTACATCGGCAGGAAGGTGGTTGCGCCCATCAAGATCATGCCGGACAAGACGGTCGATCCATTACACGCTGCGATCGGCCGGCGGCTCCAGAGTGCGAACGAGATCATGGGTTCGGTTGCCCGTTTCTCCTGCATCAGGAAGAACAGCAGGCACACGATAAAGAACCCGCCCGCGATCAATGCCTTCGTGACGTCGTCATTGCCGGCATACGTCAGCGACATCATCAGCGCGGCGATCGACACCATGAAAAGCGCCGCCCCCGCAAAGTCGATGGACGGTCGCGCATGCCGCTCGGATTCCTTCAGGAACGCGATGAACCCGGCCGCCGACGCGAGGCCGATCGGCACGTTCATCCAGAAGATCCAGGCCCACGAGAAATCGTGGATGATGAGCCCGCCTACCATTGGTCCGACCACCGCCGATATGGCCCACACACTCGCCAGATAACCTTGCACCTTGCCGCGTTCGCGCGCGGGGTAGAGGTCGGCGACAATCGTCAGCGTGACCGGCTGGATCGCGCCCGCGCCGACTCCCTGGATCAGCCGGAACACGATCATTGCGGGCATCGACCAGGCGAAACCGGCGAGGATGGAGCCGATCAGAAAGATCGCGATACCGGCAAGAACGACGGGCTTGCGGCCATACAGGTCCGCGAGCTTGCCGAAGATGACCGTCATGGCGGTCTGCGTCAGCAGGAACGACGAGAAGACCCAGCTATAGAGATGCAGGTCGCCAAGCTGCGAGACGATCTGCGGCATGGCGGTGGAAACGATGGTGGCTTCGATGGCGACCATTGCCATTGAAGCCATGACCGCTGCAATGACAAGACGACGCGACGATTGCGGGCTGCGGGACATGGAGATTGGAGTAATGAGGTAATGAGGGGCGCGGACAAAGTCGCAGGGTCTTGGCGCTGCGACGCGTGAGTCGGTCGCAGCGGCGCGACCATCGAAGAGTATGCACCTTGATGGAAATGTTCGCTGAACCCCGGCCGCGCTTAAACCTGCTTGAGCGGCTGTGCGGGCAGCCCCTAAGACGTCTTCGTTAGCGACGCGGAATTGTTGAATGACTATGTAATGCCTCGTCAATCATGCGCTTTTGTTCGCCAGGGATGTTGTGACACACTTGGATCTTCGTCGCGAATGCTTTCATTTCATTTCATTCATTCGTTCTTTCGCTTAAGGCCCATCTTTTTTAATCGAGGACCGTCAATGACATCCGTGCCCGTTCCGGCCAACCCGGATTCACCCGCAAGGCGCCTTGCGGCGCTTGGACTCGTGCTGCCGAAAGTGCCTGTGCCTCGCGGCGCGTTCAAGCCGTTCTCGCGTTCGGGCTCGCTGATCTTCCTCGCGGGACAGATTTGTGAATGGGAAGGCGACGTGCGATACGCCGGTCCTATTGGTGCACAGCACGACCTTGAAACGGGGCAACGGGCAGCGCAAATTTGCGGGCTCAACCTGCTTGCAGCGCTTCACCTCGCACTCGATGGCGACCTTGACCGCGTGGTCAGTTGTCATCGGATGGGCGGCTTCGTGTATTGCACGCCGGGTTATCCTGACGTGCCAAAAGTCATCAACGGTGCCTCCGATCTCATGTTCGCGGTGTTCGGCGAACGAGGCCGGCACGCCCGGACTGCGGTGGGTGTTGCCACGCTTCCAGCGGGAGCGTCGGTGGAAGTAGACGCGATCTTTGAAGTCCGCTGATTGTCTTTTCTGTTTCCGGGAGTTCCAGTGCTCGATAGCTTGTTGGTCACCAACGTCCGTCTGCCGGACAGCGCCCTCGTGGATATTGCCGTCAGAGGTGGACGGATAGAAGAAATCGGCCCGAACCTGCAGCGCGGCGCTGACGTGGTGCGCGAAAACGGCCAGGGCGCGCTGGTCCTGCCGGGGTTTGTCGAAGGCCATACGCATCTCGACAAAACGAACTGGGGCATGCCGTGGTATCGCAACGATGTGGGTCCGAAGCTCATCGACAGGATCGAGAACGAACGAGCATGGCGCGCGAGCACGGGGCACGACGCGGGTGCGCAATCGCTCGCACTTGCGCGGGCTTTTCTCGCAGCAGGAACGACGCGGCTTAGAACGCATGTGGACATAGACACGGACGCCGGGCTCAGGTATTTGCATGGCGTGCTGGCGACGCGTGAAACACTGGCCAATGTCATGGAGATACAGGTCGTGGCGTTTCCCCAGTCGGGCATGCTGCGCCGTCCAGGGACCGACGCGCTGCTAAGCGACGCGCTCAAGGCTGGAGCCGACGTGCTCGGCGCACTGGACCCTGCGCTTATCGACCAGGACCCGGTCACCTCGCTCGACACCACGTTCGAGATTGCGAACCGCCTTCAGAAGCCTGTCGATATCCATCTTCACGAACCCGGCGAGATAGGCGCGTTCACCTTCAACCTGCTGCTCGACCGCGTCAAGGCGTTAGGCATGCAGGGATGCGTTGTCGTCAGTCATGCGTTTTGCCTGGGGCAGTTGCCGGATCGCGAGCGCGATGCATTGTTGGCGAGGATCGCGGATCTCGACGTCGCGCTGTTGACGACGGCGCCGCCATCCGTGCCCGTCCCTTCCATGCGCGCTTGCATCGAGGCAGGCGTAACGTTGTTTGCGGGAAACGACGGAATACGCGATACGTGGACGCCTTTCGGCAAGCCCGACATGCTCGAGCGGGCCATGTTCGTTGGCATGCGCTACGACCTTCGACGCGATGAAGATCTCGCGCTTGCGTTTGACTGCGTCAGTACATTGGGTGCGTGGGCCTGCGGGTTCGAGGACTATGGGTTGCACGAAGGCGCGCGGGCCGATCTTGTTTTGGTAGATGCCGAAACAGTCGCTCAAGCGGTTGTTTCTCGACCGGTTCGCAAGCTCGTGGTTGCACGCGGCAGGATTGTTGTGCGTGATGGGATTGCATCCTTATGAAACTGATTGCCGAGCGTCTTTATCTCAGGGATCTGGAACCGTCCGATGTCGACGCAGTGCACGAATATGCCGGCTCGATCGAGGTCGTCTTGCATCAGGAATGGGGGCCTAACACGATCGAGCAGACGGGAGAATATATAGCAGCCTGTGTACTGGGGAATTCGTTGCCCGACAGAAGAACCGTGGAACTGGCAGCGGTGCTCAACGATGGCAGCCTGATAGGCAGCTACCGGGCAAGTTTGTCGGAAGACGGTGCCGAGGCGGAGATCGGCTATTCACTTAGTCCCCGCTATTGGCACAAGGGCTACGCTACCGAAGCGGCGAAGCGGTTGGTCGACTACCTGGTGAGCGAGCGGAACGTGCGAGAAATCTTTGCGACCAGCCGGCCGGAGAATGTCGCGTCCATTCATGTCCTTGAGAAACTCGGGATGCAGCAGGTGGATTTTTATCGCAAGAACGTGCTGATCAGAGGCGAGTGGCGCGACACGCTGGTATTTTCGATGAAAGTTTGATGAACGTTATATGGCAGACCGCTAAGTCAATGTGAGCCGCTTGCCGCTGCGCCCGGCAATATCCCCTTTTGCGTTGACACCGTTCGGTGTGTTCCATACTTCAGAATTCCTCCAGACGGCCGATATGCACACAACGGCGCGTACATCCTGATGCGCTGGGTCATGAACTGTGCCTCGCATCGGAGAGTAGATTGGACCGTCTCAGTTTGAACACCAAATTATGGCTGGCGCTGCTTATTACCTGGCTCGGACTCTTGTTCCTCGGCGGATGGGCCGCGTGGCAGTCACGCGAAACCATGACCGCGGAGCGCAAGACTGGCGTCGAAAACGTGGTCGAGTCGGCGTACGGGATTGTTGCTGACTACGCCAGCCAGGTAGACAGCCATCAACTGACGCTGGAGCAGGCTCAGGAGCAGGCCAAGGCGAAGCTCGCCGCCATGCGTTTCTCCGGAAACGGCTACATGATCATTACGACCGCCCGCCCGGTGGTCATCATGCATCCTGTACTGGCCGATCTGCGCATGAAGGACGTGACCGACTACAAGGATACGAACGGCAAGCGTTTGTTCGTGGAAATGGTCAAGGTCGCTCAGGCAAACGGACAGGGTTTCGTGCCGTACATGGCACGCTTCCCGGGCAAATCGGAACAGGTGCCGAAGATCAGTTTTGTCAAACGGTTCGCGCCGTGGGACTGGTACCTGATCTCGGGCGTCTACGTGAACGATATCAATGACGCGTTCAAGGCCAACCTTTTGCAATACCTGATCGTGATCCTGTTGATTGGCGGCGTTAGCTCGGCGGCGCTGGTGTTGATCATCCGTAACGTGAAGCACAGCCTGGGTGGCGAACCGGCGTATGCCGCCGCCGTCGCAGAGGGCATTGCGAACGGCGACCTGTCGCACGAAGTCGCGCTGAGCGCAACGGATGCGGGCAGCATGTTGTCCGCCATGCAACGCATGCAGCAACGGCTCGCCGATACCGTCCGGCGCATTCGCGGCGGCACTGAAACCATTACCGTTGCCGCCCAGCAGATCGCGGCGGGCAACCACGATCTCTCCGCACGCACCGAGCAGCAGGCGTCGTCGATCAGCGAAACCGCGGCGAGCATGGAGCAGCTCACCGCGACCGTGAAGCAGAACGCGGAGAATGCGCATCAGGCGAACAAGATGGCCGCGAATGCATCGCTGATTGCAAGCGAAGGCGGGACGGCGGTGCAGCAGGTCGTATTGACGATGCAAAGCATTGCGGCCAGTTCTACGCGCGTGGTCGACATCATCTCCGTGATCGAAGGCATCGCTTTCCAGACCAATATTCTTGCGCTTAACGCGGCCGTCGAGGCGGCGCGCGCGGGCGAGGAAGGGCGTGGTTTTGCGGTAGTGGCGGGCGAAGTGCGCAATCTCGCACGTCGCAGCGCGGACGCGGCCAAGGAGATCAAGAGCCTGATAGAAGAGTCCACCGGCAAGGTCGATGACGGCAAGGCGCTGGTCGAGCGCGCCGGCACGACCATGCACTCGCTGGTTCAGGCCGTGCAGCGCGTGACGGATATCATCGGCGAAATTTCAGTGGCGTCCGAGGAGCAGAGCCGCGGTATCGAGCAGGTGAATATCGCTATTGCTCAAATGGACGAAACGACCCAGCAAAACGCCGCGATGGTCGAACAAGCGACGGCCGCGGCTCAGTCGATGCAGGAGCAGGCCCAGATGCTGCGCGATACCGTCAACGTGTTCCGGTTGGCGAGCGTGTGAGAGGCGGCGCGTGCCTTGGAAGCGGATCGTTGGCGCTGCGATTATCAGACGTTCGCCCGCTTGGCTTAGGCTCAAGCTCAGCGGACTGAGGTCAATGTCGGTCACGCGTTATCTGGCTCGATCACCCACGACCCTGACCGGAGCATTGGCTTCGAACTTGGCGCGATGCGTCGAAAAGAATGTTCGCACATTGCGAATGTTCGAAGAGGTCTTGAACAGGCGGCGCGCGAATTCGTCGTATTCCGGCATGTCGACGACTTCGGCTACGACCAGAAAGTCAGGCCCGGGCGACACGCGATAACACTGGGTCACCACCGCTTCCTCGCAGATATACGTTTCGAAAGCGTCCAGATCCTCGGCTGCTTGCCGGTCAAGACTCACCTCAATAATCGCGGTTAATGTTGGCCCGATTTTGGCGTAATCGAGAATGGCCACTTCGCGCTGGATGACCCCGGCTTCCTTGAGTTTGCTCACCCGACGCAAGCACGTAGGCGGTGATGCATGCGCGCGGGCGGCGAGCTCGACGTTGGAGACAGACGAGTCTCTTTGCAGGATGGCGAGGATTCGAAGGTCGAGTTCATCCAGATAAATTCCAGGCACTTTGGGCTCCGCTTTGAGCGCTAAGGGTGGTCACTCGCGCTTAGCTTAGCGTGAAATAAAATTTCATCAAGCATTCTGGTTGATTAAAAACTTCAAACATTCTACTAATATGAAATTAAATTGCATGGAGTCAACCTTAATATTCCTGCATCGGTTCCAAAGGGGAGCCGCCTAAGGAACAACGTCATGTGTGGAATTGTCGGTGCGGTCGCGCAACGCAACATCCTGCCTAACCTGGTCGATGGACTTAAACGCCTCGAATATCGCGGCTACGATTCGTGCGGTGTCGCGTTATATCAGGCAGGGAAATTGGTGCGGGCTCGTAGCGTCGATCGCGTTGCGCATTTGCAAGACGTGATCTCCAGCGAGGCTTTGTCCGGTTATACGGGGATTGCTCATACGCGTTGGGCGACGCACGGCAAGCCGGTTACCGCGAATGCGCATCCGCATTTTTCACCGAATGCAGAAGCGCCACGAATAGCGCTTTCACACAACGGGATCATTGAAAATCACGAGGAGTTGCGCGCGGAGCTTGAGGAAAGCGGCTACGTCTTCGCCAGTCAGACCGACAGCGAGGTTATCGCGCATCTGATCGATCATTTGTATAACGGCGACCTGTTCGAGGCCGTCAAGGAAGCGGTTACTCAACTGCGTGGGAGCTATGCCATTGCCGTGCTGTGCCGCGACGAGCCGCATCGGGTCGTCGGCGCGCGCGATGGCATGCCGTTGGTGGTTGGCATCGGTGACGGCGAGAACTTTCTGGCGTCGGACGCTATCGCGTTGTCGAACGTCACCGATCAGATTGCGTACTTGGAGAACGGCGACGTAGTCGACATCCAGCTTCACCGGCATCGGGTAGAAAACGCCAGTGGCCGCCGTGTCGAGCGCCGTGTGCATACCGTCGCGGCGCATAGCGGGGCGGCTGACCTGGGGCTTTATCGCTATTACATGCAGAAGGAAATTTTCGAGCAGCCGCAAGCGGTCGCCGACACGCTTCAGGATGTCACATCGATCATGCCGGAGTTATTCGGCGACAACTCGTGGCGCGTGTTGAATTCCGTTGATTCCGTGTTGCTTCTCGCGTGTGGCGGAAGTTATCACGCGGCGCTGACCGCCAAGTACTGGATAGAAAGCCTGGCACAGTTGCCGGTGAGCGTAGAGATCGCAAGTGAATACCGGTATCGCGAAAGCGTGCCGAATCCGAAGACACTGGTTGTCGCGGTGTCGCAAAGCGGAGAGACGGCGGATGTCCTGGGTGCTGTGCAAGTCGCGAGGCAGCAGGGCATGCTGAATACGCTCGCAATCTGCAATGTGCCGACCAGCGCATTGGCGCGTGAATGCGCGCTGACTTTTTTCACGCGAGCGGGGATAGAGATCGGCGTGGCATCGACGAAGGCCTTCACCACGCAACTAGTCGCGTTGTTCCTGCTCGCGTTGACGCTGGCTCAGGCGCGTCAGCGGTTATCCGAACAGGATGAGCAGACCCATCTTCGTGCGCTTCGCCATCTTCCGGACGCAATGACCAAAGTGCTTGCGCTTGAGCCGCAGATCATGGATTGGGCGGAGCAACTTACGCGAAGGCAGAACATCCTGTTTCTTGGGCGCGGCATGCATTATCCGGTCGCGCTGGAGGGCGCCCTCAAGATGAAGGAGATCTCGTACATCCATGCCGAAGCGTATCCAGCCGGCGAGTTGAAACATGGTCCCCTTGCGCTGGTTAGCGACGAGATGCCAGTTGTGGCCGTCGCGCCTAATGACCGGCTGCTCGAAAAGCTCAAGTCGAATATGCATGAGGTGAGTGCGCGCAGCGGCAAGCTATTTGTATTCGCCGATGCCGACTGTGGCATCTCGCCGAGTCCCGGCATTGAAGTGATTCGGCTTACTGAATACTTCGGTTTGTTATCGCCTATCTTGCACACTATTCCAATGCAACTGCTGGCGTTCCACGCGGCGCTCGCACGGGGAACGGATATCGATAAGCCGCGGAATCTGGCCAAGTCGGTAACTGTTGAGTGAGGGGGCATGGGTTGGTGGGCTCTCGTAGCCACTTCTATTAGTTTCACTTAAGGGCCCGCGAAAAGTTTCACTTAAACGGGTACCAAGTTTCGCTTAAGCCATATGCAGCAAGGCTTAAGCGAAACTATTAGAACTTCCGCCTGGCGTGTTCGCCGCCTCGCGGCGACTGCGAAAACGCCCGCCGAATTCAACCAGAAAGCCTCATCTATAATTGGCGCCACATCCAATCTGACTCCTACGCCGGAGCCGCCTATCACATGACCATTTTGGAAACGAACGAGAGGCTGTCCGAGACCTATAGCGAAGCTCGCTACTTCTTGAGTCTGGACCAAGCCGCGCGCGCGGACTCTGCCTGGTTCAAAGGCTTTCTGGCCTATCCCAGCGTGCGGAGCTTTTTCAAACAGTCTGTCTTCGGCAAAGGCACTGTGCTGCGGGTAACTGCAGTCACCCAAATTGCACACGCTTACGTGGCTTGCTTCGAACGCGAGCCAACCGAGCATCTGCCCACAGCCACTGAAGTTCGTGGGTTGTTGAAGAAGGCGGCCGCCTTCGAGGCCGAACTTGCAGCTGAAAGTTCGTCTTGGGTGCCACCTGAATTGGAGAAGAGCTTCCACAGCCCGATGAAGAACCTTCGGGACGCTGCATCGAGGGTCGAACGTAGGTCGGCGGGACGTCCTGCATTCAGTGAGCGGCGTATCTTCGTATTGCATCTCGCTCGCGCGCTCTACGGAATGTGCGGCGACTTTCCGGGCAGGTTCATTGCCACGGTCGCTGCTCGGGTATGGGAAGACACGGACGACCGTGCTGTCCGGAAAATATTGACCGACGACGAGCGGGGCGCCATCAAGCGGCACGCCACGGAGAATCGCCGGCAAATTGCAGAAAGCGAAAACACTACGCACTTGCTGCTGAACCGCGCTAGCATCCGACCGAAAGCTTCGCCTCAGGCCGAAGAGCCGCAGACGACCAGCGAGATATTTGAAACGATGCTGTCGCTCGCGAAGCGCATTCCGGACGAGACAACATCAATCTCCGCCGTCAATCTCATGCACATGCTTCGCGATGAAACCGGAATTGAGTCGGACTTACCACCAGAATGAGGCGGCCGAAATAGGCGTCAAAATCGGCCGAATTTCGGCCGGGTGATTTTCCGGTCAAATTGCGGGGTATTTCGGTGGCAGTGGTGCGAGGCAGGAGGCGAACAATACGCCTTGTCTTTACTACGACTGCTTCGAATGCACAATTTTCTGTCGTTCAACCGCATCATCGACAACTGGCCCGATAACACCGCCGCGCATCAGCGCGCACGCCTGCTTGAGGCAATGAGGGTACGCGGAGGGGTAACGACGCTGGAGGCGGTGCGGTTTCTCGACATCGTCGACCCTCGAGCGCGAATTGTTGAGCTGCGTAAGGAGGGATACCTCATCCACACCTCCTGGGCGCACCGGCCGTCCGAGTGCGGGCGACTGCACGTCGTCGGGTTGTATACCCTCACTGGCAACGTAGAGGGCGTCACAATCGTGAGGGGCTCGAAGGCCGCTCGCGACGCGTCCAGCCAACAGATGAGGCTCGCGCTCTAGTTGTGCAATGCGCTTCTGCTCTGGTGCTGTTCGTCGAGTCGGTACGCATGTGCACCGGTTGCTGGACTTGAGTATGGCAGCATCGTAGTCAGCGCGCCCATCATGTACTCACGCGAAAATGTCCCGAACCCGTTCGAAAGGAAGCCCCGATTCCGCAGCACGCCGGACCTTCCGTTCGAGCACATGGTTCAAGGGAAGCTGTCTGTCCAGTGTGTCGAAGAGGTCTAGGCCATCCATACAAATAACGCGCTTGGCTCGACCGAAGGCGGCTAACCTTTCCGCGGTGAAGCCACTGTTGCTCACGAACAAGCCGCGGGCCCATGCTGCTTTCTGCTCAAGCTTTCCATGAAAAGCGTGCAAGTCGCCCGTTCCGGTGGGGTCGGACTGCCACTTCGCCTCGACAAGATAGGTTTCTCCCTGCAACACGAAGCTGCCGTCTATCTGCTCGCCGCGATGGCGAAAAGGCTCCCGTGCTTCGAGGCCGAAGCAATCAAACGCCTCCTTGAGCCACACCTCAAACGCGTAACCGCGCGGATGCGGAGATAGTGACGACAGCTCAAGAAGCTTGTTCTTAAGTCCCAAAATTCGGTGAGCATCAAGCGCAGGCTTGGGTGGTGGATTCCCACCAAAGGCGGCATCGGGCTTGCCCTCGAGACGGTTAATCAGGGAAAGGAACTGTCCTTCAGCATTGACGACCCAGTCGTCTCGACCCTGCGACTGCCGTATGGCTTCGCGATATTTCCACAGAGCTTTGAGCGTGGTTATGGCTGTGGCCAAGTCGACCTTGTTCAGAAAGCACCTCAATCGCTTTGCTTTGGAGGTACCGTTATCAAGGTAGGCTGGGTCGTCGATGTCGACATTGAGCTCTTCGAGGAAGAAGATGCCCATGGTTCGGTCAGAAAAATCGAGCACATACCCGCCATTCATATCGAACAGGTCATCGACCAGTTTCATGTCGAAGGTTCGAATATTTGGCGTCTTCATCCGTTGCATAAGGTCCCCGCGTGTTGGGTAATCATGCCGGCGTCAATTTTCCGCCTGCACCGCAGGCCGCCGCTCTTCTCGAGTCCAATCTTGGGAATCGAAGAAAGTATGCCCGAACTCGAGCAGAACATCTCGACATGTCCGGCTTTGCCGACGATAGGCTCAAGGTTGTGTAGCTGCACGCGCGCATCGTCGCGAACAGCGAGTCTTATCGGCGGCGCTAGCTTCAGGAAGCTGTCACCATCTCCTTCGGTCTCGCTCGCTCCATCAACTTCTCGTAGAAGGGGGCGTAGACATCGAAAAGGTGAGGCGGTAGTTCTGGGCCGCGGTAAGGGGCCTCGTTCAGAAGGTCGGACAGCAGCAAAAGGCGCTGTTCCGGGATGCTTCGGCGCCTAGTGTAGTCTTCGAAAAACATCGCGAATCCGCACTTTTTCAGGCGGACGGCCTCGATAAGCCGGTCGACATGGTCGACGCTGAAAATGTAGACCGGGTTCCCCGATGCGAAGTGGTCTGCACTTGACGTGAATAGCTGGTCCGTCTCCGCCGCAAAAAGGTCACCGTACGTGATGACGACCTTGTGTACGGTCGCGCTTGGATAAATCTTGTGTACGAAAGTCTCGACATTCCTGAGTTGTTCATCCGCCTTTTTCACGGTCGCACTGAGCTTTGAGGCGTAATCACGTGCTGTTCCAGCCGCCGGGAGTGTGTGAGTCAAGGCCTTGTTCTTGACCTCGAGCAGCACCACATCGGCCCCATCTAAAACCGCGAAATCGCAGCACTTGCCGTCAACCGAAAAACGAGTCCGGACTTGCTCTTCGTTCAGAATCTCAAGACCAGTTAGCCTTAGGCTGCGCCCGACATACTCTTCGAACAGCTTTTCGAAGCTCTGTCGAATCCCGTGATTCTCGCTGCGGCCGACGATGTCACTCAACGTGTATCCCAGGTTACGGTCAAGGCAACAACGCCCCCAAAAATACCAAGCATCGTTGCTGAGCCGTGTAAAGGGGGACCTATAGAGCAGGTTCGGTTGGAACCATTCGTCTGTACTGACCTCGCCGAAATGTTCCGCAGTCACCTCGCGGGGGATGAGCATCGTTTGATAGAACCGCTCGACAGGTGCTCGGCCAAATATATCCTGCAGACCAGCTCTGTATCTCGGGGCAATGACTGTCGAAATATTTTCGAGTGAGTGTTTGCGAAAGAGGGTCGCGATGCCGAGAAAGTCCATCGGCGGCATGCCCAGGCTGTCTTCGAGCAAACGATAGAGATGCGAGTTCGGTTGCAGTTGGTTGATGAGGTCAATCTGACGAGCGAAGGGTCCCAGCTCTTGCTCTCGTTGATGCGGAATCTGCGGGAGAATCCACGACCGAAGTGCGAGATGAAACGAGCGTCCGGGCCCGAATCCGGTGAACGCTAGGTCGGAAACCTTCCAGGCCAAGTCAATACATCGCCGTAACTCTTGCAGCGAGATTTCCACCGAACCATACATACGTGGCTCATCGCGCAGCACCCAGACTGCGACGCGCTCGGCGAGCCATGGCGCGTGCGGCTTCCCATCATCGGCTGTCGATTCGGCCTTGATGAACTGAGACAGCTCGGCCAAAACACTGCCGTAGGAAAATTTCCGAAGCCGGTTGCGGATTGGACGAATTGCGTCGGCGTACGTCATGTGTTCTGTCGCATTTCGCGTGTAGAACGGCCGTCGAAGCAGCCAATGTGCTACGGCTAACGTGTCCGCCATTTTCCCCATCGCGCTTAAAGATGTGTCAACCCCGGAAGAGTTCACAGGGTTGGTGTAAAACAACTCGGTCGTCTCGAACAAAAAGTCGGCGTTTAATCAATACTCGCTGGTGAGCGACGGAGAGACTGTGAACCGCGGTAGATATGGCCCATGACGTACGTGGTTCATAAGGCTCCAGTATGCAGACCGAGCGAAGGAATGATTGCAACCCTCCGGATAATTATAGTGATACCGGTGGTCCTCCCCAAGCTCCTTTTGATACGACCGCGAGAATTCAGCAGCCAAATAGTCGTGGATTCCCCAAAGCAAGTCATTCAACATTTGGGCTATATGACTTGAGTGGTAAGCAAATATGTTTTCATGAAACCATTCATAGAACCCAGATAAAGCTTTAAAGCCCTCTTCAGCACCAATCTCAACGCCGCTTCTCTTAAGTGTCTGGACAATCTTCTCTACATTTGACTGAAGACGTGAAAAGTTGTGCTTGGCAATATCTCCACAAATCTTGATGTAGCGAATTCTTTCTATGCGAACGTTCACTTCGACGTCTATCTCGCCGAACCAGACATCGCGAACCAGGCAGTCACTTTCCAGCCACGCTGAGAGCGAATCGAGAGGCTTCTTTAGTTGGCAGCTATTTCTCGCGAGCTTCGGCGCCGCGCATATTTCACGTAAGTAAAAAAGAAACGTGTAATCCGTGGGGCGGCCCGATTTGGGCGGTCTCTTTAGCTTAAGAAAGCTATCATTCCCACCGCGTTCGTTAGGCTGAGATAAAAAATCTCCTAGTAAAATATTGAACAATCTCCTGTCGTTCGAGTTTTCGAACATCAAAGTGACGTCGTTCGTTCGATTGAGTTTGTTGAAAAATGCATAATTAACCATGCCACCAAGCATTTCCCAAGCCGCCAAAAGTACGATTGCTTCGTGTTCAATTTCACTGAATTTTTCTGAGCGCATATTTAGTGTTGACTGTCGGTAAAATCACGGCGCATCGTTCGATACATCGCCTTTGGAAATGCCGTCCTGTTTGAGGTTCAGCAAAGGCTCATCATTGAGTGAAAAGTATGCCGCAGAAGCTTTGCTCAGATGCAAACGCCTCGTAAGAAGTAGCGCGGCATTTACGAATGACCCACCAAAGATAGAAGTTGCGATGCGCCTCATGGCGGGAAGCGAAAGGCTCGGGGTCTGGTGCCGTCACAAGCGCTGTTCCCCATAGTCCGCTCATTCCGACTGGGTGAACCGGGTTCCATCCGGCGTTCCAATAGCCTAGTGTTGCGATTGGTCCTTTCGTGCATGAGATGTCAAGGCAGCCGTCGTTCGGCTCAATAGAAATAGGGTCTTCGACTTCCGTTAGGACCGGATAGTTGAGTCGCGAAGGATACAATCGCGCTGAAGGTACCCAATGGCATCGTGGCCCACGCTCATCCTGATTCTCGAACGAAAGCGAGGGTTGAGTTGACTTCGCCACTCCTAGTGCCCGGCGCTCGACGTCGACCTGTGCCCGGAAACATCTTCAGCTCAGTATTATGGCTCAATGGTCAACTGCCTCAAGGAGTTCGCTCAAGCTGACCAGAGAATGCTGCAGTTGCGAGGTCAGCGCCTTGATGTGCTCAAGTGGCGTTTTGTGCGTTTTCAATAGGGCCTTGCGAATCTCCGTGGCCTCGCTCCCCGTCGCATGTGTGCCGGCAAGCTTGCTGCGCAGACGCTGCAGTTCGAAAAGCGGTTCGCATACCTCGCGGACGCGGTCATCATCGACGTCCAGTCTTCTCAGCAGCTCATCAAGCCATTTGATTGAACCCCAAGTAGGCTGCCCATCACTGCCACGGGCGCGCGCCGTGGCCTCAATGAAGCGCTTCTCAAACCCCTCCGTCACGCACTTCGCCAGATTGACAATAACCTCATTCCAACCCTTGTTAGCCTGCGTCAACGGATAGTGCAGTTGCTCCAAGAGCCGTGGCTCGCGCAGGGTGAACCACGGCGCCCTATGCCGCGGCAAAACTCCAAGCTGTGCTTTCAACTCATCCAGAGGGTCGCGGTCGCTCGCGAAGGTGCCTTGAAAGTCAGTCTGGAATGAGCGCTTCGAGATGGACGATTTAGGCTTTTCGTTGAACGACTTCCAGTAAAGCTGCTCGTCGAACGGCAGGTTTCCCAGATACGTAATCATCGTGTGAACCTGGCCAGCCTCGTTGAAATCGTACGTCTTGAGGTACCAAGAGTTGCGGCAAGTTATCGACCGTGAGTCGATACGGTACTTATCAGGGTCCGCCTTGTACTTGTCCAGCACTTCGGGACGGAAGAAGACAGGAGATGTCTGGTACGGCAGCGCGGAGTCCGGCTCAAAGTACGAAGCGAGACTCGTCGGGTCACAACTGACGTCTACAATTACTCCGTTTTTGAAGTCCTGCGTGATGAAGGACGCGTATTGCCGTGGGGCATTCTGGGCTGCATATAGGGCATCGCCCATACCGTGGGAATCAAGTCGCGGCCGCAATATCTGCCCGCCACGGAAATAGCTCGAGCGATGGTTATCAACCCGGTATTTCAGAACCAGCTCGCTCCATGCGTCGGTGAAGACCTTTTCGACACCACCATCAAACATATGGAATCTGTCGTGACGGACATCCACATCGAACATCTGGAAGACACAAGTATCTGTAGCGGCCATGTGGAGGTTCATCAACTCCCGGTCGACCGTTACTATCGTCGTTCTCAGCTCATTGCCTGAGCTCTCTTCGAACTCGACCTTCGCGACATCCTCGACATCGCCGCGGTCATCAAGGCGACACCACGCGCTGCGCTCCTCCATCCAGTGCAAACCATGCGCCAAAGTCAACTCTTGTGAGAGCTCGTAATAGTTCGCTCCGTCACGGAGCGCCTCGAAGGACCTTCCGGAGACGATTCTTCTGGCAACGCCCAGCATCCCCGAGTCCCCTAGCGCTCCGCTATCGTATTCGACGCGCGGCCCTTCGCCGCCACCATACACAAGCCCACAACTCGGGCCGTCGAATGGATTACCGCTCCATCCTGTGAAGTCGGAGACTGCGCCAATGTCCACTGAAGAACTTGGGACAAGCACCGAATGAATGAGCACGGACCCCAATTCGCCAAACGCGCTAGCGTAGAGAACAACCTTATCGACGTGCCGCTCGTCACCAAGCAGTTCGTATAGGTCTGATTGCTCCTCTTTGCGACCGACTCCAACCCCCAGGTTTGCGGTCAGGATATTTTTGAGCTTTTGCCTGATGTCAGACATACCAATTGGCTATGATAGTTGCGCGAGAAATAGGGTTCGCGCATTCCCTCAATATCGAATGTGGCCGTTGTACTCGATGCAATGGCACGATGCGTTACGACTACAGAACACCATCGTGAACGAGCGGTCCGACGACCTTTTGTGGCAGTCGGATGAGATGAAATTTGCTCCCCTCAGTAACTTCCGCGAAGAGCGCGTCACTATCGTCGAAGGAAGCGGCGACGATACTCTGCAGTTGCTTCTCGCCGCTCAAAATCTGCATCAAAGCCTTTTGACTGTAGGTGCTCATCGAATGCTGGCCAGGTTCGTCGAACAGAATCACACCAGGGTGGTTTCCTTCGAAGCCTCGCTGATTGGAGGCCTGATAGATAGCGATAAGGTACGCCCAGATAAGACGGACGAAGTCGCTCGCTGACGACTCCGATTTCATGTCCCTGCGCAACATCGCCCGCAGGGTCAAATCGTCCAGTGCCGGCAACAGCGTTTCCGGATTGATGCGAATGTCGGACGGGTTCGCGCTGCTGTACTCGAATGAAGAAGCGTTAGCCCGGAAGTGCTTTTCCAGAATTCCAATCTTCGTGCGGTCGAGTTGCGAATACAGGTCGTGGGGGAAGTCCTTCTTCGCCTTCTCCGCCAAACCCAAACGGCGGGCCAACTCCGGCCCCTCCTCCAAGAAAGTCGCGAGGCGTGACTGAGCCGCCTCATATTCCCTGATTTCGCGCTCCAAAGTTACCTGCTTTCGCACCGCCGCCTCCAAAATCGCATCCGATTGAGAGGTACTGCGCCGGATGCTGACCACGTAGGCCCGTTGCTCAGAGATGACCGCTTCCAGCTGCTTCAGCACCGCGCCGGTTTCCTCGAGGTCGCTCGAGAGCCCAGCGATTTGCCTGCGCAGCATGCGAACCTGCGCTTCCAGATACTCGACGTTTGCGTCAAGGTCCATAGGCTGGATACCATCGGCACGCCCCGCGAGCGTCGCCGTCGGGGAACCACAAGTGGGGCATTCCTCTTTCGATGTAGCGAGTTCCATCGCAGCACCAAGCTCTCGCAGCTTGCGCGTGGTCTTGTTCTTCTTTAGGTCGGAATCCGCTTCCGAAGAGAGCTCCCGAAGCTCGGCAAGAGTCCCCTTCCGAAGGCGCTCCTCTGTTGCCAACTCCTCATATTGGGCCAGTGCGAGCTCAAGCTTCTCCGTCTCCGTTTGCAGAAGACGAATGACATCCGGGGACGCAGAAGTTGGACCAGCTCTCCGCTTGGCATCTATATCGTGCCACTCCTGCAGCTTGGCGGAAATTGCGGTCTGTATCGGAGCATCTTGCCCTTCGAACTGCACCCACAACGAGGCGTCCTCCGCTTTGAACTCCTTGTTGAGTATCTTCGGGACCCCTTTTACGGCCACGCCTGTCGAGCGCAGGCTGCCATTCAGTTCGGCAGAGGCATTGGCCCATTGAGCCTGGAGCGCTGCGATGAGTTGCTGGTTTTTCGCCTTATCCTCTTCTAGGCGGAAGTTGTCCATCCCGAGGAGGTACTGGACCACACGCGTCGGCGCCGAGAGTATCTGATAGAAGGGAATGTTCGCAATGTAGTCGGTCCAACCGCGCTTCTGTTCAATGAAGAGCGCGGCGGCGACGACCTGAGGATAAAGCCGCGTCAGCCCTCCGTTCGAGGATTGCACCCGCGGCAATTGCATCCCGATGAAACGCTCGAAGTAGTTCAGAAAACCCTGTTCATCTTGCGCCGCGCCGCTATCGTGCAAAAACAGAGGGATGGGCGCTCTGGTTGCCGTCGACGGCGTGGTGAGCATCGCCGCGTCGAATACCTCTACGAGCTTCGTGCCCTTGTCCACGTTCTTGATAGGACGGCGGAACGTCACGACCCGGCCCGCTGCATTGCGTACCTCCACAAGCACCGCCGATTCGTCGATTTTCCGCACTCGGCCATCGTACTGGAAGCTGTCACGAACAGCCGACGTGAGCGCCCGCTCGCCCTTCATGCCAACCAGCTCTTCGAGGCCGAGGCCGTACATCAGCGTGTTGACGAGGGTACTTTTCCCGGATGAATTGTTGCCTCGGATGACATTGAGCCCCTCCTTGAACTCGCACCTGAATCCAAAGCGTTCGCCGTTGCTATTTATTCTGACTTCCGCCGCGCTGATGAACATGCTTATATCCACCTGTTAACTATAGTTTGAACCATCTTCTCGGTAATCGAGGTCTTCAGCGTTGCAAGGAATCCCCGGTCCTCGGCATACAGCTCCTCGTCAACGACGGCAGCACATAGTTGCGCGCCCTTCTCAGTCAGTTTGACCCCCGTCGAGGTTGGCTCGACCAAACCATCCGCCTTGGCCAAGGAGACTGCTATATCCAGTGCTGGGTCGAAACCCCATGCGGGGAAATCGAGTCCTCCTTTCGTGGCGGCGGCCGCCAACTTCTTCCGGCGCGGCGCGCTCTTCAGGACCCAGTTGAACATCTGCAGCCGTACCATGCTCGACTTCTTTCCGTGCGAAGCCATCTGAAGCACGAGAAGAATCTGGACAATCTTGTAAAGCGGACGGTGCTCCGGAATGACGACCGAAGGGCGGACAGTGAATGCGAGGGATGTCATAGTTATTCGGACTCGCTGAAGTCGAGCTGGCAGACCGCCAACCAGCGAGACACCATGAGGTCCGCGAGATGCTGGGCGTCTGCCACACTGATGGTCGTCTTTGGTTCTTCCGCGAGCCGTTGGCTCAGTTCCGCTTTGATACGGTCAATGAGCTTTTGAGGCTCATCAGACCATGTAAACTGGAGCTCCGTCATCTCCTCGGCATAGCGGCCGATGACATGAACAATCTGCTGATAGGCCTGAGGCGAGACGCGCTCAATCGCAGAAAGTCGCATGTCACATTCGACGAACTTGCGCTCGGTCGTATCGTTCAAAAATTTGAGACTACGCTCAAAGTCAGGGCGATTGGACTTGCCCTGCAGGCGCACTCGGTTTTTACGGTCAACGAGCAGTTGAAACGCTTCCGGCGCCTCCGGCAGAACCACGGTCGGTGCCAACTTGGGGCCAAGCTCCAGCTTGGCTCCCTGGCTGCGTCGAAACTCTTCAAATTGACTAGCGTAATGCTCAACATCTTGAATGAAAATTGAAAAACTCGAATCAAGAATGGTGCACTGCCAGGCCCGCGCCTCTGCCTCTTTCTTCCGGGCGTGTTTGTGGATGTCGTTGTGGGGAATCACGGGCGTAATGAACAGCCACGAATGAATCTTGGTGTCCCCGATTCGAGCCTTGATTTCTTTCTCGTAGCGTTTCAGCTTCGGTATATCGGTGGTTATCTTGTCCCGGACAGCGTCGTGCAGTTCGGCCTGCGTGTAATTCTTCTCAGGACAGTAACATTGGAAAGCATGGCCGTCGGCAGTCCAGCCTTCAATTCCATAATCGCCAGGAGACGGCGGCATGTGTTGATACCTGTCCCCGTACTTAAGGACGAAAGCCGCGCGGCACATGCGCTCCCAGCTCGGGCCATCGAGGTACCCAAAGGTCGTGTGATTCAAATCGCCCCCCATATTACATACGTCTTGTGCCGGAGGTTCACCGTTTCCTTGGTCTTGGCGTGCCCATGAATTGAGCAAAGCAGGCGACCCCCGTCGCATCTCTCGCTGCGCGTCAGCATTACATTATCTTTCACAACGCACAGTATCAGGAAATCTTGACGTCAAGGCGAGCATCGCTCACCTATTCAACAGAATCCTTAATGAATAAATTTCCCCTAAATCGCTTGCTGGCCGCCGCTCGCACGAAATTTTTTGCAGCGAAACCGCCTACAAAAACCGGGCAGATTTTCAAACGCCCCCTCCCGACGCGAAAACATCCCCCCTATTTCGCGGTATACGTTGGGCTTCCCCTTCCTGGTGTGCAGCCGCCGATGACCTGTGGGCCTGTCACTCGCGAGCTATCTGCGAACTGGAAGATTCTCGTCGGCATGGCCGGCCTCTTGGCCGAGGACATGTTGAGCGGCGAGACGGACGATGCCGGCGCGATGGCTGATACCCTGTTTTTCAGAATTTCCAACGGAGAGGCCTCGACATCCGACCTTCGCCACATGGACATCACGGACATCGAACGCTGCTCTCTAAGCTACGAGCTCGTCGAGGAAGGCGTGCGCCTTCTACGTGAGGTCTGGCCAGCTGTGCAGCAGGAAGCAGAATATCTAATCGCCTCCGCTGCAACTGCACACGGTTCCCCAGCGCGCCGGCTTGCTCTTTTCGACGTTTAAAAGGCGCACCGAATCCGACGGTGACAAGCCAGGCCACCATCAGACCGGTGCTCGTGCCGGTCGTACCGCGGGAGTCAGCCGGACTGGAAGCAGCAGAAGTGACAGCGGGTGAAGAGGCCTGCGTCGCAACCGGCTGCGGAAGCGCCACGCCGGCGGCACTCCCTTGACGCACAAGAGATGCTTCCGATGTGGGCAAAGCTTGAGATGCGGGAGCGACGATTGCTTTCCGACGCTTCGCTGCCGGGACATTCATCAGTCCTCTGTTGCCCTTCATACAGTTCAGTGTTGTGACACTCGAGCAGATGAAGCGTGCGTTGGAGTTGGGTCCCTATTCGGCTTATCTGTGGCGCAATTAGGCAGCTTCGTCGTTGGCCGGGAATGTGCCGCTGAGGAAATCCCAAAGCGCATAACGGTCGGACTCGCTCAGGCTCTTGACGTAGTAGAACGCCATCGCTTCGATGGCCCGGGTGCGCGTCACCTCGTAGCCGAACGTGGCGCGCGCCCACGCCAAAGCGCTTTCGGCGTGGTCCTCGTCAACGAGATGTACGCCGCCGAGCCATTCGCGGTAGAAGTCGAGTCCGTACCCTTGGCTAGGCGTGCCTGACACCCAATCGCAGAGCCAACTGTCAGTAATCGGAAACCGCTCGGGCCTATAGAAGTGCAGGAATTTCGCGCCGGCCATCATGGAGTTATTCACCAAGCTCCACGCGAGGTTGAGCAACAAGTGTTCGTTGCTCCCGCAGTTGAGGGCGGCTGCAAACTTCTCCGCGACTTCCATATCGACCACGTAATGATGCTCACGGCGCTTAATCCACGTGTAGACGATGGCGACGTGCTCTTTGACTTTCTCTGCGGTCCAGGCACGTTCGCGCGTAACCGCCGCGAAGTTCTCGAGGTGCCCGAGGTAGGTGCTGATGTAGCAGTCATCGCGCCTTTCGCTGCCGGTCACGCTTTCGATGATGTAGTGAAGCCGCTTAGCGATTGCTGGGGGATTTGCGCGGCGTGGCATGGTGGTGGTCTCCGTGGTTTGGTGGCTTCACTTTGCCCGGAGATTTTTGATGCCACAACCTGTTCGTTGTAAGCGCATAATGTTCGAGTAGCAACCCGAGTTGACGAGTGTCGGCGCACAAGGCAACGTGGTCGCACGCCAACGACAGGAGGCATCAAGTTCATTGCACGGGCATGTTCTTATATTTTTTGTACAACTCCTGCTCAGCCGGCGAATAGTTCTTCGCCATGGGACTGCGGTAACGCCCGATGAAATCCTTGCACAAGCCAGCGACGAGCGAGTCCATGTATCGTCCATCGCCGTGGACGGTAGACACGACCGTTCCGTCGCGTAACATGAAATACGACGGCTGCGCTCCGGTGTAACCACCATAGCTGTTCCGTGCATTGATATTGACGCAGACAACGTAGCCGAACTTTAAACCATTGGACGTCTTCCGCCATCCGGACTGCGGTGAGTTCAGATAGTTGTATCTCGCGCTATCCGGGTCCTTCAGGACGTTCTCCATGTAGTCGTGAATGACATCTTGATAGTTATCTGGATAAGTGCCGTAGTCCGCCGAAGACATCTCTTCTGACGTCGGCGCGGCAGCACACGCAACCAGAGCAATGCAAAAGGTCGAAAGAAACCCCGCTCTAAAGAAACCCATTTTTTACCCGTGTCGCTTACTTTGTTAGTGTCCTGGTCGGTTGCCAGGCCCTCGTTTTTCGCGCCCGAAAGGTTATACGAAAGGGCGTTATTCGCAGCTACTTTGCCCGTGGCAATGCTATTGCCATAACTCGTTCGCTGTGAGCACGCGATGTTCGAGTAACCACGCTTTTTCGGCCGCATATTCGCTGACTTGCCGCGCATGAGCCGTAGGCGTCAGACTGAAAATACTGGCGCCAGGCCGTCTGCCACAGCGCCGAGGCGGATTGCGGCAGACGGGTTCGATTTTGTCTTTTCGCCTGGGGAGCCTTCGGCCGTATTGCAGCACTACCGGAACCGCTAGGGCTTCGCCGGCTCGACGACTTTCGTTTTCCATACAAACCGGCTACTCTACTGCTTTTGCAAGAATGCTGCCGTCACCTGCCCGATTTTTCGGCATCGCGAACGCGAGCTAATTACAATGACCAACACGGATAGCGAAAAGCAGTGGGTGCCCTCCCACTACGGCCAGATATTCACGAAATCGAGGAATTGGATTCTGCGCCTGGTGGATGGCAGTCTAGTTCTCTTCGCCGGCGGCAAGGTAAAAATCCGGCTCAACCTTGATGGCAAGAACCGACCGCTTATCAAGCATGGGGTGCTTTGGGCAGACATCACCTTCAGGGCTGGCCAGCCAGACGAAATCCGCATCGATGGGCTGCCGAATGAACAGGCGAGGGAGCTCGACGAGGCAATTGCTGCGTGCGAACGCCCTTATCTGTTCAAACTCGCGTACGGCCTGATACTGACTTGGCTGCAGCAGGGCGGCGCATACATAACCCAATGTGAGAAGGACGCACGCTGGATAACCCAGAGCTGGCAAGCGGCATTCGAGTCCCGGCGACCGCGCCTCGAGCTCTCCGATGCGGAACTGTGGAAGCTTTTCAAAGACCCGGCGGTTCGCGCCAGACTTCCCGGCGAAGCGAACTACGTCGAATCAGTGCTAAAAAGCTGGCGACAAGACTGGCCGGCCTATTGGGCGGGAAGAAATGAAGAACACACGCGGCGAGAGCTGGTCGCCTGCAAGGACTTATTGGACCAGGTCGAAGGCAAGCCACTGACTGAGGAGCAGGCCCGCGCGGTCGTCTGCTTCGACGACCGTGTGCTGGTTGTTGCCTCAGCAGGGTCGGGGAAGACATCTGCCATGGTTGCGAAGGCGGCATACGCCATCCGCCGCGGCATTGTTCGCCCCGACCAGATTCTCCTCTTGGCCTTTAATAAAAAAGCTGCCGACGAGCTTCAGGACCGCGCTAGCATATCGTTCAACCGGTTGGGTATGGCAGATGTCGTGGTGGAGGCGCGGACGTTCCACGCGCTAGGGCTCAGTATCATCGGCAAAGCCACAGGCGAGAAGCCGGATGTGCCTGACTGGGCAATTGACGCACAACCTGGTCAGCGCAAACTGACGGAGATTGTCGACCGGCTCAAAGACAGCTCGCCCACATTCCGCACGAACTGGGACCTCTTCCGTATTGTCTTTGGCCGAGACCTTCCAAAGTTCGGTGAGCAGGGTAACCCAGACGCCGCCGATTCTGATGCCAATGCGATTAAGACCATCGACGGGAAGTTTGTGCGCAGTCGGGAAGAGTGCTTCATCGCGAACTGGCTGTTTTATCAAGGCGTCCGCTACGCCTATGAAAGACCATTCGAGCACAAGACAAGAACGGCCGAACATCGTCAGTACAAGCCGGATTTTTACTATCCGGACATCGGCCTCTACCATGAGCATTTTGCTTTGGATGCCAACGGTGAACCGCCACCGCACTTCGAGAACTACCTGTCGGGCGTAGTCTGGAAGCGCGAAGAACACCAGCGCCGTGGTACTCAGCTCATCGAGACGACATCTCATCAAGTCCGCACAGGTGAAGTTTTCTCGAACCTCGAGCTGGCTCTCACTTCACGTGGAATTGTCCTCGACCCGAACCCGGAGCGTCCCGTTCCAAAGTACGGGCAGCCCCCGATGGATGCCGCACTATTGGTCAGGCTCGTCCGGTCGTTTATCGTGCATACGAAGAGCAACTGCCTTTCTGTCGATGACATGCGCAAACGTCTGGATGGCATGCCCAAAGATGCCTTCAAACACCGGCACCGGATGTTTCTCGACCTTTTCGAGCCGATACTCGAAGCCTGGAATGGTGCCCTTGCGGAAGAGGACGGTATTGACTTCGAGGATATGCTGAATCAGGCGGCTGAGCATGTTGAAAGCGGTCGATATATTTCAACGTACGAGCTTGTCATGGCGGACGAATTCCAAGACGCGTCGCGCGCCCGGGCTCGTCTATGCCGTGCTCTCGCGAATGCCCGGCTTGGCACCCGCCGAATGACATTCGGAACGATACTTGGGACGGTGGGCACCAATGTACCCACGGCGCCGGACCGTCCTGAACACCGGTACTTCTTCGCCGTGGGTGACGACTGGCAGTCTATCAACCGTTTCGCTGGCGCCGACGTCTCGGTGATGACAGGCTTCGCTGAGTGGTTTGGCAAGTCACAGGTACTCCGGCTTGAACAAACGTTCCGATGCCCACAGACGCTTTGCGACGTATCCAGCCGGTTTGTGACGAAGAACCCGCAGCAAATCAGAAAAACCGTCCGGTCATCGACGCCTGCTACCGGCGCCGTGCTGGAGGCGTTTCAGGTCAAGACGCGGCTCCAAGTCCAGAAGGCCATCGACGATTATCTGGCGAACCTGCATTGTGGTATCCGGGACGGAAGCGTTCCCCGTGCGCGCGACGGAAAAATCACCGTCTTCATTCTCGGCCGGTACAACGCGGACAAATCCGCACTCCCGTCTGGCTGGCAAGCGCGCTACGGAAGGGAAATCGCATTGTCGTTTGTCACGATGCACAGCTCGAAGGGAGCGGAAGCCGACTACGTCATTCTCCCTGGCATGGTCGCCCACGGGTTTCCTAACGCGCGAGAGGATGACCCGGTACTGGCACTGGCAATGCCTGACACCGACCCATACCCCTTCGCGGAGGAACGACGCCTCTTCTACGTAGCGCTGACTCGCGCCCGTCGTTCTGTCGCAATGTTCACGGTCGCTGGTTACCGCTCCTCGTTTCTGCAGGAACTGGTCTCCGAGGGAGCCGTTACTGTGACGTCTACAGAGCAAGAAGACGCGACGGACCAAGAGTGCCCGGCGTGCAACGCCGGCCGGCTTATTACGCGTGAAGGTCGCTACGGACCGTTCCGGGCATGCTCCAACTTTCCGGCATGCAGACACAAGCCGCCAGCGGAGAAGCAAGGCTTCCTGTCTGACGCAGACGTCCCTTTCTAGCGGACGCCACGCCGGTGGTTCCGTGCGATTCGTTTGGGCGAGTGCGCTCGTTCCTGCTTGCAGCCGAGACCTCACGCGGTCAGTATTGCCTTTCCGTACGGCACGCGAGGCCGCAATACACTAATCTGGGCCATGCGATTGTTGCCAATCCGACAAAAACAGAATCGATGTGAACTATCGAGACGTATCATTCAATAAAAATCTCAATAGATACTTCCCGAAATCTCAGGTTATGGCTCCCGCTACATATAGGTGCATAACTGCCTCAGTCGGTTGCCGACGACGGAATTCTCAGCGCTCAACGAATTTCGCAGCGGCGCGTACCCGCTCATCCTAAAACTCACTAGCGCTCCGTTCGTTCAGATACTTTCGCCAGCGCTGCGTGAGCAGGACCGTAGTGAAGGAGGTTCGAAATGGAACTACCGGAAGTTCGGAAATTTCGTCAGACTGCAAGAGACTGCCCTCCGCCAAAGCGACCATTCCGTCCCAGATGAAAGCGTCTGGCTCCTCTCCCTTACCAAACCACCGCTGATAATCAAAAGGGTCAGTGTTCGGCGGCATATCAAATCTATGCCCCGGCGACGGCTGGATAAAGCACGAAATGACCTGAAAATTCCGCGTTCGGTCGCGTTCTCGCAATGCAACTGTTCTGTGGAAGTTCATCGATATGACTTGACCTCCACCCACGATTTACTTGACCTCCACCCACACGCAACTTGACCTTCACCCACGCTTTCCTTGACCTTTACCCACGGAAAATGGGTATCCACCTCCGAAAACTCCGCTGTAGGCAAGGCGTTTTATCGCTCGAACGTTCCAGTAATCATATAATCTTTAATCTGTGTATTCGCTATGTGCGAGCGACGAGTCTCCCGACATTGGCTCGTGTTTGCGCTCTGCTGAACCTTATCGAGATTGCGTGAACCGCTGCTCGTTTGCAAGCGCGGGGTTTGTGGCAGCCAAGACAGGAGTTGGCGGGCGCAGAAGCATTTCTGCTATCAACTGGCACCTGCGCAGTACCCTTGCGACGGGGCCATACGGTCGGTACGCACACTCATTTGCACTCCCTGGCTGCCCTGTCTACAGCTTCAAAAAAGCTTTTCGTGCGAATTTGCTTTGTGCCGTGGCTCAGGTTTACCTCCCGGCAACTGGATGAAACTTAAGAAGTTTGCTAGAACTGCTGAACTTATACAGTTGATTCACAGAAGATTTGAATGAGATGAGCGAGCGTGGAACAACACGCTGCGTTCGAAAATGGTTGCAGCAAACCACGAATTCACGAGTCGGAAATGCAACGAAGGACGAACGGGCCTACGGCATGTCGAGATGAGCAAGGTTGCAGCATTCAACCACTGACTGTTTTGCGTGCGGACGGCTTAGCGTCAATCCGTCCCCCAGTAACTGCGCCGTTCTGTGTGTCAGTAAACCGTCATCTAACGGGTCCCCGAATTTATACGTCGCTTCACGATTTAATTAAGGTGAATTCGAAGAATCGATTTTGATATTTATCATATACAAAACAATGCGCCTGCTTATCCCATCCACTCGGCTGTCGTGAATGCCATCTGAAAAGGTGTTCGGGAAATTCGAAAAGTCATTTCGCCAAAAGTGAACGCAGCATGTGGGGTGTTCGGTGCTACTGTTGTTGCCGTGTAGTGTGCCAGCAAGACGGAAGGAGACACAGAGGTGCTCGCAGATACCGAGGAGACTATCCGTCCGCCAGAGCTTGCCGCAGGCTCCAAGTCGGCCATGAGCCGGGTCGCTTCTTCCGTGGCGCTAGTCCCGACCGTCGGCGAAAGCGGCCGTCCCCGCGGTCTCGCCGCATCCACGTGTCTGTCTGTGTCAATGAACCCCGCTTCCGCGCTGATGTGCGTGAACCGTTCAGCAGGCGTATCGCCGGTGATTTAGGAGACCGGGTTCTTCTGCTTAGTTATGCTGAAATCCATTCACGAGGAAATCAGCACCATGTTTGGCCAGCCTGACAATCGAAACCAACGATTTGTCAAAGGCGAGCTGGACTTGCTGGAATGCAGTACATCGACGATGAGCCTGCGATGTTCTGCCCCGTTGCCCGAGAGGTGGAGCACGGGACGCATACGGTCATCATCGGAAATGTACTCGACGTCATCGTGCCAGAAGTTCGTGACCCTCTCGTTTATATGGGAGGGCGATACCTGCGTCTGGACGCCGGAGCTGGATTTCACACAACTCCTGATGGCACGGGTACGGCGGATTGCGTTTCGAAGCAGGACGGCAGTAAGGCGATGGTCAGCTGACAGGCAAGGAGTCGGCTGGAATCACGGCAGCCTTGCCGTGGGTCGCGCATGACGGTTTCGCCGCCGCGCGAGGAACCTATCAGGAGACGACATATGCTGCTGGGTCTGCCCGGCGGTCGCGGCGACACAGTAGCAACTGTTGATTTAGTGCGTAAAAACTGGAGAGATGTAAATGAGTTGGGAAGCTGACGAGGTACGAATTCAGGAGTTTGGCGGTCCGGAACAGATGCGCCTTGAAAAGGTGAGCCTTCGAGACGTTGGGCCGGGCGAAGTTCTTCTGAGACAGGATGCCATCGGCATCAATTTCGTAGACACCTATCATCGCCGGGGGCTATTCCCGATTGGCGAACTGCCGCGTGCACTTGGCGTGGAAGCTGCGGGTATTGTTGAGGCTGTCGGGGAGGGTGTCACGCGAGTCCGTGTGGGCGACCGTGTGAGCTATCCCAGGTCGGTCACCACGGGCTCCTATGCAAGTCGCCGCATCATGCCGGAACGGATGCTGATGCGGCTCCCCGACGGCATTAGCAATGAGGTCGCGGCAGCTATCAGCCTGCAGGGTATGACGGTCCATATGCTGCTGAAGGGCGTTCGTGAGCTCAAGCCGGGCAACACCATTCTCGTTCATAGCGCTGCGGGTGGTCTTGGCCTGTTGTTGGTGCAGTGGGCCAAGAGCATCGGCGTGCGGGTCATCGGCACCGTCGGCTCGCCTGAAAAGGCGGAGCTGGCAAAGTCTGTAGGCGCAGACGAAACCATCCTCTACAAAGAGGTCGACTTCGCGGAAGCAACAAAAGAGTTGACGAAAGGCGAAGGCGTCGACGTGGTCTACGAAGGCGTCGGCGGCGATACGCTCAAGCGTTCGCTTGCGGTCATCAAGCCGTTCGGCCTCGCAGTCAATCTTGGCCAGGTTGGCGGCCCGTTACCCACCTTGGACCTGGCAGACCTTGGGCCGTACCAGTCTCTTTCGGTGTGCGTGCCGGGTCTCTCACCCTATCTGAAAACATTGCCGGACATTCAGGTGGCAGCGGACGAGCTTTTCGGAAAGGTCCTGTCCGGCGCTCTGAAGGTGCATATCGGTGCGCGGTTTCCGCTTGCGGCTGCTGCGGACGCTCACCGGCTGATTGAAGCTGGCAAATCGATGGGTTCCGTCATCCTCGAGCCCTGACGATTGAGCTTTATTCGCACATATTTCGCCATTCCTTGCCCTGTCACGGACGCCCTTCTTAGAAGCAGGGGTAGGACGACACGTGACGGCGCAATTGTCGCCTTGAGCGCCCCTGCAGCATCAAGTTCCCGTTGTTACTAGCTTAAGCGCTGGACAGCGAGCTCATCGCTGTCTCCTACCTTGCCGATAATCTTCTCCCAGCCTGACGCGTGCGGTACGAGCAGACCGGGCTGGCTGTAGCGCAAACGAGTAGGCGCCGTCTCTCGCCTGCGATTCACATATTCATGGACTTCCTTCTGAAGGCTCACGAAAGCTTAGCGCCACTGCAGCCGACGCACGTTCCAGGCCCTGATGCGGGAGTGGCCGCCTTTTGATGCGACCACATGCTGCAGGATTTACGTTCGGCCAGCTATTGCTTCGGCGCCGTAGGGACCCCCGGAGCGAGCAGGGAAGTGAGGGAGGTCGCTCGGCCAACTCGTCGAGGACGTCGCCTGCAGGACGACGCTTCCCTTTTCTGCAGCTCTGGCAGTCGTATACGGCCGCCGACGTTGGGGTTTCGTCTCGGTCGCCGCAAGCTTGCGAGCTATTTGTCTTTCGCCGAGATTTTCGTGAATTCCTGAGGTTTGAGTACGACGCCACAGTTGGTGTAGCTGGAGACAGTCTCGTAGGTGTCGGGTAACTCAGGAAAGTAGTTGACATCGACCTTCATGTCTTTTGTCATGGCATGAAGAGGCGGAAGGTAGGCAAGAGAAGGAAGGGTCTTGCCTTGCAGTAGTGCGATGGCTGCCTGCAACGCTACGGGGCCCTGACCGGGGGAGGTCGAAATGGATATCCCGGGGATTTTCTGAGAGACCAATGCCTTGACGAACCCATTGACCGCATCGCCGCCGACTGGTGTTGCAGGACTGTTCGCTGCCTTAAGAGCGTTCGTTACGCCCTGGCACCCATGCTGACAAACAATTGCATCGAAGTTGCCATTCACGGCGATGGCATCGGAGACAACTTTCTGAACGGTGCCGGTATCCCAGTTACCGACTACCTCTGTAACCTGAATATCCTTGTACCTATCCAGGACCTCGCGCGCGCCGGCATGTCGGGCTCGGTCATTTGGGGCGCCCGCGGGTCCGCGCACTTCAAGCAGTCGGCCTTTTTTTGCTGGCATGAGGTCGATGACTGTCTGAGTCTTAAGAACGCCGAACGCCTTGAAATCCGGAGTGACTCTGAACACATCGGGACTATCTACGACATTATCGAATGACACAAGTGCCGTGCCCGCCTGCTTCGCGCGCCGGATAACAGCGTCAAACGCTTTGGGGTTCACCGCATCAAAGACGATGGCGTCGTATCCGACCTGGATGAAACTATCGATTGCAGCGATTTGCGTGGCGACGTCGGACCCGGTGCTGACAACTTTCAGTTCCTTGATGTTTTTGGCGTTCTCGGGCCGGGCAACCCACGCCTGCGTTTCCTGAACCATCTGTGTGAGCCAGGGAATGCCGCTGAAGCCATAGACCAGCGCCACCCTGTAGGGTCCTTTGCGAGCCGGGTACTGAATTGTGCCGGTGGAAGCCGGCGCGGGGGTGTAGCAGGAGGGCATAAAAGTTTCGACGGCAGCCGCAATCTGCGGTGTCATCGGCGCTCCCAGTGCGAGTACAACGGCGCTCGCAAGCGCTTTAAGGGCCTTCCTGGATATGCGTGTCATTTATGTCTCTAGTCTCTTTTCGATTTTTCAAGCAATGTCGGTACGCGCCTAGGGAATCAGGCGGTATTCACGCAGCCGACGTAAGTGAGAGAGAATGCTCTGATGCGAATCGATGCATGCACCGAAGCCAGCCTGCCGAATCTTGATGGTGCTCTGGACCATGTCGCTGCCGAAGTTCAGTTGACCATCAAGGAATGGCCAGGACACCAGTTCGGACCACGGTGTCGGCGTCAGATTGTGCTTTCTAATTGTCCGTTCCCAGAGGGCTGCCTTGTCCCGCATCTGTTCGGCGAGAGACATGGGCTGGGGAGCGGCGACAGCCATATCGAAGAACTCTGCCACTTCAGGCCAGAGGTGCTGCCACCGGAAGTGGTCACCGTTCGTGACATTGAAGATTTCGTTGCGAGCGGAGGGAGAGGTGAGCGCCCAGAGCACGGCTTGCGCGAGAATTTCAGAGTCTGTCACCTGGTGCAGCGCCGTCCATGCTGCCTTCCTGCCGGGAAATCGCAACGGCACATTCAATTCACGGCTGGCTACGGCAAACGCCGCGAGTCCCATGACAAGGTTCATCGGCGAGCCAATGCTTGGACCGATTACAGCATCAGGCCGCAGCACGGTCCAGTTGTAACCCCGTGTCTGTGCGCGAGCCCAGAGAATGTCTTCCTGGTCGTTGTAGAAAATCGGACCCATGAAACGCGGGTCACTTTCCTTGGCGGGTGATTTGTAGGGGCCAAGATGCTCCGCGTATGACTTGCCACCACCGATGAGAACAACAGACTGCAATTTCGCGCCCGCGAGCTGAAGCCCTTCGAGTGCGTTGTCGAACATCGAGGCATTGGGCCCAACAGCCGCTGCCATCGATTCCCGTTCAGCGTATGCGCAGTAAACCAGGTCGGTCACGCTTTCCAGCCTGGAGCGGGCGTCCCTTATCTCTGCCGGGTTAAGCAAATCGATGCGCAGGTGGTCTGGTGTTGGAGCCCCGTCGAGCATTTGGGCTGGTGCCGCGCGTCGCGCGGCAGTCAGGACGGTCCAGTCTGTGTTTCGCATTGCGCTCGCCACGGCTGTCCCGACTACGCCGTAGCCACCCACAATGAGGAGTCTCCGAGCTGGCGCAGACCCTGTGTTAGTCGTCATGGTTACCTTTCTGAAGGTTAATTGGACAATGATGCGGATGCGTCGTGCTGCCCTAGGTCCATGCTATGCGCGAGGCTTGTTCCGAACTGCCGTCAAATTGGACTCGTTTTTACGCGCGGCCCTGAGAAGGACAATATGAGTGAACGAACTATGAGTCAATATTCATTTATGAATGACAAGTCATTTTAAGGGTAAACGACACGCACCTGGAGTCGGGTGACGACGGAGAACAGTCATCAGTTTTTATGAAATCTGTTTTCTGAAATCTCAGGAAATGAATTGTCGTCCCGTCATTTATCCTGTACCTCAGAGCGAGATGAGTGCTGCATTTTGAATGTATTTAGTGATACTAATGATGGAGAAATCAACAGAAGGGCCAGCAATGTCTTCGACGTGGTGCCGTCGGAGATAAGAGACCCCCTAGCGTACGTAAGCGGCTGCTACCGGCGGCTTCACAGCTACCCGTATTCAGACTGTTCATGTTTTAGAGGAGTGCCCTGAGAGCGCCGGCACCGCTTACCTGCGTCCTGGATAAGCGGACCGGCTTGATGCGTCGCCAGAATCAAAACGTACCGCGTAGACGGTCAGATTCTGGTCTTACATAGAAAGAGTTAGGAGATGAAATGAAACTTGGCATTTTCATGCAGCCGCTCCACCTGTCCGGCGCACCATATCACGCAATGTACGACATGGACGTTGCGTGCGCCATTCACGCGGACAAGGTAGGATATGACGAGCTCTGGATGGGCGAACACACGTCGCAGCGAACCGAACCGGTAACCAACGCGCTGCAGTTTCTTTCGGCACTGATTCCTGTTACCGAGCGCATCAAGCTTTGCACTGGCGTTCTAAACCTGCCACATCATCACCCTGCTCGCATTGCGGCGGACGCAGCCATGTTCGACCACATGTCGAAGGGGCGCTTCATTATGGGCATTGGCCCGGGAGGACTTGCATCGGACTTTGAGGTATACAAGAGCGACCACAAGGCGAGCGGGGCAATGCTCGCGTCCTGTTACCAGATGATTCGCGCTATCTGGAACACCGATGCGCCATACGACCTGAAGACGGCGCATCACGAGGTCAGCATCAAGAACACCGTTCACGAAGAACTCGGTGTAGGGCTGATGCCGGTCCCGTATCAGAACCCGTTCCCACGCGTGGCGACTTCGGCGATGAGCAACTTCTCCAGCACCGCAAGGCTGGCTGGTGCCAACGACTGGGACGTGATTTCTGCCAACTTCAACCTTCCCTCGACTGTCGCGTCGCATTGGCAGGCCTATTGCGATGGCGCGCTTTCGGCCGGGGTGAAACCTGACCGCCGGAACTGGCGAATCGCCCGTTCTGTGTTTGTTGCCGACTCCCAGTCTGAGGCAGACGAATACCTGGCCCGCGAAACTAACGCGCTGGCCACATACTTCGATTTCATGGTGACTCACCTGAAGGTCATTGGTTACGCGAGCATCTTCAAGTCGCGCCCCGACATGACGGACGACGAGGTGAACATCGAGCATTGCATCCGCGAGATGGTTATTGCCGGCGACGCAAAATCGGTCGTTGACCAACTGGTCGCGTTCAGCGAGAAGACCGGCCCGTTCGGCACTCTCCTGACCACCTTCCATGAGTGGGATGACGAGGCCCTCTGGCACCGTTCGATGGAACTGACAGCGAACCAGGTGATGCCGAAGCTGAGCGAGTACATGGAGCCCCGGCTGACCGAAGCGCAGCAGGTCGAATACGCGCAGTAAGTATTCTTTCGGCCGCTGTCGCGGCGGTTGCTGCGATATATCGAGCTGCTGCGGTGCAGTGAATGAGCGCTGTTTCGCGTTCTCCGGAACACTGAATCGCATTTCTTGTGAGGGACCAGAAGAATCTCCTGTGCTGGTTCCGCCGCTCGCGTGCACTCCAAGGGCACGCGAGCGGCTTTTTCATTTATGAAGCAACGTCTGTAAACGGGACCATGCGCGAAAGTTCGCTGACGTTGCCTGAGAGGTTTACGCACGAGTGTCGCCCCTCTACCGGGGCGGTGCGCTGCATGCTGATTCTGAGGTCATCAATGGCGCTGGGCTCCTCACGCTCGAGAGCGGACGGAACCTGTTTGAATTCGTGCCGGTATTCGTTGAACTGCGCGGGCTTATCCCGTGCGCGAGCCGCGACTGGGGATTGGGCACGCGCGGAAGCCAGCGAGCGTGGCGAAAGAGAAAGTATGGATACGACAGTCGTCGGCCCCGGTCGATATGGCGACACGTTCATTGACCTACGCGAGGTCAGTGTCCTGCTGACTCGTCCGCATCAACACTTAGGAAAATTGTAATGACCTACATCGCCCCAACCAAAGACATGTTCTTCGTACTCGAAGAACTGGCCGATATCGCAACAACCTCGACGTTGCCGGGTCTTGAAGATGCAAACCTGGAAACCGCGAAGGCAATCCTGGACGAAGCAGCGAAGTTCAGCTCGGAGGTACTAGCACCGCTGAACTTCGAAGGCGACAGGAATCCGAGCTCGTGGCAGAACGGCGACGTCATCACAACGCCGGGATTCAAGGAAGCATTTCATCAGTTCGCCGCAGGCGGTTGGCAAGGTATCGTCCATCCCACTGAGTTTGGTGGCCAAGGCCTGTCGAAGCTGATTGCGACGCCATGCACTGAAATGCAGAATGCTGCAAATATGTCCTTCGCCCTATGCTCATTTCTGACGGACGGTGCCATCGAGGCCCTGCTGACAGCGGGGTCCGACGAACTGAAAGAGCGATATTTGCCTAAGCTCATCTCGGGTGAATGGACCGGGACGATGAACCTCACTGAGCCACAGGCTGGTTCGGATTTGTCGCTGGTCAGCTCCCGCGCGGTTCCGAACACTGTCGGCACTTATGCGATGTTCGGTACGAAGATTTTTATCACCTACGGCGAACACGACATGGCGAGCAATATTGTGCATCTTGTTCTCGCGCGAACTCCTGACGCTCCCGCAGGTGTGAAGGGGATTTCGTTGTTTGTCGTGCCCAAATTCCTGGTCAATGAAGACGGCACGCTGGGTCAGCGCAACGACGTGCGATGCCTCTCAATCGAGCACAAGCTCGGTATCAAGGCGAGTCCTACGGCAGTGCTGCAATTCGGTGACAACGGCGGCGCGGTGGGCTATCTGGTCGGCGAGGAGAATCGGGGCCTCGAATACATGTTCATCATGATGAACGCGGCCAGATTCGCGGTCGGCCTGCAGGGAATCGGTGTTTCCGATGCGGCATATCAAAAGGCTGTGATTTATGCGAAGGAGCGTGTGCAAAGCCGACCGGTGGATGGTTCGTCCAAAAAATCCGTAGCCATTATTCAGCATCCCGACGTCCGAAGGATGCTGACGACAATGCGTGCACTGACGGAAGGCGCTCGAGCGCTGGCTTATGTTGCAGCGGCTCATCTTGACTTCGCACACTACGCCGAGGACAGCCCGAGACGGGGCCATCACAGAGCCCTCTACGAGTTCCTGGTGCCCATTGTAAAGGGGTGGAGCACCGAGATGTCACTGGAAGTGACGAGCCTTGGCCTGCAGGTACATGGCGGCATGGGGTTCATCGAGGAGACGGGCGCCGCGCAGTTCTATCGAGACGCCCGGATTCTCCCGATTTATGAAGGCACGACCGCCATCCAGGCAAACGACCTGGTCGGACGGAAGACGTTCAGGGATGGCGGTGCAACTGCGCGAGTCATACTCGAAGCCGTGGGGAAGACTCTAGCCGAGTTGGAGAGCATCGATGCTGGAGAAGCCGGGAACGCCTGTCGTGCGATGCACGGTCGTCTGAAAGATGGGCTCGAGGCATTGTCTGATGCTGTGCAATTCGTACTGGACACCAATAGGCACGACCCGAATGCAGTCGCAGCGGGTAGCGTGTTGTACCTCAAGCTTGCCGGCATCGTACTCACTGGCTGGCAGATGGCCCGCGCGCTCGTGGTGGCGGTCAAGAAGCGGAAGGACGACCCTGACTTCTACGGCGCCAAGATTGCGACGGCCCACTTTTTTGCAGACTACATCTTGCCGCAGGCGCCCGCTCTCGCCGTGTCGATACTGAGCGCGAAAGACGGCGAAGCGTCGCTTGCCCTTGTCGAAGACCAGTTCTGACGGGATGAGTCGTGGTAAACACAAGTTCGCCAAACAACACGACCGGCGGATGGGCCGAGCAGTACGGCCCGCGAGAGTCAATGGAACATGATGTCGTCGTCGTAGAACGGTGTGGGGCCCGCCAGAAGGCGGCGGTGGGCCCAATTACCCCAGCATGTGACTGCCAGAGCGACTAATGCGGCAGTCGCTCCGTTAGCAGAGCGACAGGCGTCGTGCCGCGAACCATGAGCATCAACGAACCGGCGGGGCCAGCAACTTTCAATGCCCCCGGTTCCGTCCAATCAATCATCCCAATAGAGGAGCTTCCCCCACTTCGGCCTGACACGTCTGGGCCACTGGTGGACGGCGTTTGCCGCCGCCACAGCTACCTCGTCAATTGTTGGCGGATATCCGATGACAGTGTCTTCAAATTACAGGCCGTCCAGTACTTCACGCCACTTGTGTATTTCCCCAGATTTCCTCAGAACATCTCGTCTCGCGGCTTGTGTCGAGAGCGCTGATAGAGGAAACGATAAGAGTGAATGAGTGCTGAGTCAATATTCATTGCGCGATTTCTGTGCACCTCGGGGTAAACGACATCGAAGATTTATAGGTTCCCAGAACCCCGAAACTAAGCATGAAACCAGTCCTCGCCACAAGTGACCATATTTCACTTTTTATGAAATCTGTTTTCGGAAGTTCCAGAGAAAGGATTGCCGGTGGCGTCATTTATCCTGTGCCTCACACCGACGGAAAACACTTTGTTCGGTAGCGCTTAATAATGATTTGATGAGACGAAGTGAGCGGTCACGACGGGCATTCTGATTCCGATATGCAATGTATTGTAGTAAGTAATACGAAATAACGTTACCTGGTTTTTGTAAGTCTAGCTTGCGAAGAAAACAGTATCGCCCAGTGAGGTCAAGAGGTAGGTCGGCGCTAGTAGGAAGGGCGGTCGGTCTTCAGCGGGGCTGCCCGAACCGAAAAAACAGATGCGGCCAAAAGAGCTTGTGCTATGCGGTTTGAGAAAATATTGGAGACGAAGATGAAGCATGCAACGAAAAGTGGCATCCCTTTGGCGGCAGCAGTTGTACTGGCGGTGGCATCGCTGGGTACGTCACTGTCATCGGTGGCAGCAGACACATACATGCCTGCGTGTTACAAGCCTGCGCCGGGCGTGACAACCACGATTAAGTACCCAGCTCGCCCGGGTCCGTATCGGGTCGCATTGGTCAACGGCTATACCGGTATTCCGTGGCGTACCCAGATGATTCAGGAAAGTCGCGCGTGGGCTGCGCGCCCTGAAAATGCACGCAACATCAAGGAGTTGAAGGTCGTCAGTACCGGTGCCGATGTTGCAGCACAAATCGCTGCCATCGACAACTTCATCGAAGCCGGCTACGACGTGATTGCCTTTGATGCCGTTAATCCCAAGGCATTCGATGCCGTCGTCCGCCGTGCGAAGAAGGCGGGAACAGTCCTGGTGTCGTTTGATAACCCGGTCGACAACGGAGACATCCTGCAGATTACGCCGGAGTGGACCCGCTTCGAGACCATCCGTACCCAAGTCATTCTCGACCAGATGCCGGTCAAGAAAGGCAGACTGCTCGAAGTCCGGGGGCCGGCCGGCAACGCTGCTGACCGCGACCTACATGCTGGCATGCAAAAGGCCCTCAGCAACTACAAGGACATTCAGGTAACCGAGGTCGTTGGCAACTGGGATACCGGTACGGTGCAAAAGGTGGTTTCTGATGCAATTGCCGTCAACGGAAATTTCGATGCGGTAACTTGCCAGTATGGTTGCCAAGGCGTTACGCGGGCACTTCAGGCAGCGCGCAGTCCTGCAATTCCTGTTGGGGGCGATGCCGCCAATGGCTTTGTAAAGGCGCTCGCTGCACAGAAGCTGCCGGGTGTCGCGGTTTCGACGTCGCCTGGACAGGGTCCTGTTGCCCTGCAGGCAGCGGTGGCACTGATGCAGGGGAAAACTTTCCCGACCCGAGCGTATCTTCCGATTCCGTATGTCCTGACGAAGGACATGAAACCTGACGTCAATTATTTCCCCAATCTCCCGGACACGTACGAAACGGTAGCGAGCTACGTGGACTGCGGCATCTCCTTCACGCCACAGGAAGTCAACAAGTTCCTGGCAGACAACAACTGAGCGTTCGGGTGTGGATGTCCCGCTAGTTGCGACGTCCACCATTTGATGTCAAGAAGAGAGGTCCATGGTGACTGCAATTGACGTGGTTGATAGCTTCCTGCGCCTGGATGGCGTAACGAAGCGCTATGGCGGTACGACCGCCTTGAAGGACATCTCGTTTGGTGCCGCGCGAGGTTCGATTCACGCAATCCTTGGCGAGAACGGTGCGGGCAAAAGCACCTTGATGAAAATCCTGGCTGGCGTTGTAAAGCCCGACAGCGGAACCATCACACTGGGCAGCTCGCCCTTGAGTATGTCAACGCCCTCCGACGCGTTGGAGAGGGGAATTGTCTGCATATTTCAGGAACTGTCGCTCGTACCCCATCTGACCGTGGCTGAAAACATCTGCATCCGAAAGCCGCCGCGGCGCTACGGTCTGGTTGACGGGGCACGCCAACACGCCGAAGCAGCCAGGGTACTGACGGAGATGGGGTTCGAGGGGCAGTTTAATCTCTCGGAGCGCTGCTCGGACCTTTCGCTCTCCAAGCGGCAAATTATCGAAATCGCCAAGGCAATCATTCAGCGTCCCCGTGTACTGATTCTGGATGAGGCGACTTCTGCGCTCGCCGCAGGCGATGTCAACAAAATCCTGAGTCTGCTTAGGAGGTTGCGCGAGGACGGCGTTTGCGTGCTTTTCATCTCGCATCGTATGCATGAAATCGATGCTTTGGCGGACACGTGCTCTGTATTTCGCAGTGGCGAGCGCGTTGCAAGCTTCCCAGCCGGCACGCGCTCACACGAAGACATCGTCAAGCTCATGATTGGTCGCCCAATCGCACAGGTCTATCCACCGAAGCCGGGGTCGGCGTCGACTCACCCTCCTTACTTGCGATTAGCAGGGTTGAACTGGAACAACGTACTCAAGGGTATAGACCTGCAGGTTCGGCCGGGTGAGATTGTCGGGCTTGGTGGTCTCGACGGGCAGGGGCAGCGTGAACTGCTACTGGCCTTGAGTGGAGTTCTTGCAAACGTGGAAGGGGAAATCTACGTCGGCGAGAGACTGGGGGTGCCTGCGAGTCCAAAGGCCGCCAAAGGGCGGGAATTTCAGCTCGCCTTTGTCCCGGAGGAGCGTAAGACGGAGGGACTGTTCATTCGCCGCTCTGTGGCGGACAACCTTAGCGTCGCCGCGCTCAGTCGGGTCACCCGGCGCGGCGCCATCGAGGACAGGTCTGAGAAGTCGATGATTCTGGAGTTGGTCGAGGCACTGCAAATCAAGGCGCCAGACCTGTCGTTGCCGGTCGCGACGCTTTCGGGAGGGAACCAGCAGAAGGTCCTGTTGGGAAAGTGGCTTGCGACCAAACCGAAATTGCTGCTGTTGATGGACCCGACCCGCGGCGTCGATGTCGGGACCAAGCAGGAGATATATCGACTCTTTCGCGACCTTGCGGAGAAGGGCATGGCCATTCTTCTCTACTCGAGCGATTACGACGAACTGATTGGGCTGTGCGACAGGGTCGCCGTCATGTACGACGGAAAAGTTCGCTCGGTCCTTTCCGGCTCGAGCCTGAATGAGCAGCAGATTCTTATGGACTCGATGAATCTGTCCAGTTCCGGCTCCGCGCAGACTCCTGCGTCTGTGTCACAGGATGTACAACTCGGGAGTTACGCGAGATGAAAACCTCATTGCCTCTGTTCTGGCGGTACCAGTCGCGATATCTGATGGCCGGTGCTGTCCTCGTCGCACTGCTGCTTCTCTTTGTTTGCATCCATCCGCGTGGCGCCTCGGTGAACGTGTTCACTGCATGGGCCAATCAAGGGGTTAGTCTTGCTCTCGTAGCGGCTGGGCAAACAATTGTTGTGTTGGTCGGTGGAATCGATATTTCAATCGGGTCCATCATGGCCCTGTGCAACAGCCTTGCCTCGGAACTGGTTCAAGGTGGTCCCGTACAGGTTGTTGCAGGCATCGCTGCCGTACTTGCTATTGGCGCACTGTGTGGCCTGGTCAACGGAATGATTATCGTGTTTGGCCGCATGCAGCCCATCGTCGCGACCCTTGGCACAAGCGCAGCATACACGGGCGTCGCGTTGCTTGTCCGGCCGGCCCCCGGCGGGGCCGTGTCGGAGGGATTAAGCGACGGTTTGACGGGCGCCTTTGCAGGCTGGTTTCCGACCTCTCTGCTTTACCTGTTGGCCCTTGTCCTTCTTCTCTGGCTACCGGTTAAACGTTCGCTGACAGGAAGAGCCATCCTGGCTGTCGGCTCGGCAGAAACATCCGCATTTATGTCGGGTCTTCCAGTCTCGAGAGCCAAGGTCGTAGCTTATACGCTCGCCGGTATGTTCGCCGCAACGGGCGGACTATTCCTCGCACTTCAGACGCTCAGCGGTGACGCGACGACGGGCATGCCTTACACGCTCAATTCCGTGGCTGCAGTTGTGTTAGGAGGGACAGCACTGAGCGGCGGTTCGGGTAGTGTCCTTGCTTCCATCGCCGGAGCCTTTATCTTGCGCACAATTGGAAGTCTCATGTTTTTCATGGGTGTGCCGCCGTCGGCACAACCCCTGTTTGACGGGCTTGTCCTTGTTGGCGCGGTGGTGGTCGGGGCTTTGGGATTGATTGGTATCCGCAACCGGTTGGAGGTGTTTCAATGAAACAGGGCATATTCCCCCGCATTGCCATGGGCTCGTCAACCCGGGCGCTACTCGTCGTGCTGGCGGTGCTGATTGTGGCGGGCGGCATGGTGCACGAGCAGTTTCTCTCTCCCCGCTATCTGCTGCTTCAACTCCAGAGCGGCGCGCTGCTGGGCATCATTGCTGCCGGCGCGATGCTCGTCATTCTCGTGGGACATATCGACCTATCGGTGCCATGGACCTTGAGCGTCTCGGCCATCGTGTCGACGGCGGTGATGCAGACCGCAGCTGGCAGCGCCTGGGCTGAACTGAGTCCGCTGGCCGGTCTGGTAGCGGGAGCGGCTATCGGTGTTCTGAATGGCTTCGGAGTCGCATATCTTCGAATTCCGTCGCTGATATGGACACTTGCAGTGAACGCGATTTTGCTCGGTGCCAGTGCCTTTTATGCGGGAAATGCTGTTGTCGCGAGTCAGCCATCGCACCTGATGACCGTATTGGGAAGCGGAAAACTCTTCAATCTCGTGCCCAACGCGGTCTTGCTATGGGTTGTCTTTTCGGTTGGGCTGATGTGGCTGCTACGGCGCACAGTGATTGGCCGATACATCTATCTGGTCGGGTCCCGGGAGAAGGCTGCTTACCTGTCCGGTATCGATACTCGCCGCGTCGTCCTTGGGGCATTCGTTTTGTCCGGGCTATGCAGTGCCATCGCCGGGATGCTGCTAGCCGGTTACGCGGGGCAGGCCTATCAAAGAATGGGTGACCCGTACCTCTTGCCGGGTATCGCCGCTGTCGTAGTCGGGGGTACAAGCATACTTGGCGGGAAGGGCACATACGGAGGGACGATTGCCGGTGTTCTCGTCATCACGCTTATCAGCAGCATGCTCTCGCTCATGCACGTCCCTGAGGCGATTAAGCAGATTTGCTACGGAATTTTAATCGTCGGTATGGTCAGTCTTTACAGCATCCGTCAAACCACTGCGACCGCATAAGACCTTGCGTCGTTGCCGACGGGCTCCACGCCAGCAGCCATCTCGCGTTATTCCGTTTGGGTAATCGAGGGAGGTCAATTGTTACGGGCGTAAAACATAGGACTACGACGTAATGAGACAAATATTGCTCTGATGAAGAGCGAAATAACTTCAGTTGATATTGGAGAATCTAGATAAAAGTGAACCAGCATTTGAATTTAATGGGTGGTGCCGAGTAAGAAAACATAAGGATTCTGGCGGGCCATAAAAGTAAAAAGGCTTGCCATTCAAATTCCATCAATGAGGTCGGAGGAAGACGTGAAGAAGGTATTTATTGCAGGTGCATCGTTGATTCTGATGGCATCACATTCGTTCGCGCAAAGCAGTGTCACCCTGTATGGAATTATCGACGAGGGTTTCCAGTACACGAGCAATACGGGCGGGAAAAGCTCGTACCAGTTGGCTGACGGGTCGATGGCGGGGGACCGTTGGGGCTTGCTGGGAAACGAGGACTTGGGCGGTGGCCTACGCGCAGTTTTTCGGTTGGAGAATGGATTCAACCTGAATTCTGGAACACTGGGTAACGCGGGACGGATTTTTGGCCGGCAGGCCTATGTCGGGGTGGCTAGCAACTCGCTTGGCACCTTGACGTTCGGGCGACAGTATGACTCGTTCGTCGATTTCATCGCACCTTTGACATCCACGGGCGGTTATGCCGGTTGGGCGTTCACGCACCCGTTCGACAACGACAACGCGGTCGATACCTTTCGGGTCAACAATTCCGTCAAATACACGAGCACCAACCTCAATGGATTGACGTTTGGAGGGCTCTATGGCCTGAGCAATCAGACGGGAGGTTTTGCCAACAACCGTGCCTACAGCCTTGGAGCTACATATTCCGCGGCGGCCTTAACGGTAGCGGCGGCTTACATGCTCATTGACAATCCCGGTCAAAATGCCAGCGGTGCGCTGGCCAACGACGATACGAACTTCACTGCACGTAAACAGCAGGTTTGGGGCGGAGCGCTTAAGTATGTATGGGCTTCGGCGAGCTTCGGGCTAATCTACACGCACACCTCGCTCGACCAGCCGACCAGTTCCATTTACGCCGGGAATTTCAGCGTTGTCCCCAGTTCATTGAAGTTCGACAACATTGAAGCAAACATGCTTTACCAGTTCACACCTGCGTTGTCGGCTCTGTTGATGTACACCTACACCAATGGAACCTTTGACGCTTCGCAGGGGACGTCAAAGCCGCATTGGCACCAAGCCGGTCTGATGGTCGACTACTATCTTTCGAGGCGGACTGACATCTACGCCCTCGCAGTTTATCAACGCGTAGCAGGCGGCCTCACGGGGACCTTCCTCGACAATGCAGACATCACCGGCGGTGCAGGACCATCCAGTGGACGAAATCAGACCTTCGCTCGCATAGGGTTGAAGCATACGTTCTAACAAGGAGCAATTCAGACACGTGCCAGTTCCTCCGACACTTTCGCCAAGAAGCGTATGTAGGGCGGCACGTGATGGCTCATTGGTACTGGTAGCGTTATCTCCGTTTCGTTAATTCCCCGTGGTCACCAGTTTAAGCGCCTGGGCAGCGAGCTCAGCGGTGTCCCCTGCCTTGCCTGTGATTTTCTCCCATCCCGAGGGGTTCGGTACAAGCACCCCCCGTTGCACAGCGTCTCGAGCTTCGACCATTGAAAGCCAGCGCTGCAGGTTAGGAAACTCTTCGATGCCGACGCCACCCCAGTCATGAATGCGCACCCACGGGAAGGTCGCAATGTCGGCGATAGAGTACGGTCCAGCAATGAAGTTCCGGGTGGCCAGTTGGCCTTCCAGCACGCCAAACAACCGCTTGACTTCAGCGTGGTAGCGCTTAATGGCCGGCTCGATTTTTTCGGGGAAGTAGCGGTAGAACACGTTTGCCTGACCCATCATCGGGCCAATGCCGCTCATCTGAAACATCAGCCACTGGATGATATGAATCCGCTCCTCGCTGGTGTTGCCGAATAGCTCGCCAGTTTTCTCCGCCAGATGAATGAGAATGGCCCCGGACTCAAAAATCGTCAGGTTGTTGCACTCAGTGTCGATGATGACAGGGATGCGCCCGTTCGGATTCAAGCTGAGAAAGTCGGGCAGCTTCTGCTCTCCCTTCAGAATGCTGACCGGGTGAACGTTGTAGGGAAGTTCAAGCTCCTCGAGGGCTATGGAGACCTTCCAGCCATTGGGAGTATCGGATGTGTAGAGTTCAATCATGGCAACGCCTGGCTAGTGTTTCGGGTGCGAGGGGGCTTTAGACCCTGTATGCCGGTTCCTGGAGTGGCCGACTTCGCAGTCGGCCGACCGTGGCGGCACGTGAGGGAAGTATGGGAGAGGAGAGGTCTGGGATAAAGACAGCTGGAAGAGACTCACTGTCGAACGCCTGGCGTCAATGCGAGGGGATTGGAAGAATCTCTCAGGTCACCGGTGCTGCATTGCTCGGCCGTGTTGAACTCTCGTCAGTAATTCGCGAATGGTCCCGCTTGGATTCCCGTTCGACGGGGTGGTGCCGACGCCCCTCGTTCATCGGCGAGGAGCGTTGAGCCAGCCTGAACTGTGTGAGCGAGAGGTTTGGCCGGAAATCGCTCCGGCGGCAGCCTTCGCAATCTGTGCATCCTGTGCCGCCTGTACGCCCGAGACCCCTACGGCGCCCACAACTTGGCCGTCTGCGATGACCGGCACGCCGCCTTCCAGAGTGCCAGATAGCGGTGCGCTCAGGAATGCCGTGCGCCCGCCGTTAATCATCTCTTCGTAGGCTTTCGATTCCCGGCGCCCCAGGGCAGCCGTACGCGCTTTCTCGGTGGCAATGTAGCTGCCAATCGGTGCGCAACCATCCAGTCGAAGCAGAGCGAGCGGATGGCCTCCGTCGTCAACGACAGCGATTGCAACCTTCCAGTCGTTCAATTGGGCTTCGGCGCGAGCAGCTTCGAGGATGCGCGTGACTTCGGCTTCTGTCAGTATAGGCTTTGTGAGCATGAGAGAGTTCCTCAGGAATGGGGTGAAATCTGTCTACGAACGACTTATGGAAGCGTGTCTTCGACGAGCTCAATCCAGTGCTTGACCGGACGTGCAGAGCCGCTCTGAAGATGAACCTGACAGCCGATATTGGCTGTCACAATCTGGTCGGGGTTGCCACTCCCAAGCGCAGTCAACTTGTTATCACGAAGCGTTGCCGCGAGCTCAGGCTGAGTGATGGAATAGGTTCCCGCGGAGCCACAGCATAGGTGTGAGTCAGGGACAGCCGTCATTGGGAATCCAAGTCGCTGCAATATCCCTTCAATCGAACCGCCCTGTTTCTGGGCATGCTGAAGCGTACACGGGCAGTGAATTGCGACACGCTGGTCGGCCGCTGCAGGCAGCATTTCGAGCGGCTCATGCGCCAATACTTCGACCAGGTCGCGTGTCAGTTCACTGACACGTTGCGCCTTGAGCGCATATAACGGGTCGTCGCGCAGAAGATGGCGGTATTCCTTGACGAACGCGCCACAACCGCTCGCCGTCATAACGATTGCTTCAGCACCCGCTTCAATTGCCGGCCACCACGCGTCGATATTCTGTCGCGCCCGCGTGAGTCCTACCTCCTGGGCGTTCAGGTGATAATCGGTGGCACCGCAGCAGCCGGCCTGTGGCGCAGCGACGACGCTGATGCCAAATTTATCCATCACTCGCGCTGCCGCCACATTGGTGTTCGGTGAAAGGGCCGGCTGAACGCAACCCTCGAGCATCAGAACCTTGCGTACGTGTTGCGGGCGAGGCCGTTCCTTGGAGGCAGTGGCGCGCTTTGGAATTTTCGCCTGCACTGCTGCCGGCAACAATGCGCGGGTCAGGCGCCCAGCGCCAAGTAACGTGCGAAACAGCATCGGCCGCGGAATGACTTGGCGTAGCCCTGCACGCAGGGCTCGCTCCCGAAGCGGCCGACTCACCCGCCGTTCGACTTCGGCGCGGCCCACGTCGAGCAGAGCGTGATAGTTCACGCCTGAGGGACACGTTGTCTCGCAGTTGCGGCAGGTGAGGCAGCGGTCCAGATGGCTCTGCGTCTTGCGAGTGACCTCTTCGCCTTCAAGTAGCTGCTTGATGAGGTAGATGCGTCCGCGCGGTCCGTCGAGCTCGTTGCCGAGTAGCTGATAGGTTGGGCACGTGGCATTGCAAAAGCCGCAGTGCACGCAGGAGCGCAGAATCGACGCCGCTTCGTCCGCGCGCGGCAGCGCCTGTGCGGCTGCACTAAGATTGGTCTGCATTGGGTTGTCTATCCTTCAGAGTGCCGTGTACATACGCGCCGGATTAAAGATGCCGCGTGGGTCCAGTTGTCGCTTGATGCGTTGATGGAGGCTTAACATGGCCCCGGGCAATGGGTGGAATGGCTCAACGTCTGCTTTGTGCGAGAAACAGGTTGCGTATCCACCGAGCTGCGCGGCATCTGCGCGAATGACATCGACCGGCTCGTCGCTTTTCAACCACCGCTGGGCACCGCCCCAGTCAAGAAGCACAGAACCTGGAAGAGGCGTGAGCGGTGCGGTTTGCGGTACAGAAATCCGCCAGAGCGGACGGTGGTCGGCAAAAAAGGGCAATTGTTGGTCGCGTAGTTCATCCCAGAATGCAGACTCGAGCTCTTCTCCGCCAATCTCCTGCACGGAATTCGCGACAAGGTCTTTGCCACCCTCCAGCCTGACGTGCAGCCAACTGTCCAGATGACTCGCGCCTGTAATGGGTAGCCCAGCGTCGCGCCAGGCGCGCAGCTTCCTCGGGACATCAGCAGCTGAGAGTTCCAGCAGCAGGCTGCGCGTAGCGCGAGGTTTCGGAAGCACCTTCATCGAGACTTCTGTGACGAGACCCAGACAACCAAAACTGCCGACCATGAGTCGCGAAACGTCATAGCCGGCCACGTTCTTCATAACCTCACCCCCAAATCGAAGGTGTTTCGCCTCTCCGGTGATGACGCGGCATCCGAGTACGAAATCGCGTGTCGCGCCGGCATAGGGTCGCCTGGGGCCAGACAAGCCCGTGGCGACCATGCCGCCGACGGTGGCGTTGCCGTCGAAGGAAGGAGGCTCCCATGGCAGCATCTGTCCGTTCTCTGCCAGCAACGCGTTGAGCTCGGCAACGGAGGTGCCGGCGCGGGCCGTAACGACAAGCTCTGTCGGGTCATAGCTCACGATGCCGCGGTGTGTGCGCGTATCTATGTCGATGCCATCGACCTCGCGGCCAGGAAACGGCTTGCTATTGCCGCCGCGAATTCGCAGGGCGTTGCCAGTGCCTGCGGCCAAAGCGACGTCAGCGAGCAAACGTCGGCTGTCGTCGAAGGAGCTATTATCGGGTTGCATCAGAATCGCTCCAGCTCTGGAAATGGCAATGCGCCATGGTGAACGTGTATTGAGCCAAATTCGGCGCAGCGATGCAGCGTGGGGATATTCTTGCCCGGATTCAGAAGACCGCTCGGGTCGAATGCGGCCTTGATGGCATGAAAGAGCGATAGCTCCTCAGAATTGAACTGAGCACACATTTGATTGATTTTCTCGCGACCAACTCCGTGCTCGCCAGTAATACTGCCGCCGACGGCCACGCAAAGCTCGAGGATGCGCGCGCCCAGTGCTTCGGCCAGGTCCATTTCCCCCGGTCTATTGGCATCGAAAAGGATGAGTGGATGCATGTTGCCATCGCCCGCATGAAAGACATTGGCCACACGCAAACCGTGTTCGACCGACAGGTCTTCGATACCCTTGAGAACACGCGGCAACTCTCGTCGCGGAATCGTCCCGTCCATGCAGTAGTAATCGGGCGAAATGCGACCGACTGCCGGGAACGCGTTTTTTCGGCCGGCCCAGAATCGCTGGCGTTCGGCTTCGCTCCCTGCGAGCCTCACGTCGGTTGCGCCCACTTCCCGCAACAACGCCTCGACCATTGCGCAATCTTCTTCGACATCGCTTTCTGCGCCGTCGAGTTCGCACAGGAGAATGGCCTGCGCATCGACTGGGTAGCCCGCGTGAATGAAGTCTTCGGCTGCCCGAATCGCGAGGTTGTCCATCATCTCAAGGCCGCCGGGGATGACCCCAGCCGCGATGATTTCGGCGACCGCAGCGCCGGCCTTGCCGATATCATCAAATGAGGCCAGCAAGACCTTCGCGCTTCTCGGTTTGACCAGAAGTTTGACCGTCACTTCCACGACGATGCCCAGCATACCTTCCGACCCGGTCATGAGCGCGAGCAGGTCGAATCCAGGCGAATCGAGCGCGTCCGAGCCGAAGGTGAGGTGCTCTCCCTCTATCGTGAGTACCTCGAGTTTTTGAATGTTGTGCACCGTGAGCCCGTACTTCAGGCAGTGCACGCCTCCGGCGTTCTCGGCTACGTTGCCACCGATTGAACAGGCTATCTGCGATGACGGGTCCGGCGCATAGTAAAGACCGAAGGGTGCAGCAGCCTGTGAGATAGCAAGGTTACGCACCCCGGGCTGAACGCATGCCGTGCCGGCCTCAATGTCGACATCGAGGATGCGATTGAATCTGGCCATCACGAGGAGAATACCCTTCTCGAGCGGTAGCGCACCGCCCGACAGGCCGGTGCCAGCGCCGCGCGCGACGATTGGGATACTGCGCTCGTGAGCGAAGCGCAGTATTGCCCGAACCTGCTCAACGCGTTCGGGAAGCACAACCATCATCGGAGTCGTTCGATAAGCAGAGAGACCATCGCACTCGTAAGGGCGTAGGTCCTCCAGCTCATGCAGAATATCCAAATCGGGCAGGAGAGAGTGAAGCTCCGCAACGGCCAGCGTCTTGTCGTACGACATCAGCGCGCCGTCGATTCTTTCGTCGTATTGATAGGACATTCGGTGTGCTCAATTGCAGGGCGAAAACTTGACACAGCGCGTGCTGCGCCTTAGTGCGATGCGTTCGCTGTTTCAGCGAACGGCCGCCTTGCCCATCATTTCCGCGGCAAAATCTCTCTCGATGTCATACGCGGTCCAAAGCGAATTTTCATCCTGATGATTCATCACCGCCCTGATTTGCTGACCAAGGGGATTCGCAAGGTTTTTGCTGATGTCGAGAGCCATCGCGATTGCCCTCTCGAGCACCGCCTCTGCGTCCGCGGCGAGTTCCTGGACGAACCCCAGGTCGAACGCGCGTTGTCCATTAATGGGCGAGCCCAGCAGAGTCATCGCCCGAGCCGCGCCATGCGGGAGGTGCTCCTTCACCATCGCGTAACCACCGTAGGCTCCCACCTTGACCTCCGGAAGCGCCAGTCGCGTGTCGGCCGTCGAGAGGCGGATGTCGCATGCGCCGGCCAGAATCATTCCGCTACCCATGACGGCACCATGTAGGGCCGCAATGGAGGGAAGAGGGCTTGACACAATCGCCTTCATCGCGTCGCGGACCATACCAATGCCGCGCATCGTCTCAGCGCAGGTAATGTTCTCGAACTCCCGAACGTCGTTGCCTCCACAGAAATGCTTCTGGGGCAAACCACTGAAGACAAGCGCAGTGGCACCTCGAGTCTTTGCGCTCGCGATGACGCCAGGTAGTTCGCCCCAGGCTGCGAAGGACATGGCATTGACCGGGGGAGCGTTGAGGTGAATAACGGCGATGCCGTTCGCGAGGTCTAGTCGAAACATGGCGGGAGTCCTTGTGCTCACTGATTTCTGAGGGCTTGATGCGGCTGCCCGGCCTTGGTGACCAAGGAGCCTGACGTCGTCTTAAGCCTTGCCGAAAATCGGCTTCCGCTTCTCAGCGAAGGCCTCGATAGCTTCGGCGTGGTCAGCGCTGAGGTTCGTGAGGCACTCGTAAGCAACGCCGGCATCCATGTGGCCGTGCGCGAGCTGGCGCAACGGGATGGTGTAACCAGCCTTTGTCCACCGAATCGCCTTGCTCGCACCGCTACGCAGCTTTGCGACGAGACTGTCCACCTTGGCGTCCAGCTCGGCTGCCGGGACCACGTGGCCGATTGCTCCCAGACGATGGGCTTCTGCGGCGCTCAGCAGTTCGCCGGTGAGAAGGATTTCGCGGGCCTTGCCGTAGCCGATGACCTGTGGCCACAGGAAGCCGCCGCCGTCGGCCGCGTTGAGGCCAACTCGCACATGCGGGTCACCAATTCGTGCGCTGTCGTCAGCAACGGTGATGTCGCATAGAAGCGCGAGCGTGGCCCCGAGGCCAACAGCGTCGCCGTTGATGCGGCCCACAATGGGGATTTCGCAATCGAGCATCGCATAAACGATGCGCTTAGCTTCCCAAGTGACAACTTCGAAGCTTTCCGGGTCACGCACGGCCGCGCGCATCCATTCGATGTCACCGCCGGCGCAGAATGCACGACCGGCACCCGTCAACACGATGGCCGACAAATCCCGACGGGCGCCGAGTTCAATGAAGATTTTGGACAGGTCGGTATGCAGGTCGCCATTGACCGCATTCAAAGCGTCTGGACGGTTAATGGTGACGTATGCGACGCGGTCGCGAACTTCGAGCAACAATGCTTCTGACATTTCAATTCCTTTCTACGGTGACTAATCGACTCTCGGGTCGGGGTGGTGCTCAGGCAGGTACCTTTGCGGTTGATGTCGATGTGGCAAGCCTGTCGCGAAGGTCACGCTTAAGAACTTTGCCCATCGGGTTTTTCGGTAGCGCGTTCAGCACATGCCACTGGCGGGGACGCGCATAGTCCGCGAGGTGGGCAGCGCAATGAGCGGCGAGCGCTTCAATATCAATTGACTGCCCAACTGCTGGCACCACACATGCGGCCACATCCTCGCCGAGTCCTTCGTGAGGTACTGCGATAACGGCTGCCTCAGCGATGCCGGGAAAGCTGTACAGGACGCTCTCCACGGCGGCCGACGAAATCTTGAGTCCGCCGCGGTTGATGATGTCCTTCATCCGGTCGACAAAATGGAGTACGCCTTCGTCATCGAAGCGACCAATGTCGCCGGTGTGAACCCAGCCATTGACAAACGTTTCGCGGGTCGCGTCCGGGTTACCGAAGTAGCCTAGGGCCATTGAGGGGCCACTGAACACGATTTCGCCCAGTTCCCCTTGTGGCACGGGTAGTCCATCGCTCTCGACGAGGCGCACCGAGCAGGTTGGCATCGCAAAGCCGATAGCCCCGGCTTTGCGCGGTAGAAGATGCGCGGGCAAGTACGTCCCGGCCGGACCTGTTTCGGTCATTCCCCAGACGTGAATCTGGTCCGCCCACGGAACGCGCGTTGAAATCTTGTCGATGACTTCCGGGGGCATGACCGAGCCGCCGTAGCCGAACCGGCGTACGCTGCGCAGGTCGTACGCGTCCCGGACGTATTCGTCGACAAGGAAGTGAATGATGGACGTGACTCCGTGGTAGACGGTCGTACATTCCGTTTCAATGAGGCGAAGACGTTCGGCGTTGGACAGAGGCACCTGCTCGAGGACCACGCAGGCGCCGCTGACCCATGAAGACATGCACGCCATGCTCATGACCGAACTGGTGAAGAACGGCCACGCACCCTGATATTTGTCACCGCGCTCAAGCCCAACCGCGCGCCCCATTGCCTGACCCGCGTGCAGCATGCTGCGATGGCTGTGCATGACTGCTTTCGAGCGGGCAGTTGTGCCCGACGTGAACAGAAGGCAGGCCAGGTCCGTATGGTTGACCTCTACGGACACGGGGTCAGCCACGAACGTGCACTCGGGGTCAGGCCAGTGCTGCGGAGATTCAGGTGGTGCGTCGAGCAGCAGCAGGCTGGCTGCCGGATACAGTTCGGCAATCCGTGCGGCGGACTCTTCCATACAGACCACAGCGACCGGTTCGGTCAGCGTTAGCGCGTGCCGGAGCTCATCATCGGAAGAGCGCGTGTTCAGGGGCACCACAACGGCACCGATTTCAAGGCAGCCAAGACCGGTCAGTACGCACTCACGGTTGGCGTAGTTGGTAAGGAAGACAGCCACTCGCTCGCCATGTCGTACGCCGTGGCGGTAGAGGGAACGCCCCATCATCTCCATCCGGTGGACCAGTTGACCGTAGGTCAAACGGTCTCGATGGCCTCGCCATGAGTGACCGGAGAACGCCGCGGACGACGGCATTTCCGTGACACGTCGGCGCAGTAAAGACGGGATAGTTAGTCCGTGAAGCTCGTTGTAGCTCATGAATTACCTGCAATCGCGTTGTTCGGGTTTCCTCGGTCTCGCGCACTGCATCAAGGTGCACGCGACATCGAGCGGTCGACCATCCTGAGTGAGGTAGGTCGGCCGAGTGCTAAGTCACCTTCAGGCAATCGTGTCGACGACACCGCCGTCGACGCGCAGGGCAGCACCTGTGGTTGCCGACGCCTGGGGCGACGAAAGGTAGACGACCAGATTGGCAACCTCGTCCATGCTCGCTGCTCGTTGGATGAGCGACGTGGGGCGATGAGCGACAACGAATGCTGCCGCTGTCTCTTCCATCGACAGGCCCGATTTCTCCTGCTCTGTCTTCAGGAGCGCCTGAAGACCGTCGGACAGCGTCGGACCAGGCAACACGGCATTGACGGTGACGCCTGTGCCTGCCATGCGCTTGGCCAGACCACGGGAGACCGTCAGGTTTGCTGTTTTCGTCGTGGCGTAATGAAGCATGTCAACTGGAACGTTGAGCGCCGATTCTGACGAGATGAACACGACGCGACCCCAACCGCGCTCCGCCATCCCCTGGAGATAAGCGCGTGCGGTTCGTACACCACCCATCACGTTCACTTCGTACATTCGAAGCCACACGTCGTCAGGTGTCTCGAAGAAATCCTGCTGGCCATAGATGCCTGCATTGTTGATGAGGATGTCGACTGCCGGCACCGCAGATTTAAGTGTTGCCGCACCTTCAGCAGTGGCGACATTGGCGATGACGCCACTGATTTCGGCGGCCGGTAAGTCTGAACGCAGTCTTTCAACCGCGCTGTCGACTTCGTCTTTCGTCAGCCCGTTCAAGACTACCGATGCTCCGGCGTTAGCCAGCCCACGCGCAATGGCGAACCCAATTCCCTGAGCGGACCCGGTGACCAGCGCCGTTTTTAAGGTTAAGTCAATCTTCATGGATAGCACTCCTATTTATCGAATATGGTTTATTCAAACGTCTAATCGGAGATAACTTTTTTGCTAGATGACCGAGTCGAGCAGGTGTGACGAGTGGGATGCAACGAGATGGCGGGCGGGCACTTCCATCTGTTTGAAATAATGAACAGTAAAATCGACGAAAGTCTTCACCCGTACCGTAAGACGCTTTGAGCCATCCGTTAGCAGGTGAAAACGTTGGGCCGGAAGATGGTAGTCTTCCAGTACGGGAACGAGTCGCCCGGCTGTAACATCAGCGCCGACTTCCCAGGCCCCTTTCCATAAAACACCCAAGCCTGCAACGGCCCATTGGCGCAGGGCATATCCGTCGTTGGTCATCCTGTTGCCCTTGACCTGCACCGAGGTCGAAAAGCCGTCCTGCATGAACCGCCAGCGGTCCAGGGGGAAGTCTGAGCGCAGCAAAATCAAGCAATTGTGGTTGCGCAGCTCATCGAGCGTGCGGGGAGCACCGTGCCTTTCGATGTAGTCAGGTGAGCAGCAAACGACCGGCCGGTCGTTGCCGAGCGGTCTGGCCACCATTGAGCTATCCGGAAGGTTTCCCCAGCGAAATGCGATGTCGAGACCGCGGTCGACGAAGTTCAGCACCTGGTCGCTGAAGTTGATGCGGAAAACAACCCCCGGATTTTCAGCGATGAAGGCGTCAATCAATTGAGAGAGGTATTGCCGGCCGAGGTCGATGGGGCAGGTGATTCCGATTGTGCCCTGAAGGTCGGCGTGACCACCTTTAATCGCGCGGTCGAGCGATTCGACGTCGTCGATAATTCCCACCGAATTCTCGAACAGGTATTGGCCTTCGGGCGTTGTGCTCAACCCACGCGTGCTCCGCTTGAGCAGGGGTGCACCGTATTGCTCCTCCATAGCCTTAAGCCGGCCGCTCATGGCCGCAGGCGAAAGGCCTAGTTGCCGTCCTGCGGTTGAAAGTGACCCTGTCTGGACGACCAGACGGAAGAGTCGCATGTCCTGTATGCGGTCAGCCATGGTGCGTTTGTCTCAAGTGTCGTTTTAGTTCTGGTGGCTGATGTCGTGTTGATGTCAGCCCAGTACGAGCCAGTATAGGCGCAGGTACAGTCACAAAGAGCGTTTCAGCTTTTCGGAAACGGTGAAAAGTTATTTCGCTAAATGTGAAAACGGCTTTCGGTGATTCCAGTGCTAATGTTTAACGACACAAAGTCGTGACAGTGAAACACGAAGGAGACACAGATGCACGCATATAACGCGGCGACTGTTGCAACGCCCGAGCTCGCCGCTGGATTCAAATCTGCCATGAGCCGGGTCGCATCGTCCGTAATGCTCATTACCACCGTCGACAGTGACGACTATCCCCACGGTCTTGCGGCCACTGCATTTTCATCGGTCTCGATGGAACCCGCGTCTGCCCTGATTTGCGTGAATCGCTCTGCCAGCGCCTCCCCGATTATCAAGGAAACCGGACTTTTCTGCGTAAGCCTGCTTCAAACTGCGCACGAGCAGATTAGTACGATTTTTAGCCGCTCGGACATGCGTACACAGCGATTCGTTGAAGGCGACTGGAAAACCGGCGTCAGAGGTATTCGCTACCTCGCTGACGCTCAGGCCGCAATTTTCTGCGAAGTCGCGCGCGAAATCGAACATGGCACCCACACCATCATCATCGGTAACGTCATCGAGGTGGTATTGCCGCAGGTGAGCGAGCCGCTGGTATATGTGGGCGGCCGTTACCGTCGGCTTGACAGCTGAAAGCTAAGCAATGTGGAGAGTAGTTCCTTGGAGGGGGGCTGTCGGTATTCATTCCGGTCAACAGAATTGGGGTCCTTCAGCCACTCAAGTGTGAGCCGCCGATGCCGGTGGTTTTTAAGTAGAAGATTCAGGAGACAATATGAAACTTGGTATGTTCATGCAGCCGTTGCACCTTGCCGGCGCGCAATATCACGAGATGTATGACATGGATGTCGCGTGCGCGATTCACGCTGACAAGGTGGGCTTCGACGAATTGTGGGTGGGCGAGCATACTTCGCAGCGCACCGAGCCGATTACCAACGCGCTGCAGTTTCTTTCAGCTCTGATTCCGGTTACCGAACGCATGAAATTGTGCACCGGCGTGCTGAACTTGCCGCACCACCATCCGGCAAGAATCGCGGCCGATGCCGCAATGTTTGACCATATGTCGAAGGGCCGCTTCATCATGGGCATTGGCCCTGGCGGTCTCGCATCGGACTTCGAGGTCTTTGACAGCGACCACAAGTCAAGTGGTGCGATGCTGGCTTCCTGCTACGCGATGATTCGCGCCATCTGGAATACGGATGCACCGTATGACCTCGAGACGGCGCATCACAAGGTCAGCATCAAGAACACGGTGAACGAGGCTCTTGGCGTAGGGCTGATGCCCGTCCCCTATCAGAACCCGTTCCCGCGCGTGGCGACTTCGGCGATGAGCAACTTCTCCAGCACGGCAAGGCTCGCGGGTGCCAACGACTGGGACGTGATTTCAGCTAACTTCAACCTTCCGTCGACTGTCGCCACGCACTGGCAGTCGTACAGCGAAGGTGCTCAGGGCGCGGGATTCAAGGCTGACCGCCGCAACTGGCGAATTGCCCGTTCCGTCTTCGTCGCAGATTCGCAGGCAGAGGCCGACGAATATCTGGCCCGTGAATCCAACGCGCTGGCCAAATACTTCGATTTCATGGTCACGCACTTGAAGGCTATCGGCTACGCAAGCATCTTCAAGTCGCGCCCCGACATGTCGGACGACGAGGTGAACATCGAGCATTGCATCCGGGAAATGGTTATTGCCGGCGACGCAAACTCGGTCGTTGACCAACTGGTGGCATTCAGTGAGAAGACCGGCCCGTTCGGTACTCTCCTGACGACCTTCCATGAATGGGACGACGAGGCACTGTGGCGCCGTTCGATGGAGCTGACAGCGAAGCGGGTGATGCCGAAGCTGAGCGAGTACATGGAGCCCCGGCTGGCCGAGGCGCAGCAGGTCGAGTACGCGCAATAAGTGTTTTTCGTCTGCTATCGCGGCGTCAGCGGCGATAGCAGGGGATATTTGTTGGCTCCAGCGCGATGTGTCGAATTGCTGCGGTGCAACGCACAAGTGCTGCGTCGCTACCTCGGAACGCTCAATCTCCGCATTTCTCGATTGAGGAACCGGCAGCGTCTCCTGTGCTGGTTTCGCCGTTCGCGTGCATTCCAAGGGCACGGGAGCGGCTTTTTTATTTGGTGAGGCTGGAGGCTCAAATCACAGATGCGAGACATCTTTTTAACTCGGGCTGCTGGCGTGCTGACCATTGCGTTCAACCGCGTCGACAAGAAGAACTCTTTTACCGCAGCGATGTACACGGACATGGTCACAGCGTTGGAAGACGCAGCAGGTGATGACCAGGTTCGCGCGGTAGTCTTTCAGGGTACCCGGCAGGTGTTTTCGGCTGGCAATGACATCGACGAGTTCAGTTCCAGTCCACCCATCGCACCGGATGCGCCAGTCTGGCAGTTCGTTCGGGCGCTTAGCACTTTCCCCAAACCCATCGTCGCCGCCGTCAACGGCTTGGCCATCGGTATTGGGACCACCATGTTGTTGCATTGCGACCTCGTCTATGCGGCAGCCGATGCCCGTTTCAGCGTTCCGTTTGTGAATCTTGGAGTGTGTCCTGAAGCCGGTTCAAGTCTTCTCCTGCAGAAGATTTTCGGTTACAGGAGCGCAGCCGAAGCTCTGCTGCTCGGAGGACAGTTCAGCGCGGAAGAGGCCTTCAAGGGCGGACTGGTAACCCGCTTGCTGCCTCCTGACGATGTGCTGGCTTACGCGCAGCAACAGGCTGCGAATCTGGCTGGCAAGCCTGTCTCCGCGTTGATGGAGACAAAGCGGCTTCTGAAGAGCCAGGACGCTGAGTCTGTCAGTTCGCGAATCGCGGAGGAGACCAGCCTGTTTCAAATAATGGTGACGCAGCCTGCAGCTCGTGAAGCCTTCGCCGCCTTCAGCGAGAAGCGCAGGCCGGATTTCCGTAAGGTCGGTCAATAAGCGGCAAATCACTTAATACCCGAGGAGTTGAAATGGAACGCGATGTAGTCGTCGTAAGCGGTGTACGTACCGCTATCGGAACGTTTGGCGGTAGCCTGAAGGACATCGCCCCGACAGAGCTCGGCGCGCAGGTGGTACGTGAAGCGCTGCGGCGTGCTTCGGTCGGTGGCGACGAGGTAGGTCACGTTGTCTTTGGCAACGTCGTTCATACCGAGCCGAATGATATGTATCTGGCGCGTGTCGCTGCGGTAAATGGCGGCGTAACGCAGGATGCGCCTGCGCTGACGGTGAACCGCCTATGCGGCTCGGGTTTGCAGGCAATCATCTCGGCAGCACAGACAATCATGCTGGGCGACGCGGAGATTGCCGTTGCGGGCGGCGCAGAGAATATGACTCGTGCTCCGTATTCGATGCCGCAGGCGCGCTTTGGGGCGCGCATGGGGGATACGCAACTGGTTGACATGATGATTGGGGCGCTCAGCGACCCGTTCCATCGGTTCCATATGGGTGTCACCGCGGAGAACGTGGCTCAGCAGTTCGACGTAACCCGCGACCAGCAGGACGCACTAGCGCTGGAATCTCATCGGCGCGCATCGAATGCCATCGAACAGGGGTATTTCAAAGAGCAGATTCTGCCTGTTGAAATAAAGAGCAAAAAGGGTCCGACATTGTTCGAAGTTGACGAGCATGTGCGCGTCGGTGCCTCGCTTGAAGATTTTGCGAAGCTTAAGCCGGTCTTCGCAAAAGAGAACGGCACGGTTACCGCTGGAAACGCCTCGGGAATCAACGACGCTGCTGCGGCTCTGGTACTGATGGAGCGCAAGGTGGCCGAGAGCCGCGGCGCAAAACCGCTCGGCAGGCTGGTTGCCTACGCTCACGCCGGCGTAGACCCGAAAATCATGGGCATCGGTCCCGTTCCGGCCAGCCGCGCGGCGCTCGCACGCGCAGGCCTCACCATCGCTGACATGGACGTCATCGAGGCCAATGAGGCGTTCGCTGCCCAGGCCTGTGCTGTCACGCGTGAGCTCGGACTGGACCCTGCCAAGGTCAACCCGAACGGTTCGGGAATCTCGCTCGGCCACCCAATCGGTGCCACCGGCGCTCTTATCACGGTCAAGGCGCTCTATGAGTTGCGGCGCACGGGCGGGCGCTATGCGCTTGTCACGATGTGTATTGGCGGCGGTCAGGGTATTGCGGCAATCTTCGAACGGATTTAAGGAGTCACCGTGCTAACGCAGAATCAGGATGGTACGCCGGTTGCCGGCAGGGTAGTGAAGTCGGTCGGTATCGTTGGCTCCGGCACGATGGGGCAGGGAATTGCGCAGACGTTGAGCACTTCCGGCTTGCAGGTCGTGCTCATTGACATCTCGACCGCAGCGCTGAAAAAAGGAGTCGGAAAGATTGACGCTGCGCTCGGTCGCTTGGTCGAAAAGGGGAAGTTAGAGGCTGCAGCCAAGGACGCGGCGCTTGCGCGCATAACGACGTCGGCGGACTATTCAGCGCTCAAAGATGTTGACTTCGTCATTGAGGCCGCGACGGAAAACGTAGACGCGAAAATTCGCATCTTTGAGCAGATTGTGCACGCAGTTTCGGAAGAGACCATCATCAGCTCCAATACGTCGTCAATTTCCATCACGCGGCTTGCTGCACACATCGGTGTTCCGTCGCGCGTGGTCGGCATGCACTTCTTCAACCCGGTTCCACTCATGCCATTGGTTGAGGTCATCCGTGGGCTTCAAACGAGCGACGTGGCTGTGGAAGCGGCGCGCCAACTGGCCGTCGTCGCTGGAAAAACACCCATCGTGGTCACCAACTCGCCGGGCTTTGTAGTCAACCGACTGTTGGTGCCGATGCTTAACGAAGCGTTTTTCCTGCTTGGGGAGGGTGTGGCCAGTCCCGAAGAAATCGATGCGGGTATGAAGCTGGGTGCAAATCACCCGCTGGGCCCGCTCGCTCTCGCAGACATGATTGGCCTAGATGTCTGTCTGTCGGTGATGGAAGTGTTCCATGCCGATTTTGGAGACCCCAAGTATCGCCCGAGCCCGCTGCTGCGCGAGATGGTGACTGCCGGTCGCCTCGGGCGGAAGACTGGACAGGGCGTCTATTCCTACGCCGTATAGAGTTTGCCGCTTGCGGATGAACACAGGTCCGCTGCATTGCGCAACGGGCCTGTATTTTCAATCGGTCTTCCCAATGCTCAAACCGTTGCGAGCGACGCAATCTTGCGTACGGTCTCGACGCAGGCTTTCGCGACCTCTGCGCCTTTGACCACGAAATGCTCACGGAAGAACGTCGCATGTTCTTCGCTTGAGTGAAAGTTGTGCGGTGTGAGTACGGCGGAGAAGACCGGCGTGCCAGTTTCGAGCTGAACCTGCATGAGTCCGTTGATGACGGCCGTCGAGACGAAATCATGACGGTAGATTCCGCCGTTGACGATGAGACCGGCGGCCGCAATCCCGGCATATTTTCTGCTTTGGGCCAGCATTTTCACGTGCAACGGGATTTCGAAGACTCCCGGCACCTCGTAGAAGTCGATGTCTTCCTGCGCGTAGTCCTGCGACTGCATGGTTTCGAGAAAGGCAGTCTTGCACCGGTCGACAATATCTCGATGCCAGCAAGCCTGGACAAACGCAATACGGTGGCGTTCACCTTTATTTGCCTTGGTGGACAGCGCATATTGGGTATCAAATGCATTCATTGCGAAAGACCTTGGGTTGAGCGATACACGCGATGCTAACGCTCTGCTTGTCTCTGCAGCCTACGAATCCGCCGAAGTCACTTTTCACATTTCACGAAGAATGCATCCACGACATTTCCCCTGTGCAATTCTCCCGGGTGTCGCGTGGTGCTGAAGTCCGCGTGGGGTGGGCGTTCCACGAGAGAGATGTCTCTTCACACATGAAGCGGGCAGCAATCTTCCACTAACAGGTTTGCCATAAAATGATTAGAAGTTCATAAAATGACGGTTGACTCAGTATTCATGTCGGAATATCTTTTTCCCATCCGCAGAACTGCAATCGGGAGAAAGAGTGGACTTCACAGAATCAAGCGAGATACAACAGCTTCGGGACACGCTGCGCCGCTTCGTAGAGAAAGAGATGCCGCGGGAAGCTGCGGCTAAGTGGGACCGGGAAAACGTGTTCCCGCGAGACGTCTTTGACAAACTCGCGTCGCTAGGGGTATTGGGTCTGACTGTCCCGGAAGAATACGGTGGGTCGGGACGAGACATTGTTGCGACCATGATGGTCATTGAGGAGTTGTCGCGTCGCAGCCTCGCGGTCTCGGTGCCGTACATCATGGCGGCCTGCTATGCAGGCATGAATCTGGTCGAGTGTGGCTCAGAGGAGCAGAAGCGGGAACTGTTGCCTCGGGTCGTCGACGGTAGTCTGCTCTTTGCGTACGGATGGACGGAACCGGACATCGGTGCTGACCTCGCGAGCGTGAAGACCCGGGCAGAGCGGGTGAGCGACAAGGTCGTTATCAACGGAGCGAAGCGCTTCTGCTCAGGCGCGGCTGTATGTGATTATATCTTCACGCTTGTCCGCAGCGGGCCAGAGGGAGAGCGGCACCGCAATCTGTCCATGGTGCTGATTCCCCCCAACACCCCGGGCGTGACAATCACCGAAATCGACAGCCTTGGCATGAAGGGTGTGGGTACGACGGATGTCATTTTTGACAACGTCGAAGTACCTGCGTGGAACATTGTCGGCGGCGACGCGGGATGGCATCAGGGGTGGTCGATGCTGGTCGGGTCGGGGCTCGACGTGGAGAAGCTGGAGGTCGCAGCGGTTGCCACTGGCGTCGCGACCGCCGCATTCGAAGATGCATGGGCGTACGCGCACGAGCGTCGACAGTTCGGTAAGTTGATTGGTGACTATCAGTCCATCAACCACAAGCTGGCGGACATGAAGACCAGCCTGCACGCTGCGCGTCTGATGCTCTTTCACGCATCGTCGATGGCAAACCGGCACGAGCGATGCGCAGTGGAGACCTCCATGACCAAGCTGTTTGCTGCAGAAGCCGCGAAGGACATTGCGCTTGAATGCCAGACGATTATGGGAGCCTACGGCTATGTGAAAGAGTTTGGTGCAGAGCGTTATGTCCGCGATGCTCTGCTCATTCCGATTATGGGTGGCTCATCGGCAATTCAGAGAAACAACATCTACAAGTGGACCAACGCTGGGCTTTAGACCCGGTGCTTCGCGTTGCTTTTCGGGTAGTTGTTTGAACAGTCAAGGATAACTTCATCGTGGATTTCACAGAGTCGGACGATATTCGTCAATTGCGCGACACTCTCCGTCGATTCGTCGACAAGGAGATGCCGCGGGACCTGGTAGCGAGGTGGGATAAGGAAAACCGGTTTCCCCGCGAAGTTTTCGAGAAGCTTGCCGGACTCGGTGTGCTCGGGCTGACGGTACCGGAGGAGTACGGCGGTCTCGGTCGCAACATCATTGGCACGATGGTGGTCATTGAGGAACTCGCGCGAAGGAGCCTTGCTGTTGCCCTCCCGTATATCAACGCCGCCTGTTACGCGGGGATGAATATCGTCGAATGCGGAACCCAGCAACAGAAAGAGGAGATTCTGCCGCGGGTTGTCGACGGGTCCATGATTTTCGCGTACGGATGGACTGAACCAGATGTCGGCTCCGACCTGGCCAGCATGAGGACCAGGGCTGAGCGCCGCGGAGACACCATTGTCGTCAACGGTGCCAAGCGTTTCTGTTCCGGGGCAGGCGTGAGCGATTACATCTACGCCCTCGTGCGGACAGGACCAGAGGAAGAGCGCTACCGGAATCTGACGCTTCTCCTGATTCCACCGACGCAGGCCGGCGTGACGATTGAGCCAATCAACGGCCTTGGCCTGAAGGGATTCCCCACGACTGACGTGACGTTCGAAGATGTGGAGTTGCCGTTGTCGAGCATCGTCGGAGGCGAGGAAAAGTGGAATGGTGCCTGGCCGATGGTGGTTGGCTCCGGTCTTGATGTAGAGAAGCTCGAAGTCGCGGCGATGGCAATCGGTATCGGCCAAGCCGCACTCGATGATGCCTGGACATACGCCAGCGAGCGGCAGCAGTTCGGCAAGGCGATTGGGAACTATCAGTCCGTCCAGCACAAGCTCGCGGAAATGAAAACGCGCCTTCACGCGGCCCGGCTGATGCTCTATCACGCGGCGAGCCTGGCGGACCGGCATTTGCCGTGTACCGGCGAGACTTCAATGGCCAAGCTCTTTGCCACGGAGGCCGGCAAGGCGATTTCTCTCGAGTGTCAGACCATTTTCGGCGCGTACGGGTACGTCAAAGACTTCGATGTAGAGCGATACGTTCGCGACTCACTCGCTCTGCCTATCATCGGTGGTTCGTCGGCTATCCAGCGCAACAACATCTATAAATGGATGAAGCGGCGATGAGACGCAGCGAGGTACCGGTAATATCGTGCGTTCGGGGGGGCTGGGAGAGATATGACCGGTACCCGCAAATCGCTATCTTGCTCTGTAGCAGATAGCGGACACGACATGAACGAGGCAGCCGGTATGACATCTGAAGTGGCAGACAAGGACGTTCCTCGCCCAGCAGGCAAGGCGAGACGCTCTACGCGAGAGGTGCGAGCGGAGGAACTGAGAAATAGGATATTTGCGTCGGCATCGACGGTAGTCGGGCGTCATGGGTACGCGGAAGCGTCCATCGGGCGGATTACCGAAGAGGCTGGCATTGCTCAGGGCACCTTCTATCTGTATTTCGAATCGCGCCAGGCGCTCTTTGACGTGTTGCTTCCCTATGTGGGCGTCGACATGCTTGCGTACATCAGCAAGAAGGTGCATGGGGCCGAGTCCTTTCTGGAAGTCGAGGAGCGCGGCTTCAGAGCGTTCTTCTCCTACCTGCGGACAAATCCCGGGTTTGTTCGTGTACTGAATGAAGCCGAGGTTGCGGCGCCAATCGCGCACGCGGCGCATATGAAGTTGCTCACCGAGCACTACGTTCATTCGCTTGAGCGAAGCGTGGCCAACGGTGAAATCAAGCGGTTTGACGGTAGGGAGCTCGAGGCGCTGGCCTACATATTCCAGTCGGCCCGAAGTTACCTGTACATGAGGTACGTAAAGGGGCATGAGAAGTCGAAGCTGCCAGAGTGGGTAGTGAACACCTATATGAAGCTTGTCAGGGACGGCCTCAAGTAAGGCTGCCCGTAGCAAGGGGACTTTGGTGTGTCAGGCTCGCATTGTTGTTTCTCGTACCACCGGTTGACCGTAGCTGCTGTTCTTTTTCTTTTGCGGAGTAAGCCTTGAATTCCAGACTGTTCTCTCCATTGACGCTGCGCTCGGTGTCCTTGCCCAATCGCATTGTCATCAGCCCGATGAGCACCTATTCAGCTGAAGACGGTTTTGCCAACGACTGGCATCTCGTCAACTATGGCAAATTTGCGCAGAGCGGTGCTGGCATGGTCATGGTCGAAACTGCGGCTGTTTCGCCGGAGGGACGCGGTACATACGGAGACCTAGGTCTCTGGGATGACGACCACATCGGCCCCCTGGCAAGAGTCGCAGCATTCATCCGGTCGCAAGGCTCGGTCCCCGCGCTTCAGATTGGCCACTCGGGGCGAAAGGGCAGCATGCAACGCCCATGGGAGGGTTACGGCATTCTGACGGGCGTGGAGGCTGCGCGCGGCGAGCCCGCCTGGCAGACGGTCGCGCCTTCAGCCATCGCGGCTGCGGATGGGTGGCCCGAGCCGATAGAGATGACCAATAGCGAACTGGAAAAGGTTGCGCTCGCATGGCAGGTCGCTGCCCGCCGCGCTGCTGAGGCCGGCTTCGACGTTCTGGAAGTTCACTGTGCCCACGGTTATCTTCTGCATGAGTTTCTTTCCCCCGTGGCGAACCAGCGTACCGACGAATATGGCGGTGACGCAGCGCGTCGCATGGCCTATCCACTCGAAATCGTGAGACGGGTGCGCGCGGTGTGGCCGACCGAAAGACCGCTGATGTGCCGTGTCTCGTCGATAGACGGCGCGGAGGGAGGCTATGACATCGAAGACACCGTTGCATTCGCGCGAGAGCTCAAGGCACTGGGCGTTGATGTTGTTGATTGCTCCTCGGGTGGAATCTCCGGGTTCGCCACGGTCTCAAATCGCCTGCCACGTACGTATGGGCACCAGGTGCCTTACGCCGCACGCGTCCGCGCGGGCGCCGGCATTTCGACGATGGCTGTCGGTCTTATCGTCAGCGCACAGCAGGCCGAGGAAGTACTGGAAGGCGAGCAGGCGGACCTGATTGGCGTCGGACGAGAGGCGCTCTATAACCCAAACTGGGCATTGCATGCGCGACACGAGCTGGGGCAGGAGACCTTTGACGGATGGCCGCCTCCCTATGGCTGGTGGTTGGCAAAGCGTGCGCGACTGATTAAATCGATGGACGAAGCGGGCGTGCCGCGGCCCGTAGGTCACCAACATGTCTACTGACATCACCCCTGAGATTGATTCCGAACACGAGGCGGCCGACTGGGTCGTCCCGGCTGGCTTCTGCCCTGTGCCGTCAGAAGGCTTTCTGGACACGGTAGGTCCCGTCTATATGCGGGAGGATGATGCGGGCGGGCTGTGCATTGCCAGCCAGATGCTTGAGCGCCATCGCAACCAGGGAGGGAACGTTCACGGCGGAATGCTCGCGACGCTGGCCGACTACGCCATCGGCTTCAACCTGCTTCAAATCGGCGAACGGCCGACTAGGTTTGGAACGGTCAGTCTGAATATTGATTTTGTCTCGAACGGCCGGATTGGCGAGTGGCTCGAGGCAACTGTGACCACCGACAAGGCGGCGGGCCGGGTGAGGTTCGCGTCATGCGTCATTCGCGGCGATGGTGGCCGATTGGTAGTGCGAGCGAGTGGAGTCTTTTCGGCGTCGACACTCGAGTAGAGACATCTGTCTGGAAGATTAAACAGCCATAGCAAAGAGGTTTTGATTGAAAGTTCTCGTTCCAGTGAAGAGAGTGGTCGACTACAACGTGAAAGTGCGCGTGAAGTCTGATGGGACCGGCGTTGACCTTGCAAACGTCAAGATGTCGATGAATCCATTCGACGAAATTGCCGTTGAAGAGGCGGTGCGCCTGAAGGAGGCGGGTATCGCGACGGAAGTAATTGCGGTGTCAGTTGGTGTTTCGCAGGCGCAGGAGACGCTGCGCACAGCCCTCGCGATTGGGGCGGACCGTGCCATCCTGATTGAGTCCAATGAAGAGCTGCAGCCACTCGCGGTGGCCAAATTGCTCAAGTCGCTCGTCGATAAAGAGCAACCGCAACTCATCATCCTTGGCAAGCAGGCCATCGATGATGATTCGAACCAGACCGGGCAGATGCTCGCAGCGCTGGCGGGGATGCCGCAGGGCACTTTTGCATCGAAATTGACTGTGACGGACGGCAAAGCGCTGGTGTCTCGCGAAGTCGATGGTGGCGCAGAGGTACTCTCGTTGACGCTGCCTGCCGTCGTAACGACGGACCTGCGACTCAACGAACCGCGATACGTGACGTTGCCTAACATCATGAAGGCGAAGAAGAAGCCTTTGGAAACCCTCAAGCCGGAAGAACTGGGTGTCGATGTTTCGCCGCGGCTCAAGACGCTTAAGGTGGTCGAACCGCCTAAGCGCTCCGCCGGCGTCAAGGTTCCTGACGTCAAGGCACTGGTTGAGAAGTTGAAGAACGAAGCCAAGGTGCTGTGAAGAAATTCGGAGAAACAGGGAAATGACGATTCTGGTAATTGCCGAGCACGACAACTCGACCCTTAAGATGGCCACGCTGAACGCCGTTGCTGCCGCACAAAAGATAGGCGGAGAAGTTCACATCCTGGTCGCTGGTCTCAATGCGCATGGCGTAGCGGAGGCTGCCGCGAAGGTAACCGGCGTAAGCAGGGTTCTTCACGCAGATGCTTCTCATCTGGAGGCCGGGCTCGCGGAAAACATTGCGGAGACCGTTCTCGCTATTGCGGCAACCTACTCACACATTCTCGCCGCGGCTACGGCATCGGGCAAGAACGTCGCGCCGCGCATCGCTGCAAGACTCGATGTGGCGCAAATCAGCGACATCATCGGGGTCCAGAGTGCCGATACATTTCAGCGGCCCATTTACGCGGGTAATGCCATCGCTACGGTCCAGTCTCAGGATGAAATCAAGGTCATTACGGTGCGCACGACAGGGTTTGATGCGGTCGCGCCTGAAGGTGGAGAGGCTGTAGTCGAGACTATCGGCGCTGGACTGGATGCCGGAACGTCACAATTCGTGAGTCGCGAGGTGACCAAACTTGACCGGCCGGAGCTAACGTCGGCGAATATTATTGTGTCTGGCGGACGCGGGCTCGGCAGCGGAGAGAATTATGCGAAGGTACTTGAGCCGCTGGCCGACAAGCTTGGCGCAGCGCTTGGTGCTTCACGAGCTGCGGTTGATGCCGGCTTCGTCCCCAACGACTATCAGGTCGGCCAGACCGGCAAGATAGTCGCGCCACAGCTCTACGTGGCGGTTGGCATATCGGGTGCCATTCAGCATCTTGCCGGGATGAAAGACTCCAAAGTTATCGTCGCCATCAACAAGGACGCTGAAGCGCCTATCTTCAGCGTCGCCGACTATGGCCTCGTAGGGGACCTTTTCTCGGTGGTTCCAGAGCTGGCTGAAACGCTCTGATGGAGGGGAGGGGGCGGCCGCCGCATGGCGACGGAAATTCGCGTGGGTCCGGTGTTGGCTTCCTTTGACGCTGGGTTCGAGGCTTCTTTGCTGACGTTTTCAGGTGAAGGACGAATTTTTCGCGGACGCGGGTGTCGCGAATATTGTCCGCTAGTGACGAATAATTAATTCGGCGAGTTAATCTTTTGTGCGCCGGGTCAACCACGTATAGTCCGCCCGCTTCCTTTGGCTTGAGAAGTGCATGTTTAATGGAGCTCGCGATGATTGACCGCCCAGACGTATCGATTCCAGAAATTTCGGCATTCGAGGCGGTGGCACAGACGGGAAATTTCACGAAGGCAGCCCAAGTACTCGGTACTGGTAAATTACATGTTGGAAAAATTGTTCAACGTCTCGAAGAGCGATTAAATACCCGACTCTTCCAACGAACCACGCGGGCTGTTCGGCTGACAGAGGATGGTGAAACTTATCTGGTGGCGGTGCAGTCGGCGCTTGGCCGATTGCGCGAGGCGGAGCGGGAACTCGCGGCTCGCAAGAATGAGGTAGTTGGCAGAGTGCGACTGGACCTGCCGGCGTCGTTTGGAAGACTGCTTTTCCGACGTTTGCAACGTTGCGTCGCTGCTATCCGAAATTAACGCTTGAGCTTGCGTTCAGCGACAAGATGTCCGACCCGGTGGCGGACGGTTGGGACATTGTGGTGCGCATTGGTGAGCTTCCCGTAGACAGTGACATAACAGTGCGGAAGCTTTGCGAGACCCGCTTTGGTCTTTATGCATCCCCGGACTACGTCGCGGAACGCGGAGTTATCCATTCTATGGGCGATTTATCCGCTCACGATGCTGTCATTTTTCGAGGGACATCGGGGAGGCTACGGCCATGGGCGCTCAATGACAATGGCCACATTCGCAGAGTTGCGCCAGAGCCCGCGATTGTTGTTGAGAACGGTCAAGCGCTCATCGAGGCACTCTCGAACGGACTTGGCGTCTCTCAGCTTCTGGACCGAATCGCGCAACCCCATGTTGAAGCAGGCCGGCTTCAACACGTTCTGCCAAGCGGGGATGTCGACGGATTGCCGGTTCACGCCATTATTCCTTGGGTCAAAAAATGGCAACAAAGACACGTGCGGTCCTGAACCAGCTCGTGGAAGACCTCCTGCCCGATACCCCATAAGACAAACCTACCCGTTCTTTACGATTCACGGCGGGACGCGTGTCCCGCTGTTTCGATATTGACAACAGGCCGGCGCGGGAGTGCTTTAGATGAGTCCCTTCAGCACTTCCGGATTCCAGTTGTTCAACTGGTCGATGCGGCCTTCGCGAACCTTGTTCGCCCAGTCGGGATTGACCAGCATGCCGCGGCCCACGGCAATCAGGTCGAAGTCGCCGCGGTCGGCGAGTAGCAGCAGGTTGTCGAGCGATGCAACGTTGCTGCCTTCACCCATGAGCGTGTCGATATGCTCACCCGTCATGCCGATAGAGCCCACTGTAATGGTCGGCTTTCCAGAGAGCTTCTTCGTCCACGCGGCCAGGTTCTGGTCAGAGCCGAATTCGGTGTCCCAGAATCGACGTGTCGAGCAATGGAAGACGTCAACGCCTGCGTCCACCATGATGCGCGAGAATTCCTCAAGCTCCTCAGGCGTGTTGAAGTTCTTCGCCTTGAAGTCCTGCACCTTCCACTGCGAGATGCGCAGCGAGATGGCGAAGTCCGGTCCGGTCATGCGGCGAATATCAGCGATGGCGTCAGCAGCGAGGCGCGCTCGATTTTGCAGCGGACCACCCCACTTGTCCTCACGCTTGTTGGTACCAGGCCAGAAGAACTGGTCGAGCAGGTAGCCGTGCGCTGCGTGGAGTTCAACGCCATCGAAGCCAATCATTTTTGCGTTGATAGCCGCCTTGCCATAGGCTTCAACGATAGAGTCTAGGTCTGCAGGGAGAGCCGGAGCGCCGTCGAGTGTAGTCGGCTTGCCGATGCCGCCAAAGAGTCCAGACGGACCGACACGACGGGGCGGTCTGTAGTCCGCGCCCTTTGCTTCGTAAAGGCCGTCAACAGTGTGCTGCTTCATCTGGCCCACGTGCCAGAGTTGCGCAAGAATGGGCGTGCCTTCTGCATGCACCGCGTCCACAACCTTCTTCCAGCCTCCAAGCGCTTCCACGCCGTACATGCGGGGAACGTCCACTTCGTTGGCTGCTGCGTCGTGCGGGACCCACGTGCCTTCTGTGATGATGAGGCCGGCACCGCCGGCCGCGCGCTTGCGGTAATACTCGGCATTGGCCTCGCCAGGGACACCCGCCGGCGCCATGGTCCGCGTCATGGGCGACATGACGACGCGATTCTTCACGGGCAGGCCGCCAATTTGAACCGGCTCGAATAGCTTCGCGGTTCGTTCAGCGGCGATGGCTTCTACAGGTTTGTTGGAGGGGTGTGCGTTCATGTGAATCTCCTGCATCGGAATCCAGCTTTTGTTTTAGGGGAAGAGGGGCACCCGACTGTTACTGGGCGCAACGAGGCCTTTCCGGCGACACGACACCGAGAAAACCGCAACGATGTATTCGCTCCCGACTGGGTATAGGCGCGTCGAATCTGTTCTGTCCGGTTCACGAGCCTGATGCGGCATCTCATCATGGCGATGCGCCAGAGAGAGTGCGAACGGCCCTTGCCGCGATGAGCCGTTGAGGAAACGTTCGCGCTCGCTTAATACTGGCTTAGAACTCGGATGAGAAAAACCCCTTGTCGGGAGACTCTCTGTCGCTTCGCGGGAGTCAATCCTCTATTGCACCGTCCGCGGTTTCCGTTTATTCAGGGCGAGTTGGGACAAGAACGCGGCGCTCTCCCCATAGGGTCCAGAATCTATCCAACATCGCCGCAATTCGGGTCATGGAAAGGAACGTCGCGTAGCCATAGGGCGGTTACGGGCCATTTCCACGCGGTCCTCAAGCGAGGGCCTGACCGAGTCGGGATACCCTTCGAGTGGGGCGATAAAGCCAAATGTCAGTTTGCCAGGCTGGAAGACGCGGGAGAATCCACGGTGCGTCGCAAGGGCTGCCGGTAGCGATGCGAGCGGGTCGGATTCACTACGCTTGATATTCTCGTTCACGGCGGCCTGAATGATGTCGAGGTCTGCAGGGACAACACGTTTTTCGGCGCACTGCAGAACCAGGGCAGCGGCCGAAATCCAATAGAAAAACTCCCCGCCGCAGGGCGAGGAGCTATTGGTGCGAAACCGCTCGGCGGTATTATGCCGCCAGCAATTTCCTGTGACGTGCGACCAGTTCCGCTTCGTCCTTCAGAGCCTTTTGTGCCGACGGACGAGCCTCGACGCGAGCGACGTAGGCCATCAGGTTGGTCAGGTGGTCCAGGTTGACGCCCGAGCGCGCCTGCCACATCGTTGCCCACACGTAAGCGTCAGCAACGGTGAACTGCTCGCCGGTCAGGTACGAACGTCCGTCTGAGAGTTGCTTGTCAAGCACGCCATATGCAGTGAGCAGCTTGTTCGTGTGGAATTCGATGCCTTCTGGGGTCATCAGCTTGCGCATGAGGGGGATATGCTTCTGCGCGATTTCGGTGGCGATGAAGGTCAGGAGCTGGTCCATACGGGTGCGCTCAATCGTGCCGCGCTTCGGAATCAGGTTGGCTTCCGGATGCTGGTCCGCGAGGTAGGACGTAATAATGATGGTCTCGGTCAGAGCGGTTTTTTCGCCGTCGAGCACCAGTGCCGGAACGTACTGGAGCGGGTTGACGTCGGAAAAGTTGCTGCCGTCCGACGTGGATTTACCGAACACGTCGAAATGGACCAGTTCCGGCGACAGGCCAAGCTCGTTGGCGATTGCCTGCGCGGCGAGGGAGCAGGTGGCCTCAGCGATGTAGAGTTTCATTTGAGCGTCCTACGAGAGGATGGATGACCGGCGTGAGCCGGGTTTCGAGTGGTGCGTGCATCCTGCACCGTTGTGATGAAGTATGGGGAAAATGGAGGTTGCGATAAAGAGTCATTCGAGCGTCACTCTGTCGACTCAAGAGCGACAATGGTTCCGTCCACTTCCATTTTCGATAGCTGTGTGGCAACAGCAGCCAGGGAAAATATGGCCAGCGATATGCCGCATAGTAGGATGCCCGCTGTTCCGAATACGGCTGAAAATGCGGCTGCCATGGCAACTCCTGTGAGTACGCCGACGCAGCCGGAGCAGACATGCAATGCCGTCGTGACGTCGGGCTTGCCCGGAGCAATCGCACGCAGCGTGGAGTGCGTAACGAGCATGCCGCTGGAGTGCGCCGCACCCCAAGCCAGAACCGCTACCACGGTCTGGAAGTCAGGGCCGCGGGCGAAGATATAGAGCAGCAAGAAGGCTAGTGCCAAGGTGGCCGGGTTGATGAGTGCCACCAGGGCCGGATAGTCGCGCAAAAGCCGCCCGCTGATGACAGCGCCCGCGATTCCGCCAATGCCGAATAAAACCATCAACAGACTGGCCGACTCGAAGTCGATTGCAGGCCGGTCGGTGAGAAGGTGCAGGGAGTTGCTGAAGACGGAGAACATCGCTGCGTATTGCAGCGATGTCGCCGCTAACGAAACCCATACGACACCCGAGAGCCGAATTAAAGGTGCAGGTGCAGACACTGACATGTGAGGCGGGCTTCTGCGCCGATGCCAGAGCATCATGCATATGCCGATGGCTGCAGTGAGATAGGCGGCGGCGACAAATGATACGGGTTCGGGCAACTTCGTCGATAGCCAGGTCGCCATCGGAAGCCCGAGGATGAGGCCGAACAGTGCGCCTCTCGCGGCGAAGGAGCCGCGCGTGGGCGAACTACCGGGTCCATCATGTGCAGTAGTGCTTGAAACCGCGCCTGCGAGAAGTACGGGATGAAGAAGCGCCGGATGAAGGGAGAGCGAAAAGCTTGCCAATCCAAAGACTGACCCAAATACTGGACTGGTTGCGCAAAGACAACTGCAAACCGCAAGGCAGAAGAGGACCGCCGTAAGCATACGCGCTCTCTTTTCTGCGGGCAGACACAAGGCCGCCGGCGGTGCCAGTAGACTGGCGACTAGAACGAGAGCGCCCATGTAATTCCCTTAAATAAGGAATACCTAGTCCGTGCCCAGAACGTCTGGCCTCGACATATATCCCACATTTCGAAGGTTCAGTTGACGGGACGAAATCCTGTGTAACGAATGTAGCGCGGCCACGAGTCGAGAAAAAGCCGTCTCTAGCGAATTGAGATTTCGCCGCTGTCTGACAAACCTGCGCGGTGCCGGTTGATTACCTGGGGCTTTGGCCGAGCTGTATCAGTTCGGCGGCAAGCTCGTCTATGTAAGGGTCTCGCATCTGGCAGTCAGCGAGCGCGCATTGCAGCTTGAACACATACTCCGCGTTAGTTCCAAGTGAACCGGATGCCGCGGCCATGAGTGGTGCAATCGTCTCGGGCTGTGCGTCGGCCTCGAATTGGGACTGCTCAGGATTTGCAACGAACACGAGGGCCGTGGCCTTTCCCCCAGTCCGAAAAGTGACCGGAGCCCACGTGGGTGTGTACGCACCCGTTACCATTTCGCGAGTCCAGAGAACACGCAGTTCATCGTTCAGGGTGGCTTGTGGAATGCGTAAGGCTACGCCTTCGGTGCTACCACTGGGCTTGAGCGAGAGCATCCTCCCTGGCTTCTCAGGGCTGCCGCGGCCGGCGATGAGCCGGATACAGAAACTGCGATGCCAGCCGTCAAGCGTTGCGACGACGCGCTTGTCGTATTCGGAGATGGGATTCCACATCAACGAGCCGTAAGCAAAAACCCAAAGGTCACCTTGGTCCGGCCGACGCGACATGGTTTCTGCGAGCGACTGGTCGATTTTGGCTTGGGTCCAGAGAATATCTTTCGGCAGAGAGTCGAAGCTCTCGAGATAAGCTCCAGAACTGATAGCAGTTCGGTTCAACATGGCATTTGTCTCAATATGACCGGCAGAGCAGTGCTCATAGGCGAGGGTGCACGCGCGGTCGACTGACGCATTCGCGTCAGCTTGAGCGACGGCCGGTCCGGCGAATCTTTAAGTTGTTCTCAGGAATTAGTCTGAGAGTGTGATTTGCAAGTATGGTGGTCGACGGCCGCCAGATAAACCCGCATACGGGAGACGCAGCGTCCTCGTAGAAGCGACAATGAGACGAGTGAAGCTGACTGCCGAAAGTCACTGTTGATTGTCCGAGGAGGCCGAGTAGTCTGTTTCTTAGAAGCATTATGAACAAAGTATGCACGGACTGCCCCATGCTCGATGGCGAACGGGTTTCGCCGGGTTGGCAATACTACCAGGCCAACTGCCCACCTCCCGGGAAGCAGTTACTCATCGGGAGGTGGACAGAACCCTTTTCAGTCCCTGACGCTGAATGTGAGGCGCCACTATTCGTCAACCAGTAGAGCGTGATGTTCTCGAGAATCTGGTCCTATGGGAAAACGTCTTCGGGGACGCCGTTGCTGTCGCTCCATGCGCCGAGCTTCTCGACCGGTTACAGCTGCGCGCCTTGGGACTGGTCATCACCGTCTCGCACTTGGGAACGCGGATAGCGTCCAGACGCTTTTTCAGGTCATCGAGGTCGACTGCGAAATGTCAACCCGAAACGGGTTGATGTTCATCGTCGAACCTTGCTTGTGAAAACCTGTGTAGGGAAACCATCCTTAGGCGAGCAGGCGGATTTCAGAAAGATGCGTCCAGAGTCGCTTGAGGCGAGGCAGTTGGCGAATCTCCCGTTCGGTGCGGAGAAAAGCATTGTCGCTTATGGGGAGACGCTCTAACCACTGTGGCGTTGTTTATCTTCGGCGATTCGTTGTTCAGAATGACGCGCTTCGAAGGCCTCATCTCACGTGAGCCCGTCGACGTGCTTCGCAATCCAATCACTCCACAGGTTCATCGATGAATACTGCAACGACATCCGGAACAGATAGTAACAAGCTGCTAATCCTTGCAGCCGTCTGTCTTTCCGCGCTAGTTTTGCCACTTGCCTTTTCAGGAGGCGCTGTCGCTACGCCAGCAATCGGGCGAGACCTGGGCGGCAGCCCCGCCATGTTGACCTGGGTGACTAACGCGTTCATGCTGAGCTTCGGTAGCCTGCTGATGGCCGCCGGTGCGTTGGCTGACCAGTTCGGGCGCAAACGACTCTTTGTTCTCGGGCTGGGTGGCTTCATCATCACTTCGTTCGCCATGAGCTTCGCGCCGTCGGTATTATGGCTCGATATTTTGCGTGGCATACAGGGTATCGCCGCTGCGGCGTCGCTCTCGAGCGGCGGCGCATCGCTTGCGCAGGAATTCGATGGCCATGCCCGTACGCGGGCTTTCAGCATGCTCGGCACGAGTTTCGGTATCGGTCTCGCGTTTGGTCCGCTGATGGCGGGCGCGCTCATCGAGCAGTTTGGTTGGCGCTCGATTTTCCAGGTCATCGCAGCAATCGGCGTTGTCGCCTTCATCTTTGGCGTGCCGCGCATGCGCGAGACGCGCGACCCCAATGCATCGGGTCTCGACTATCCGGGCACGGTCACCTTTACGGCAACGCTCGCACTTTTCACGTTCGGCGTGATTCAGGCGCCGGAGAGCGGATGGGGCAGCCCGCTTGTTGTGACGCTACTTCTTGCATCAGCCGTCTTTCTCGCAGCGTTCATCATGGTCGAGACGCGCGTCAAGCGTCCGATGCTCGAGTTGAGCCTGTTCAAATATCCCCGCTTCGTCGGCGTGCAGATTTTGCCGGTCGGCACCTGCTATTGCTACATCGTTCTCATCGTCATGTTGCCGTTGCGTTTCATTGGCGCGGAAGGGTTGAGTGAAATCGACGCTGGCATGCTGATGATTGCACTCTCTGCCCCGATGCTCGTCGTACCGATGCTGGTCGCTTCGTTCACACGCTGGATGTCTGCCGGTGTGCTTTCCGGCATCGGTTTCCTGATTGCTGCCGCTGGACTTTACTGGTTAAGCCTGGTTGATTTTAGCGGTCCGAAGGCCGAGCTCATCCTGCCGATGTTGGTGATTGGCATTGGTGCAGGTATGCCGTGGGGTCTTATGGACGGTCTGTCGGTCAGCGTGGTGCCGAAGGAGCGCGCAGGTATGGCCTCGGGCATCTTCAGCACGACCCGCGTAGCAGGTGAAGGTATCGCTCTCGCAATCGCGACTGCAATTCTTGGGGCGTTAGCGCATACCGGTCTTTCCCGCGTCGTTCCTGGGAACGGTGGTGACATCTCCGCTCGTGTTGCCGAGGCAGCGCAACGTGTGACCGCTGGTGACATGGTGCATGCCGCATCGACCTTGCCGGAGGTAACCCGGCATGCGTTGTCGTCAAGCTATGCGGACGCGTTCACGAGCCTTCTGCACGTTCTGATTGTTATCACGTTGCTGTCGGCTTTCGCCACCTTCGCGTTCCTGAGCAAGACTCCGGCGCAGGATGACGAGCCGGGTGCGAAGTCTGACAGGAAGGATGTCGTTGAAGAGGCTGTCAGCGCATAACGCTCGAGTGGCGGCGCTGAAGGGGCTGTCCCGCAATGGGGTAGCCCCTTTTCGCATCAGTCGAGTCAATCGGGCTTGACTGTTCTAGATGGGCGAATTGATGACAGACAAGGACACAATGACTTTTTTCGTCTCGAAGCTGCAACGAAATTACCGCGAGGTGCGCGAACGCAGCGTGGAGCTGGCGGAGCCTCTCACGGCGGAAGACCAAAGTGTTCAGTCGATGCCGGACGCAAGTCCAACGAAATGGCATCTGGCGCACACAACCTGGTTCTTCGAGACGGTTGTGCTCATGAAGCACGCTGCTGGCTACGTGCCGTTTAACGAGAAATACCAGTATCTGTTCAACTCATATTATGAGGCGCTCGGCCCGCGTCACGCCCGGCCGATGCGGGGGCTGTTGTCCCGGCCGTCGGTAGAAGAGGTGCTTCGGTATCGCCACCACGTGGACGAAGCGATGCTTCGTTTGTTGACCACTTCGGATGTTGTGACGCTGTCCCAGCTTGAGCCAGTTATCGTGCTGGGGTTGAATCACGAGCAGCAGCATCAGGAGCTTCTTCTTACTGACATCTTGCATGCGTTTTCGTGCAATCCAATGCTGCCAGCGTACGCGAACGTGCCCGCGGTACACGCAGACGAAGATATTTCAAGGGAAACTCGGGCTGTCCGGTGGCTTAGGCAAGCTGGCGGTGTAGTTGACATCGGTTTCGGCGGCCAGGGATTCGCGTTCGATAACGAGTCTCCGCGCCACAAGGTATTGCTGCGCCCCTACGAAATAGCAGACCACCTCGTGAGTAACGGCGAATTCGCCGACTTTGTAGCCGACGGAGGATATGAGCGCCCCGAGTTCTGGTTGTCGGACGGCTGGGCGATAGTCCAGCGGGAAGGCCTGAAGGCGCCTGCTTACTGGATTGCAACAGCGGAGCCGGCTGACGCGCCATGCTGTCTCAGCGTGTGGGAGCAGTATGGTTTGCAGGGGCTGCACCCGCTGGTGTCGAGTGCGCCGGTTTGTCATATCAGTTTCTACGAAGCCGCTGCGTACGCAGAATGGGCGGGCGCGCGGCTGCCGACGGAATTTGAGTGGGAAGCAGCGTTCCACGCCCCGGGTATCCAGCACATGACCGGTCAAGTCTGGCAGTGGACCCGTTCCTCCTATGACCCATATCCGGGTTTTCGGCCGTTGCCTGGTGTGGCGGCCGAATACAACGGCAAATTCATGGTTGGGCAGCAGGTGCTCCGCGGTGGCAGCAGTGCCACGCCGAAGGGGCATACACGAGCGAGCTATCGCAACTTCTTCCCGCCGGCGACACGCTGGCAATTCTCGGGAGTGCGTCTTGTCAGAGACATCTGAAATTCAAGCGCTACTGGACAGTGAGCGTGAGCTGATTCAGGCCATTCGGAAGAGCGATTTTGGGCGCGACCTGCTCGCTGGACTGTCGAGGTCGCCTCGCAATATTGCGCCAAAGTATTTTTATGACGCGGCCGGCTCAGCTCTCTTCGAGCGAATTTGCGAGCTGCCGGAATACTACCCAACTCGGACTGAGCTCGACATTCTGCGCTCGAACGCATCGCAAATTGCTATTCAGATGGGCGCGCATGTGAATATCATCGAGTTCGGGGCGGGCTCACTCGAGAAAATCCGTGTTCTACTTGATGCCTTCCAGCCGGATAGGGCCCCGGACCGATTCATTCCCGTGGACATTTCCGCCGAACATCTACGGGATTCCGTCCAGAGTCTGCGCCGCGCATACCCGTGTCTTGAGGTTCTGCCCATCGCCGGCGACTACATGAAGCCCGAACAGCTCGCAGATATTGAGGAGATGGGCGGTCGCAAGGTGGGCTTTTTCCCGGGCTCGACCATTGGGAATTTCACGCCACACGAGACCGTAGCTTTCCTGTGCCGTGCGCAGAAGATGTTGGCAGGCGGCGGTTTGCTAGTAGGCGTTGACCTCGTGAAGGAGGTGCAGACTTTGCATCAGGCCTACAACGATAGTGAAGGGGTAACGGCAGCATTCAACCTCAATCTGCTCGTGCGCGCGAATGCGGAGTTGCGAGCGGACTTTGACCTGTGCGGCTTCAGGCATCACGCGTTCTATAACGAGCCCATGCAGCGCATCGAGATGCATCTGATGAGCCTGCGCCAGCAGACCGTCCGCGTTGCGGGCTACGACTTCCGTTTCGAGGAAGGCGAGACCATCCACACGGAGAATTCGCACAAGTTCACGGTCGAGGGTTTCCGCGGGATTGCGACAGCCGCCGGATTCAGGCCCGGTCCTGTCTGGACGGATGACGCGGGTCTGTTTAGCGTTCACTGGCTGGAAAGCCCGAGCGCCACGCCTAGGCCGTGGTGACTGCACAGCGGTTACTCGCAGGCTGTAGGCGCCTGATACAGTTCGTTTTTCCCACCTTGCGCAACGGGGTTAAGAGATGAGTGAGCGGGTAGATGCACCCATAAACGAGATAGCGGTATTTGTGGCGGTTGCCCAAACCGGCAGCTTCACACGCGCAGCTGAAGAAATCGGTAGCAGCAAGTCCAATGTTGGTAAGGCGGTCCAGCGCCTTGAGGCCCGACTCGGCTCGCAGCTCTTTCAGCGCACGACCCGCGCGGTCCGGCTGACCGAAGACGGCGAGACGTATCTCCTTGCTGCGCAGGAGGCGCTCGAAGGTCTCCGGGAAGCGGAGCAGCAGCTCGCATCGAGGCGAGCTGAGCCTGCCGGGCGGGTCAAGATTGACCTTCCGGCGGGATTCGGACGTCTGTTGCTGCCGAGCTTCATTCAGCTCCGGGAAAAGTACCCGAAGCTCACGTTGGAGATGGCGCTTACTGACCGGATGTCTGACCCCGTGGGGGAAGGTTGGGACATTGTTGTTCGCATCGGCGCATTACCGGATGACAGCGAATTTACCGTGCGCAAGCTTTGCGTGCTAAGGCTTGGACTGTACGCATCGCCGGAGTATCTCGCGCGCCGCGGCGAAGTAAAAATGCTCGCGGAACTGGCCGAACACGACGCTATAGTTTTCCGTGGCCCAACGGGGCGACTACGTTCTTGGACCGTGCGAGAAAACGATACCGTGCGGGAAATTGTGCCGCACCCTGTGCTCGTACTTGCTGACGGGCAGGCGCTTGTCGAGGCGGCAGTGGCGGGTTTCGGCATTACGCAGATTCACGACCGTGTCGCACTTCCGCATGTGCGTGCCGGTCGTCTTGTACAACTGCTGCCCGAAGCGGATGTCGACGGGCCGCCCGTGCATGCCATCATTTCGCTCGGTCAGAAGATGGCGGCCAAGACCAGGGCAGTGGTGAATCATCTTGCTGAAACGCTGCAGACAGGATAACAAACAGGCATACGGTCGGATGCCTGACCCTGATGCCGGGCAAACTTGACCTGGTTCGTGGTGGCCCTGGCGGTTTGAAGAAGGCGTCGGTGCCGCCGATTTCGGCAGTGCCCGCGCGACAGACTCGCGTGACGCGAAGCCCGCAGCCCTGCGCGTGGCAAATCAGCGACGCCTTCCAGTCCAAGTGGTACGACGGGTTGCTACCCCACGAATTGCTGGCACCAACTCCTGGTACTCCCTCGCTTTCAGTTGCTCCAGTGACGTCGAGCAACAATGGAGCAGTATTGCTCTTGACGGTTAATCCTATGAGCACGACATGATGTGCTGATTGGAAAATCATATTTTCGCCAATTCAGAACAATCTATTTCCTGAGTCTTACTTTGCATCGCGATTAATTTGACTGTCGCTACTCAGGCTACACACTAACCACTCCAATGACCTTTATCTGAAGTCTGAAAGGTCTCAGAATTGCGAGCATCGGTTGAGTTGAAAAATACATGAAGTTAGACAACATCCTTTGCTGGATGACAGGTGTCACCAACGAAGCGTTTCTACTGGCATGCGGTGCTTTGCGCAGATGACGCTGACAGGTGTCGTAGCGCGCACAAGAGGAAACGCAAGGGTAGTGGCTGGTTCCAGGAGCAGACAATGCGCTTTCTCGAATACCGGATGGACCCGTGGGGCCACCTGGTTGGCGAGCTGCGTGCTTCTTCGAAGGGGCTACAGCACGACGCCGACCGGCGATTTTCCACGATACAGGCTCCGCTGAGCACGCGGCGGATATACAAGCCGTGTCCACAGCTTGTCGTGAACATCGTGGAGCGGACGGGCCCGACGTCGGCCACCGTGACCTGGAACGAACCTAGTTGCCGGTATGGCTACCAGACCTGGCGAGCCGTGGTATCTCGCGTTTCAGGCGTCTGTGTCGTCAGTGGCAAGACCATTCGAAAGGGGGGCATGGTGTTTCGCCCTCGGGCAAGGCCTGTTCCTTTGAACGTGAACGCGATGATTCTCGAGTCGGTGGTGGATAGACTCGCGCCGTTAATGGAAGAAAGCGAACACATGTAAATGGTTTGCCGGGTGCTTGTCTGGACGTCAGCCGGATTGTTCGGTAACCGCAAGAAATCAATTCGGCAAACTAACCTTTATCGGGAGCGATGGCACGGCTAAGCTTCATTTGCCTGGTGGCTAGGTGCCTCCAGAAGCCAAACGAAGGGGTCTTGCCATGAGCAACGCTTTCACTCATCAAACTGGAGATTCAAATGGTTTCACGACTTCTGCGCGTTTCGCTCGCGCTGATTCTGGCCGGCGCCGCGAGCGCCGCTCTCGCGGAGGGCGGCGCAGGCATTGGGCACGCAGGAACGTATCCGCCGCAGTACGGGCCGAATACGCCGTCAAACAAGGACCTGCTCGACGTGCGGAAGGAAAAGCGCGAGCAGGCTAACCGTGCAGTGGTAGCTGATGCATCGTCAGATGTGGGTGGCACGGCCAACGTAGTATCGCAATCAGGCGTGGCAAGGGCAACGGCAGCGCCGGCGATTTACAGCCATCATTAAGCGGAACGTCGTGCCAACGCGGGAGCGTTGGTACGACGGAACCCACCTCCCATTTCTCGAACGTTTAGGGTCCCGCGATAGCTGGAGCACATTTCGACATGGCGGAGGTATCTGAGTCTGCCATGGAGACAAAATGGCTATCGCAGCAATCGTAGTGGGTTTTCTGGTGAGCATCATAGGTGGTCCGAGTCTGCTGCACCACCGGTCTACAACGCAGGTCGAGCACCTACAGCAATCAGAGGAAGTGCAGCATTCGCAACTGCCGCCGGAACAGCAGAGCCCGCTAGCGCCTATGCAAGGTGTCGATAAGGCGCCGAAGTCCGCATCGGTGATGAAAGAGAGTAGCGCCTCCTGACCCCGAAGACCCAGGTTTTGGTACCGACGGCTGCCGAAAGAGTGCCGCGGGTAGCTTCGTTCGCGACTTGTCGGCGGAAACGGGCAGCGACACAGAATTATAGAAGGAAGCAGCAGAGATGAAGAAGTTGTGGAGCACGCGCGTTGCAGGTGCCCTTATGACAGTGGCCGCGATAACGGGGGTGGCTGGATGTGCAACGGGACCCGACCGAAAGGCGTCGGACCCGCTCGAACCCATGAACAGGGCGGTTTTCTCGTTTAATGAAGGCCTCGACCGGCATGTTGCGAAGCCCGTGGCTACGGGTTACACGAAGGTAACGCCAGAGCCCTTGCGCACCGCAATCGGCAACTTCTTTTCGAACCTCGGTGACATTGGCAATTTCGCCAATAACCTCCTGCAATTTAAGCTGACAGCGGCCACCGAAGATTTGATGCGGTTCGCGTTCAATTCCACCTTTGGTCTTGGCGGCTTGCTCGACTGGGCGACGACCGCAGGTTTGCCAAAACATCATGAGGATTTCGGGCTTACGCTCGGACACTATGGAGTACCAGCGGGGCCCTATTTGGTGCTACCGCTATTTGGGCCAAGTTCCGTGCGTGATGCAAGCGGCTGGATTGTTGCGAGTACGCTCACCCCTACGACTTATCTGGCGGTTGAGGCCGGTGCACCTCTCTTTGGGTTGAACGTTGTAAGTACTCGCACCGAGATGCAGAGTGCGACTGACCTTCTTGACCAGGCGGCTCTCGACAAATACAGCTTCGTGCGGGATGGATATATTCAGCGGCGTGCATACCTGTTGAATGACGGTAAGGCTTTGCCCTCGTACGAAGAGCCTGCCGATAGCGTCGACGATTTGGCAGCTCAGGCGCCGCCTGATGGCGGAGCCGCGCGTGCTTCGAAGTAGGGATGAGGGATTGGACTGATGGATGGCGCAATAACCCGCAAAGAGGGTCACGTTGCAATGTCTGGCTTTGACATTGCAACGCAGGTCGACTGCGCAATCTGCGGGTCGACGGATATTTCAGTGGTCGGCGACGAAGAGGCAAGGGCGACGTTCGAGTTTGTCAGGGGTGGCCGCACGGATAGCACATGGCTTGCAACTCCGGCTCTGGTAGTCTCGTGTGCCGAGTGCGGCGTAACCTACGAGTTGCAATCCTGATTCGATTTGATGGGCGAAAAAAAAGCGCGAAGGCTGCAGTCATCGCGCTTTTTTTTCCGCTGGTCGGGCCAGAAAATTGGCCCGACTTCAGAGGTTAGAACTTGTGGCGGATGCCCACGATTGCGATTTCCTGATGGCTCGTCCCGGCATATCCATAAGACCCAATAGATGCCTGGGCACTTTGCGTGGTACGGCCACCGGTTGCCGCATCGTAGACGGATTGCGTGCCGCTTGCGTGCTGGTAAGCCGCCATAGCGTAGAAATCGGTACGCTTGGACAGCGCGTAGTCAGCACCCAGCGAGGCCTGGTGATAGGAAGCGGACGTGTCGCCGCTCGCCTTCATGTAGGTGTAACCGGTACCCACGAGCAACGCGGGTGTGAGTTGATACGCTGCAAAGACGTTGCCGATATTGAACCGCTCGGTCTCGCTGTAGCTGGACTTACCGTCCGGGCTGTAACGCGCGTTGCTGTACGAGAGGCCAACCGTAGCGGAGCCAAAGACGTACTGGCCGGCGACCCGTGCGATGCCGATGGAATGGGCAGTCGCGTAGCCGTTATTGACCGGGCTGTTGAAGAGTGAGTCGGAAGACTGGCTATTCCAGCCTGTCGTACGATTAGCCGTCGGGTTGTTCGCGTAGAAGTAGCCCGCAGCCAGCGACACCGGGCCATTGTTGTACGTCGCCGCACCGCTCCACGTCTGACCCTGGCCAGTCGTTCCCGCGCCATTGCTGAAGCCGTAGAGGCCTTCGAACTGCAACCCTGCATAAGTCGGCGAGACATACTTCACCGCGTTGGAAGTGCGCAGACTGTTGTCGTAGTTGTCGACATCACCCGGCGTCGCGAAGATGCCGCCGAAGAAGTTGTCTCCCGTAATACCCTGAACCATGTCGACAAGTGGGTCGTACTGACGGCCGAGTGTGACGGTGCCGTACTTGTCGCTGGTCAGTCCGACAAAGGCCTGTCGACCGAACTCGCGGCCACCCTGATTCAGTCGGCCGGTACCCGGGTCAAAGCCGCTTTCCAACTGGAAAACTGCCTTCATCCCACCGCCAAGGTCTTCGGAACCTTTGATACCCCAACGATTGCCGCTCATGTTGCCGTTAATCATCCCCACCTGTTTCTTGTTGCCATCGGCGTTGTGAACATAGCCGATGCCCGCGTCGATGATGCCGTAAAGCGTGACGCTGGATTGCGCGTGGGCTGCTCCCGTGAAGCCAGCGAGCGCAATTGCGAGAGGGGTCAATACGTACTGCTTCATATCTTCGTTCTCCAGATGTTTTAATCGTGTCGGTAAGACGAACGTAAAGATAGCGTGTCAAAACGATGGCGATAAACGACAAAGTGTTGGGTGTATCAGGGGCGCTACGAAAAAATGGACGTTCGTGTCGCTTGATAAAGTTGAAGATGGAATCAGGAGAGAGCTAAATGCCTGTATTCATTGAACTCGCTAGGCATTTGTCAGGCGCTGTTCGGAATGAGCGAAAAGACTATTCGCAAGCTAGGTCTTCCGAATGGAAGCTCGGCGGGGTACCCTTCATTCAACCCTATCTCCTGGCAGTTGTTGCCTTGGGCCAGGGACTTCACGCTCATCACGCGAAGTCCCGATTCTCCTTCCCCATCGTTACCGCCTGTCCGAGATTTCAATCCAGGACAATTTTCAATTAGTATAGCGAATCGATGCACGTGAGAACGCGCGTGGGTGTTGTTCTATTTGTTGTGGGCGAACACAGCATTCGTGCACCGGGACCTTACATGGCGGTTCCGCACGCGATAAGATGCGGCCAGCCTAAGTGCTTCCCGCAAGTTGTCACCCGGGCTCGGGGTTTCGCTCACAAGGCGGGCCCCGTCTCAATCCGTCGTTCTCTTGAGCTATTCGCTCCGCCCACTCGCCGAAATCGCGCTTCAACCTTGCTGCCGGTCCCTGATTGGTGGCGAGCGGCATACTCACACTCCCGTCCCCTAGAAAAACCATACGCATCGAACTGCGTCGGCGGTCGCCAGAACGATTGCCATGCCTATCGCCAGCACCGCTGCGGCGAAATAGAGAAGCGATGCGATGATGGCGATTCGTAGCATCCTTGCTGCAAAGGTGACCTTAACTGAAAGTATCGGTCTGCAGATGGCACGATGCAGCCAGTTAAATGGTGTTCCGAGAATCGTGTGCGGCACGGTGGATTTCATGTCGTCGCTCCATAAAGCGACAGGCCCATTTGATACTTTAGATGGGCCTGTGTCATGCATAACTCAAAACTGCTTCGTTACTTCTGTGCGACCGCTGTTTGCACTGGAGCTGCGGGCGCTACCTGTCCCACGGCCGGCTGGGTAGGTTGGGGAACCACGTCACCCCAACCGCCGCCAAGCGCGCGAATCAGGTTGACCGTGGAGGTGGCCTGCACACCCTGCAGTTGCACAGCTGCCCGGCGAGCCTGCAAGACCGTACGCTCCGAATCAATGACGTCCAGATAGTTGACTGCGCCTTCGGTGTACTGCGAGCGCGAGAGGTCTGCTGCACGTTGTGATGCCTTGACCGCTTCGTTTTGCGTTTGCGTCTGGTCTTCCAGGATGCGCATGTCTGACAGGTTGTCTTCGACTTCCTGGAAGGCCACGAGAACCTGCTGCCGGTAGTTCGCAACGTCCTCCTCATAGACGGCGCGGGCGTTCGCGAGGTTGCCCTTGCGGCGGCCGCCATCAAAAATCGGGATGTTCAACGCCGTACCAGCAAGCGGACCGAGCAGGAACGCCCGGCTGCTCCACTTGAAGAGGTCGCCGATGGTCGCCGATTCGAAACCGCCCGTACCCGTGATGGTGAGAGAGGGGAAGAACGCCGCTTTCGCGATACCGATGCGCGAGTTTGCCGCGGCCATCGAACGTTCTGCAGCAGCGATGTCCGGCCGACGCTCGAGCAGCGAAGATGGCAGACCCGGCGGCACGCGCAGGTTGACCGGCCTAATTGGGTCGGCCGCCATCGAGAACTCCGCCGGCGCCTTGCCGAGCAACACCGCGAGGCTATGCTCAGAGGCGGCTCGAAGACGCTGCACGGTCATTGCATCCGACTGCGCAGTGGCCAATTCCGCTTTGGCACGCGAGAGGTCGAGCTCAGTGATTTCGCCTTCCGTGTAGCGACGCTGCACCAGTTTTAGCGCCTGCTGACGCAGCTCGACGGCGTTCCTGAACACCTCGGACTCGGCGTCGAGTTCACGGAGCGCAAAATAGTTCTGCGCGACATCAGCCTGTAGAGCAAGCATCACCGAGCGAAAGAGTGCCTCGCTGCGCTGCGTGTCGGCACGCGCCGCGTCAACTGTCGACGCGACACGACCGAACAGGTCGACTTCATACGAAGCGCTCGCCTGAGCGCGCCAGAACGTCTGCTGCGGCACATTCGTGCCATCCGACTCAAACTGGGAAGCGGCGGAGACTCGCTGCCTCGTCGGACCAAAGCCGGCGTCGAGCGAGGGGAAGAGCCCTGCGCGCGCTGCCTGGTTCATAGCCCGTGCTTCCTTCACGCGAGCCGCCGCGGCTTTGAGATTCTGGTTCGCATCCAGCGCCTGCTGTTCGAGGTCGTTCAGCTTTGCGTCCTCGAACACTTTCCACCACTCACCACGTGCGAGGTCTTCCGACGGTTGCGCCGTCTTCCAAGTGCCAGCTTCTTCTGGCGACAACGGCTGCTGCGGTGCCTCTTTAAAGGTCGCAATCGTCGGTGTGGACGGCACTTCGTACTTCGGCGCCAGCGAGCAACCGGCCAGAACCAGGAGGGTGCTCAGAAGCAAGGAGCCGGTAAAACCCTTCTTCATCAAAAAAATTCCTTTCATGACGGTTTCCTTAGTCCTGCAGGGCCGGTTCCGGCGTTTTCGCACCGGGGGCAGTTGAAGCTTCGGTGGCGCCACGATTGCCGCCATGCCCTCCATCGTTGACGTCAGGCCCATGGATGTGCGGGTGGTTGCCATGCTTGTCGGTGAGCTGTTTGCCGCCCGACAGCTTGCGCAGGAGCACATAGAACACCGGCGTGAGGGCGAGGCCGAAGAACGTCACACCCAGCATCCCGAAGAACACAGCGATACCCATCGCACGACGCATTTCCGAGCCAGCGCCCGTGGACACGACCAGAGGAATCACACCCATGATGAAGGCGATAGACGTCATCAGAATCGGACGCAGGCGCAGGCGGCAAGCTTCGATGGCCGCCTGAACAATCGTACGACCCTGCATTTCCAGTTCACGTGCGAACTCCACAATCAGAATCGCGTTTTTCGCCGATAGCCCCACTAGCACCATCAAACCAATCTGCGTGAAGATGTTGTTGTCACCACGCGTGAGCCAGACACCGAAGAGCGCGGAGAAAATGCTCATCGGCACAATCAACAGAATCGCGAGCGGCAACGTCAGGCTTTCGTACATGGCGGCGAGCACGAGGAACACGAGCAGCACGCTGATAGGGAACACCCAGAACGCGGCGTTTCCGGTCAAAATCTGCTGATAGGTCAGGTCGGTCCATTCGAACTTAATACCGCGCGGCAAGGTTTCAGCTGCAATGCGTTCGACCGCAGCCATCGCCTGGCCAGACGAGTATCCCGGCGCTGGGCCACCGTTGATGTCGGCCGCAAGGAAGCCGTTGTACCGAATCACGGTCTCCGGGCCGAACGTCGGTGTTACCTTGACGAGTGACGACAGAGGCACCATTTCGCCAGCCGCGTTGCGCGTCTTGAGCTGAAGAATGCTTTCAGCGGAGGAGCGGAACGGCGCATCGGCTTGTGCACGCACCTGATACACGCGACCGAATTTGTTGAAGTCGTTCACGTACAGCGAACCCAGATAAATCTGCATCGTGTCGAAAACGTCTGTCACGCTCACACCGAGCTGCTTCGCTTTCTCACGGTCCAGTTCAACGTTCAGCTGCGGAACGTTAATCTGGTAGCTCGAGAACGACGGGCCGAGTTCAGGGGCCTTTGCTGCGGCAGCCAGGAACGCCTGAACGGATTTGTTCAGTGCTTCGTAGCCGAGCGCGCCACGGTCCTCAATCTGCAGCTTGAAGCCACCGATAGTGCCCAGACCCGAGACCGGGGGCGGCGGGAAGGTCGCAATCACTGCGTCCTTGATACCGCCGTATTCCCTGTTCAGGTTGGCGACAATCGCATTTGCCGACTCGTCCTTGGTACGATACTTCGAGGGACTCATGACAGGAAACACCAGGCCGCTACTGGACGAATTCATCAAGCCAGTAACGTTCAAGCCAGGAAACTCCGGAGAGTGCACGACACCCGGCTGCTTGCGGGCAATGATGCCCATCTCGTGAACGACCTTTTCGGTCCGGTCGAGCGATGCACCCGGCGGCAACTGGAGGATGCTGACGAGGTAGTCCTTGTCCTGACCAGGCACAAAGCCGCCGGGCACAATCTTGCCGAGCAGGAACGTGCCGCCCAGCAGGACGCCGTAGACAACCATCATCGCAGCCTTGCGATTGATGATGCTGCCGACACCCGTGCCGTACGCTTCCGACCCGCGGCGGAATACCTTATTGAACACGTTGAAGAACGGCCCAAGAATTCGGTCCATGATTCGCGTTAGCCAGTCCTTGGGCGCGTTATGGTCCTTGAGCAGTAGTGCCGACAGTGCGGGCGACAACGTGAGCGAATTGAAGGCGGAAATGACGGTCGAAATAGCGATGGTCATCGCGAACTGCTTGTAGAACTGACCTGTCAAACCCGACATGAATGCCAAGGGCACGAACACGGCTACGAGAGTCAGTGCAATTGCGATAATCGGCCCACTCACCTGCCGCATCGCTTCGTATGACGCCTCAAGCGGCGTGAGACCGGCGGCGATGTTCCGCTCCACGTTCTCCACCACCACAATCGCGTCATCGACCACAATCCCGATGGCGAGAACCATGCCGAACAGTGACAACGCGTTGATAGTGAAGCCGAACGCCAACATCAGCGAGAACGTACCCACAATCGACACCGGCACCGCCAGCAACGGAATCAGCGAAGCGCGCCAGGTCTGCAGGAAGACGATGACGACGATAACGACAAGGACGATAGCTTCAAAGAGCGTGTGGACAACTGCGTCGATACTTTCGCGGACGAACTGCGTCGGGTCATAGACAATCTTCGCTTGAACTCCCTCCGGCATGTCCTTCTGCAGCTCCGCCGTGATTCGACGCACATCGGTCGAAATCTGAAGCGAATTTGCATTGGGTTGCTGGAAGATAATGAGCTGGACGCCGGGTTTGCCGTCGAGACTTGCACGCAGCGCATATTCTGCGGCGCCCATTTCCACCCGGGCCACGTCGCTCAGATGCGTCACCGCACCGTCCGGGGACGTTTTCAGAATGATGTTGCGGAACTCTTCTTCGGTTTTCAGGCGACCCTGGGCATTCACGCTCAATTGCAGCGGAACGTTCGTCGTCATCGGGGCCCCGCCGACGATACCTGCTGCCACCTGGACGTTCTGCTCGCGGATTGCCTTGACCACATCGGTCGCCGTCAGGTTCTGGCGGGCGACCTTGGTCGGGTCGAGCCAGACGCGCATGGAATAGTCGCCAGCGCCCCACATCGCAACTTCACCCACACCTGGAACCTGTGCAAGTCGGTCCTTGACGTTGATAAGGGCGTAGTTGCGCAGGTAGGTGAGGTCATAGCGTCCGTTCGGGGACACCAGGTTCACACCCATCGTCAGGGTTGGTGATGACTTGACGGTTGTAACGCCCAGGCGCTGCACGTCCTCCGGAAGCCGCGGCATGGCCTGCGAAACCCGGTTCTGCACCAACTGCTGTGCCTTGTCAGGGTCCGTGCCGAGCTTGAACGTCACGGTTGTCGTCATCGCGCCATCGCTATTAGCCTGCGACTGCATGTACAGCATGTTCTCGACGCCGTTAATCTGCTCTTCGATTGGAGAAGCAACGGTTTCGGCAATGACCTTCGGATTCGCGCCAGGATACTGGGCACGAACGACGACCGACGGCGGCACGACTTCGGGGTATTCGGCAGTTGGCAGTTTTGTCAGCGCGATGAAGCCCGCCAGCACAATCACCACCGACAGAACGGCCGCGAAGATTGGCCTGTCGATGAAAAATTTAGAGATGTTCATGGTGACCTTCTCGCGTTACGCATCGGATTTGGCAGCGTCGGCCATGTTGACCATGCGCGGGCTGACGGTCTCGCTAGGCCGCGCGTGCATCATGCCGTTGACGACGATGTGCTCTCCAGGCTTAAGACCCGACGTCACGACGCGCAGGTTGTCATGCAGCGTGCCAAGCTGAACTTCGCGGTAGACGACCTTGTTTGCACCATCGACAACCAGGACGAACTTCTTCGCCTGGTCGGTGCCCACTGCCGCGTCGTCAATCAGGATGGCCGGATGCGGTTCGCCACCGCCGACCTTCACGCGCGCATAGAGACCTGGAACGAGTGCACCGTCTGCGTTGTCAATAGTGGCGCGCACGCGGATAGTGCCGGACGACGTGTCGAGGCGGTTGTCGACAGAGGTAATGGCACCCTGGCGGGAATAGCCATCTTCATTCGCGAGACCCAGCGACACCGGTACCTTCGAGTTGCGGTCGCGGCCCAGGTATTGCAGATACGTCTGTTCATCGACATCGAACGAGGCGTAAATAGGTGACACCGAAACCAGCGTTGTGAGGAGCGGTGCATTGGCGCCGGCCGAAACGACGTTGCCGACAGTAAGCTCAGCGCGTGATACCCGGCCCGTTACCGGGGCCGTCACGTTGGTGTAACCCAGATTCACCTGTGCGGCTTCGAGCGCGGCCTCGGCAGCCTTTACGCCTGCCGCAGCTTCGCGCGAAGCGTTCTGCTTTTCGTCGTAATCGCGCTTCGCAATGGCGTTGTCGGTCAGCAGGCGGTCGGCGCGTGCGGCATCGGTCGACGTGTAAATGGCGCGAGCCTTGGCTGCGGCAACCTGTGCGGCGGCACGGTCGACTTCGGCCTGGTAGGGGCGGGGGTCAATCGTAAAAAGCGGGTCGCCTTTCTTCACCAGCGCGCCGTCCTTGAAGTGAACGGCAACAATGGTGCCGGCAACAAGTGGGCGGACGTCGACGTGGTCAATGGCTTCGAGCCGCCCCGAATAGCTTTGCCAGTCAGTGATGGTCTGCGAGAGGACGGTCGCGACGTCAACCTGGGTGGCTGGCGGCGGCGCATCTGCGGCCTGAGCCGCACTCACCGGACCTGAAGTGGCCTCGTAGGTGAAGCCAATACCTGCTACTGCGCCGACAATAGCCAGCGCACCGAGCGCGACGGTAAGCCGTTTGCGATTAGTGAGCATGAGTAGTACTCCTTATGGATGCAAAGTGGTCTGTAAAAACGTGAAAGCTTTGGATTTCAGTTCATAGCCGCCTCGGCTTTACATCCCTCTGGGTGTATAGCGTTGACGAAAGTATGGACTCCGTGTTTCTGGTTATAAAGTAGCGAACAGTGGTTTCTTTGTATCCATTGGAGCGATAATTCGGTGCATCACTTGGGTGCAAGCCGCTTGCGCAGGAACTCGACAACATCATCGAGCGCCGATGCATGCGAGATGAGTTCGCCATGGCAGACCCCGCTGTGGCGTGTCATCTCGACGGGCACGCCGGCCGTAATAAGCTCTCGTGCATAGGTTTCGCCGTCGCCGCGCACGACGTCCCGTTCCGCCGTCGCTATCAGCGTCGGCGGCAGGGTGCCAAGGCGTCGTGATTCGAGCGGCGCCGCATAAGGGTGGATGCGCTGGTTAGCGCTGGGCAGGTACGCGCGGTACGAGCGAGCGCAATCCTCTGGGGCAAGGTCGCTCCTGCCAGGGCGTTGCTCCTCCATCAGTCGGGTCATGCTCGGGTCAAGCATTGGGGCGAGTAGCGCCTGCGCCGACAGGCGCCGCACGCCGCGGTCGCGCGCGATGGCGGCAAGTCCCGCCGCAATGCTGCCTCCAGCGTCATGTCCGACCGCGGCAATCCGGTTCGAGTCTGCGCGATACTTGCGAGCGTTTTCCACTCCCCACTCGAGAGCGAGATGGGCATCCTCGGTCGCCGCTGGAAACGGAAACTCTGGCGCGAGCGAATAGCCCACGGCAATGACCCATGCCGGGATTCGTGCTGCAATGAGCGAAGCAGGCGTGCTGGCTTCATCCAGCGAACCCTTGACGAAACCACCTCCATGGAAATACAGCACGATGGGCATATCACTGTTAGCGCACGGATGGAAGCTGCGCAACCTGATGTCTTGCGCGTGTCCTGCAATCGTGATGTCCGAGATGTCCAGCGTGGCTTTCATCAAAGTGTCTGCGCTATGCGCCAAAGGTAAATGAGGTTTAAGCAGCCGGGATTTTGCATACATCCAACGGCCAGATAAACATCTCACTTGCGATAAGACAATTCGCTCGCAGCGAATTGTAATTTCAAGGAGTGCTCACCACGCGGCGATGCTTCACTGCTTTGCCGGACCCTTAAATCGGCACCATATCCCTGCTACGCGCACCCGGGGCCCGGGCTGACTCCAGCACGCGGCCGGTAGGGTTTGCGGACCGGCGATGTGTGACGTTTTGAGCAATCACGGACGGGAGCACGTTGTCAGCGCGAAGCAACTGACAATTCTCAAATAGTTCGGCAACCCATTCGACGAACACTCGAACCTGCGGAGATAGGTGTCGATTCTGTGGATATACCGCCGAAATCGCAAACGGGCTGGGTCGCCATTTCCCGAGCACTTCAACCAGGGCCCCCGATTCCAGATGGGGCATCGCAAGGAAGTGAGGCACTTGAATAAGCCCGAGGCCTCGCAACCCGCACTGGAGATAAGCATCGCCATCATTGGCAGCGAGCTTCGAACGCATGCGGACCTCGACTGACTTGCCGTCAACGACAAAGTCCATCTCTACAATACGGCCATTGAGGCCAGAGAAGTAGTTGACGGCGGTGTGCGTTTCCAGCTCTTCGAGCGACAATGGCTCGCCGTTGCGGGCAATGTATTCGGGGCTTGCGACAGTAACAAACTCCGACACGCCCACTCGCCTCGCAACCAGCGTGGAGTCCTGCATCGGGCCGATGCGGATGGCGCAATCTACGCTATCCTGAATCAGGTCAACGGCCCTGTCGCCGACGCCAAGCATGAGGTCGATGTCCGGGTATCGTGAGTGAAAATCGTCTAGCGCTGGAACGACTACCAGACGTCCGATTGACCCAGGCATATCGACTTTGAGCTTGCCACGCGGCGCAGACGCCCGTGAAAATGAACTCTCCGAATCCTCGACCTCGGCGAGAATGCGCGAGCAGCGCTCATAGTAGGCGGCGCCGTCTGGAGTGAGGCTGATGCGCCGGGTCGTCCGATTAAGCAGACGCACCTTGAGGTATGACTCGAGATTCTGGATAACGGTCGACACCGACGAACGCGTCATGTGCAGGGAGTCGGCCGCACCGGAAAAACTGTTGGTGTCAACTACCCGGGTGAAGACCTGCATCGCTTGAAGTTTGTCCATGATTCTCACTTAAGGCAATTACGCCACGCGGCGGGTTCTGCGCCGCTGCAGTCGTTCGGATGCGTCGGGTACATCGCAGCAGGCTCGTCGCGACAGGCGCTCAATGTCGCTCGCGAGCTCTTCGATACGGGAGTCCTGCAAACCGCACTCAAACATAGCCTCGCGCAGCGTCAGCAGGTACTCGGTATTGCTTCCAAACTGTGCCGTTGCGGTGCCAATGAGCGTGGCAACGGTCGCCACGCATAAATCTGGCTCAAACCGTTCGCGACTCTCATCCGCAACAAAAGCGAGAGCATGTGATTCGGTACCGTCGTCCATTCTTATGGACGCCCGCGTTGGCGGATACGGGTTCCACATCAGCCGGCGTCTCCTACCTGTTCTCTGTGAGCGAATTCTGGATTCGCTCAAGGGTCCACAGCTCCCGCTGCGACTTGAAATGCTCGAGGTATGCGCCTGAGTTATTCGCCTCTCTTGTCAACATCGCCATCGCCCCGTCAAGTTTGAAAGTGGTGGGGCATTGCTCAACTATCCTTGTGACGTCGCAGGAACATGTCGCCACATTTGGCGACAGTATGACGGCGGCGTCGTACGAGATAAACACTCTCGCTGGAGACGCTTTGGCCACTCAGAAGCGACAATCGGTGTGGAGTGTGCGACCTTGGCGACACTCTCGCGCAGCCCGTAAGCCTTTGCCACCAACCTCAGGCAGTGCGTTACGTGCAACCGGTCAGTCGTCACGGACGTGCTGGAGCGCTGACGCGAGAATCATGGCGTCACCATTTGCCGGGGGCGTCCCACCGCGAATCTGCGGGCGATACACCTTGTCGCCCCTTCCGATGTGCGCCCCTGAAAGTGCACATTGCCCCGAGCAGCGAGCAAGCGCTGGCGCCCAGACCTGTTCCTCGTAATTGCACAAGGTGGGGTCGTGCCACGAAAGGCACACTCTCGAGTTGGCCATGTGCTCCAGAACCGTGACGGTGAATGTTTTCATCTGCGCCCCACCCGGTGCTGTCCGCGAGGGCGCGCGCCGGCATTCCGGGCGGCTAAACACGAGCGACATCTCTGAAGGGTCCGAGAACTGCCGGAGAGCAGTAAGCGTTCGTGACCAGGGGTCACTTCCGGGCGGAGAGGCAGTGTCGGACGAGGGGCGACGCCGGCCAACTAGCCTGCGGCCATCGGATAGGTCAACGAGCGGCGCTTCCGCAGTAGCGCCTGTATCTGAGGGCACGGGCTTTGAAGAATCGAACTTGTCCGTCTCAGTCGAGGACCCCGAAAGCGCAATTAGTACTTGAGTGTTCAACATCATTTCCTCTCTTGCAGAGTTAATGCGGCTATCGAACAACTGATGAGATGCGGCGGCCCTCTACTGAAGACAGACCTGCCTTAAGTCCACGGTCCGTCTATAGACGTTTCTATCGAGCCAACTGACGAAGGTGTACTCGATGTAGCTGTTAGCGCCGATGAATATCCAATTATGTAGAGCATGTGACACGGCCAGTCCCTTGAAACAGTCATGCAACGGTTAAAGGAAGACGGTCAAGCAAGACTGCTAGCGGAGATGGATGCCGGCTTGCCTTATCGCGGTCAGCAACGGGAGAGATGGTTGTGGAGAACTTCAGAAAATCGTGCTGCCATCAGACATGCGCTATCGCGATGACTGAAGAGTAGCTACGACAAAGGAGGGAATCTATTCGACGGAGGGGTACGGCGATGCTGCAAAGGCGTAGCCGGAATATACAACGGTATAAGGCGACGGCCAAAAATGGCTCGTAGGTGGGTGTTGAATTCAAGGGAAACGAGTAACCGAAGCTTCACCGCGTTTATACGTTTGTATATGATGGAGCGTGCGTGTTGGATAGAGTAGACCGTTTTCTTCCAAATGCGTAATGAAGAGCCGAGGGCCTTAGACGGTGCTGACGCGGGCCACCTGGCGGTGAGCTAGGGGCACGCCACAGGAGGGAGCGTGGGCGGCAAGATAGGTTCGTCGGACAAGAGCAGTCAGTGGGGTTACCTGGTGCGGCTATGGATTGGCGGAAGCGTCCTTCTTTGCGCCATTGCGTGGCTTTGCCTGAACCTTCAGCTCAAAATCGCCACTGCCGGCTTCTGCATGCTGATTGTCATCGTGCTGCTGTCTCTTCTGGATAGCTTCGTTTCGTCAGCAATTTTCTCAAGCGTTGGCGGCCTGCTGCTGAACGTCTATTTCACTCCGCCCATTTATAGCCTGGCAATCGAGAAACCGCAGGATGTGCTGCCTATTGCGGCATTTTTCATCACGTCGATTGCTATTACTTCGCTCGTGCGACGTATCAGAACCGCTGAACGCCTGCAGAGGGAGCAGGCAAGGCTCCTAGACCTGACTCACGATACCGTATTCGTTCGCGACAGGCAGGACGTCATCACCTACTGGAACCACGCTGCGGAAGTACTCTATGGGTGGAACACGTCCGATGCTATCGGGAAGGTTGCCGACGTCCTGCTAAAGACCGTTTTTCTTGTGCCGCGTGAGGAGATAGAGCTGACGTTGTTACGAAGTGGGCACTGGGAAGGCGACCTGGTGCACACAAAACGTGACGGCTCTGCGGTCATCGTGGCGAGCCGCTGGACGCTACAGCATGATAGCCGGGGAGAACCCCGCGCGACGCTGGAAACGAACAACGATATAACACAGCGTCGGCAGGCTGAAGAACTTGTCAGGAAGAGTCAGGCCCAGTACCTTGCAGAAGCCCAACAACTCAGCCGCACTGGCAGCTTCGGCTGGAACGTGGCAACTGACGAACTCTTCTTCTCTGAGGAGGCGTTCCGGATTTTTGAATGCGACCCGGCCCGCGCACCCACGCTCGAGACGGTGCGCGAGCGCCTTCACCCTGAAGATGTTCATCTCTTTGAACATATGTTCTCCCAAGTAAGCGGAGCGGAAAAGGATTTTGACATCGAGCACCGGTTACTTTTCCCGGACGGCCGGGTAAAGCACCTCCACGTCGTGGCGCACGGTTCCGATTCCGTGGACGGTGGACGCCAGTTCATTGGTGCTGTCATGGACGTGACGGGCGCGCGGGAGACGGAGACCCAACTTCGGCAGACGCAAAACGAGCTCGCCCGCGCCAGCCGCATCTCAGCTCTGGGCGAGCTGAGCGCCTCAATTGCGCATGAAGTTGGACAGCCTCTCTCAGCCATCATCACGAGCGGCGAAGCCTGCCTGCGCTGGTTGCGTCGCGACCCACCCAACGTGGAGGAAATTGAAGGCTGTGTAACTGAGATGATTAGTGAGGGCAGTCGGGCTGCCGAAATCGTCCAGCGGGTGAGAAAGTTGATGAAGGGCGCACCACCCGAACACGCGCCGGTAGATGTTAACGAACTGGTCGAGGAGGTGGTCGCGCTCACAAGAATCGAGATGGAAAGCCATGGTTGCTGCCTTGTGCTACACCTTGAGCCCCAAAGTCTCGTTGTGATGGGGGACCGCGTGCAGCTTCAGCAGGTGCTTATCAATATCATCATCAACGCCTTGCAGTCGATGGCAGCTTTGCCCGGAAAGCATCGGCTGGCCGTGAGCTCGTCGACCGACGTCGACGGTAACGTGGTGCTGGCAGTGCGCGATAGTGGCCCTGGCATCACCCAGGCGAACCTCTTGCGTCTTTTCGATGCCTTCTTTACCACTCGCAGTACCGGAATGGGCATGGGGCTCGCCATCTGTAACTCGATTGTCGAGGCACATGGTGGTCAGATTTTGGCCTCCAACAACACCGAGGGCGGTGCAACGTTCAGTGTCATCTTGCCCACGGCTCGGGTGTCCATCGCCACGGCATGACCAGGCGGGTGTAAGCGGGTGCCGTCCGGTACAACCCGCTTATACAATCGTATCATCGCGCTGGGCGCGCCTGTAACGTAATCTGTAAAGGACAAGACGGACGGGCGCGACTCACCGCCCCGTCATCCATTGAGAGAGAGAAGTAGGGGCCTCGATTTTGCAGACAACACCTGTAGTATCCATTGTCGACGACGACTTGGCGGTGCGTCGCGCGCTGGGGAGCCTTGTGCGCTCATTTGGCTGGGAGGCGCGACTCTTTGAGTCAGCCGAAGCGTTCCTTGCGTCCGGGGAAGCTGCTGCCACAGCCTGCCTAATTTCTGACATCCGGATGTCTGGTATGTCCGGTGTCGAAATGCATGAACGTCTCGTCGCTCAGGGCGCAGCGCCCGCTACGATTTTTATCAGCGCCTATCCAACGCCGGCTCTGCAAGCGCGAGCAACCGGCAATGGCGCCCTTGTTCTTCTTCAGAAGCCCTATCAGGCTTCTGCGATGACGCATTGGCTATCCGTGGCAGTCGGCAAACCGTAGTCTCGACTATTGCAATGACCTCCGTGTTAGCAGGGGACCGCGTAGCTTATGCGGCTCGATGGCGAGCGCCTCTGCTTTGCGAACAAGGTCGGGCAGGGAGCGCGCGTTTAGCTTGTGCATCACCTGGCCGCGGTGAACCTTGACTGTGACTTCGCTCAGGCTCATTTCCGAAGCAATTTGTTTGTTGAGCAGACCCGCGAGTATGAACGGCACTACCTCTCTTTCGCGGGGTGAGAGGGTCTCATATGACGCCCGCAGTTCGGCCACTGCGTGTTCCGATTCGAGCCGCGTGGCGTCCCGGGCCAGCGCCTGACCGATGGCGTCGAGCATGTCCTGGTCGCGAAATGGCTTGGCGAAGAAGTCCATTGCACCGGCCTTCATTGCCTTGACACTCATCGCGATATCGCCATGACCAGTCATGAATACCACAGGAATCCGTAGTCCGCTTTGCACAATTTCCTCCTGGAAGGCCAGACCGTTTTTATTTCGCAGCCGCACATCCAGAATGAGGCAACTTGGCACGGCCGGGCGCGTGAATTGCAAAAACTCCTCTGTGGAGGAGAATGTTTCAACACGCATGTCGACCGACCGCATGAGCGTCGCCAGTGCGCGACGTACCGGTGCTTCGTCGTCGACGACGTAGACAACGGCGTCGAGCCAGTCAGGGGTGCTGGAAGGCTTCACGGGTGGTAGAAGGGCAAGTCCATTAGACATCTGGCCACACTCCGGCTGGAGCTTGATTTAAGTCCCTGGCAGGCTTTCTGTTGCGTCGACTTATTCTTTGCCTTCTAGCGAGTGAAGTATAGAACGGCAATACCGTCGCTTGTATCACGCGTCGCTCGTACATTACGAAAAAATTACATATTTTGGACCGTGCGCGTCGTAAGTCAAAATGTGTTAAATCTGCGGCAATGACGGTGAGTAATCCGTGGCGGACGCGGACTCCTCGCTTATTTTCAGGAGGCTGCAATGGCGACGCAGCGAGGCACGACTGCTTCTTCGGAAGCCGGTTTAAAGCAGGCGGGTTCCGTGGTCGGGGCCGGCAACGCGCCGGTGTCACTCAGCGTTGATGGCGCTGTGCGCCTCGCGACTTCTAGCGTCATGACGGACACCTATGCCCGGGAGTTCGCCCACCTCTTCAACGTGGACACAGCACACACGCTCACCACGACCAGTCTAAAGACGGCACAGCTGACTGCCACCCATATGTGTTCGTCAGTGCACGGACTAGGGAAGAGCACGCCATTGCCGACGGAGGACGCATATATCCTCTCGTTGCAATTGCAACACTCGGGCGCAGCGGAGCTTTGGAAGAGAGGACGACGGGTCCCGACAGAGCCGTATGCCCCGGGCTCAATAATGCTGGGCCATCTTTCCGATGAGCCTGTAGCGAACTTGCCGGACCCGTTTGAGTGCATTCTTTTTCATATCCCACGGCCCGCTTTTGACGAACTCAGCGGGCTGTCCGCTTTGCCGCCAGTAGGGGACCTGGATGACGTCAACCGGACAATTGACCCCGTTTTACACCATCTGGGCCTCGCCCTCGTCCCAGCGATGGCAGACCCCCAGCTTGCCGGCAGTCTCTTCTTTGACCATGTTGCGCATGCCATGTACGAACGGCTTGCTACCACGTACGGACGCTTTCGAGGGCCGTTGCCTCCGCGCTGCCGGGTGCTCTCGAAGACGCAGGAGCGCATAGCCAAGGAATTACTTGTAGCGGACCTGCTGGTCGAGCCACCTCTGAGTGACATTGCAATCGCGTGCGGGCTGTCGGTACGCCAGTTCGTTGACGCATTTCGCAGCACAACAGGGATGCCGCCGTTCCGGTGGTTGCGCGCCTACCGGATAGAGCGAGCCAAGGAGCTGCTTCGTCGCACTTCATTCTCGCTTGCAGAAATCGGAGCCGCTTGCGGGTTCTCAGACCAGAGCCATTTCACCAGAACGTTCTCGGCGGCAACCGGGACTACGCCGGGTGACTGGCGTCGTGCATGCGGCGCTTAGAGTCTCGTATCGAAGCAACCGTCTCGGAGTGAGTTGTGCTGGCCAAACATTCACGCAGAAATGACTGCATGAGTCCCGATTGAATCGTTGAAAGTGCTTATTCAAGTATCTGTTTGGGGAAACGCACTCGGACTAGAGCCCGCGGTCGTCGAGCAGCTAATAAATGAGACTCATCAACTGCGCCTCGGCGTTGAACGACCAGATAGACGAGGTTGAGTGGTCGAGGGGGGCAGGAACGAATCTCGTATTCGTACAAGAAACCCCCTGCGTGAACTCGTCCGCGAGTAGTACCTCGGGCTGAATGATGAGTCCGGCCCCCGCGAGCGCGGCCGAGCGCAAGGTGTAGCCATCATTGGTCGATTCGACGGCGTGCAACGGCACACGTACGCAATGTCGCCGACGCGCCATCCGTGACGCCCCCTGAAAGCGTGGATGCGGACCGAAGTGAGTTGCCGCCGACGTCTCATCAAATCAAGGCTCGTGGCGTAGGTAACCTTCCTTGTCCGTATCGCGCATGCTGAACGAGACAAGGAGGGAGACGGCGCACAGCACCGTCACGTACCAGAAGAATGTCGTTTCGCTCCCGGCCTGCTTGAACCACAGCGCGACGTATTCTGCCGAGCCGCCAAAGACAGCGTTTCCGACCGCGTACGATAGCCCCACGCCAAGCGCGCGCACTTCCGGCGGGAACATCTCAGCTTTGATGAGGCCGCTGATGGAAGTATAAAAGCTGACAATCGAAAGCGCGATGGTCACAAGAACGAACGCCATGAAGGGACTGGCGACATCCTTGAGCGCGTGAAGTAACGGAACAGTGCCGATTGTTGCAAAAAAGCCGAACAGCAGCATGGACCTGCGTCGCCCAATCTTGTCGGACAATGCGCCAAATAGAGGCTGCATGCACATGTAGACGAAGAGAGCACCGGTCATAACGTTGCTCGCAGTCTTAGCGTGCATACCGGCGGTGTTCACCAAGTATTTCTGCATGTAGGTGGTAAACGTGTAGAAGATGAGCGAGCCGCCCGCAGTGAAGCCAACCACCCTGAAAAACGCCTTACGGTGCTTCCACAGTCCTCGAAGGGTACCTGCTTCCTTTTGCATCCGCGACTCCGCCGTTGTGGTTTCCTCCAGTGACTTGCGCAGATAGAGCGCGATGAGCGCGGCGGCCGCACCAACGACAAATGGGATGCGCCAGCCCCAAGCTTTTAGCTCCGCAGTGGAGAGCGTCTGCTGAAGAATGATAAGTACGAGGAGCGCACACAATTGTCCACCAATCAGTGTGACGTACTGAAACGACGCATAAAATCCCCGCCTGCCTTTAATGGCGACTTCACTCATATATGTCGCGCTGGTGCCATATTCTCCACCGACTGACAACCCTTGAAGCAGTCGCGCCATTAGCAGCAACGCCGGGGCGGCAGCCCCAATCTGAGAGTAGGTAGGCAGGGCAGCGATGACAAGGGAGCCGCCACACATCATCAAGACGGAGACGAGCATCGAGGTCTTTCTGCCGTGCGTGTCCGCGAGCCGCCCAAAGAGCCAGCCGCCGATAGGCCGCATTAGAAATCCTGCCGCGAAAACACCTGCTGTGTTCAGTAATTGCGTGGTCGGGTCCCCACTGGGAAAGAATGCCGGAGCGAAATATATTGCACAGAAGGAATATACGTAGAAGTCGAACCATTCAACCAGATTGCCGGAGGAAGCTCCGACGATAGCGAGAACACGTTGGCGGGTGTCGCGCGCTGAGACCGCGCGGGCGTCAGTTAAATCTGTCATGCGGTACCTTTGCTGTGTTGCATTTGAAAAAAAACCGACGGTCAATTGCCGACGTCAACTATTTCTGGCCTGCAACACATACGTCTGCAGGCAACAGCTAATGCAGTTAAGCATTTCCAGCTGTCGGAAGGTTGATGATTTAAGGGCGGCACTCACGCGCATAGGTCGCAGTTTGTCGTATCTGATTCTCTTAACAGGCTGCGGAAATACCTCACTCCGAAGTCACCCAAAAGGTCAGTTCAAACGTTGTTAGTAAAGCCCCCCAACTGAGAGAAGCGATGCGCGGCGCCGATACCTTTACCGAGAATCTATTCACCTTGCGTAAGCTGGAGGACTTTGTTCCAGCAGATCATCCGCTGCGCTCGATTCGCAAGATGGCCAACGCAGCGTTGGCCAAGATGGACCGCTTGTTTGCCGGGATGTACGAGGCTGATATCAAAGGTGGGCGGCCCAGCATTGCCCCGGAGAAGCTGCTGCGCGCGATGCTGTTGCAAGTGCTCTATAGCATTCGCTCGGAGCGCCAGTTGATGGAGCAGGTTCAATATAACCTGCTGTTTCGTTGGTTTATCGGGCTGTCGATGGACGATGCCGTGTGGGTGCCCACCGTCTTCACCAAGAACCGCGAGCGCCTGATCAAGCATGACGCGGTCATTGAGTTCTTCAACGAGGTTGTGGGCATTGCCGAGAAGAAGTGCTGGCTTTCCGGTGAGCACTTCAGCGTCGATGGCACGTTAATTCAAGCATGGGCCGGCCATAAAAGCTTTGTGCGTAAAGACGATGATCAGGATAGCGAAGACGGTGGGAACTTCAAGGGCGAGACGCGTAGCAACGAGACGCATGAATCGAAGAGCGACCCGGATTCGCGGCTGTATCGCAAGGGCAAAACGGCAAGCGAGCTACGCTACATGGGCCACACGTTGAGCGACAACCGCCATGGGCTGATCGCCAGTGCCGTGGTGACGCTGGCCGATGGCTATGCCGAGCGCGAAGCGGCCAAAGTACTGATCAACGATGCCCGCCAGGCGCTTGGCGATCCAACGCGCGAGATCACGCTGGGGGCAGACAAAGGCTATGACGCCGCAGAGTTCATCAAGGCTTGCCAGGAAATGAACATCACGCCTCACGTGGCACAAAACAAGTCAGGCCGCCAGTCGGCAGTGCCCGAGTCAATCGCCGGGAGTGCGGGCTATGCGGTGTCACAGCAAAAGCGCAAGCTCATCGAACAGGGTTTCGGCTGGGCCAAGAGCATCGGCGGTATGCGCCAGGTGATGGTGCGCGGCTTGAAGAAGGTCGATCAGATGTTCGTGCTGACGATGGCCGCGTACAACCTCGTGCGCATGCGCACCTTGGGACAACTCCGTGCGTTGCAGCCGTAGTGAACCAAAAATGCGCAAGAGAACGTCATAAACAAGTCCGAAAACCGAAATTAACCGGTCCATATTCCAAACTATGAGAAATCCCCCGCTGAAAATTCTGATCACGCTCATGGCTCAGTAAAGTCGGCCTGTATTTCCGCAGCCTGTTAAACGCTTTGCTTCATGCTGTGAGGCGCCGCACCAATGGACCGAGAGTGGTGGCTTGTACAAGCAAGCTGAAGACGACTACAAGATAGGTGACGCCGATAAGCATCTCTCGCCCAGGAAACTCAGGCAGTGATAGAGCCAATGCAATCGAGATTCCGCCGCGGAGGCCACCCCACGTCATGATTTTTACTGAATGTGGGTTGACTACGCGGAAGCTACGCAGCGCCACGAGCGGTATTGCGACGCTGATGGCGCGAGCCACCAGTACAATAGGGATTGCAGCAAGAGAGACCCAGAACACTCTTACCTCGAACGAAACAGCAATGACCTGCAGTCCGATAAGCGCAAAAAGCACGAGGTTTAGCAGTTCGTCGAGCAAGCCCCAAAAACCAAACAGATGTTCCCGAGTTCGCGCCGACATCGCGCGTTTGGCGTTTTGGTTGCCAACCACGAGTCCCATGACCACCATCGCTAGTGGCGCGGAAACATGCAAAAATTCGGACAAGCTGTATCCCGCAGTCGCGAGCGCGAGAGTTACCACAATTTGGACCGCGTAGCTATTGAGCACGCGCAGCATTTGAAAGCCACCGTAGCCAAGCAGCAATCCAACAATTGCGGCTCCTCCTACCTCGCGAGCTAGAACACCTGCAGCATGGGTAGCTGAGAATTCAGTAGCCCCTGTTGCAAGACCCACCAGCGTGACGAAGGCTACGACACCGGTCCCGTCATTGAATAAAGACTCTCCAGCTATCTTTATCTTGAGGCTTTCGGGTGCGCCAGCGTTCTTTAGAACGCTCATGACGGCAATTGGGTCCGTTGGCGAGATAAGAGCGCCGAAGACGAGGCTCCACAGCCAACCAACGGGATGCCCAAGAGTGAGGGTAAGCAGATGGAACCCTGTACCGACTGCAGCCGTGGATATTAAAACGCCAGCGGTAGCAAGCAGGAATACCGGCAGCTTCACTGTGCGCATTTTTGATAAGTCGACGTGAAGTGCGCTCGCGAACAATAGGAAGCTGAGCAGCCCGTGGAAGACGACGTCCGAAAAATCAATACCACCCACAAGCCGTCTCGCCTTTGATACGAAATCGGGATTCCCGTAGCTTGCGACCAGAAAGCAGAGACTGACCAACAAGCCGACGGCGGTGATGCCAAGGGTATCGGGGAGCCTCAGAAATCTCTGGTTTATCAATCCAAAAATCGCGATAAGGGTTAGCAGAACGCCAACCGCTTGAAACATCGTCATTCGCCAGGCTCCGTGCGCTTGGTACGCCACGTATCCGGCGCTTTTCTACAAGCTATCGAGAATAAAAAGCACTGCATAGTGCTGTGCCGAAGGACCAAGAACGCTGGGAAAGACTAAGCCTGTTCGTCGCCAAGCACCCACGAGGGCTCCAATTACTCACTGCTGTACGCCGAAGCTAGCGCTTATCCCGGCGCAACAATACTGAAATGGCGGTCCCGGAAAAAGCCCTCCGTGGCGAAAAGACAAGTCGTCGCTGTCGAACAATATGCCTAAAAGATTGATTGGCGGCAGCTCAAAATCGAGCACGAAGACTCTGATACCTGGAGCGCAGCCCGTGGGGCGGTACTTCTCCGAACGCATGCGCTCCGGATGATGGGCGCTTCGACCACCTGTGTCGTTACGTCAGCGAGCCGTCTTGCTTTGACGTCCAACCGGCGCCGGAAAGTAGGTTTTTTGTATCAGCGACAGTACCGGTTGTTGCCGCGTAGGGTAAAACGTCTTCAAATGGGACTACCGATTAAATTCAATATTTTATACTCACAGCCAGAGCAATCGAAGCTTGAGACGGTGGGTATGCCATTAGACACTAGCCCTTTCGTCGACACTGGCGCTTCAGGGATTTGAGGGGCCCACCTCGTTTATGTGGGGCGGCATGGAGGCGCTAACGGAATGCCCCTATCTTGAAGCCGAGGCACTGTCCGACCTTCCTACGGTTCCGTTTCGCCTAGTCATCATCAACGTGTTGGTGACGCGGCGGTGGCTAACCTATCTCAATGACTGGAAACCGGATACGTCTGAAGCCTGATGGATGGGTTGCAGCAGAGCTATGGATAACGGCATCTCAGGGACGGTGCGCTCAAGCGGAGGCGGTGCCGTGGCGACGCTCGACGCTAGGCGACGCTGCGCTTGAGTTCTTGCTTGCCATGGCGACCGGCAAGCTTCGACTTTGCCCGCATCATGAACGCGCTGTGCTACAGGAAGCCGGGAGAGCTGATACCTGAACGTAACTCGTGCAGGGTATTTTTTGCTCGCAGAATTGTGTTCGTGGAGGGTGCTGCTGAGTTATTCCTGTTCGAGGCTCTTGCCTCTCGACTAAAGTACGAACTCAGCAAGCACGCGGTCAGCGTTATCAGCGCCGACTGTCTGAGCTTCGACGCGTTTCTCCCGCTGTTTGGCGAGAAGGGTCTCCAGGTTCCCGTGGTCGTTCTGACTGACGGCGACTCAGCCGGCGGTTACCCGAAACCAGGCGAAAGTCTTGAAATATCGGATGCAGCGAAAGGCATCACTGCTCTCGCAGACAAGTTCGTGCGGCCATTCTTCGCGGAAAAGACATTTGAGTACGACCTTGCGATGGATGCATTGAGCCGGAACACTATGCTTACTGCGCTCGCAGGCTTGCACCCGGTTATCTCCAAGGAGCTGGCCAAGGAGGTCAAGAGCGCATCTGAAGAAGAGCGCGCAATGGTTCTGTTCAAGGGAAGCCTCAGGGCCCACCGACACTATCGCAGCTGCAGCAATTAGCTTCGGCTGCCGCTCGAATACTTCGTAGACGAAAGTCTCTATATCTCGCCACCGCGCTGCGGCAAGTAGACTGCCCGCCTGTGCCGAGATGGTGTCGTCAGCCATCGTACGGAAATTTGAGTAGAGCGCACCCCGGTGAGTCGTATCGAATGTTTCATCTGTATCAAAGAACTTGCCTGTGCTGATTTGAAGCATCGTTATGTCCGCCTGCGGGCCGTACGCCCGCGAAATCTCAACAAGTTCAAACTCCTGATTTCCCGCCACGTCAACTAGCGACTTCCGTCATTCCTGTCATCCTCGTCATCGCCTTTGATGGCGCGACGCACGCGCGGCGGTGTGAGGCGCGATAGGGGCGTTTGTCGCTCCGGCAGAGTGGGCTGGGGCAGCGCAACCTGCAATCCCCTTAAGCGATTGCACGCGCGCAGGGCTGCTACCAACGTCTCGATTGTCCCCGACCCATCCCGCTCAAATCTCTGATACGTCCTGAGTGGGATGCCGATTACAGCCGAAAATTCCAGCTGAGACTTGCTTTGCCGGATGCGTTCGGCGCGTATGCGCTCTCCAATTTCCTGTGTTATTTCTACGTCACTTAGGCTATCGAAATCCGTAATTTCATAGGTTGTCATTGACAAAATCTGTGGATAAGTTGTGCATAAAATTATAACACGCCAAATATGGCGTACTGAAAGTTGTTAATTGACAAAAATCCTTACTTCAGATTAAAATTATTACGGTCAAAACTACCGACGACGATGTCGTCTTGAAGAATGTCCGAAAGTAAACCTTACCGTGTGCTTTCGCTCGACGGCGGCGGGGTACGGGGGCTATACACCGCTGTTCTGCTCGCAGAGCTTTCGCGTCGTTTTGCCGCCCAAGACGGCTTGACCCCGGGGGCCGAATTTGATTTGGGCAAGCAATTTGACATGATTGTTGGCACGAGTACGGGGGCGATTCTCGCGGTTGCATTGGCGGCCGGGGTCCCCCTTAGCGAGGTCGCGCGGCTGTTTCGCGATAAGGCACCGGGTATCTTCCAGCATCCGGTGCCGGAAGGTGGTCTCGCGTTGGTAAGCTGGATTTCCCGGCATTTGCGCAAGCCGGCGAACGCACCTGAAGCACTCCGGGCGGCGCTCGCGGAGGTGCTGAAAGACGAGACGGTCAAGCAGATGTATGAGCGCCGAGGCATCGCGCTTTGCATTCCGACGGTCAACGTCGAGACGAATAAGTCGTGGGTGTTCAAGACGCCGCACGACCGCAAGGAAAACCGCCTGCACCGCGACGACAACTACAAGCTGGTCGACGTCTGCATGGCGTCGGCTGCTGCGCCGATTGTCTTTCCGCTGAAATGTGTCGAAAAGCCGGAGGACAAGGCTCAGGTGAACTGGTTCACCGACGGTGGCCTATGGGCCAACAATCCCTCGCTCGTCGCATTGACCGAGGCGCTCACGATGGTGGACCCCGAGCGACCGATTGAACTGATGGCCGTCAGCACATGTCCGCCGTTCAAAGGTAGGGCGCTTCGCGACCACGATAGCCGTCGCGGACTGCTTGGCTGGAAGGTGGGCCTGGGTATCGTAGAGGTGGCGCTCGACGCGCAATCCTTCGCCTATCACTACGTCACGCAGGCAGTCGCGGACACTGCAAACCGGCCCGTTCGTTACGTTCGGCTGGAGGACCCCAAAGTCCCGACCGACCAGGCGAAATTTCTCAGCCTCGACAACCCCAGCCCGCAGACGCTGGAGTTGCTGACAAGGCTCGCCCATGAAGCTGCAGACTTGAATATCTCTGCGGCTACGGCGCAAAAGAATCCAACTCAGCCGCTCATCCGCGAGTTTTTCCGCGGAATCCAACCAATTGTCACGTCGAAAACAACCCAATCGGGGGAAATATAATGGCAAACGTCAACAAGCAGCTTCTTGGCTTTTTTAAGTCTCAGGTTGCGCTCACCGAGAAGACAAAGTCGGACATGCGTAATCGCCGGCACAGCTGCGAGGAGCGCTTGGAGCGCGGTCTGGAGCGTAACAAAAAGCCGAAGGTGGACAGGTTCGTCAAGCAGGGGTCGTATGCAATGCATACGATGGTGCAGTCGAACTCCATTACTTCAGATATTGACAACGGCGTCGTCTTTCACGAGGACAAGCTTGTTGGCGACCGCGGTGGCAAGTTCAGCGCCTACGACGCCAAGTGCATGGTGCGCGACGCATTGAACTATGACAACGCGTTCGAGCGTGCGCCGGAAGTGTTGAAGAACTGCGTTCGCGTCTTCTACAAAGACGGCTTCATCATCGACATGCCGGTCTACCGGGAAATCGGGGAGGGTGATGATGCGAAGTACGAACTCGCGGCAGCCGAATGGAAGCATTCCGACCCGGAGGCAGTCACCGAATGGTTTCGGAACAACGTCGCACAGAAGAGCCCGGACACCGTCGATGGGCGCCAGATGCGCCGCATGGTACGTCTGCTGAAGTCGTGGTCGAAGAGCCGCGCATCCTGGTCTTTGCCGAGCGGCTTCGTCTTGTCGATTCTGACGAACGAAGTCTATCCGTATGGCGGCTATCCGGACCGTGAAGGCCACGCGCTCTATCAAACGGTGCAGCAGATGCATAATCGCCTGCGTTGGAACCTGACAGTAAGCCGCCCGGTTTCGCAGTACGAAAATGTGACGAAGACGGCAGCCGACGCCAATATGGTCAGTCTTCGCGACAAGCTGAACGAAGCTGTCGGCCGTCTCGCACCGCTTGGGGACGCGAGCGCGACGGACCTAGAGGCGCTGAAGGCACTTAAGTGGTTCTTCTGTACCGACTACTTCGACGAAGAGATTGAATCCCTTGAAGATGCGGTGAAGACGAGTGCGAAGTTTGTTTCGACGGAATCCCGTCGACCCACCGGGCCGGTCGTGAAGTCGGGCGGCGAAGGACGCTATGCCTGATAACGGGATGGCAATGGTGGTTGCGGAGGACGCCACGTCGCCGACGTTCGAGAGTTTAATCGGACGTTGGCGCGACACCTCGCAACTGAGCAACGCGGCACTTGCGCGGCAGTACCCCAAGCGGCGGTTCACTCTCGGCTGGCGGATTCCGGCTGCCGACTTGGGATTGCCGGAACCACTCATCGTCGCACTTGAACGGGAAGGCGCCTTCCAGGTGCCGCGCATCGCGGTCGAGCGACGCCCTGAGCCTTGCGAGATGCCTCATCTCGAAAGCGATGGTGTGTTTTGCTTGCTGCCGTCGTCAACGCCGATTCGGCTGCCTGTTACTGGTGAGTTGGCGGTTTATCTTGTGGAAGAAGCCGTCAAAGTCTATTCGGATGCACTGACTGGCGCGAACCGTAATGACTATCTCGATGAGTTCGGTACCTACTGGACCTTGGACTGCGCTGCTGAGCGCGGCGTGTACGTCTGGTTTCGCGATTTCTTGCAGACGCGGACGGTCTACGCTGTGAATATGGCGAACGGCGTGATGGTCGCCGACTCAATTGAGGACGTTGAAGGCTGGATGAAGAAGCTAGGTCGTCCGGTCAAGCGTCGGGACATCGGCCGAGCGGTCTTTGTGCGCTTGAATGGGCCTCTATATCCGGAAGATTATCCGTCGAACTCTTCTGAGCTTCTTCGCCTCCTGTTCCATCGTTGTCCCGAGGCTGTCGAGAACGTATTGACGTCCATTCGTCTTGGCGAAGACCTCGTGGTCGTATGGTGTTTCGAGCATGACGCCCAGCCGGTAATGGGTGCAACAATTACGCAGGTCCAGCATCAATTTCCGCATCCTGCCAATCGCGGCCAGGCGTTCCTGTCTGGACGTAACCGAGTGAGGGTGCCGGCGAACGTGCTGACGAACAGGCTGTCACAAGCCAAGTTCCCGAGCAAGCGTGCATCGGTCGTTCGTGTTGACAGCGAATTCCTTGTCAGGCGTACAGCAGGCGAAGTAGCCGACGCTGTGAAAAGGCTCAATGTCGTTCTAGTGGGCTGTGGCGCGTTGGGCGCGATGATTGCCCTGCTCCTGGCGCAGGCTGGCGTGCGCAACATGACACTCATTGACGGAGACGTTCTGACTTACCAGAACGTCGGCAGGCATATTTTGGGCGCCCAATATATTGGCCGAAACAAGGCGGAGGCATTGCGCGACGAAATCACCGCTAGATATGTCGATTATGCCGTTCTCGCGCTTGCGTCAAAATGGCAGCTCGCTCGCGATGTCAACCAGCGGCTCTTCGAGAAAGCCGACCTCGTTATCAGCGCAACCGGTGACTGGCTTTCCGAGGCTGAGTTGAACGCCGGGCTTGAGGCCGGTGACGTGCCACCGACCATCTTCGCTTGGCTGGAACGATACGGGGTTGCCGGTCACGCTACGTTCGTGTCCGCAGACGCTTCGTTGCAGTGGGCACTAAATGAGTATGGTGAAGCGATGTGCCGGGTAGCCAAGGTGCCAGGTGAGACGCCACGGGAGGCGGCATGTGGTGCCTTCTATCAACCCTTTTCTGCGGCAGCGTCGGCTGAGGTTGCGTCGATGACTGTCAGTTTGGCTCTTGCCGCTGCGGCGAGTGAGGTCACTACGGGGCAAACGTGGACGTGGATTGGGCCGTATGAAAACCTGTTGAAGACAGGGGCAGAGATTTTGCCCGCCTGGCGCCCGCTGGTCTTCGACGGTCCTGGTTTTCAGAAGGTGTATCGTAATCAACTCAACCCACCATCGAATGAGGCTGCGCTGCAGCGATGAGTAAGCGTTATTTGACAGCTTTTGGACAGGTCGAGCTGAGTGACGACGTGTTAGATACGCTTTCCCGCTATCGACAAATTAAGGCTTCCTCAAGCGAAGCGGGTGGGCAACTGTTCGCAAGTTTTGATGGCGACAGAATGGTGATTCTGCGTGCGACCGAGCCGACGGCGAAGTCGCGTCGTGGAAGAACATTTTTCTGGCCTTCCAGATACGACGAACAGAAGGAGATAAAAGCGCTTTTCGCCGAAGGATTGCACTACGTTGGCGACTGGCATTCACATCCGGAATTTTCGCCTGAACCGTCATCGACCGATATTGACAAGATTCAGGGGATATTCGGTAGCTCGAAGCATGACCTGAACTGCATGGTGATGCTCATTGTGGGGACGAGTGAGGCCACGGACGGCATTTGGTTCGGCAGCGTATCGGACGAGGGTGTACATCACGCCACTCAGGTTGAGTAGACGTCCCGTCGCCCATGTCGACGCTCCGTCACCCGCGCGCCAGGTCGAGTAGTTTGAGTGTCGTGGCGGCCCCGCCCTCGAATCCGACACCATGCAACGGGTTCGTATTTGGCTCCCGAGGATTTATACGAATGAGTCGTTGGCGCGCGTTTCGCTCGCTGAAGCGCCGCACTGTGGGCAGTGTTTTGCCTGCGCCGAGTTCCACGACAACCAGCCGTTGAACGGTTGCAATCCAGGCCTCCAGGCGCTCCCGTTGCTTTTCGTATGGCACATCAATCCACGCCCAATCTCCGAACATCAGAATATTTGGACGTGCGAGCGCGCCGCAGCGTGGACAACGCGGCATCGGGCTCACCAACTCAGATGTCTTCTCATTCACGAGCGGGTGAAATTCCTCGGCTAGCCACGTATCGCTCGAGCAGACATTTAGGCATTGAAGTGCGTGGATAGACCCATGGCATTCGTGCACCCGATTTTCGGGAAACCGGGCATTTTGGAACTGTCCATCCACGTTGCTTGTGAACACGAAGGCGCCACGGGACATCCGGTCAGCCCACCGGCGCAAAATCGCGAAACCCTCGTGCGGGACGGTCTCGCGGTAAAGCTTCAGGCGGTGTCCGTAGAAGCCCCAAGCAAGCTCCGGATGCTCCGCAAACCTGGCTGGATTTGCCATGTCCTCGAACGAGAGGCCTTGCTGCCGGAGCGCGGGATAGGCGCGCCAGAAGCCTTCTCGGCCACGGAAGTCAGGAAGACCCGAATCGACGCCCATGCCAGCACCCGCAGTGATGAGCAGCCCGTCTGCTTCTCGCAGCCAACCGGCAGCTCTCTCCAGCTTTTCATCTCGCGGATGGGCCACTTGTGCTCCTCAATTGAGTTACGACCGCTCGCTACGCGCGCAAGTGCCACTCACCTGGACCGTATTTCCTGTTCCGAGTATCAATGTCACGCTTGTAGCCGAGTTCCTCCACGAAGCCCAGTGACAGCAACACTTCGCGGGCGCGCATGAGGTCCTGAGTATCGGCCCAGTCACGCGTGTAGACGCAGATGACGTGCCCATCGCGGCCCATGCTGCGCAGAGCGGTAGACACCTTTGCACACATTAACCGGTCGTTCTCGATAGCGTCTCTGATTTTGCTCCATTGCTCGTCCACTTCGGCGGGGCTGACAAAGATGCACCATTTCCCGGCCGCGGCTACAGAGGCGAAGTCGTTGTAGCTCGGGGATTTCTTGTAGTGCCAACTGCAACTCAAGTCCTCGGAAGGCTTGTCCGACTTCCGGAACAGTCGGTCTTCCACATCAATTCCTTCCTTCATCCGAGCCTCCTCGCGCATGGCGATTCTTTCGTTTCAATCCGCTGTGCTGAGCCTCGCTCGACATTGTTCCAACTCTTTGCTGAACGCGTCTATTTGCGCTTGAATGCCGGCCGCTCGTTTCAGTACCTGTCCCACATCGTTCCAGTAGGCATATCTTAGGCCCCCGTCATCTAGGCCCAACCGGTCGAACGTGCGAAGGGCAATCGCGAGGTCGAATGCCCTAGAGCACGTTGGCGTCGGGAACGATTGCAATGGTCACGGTCTCCTCACTCCTCTTCCGCAGCCGATGCATGGTAAGCCGCTATCGCGGCCTGCTGGGCGGCTTGGTAGGCGAGCACTGAGTCCATTCGCACAAAACGGTTATTTCCGGTTATGTGGTGAAGCTTGAGCTTGCCCTGGTCGAGGAGCTTGACAACGTACCGACGGGAGACGAACAGGAGCTTTGCCGCATCGGCCGTGGACATGTACTCATCAACGTCAGGCCGCAAGGCGGGACGATTCAGCTCGCGGATTTTCATGCGTTCAGACATACGAGACTTGACTCGAGCGCACACATTCATGACTTGGGCTTATGCACGAGCGAGCTTCAGCCTCAATGCTTCTTGCGTTGCATTGCGCGACACTGCTCGAGTTCCCTGCTGAGTGAGTCTATTTCCTCCTGCATGCCAGCCGCTCGTTTCAGTAGCTGTCTAACTGCATGCCAGTATTCATAACTTAAATCGCCACCTTCCAAGCCTAACTGGTGAAATGTGCGAAGCGCAATCTCAAGGTCAATATCGTTACCGGCGGTCATCTCTTCTTCCCCTGATTTTGTGGCGCGCGGCTCGCGCTCGGAAGTAGGCAAGCGCCTAAACAAAATCCCTTCGTTCACGTATCTCTTTTTGATGCGCAGCATGACCAAGCTGAGTACGAACGCGAGTGCCGGCACGACCAGCAACGCCGGATTCACGAGAGCGAATTGCCAGATTGCTTCCATGGCCGATACAGGTTTAAAGCTCCCGCAGCCAGCGGCAGACGACGGGGTTCTCATCGCTCGGCGAATTCCGCAGCGGCGCGCGACACTTGCTTCCTGTCGCCATAGAAAAGTGCTTGCAACGGTGTCAGGTCACTCAGCGCACTATTGGGTGTTGTGAAAAAATGCCACTTGTTCCAGCCTTCCAAGTCACCGAGCGTTCGCACAACCTTCGCCAAGTCCTTCCGGCGAATTTGTTCGACCAGGAAGAATGCCGGGAAATACGGTTCATCGTCGATGTCGACACTGAAGATGCGCTGAGCAGCGACTTCTTTATCCACCTTTTGGGGGGTGAACCCTATGGCCGCACAGAAATGAGACTTGTGCAGTAATTTTGCGCTGGCAATCAGGCGTGCAGGCGTCGACTCCCCTTGATTTGAACGGAGGTCCTCCCGCCGTCGCGCGCTTTCTTCACGAATCGAACGTTGTTCTATGTTCAACACTGTGGCTAGCCCCGCAACTTTCACCAGCGCACGTTTGAACCGGCGCCCGAGTTCGGCATCCGGAATCTCAAGAAGTGCGCGAGCTCCCACAGGGTCGAAGAGAGTCACCGCGACCCCGGCGCTCCGCAAAAGCTCTAATACGTGCGCATCAGGGGACGAAGGTTCACTTGTTGGATTGTTTCGACGGGGCGGCATGGTCATGCTCGCTCGAAACTCTGTTTGTCAGTCCGCGTCGCGAACAACTGAACGACGCGAGTGCACGCTGCAAGTTCGTCAGGGTACTCGACGGTCGGATGCGCCCAGACTCCTTGTAGCGCGGACGCTGATATGTCCAAGTCGACATCCGATGGGTAGTGCCTGAGAAGACCGATTGCACCAGACCGCGAATCGTGACCTCTTCTGCATTGGAGAGCATCTCCAAGAAGTCCCTGGTATCGACTACAGCCTTGGTACGCTCGGCTGGCGTTGTCATCATTCCTTCTCCGTAAGTAGTTCGGCAGTTACATCCGTATAGGAGGCTATGTCGTTGGCCTTGCACCACCGCGCCCAGATATATTGACCGTCCCCGAGCACCCTTGAGGGCCAACCAGTTGATAGACGCGGCCAGATGAAGTTACGCCTCGCAAAGCAGCCGGGTCAAAATGCCGAATAGCGGAGCTTACGCGACCTGTGTAGTCCCGAACGTCGCTGCCTACGAAGTGCCTAGAGCCTCTCTCCGTCTCGAGGATTTGCCAGTCAGAAATCGACATATCGGGTTCAGTGCTTACTTCGGGAACGCTCCAAACAGGCATGACTGCCTCCGTTTTCGACCGGTGAGAAGTCAACGCAAGATTGACGGCCGCGGTCATGCGAGCCGGCCTCGACAGCGCGGATGTTAGTGCTGACGGTTCGGTATCTCGTCAGCTATTGCGCGAATTTGGGAGTCGGGTAGCGAGTCAAAGGCCGACACATTCTGTCGAACTCATGCGCTAAGACTGCCACGAGACGTCTACGGAAAGAAGGACATCGGTGACCCTCAATGTCGGTGGCCGTGGACCGCACGCGCTATCCAAAGCCGCAAGGCAACGTTGACCAGTTAGAATTCTGCTTGATGAGGTCTTGTTGAGGTGCGAAATTTTTCGCACATATTCAGTCTAGTACAACAACGAAAATCCGCAACCTGCGAAAGCAAATCCAAGTGCTTAAGACCGGACTGTACTTCTCGCTGCCTCAGCGAGGTCGTCTTGGTCTATGAACCTTTCGAGAGAGTTGGAGTTCAGCAGGTACAGCAACTGAAGAAACAGACTGAGCGGAAGTGAGCCATTCTGAATTTGCGCGTCCAGGGTCTTCGCCGGCATCACCGTGCCTAACCTTGACAGGCTTGTAACGAAGTCTCTTGCAAGCTCAGGCGGCTGGTGGGACATCTCGACTCGGGCGACGGCACTGGCTCTGCTGTCCCAATCGTTTATGCCGCGAAGCGCATCTGTCCATCGTTCTGGAGGACGCACTCGCGTGACCGACAAGATGTGAAGGAAGAGGCTCAACTTGAGCGTTCCACGTGAGATACGTGAAACGATGGCCCGGTCTCCCCCGGTCTCACCGTCGTTGGTCAATGCCGTGACCAACGAAGCGTACGTGTAGTCTTTTCGAGTGAGTGCCACACGGGTAACCCGTGATGCAAGGCGGGCCCAAGGGGTGTCTGCTTCACTCATAAAAAGTTCGCGAATCGTAAAAAATTTCTTGCATTTCGAAACGTATGGACTACGCTTAAGTGCGAAATATTTCGCACCTTAACGGGGGGCAATAGTAGAACAATCGCCGAACCGAGCGGCAACCCCACATGTTGGAGATAGCTCCGAGTACCGTTACGGAGTATATCGTCGGCGCGCGCGTGCTTACACGCATACTTTCGAAAAGGGGGTCCCCATGGCCCCACGGTCCATTCTCTACGTCACGGTCGAGGGCGTTCTCGTTCCGAGTGCTGCTAGCCTGCGTCGAATCTCGGACAGGGAGTCTTGTTCGCTCAAGGCGGGCGAGCACGTCGGACGACTCGAAGAGCTACTTGCACACAACGAACAGTTGGGGATTGTGCTCAACTCGAGTCTAATAGTTCAGTTCGGCTTCCGCGCCATCTGGCAGCTCTTCCCGAGTGCGCTTCGTGGCCGCATCGTCGGTGCTACCGTTCCAGGCAATAGGCTGGTCCGCCGATGCAGGTTCGGGCGACAAACGGGGCGGTGTACCTTGCTCTCTGCGGACGTCGAACGAAGGCAGCCAGAGCAACTGGCAGTGTTAGAGCAGGACGCCCGATGTGTTCCGGTGCCGCTTCGAGACCGAACGGTCATCGTTCCAAACGGACTATGGGCTGCGACGCTTGACGACTGGAACCGATTGCGGCAGTTGCTCGCGCAGCAGGCTTTCCCAGAATAATCGTTGACAGACCATGAGAGCTTATTTAGCGCTATACATTAATGTCGCTTTTTAAACTATATATCCACGACTAATACTTGATTTGTTCTGTCTGAATATAATTTTAAATACGTCACAGCGCAAAAGTAGTCAATAAATATTCTGTCTGATAAATCGTTTCATGTGAAAAGGCAATAATGACAATGTCAGTGCCAGTTCACAAAAATTTATAGTTAAAAAAGACGCTTTTTTGTGGAAATGCTGTTGACGAGTGCCGATTCATGGCTACTATGTTGGTAGGCGCCTGGTTGGTAAAAATCTAAACAGAGTGTCAGGTTGTAGAAGTTGAAAGTAAAGAACGAAGTTGAAGTAATACAAGTTGGAGTAGTAGAAGTTGAAGTAGTAATAGTAGTAGCTGTTGTAGCAGGTGAGATTGTGAGTCGGTTGAAAAGACTCGCCGTCTTATGGAGTATGCGGCAGCCGTTAATGGCTCGGCCGCTGGAGTCTCTCTCTGGGGAGTTCTGTCGCCATACGGTGATGAGACTCCCGATTGCGAGGCGTCAACTCAACCGGACAGCGCTCACTGCAAGGTGGCGCGTGAGGAACTGCTCATGTTGTTTGCCGTCGACCAACCGTTTTCTTGGCCCTTGCGGCCCGGCCACTCCCCGCCAACGTTCGCCTGGCGGCCCAGATGCACTGACGAGTGCGCAAGCGCCTTCGACACTCGCTCCCCAATCTTCCGTCCGGCTAATGATTCGTCATTAGTCTGGCGGAGGGACAGTCGCGGCTGATTGTTTTTTCGGGTTGCTTTTGCACCGACGGTCGTCGGGAAGAGCGCTCGCGCTTAAAGCCGTGAATCCGCCGGCCTTTGTCTATCGAGGCGACCCGCTAAGGAGGTATATGGAATAACCGCTTAATTGAACCGGTCAGAATGCGTTGAACTGACCATAAAAAGATAAATGGGACGGTAACCAGCCGCCCCATTTATCCAGTTGCGCGTTATCAAAAAGATACTACGCCCCTCACACGCGCGTAGTTTCTCAAATGATAGCGCCGATGTCAACGCTCGCTCTCCGAAAACTGGTTTGAAAACCAATCCGGAGGATTTCGGCTGCCTATCGTATGAGGTAATGCAATGTATTTGCAATGTGGATTATCTAACTGCAACGCTCCAGTACCGTCGGATTTTCTGTCTCGAGGTATTGAGCCTTATAAATCAGATAATTTGGTTGGAGGCGCTCAACCGACATTTTTCCCGAGTCGCTTCCAAAACGGACGCTTCGCGCCGGGAAAACATCTCTTACAGCGACCTTTGATTCGCGGCCGTCGCACGTCTTGTGCGCCGTCTGTTCCCGCCCCATTACACGGAGGCGAATAATGGGAACGGCGACCGCAACCGCCATTGAGCGGACAACCGACGGCAGGCTGAGCTCGGCACCAATCGAGGTCACCCGCGAACCTGTGGCATTAGGCAAGCGCACAGTCACGCCAGCACAAGCCCGAAAGGAGTTGGAGTTGCTCCCGCTGGGAAATCAGTTGTCGACCACACCGGATGACCACATCTTGATAACAACTGGGGTCATGGGGCAACTAGGAGCGGACCTGAGCGTTTCTTGCCGGGAAAGCGCGGGAGAGCGGGACCTTTCCAATCCCGCCTATCGAGCAAAGGTCCTGACGATGAACCGCCTGCTCAATTATCGGAAAAATCGCCACGGACATCCTGTCGACGACCATGAAATCGTAGTGACGGGGACCCAACCGCGTGTTCACTTCGTGGTCGGGACTGCCGGCGTTGGGCTGCGCGCTCTCGTTCATTCCCTGCAGAAGTTTCTCGGTCACGACTTGAGACCAGTCGACGTGAGGGTCGACTCCGGTCAGGTGATGCGCTACTTCCGGCTCGAATCGCTGGTCATTATTCCCGCGCTGACAAGCGGTCCGAAAGCCATCGCTCGATATGTCGCGCGGTATATCGGCGCAAAGCTTCACCCGGGGTTGGCCAGTCGCGGCCGGGGCACGCTGTTCAGCACCGAGGAAGAAGCTACCACCTCGACCCAGGCAATTCTGCTCGCGGCGAACGTCGGCGCGATTATTGTCGGGCCGCTTCACACTCGCGAAGCGGAACCGCATCACGCCAGCCGAGGATGGCGAATGCTCGCAAGCATAGCCGTCGCAACCGGCATACCAATCGTCATTTTAGGCACCGCAGGCATGGCCGTTGGCCTAGTTGAGCAGTCGGCGGCGCTGAGCACCCTCACATCGCGAGGTGTTTACGTCATTGAACCGTTCGGCCGTTTCTCTGGGGCATGGCGCAACGTCGCACAGTTCATTTGGCTCAAGTACATCGCATCGGGCACAAAGGCGCCCGACTGGTTCATTGTCGAACTCTGGAGACTGACTTTCGGCCGCATCGAGCTGGCGGTCAAGCTTGGCGCCTTCATATCCGGAGCGTGGGCGGTTGACGGGAGGCAGGAGCTTACTGCGGCAATGCTGAGAGGCTACGCCAGTAACGCACTGGTCCTCGAGCAACCATTCCTGGGTGCCGTTCTGCGGGCTGAAAAAGGAGGGCAGTTCGAGCGCGGCCCCGTGTTGCGGTATGCCGACTGGTTACCGTTGCGGACGGTCCTCGATTCGTTTCCCTCGCTCGATTTGGAAGACAGCTACTCAGGCAAGAAGACGTATCCGAAGCTTCCGGAGCCACCGCTCGTCCCATATGGCGTGTCTACTTCGACGGTCTTCCAGGCTTCGCTGCCCGACTCATCTGAGAAACCACGCTAGGGAGCCGAACAATGACCTTCTTCACTTTTCCGGAGGCTGTGGCGGGGCAAAGCGCGGCTTCTATTCTGCGAACGGTCGCCGAATGCACGAACTGCACTCGGGCGCGGCGCCTTCACGCGACCAGTTTGCGCCGGTGCGCGCCGCTCATCAATTCTCTGCCTTGTCGAGCGAAGCTATTCTGCGAGATAACCGAAGACGTCTATGGCGACGCTGAGCACATACTGAGCGAGTACAGTCTTCGGGCTTGGCAAGCGCTCGGCATGTCGGAAGCGAGCTTAAAATGCCTGACTTTCTCGCTCACCGACGGCCGTTATCGCACTCCTTGCTCCAGGCTGTTACCGCTCCTCCAATGTCAGAACCGCACGGAGCTGGTCTGCCCGGAATGTGCTCTCAACGATTGGCACGAGCACAGACACCCGGTCCAATACTGCGCGCATTGCATTGACTACGTGACTCGCTGCTATCGAGATGGTGCGCTGCTCGAAAGCGAGGGCGAAGGCAGTACCTACGAAGGTCTCTTCTGCAAGGAAGGCACGGCCTGCGCAGGCCGCAACTCGCTTCTCTATGCTCGGACGGCTATCGAGCTTTCTGAGAAATGCCATTGTATAGAGACATGGCCTGCCATCGTTGCCATGCTGACCGAAAAGGGCTACGTCCGGGAATCGGGTCGCTGGGACGTCGCAACGTTGAAGCGTGAATCTGAGCGATTCTTCGCTGAGGGGTTCGAGGACCGACGGCTCTCAGAAATTGCTCGTCTGGGCGAGTTTTGGGCAATCGCAATTCGAGCTTTCGCGCGCAGCAGGCCCATTCATCCAGCAACGATTGCGCTCGCATATATCTTCGCGACTGAAGCCGGTGAAGCCCCGGTGCGAAAGAAGACGCGGCCACACGAGCCGACATCCGGGCCTGACGATGATGTGCGCTCCGCAAAACGATTGTCGTGGCTGAACCTCCTCGACGACTCGCGCGATTGCACGCGCAAAGGACTTCGGAAGAAGGCAGCTGCGTTATGGAGCTGGCTATATCGCAACGACCGTGACTGGTTTGTCGAACATCAGCCGCAGCGCTCCCGCCGGGTTGGTGGCAGGCGAGTTCAGCCTTTGCCTCCTTGCGTCGAAGACGCCATCTACAGCGCCCGCGCCGACCCTCGGAGCTCTGCATATGGTCGCGCACCGTTGCCATCCGCTTATCAGATGCGCGTCGCACACGGGATGACCGAATTCGCCTTTAATCGCGCCGTCGCTCAGTTCGGTGGTGTCGGCGCGACGGCGGTCACGCCGGCCAGCAAAGAGGTATTTGTCGCGCGTCGAATTCAAAGTGCAGTGAACGATTTCGCAATCAGTTGCTTTGCCGCGCCCACCGTTATTGCTCGCGCGGCTGGACTAAGACCGGTGACGGTAGAACGTCAACTTTCCCGCTGTGGTCTCGTGAACCTTGAGGAGGTCCTATGATGCACGCTCCGCTGCTCCAAACGTCCTTGCCACCAGATGAGATGTTATCGCTGTACTTCGGACGCCTAGGAGGGTTGACTCCGCATGAAATCCGGACTTGTGGATGGTTCGCCCCGAGCGGCTTGGATGTGCACCTTGCTCCGTTTCGCGACTTAATTGGGACGTTCGAGCAAGTGTCGGCAACGAACACTCACCTGCCGCTGCAAACGAGGGTAATGACCCCACGAGACATCGAAGTCTATATGGCTCACTGCAAAACAAAATACAAGGGTGGCATCCTGGCGTTGCTGGGGATGAATGGGCAAGGCAGCGGATGGGCTACCCCGATATTGGCATCGTGCCCAGAATGCGCGAAGGTCGACATCGCACCCTGCGGCACTCCTTTCTGGAACCGTCGTAACCTAGTTGCTGGGACGCTGTATTGCTCCTCGCATTGCCGCCCACGGGAGACCGCTTGCGTCAATTGTCGCGAATACTTCAAAGATTTTCCCGAGCGCAGTTCCTGTCCGGACAAACACTGCGGTTGTGGGTTGCGGCCCCTCTATGGAACGACGGGACTATCTAGTAGCGAGGAAGCGGCCGAAATCGAGCTGCATCGAATTTCGAATCTTTTGTTGGATGCCACGTATCGACCGGACATCCAGCGTGATGCAATTTCGTGGGCAGTATCCCGGAAAGCGACTGAACTGGGACTGGTAGTCAACAACCGCACACATGTGGGTCGCGTAGCAGACTTGTTGTCCGAGCATCCCATGCATTCGGTGTTGCAAAGAACAAGAGTCCTTGCGGACAAATCATCTGTCGATGACCTCCTGTTAGGAAAGCGGGTCTACGCGAACCCCGTCCAAAGCATTGGACTGCTCTCACTGATGCATGGAACTTGGGCGAATTTCGAAGACTGGTTGACAAAAAAACCTCCCGCCTTGGACCCGATTGTTCAGCCCTCAGCGTCTCCGCGGAAGCTGTCCCTTTTAACAATGAGGACGAAGGCGTCGGTTGAGAAACACGAGGCCCGTATTTTCGCGAAACTCTGCGCGAAATACAGCGAGATGCGGAGAAGGCATCCGGATATGACTCACTCCGAAATCGTCAGACCGATGCCTCACTCGTACGCAAGTTTTACGAGTAAATCGAGGCTGCGCGAGGCTGGCGTGGATGTCGCACCGTATCTTCGTAAAGGAAACATTAAGGATTACGAAAGAATTGACCGTTCATTGAGAGCGCATGTTCGTCTTCGTGCCAAAAGGCTAAAAAAGGATGGATTTCCCAAGGCGATTACGAAAGCGGTTCTGACTCGAGGGCACGAGCACGCCGGTCTGGTCGGAATTCTGAAGGGTCGTCTACCACGTACGCAGGACGCGTTGAAGGCCTCGGTTGAGGACCGAACCGCATGGCGAAGCCGGCTTCGAGGCTTATCTGTGTCGGCGCAGCGTGCGCCAAAAAAGCAACAAAAGCGGGAGACCAATCAAGAGGCCTTTTCTTTTGTTCAACCCGTGGCCGACGTGGAGTCGGTCCAGCGATAGGAGCAACATCATGAGACAGCATCAAGAAAATTCATACCCCACTCAATCTTTCTACGGTTGCAAAGCGGTACCCCCCAAAGTGCGGACGCGCGCGGTTCGAGACGCTGTCGCCCCGAGTTGGAGTCTCAAAGGTAGCAAGCAGCATGCGGGAATCGAGCACGCGCCAGAGATGCTAGGTCGGTCATTCGTTCCGATTGAAATCAGACGTGAGTGGGCCGATGTCAGCTTGCGCTCAAGGCCGGATAAGGTCAGAAGCAAGCCCGCGCACTTTCATCTTCGCGATTTGCCTCTACCGTTTGAGACTCCGCCCAACGTCATGCTGCCGCCGGTTGACGACTATGGATGGCCGACAGGCGAGGATTACGAGCCTATGCTGGAAGCTCGTACGCCAATGTCTATCGGCACCCGGGCGACGATGCGGGGAGTCAAATATCGCAGGCGATTTGAGATGTTGTCGATGGGTGAACTCGCCGTTCAAGTCGCACACATGTTCAACCCGTACGTGATTGACCTGCGCGAGCAGTATCCGGTCTACGACCCCGCGGACTTCTGGCGTGCGAATGCATCTGGAGAGCGCATGGTGAGAAGACAGGTGATGACCATTGACCTAGTCCTCACTTACATACTCCCCGGCAGCAACACGCCTCGCTATCACGCCATCTCAGTAAAGCACGCCGGCTATGACCCTTCGCCAAAGGACCGAGAGCGCGAAGACAGAGAACGAACGGCGATGGCCGTGCGTGGTTGGACCTGGGAACTCATTCGCGCCAACGAGATTCCGCGCATCGAGGTTGAGAACTATATGTTGCTGCACTCCTTCATGCGGTACACAGACGCTCTCTCATCTTACGAGTCGGCACGCATCTTCGCTCGGTGTCTGAATCAGAGCAGCGCGAAAGGAAAGATGTCTTCGGTCGTCAAGCGTATCTCGAAGCGATTGTGCATTGAACCAGATGAAGGGTTCAGGCTCTTCGCAGTCGCGGTCGCATATGGGTTCCTCACGCTGGACCACAGCAGGCGTCTCAAGCTTCATGAGCCCATCGCACTGATTCGTTGAGCAGTCACCAGGCATGTTGTTCTCCGCAACAGCATGCCTGGCGTCAACATTCCTAGGAGAATGTAAATGCCAGATTCAGATTTTTCGCCGGCGGTACGCAACGTGACCGACACAATGCTGGGCCGGCGGATACTCGACCTTCATCATCTTGGCGCCTGGCCAGGCAACCTCTTTAGATTTGCGCTGTTCCGCCGTGCGCGTGACCGCGAAAGTGTGGCTTACCGTGCAGTCACGTGGGACCCGCAGAGCCGCCGCATGCACGTTCTCAAAATTGCCGCCGACTCCACACCCATTGGAGTGGGCGCGTGGGAAAAATGGGAGTTATCCGGACCTAAAGCCGCACTAGAAGATGCTTACCAGGTTCAGGACACAATCACGCCTGTCGAGGTATCGGACCCCAGTAAAGAGCTGCCAAAGTCGAGCTTGGTAGGTGCCGAGCGTCGGAAATCAATCGTCGAATCCTTCTGCTGTGTCGACATTGCCTACGAAGGTCACAACCTCCGCCTTTTCAATCCCTTCGTTCAAACGGACCCTGGCGAACGGGCTGCTGCGCTGACATACGTCTGCAAAAGTCTGAAGCAACCTATGGGGTATCAGACATATGTGCTCGAACTGTTCTACCGCTACGTGTATTTCGGTGGAGTAAAACGCGCGATGGTCAGGCTGACGCGGCGCCAAGGGGGGCCGGGAGCCTCGCGCGTTGGCATCAATGTCAGGCGGCCGGGACCCCTGACGTTTCAAGAAGAGCAAGACGAGATGCGGTCCGAAATAACCGGGGAAGAATGTTCTCAACGGCACGGGCCTATCCGGCCGTCGGACATCGTCAAGTTTGTCTTTGCGGTCGTCACCTTTCATATTCAAGATAAGCAGTCGCTACCCGTGACATATGCCCGCATGGTCGAGGAGCAATACGGGCGATACCCCAAGCGACTACTTCCCGGCGAAGGTCGGTTCCTGTACTACTGCAGGGAGCATATTCTCGAGAAAAACGATGCGGAGAAAAGAAGGCTTGGGCCGCGTCTCACAGAGCAATACGCAAAGTCGAGGACAGGTCAGTCGAGCTGGATGACATTCGGCTTCAACCTCGAAGTGGTCGACGTCGACGGCTTCGTTGCCAAGATTCCAGTAAGCGCCATGATTGCTGGCAAGCTGCAGAATGTGTTTGTAACCATCATGTTCGCGGTGTCTCGGCGTACCGGAGCGGTCGTAGGCTATGAGATTGAAATGCGACACGAGAGAGCTGAATCATTTCGTCGATGTATCGCATCTGTATACATGCCAAAGGCTGAACGTGCGCAGCAACTGGGCTTGGAAAACACCCGCGGACTGCTGCACGGAAACATCGACGCTGTCTTTTTCGACAACGCTGGTATGACGAAGGAAGTCATCGCGACCGCTTGCGAAGAAATGGGCCTCACGCAGTTTGTCGCTCCTCCCGCCCGGGGCGACTTGAAGTCGGTAGGGGAGAGCCTCAACAACGTGATGGTGCATCTGTTTCTCGAGTTGAAGGGTGCATTCTCACGACAGAGAGACATCTTCTCGCGCGAATTGCGGCGCATCAAAGCAGGCGATGAGGCCATTACGGTCGAACAATTAGAGACATTCCTTCTGATGGCGATGCAGCATGTGAACCTGTACGCGAATAAACGTCATCTGCGCAGCGAAGATATGAGAGAAAAGGGCGTTCGAATCCACCCCTATTCGCTTTGGGCCTTCTACCAGCGTCCAGAAAACCGAGCCGGTGACCAGCGGCGTGAGTGGGGCCCGTTTGACATTTGGCTGCGATTCATACCTTGGCGAAAAGCGAGTGTACGCGCTGGCAAGGTTCGATACCTTGGGAGACGTTGGCGCTCAGATGAGCTTGAGGCGCTCTATGACAAGCATATGGACAAGAAGGCGAAGACACGAGGGACGCTTTCAATCGAGTACAAACGGGTCGGTCCTTACGCCGACCGCCTTCAATGGCGCGGCGATGATGGAAAAATTGGCGAGCTTGAATTGGTTGAGGAAGACAAGTTCATGATAGGCGTCATGGCGTGGAAGGCGTTGGAGCTACGGAACTTCGACGACAGAACGCAGGTGGTAAAAGCAGCGCCGAAACAAAGCCGCAGCCGTGCTCTGCTGCAACACAAACCGAATAAGAAGATTGAGAAGGTCGAAAAATCCCGGCAAGCATCGGCGGCCACGGTGTTCCACGGCCCTACTGTCCCGCTGGCTCGCGAGGCCGCACAGGCTCGCCGGGATGCGCAGAGGCTCGCGGAACTCCAGCGAGCGCAAGGTTCCTTGGACGACCAGCCAAACGACATCACTGTCGTAGGAACGGTCGTTGAGGAAAGCCTCAGCATCGTGATTCAGCCGTTTCCTGGCTCGTTAGCCGAACAGGCGTATGACGACGACCTCGAGGCTCGGCTGCTGGAGATTGCTCAATCGCAAAGTCGCATCGCACTACCCTGACGTGATTGCGTCATGTGGCGGAGCGATGTGGATATCGCTCCGCAATCGTGGCGCACGCGGCGCGGCACCATCACCGACAAGGAGCCTGACATGGCTACAGTAGACTGGAATCGTCCGTCATCGTCCGAAGACACCGCCTTCTTCTTCCCGCCATTTCTTGATTCCGTCAAGAAGCATGGCAAAAGGCTCCGGAAGCTGCTCGGCAAGGAAGCATTGTGCGTGGGTCGCGCATACAACCTCACCGCGCAGCTTTGCGGGTATGAAAGCTACACCGTCATACGCCAAGCATATCTGTCAAATGACGTTCGCCTCACCGTCTGGGACCACGAACTCAGCGAATCGCAATTGCGCGAACGGCGGAGAGTTCAAGCTCAGGTGCTGATGACCGGGATGCAGATAAGCGAGGAGGATGCTCTCCATATTCTCGATGTTAGTTCGTTCTCGGCTCGAAAAATTAACGTAGTGGACGAGCAAACGCTTCCTGAGGAATTTTGCGCTCGAGTTTGCGGTCGTGCTATCAGCGACGCTGGCGACGAACCGGCACTGACTCCAGGGGTACAGTTGGCCAACGTTGGCGGCACGGCTGCCACCGAGCAAATCAATCAGGTGAAGGTGGTCTATCGGAAGCGCAGGCTGGTGCAGAAGGGGCTGTGACTAGGGTCTGGGGAAGCGGGCATCGCTTCCCCAGACCGTCCATAAGTGAAACTATTCGAAGTTCGCGTCGCCAACGTCGCAGTCAGAAGCGACTGGCTAAATAACAGGGGATGTTGAGGTGCTCGCGACCGGGTGTTTCGTAAGTCTTTGATTGTGCTATGAAAATCTGTAGGCTTAAGTGAAACTTCGGCGCTTAAGTGAAACTAATAGAAGTGGCTATCTCGCGAAGGACCGTGACTGAAAGCGCCCCGAGCACAATACCCTTGTCCGCCAGCATCACGATGAGTTCTGTGCGCCGCCGCAGGTTGAAGTGGTCGCCGAACTTGACGAGGTCGAACGAGCGCTCAAAGGCTGTGAATGACATGCTCATCGGGGTGAACCTCCGCGACCGGCTCAGTCTTTTCGCGGGTGAGCGCACAGGCAATCGCGTGCAACGCGATGCCGCCGAAGGTCGCGGTGCCAATACCGCCCAACGAGAAGCCAAAGAACTTGAGCGTGAAATCGCCCGTGCCGAGAATGAAAATCGTTGCGCCTACGATGAGGTTGCTATTGGACGACAGGTCGACGTGATGGTTAATCCAGATGCGCACGCCGGCGACCGCGATCAGGCCGAAGACCACAACCGATACACCGCCCATGATAGCTGCAGGAATGGTCAGGATGAGCGCCCCGAACTTCGGTGAAAAGCCCAGCAGGATGGCAACCAGTGCCGCGACGACAAAAGTGAGCGACGAGTAGATCTTGGTCACCGCCATGACGCCGATGTTCTCCGCGTAGGTGGTCACCCCTGTACCGCCTACGGCGCCAGAGAGCATCGTTGCCAACCCATCGCCGAGAAAAGCGCGTCCCGCGTAGCCGTCGAGGTTGCGCCCCGTAATGGCGCCGACCGCCTTTACGTGGCCAAGGTTTTCCGCAACAAGAATGATCGCGATCGGCGCCATCATCAATGCTGCGTGCGACGAGAATGTCGGTGACGAGAATTTTGGCAAGCCGATCCAGGCGGCGTTGGCGACAACCGAGAAGTCGATTTGCCTGCCAAAGCCGAGTCCATTGGTCACGATCGCGTACAGCACATAGGCGGCAAACACGCCGAGCAGCAGCATCAGACGTTGTGAAAGGCCCTTCGCGCGCACCGCCACCGCAGTGATGAGCACAATGGTCACAAGCGCGAACAGACCGTCAAAGAGGTTCGTACTTATTCCTTTAACCGCGACGCCCGCAAGATTCAGCCCCAACACGGACACTACCGCGCCGGTGACGACCGGTGGCATGACCCGCTCGATCCAGCGGGTTCCGACGGCCATGACAAGCAGGCCGATGAGCGAATAGAGAATTCCGCAGACAATAATGCCGCCGAGGGCGACGGGTAGCGAAGGGTTGATGCCGTGACCGGCGTATCCGGTTACGGCGACCACCGACCCGATGAATGCGAAGCTGGAACCCAGATAGCTTGGCACGCGGCCGCCCACGATCACGAAGAACAGCAACGTGCCGACGCCGGACATGAGGATCGCCACGTTCGGGTCAAATCCCATGATGAGCGGTGCAATCACTGTCGCACCGAACATGGCCACGACGTGCTGCATACCCATCGCAATGGTTTGTCCCCAGGGCAATCGTTCATCGGGCGCGATCGGTTGGTCCGGATGACGGTTGACAGGAACATCCCAGTGCGGGAAATAGTCTCTTAGCATCACGTACTCCGGTATCGGAAGGGGGCACTGGCCGAATCGCTTTTCGAATGCTCGGCAGCCTGGGGTTGGCAGTCAGTGAGTCCACTCTAAGAAGTCAAATATCCGCGTACAACCGCGTGGGGTATCGACTTCCCGCCACAATTCACTTCGCCTATCTAATCTTCATATGACTCGCGAGATTGCGCCCTATGCAAGAGCGGGCGCGCACCCAAAGAGGGCGTGCGTCCCATCAAATCATTCGATGCGGTGCATGGAGGAGGCGGCGCATCGTGTCCGGGGGTACACGAGCGAAACGCACCAGGGATTTCTCGAATATGATGGGTCGTTCACAGCGCAAAAGTACGTTGGAGCGGCCAATGAATGGACAGTGGCAAAAGCCGAGGCTCGTGGAGTCGGCGTCGCGGGACGTCAGTCTGACACCGGAATTTCCACAGCTATCGCTGGCGGAGACGCTTGATAACGGCCTTGTGGTCGGCTGGCACTCTCACGACTTCGCCCAGGTGTTATGCCCATCCAAAGGTGTCGTAGCGCTGCTCGTTCGCGACTGGCTAAGCGTAGTGCCGGAAGGTTTTGCGGCACTTGTGCCGGCCGGGGTCGTGCATACGGTGGTGGCTAACACGACCACTACCCTCAGCACCATTTGCGTAAGGCAACCCGAGAGCACGCCGGGCGAGCCGGCACATGCCGTCCACCCGAAAATTTGCCGGCTGGGTCGGGACGCATTGATGGCCGAGGGTGATCTGGCGGCCCGGGTACTTTCATCGTTCGAGGCGCCGGGGCGGGATGAGGTCCACTCGCCGGAGGACGCGTTGCTGGGCTATTTGTCCGGCGTTCCGATTCCGGGTGATCGACGCGCCAGACCCATCGCGTTCCGTCTCATCAATGCGTTACACGACCAGCGTACGCTCAAGGAGTGGGGTGAGCAGTTTGGCGCGAGCGAGCGCACGCTGTCGCGAATTTTCCATGATGAAGTCGGCATGAGCTTCCGGCAGTGGCGCACTCGCGTGCAACTGGCGGAAACCATCGCACTTCTTCTGTCCGGGCGGTCGGTGAAAACGGCTTCGTGCTCCGCGGGCTACAGCAGCCCGTCGGCATTCATCGCGGCATTCCGGGCGGTAACGGGCGAATCGCCGCTGAAGTATCTGAACAGCAGCATTTGGTAACGCTCGACGCTCGAACTCGTTCTCAGATGTCGAGCGTGACGCACCCCGAGTTCGCGCGGGACACGCACACGGCCATCTTCGTCCGGCGCTCACCGGGAGAGAGGCAATAGTCGTTGTGAGCGATGACCCCATCGCGGTAGCCCACCACACAGGTCCCGCATGATCCTGATTCGCACGAGGAAGGGACGTCGACTGCGTGTTGCCTTAGCACTTCCAGAACGGTGCGGCGGGCGGCCACCTCGAGGGTCTGCCCGGACGACGCGATTCTGACCGAGAAGGCTGTGGCGCCGTCATCCACGCCCGACGCGGAAAACGCTTCGTAGTGGAAGTTCTTGAGCGGCAAGCGGGTGGGCTTCGACTGCAGCGCCTTCATCAATCCCTCTGGTCCGCAGCAGTAGACGTGCGTGTCCGAATCGAGCCCTTCCAGAACGGCGTCGAGATCGATGCCTCGTTGAGGCGCGCCACCGTCGAAATGAAAGCGTACCTCGCGTGCCTTCAGCTCGCCGAGCTGCTCAACGAAGGCGGCTTCTTTCTCCGAGCGCGTGCAGTAATGCAGGAGGAACCTCGCGCCGGTCGCACGGAAGTGCTGGATCATCGACAGGAACGGGGTAATGCCGATACCCCCGCCGATCATAAGATGGAACCCTGCGCCTTCCTCTACGGGAAAGGTGTTGATGGGCTCGGACACCTTCAACGTGTCACCCGCCTTCAGATTTGTGTGTAGCCACTTCGATGCGCCGCGGCTCGATGGCGAGAGTCCCACTCCTATCCGGTAGGCCCTGCCGTCTGAGTTCTCGCAGAGCGAGTACGCGCGCTCAAGCCCGTTGGGTAACTTCACCTTGACGTGAGCGCCCGGCGTGGAGGGAAGAAGCCGTTTTCCGGACGCGGCCACGAGTTCGAAGGAACGCACCGTGGCGCTTTCGAGCGTGACGCTCTTTACCGTCACCTCTGTCCAGCGTTCGTCGGTTGAAAGAGATTCGATGGCGCTCGTCTCTTCATCGATCAGGCGCGAATTCCACTCTTCGACTTCCATCGATTCAAGCCGCTTTCTCAACAATGCGCGCATGTCCGGCGCCAACTCTTCGAGTTCAACGAGCTCGGCGATGGCGGGCAAGTTCTGTGTATCGGAGTACAGAATGTCCTGCACACGGGAGACAGTCCACTGTGGGTGCGGGCGCTCTACGACGCGCATCTGATCACCCGCGCACACCTCACCTGTCCGAAGAACCCGGTAATACCAGCCGGTTCGGTGCGACTCCTGGGTGCGGCGCGACATGCTCGTCTGTTGAAACCGATGATTGAGTTTGAAGCATGGTTGGCGAGGCTGCGCGACCTGCAGAACGACGGACCCGACCTCCACGACGTCGCCGATGCACATGTTCATTTCGTCGAAGCCGTCAGCCACAAGGTTCTCGCCGAATCCGCCAGGGTTGAATAGGTGCGCACTGGCGGGAAGCTCTTTTCTCCATGCATCGTAGTGGTGCCGCGCGTACTGCAGCACCGCCTTATGCGGGCCGCCGTGAATGACCGCTTCGCCCTGTTCGTCGCCTTCAATCCGGACATCGGAGATACGGACCGGTCCTTGACAGACCGATTTTGCGATGCCGGTCATGATGGTGGTTTGCGCAAGGCGCTTGACCTTGCCGATGCGAATTTCTTCGAGCGTGGTCTCTTGGATAACGGTGTCGATTGCGTCCAGATTCATCATCTTTCCAGGGGATGTGAGAGGCAGCGCGGCGGCGCTTGCTCCATCCCTTCAATCTATCCGATGGAAAACCCTCCGGGCGGTTTGCGGATGTTGAGTTTCGGACATTCTGGCAAGCCGCGCGAATGCACCCACTCAAGCCGCTTCGATTGCTTGTCCGCCGGACGGTAGTCCGGGTGCGAGCATTTCCGGGAGTGGCGAGGGCGTCGCGCCTGTTCCCATCGACACGCCTTTGACAACGTCAATGAACGCGCGCAGCGCTGCGGGCATGCGGGTACGGCTCGGGTGATAGAGGTAAAACCCCGGGAAGAACGGAGACCATTCTTGCAGCAAAGGGACAAGACGCCCCGACGTCAGTTGCGGCCCCATCCAGTCTTCGGTCCACACCGTGATGCCGAGTCCATCGATGGCGGCCTGAAGCGCGACCGCACAGTCGTTGACGATCAACGTGCCTTTGACTGACACGTCAAACCACTGTCCGTCCTTTGCAAATTCCCAGTTGTAGACGCTGGTCTGCCCCGCCCGGCGCCAGTTAATGCACCGATGGTTGTGCAGGTCGTGAGGCGTTTGCGGCACGCCATGCTTTTCCAGATACTCAGGGGAGGCGACTGCAATCTGGCGCAGATCGGGACCCACGCGCACCGCCACCATGTCCTGGTCGACGTGCTCGCCGAGCCGGATACCAGCGTCAAAACCACGCGCAACGATATCCCCCAGGCTCTCGTCACTCGTCAGGTCGAGCACGACGTCGGGATACTCCTCCTGAAACACGCCGAGCATTGGCTGCAGCAGGTGAATGATCGCCATTTGCGGCGCGCATACGCGAAGCGTCCCCGACGGTTTCCCCTTTTTCTCGGCCGCATCTTCAAGTGCGGCATCGAATTCGGCGAGAAGAGGCTGCATGCGCGCGAGCAGCCGGGCTCCGGCTTCAGTGAGGCTGGTGCTACGTGTCGTGCGATTAAAAAGGCGCACGCCCAGCCGCTCCTCAAACCCACGAATAGTCTGACTCAGTGCAGAAGGTGACACCGCCATCTGTCCCGCAGCGCGGGCGAACGAACCCTGTTCGGCGACCGATACGAAGGCCCGTACATCGGCGAAATCGCTTCCTCTCATTATGTATCCCCAGCTTCACAGAGTATGAAAATTATAGGTGATTGTTAGGGGCGGCGCGCGCAACTACATTTGACGAACTCGCCGATGCAGCGCTCTTCGTGATCGGCAACGGCTTTACCACCGGTACGGTGTTGCAAATCGATGGCGGCGCCAACGCCTGAAGCAGGACCTTTCCTGAATCTCCTCGCCCGTCCGACGACGGGCAGCTTTCCAACCATTCCCGATCATTCGCTGGAACCGAACAATGTCACTCGATAATTACCCGCCGACCGCATGGGAACACCTTCGCTCGATCGTCAAGCCGCTCGAACCGGTCGACGATAAACAACGCGTCCTGATCAAGGGCGGTGCAATCGTCAGCATGGACAAGGAAGTGGGCGACCTCACGCTCGGTGACATCCTGATTGAGGGCGACCGCATTGCCGCGATCGCGCCGTCGATCGACGCCGATGGCGCTGAAATCATCGACGCCACCGACATGATCGTCATGCCCGGTTTCGTCGACTCGCATCGTCACGCATGGGAAGGGCAGTTGCGCCGTATCGACCCGAACTCGCCGACCCTGATGGACTACCTGAGGTCGACGCACTTCTCCTTCGCGACGCACTACCGTCCGGAAGACATGTACGTCGGCAATCTCATCACGGCGCTAGGTGCAATCGACTCCGGCATCACCACCATGGTCGACAACTCCCACAATGCCCGAAGCCCGGCGCACTCGGATGCCTCAGTCGATGCGCTCGAAGACGCCGGCATCCGCGCGGTCTATGCACCGGGCAAGCCGCTCGCGGGGGAATGGGCGCACCACTGGCCGCAAGACCTCGGGCGGCTGAAGCAGGAACGCTTCGATTCAGACGACCGGCTCGTCACGATGGCCATGATGTCGCAGTGGGATCGCGAAACGTGGGCGGCGGCGCGGGCGGTGGGGCTGCGCATCATCACCGAGTTCCTTGGCGAAGACATGGGCAAGCTGCTGCCGGGTCTCCAGAAAGAAGGGCTTCTCGGGCCGGACAATATTTTCAATCACTGCACGGGCCTTTCCGATGAGCAGTGGGAAATCCTGCGTGAGGCCGGTGTGAACGTCGACGTCTGCCCGCGCTCGGATGCGCAATACGGTCTGGAAGAAGGGCTGTGTGTGTACCAGCGCGCGATCGACCACGGCATTGCGCCGGCCATCAGTATCGACGTTGAAGCCTCGTACGGCGGAGACATGTTTGCCGAGATGCGCGCCGCCTACTTCATGCAGCGTGCGCACGCACAGAATCGTCGTTATCGGGGCGATGAAACGGCGCCGGCGGCAGTGTCGGTACGTAGCATCCTCGAGACGGCAACCATCAATGGCGCACGCGTGGCGGGCCTCGATGAAAAAACGGGTTCCCTGACCCCGGGCAAGAAGGCTGACATCGTGCTTATCCGCGCCGACGACCTGAACCTGTACCCATCGAACAATGCCATCGGCACCATCGTTCACGCCGCGGAACGCAGCAACGTGGATACGGTGATCGTGGGCGGCCGCGTTCGGAAGTCGGGCGGCAAGCTGCTCGGCCTCGATTTCCCGGCACTCAAGCAGGCGACGGAAGCTTCCCGTGCGCATCTGTTCGCTGGCGCCGGTTATATTCCCGACCCGTTCGCGGACGCGTCACCGAAAGTCGCGCAGGCCTGAGACTAACCAAAATGGATGTGACATGAACCTGATTTTTCTGCTCATCGCATTCTGCGCCGGCTCGGCCATTTCGATTCAGGCCGCGGTCAACAGCCAACTCGCGGGTGGTCTTGGCGGCAACGTGGTGGCCGCGGCCCTCGTGTCGTTCTCAATTGGCACGGTGGCGCTCGCGGCAATTGCGCTTGGCAAAGGCGGTTTGTCGGCTGCGATCGTGAGCTTGCCGTCGCAACCAGTCTGGCGCTTCGGCGGTGGTCTGCTCGGCGCGGCTGCGATCTTCTGCACCGTACTGCTCGCGCCACGCATTGGTCTGGCCAACATGCTGGCGCTGGTGATTGCCGGGCAACTGCTGTCGTCGCTCGCAATCGATCACTTCGGCCTGGTCGGCGTAATGACCCGTCAGGTGTCAGGTATCAAGCTTGCCGGCGCGCTGGTCATGCTGACAGGGGTCTGCCTGACGCTCTTCGGCAACTCGCTGGTTCAGGCGCTGACGAAACACAGCTAAGTGCGTATCCAATTAAATCGATCCAGAGGTATCCGATGAAAGACAATCAGCATCCCGAACCCGGCAGCCGGTATGCGCGCGGCAGCGCGATTTTCGAAGAAGCACTTGGCATTCCAGCGGACGCTTTCGCCAGGAGTCTCGCCGATGTGGCACCGCGTTTCACACGCTACGTGATGGAGTGGGAGTTTGCGGACATGGTGGGGGAGTCGTCGCTCGACGCCCGTACGCGAGAAATAGTGGCGATCACCTCGTTGGCGACGCTCGGTGCGACGGGTGCAGCGGTGTTGAAGCTTCGCATCGCTTCGGCGCTCAAAGCGGGCGTGACACGGGAAGCCATCATCGATATTTTTATCCAGCTCGGCATTACCGCCGGCTTCCCGATTGCACTCGCCGCGATTCACGCAGCTCAGGAACAATTTGGGGCCGCTGACGCCGCGTGACGATCGCGGGTGGTCGCCCGCGTTCTCCACTTCACTTAAAAATGCAATGAACCAATAGCGCGCGGGCGAGGACCGATGGATCTCGCCTGCTGTACGGACGTTCCCGTGGATTCGTCATCCTAATTAACGTAACAAACCATTTTTGAAGACTGCTGTCTGGCAGTAACACGCATGACAACGCTCAAGAAACGTATCCTCGTCGGTCTGGTCGCGCTTGCGGCGGCACTCTCACAGTCCGCCATCGCGACCGAAGGCGGCGGCGACAACATTGGGCAGGGCTCGGAGGGGTTCTTTGCGGGCATGTTGCCTGAGCCGGGCTGGTATGGCGTGCTGTACACCAACTACTATCACGCAAGCCGGTTCAATGACAGCCATGGTAAATCTTCGATCCCGGGCTTTAACTTCTCGGCCGAAGTTCTTGCCGCGCGCCTCTTCTATATGTCGAACCTGAAGGTCGCGGGTGGCCGGGTAGGGGCTTTCGCCATTGGCAATGTTGCGTCGCTGCAAAGCAGTTCGGCGTCTGGCAAGGACCATCGCAACGGCGTGGGCGACGTCACGGTGGGCTCGACTGTCGGCTGGGACGTCGGCGCGTTTCACCCGCTGGTCGCGGTCGACATCGTGCTGCCCGTCGGCGGCTATGACATGGCACGCGGGCTGAACACCGGCGGCAACTACTACTCGTTCCGCCCGATCGTCGCTTTCACTTATCTGCCAACAAACGGTCTGGAAGTGTCGGCGAAGATCACGTACACGTTCAACGTACGCAATGCGGATACTGATTACCGGTCGGGGCAGATTTTCCACTTCGACTATTCGGTGAGCTATCCGGTCGCGAAAGACCTGCGTCTTGGCGTGAACGGGTACTACGTGAACCAAACCACGGACGACTATCAGCACGGCATGCCTGTCGACGGAGACGGGTTTCGCGGCCGCGTGGCTGCCATCGGGCCGGCTGCGCATTATCAGTTCGGCAAGGTTGGCCTCGACCTGAAGGTGCTAAAGGAATTTGCCGCGCGCAATCGTACGGAGGGCGCGAGCGTCTGGGCAAAGGTCGTTGTGCCATTTTGAAGCCCAATGCACTGCGTTCAAGGGCTGGCTCGTAAGCCGCAGTCGCAGGCTCTCGGGAATGACGCGGACAGATGATTCACGCATCGGCCGAAGCCTTTCCAATCTCGCTGAGCAACGCCTCCTGGCATTTGAGCAACTGAGCGGCGAGCATTTCGCGCTTAAGGCCGAATCGCGCGCTTGGCACGACCACCGAGACGGCGTAGCGGCCAAGAATGGTGTCGATCGCGACGGCTATCGACGAGATGCCGGGTTCGGTCTCGTCTTCCTGGTACGCATAGCCCGCACTGCGCACCTTTCGAAGTTCTTTTGTCAACGCGGTGGCTGAGTGCAACGTGCGGGGCGTGACGCGCTCGTAGGTGTCTCCCATGAGCTCAAGCACTTCTTCATCGGGGTTCAGCGCAAGCAGAGCCTTTCCGCCGCATGTGCTGTGAAGCGGCAGGCTTGCGCCCACGCGCGGCACAACGCGCAGCTCTTGCTCGGAGACGACGACATGCACGAACGCAAGCTCGCGCCCGCTCATGCGCGTGAGCGCCACCGTCTCGGCGACCTCGTCGCACAGCGCCTGCATATGCGGAGTAACGACCGCAACGACGTCGGTATGCAGCTTCCCCACAAGGCGCAGCAAGGAAGGGCCGAGGCGCACGCCGTCCGCGCGATCGGATCGCACAAGGCCTTCGGTCCCGAGCGCGTTGACGATGCGCTGCACCGTCGAACGGGGCAGTTCGACTACTTTGGCTATCTCGCCCAGGCTCATGCCGCCCGGGGAAGCGCCAAGGGCATCCAGGATTCTCGCGGCGCGGCCAATGACCTGAATGCCGTTTCCGCGTTCGTCGTCGCCGTTCTGTTGTTGCTTTTCGTTCATGGTCGGTCGCTTTTCGGTGAGTCTGGAGTTTAACGCGTCTGTACGATCGTGCGTCACAAAATATCCACGATACGATACAACGGATCGTATGGTAGACTTCGCGCTTATTTTGAATCTGTACCGTAATACGAGTTGAAGTACCGTATGGCGAGCATTAACATGCGTCCAGCGGTGAGCGTTCTTTCAGTTGGAGCACGAGATGACCTCGACACAATCCATAGCCGTAGGCGGAGCGCCGCCCGCGCCACCGGTACCCACACCTTTTAACGGTCGGCTCATTGTTGGCCTTCTGGGCGTGCTGATTGCCGCGCTGGCCTCGGGCCTGAATAACCGCGTGACGGATATCGCGCTGAATGACGTTCGGGGCGTACTCGGCATGGGGTTTGACGAAGGCACGTGGGTGCGCGCGGCCTATGCCGCAGCGGAAGTGGCTGCAATGATGGTGTCCGCGTGGTGCGCCGTGACGTTTTCACTGCGCCGCTTCGCGGTGGCCGTGGTGCTGCTCTTCGCACTGCTTGGCGCGGTGTTTCCTTTCGTGCAGGGCTTCAACGCCATCATCGCGCTGCGAATCGCCCAAGGGTTGCTCGGCGGCGCGCTGCCGCCGCTCCTGATGACGGTGGCGCTTCGGTTCCTGCCACCGCCAATCAAGCTTTACGGGCTGAGCGCGTACGCATTGACCGCGACGTTCGGCCCGAACCTCGCGGTACCGCTCGTCGCACTCTGGACGGGGCCGGTGGGCTGGCAATTCGTGTACTGGCAAATCATCCCGCCTTGCCTGATCGCGGCGGCGATGATTGCCTACGGTCTTCCGCAGGACCCGCTGCGCCTTGAACGCTTCCGGCAATTCGACTGGGTGGGCGTGCTGACCGGATGCGGTGGCATGGCGGCGCTGGTTATAGGTCTGGAGCAGGGTGAGCGGCTGGACTGGTTCAACTCGCCGCTCATTTGCGTGCTGCTCGGCTCAGCGGCCGTTTCGCTCGTGGTCTTCTGCATTAACGAGTGGCATCACCCGTTGCCCTTATTCAAGCTGCAAATCCTCGCGCGCCGCAATTTCTCGCATGGCCTGCTGGCACTCGGAGGCTTGCTGACAGTCTTCATGTCCGGCTCGATGCTGCCTTCGCTTTACCTCGGGCAGGTACAGGACTTCAAGCCACTGGAGATTGGACCGCTCGCGCTAAGCATTGCGATTCCGCAGTTGCTCGCGGCGCCGGCCGCTGCCGCGCTGTGCAATCTCCGCTGGCTGGATAGCCGGTTCGTCATGGCAACCGGTCTCGCGCTATTGGTGGCGTCGTGTTTCGCAGGCTCGTTTCTAACGTCCGACTGGGGACGCGATAACTTTTACCTGTTGCAGGCGATGCAGGCGCTGGGCCAACCGCTTGCCGTGCTCCCCATCCTGATGGGTGCTACCGGCGTCGTGCAGCCGATGGAAGGACCGTTTGCTTCGGCGATGTTCAACACGGTGCGTGGTCTTAGCACCGCGGTCGGCGCGACCGTCATCGAGGTATTCATCGCTCATCGTGAGCGCTTCCACTGGACCATGCTGCTCGATCGTGCGGGCAATCTCGCCGGGCGTTTGCCGCAGACCGCGGTAGGCGCTCGACTTGGCTCCCAGGTGCACGAGCAGGTAGTCGTGCTGAGTCTCGCCGACGCCTACCTGCTGATTATGGGCATCGCACTCGCGCTGGTCATTCTGTTGATGGTTCTACCCGTTCGCGCTTTGCCTCCTCAATCCGTTTTCATACAGCCCTCGAAGTAAGGTGTTTCGATGAACAAGAAATTTCTCCGTGCTGCCGGCGTTGCGGTGGCAGTACTCGCCGTCGCGGGTGCCGTATTCGCGATGACCGGCCGTGGCCAGTCGGGCGAACAGTCAACCGACGACGCGTACGTCTCTGCCGACTACACGCTGGTCGCCCCCAAGGTCTCCGGCCAGATTGCCAAGGTGCTGGTCGAGGATAACCAGCGCGTTATGGCGGGCGCCACCCTTGCGCGCATCGACGACCGCGACTTTCAGACCGGTCTTCAGACGGCACGGGCCGAACTGGTTGCCATCAACGCACGGCTGGCCAACATCGACGCGCAGCTTGCGAAGCAAGATGCAGTCATCGCGCAGGCGAAGGCTTCGATTGCGGCGGACGATGCGGCTATCACCTTCGCGCAGCAGAACGCCGGGCGCTATCAGCGGCTGTCGAAGGACGGCGCCGGTACTATCGAGCAGCAGCAACAGGCCGAATTTACTTTGCGGCAGCAGTCCGCGATCCGGGCGCGGGACGCAGCAGCATCCGACGCGGCGCTAAAGGAACTGGGCGTGCTGAAGAGCCAGCGGGCAGAAACCGCTGCCACGGTGAAGCGCGCTGAAGCCACCGTGGAACAGGCGCAACTGAACCTGTCATACACAACGATCACAGCGCCTGTCGATGGCATCGTCGGGCAGCGCTCGGTCCGCGTGGGCGCCTATGTGAATGCAGGGACTACGCTCATGGCTGTCGTGCCCCTGCACAAGGCCTACGTGGTCGGCAACTACCGCGAAACGCAATTGACGCACGTGCGCGTCGGAGAACGCGTCCGGATTACGGTGGATGCGTATCCCGACCTTCTATTGCAGGGCAGTGTCGAGAGCATCGCGCCGGCAACGGGACTCACGTTCTCGCCAGTTGCCCGCGACAACGCAACGGGCAACTTCACCAAGGTCGTTCAGCGCGTGCCCGTGAAGATAGCCCTGGACCAGGACCAGCCGCAGGAAAACCTGCTTCGCGTCGGCATGTCGGTCGTCACGCACATCAATACCGGAAGTCCGGCGAAATCGGAGTAGCCACATGACCACGAGACAACCACGTCACCTGGTTCGCGCCGGGCTAACTACGCTCTCCTTCGCTTTGCTAACGGCATGTACGGTCGGCCCCAACTTCGTCGCTCCGCAGGCACAGGTGCCCGAAAAATGGACTCCTCATACCAGTGCGACGACGCAGAGCCATCCGGTAGATGCGTCGATCGACCCGAAGTGGTGGAGTCAGTTTGGCGACGCTCAGCTCGACGCGCTCATACAGCGCGCGGTATCAAGCAACCTCGACATCCAGGTTGCGGCGACGCGACTGCTGCAAAGCCGCTGGGAGCGCCGCATTGTGGGTGCGGCGGGGCTGCCGTCCGTGGGCGCTAACGCGGCCTACCAGCGTACGGGCGTGAGCGGCGTGGGCGTACTGGGGCAGGAGGGCGAGTCCTCCGGACCGGCGGACGGTGGAAACGCAAGCGTCATGGGCGCCGAAGCAGGCGCACCGTTCAATCTCTACCAATACGGCTTCGACGCAGCCTGGGAGCTGGACCTGTGGGGGCGCAACCGCCGCGCGAACGAATCCGCAGATGCGATGATTGTCGCGACCGATGAAATGCGACACGGCGTAATTGTGTCCGTATTGACGGAAACCGCCACCAGCTACATCCAGCTTCGTGCGGTTCAGGCGACGACGGCGACGGTGACCGAGTCGCTCACATTGGCGAAGCAGAGCCTTGAGCTCACGAAACGACGTCGCACCGAAGGGGTCGCCACCACCCTCGAAGTATCGGAGGCGTCGGCACTCGTCGCATCTATTGAGTCGGAATTGCCCGCGCTTGAAGAGCAGCAGGGGCATCTGGTCAATGCGCTCAGCCTGCTCGTCGGGCAACCGCCGGGGACATTGACAGCGGAACTGGCTGGCGCAAGGCCTGTGCCGCCGGTGCCGGCGCAGGTGCCAGTCGGGTTGCCGTCAGAGCTCGCGCGGCGGCGGCCGGACATCCGTCAGGCCGAAGCACGTTTGCATTCCAGCACTGCGAACATTGGCGTCGCTCAGGCTGACTTCTACCCCCATGTAACGCTCTCGGGCAACATCGGGATGCAATCGCTGTCTTTCGCGTCGCTCGGCACGTGGGCGGCGCGACAGTTTGCAGTCGGCCCCACGATGAGCCTGCCCATCTTCGAAGGCGGCCGCCTCAAGGGCACACTGAAGTTGCGCGAGGCGCAGCAGCAGGAGGCGGCACTGGCCTATCAGAAGACGGTCCTGAACGCGTGGCGGGAAATTGACGACGCGTTGATTGCGTACGACGCGCAGCAGCGCAGACGCGCCAGTCTCACTGCGGCAGTCGAGCATAGCCAGACCGCGTACCGGGCGGCGGTATCGCGCTACAAGGCCGGCGCAAGCACGTTCCTGGACGTGCTCGTGGTGCAGCGCACGCTGCTCGACGCGCAGACGGCACTCGTGCATAGCAATGCAGAGGTGTCGTTGACGGTGGTGCGGCTCTACAAAGCGCTCGGGGGCGGCTGGGAGGATTCGCCGCTCGCTTGAATCGCAAACTCCCTTACGTGGGAACCGGGCCGCTGGTCTGGCGAGCCCGGCATGAATGTGTCGTAAAGCTGCTCCTGCGCGCAGGCCTGAGCCATGCGCTATGCGCTACTCGGCGGGGACGTTGAACTTACCCGCGTGGAAATCAACTACAGCCTGATTCAGTTCTTCCTGCGTGTTCATGACGAACGGGCCGCGGGCTGCGATCGGCTCATCGATCGCCTCCGCATGACCGAAGAGCAGGACAGACGCGTCCGCTGCGGTCAGTTCGAGCGCATCACCGTCGTCATGTAGTTCAGCCAGGTTGAACTGTGAAACCTCTTGCCCTTCGATCGCGACCTTGCCACGGACGACGTAGAGAAAGATCTGGCGACCTCCTACATTCTCGAATCTGACCTGGCTACCAGCCGACATGTGGATGACGGACATGAAGGTGCTCGTCAGCGATTCAATGGGACCTTGCACGCCTTGCCATTCGCCCGAAATCAACTGAACATGCGCCGCCTGGTCGGGTGTGCTTACCACGGGAATATTGTTTTCCTGCAGGCCGACGTAGCGAGGCGACGTCATCTTCAGGCGCGCCGGCAGGTTCAGCCATAGCTGCAGGATTTCCAGCGGTCCGCCGTGCTCCATGAACGGATGCGGCGAGAGCTCCGCATGAATAAGACCACTGCCCGCCGTCATCCACTGGACCCCGCCGGCGTCGATGACGCTCTCGTGTCCACCGGTGTCCGAGTGCGCCAGGCTACCGTCGAGGACGAAAGTCACCGTCTCGAATCCGCGATGCGGGTGCGGCCCAAATGGCAATCCGCCATTGTGCGGTGCGTACACCTGTGGGCCGTGGTGATTCAGAAAGAGGAACGGATTCAGATGCGGTAGCGCCGGCCCCGGCAGAGGACGCCGTGTGGTCAGGTCGGCTATATCGTCGCGATGCGCGCGATGGATCGCTTTAAGCGTACGGTTGGGCATTCGATGGCTCCTTGCAGCGTCGGTAGCGAGCCCACGCAAAAGATTCAAGTTATGGACACGTTGGACGAAAACGTTGATCGTCGAACGCATGCTACCCGTGCGTGACGGGTTCGGGTAGCGGGCAATATCGATGAGCAGTGTTCTATTTCTGGAACGATAAATGTATGGCTGCCGCGTGTCAGTCTGCCCGGACCGAGCTATGACTAGCAGGTCCATTCACTCGCGTAGTTATCTGGCATATGCATTGCGTCGAATCCGAAGCGTGGTGCCGCGAGGTTGACCGCTGTAAGAACCAACAGGAGCCGTCCCCATGTCCAGTCATTCAAGCGTTTCCTTCACAGAGCGGCGTCGCCTGGGCGGCTGGCTGCCGCGGAAAGAACCGGAGCTAGCGGCGTTTAGAAAGGACCTCGCGGCAAAAGCGCGGCGGCGGGCTGGGCAGGCTCCCCGCGTAAGCGTAGTCGAGGAGCTGGCAACGCTGATTGGCAACGATCCGGTGCTTCGGATGGACCTGACACGCGCCATCAATGACGCGATTGCCGCCGGCTACGAACTTGGTTATTCAACCATCGACGAGTTGATCGATATTGTCGACTACCTGATGACGTACGCGCCGCGTTTTAGCGAAGCGAGCCTTATTCATTGCCCGCTGAACGCGGTTCTCGATTGGCCGATGTGCATGCCGTCGGGCTACGCGCTTTTTCGCGACCCCGCGCTCAATGCCCAGTTGAAGCGCGTACTTGACGTCTGGTGCGGTTTCCTTAGTGGACCCCATTCGCGAACACATCTGAATACCTCGTCGCCAGAGGGATGGTTTTCGCCAGAAGCGCAGAAGCAACTGGGTATGTCGCAGTTCATATGCGACCCGGACGCGCCGTACTGGGGATTCGCATCGTGGAACAATTTCTTCACGAGGCAATTCCGGCCGGGCGAGCGCCCGGTCGCCGAACCGGATAACAACAAGGTCATTGTCAGTGCATGCGAAGCGTCTCCCTACAACATACAGCATGACGTCAAACTGCATGATCAGTTCTGGATGAAATCCCAACCGTACTCACTGCAAGAGATGTTCACGACGAACCAGCACGCGCTGGCGAAACAATTTGTTGGTGGCAGTGTGTATCAGGCTTTTCTTAGCGCGTTCAACTATCACCGCTGGCACGCGCCGGTCGGTGGCAAGATCGTCAAGGCGTATCACGTCGACGGCAGCTATTACTCCAATGCGGAATCGGAGGGCGTCGACCCCGGCGGGTTGAACGATTCGCAGGGTTATACGACGGCAATTGCTGCGCGAGCGGTCATCGTGATCGATTGCGATGATCCCCGGATCGGCCTTGTAGGTTGCATCTTCGTCGGTATGGCCGATGTGTCCTCGTGTGTCATCGAGGCGCTTCCCGGACAGCGGGTCGCCAAAGGCGATGAACTCGGCTACTTTCAATACGGCGGCTCAACATATTGCCTGGTTTTCCAGCCGGCCGTGGTGCAAAGCTTTATGCCGCATCCGCCGTTTGACGACGCGAAACCGCCTCTTCACGTCAATGCGTGCGTCGCCAAGGCACGATAGAATTTCGGGTACTTAGTGGACGAGCGGTGGGCGTTTGGCAACCCGTGATTTGCCGAGCTTGGATCCTCTTGTCAGGCGCGCATCGGAGGTCGTCAGCGAGAGCGGCCAGCCGATAGACCCTGCGGCACCCTCAGTTCGCGGTCGAACCGGGAGGGATGGGATTCTTGTCCTGAGAAGAATCCAGCGCATTTTCCGAGGCTGGGTGTTTGTTCTTTTCCTCCACGTCTCGCGCGGTTTGCTTTGAGTCGGGCGATGGATCGGCGCGCGAATTCGTTCCTGCTCCTTTGCCTTGCGTTCCAGCCATGTTCGCTTGTTCCGCTCGCTTTACTTCTGCTTTTGCGCCGCGATGCTCTTCCGGTATGCGAGAAGCTTCTAGCGTGTGCTTCATGATGTTCTCCCACAGAAATAGGGTGTTCAATCGATCGCAGCAAGCGGTGGACCCGCTCGCGGCGAACGGCGAACCGGCTAGGCGGCAATTCATCTGACAAGAGTCCAGCAAACGGACAGCGCACCGGCTTCCATTGCCGATTCAGTAAACGGTGGCGCAGATAACGCGTCGAACGATCCGCGCCATCGGACGTCGAAACGTTCCTCGACGGTGGCCGTTCCTGCCTTTAGCTGAAAGCCCCTGGTTGCGAGACGATAGCCTTCTAGTCGAAGCAGTTCGGTCAGCCGTTCCCTGCACGCACTCGCCCGGTCATATTCGACAGTCAGCAAGGCAGTTTTTTCACGCGACATGCGACGCTCAACGCACTCGAAACCCCATAGGACGATCATGCCTAACGTGAGTCCGGCTAAGCCGAGGAGCAATTGACCACCACCAATGCATAACCCGATGACCGTGACGAACCATAGCGTCGCGGCAGTCGTCACGCCGATCACCAGACCGTCTTGACGCAGGATGGTCCCCGCACCGATAAAGCCGACGCCTGAAAGAATCCCCAGTGGCAAACGCATCAAGTCGAGTACAGCGAACGACCCGGGTTGCTTGCCGGCTTGCGCAAGCAGCGCGTTGACCTGAAGCATCGCGAGACAGGCGGCCAGGCAGACGAGCAATGTTGTCCGCAGCCCGGCTACTTTGCCTGACTCGCCGCGATTAAATCCTACCAATGTTCCGGCCAGCACCGACAGCGCGAGACGGATCACGATATCGAACCAATGAAGTGTTGTCGGCATCAGGTCCATATTCGCTTCCCGATTAAAAGCAACAGACTTCGCAGAGGTTGAATCACGGCCGACGGCGTGATTCAAGTCGCGGGCTTACGCATGGCGCCGGGATATCCAACGCGAAACCGTCAGCCTCCGCTGAGTCAGTCGGAATCGTAAAGGCGCTCGCTCTGATCGCGGTAATCCTTTTTTGGGCTCCTGCTGCGGCACAGCGTGCTACTTGTTTTTATGGCCGGGCAGCACTGCGCCCAGTACCTGCCTGGCGGTATCGATAAGTACATTGCCCTGATCCGGGTCGCCCTTCATCAATGTCGATGCGAACGCCTTGGCCTGCGCGAGCGTGATATGCGGCGGCAGGGGCGCCACGTTCGGATCGGTCTTTACCTCCAGTACGACAGGGCGATCCGAGGCGAACGCCTCGTCCCACGCGGCGCCCATCTTGTCGGCATCGTCGACATAGATTCCCTTCAGACCAATCAGCTCAGCAAACTTGTGATATGCGACAGAGGGAATGTCCTGAGATGCCTCGAACTTCGGGTCGCCCTCCATGACGCGCTGCTCCCACGTCACCTGGTTCAAATCCTCGTTGTTCAGCACCATGCAAATCCAGTGCGGACTGGCCCATTGCTTCCAGTATTTCGCCACGGTGATGAGTTCAGCCATATTGTTCATCTGCATTGCGCCGTCGCCGACAATGGCGATCACGGGCCGCTGCGGATGTGCAAATTTCGCAGCGATGGCGTAAGGGACCGCGGCACCCATCGACGCGAGCCCTCCCGACAACGAACACATCATCCCGCGCTGGACCTTCAGGTCGCGTGCATACCAATTGGCGCAAGAGCCGGAATCGCTTGTGACAATCGCATTGGATGGTATGCGCGACGAGAGCTCCCAGACCGTGCGCTGCGGATTGACGCCGCCTTGGGCGGACTCGTGTGCACGCCGGTCGAGCGTTTGCCACCAGTCCTCGGTCCATCCTTCAATCGTCTTGCGCCAACCGCGGTCCTGCTTTTCTTCAAGGAGCGGTAACAGGGCACGCAGGGTCTCGGCGCTGTCGCCAACAAGGTTCACTTCCATCGGATAGCGCAGGCTCAGCATATCGGCTTTGAGATCGATCTGAACGCCACGCGCCGCGCCTTCCTTCGGCAAGAACTCCGAGTAGGGAAAGCCGGAGCCGATCATGAGCAGCGTGTCGCATTGGGTCATCAAATCGTAGCTCGGCTTGGTGCCTAGCAGTCCGATCGAACCCGTGACCCAGCGCAGGTTGTCCGGTAGCGCGGCTTTGCCCAGAAGCGCCTTTGCAGCGCCAGCGCCGAGCTTGTCCGCCACGGCGATCAATTCGTCGGTCGCTTTCAATGCGCCTGCGCCGACGAGAATCGCCACCTTCTTGCCCGCGTTCAGCACATCCGCAGCTTGCCGGAGGTCGTCGGCATAGGGGACTGTCTTCGGGGCACGATAGCCCGCGCCTGAATGTACCGTTCCATGCTTTCGACCGGGCGGCTCGTACTCAATATCTTGCAAGTCGTTTGGAAGGATCAGTGCGGTGACGGTGCGCTCGGCTAACGCGACCCGCACAGCCCGGTCGACGAGATGGCGAATTTGGGAAGGAACGCTTGCTTGCTGCACGAAGGCGCCGGCAACGTCCTTGAACAAGGAAACGAGATCCAGTTCTTGCTGATAATGCCCACCGAGCGACGCGCGAGCTTGCTGTCCCACGATCGCGAGGACCGGCATGTGATCCATTCTGGCGTCGTAAAGGCCGGTGACCAGATGAGAGGCCCCCGGCCCTGACGTCGCGATACAGACACCGAGTTCGCCTGTAAATTTTGCATGCGCCGCCGCCATGAATGCCGCCATTTCCTCATGCCGGACCTGGACGAATTCTATTTTTCCTTTGGCCCGGTTAAGCGCGCCGAACACTCCGTTGATGCCGTCGCCGGGATAGCCGAAGATGCGGCGAACGCCCCACGAATAGAGACGATCGACGAGAAAGTCGCCAACTGTTGCGGCCATGGGATGCTCCAAAGGAGGGTGGCGGAGACTATCGACTCAGCAATGTGTATTCCCCCCTTGGCGCGGCTTTGCCCAAGGACGCAATTAACGCAGTGCACGGGGCGCGGCAGGAGGTGGTGGCGTCTGTTTAGGGTAACGAGCGCTAAATGAGTCGCCCGCATCGGTACGTTCCGTGCAGCAAGCTCGCAGCGACGACGCGGGTCTGGTCGAATCACACGAAGATTGGAACGCTGGGCTTTAGCGCAACAGGTAGGACTACGGTGCGTAGTCCATGGATAACCGGAAGAGTCGAGTAACGAGCGGCTGGTTAGCGCGCGTACTGTGTGTTTACAGCGATCAGGCCACGAGGTTGCCGCACGTGCTTGACAGCACATTGTGCTGCGGAAAAACGGTTCACCGGGGATCCCTAAAAATCCTTCCAACGAGCCAGGAAAACTCCGGCGGAGGTGTCGTCTTGATTGCGCGGCACATGTCGGCGACCGGGCCGAGATCACGACGATTTGCGAACGCGATGGCTTCGTCGAGGGATACGGTTCCCGCTACCGCTTTGCCTTCGCTGTTGCCTATCGTGAAATCAAATTCCCAGTGCGTTGCGAAAATCCCTTTCGACTCTATAACCCCAATGATTTTTGCGTCCATGTCGCACCTCCGGGCATTCTTTATAAAATAAAGAATGAGAGCGACGTCTGCCATCCAGTATTTCTGTCGAAAAATGGCGGATTTCGGACAGCCCCGACATGATTCTTTCGTGCCGCACGCGGCTGGTGAACATTTTGTAGAGGAGAACGAGCATCGTTCGTCCCGCTCAACTGCATGTCGCTACCCTGACAGCGCGTCATTAAAGATTTTCTTCTACTGCCTACCGCCTGCGCATGGAAGGCAGGAATCGCGCTTGCTGGTATGTCCACTACCGAACGCCTCGTATGAATCCGTAAACATTGGAGTGCGCCATGCCGTCCGAAAAAATATCCACTTCGCGTCGCACTTTAATGCAAGGCGCCACAGCGGGATTTGTCACCGCAGTGGCAGCACGGGCTGTCGCACAGACCGATGTTTCCAATTCGACAGGAACCGCCATGGCGAGCCCGCCGCAGGACCCACGCACGCTCTATCCGCATCCGCCATTCCCTGCCCAGGAGCAACCGTGGCCAGGCCTTGCAGGGCGCATGACGCCCCGCCCCGATCACGGCGAAACCAGCTATCGAGGCTCTGGCCGTCTCAACGGACGAAGAGCGCTGATTACTGGCGGTGACTCCGGCATTGGTCGCGCCGCAGCCATCGCATATGCACGCGAAGGAGCCGACGTCGCGATCGTCTATCTTCCGGCGGAAGAACCCGATGCCCGTGAGGTCATACAAATCATTCGTGCCGCGGGTCGCAAGGCAATCGCACTACCTGGCGACATTCGCGATGAGGCTTTCTGTCAGGCGCTGGTAGAACAGGCGGTGTCAGGACTGGGCGGCCTGGACATTCTGGTGAGCAACGCTGGACGACAGCAAAGCCACGACTCGATCCTCGACATCACCACTGAGCAGTTTGACTGGACACTCCGTACCAATCTGTATGCGATGTTCTGGATTACGAAGGCCGCGATTCCTCACATGCCACCGGGCTCGGCGATCATTTATACGAGTTCGGTGAACGCTTACGATCCCTCATTCAACCTGCTCGATTACGCAATGACCAAAGCGGCTATCGCCAACTTCTCCAAAGGGCTTTCCAAGCAAATGATCAAGCGGGGCATCCGCGTCAATGCGGTTGCCCCTGGTCCTTTTTGGACAGCGCTACAGGTCAGCGGCGGGCAGACAACCGAGAACGTCGAAAAGTTTGGTGAGCAGGTACCGATGGGGCGCCCAGGGCAGCCGGCGGAGATCGCACCCGTCTACGTTCAGCTTGCGTCTGCGCAGGCGAGCTACGTGACCGGGCAGGTCTATGGTGCATCAGGCGGCTCGGGCCAGCCGTGAATTCGCGGCTTTCTTTCCGGTGCCTCGAGCCATGCCGGTATCAACGCGAAACTTTGACCGACACGGGGAATGTGCCCAAGGCTTGACGTCCTAACAACGAGCGCGCGAGAAACGATGGCTAACAGGATCGGAATATCGGGTTGGCGCTACGAGGGATGGCGCGGCGTGTTCTACCCCAAGGGCCTTCAACAGGCTCGCGAACTGGAATTCGCTTCTCGTGCGGTAGATACGATAGAAATCAACGGTTCGCATTATTCCCTCCAAACGATCGGCAGCTACGAGTCGTGGTATGCGGCAACGCCGGCTCATTTTGTGTTCAGCGTAAAGGGTCCGCGTTATCTGACCCATATGCTCCGATTCCGGGACGACTCAGTGCGGCCAGCCATCGCGAATTTTTTCGCCTCTGGCGTTCTCGCGCTTAAAGAGAAGCTTGGACCTTTTCTCTGGCAGTTCCCGCCCAACTATTCTTTTGAGCCGGTGCGCCTGGACCGGTTTCTGGCGCTGCTGCCGCATGACACTCGCGAAGCTGCCGCTCTGGCGAGCCAGCATGACACCCGGGTAAAGCAGCCGTGGTTTGACATCAGGCGCCAGCACCGTCTCAGACACGCGATCGAGATCAGGCACCCGAGTTTCGCAAGCCCGGACTTTATAAAAACGCTGCGCGAACATCGCGTTGCGCTTGTGATTTCAGACTCGGTGGCAGGGTGGCCTTATGCCGAAGATCTGACGGCTGACTTTGTGTATATGCGCCTTCATGGCACCGAGACGCTGTACGGCGGAGCCTATACCGATGAAGGGCTCGACCATTGGGCAAGTCGGATCCGGAGTTGGTCCGCGGGAAGCGCACCTCCGGATGCGAAGCTTTTCTCGCCGGCACGCGCCCGTCCAGGAAAAATTGATGATGTGTTCTGCTACTTCGACAATGACAAAAAGGTTCGGGCGCCATTTGATGCGCAACGATTGATGACGCGTTTATCGGACGCGTAAAGCATCTTGATCTGCACTCATCCCGCTTGCCGCTCGAACGCCGATAGTTGTCCGTAGATCGCTTAGGCATGGAAATTGCCAATTCATGTGGGCATTCGTAGCAATAGCCCACCTACATTTTTCCGACGCCTCGTTGCGTCTCAACGCCTACATTGAGACCGCGGTGCGAACAGTCGCGATGACAAACGATAAAACGCCAAACGAGATGCCTGCTCCCGAATCCAAACAGCTTTCGGCAACAAGCTCGCTGGATTTTCCGGTGGTGGGCATCGGCGCCTCGGCCGGTGGCATCCAGACCTTGCTTCGTCTGTTTGAAAACATGCCTGGCGATGCCGGCATGGCGTTCGTCATCGTCTTGCATTTGTCCTCGAAACACGAGAGCGTCGCCGACCAGGTCCTGCAACGTGCAACGAAGATGCGCGTCATTCAGGTGACGATGCCCACGCGAATCGAAAAGAACTGCGTCTACCTCATCTCGCCGTCGAACAACTTGTCCATGGAAGACGGACATTTGCGTGTCACGCATGTTGATCGCCTACCCGGTCGGCCCGTCACGATTGACCTGTTCTTTCGGAGTCTGGCCGAGGCGCACGGCGAACGGGCCATCAGCATCATCCTTTCCGGGTCCGGAAGTGATGGGTCGGTTGGCATTGGTCGTATCAAGGAGCTGGCTGGAATCACGATCGCGCAGAGCCCCGAGGACGCCGAATACGAGGACATGCCTCGCAATGCGATTGCGACCGGCATGGTGGACATCGTGCTGCCGATCGTTGACATCCCGCAAAAATTGATCGAATTGTGGGCCAACATGCGCGCTATCGAGGTGCCGCGATCTGGTCAGGAACAACCCGTTGCTCCCGCCGTTGTTGGAGAGCACATCGTTTCGCCTGCCGAGCGCGCGCTTCATTCGATATTAATGACCCTGCATACCCGCACCGGTCACGATTTTCATCACTATAAGCGCGCGACCGTCCTGCGGCGTATCGAACGGCGGTTGCAAGTCAATGCACTGCCCAGCCTGCCGTTGTACGAGCGATTCCTGAGTTCGCATCCCGAGGAAACGTCACCGCTACTCAAGGACATGTTAATTGGCGTTACCAACTTTTTCCGTGATCGCGAAGCATTCGAAGCGGTCGAGCGTGAGGTAATCCCGAAGATCGTTACCGAGCGGAACTCGCTCGACGATCCGGTGCGCGTGTGGGTGCCCGGTTGTTCCACCGGAGAAGAGGTTTACTCGCTCGCGATGTTGCTATGTGAACGCCAGCCGGAAGGGAACGAGCTGCCGGCGATTCACTTGTTCGCGACCGACATTGACCAGCACGCTATCGAAATCGCCCGGGCAGGTAACTATCCTGAATCAATCCTGACGGACGTGCCGCCCACCCGTTTGAACCGATTTTTCAACCACGCCGGCAGTCGCTATGTGATCGACAAGTCGGTACGCGAAAAGGTGCTTTTTGCCCCTCACAATATCCTGCGCGATCCGCCGTTCTCGCAGGTGGACTTCGTGTCTTGTCGCAATCTGCTGATTTATCTGGATCGCGCGATTCAGCGGGAAATTTTTCAGACATTCCACTTTGCGCTGAAGCCGGGTGGCTTTTTGTTCTTGGGAAGCTCGGAATCGGCCGAAGTTGCAGACGATCTATTCATAGCGATCGACAAAAAGAACCGGATCTATCAAGCGAAGATCCTGACTTCGCGCCCGCGTGCGTCTGCTGCGTCATTCCCCCGGCTGGCGGCGGGGCCGGCATACCTCAGCATCGCGGCGCGACCCGTTACTGAACGGCCACGCCTGGAGACCGCCGACTTGCATCGCCGGGCGATTGAACACGGTGCGCCTCCCAGTGTAATTGTGGATCGCGACGCAGATGTCGTGCATATGTCTGGTCAGGTCGGGCAGTTTTTTCACTATCCAGGTGGCGAGCCATCACACAACCTTCTCACGCTGATCCATCCTGCCTTGCGGCTCGAACTGCGCACGGCGCTGTTTCAGGCGACACAAAAAGGCATCGACGTCGACACGCGGCCGGTGCGTTTGTCCGGCGGTGAGACGGCCACGCGAATCAGGATGAAGGTGCATCCGTACCACGATCAGGCAAGCGGCGTGGACATCCTGCTAATTTCGTTTAGTGAACTGGAAGACGTCGCACGGCACGAAGGGAGTGCAAATGACGAAAGCAGCTCCGCTGCGAACGATCCGGTTATGGCGCAGCTTGAAGCAGAGTTGCATCTCGCGAAAGAGAACCTGCAGTCGTCCATTGAACAGTCGAACGTATCGACCGAGGAGTTGAAAGCATCCAACGAAGAGCTGCAAGCCATCGTTGAAGAACTCCGGTCGGCTACCGAAGAGCTCGAAACGAGCAAGGAAGAGCTTCACTCGGTCAATGAAGAACTGGTGACGGTCAATGTCGAGCTGGAATCGAAGGTGGAGGAGACGGCCAAGGCGAACGATGACCTGGAGAACCTCATTGCCTCAACGGATATCGCGACTGTTTTTGTAGACCGGGCGATGCGCATTAAACGCTATACCGCGCCCGCAGTCGGCTTGTTCAATCTGATCAAGTCCGACGTCGGCCGCCCATTGCTCGATCTTACGCATCGCGTGAAATATCCCGAACTGGCCAACGATGCTGCCGCTGTCTTTGGCACCCTGCAGATGATCGAGCGAGAGGTCGAAACGGGCGATGGCCATTGGTTTCTGGCTCGTTTGCTGCCGTATCGCACTGCTGACCACCACATCGACGGCGCTGTGCTTACGCTGATCGATGTCACGTCTCAACGACAAGCGCAACTGGAGGCGCGCACAAGTGACGACCGGCTGAAGCTTGCGGCGCTGACGACCGACGATTACGGGATCATCGTCCAGGACATGGACGGAATGATTGTTAGCTGGAACAAGGGTGCGGAACGCATATTCGGATACAAGGAAGCGGAAGCGAAGGGCAACTCCATCGATATGATTTTCTTGCCCGAAGATCGGGGGGACGGTATTTCTCAAGCTGAGCGAGCCCAAGCGGCCGGCGTCGGGCGCGCGGAAGACGAACGGTGGTACCTGCGGCGTGATGGCTCGCAAGCCTACTGCAGCGGCGTTATGACATTCATCGATGCAGCCGGCTTTAAGGGTTACGCGAAGATCGTTCGCGACGTCACGGATCAGAAAGGGATTGAAAGCCAGCAGCAGTTACAGTTGACGCTTGAGCGCGAAGTGCGCCTTCAGGCGGAGGCCGCCAACCGTTTGAAGGACGAGTTCTTTGCCGTGTTGTCGCACGAACTAAAGAACCCGCTCAATCTGATTCATGTGAAAGCGGAGTTGCTCACCCGCACGCCCGAGGCAAGAGGTATCGCAGTCGTTCAAGAGGCGGCCGAAGCTATCCAGCGCTCGGTCGTCGGCCAGGCGAAAATCATCGACGATCTGCTCGACTTGTCGCGCGCCCGCACCGGCAAGCTGGCGTTGCAGCGGGGACCAGTCGACGTTTCGGTCGCAGTGAAATCGGTGGTCGAGGCGAGCGCGGCCGATGCGGCAATAAACGGCATTTCCCTATCGACGTCTGGCGTGAGCGTCCCCGTTGTCATCCGGGCCGACGCGGTCCGGCTCGAGCAGATGCTTTGGAATCTCGTGCGTAATGCACTGAAGTTCACGCCGCGCGGGGGACGTATTGGGATCACGCTCTTGCGCGATGAGGATTTCATCTGCATCGAAGTTGCCGACACGGGGCAAGGCATTGCGCCGGATTTCCTGCCGAGAATATTTGACATGTTCAGTCAGGCTGAAGCGGCAGGAAGACGCGATCGTGGAGGATTGGGAATCGGGCTCTCGCTGGTCCAGCAAATAGCGGAGATGCATGGTGGACGCATCGAGGCCGAGTCCGCGGGCTTGGGAAAGGGCGCTCGTTTTCGTCTCTGGTTGCCGGAAAGCCCGGTTTCGCGGGCGCTGAACCATCCGGGTGAGCCACTCGATTCGAGTGCTCTCATGGGGCTGAAAGTCCTGCTGGTCGACGACTCGCTGGAAGCGCTCGAAGCGTTTCGCACGCTTCTCGAACTTGAGGGCGCGCACGTGCAGGCGGAGGCGACCGCGAAGCAGGCCCTTGCGGCGGCAACCAGCAACGACTTCGATTTGATTCTGTCGGACATCGGAATGCCGGAAATGGACGGCTACGAATTAATTGAAGCCTTGCGAAAACTGCCACGGATGGTCGCGGTGCCCGCGATCGCACTCACCGGGTTTGGACGTGCTCAGGATGCTGCGAAAGCGCTGCGTGCCGGGTTTAATGCTCATCTCGCGAAGCCTGTATCGCTACCGGTTTTGCTTAGTGCCATCGATCGAATAAAAGGGCCGAAACTTGGGTAGTTGCGGCAAAGTTTCGACTTCCGCACCTCACCGCATGGTCCATGTCGCGGGTATCGCCGGAGTGTCCAGAATAACGGTTTCGCGCGTGCTCGCCTGGTTTTCGCGCGGGGGATTAGTCGCGCCTCGAACCATGATTGCGTTCTGTTTGGGTTTCTGATATCGGTCGACCTTGTCAGGCGGGTTGAGCCGCGAGCATGGCTTCCATTTTTACAGAATCCATATTTGAATCGCAGGACCAAAACGGTTCGAATTGCTAAATTATTGGCGAGTACCGATGCAGTCTCTCAAGGCTTAAACGTGCAGCGAAGCTTTGAAGTCACCGAGTCGATCAATGTGCATTCGCTTGGCGAGCGATGAACCCAATCTTGCATGACGGAATTCGTATTGATGAAATTATGCAAGCGGGATTTAAGCGCTGTCCTTGAATTACGACAAAGGATAAGGCCGTTAATGGGCTGCCTTGTGCTCACTGCTTCACTCACCGGCGTTGCATCTGCCGAAGGCAAATTCACGGACGCTGAAGACGGCATGTTCGACTTGAGCGATATGTTGTTGTCACATCGCGGAGTCCTGCCGGTACCCACTATTGTCACGGAACCTGCGGTTGGATATGGGCTCGGCCTTGGGCTGCTTTACTTCACCATGCCCAAGCATGATCCGGATGCCCCTCCGAGCGAGGTCAAGAGCTCAGCGCCTCCCAATATTACGGGCTTGGGCGGCTTCGCGACAGGCACGCATAGCTGGGGTGTAGGGCTGATGCATTTTCACACCTGGGACGACGACAGGATTCGCTATCTCGGCATTGTGGGAAAGATCAATCTGCATCTGAATTACTATGGTTCGGACGGCGGATCGCACGCGTATCAGCTAAGTGGCGTGGCCGTTGTTCAGCAGCTCTTGTTCCGCTTGGGCGATAGTCCGTGGTACGTCGGTCCTCGCTATACGTTCCTGGATTCCAATACGCGGTTCGGCGCCATGCTGCCGAATGGATTGGTCGATTTCAAGAACGAGCAACGCGTCGCAAAGGGGGGTGTCGTTATTGACTACGACACCCGCGACAATTTCTTTTTCCCGGGCAAGGGAACCTATGCCGAGCTTGAAGCGGAAATCGCCAGAGGTGGGCTAGGCAGCTCTTCAAATTTCCAGATGGAGACAGCAAAGGGTTATCACTGGATACCCCTCGCTCCATCATGGGTCCTCGGTGTGCGGGCCGACACCGGATTTTCGCAAGGCAATATCCCGTTCTTTGCGCAGCCTTACGTCTCGCTACGAGGCGTGTCTGACGCGAAGTATCAAGACCGGAATCAACTGACGAGTGAAGTCGAGCTCAGGTGGAATGTGGCGCCGCGCTGGTATGTGCTCGGTTTTGGCGGCGCCGGCAAAGCGTACGGCGAGCTTCACTCACTTTCAGATGCGCCGACAGCCTATGGTTTCGGCACGGGTTTTCGCTACCTGATCGCCCGCAAGCTGGGTTTGACGATGGGTATCGATATTGCACGCGGCCCCGGCCAGAACGCGTTCTACGTTCAAGTCGGCAGTGCCTGGCGCTAAGACTTGAACCTGAATTAAAGCCACCCCCGTTCCAATGGCCGGCCAATGAAAAACCACTCGATCCAAGCATGCCTGTACGTCGTTTTACTGGCAACGTGCTGTCTGATCACCCCGGAAAGCCGGGCAGCGTCCTTCGACCTTCCCGGCACGCTCCCCAGCATGGTCGGCGGTGGCCTTGGGTCTACAACGGACTATGCCGGGGCCAAGGACCGCTTTGTCGGCGCTGTGCCGGGCGTGCGTTATGTGACTGATGGCGGGCAGCTGTTCGAGCTATACGGGCCCTATGCCCAGTTCGATCTTGGTGGGCTGACAGGCCTGCAATACGGTCCGGCCGTGGAGCTTCGCCTGGGGCGAAGTCATGTTGACGATCCGGTCGTTTCTCAGATCCACGACGTGAATACGACCGTGGAAGCGGGCGGTTTTGTGGGCTATGAATACGATAATCAAGGCGCGTTCCCGTATCGCCTGCGGGGCTCCGTGACGGTGGTGACCAACGCGGGGATTGTTTATACGGGAGCACGGGTGTCAGTGAACGGCAGCCTCTGGTTGCCCGTGCAGCGGCGCATTTTCGTAGGTGCAGGGGTGGGCGCGAGCTGGGTCAGCCAGGGCTTTAACCAGGTGTACTACGGCGTAACAGAAGAGGATTCCACGCGCAGCGGCCTGCCTGCTTTCAGTCCTTCCGGTGGACTTGAACAGATGACCGGGTGGCTTGCCGCGATCTACCAGATCGACAAACACTGGTTCGGCGGAGCAATGATTTACTACCAGCGGTTATCCGGCTCGGCGGCTGACAGTCCTATCGTCACGCAGCGCGGAAACCGGAATCAAATCACTTACGGCGTTGGAGTCGCCTACGCATTCAAGTGACATGCCGGACGGAGGCTAAAACCTTCCTTCAACAATTTCGCAGTTGGACGGCATGTCCACGCATCGAGCGGCGTCATCCATACTGATTTCGTTCAGGATGACCCGCACGGCCTGAAGCGTCCAGCCGTGTGTGACGACCAGCACGGTCTGCGGACTACTCAGCTTCAGGTCAGCGATCAGTGATTGAACCCGCGTGAGCATTCCCGTGAAGGGTTCGCCGTCCGGCATGGCGGTAGTAGCCGGCGCGTGGGCAATGAATCGCTGGAAATCATCGCCAGGCTTTCCTTCAAATTCGGCACCCACCCGGTTTTCGTTGGCTAGCCGATTAACGACTTGCGGAACGTTCAATACCTTGTTGGCCAGCCATGCTGTTTGCCGCGCACGCAGAAATTCCGAGGTCACGATAAGCTCGATTTTCTCGTCCTTCAGGCGCTCGCCCAAGGCCCTGGCTTGCGCTTCTCCCTTCTCGGTCAGGTAAAAGCCGGTGCGGGGATTACTGTTGCAAACGCCGCGAACATTGCACGGATATTCGCCGTGACGCGCGAAGATGATGCGTTTGGACGCGGTGCTGGGTTCGGACAGCCAGTTTATTTCGGACATGTGGTGAAGAAGGACGGGGAGCTTGCCCCGATTGTACCAACCCAAGGTTGCTTGTCAGTTTGGTACCCGTGGTGACAAGCGAAGCGGACCAACCGGGGCCGTCTGCCGACACTCGACAATATCATCCACGCCCATGCCGCGCGGACACCTCTTGCAAGTCCAGGTCATGCTCGAGGATGTGCAACATCTCGTCGTGAATGGCGCCGGAGCGATGCATCCGGAGCAACTCCTTGCGCCCGGCTGCGATAGCTGCCAGGACAACATCGTAATGAGTGACACGTTCCTCATGCGGAAAATCAGTCCGGTCGCCATACGCTTTGGTGAGTGTTGCCCGGTAGGTATATTGCTCTAGCAGCCGGGGATGAATCACCTTTCCCTCACTGTCGCGTACAAGTGGTTCGATAGCGGCGAGCTGTGCCGCCTCCAGTCTTGCCCATGCTTGCGGTTCGGTGAGATGTTGGGCGCCGGCATCCGGGCTGCGATCAGGATTGATCCATTCGATGAGAACGCCAATGGTGGCGCCTTGCAGCAACACGGTCACCAGGATGACGGCAAACGACGCGACAAGGATCAAATCCCGTCCGGGCAAGGTTTCTGGAAGCGACAGTGCAACCGCGAGGGTGACCACGCCGCGCATGCCCGCCCAACTCGTTATGGTCGCGGTTCGCCAATCCAGCGCCACGTTCTCGCGGCCGGTTAAACGCCGCCATGACGCGTTGAAAAACTCGGTAGCGAAGACCCACACGAAGCGCGACAGGACCACCGCACCAAGCACTGCCGCCACGGCTGGCGCGAGCGTAAGGAGTGCATCGTCGGCACCGCCTGACCGGGCGATGACCCCTCGAAGGGAGAGCCCGATCAGGATGAATACGAGCGCTTCGAGAAGGAAGATGATGACTTGCCAGAACGCGGTGCCGCGCATGCGAACAGTTGCGCTCAAGACTTCGTGTTGATACCAGCCCAGGGTCAGGCCTGCCGTGACAGTCGCGATGACGCCCGAGACGCCAAGCATTTCGCCGACAATGTAGCTGATCCATGCCGTCAATACGCTGATGGTGATGATGAGATAGTCGTCAGCGAGGCAGCGGATGATTTGCACGATCACGTAGCCAACGACGGCGCCGACCACCACGCCACCCAGGCCGAGCAGGGCGAAGCTTGCGGCAGCATGTTCAATGCTGAACGTTCCGGTAAGCGCTGCCGCCACGGCGAAGCGAACCAGGACGAGGCCGGCCGCGTCGTTGAGCAAGCTTTCTCCCTCGAGGATAGACATCAGCTTGCGGGGCAGCGCGAGACGTTCGAGCACGGCCTTGGCTGCGATGGCATCGGGTGGCGAGACAATAGCGCCGAGCGCAAAGCAGACGGCCCAAGGCAGGCTGGGGACAATCAGGTGGGCGACCACACCGACCGCAAGTGTGGTGAACGCAACGGCACCGATAGCGAGAAGCAGGATCGCGCCGAGATTGCGCTTGAGCTCTTCCCAGACAGAGAAGTAGGCACCATCCATGAGCAGCGGCGGCAGGAATACGACAATCACCAGGTCCGGGTCAAGCCGAACGGGCGGAAGACCGGGCACGAATGCCATGGCCATGCCGCCAATCAGCAGCGCGGCAGCGGGTGGCAATCTAAGGCGCTTGGCTAGCAACTGCAAGCCGATCATCACGATTAGCGAGAGCAGGACAAGCTTGAATGCGGAGACGGAGGACATGGATTTGCCTGCAGAGCGTCAAGTGAGTGGAGCTTACCCGACGGCGGCATTTTTTCGGAATTCACGTGTGCAGGTTATCGCGTGCATCCGTTCTGAAGAAACGCTGCTACATACGCAGTTCTAGACAGAATACGATGCTTACCGCGCCCGTACGTCGCGACTGATTCCGGGACTTTACCAAGCCCGGCAATCCTTGACGCCAGGCTCACTTATCAAGCTTACTTATCGCCGTGGAAAGCCTCGTAGCGAGCGAGCAGACGTTTGGCATTATTGCGTTCGGGTGCGTCGATCCAATTGTCTGCGTCGGCGGCATAGGCCCCTTGTGCTTCGCAAGCAGCCAGCATTGCCCGCGCGGCCTCCGCAGCGCTCCCTGACGGTGTCAGCGCGCGATTGACCGCATCAACGTGTTCGGCGAACACCACGCACTTCGATGTAAATCCAAGCTGAGTCGAGAGCTCCATATCCGCTGCCAGCGTTGCGGGGGATCGGTAGGTACACGGCAGGTCGATCGGCACGCAATTCGCCGCAATACATTCAATGAGAAACCGGCTGCGTGCATAAAGCAGTTCCCGGCTTTCAGGCGTGCGACGCGCGCCCAGATTCGCGGCTAGATCCTCGACTGCGAGCATGCAGCATCGAATACGCGGGCTGACGGTCAATAACGTTCCGAGAGCGACCAGACCCTTTGCGGATTCGATAGTCGGAACAATCTCCGTCGTGCCTTGCACGATATCGTGGATACGTTCGAATTCACTGAGCGCCGCATCCAGCGCGACGAGTTGATCCGTGGTTTCGGTGTGGGGCAAAAAGACTGCATGCGGGGCTCCGGACATGATGCCTTCAAGATCGGCATGTCCATCATTCTCCAGCTTGTTGATGCGTGCGGCGCCGATCAATCCCAGGCGCGCGGCTTCACGCAGCATCGCGACGATCCGCTCTCGCGCCATTGGCCGATCCTCAGGCGTGGTCATTTCCTCGAGGTCGGCAACAATAGCGTCCGCGCCGCTTGCGAGCGCGGCTGCATGGCTGGGGGTATCGACGCCGGGAACGAAAAGCCATGCGCGCCGCAACGCGGGCGCTCGAATGGGATATGCCGGTTTCATGTTTGTTGTCTCGTGACCTGTGTGCGCGACTGTCGTTCCGGGCGAAATTAAAAATCAGAATGAGGATGCGGGTACCGAGACGCCCAGCCACTTCTTTTCGATCTGATCGATAGAGCCATCCTTGCGGGCACTGTCCAGGGCCGTGTTCAATTCGTCTCTCAACGGCCCTTCGCCCTTGTTCACCGCTATGTGCATGGGTGAGTCGAGCAGACGAATTTTTTCATCGATCGATGTTTGTGGATGCATTGCGCGAACGCGTGCAGCCACGTCTCCCCCCAGCGAAATCAGTTGTGTCTGCCCCGCAATATACGCGGCAATCGCGCTGCTTTGATCGTCGAAACGCTTGATCGTTGCGGTGCCCGGTGCCACTTTCGTCAGGCTGATGTCTTCGTTCGTCCCGCCTGCGGTCGCGACCGACTTGCCACCCAGGTCGGCGGCTTGCTTGACCTCGACGGCCTTCGGACCGAACACGGCGATGTAGTAGGGCGCGTAGGCTTGCGTGAAGTCCAGGACCTTTTCTCGTGCCGGTGTTTGCCCGACCGACATCAGCAGGTCGACTTTATGATCGGCGAGGTACGCCAGCCGGTTCGTGCCCGTCACGGGTACGAGCTCCACGCGCGTCCCGAGTTTTTTCGCCAGGACCGCGGCAAGATCTACGTCGATTCCACGCGGCTTCATGTCCGCGCCGATCGAGCCGAACGGCGGATAGTCCTGGAATACGCCGATCTTCACCACCTTGCTTTGCTTGACGTTGTCGAGCGAATCGGCGTACGCGCAGGGCAGGGAACCCAACACGGCAGACAATAAAACCAGCGCCAATACCATGCAACGTGCAACCGGAGGGGGCAGGCCAAACGCTTTCATGATGAAGTCCTTGTTGATGTCGGAGCGTGGGTAGGAAATGCAGGTCTTAAGCCATCGCTGCCGCTGCCCGCTTAGCTTTTTGCACTCGCTAATTCGTGTCGCGCGGTGGCGCATGACTCCTTTATCGGGAATACAAAATGATTAGTCCAATTTCTAATATTTATTTTAAGTATAATTTTCATGGATGATGACAGCTGAGGTTAGCAATGAGCAACGAACGATCCGATACCTACCTGAATGATCGGCTCGACTGGAATCTGCTGCGGACATTTCTCGCTATAGCGCGCGAGCGCAGTGTGAGTCGCGCGGCTACGCGGCTGCATTTGACGCAACCCGCCGTGAGTCAGGCTTTGCGGCGTCTGGAGGATCAGCTTGGCATGCGGCTGGTGGATCGTCATGGGCCGCGCATAGAAGTGACACAGGCCGGCATTGAAGTGCAGCAGATCGCAGAAGATGTGTACGGCACGATCTCGCGACTTTCGCTGGCCAAGGTCGACGGCGATCACGATATCTCGGGCGTGGTGCGCCTGAGCACGGTGAGCGGCATTGATTTCCCTGCTTACGACACATTCCTTGCCGAGTTCCATCGCGACTATCCGCGCATTGAACTCGAGAGTCAGGAGATGCGCAGCGCCGACGTAGTCAGCAGTTTGCAGCAGAAGTCCGCAACGCTTGGGCTTACGCCGCGCCGCACCTTGCCCAAGAGAGTCGAGAGCCGCGTGTTCCTGAGGCAGCGTTATGCACTTTTTTGCGGGCGCCACCATCCGTTGTTCGGGCGCACGGACCTGCGCACGTCCGATCTCGTGAGCGAGAAGTTTGTGTCCTTTACCGGTGACAAGGTAGGCGATCACATGTCGCCGCTGACGTTCTTCCGCGATGAGATGGGATTCACCGAGCGCGTGATCGGATCTTCGTCGAGCATGTGGGAAGTGAAGCGATTCATATTCGCCGGCTTCGGCATTGGTTGTCTTCCTGAACATGTGGTTCGGGAGGATATTGCGCAGGGGCGTTTTCAGCGCCTGCCACCGGATGAGGGCGTGGCCGATCTCGATGTGCATCTGCTCTGGTCGAATGACCGGAAGTTCAGCGCGGCCGAGACGGCCTTCCTGGATGCGCTGCACCGGTTTATCGATACGGAAGGCGGTGAAGCGATTCCTGTCGCGGTGTAGAGGCATCTTTGGGCGAAGAGCCTGGTGTGCTAATAGCCTCGCGTCACATCAACCGCGTTGTGCAAAGCCTCCCCATTCACGAGCCGCCGCACGTTCTCCGCTACCTGTAGTCCGATCGTATCCGCGCTGGCGACCGACGCCATATGCGGGGTCACGATCATGTTCTTCGCCCGCCAGAATGCATGTCCTCGCGGCAGTGGTTCGTTTGGAAAGACATCGACAATGGCGCCGCCAATGCGCTCCTCATTCAGCGCGCGCAGCAAATCCTCCGGTACCAGATGTTCCCCTCTTCCCACATGGATCAGCTTTGCGCCGGGACGCAATGCATTGAACGTGCGTGCATTCAGGATGCCGCGCGTTTCGTCCGTCAGGGGTAACAGGCAAACAAGGATATCGGTACCTTGGAGGAAAGGTTCCAGCCCTTGCGCACCTTCGAATGTTTCGACGCCTTGCAGGTCTCTTGCCCGACGCGCCCAACCGCGTACGCTGAATCCTAGCCGATGCACGTCTGTTGCCACGCGGCTGCCGATCTCACCGAGTCCCATCACGCCTATTGAACAGGTTGATGGATCTTGCTGAGTGGGGCGAAACCAGCGTTCTTCTTGCTGGTTCAATATCACACGATCAAGTTGTCGATAAAAATGCAGTACGCCCCACGTCACGAATTCGCTCATGCCGCGTGCGTGCTGCGGATCGACCACTCGGCACACGGGTACGCGGGGCAGGCTGGGGTCGGTCAGGATGTTGTCGACGCCGGCTGCGATGCTGTGCACGAGCCGTAACTGGGGTAACGCTGCGATAGCGCCATGGGGGGGATTCCAGCACACGGCGACCTCGGCGTTTTGGGCGTTTTCGTGACCGTGCAACGTGACTTCGAGGTCGGGCGCTGCGCGGAGAATGGACGGGACGAGGTGCGACATATCGAAGTCGCGGCTGATGAGGACAATTTTAGTCATAGGTTTTTCGCTCGCGCCGGTGGACGGGGGGTGGTTTTGGGGGTAGTGGTTGGGGTCTATGCCGGGGTGGTCGGTTCTGGGGTTCGCGGTCGGGGTCAGTGCCAGGGTGTTAGGTTCCGGGGTTAGTGGTCGGGGTCTATGCTGGGTTGGTGCTTTCGGCCGTGGTGGTCTGCGAGAGTCGGATTTTCTCTTTATCACTATTAGCCACTGTGCGTGGCGGCACGTCATTTCTTTGTCCAAAGCGACAAAGAAACGAAGCAAAGAAAGCGCTTTTAAACCACGCTACCCTAAGTGTCCACAGCGTGCAGTTTCTATTCATAGGTGCCCCAAAAGCACGGTGCTCGCCAGAGCCACCGATGTGTGAACCCCTCCTTCTCCGAACACGGATACCCACACGCTTCGCCACCAGTGATTGAACCTGCCCAAGGAGCACCCCGCGCTATCCGCGGATAACCTCCCTCCGAATTTGTACTCTCGTCGAACCACGCCGCCAACCCGCAACGTATCAAACCCCAAAGATGCTTAAGGCAGTAGCCAACGAAAATAATCGTATGAAGAACGTAGCCAATTCACTAAAGCTCGAAGTGGTAATTCGCGTCAAGCTGCTACGGATCAGGCTACGATCCACGAATATGACCGCGCAGACCAGGCAGCTAACCAACCAAAAAAACTGCGACCGTAAATACGTGTGAGGCCATTTGGATTCGTTAGAAATGGTGCTTGCCCGAGAGCGTACGGGGCGAAGCGTGTTCGTGTCAGGATTCGCGAGAAGGAGGGTTTCACACATCGGTGGCTCTGGCGAGCACCGTGCTTTTGGGGCACCTATGAATGAAAACTGCACGCTGTGGACACTTAGGGTAGAGCGGTTAAAGCGCTTTCTTTGCTTCGTTTCTTTGTCGCTTTGGACAAAGAAATGACGTGCCGCCACGCACAGTGGCTAATAGTGATAAAGAGAAAATCCAACTCTTGCAGACCACTAACACTGAAAGCAGCAACCCGGCAATAACTCCGACCGCCAACCCCAAAACCACCAGCACCCCCCCGACCACTACCTCCAAACCCCGTCCACCGGCGCGAGCAAAAAACTAATCCGTTATTAATCGCAACGCCGCCCGCCAAGCCATCTCCATGATTTCCGCCGATTCCTCGCGGTTGAACTGGCTGGCGGTCAATTCGCAAACTTCCACAGACGGAATGCGCAACGGGGTCCCGCCCGCCAACGCCTGAATCTGCGCCTGACAAGCGCGCTCAAGAAAATAGATCTCATGGAACGCCTCGGCAACCGTGGCACCCGCTACAAGCAAACCATGATTCCGCAAGATCATCGCCTTGTTGCGACCAAGATCGCGCACCAGACGTTCACGCTCTCCAAGATTCAACGCAATGCCCTCGTAGTCGTGATACCCGAGCTTGCCGTAGAACTTGAGCGCATGCTGACTGATCGGCAACAACCCATGCTCTTGCGCAGACACCGCCGTTCCCGCGGCCGTATGCGTGTGAACCACAAAACCAAGGTCCTCGCGGGCCATGTGAATCGCGGAATGTATCGTGAATCCAGCAGCATTCACGCGAAAGCGCGCGGGTTCGGTAGCGGCGCGTTCATCAATGACATTGCCCAGATGATCGATCTTGACCAGATCCGAAGCCCGCATCTCATGGAACATAACGCCATACCGGTTGATCAGGAATGCCGGCGTCGCGCCGGGCAAGCGCGCAGTAATGTGCGTATCGATCATGTCCGTCATGCGGAAATGGGCCGTAAGCCGGTACAGCGCCGCCAGATCCGAACGGACCTGCCATTCATCAGAGTCAAACATGTCGGCGTCGAACACGGCCTTGTGCGTATCGGGAGGCAGATTTTGCGTTGCTTGCATGCTATGGATCTCTCTAGTTCGTGCGCGGTGACAGGACGTAGTGTTCGTTGAACAGAAAGCATTCGTCAAATTCCCTGTCCTTATCCTCATCATCAATCCTGCTAATGCTTGACCCCGACTCCTGGCATTGAAACGCCGCAGCGCCCGCGCCGCAACGCGGGTATGGAAGTATTAGCCACGTTGATACTGACAATGCAAAAACGCGATTGTACGAATGATTTTTGACGCTTGATAAGTCGGTATCCCCTCTCGTACATCGCGTTTTGAACAACGCGCGCCACTTTCAAGGAACACGAAAATCATGAAGGCAGCGGTCTCCGGCAGGCAACCCGTCCGCGCAGCGTTTGCGGCTTTTATCGGCACGACCGTCGAGTTCTACGACTTCTATACCTACGCGACAGCCGCCGCGCTCGTGCTAGGTGACGTCTTCTTTCCAAGCAGCAATCACTTCATCAGCACGCTCGCTTCATTCGGCACATTCGCGGTCGGCTTCATTGCACGGCCTCTGAGCGGTGCGGTGTTCGGGCACTTGGGCGACAAGCTGGGACGCAAGAAAATGCTGCTGCTGACCATGTTCCTCATGGGCGTGGCGACAACCGGCATCGGCTTGTTGCCGTCTTACGCGACAGCCGGTATCTGGGCGCCGGCGATGCTGATCGTGCTCCGCATAGTGCAGGGCATTGCAGTGGGCGGCGAGTGGGGCGGTGCCGTGCTGATGTCGAGTGAACACGCGCCGGAAGGACGCAAGACCTTCTTCGCGTCGTTCCCGCAAATGGGAAGTCCCGCAGGCCTGATTCTTTCGCTCATTTCCTTCCGGCTGGTGACGTCGCTCAATCACGACGACTTCATCTCCTGGGGATGGCGTTTGCCGTTTCTCGCAAGCTTCATCCTGCTCGCGGCCGGCCTGGTGATTCGTTCGGGTGTCAATGAATCGCCTGAGTTCGAGGCAATGAAGAAGTCGGACGAAATGGTGCAGTCACCCGTCAAGGAAGTGCTCAAATCGCATTGGGTGCCGATCCTTTTCGCGGCGGCGGCAACGACTATAGGGTCCGCCGGATTCTTCTTCACCAACACGTTCATGATCTCGTACGTGACGGTCTATTTGCATATGTCGAAGTCGCTGATTCTCGACTGCCTGTTTGCCGTCACCGTCATTCAGCTTCTCTCGCAACCAATCTCGGCCATGCTGGCGGAACGATTTGGCAATGCCCGTTTCCTCACGGCCGCTGCGCTGCTTTCGATGCTAACGCCGTACCCCATGTTCATGCTCGTCAATACCGGAAACCCGGTGGCGATCATTGCGGGTATCGCGTTCTCGGTGGTCGTGTTGTCGGCGGTCTATGCGGTTATCGCGGGCTTCATGACTTATGCGTTTCCCCGGCATCTGCGCTATTCCGGCATCTCGATTGCGTACCAGCTCTGTGCGACGATTGCCGGCGGTACGACACCGATCATCGGCACCATGATCGCGCAGCGATTCCAGGGTCAATGGTTGCCGCTCGCGCTCTTTTTTACAGTGCTGTCGGCGGTCTCGCTGATTGGCATTCGCGGCCTGGCGCGTCTTCAAAATGGACGTGAGTCGAACGAGTCAAAACAGGCGGAATCGGTGGGGGCGCTTGAGCGGCAAGGGGTGAATTGAGGTTGGCGCAGCGCATGTCAAGTCACCTTATTTTACGGCCGGCATGCGCTTCCTTACCCGCTGAAAGACTTGAGTCTGGCTCGGTTGACCGGGCAATTGCAACGGGAAGTTTCTGCGGGCTCCGGTTACGGCCCGCACGGGCGGTTGTTCATTGCGAGAATGTAACCGTGTAATGCCGTGAAAAATGGCTGTAGCGTGAATGTCGATTTGGCTCTCTAGGATGCATGAACGCAAACGGTTGCGATTCATTCATGCAAGGAGATTCCCATGCTCAGCCCTCACGAGTTGTCGACACTGCTCCTGATCCAACACTCGCCGTCGCAAGTGGAACCTCAATGTTCCGACGTGGCGAGTCTCGAGCACGAGCACCTCGTCAGCATTGATGCGAGCACGAACGGTCGGGCTACGCCGCGCCTGACTTCGCAAGGCTCCGAGTTATTGCAGCAGTTGCATCGATTCTGCACCCGTGAGTTTGCTGAGAACCACTGAACCTGCACTCATGCCCGCCACCGTTCACCGTGGGTTCATTGCTGCGCAGCCCCGTCCTGCTTCATGACAAGCGCATGTGCGGCGGTGAGAATCGACAGCGCCAGTTCGTGATCGTCCACTGCGCGCGCCAGCGTGATCGCGCCCACGATGGTGGCCGCCACTCCTAGTCCCAGCGCTTCGCTCCCGGTTTCGTCTGCGTTTCCTTCTCCGGCTCCCGCGGCTTGTGTCAACTGATCTGCAAGCTGCCGCAAGTGCGTGGTGTAGAGCGCTTTTACGTCCGCTGTTGCATGCACCGTATCGCCGGCAAGTGCGCACAGCGCGCATCCGGTACCGGGATTGTCCGCGTGAGCGGGGTGCAGGTAGGCATCGACGATCGCTTCGAATGGTGTCTTTGAATGTTTCGCCGCATCGGCCGCGCGCGACATCACGCGTGTCTGGCCCCGTGTCATTGCCTGTTCCAGCGCGGCGATGATCAACGCATCGCGCGACGAAAAATGTCCATAGAACGCGCCGTGCGTAAGCCCCGCTCGGCGCATGCAATCGGCGACCCCCAACGCTTCCAGGCCGTGCTCGCGGATCTGCCGCGCTGCCGTGTCCAGCACGCGTTGCCTGCTCTCCGCTTTCTGCGCCTGTGAGTAACCCATCTCAATCCTCGCTTGACAATCTGCATGATGACGATAATACTGAATTTGTGGATTATGTTCAACATTTAGATTGATGGTGTGTCGTTACAGTCGATGCATTTTCTGCCGCAACCAGGCGGTGACCAACAGGAGAAGGACCCATGCGTTTCACTGATAAAACTGCCTTGATTACGGGCGGAAACAGCGGGATTGGTTTTGCGACAGCGAGGTTGTTGATAGCCGAAGGCGCTCGCGTGGCGATCACGGGGCGCGACCGCGCGAAGCTCGACGAGGCGGCGTCGGAGCTGGGCGCAAATGCGCTCGCCATCCAGGCGGATCTGGACGATCCGACCGCAATCGATTCGGTGATCAAGCAGGTCAGCGACGCTTACGGTTCGCTCGATATCGTGTTTGCCAACGCGGGGATTTCAGGGCCAACGCCGCTGGGAAGCACGACCGCTGCGGCGTTCGAGGCGATTCTGCGCACCAACCTCACAGCGGTTTTTCTTACGGTTCAGGCGGCGCTGCCGCTGATGTCGGCGGGGGGATCGATCGTGCTGAATGGTTCGGTCATGCGTGAGCTTGGCCGGGCGGGTACGGCGGCTTATTCGGCGTCGAAGGCCGGCATTACGGGCATGGCGAAAGTGTTTGCCGCCGAGCTTGTAGAACGCGGCATTCGCGTGAACACGGTGATCCCCGGCGCCACGCGTACGCCGATCTGGACCCGTGGTGCACGAGTCGGCGCGACACTGGACGGCACGGAAGACGCACTCTCACCGGCTATTCCAATGGGACGCCTCGCCGCCGCTGAAGAGGTCGCGGAGGCCGTATTGTTCCTTGCGTCGGACGGTGCGTCCGGGATCACGGCGGCCGAGATTGTGGTCGATGGCGGCACGATCGGCGCGCCATGGGGCTCCCCAGCGCTTCGCAAAAGCTAAGCACGCGTTATGCCACCGGCGCGGCACACGCAACGGCGTGGCCGCGTTGTGCGGCAGGCACTGCGGGCACGCTTACTATCCCCGCAGTGTCTCTGTCGAATATCGCCTGATAGACGACCGCTTAAAGCCCTGCTCAAATCGAGGCACATCATGGCGCGAAGACGCCGGCCGAGATGAAACGAAAGCTTTATTCCGAAAGCTTGGAGAGCGCGCGCGTATGATCTACGTCTGGAAGTTTCTGGGGCGGTGAACGATGAGTGGCGGATATCCGTCCACCATTCGCCGCCGCGAACAAACTGGACGTAGAGGAGAGATTCAACGCATGAAGTTCGACACAGTCGTGCTGGGCGCGGGCATCGTGGGGGTATCGGTCGCCATTCATTTGCAAAAGCGTGGCCGCTCGGTCGCGCTCGTGGACCGCAAGCGTCCTGGTCTCGAAACCTCGTTCGGCAACGCGGGGCTGTTGCAGCGGGAGGGTGTCTACCCCTACGCGCTTCCCCGCGACATCGGCACGCTGATGCACTACGCCCGCAATTCCTCCATCGATGTCCATTACCATCGCGACGCATTGCCCGCGCTGGCGCCATTCCTCTGGGCCTACTGGCGTAATTCCGAACCCGCGCGCCATGCCGCCATCGCGCGTCAGTACGCTACGCTGATCGAACATTGCGTGACCGAGCATGAGGTCCTTGCGCACGAGGCCGGCGTCGAGTCGTTGTTGCGTCCAACGGGCTGGATCAAGGTGTTCCACAGTGCCGCCGCTCAGGATGACGAGTTGCGTGACGCAGAGCGGTGGCATCGCGAGTTTGGCGTGCAATACAAGCTCCTCGATCCGGCGACGTTGCAACTAGCGGAGCCGCATCTCGACCGTTCGCTAATAGGCGGTTTGCATTACACGGATGCGGTGTCGGTCACCGATCCGGGTGCGTTGGTCGCGGGTTATGCAGCGTACTTCGAGCGTCTGGGAGGCCGCTTCCTGACCGGCGATGCAACGTCGCTCGAAGCCGATGGCGACGGCTGGCGCGTGATAACGCAAGACGGTGCGGTCAGTGCGTCGTCGGCGGTGATTGCGTTGGGGCCGTGGGCCAAAGACGTGACCTCGGCGCTCGGCTACCGGCTGCCGCTCGCGGTCAAGCGCGGTTACCACATGCATTACGCGCCGCAACCCGGGACGGTGCTGAACCATCCCGTGCTGGACGTGGATAACGGTTTCCTGCTCGCGCCAATGGCACGCGGCATTCGGCTGACAACGGGTGTTGAACTGGCGGATCGCGATGCGCCCAAGACACCCGTGCAACTGATGCGCGCCGAGCCCGTGGCGCGTACGCTGTTCCCGCTCGGTGAGCGGGTAGACGACGAACCATGGATGGGCCGGCGGCCGTGTACACCCGACATGATGCCGATCATCGGCCCCGCGCCGCGTCACAAGACCATGTGGTTTGCGTTCGGACACGCGCATCACGGGTTGACGCTCGGCGCGGTGACCGGGCGGCTGATCGCGTCCATGATGACGGGGGAAGAACCGTTCGTCGATGTCACGCCGTTCAGGGCTGACCGCTTCGAATCGGTCTGAAGGCAACCGCGTCTGGCCGAACCCGCACGCGATCGATCATCTGACATGCGGGGCCTGCTCTGAAAATTTGTCGATAGCCCCGTAGAATCGGGTCAGACGCAAGCAAGCTCCGCTCGTTTCGGTACTAAGCCGAACGCTGATTCCTGACCTCATCCTGCCAACGCCAATGAACGCTACCGCTACCGAAAACCACGTGAACCAGCCCGAGATCTGGCTGATCCGTCATGGTGAAACCGAATGGAGCCTGTCCGGCCAGCACACGGGCCGCACCGATATTCCTCTGACCGATCACGGGCGCGAACAGGCGCGTTCGCTGCGGCCGGTGCTTGCTGCACAGCCCTTCGACCTCGTGCTGTGCAGCCCGATGTCTCGCGCTCGCGATACCTGCGCCGAGGCAGGTCTTGGTGCACAGGCCGAAGAAGAGCCGCGGCTGAGCGAATGGAACTACGGTATCTATGAAGGCCGTACGACAAAGGATATCCGCGCTGAGGACCCTGACTGGGCCGTATGGACCTCGCCGATACCGGAAGGCGAAAACGTCGAAGACATCCAGGCGCGGGCGGAGTCTCTGATCCGGCGGCTGCTTGCCACGAACGGGCGCATCGCGCTGTTTTCGCATGCGCATTTCCTACGGGTTCTCGGTGCCTGCTGGATGGCCGATTCAGCGGCGCTTGGAGCGCATTTGCTGCTCGATACCGCGTCGGTGAGCGTGCTCGGTTTCGATCGCGAAACGAGGGCGCTTAAGCAATGGAATGTGCGTTATCCGCAATCGTAGGGCAGGGCCCTGAAACAGGAGGCATATTTTTGCAGCAAGTGCAGGGATAGGCTTTACCCGCAAAGTGTGACCCTATGTTTTACAACAAAGCCGACGTCAAGTCGGCTTTGTTGTATCTGGACGCAGCTTTGAAAGTCCCAGTTTGTTAAGGATTGTCGGACGCCTGCCCGCCGGCTTTCGCGTGCGCTTGCAGGCCGGGTGTTTAGGACAGGCGTCTACAATCCTTAACGACCGAATCCAACGACGACCGGCTCGGCTTGACCTACTACCGTCACTACCGTCGTTCGTCACGAGTCAACTTCAATGGTGGCTTCCAAGGTACAACGGCCGTCGGCAGTTCGGCCTTTGCGGTCGTGGGCGAGCTCGTCTCAGTCTTCGCGAATGTCGGCTTTAGGCGCCTTAGTTGAACTGGCGCTATCGGCCAAAACCGGCATCTCAATACGCACCGGTCAAGATCCTCAAGCGGTCGTTGAAGCACTGCCTCGATATCGAATTCCAAAGCAAGGAACGGAGTGTCTTGAATCGACCGTTGCGATACATTTTCCGCGACGAGATCCGTCATCGAACTCAAGATGCCGCGTCAGCGGTTTAAGGGGTCGTTGAGATCGGTGACGACCGTCCCTTGCCTCTGCGCTGCTCCCCAGACGGGCATGCCCCGAACTGCCCCTCAGAACGATTACGCGAAAGGAATCCACGATGCCAGCACTAGAGGAAAATAAACCTTTCATCGGACGTTGGTCGAGAGCCCTCTGGTGCAAGGCCCGCAATGTATGCAACGCACTCGCCCAGAAAGCAGGTCCGTCGTTTCCGCTCGCGCGGCCCAACGCGGAGGCGGCACAGGTTGCCGAGATAAAAAGCGTCTTTGGCCTCCCAGAGCCACGCCGTGTGGAAAGCTTCAGTGATGGGGCTTTCGCCATCATCATTACGCTGCTTGTTCTGGAGATCCATCGCCCGAACGCTGCGTCAGGAAGATTGGGGGAAGAGCTTGTGGCGGAATGGTCTTCCTACTTGGCCTATGCAATTGCGTTCATCTACGTTGGAATCATCTGGCTCAACCATCACTACATGTTCGAGCGTCTCTGTAAGGTGGATGTGACACTCAACTGTATCAATCTCGGCATCGTTGGTACCGCAGCCTTGATTCCGTTTCCGACCGGCGTGCTGGCGGGTGCATTCCGCGACGGGAACCTCATGGACCAGAAGGCAGCCGTGGTGCTTTATGCCTTGATAGCCGGACTAATGTCGGCGTCATGGCTCCCTGCCTTTCGGCATTTGCATCGTCATCCTGAACTCTTGAAGCCGCATCTGCCGGCGGCTGCTTTTGCGTCGCAGGTGCTTCGACCGGCGCTTGGCATCCTGCTTTACATCATGGCGGCGGCGCTAGGTTGGTTTGTTCACCCGCTTATCGCAATTGGGATTTTCATCTTCGTTGTCGGCTACTACGCCTTGACGAGCCAAGGCATCTATTCGAACCGATGAATGCCCGGCGGGGGGATGGCGCGCCATGCGTACCCGTGGGTACCGCGCAGGTGTGCGTGCAGGCGAGTCCCGGTTCGTCATACTCGGCCGCCTCCGTCGATGGCGGACCGAGTGCCGGGGCGTACGGCTTCGTTTCGTTCTGTGGGGTGGGTCTCCGGCCAGGGACTATTTAGCGTAGTGGAAGATGATGCCCAGTGTATGGCGCTGCCCGCGATCCAGCTTGCTGACGCCATGGCGCAAGTTCGCGCGATAGAACCCACGCATGGAGCGCACGGGGCGATGGTTGACGGCGAAGACCACCGCATCACCCTGCCGCAGCGGCACGACGTCGATATCGCTTACCAGCCCGGATATCTTGCAATGAGGTTGAGCCACAGCGAGAGACATCCGGCGTCACTCATGTACTGAATCGCTTCGCCTGCTCGCCAGGTACAGGGGACGCGACGCAGCCACGTCGAATCGGGACCCGATTGATATAGCCAGATGATCGTGCTTGTCATCATCTGCTGTTCCGGAGCCATGCCCCGGAATTCCGCCCGCCATCGCGCCATCTCCTCTGGATGATGTTCACCCGTTCGTTCGTTATAAGCAGCCGGATAGATGCTTCGGTGGAATTCGCCTTCCTGGCTGGGACAGAACAGCTTGGTCAATTGAAGTTGCCGAATGACCTGCTGCAGGACATTGTTGAAGCTCGCGGGACTTCGGCTGCCCAACGCCATCGGCACGCCACCAAGTGCCTCCAGCTCCATCGCGTCGTCTTCGTCGAGGTCAAGCAGACGCTGTACCAGGCGATCCAGTCGCGTGTCGTCGGAGGACGTGGATATATGAGCCTGCCGATGCAGGGCCTCGTTGATCACCGCAGCGCCGTTGGCGAAGGTTCGTTCGGCTGTATTAGCGCAGAGGTATTTCAGCATGAGAGACTTTCTCCAGAAAGCGTCGAAAGTAAGATCTTTTGATGGGTACGTCTTTCCGGTTCTTGCGGTATTCAACTCGACGTCAGTTTCTCGAAGTCACCAGTTCAACTACCGTATGCAGATGAGACGGCCCAAGGCATGGCGCGTACTAGCTTATTGAGGCGCCCGGCGCATAGAACCAACCATACGTGTTGCAGGCAATCCTTCTGCTCTGGTTCCGGATGAGCGGCGTGAAACGGATTGTCTGAATCGCACCGCAAGAAACGGGTAGTAGTGGGGAGGCGCGATGGATATTGTTCGTTCCAGGCGAAGCAAGCCCGCTTCGCTGCCAATCAAGCTCAGTAAGGAGTCGAACATGTCAAAGGAAGAGGACAACAAGGCGGTCGTAGGTCGCTGGTTCACCAGTTTCTGGGGCGAGAAATGTGACCTGAGCATTGTCGACGAGATCGCTGCGCCGGACATGCTGTTGAAATACTCGCTGCATGAACCCCGTCGTGGTCGTGACGACATCAAAGCGTTCATGACCGCTTTCCGCGAAGCCTTTCCGGACCTCAATTTCTGGGGCGTCACGGATCTCATCGCTGAAGGCGATTACGTCGTAGGCCAATGGGAAGGTGGTGGTACGCACACGGGCCCGGCTTTTGGTGACTTTCTTGCAGGGTCTCTGCCGGCGGCAACCGGCCGCAAGATGCACTTCACCGGCACCACCGTACTTCGTTTGAAGGAGGGCAAAATCGTCGAAGAGCTTGGTCTTGACGACGGTGTGTCGGCTCTCACGCAATTGGGGCTGATCAAGACGGTCTGAGCCTTTCTGTCATCATCGGTGTGGACCCGTCGGCGCGTCGAGTGATCGGGAGCGCAGACCGGCGAATGCCGGTCCGCGTTGTCCGGTCGGTCGACTCTTCATCCACGCAGGACGGGTCTGGCATATCAGTCACGAATCATCACTCTCCTCAAAAATTGCCGCAAGGAACGGAGCACTTCGGCGCTCCCGTACTCCAGATTATTCAGTTATCCTTAGCCAATTGGGGATCCAATATGCGCATCGAGAATCGTCGCGCCAGCGATGAGCCGAATCTGGCTGCCAGCTTCAAAACCGCTGTCATGAGTGTTTCCGGCGCAGTGGTAAGTGTCTGCGTCAAATACGCAATGTATGACGGGACCTTTCGGCTCTCTCATTGGTCCACTAAGCAGATCCTCGCGCTCTACAAGTGCCTCGAACACTACAGCGGCGTTCATTACTACGGCTCCGATTTGCAGCGCATATCGGACGATCCCAGTCTTTCCGATTTACTGCCAGCCCGGCATCCGGTTCACACTATGCTCAACGAAAGACCGGATCTGACACAGGAAGACTATTCGGAGGCGAACAAAGGCTTTTCCGTGAAGTCATTTATATTCGCCGATCACGGTGAAACATGCCGTATTTCTTGCGCGTTCGGCGACCACGTCCATCGCGCAGAGGTGCTGCCCGCATATATCGCGATGAACCTGTACGGTTCTCTTAAGGCGGGCATCGATCTGTCGGGTCTCGTCACTGTGGAAGCGGGCGGTTCGGCTTGACCTCCCGAATGGTCAAGCCCGAACGCGACATCATCAAGATGCACTGTCGCTCTGGCGGCTCGACATTATTCAGAGGTTGGATCGTTAAAGGTGAGTTCAGCTCCCTCGCAACCACGAGGCATCCCGAACCACCGCAAAGGCCGAATGACCCGACGCACATCACTGGCGCTCGACTGACCGATTTCAGAGCGAAGCAGCCGCACCAATGTCCATGCGGCAATCTTGCCAAATGACGCGTCTTGACCTCCGCCCTACGGACGATCGGCCGTACCCGACCCGCCGCGGTCATCGCGGGTGACGTAAAAACGGTCATTCACGCGGCCAATCAACGTCGGAAGACGATATCCGAAACCGCCGGCTCCAACGGCGATCTCAGTCTGGTAACGACCCCGTCCGCATGTCGGTCGAACGTGAAAACCAGGTCAGACAAGCGAGCTTCGTCGTCCTCTTTCAACTGCAACGAGCTTTCACCTCGATATACCAGCCTGCCTTTCAGGCCCCGCCAACTCCAACGCATGCCGGATGTATTGTGGGTGATCGAAATCGTGCCATAAGCTGGATTGCTATATTCGCCGATGAAGTGCTTGAGAAGCGCGTCTGGATACGGAACCACAATACCGTTGGCGCCAAAACGCCGTGCGTCAGCTTCTTCTTTTTCTAAAGTGCTTTGCCGTCTCGCGTGAAAGATCTCGAACCAGTCGATCGGCGAGAGCGAGCGCAATCGATCGAACACCGCGTACGTGATCAATTCGCGAACGGGACAGGGATCGCGATTCGTCAGCACGACAACCCCAATCTCACGATCCGGCATCATGCTGAACAGCGAACCCCAGCCGGGCAGCGAACCGGTGTGTGACACAGTGCGCTCGCCACGATAAAGCTGGCACGTCAGCCCGTATCCGTATTGGTTCCTACCGATCTCCGCGAATCCCGAATCGTCCGAGTCGATGTGCGGCGTCATCATCGTGGTCACTGCCGCTTCCGAAAGGATTTGCGCACCGTCGACGTGTCCTCGCGATAGCAGCAATCGCAGCCAACGGGCCATATCCGCCGCGCAGGTGTGGATGCCGCCGGCAGGCGTCGCGTGCATCGGCCACAATCTCGTTCGACGGGCATGCCGCCCATCCCGAACATGCGGATGCGCGAAATCGGCCGCCAATACCAATGTGTCAGTCGAGAATCCGAAATTCCTGAAACCCAAAGGCGACAAAAGGCGCTGCGTCGTGAACTGTTCCCAACTCTGCCCGCTGAGCCGCTCAGCGACCATGCCCGCGACGATGTAGCCGAGGTTCGAGTACTGGTACGCCTCGCGCAGAGGCCGGCTCGATTCCAGATAACGCATGGCATATAGGATCTGTTCCCGCGACCGCGCTTCTGGCAGCGACCACATGCGGTCATGACGGGGGAGCCCACTACGATGCGCAAGCAGATCGGAGACAGTGATAGCTTCAGTAGTAGCCGGATCGCGAAGCTGGAATTCCGGCAGTATTTCACGAACGCGCGTGTCCCAATTCAACCGCTTTTCGTCGACCAGTAGCGCAATACCGGCGGCGTTGATCGATTTGGTCAGCGAGCAGATCATGAATTGCGTGTCGGGCGTGACCGGAGCGCTCGCGCCCAGTTCACGTACACCATAACCCTTGAGCAGAATGATGTCGTCGCCTTGAACCACGGCGATGGCCAGGCCGGGAATGGCCCAGCACTTCATTGCATCTTCGACAAGACGGTCCAGTTCGATCCAATCGGCGTCGCGCATATCGCTCACCGTGCTAAATGAGTTCAGCTACGTGGACAATGACGATTGCCGCCGGAATGAGCACTGCCTGCGCGCACAGCGTACCGAGAACGCGCGCACCCGCGAGCGTCGTGATCGCGCGCCGAAAGCTGTTTTCCGAAATCTTGCCTTCGATGACGTCGTCAGTCATCACGGAAACTTGCGGGTCGATAATGACCGCCAGCACGACGGTCGCAAAGCCATTGATGACCGACGACAGATTCGCGCACGTCACCCGCAGCTCGGGCTTCAGGTATCCCGCATACAACGATGCGAACACCCCGACCGTCCAGATCGCCATTGCGACAACGTTCAGCCCGATAACTGTCCAGGACACGCCAGCGCTTGCGGCCAGTTGCGTAACGTTGTGTCGAGAAGGAAGCCGTGCGCCCGTGCGAATGGTGTTAAGACCGGCACGACTGAAGACGTGCAGCAGCAGGCGAGGAATCGAGCGGTTTGCGTGGAAGTGATCGACCGCGCGACTGAAGTAACGCTGGAACGTGGGAATCAGGAACGATCCTGCAATGCTTGCCACTGTGGCAGTCAGCAGGAACAACCGAAAGTCGGTGAGCAATCCGCTGCCCAGATGATGCGCAATGTCCAGTTCAACCCGTTTCGCGATGAACGGTCCTTGAAAGGAATTCGCTGTCCGGGAAACCAGCGCAATAATCCCGAAAAGGGAAAACGACACAGCAATGCGGCCCGTGCGAACACCTGCGATTCGCACGGCATAGGCCAATGTTGCAATCACGTGGATTACAAATGTAAGCCCGCAGATGACCAGAAGCTGGCTGTCCATGCTTTTTGCGGCGCGTGTGGCGGGGACATGAGTGTACCCGAGGCAAGTATCGACCGATGGTCTACGATCCATGTTAGCCAATCGAGTGACCGCAACCGGCTGGCTGCCGTCTTCAGAGGCTGGATTCAGAGGCTAGAACAAGTCCTCGTGCCGGCAATTCACCAGGATCTCCGCGACGCTTGCCGTATTCGGCATCGCCATGGTGTTCGCGATCAGCAAGGCCAGATCCTCGGGCTGGGTCATCGCCTGGGGTTCAAGGTCGGCTATGCCCGCGGCCATGTCGGTATTCACGAAGCCGGGGCAGATAGCGGTCGCGCGAATACCGTCGTCCCAGCCGGCTCGGCGCACCGCGTGATTCAACGCGATCACCGCATGCTTCGACATCTGGTAACCGGCGTTCAGGTTCTTCACCCGCTTGCCGGATAACGATGCAATCTGCACGACCCGCGCATCGCCGGGTTTGCGCAGGTGCGGCAACGCGGCCTGGATCAAGCGGAAGGGCGCCTTCACGTTGATATCGAGCGTTTCTTCCAACTGCTCGTCGGTGCCGTCCTCGAGCGTTATATGCGTGCATATTCCCGCGTTATTGATCAGGACATCTATGCGGCCAAAATGCTCGACGGTCGCGTCGACCCAGCGTTGCCCACTTAGCGGATCGCGCGCTTCATACGCAAAGGTGAATGCATCGAAGGGAAGGTGCGCCGACGAAGGGTCACGCATGCCCAGCGACAGCCGATAACCCCGCCGGTGCAATTCCGAGGCCACCGCCAGGCCAATGCCGCGATTCGCGCCGGAAATCATCGCTACCTTGTTCATTGCCGAGATCCTTACTTAAAAACCTGCATCGATAACGATCTTCGTGCCGTCACTGAAACGGCTTAGCCGGAACATGCGCGGATCGACGAGCGGTGTGTCGTTGGTGACCAGATCCGCCATCAGTTTTCCCGCGGCCGGACCGATGCCAAACCCATGCCCTGAAAACCCGGTGCCGATGAAAAGCCCCGGCACGCGTTCAACGCCCGATATCACGGGAATGGCATCGGGCGTCACGTCCATGAGACCCGCCCAGCGCTGCGCGATGCGTGCACCGCTCATATGCGGAAAGACCTTCACGAACTCACGCAGGCCAGCATCGGTATAGGCGGAAATAGGCTCGGGGTCGAGCGTGCGAACGTCCTCGAAAGCGGTACGCTGATCAAGCGCCCAATGACGCGGCCGGCGCAGTTCATCGAAGAAACGCGCACCCAATCCAATCCGTAACGCGCCCATCTGACTCTTGAGCGCAGGGATATATTGCGGAAACAGGCGGAAGCTGTCGGGCGTGATATCCGTGTAGGTACGAAAGCCGAACGCGATCGTATAACCGCCATCCGCGCGCTTGCGGAACGCGAATTCCTTGTTGCTGGCGCTGACCGCGGGACCGCCTTCTATAGGCGCCGTCCGCAACACCGAAGCCTTCACCATCAACTGCGGCACGTTGACATCCAGATTCCCGCAGAAGAGCCGCGACCACGCGCCGCCCGCAACCACCACGCTCTTGCAACGAATTGTTCCCAGTTCGGTCACCACCGCGCTGACGCGTCCCGCGCTTGTTTCCACACCGCGCACCGCACAGGGCGTGAGTATTTTCACGCCGCGTTTGCGCAGTGCATTTGCAATAGCCGGCGCCGCTTTCTGCGGTTCGGCGCGGCCGTCGCCGGCGGTGTACAGGCCGCCCTTGAACGCTTTCGTCGCGCCCGGGAGCAAACCGGCGACGGTCCTGGGATCGACTTCGCGGGTATCGAATGCATCGTTCCCGGCCAGGGCGCGCGCTTTCTCAAGCCATACGCGATGCCCTTCCATTTTCGCGTCGTCGTTGGCCATGTACAGGATGCCGCATTGCCTGAAACCAGTATCGATACCAAGTGTCTGGTCGAGCGTTCGCCAAAGCTTCAGGCTTTCTATACTCAGTTCGAACTCGCGCATGTCGCGATGCGTGACGCGCACCCATCCCCAGTTGCGGCTGGATTGTTCGCCCGCTATGTAGCCCTTCTCGCACACCGCCACGCGCAGGCCTTTGTCGCTTAGATACAGCGCCGTACTCACGCCAATAATGCCGCCGCCGACCACCACGACATCCACTTCGTCCGGCAAGGTGGTGTCGTCGGTGACGGTCTCGACTGGTGGTCCCATAAGCTTGGTATTCCCTGCTTTTTAGTTGTGTTGTTCGGTCATGCCCGCGCGCGTGGCTGCTGCCTGGCGTTTGAGTTGCTTGCGCGTGGTAGCCATGCTTGCGCCGCCGTAACGCGGATTCGAATGCCGGTTGGTCCAGCGGTCGATATGATTGATCGCGTGCGTGAGCGGCACGGTAATCAGCAGGTAGACGAACCCGGCGGCGACCAGCGGCGAAAGGTTTGCCACGTTCACCGACGTGTTCTGTCCAATGGTGAACAGGTCCCGTTGCGAGGTCAGCAAGCCGAGAAAATAAACGAGGCTCGAGTCCTTCACGATCGAAATGAACTGGTTCGCCAGCGCGGGAAGAATGCGCCGGATGCCTTGCGGCACGATCACATGACGCATGGCGGTCCAGTACGTCATGCCGAGCGCCTGACACGCGGAGAGCTGTCCCTTGCCCACGCTCTGAATGCCCGAGCGAAAAATCTCCGCTATATACGCCGATGAAATCAGCCCGAGCGCCACGATCGCAAGCGGATACGGATTCGGGCCGAACACCGCTAGCCCGACGGGCGCGAGTCCTTGGCCCACGAGCAGGATCACGAGCGCGGCGGGAAGCCCGCGAAAGACCTCGACGAACACACGCGCCGGCACTTCGAGCCAGCGCATATGCGACACCGCCATCAACGCCAGCACCATACCCGCGATGATCCCGAGCAAGGTCGAAAACAGCGACAGCACGAGCGTGTTGACCAGCCCGGTTTCGAGCAGCGCAGGCAGTGACCCGGTGAGCAACGGCCAGTCGAGGAAGTTCTGCAGGAATGCGTTCATGGCGCTCTCCGGATCATGTCGGTGACAAGTTCAGCTACCGGTTTTCATCACATACGGCGGCAGGCTGGCGGGCTTCGGATAACCGGGATGGAACTGGGTGTAGAGCTTGATCCAGGTGCCGTCGGCTACGAGCTCGTTAAGCGTCTTGTTGACCGCGGCTTCGAGTTTGACGTTGCCCTTTCGTATCGGAAAACCGGCGGGCAGGTTGATCGCGGAAATATCCAGGCGGTCGGTAATGTTCAACTGCGGGTACTTGCTTTGCAGACCGTCTACCAGCGATTTATCGATGAAGAAACCATCGATATATTTTGAACGCAGCGAGAGAAAGCCCGCGTTCACGTTAGGGAAACGCACGATCTGCGCGCCCGGCAAGTAGCTGTCCGAATACGTGTCTTCAATCGTACCTTGCACCACGCCGATCCGCTTGTCCTTGACCGACGCCTTGTCGCTTGTGATCGGGCTATCGGGAAGGCTCGCTACGCTAAGCAGCCCAGTGAGATAACCCTCGGAGAAATCGACCATCTTGAGACGGTCGGTCGTGATCGAGATCGATCCGGCGGCGAGATCAATCTGCTGGTTCGACACGCTCGGCAGCAAGCCGCTGAAGTCCTGCGCGCGGAAGTCGACGCTCACCCCCAGCTTTGCGCCAACCGCGCGCAGCAACTCCACGTCGAAGCCGGTCATCTTGCCGTTATCGATGTAGGAATAGGGCTTGTTGTTGGCGTCCACGCCGGCCATCAGTTTGCCCGGCGCAAGCGTGCCGAGGTCGTCGGCACGCGCGCTGGTGGCGGCCATCAACGAGAAGGAAGCGACAATTGAAACGAGGCTGAGAAAGTGTCGAAACCGCATGATGTTGCTCCAGGGAAGCCAGCGATGAATTGAAAATACGACGGGTCGATACAGCGTTACTAAAAACGTCAGGACAACGCGCCGCGCACACGTCCGTTCCAGCAATCGTCAAGCTGATACAGCACGGCACCCACCGGCACGCTCAAGTTGCGCGCGATGCCGCCCGGACTTAGCGGGAACGGACCTTCGCCGAATGCGCTGGGTGCGGCGTCGAAGCCTGATAGTGTTCTTGCGATGCGCTGCCCGAGGTAACTCATCAACGCGACGCCGTTGCCGTTGCAGCCGAGCGCGTAAAACACGCCGTCGCGTTCGCCTATGTGCGCGAGCTTGTCGCCGGTCATCGCAACGTATCCCTTCCATGCATGCGTGATACGCACATCGCGCAAAGCGGGCCAGAGCTGCACCATCTTCGTGTGCAGGATTCGCGCCGCCTCGCGTTCGCCGACTTCGCGAAACGATGGCCGCGAGCCGAACAACATGCGCGTGCCGTCAGGGGAAGGACGCGTATAAAACAGGTTGCGCTTGGAGTCGCTGATCATGCGACGGCCGGGATTCAGTACATCCATGAGTCCGGGCGGCAGCGGTTCCGTGGCGATCTGGTAACTCGCCACCGGCAGCACGCGCCGCGATAAAAATGGCAGCAAGGGTCCGGTATAACCGTTGGTCGCGATCAGCATTTGCTTTGCATCAATCTTGCCGCGCGCTGTATGAACAGCGAAGCGCGCGCCGGTCCGTTCAATTCGTTCGACCGCCGCGTGCGAATGCAGGCTCGCGCCGCGCCGCCGCGCGAGTTCGCGCAGGGCGCGATGATATTTTGCCGTATGCAGGCCGCCGTATTCATCCACGAGAATGCCACCATAGTAGTAGTCGGACCCCACCACGGCACGTTGCTCCGCACGCGTCACCACATGTACGGTCACGCCGGTTTTCTCGCGCAGCAGTTCACCTTGCCGGCGCAGCCGCTCGAAATGCCCAGGGGTGAACGCACCAAAAAAGCGACCGGTTATCTGCAGATCGGCGTCGAGCGATTCACTGGCTATCAGGTGCTTGAGATAGTCGAAACTCGCGGTGGATTCGGCCATCAAGCGGCTCAGCCGTTCCGCCGATACCCCGCGAATGGCATCGGTCAGCGCCAGTTTCTGCCCGCTCGACACCATGCCGCCGCTGCGCGTGCTGCCGCCCGCGCCGATCTCGGCGGCATCGAGCACAGCCACCGTTGCACCTTGCCGTGCCGCTTCCGCCGCCGCCGACAAGCCGCAATAGCCGCTCCCCACGATCACCAGATCCACGCTCGGCGGCAACGCGACGCGCGATGTTTCTGGCGGCGCTGCATCCCACCAATAGGGTGCGATGCGAAAGTCATCGTGGAAAAGCAGTGCGTCGGCTCGCATGGTTCGCTGGGAGTGGCTAGTTGCAATTAGTCTAGGAGCGCTTCCGTCATCCGGTCAAATACGGCCAAAAACGTCTGCTATTCATTTTTGATATGACAAGCTTCCCTACGGACCGGGCAAATCAAGGGAGCGGGCACATGAACCAGAAGCAAATCGAAGCGTTCAGGCTGGTGATGCTGAGGGGATCGATGACGGCCGCGGCCGAAGAACTCGGCACCTCGCAGCCTAGCGTCAGCCGCCTGATCGCGGAGCTGGAGGCGTCGACGGGACTGGCGCTTTTCACGCGCAACGGCGGCCGGATCCAGGCGACCGATGCGGGGACCGCGTTCTATCGCGAGGTCGACCGCAGTTTCGTCGGACTCGAAAAGCTTGGGCATTCAGCGCGCGAGATCCGCCAGTTCGGCAGTGGCCGGCTGCGTCTGGTGGCGCCGCCGGTGCTGGCGTTATCGTTCGTACCCCTTGTGATCGAGCGCTTCCTTGCGGCATATCCGCGTATTGCGGTGTCGCTGGAAATGCGCAGCGAGGGCACGATCCAGCGCTGGGCATCGTCGGCATATTGCGATGTCGGTTTTGCCACCACGACGCCTGATGCGTTCGGCGTGACCAGCGCGGAGTTGTATCGGCTGGCGGGGGTCTGCGCGCTGCCTGCCAAACATCCGCTCACCGCGCGCAAGCGGATTCACGCGCGTGACTTGAGGGATCAGAGCCTCATCCTGCCGTCCTACGCCGACGACACACGCTCGTCGCTCGACCATGCGCTGCGGCAAGCCGGGGTGAACCAGGTGCCGGTGATCGAGACGCCTTACGGCGCCACCATTTGCGCGATGGTCGCGCGTGGCCTGGGTGTGGGCGTGGTGAATCCGCTGGCCACTTCCGATACCAATCCGGCCCGCATCGTGTTCAGGCCGTTCTCGCCGGAAGTCATGTTTCGCGGCTTCACGGTCTGTCCTCAGTTACAGCATTCGAACCCGCTGGTGAAGGCGTTCCTTGATCTCACCAAGGAGACGATGGCGATCGAAGCAGCCCGTTTGCGAGGTTTCGCCGAAGCTGTCTGATCTGTGGGTGACCGAGCGGATCGAGGAGGCGCATGGGGGTGAACTTGTGTGTGAAGCAGGAGATCGATGCGCAGGAGCAGTGACTCCGGTACAAAAACCCACCCCGGTGGCGCTGATCTTTTTCTGCTAGATTGAACGTTCTCGCCAAGCGTCGTGCATCTGAGGTTTCAGAATCCGCACGCGCGACCCGTCTGGCGCTTCGATCGATCATGACTTCGCCTATCGCTGTTCCATCCACACTCGACACCCGGAGCCGGCCCGCAAACCGGGCGCGGATCTGGCGCGAGCCGGCGCTGGCAAATGCTGAATTGCTCCGGGCGGCTTACCGGACGCATCAATTTCCGCCTCACGCACACGACGAATACGCGATTGGTTTCATCGAACGCGGCGCGCAGGCTTATACGCGCGGCCGCAAGGAGCGGCTGATCATGCCGGTGGGAAAGATCTGCGTGATCAATCCTGGGCAGCTCCACGAGGGCAGGGGCGCGACCGAGGTCGGCTGGGACTATCGGATGATCTATATCCCGCCCGAGGGCCTGGCGATGGTTCTGGCGGGCTCGGAACCTGTTAGCGCGCGCGACTTGCCGTTCTTCGCGGAATCGGTCATAGACGACCCTGAAACATTGCAGGCACTGCACGCCGCGCACTTGTGCTCCGAGTCTTCGGACGCTTCGCAACTCGAAAAGGCATCGCGCCTGATCTACGCCTTGCGCCAACTCATGACACGGCATGGCCAGGGCATGCCGCGCGCTCAACTGCCGCGCGCGGAGCCGGGCGCGGTGCGTCGTGCAAGAGAGTTTATCGATGCAAGCGTGGCAGCGAATCCGTCACTTGACGATATCGCCCGCGCGGCCGCCATGAGTCCCTTTCATTTGTTACGCGAGTTCAAGAAGGCGATCGGTGTGCCGCCTCATGCGTATCTTGTGCAACGTCGTGTGGACAAAGCACGCCGCTTGTTACTGAAAGGGCATGCACCGAGGCTGGTCGCAATTGAAGTGGGTTACAGCGACCAGGCGCATTTCAGCCGCGAATTCAGACGTTTTTACGGTGTGCCGCCCAGCACGGCGATTCGTTAGAAAGAACCGCAATTTTCTTCAAGGCACACGCTCGGCTGTCCGTCAGACTGGACTCCATCGATTCATTGAATGGAGAAAACCATGATCGACTTGCGCAGCGACACCTGTAGCCAACCCACCGAAGCCATGCGTCACGCGATGGCGACGGCACCGGTCGGTGATGACGTCTATAGCGACGACCCCACAGTCAAACGGCTCGAACGCGAGGTCGCGGATCTGCTCGGCAAGGAAGACGCCGTCTACATGGTGACCGGCACCATGACGAACCAGGTGGCTATCCGGGCGCATACCGAGCCGGGCGATGCCGTTCTGTTCGATCAGAACGCCCATGTCTACATACTCGAAGGCGGCGCGCCTGCAGCGTATGCCGGCGTGCTTCCGCGCTTGTTACCCGGCGTGCGCGGCATCTTCAATGCAGGCGATGTGGAAGCGGCTATCGGTGTGCCCCACCGGTTCTTTCCCGCCACCATTCCCGCTCCCGTCCGGCTGCTGTGTCTTGAGAATACGCACAACATTGGTGGTGGCAAAGTGTGGCCGCTGGAGCAACTCAAGGCCGCATGCGACGCAGGACGTGCGCGCGGCGTGAAGCTGCATCTGGATGGCGCACGGCTTTGGCATGCCACGGCCGCGACCGGTATTGCGGAGAGTGAATATGCCCGGCATTTCGACACGGTCAGCGTCTGCTTTTCCAAGGGACTGGGTGCGCCTGTCGGATCGGCGCTGGCGGGATCGCGTGAATTCATCGCGCGGGCCAGGCGCTTCAAGCAGCAGATTGGCGGCGGCTTCAGACAGGCCGGGATCATCGCTGCCGGTGCGCTCTATGCGCTGCAAAATAACCGGGCGCGGCTGATCGAAGATCACGAAAACGCCCGTCTGCTTGCAGAAGGAATTGCATCACTGCCGGGTATCGAGATCGATGTGAATGCGGTCGAGACGAATATTGTCCGGTTCGTGGTGACGTCCTTGCCTGCGGGCGAGTTTGTCGAGCGCTTGTACGAGAAGGGCTTGTATGTGCTGCCTTCCGGTACCGACGGCGTGCGCGCGATTCCGTATCTGAACATCACGAAAGCGCAGGTTCAGGAGGCTATCGGCATTATTGCGTCAGTGGCCGAGGCATATGCGGAGAAGGCCGGTGTAATGGCAAGACAAGCGGCAAGGGGTGGCGCGGGATATTAAAGCAAGGGTGCGGCGGCCGGGATTCATTAGCAGCCGCACCCCCTTGCCGCTCGCGCTTTACCCCGGCGCTCCAGCTTGCCGCTTGGGATCGGCCTTCATGAATGCCGGATGCTGGTCACATGTGGCCATGATCCGGTCGATAGTCGGTATGTCAGGGATCTCGATCTTGAACACACGCGCCACAGCGACAATGCTCGCGAGGCAAATATCCGCCATGGTGGGTTCATCGCCATGACAGAACGTGCCCGTTTCCGGCGCGCCCGCCAGACGTTCTTCGACTGCGGTGAGACCCGTGCCGAACCAGCGGATTTGCCACGCGCGCCACGCTGCATCGTCGAATCCACCCGTTGTCTGAAGATACTTTTTCACACGCGGCACGACTAGCGGATGGGTATCGGCTGCACACATGGACGCAATCGAGCGCACTCGTGCGCGACCGTATAAATCGCTCGGCAACAAGGGTGGGGAAGGCTGGAGTTCATCGAGGAATTCGAGGATCGCCAGCGATTGCGTCAGCGGTTCATGCCCTTGTTCAACCAATGCGGGAATGGACCCTAGCGGACTGATTTTCAGGAATTCGGCGCTGCGTTGTTCGCCTGCGTCGAGATCGATATTTCGTTCGTGCGCGCTGAGGCCCTTCAAATTGAGGGCGACACGTACGCGAAATGCGGCGGACGAGCGCCAGAACGCGAAGAGTTCGAATTGCGCTTGCTCTGACATGGAGATCTTCCTTCGTAGTAGACGGTAGCGGCGACGTTGGTTAAGTCGACGGCTCTTAACTATGCATGAAAGTGCTCTTGCCTGTGTCCGCAGCTTGAAATATCCACAAACGCCGATGCCCGGCGAACCTGAGTTCGCCGGGCATCGGTTTGCTGCCAAGCGCCAAACTTCGGCTTTGATCAGTTATGCGAGTAGAGCGAACGCGTGCCGTCAGCTTGAACGCGATTACCGGATTGAGTGGCGGTGCTGCGCACGCCGCCGTAAGCGCTTGCGTCAGCATTGTTTGCTGCATTTTCCGCTGCGATGGTTTGCGCGCTCTGGCCGCGTTGCGAAGAGGGTGCGCCAACTTGCGGGTTATACGACGGTGCCGGACCATAACCGCTGCTGGCAAATGCGGGCGCTGCAACGGCGGCGGCAACGGCGACTAACAACGATGCAATAAGGGTCTTGTTCATGATGTGCTCCGATGCGTATCAGTGACTCAGTGACTTCATTTCATGGGCTACGCAGCGGTCCTGCTGGTTGGTGCGCTGCGTCGATGGAATGGAGTATATGCGCGCACTATCGAAATATTGTACCGATAGAGGGGAATAGTGATTCCACGCAAAACGAATAATCGGAGGCAACAGGCTTAGCCGAATTCGCTAAGAAAATGGGGCGTGATAACGCCAATGAGAAAAGCTGAATCAGGCTTGAACGCAAAGAGAAACCGCTAAGCGGTTAAGTCTCTTAACAGCCTAACCGCCTTGCACAGGCAGTTCCTTTAACTCCACGTCCGGCGCCATGGTATTTCCCGCGGCAGCGGCCGGGACATTGACGGATGATTGCTCAAGCCGGTTGCTGCTCTTGCGGGCCAGCGCGGCGCAATCGCCCATTGGCAAGCGCTTGACCACGGCGTACGCGGCCAGCATTGCCATCGTGCCGAAGATCGCATTGCCGGCGGCCTGTCCGATCATCACGCCCACAGGACCATGCCGCATCCCGGCCGCGACGAACGGCACCGTGCCGATGGTCGCGCGCCCCCAGTTGAACAGGGTCGATAACAACGGCCGATCAAGATTATTGAAGGTCGCGTTCGCCACGAACTGGCAGCCGACGAACGCATAACTTGCCACCAGCCACGAACAAAACGCCGCGATGATGATGGCGGTGTCGCCGCGCGCCGAGAATGCGCGGATCAGGCCACCCTGAGCGAACGCCAGCACGGCCCACGCAACCGCGACCGTCAGCAGCACGAACACGAGGCTGTTGCGAACCGTTTCGCGAATCCGGTCCGCGCGGCCCGCGCCGAGATTCTGCGCGATGATCGGACCGACGGCGCCGGTCAGCGCATAAATCACCGCGAACGCCACGGGCGTGATGCGGTCGATGGTGGCTTGCCCCGCCACGGCGGCAGCGCCGAAACGCGCCATTGCATGCGTCACGTATGCGCTGGCAACGGGCGTGGCGAGGTTGGTCAGCACGGCGGGCAGGGCGACCTTCATGACTGGCTGGCTGTTGGACCACAAGCGTGCAAAGCGGACACGGGCAATGAGATCGTTGACCCGGGTTGCGCCATGGAGACCGACAAGCGCGAGCGCAATACGTGCTATATCGTTCGATATGGCCGCACCCGTCAGCCCGAGATGAAAACCGAAGATCAGGATTGGATCGAGGATCGCGGTGACCACTGCTGCGGTCAGCGTGACGGTCATGGCACGGCGGGCATCGCCGACAGAACGCATCAGCGCGGCCGTACACATGCCGATAGCGAGGAACACGTAGGTGGGCGCGGTGATCAGCAGGAAGCCGCGGGTCAGTACGCGCGTCTCGCCGGCCGCCCCGAGCGCGTTGAGGATCGGGTCGAGGAAGAGCAGCGTGGCGGCGCTCAATATCACGGTGATGACGATCATCAGCACCAGACTCGCCGATGCCACCTGCCGCGCCTTGGTCCGCTGGCCCGCACCGAGAAGCCGCGCGACGGTTGCGCTGACGCCTATGGTCATGCCAATGGAAATGGCGGTGTGGAAGAAGTTGATGGTGCCGGCGAATCCGACCGCCGCGGCAACCGCTGTGTCGCCAAGCAGCGACACGTAGAAGAGATTAGCCAGGTCGACCGCGAACACGGCCATCAATCCAATTGCCCCGGTTCCTGCCATGACCACGACATGCCGCAAGGTCGAGCCGTGTACGAAGCGAGCGGAGTCGACCTGGCGTTTTGTTGTCATGGCGGAGCATCGGGTAGTGGTGGCCGAATCATCGCATGAATGATCTTTGTTTCCCTGGCTGCAAGGATGATCGTCCACTGTACTCACTAGCAGAAACGAAACGATTCCACTGTTAAACGCATGTCGCGGTAACAGTATCCTGCGCGCGTTGCGGCTTCTCTATGTCAGGGCATTTTCAAGATGATTGATCACCTACAATGTCCTTGCAGCTGTGCGCCGGACTCGAGACATAACATTCATTGACGGTTTCGGGAACGTGTCTTGCACGGCGGCTCCTCCTCCACTCGCAGCGGCGAACGCGCTGCTTCACCACGTCGTTGACTACCTCGACCAAGGACAAACATCATGAGCATTTTCGGCACGATCCTGAGCAAGATCTTCCCTTCAAGCCATCCCGCGAATACAGCGCCCGCCGATCCGGCCGCGCCCCCTGCGGCGGACCCAACCGTGGCGGCTGACGCCGCTGCAGCACCGGCTGCGGCCGCAGAACCGGTGGATGTTGAAGCAGTCCTGACTGCCATGCAGGCGAATACGTCGGAGCAATTGAACTGGCGGACATCGATTGTCGACCTGATGAAATTGCTGGGTCTCGACAGCAGCCTTGGCGCACGTAAGGAGCTGGCCGGCGAGCTGCACTATTCGGGCGACACCAACGATTCCGCATCGATGAACGTCTGGCTTCACAAAGCCGTGATGGAGCAGCTTGCGGCCAATGGTGGCAAGGTGCCGGATAGCCTGAAGGGTTAAGCTTGGCGTCGCCCTCAAGGCGACGGCTGGCACGCGTAGGCGCTTGCATGAGTATCGCAAGAAGGCGTGCCAGCATGACCCGCCACTGTTAAGTCCCAAGCGGCGTCATCTGCCTGTCATAGTGTTTCTGCATGACGCTGCGCTATGAAATCAAGCGCGGCTATCTCTCCAGCTTCAACGCCTTCCCATATCCTGTCAGCTCAAGATAGCCGTGACCCAAGGTCTCGCCGTCACGGCTGACCCGTACCGCTCCCTCCCAATACACCGCGCCCGTCGACTGGCTGGAGTCGAGTTCCTGATCGTCCATCAATGGGTCGAGCTGCCACGTGAGCGCGCCGGTCCTGACCGTTTCCGATACCGGATAAGACGTACCCGTGCGTGGTGAGCGCCACGTCCGGCGCGGCGTGAAGTTGACCTGGTCCCCATCGAATGCGCTCACGTGCCCGCTTGCATCGCGAAGCGCCGCGTGTGACCAGACTGTCCCGCCGTTTTGTCCGCGCACCTTGAACGCCATCAGCGCCGATCCGTCAGACAAATTGGCGCCGAGCCAGTCCCATCCCGTGGCGTCGCTGCTCAGCACCGTGCTTGACCATTCGTGATCCAGCCACGCCGAGCCGGTGACTGCTGCGTCAAGTCCAGGTTCGCCCTTCGCGCTCGAAGCGCGCGTGACCTTGCCGCTCACGCGCAGTTGCGGTTCGCTGTAGTAGTAGCTCGCTTGCGCGGCTAGCGGCCCCTTTCGCGAGTAACCGTTGTCGCCCTGCAGCAGTGGTTCCTGAGTCGGCGTGAGCGCCAGGTCCAGCGTGAAATCGGCGGCATTCACGGTGACGGTGTAATGACCATCGGCGGCGCGCACGAGTTGCCAGGCATCGAGCCTGACGTCGGTGTTATCGGTCTTTGCATAAGCAAGACCGAAACCCTGACGCGCAATCTTCTGATCATGCACGAGTCGTCCCAGTGAAGGATCGCTAAGCGCCGCATGAGCGATGATCAACTGCGTCGGCGCGAACGCACCCGGGTCCGCGGGATCGTGTCCGGTCGCCGAGCGAAAGAACGTGATCTGGAAACCGAGCGGCTTGCCGTCCGGCTGATTGAGCCAGCCCGTTGCATACCACCACTCGGTGCGAAAGGCCGGATGCGCGCCAGTGTCCTGCGGAAAAACCAGCGGATGATCGGGCGTGACTGCGGCGAATTCCACCGCCATGGAAGGTGTGCTGATGAAGCAGCAAGCGCACGCGATCATTGCCCATCGCCGGGCTCGATTCAGCATTACCAGTCCTCCTTCACCGCGCGCACGGCATCGAGCGACACCGCCTTTCGTCCCGCAACCACGGCTGTAGCGCACGACGAAATCAGCATGACCAGCGCCACCGTGCTCACCACATGCCAGGGAATATGCATCGACATGCTCCAGTGGAACGACTGCGGATTAACGACAAACACCAGGATGAGACTGATCGCCCAGCCCAGGATAAAGCCCACTGCAATGCCGAGCGCAGTCAGCATGCCGGCTTCCGCCGCGAGGATCGCGAGCACCTGATGGCGCGTCACGCCAACGTGCCGCAACATGCCGAACTCGCGCGCGCGAGCGAGTGTCTGCGCAGAGAAGGTTGCCGCCACACCGAATAGTCCAATCACAATGGCTACCGCTTCCAGCAGGTAGGTCACCGCGAAGCTCCGGTCGAAAATCGTCAGCGTCCGCGCGCGGATGTCGCCGGGTTCGGCGAACTCCATCGCGGCGCCGAAGGGCAGTTTGCGCAGGTTCGCAATGACACCTTCCGCGCTTGCGCCTCGGTCCACGATGATGGCGGCATCGGTGGCGCCCGTGTCTCCCGTCAAGCGTCGGTAGTCGGCAAGCCGTAACTGGATAGCACCAGTTTGCCGCGCGTAATCGCGCCACACGCCGGCTACGACGAATGTCCCGCCGCGTGTGCCGATCGACAAGTTAAGCCTTTGCCCCAGCTTGTATCGATACAAGTCGACCATCGCTTCCGAGACCCATATAGGCGTCTCGCCATCCTGCAGGGCGGACGGCGGCAGCACGGGGCCGGTCATCTGCATCGCAGCGCCGGGATCGGATGCATCGATGTCACGCGCGAGCAGCGCCACCGCGGGGCGTGCAGGGTCTAGCGTGAGATGCGATGTGCGGCTGAACGCGGCGTGCCTGATGCCGGGCGTCGCAGCGATTGCCGTTTGTTCGCCCGGGCTCAGGCTCGCTGTGTCGCCATTGGCCGCGACTCGAACGTACAGGTCGGCCGACAGGAGGTGGGTCAGCCAGTCATCGACAGATACGCGGAAGCTCGCGACCATGATGGCCATCGCGACAATCAGCGCAAAGCTCGACAAAACCCCGCCCATGGCGATCGATGCCTGGCCGGGTGCATTGGCGAGGCGGGCAAGCGCCAGCGTCGTGACGGCGCGCGTACGGCGGTTGGTACGCCATCGGCTCAGCGCGGTGAACACAATCGCCGTGCAACGCGGCATCAACGCGATACCGCCAACCAGCAGCAGCGCGACCGCGAGATAACCGAGGATGGGGACATCGAATAACGGCGGCAGGAGCGCCAGTATTCCCGCGACCGCGAGGCAAGACACTGCGGGCCAGGGCGTTGCCAGCCGCGCCAGCGCGCCTTCTTCGCTGCCCGCTTTGAGCGCCGCCGCCGGTCGTGCGCGGGCCGCTTCCAGCGCCGGGACGAGACTGCCAAGCACGGACACGCCGATACCCAACGCAAGAAATATGGCGCTCGCAACAGGCTCGAAACTGACGTGAGGCTGCACGCCCGGGAAGTAGCCGCCGCCCAGGTCGCTGCCGAAGAAGCGCAGCGCGATACTCGACAGCGCGTAGCCCAGCGCGAGGCCGAGCAGGGAACCCAGTACGCCGAGAAGTGCTCCTTCCATCAGGATCTGGCGTAGAAGCTGGCCGCGCGTATAGCCCAATACGCGCAGCATCGCGAACTGCGCGCGGCGCCGGACGACCGCTAGCGCTTGCGTTGAAAACACGAGGAACGCGCCGGTGAAAAGCGCCACCAGCGCGAGCACGTTCATGTTGATGCGATAAGCGCGCGAGAGACGGTCGGTGCGGCTTTCATCGTCGCGTGTTTCGGCTACGACCAGTTGATTGCCAAGCCGCGCTTGCAACTCGCGTTTGAAGCGTTCCCGATCGACGCCGCGCTGCAGTTGCAAGTCGATGCGCGAGAGTTTTCCTTCAAGTCCAAAACGCCACTGGGCGGCGGCGATGTCCATCACCGCGACGCGCTGTCCCGGCCGCGTCCTGACCAGACCGCCGGCCACTCTAAAACGAATAATCGATGTCCCGCTAAGCAGCGCGACATGGTCGCCGCTCGCCACGTGAAGCCACTGTTGCGCAGCGGGCGAGAGGAAGATGGCGTCGTCGGAAAGGGTATCGAGCGGACGCTGCGCGGACGGCACGCCGATCAGTTCCGGCGTGATGCGGCTCGCCCTGAAAACGTCGACGCCAAGCACTTTCAACGCAGCGGTCTGGCCGGGCACGGTCACGTCCAGGTCCAGAACGGGGCTGGCTAAAGCTACGCCCGGTGTGGTTGCGAGACGGGGGTACCACTGTTCATCGAAGGTGGGTTGTGCGCCGCGAACCTGCAAGTCGGCCTCGCCGGAAAGACTCTTGGCGGCCGCGGAGAACTCGTTGAATGCGGCACTGTTGATGAGTTGCACGGCATATCCGAGCGCCACGCCCAACGCAATAGTTGCGATAGCCACAATCGCTCGGGCCGGATGACTGCGCCACTCCGCGCCGAGCAGCCAGCGTGCGAGTAGCCGGCCGCCTGCAATTCGCCGCGAGGGTTCTGTCGTGGGTCCGCTCACCGAGATTCACCAGCCGACCGCTCCGATCGTCCCGCATGCAGGCCATGCTCGCTCAGGATAAGTATCCGGTCCGCGCTGGCTGCCGCCGCCATGGAATGCGTGACCATGATTGCCGCAGCGCCGTTTGCCTTGATCTCTGCACGGAACAACGAGAGCACCTCGTGCGCGGTCTCGGGATCCAGGTTGCCGGTTGGTTCGTCAGCCAGGATCAACGTCGGCCGATGCACCAGCGCGCGAGCGATTGCTACACGCTGCAGCTCTCCGCCCGATAGCTGTCGTGGAAAGTCGTCGCCACGGCCACCCAGGCCGACGGCTTCCAGCAAGTCGAGCGCGCGGGCCGGTGACGTGTCGTTAAGCAATAGCGGAAGCGCGACGTTTTGAACCAGCGTGAGATGCGGCAGGACGTGAAATGCCTGGAAGACGAAGCCGAGTTTTTGCCGTCGGAGGCGAGTGGCGGCGTTATCGTCGAGACTGGAAATTGACGTGCCGTCGATCAGCACTTCACCGTTGTCGGCTTGATCGAGGCCCGCGATCAGGTTCAAAAGCGTCGACTTGCCGACGCCCGAATCGCCCATGATCGCGACGAACTCCCCCGGATCGAGCGAGAAGTCGAGGCTTGCCAGTAACACGCGGCCTGCGCCGTACGCCTTGCTCAAGCCGCGACATTCTAGTGCGGGAGGAACGCCATTGTTGCGAAGGGTCATGGAGATCGGGTCGTTGGTGAGTGGGACTGGGGTGCAGTCCTCCACTGTGACAGAGAAGTGCCGCGCGTGTGCACGGCACGATCACTCCTTGTATCGACCCTGACCGCCTTCTAGCGCGCGAGCTTCTCGACATAAAACGCCGCCGTCTCGTACGGAACCGTCACCACGTCCTTTCCCGCGAGCAGCGGTTCAGCCGCGATCAACGCCTTGACCTCGCCATCGATTTTCTCGCGCTTGTCGGCGTCCAGCGCTGCAACAAAGCTGGTGGAGCGCACTCTGTTCAGGATCACGTCTTCGGGCGAACCGGTATGACCGATGCTGAAATGATGTTCATTGAGCGGACCGAAACCGTCGAACGGAAACGCGGACCGCCAGGCGCCGGTGTAATAACGCGGCGTATCGCCTTCCACCCGATTCACGATTGCGTCGAGCCGGGCGACCCACGGGACGTTGGCATCGCGCAAATTCCAGATCAGGCCGAGCTTGCCGCCCGGTTTCAAGACCCGAAGAATCTCCGCGAGCGCGGCATGGGTCGAGAACCAATGGAATGATTGCGCGCACACCACGGCATCAACCGATGCATCGGGAAGCGGGATCGAGTCGGCAGTACCCGCGTACGTTTGCACTTGCGGGAGCGCGGCGGACAGTTTGTCGAGCATCGCGGCCACGGGTTCGACTGCGATCACCCTGGCGCCTGTGCTGATCAGGCGCGGTGTAAATTTTCCGGTGCCCGCGCCGAGATCCACGACGGTCGTCCCGGCGTGAAGCCCGAGCTGATCACGTAACCAGTCCGCGATCTCCGGCGGGTAGTCGGGCCGGCCGCGTACATAGGTGTCCGCCGTTGCTGTTGTCGCGTAGCCGTCTGCTGCGGCGTGATGCACGCCATGTATTGCCTTGTTCATCGTGCGCTCCTGCTTGCTGGATTCATATCGTTCTGTCACTCCGTACGGCATCCTGTCTTATTGATTGATGCCCCCAGCGCCGCCGTATGGAAACTGGAAACAGGATAAGCAATCGCGGCATGATTTGCCATGCATGCCATCGTCGATTTTAATACCTTGAAAGGGTGGGAAGCATCCATCTGCGCACGCACGCTAACCCTGTGGCTCACGAGGCAAGGTCAGCACTGCATCGAGTCCCCGCTCTGCACGGTTGCTCAACACCAGCGTGCCACCATGCGCCATCGCGATGCTCTTCGCAATGGTCAGCCCCAACCCGGTCCCCTCGGTGTTCCCGGGCTGTGCGCGAAAATACGGTTCGAATACCCGTTCAAGCATGTCCTTTCCTGCAATGCCCGGGCCTTCATCGCTGATCGTGATGCGTACCGCGTCGCGATCATCATGGATGTGCACCGACGCGCTGCCGCCATGCAGGATTGCGTTGTCGAGCAGATTCTGCAGGCAGCGTTTCAGGTTTCGCGGATATCCGCTCAAAGGCGCGGCGGCGTGGCCGTCGAGTTCAACGCGTGCTCCCGTTTCAACGAGGTCATCGCAGAGTGCACGCAGCAGCGAGTCGATATCGATCTGATGGCGCGGCTCCGTTATCTCTACGCCCTGCACGAAGTCGAGCGTGCTGTGGACCATTGCGTCCATTTCATCGAGGTCAGTGCAAAAGCGTTCGCGCGACGCCGCATCCGGCAACATCTCGGCGCGTAGCCGAAGCTTCGTCAAGGGCGAGCGCAAATCGTGGGATATTGAAGCCAGCAAGCGCGTTCGTTCATCAATACTCCGAATCAATTGTTGCTGCATCGAGTTGAACGACTGCGCGGCGACTCGCACCTCACGCGGGCCGGATAACTTCAGCGATGCTCGATACACATTCTTGCCAAGCGCGTCGGCCGCGACCGCGAGCCGCCTTAGCGGCTGAACGGCAATGCGCACGGCCACCAGCGCGAACAGCAGCGCGGCGATGAACCTGATCGCATAGATGCGCAACAGATACTCGATCACCAGCGTTCGCGGCTCGCTCTGCCGGCCCGCTTGCCCCTCTTGCGCGGTGACGTCGAGCCAAGCGCCACCGGGTGCTTGTATCTGCACATGAAAATCTCCCGACGGCATGCGCGAGTCGAAGAGGCTGAAGATGCCGCGATGACGTCCGGTGTCGTCGGTCAGCTCGGCATCGATCAAACGCAGCGGCACGTGCTCATGCAGACGCTGCGCGAGCACGCTTGCAAGCAAGTCTTCAGTCGCACGCTGCGCGACCGTGTGTGACGGCGCTGGCGCCGGGGCTTCGATCCAGCGCAATTGATAGTTACGGTCCGCAAGCTGGCGCACGAGGGTTTGCCGCGCTGCTTGGTCCGGTGCGATCTGCAGCAGGCGCAGGGTGTCCGCGAGACGGCTTGCGAACAGGCGTGAAGGAATCTCCAGCGTGCGGTTGTCGTGGGTCTCGAACCAGATCGTGCTGGTCAGCAGTTGGCCGCCGAACATGCCGATCACAAGGATCAGCGCGAGGCGTCCGAACAGCGTGTCGGGCCAGAGGCGAAGCTTCATGCACGGCCTTCGTGCAACGCGCAGGCGGTGTCGTCGACTACCGGTAGGCGGTCCATCTGCACGGATGCATCAAGCGGGAATCGGGGGAGGGGAGTCAATGAATCACGGCCGTAAGGCGATTGAAAAGTCCGCAATTGAGCCAACACATTCCAATACAAAACAGCGGCTTTTCAACATATCGCCAATACATTTCGCCGATAAAGTGTTGCCGCGTAATGACATTGATTCTCATTTAAAGACTATAACATGCCGATTTCAGGATCTTCGCCGCGCGTCTGTCGTTCGACTGTGTTCAGGCCTGTTGCATCGCGGCTTTCCGGACTTCCCTGTGGCTCCAGTCGTACAAGGCGATACCTCGAAAAGGCGTTCGCCACGACGCTGATCGCGACCGCTTTCATCGCCGGCCCGGCCCACGCGCAGTCGAGCGTGACGCTGTATGGCGTTATCGATGCAAGCTTGCTTTATACGAACAACGCGCAGGATCACGCCAGTCTGCAGGCGAGCAGCGGCGCCGTGACGGGCAGCCATTGGGGACTGCAGGGCCGTGAGGACCTGGGCGCCGGCAACCAGGCGATCTTCCAGATAGAAGACGGCTTCAGCGTCATGAACGGCAGCTTGCGCCAGGGCGGCCGTGAGTTCGGCTACCAGTCATATGTGGGCTTGAGCAACAACCGGTTCGGCACGGTGACGCTTGGGCGGCAGTACGACTCGGTCGTCGACTACCTTGCGCCGTTGAGTTTCACCGGCCGGCGTCCGGGCGGCAATAACCTCTCCGTGCATCCATATGACAACGACAACCTGAACAACTCGTTTCGCGTCGATAACGCCGTGAAGTTCGCCAGCGCGCCCTACGCCGGCCTGAAGTTCGGCACGCTCTACGGCTTCTCGAATGAAGCGGGCGGCTTCGACGACAACCGTCTATACAGCTTCGGCGCGTCCTATGATGCCGGCCCGCTGAGTTTGGCTGCGGGCTATCTGCAGGCGAACAATCCGGGCGTAAGTAATACCGACGGCGCGATCACGCTGACCGACCGTACCTTCCTGACAGCATTACAGCGGACCTATGGAGCAGGCGTGAATTATTCGATAGGGGCCGGGAAGCTCGGGTTCGTCTGGACACGCACGCAGCTTGGCGGCCTTGCTGTTATCAACGGGGCGAACAGTCTGGGTCTCAAGCAAAACGGTCAGGGTGCGAGCTTCGACAACTTCGAAGTGAACGCGAGTTATCTGCTGACACCGTCGGTGGCCGTGAATGGCGCCTACACGTATACGGATGCCGCGCTGTCGACGGCTAGCGGCGAGCATCATCCCAAGTGGCACGAGGTATCGGTGCAGACGGACTACTTGCTTTCCAAGCGCACCGACGCGTACGTCCAAGCGAGCTACCAGCACATTGCGAGCGATGGCTCGGGACTGACCGCCGACATCAGCGGACAGTCACCGTCCAGCAAGAATGAGCAGGTTGTCGTCGCGGTGGGATTGCGTCACAGGTTCTGATGAGGCGCGTAACAACGCCACGGTCTGCGTGGCCGGCCGTCATGCGTCATTCGTAGTTCGAGAACCGCGACTCAGGCTCAGGCGGTGAAGGCAATGGCGTATAGCCTGGAATGCTTGCTTTAAATTGCTCGGACAGCCCGTTGTCGATCTTCGTCAATCCCTTGAGCTGAAGCTGCAACAGGACGCGCGTAGCGCTACTGGCGGCAGTCGTGGTGGTGGACACATTCGTATATTTTTGCACCGCGAAGCTGAGCGACCAGCAATCGGCGTCGTACTGAACCCCGAGCAATCCCGCCACCAGGCGATGAGCGACCATGTCGAAATTGGCCTGGCCGACAGCGTAGAGCTTGCGGCTCAGCGGCCATTGACCGGACGCTACGATCTGGTTTTCCGCCTCGTTGTCCAGATCTTCGTCGGCGCGGGTATACCGGTAAGCAATGCTGATTACTTCTCGATCTCCCGGTTTCCAGGTGAAGCCAGAGGTACCCTGGTCCAACTGGTTGCGCTGCTCGTCGTACTGGACTGCCTGCTCGGTCGTAAAACCTGGGCCTATCTTGAGCGACGCCCCGACAATGACGTCGCTGCCTCGAATGTCGGTCACGGACGCGCCCGGGTCCAGCGTCACTTCCGGATTGGTGAAATAGTATTGTTGCGCCACCACGAAGCGGGCTCGTTCGTCTCCTGTCGCCTGATTGATGAACCGGGTCGTCAGGGCGGCCGTGACGCGGTTCAGGTCGGCAACCCGGTCGCCGCCGACGAAGGTGTTGTCGGTGAAAATCTGGGCCAGTCCAAAGTCCTCTTCGCCTGTGTCGAAGACCGGTGCGAAGGTCTGGTTCCGGTAGGGCGTATAGACGTAGTAGAGGCGCGGTTCCAGCGTCTGGATATAGTCCGTTCCGAACAGGCGGATGCTGCGCTCGAACACGAGCCCCGAGTCCAGGCTGAGGGTGGGCACATTGAACGAAAAGCTCTTCGGCTGTCCCGTTGGCGCTGTGCTTCCGATCGAGGACAGGTCGTAGGCCACGTAGTGCCACTGAACCTTCGGCGTGATGAACCATCCCGGTCCAGACAGCGGATAGCTGACATACGGATTGAACGTGAAGCGGCTGCCTTCCGTGGAGTCGGCTGTGGAAATGCTAAAGCGCGTGGCGTCTGCCTCGGCGCCGAAATCAAATCCGCCCACGTTGTACTTATCGTATTTAACGTCCAGTTCCGGCGCCCGATTGTAGGGCGGCGCCGTACTGAACGATTGCCAGCGTTGCACCCGCGCCAGCACTGACCATGGCCCGTTGTTGTAAGTCACTCCAGCCTCTTGCTGGAAGATGTCCTGCCCATTGACCAGCGACGCGGTATTCGAATTCAGATCCGTCGTGACGTTGACGTCCGACACCTGCGCATAGTTAACATACGCAGCGAATCCACCGCCGAAGTTCTGGTTGTGCTGGATGTTGATCGAATAACGGTTGGTCTTGGTCAGGGCATCGTCGGGCAGATAGGCAATAGTCACCGAACCCGAATACGTAGGCGACAAATAGCGGAAATCCGTTGTCAGCATCGCGCCGCGTTTTGACATGTAGCGCGGTGTCAGCGTCAGGTCGTAGTTCGGCGCGACATTGAAATAATACGGGACGGTGAGGTCGAATCCGTTCGTCGAACTCAGCGAGAAAGTCGGCGGAAGAAAACCGCTCTGGCGAGCGTTGGACAAGGGAAACGACAACCACGGACTCGCGAAGATGGGCACGCCCTGGAAGAACAGCACGCCATTGTGGGCAATGCCTTCGTTCGACCCTTGATCCATGTCGAAACTTGCCGCCTTCAGGTACCAGGCCGGGTCACTTTCGCACTGGCACGCGGTGTACGTGCCGTGATGCACGACTGAACGTTCGTTGTCGATCAGGTCGATGCTGTCGGCGCTCCCCGAGCCGCCGGTCAGATTGAAGTGATAGGTCGGCGTTGTCATGGTGCCCTCGTTGGCCTCGACGTGAAGATGCGCTTCGGGGCCGGCAAAGACGTCGTAGTTGTCGACTATGCGCACATGGCCGTACGCATCGACCACATTACGGTCGATGTCGTAGTGCACGCCGTCTCCTCTGACAATGGTCGCGTCGCGCCGAAGCTCTCCATTGCCCTTCAGCGACAGATCGCGGTCCTCGTCGCCGTCCGCTGCATCGCCGATCCCGAATACGGCTGGCGACGTGTTCGCCGGCAACGGATGCTCCGTCACTTGAGGGGCGAATCGAAGACCCCAGGGTGGATCGATCGGTTCTGCCTGTGCCGCCGCGCCGCTTAGTTGCGCGTGCGCGGGCGAAGGGGTGAAGGACATGACGATCGCCGCTGCGACCGCGATATGACGCATGCGCGGCGTGAACCGGATGAGCGTTTCTGCTGACCGCACGGGTTAGAACGACGTGCCGATCTGGAACTGGAACTTCTCGTATTGGTCTCCCGCGTGCCGCACGATCGGGAAACCGAGGTCCAGCTTGAGCGGCCCGATCGGGGATATCCACTCAAGTCCCGCACCATAGCTGTAACGCAGGCCGTTGGCGCCCACGCTGTTACCCTCGTCGCCCCAGACGTTACCGCCGTCGACAAAAGTAAACACGCGCAGGGTCCGGTCGTACCCCGTACCCGGCAGCGGAAAGGTCATTTCTATATTGCCGACGATCATCTTCGATCCACCGATCGGGTCGTTGGTCGTGGCGTCACGCGGTCCGAGCGAACCGGACTCGTAGCCCCGCACCGAGCCAATACCGCCGGCGTAGTAGTTCTTGAAGATCGGATAGGCGTCGCCGTTTATGCCGTGACCATAGCCCGCCTGGAAATTCAGGCCGAGAATGAAACCCCTGGCGGGGGTGTAATAGTACTGGGCCTGAACATCTGATTTGTAGTACTGGGTATTTCCTGCCGGTGTTCCCAACTCGCCGTTGGCCTGAAGGAAATAGCCTTTGCTGGGTATCAGCGCGCTGTCGCGTGCGTCGTGCGACCAGCCGACTGTCACTGGAACGTTGTTCACCACGCGACCGAACTCGGCGACATAGTCCAGGTAGCTTTGTGGCGTTGACGAGTCTGTATTGAACCGGTCCTGCTCGAAACCCGCACCAAAATAAACCACGTCCGATTCGGAGAACGGTATGCCGAACTTCATATCCGCGCCGATCGATGTAATTCGAAAACTCGTGTCGCTGAAGTTGTAGAGCGGGTAGGTGGTTCTGTAATACATGTCGGTAATGCGCTTGATGCCATCGATCGTAAAGTAGGGATCGGTTTGCGTCACCGACAAGGTCCGGTACGTCGCGGCCGTATTCACGTTCAGCGCGAGCGTTGTTCCAGAGCCGAACACGTTGTCCTGCGACACCCCGGCCGACAGCACAACCTTGTCGCTCGAATCGTAGCCGGCGCCCAACGTGACCGCGCCCGTTGGTTTCTCTTCTACCTTGACGTCTATGTCGACCTCGTCGGTGGTGCCGGGAACGGGGACTGTGGTTATCTCCGTGTTCGTAAAATATCCCAGACGATCGACGCGCTCCTTCGAGAGCTTCAGGCGGCTGCTGTCGAACCATGAGCTTTCAATCTGGCGCATTTCACGACGGATCACCTCGTCGCGCGTCCGGGTGTTGCCTTCAATGTTCACCCGGCGCACGTACACCCGGCGTCCTGGATCGACCTGCAACGTCAACGCGACCGTATGATGGACCTGGTCAATCTCCGGCTGGGCATTGACCTGTGCGAATGCGTAGCCGTACTCCCCCAGCTTATCCACCAGAGCCTGGGTTGCGGCTTGCAATTTTTCGGCCGAAAAACGCTCGCCCCCGCGGATCGACACGAGCTTTTGCAGTTCGGCGTTGCGATCGAGCAGGTTGCCGCCAAGCTGGATGCTCGATATGGTGTACGGCTCTCCCTCGTGAATGTAGATGGTCAGGTACATGTCCTTCTTGTCGGGCGAGATCGACACTTGCGTGGAGTCAATGTTGAACTCCAGATATCCACGGTCCAGGTAATACGAGCGCACCTTTTCCAGATCCCCCGTTAGCTTGTCCTTCGCGTAGAGGTCGTTCTTCGTGTACCAGGAGAACCAGTTAGGGGTCGATAACTGCATTTCGTCGAGCAGCGTCGACGAGCTTGCAACCTGATTGCCCATGAAGTTGATCTGACGAATTTTCGCGCTGGGACCTTCTGTTACCGAGAACAGAATGGATACCCGGTTGCGGTCAATCGGCGTGACCGTGGTGGTCACCTCGGCGGCGTAATAACCTCGCGTCAGGTATTGGCGTTTCAGTTCCTGTTCAGCTTTGCTGACAAGCGCTTTGTCGTAGGTACTGCCTGGTGACAGGCCGACTGAATGCAATGCCTTGGTGAGGTTGTCCTTGTCGAACTCGTGGATGCCGGCAAAGTCGATTGACGAGACGGCAGCGCGCTCCTGCACTTTTACAATGACCACATTACCTTGCGTCTCGACCTGAACATCGTCGAAGAAGCCGGTTGCATAGAGGGCACGAATGGTTTCCGACGCTTTGTCGTCCGAGAAGAGGTCGCCTCGCTTGAGCGGGACATAAGCGAAGACCGAGCTGGGCTCAATGCGCTTCAAGCCCTCGATCTGTATGTCCTTGATGACAAAACTGCTGGTCGCCGCATAGACTCCCGGTGCAAGGAACACGTTCAATGCGATGGCAACGGCTGAGTGAGCGGTACGTAATGATCGGAAGGTTCGGAAGTTGAATTTCATTTGATGTACTTGACGAGCATATCGGCCCGAATGTGTTGCCCTGCTTTTCCGCGTCGTATCGGACGTGATCCGTGCCGTGCCTGGACTGGACCTGTGTCTTCTGGCCGCTCAGGAACTGCGTTGCGCTAGCCGGTTATTGCAAGGGGCCGCTCGCGTGGGCCGGAATCTGAACCAGTCGTGCTGCCGAAATAAGCGCGTCGACCATGGGTGGGATCTGCTCCCGGGGCAGACAAAAGGAAACGTCAGCACCGCCTTGCAGCCGGAACGTAAGGACCAGGCTTTTGCCGTTGTCGATCGCGCCGAGCTCCCATCCTTCGCAGCCCATCGCGAAGTTGATGTGCGGCGTTCGCTGAAGCATTCGCTCCGACTGCATGATCGCGGCGGGAAGCACCGCCAGCAGTTCTCGGAATACCGAGTAATGGAACGTCAGGGTCGACCGGTCGCTGTGCACCACCATATGTTGGCCGTCGGGTTCCAGCTCGATGCGCTCGATGGAAGACACCCGCACGGGCTCGGACAGGTCGTTTCTTTCGATTCCTTCTGCCCGGACCGGGGCGCGCTGGGAATCGATTTTTGCTTTAACTAATGGCATATTATGTAATCCTTATTTATTGTGTAAGGTATTGACAAGATGGGCAGCGGCCGTACGGCAGGCAAGCTACCTTGCGGCTCTGTCAGGGGCGGATTGGGAGCAAGCTGGGATTTCTATCCCTGTTTCCTGTGGGCGAGCGACGTTAGCGAGCGTTGCTTCGCCGCAAGGTGGTCGGATTCGTTTCGGTATCACGGAAGAACGCGGCGCGTTGCCGGCCCTCCGACATGGCAACGAGCATGTCCGAAAGCAACGGTGTTGAACTGGCTCGCAGAACCGCTGCAAGAACTTGTGTGGAAAGAATGTGCTTCATCATGGTTGCTGCCCTCGGGTGCAAGTCGCTAGACGAGTCACTAAAGTAGCTCGCTATATGACGCGGCGCGTTACGGCTTCGTTACCGCATTTCTCGCCGGAAATAGGGGGTGCATCGGCTGATCGGCGGGGCTTCGGGGAAAGACGCGTTACGTTGGCCAGTCGTTCAGGCTTGCGGGCAAAGCTTCCGGTCGGGTTTGCCGCATTTTCGGGCCACTCTTTCTCACGAGAGAAAGGAGTTCAAGGCGGCACTCGTGATGAATACAGAGTTCGTGCTTGGAGACACAGTGAAATGCTTGGTGAGGAATTAGAGCGGCCTGATTAACTATCGAGGCAATGGGGTCAAGGTCTTCAGGACGATTCCCTGCGTACGTTTCATATTGGTTTAACGATAGAACGATTATGCTGTTGCACACGACGAACGTCAGCGCGCATCAATGCAGCGATGACGTTTTTTTCGTTGCATCGAGCGCCGCCTGGCCGCGTTTCATGCGTCAGCAAATTGTTCCCGAATGTTCCCGTTCATGACCGCACGGTACGCGCCGAACTATTGATGACGGCCCGCGTCTTGCCGGCCGTTGCATAGGAGCGCCCGCGCACGCCTTTCCAGAGAACGCTTTGCCGGTCCACGGCATTCGCTCAGGCGCCCTGTTGGACGCAAACCGTTGCATTACTGTGTTGACCAGGTGCAACGCTTGGTAACGATGCTTGTTGTCCGCTTCCAACAGCCCTCGCAAACCGCTGCTGTTTAATGGTGCCCGTCTGATCGACGCACGGCGACGTCGATCAGTGCGTGCAGCGATGCACGTTTATCTGGCGAGACCGCGGTGTTTGCAACCCTTGGCAATGGGGCAAGCAGACCGCGTTGCTCAATCGTATTCTCGGAGAATTTGAAATGAAAAAATCCCTTCTTGCTCTCGGTGTCATCGGCACCTTCGCCGGAGCGGCACACGCTCAGAACAGCGTGACCCTCTATGGCCTGATTGACGCGGGCATTACCTACACAAACAACCAGGGCGGCAGCAAGAACATCCAGGCAACCAGCGGCCAGGTCAACGGCAGCCGTTGGGGCCTGCGTGGCTCCGAAGATTTGGGCGGTGGTCTCAAGGCCATCTTCACGTTGGAAAATGGTTTTAATATCGACAACGGCAAGTTAGGCCAGAACGGCCTGGAGTTCGGCCGTCAGGCGTTCGTTGGTTTGTCGAGTAACCAGGCAGGCGCCGTCACTCTCGGCCGCCAGTACGACTCAATGGTCGACTACGTCGCCCCGTTGGCGCTGACCGGCACGCAGTTCGGTGGGACGCAGGCGGCTCACCCGTTCGATAACGACAACCTCGACAACTCCTTCCGCATCAATAACTCGGTCAAGTACCAGAGCGTCAACTACGGCGGCTTCCAGTTCGGCGGCCTGTATGGCTTCTCGAACGACGCGGGCGGATTCTCGGACAATCGTGCATATAGCCTTGGCGCGTCGTATAACTACGGTCCTTTGAGCGCAGCGGCCAGCTACATGCAGCTCAATAGCGCGGGCTCTACGCTGAACTCGTCCGGCGCGGTGACCGCCGACGCTACGTTCGCAGCGGGCCGTCAACGCACCTACGGCGCGGGCGTCAACTATGCATTCGGCGCAGCAAATGTCGGCTTCGTGTTTTCGCAGACCCAGTTGTCCAACGCGACGGGCATTGGCGCGTCGGCTTCGGGCACGACAAACGGCATCACCCTGGCGGGTGGCAGCGCGCGCTTTAGCAACTATGAAGTGAACGGCCGATACAACTTCACGCCTGCATGGACGCTATCGGGCGCCTATACGTTCACCGATGCAAGCCTGGACGGCGTGAGCCCGAAATATAACCAGGTGACCCTGCAGACGGCGTACGCGCTGTCCAAGCGCACCGACGTTTATCTCCAAGGCGTGTATCAGCACGTGAGCGGTACGGGTGATTCGGGTTTGACTGCTTCCATCAACGGGTTGAGCGCTTCGTCGACCAATAGCCAGGTTGCTGCAACCATTGGTTTGCGTGCCCGCTTCTAAGCGAATGGCTAAGCGAATGGTTGCGGCCTTTGACATGATGAGCGGGAAGGCCGCAGCTTAGCGCGGTGTGTTTGGCAGGAAGCTTTGATAAGCCGGGGAAGTTATCCCGGCTTTTTCATTTTCAGTCTGCGGTTAACTGAAGACGGGGCGAAAGAAGCTGCGCTCGTAGCTGACAATGCACTGCGTTTCTTCCGCATATTTGAATGCTGCCTGACATTCCGGGTCAAGCTGCGATTGTTGACGGTAGCTCTCGTAGGTTGACAGGCTCGGAAACGAAAACAGCGCCAGCGCGACATTGTTCGCGCCTTCCGACGGCAGGAAATAGCCATGATGCTGGCCACCGAATTTCTCGACCAGTGGAATCCACATCTTTCCGTAGGCCTCAAATTCATTGAGTTTCGAAGGGACGATAATGTAGCGAAGGTAGCAGGTAATCATGATATGTCTATTTTGGGGGAAAGGATCGATCGGATAATATCGTGCCTCTCGATGAATAACTTTTCTCAAGCGACTCGCACCAAGCGCGGGACACCGGCTCCTCAGGCAAGCCATATCGCCGAGCGCCGGCATGAATCTATGCCCTAGCGCGATCCCGGGCCGGTCCCTTCGGCAATCACGCGGCAAGCGTCCTTCAATGGCTCGATGTAGGTTTCCAGCGGCGTCGCGCTTTTCCTATATAGGGGAATGCTGATGCTGACGCATGCGATCGGATCGCCATTTGCTCCCAGGATCACGCTGCCGTAGCAAAAGATCTGCTCCTCGTTTTCTTCGCGATCTTCCGCATAACCGCGAGCTTGGGTCGCGTCGAGCTCGGCATCGAGTGCGGTGCGTTCGATGATGGTATTCGGCGTAAAGCGCTCGAAGTTCAGGGTGGCAAGTAACGCGTCGCGATCCGGGCGCTTGAGCGAAGACAAATAGGCTTTGCCGACGGAACTTGAATACAGCGTGACACGTGTGCCTATTCGCGACGCCATGCGTACGGCGTGCGGACTTTCGAGCTTCTCGATGTAGACCATTTCAGAGCCGCTGCGCACCGCCAGATGAACTGTTTCCTGGGTAAGGTCACGCAAGGTCTGCAGCGCCTCGCTGGCAGCCACCCGCAGGTCGGAACGCTCCCAGCTCCGGCTTGCCAGGGATAACAAACGAGGACCTGGCGAATAACTGCCGCCTCGCGGCGTTTCGACCACCAGGCCCTCGGCGATCAAGGCTCCGACAATGCGATATACCGTTGGCCGCGGATACTTCGATGCAGCGGTAAGTTGGGTGATGCCGGGTGGCGCCGCTGCGTCGGCGATGCACTGAAGTACCACCATGAACTTGGAGAATGCAGCAGTGCCGCTTGGCTTGGCATCGTCTGGCGGGCGCTGCGAATTGGGGCGGCCGATAGCGGGCTTAAATGGTTTTGGCATGGCGTCCGAAGGAACTTGACGGTGTACCGGTGGTATTGAAAAGCAGTGATCGAGGCGCCGAAAATTATAATAAACCCCGCTACACAACCATATAACCTCCATCAACCGGGACTACCGCTCCCGTCATGAACGCCGCCGCTGGCGAGCAAAGAAACGCCACCACTTGCGCGACGTCGCTGGGCTGGCCCCATCGTTTCATTGGCGTGCGATCAAGGATTGCTTGCGAACGATCGTCGCTATCCTGCAGAGCTTGCGTAAGCGGCGTAGCAATCCAGCCGGGCGCGACCGCGTTGACGCGAATGTTGTCGGCTGCATAAGCAATGGCCAGCGACTTGGTCAACTGCACCACGCCGCCCTTGCTTGCGCTGTAAGCGGGTACAAGACCACCACCGAAAAAGCTCAACATGGACGCCGTGTTGACGATCGATCCTTCGCTTGCCTTCAACCGCTCGCGTGCCGCGGCGCAGACACGCATTGTCCCGCTAAGATTGACGGCGATCACACGCTCGAATACGTCGATAGCCAGTTCGTCACCCCGCCGGATCATGCCTGCGCAATTGACAAGCATATCGATGGAGTCGGCCTGCGCCACCAGTGACGCTACGCTCGCATCGTCGCTGACGTCGAGTTCGACGACTTCCACGGCGGGGCCCAGCGCCTTGCGCTGAACATCGGTTGGCGCGATGCCTGCTGCGAGGACACGCGCGCCGAGAGCCGCGAAACACTGAGCGATGCCGGCGCCAATACCCTGCGTGCCGCCAGTCACAACGGCGGTTTTACCTTTGAAAAGATCAGTCTGGAAAGTCATGGTCGGTCAGGAAAGATCGGACAGGGGAACGGTTGAAACGACGGGCTCGCTATCCTCTATTTTATTCCGTACTACGAATATATAAACCAGTGCCGCGGCGAATGCGACGCCCGCGCTGATCAGGAACGCGTTGATGAAGGAGTGGGTTTTATCTACGACGATGCCGGTGATGAATGGGGCAAAAGAACTGCCGAAGTATCCGCCGAAGTTTTGAATGCTGCCCAGCGAGGCCACCATGTGACGAGGCGCTGCGACGGTCGCCAGCGCCCAGCATGCGCCGCTCGCCATGTTGACGAAGTACATGGCGGCAGAGAGATAGACCATCGCGAGCGTCAGGTTCGGGGTGAACGCCGCCGGTACCGTGAAGAGTGCTGCGCCCAGCAAGCCGACGCAGATTGGCCACTTACGGCTCCTCATGGGCGCCATGCCACGCGCCATCAGACCATCGGCCACGAATCCGCTGGACAGCATCCCAAGCGTGCCGAAGAGGTAGGGAATCGACACGAGCCAGCCCGTATGCGCGATTGTCAGATGGCGTTCATGCTCGAGGTACGCGGGCAGCCAGGTGAGATAAAGCCACACCATGTAGATCACGCCCATGTTGCCGAAGATCATGCCCCATGTGGTTGACTTGCTGAATAACCCGCGCCATTCGCGCATGGTCATGCGGCGATCGGCGCGCTGCTCCGGCTCTCCTTCAGTCAGGAACGCAACCTCTTGAGAATCGAGGGCGAGGTTGCGACGATCACGGTAGACGAGATACCAGCCAATCGATACCGCAATGCCAAGCACGCCCATGACGATGAACATCGTGCGCCAGCCGAAGGCCAGCAAGAGCACAGTAAGGACGGGCGGCGCGAGAGCGGGTCCAATGGTCGATGACGTGATGAAGATACCGGTCGGCCGGCCGCGCTCATGCACGCCGAACCATTCACTGACCACCTTTGCGCCGGCGGGAAAATTCGGCGCCTCGCCGAGACCCAGCGCGACCCGCGCGACCAGGAACTGAGACAGGCTCGTCACAAGGCCACCGCACAATTGCGCGGCTGACCAAACGAACATGCCTAAGCCGAGCATCACGCGCGCACCGAAACGATCAAGCAGTATGCCAATGGGTAACTGCGAAAACGCATAGGCGAATGAGAAGGCGGACAGCAGCAAGCCCATCTGCGATGCGGACAGCCCCAGTTCCTGGCTAACCGAATGATTCGCTATGGAAAGCGTGCTCCGGTCGAGATAATTCACGATCCCGGCCAGTGTCAGGAACGTGATCGCGACCACCTGAATGCGCTTGAGGCGCGGTGATTTCTGCAACATGGTGTCTCCTCCGGTGCTCGTTGAGAGTCTGCGTGGAAGGTGCTTCGGGTGTTAAGTTTTGCTCCGGCTTAACGGATGAACTGGTCAACGAAATCTTCTCCCAGACCTACTGACGAAAAATGCTTGCGGCACATGTCGACCTTGGTGAAAACATCTTCGTAGCCGGTGTAATTGCCGTACGGATCGCAATAGAACATCACGCCGTTGACCTGGAAGTAGGTGATCATTTCCTCCACATCTTCCGGTACGTAGAGCGTGTGCGTTTCGCCCGGCGGTTCGAAAACATAACTGCCCTCGGTGGCTTCCCAATCGTGTTCCAGATAACGCCAGCGGCCCTTGAGCACCATGCCGTGCACCGCTTGCGGATGCCGGTGCCGGCTTAGCACGCCAGATTTGCGCACGCGCAGCAGGTTCATCCAGTACCCGGTCGAAACATTCAGGCACAGCGGACGGAACCAGACGTTCTCGGCTTGAGGGACCCAAAGGCGTTCGTCTTTGGGGATCGCCGATTCAACCACGATCTCCTTAGCCGCTTCTTTAGGAAATGGAAGCTGATACGGCGTCATTGCGTCCGCCGCGGATTTAGCGCCTGCCATGAGCTAGCTCCTTGTCCATATTGTGGATATATTAATCACTTTATGGACACACTATTCTGCATGCCGACCCTCTCTGTCAAGACGCGGTGATCGTGCAGTGCGTCATGAGTTTCGCTGCTGTGCGTGACGCTGCAAAGCGCCTTGGTCGTGAAGCTTTCAGTAATGAAAGCGTCAATTCGGCTTGATGCCGGCTAGTCGATCACGGTGCATGGACCGATGACATGGAGCTAAGTGTTACGCGATAATGCCGGGCGGGTTAACGCGTATCCAACCGCGCATCTTGTGCAAGACTTCCCGTATTCGCAGGATCCACCGGCGCTGAAAGAGCGCCAATATCAACTACCGCGCGTCGCTCAAGGCGATGTCGCCGCTCAACCTGGGATTCTCGATGAGCAGCAGTTCGTTGCCAACATCCTCTGCCGCTCGCTGGCTGCCTTACATAGTCGCGGGAACGTTCTTCATGGAGTATCTGGATACCACGGTCATCGCAACCGCGTTGCCGCAGATGGCCCATTCGTTTGGTGTCGGCCCGAATGCGCTAAGCATCGGGATGACCGCCTACATGCTGGCACTGGCGATCTTTATTCCGGTTAGCGGTTGGGTAGCTGATCGCGTTGGTTCGCGTACGGTGTTCTTTAGCGCGATCGTCGTGTTCGTGATTGCCTCAGTGTTATGCGGTTTATCGAACTCGGTCACGGAGTTCACGGCGGCGCGTTTGCTGCAGGGTGCAGGCGGTGCGATGATGGTGCCGGTAGGGCGGCTGATCGTGGTCCGCAGCACGGAGAAAAGCCGCCTCATGCAGGCTATCTCCACCATCACCTGGCCGGCTATTGCCGCGCCAGTCGTCGGGCCACCCGTTGGCGGTTTCATCACGACGTACGCGTCATGGCGCTGGATTTTCCTGTTGAACGTCCCATTCGGAATCTGTGCGCTGGTAGCCGTCGCCATGCTGGTTCCGAACCTGCGTGGCGCCGAACGCAAGCCTCTGGATATAGTGGGCCTTGTGCTTAGCGGCGCAGCCCTGACCGCCATTCTTTACGGCGCCGAACTTGCGAGCCAGCCCGACAGCAATCCATGGATTGCAGGGGGCTTAGTCCTGGCCGGCCTCGTGATTGGCTTTGCAGCGGTTCGCTACGCGGCGGGTCATCCGCATCCGCTGATCGATTTTTCGACGCTGAAGATTCCGACTTATTCGGTAACCGTCCTGACCGGTTCGCTGACGCGGATCGGCATTGGCGCCGTGCCGTATTTAATGCCGTTGCTGTTTCAGATCGGCTTTGGTCTTTCTGCTTTCAAGTCCGGTTTGTTGTTGCTTGCCAGTGCGCTTGGCAATCTCGGAATGAAAGCGCTGACCACGCGAATTCTGCGGCGTTTCGGCTTCAGGTATGTCTCCATTGTTGCTGTGGCCACAGCGGGCATATTTACGATCATATGCGGCCTCCTTACGCCCTTGTCACCGTTGGCGTGGGTGTTGATCGTGGTATTCGTCTATGGCGTGGCGCGTTCCATGCAGTTTTCGTTGCTGGCCACCCTCGCTTATGCCGACGTGGGCGCCCCGCAAATGAGCGCCGCGAGCACGTTATGGAGTGCGGCTGCACAGATGACAATAGGGCTAGGCATTGCCTATGGCGCCGTCGCCTTGCGGGCTGCCGCGCTGCTTAACGGCGAGACGGCTAGTGTGGATGGCATGCATTTCACACTCGACGACTTCCGGCTCGCGTTTCTGTTCGCCGGCTTGCTGACGCTGCTCTCCGTATGGGGATACTTCAAGGTCGCCCGCGATGCCGGGCAAAGCGTGGGCGGAGGATCGATGCGGCAGAATGTGTCGCAAAGAGGCGGTTAGAACGCGAATGCGCCGGTTGAGGAAAGAGAGCATTGCAGTGGCCCCTTGAGTCCGGCGTACAGCGGAGAATGATTGTAGGTATGGCTAATCAAATCGATACCCCCGCATGGTTGTCCCTGGCTTTCTCCGAGCGCGGGGTCCGGCGCTTTGGCCCGGGAGAGAGTAATCCGCGTATTGTCGAATACAACGCGCACACCAATCTGGTGGGCTACGACGACAAAATCTCGTGGTGCTCTTCGTTCCTGAACTGGTGTCTTGCGAATACTGGCCAGCGTGGCACGGGGTCCGCGCTTGCGCGTTCCTGGCTTGAGTGGGGCCGGGCTCTAGAGGGTCCCGCTTATGGTTGCGTCGTTGTCTTGTCCCGTGACGATCCGCCCAGCTGGAAAGGGCACGTTGGCTTTTATCTTTGCCACGACGCCGAAGCCATTTATCTCTTCGGCGGCAATCAGCTTGGAGAAGTACGCGAGCTCGACTATCCGTTAGCGTCGGTGCTGGGCTACCGGTGGCCTGAGTCTATCTGAGATTTCTGCAAGGTCCGCTTCGCAAAACTTGCACGGATCGACGCCGCACTCAGGCGGGGTCATGGCAGCACACGCTGAGCTTGTTTCCGTCAAGGTCACGAAAGTACGCGCCGTAATAATGCGCATGATAGTGCGGCTGCAAGCCGGCGGCCCATCGCACGCGCCTCCGTTCGCTAGTGCGATGGCGTGGCAGCGATCGACGGTGTTGCGGTCGTGTGCAAGAAGGGCCGTCATCTGTCCGTTGCCGGGGCTGGCAGTGTTTCCGTCGAATGGCGTTCCGATCAGGAACCACAGGCGCAGCGCGTCGGCTGCGACCGAGCCGAACCTTGGCGAATCCGAATTGCCGTTTGATGATTCGAAACGGATGCTCTGCTTTCTCGTATCGCCGCAGCACTCTTCGTTTTCGATAACTACACAGCAGCAGATCTATCCAGATGTTCCTTACGCTTGGTCGAAAGATTCTTGCCCGCGTATAAAGCAACACGTCGCATTGTGCCCGCTATGGCAAGTCGACAGAACGCTTTTATTTGTTCGTTGAATAGTCGCCGTTTTTATATGGCTCGGGTAATGTCCAAATGTCTTGACCATTACAGCTTATTCACAGCAGAAAGTTTTGAAGAGAACGAAATCCCTTTGGAGGTGGCGTGGATGAATCTTCTACATTGACCCGCACCAACGTGCACATTAAAAACATATCGCATCCTGGTCACGCCAATTGATTTTCGCGAAATAAATGATGACGCTGCAACCGCTATCGATCAGTTACCGTCAATATTGGCACAAAAAATTACAAATTCGGCTCGAATAAAGTACACGCTTGCGTATTAAAATAATTTGACACATTCGATAGAAAGCAAGAGTCAACCAACAATAGAGACCCCACCTTGTGAACGCTCGAGACATGCTCGGTCGTTATAAGCACTCGAAAGACCACATTGCCCAGCCTGCATGACGAACGATGCGGAATTCGTTGCCGCAGGCAGCGATCGTTGCATAACGAGAAAAATTGACCCGATCGACAAATTATTCATCTCAACTTTAATTTAATGTTTTGTGCGTTTAATCAAGTTCAGCGTGCAATATCGCGGCGCGCCGGGGTCGATTAATTCGAAGCTAGCTGTTGCTGGTCATTCGTACCGCGATTAAATCCAAAAAATCGAGAGACTCGGATCATGAAAATTCGTTTAAAGCTTGCGGGTTTGGCAGTGATCGTCTGTACGCTAGTAGTAGCTGCGTGTAACGGGGATAGTTCGGGCAGCGGTGCGGTGGCTGATTCAGTATTAAAAAACATAGCCAATACCGCATCACTGCCCGTTCTGAACGGACAAACCAACGTCCAGTGCAACTACAGTCACACACTTCCGGATGACCCAATCCTGATGCCCGGTATGCCTGGCATGTCGATGCTTCATGACTTCTTTGGTAATATTGCCGCGAATGCAAATACGGTAACAGCCGATTTGTATAACACTCCCGCGAATACTTGCGATAATCAAGCTGACGGTACCTCGTACTGGGTTCCCTCGCTGATGCGCAGCGGGGTAATCATCCCGCCGGCCTATCAAAAAACGTATTATCAGGTGCCCAACGCGTCGAATTATCCGGTCACACCCATGCCTCAGGGTTTAAAGTTGATTGCAGGTAGCCCTCTCAATACCGGCCCGAGCAGCGCGATCACTTACTTTTGTAAAGGCGCGGCAACGAAGTACACATCAACGCCTCAAACTACCTGCCCCGCGTGGAGCACTGACCCGGTAAGCGGCGTGCAATTCAACATCGGCATTCAGTTTCCAGATTGCTGGGACGGTCACACGATGACGCCCACCACTACCGTAAAAAACGCAGTTTATAGCACCAATGACGTATGCCCTGCAGATTATCCTGTCCGTATCCCTACCGTGAATATGAACGTGGCTTATTTTCTTGGTACCAATACCGACATGAGTGACGTGCAACTATCACTTGACCCAATCATTAATCCGGATGGATCAACCACGCTTCAGTGGGGCAATTTGTTTACTGCTCACGGAGATTTCTTTAATGGCTGGCCGGTACAATCAATGCAATACATGACCGACTATTGCTTCAACAAGGGTGTAGACTGCGGCGACTCCATCCCGATGGCCTATAGTGAACCGGACAGCGACGCTTATATCGAAAGTACGCCGAACGATACGCAAAACTACGGAAGTTCGGCTAATTTATATGTGTCCAACATTCCCGGACAACAGCAAATTTCCATGCTCCGTTTCCCGTTGCCTGCGAATGCCTCCACGCTTAACTTCAACGCAGTGAAGGTCAATCTCTACGGGGGCGCCACTTCCAGCGGTGCGAACATGATTTATCTGTATCCAATGGACGCAACTTGGGACGAAAGCACGGTTACCTGGGATAACGCGCCGGCTTGTCCATCGACGGGGCCAAAGGCGCAGTTGTATCTCGACAATGCCGTTCAATATCGAGCTTCCGATGTTACGCAGCTCATTAAGAATGCGATTGCAGCGGGCGAAACGGAAGTGGCATTCTGCGTGCGCGGTGGCGTGACGACGCAGTCTTATCTTTTCCAGTCGAAGGAAGGTGCGAACAAGCCCACTTTGCTTTTCGAGCCAATCATGCAAACGCCGCTGCCGTAGCTGAAAACATGGTGTTTAGGGCTCGTTAGCCTGGCAAATCCGCTGCGGTGTGCACGCATAAGCCGAGCACCGCAGCGTTAAAGAAGAGATAAAACCGGTTGCTGCCTGGAAGACCGCGCCTTAGTACCGATGTCGACCCAATATTTCAATACGCGCAATAGCAGGTCGGCCACGGCACAGACGTCAATCCCGATCCACAAAGGTATATTTAATTAGTATGGCAGCAACCGATAGAATATATTTTACATTTTAATCAACGCTTTGTACTCTGTGCGCTTTTCTGGTCGATCAAGTTGGCACGCCGGGAAAATTCACTTGGGCTGCTTAGCCCGACAGGAGCGTTGAATGTTTCAACATAGGCCGCATCACCTTCTATTGCGCATGTCGCTTGCAGCCGTTTGCTGTGCCCTCGGCACCCATGCCTTCGGACGTGAGATGGAGATGCACCACTCCTCACCGGACAGTGCCCAGGCGGTGGAGGTATCGTCGGCCGGCGAGGGCGTAGTGGAAGACCTGCCTTTGCAAGGCGGAGGTTTCCAGCGTGTTTTGTACACTGCTGCCAGTCGCGGAACAAAAGGCATCATCGTGATGTTTCCCGGCGGTACCGGCGAGATCGACATCGAGAAGAGTGGACAGGTCAGGAATGCGAAGAATTTCGTCGTGCGCTCGGACAGTCTTTGGCGTGACCGGGGTTATGGCATCGTGCTGGTCGATGCGCTGGATCATCAGTCCATGCGAGGGCAGCGCAGTAGCGCCGCGTACGCAGAGATAACGAAAAAGATCATCGAGTTTGCACATAGGCAGGCGAATGTCCCTGTATGGGTGCTTGGTACCAGCCAAGGTTCCATTGCCGCCATGAACGCTGCATCGCATGCCGGAGGAACGCAGCTTGCCGGCCTGATCCTGACCGAGTCCGTGTCCATTCTCGGCGGCTCTCATGAAACAGTTTTTGATGCACATCCTGGCGATGTCCGCGTGCCTTCGCTTGTTGTCGCAAACCTGGATGACAGATGCAAGGTCGCACCACCGTCCATGGCGCAGTCAATCGCGCAATCAATCGCGCAATCAATTCGCCAAGCTCCGACAGCAGTCCTGACCGTTAGCGGTGGCACGCAAAGTACCCGGGATGATTGCGGCTCCCTGACTCCGCATGGCTACTATGGAATAGAAGAAAAGGTGGTGGATGGCATTGTGGACTGGATGCAGAAAACGCAAAACCGGCCATGATGTTAAGGGGTTTTGGCAACAAGCAGGGCGAACGGACGATGGGTCGTCGAGAAGTCGGCCCGACCTTGACCGGGGTTTTGTGATTGCTTCCAATCGGAATCCGTTGTCCGGGTTTGACTTATGATTAAGGCCCTAAAAAGCAAAATTGCTGGCTATGATCCCTGACGCCTCCCATGATATTCAACCTACACTGACCGGCCCCACTATCGAACTTCGTCCTCTGCAGTCATCGCATCAGGAGGCGCTGGTGGACGCCGCGTCAGATGGTGAATTGTGGACCATGAAGGTGACGGTCGTTCCCGGTCCCGAGACGGCAGGGCAATACATTGCCACTGCGCTAGCCGGTCAGCAGGCCGGAACCGTGATGCCGTTTGTTATTGTCAAGCGAGAGACTGGGCAGGTGGTGGGCAGCACGCGGTTCTGGAAGATCGATCGCGTTAATAGAAAGCTCGAAATCGGCCATTCCTGGCTGAGCGCCTCGGTGCAACGGTCGGGTATCAATACGGAAGCGAAGTACCTTCTTCTGACCTACGCGTTCGAAACCATGAACGCTGTGCGCGTCCAATTTACAACGGATGAATTGAACGAAAAATCCCGTGCGGCGATCCTGCGCATTGGCGCAAAACAGGAAGGTATTGTCCGGCACGAGCGCATCATGCCCGACGGCCGCAAGCGCAACTCGGTGCGCTTCAGCATCATTGATTCCGAGTGGCCAGAGGTAAAGGCATTGCTGCAGCAGAAGATGCGCTTGAAGTAGCACTCGACCGGCAAACAACGCTTTTGCAGTACAGCAAAGCGCATTGTTGCTGCATTTTTAGCCTTCTGAAAACCGTATTAAATATGAAAGAAATAAGTAAGATTTAATTAATATAAGGATTATATCGCGCTATATTCGTTTTCTTAAGATTAATGTGGAAACCGGTTCGGTTATATTTACCCATAATATTAACAAAAGGTAACGTCATACAATTAAGATTGGATAAATAGTCATTCATTCGTTTGAGTACGGAGAATTGAGAAGGAAATTCCGCGTTTTCCTCTCTTCTGGGATAGCGGCCGTTCAGCACATGATGCGTGAGAAACTATTACTTATTTCCAAGTCTTTGCGAACGTTACACAGATGAAACGTTTTTTTGCGAATATAATTCGTCCATCCAAAGTGGACTGTAACTAATACCAGATCGCTGCAAGAAGACTTTCATATCAGAAGCATTTACCCAATATGGAATTGATCGCTGCCTTCGACGCGCGAAGCCTGCGCCTGCCTGATGGATTGATATCGCAGTGCAGCATTGACGCAGTTTGTCTCGGGTAACCACTCGTTGCGACGGTATGACGTCTTTTCAGGGCGCGCAACCAGCGCTCTGTGAGAGTCATGCGTGCGGCGCCAGGGCGGCCGGAAGAGGGGCTCGAAGCAGGATTTGGCGATCAGGTACGCCGTTATCTGTCAGGGGTGAGCGTTTTTTTTGATGACACAGAAGTGTTTTTACATTTTGTATAAATAGGTATGCAAACGACTTGAGCGAAACCAACAATCACTGCGTTGCTGACAACGCGGCGTACGGCGACCGATGTCCGTTTCGTAGAGGTTGATGAAGCCTCCGGGGGGATGATCGCGCGTGCGGCTCAGCCGCAGTCGGGCGTGTTACAGCAGGACGATTTAGCCCGGCCGGATCCCTCGAAGCAAGCCTGGTTCCCCGTCTTTGTGACCCTGTCAAGACGGCTGGGATAAATTCTCCATTAATTAGGATGACATATTATATGAAGAAATATTTCATGTAATTAACCGGTTCTCCATACACGAGAGCCTTGGGTCAGCCGGGAACCCGCGGAGTCAAGCGCGCGTTCGGCATCGACATGTCGAAGGGCGCTGTTTCTGCAGCACGTCAGCGATCAGCCGCATCCCCCAGGATAAATCTCTCAGCTCCACAAAAAACGCGAACGCGGGACGACTTCGGTCGATCTTGTCGATCCTCGGGGAATACTTGTAGCAGTACAACAGGGATTACGATGAAATATTTAAGACTACTTCCGATTTCTATCGCAACGACACTGGCTATGTTCGGTGCCGGTAACGCCCAGGCGCAAAGCAGCACTATCACTGTCAGCGGCGTGAAATATACGTTCTGCGGGAGTGAGAACGACAACTGTACGTTTTCCGGCAAGGGATCCGTAGTGTTCGGCGCGGTTCCGCCGAACTCGCCGACCACCATGCTGACTAGCCCACGTACCTTCACAAACGGCGTCGGCTGTTATGTCGGCGCTGTCTCGCAGACCGATCCCGCTTACGGTTACGGAAAATCGTGCTGGGTCAGCCTCGCAGCCACCACACCGCCGGTTACGACTCCGCCAGTGACAACGCCGCCCGTCACCACGCCACCAGTTACGACTCCGCCGGTGACAACGCCGCCCGTCACCACGCCACCGGTCACCACACCGCCGGTGACAACGCCACCCGTCACGACGCCGCCGGCTACCACGCCACCGGCCACCACGCCACCGGCCACCACGCCGACTCCAGGTACTTCTGCCATTTCATGCGGCTCGCCTACGCAAACGTCAGGCGGCACCGCGAATGGCTTGATCAGCGCCGACACGCCGACAACCGACGGCATGCGCATTTTCCCGAATAACACAGCATTCAACATAGCGGTCACGACCAACTCGCCGAAGGCCGACACGGTCATCTGGTCGGTCGCTGACGCGAACGGCGCGATCAAGACACAGGGTAGCTTCGCCGTGAAGTCCGGTGTGCAGACCGCCGCGATGTCGTGCAAGTCCACATGGTCCGGTTATGGCTCGATCACTGCCACGTTGCAATCTAACGGTGGCACGTTGCCGAACATGGGCACGCGTCCAATGGGCATTGCCACGTTCGGCGTGTTGCCTAATCTCACGTCTGTCCTTGGCACGGTGACGTATGCACACCAGGACCAGCATCGGTTCGGTATGCAGGGTTTCAACGACAACATTGCCGCGTTGCACGATCTGGGAATTTCCTGGACCATCGACGATCGCGAAGTGTCGGCCATGGAGCCGAACGGCCCCAACACCTATACGCCGAGCGTCAGCGACCTGGACCCGTTCTACAAGGCTAACCCTGACCAGATGCGCATCGTGCGTCTTGACGGACTGCCGGCATGGGATTCGAAGACGGGTCAGTTCAACGACAGCTACTATGCGCCGTCGAACATGACCGAGTTCCAGAGCTTCATGGGCCGCGTAGGCACCGACACGAGCCTGATCCGTGCCGCCAATTATCCGAAGCAGCAGAACAACTACTATCAGGTGACCTGGGAGCCAAGCCTCGGATGGGCTGACAGTCAGGCAAACTTTGTCGCGATGTACAAGGCCGCGTATCTGGGCTTGCACTCGACCGATCCGAACGCAGTCGTGATGGGTCCCACCAACCCGTTCCCGGCCAATTGCGACACTTGCACCACTGGCTACCTGCAGACCTTCGGCGCGCTCGGCTTGTGGAACTATATCGACGCTGTATCGACACATGGCTACTGGAACGCCGGCACCTATCCGTCCCATCCGCCTGAATTGCAGGACTCGGATCCGAACCCGGCTAACCAGGCCAACGCGCTCGACAACCTGATGACTCAGTTGCGTGCCGTCATGCAAGCCGGCAAGCCGAACATGAAGCTGTTCGTTACCGAAGCGGGCACCAGCTACGATCCGGGCGTCAACTACGGACCTACGCAACCGTCGCAGAACCAGTTGTTTGCTCAAGCTGCAGTCGGCGTGCGCTCGCACATCATTACCCTCGGTGGCGGCGCACAATTGTCCACGCTGTTCTATGGTGCGGACTATCCTGGCGAGACTGGTTACGGCACGTTCTTCGACCTGAACGATGCTCAGGGCGCGTACGGCGCATCGAATCTGTCGCCCAAGCCCGAAGCACTTGCATTCGCCGCGATGACCCGGGTGCTTGACGGCACCAATACGCTTGGCCGAGTAACGGGTACGCCCGCCGGGACATACGCGTATGCGTTCCAGCAACTCGGTAACGGCAAGGTGGTGACGGCCTTGTGGACACACAGCAATGCGCAGTGGCCGGCATCGGGCGGACTCTATAGCCAGACCTACTCGACCAGCTACTCGCTTCAGGTGGACGCTGCCGGCGCATCGGGCAACGTGACGGAGATCGACGGTTACGGCAATGTCAGCACGGTTCCCTATACCAACGGCAAAGTGACGCTGACGCTGACTGAAGTCCCGCAATATATTGTCTCGAGCAATGCGACGGTTGCCAAGGCCAACGCTACGGTTCCGGTCGGGTACACGGGTCAGTAACACTTGATGTAGCCACGCTTGGGGCGCCGCTGGTGACAGCGGTAGCTCGTCAGAAAAAGCCAATGCCTCGCGATTGAACGCGAGGCATTGGCTTTTATGGTTCCGATTCCGCCTCAGGTAAGCAGGCTTTCGGCCGGCACGTAGGCAAACCCAAGGTCGCGTGCAACGGCCAGATTGCTGTACTGCTCCCCGGTCATTCGCCCTTCTTGCCAACGCAGGATTGAATTGCCTCCGCCACGATCGTTGCCGCCTTTCGCCGCGCGGGTCCCGCCAGCGAAGGGGATTCCAGTCCATGACGCATCGTTGCAAGGCCGAGTACATATGACGCGATCAGTGCAGCCCGGAGTTCACTGTCACGCCCTCCAAGGAGCTTGGCTAGCGGTCTGACAAATTCCGCGTGGAACTGCTCGGATACCATCGCGGCGACGGCAGGGCTACCGGTTGCCCGAAGCAATACGCGCAATGCGTCGAAGGATTCACTGTCGTCCGCGTTGTCCAGAACCTGTGCAACCAGATGTATGCCGAGATTGCTCATGTTGTCCGGCAGATGCTCCTCGATGTGAAAGCCTCCCTCGATCGCTTGCGCAAACAACTTTTCCTTGCTGCCGAAGTACCGGTTGACTAGCGCCGCGTCCACTCCGGCGTCGGCCGCGATATCACGCGTCCCCACGTTCTCATAGCTCTGCCGGGAAAACCGCACGCGTGCCGCGCTCAGGATGCGTTCGCGTGTGTGTGCGGCATTGCGTGAGGGGAGCGCGTCGTCTTTCAGAGTGTCTTTCACGTGGAGAGCCTGGTTATTGCGGGTCGATTCGTATTTTGTCATCGAGTGTTGACAGCGACAAGCTCAAGGAACAATACTTGGTGTCATCAATTGATGACATATGGAGTCGGTATGACCGAAGGTAAGCTTGACGGCAAGGTGGCGGTGATCACGGGTGGCGGCAGCGGGATCGGACTGGCGACAGCGCACGTATTCAGACAGCAAGGCGCACAGGTGGTTATTGCCGGGCGTAATGAGTCGACGCTCGCAGCAGCCAGGGACGCGATAGGCGCCAATACGCTAGCCGTATGTGCCGACGTTGCGAAGCCGGACGATCTTCATACGCTGATGCAGACCGTTGGCGAATGCTTTGGCCGGATCGACGTTTTGTTCGCCAATGCAGGCATGTCAGAATGTCCCGACATACTGGATACCGATGAAGCCTTTTTCGATCGACTGATGGGCGTGAACGTCAAAGGTGTTTTCTATGCGTTCACGCATGCTTTCCCTTGGCTGGCGAAGAACGCTTCGGTCGTCTTCACGAGTTCCGTCATTCAACAACGCGGCCGGCCGGGCGATGCGCTCTACGGCGCAAGCAAGGCTGCGGTTCGCAGCCTTGCCCGCACGCTGGCGGCCGATGAGCGGGTTCTGGCGCAACAGGTGCGTATCAATGTTGTCAGTCCGGGCGCGATCCGTACGCCACTCACAACGGCTGCCACCGACAACCCCGACGTTAGCGCGTGGGTCGAATCCCAGGTGCCAATGGGACGTTGGGGCGAAGCGGACGAAGTCGCGCGCGCCGTGTTGTTTCTGGCATCAAGCGATGCGTCGTACCTGACGGGCGGCGAGATTGCAGTCGACGGCGGATTGGGGCAGATCTAAGCCTGCCGCCACGAGCAAGAACATAGCTACCGTTCACTCTCGCGGCGCCGGCGCCGTGAGAGTCTCCCCCGTGCGAGCATGTTGTGCGTGTGCCAGGCGTTTCGTGGTCCATTGCACAGCCATTGCCAGGATGGCGGCTTCGACGAATGCAAGCGAAGCCGCTTGTCTGGGAAGTGCGAAGATAAGGCAGAGGCAGGACGCGGCGAACGAGAACCGGCCGAGTACCATGCCGCGCAAAAGCGACACTACGAAGTCGGGGCCGTGCGCCCGATGAGACGAGACAGAAAGCACGATCCCCAATAGCGGGAACACCGCAAGAAGTCCGCTCCACTTGGCCCCAAGCGCAGAGGACAGTGTAGTGACCGCGACCGTTAGCACAGCGCCGGCAATCATGCGTCCAGTGAGGTCGTTACGGCTAAGCGGCGCAACCGTGGCAATGGCATTGCTGCGAGGGAGAAACGTTTGTCCAAACGTGACGGCAATGAGCGCGGCCGCAATTGCCCACGCCGGGGATGCCGGCATTGAAGCCAGGGCAATCGCCGCTATGAGCCAGCTTCCCAGTCCAGTTGTCAGGGCAATGGGCCAGGAGCGGGATCGGCAGGTCCACGCATAAGCGAAGTTGAATGCCTCGGAGGCGAGTATTGCGGACAGAGACAGGGTAGCCGCATGCGCTCCGAAAACCGGTCCCTGATCCAGGACCAGAAGGAACAGGATAGGTCCGGCAACAAAGGGCAATCCTGCAAGCCAGCCGGCGATAGTCGGACCCCACCACTTACCCGACATGGAAACGACCAGGAGAAAAAATGGGACTAGCGTCAGCTTTAGCGCGAGCATGGCAAGCCAGGCGGATTTAAAACCGGATCGTACACGAGTTCGTCACGCGCTTAGCCGGCATCGAGGCAATGTCTATTGAACGGCGCTTCGCTCTAACAAATTACTGCCTCTATCTGCTAAGCTCGGCACCCCGATAAACACCACAGCCAAAGACTCGCCGCGTCAATCGATGCGTGCAGCCGCCAAGTATCGGTGCACGCATCGATTGGTGGATCGCTAGAAAAGATGCTGGATCCCGGCGTATGCGCCGGACTGGCTATGACCGGGGAGCGGGTTGTCGGTGCTGGTTGTATCGCCGAAGGAATTGGCGTTCAAGCCAAAGTTCGCATTGGCGCTGTTGCGGGCGGTCGCAATCTGGAAATCGAGCAGGGTACGCTTCGTCAGGTTGTAGGTGCCGCCGATCGTGTAGATGGTCGCGTTGCCACCGCCGTTGTTTGCGTTGACGTGATACACCGCAGCAATAAGCGCGGCCGCTGGCGTAGCTTGCCATGTCACGCCGCCCCATTCCTGGCTGGTGACCGTGATGCCGCCCGACAAAGCACCGGAACTTGAATGCGATTGCTGATAAACCGCCTGAAGCTTGAATTTCCCTAAGAACACGTTGATGCCGCCGAAGTATTCACGCGAGAAATTGAACACATCGTCCAGCGTTCCGTTAGCGGCGTCGCGCCATTCGTCGTAGATTGCGCGAATCTGGAAAACCGGCTGTGTATAGGTTAATTGGATAGCGTCCGCGCGGCCTTGTCCGGTAGTGCCGTTGCCATTCCAGTTGGTCGCGTTGGACAGCGCGTATTGCCCGCTGACGTCAAAGCCCGCAATGGTAGGCGACTGGTACGAGATGTTGTTGCTCGTGTGGTTCCAGTTGCGACCGCGAGCGAGCGATGCTGACGACCAGTTGCTTTGCCCAAACGGGTCGAAGTCCCAGACTCCGTTCGAGAGGAAAAGCTCTTTGCCAAGTAGCACCGTACCAAAGCGGTCGTTGGCAATGCCCACCGTTGCATACCGGTCGAACAAGCCGTTGTTTGAAGGGCCTTGACCGGTCATGGTGTTGAATGCGCCCTCAAGGTGAAATACGGCCTTGGTGCCTCCGCCAATATCCTCCACGCCCTTGATGCCCCAAAGACTCGTTCCCCAGTCTCCGCTTTCCGCCCTGAAGCGATGACTGCTTCCGGTCGATGCGCCGGTCGCAGGGTTTTGTCCAGTGGGTACGCCAGTCATGTACTCCAGGCCCGCGTCTATCCGCCCATACAAGGTCACGCTGCTTTGAGCACGCGCGGCCGCTGCGCAAGTAGCCAGCACCGATGCCAGCGCAACGGCTGTGAGTTTGTTCATGTCTCCTCCAATGGTCTATTTGACTGCGTCGCCGGTTTAATCGACGTTTTTTATTGCGCAGCGGTCGTCATGTTTTTTGCGTTTGTTGAGCGAACAACGGGCAAAAAGCCCCGGGTCTCTTGGGTAAATCCAGGGCTGGCCGTGGAGGCAGGGGAGGATTTTCCCTCACGGATGAAAATGTTCACTAAGTTATTCAAACATCAGCATTAGATAAATGCGGTTAGTGAGAATAGATTTTTGTTGGTATACGAATAATCCCGCATGTTGAAGCGGCAGGACACCGGATTGACCGGCGGCAAAGGGAGAAATGAAACGCAGGCTTGATGTGCTTGTCTTCGCTGCGGCGGCGCAAGGGCAACCTCGTGAACGTTCGCGTCGGCAGGGCGGCGGGCAATCACCGCTCGGCTTGCCTGAGTATTTTTTGTGTCGCTAAAGAGAATAGAATCTGCCCGGGCGGGCCTCGCTTGTCGCACGAAGCCCGCAACAATTGATAAAGACACACGAACGATTATCCGTCATGTAGCTGCAGGCGATTCGCGCAGGAAAACCGGAGCATGTAACCCCTTGCCTGAAGTCGTCGAACTAGCATACAGGTCGCCCTATTATTCAACACCGCGACAGCGCTCGACGACAATTACAGATGCCTTTCGAGGAGAAGCGTCACCAGATGGATATCAACTTTGAATGCACCATGTGCGGCAAATGCTGCCACGACCTCAAGCTGCCCTTGAGCGTTGACGAAGCACTCGCATGGCTTGAGCGCGGCGGCGATATCCAGTTTCTCTGTGAAGCCATTCCCTGGCCTGAGGAACCGCCTGCCGACAATCTGCAGGCGCAGCATAAACGGCGCCGATCGTTCGCCGCTTCCAGCGGCGAACTGCCCGTGCGTGTAGTCGTGGTCCTGGCGGCATCGTTCGAGGGTCCGTGTCCGAACTTGCAAGCGAACATGAGTTGCGCTGTGTATGAGCAACGCCCGACTGTCTGCCGGATCTATCCTGCGGAGATCAATCCGTTCATCGAGTTGAAGCCTGAGCAGAAGGAATGTCCGCCGGAAGCGTGGGCCTCGGACAAGCCGCTTCTGGTGAGCGCACAACAGGTGGTCGATCCCGAGACGTTCGCGTTGATTGCCAAATCGCGTGCGGCCGACGTGAGCGACGCACCGGCCAAAGCGCGCGCATGCGCCGATCTGGACATTGATGTGGCAGCGCTGGCCAACGAGGGACTGGTGGTCTACTCGCCGCCTGGCGACCTGGTCATAGCCGCGTTGAAACGTGCTCGCGAGAACGGTGACGCGAGCGAGGACGTGCCGCTATGGAAGGTCGTGTCGAACCGTCGCGAAACCGTGGACACGCTCACGTCCATAGGCGCGACAGGCGTTCATTTCGTGAAAACGGACGCGCCTGCATTCGATTACCTCGGGTTCTTTCCCGCCTCGGCGTGATCCTCAATCAATGCCAGGACCGGTCGATCAGGATTGATCCGGGTTCGCGCTTCTCTCAATCTTCCGGATTGGCAATATCACTAGCGACTATCTGCTCGCCGCGCATGACTGCCGCCTCGCGCGCCTCTTCTCGAGAAGGGTACGGTCCGAGCACGGGTGCTCCCTGGAACGGGAACAACAGGCGTCCATCGGTTTTTCTAATAACCTTTAGTGTTCCTACAAACAATCCGCCGGCGTTGATCTGATACGACGCGTACACCGCGAAATCCTCAGGGCACATGCGTTGGCCTGATGCCCGGTTTTGAAGCTGGGTAACAGATAGGACAATTTTCGGCTTTTTCATGGCTTTTTACGCGTTTCAATCGTGCCGTAGATAGGCGTGGCGTGTGTCCAGCCGAGCGCGGAATCAGTCGATTCTTCGTGCTTGGGGGACATCACGACGTTCACTGCAATTCACAACACTTAACATTGAGCAATTACCAGTCCGCGCTCGCAGTACGCTTCCTGCTCGGGCGCCAATGCATATGCAGGGTGACGGTGAACGGCGAAATGCCTCGGGTCGGGCGGCGTTTCGAATGCTAAAAATCCGCGCTATCGGGACGCGCCTGCCATGCTTCCATGGCATGGGGGTAATGGGTCAGTGAGCACAAGCCCGCGGACACGGGCCGGCACGCGTGTCCAACCCGGGCGTGCTTCGATTCACGAGAGGCCTGCTAACAAAAAGGGACGCACATAACGCCCTCATCGCAGTGCTCAACGGGGGCAAAGACCTCGATTCACTACAAACGGCGGCTCGCGCGATCACGGTTGGTGCATTGATCTGCATTCGACTCTCCGGTCGGCGTTCGTTCGACCAGCGCTCTGCGTTCGACGACGAGCACGTGTTTTGCGCCACGACCTGACTGCCATATTTGCAACCGGGCGACTACCCTGTTTCAAAGGTATCGGCGAAAGCCCTCCGATACCGTGAGCATGACTACGGTCTTGCGGCAGATGCAACGGCCACACCCCCGCGTTCCGACAAGCCATTGAACGTGTTGCCGGAATGCCATGTTGCGCGTTGGCTCAAACGGCTCAAGACGCAGGAGGGTCGCTCGGGACATCCGGCTTGCCGGAGTCGGCTGCCAGCGCATCACGGAACGTGGACAGGCGCTGCTGGTAATTTTCGCCATCGCCGTAGGGAAGGAATGCTTGAGTCCTTGCCGGGGCGCCGAGTATTTTTCGAGCGTGCTTGATGGGGCACCAGTACTGTTCGGTACGCGCGGCGATCTCGGTTCCATAAGCAAGCAAGCCGTTCGCATACGCGCAGTACGCGCAATTAAACTTCTCCATGAAGTTCAGATAGCTCAGGTGCCACCGGTCCATCACGATATAGTCCGAACGCCTGACCTTGCTGATCCTGTACACAGGAAAGCAGATGGCCTGATACAAACTCAAGCCGAGGTCGAGGAACAGCAGCGGCACGATCAGCCCATAGATGACGGGCGCGACCACGACAGTAGGCGGACGACTCTTGAAGAGCCATTGCAGCAGTCCCGTCTTCGATTGCCGGTGTGCCTCCCTGACCGACTTGTCGAATCTGATCCGCTTGCCTTCCACGCGATAGAACAGGGGCACTTCCGCCTGATGTACAACGGCCCTCAGCTCATCCTCCAGCACCTTTATCTGCGCCATCAGTTGCCGCACTTTCTCGTTCACATGACCCCCGTGCCAGTTGGATACGACCGGTAATCCCGCTAACTCATGGCTGTTCGAGAAAGGCAGCAGGACTGCTGCCAAATAAACGCACGGCGACTAAGAGGAGGCATGCGCGACGGGTGCCTCATCTTCTCCGGCCGCTTTCCGGAGATAAGCGGCTGCCAGTCGTCGTAGCTCCTCTTCAGAGGCGTCCTCGATCCCGATCAGGTGATTGTCCGCAGACCGGTGAGACGCTAGTAACTCATTGAGTTTCAGGTGAAGCGCCACGCTGTCCTTGTTCTGGCTTTGCTGGATCAGGAACACCATGATGAACGTGACAATGGTCGTTCCGGTATTGATCACCAGTTGCCAGTTTTCCGAGTAGTGGAAAACCGGCCCGGTCACAGCCCAGACCACAATGCTGATTACCGCAAGGCCGAACGCTACGGGGGAACCGGTCCATCGGGTCACGGCACTCGCGAAGATATCGAAGGCGCGGGTAACAGGGTGATGGGTCGCGTAAGCGGGACTCAAGGTGTCAGGGACTGTGTCCAACGAGTCCGTTGACGACAACGGTTGCGGCGGCTGCAATGGGTGCGGCGTTTCCTTTCGCATCGCTTTCTCCTGGCTATGCCTGGCTTTGTGTCATCGGACCAAGAGCAAAAATCATTCCGGATAGGCGGCTGAGAGAAGTTTGACGCTATCGCGCTGGTATAAGACACGTTAGCACCATCATGCTTTGGCGCAGGCGAGGCGGTCTCGAAAGCTCCCGAAAGCTATAGGGACGAAGTGGACAATGGAAACCAGATGCCAATGGATAACAAACCTGAACGGCTGCTTCACGCTTCATTCAGCGATTGACCTTGCCTGGTTCCCGATCAAGACGCCGCGCCTCCAGGAAGTGCGGCCAGCTGCGTGACACGAGACAGAACGATCACCCCTAACTGGATTGCGAAAGCCACCGTCGACATCAGCAGGCATGCGCTCACGCCGGTCTGCGTCGCGAGCGCTGCACCGAGTAACGCGCCCACGGGACGCGCTCCATAGGTTGCAGTGCTCATGATGGCCGACACTCTGCCGAGCATAGCGTGGGGTGTGATTGCCTGGCGCAATGTTGTTGATCCAATTGTCCACAGCACTGGCCCGGCACCCAGCAAAAAGAAGCTTACGCAAGCCATCCATACATGCGGAAAAAACAAGGTCGCGCTCATCAGCACCGATGCCAGGAAGCCGCACACAGGGCCGATCACAAGGGTCCGGCCGAACGAAATTCGCCTGGACACTTCGGGTCCCGCCAGCGCACCGGCCACCATGCCCGCGCCATAGGCCGCCAGGCTCACGCCGATCACCCATGAGGACATATGCAGATGGTGGGCCGCATAAGCCACGTAGACCGCCTGCAACACAAAATAGCCCAGGTTGAAGAAAACCGCGGTAAGAAGAATGGGGCGAAGCAGCGAGTCGCGGAATACGAAAGCGGCGCCCTCGCGGACCTCGGCGAGGAAATGCCTACCGGTCCTGGGCAGATGCGCTGAGACGGGTAACGCGCGCAGCAGCGCAACGGCGCAGGCCGATAGCAAGCTCGCTAGCGCGTAGGCCCAACCCGCACCCACGGAGCCCACGATCACCCCGCCTAGCGCCGGCCCCGCCGAATACGCAACGCTTCTGGCTAACTCGATACGGCCGTTTGCAGCCGGCAACGCAGCGCGAGGCACGAGAGACGGAACGAGCGATGGTGCTGCGACGCTGTAAGCGACCGTACCCGCCGCGCCGATAAAACCGCAAACAGCAAGCAGCGGCAGTGTGAGCAGATGGATTCCGATCAGCACAAGGATCGTGAGCATTGCCAGTACGCGAACGGCTTCGGCACTTGCCATCAGTGCACGTCGCGAGTGACGGTCGGCATAGACACCCATCGGCAACGAGAGCAGCAGGAAGGGCAGCGTCTGGGCGGTTTGCAGCAGGCCCGTTTGCGCGGCGCTTGCACCCAGCAGGAACACTGCAACGAGCGGCGCGGCGGCAAGACTGATCTGTTCGGCGGACTGTGCCAGCAGATTCGACCATGCTAAACGATGGAATGCGGACGGCAGGGTGGTGCGCTGGTTTGACGACGAGTGCATGACGTGAGGCTCCTTGGGAGGTGGCCCGATCATCATGGTGTGCGAAGGCGTTCGATGCGCGCCGGATCTTGCGCTTACGTTCAGCTACGCCAATGGTTTCGTCATGGACAGTTAGTGGTAGTCGTCTTCCAACTGATGTCGTACCGCCAAGATTGTCACTGTATCGCTGTCGTCTATTTCGAATAACGCTACATAGCCGGATCGCCCGAAAGGGATAATCAGCTCCCGCAGAAAGGGAAGATTTGGCTGCGCCTTTCGACAGGTAAAGGGTGAGGCACGAAGTGTGGCGATACCCTCATAGACTGCGAGAAGAGCACGCTCGGCGAGCGATACGTCCAGCGCATCGCGTGTGAGGATGAAGTCGTAAAGTCGTTCGAGATCTTCTGCGGCACTACCGGTAAAGCGTATTTCGAACGTCATCGGCGCGTCTTGCTCCGCGTTTTCGCTGCATCTAGCCGCTGACTCAAGCGAGAAAGTACTTCCTCGGCCGAAATATAGTCGCCGCTACGCTTCGCATCGTCACGAGACGCAAGTCCGCGAGCAACGAACTCGCTATGATGCTGTCGACGCAGGATATTCTCGCGAATCGCCTGTTCGACAAAACCGGAGAGACTTTCGCCTTCCTGCAGGACGCTTTCGGCAGCCTCGCGCAATTCTGGTTCGACCCGTACCGACGGGAATGTCGCTGTTTTCATGATTCACGCTCCATGCATCGCAATTGCGATGCAATATCGCATTTTTTTGGATTAAACGCAAGGGAATCCAGTCAATGGTCGTGCTTGATCAAGCGGCTTTCACATCCTGAGTGTGCTGTCGTTGCAAAAAGCGCCACATGGGCTGAAATGACCACGTGACGCTTTTGCCTTTTGCATTGCCGGACGTTATCGAGCGTTCGCTAGCGCTGTGATCTTGCGGATCGTATCGGCGCAAGCAGTTGCCGCTTCAACGCCCTTCACGACGAAGTGCTCGCGAAAGAACTTCGTGTGTTCTTCGCCCGAGTGGAAGTGATGTGGTGTCAACACAGCGGACAAGACCGGCGTGCCGGTTTCCAGTTGCACTTGCATCAAGCCGGTGATGACGGCCTGCGCCACGAATTCATGCCGATAGATGCCGCCGTCTACCACGAGCCCGGCTGCAACGATAGCCGCGTAGTCGCCGCGTTGAGCGAGCAGCTTCGCGTGCAGGGGGATTTCGAAGGCACCGGCGACTTCATAGAGATCGATGTCGTCGCGGCTGAATCCTTGTGCCTGGATGGCGTCGAGGAAGGACGCTTTGCATTGGTCGACAATATCGCGATGCCAGCACGCTTGAATGAATGCGATGCGGGCACGGGGTTTTGCTGCCGTGCTAACGGCGGGATTACTTTCGAGAGTAGTGGAGAGCGTCATAAATTTAAGCCTGTTTGTGTGAACAGGGCGAAGGACGGCATGGTTCCTCAACGCACATGCTTTCGCGCAGAGGGACGCACGCCGTCCCGTTCTCTTTCATCCGGACTATGACCGTCGGCCCCGGGATCAAACCGGGTCTGCTGACCTTTGTGTTTTGCCGTGTTTTTCAGGGCAACACACAAAGCGCTCGCGGGCTACGCGCACACGCTGTACGCGATTACCGCCGGTGGGGAGTTTCGCCCCGCCCCGAGAACTTGTTCTTAGTGAACGGAACGTAAATTATCATGATTTTTAAAAATGTGCCGAATACACGATTGGGTTTTGCTCGCGCCGGTGGACGGGGGGTGGGGGTTTGGGGCGGCGGGTGGGGCGGTGCTAGGTTTTAGGGTTAGTGGTCGGGGTCGGTGCCGGGTTGGTGCTTTCCGCGTTATTGGTCTGCGAGAGTCGGATTTTCTCTTTATCACTATTAGCCACTGTGCGTGGCGGCACGTCATTTCTTTGTCCAAAGCGACAAAGAAACGAAGCAAAGAAAGCGCTTTTAAAACACGCTACCCTAAGTGTCCACAGCGTGCAGTTTTGATTCATAGGTGCCCCAAAAGCACGGTGCTCGCCAGAGCGCCGGATGTTTGAACCCCTCCTTCTCGCGAATCCTGACATGAACACGCTTCGCCCCGTACGCTCTCGGGCAAGCACATTTGCTAAGGAACCTGCACGGCCTCACACGCATTCGCTGCCGCGTTTCTTGGTGCGTTGGCCGAGCGCGCGCTGCTTTTTTTGTGGGCTACACGGGCGAACGCATATTTACGGCTTCACGTCTTGTTGAGTTAGCGGCGCGGTCTGCGCGTTGTCTGCGTGGCTACGGCCCCATGCATCTTTGCGGCCGCGTTTCTTGGCGGGTTGGCTACATGGTTCGTTATGCGTACAAATTTGGTGGGGAGGTTGTCCGCGGATAGCGCGGGGTGCTCCTTGGGCAGGTTCAATCACTGGTGGCGAAGCGTGTGGGTATCGGTGTTCGGAGAAGGAGGGTTTCACACATCCTCCGCTCTGGCGAGCACCGTGCTTTTGGGGCACCTATGAATCAAAACTGCACGCTGTGGACACTTAGGGTAGAGCGGTTAAAGCGCTTTCTTTGCTTCGTTTCTTTGTCGCTTTGGACAAAGAAATGACGTGCCGCCACGCACAGTGGCTAATAGTGATAAAGAGAAAATCCGACTCTCGCAGACCGCTAACACTGAAAGCAGCAACCCGGCACCAACCCCGACCGCTAACCCCAGAACCGACCCCCCCGGCATAGACCCCCGACCACTAACCCTGAAACCCAGCACCGACCGACCCCACCCCGACCGCCGCCCGCAAACCCGCCAAAACCCTGGTCCACCGGCGCGAGCAAACCACCCCTCGTCAAGCCTTCCCCCTCCAGGGCACTAACCGTCGCTCCAGCGCCCGCATACCGAGATCGAAGGTCCATGCAATTAATCCGATCAACACAATCCCCATCACCACCACATCGGTTCTGAGAAAGCTCGATGCGTTGAGCACCATCTGCCCAAGCCCAGCCGTTGCCGCCACCATCTCGGCCGCAACCAGCGTTGTCCAGCCAAACCCAATCGCGATCCGCAAGCCCGTCAGGATCTCGGGCAACGCAGCCGGCAGCACAACAAACCGCACGACCTGCGCAAAGCTCCCGCCAAGGGAATACGCTGCGTTCACCTGCTCAGCGGTAGCGCTCCGCGCACCTGCCCGTGCAGCCATCGCGATCGGCGCGAAACAGGCAAGATAGATCACGATCAGCTTCGCGGTTTCATCGATACCAAACCAGATCACGACCAACGGTAAATACGCGAGCGGCGGCAGCGGCCGATAAAACTCCAGCGGCGGATCGAGCAGGCCCCGCGCGATGCGGCTCACCCCCATCAGAATGCCGACAGGCACGGCCGTCACGCTCGCCAGCGCGAACGCGCCGAAGACGCGAATAGCGCTCCACAGCAAATGCTCGGACAGCGGCAGGCCGCCTTGAATACGGCCATTCCACGCGTCAATGAACGCACTCCACACCGCCTGCGGCGAGGGCAGGAAAAGCGGCGGCACCCAATGAAAAGCCGTTGCCGCCCACCACAGCAAGGCAATAGCGGCGACCGACACCGCACTCAGGACCGCGGTCGGGCCCTCGCCGGGAAGACCACGCCGTGGCTTGCGTCTGCGCTTGGCTTGCGACATGGCGGCAGCAGGTGGCAGCGAGTCGATCGAACTCATCAGACTACCTCCTGCAGCGTAGCGTGGGACCCGCCATGCAGTCGCCGAACCAGCCGCTCGCGCCATTCGATGAACGCAGGCGATGACTTCACCGCGCGTGCATCGCGCGATTCGAGAAACTGCCGCGCGAACGGCAACGCGTGGCTCTCGGCGATCCGGCCAGGACCCGGTGTCATCAGAACCAGCCGCGTCGCCAGGAACAACGCTTCTTCCACGCTATGCGTGATGAAGAAAATAGTCTTGCGGGTGCGGCCCCATACATCGAGCACGAGCTCCTGCATGGTCTCGCGCGTAAGTGCGTCAAGCGCGCCCATCGGTTCATCCATCAGCAGGACCTGCGGATCGCTCGCAAGCGCGCGTGCGATTCCAACACGTTGCTGCATGCCGCCCGAAAGCGCGTAGACTCGCGCATCCGCATGTTTTTCCAGACCGACGAGGGCCAGCGTTTCACGCGCTATCTCACGACGCCGCGTGCGGCCCACACCCTGAAAACGAAGTCCGAGCGCGACGTTATCAATCACATCGAGCCACGGCATCAACGCATATTTCTGAAACACGACACCGCGTTCGGCACCGGGCCCGACGATCGGTTCACCGTTCAGCCGCGCCTCGCCAGCAGTCGGATCGATGAAACCGGCGAGGCAGTTCAGCAGCGTTGTCTTGCCGCATCCGGAGGCGCCAAGCGCAACCACGAACTCGCCACTGTCGATCTGCAGATCGACGCCCTCCAGAGCGGCCGTCGCCGCGCCCTCATAGGTCACGCCGAGGCCGCGAATGTCCAGCGTGCTCATCGCAATGCTTGCTGTACGAAACGTGGGTCGACGCCGACCGAATAGTCAGGCAGCAGGTTCTGGATCGTGCCCTGCGCCTTCAGGAAGGCCGCAGTGGCCGCCAACGACTTCGCGGCGCCCGACTGAGCACCACCGCCAAGCCAGGCCGGTGAAGCCTGTTCGGTGAGTGTCGGGAAGGCGTAAAGCGCGAGACTGGCAGGCACGTCGGCAGCGGTCGCGCCCGATTCCTTCGCCACATCCTCGACTTCCTTCGACCCGGCTGTCCAGGCAGATTTGTGATCGCGATACTGGGCGTCGGTGGCGGCGAGCACCTTGACCAGACCCGTCACGAATGCATCGTTATCCTGCGCAAACTTGCGGCTGACAGCGAAACCGTCGAAGGTTGCCTTGCCGGTTTCCTTCGCGACTTCACCCGATGTAATCAGCACCTTGCCGTTCTTCTTGACCTTCGCCAGCACCGGGTCCCAGATATAGGTGGCGTCAATGTCACCGCGTTCCCACGCTGCAGCCACTTCAGGTGGCCGCAGGTTCAGGATCTTCACCGTAGACGGATCGACGCCGGCATTTTGCAACGCGACAAGTGCGTGGAAGTGAGAGGTGGAGACGAACGGCAGACCGATTTTCTTGCCCTTGAGATCGCTTATCCTGGTCACGCCGGAGCCGTCACGGGCAACGAGCGCTTCGGCGTCGTTGATGTTGTCGAGGATCCAGAACAGGGAGATGTCCACCCCTTGCGAGAGGCCGGCCGCGATCGGGCTGGAACCGGCTTCACCCAGTTGAATGGAACCGGATGCCAGCGCGCGGATCACATCGGCGCCGCTGCCAAGCTTGCGATACGTCACCTTATAGCCGGTCGCTTTTTCCACTGCGCCGCTCACTTGAGCGTAACGCCACGGTACGACCATGTCCTGGTAACCGATCACGACTTCACGCGACTGCGCGTGAGCGGCACTCGCGGCCACGGCGAAGAGTGCAACACCGGCGCACGCGCGCAGGGAGGAGAGAAAGCGTTTCATCGGAAGCCCCGGTTCAAGTGTGTCTCATGAGAGGCTTTCGACTATAAGCAATCCGCGCGCAAGCGGTTAGAAGCATTCGTGCGTTGCAAATGACGTCGCTCAAGCGTTGCTTTGCACGTTGTGCCGGAAGTATCGAGCCCGCGCTTTACGCGGTCCTCAGCCGTTTTTCGAACGTGCGCGTGAGCCACGAAATTGGATAGCAGTAGGCGAAGAAGATCACGAGCGTCGCGACGTAGGTCAGCACCGTAAAGCTGCTGCGCGCGACCGTGCTGCTGGCGATCTGCGCGGTGTCGAGCAGGTCATGAATGCCCACCAGCGACGACAACGCGGTGCCCATGGTGATGATGGCGTACACGTTCATCCATGGTGGCAACATGCGGCGAACGCATTGCGGCACGACTATTTTCAGCAGGATTTGCGAACGGGAAAACGCGAGCGAAGCCGCCGCTTCCCACTGCGCTGAAGGAATGGAAGCAACCGCGCCGCGAAATACTTCCGCTATGTTCGCGCTGGCTGGCAGAGCAAGCCCGAGCATCACCTTTAGCCAGTCCGGGAACGGTACGGTAGTGCCGAAAACGTGGATCTCGAAGGGGAACACGTAGGTTGTGAAGTAGATCAGCACGAGCCATGGGGCGTTGCGAAACGCGACAATCCACAGTCTTGCCAACCGCCCGGCGAAGGATTTAGACATCGCCAGGGCACCCGCAAGCAGGCCGATCAATGTCCCTATAAAAATCGCGCCGATACTGATAAGCACGTTCATCGCAAAGCCGTGGGCCAGCGCCGGAGCCCATTCTGCGAGACGTGCCAGCGTCTCGCCGCGCGAGCCTGCTTCGGGCGCGAGTGACCACAAAGTGGCGCCCACCGCGACAATGCCAAGCACGGCATAGATGCCGGGCGGCAAGCGCGTGCCAGCGAGCTTGCCCGTGGCTGACGCAGAATCAGTAGCCATAACCCGGAATCCTGTAACGACGTTCAAGCCAGCGGCCGGCCAGCGTGACCAGCCAGGTGAGCACGCCGAAGAACGCGAGAATCAGCAGCATTAAAGCGAGCACGTTGTCGCGCTGGGTCCAGATCATGATGGACTGGTAGGTGACATCGCCCACGGCGATAGCCGATGCCACCGCCGACGCTTTCACCAGTTCCACCATGTTGTTGACGAGCGCAGGCAGCGCCGCGCGTAACGCGAGCGGCAGCTCGATGCGCCAGAAACGCGCGGCACGGCTGAAACCGAGCGAGGCCGCACCTTCAAGCGTTTGAGAGGGCAGTGCGTCGAAGCCGGCGCGCAACGCTTCGGCGTGAAATGCGGCTTTATGCAGCGACAGTACAAGTACGACCCAGAAGAACGGCTTGAACGGGTTATCGATACCGCGTGCATGCAGCCATTGCGTGATCAGCATGTTCAGCACGAGAAACGCGCAGTAGAGCTGTACGAGCGTGGGTGTATTGCGGGTGATTTCGATGAAACCGCGCGCCAGTCCGGAAACCAGCCGGTTGCGGCCGCGCAGTGCGAGCAGCAACACGAGCCCTGCAACGGCGCTGGCCGTCATGGTCGAAACAATGATCTCGATGCTCACGCCCAGACCCTGCACGAACGGCACGCGCTCGTAGTCGTCGAGCAGGAAGCGGTAGTCGAGCCCAAGACGCGCTGTTGCCGTGACGAAGCCGTGCAGCAGCGTGTCCATGCTAGTTCTCCACGGGCAATTGCCGATGCCATTCAGCCAGTGCGGGCGACGGCGGGTTGAGCCCGTTCTTCGCCTCGGTTGCAATAAGCCAGCCGTTGCGATGCAGGTCGCGCACGAATGTATCGAGTTTGGCGGCGGTATCGTGTTCGCCCTGACGCACCCAGATCACCGACGGTGCGGGTTCCAGCTCAGGCTGCAGGACGCGATAGTCATGCCACTCGGGGTCACTCTGCAGCAGCGGATAAAGCAGTGGCGCAGCGTCATGGACGGCTGCGATGCAACTACCGCCGCGCAGCGCCAGCAGCGACTGGGAGGCGCCCGGAAAGGCGCGCGGGATCGCGCCGTAGCGTTCCACTATCGGGCGGATGTAACTGCTGCCCTGCGAAATGCAAACCGGCTTGCCGCGCAGATCTTCCCAGCGCGTAATACCGCTTGTTTTAAGCGTGATTGCCGTTCCGCCAACGCGATAGTAGGGCGTGGGCACATGGTCCAGCATCTCGCCGCGCTGGGCGTTGTACTCCATGTTTGCGATCAGGATGTCGACCTTGCCCTGCTGAAGAAACTGAACCCGTGTGGAGGGCAACACGGACACCAACTGCACCTTCACGCCCAACCTTTTACCGAGTTCGTTAGCCAGGTCAACATTAAAACCACGCGGCTGTTGCGTCGCGGGATCGAGTGAACCGAACGGACTGCCGCCGATCAACACACCCACGGTGAGTTCATGGCGGGAGTTGATTTTGTCCAGGGTCGCGTCCGCGTGTGCAGTCAGGGAAAAGGCCATGGCCGATGCCAGCACGACGGATCTAAGCAGGCAGCGGAAGTTCGTCAGGATCATAGCGGTGAATAGCGGCAGAAGAGCCCAATAGAATAGGTAAGCGCCCGCGCGTCGCCAAGGAAGCGAAACTGCTAAGCAAATCATAAGACCGGTGGATTAAGGACTTAGAAAAGTACGCAGGGAGTAGTTGCATTCGGGGGCATCTCTAGCATCTTTAGCAAGGAGGCTGCTATCGATTCGACGAATGCTTGGTTATCGAAAAGCGGCATGGTTCTTAGAATCTTCGCTCCAGCATGCTTTCGTGCGCTTGAGAAGGAACCCCGCGATGACACAGTTGATTCTTTCGAAACGCGCCGTCAGGGCCCTTGTAAAAACTTCTGTGGAGGTCGCATGAGTCTGCTGGCGCTTGCGCTCGATCCGCTTCAGGAAGCTTCATCGCTTGGCCTTGCGCCGGCACGATCGGGCGTCGACGGGAGCGCTGATCCAGTGCTGGTTTCATTGCGCGATGTCCACCTCTCTTACGGCGCAGTGCCGGTGCTCAAAGGTATCGATCTGCGCGTGCGGCGAGGCGAGGCCGTCTCCATCATCGGGCCGTCCGGCTCAGGTAAGTCGACGCTCTTGCGTGTGATCAACGGCCTTATCTCGCCGCAGCAGGGCGACGTGCATGTCGACGGAATCGATGTCCGCGCGCAGCGCACCGACGCGCAGAAAATAGCGCTGCGCAAGCGCATTGGGTTTGTGTTCCAGCAATACAACCTGTTCCCGCACTTGAACGTGCTCGCCAACCTGACCATCGCGCCCATGAGCGTGCTCGGACGCAGTCGCGCCGAAGCCGAGCACGACGCGCACGCTCTGCTGGCGAAGGTGCGCCTGGCTGACAAGGCCAATGCATACCCGGGCGAGCTGTCCGGAGGCCAGCAGCAGCGTGTCGCTATTGCGCGGACACTTGCCATGCGCCCGGACCTGATCCTCTTCGATGAAGTGACGTCTGCGCTGGATCCGGAAACAGTGGGCGAAGTGCTCACGGTGATTGGCGAACTCGTCGACGACGGCCAGACCTGTGTGCTGGTCACGCATGAAATGCGTTTCGCCGAAGATGTCAGCGATGAAGTGTTTTTCACGGAGGGTGGCTTGATTGTCGAGCACGGCGCACCGTCGCAAATCTTCGCCGCACCGGAGAACGAACGCACACGCCTGTTTCTTCAACGCGCACGCGGCGAGGACCGGCGCGCATTGCGCAAACGCTCGCGAAGCGGTGCCGCTCTCGCTTTGGCCGGCACCTGACTCCTGCAAAACTTTTACGACCCTATCCCGACATGACCGCAACCTCCGCACCCGATCAGATTGGCGAACGCCAGGCCGCTGTTGCCGCATTGCTGGACCATGTACGTCATATTGTGGCGAAGCAGGGCGTGACCCGCGCTGCGCTCGATGCTATCAGCGAGCGCCTGCAGGCGCTCGCCGCGCATCACGCCGAGTTGTTCACTGCAGGGGATTTCCCGCCGCCGCAAGCAGGCAGCGGCGATACGTCGACGCGATACAGGCTGAATCCCGGCGAGGACGGGTTCGCGCTTTATCTCAACTCGCTGCTGCCCGGCAAGACTACTATTCCGCATAACCACGATACGTGGGCAGTCATCGCGGCGCTCGATGGCGAGGAACTGAATCGTGTCTATAAGCGTACCGACGACGGTACGGACCCCGAACGCGCCACGCTCGATCTCGAGCGGGAAGTCGTGGTGCGTCCGGGTACCTCGATCGCGTTCCTGCCTGAAGACATTCATAGCATCCACGTGACGGGTGCAACACCCACCTTGCATTTTCATCTCTATGGGCGGCCGCTGGAAACCCTCTCTGGCCGCCTCGGATATGAACTCGATACCGGGCGTGTAGTGCGCTACAACACGACCCATCTGCACAGTGGCACGCAGGCGGTTGGCTGATGAGTCCGCCCCTGCTGCGTAAAGCGACGCGCCTGATGCGTGCCGGTGCGCCTGCGTTCATCGATGGCGCCGCACCGGTCAATGTACCGGTCGAACGCACGAGCACGGTTCGTTTCGAGAACACGTTGAGCCACGCGGCGCTTCATAAACGGCGCGAGGCCGGTGAGGCCATCAGCACGTATGGACGGCATGGCACGCAGACACACCGGGCGCTGGAAGCGGCTATCGGGGAACTGGAAGGGGGGCGTGATGTGCTGCTTGCGCCTTCAGGTTTGTCGGCAATCTCACTGGTGTTCATCGGCTTGTTGTCGCCGGGGGATCACGTGCTGGTTCACGACGGTGTCTATGGCCCCTTGCGCGAACGGATCGAACCGCTGCTTACGCGGCTGGGTGTTGCATTCAGCTATTTCAGCGCAGCCGATGGCTTGCCGCATAAGTTGCTTCAAGCCAATACGCGACTGATTTACGCAGAGTCGCCGAGTTCGTTTCTATACGAGATCATCGATCTCCCCGCACTTGCGGATTTTGCTCACGAGCAAGGGGTCCTGCTCGCCGCGGATAACACGTGGGGCGCGGGCTTGCTCTATCAACCGCTCGCGCTGGGCGCGGATGTCTCCATCCAGGCTGTCACCAAGTATCTCGGCGGACACTCGGACTTGATGCAAGGTGCGGTATCAACCGCCGATGCAGCCATCGGGCAGCGCTTAAGAGAGGCCCACGACGCGTTGGGCTTAAGCGTCAGCGCCGACGATGCCTATCTTGCATTGCGCGGCATCCGTACGCTCCCCGTACGCCTTGCACAACACGCACGCGGCGCGTTTGCCGTCGCGTCGTATCTGCAACGTGTGCGCCAGGTCACGCGCATCTTCCATCCGGCGCTGGCCACCGATCCCGGACACGCATTGTGGTCGCGCGATTTCCACGGCGCGAACGGGCTTGTCTCGTTCGCCTTGCGTGACGCCGATACTAGCCACGCTGCTGCTTTCATCGATCAGTTGCGCCTATTCAGCATTGGCGCGTCATGGGGCGGTTATGAAAGCCTTGCGCTGATCGCACCGCCACGGCGTTTGCGTTCCCATAGTTATTGGCAGGGACAGGAAGCCGTGATCCGGTTGCATATTGGGCTGGAGGATGCGGACGATCTAATCCTCGACCTTGCACAAGCGTTTCGCAGCGTGCTGTCCTGAACGCTGTCCACCTCTTTTTCCTGCCCTTCTCCAATGACCTCAATCCTAAACGATGTGGCTTACGTCGATGCATCCATTGTCCGCGCATGGCTTAACGATGAAGCCGAAATCGCCCTGCTCGATGTCCGCGAAGCCGGGCAGTTCGGTGAAGGGCATCCGTTCTTCGCGATCCCGTTGCCTTATAGCCGGCTGGAAATTGATGCGCCCCGGATGGTGCCGAGACCCGACACGCGAATCGTCTTGCTCGACGACGGCGAAGGTATCGCGGCACTCGCTGCCCGTCGCCTGGGAGCGCTCGGTTACACGAAAGTCTCCGTACTGCGTGACGGCGCCAGCGGCTGGCTGGCGGCGGGTTATACGTTATTTAAAGGCGTAAATCTGCCATCGAAGACCTTTGGCGAACTCGTTGAACACGCGTATGGCACACCGCATCTATCGCCGGAAGAGCTTGCGGTTCTGATCGAAGAAGGACGCGCTCATGCGTTGTTCGACGGACGGACGCTCGATGAGCATCGAAAGATGACGATCCCAGGTGCTATTCCCGTGCCGAACGGCGAGCTGGCGTATCGGATCGGAACGCTTGTAGCCGACCCCGCCACACCGATCGTGATTCATTGTGCAGGGCGCACGCGCAGCATTATCGGTGCTCAGACCTTGCGCAACCTTGGCGTGCCGAATCCGGTGATCGCGCTGGAGAATGGCACGCAAGGCTGGGCGCTCGCGGGACTCAAGCTCGAACATGGCAGTGAGCGCCGCTACCCGGAGGGTTTGAACGAAGCGGCGGTCGCTGACGCGCAAACGCGCGCGGCCAAGCTTGCTGCGCGCTTCCACGTTGCAACGCTCGATGCTTCCGCCGCGCAAGAATGGCTCGATGATCCGCACCGGACGACCTTCCTGATCGATGTCCGTACGCCGGAAGAGTTCGCGCAGGACGGCCTGCCGAGTGCCGTCCACGCGCCGGGAGGGCAATTAGTACAGGCAACTGACCAGACCATTGGCGTGCGGCGTGCCCGCGTGCTGCTGGTTGATTACGACGGCGTGCGCGCTCCTGTGATTGCTACATGGCTCGTGCAGTTGGGCTTCGATGCCGCGTTGATCGATGCCCCCAATGCAACTACGCTGCAACGCGTCAGGCAGATTGCATCGGCACAATCGTCCTTGCCGCTGCTCGATACAGCCGGTTTGCGCGAAGCCGCAACGGGCCATGTGTTGCTGCTGGATTTGCGATCGAGCACAGCCTACCGGCGGGAACATGCTGCTGGTGCGCACTGGTCGATTCGTCCGCAACTCGCGAAAACGCTCGCCGCGCTCAAGGCGACACCGGGCGACACGCTGCTGCTATTCGCGGATGAACCTGCGATAGCGGACATTGCCGCAACCGACTTGCGCGAGTTGGGTTTCACGTCGCTTTATCTCGCCGCGAATGGAATCGATACCTGGAAGAAAGCGGGCTTGCCGCTGGCATCGACGCCCGATGTTCCCGCCGATGCAGCGCGTATCGACTATCTGTTCTTTGTCCACGATCGTCACGATGGCAACCTCGACGCCGCTCGCCAGTATCTCGACTGGGAGACCGGTCTGATCGCGCAATGCGCACCTGATGAACTCGCTGTTTTTCGTATCGATGCACCCGCCACGGAAAGTCCCAGCCAATGAGATTTCGCTTCGCCGCCTTCTTAAGCTTTACCTTGACCGCGCTTGCACTCTCGCAAGCCGTTCACGCCGATGCCACCCTCGACCGGATCAAGTCACGCGGCACACTCACCGTCGGGGTCGTGCTCGACGGCACCTACGGTTCACTCGACCCGCAGACTCGCGAGCCTGTCGGCTACAACGTCGAACTTGCGCAGGACCTTGCCAGACGACTCGGCGTGAAATTTGAAGTGGTGGAAGTCACGCCTCCGAACCGCGTGCAATTCCTTCAGCAGGGCAAGGTCGATGCGCTGATCGCGAGCATGCAGTACACGAAAGAGCGCGACGAGATACTGAGTTACGTGCCTACGCCCTTCGAGGAGATCGGTGGCTCGGCCATGGTTCACAAGGGGTCGGGTATTCACGACTGGAGCGATCTGCGCGGGAAGCCTGTCTGTGTCTCGCAAGGCAGCAACTACACGCGTCCGCTGATTGAACAATACGGGGCACAGGTCAAGGGTTTCAAGGGCATGCCCGAAGCATTGCTGGCGTTGCGCGGCGGGACGTGCGTGGCGTCGGTCCATGTTACGCCCGGCATCCAGGCCCGGCTCGCCAGCACCTCTGGCGAGTGGCAGGACTATGAGTCACCGATGCCTGACCAACTGATTCCTTCACCGTCGGTGATCTGGGTGCGCAAGGGTGAGACGGACACCGTGGCGGCGCTGGACAAGATTGTGAAGGAGTGGCACCGAAGCGGTTTTCTCATCGATGAAGGCAATAAGTGGCACATGCCTCCCTCAAAGCAATTGCTCGCGTGGCATCGGGAATATTCGTCCAAGTGAAATAAAGCAGCACCAGGCACAAACGTGCATGCATCTGACAGATATAACCCGGTCCGCTTGGAGAGCGCATAGTCCGGGCCCAACGGCAAGCACACCTTCCCGGCCCTTCCGTAAAAAGCGTCTAAGCAAAGGTGAATTGCTTGGTTGCCAGCGCGCGCGTCCCTTTTCAATATCTCGACCATCCCTCCATTTCCTGATCAACCCGCGCAATGACAACCACAGCCGCCAATCCCGATGCAAACGCGCTCGACGCGCTGCGCCTGCTAGGCCCCGACCCTGATAACTGGGTGCCGGACCGCGCGGGTATCGACCACAACGTCGTGATCGTTGGCGGCGGACAGACCGGCGCCGCGTTTGCGTTCGCGCTGCGGCGCGCGGGTATCGGCAAGGTGTCGGTGATCGATGCGGCAGCCGACGAAGCGAGTGCGGGCGTCTGGCTCAACCGGGCGCGCATGAACAAATTGCGTACGCCGAAGACGCTGACGGGGCCGGAACTCAGCGTGGCGGGATTGAGCTTCCAGGCATGGTTCGAAGCGCGTTGGGGCGCGGCGGCCTATGCGGATATCGACCGGATTCCTCGCGTGCGCTGGGCCGAATATCTTGGGTGGTATCGACACTTCCTGAAGATTCCGATTCGTTATGCCACGCGTCTCACGCGGATTGAACCGGTGGACTCGCACTTCCGGTTGCGCCTGCTGAACGCGGAGGGTGACGAGCATGTCGAGACGGCACGCAAGGTCATCCTGTGCAACGGCGTAGCGGGTAATGGCGCTGCACAGATACCGGCTGTGCTATACGAGAACCTGCCGCGCTCGCTCTACGCACATACCTCCGAGCCTATCGATTTCACTGCACTGCGTGGCAAAGCGGTGGCGGTGATCGGCGGTGCGGCGTCCGCTTTCGACGCCGCTGCTACGGCACTCGAAGCGGGCGCCGGGCAGGTGCATCTCTTTGTGCGCCGCCCCGCGATTCCCGCCGTGCCTATCACGCGTACCCGAGCGTACCCCGGTGCGTACGACAACTACCCGCAGTTACCGGACGCCTTGCGCTGGCGTCAGGCATTGCGCTTCCGGCGGGCAGGTTCAACGCCTCCGGTCGACGCAGTGGGGCGCGTGACGAAGCATCCGAACTTTCATCTGCATCTTGGCGCGGTTTGGAGTCACACAAGCGCGGAGGGCGGGCATATTGCGGCCCAGGTAGGCAACGAGCACTTCCGGTTCGACTTTGCAATCGCGGGTACCGGCTATCTTGTCGACCCGGCTGTGCGTCCTGAGCTTTCAGCATTATCGAAAGACATCCTGCTGTGGCGCGACCGATATGTCCCCGCGGATAGCGAGCGCGATGACTATCTCGGTGCTCATCCCTACCTTGGTGCAGCGCTCGAGTATCTGGAGAAAATCCCCGGAACGGCGCCGTATCTCGCGAACCTTCACGTCTACAACCCTGCGGGCCTCGTCAGCTCCGGTGTGCCGGTAGGCGACGTGCCGAGCATGAAGCGCGATATCCCGGCGGTGGTGAGCCGGATCAGCCGCGATCTGTTTCTTGCCGATCTCGATCGCCACGAGGAACGCCTGAATGGCGAGGTGCCTCCCGACTTCAACGAGACGCTCTATGCGCATAGTGTGTGGCAAGGAGAGAAGGCCGATATCGTCTGAACGTTCATGCAATCGATAAAGCACGTGGCCTCATAAACATATCGCAAACGAATAATTGTTAAGCGGTCGAAGCGTCGCTAGTCTTAGCGTTTGTAGCGAGATAACGCGTTTTCGAAAATCCGGCTCCAGTGCGTGTGCACAGGTTTTTTCAACGTAACGAGGGCCTTCCCCATCATGTCCGGCACTCCTCATTTCGATCCAGCCTCCGGACACCCCAGCGTCGGGTTCCAGCCGCATGCGGCGAGCACCCGGACGCAACCGGCCCGCGTGAGCGCGGCGTCTTCGAGCGAGGCGGGCAAGAGCCTGTTGCCCGCATGGCTGGCAGCACTGGCATGGCTCGCCAGCGCCGGCTTGACGCGCTGGTGGCCTGACGCGGACGAGTGGCCCTACACCGGTCATCTGCTGGTCCTCAAGCTGGTGCTCGCGGTGACGGCGTTGCTGATAGGTGTGGCAGCGCGCAGAAGCCTCCTGGCGCGCCAGGCCGATGCGCCTCAATCACGCGCTGAACGCTGGCTTGCGGCCATGCCCTGGCTCGTTGCGCTCGCGGTGGCGGTGACGGCGTGGGAAGTACTCACCGCGAAACTCGAATGGCTGCCTCGGCCGTTTTTTGCTCCCCCTCAAGCACTGATCGCCGTTTATTTCGATGACTTCCCCCGCCTCGGATCAAGCGTCGCCCATTCTTTCGGATTGCTTGCTTATGGTTATGTGATCGGAGCGATAGTGGGCTTTGTGACAGGAGTCGGGATCGGCTGGTCGCGAGCAGTGGGGTACTGGCTGCATCCGGTATTGCGGCTGATCGGTCCGTTGCCGGCTACCGCCTGGTTACCGCTGGCGTTCTTTTTCTTTCCGTCGAGCTTTAGCGCCAGCGTGTTCCTGATTGCGCTCGCCACCGGCTTTCCCGTGGCGGTGCTTACGTGGTCGGGCGTGGCCGGCGTCAACAGCGCGTTCTACGACATCGCCCGGACGCTTGGCGCACGGCCCGGTTTTCTGATCCTGAAGGTTGCGATACCGGCGGCGTTGCCGTCCGTATTCGTCGGACTTTTCATGGGACTGGGGGCGTCGTTTTCCGTGCTGATCGTGGCGGAGATGATGGGTGTGAAAGCCGGGCTCGGCTGGTATTTGCAATGGGCGCAGGGATGGGCGGCTTACTCGAACATGTACGCGGCGTTGCTGGTCATGGCGCTCATGTGCTCGGGCCTGATCACGTTGCTGTTCCGCTTTAGAGACCGGTTACTTGCCTGGCAGAAGGGGTTGTTGAAATGGTAAGCACGCAAGGTGTTGCGCAATCGGCGCAATCGGCGCAATCGGCGCAAGCCGCGCAGCCGGCATTCAAGGCCGCGGCAACCGGCGCGCGTATCGACGTCAGCGACGTGAGTCATCGGTTCTCGCTGCACGGCGCGGCGCTGCCGGTTCTCGACGATGTCAGCTTCTCGGTTGCACCGGGTGAGTTCGTCGCATTGCTCGGGCCCAGCGGTTGTGGCAAGTCGACCTTGCTCAGGCTCGTGGCCGGACTCGATGCCCCTGCGGTTGGCACGGTGTCGTCGAACGGGGTGGCTATACGCGGTCCGGACCCGTCGCGGGTCGTGGTGTTTCAGGATCCGACGTTGTATCCGTGGCGCACGGTACGCGCCAATGTTGGCCTTGGACCCGAGGCGCAGCGCAGACGGCGGCGGTTTCCGTGGAGCCGGGCTCGCTCGGTCGAGTCTCTTCCCGATGGCGAGCGTTCGGCGGAACAGCGTATAGACGCCGCGTTGCAACTGGTCGGTCTGACCGACTTCGCGGCCGCCTACCCGCATCAGTTGTCCGGAGGCATGGCGCAGCGTGTTGCGCTGGCGCGCGCGCTTGTCAACGATCCCGAGTTGCTTGTACTCGATGAGCCGTTCGGCAAGCTGGACTCTCTCACCCGGCTGCGGATGCAAGGCGAGCTGGTGAAGTTGTGGCTGGACGCGCGCTTCTCCGTGCTGCTTGTGACACACGATGTGGAAGAGGCGTTGTTCCTTGCAAACCGGGTGATTGTTTTCAGTGAGCGACCGGCAAGGGTGACTGCGGAAGTGCGCAATGACGCGCCGTATCCGCGGCATCGAGACGATCCCAAGCTGGTTGAACTCAGGCGCGAAGTGCTTGCGTTACTTGGTCTGGTTGCTTGAGGTGGCAAGTGAGTTTCCTGATCAAAATCACACAGACAAAATATCAATAACGAACGACCCGTGGAGAATGTTTGATGAATCGTCCTGATGCCGATGATGGCGAAAAAGCCGTCGTGCCGGAGAATATTTCGCGCCGCGCGTGGCTGCGCAAGACCGCATGGACTGCTGGTGCGGCGGCACTTGGCGGGGCATCGTTTGGTCTTGCAGGATTGCCTGCCCGTGCCGACGACAGCCGGTTGAAACAGTTGAAGTTATCGTGGAATGCCGGTGCGATTTGTACGGCGCCGGTACCGGTGGCGGTCAAGCAGGGCTTCTTTGCCAAGCGTGGCCTGGACGTTGAGCTGATCAACTTCGCTGGGTCCACGGACCAGTTGCTCGAAGCCATTGCAACCGGCAAGTCGGATGCGGGCGTTGGCATGGCGTTGCGCTGGATCAAGCCGCTGGAACAGGGTTTCGACGTCAAGCTTACTGCCGGCATTCACGGTGGCTGCATGCGCTTGCTCGCGACGCGCAGTTCGGGAATTGTCGATCTGCCCGGCTTGCGCGGCAAGATAGTGGGCGTGAGCGACATGGCGAGTCCGGCCAAGAACTTCTTTGCTATCACGCTGAAGAAGATCGGCATTGATCCGGATAACGAAGTTCAGTGGCGTCAGTATCCCGCCAACTTGCTGGGCGAGGCATTGAAGAAGGGCGAGATCCACGCGATAGCGGACGGCGATCCGACCATCTGGATGCTGCGGGAATCGGACCATCTCTATGAGGTGTCGAACAACCTGTGCGGTGAGTATCAGACGCGCGTGTGCTGCGTGCTTGGCGTGCGTGGGACGCTGGTGAGGAAAGATCGTGCGACGGCGCAGGCATTGACGCAGGCTTTGCTCGACGCAACTGAATGGACGGCGAACCATCCTGCGGAAGCGGCGACTATCTTTGCGCAGTACGCGCCGCAAGCTGACGTGGCGCAGCTGACCGCCATGCTCAAGAGTCACACGGATCATCATCATCCGACGGGGGATGCGTTCAAGAAGGAGATTGCGCTGTACGCGGACGACTTGAAGACCGTGGGTGTGTTGAATGGCAGCACGGATTCGAGCCACTTTGCTAATCGGGTGTTCTCGGATGTGTTGGTTTAGAGATTGGTTTTTCGCTCGCGCCGGTGGACGGTTTTTTGGGGGGCGGTTGGGGTTGGTCCGGGTTCCTATGGTTAGTGGTCGGGGTTGATGTTGGGGGGGCTGCTTTCGGCGTTAGTGGTCGGGGTCAATGCCGGGTTGTGCTTTCAGTGTTAGTGGTCTGCGTGAGTCGGATTTTCTCTTTATCACTGTTAGCCACTGTGCGTGGCGGCACGTCATTTCTTTGTCCAAAGCGACAAAGAAACGAAGCAAAGAAAACGCTTTTAAAACACGCTACCCTAAGTGTCCACAGCGTGCAGTTTTGATTCATAGGTGCCCCAAAAGCACGGTGCTCGCCAGAGCGAAGGATGTGTGAAACCCTCCTTCTCGCGAATCCTTACACGAACACGCTTCGCCCCGTACGCTCTCGGGCAAGCACGCTTGCTAAGGAACCCGCACGGCCTTACGGATATTTACGGCCGCGATTTTTTAACAGGTTAGCTACCTGGTTGTGCGACCGTATTCATTGGCCACAGCTTGATGCGTTTTGTGTTTACTGCTTCAGTTTTTGTGAATTGGCTGCGCGTTCTGTACGGCTATTTTCGTCGGTTACGGCCGCCCGCATCTTCGCGACCTCGTTTTCAGCAGGGTTGGCAACGTGGTTCGAGGCGCGTACATATTTGGAGGGAGGTTGTCCGCGGATAGCGCGGGGTGCCCCTTGGGCAGGTTCAATCACTGGTGGCGAAGCGTGTGGGTATCGGTGTTCGGAGAAGGAGGGTTTCACACATCCGTGGCTCTGGCGAGCACCGTGCTTTTGGGGCACCTATGAATAGAAACTGCACGCTGTGGACACTTAGGGTAGCGTGTTTTAAAAGCGCTTTCTTTGCTTCGTTTCTTTGTCGCTTTGGACAAAGAAATGACGTGCCGCCACGCACAGTGGCTAATAGTGATAAAGAGAAAATCCGACTCTCGCAGACCACCACGGCCGAAAGCACCAACCCGGCATTGACCCCGACCACTAACCCCAGAACCGACCACCCCGGCATAGACCCCGACCACTAACCATGGAACCCGAACCCAACCCCAACCGCCCCCCAAACCCCCAAAAACCGTCCACCGGCGCGAGCGAAAAACCCTAGACCTTCACCTCAAGAACCAGCCTAGCCAGAAGCCTGACCAAAGGCTCAAACAACTCCGCCGATGTATTCCCATACCCCAGCACGAGCCCATTATCCTCGGGCATGGGCTGCAGCGCAAAACCGGATAACGGCCCGGGCGCCATGCCGTGCCGCCGTGCCGCATCGGCAATCTCGCGGTCGGGATAGCACGCCGGCAACCGTACCGTTAAGTGCAAGCCACAATACCCACCCTCAATGACATGCGTCATAGGCAAGTGCCGGATCAACGCTTCTCTCAACGCATGCTGCCGGTCGCGATACAACCGCCGCATGCGGCCCAAATGCCGGCTGAACTGACCGCTTTCGATGAACTCGGCCAACGCAAGCTGTTCATAACGGTGACCGCCTCGCAGCATGTCGTCCAGCGGCGCACGCATCTGTGCCACCAGGGTCTCGGGCAAGACCAGAAACCCCAGGCGCAACGACGGAAACATCGTCTTGCTGAACGTGCCCACGTACAGCACGGGCGCCTGCGTCACCAATCCCTGCATGGCACCAATAGGCTCACCCGCGTGCCGGAATTCACTGTCGTAGTCGTCCTCGATGATCCACGCACCATGACGCTGAGCCTGCGCAATCAGCTCAAGCCGGCGCGCGACGGTCAGCACCGCGCCTGCGGGATATTGATGCGAAGGCGTCGTGTAGATCAGCCGTGGCGGCCGCGACTTCCAGTCGCTTTCATCGGCGATGAGACCATCGGCGTCAACGCGCATCGGCACCATGCGCAGGTCGCCCGCGCGCATCGCCGCCTTCGCTCCCCGATAACCCGGGTCTTCAATCCATGCCGTATCGCCGGCATTGGTCAGCAAGCGCACGCATAGCGAAAGCGCTTCTTGCGCCCCCTCGGTAATGACGACCTGAGCGGGTTCGCATCGCACACCCCGGGCGATACCCAGATGCCGCGCAATCGACGCACGCAATGCCGGCTCGCCCGGAGGGTCCCCATAACCAAGAGCCGATGACCCCGCGTTTCGAATGGCACGGTCGATTGCACGGCGCCACGCAGCCAGCGGGAAATGAGACAAGGCGGGAACACCCGGACGCAATGCAGCGTTCCCCTCGGCCGGTGGCGCGGTGGCCTGAATGCGCATCAGCCGCTGCGAGGTGGCCGGCGCAGCCGGGGCATTGCGCCTGCCTTGCGGCGGCGCCGGACGCGACAACGCCGCTACCCGCGTGCCCTGCCGGTCAGGCTGCACATACCCTTCTGCCGCCAGCAGGTCGTACGCGGCAGTCACCGTGTTGCGGGAGATCGCCAGCGCCTCAGCCAGCGCGCGCGAGCCCGGCAGGCGGCTTCCCGGCGCAATGTGGCCGCCGAGGATGGCTTCCTTGAATCGATGGTGCAACTGCCGCTGCATGGGTGCCGCGCCGGGACCTTTGGCGAGCGGAGCCTCAAGCAGGGTTTGCGGTACAGGCGACGAAGCAGCGGTTGTCATAAGCGCAATGGAGAAGTGCATGGCAGCAGGCGGAGCCATGAGCGTGGAGCCATGAAAAATACAGAATGTGGCACTTTCTAAGGTTCCATGATGCGCGTACGTTAGCACATGGCTTCACCCACGTTTTGCGTAAGCTCCTGCTCTACGACCGTCCCAAGCCGCAAGGAACCGTTATGCCCAGCACCTTGAATCAGTATCAGCAACCCGTTGGCGAGTCCGTGCCCCACTGGACTGCGCGGGTGCATCCGCCGCGCAATCCTGTCGAAGGACAGTATTGCCGGCTTGAGCCGCTCGAACCGCACCACGCAGCCGACCTCTTCACCGCCTTTAGCCAGGCCCCGGACGGCCGTGACTGGACCTACATGCCGGTAGGCCCGTTCGACGATGCAGCGAGCTATCGCGAGTATGTCGAACGGGCCGCAGTCAGTCCCGATCCCCAGCACTATGCGGTCATCGACCTGAAGAGGGGAACCGCGATCGGCACGTTGTCGCTGATGCGGATTGACCGGGCCAATGGGGTTATCGAAGTCGGCAACGTGGCGTTCTCGCCGTTGCTCAAACGTACGCCGATCTCGACGGAAGCCCAGTACCTGTTGATGAAACATGCGTTCGATGAACTCGGCTACCGCCGCTACGAATGGAAGTGCGACGCGTTGAACGCGCCTTCGCGACAAGCGGCTGCGCGGCTGGGTTTCCAGTTCGAGGGCATTTTCCGGCAGGCCGTGCTCTACAAGGGACGGACACGGGACACTGCGTGGTTCTCAATCGTCGACAGCGAATGGCCCACGGTGCGTGCCGCATTCGAACAATGGCTCGCGCCGGAGAACTTCGATGCAGAAGGGCAGCAGCGCAAGTCGCTGGCGGACCTGCGCGCTCAGCTATCCAAGGCAGCCTAAGCGAAGTTTTCTACTGCGGCTTTTGCGGGTTCCCGTTTGTAATCTTTGTGGGTATTGCGCGCGGTGCTGGCGCGCCGGATGATCAGGGCACTGCCCAAGCGCGCTCTTTTATTGCTCGGTTATTGAAGCACGCATGATGCACGCAAAGCCGTGCCGACGGATGTTTGATTGCTGCCGGCACGGTTCGGGTTTTCTTGCGCTTTCTCGCGCCGCGGCTACCACCCGCGACGCGTATTCACCTCTGACTTCATTCGCTGCTGGTCCACTCCACGTCCGCGCCGACCGAGCGCAGGTTTTCCACGAAGCGCGGATGCGCACGGCGGATCGGCAGCGCATTGATGATTTCCGAACGCCCCTTAATGCTCGCCGCAACCATCAGCAACGCAATCGCCACGCGAATGATGTACGGGCTCTCCACTTTCGCAGGACTCAAGGGCAGGCCGCCGAACGTGATCAGCCGATGCGGGTCGGACAGGAACACATGCGCGCCGAACTTCGATAGTTCAACCGACCATCCCATCGCGCCGTCGTAGACCTTGTTCCAGAACATGGCGCTGCCTTCGGCTTTCACGCCGAGCGCAATGAAGATGGGCAGCAGGTCAACTGGCAGATAAGGCCAGGGCGCGGCTTCCACCTTGGTGAGAATGTTCTGCGTGAACGGCCGGCGCACACGCAATGGACCGTCCTGGAACGCGCGCGACCAGCCGTCCCGATGCTCCACGGTCACACCGAACTTCGCGAAGGTCCGATCGATCAGCGGAAACTGGTCGGGTGCCGTATTCCTCACCGCGATGTCGCCACCGGTGATCGCACCGAGCGCGAGGAAGGTCGCTATTTCGTGGAAGTCCTCGCTGAAACGGAACTCGCCACCGCTCAACTTGCGGCCGCCCGTGACGCTCAAACGTGACGTGCCGATGCCATCGATTGGTACACCGAGCAGCGCGAGGAAACGGCAAAACTCCTGCACGTGCGGTTCCGATGCCGCGTTGACCAGCGTCGACGTACCGTTCGCCGCTGCCGCGCAGAGCGCGAAGTTTTCGGTGGTCGTGACCGAGGCATAGTCCAGCCAGTGATGATTCGCGGTCATCTGCTTGGCGGTTGAAGCGGTCCGCACGATGAGCGAGTCGGTCGTGCGTTCGATCTGTGCGCCAAAGCGTTCGAATACCTCGACATGCGGATCGATTTCGCGGACCCCCAGCGTGCAGCCCTTGACGTCGTTTTCCAGTCGCGCCACGCCGAAACGCGCGAGCAAAGGCGGCACCAGCATGATGGACGAGCGCATCTCCTCGGGCAAATGATGCGCGACGGGATCGAAGGTCGTTGCGTGATGATGCAGGTCGAGGATGCCGGTGGAAAAGTCCATCGACACGTTGCTGCCGAGCGTACGGAAAATATCGAGGATCTTCTTGACGTCGGTGATTTCAGGTACGCCGATGAGACGCAGCGGCTGATCGGTCAGCAGCGTGGCGCAAAGGATAGGGAGGACAGCGTTTTTATTGGCGGACGGCGTGATTTCCCCGCGTAGGGGGACGCCGCCATGGACGATCAGATTCGACATGTTCGCAAGAGGCTCGTGGAAGAAGCGAGGGAATAATGATGCCACCGTGTGATGCCCACGGGCGATGGTGTTGCTAATTTGCATAACGCCGGTACCAGCCTTGTACCGTGATTCGCCGAGACCCTTATCGACTTGCCAGCCGCTTCGAACACAGGTCTGGCGCGTCATGATCGAAATGCAAAGGGCTCCTGAAAATGCACAAACCGGCCTGCTTCATAGCTTGTGATTCAAGGCGCTTTGCGTTTCGGGGCCAGCAACATTGCCATACGGGTTCGGGCGAATGCCGGGTCGATCGGGGCATCGTCGAAAAGTAGACGATAGATGAGCGGAGCAACGACGTTATCCATTACGTTATTGATATCGGGCGGTGTTTCGCCTCGTTCGACCGCCCGGTCCAGGATCATCCGGATCTGCGAGCGCGTGATGGCCGCGCACTGGCAGGCGGGGCTGCGGGCATCGTTGCTTGCCAGTACATCGCGCGTCATGGCACGGCCGGGCGCCGACGACATCTCCTCCTGATATCCCTGCGCCCATGTTTCCAGATCGCTGCGCAGCGAGCCCGTGTCGGCCGGGCCGTTATCCGGATGAAAACGCTGCAGGGCGACATCGGCGAGCAGGGTCGGCAGGTCGCCCCAACGCCGGTAGATCGTGGACGGCGTCACCCCGGCGCGCGCCGCGACCTGCGGCACCGTCAGTTCCTCGCGCGGCATTTCGTCCAGCAACGTCTTGACTGCGTGGTGCACGGACTCCTGCACCCGCGCGCTACGTCCACCGGGTCGCAACCCTTCTCTTGCTGCCATTGCCTTTCCCTCTCCACCGTGTTCGCTTGTATCGATGAAACCCGTTAAAGCTAAAAAATTGCATTAACGAAAAATAACGCGCACAATCCGCTAAAGCAATTATTTTGCGTTTATTTTCCGGAGTGTGCAATGGCCATCGATAATGCCCCGCGTTTTACTCACGACAGGACACGTTACGCGCTGCCCCTTTACGGGTTTATCGCGGCAATGTTTTTTGCCGCATCGAGTGCGCCGACGCCGCTTTATCGGCTGTATCAGGAGGCATGGGGGTTCTCCTCGGCGACGCTGACACTGGTATTCGGCGTCTACGCATTCAGCCTGCTGGTTGCGCTGCTGACGACCGGGTCGCTCTCCGATCACATCGGCCGGCGTCCGGCGATTATCGGCGGGGTAGTGCTTGAGGTCGTGGCAATGCTGATTTTCGCCGATGCCCACAGCGTCCAGATGCTGATCCTGGCGCGTGTCCTTCAGGGCTTTGCAACCGGTACGGCCACGAGCGCGCTGGGTGCCGCGATTCTCGACGCAAGCCGTACGCGCGGTTCGCTGGTCAACACGCTTTCGCCGATGCTTGGCATGGGGGTGGGCGCGCTTGGCACGAGCTTGCTGATCGACTATGCGCCCGCGCCCATGCAGAGTGTCTACTTCTTGCTGATCGCGGCGTTCGTGCTTCAGGCGGTGGCCGTGTGGATGCTGCCGGAGACGGTGAGCCGCAGCCCGGGTACGCTGGCTTCGCTGCTGCCGCGCGTGCGCGTGCCCCGTGCGGCGCGGGCGGCGATGTTGCGCATCGCACCGGTCAACGTCGCGCTATGGGCGTTGGGCGGGTTCTATCTGTCGCTAGGGCCAACGCTTGCCCGCGCTGTGACAGGCAACGACGACGTCATGACGGGCGGCTGGGTCGTGTTTGCATTGACGGGTGGCGGTTTAGCCGCCGTGCTGCTGTTGCGCGCGTTGAGCACGCCCCGGTTGCTGATGACGGGCGCCGTGGTGCTTGCAGCCGGATTGTTGGTGACGCTGGCGGGAGTGCATGCAGACAATGCATGGATCTTTTTTGCCGGCACTGTCATGGCCGGCATGGGCTTTGGCTCGGCGTTTCAAGGCGCATTGCGCTCGGTCTTGCCGCTGGCTGAACCGCACGAACGCGCGGGGCTGATGGCAGCGTTCTACGTGCTGAGTTATCTGGCGTTCAGCGTGCCGGCGATTGTTGCAGGGACGATGGCCCATGTCGTCGGGTTGCGTCTGACCACCGATGTGTACGGCATGACGCTAGTGGCGCTGGCGGGGATGACCGTTGTTGCCAGCGGGTGGGGAAGGGGACGGCGGATGGTTGGCGGGTGAGGACCATGGCATGGAACGTGATTAAGCATCCCCATGCCACATAGCTGCGGAAAAACTGACTTGGTACATACATAGTTGAACGTCAGTGCCCACGAACCGTAATCGGTTGATCGCCCGGACGTGGAGGCCCAAGCGAAGTTCCTGAAATGCCGGTCATCGATTCAACGTGAAAGAGGTGCCTTATGCGTTGCATTCGCTGTACTCGCCAGAGTTGGACCAGCGAGTTGGAGCGTCTGCCTAGCGTCTTTTGCGATCTCGCGCGGCGTAAGGCCAAGCAGCCGGTTCATCCAGTGCGCCATGTGGCTCTGATGAGAAAACCCCGTTTCCAGCGCCACCTGGCTGGTACTAAGCTTGCCTTGCAACAGCAACGCCTTCGCGCGTTCGACGCGTCGCTGCACGACGTATCGATGCACCGGCATGCCGAGCGTTTCGCGAAACAGCACCTTGAAATGCGGCACGCTAAGCTGGGCCAACGCGGCGAGTTCGTCGAGCGTCAGGCGCTGATCCAGATTGCTTTCTATGAAGTCGATCACGCTTGTAGCCGTTCGCGGCGCCAACGTCCGCCTACGGCCTTCGAGTGTGGCGATGCCGCCGCCGGTGTCGGCCAGCCGGACTACCATCGCTGTGCAAAGGCTTTCTGCAAAGAGCGGATCGGACACGTCGCCGGCTTCGAGTTCCGCCTGCAGCGCCCACGCCAGATGCTGAAAACGCGGATCGCGCATCTGGAGTTGCGGACGAATCCCGGCAATGCCTGATTTCAGTTCGAGCTGCTCAAGCGTCTTGCGCGTGAACGACTCGCTGATCCAGATGCTGAGGATCGTACAGTCCGACTCGTCGGCCCATTGGCCTTCGAGTCCTGCGGGGATCACGTCGGCGTCACCATGCGCCTGAACACGTGCGTAGCGACGTTGCTCGCACATGCAGCGCGCCATCACAGGCGGGCCGACATGCACCCCGACGCGGTGATGCGGCATGGCCGGAATCCTGTGCATGCCCGCCGAAATTCCGAGCAGCGCCGCACCGAAGCCGTTCCAGCCTCGACCGCTGCTGGAGCGCAAATTAACGCGGGAGCCTGAAAGCGGCATGGGCAATGGTGTCACGGCATTCATGGCAGGTCCTCGCAGAGGTCGGCAAGCGACTATTGTGCTGGGTTTTGCGCCAATTTGCTCGATGCCGTCGCGAGCGTTATGGGTGTTATGGCCTGACCCGGCCGTCTCGCAGCAGTGCCGCAAAAACAATCATCCGTATCTGCGCATGTCGATCCTTCCCTGCGCGCCCGCAACGTTCAACCTCCCTACGATGACGACATCCAGGCCAACAAGGAGTCGAATGTGTTCGTGATATTCGGAGCATCAGGCAAAGTAGGGCGCGTGAGCGCTGCATCGCTTCGCAATGCGGGTCATGCGGTCAGGGCCGTGGTACGAAACGAATCTCAGGGCGAGCATCTTGCGCGGATGGGCTGCGAGATCGTGCTTGCCGATTTGATGAACCCGGCATCGGTCGCAAGAGCAATAGAGGGCGCGGACGCAGTACAGATCCTGTGTCCGGTCCCAGTGGGTGACGCACATCCCGGCAGCACGATGCGTCGCATGATTGACGTGGCATCCGATGCCTTGCGCGCCAATCCGCCACGGCATGTACTCGCGCTGTCCGACTATGGCGCGGAACTGGACCACGGCACGGGCATCACCTTGCTCTTTCATGCCCTTGAAAAGCAGTTGCAAACAGCGGTTCAAAACCTGACATTGTTGCGCGCGGCGGAACATATGCAGAACTGGGCGCGCGTGATACCTGTGGCGCTGGCGACCAGTAAGTTGCCGAGCCTGCATCATCCGTCGAGCAAGCGCTTTCCAATGGTGGCGGCACAGGACGTGGGCCTGTTAGCGGCAGAACTGCTGCTGGACGAGTCGCGCGGGAGTGGGTCGCGTGTGGTCAGCATTGAAGGTCCGCGGCGAGTCTGTGCGCTCGATGTCGCCCGCGCACTGAGCGATGCAAGCAGGCGTGAAATCAGCGCCTATGAAGTGCCGCGCAACGAATGGCCGGCCATGCTGCAGCGCGCCGGCCTTGGCGCGGATCATGCACAGCTCATTATCGACCTCTACGAAACGCACAACGCGGGCCGCATCGATGTGGAAGAGGGAATAGGCGAGCAGCGTTTCGGGACGACCGAATTTACCGAGGTGCTGGCTTCGATGCTGCCTGACGCCGCAGCGGTGGCTAGCTGAATGCGCCGCCCGACACAGCAGCAAGCGACGCACTCCGCGCATTCGCCAACGGTATCCGCAAGTCGCGCACGCCGTACTAAGCGCACGTGGCTTGCGATCATCATCGGGCTTGCCGGGGTGGTTGGCGGCTATCAGTTTCAACGCATATTAAGCGCTCTACCCGACAGCAACGACGATTTTATTTTCTTCTGATTGTCCGAGACCAGTACGCTGTCCTCACAGGTCCAGTACGACGGCTGACTCTTCACCCGAACCCATCCTCGCGGGTATGGCGCTGCAAATCAACGCATGTCCCGCCGGGATTTCCCCCTCGCACGCCACGGGATATGTCACGTCCCCAGACAACACGCGCGTCGCGCACGTGCCACATACTCCGGACCGGCAATTCGACGCAACCGTTACTCCGTTGGCCTCTGCAAAATCCAGCAGGCTTCCGTCTTCTTGCGACCATTGTGCGTCGCGATGCGTACGCATGAAAACTACCTTCGATGACCGCTCAGGGTCACGAGGCGCAACAGGCTTCGCTACCGTCGATGCCGGTGCAGCACTTTCTGTCCGCTTGACACTCGCCGGTCCGAAAGCCTCAAAGCGAATCCTGTCGTCGGCAATGTTGAGCGAGCGTAAGCCGCTGTACATATCCTGCATGAACGCGGCGGGGCCGCAGAGGTAAAAGTCGTAATCACCAAACGGCAACACGCTCTTGAGATATGCAATATCAACCCGTCCGGCGGATGAGTTCGCTCCGGGAACGACATCAGCCTGGCTCTCGCGAAGATGCACCGAAAGATGCGAGTGCGCTTGCTCAGCACCCCTGAGTTCTTCAGCGAACGGACGTTCCTCCGACCGGCGAGCACCATGGATAAAATGAATGTGCTCGGGTTGTGCGCGCCCGCTCGTGTCTGCGAGCAAGCTGTTCAGCATCGCGACCATTGGCGTAATGCCAATGCCGGCAGACAGCAGCACCACCGCGCGGCCACTCGTACGGTCAAGTACGAAAGCCCCGCCGGGCGCCTTCGCCTCGATCTCCATTCCTGCCGCGACGTTCTCATGCAGCCACGTCGACGCCGCACCCTCGCGTTTTACCGTGATCCGATAGTACCGGCCATCGTGGGCATTGGAGAGGGTATAGGTTCTGATCAACGGTGCTGCGAGTCCTGGAACGTGCAACCTGATCGGCAGGAACTGCCCGGGTTCGTATGCCGCATGCGTCGATCCATCAGCGGCTTGAAAATAGAACGACCGCATGCCGGGAGCCTCGTCGCTAACCTTGTAGACCTTTAACTTGCGCCACGCCCCCACGGCTGCCGGCGTAATCTCCACCTCTTTCCAGCTACCGGTTTTCACAAGTTGCGGGGCGTATTGCACGCCCGACCAGCGCATGGGCAACGCACGCGGAGTGCGACGCACCTCACGCACGTGCCAGCGGATCAAGCGCTCGGCGCCATCGAAGGAATCGAGTTCCGGACCCTCCCAAATGATCTCGGCATCCACGGCCAGATACAGCAAATCGCCGGTGTCGAAGTCGATCACCAGCAACCCCGCGCGCGGATCGTGCATCAGGTTGCCGATGGTATTGAAAAACAGATTGCCGCTGAAATCGGGCGTAGTCAGCGTGTTGTCATCGTCGATGCGAATAAACCCCGGCTTGCCCCCACGATGCGACGCGTCGGCGCCACGTCCCATCCCTGCTTCGCTCGATGTGTTCGCGCTGGCGACGAAGAACGTATCCGCCCGCGCAAGCAGCGCCCGGTCAGCATCGTTCAGACGATTTGAAACAAGCGGCGCTTCCGACGACCCTTCTCCCGCATTAAATTCGACAGGCGTACGGCTCTGGATGTACTTCGCACAATTGCCGAAGCTCTGGCTTACCGCAATGGTGATGGCTTGGTCGTCGATGGCGGTAATGACGCCGTTCACACGATTGCGCCGCCGAGTAGCGGGCTGAATGCCGAGTCCGCCCACGACCGATCCAACCTGCCACGTACGGCCAAGCGGATCGCCTGCCAGAGTTCGCCCGGCTATCCGCAACGTGCGTTCATCCGGCGTCGAGATAAAACCCGGCGCACCGACCCGCAGCGTGGCCCATGGTTGTCCCGTTTCATCGACTCCACCGAGCACCATGAACGGCTGTTCCGCAAAGAACAGGCGGTGTTGCTCAGGCATGTAGTCGCGAATCCCGCGACGTGCGTCGACGTCCATCCGTTCGCGCACGCCCGCCCGTTCCTGTGCGGCGAGTTCACTGGCATGGAACGGCGATTCCATGGCCCGCCAGCCCGAAGGCGGCGCGGCAACAGGAGCGGGTGCGGGAGAGGACATGATGTTCTCGGTATCGGAGAGAAGCGTGTGCAGCATGGAGTGTTACGTGGTCTCGGCAAGCAGGCCGGCCTTGGTCACGGGCATTGGCAGGAAACGCGGCAGCGCCTCGATGCGCTTCAACCACGCGCGCAAATGCGGGAACGGTTCGAGCGAGATGCCGCCTTCGGGTGCATGCGCAATGTACGAATAGGCGGCGATGTCCGCGATGGTCGGCGTCTGCCCGACCGCGAACGGTTTGTCGCGAAACTCGGGATCGATGATCGCGAAGAGATCTTCCGCCATCTGCTTGGCTGTCGCGTAATCCTTCGGCGCGCCGAATACCGTGACCAGACGCGCGGCACAGGGGCCATACGCAATCTTTCCCGCCGCCAGCGACAGCCACCGTTGTACCGCCGCCGCACCTACGGGGTCTTCCGGCAGCCACGACGGGTCGCCGTATTTGCGTGCGAGATAGACCAGGATCGCGTTGGAATCGGTCACGACAATATCGCCATCTTCGATCACCGGTACTTCACCGAACGGATTGAGTGCCAGGTGCGCCGGCTTGCGGTTATCGCCGGCTTTCATGTTGAGCTCGATCGTTGTGAACGGCAGATCGAGCAGCGTCAGGAAAAGCTTTGCCCGATGCCCGTGTCCGGACAGCAGGGTGGTATGAAGGCGTATCGGTTGGAGCGGCTTGGGCATGATGGACTCTGAAAGGGTTTGAACCAATGTTTCGATAGAGCGAGCATAGTGCGCCGCACAGGGCATGAGAAGACGGATAATGATGGTTAGACAATCCTCTTAAAGTGGACAATCCCATGACGAGCCTGAGCGCTGTTAACCTCAACCGGCTGGTGGTTTTTGCGGCAGTAGTCGAGGCAGGTTCGCTGACGGCCGCGGCCGACCGTCTTGGTATCGCGAAGACCATGGTCAGTACGCACATGCAGCGTCTCGAGGCCGAGGTCGGGGCGACCCTGCTCATGCGCACCACGCGCCGGGTCAGCGTGACCGAGGCGGGCAGGACGTTCTATGATGCGAGCCGGCAGATCCTGAGCGCGACCGAAGAGGCCATTTCCGCACTGGCGCAGGACTCGGGGGTGTTGCGGGGAACGCTGCGCGTTGCGACGCCTATCGACTATGGAGCGAGCGTGGTGGCGCCCATGCTCGTCGCGCTGCAGCAACGCCATCCGGAACTCAAGGTTGAACTCGTGTCGGCTGACCGTCAGGTGGATCTGGTCGCAGAAGCAGTCGATGTCGCGATCCGGCTCGGGCGGCTGGCGGACTCGAGTCATCGCGCGGTGAAGATCGGCGGCTTCGTCAAATGGCTTGTCGCAAGTCCGGCGTTTGTCGCCCGCTGGGGCAAGCCGACCACACTCGAAGCGGTTGCCAAGTTGCCGTTCGTCGGCATGTCCGCTTTACCGAAGCCGCTGGTTGCACCGCTCGAAAGCACGCGCGGCGGGAAGCGGACTGTGCGCTTCAGTTCAGGATTGCTCGCCGACACCGCGCCTATCTGTCGCGCAGCAACATTGGCCGGCGGCGGCGTGGCGTACCTGACGAATTTCTCGATCGGAGAGGACGTTGCAGCGGGACGGCTGGTGCGCTTGCTGCCGGCGTGGTCATCGCCGCCCGCGGGGATTCACGCGATTTTTCCGTCGGCACGTTATCCGGTGCCGAAGGTGCGTGTGTTTATTGATGCGCTCAAGGCTCATCTCGAGATGAATGGCGGGTAGGCCGATATGCCGTGTGCCGGTTGCGTTCACTACGCGTCGAACCAGAAAGCGCGATCTCGCGCCCGAGTATTAATCTGTTGCGAGAGGGACAGCACATTTTCGTAAGCGTTCTGGCGCTTAAACCGCTCCCGGTCCTGCCCCGATCTTCCAGGCGTAGATGGGTTCTTTCTGGTTGATCGACCAGTCGCCAACGAGTTTCGCCTTGTACACGATCGGGTTATGCGACGAGACCGCGCGGGCATTGCGCCAATGTCGATCAAGCGCCTTGCCGCCGCCAATGGCCGATGCACCCAGCGCATCGAAAAGATGGGTCGAGGCGCGCAACGCAAGTTCCGTCACAACGATCTGTCCTTTCGCCGACTCTATTTCAGCCTCGATATTGAAGCGTTTTTCCGCGTCGATGTCATCGGCAAAATGTGCTTCATAGGCCCGCTGCGCCGGCTCCGTCGCACGCAACGCGATCGCCTCCGCGGCATACGCCCACGCCGCGATTTCCCCGACCACTTGCTGAATCTGAACGTCCTGGCTGACATGCGGCGCATTGCCGTGGCTATAGATGCGCTTGCGCGCACGCACTTCGGCGGCTGCATCGAGTTCAGCCGCTCGCGCGATGCCGGCCAGCGTCGCCAGATGGAACAGTTGATAGAACGCGGTCTGATATTTAAAGCGCCGCGAGAAGTCGATGATATGACCCTGCTCGACCACTGCGTCCTTGAACACCGTGGTGCCGCTGCCCGTGGTGCGCTGACCGAAACCGTCCCAGTCGTCGCTTAACGTCACGCCCGGCTGCTTCGCGGCCACCGCGACAATCACGTCGCTGTCGTCTTCAGCGCGCCGCGCATAGACATCGATCCAGTCCGCGAAAATGCTGCCCGTGCTGTAGTACTTCTCGCCATTCAAGACCCAGCGATCGCCTTGCTTCGCTACCTTGGTGATGACGCTGCCCAGCGCGACGTTGCCAACTTCCGTCCATGCATTGCCAAACAGGTCGCCGCGCACGAAACGTGCAAACCACTGGTCGCGTTCGGCGCTTGGCGGGGCATTGACCAGGTCCTCGACGAAAGCAAAGTGGCCACGCAATGCCTGGGGAAGATTCGAATCGGCGGCACCGAGTTCGATCAGCAAGCGGAACAGTTGTTTGACGGAGACGCCTGCACCACCATGCGATACCGGCACGCGCAGTGCACCGAAGCCTGCTTGCTTAAGCTCGGCAATCTGATCATAGGGCAGGGTCCTGAGTTGGTCGCGCTCGACCGCGCCTGCGGCAATGCGTTCGAAAATCGGCCTGAAGCGGCCGGCGACACTTTCGTAATCCGCTCCAACTGATAGCGCGACAGGCGGAAGTTGTGTCATGCGTAAGATCCCCGGGTCATGTTGATACTGAGTCGAAGGTAATGCTGGCTTGAGCGCGCAGGTTTCTCAATCTAGCCCATCAACCCCACCCGTGTTAGATCGTTTTGCACAATGTTTATCGGCTCCGTACGCATCGCAGACACTGCCCAACAGCATTGCGGCGATACCACTGTTTTAGCATTGAGTTACGTTGCTGCTCTGTCCGGCCGTCATAGGAAAGTAGCCAACTCCTGGTCTTCACTGAAAAAGCGGTTCTACTCGATTATTTAATAGGTAATGCTTAGCATATATTGATTAATCGACTCAGTAACCTTTCAGCGACAGAACCGCCTTGTGTACAGAAAGGATGAGTTTCAAAGGGCCGTGACGGCGTCATGGCCCTCGCGCACGGCCTCGAATTCGCTGCACGAATCGCCCGGTGATATCAACTGATCGTGGCGCCGGCAAAGCCGTGTCTCTCCCACACTCGCTCCGAATCCCGAGCTGAACGACGTCAACCCGGGAATCATTGATTCGAGTACGTGCCGGTCTTGTTCGCAATGCCGGCAAGCGGCGCAGACCGAGCGGGGAGCCCCTGCGCCAAAAAGCCTGGCGGCGCCGTTCATCTTCATTGTCCGAGCGAGGCCCAATACGCCCCGAATACATGCACCGAGAGCAGGTAGCCAATCACCACGTTCACGGCAACACCCGCTGTGAAAGCGATGAAAGGCTTCGCACCCGTCGCGGACAGGCTGCCGAGCCTCGTAGTCAGGCCGATGCTCAGGAAACAGAAGGTGAACGCCCAGGTGCGCAGCGCGGTGATCGGCGCGACGAAGGCGGGCGTCACGACGCTCCGGTATTCAGTCAGGGTGTAATGGCTGCCGATCCACGTAACCAGTGCCGACGCGATCAGGAAGCCGATCACAAACTTGGGAAAGCGCGTCCAGATTTCCCGCGCGGTCGTTTGCGTCTTGACGGCGCCGGGTTCGTCGCGATCCCAGCGCGTGGTAGCGACAATTGCGAGCACAAATGCCCAGATGCCGATCCAGATGTCGCGCCCGACTACCTTCATCAGCGTGAAGGCTTGCAGCGACGCTTCAGGCGCGCCGGCAATCGCGCTTCCGGCATGCTTCGCCAGATCGCCGTATGCCTGCGCGGCGGCAATACCGGCGGCATCCGCGAATTCCGATGTCCCGATCCACGCACCAGCCACCCCGGTCGGCAAGCCGAGCGCACGCGACACGAATGGCAGCGCAAACACCATCACAATTGCCCAGACCACGACGAGCGTAATGGCCACCGATGCTTGTTCGCGCTTTGCCCGCACCGCCCCCGCAATGGCGATAGCCGCCGACACGCCGCACACAGCGCCGCCGACGCCGAGCACAGCCGCAAAACGCTTGTCCAGTCCGAGTGCGCGGCCGACCAGGAAGATGACAAAAAAGGTGACCAGCGACACGACGGTCGCCTGTCCGACTGCAACGGGTCCGGCCCACACGAGCAGCGTGAAGGGCAGCGTGGCGCCGAGCAACACGATACCGACCTTGATATAGAACTCGACGCGCAACGCAGGCACGAGCCATGCCGGAAGCCGCGTCAGGTTCGAGACAATCAGGCCGAGCGCGAGTGCGATCAGCGGCGGTTCGAGGTTGTACGTCGATGAACTGGTCCAGGCCCCGGCGACGAAAATCAGCGTTGAAACCACGAACACGACAAGAAAGCCCGGCACGAACTGCGCAACCCGCTGCCCGAGCGCCGCGACCGCGACGCCGAACAGGATGGCGAAGACGATAAAGAGTGCGATGTAGTTCGGGAGGTGACTTCCCAGGTCAGTTGCCGCCTGGGCACCGCTTGACCACTTGGCGGGCGCGACTGCCAGCCACTTGATGCTCGTGCCTGATGCAAACAGCAAGTACGCGATCACGATGATTGCCAGGCCGATCCAGACTGCCCACCAATCTTCGGTTTTAAAGGGGCCGCTGCTGGACCGGTCGGGCCGGTGTTCGGCTTCGTAAGCTGGTGTGGTTGTGTTTGTGTCGCTCATCATCGCCCCGAAATTGTTATAAAGCCGGTGCGTGCGAGTCCGGACGGTACTCGCTACGTCCACCGGCATGGAGACTGAAGGTATTTGCGTGGTCCGTGGAGGTTCGCCGGATTGCTGCGCTGCGATAGCGGTTCCGTTCCGATCCGTTGCGCGCCGCGATGCATGGAATTCCACGATTGGATTATTGGCAGGCGCGGGTCACTCGCGCCAATATCGATTCGCTATTTCTAAAGCCGAAATTGTGTATTAGGGAGGGTGCTTCGTTCTCCGACCCTTCTCCGACAGAAGCCGCCGGCCATCCCCGGCGGGAACGAGACCCGAACCCTACCCATGCACTTTTTGCCGCGATGCTTCGCTCAGGTGCGCACGCACGAATCCGACGTGTTCGCGAAGCACATAAAAAGCGTCTGCATGCGCGAGCGGCATACGCAAGGTATTCAGTGATTCCTCGATCTGATCGAGTTCCGCTACGAGCGCCTTTCGCTCTTCTTCCGTCGAGCTGGTCAACGCACTGCGTTCTATTGCGATCAGCGCGCCGTAATATCGATAGATCCGCGATCTCACGCGCCACGCATACAACGCCGGGATCAGCCTCAAGGCCGGGATCAGCAGCACAGCGACGGGCAGCAGCAGTACAAGTATCCGGTCTGCAATGCTCGCGAGCCAGAAGGGCAAGATGCGGTAGAGGAAACTCTTCCCCGATTTGTAGTAGCGCGTGGCCTCTTCGCTGATTGGGTATTCGCGGGCGATCGGACTGGGAAATTGCCCGGCGTTTTGCAGCAGCCCCGGCATTCCGTGGACCTCCTGGGCCGCTTCAATGACCAGATCCGATATGGCCGGGTGCAAGTTTTGCCGCGCGAGAATCTCGACGGTCGGGCCGATCAGATGCAAAGTCTGCGGAGGTATCTTTCGGCGGAGATCGAGCACGCCTGGCGGCAGGTCGATTTCGTCCAGATACGGAAAGAGCCGCGTATAGGCGCTTGCTTCCGCGAAATCCATCACTGAAATGCCCGGTATGCCAAGCAACCTCAGCATCAGTCCGCGCGTGGTCGAGTCGCCGTTGAGCATCGCCGCATCAACGGTGCCTGCGACTAGTTGCTTTGCCGCGTCCATGCCGTCGAGCGGCACGAGTTGAGTGTCGCCGCCCGGGGCTACGCCGTTCGCCTCGAGCAGGGCGAGCGACAGCCGGCGAGTGCCGCTGCCCTCGCGGCCTATCGCGATCTTCTTGCCCTCCAGGTCCGACAACTGCGTTAGCCCCTTGCCGCGATAAAACACCACGAGTGGAACATAAAACACGCTCCCGAGCGACATGAGTGACGACCTGGCCGCCGCATCTGACACGCCCCCTTGGACCAGTGCAAGATCGACATGGCTCTTGGGGTCCATCAGTCGTTGCAGGTTCTGCACCGAACCGTCGGATTGGAGCACCTTGAGGGTGACGCCATTGCGCGCCAGGATTTTTTTGTATTCGTCGGCGGTATGCAGGAGCGCACTGTCCACGGGACCTGCGCTGATCGTGATGGTTCTTGGCGGAGCAGGGTCCGCCAGCCACACGATCAGCCCGATCACGACGATAAAAAACAGCGCGAAGGGTGCCGACGTCAGCGAAAGATCGCGCCAGGCCACATGAGAGTGGTCGTGCGGAAAACGCGGCGAATGCGGGCGATGTTGTTTCATGAGACCCCGTGGGAAAAGCCTCACACTTTTAGGAATGACATCAAGCCGTAGTCAGGCAGCGCTCAACTGGAGCAAAGTCTGTGCCTCAAAGAATACCCGCAGCATACCCGCAGGACACGCTCGCCGGGGCAAACCTGACCCGTTGCAGAGTTTATAGGGGAACCCGGGCGTCGAGGGGGAAACGCCTGGCGCTGTCAGGCGTTGGGTGTTCGAACGAATGAGAGGAGCGCCGGACTGAGCCGGCGCGCGGACGACGATTAATCTTCGCCGTCAAGCCGTCCCGCGCCGAAGCGCCGGTAGGCGAGCCGCGCAGCATAGTCCAGCAGGAATCCCAGCGCGCCGATCACCAGGATCACCGCTGTCAATTCGGAGTAGGCCAGCCGGTCGCGGGTATCGAGAACGAGGTAGCCCAGCCCCGCGCTCACGCCCAGCATTTCCGCCGGCACGAGCACGATCCACAAGATGCCGATGGACAAGCGCACGCCGGTCAGAACATGGACGGCAATGCCCGGCACGTACACATGCCACAGCATTTCAAAGCGTGTTGCCGCCAGGCTTTCACCCAGTTGCAGCCAGCGCCGGTCGATCTGCGCAACACCGGCGGCGGTGCTCATCACTAGCGGCCACAGCGCGGCGAAGGTCAACAGGAAGTACACGGCCCGATCGCCCACGCCGAGCGACATCACCGCAATTGGCATCCATGAAAGCGGCGAAATCATGCGCAGGAACTGAAGCGTGGGCGACAACGCCGCATCGAGCCAGCGCAGGCGGCCGATCAGGAATCCGAGCGGCACACCGATCAGCAGCGCCCACGCCAGACCGACGGCAATCCGCCGCAAGCTCGTGACAATGTGCTCGAACAACCGGTCGTCCGTCACAAGCGAGGGCAGCGCGGCAAGGGCGCGTGTGGGCAGGAACTGGGCGGCGAGGCTATTCGGCCCGGCCACGAGCGTCAGCACGAGCCACCAGAGCGCCACCACAGCCACGATACCCGCGAGCCCCGGCCAGGTGCGCCCGAACCATGACCGGCCGCGTGGCGGGCTGCTGGTCCCGGCGGCGGCCTGTTCGCGCGAAGAGGGCAGGCTAGACAACGATGCTCTCCGAACGCGTGAATCCGTCGGGCAGGCCGAAGGTCTTCATGCCGCCAACTGCCGCAATACTGTTCCGGACGAACCGGTCGTCGACGAGATCGCGCGCCACGAACGCCGGATCGAGTTTGGCGAGAAACTGCGCGTTGCCTTCAACCTGCGTGGTCTTCATGCGGCGCACGAGTTCTTCGGTATAGCTCGGGTACGGATACGGCTGGAAGTCGATACGTTTCTCATGCCAGTCCGCATGGACGATGGCCCGATCGGCGAGGTAACGGCCCTCGTCGCCGGGCGGCGGCGCGAGCACGCGTGTCAGCACTTGGGACGTATGCGGCGTGTAGTGGTTCTTGCCTTCCTTCGAAAGAAGCTGCGCCGCTTCCGCCGGATGCTCGCGGGTCCAGACCTGCGCCTTGACAATGGCGTCCACGACCTTCTGCGACCACGCCGCGCGCCCGGTCAGGTCCTGCTCGTGCATGAACACCACGCAGCACGCATGGTTCTTCCAGACATCGCCGGTAAAGCGCAGCACCTTGCCAATATTGAGCCCTTCGGCGGCCGCGTTAAACGGCTCGGCGACGATAAACCCGGCAATCTGTCCGGCCGCCAGCGCGGGTGGCATATCGGACGGCGACATCACGATCAGGTTCACTTCGTTCGGCTTCGGTGCGGAGGTTTTCTTGAGCACCGGAACGAGCCCTTGCGAGCGCAACATGTCCTGCAGCACGACGTTGTGGATGGAGTACCAGAAGGGCACCGCCACCGTCTTGCCGCCGAGGTCCCCGAGTTTGCCGATACCCGGCGCCACCGTAATACCGGACCCGTTCACGTGATTCCACGCGACGACCTTCGCCGGTGCCTGACTGCCGTAGCGCGCCCAGACGGTCATCGGAGAAAGCAGGTGGACGACGTTGACCTGACCCGAGAGGAACGCTTCAACCAGTTGCGCCCAGCTACGCAGGAGCGTGGGTTTCTCGGCGGACACACCAGCCGCCTCGAAGTAGCCGTTATTGTGCGCGACGAGCAGTGGGGTGGCGTCGGTGATAGGCAGGTAACCGATTCGCACCGGCGCATCGGGTTCATTCGCCGCACGCGCGTTCAGCGAGCCGAGCAAAGGCGCAGCGCCCGCGACGGTGAACAGGGAGGCGAGTTTCAACCACTCGCGGCGGGACATCGGAAGCTGGCACATTTGTGATCCTGCGTTTGCTGCATTGTTGGAAAGTGAAGCGGCGTGCCGACCCTGCTTTCAGGGCGCTTTAAGCGATCGTCCTCTCGCGCGACATCGCATCTTGCAGTGCCTGAAGAATCTCGATGCGCAATGCGCCCAGCGCCTGCACTGCGGCAGCGCGCGGCGCGGGCACGCTCACGTGCCATTGCGCGATCAATGAACCCTGGGCGCCCAGCAGCACGATCCGGTCGGACACAAGCAACGCCTCGTCTATATCGTGAGTCACGAGGACCGTGCCCGCGTGCGTGTCCTGCACGACCTTGACGAGCAGGCGCTGCATGTCGGCGCGCGTGACTTCATCGAGTGCGCCGAAGGGTTCATCGAGTAGTAGCGTGCGAGGCTGGCGCGTCAGGCAACGGGCGAGGGCCGTGCGCTGCGCCATGCCGCCGGATAACTGGCGTGGCATGTAGGTACGCGCATGAGCCAGGCCCACTTCATCGAGCGCCGCGCTCACGCGCTCGCGCCGTTGCGCCCGCGAGAGTGCCGGTTGCCGCGAGAAACCCAGGCCGAACCCCACGTTGCGTTCAACCGATAACCACGGCAGCAGGCATGGGTCCTGGAACGCCAGCGCGACGTCGGGACGAGGCCCGTCGAGCGGCGCGCCATCGACGAGAATCTGCCCCGACGTCGGCTTCAGCAGTCCGGCAAGAATGCGCAGCAAGGTCGATTTGCCCGACCCGCTGGGTCCCAGCACCGACACCAGCTCGCCGGACTGAACGCTCAAGTTCACCCTTTGCAGCACGGCGCGTCCGGGATAGGTCAGACCAACGCCGCGCGCTTCAACGAGCGGCCGATGCGTCACCATTGACTGGTTCATGCGGTGTGCGCCTTGCGATGCAATGCAAGCTGGTTTTTAAGCTGCACGAGACTCGGCGTGACGATAGGCACGAAGGCCGCCTCGCGCATGCGGCGCGCGGTGCCGGTCTGACCGCGCAAATAACCGCGGCCTCCGGTCACTTGAACTTCGAGCCCGACAGAGGCCTCTACCACTGCCGCCAATGCGATGCGGATCTCGAACAACGCGGCAGGCGTGGAGACAAACGTGCCGTTGCGCACGCCTTCTTTCAGCCGATGCGTGAGGTCGTCGAGTTCGCGCGCCAACTGCGCGGCTTCGTCCTCTACGGCGGCGCGCGATATCGCGCTCGTTTCGCCAACTGCTGCAAGGCAACGACGTGCAAGGCCGATAGACATACCGCACTGAAGGCCGAGGAAACCCGAGCGCACGCGTGCGAGCCAGGCGGGTGCGTCGGCCGTGATGCGGAACGTGTCGTCCAGTACCGCGTCTTCCACGCGTAGAGCCGCCGTATTGCTCGAACGCAACGCGATCAGGTCAAGGTCAACGCTACGCGTAACGCCTGGGGCATTGTGCGGGATAGCGAAGATGGAGGGCGGTGTGTTGTCGTCTTCTGATGCGTGATCGAATGCCGCTGCGGCGATGAAACCTTCCGGACGCAGGTTGGTGATCCACGGCAAGCTGCCGTCGAGCGTCCATCGATCATGCTCGCCGGCGTGATCGAGCAAGTGCGCTTTCATCTGCAACGGTTCGATGTTCGACAAATATTTCATCGCGTTCGACAGCCCCGTTGCGCCCGCGAGATCACCGCTCAGCAGCCGGTCGAGCCAACGGGTGCGCAACGTCTCGTTCGGACTTTGCAGCAGATATTCGATGAAAGTGCGTTGTCCCCAGAACACGAATGCCGCCGCAAGCGATTGTTCGGCCACCTTCGCGACCGCCTCGATTGCGTCTCCAATCACGCCGCCCGTGCCGCCAAGATGCGCCGGCACACCGGTACGGAACAGACCTGCGCGACCGAGCCGCGGCAGGATCTCGGAAGCAAGGTCTTGCTCTGTGTCGATAGCTTCAGCATGCGTGTCGAGCCACGCTTCAAGTTCGCTCGTGACTGGTCGCATCGCAGAGGTTGTCATGCGGCGTGTGCCTTCGCTTTGGGTTCCCACCGGTAAGCAGCCAGTTCCGGATTGAGTTCGTTTTGCGAGAGGTTGTTGGAGAAGTTGCACAAGGTGGCGAGGCTGACGCCGAGCACGACTTCGAGCGCGTTGGCGTCGGTGAAGCCGGCTGCGCGGAAGGTGTTCAGTTCTTCATCCGATACCCCGCCGCGCGCTGCGATCACGGCACGCGTGAAGACGGCAATTGCGTTGAGGCGGGCATCGTTGATTGGTTGCTGGTCGCGGATTGAGTCCACTACCGGCGCGTCCAATTGTGCCTTCTTCAATGCGACCGCCGTGTGTCCGGCAACGCAAAAACCACAGCCATGGATAGCGGCGGCCGTGATTTGAACGGTTTCGCGCTCGGCGAGTGTCAGGCCGCTACGGGCGTTGATACCTGCCACAGTCAGGTAGGTTTCAAGCGCGGTGGGCGCGTTCGCAAGCGATGCCACCAGATTGGGCAAGAAGCCGTTGTTCGCCAACGCCTTCTCAAGGTAAGGGCGGCTCGCTTCAGGTGCGCTTTCAATGGTTTGCAACGGCAGACGGCTCATGACGGTTCCTCGTAGTCGAAGGGGTATTGTCTATTGTCACTGGGCCGAGTGCTTTCGGCAATGCGCGTGCGTCTGGGATTGATGCTTATTCGTCTCAGGTTTTTTTGCTCGCGCCGGTGGACGGGGTTGTCAGGTTCTGGGGTTGGTGGTCGGGGTCTATGCTGGGGTGGTGCTTTTGGGGTTAGTGGTCGGGGTCAGTGCCGGGTTGGTGCTTTCGGCCGTGGTGGTCTGCGAGAGTCGGATTTTCTCTTTATCACTATTAGCCACTGTGCGTGGCGGCACGTCATTTCTTTGTCCAAAGCGACAAAGAAACGAAGCAAAGAAAACGCTTTCAACCACGCTACCCTAAGTGTCCACAGCGTGCAGTTTTGATTCATAGGTGCCCCAAAAGCACGGTGCTCGCCAGAACCACGGATGTGTGAACCCCTCCTTCTCGCGAATCCTGACACGAACACGCTTCGCCCCCAACGCTCTCGGGCAAGCACGCGTTGCCAAGGGACGAGCACGGCCTCACGCGTTCTGCATGCTTCGTTTCTTGCCGGGGTTAGCGGCTTGGTCTACGCGGTTGTCTTCGTGGATCAGAGCTTGATGCCTAGCAGCTCGATGCGTGTTTAGTGCTTCAGTTTTTGGTGAACTGACTGCGTGCTTACACGGCTATTTTCGTCGGTTCGGTCTTACATATTTTGGGGCTATATTACTTGGTAGGTTGGCGACGAGGTCCGAGGCGCGTCCACATTGGAGGGAGGTTATCCGCGGATAGCGCGGGGTGCTCCTCGGGCAGATTCAATCACTGGTGGCGAAGCGTGTGGGTATCGGTGTTCGGAGAAGGAGGGTTTCACACATCCTCCGCTCTGGCGAGCACCGTGCTTTTGGGGCACCTATGAATAGAAACTGCACGCTGTGGACACTTAGGGTAGCGTGGTTTGAAAGCGTTTTCTTTGCTTCGTTTCTTTGTCGCTTTGGACAAAGTTAGTATGACTTCCGTGAGCAGTAAGGGCTGGCCCCCGTGACAGAGCTAAAACACGCGGGTTAGCATAGCGCCAGAGCCGTAACAGTGAGGGCGAACCCGTCACTCATAGGTTTTGTTTCCAACACGGAGGCCAGCATGCAAAACGATATCACGTTATTTGTCGGACTGGATGTTCACAAAGACTCGATTACAGTTGCCTACGCGCTGGGCAGCGGCGAAGTCGAAGTGCTCGGCAAGATCGGCACGCGCTCTCGCGATATTGATCAGTTATGCAAAAAGCTTCAATCCAAGGCTCGCCACGTAAAAATCGTTTATGAAGCCGGTCCTCTGGGCTATGACCTGCAGCGCCGCCTCGCTGCCAAAGGCTTCGAGTGCATGGTGTGCGCCCCCTCGCTGATCCCGCGCAAAGCCGGCGATCGCGTGAAGACCGACCGCCGCGACGCGCTCAAGCTCGTGCGCTCACTGCGCGCGGGCGACCTCAGCGCAGTGCATGTGCCCACCGTCGAAGACGAAGCGTTTCGCGATCTTGCGCGTGTCTGGGCCAGTACGCGCGATGCCCTCAAACGCGCCCGCCAAGCGTTAAAATCGTTCCTGCTCGCCCACGCCGTGCGATACGCGGGCACGGCGAACTGGGGGCCGGCGCATCGACGCTGGATCAGCAAGTTCTCGTTCGGCAACGCATGGCAGGACCTCGCCTTCACCGAGTTGCGCCGCGCGATCGAAGACCGGTTTACGCAGTGCGAGCGGCTTGAGTCGGCCTTGCGCGAAGCGGTGCCGCAGTGGCGCTTTTATCCCGCCGTGCTCGCCCTGCAAACCATGCGCGGCATCAAGTTCACCACCGCCGTTGGCTTGCTCTCGGAGATCGTCGATGTGACGCGCTTTGCCCATCCTCGGCAGTTGATGGCGTGGCTGGGCATAACGCCTTCAGAATACTCGTCGGGGGGCAGCCGGCGCCAGGGCAGCATCACCAAGACGGGCAATTCGCTTGCGCGAAAGTTGCTGATCGAGGCCGCCTGGAGTTATCGGCATACGGCCCGCGTGAGTCCCGAAATTCAGCAGCGTCATGAGGGCGTGCCCAAGGTGATTATCGATCGCGCCTGGGACGCGCAGTTGCGTCTGTGTGGGCGCTTTAGAAGAATGGTGGCGAAGGGCAAACTCAAAAACGTGGCGGTCGTCGCGATCGCTCGCGAACTCGCCGGGTTTATCTGGGACATCGCCCGTCTGGGCATGGAGCAGGCGATCAACAAGTCCAGAGCGGCTGTCTAAACCAGCAAAAAACAGTTTTGCAATCATCGAAAAGGCAGTTTCCTGAAGGCGGCGTAGCCCGGCATCAGAGTTACCCGCGGCATTTCTTTGCAACGGCTTATCAACGGTTCACGCCGACTTGCGCACAAAGTTAGCGGCAGGCTCACGAGACGGATCACTGTAATGCGGTAACCAACCCGCGAATATCAGATTGATTCACCGTCGAGTGTTACTGCTACGCCGCCCTCAGGAAATTGTAGGAAGAGAAAAGATGACCACAGCTAAAAACACCTGTTGACACGGAAAGTCATATCAGAAATGACGTGCCGCCACGCACAGTGGCTAATAGTGATAAAGAGAAAATCCGACTCTCGCAGACCACTAACACTGAAAGCAGCAACCCGGCACTAACCCCTGACCACTAACCCCCAGAACCGACGACCCCAACCCCTCCCCCTACCACCACCAAAACCCCGTCCACCGGCGCGAGCGAAAATAGCTTTCTCAGTGCAGCGCCACCTGCGCATCATCAATAGCAAAACCCAAAGCGACAGGATCCTGCGTACGAGTCCGCCGGTAGGCACCCGGCTGCTCCCCGGTCACGCGCTTGAACGCCTGAGCGAACGCGGACTCAGATTGATATCCAACCTGTTCCGCGGCGTCCGGCGTCGTAGTGCCGTTCCGCAGCATCGCCGCAGCCACTTTCATACGAACCAGCGTGACGAACTGCGCGGGCGGCTGGCCACATGCTTCTACGAACTGCTTGCAGAAACGCGCCCGCGACATATGCACGAAATTCGCCATTCTGTCGGTCGTCCAGCGCTCTGCTGGGGTATCGATAATCGCAGTAATCAACGGCGCAAACTCCGCGCGGCGCATCAATGACCAAAGACCGGGCGCAATGTCGTCGCGTGCAGCGACAGAACGAAGCGCGTAGAAAAACAAAAGCTCGGTCAGGCGCGCGATCAGCGGCGAAGGTGCGTCAGGATGCCGCTGCGCCTCAGCGCGAATCAGGTCGAACACGGCACGGGGACCGTCGGGCGCCGCAGTGTCGTGGCGGGCGACGATGTGATCAGGGATCAGCGCGAGCAACTGGTCGTCCAGGCCCGAGCGGAATTCGAAGAACCCACATGCTAGTCCGAGACTCTGTTGCGCCGGACTTTCGTCGGACGATAAGGGCTGCATAGAACCCGCCCGCTGACTCTCCTGACCGGCTGGCGGCGCAACGGGCAACGGCGAGAGGCAATGCGGCATGTCGTGCAGCAGGAACACGGCGTCGCCTTGCGTCAGGCGCACGCTCGTCGCAATGCGCCCCGGCTTGGCGGGCAGATGCAGCCAGCATTCTCCATGCAGCACGACATGGAAACTCGCCTGCTGATGGCCCGCCGTCGAGGCCTGCCAGCTTCCGCAATACTGGCCGACATGGAACAGCGTGCTCTTGAGTTCGAGACCGGCAAGCAGCCAGTCGGCAATTTTTTCGGCATGAAGGGGCATGACGGGATCGGCATAGTTCAGCGGTGAATCGCTATACGTACCCGTCCTGCCGCAACAATGCAAAGAACTTGTTGTTGGAACCTTATTCCGTTTCGGGCGTGTTCAGGTCGAGCGACAGCGGCCGACCCTGGTCCGCTCATCCAACCGGTTCGCCGAGATTGAGCATCAGCCGGTTGGCCCACGCGAAGATCGCAATGGAGTGAATCAGGTCGAGGATCTCGTCGTCGCTCAATCCCACATCGCGCAGCGCCCGCAACTGTGCCGGTTCAACCTGACCCGGCGTGAGCGTCAGGTCGATCGACGCCAGCACGATCGCCTTCTCGCGCGGCGACGTGCCAGCGGTAGCCGGATCGTTGAAAACCTGTTCGATAACATCGTCGCGTTTCGCCAGTTGCTCGAAACGCTGTGCATGCACGGACGCGCAATACACGCAGCCATTGACCCGCGAAACGACCGTCGATGCCAACTCCCGCTCCGCGCGCGGCAAGCCGCCCGGTGCATACATGATTGCGTTGAAGGCCGCCGAGCGCTGCCGCAGGATTTCGGGCTGATGCACGAGGAACAGGTAATAGTCGGACTCCTTCGCTTTCGGATGGCTCTCTTCGAGCACGGTGATCTGCTCGGGCGAGGCATCGGCGAGTTCCACCACATCCAGCCACGCGTCCCATCCCAGCACGCGATTCGTGAAGCCATGCGCTTCAATGATCCGGCTCATGCTGCCTCCGTTGCATTCAAGACCTGCAGCGCGCGCAAACCGGCCGTCAGGCGAATCTGATAGGAAAGAAAGGCGATCAATTGTGCAAGGGCGACTACAGCGGGCGTCGGAATGCCGGCGGCGGGCAGACGTTCCAGCGCGGCTTTATCGCCGTCTATGGGGGTTTCGATCAGTGTGCGCGTAAAGGCCAGCATTGCGCGCAAGCGAGGTTCCTGAGCGTCGATCGAACCCTGTGCGATCTGGTCGATCACGGCACGGTCCGCATTGATCGAAGCGAGCCGTTCCGCATAATGAGTCGCTAATGCAGGGGCATTCGACAACGTGCATGCATACAACGCAACAAGCAGGCGATCGCTTAGCGACAAATCGGGCAGCGCCGGATCGAATAACGCTTCGTAGCTACGCTGGGTCGCGGCGGCGACCTTGTCGCGTTTATGTCGCGTGGCGTAGGCCGGTGAACCGGGCGTAAGGCCCGCAATCCGGTCGACAATATCGGTGCTGAGATCGTAGGTGTCTGTCATGGTTGCTCCTGCCTGAAAGAGTTGCCCGCCGTGTCGCCAGTAATTTTCGACGCGCGGGAATGGACGGCTGCGTCGAGAAAGGCCAGCACTTCGCGCCACGATGATTCATCGGCGCGCGCGTTCGCAGCGGGTTCGCCGCCGCCGGTGCTGATGCGTCCGGAAACGGGATGCGCATACACGAGTTGCGTGGTCGGCACATAAGGGAAAATGATCGCGTGGCCGGCGTTATCGAAGTCGAGATGGCGCACCGGATATGCATGTTTTTCCCGTTCAAGCCGCTCTACGACCATGCGTGAGTATTCGGAGGAGGGCCACGAACCGTCGTCGGTAGCGGAGAGCAGCAGCACCGGTCCATCTGTATTCTCGACGTGAATCCGCGCCCGCTCCACCGCTTCTTTATCGAGTAACGCGGTTCGAATTGCACGTTCGTGACGATGCGGGGGCGGGCCATCGTCGAAGGGCTTCCAGCTAGCCGTGCGGTTGTTTTCCCACAGGTGCGGCAGGGGTTTGCCGTCGAGCATCCAGGTTGGACCTTCACGACCCGTTGCGGGATCGGCGGCGTTCTGTGCGCTGTGAACGACCGCGCCGGGCACATAACCGATCACCGCCTTGACGCGATCCGGACACGTTGCGCCGAGCAGCAACGCGAGTTCGCCGCCGCGCGACTGCCCGCTTACGGCAATAAAGCCGGACGCCGGTTGCAACTCGCGCGTGATCCAGTCGAGCGCGCGGCGAAAGTATTCGAGCGGCGTATTGGAGATGTAGTCAGACAGCCCGGGCGCCTTGAAGTAACCCAGCGCGAGGGCAGCATATCCACGCGATGCGTAAAGCGCCCCGCGCGGTTCATTGATGCCGCCGCCCGACCCGTTCAGCACGAGCACCACGGGATGGGGTCCGGGCGTTGCGGGCAGGAACAACGTGCCAACGCAGCCGTCAACGCGCATGTCGCGCCGTTGCACGCCGGCCGCCATCAGCCGCTGATTCAGCAGCGTGGCGCTCAGCACTTGTCCGTCTTCACCAATGACTTCGATGCAGGTAGACAACGCCTTGGAGACATCGGCGGGAAATACTTCGCGTTTGCCCGCTTCGACGGGGACTTGCGACCAGATGAGTCCCATCGCCGATACACCGCTGTAGTCACCTTCGACCGGCACATCCCGGGCAACGTCGATGACGCCGTGATCATCGGCACGAAAGACCGCGCGACTTGTCCAGACCGTGCCCGCGCCGCGTACGGTCTGCGTGCGAAGGGTCAGCAATGTACCCGCGCGCGCGCCGGTTACTGCAATGCGCCGCGCAACGTCAATCAGATCGTCGTCCGGCGTAGCCGTGATGTTGATCATGATGGCCTCAACTTCCGCTGCGCGTAACCATCATCGCGGTCGTGCGGTCGCTCACTATCGGCGTCACTTTCAGGCCTTTCTTTGCAGCCCAGATGTTTTCGTAGTGAAAGAGCGGAATGATGCCAACGTCGTCGCTTACCACCTTCACTGACTGCTGCAAGATGGCCTCACGTTTCGCTGAATCGAACTCGGCCGTGGCGGCGTCGAGCGCGTGGTCAACGGCCGGGCTGCTATAACGGCCCCAGTTCGACGAACCAATGCCCTTCTTTGGATCAACGGTGCCGAGAATATTGACGAGCGCATAGCTTGCTTCGCCCGTGCCGTTACCCCACGCAATCATGCTCACCGCAAACTCATTCTTGTTCGCGCGGCTGGCGTAACTGGCCCACGGCATGACCTCGACCTTCGTCTTCACACCAATGCGCGTCCAGAATTGCGCCACGGCCTGCGCCGTTTCGGGCGCTTGTGGATAACGATCGTTAGGCACGCTGAGCGTCAACTGGAAGCCGTCCGGGAAGCCTGCTTCGGCCAGCAGTTTCTTTGCCTGGACCGGGTCGTTCGGGATGTCCTTGACGTCCGGGTTATAACCGAAGGTCTTGGCCGGCATCCACTGGTTGGCGACCGTTGCGGCGCCCTGGAGGATGCGGTCGGTGATGGCGGGACGATTGATCGCGAGCGACAACGCGCGACGCACGCGCACATCGAGCAGCGGGTTCCTGGCCAACGGCTTGCCGGCATTGTCAGTAATGTACGGGCTCGGGCCTTCACGGAAACTTGGCTGAAGTATCAGCACACGCAGGCCCGGATACGCGAACACCGATATCTTCGGCGATTGCTTGAGACGCGGGAGATCGGAGACCGAGACTTTATCGATCACGTCTACGTCGCCCGACAACAACGCCGCCGTACGTGCCGCCGCATTGCTCACGTAGCGATAATTGACCTTGTCCCAGATCGGCTTCGTGCCCCAGTACGCGTCGTTACGCGTCATCACCACGCGGTCGCCCGGCGTGTACGAAACGAATTTGTACGGCCCTGAGCCGATCATCGCGCGACCGGAGTTGTAGTCTTCCGTCGTCGCCTTCTCGCCCACGTGCTTGCTCACAATATGTACCGATGTCAAATTCAGCGGCAGGTCCGGCGTGGGCGAGCTGGTCTTGATGATCAACGTGTACGGATCAGGCGCCGTGGCGGACGCGATAGTGCGCAGATACCCCGCGAAGGTCGCGATGGTCCCCGGCACGTTGCGGGCGCGCTGATACGAATAGATCACGTCGTCCGCGGTGAACGGCGTGCCGTCTTGCCACTTGACGTCGTGTCGCAGCTTGAATTCCCACGTGTCGTTGCCGGTTGACTTCCAGCTTGTCGCGAGGCCGGGCGCAAGGACGTTGTTGTGATTCTCGACCAGCAGATCCCAGAAGTGCAGGTCGACGGAACGGTCGCCCGCGTAGTTGTTCAGTTGCGGATCGAGCGACGAGAGCGGATCGGCAAACGCAATATTGAGCGTTTGCGCTGATGCACCTGAACTGAACAACGCCGCAGTGGCGAGCGTGGCGGTCAGCGTGGAAAGGACCAGGCGTTTCACGATGCAATTCCTTTTTATTGAGTGTGTTCTGGATTGAAACTTGGTGAGCGTCGTTTAGTGAGCGTCGTTCAGGTGACACGCGCTGACATGCCCGATGGCGATGCCACGCAAGCGCGGCACTTCGGTTGTGCAACGCGGCATGGCATGCGGACAGCGCGGATGGAAATGGCAACCCGACGGTGGTGAAAGCGGGCTCGGCATTTCGCCGCGAATAGCGGTGAAGTGCTTCTTGCGCGCATCTATACGCGGAATTTCGGCCAGCAAGGTCTGCGTGTAAGGATGATTCGGATGCCGGAATATTTCTTCCACGGGAGCGATTTCCACCACCCGTCCGAGATACATGATCACCACGCGATCCGACAATTGTTCGACCACGCCCAGGTCGTGGCTGATGAACAGGTACGTGAGATTAAGTTGCTCGCGCAGGTCCATGAAGAGATTCAGGATCTGCGCTTGTATCGATACATCGAGGGCGGCCACCGCTTCGTCGCAGACGAGCATGGACGGGTTGACCGCGAGCGCTCTCGCAATGCCGATGCGCTGCCGCTGACCACCGCTGAACTCGTGCGGATAACGGTCGGCGAGCGACGGGTCGAGGCCCGCGCGTTTTAACTGCGCCGCCACGTAGGCGTCGAGATCGCTGCGCTCGATCATGCCGTGAACAAGCGGTGCCTCGCCGACGATATCGCGGATACGCCTTCTCGGATTCAGGCTGGAATACGGGTCCTGGAAGATCATCTGGATCGCGAGCCGCGCGGCACGGAGTGCCGCCAGTGACATCGTTGCGCGGTCCTGTCCATCGACCAGCACGTCGCCTTCGGTCGGCGCGATGAGACCCGAGACAATACGGCCGAGCGTCGACTTTCCGCAGCCTGATTCGCCGACCAGCCCGACCACTTCGCCCGGCGTGATCGCAAGATCGACATGTTCGACTGCTCGTGTGACCGCTTGCGCCGCAAGCACGTTGCGCTCACGTAACCAGCGTGTTGCGGCGTTCTCGTCGCGTTCGCCGAAGCGCTGGCTGACCCCGCGCAGTTCAACGAGCGCGCGTGTTTTGATCTCGCTCATGCGGTTGTCTCCGTGCGGACATTGGTTTGCCGGCCGGGATGAAAACAGCGCACGAGATGCGTGCCATGCTCGGACGCTTGTGCGGCCGGTGAGGGTCCAAGCGCCGGGGGCGTCGAGCAGACCGACGTGGCTCGCGTGCAGCGCGCAGCGAACGCACAGCCCGGCGGCAATGAACGCAGGTCCGGCGTGATGCCTGCAATCTGCGTGAGCCTTTTGCCACGCGTGTTGAGGCTCGGCAAGCTGTCGATCAGACCCGCCGTGTACGGATGCTGCGGACGGTCGAGCACCGCATCCACGGTGCCCTGTTCAACGATCCGGCCCGCATACATCACGGCGATGTCATCAGCGAGGCCCGCCACCACGGACAGGTCATGCGTGATCCAGATCAGCGACGTGCCTTGCGTGCGCACGAGCGTTTGCACTTCGGACAGAATCTGCGCCTGGATGGTGACATCGAGCGCGGTAGTCGGTTCGTCGGCGATGATCAGGTCCGGCTTGTGCAGCATCGCAATCGCGATTGCCACACGCTGGCGCATGCCGCCCGACAATTGATGCGGATACGCGCGCAGCCGTTCGTCGGGACTGGCAATGCCCATGGCCGCCAGCGCTTCGCTTGCCTGCTCGCGCGCGGCGCGCCGGCTCACGTCGCGATGCGCGCGCACCGCTTCGATCATCTGTGCGTCCACGCGCTGCACCGGATTTAGCGTGGACATGGGGTCCTGGAACACCATCGCGATACGGCTGCCGCGCAGGCGCCGCATCTCCGCTTCGGGCAAGCCAACAAGGTTTTTCCCCTTGAACAGGATCTCGCCGCCGACCACGCGGCCAGGGGCATCGATCAGTCCCATGATCGAGAAACCGGTCACCGATTTCCCCGATCCCGATTCGCCGACCAGACCCAGCACGCGACCGCGCGCGAGCGTCAGCGAAACGTCTTCGACAGCGGGCAATTCGCCTTCGCGCGTGAAGAAGCGCGTTCGCAGATGGCGGACTTCGAGCGTGTTGTCCGCGGTATGGAAATCATGGAAAGCAGCGGCGCTCATTTCACGAACCTCGGATTGAGCAACTCGCGCAGACGGTCGCCGACCATGTTGATCGACACCAGCATGGCGAGCAACGCAAGACCCGGATAGACGCTGGTCCAGTATTCGCCCGAGAGCATGGTCTGGTAACCATTGGCAATCAGCAGTCCGAGCGAGGGTTCCGTGATCGGCACGCCGAGGCCCAGGAACGACAGCGTTGCTTCAAGCGTGATCGCGCGCGCGACTTGCAGCGTGCCGACCACGATCAGCGGCGGCAGGCAGTTCGGCAGGATGTGAACGAGCACGATGCGCCAGTTGGGGATCGCGAGACTGCGCGCGGCTTCAACATATTCGCGCCGTGCTTCGACAAGCGCTTGCGCTCGCGCAGTGCGTGCGTAATATGCCCATTCGATCAGCACCAGCGTGAGCACGACGTTGGTCACGCTCTTCCCCAGGAACGCGAGCAGCATCATGGCGACGAGGATGGACGGGAAGGCGAGCAGCAGGTCCACGAGCCGCATGATGAGGCTGTCGACCTTGCCGCCGGCGTAAGCCGCGATCAGCCCGAACACGGTGCCGACCACGCCCGCGATCACAGCCGATCCGAGGCCTACGGACAAGCTCAGGCGCAGGCCGTAGAGCATCGCTGAATACAGATCACGACCTTGTCCGTCGGTGCCTAGCCAATACGCATGCGTGCCGGCGCCGTTCATCGAACCGGGGGGGAGGCGGGCATCGAGTACATCGAGCTGCAGCAGGTCGTAGGGATTTTGCGGCGTGATCAGCGGCGCAAAAATGGCCGCGAGCACTAGCAGTATCGCGACGATCAACGCGGCCATGGCTGCGGGCGAACGGCCAAAATCCGCGACGAGCTGACGCCACGGAGACTGACGGCGTTTGAGCGCGCCGCGCACGGGCTCTCCCGTTTTGGGAATCAATGGAGCCGTGCTCATCGCGCACCCTCCAGCCGTACGCGCGGATCAAGGAACTTGTAGAGGATATCGACGAACAGATTCAGCGAGACGAACATGCAGACGACTACGATCATGTACGACAGGATCACCGGACGATCGAGTGCGTTGATGCTGTCGAGTATCAGCTTGCCCGCGCCCGGCCACGAGAACACGATCTCGGTGACGACCGCGAATGCGATGGTCGAACCGAACTCCAGGCCGATCACCGTGATGAGCGGAATCAGCGTATTGCGCAGGATGTGAACGAGCACGATGCGCGTAGGCGACAACCCCTTGGCGCGGGCAAAACGCACGTGTTCCATCGGCGTGACTTCACGCACGCCGGCACTCGTCAGACGCAAGACCAGCGAGATCTTGAAGAGCGAGAGATTCAGCGCGGGCAGGATCAGGTGGCGCAAGCCGTCGAGCGTGAGCCACGACCACTGGACGCCGAACAGGCTCGCAGTCGCGCCGCGTCCGCTGGCGGGCAGCCAGCCGAGCTTCACGCTGAACAGCATGATGAGCATCAGGCCGACCCAGAACGTAGGCAGGGAAAAGCCGACAATACTGCCTGTCATCAGCATCTTCGAGAGCGGATTGCGCGGATGCAGCCCAGCGAATAACCCCAGCGGAATACCAATCACGAGCGCCAGCAGCAGCGCCGAAACAGCGAGTTCCAAGGTCGCGGGAAGGCGTTGCAGAATCAGGCGGATCGCGGGTTCGTTATAGACGAAACTGTTGCCGAGGTCGCCATGAATCGCACTCGCGAGGAAGGCCAGATACTGTTTCCAGAGCGGCTGGTCGAGGCCCAGTTGGGCGATGATGCGTGCCCGGTCGACCTGATCGACGTCCTGCCCGATAAGGATATCGATAGGATTGCCAATCGCATGCAGACCGACGAACACGATCAGCGTCATCAGCAGCACGACGAACGCCGCCTGCGCGATTCGGCGAATGAGCCAGCCGCTCATTGGTCCTCCGCATACTGTGGCGGTGCTTCGGCCGGTTGCCATTCATCGCCGTAGAGTTCGGGTTCGGCATACGCCTCCAGTGCTGCGTAATGCTGCTCAACGTCCTCGCGATACAGGAGGCTTGCTATACCTTGGGCAAGCCGTTTTGCACCTGTGCTGATCGCGGGGATATCGCCGGAGACAGCGCCTTGCGAGAGCGACGCGGGATAGCAGAAGCAGTGGATGCGCGACAAGCCGGGGCAATCGCCGGGCGATTTCTCGATGAATTCAAATGCCGGTCCGACATCGGGCGAGTCGGACAACTCGGTATCTTCGTCGCCGGGGGGCGGTGTGTAGCGATCGGCCCAGGTGCGGATATAGGCGCTAAACGCGGCGAATTCCGGGCGCGCGGACCAGTCGACCTTGAAGCCCGTGGAGACCACGAGGAAATCGGCCGCGAAAGTGCCTCTGGGCGTGTGGATCGAGAGACCGCTCTCCGTGCTTTCAACCGACAACACCGGGCATCCAAGGTTAAAACGTGCATTCGGATGACGCGATACCCGCAACGTACTGCCGCGCGGCGGCGGTACCTGCAGGGTATTGATGTAGTGGCGGATCTTCCATTTCCACGCATCGGGCAGGGTCTGGTGGCCATGCGTGAGGCCCGGATTACCTGCCCCCTTACCCTTGTTTATGCGTGGAAGATCCTCCCGCCTAATCAGCAAATCGACGCTGGCCGCGCCCGCTTCGAGCGCCGTGGCGGCGCTGTCCATGGCGGAAGATCCGCCGCCGACCACGGCCACGCGCTTGCCGGCCAGCGTGGTGTAGTCAGTGGTGTCCGATGAATGCGCCCAGCGATTGCGCGGCAATCCTTCGACAAACTCCGGCAACGCAGGCCCGCCCAATCCGTCGCGTCCGGTAGCGAGCACGACGCGTCGCGCATAGACCTCGAAGCGGCGATCGGACGTTCGTATACTTAATACGACGAGACCATCGGCACGCGGCGTCACGGCTTCAATAGTGTGTCCGTTGCGGACATCGAGTGCGAGCACGCGGCGATACCAGATCAGATATTGCATCCATTGCAGGCGGTCGATCTTGTCGAGCGCTTGCCATGCCGGCGTGCCGAATTGAGACTCGAACCACGCGCGAAACGTCAACGCAGGCAGCCCTAAAGCGGGGCCTGTCAATTGCTTCGGTGAGCGTAGCGTTTCCATGCGGGCGGTCGTGGCCCAGGGGCCCTCCAGTCCCTGCGGCGAGCGGTCAAAGATAATCGCCCGCACGCCCAGCAACTTGAGCGCGGCGGACGCGGCCAACCCCGCTATGCCGCCGCCGATCACCGCGACGTCCAGCACTTCGTTACCGTTGTGCGTCTTGCCCGGCACCCATTCGCGCGCGGGCAATTCGAGCAGGGACAGGTCTTCCGCGAGGCGCGCTTCGAGCGCCGCGAGGCCGGTCGGATGTGTCGATGATACGTTTTTGTCGAGGCTCACGTCGCGGGCTCTTCGGTCGGATTAGGGGTGTCTTCGGGCTCGCCGTAAAGCGCTTGAAGAATGGCGCTGTGCTGGTTTGCCTCGTGGAGGACAAAGTCGGGCAGGATCTCGGCGGCAGCTTGCGCCAGTGCTTGAGTCGCGGCGAGGGCCGCTGCATTCGGCGGCCGGAACTCAGGTGTGATGACGCCGAACAGGAACGCGATGCGGATATCCAGCGGACGGATCACTACGCCATCGACAGGCAATCCAAGTGCGGTCACCGGCTCGAGCACGGCGAGGCCGAGTCCTGCGCGCACCGCGCCGAGCGCGTTCAGCGACGAGTTGGTTTCGATCACGCCGGCCGTGCGCACGCCCGCGTGCGCGAATGCCGAGTCGAGCCTTGGCCGCAGGCGGTAAGGGTTCTGCATTGTGACGAGCCGGCGATTCGCAAAATCGCTCAACGCGATGTGCGGCGCGCGCGCGAGCGGATCGTCGGCGCGCACGGCGGCAACACACGCGGCTTCGCCAATCCAGTGCACGAGCACGCCGCGATGTTCGAGGGGCAGGCTTGAGACACCTATATCGACGATGCCGCTCAGCACGGCATCGACTACCTGTTCGGGGGCGGCGCTACGCAGATGCACGGACTCGAGCGGATGGTCCTCGTTGAGCAAGGCTAGCGCGCGAGGCACAAGCCCGGCGGCAAGCGCCGCTGTGGCGGCAATGGTGAGCGGAGGTGGTGCTTGCCGTGCGATCTGTTCGGCGCGCAATTTCACCTGACGCAAGCTTGCCAGCGTGCGTTCGACGTCCTGGTAAAGCTCGGATGCCTCGCGCGTGGGTGCAACACGCGGCCCGAAACGCTGGAATAGCGGATAGCCGATTTCGGCTTCCAGCTCCTGGATCGAGCGCGATACCGCGGGTTGCGAGCGCCCGAGCAAACGCCCGGCGGCAGTGACGCTTCCGGCGGACATGACAGCGGCAAACGCTTCCAGTTGACGGATTTCCATGGGTGCGCGACGGTCGACCGGTTAGATCGATGAATGCATAAAACGCATTCTTACGCGCCTAGCATGTAAAATGCAAATGATCAAAAATGCTTTACATAGTGCTCGATCTGGGAAGCTGCTGCAAAGGGCCGCGGGTGCTCATCAGAACCGCTTGGCGCGACCGACCTCGAATGCTGCAAAAAGGAAAACGCCGGCGCGAATGGTTTATCACTACAGCTCTATTAAATTTTTTTAACGTTTCAGCGACCCATTGCAAGCGCTAGGCGAAACGAGCGTAAATATCAAGAGAAAAATTTTTCGCCAATCTCACCCAAACGCTGCGAAAAAACGATATTGGTCGAGGCAGATTTCAAGGCATCCCAATGCACCTTATCAAACGCTTGATCAGGGATTGAATCAGTTTGTTCGGTGTACTGATACAAGTTTGCAACAATTGATAAAGCATTGATTGCAGGACGTTAATTACAAGTGCCTATCAGGCGATCTGCCAGTAGGACAATCGGAAACCCAGGAGGTAATTCATATGTCCGACGAAAAAATACCGGCTTCCGTGAGCAAGCGTAGAGAGTTTCTTCGGGGTGTTGTCACGGTGGGCGTTGCATCAGGTTTAAGCGCGGTAGGCGGCGAGGCGCTGGCGCAAGGCGCCTCGCCCGCCATGCCAACCGGGATTGGTTCAAAGCCACCGACCAAGGCAACGCTGGAAGCAAATTCGGTTTATGCCAATCAATTAGCTTTCAATGACACCCAGGATTTCAAGGATGCGAGCCGTGGTTTGATCGCCACGTTGCCTAGCCCCGGCATTATTCCGAGTTCCAAGGGCGGCGCGGCCTGGGACCTGGGGCAGTTTGCGTTTATTACGGGTGGTCCGGAAAATAACGCACCGGATTCAGTCAATCCCAGTCTTTGGCGAAATGCCAAGCTGAACATGAATCACGGTCTGTTCGAAGTGGTTGACGGTATCTGGCAGGTCCGGGGTTATGACCTTTCGGTGATGAGTATTATCCGCGGGGATACCGGCTGGATTGTCATTGATCCTTTGATGACCGCGGATGTATCGGTTGTAGTATGGAAGCAACTGGTAATACCGCATCTTGGCGACCGGCCGATTACGCACGTTATTTATACGCACAGCCATGCGGACCATTATGGTGGCATCCGCGGTATTGTCGACGAAGCCGATCTGAAAGCGGGCAAGGTAAAGATATACGCTCCGGCTGGGTTCACCGAGGCTGCAGTGGGCGAAAACGTCATCGCGGGTAACGCGATGAGCCGGCGGGCCGCGTACATGTACGGCAATTTGTTGCCGCGAGGCGTGGACGGTGTGGTCGACGCGGGACTGGGCAAAACGACGTCCATTGGCGCGATTACGTTGCTGGTGCCGACCGACTTCGCCACCGAGACTGGTCAGAAGCTGACGTTGGATGGCATTGAAATGACGGTCATCATGGCGCCGGAATCCGAGGCGCCGTCGGAATTCATGTTCTACATTCCGAAATACAAGGCATTCTGCGCCGCTGAAGACGCCACTCACACGCTGCATAACCTGTATACATTGCGCGGTGCAAAAGTACGCGATGCCTTGTTGTGGTCGAAGTACCTTCAGGCTGCTATTGATATGTTCGGCAGCGACATGCAGGTGTTGTTTGCTTCGCATTACTGGCCGACGTGGGGTAATGACCGGATCATTGCCTTCCTGAAAGCGCAGCGTGACATGTACCGGTATTTGCATGACCAGACCATGCGCCTGGCCAATACCGGCTACACGCCTCTTGAGATAGGGGAGATGCTGCGGTTGCCTGACACTCTGGCAAAACAATGGTACTGCCGTAGTTATTACGGCACTGTTTTCCATGATGTGGTTGCGCAATACAACTTGCGCCTGGGCTTTTTCGATGGTGTGCCCGCAAATCTTCATAGATTGCCGCCTGTTGAGAACGGCAAGCGTTACGTGGAATTTATGGGTGGCGCAGATGCCGTCTTGCAGAAGGCGCAGAAATACTACGACAAGGGCGAGTACCGCTGGGTTGCTGAAGTGGTGAACCACGTTGTGTTTGCCGATCCACAAAACGTCGCTGCCAAGCACATGCTCGCTGACGCGTATGAGCAACTTGGTTACCAGTCGGAGGCATCGAGCTGGCGCAATTTCTATCTGACTGGCGCCATGGAACTGCGTAATGGCGTGCATAAGGTGCCGTTTGGCAGTTCACAAAGTCCTGACACGATCCGGGCGATGCCGCTGGAAATGTTCCTGGATTACCAGGGTGTTCGCTTGAATGCAGAACGCGCGGCGGGCAAGTCGATTTCATTCAACTTCATCATGACCGACACGCAGGAGAGTTATCTGGTCGGTGTGGAGAATTCGGCGCTGCACTACTCGAAGGGCAAGACTTCGGACACCGCCGACGCTTCCGTGACCATGTCCCGGACCGATCTTAACGACGTGATGATGGGCGTCACGACGATGCAGAAGCAGATTATTGCGGGCAAGGCGAAGATTACCGGCAACACGCAGAAGCTGGGGGAATTCGTATCGTGGCTGGATAACTTCGACTTCTGGTTCAACATCGTGACGCCATGAGGCCCATTTAGGTTCATGCGGCGCTTGCAAAGGAATTGAGACAATGTGCTCTATCTGTGACCTCAAGATTGAATTTAATGTGGATCATCCCGGATCGCTGACGGTGGCGGTCGCCACTCGCGAAGCGATTGATGCGGGGGTGCTGCCGGAAAAAGTTTTCGATGGTCCGCTAGCCAATGTGAAGTTGCGCGTGGCGGCCATTGATACGTTGAAAGCGTTGCAGCACCGGCTCGAGTCGTCCATGCCGGTGAGCGAGTTGATGGCGCTGCCGGATTTCTATGTTTTGCTGATTGAAATAGGGACGTGGGGATTTTTCCATGCGACGGAGACCGGGTTTGATCCTGACTGCAGTCCGGAGCCGCCTGATGTGACTGCGGAAAACCAGGAGGACCGGGACGTCGTCTTTATTGCAACGGAAATTGCGATGGAGGCGGTGATCGAGGGTAGGCTTTCGCTAGAGAAGGCCTTTGCGGACAACCTGATCGTGCTGGACGCGGGGGCTGCGCATGCAGCGTTGCTGCATGCGGCGCTCAATACGACGTTCCCGGTAGAGAGCACGGAGCGGGTTACGGTTGAGGTTTGAACAGAGCGGTACTGCGGCATACCCGTGCCGCAAGTACCGCTGATGGTAGGCTGCGCGCTGCTCCGGGTACGCGTATCGGAGGGCGGTTCTCCGCGGATAGCGCGGGGTGCCCCTTGGGCAGGTTCAATCACTGGTGGCGAAGCGTGTGGGTATCCGTGTTCGGAGAAAGAGGGGTTCACACATCCTCCGCTCTGGCGAGCACCGTGCTTTTGGGGCACCTATGAATCAAAACTGCACGCTGTGGACACTTAGGGTAGCGTGTTTGAAAGCGCTTTCTTTGCTTCGTTTCTTTGTCGCTTTGGACAAAGAAATGACGTGCCGCCACGCACAGTGGCTAACAGTGATAAAGAGAAAATCCGACTCTCGCAGACCACTAACGCCGAAAGCATCAACCCGGCATCAACCCCGACCGTCCGCCCCGAAGAACCCCAGCCCAAACCACCCCAGCCCAAGCCACCCCCTCAAGTGCGAACGTCCCTCAAACGGCCATACACAAATACTTGATCACCAGATAGTCATCGATCCCATACCGCGACCCTTCTCGCCCGAGCCCTGACTGCTTAACCCCGCCAAACGGCGCGACTTCGTTAGAAATGAGTCCGGTATTAATCCCGACCATGCCATATTCCAGCGCTTCGGCGACACGCCAAACTCTACCGATATCGCGGCTATAAAAATACGCGGCTAATCCAAACTCGGTATCGTTAGCCATGCGAATCACTTCGTCATCGGAAGAAAACCGGAACAACGGTGCGAGCGGCCCAAACGTTTCTTCCTTCGCGATCTTCATCTCTGAAGTCACTCCAGCCAACACGGTCGGTTCAAAGAAGCCGAACCCAAGCGCGTGCCGCTTGCCGCCAACTACGACCTTGGCGCCTTTGTCCAGCGCGTCATGAATATGCGATTCGACCTTCTGCACGGCGGCGTCGTTAATAAGCGGTCCGAGCAAAACCCCGCTATCCAACCCATTGCCCACCGTGAGCTTCGCAACGGCCGCGCCCAGCTTGGCGGAAAATTCGTCATACACCCGGTCATGAATATAAAACCGGTTCGTACACACGCAAGTTTGCCCACTGTTGCGATACTTCGACGCAATAGCACCCTCGACTGCGGCATCAATATCGGCGTCATCGAAAACGATAAACGGCGCATTGCCGCCCAGTTCCAGCGACACTTTCTTGACCGTCGGCGCGCTTTGCGCCATCAACAGACGGCCGACCTGCGTTGATCCTGTGAACGACAGCTTCCTGACGATAGGATTGCCAGTCAGCTCGGCGCCGATCGACTTCGGGTCACCCGTCACGATATTCAGCACCCCCTTGGGCAACCCCGCGCGCTCGGCCAGCACGGCCATGGCGAAGGCGGAAAACGGCGTTGCCTCCGCGGGCTTGACGACGATCGAACAACCGGCTGCGAGTGCCGGACCTACCTTGCGCGTGATCATCGCGCTCGGAAAATTCCACGGGGTAATAGCCGCGCAGACGCCGATCGGCTCCTTGGTCACCACGATGCGTTTATCGGCGGCGGGCGATGCCAGCGTGTCACCCGCGACGCGTTTGCCTTCCTCCGCGAACCACTCGATAAACGATGCCGCGTAGACGATCTCACCCCGCGCTTCGGCGAGCGGCTTGCCTTGCTCGCGGGTGAGGATCATGGCGAGATCATCGGCGTGTTCCAGCATCAGTTCATACCAGCGGCGCAAGACGGCCGCACGTTCCTTCGCGGTCTTCTTGCGCCAGAGCGGCCACGCGGTGTTCGCCGCATCGATCGCGCGACGCGTTTCCGCCGCGCCCATCCTGGGCACATGACCGAGCGACTGACCGTTCGCCGGGTCGATGACTTCGAAGGTGGAGGCGTCGTCGGCGCCTTGCCACTCGCCGTCGATGAACGCGTCGTGACGCAGCAGCGCCGGGTCTTTTAACAGCATGGGTGAACGTTGCGCGCTCATGCTGCGACCCCCACTTCTTCTGTCAGGACACGTTCGAGAATAGCGAGTGCTTCATCAAACACGGCGTCCTGAATGGTCAGCGGAAACAGGAACCGGATCACGTTGCTGTACACGCCGCAGATCAGCAAAAGCAGGCCACGTTCAAGCGCCAGGGTCTGCACGCGCTTGGCGAAAGCGGCATCGGCTTCGCTGGTGCCCGGCTTGCAGAATTCAACGGCGATCATGCCGCCGGGGCCGCGCACATCGGCGATCTGGGGTACGTCTGCCTTAATCGATGACAGCCGCGACTTCAGCTTGTCGCCCAGTCGCACGGCACGCTCGCAAAGCTTCTCTTCATCGATGATCTCAAGCACCGCATGCGCCGACGCCACCGCCAGCGGATTGCCGGCATACGTGCCGCCAAGACCACCGGGCGCTACCGCGTCCATCACATCGGCACGGCCGACCACGCCCGACAGCGGCATACCGCCCGCCAGGCTTTTGGCGATGGTCATCAGGTCCGGCACGACGTCGTAATGTTGCATCGCGAACAACTTGCCCGTGCGCGCGAAGCCGGTTTGCACTTCATCGGCGATCAGCAGGATGCCGTGGGTGTCGCAGAGCTTGCGTAACGCGCGGACGAATTCCACGGGTGCCTGATAGAAACCGCCTTCACCCTGAACCGGTTCGAAGATGATCGCGGCAACGCGCTTGGCCTCGATATCCGCCGCGAAAAGATGCTCGATAGCGCGCAGCGAATCTTCCGTCGTGATGCCGCGCAGCGGGTTCGGGAACGGGGCGTGGAATACGTCGGACGGGAACGGCCCGAAGCCGATCTTGTAGGGTGCTACCTTGCCCGTCAGCGCCATGCCCATGAACGTGCGGCCGTGGAACCCGCCCGTGAACGCGATCACGCCCGGCCGGCCCGTCGCGGCGCGCGCGATCTTGATGGCGTTTTCGACGGCTTCCGCGCCGGTCGTGAAGAACGCGGCCTTCTTTGCATAGTCACCGGGTGCGCGCGCGATGATCTTCTCGGCGAGCGAAACATACGATTCGTAAGGGACGATCTGATACGCCGTATGCGTGAAGCGCTCGAGTTGCGCGCGCATGGCCGCGACAATTTTCGGGTGCCGATGTCCCGTGTTGCAAACCGCGATGCCCGCCGCGAAGTCGATGAAACGGCGGCCTTCCACATCCCACAGCTCGGCGTTTTCCGCACGTTCGGCGTAGAAATCGCACATCACGCCGACACCGCGCGGCGTGGCGGCATCTTTGCGGGCTTTAAGGTCGGCGTTCTTCAGGGTCTGGCTCACGGGCATCGCTCCTTGGCGGGTTTTTAGGCGGTGCCTCGACTATAGTAAGATTTGGCTCTTTCAATCAGAGCCATTTCCGCGTTTTTATAGGAGCCAATTATTCGATGGCCGCGATGCGTGCAAGCATGTTGTCCGACTGGCTCGCTCAGCGGATTGAACGAACGGGCGGGCTGCCCATTTATCGGCAGTTGTATGGCTTGTTGCAGCAGGCCATTCTGTCGCGGGAATTGCCGGCGGGAACCAAAGTGCCGTCGTCCCGATTGCTAGCGAGCGAGCTGGGTCTCGGCCGTAATACGGTCACGCAGGTGTACGAGCAACTCGCGCTGGAAGGCTACGTGTGGTCGGCAACCGGGCAGGGCACGTTTGTCTCGGACAGCGCGCCGGACGATATAGTGGGCGCGGAATCCACGGCGCCCGATGCGGCCCCGGCGGAACCGCGTGTGCTGTCCGCGCGCGGCGCACGGTTGTTGCAAGGGGCGGGTGTGTCGCAGCGGCAAGGCGGCGCGTTCATGCCCGGCGTGCCCGATGTGTCGCGGTTTCCAGCGGCCGTCTGGAGCCGCTTGCAATCCAAATACTGGCGTCGCTTGCCGCCCGATCTGCTGACCTACGCGCCCGGCGGCGGTTTGCCCAAGCTGCGTCAAGTGCTCGCCGATTATTTGCGGACCTCGCGGTCGGTGCGTTGCACGCCGGAGCAAATTATCGTGACGACGGGGATTCATCAGTCCATCGATCTCGCCGTGCGCCTGCTGTCCGATTCAGGCGATGTCATCTGGACCGAAGACCCGTGCTACTGGGGCGTGCGTAGCGTGTTGCAAGTGTCCGGGCTATCGCTCAAGGCCATTCCCGTGGATGCAGAGGGCATCAATCCTTCTGTGGACGATCTTGCAGACCCGCCCAAGCTGATGCTGGTCACGCCGTCGCATCAATACCCGCTCGGCATGGTGATGAGTCTCGCGCGGCGGCGGATGCTGCTGGAGTTCGCGCGGCAAAACGGCTGCTGGATCATCGAGGACGATTACGACAGCGAGTTTCGATACGGCAGCCGGCCGCTCGCGTCGCTGCAAGGACTCGATACATCGGGTCAGGTGATCTACGTGGGCAGCTTCGGCAAGACGCTTTTCCCGGGGCTGCGGATTGGCTATATCGTGGTGCCCGAGGGGTTGTCGACGAGCTTTGCGACGGCTTCCGCCGAGTTGTATCGCGAGGGGCAGTTGTTGCAGCAGGCGGTGCTGGCCGAGTTCATCGCGGAGGGGCATTTCACATCGCATATCCGGCGGATGCGCGGAATCTACGGGCAGCGTCGCCAGATCCTGCTGGACACAATCAGGAAGCGGTATGGCGACGCGTTGCAGATTGTCGGTGGCGATGCAGGGCTGCATCTCGTGCTGCGTTTGCCTGATGGTGTGGATGATCGCGAAGTGGCGAAAGCGGCGCTCGCGGTCAATATTGTGGTGCGGCCGCTATCGGGTTATTTCTTGAGGCCGGGCGAGGGGATGTCGGGCTTGCTGATTGGGTACGGCTGCGTGGCCGAAGAGGAAATCGAGCCGGCGTTTGAAAAGCTGGCGACGGTGCTTGACCCGGCGTTGGGCATTAGCGGGTAACACGGTCCCGACTTTCCCATTCCCAAGATTCGGCGATTAACCGATTGCCAGCCGGACCGGCTTTCCCACTCTGCTTAGCATCTCGACCAACGTATCGATAGTGAACTTGGCCGTCTTCTTGTTCACCACGTCGGATACACGAGGCCGCGACACCATCAGGATCTTTGCTGCCTCCGCCTGCTTGAGATGATGCTGCTCGATCCATTCAGCAAGCTCCGACATCAATTGTTCCTTGAGCTGCTGCGTGTCGTTGATTTGCTTGCGCGAAGCGGCCTGAAGCAGCTTGGCTTCCTCGACCGAAAACCCGAGTTCACGGAACAGATTTGCGCCCGGTTTTGTCACATGGCGGATTTCAGTATCGATCGTCATTGATTGATCTTCCTTGCGTTGGCCACGGCGCGATAGCGCGCCTCGGCGATTTCTTTATCCCGCTTGCTGGTTGCCTGGGTTTTCTTCTGGAAGCAGTGCAGGACATATACCGCTTCCTCGAACTTTGGCTACGTACATCACCCGGAAAATGCCGCTGCTGTCCCTGATACGGATTTCCCGAGCTCCAGCACCCACCTCCCCAAACGGCTTCCAGTCCTCGGGGTCCAACCCAGACTGAACCTTGCTCAACTGGAAGCCGGCATCCCTACGTGGCTCCTCTGGAAACTCCAGTAGGTCGTCGTAGGCGGACCCTACCCAACGGATTTCTTTCTCCGGCGTCATGGCGTCCTTATGTATAAAATTTTATACTATTTTCGCCGGAACTCAAGGGTTTGTCATCGTGGCGTTCTGACGCGGGTCGGAACACCCAGGGCAGGGCGTTACAACGCCGCTATGATAAAAAGGGAAGCACGGTAGGACTGGAGAAAACGGTGCGCCGCCGTAATCGAAGCATAATAGAACGTGTACCCTACAATTCTTCCCATGTCCAAAAAACCGCCCACCCCTGCGGATGTTTCCGCGAGCGAGGAGTATCACTTCTCCGAGCAGATCGGCCACTTGCTGCGACGCGCGTACCAGCGCCACGTCGCCATCTTCCAGGCGGCCATTCCAGATTCCGACCTGACCGCGGCGCAGTTCGTTACGCTGTGCGCGGTCAAGGAGCAGCAATCCTGTTCGCTTAACGACATCGTCAAGGCGACAGCAATCGACCAGGCCACCATTCGCGGCGTAGTCGAGCGTTTGAAAGCGCGTTCGCTGATCGTGGTCTCGCCTGATCCGCTCGACGGCCGCAAGCTGCTGGTGCGTACCACACCGGAAGGCCTCGCGCTGATCGACCAGACCGTGCCCTTTGCCCGGCAAGTAAGCGAGCAAACGTATGGGGGGTTGAACCCGGCGGAGCGGGTTGCCATTGTGTATCTGTTGCGCGCCATGACGCGGGCGGAAGATAGCTGAGCTTGTGCGTATCGATAGACAAGCCGCTGCTACGCGCTTATCGGTGCTCGACAGGCACCCGCGCTGCGGCGGCCTGCAGCGTGGCCCTGACCGCGTCTGGCGTGAATGGCGGTTCGCGGAAGCGCACGCCGGTTGCATCGAATAACGCATTGGAAATAGCAGGCGCACCGGGGAGCGAAGCGGACTCGCCGGCGCCGAGCGGCGGCTCGCCTTGCCGGTCCACCAGCACCACGTCCACGGGGGGCAGTTCGGGGAATGTCAGGATCGGATAGCTGCCCCATTCCTTGCTTGCGACCAGACCGTCGGTAAAGCGCACACGCTCCTTCATCGTGCGGCTCAGCGTCTGGATCACATTGCCGTGGATCTGATGGCGCACGCCGTCGGGATTGATCACGGTGCCCGTGTCCTGACCGACCGTCACTCGCTTGATGCGGATTTCTCCGCTGACTGTATCGACTTCCAGATCGACGATCCACGCCGACCAGGCCGCACCGAAACCGGGAAAGCGGCTATGCACATACCGTGCGTACGCCACGCCGCGCCCTTGAAGCACGCGTTCGCCGGTATCGCGAGATGGACGGCGTCCGGCACGGGCTTGCCAGCCTGCGCGTTCGGCAACCGCTTCAAGCAACGCCACGGCCCGCTCGTCCTTCAGATGACGCAACCGGAATGCCAGAGGATCGGCGCCGGTCTCGAACGCGAGTTCATCGATGAATACATCGTGGGCGAAGGAGTTCGGCAGCGCGGAAACACCTCTGAACCACGACGCCCTGACGAGCGGCGCCAGGTCGTGGCAGACGAAACGGCGATGCGCGAAGGTGTAGGGCGTCACCGCGGTCCGGTCACCCATTTCAAAGATGCGCGGCTCGGCCGGCGTCGCGCCGGTGAGCAGCAGGGCGAGCATGGGCGCATCGTTCGACGGATAGCGCGAGGCGAAGGTATAGCCCAGCGTGTCGCCGCTGCGTGACACCGTGCCGGTGACATCCACAACTTGCGCCGTGCCCTTGGGCTCCCACTGATGTTCGTCAGCGCGCGACAACTGGACCCGCACCGGCTGGCCCATGGCACGCGAGAGCAGGAGCGCGTCGCCGGCAACGTCGTCGGCGCAATTGCGGCCATAGCACCCAGAGGCCTCCATGCGGACGATATCGATATCAGCTTCGTCCCGCTCGACCAGACGCGACAAGTCGTAGCGCAAGGTCTGCGGGTTCTGCGTGCCCGACCATACCGTGATGCGCCCGTCCTGATAGTCCGCGAGGGCGCAGGACGGCCCGATCGAGCCATGCATCTGGTACGGCCAGACATAACTGCGTGTAAGCGTCGTCGTGCCGGCTTGGTCCTGCACGCTCTCCACGTCGCCCTCTTCGAGCAGCAGGCGCCGCTGGGCCGGAGCCTGAGCGATGGCCTCTGCAGGGTTATCGAGGGAGGGCAGCGGCGGCAGCGGGCGCCAGCGGACACGCAGCGCACGGGCCGCGCGAATCGCCTGTTCCTCGCGCTCGGCCACCACCCCGACGAAGTCACCGATCACGACCACGCCGCGCACGCCCGGCAGCGTATCGACCGATGAACGGTCCACGTCGATCAGCGTCTTGCCGACGAACGCACCGCCATCGTGTCCGGCATACGGTGGCCGCACGACGCGCCCGTGCAGCATGCCGGGCACGCGCATGTCGTGGACGAAGGTCAGGGTGCCGGTGGCCTTGGCGGGCAGATCGACGCGCGGTGTCGCCCGCCCGACAATCCGGTAGGTTGACGGGTCCTTAACCGCGACGGATGAGTCGATGGGAAGCGAGATTCGCTGCCCCTGTAGCAGCTCGCCGAAGCTAATGCGGGTCTTGTCCGGAGCAATGACATAACCGTCATCGGTGGCAAGGCTGGCGGCATCGAGCCCCCAGCGCTCTGCTGCCAGCCCGATCAACACGAGCCGTGCTTGCGCCGCGGCAAACCTGAGCGGCACGGCGGATATCTGGATGGTCGCGCTGGCGATGGTCGGGCCCTGGTTGGGCACTTGAGCGGAGTCGCCGAGGATCATCTTGACGCGCGGGGCCGGCACGTCGAGTTCCTCCGCCACGATCTGCGCGAGCGACGTGCGGATGCCAGTGCCAAGGTCGACGTGACCGTTGAACGCCAGGATGCTGCCATCGTCGAGCACCGCGACGAAAATTTCCGGCGAGTCCTGAACGTAGGAAGACCCGCTGCCCGGTTGACCGGGCGCGGGTTTTACCGGCGCGAGCGGCTGCCTGACGATAGTCAGGCAGCCGCTACGCGCGAGCAGTTCACCTCGGGTGAGCGCTGCTGCAGTGGGCATGATGGTCCCTGAAAATGCCGCTTCATTCGACTAAACCGCTTCAACGATTAGCTTCAACGCTTGGGGCTTCAAGATCAACGATACGCTTTCGCATCGTACCCGCTAGCGTTATCTCTGCAAATCCTGCGCTCAGGCGTGCCGTTGCTCTATCGTGGAAAGGGCTTCGTCGAGCGTCATGACAGCGGCATATTTTTGTTGCATGTCGAAGAGATTCGCATCGTGCGGGCCGATCGCCCGGTCGCCGACGCAGTCCGACACAACCAGCGGACGGAAACCATGCGACATCGCATCGACCACGCTTGCGCGTACGCATCCGCTCGTGACTGCACCCGCCACGATCAACGTTTGCACCGCACGCTGCGATAACCACGGCGCGAGTTGCGTGCCGAAGAACGCGGAAGGCACGGTCTTGCGCACGACCAGTTCGCCCGCTGCTGGCGTCAGCTCAGGCACGATCGCGCTGTTCGGATGGTCTTCGGTGAGCGTCGCCATGCCTGGCACTTTCAGCGAAAACACGTTGTCGTCGCTACCATCCGCTGCGTACACAATGCGGCTGTGCGCAACCGGCCAGCCATGCCGGCGCGCGGCGGCCAGCAGGTGTACCGTGCGTTCGATAGCCGGTCCGATGTTGCCGCCGCCGAAGGTCTTGGGGTCCGCGAAGCCGACCACGAAGTCGACAATCAGCAAGCCGATATTGCCTTTCACAGGCAAGGGCGTGCCGAATCCCTGCTGTTTGTACACGCCCGATTCGGCGTGGCTCTGGATGTCGCTCATTCAAACTCTCCGCATGGTGGTTGTTCTATCGGTCCATTACCACGCCATCGCGGACCACGGCTTCGCCATCGAGCATCACGTCGCAATGGCGCAGGGGGATGTCGATGTGACACGTGGTCGTACGCTTGCCGCCCGCTTCATTGTTGGGGCCGAGCGAAAACAGGAAGTTGCCTTCGAACGCGCGCGCATCCATGCCGATGGTCGCCTCGCGGTCATACAGTCCGAGCGTCGACCAACGTGCACGCGGCTGTAAACCCCAGCCGATATGCGAGATTGCGTAGCCTTCCGGATCGTTGAACGAGGCCATGTAGTCGCTTAGCAAGGCCGCGTCCACGCCGCCGTCAATGCGCGTGGCGTAACCGTTCTCGACCGTCAGCGTGATCGGGTCGTTCACGTACTTTTTCTGCGGCAGCAAGATGTCACCGCGATCGATCACGATCTGGCCGCTCGCTTGTCCGTCGTTCGGGAACGTGAGCACAAAACCGCTTGGCCAATGATCCCAACGGCCGGGTTCATCGACGAAACCGTACTCGGAGATAGCGGGGAACTCGCCCAGCGGACACACCAGTTCCGTGCCCGCTTTTGACTTGACGCGCATTTCGCGCGACGCCTTGATCCGCTCGGCCGCTGCCCGCACGCGGGTGCGATCGGCTTCAGTCGGCACGAGCCGCGCGAGCACTTCGGGCGGTTCGACAGCGAGCAGGATCTTCGTGCCGGTCGCGAGGATCTCGTGCTGCTCAGGCGAGAACAACAAGGTCATCAGGTCGAGTACGAGATCGCTCGCCTTCAACGCAGCGATAGCGGCCAGGTTGCCGGTCAGAGGCGTGGTGCCGAGATACGCGAGGGAGTCGCGGCTCAGGGCTTTTTCGCCATTCACCGGCAGGAGGTCCAGCCGGTTGACGATCGCGCCCATGGACTGCGTCGCGATCAGCGCGCTTGAAAGCGTTTGCGGATGCGTGGATGCGCTGGTGAGGATGGTGACGGTCTGGCCCGCTTGCAACTTCGACAACGTCAGTACCTGCTTCCATGCTGCGATCATTTCGTAATCGCTGATTGGCATGTTGACTCCTGAAGAATAAGTGTCAGTGTCGGCTTGTCTTGCGTTGCACTTAGACGAGCTTTGCGCCGAGGAAATCGCCGAAGGCTTCATAGAAGCCGGCTTCGTTGTCCCACGGAATCATGTGGCCTGCATTCGGTACGCGCGTATGCAGCAATCCGGGGCTAAGCGTCTGCATTTCCTGCACGTCTTCGTCGAGCACCACGTCGCCGCGCGCGGCGGTGATCAGCAGTGAAGGTACGCGAAGCAGGGGCAGGTCGGCGTGGATGTCGTCAGTATGGAAACCTTCGAACGACGTCAGCATGCCGCGTTCATCGCAGGTATGCAGCCATTGCGCGCGTGTACGCAACTGGTCTTCGGTCCAGGTCGGGCAGAAAGCGCGCATGCCGTCGGCGTCGATGCCTTTCAAAGCCAGGCGGATTGAATCAACGTACCACGACAGCTTCGCCGGATACGCGCGGCGGCCCGGACCCGACACCGGCGGATCGACGAGCACCGTGTGCGTCAGGCCCTTTGGCGCGCTGCGGGCGGCGCGGATCGCGATGCGTGCGCCCATTGAATGCCCGACAAGCGCATAGTGTTCAAGGCCAAGCGCTTCAGCGAGCGCGATGACGTCGGCGGCTTGCGCATCGAGGCTGTAGTCGAGCGTCGACGATGCTTCTGATAAACCGCGGCCGCGTACATCGAGCACGTAGGTATCGAACTGGCGGCCAAGCGTTTCGCCGACAAAGCCCCACGTGACCGCCGGGCTGGTAATGCCCGGAATCAGGATCACGGCGGGACGGCCGGCACGCACGCCCTCTGTACCTCCGTAGCGCAGGTAATGCTGGCGAATGCCGTTGGCGTTGATGTTCGCGCCGTAGAGAAGAGTTGAGTTCATCGCGGAGTCCGTGGATGGATCGAAAGCTAGGTGTCGAAAGCGATTGGTAATCGATCATTCAGCCGATCGTTAAGCCGCTCAATAAGCGCCGGAGAGCAGTGCGCCCGCGCCTGGCACCACACGCTCGAGATCCAGCTCGCGCAGCATGGCGTAGGTCGTGGCAATGGCAGCGGTGATGACCGGCTTGCCTGTCATTGCCTCGACTTGCGGCACTGCGGCAAGCGATGGCATCTGCACGCAGGCCGACAAGACGATCGCATCCACATCTTGATAGGGCAGGGTTTTCACGATGTCCGGCAACAGCCGGGGATCGTGGCGGCCGACATCCAGATTGTCGGGAATCTCGAGCGCCCGGTAGGCGACGACTTCAAAACCCTCATTGCGGATGTAGTCCACGACCAGTTCGGTCAGCGGTTTCATATAAGGCGCGACCACCACGATGCGCTTGGCCTTGATGACCTTCAATGCATCGACCAGGGCGCCCGCACTGGTGATGACCGGCGCGGCGCCGCCGTTCTCGACGGTGCGCTCATGCAGCCGCTTTTGCGACACGCGGTGGTAGCCGTGTCCCATCGCCATGATTGCTACCAGGCACGCATAACCGATCACGTCCACGCGCGCGTCGCTAAGTTCCAGCGCGCATCGGTCCGATTCCGCATCCATGGCCGCGAGCTCTTCCTTGACCACCTTCTTCATGCGCATGCGGCTGGAATGAAACGTGAAACGCTCCGGGCGGATGGCTTGGCGGGCGAGCAGCATGGCCGGAATTTCCGTTTCCATCGTCGTGTTCGAACTCGGCACGATCTGGCCGATGCGCAAGGTCTTCGTCATCTAGTCGACTCCGTATGTCTTGGGCCGCCCGCGGCGGCGTTGTTGGTCTGGCAAGCGATGCAACAATTTGATTCGATAAAGTCTAGTGTACACATTGGAATTTAACAAGATTCCGAAAACATTTTTTAATGGTGCAAGTATGCTTTAGATTGGTGAAAACCCTTATTAAATGCACATATAAAGGGATAAAGCGCACCTGTATAGACTCAATGCAAATTTTCTTTACTCAAAAAAATTCAATGTGTACACTCAATATAGGTTTATTCAACAGGCTCGGCTGAACGACTTTCGGCGAGCGCCAGACATGGAGAGATCATCATGAGCAAACCCCGTATCGCGATCATTGGCGCGGGCCTTGGCGGGACAGCAGCAGCGGCGTTGATGCAACGCGCCGGGTATTCGGTTCGCCTTTACGAGCAGGCTCCCTCATTTTCGCGTCTCGGCGCGGGCATTCACCTCGGCCCCAACGTGATGAAGATCATGCGCCGCATGGACTGTGAAGACGCGCTGAACGTCATGGGTTCGCACCCGGACTTCTGGTACAGCCGCGACTGGAAAACGGGCGAAGCCATCGCGCAGATTCCGCTGGGCGATTTCGCGTTGAAAGAATATGGCGCGTCGTACCTGACCGTGCATCGCGGTGACTTCCATGCGCTGATGACCGAAGCGGTTGCGCCTGGCACGATCGAGTTCAACAAGTGCCTGAGCGGAATTGAAGAGGTGGACAACGAAGTGCGGCTGACGTTCGCCGACGGCAGTGTTGAGACCGCGGACATTGTGATTGGCGCGGACGGCGTGAACTCGAAGATCCGCGACCATCTGCTCGGCGCGGAACCGCCGCGTTATACGGGTTATGTTGCGCATCGCGCGGTATTTCCCGCGTCGCTGCTCGGCTCCGATCCTTTCGATCTGTGTGTAAAGTGGTGGTCGGAAGATCGGCACATGATGGTGTATTACGTGACGTCCAGGCGCGATGAAATCTACTACGTGACTGGCGTTCCACAGGCTGAGTGGCCGGCAGGGCAGTCGGTTGCGCCCAGCAGCCGTGACGAAATGCGCGAGGCGTTCGCGGGCTATCATCCGTCGGTGCAGAAGCTGATCGACGCCACGCCCGAAGTCACGAAGTGGCCGCTGCTGGAACGTGATCCGCTGCCGTTGTGGAGCCGCGGCCGACTGGTGCTGCTCGGCGACGCATGCCATCCGATGAAACCGCATATGGCGCAGGGCGCGGCCATGGCGATCGAGGATGCGGCAATGCTGACTCGCTGCCTGGACGAAGTCGGTGCAACCGATTACGCCGGAGTGTTCGCGTTGTATGAAGCGAATCGTGCGGAGCGTGCATCGAAGGTGCAACTGGTCTCGCATAACAACACGTGGCTGCGCACTAACGAAGATCCGGCATGGGTGTTCGCTTATGACGTGTTCAACGAGCCCTTGAAGTCGCCGTCGGCCAAGCAGGCAACAACTGCCGCCGCCTGATATTTCGACCCGGCTGCGCGCGGCAGTGTCTGGATAAGCTGCCTGTCTAGAGACATCGCCGCGCGCGGTCTTGATTCGATGACTTGAAAATGAGCGTGTCTGCTTCCGCAACACCGGTTTCCGGACCGTTGACGCTGACCGTCAACGGCAGCACGCGCACGGTCGATGTGACCCGCGACACGCCCTTGTTGTATGTGCTGCGCAACGACTTCGAACTGAACGGGCCGAAGTACGGTTGCGGTCTCGGCCAGTGCGGTGCGTGCACGGTGCTGCTGGACGGCGGCCCTGCACGTTCGTGCGTCGTGCCGGTTGCGGCGGCTATTGGACGTGAAACGCTCACGCTGGAAGGGCTCGGAACGCTGGACGCGCTGCACCCGATCCAGCGGGCTTTCATCGATGAACAAGCAGCGCAATGCGGCTACTGCCTTAACGGCATGATCATGAGCACGAAGGCGCTGCTCGATCGCAACCCCACGCCCGATGACGACGACATCCGCGACGCGCTGCGCTTCAACCTGTGCCGTTGCGGCACGCACATTGAAATCATGAAGGCCGTGCATCGCGCGGCCGAATATCTGAAACGCGAACAAAAACGCTGATTCATTGGATCCCCTGTAATGGACGCCCTGTAATGGACCCGATGTAATGGACGCCGTGCATGAAGGAAGTTCTGGCGGACCCGTGCTGATGCCCGAGTCGATGCTTCACGCGTGCGTGCTGGGAAATGCCGACGCTGCGCTGCTCGCGTTTGGGCACAAGCTGGAGGTGCAAGCTGGTGTGCGCTGGGTGGTTGTGGGCAACGTGGCCGCGTTCGTGGCGGAGCGTTTCGAGCAGGCACACGACGCTGCTTGCCGGCTGGTGTTATCGACTCGTGCGCAGCATGCCGGCGACACCGCCTCGTTACCCGTGCAACACTCAGGCTTGCAGCAGGAAGCGCATTACATATGGCCGATTCCGGCGGACAGGTTGGTGCCGTGCGAGGCCATTGCGCGCAACGAGGCCGGGAGTATCGCGGTCTGGAGCAGTGCTCCCGAGACTGCGGATCTACGGGCGAAGCTTGCCGCTATCACGGGCCTGTTGCCCGACCGCTTTGCGCTGCATTCCCTCGATGAGTACGGTGATCCGCTAATCGCCACGCATGCCGCGCTTGCTGCGGTTGTTTTGATGGCGGAGACTGGCCGGGCGATATGCGTTGGCGGTTATATCTCGGTGTCTCAGGTCAGGGAGGCAGAAGTATGCGTCGCGGCGTCGCTGGACGGCGAAGGCGCGCTGCTCGACTGGCGCTACATGGCGCGAACGCCGGGCTTAACCGGCGGAGAAGCCGTTGCGCAAGATCCCGGTCCTTATTCGTCATCCCGTGCCACGTCGCTTGTCGATGACCCCGCCGCGCTGATTCCCGGCTCGGCGCATACCTTTGCACGCGAGTCTTTCGTCGATGAAATCGCGCGCGATCATCATCGCGATCCGGTTTCGTTTCGTCTCGATCACCTCGATCCGGTGGAGTATGGCGGCGCGAGGGAACTGATCGACACGGTGGCGCAGCGGGCAGCGTGGAACGCCGGTAAGCCGGATCGCAAGACTCGCCGCGCGAACAACGAAGTCGCACATGGCCGCGGTTTCGCGTTCGACAAACACGATGCCGCATCCGGCGATAACCCGACGCCCGACTATTCGGCGTGGATCGTCGATCTCGATGTAAACCGCCTGACCGGTGACGTTGCGCTTAAGCGGGTGGTAGCGGGGCGGGCGAGCGGCCGGCGCAGGATTGGCCGGTTGAATGGAATTCCGGCCCGGCAGATCGCTGCTGTGGCTTCGCGTGCCCTGGGTCTGCAACTCACCGCGCGACCCTCGCACGACGAGACGCCGGGTGCGCAAGCCGTATCGCATGAACTTGCTCCCGCATCGGCGGCGAGCAGCGAGGTCGCTACGCAGGTGACGGCCAATGATCGTCTGGAAATCGATGTCTCGCCAGCGGCAGCGGCTATCGCCAATGCGCTTTACGATGCAACCGGTGTGCGTTTTCGGGCGCCGCCCTTCACGCCGGAACGCGTGCTTGCGGCGCTTGGGCGTACCCGCGAGCCGGAAGGGGCGATCGGCAGCGGACTGAGGCGCGTAAAACGCTCGCTGTGGACCGCGCTCGCGGCCGGTGGGGTGGGCAGCCTGATCGGGTTGGCCTGCGCCGCGTGGCCCCTGCGTGCTCCGATTGAAGCGATCGCCCGCCCGGCTGCATCGACCTGGTCCGATGCCACCATCGCCCGCGGCCGCCAGATTGCCGAGTTCGGAGATTGCGCGGTCTGTCATACGGCGCCCGGCGGCGTGGTCAATGCCGGTGGCCTGGGCCTGGAAACGCCTTTCGGCATGGTCTACACGACCAACCTGACGCCCGATCCGAAGACGGGTATCGGCAACTGGTCGTTCGCCGCGTTCGACCGGGCGATGCGCCAGGGCATTTCACGCGACGGCCATCATCTATATCCGGCATTCCCCTACACCGCGTTCACGAAGATGAGCGAGGCCGACATGACCGCGCTGTACGCGTATTTGATGTCGCAGCCGGCGGTCGAAAATACGCCGCCCGCCACGCGCTTGCCGTTTCCGCTGAATCAGCGCGCACTGGTCGCTGGATGGAATGCGCTCTATCTGAAACAGGGCGAGTTCAAGCCCGACCCAACGCGTTCGGCGTTGTGGAATCGCGGCGCGTATCTCGTGGATGGCGCCGGACATTGCAGCGCGTGCCATTCGCCGCGCAATGCATTCGGGGCGGAGAAGGGCGGTCGCTTGTACCTGACAGGCGGGAGCGCCGAAGGCTGGGTGGCGCCGTCGCTTGTCGCCAATTCGAAAGCGCCTGTGCGATGGACCGAGCAGGCGTTGTACGACTATCTGAAGACGGGCTTCTCGCATGAACATGGCGTCGCGGCTGGCCCGATGGCGCCGGTCGTCGCGGGCTTGTCGACGCTGCCGGAAGAGGACGTGCGCGCGATGGCGCATTACGTGGCGTCGCTGTCGCCGCAGCCGGCCGCTGTTCCCGCTGCTGTTCCTGTTTCAAAACCCACGCACGATCCCGCCACGGACGCCGTGACCCTGCAGGGACTCGATAGCGGCCGGCGGATCTTTGAGGGCGCATGCGCCGTCTGTCATGCTGCGACGGGTGGCGTCGGCAACTTCGGCGTGCGTCCGCTGCTCTCGCTGAACACCAGCGTGAGCGAAGCGACGCCGGACAATCTGCTGAACGTCATCCAGAATGGCATTGATGCGCCCGCAACCGATGCGCTTGGTTACATGCCGGGCTTCAAGGATTCATTCGACGACCATCAGATTGCCGATCTCGTGTCTTATATCCGGGCTTCATTCGCACCGAATGAAGCGTCGTGGAAAGACGTGGCTCAGGCGTCGGCGCGAATCCGGAAACACGTGCATTAGCGCCAGGGAGAATGTTGCTCCGGTTACCTTGACGAATTGCGCCGGCCGGTCCGCGCGAGCGGCTATCCCCGTCCCACCATTCCACCTCACCGACATTCGAACTATCATGGCGCCTTCGAAGCTTCCTTCCGGTTCATCGCAAGCTGCACAGGACGCCGTGTCCCGCTATGAGGTGTCGGAGCAGATCGGGCATCTGCTTCGCAAGGCCTATCAGCGCCATCTCGCCATCTTCAGCCAGACCATCGACGACCCTCAACTGACCGCCGTGCAGTTTGCGGTATTGAGTGCCAGCCGAAGGCTAGGACCATCTTCAATGAGCGACCTGGGCAAGGCGACCGCGATCGATGCAGCCACAGTGCGCGGCATAATTGAACGTCTGAGGACACGCGAGTTGATCGAGTTGCAGACAAATCCCGACGACCGCAGAAAGGTGACGGTGCAACTGACGCGGGCGGGTGAAAGCCTGGTTGAGCAGATCACGCCAACCGCCTTGCGTATCAGCGAACTGACCATGGGCGAGCTGAACGAAGCGGAGCGAGTGGCCGTGCTCTATTTGCTGCGCAAGCTAAGTGCGCCCGATGCCGAGTAAGCGCGATTGTGTTCAGTGCGTTTGCGCGGTTATGGCCGCGCTTAATATTTAGCCGCTTCATTTGGTGCAATGTCATCCGCTGCTTCCTCGCATTGCACCAATAGCGGGACCGTCGCACCGGAAAAGCGATTATGGCGTGTACGCTGATTTTATAAGGTGCAGCACAACCAGCATCCTTGCATGGCTGTCAGCTTAGCGTTAGCTATAAAGCCCGATAAAACAAGGGATAAACGCCACGATACCTAGTACAAGTCACTAGCTATAAAGTGGGCATGGTCATTGCATAGAAGACTAGAATTAGAGTGTGTACATTTGTATCAGCAGGCAAAGACATCGCTGTAAAAAGCAAGCTTGCGGACATGTACACCTTGATGAATCTCGAGCGATAGAGGCGTCGATGCTTTCGAATCTGGCTATACAACTCATCAACGGACTAGCGGACGCCTGCGCCATGTTTCTTGTCGCGTCCGGTTTGTCGTTGATCTTCGGCGTGACGCGAATCGTCAACTTCGCGCACGGCTCGTTCTACATGCTTGGCGTGTACGTGGCCTATAGCATCGCCAGCCGGTTTGGTTCGACCGTCGCCGGTTTCTGGCTTTCGATGCTTGCAGCCGCGCTCGTCGTTGCCGTGCTGGGTGCGCTGGTCGAAGTGATCGTGCTCCGTCGCATTTATCAGGCACCCGAGTTATTCCACCTTCTGGCGACCTTTGCGCTGGTGCTGATCTTTCGCGACGCCGCGCTGTACATCTGGGGCCCGGAAGACCTGTTCGGGCCGCGCGCTCCGCTGCTCGGCGGCGCAGTCAATCTGCTTGGCCACGCATTGCCCACCTACGACATTGCATTGATCGTGATCGGTCCCGTGGTGCTGGCTATCCTCTGGTTCGGTCTGACTAAAACGCGCTGGGGCACGCTCGTGCGCGCGGCGACCGGTGACCGGGAAATGCTTGGTGCACTCGGTATCAACCAGGCCTGGCTATTTACGGGCGTGTTTTTTATCGGCGCATTTCTCGCGGGTCTTGGCGGCGCGCTTCAGGTGCCGCGCATGTCGGCGAATCTGTCGCTTGATATCGATACGATCGGCAATGCGTTCGTCGTGGTGGTGGTCGGCGGAATGGGCTCGATTCCCGGCGCGTTCGTGGCCGCGTTGCTGATCGCGGAGATCAAGGCGCTATGCATTGGCATAGGCGACGTCACCATTGGCGGCGTGGTGTTTTCGTTGAGCAAGTTTACGCTGGTGGCCGAGTTCGTAGTGATGGCTATCGTGCTAGTCGTGCGGCCGTGGGGTCTGCTCGGCCGCGCGCAGGCCGCGGTTCGCACCATGGCCGCCGCTGAAACACCACTGCGTCCCGCCGATACCCGCCTGAAAATTTTCGCTGGTCTTGTGCTCGCCGTACTTGTGCTCGCACCGCTGCTTTCAGGCGTGTTTCCCTACATGCCCGTGCTGCTTGTCGAGATCCTGATCGCGGTTTTGTTTGCGACGAGCCTGCATTTCATCATGGGTCCGGGCGGCATGCATTCGTTCGGTCATGCCGCGTATTTCGGCCTGGGCGCGTATGGCGCAGCGTTATTCCTGAAGGTCCTGAACCTGCCGATGGAGGCCGCGCTCGTGCTCGGCCCTTTGCTTGCGGGCGTCGGGGCGATCGTGTTCGGATGGTTCTGTGTGCGCTTGTCGGGCGTCTATCTCGCGATGCTGACGCTGGCCTTCGCGCAGATCGTCTGGTCGATCGTGTTCCAGTGGGACGCGGTGACCGGTGGCAGCAACGGCATTCTCAATCTGTGGCCGTCGAGCTGGCTCAGCTCGACGGTGGCGTATTACTACGTGACCCTGGTGTTCGCTGTCCTGGGCGTCTGGCTCCTGAGGCGAATGTTGTTCTCGCCCCTCGGTTATGCCATGCGTGCCTCTCGCGATTCCACTTTGCGCGCTGAAGCCATTGGTATCGATGTGAAGCGCGTGCAGTGGGTCGCTTTCATTATCGCGTCATTGTTCTGCGGCCTCGCGGGATCGCTGTATGCATTCTCCAAGGGGTCGATCTCGCCGGAAGTGATCAGCGTCGGGCGTTCGGTCGACGGGCTCGTCATGGTGCTGCTGGGAGGCTTGCAGACACTCACTGGGCCGATTGTCGGCGCGGCGGTGTTCACCTGGCTTCAAGATACGGTCGCGCGTCAGACGGACTACTGGGAGGCCCTGCTGGGCGCAGCGATTCTCGTGCTGGTGATCGCGTTCCCGCAGGGGATCGTGGGGTTCGTGCGGGATAAGCTCGGCTCGCATAAAAATGCCGATGGAAGCGTGGCCTCCCAACCCGCCAAGGAGGCCCTGTGACCCTTCTGCGCGTCTCTCATCTTGCGAGGTCATTCGGCGGCGTCAAAGCGGTCGACGACGTTTCCTTCGACTTGCACGCCGGCCAGTTGCTCGCGCTGATTGGTCCGAACGGCGCCGGCAAGTCGACTTGCTTCAACATGCTCAACGGACAGTTGAGACCGAGTTCAGGCTCGATCCTGTTCGACGGCCACGAGATCGCCGGCAAACGTCCGCGCGATATCTGGCGTCTCGGCGTTGGCCGCACCTTCCAGATTGCCGCGACCTTCAATTCGATGACGGTGATTGAAAACGTGCAGATGGCGCTCGTTTCGCGGGACCACCAGCTATTCAACTTGTGGAAACCGGCATCGTCCATTCACGCCGATGAAGCGCTCGCCCTGCTCGAACAAGTCGGCATGGCGGCGCATGCGAAGCGTGCGTGCGGCGTGCTGGCTTATGGCGATGTGAAGCGCGTCGAACTGGCCATTGCACTTGCCAATAAACCGAAACTCCTGCTGATGGACGAACCGACGGCGGGCATGGCGCCCAAGGAACGCAACGACCTGATGGCGCTGACCAAACAACTGGTGATCGACCACAAGCTCGGTGTGCTTTTCACCGAGCACAGCATGGACGTGGTGTTCGCTTACGCCGACAAGCTGATCGTGCTTGCTCGCGGCAAGCTGATTGGCGAGGGCGATGCGGAAACCGTCCGCAACGATCCGCGTGTGCGCGAAGTGTATTTCGGCACGGGAAAATCCTTCACGCCGCGTGCATCGCTTGCAGCAGACGGGGTCGCCTGATGAGCACATCCACGCAAGACAAGAGCATGTTGAAAGTCTCCGGCCTGAACGCGTTCTATGGCCGCGCGCAGATCCTGTACGACGTTGAACTCGAAGTCGGCCGCGGCGAAGTGGTCGCACTGATGGGCCGCAACGGCGCAGGCAAATCGACCACGATGAAAGCGCTGATGGGCATGCTGCCGTCGCGTCAGGGTGCGATCCATTTCTGCGGGCACGACATCGCGAAGTTGCCACCGTACCGTATTGCACGACTCGGCATGGGCTTCGTGCCCGAAGACCGGCGCGTGTTCGGCGATCTGACAGTCATGGAGAATCTCGATACCGGCCGCCAGCCGCCGCGCGACGACGCACCCCGCTGGACGCCTGAAAAACTGTTCCGCCTGTTCCCGAATCTTGGCGAGATGCCGAATCGCCCGGGCAGCCAGATGAGCGGCGGCGAGCAGCAGATGCTGACCGTATCGCGTACGCTGATGGGCAATCCCACGCTGGTCCTGCTCGATGAACCGTCGGAAGGCGTGGCGCCAATCATTGTCGAACAGATGGCGAACATGATTCTCGAGTTGAAGCGCGAAGGGCTATCCATCTTGTTGTCCGAGCAGAACATGCATTTCGCCGAACTCGTCAGCGATCGCGCGTATGTGCTCGAAAAAGGGCAGATACGCTTTAGCGGCACGATAGACGAGCTCGCCCGCGATGAAGGAGTGCGGCGAGCCTATCTGAGTGTTTAAGCGCGCAGCCCAAGCAAAGATCGACCAGGGGTATCTTTCAATCAGCCTTAGCCATGTCATTTAGCATTCAACCTAGCCGCTTTATCCGGAGAGAAAAACTATGACCACGCGTGTTGGATCGTTGCTGCGCTTAACCGCCTTCATGGTTGCGCCCCTGGCCACCGCTTTGGTGTCAGTTGGCGCTGCCGCTCAGACCATCAAGATTGGCGAAATCAACAGTTATAAATCGCAGCCTGCGTTCCTCGGCCCGTATAAGAATGGCTGGAACATGGCGCTCGATGAGGTCAACGCGGCGGGGGGTATCGACGGCAAGAAGCTCGAAGTCATCTCGCGCGACGACAACGGCAATCCGGGTGACACCGTGCGCGTGGCGCAGGAACTGGTCACGGGTGAGCAGGTCTCGTTGTTGTTCGGCGGGTTCCTGTCGAACACTGGCCTGGCGCTTGCCGACTATGCCAAGCAACGCAAGGTTTTCTTCCTGGCTGCTGAGCCGCTGACCGACAAGATTGTCTGGCAGGACGGCAACAAGTACACGTACCGGCTGCGTCCGTCGACCTACATGCAGGTCGCGATGCTCGTACCTGAAGCCGTCAAGCTGCACAAGAAGCGTTGGGCGGTTGTCTATCCGAACTATGAATACGGCCAGTCCGCCGTGGCGACGTTCAAGCGTTTGCTGAAAGCGGCGCAGCCTGACGTTGAGTTCGTTGCGGACCAGGCGGCCCCGCTTGGCAAGCTGGATGCCGGCGCGGTTACGCAAGCGCTCGCGGACGCGAAGCCCGATGCAATCTTCAACGTCGAGTTCGGCGCCGACCTGGGCAAGTTCGTGCGCGAGGGCAATACGCGTGGCTTGTTCAAGGATGTATCCGTGGTGTCGTTGCTGACGGGCGAGCCTGAATATCTCGATCCGCTCGGGTCCGAGGCGCCGGTTGGCTGGATCGTGACGGGGTATCCGTGGTACTCCATCGATACCCCTGCTAATCGCAAGTTCGTCGCGGCCTACGAGACGAAATATCACGACTATCCGCGCGTTGGATCGGTGGTGGGTTATTCGGCGTTGATGTCGATTGCGGATGGCCTGAAGAAGGCCAAGTCGACCGATCCGGACAAGCTTGCGGCGGCGTTCAAGGGCTTGAAGGTCGATACACCGTTTGGTCCCATCACGTACCGCACACAGGACAACCAGTCGACGATGGGCGCGTATGTGGGCACCTCGGCGTTGAAGGACGGCAAGGGCATCATGACGAACTATCGGTATATCGATGGTGCGAGCGTCCAGCCTTCCGATGCGGAAGTGGCGAAGCTGCGCGCAGCGGATTGAGTTGTTGCGCTGTGTGTGAAAACGGCCCGCGGAAGCGGGCTGAATGTGTTGGTTCGCGGTTTCGCACATGATCTTGGCCTTGGCGCCCGACCGATGTTAACCAGCTAAGGAGTTCGTTCGATGAAACCGTCCGTTGCACTCGATGCGCACCGCGCGGAAATCCGAGTTATTGTCGAGGCAAATCGCGCCGTCAATGCGCGCGTATTTGGTTCTGTCTTGCGCGGGGAAGATACCGAAGACAGTGATCTGGATATCTTGGTCGACCCGGAACCGGGGATGACCCTGTTGAATATCGGTTCGATCCGGCGCCAACTGGCACAGTTGCTTGGCGTGTCGGTAGACGTGCTGACTCCGAACGCACTACCGGACAAATTTCGTGAAGCCGTGGTCGCTGAGGCGGTGCCGGTATGAGTCGGAACAAGCAACCCTTGCCGGATTAGCTGCAGCAGGAAGCTACACCATCAATATGGACAAGGCTACGTTCAAGGCGAGTGAGCTTGTATGCGACGCTGTGATTCGTAACAAAGTGCGTTGGAGTAATTGACAACACTTGAAAGTGTTGTTATCATGTCCAACATGAAAGCCACCTTGTTACTAAAAGAGCGTCATGCAGTCAACGAGCAGGCTTTTGCCGAATTGCTTGTTTGGAAGGTGCCTGAGCCGTTGCGTGGCAGCGCTCACCTGTTCAAATACAGCCTTGCCTATATCGTCGTGGGCGAGTGCGTTTTGCGATACGACAACGAGCGCGGCAAGGGGGATCACCGTCACATTGGCGACGTTGAAACCCTCTACTCTTTTTCGACACCTGCGCAGCTCCTCGTGGATTTTTGGGCTGACGTAGACAACTGGAGCCCATCATGAAAACCGTAACTCTAGGCGTCGCCTCGCGCGAAACCGTCAACAAGCGGTTTTTGGCAGCGTTCGAAGGCAAGGCGCAAGGCGCATACATCACATTCGAATCGCCGGAACTGCTGTTCCAGACGCTTACACAAATGCGTTGGAACATCATCAAAGCCACTACGGGGACCGGGCCGCTATCTATTCGTGAGATTGCTCGTCGCGTGGGGCGAGACGTAAAAGCCGTGCATCGAGACGTGCATGCGTTGCTTGATGCCGGAGTCATCGAACGTAACGCAGAGGGCGCGATAGTGTTCCCTTACGAGGCCGTCCACGTCGATTTCATGCTGCAAGCAGCATAGGAAGACAAGGTCATCCCGGTACGAGCTTTGGCTGCCAGGATTTCGATCTGAAGATTACGAAGGACTTTTCCAACACGGTGTGCGTGCACTCGACCACCGACAAGAAGGCGCTGAGGTTCGGCACCTTCGATTTTCAGATGTATACGGCCGCGTACCGGTGGGGTGCCGGGAACGCGCCCGATGAACCATAAGGATTACTCGCCAATCATCTGCACGACCAACCGCTCACGGACTGAGCTTGGAAATTTTCTGGCCCTGAATGCCGACCCCGGCCATCAGCCCTTGCTGGCCATAAATGAACGCATAGACGTCCGATTGCAGCGTAGTCGATGTCAACGATCGGGCCGTGCCGGAATCCACGATAACAACGCTTGGACCTGCGCCAATCGACCAGCCGCCGCTGGTTTGCAGATACTTGATGGCCGAATCGGTCGTGAGGAACATGGCTTCCTGGAACGATTGTGCGCCGGCTTGCAGGCCATACGAAACCGACGTTGCGTTGTAGTAGCCCATCACTTTCCCATCCGCGCCGAACATCACGCCGTTTCCTTCCTCGGCTCCGACGATCAAACCGGCCTTGAGTATCTCCGGAAATACGAGCACCGCTTTCGCTCGGGACTGGAGCAACTTCGCATTGGGCGTAGTGCTATACAACTGCTGCAGTGCTGCGCGCGCTTTTGCCTCCAGATCGGGGTCGACCCCGTTGGTCGGGGGTATTTGCGAAGTCGAGCAGGAGGTCGCAAGCAGCAACAGCAGGTTAACGAGGATCAGTCTGATGCATTGGGCCATGAGGTCAACTCCGCTTGCAGATCGGTCGTATCCGGTTGAATACGGCCTGGGGTGGTTCGCTGGGTATTCGATGCAGATGCGCTTTATCAATGGTAGTGACGGTTAGCGTTTTTAATTTGGAACGTGTCCCCGCGCGCGGGTGAATAACTTGAGTCAACAAACTGACCAACTGCCGTTGCTGTTATTGAAATGATTGAATATTTAATGTCCTTATTTGGAGTATTCAAGAAAACATTGCGAATGTTGGCGATTGTCGACGCGCTTAATAACAATAGGCGTGTTCATCGCCTGGATCAGCCAGGACCGCGTTGCACCAAGCATAACCAGCCTGGATGATCGGCAAATTCAATCTGTGAAGACTCAGTGATCAGACCCGGCGGTTCTCGCTTAGATTAAATCGAGGGTTTAATAGGGTAGGAGGTTATATCAAGCATTGTCATTTGGCAAAGCATCAGGGACTCAATAAATAATGGAATTAATATCGCAATTCGTTTCGGTATTTCAATTTTTTGTGCGGCGAGTATATCCACCGACAACGCAGATACAAACACCCCGACCCGTTCCGGGTCTCGAAGCCCCATATCCGACGAGATCTGCCCGGCAGTTACGACCATCGCGGCGGCTCGGCAGTTCTTTGCCGGTTTCGATGCGTCCGTCATGCCGGTCGTCCCTATCGCTCCACCTGCGATTCCCGCGCTCGAAGCCAATGACGCTTGGGGTTCAGGAAGCGGGTGAGGGCACCGCGGGAACGACGCATACGGCTCTTGCCCCGCTCATGACGAAGCAAGAGCCCAAGCCCGAACCAAATCAACACCTTGCCTAACCTCCCCAAGACTTGTCCACAGCCTTGCCAACAGTTTCTGTGGATATCGTCGTGGCTAAAACAACTCGTGCTGACCGGAGACCAGCGTCTGGAAGTCGCTTTGCAGAAGCGGCAAGATAGCGTCGGCGATGGGCTGCAACTGCCGTGTCATGTAGTGATCGTAGTCAATGGCAGCTTGCAAGGTTTCAAGCGGTTCCGGTCCCGCGCTCGTCATCACATAGCTGATCCAGCCGCCGCGTTGATACTGCAACGGCCGGCCGCGCTCTCGGTTGAACTCATCAGCCAGGCGAGCCGCGCGGACATGCGGCGGCACGTTGCGCTCATACGCATCCAGTGGCCGGCGCAGGCGCTTTCTATACACGAGCAACTCATCGAACTCGCCGCTCAGCGTGCGCCGCACGTAGTCGCGAACATAGTCCTGATACGGCTCGCCCTTGAAGATTCGCAAATAGAGTTCTCGCTGGAATCGCTGCGCGAGCGGGGTCCAGTCGCTGCGAACGGTTTCAAGTCCCTTATAGACCACCTCTTCGCTACCATCGGGCAGAAGGCTAAGACCGGCGTAACGCTTCTTGCTGCCTTCTTCCGCGCCACGAATCGTCGGCATGAAAAACCGGCGATAGTGCCGCTCGAATTGCAGTTCAAGGGCGCTCTCCAGGCCGAAGCGCTCTCGCACATGATCCTGCCACCACGCATTCACGCGTTGGACGAGCACCCCGCCAATGCGCGCCGCTTCTTCCTCGCTTCGAGCGTGCTTTAGCCAGACGAACGTTGAATCCGTATCACCGTAGATCACTTCGTATCCTTCGGCTTCAATCAACTCACGCGTTTTACGCATGATTTCATGACCGCGCATGGTGATCGACGAGGCAAGGCGAGGGTCGAAGAAGCGGCATCCGGTGGAACCCAGTACCCCGTAGAACGCGTTCATGATGATCTTCAGCGCTTGCGACAGCGGCTGGTTGTGCTCGCGCTTGGCTTCCTCTCGACCTTTCCAGACCTGATCGACAATGGCCGGCAGACTATGACGCGTGCGCGAGAATCGTGCGCCAAGAAAACCGGGCACCGAGTGCAGATCGTCGGGATGGCGCAAACCGTCCACCAGCCCGACGGGGTCGATAAGGAACGTGCGAATGATCGAGGGGTAAAGGCTTTTATAGTCGAGAACCAGAACTGAGTCGTAAAGGCCCGGACGCGAATTCATCACGAATCCACCTGGACTTGCCGCACCGGCAACATCGCCAAGATTGGGCGCGACGAAGCCTTGCCGATGCATCCGCGGCATATACAAGTGCGTAAAAGCCGCCACAGATCCACCGCTGCGATCAGCCGGCAGGCCGGTGACCGTTGCACGCTCGAGCAGGAAGTGGAGCAGTTCAGTCTTCGCAAAGACCCGCGTGACGAGCTCGCAATCCTTCAGGTTGTAGCGTGCGAGAGCAGGCTTGTCTTCATCGAAACGACGCTGGATTTCATCCATCCGCTGGTACGGGTTGTCGATGGCCTTGCCTTCACCCAGCACGCTCTGCGCGACATACTCGAGACTGAACGAAGGGAAGCTCCATGTTGCCGACCTGAGCGCTTCAATGCCATCGATCAGCAATCGTCCCGCCGCGCCTGCGAAGAAATGGTTTTGAGTGAGACCATGCTGCCGCCATTCCATCACGCTCCCGCCGCGACCCAGCCGCAGTGGAACCTGGTAAAGCTGCGAGTGTTCCTGCAATACGCGCAGATCGAACTGAACCAGGTTCCAGCCGATGATCGCATCGGGATCGTGCTTCTCAAGCCACTCGTTGAGTTTTTCCAGCAGGAGTGGGCGGCTTTCGCAGTATTCAAGCTTGAAGTCGATGCCGCTGCTGTCGCCGTTAGGCGGTCCCAGCATATAAACCTGACGCTCGCCGCAGCCTTCGAGCGCGATGGAATAGAGCTCCGTTTTCGCGCTGGTTTCTATGTCGAGCGAAACCAGTTTCAAGTTCGGCCTATAGCCAGGCACGGGCCTCAACTCGCTGTTCAGAAGCGGACCGTCTCCGTGAGACTCGCCGGTGAACACGACCGGCGCCGTGATAAAGCGCTCCATCATGTAGCGGTCGGGCGGAAAGACATCGGCTTCGTACACATCGACGCCACCTTGCTTCAAGCGCCTTTCCAACCCCGTCAATTGCCGATATTGCTTGCTATACAGGCCCAGAACCGGCCGATGATTAAAGTCGACGAGATCCAGCGGGCGGAGCTTCACCTGCTTCTCGCGCTGCAAGACTATTTCGGCGCGCTCGCGTTGTTCAGCCGGAATGAACGCGACCGAATCCTGTGGGCGCAAGCGCAGGTGGCGGGGACCCTCGTCCGTCGCCAGCCAGAATTCGACCTCCGTTCCATCGGCGGTGTCCCGCCAATGCCGCGTCAGAATAAAACCTTGTTGATGCCCGCTCAGATGCTCACCTTGAAAAAACGTGTCTTCGGTATGGATTTTAGTGGGTGCGCGACTTTCCTGTCCGGTTTGCCGCTTCCCACGCTCGGTCTGAACACCCGAGCGTAAGCCAATCCTTCCGATCGATATGAAATCGCATTCACTATCCATAGAATAATTGCTACGTTTGCGATGCCTGTCTCGCCGCCTACGATGCAAGGTCAATTTTCGCGTGATCGCCTCAAGCGACCGCATGACCGCAGCGGACCCTTCCACGGGCCGCTCGACCTTCGACAGGATCCGGTTAGATGAACGCAAGACTTCTCGCGCTCGTGGGCGTGACGACCCTCAGTGCCGGTTTAGTACTGAGTGGCTGCAGCAAATCCGAATCCGCTTTGCCTCAGCAACAAACGTCAGCCAAACCGGTTTCGGGCGGCGCGCTCACGTGGGGTGTCACGACGGAACCCGCGTGCTTCGATCCCCATCGTTCATCGCAACAAAACGCGTTCTGGGTGATCCGCAATTTCATCGATTCATTGATCAGCAAGAAAACCGACGGTACCTACGCGCCGTGGCTGGCCAAGTCATGGACGGTCGCGGACGACGGCAAAAGCTACACGTTCACGCTGCGCGACGACGTCAAGTTCACCGATGGCACTCCGTTCAACGCGGCAGCGGTCAAGGCCAACTTCGACTACATCCTGAACAATGTCAGCACGACCTCGGCATCGGCTTCGCTACTGGTGCATTTCGACCATGCGGAGGTTGTGTCGCCGACGGTGATCAAGCTCGTCATGAAGCAGGCCGATTCGACGACACTCGAATCGCTGTCGAGCGTGAAGCTCGGTTTCATTTCGCCTAAGGCGCTCGCCGAGAACAAGGACCTGTGCGGGGGCGGACCCGGCATCGTCGGGACCGGACCGTTCGTATTCAAGTCGTATCAGCGCGGCCAGTCAGCGGTCTTCGAACGCAATCCGGACTATCAGTGGGGACCCGGGAACGCGCAGCATCAAGGCCCGGCCTATCTTGATCGCGTCACGTACCGCTTCCTTCCGGAAGCCGCTGTACGCACGGGCGCGCTCAGTTCGGGGCAAGTCGATCTGATCGAAGGCGTGCAGCCCACCGATATCGCCGTATTCGACAAGGTCGATGGATTCCAGTACCTGACCGGTCCGTCGGCGACGACCTCGTTCACGCTCAACATCAATTACACCGTTGCGCCCGCGAACGATGTACGCGTGCGCCGTGCGTTGCGCGACGGCTTCGATCTCGACGGGATCGTCAAGAGCGTGTATCTGGGTACGGTGCGGCGCGCTTATTCGAACATCGGACCGGACAACGCGGACTACGACGCGAGTCTCAAAGGATCGTGGGGCAACAAGATAGCCGAGGCTAACAAGCTGCTCGACGATGCCGGCTGGACGCAGCGCGACAGCGACGGTTTTCGTACGCGCGAGGGTAAGCGGCTCTCCATTGAGGTCGGCTATCCGCAGCCCTACGTACGCGACAGCCGCGACGTGCTGATTCGCGCGGTGCAGTCCGAGTTGCGTCAGAACATTGGGCTTGATCTCGGCTTGCGCATCACCACGGCAGGTGACTTTGCCAACCAGAAGGCGACCGGCAACTGGACCATCTATCCGAACACCGACAACCCATCGGACGTCGCCATGGAGCTATGGGACATGCTGGGTGACCAGGGTTTCCTCTACAACGCCATCAAGAATCCCGACACAACCCTGGTCGACGATATCAACCGTGCCCGTCTCTTGCCCGTGGGCGAGGAGCGCCGCAAGCTGCTCGCCAAGATCCAGACGCGTGCGGTGGATCAGGCGTTCATTGTGCCGCTTTTCGCGCCGGCTTATCACCTGGCCGCGAAGTCGAACGTGCATGGTATCGGCTTTGAACCGGAACTGGACGGCCCGGCGAGTTCTTACGACCTGTGGGTCGAGGCACAGACCGGGCAGGCCAAGCAGGGAGGCTGAGATGCTTCAAAAGATCGTTACGCGCTTGCTGACCGGTGTGCTCGTGCTGTGGCTTGCGGCTACGGCCGCGTTCGTGGCTATTCACGCATTGCCCGGACGTATCGAAGATGTGCTTGCCGGGGATCTGGCGTATCCCGGCTTGCGCGAAGCGATCGCGGCGCAATGGGGACTCGATCGCAGTCTTCCCTGGCAGTACGGGCAATTCCTGCTGCGGCTGGGTCATGCAGATCTCGGCACGTCGTTCGTGATGCAACAGCCTGTTTCTGCCGTGCTGCGTAGCCAGCTTTTGCCGACAGCGGAGCTGGCGGGATCGGCCGGGCTGCTGGCCATCGTGCTGGCGATCCTGATTGCCACGCTGACCGCCGGGTCGGCATCGAGACAGGGTGCATGGGGTACTCGTATTGCGTCGGTGCTCGAACTCACGTTCACCTCCACGCCGGTATTCTGGCTCGGCATGTTGTTGCTGATCGTCTTCTCGTTCCAGTTGCGCCTCTTCCCGGTGTCGGGCGCGAGCGGCTGGCGTTCGCTCGTGCTGCCCGCGGTCACGCTGGCGTTGCCGACGGCGGGCATCTTGTCGCAAGTGATGCGCGAGGCGCTTGAGGCGGCGCTGGAAAAACCCTTCGTCACCACGATCCGTGCGCGGGGCGTAGGCGAGCTTGCGCTGCGCTTTCGGCACATTCTCCGGCATGCATTACTGCCAGTCGTGACGCTTGGCGGCTGGCTCATCGGCAGCCTGCTCGGCGGCGCGGTGATTACCGAAAAAATGTTCGGACGGCCCGGCATTGGCAGCGTGACGCTCAATGCGGTCACCGCGCAGGACGTGCCGGTCGTACTCGCCGTGGTGCTGCTCGCGGCCTTCGTCCACGTGGTGATCTCGACGCTGCTCGATGTCGCCTATCTGTTCATCGACCCAAGGTTGCGCAGCCAATGAGCGAGATCATTTATCCGGCCCCGCCCGCCAAGCGGTCTTCGGAGTGGTCGATACAGACCATTCCCCCAAGCGTATTGCTTGCTGGCATGTTCTTGCTGGCGCTAGCCGTTGCCATTGCTTATCCACCGCTCGTCACGCACTTCGATCCGCTCACAAGCGACATCGCGCAGACGCTCCAGCCACCCGGCGCGCAGCACTGGTTCGGCACCGACCGCATTGGCCGTGATGTTTTCTCCCGGGTGATCTACGGGGCGCGTTATTCGCTGCTGATCGGACTTGCCAGCATGCTCGTGAGCCTGGCAATCGGACTTGTAATTGGCATGACGGCTGGCCTCGGAAAACGTCTCACCGATGAATCCGCTTCGCGCGTGTTCGACGTGCTTTCGGCCTTTCCTCCCATCCTGTTGTCGCTGTTCGTCGTGACGTTTCTCGGTCAGGGCATCGTCAATATTGCGATCGCGGTAGGCATCGCGGGCATTCCGAAATTCGGGCGGGTGCTGCGCAGCCAGACACTCGTGGTGCGGCGTGCCGACTATGTCACGCACGCTGTGAGCTATGGGCTCTCGCGCAGCCGCGTGTTCCTGCGTCATGTGCTGCCCAACGTGCTGGTTGTCGTGCCGGTGATCGCGACCATCGACATTGGCAGCGCGATCATCGCGGTATCCGGTTTGAGTTTCCTGGGGCTTGGGCCGCAGCCGCCGACGCCCGAATGGGGCGTCATGCTCGCCGAAGGCCGCGACGTGTTGCGGGTCGCGTGGTGGCCGAGCGTATTCCCCGGGCTCGCGATTACGCTGACCGTTATCGCGTTTTCGGTGATCGGCAAGTTTTTGCAACGCAAGGTCGAGGGACGAACGCGATGACAGCCACCGAGCATCAGCCGAAAAAACTAGTCGATATCCGCGGCCTGACCATTCGCTTTTCGGGCGCCAACGGGGGCGAACCGCTTGTGCGTGGTGTCGATCTTTCCATTCATGCCGGCGAGTGCGTGGCACTGGTGGGCGAGTCGGGTTCGGGCAAGAGTCTGACGGCGCGTTCGCTGCTTGGTCTGGCGGGACCGCATGCATTGATCGATGCCAGCCAGTTCGATATCGATGGACGCCAGGCGCTGCGCTTCAGCGAGCACGATTGGCGCTCGCTGCGTGGCACCTTCGCAGGACTGGTGATGCAGGACGCGCTCGTTTCGCTTGATCCGCTGCGCACGGTGGGTGCGGAGATAGGCGAGGTGCTGGTGCATCATCGGCTCGCACGGTCGCGCCGCGAACGCCGGGAGCGGGTTCACGCGGTGATGCAGGACGTTGGTATTGCCGAGCCGGAACATCGCTCGAATCAGTATGCGCACGAGTTGTCCGGCGGTTTGCGGCAGCGGGCGCTGATTGCCTCGGCCATAGCAGCGGGACCCGCGCTCGTGATCGCCGACGAACCGACTACGGCGCTGGATGTGACCGTGCAAGCGCAGGTCCTCGCGGTTCTTGCGGCGCGTCTCGAACAGGGCGTGGGTGTGCTGCTGATCAGCCACGATCTGGCGGTGGTCGCCGGTGTGGCCGATCGTGTGCTCGTAATGCACAACGGTGAAGTGGTCGACAGCGGAACTACCGAGAGCGTGCTGAACAATCCTTCGCATCCGTATACGCGGCAGTTGCTGGCCGCGCAACCGTCGGCGCAGTCGCGAGGGTATCGGCTAAGTTCGGCGCGGTTCGTGACGGCAGTGACGGCTCACGGCGAAGCCAAAGGGGACACCGCCGCCAACGCGCCGCTGGTCGTGCGCGAGCCCTTGCCGCCGCGACGTGCCCGCTCGCAAAAGGTCGTGCTGCGCGTTGAAGGTATCGGCAAGCATTATTCGCGGCGTGGCGCACATCGCGGCGAGACTTTTACTGCGCTGCAGGACGTCTCGTTCGCCGTGCATGAAGGGGAGGTGCTGGGTATTGTCGGCGAGTCCGGTTCCGGAAAAAGCACCTGTGCGAACATTGTTCTGGGACTGGTCGAGCCGGATGCCGGCAACGTTGAATTTCTCGATACGCGCTGGAACGGCAACGGAGTCTCCGAGCGCTCGCGCCGTGACTTGCGGCCACGCCTTCAGTATATTCCGCAAGATCCGCTCAGTTCGTTCGACCCGCGTCATACAGTGGGCCAGTTGCTTGAAGAAGCGTTGTGGTCGAAGCGCTTGTTGAAGCCGGCGTTGCTTGCGAAAAGCGTCGGGCTGCTTGAACAGGTTGGACTCAGCGCAGAGTTTCTCGACCGTCGCCCAACGTGGCTCTCAGGTGGACAGAGGCAGCGCGTGGCAATCGCGCGTGCGCTTGCTCCGGAGCCTGCACTGATTGTCTGCGACGAGCCTGTGTCCGCCCTCGATGTTTACGTCCAGGCACAGGTGCTCGACTTGTTGGCGGAGTTGCAGGGACGGCTGCATACGTCGTTGCTGTTCATCTCGCACGATCTCGACGTCGTGCGTCATATCAGTGATCGGGTGCTGGTCTTCAAGGATGGCCGCATTGTCGAAGAAGGCGAGGCCGAACGCGTGTTCGCAGCACCTGAGCATGCGTACACGAAGCTTTTGATGTCATCGACGCCGGCGTTTCGGCGTTCATACCTTGATGACAAGATCAGGACCGAAGGCCAGTTACCGGAGCACGAGATGTACTGACGGCTCCGCGCTTTAAAGAGCTGGCGGCTGCGGCCGGGCAGTGTTCATGTTGAACTCCCGCCCGACTCTGTCTCTTCAGGCCGCCACCGCGCCTGCCTTCTCGGCAGAGTACTGGTTAGCAGGCCGCGCAAGGCAAAGATTAGCGCGCAGCGTCCGGCCTTCATACTCCGTCCGAAACAGCCCACGGCGGCGCAACTCCGGCAGCACCAGTTCGATGAAATCAGTCAGGCTGCCCGGCAGAACCGCGGGCATGACGTTGTAGCCGTCGGCCCCATATTGGACGAAGCGTTCTTCCAATTGATCCGCGATCTGCTCAGGCGTTCCGACCACTTGCCAATGTCCGCGTGCGCCCGCCACGCGCAGATAAAGCTGGCGAATTGTCAGATTTTCGCGCCGTGCCAATTCAAGCGTAAGCAGTTGACGGCTCTTGCTCGCGTTCGTTTCCGGCAGCTCGGGAATCGGGCCATCGAGCGGGTAAGCCGACAAGTCGAAACCACCGGTAAGGCCCGAGACCAATGCGAGACCTACCGCCGGGTCGATCAGCGATTGCAGATGCTCGAACTTTTCGCGCGCCTCGCTTTCGGTGCGCCCGACAATGGGCATCACTCCCGGCATGATCTTCAGCTCATCCGGATGACGCCCATGTTGTTCGAGGCGGCCTTTGACATCGGCATAAAAATCGATCGCGTCCTGAAGGGTTTGCTGCGCCGTGAAGATAACCTCGGCCGTACGGGCGGCCAGCGCCCGGCCAGCTTCCGATGATCCTGCCTGCACGACCACCGGCTGACCTTGCGGCGAGCGAGCAACGTTCAATGGCCCCTTGACCTGGAAAAAGCGTCCTTTGTGATCGAGGACGTGACGCTTGGCGGGATTAAAGAAACGGCCTTGCTCCTTGTCGCGCAAGAATGCATCGTCCTCCCAACTATCCCAAAGCCTGTCGACGACTTCTGCAAACTCGGTCGCCCGATCATAGCGCTCGCCATGATCGAAATGCTTGTCGCGATTGAAGTTCTTCGCTTCATGCTCATTCGACGAAGTAACGAGGTTCCATCCCGCGCGGCCGCCGCTGATATGGTCGAGCGATGCAAATTTGCGGGCGATGTGATACGGCTCGTTGAAGCTGGTCGACGCCGTGCCGACCAGACCGATGTTCTCTGTCACGGCAGCCAGTGCCGACAGCAACGTGATGGGCTCGAACTGCGCGATGTAGCTGTGAGCGGTGCGGCTCAGGAAGTCCAGGTTATCGCCTCGGGTGCCGACGCCATCGGCGAGAAACAGAAGATCGAATTTCGCTGCTTGCGCCGCTTGGGCAAGCTGCACGTAGTGCCGGAAATTAACGCCGGCGTCAGCCTGGGCGTCCGGGTGCCGCCACGCGGCAATGTGATGTCCTGCAGGATAAAGAAAGGCGCCTAGGCGCAGTTGTCCGGTTCGCTTGGCCATGGAGTGTGGGATCGGGATGCTTCGTGAAAGGGGACGCCGTCGTGCGTGAATTAGCTTGGTGCGGCTGCATGCTCAGGCGCTTTTGCGCCATAAGTGCTGGTTCTCCGGACGCGCCAGACCGAGATGCTCGCGCAGCGTCGTGCCTTCGTAGGCGGTGCGAAAGATGCCGCGCTGGCGAAGGATTGGAACGACGCCATCGACGAAGTCCTGCAATCCACCCGGCAATGTATCGGGCATGAGGTTGAAGCCGTCGGCGGCGCCGGCCCTGAACCAGCGTTCGATGTCATCGGCGATCTGCTCGGGCGTGCCCACGATAACGCGATGACCCCCGCCTCCCGCAAGCGCCCGAATGAGTTGGCGCACGGTGTAGCCGTGCTGCCGGGCTTGCGCCAGCGTGGCGTGAAAGAACGTGTGGTTGCCGTTGCCCTGGCCGGGCAGGGACAGGTTGTCCGGTAGTTGCTCATCCAGCTTGAGACGATCTGGCGTCACGCCCAGGACACCGGCCAGCCGGGTGAGGCTATAACTCCATGGAATCAGGTCCACCAGTTCATCTCGGCGACGCAAGGCTTCGGCCTCCGTTGCGCCGATGATCGTGGTCAGTCCCGCCAGTACCTTCACGGCGTCGGGACCCCGCCCAAAGGCTGCTGCGCGCGCCTTCAGATCGCGTCCGTAGGCTAATGATTCGTCGAACGATTGCGAGGCCGAGAACACCGCCTCGGCATGGCGCGCCGCAAGCTCGCGGCCGTCGCCGGAAGCGCCGGCTTGCACCAGCACCGGATGTCCTTGCGGCGAACGCGGCACATTCAACGGACCTTGCACCGAGAAATGCGTGCCTTGATGCGAGACGGGATGAACCTTGGCGGTATCGACGAATAGTCCGCTCGTTTTATCGCCGATGATCGCGCCGTCTTCCCAACTGTCCCAGAGCGCCTTGACGACGCTGGTGAATTCCGCGGCGCGTGCGTAGCGCTCGGCGTGATCGGGCACTGCGTCGCGGCCGAAATTGCGTGCCGAGCCCAGGTCCGCGGTCGTCACGACGTTCCAGCCGGCGCGACCGCCGCTGACATGGTCGAGCGTGGCGAAGCGGCGCGCGATGTTGTACGGTTCGTTGTAACTGGTGGACGCGGTGCCGATCACGCCGATATGCGAGGTTGCTGCCGCGATGCTGGCGAGCAGGATGGTCGGCTCGAGCGCGGTGATCGGGCGAAAGTCGATCTGGTCGGCGATGGAGGCGTTGTCGGCGAGAAACACGGCGTCGAAGCCGGCTGCTTCTGCGATTTGCGCGACCCGCACGTAGTGACGGACGTCGATGAACGCTTGAGGATTGGCGTCGGCCAGGCGCCATGCGGACGGAACGAAACCCGAATGCAGGATATTGACGTTGAGGTGAAGTTGTCGCGGGGGAGTGTTGGGAAGTTGGGTCATCTTGCTCTAGCGCTTATTAGCTGACTTTGGATTCTTGATCGGACAGCCGCGCAAAGCGACGAATAAATCCGCCGATCGATATACGATAAGGAGATTTCGCTCGCGCCGGTGGACGGGGGGTGGGTTTTGGGGTTGGTGGTTGGGGGTTATGCCAGGGGTGGTGGTTTCGGGGTTAGTGGTCGGGGGTCTATGCCGGGTTGGTGCTTTCGGCCTTAGCGGTCTGCGAGAGTCGGATTTTCTCTTTATCACTATTAGCCACTGTGCGTGGCGGCACGTCATTTCTTTGTCCAAAGCGACAAAGAAACGAAGCAAAGAAAACGCTTTCAACCACGCTACCCTAAGTGTCCACAGCGTGCAGTTTTGATTCATAGGTGCCCCAAAAGCACGGTGCTCGCCAGAGCGGAGGATGTGTGAACCCCTCCTTCTCGCGAATCCTGACACGAACACGCTTCGCCCCGTACGCTCTCGGGCAAGCACGAATTGCCCGGGAACCAGCACGGCCTCACGCGTCTTTTCGGTTTCGTTTTTTGGTGCGTTGGCTACGTGGTCTGAACAGTTGTTTCCGCCCGCAATGGCATCTCGCGTATTGGTACTTCCGTGTTTGTATTTCCGTATTGGTACTTCATTTCTTGGCGGGTTAACTGCGTGGACCACGCGCTTATTTTCGCGACCTCGTTTTCAGCAGGGTTGGCGACGTGGTTCGAGGCGCGTACACATTTGGTGGTTGGTCGTCCGCGGATAGCGCGGGGTGCCCCTTGGGCAGGTTCAATCACTGGTGGCGAAGCGTGTGGGTATCGGTGTTCGGAGAAGGAGGGGTTCACACATCGGTGGCTCTGGCGAGCACCGTGCTTTTGGGGCACCTATGAATGAAAACTGCACGCTGTGGACACTTAGGGTAGCGTGGTTGAAAGCGTTTTCTTTGCTTCGTTTCTTTGTCGCTTTGGACAAAGAAATGACGTGCCGCCACGCACAGTGGCTAATAGTGATAAAGAGAATATCCGACTCTCGCAGACCGCTAAGGCTGAAAGCACCAACCCGGCATAGACCCCGACCACTAACCCCAGAACCCCCCCCCGGCACTAACCCCGACCGCCAACCCCGGAAACCCAGCACCCCGACATCGACCCACCCACAAACCCTAACCCCCCCGGGCGACGCCCACAAAACCCGACATCTACATATGGTTAGCACCTATCGTTCGTTGCCGGCAGCTTGGCGTGACACTTATCCTCATCAGTTCGCACCAGTTCAAATTGTGGAGAAGTGAATGACGACGTCAGCACCGGCGGACGCTGCGCTTTACGCGCGTTTCGCGGAGATATTCGAGCAGATCGGTAAAGGCACCATAGAACGCGAGCAAGGCCGTGAACTCGCTCGCGATGCCGTCCAGAGTTTGAAAGACAGCGGCTTTACCGCCTTGCGGGTACCACGCGAATATGGCGGCAGCGGTGTTTCATTGCCGCAGTATTTCCGTCTTCTGACGCGTCTGGGCGAAGCCGATTCGAACCTGCCGCAGATCATTCGCGCGCATTCCGGTTTCATCGAGCAGCAACTGGAAACCGGCGATGACGCAACACGTGAGCGCTGGCTAGGTCGCATCGCGAAAGGCGAGACTATCGGAGCGGCTACGTCGGAGCGCACCGGCTCCACGCACAACAGCGTGACCGTCACATCCGACGCGGATGCGGGCTTTGTTCTGCTAAACGGCGAGAAGTACTACAGCACGGGTACGCTCTATTCGGAATGGATCAACGTAGCCGCGCACGATGCGCAGACCGATCTCCACGTGCTGGTTCGAAGCGATGCACCAGGTGTTGCGCGCACCGATGACTGGGACGGTTTCGGCCAGCGTCTGACCGCCAGCGGTACAACACGTTTCGATAACGTACGCGTTCCGGTCGATCAGATCCTGTCGCGCTACAAGGCGTCAGAGCCCCGCCGTAATTCCTTGCTGACCGCTTTCTACCAGACCGTGCACCTGGCGACGCTCGCGGGTATTGCACGCGCGGTATTGCGCGATGGCGTGGCCTTCGTTCAGGGCCGTACCCGCACGTTTGGTGTAGCGGGGCAGTCGAGCCCGCGCGACAATCCGCTGGTGCATCGCGTAGTGGGACGCCTCGCGAGTCTCGCGTATTCGGCTGAAGCGCTGGTTGAGTCGGTAGCTGCGGCGCTCGACCGGGTGCATCGGGCGCGCAACGCGGGGGTGGCAACGACAGCGGACTACATTGCCGTCGATATCCAGGCTTACCAGGCCCAGCAGATCGTGCTTGAGCAAGTGCTCGAGGCAGCCACACTGTTATTCGAAGTGGGCGGGGCGTCAGCGACGAGCGAGGCACGCCGGCTCGATCGCCACTGGCGCAATGCGCGCGTGATTGCTTCGCACAATCCGGCGATCCAGCGTGAGGCTGCGGTTGGTAATTACCATTTGAACGGGACCGCGCCCGAGGAGCGATTCAGTCTGTCGCATTCCGCCGCGGATACAGCCGTGCCCGCCTTCAAACAAGACGCGGCGCATGGAGAGAAACCGGTGATGCAGGACGACGCATTTGCCAGGACTGGCAGATAGGCAGATAGAACGAACAGAAGGGAGACCGGGGTCTTCGGACCTCGATCGCGGCTGACACGCTACCGCGTGTTGGCGCGCAAAAAAGTTACTACGGGGTGCGGCCAAAGATGGCCGCACCCCGTTTTCATCCGCGTAACGGTTGAAAACCAGCCGCCGTGACGGCCGGATCAAGCTCAGGCTGGCACGATGTTCGATGCCTGCTTGCCCTTGGGGCCCTGCTTTACTTCAAACGTTACCTTCTGGTTTTCTTGAAGGCTTTTGAAGCCTTCTGCCTTGATTTCCGAAAAGTGTGCGAACAGATCTTCGCCGCCGTCATCGGGTGTGATGAAGCCGAAGCCTTTTGCATCGTTGAACCATTTGACCGTACCGGTTGCCATGAGCGTATCCAAAATTTAGAGCTAACGAGTGAGAATAAAACCAGAGCGCCGAGCCGCGTCGCATTGCATTGTTGTGACAAGACTTCTCTAAGTCCATGAGCGCGTCCGTAACAAACAGTCGCTGCGGCGCTATGCGCTTTTGGAATTATGGCGAATCAATTGTACGCCGCGCCAATAATTATTGAAGCTTTCCAAACCGGAAAAGCCGAAATGGCTGCGGAATGCGAAATTCAGTCGGCCAGAGAGCCGGCGCCGAGCCCAAATAATGGGCCTTTCACAGACTTCAGTCGTTCTTCAGTAGTTCGTCTGGACAAAGGGATTATCCAGATTGATGGCGCCAATGCCCAAAACACGGAACTTTCTGCCGCCAATATTCCGGAGTTTCCCAATTTTTCCTCATCTCTCGTAATCCGCTAATTCGACACGGATGTGTGCACAACCACTTTTTTGCCGTTTGTCGGAATCGCCCATGCAATTTTTACAAACCCCGGGCGGCTAGCTCAAGTATTTCGAGTCGACGGTAATTTCCCGTCCCCCAAGCACCGAACCTTGGTGCGTTATTCGCCTTCGGACAGTCCAATATGCGCGGCGTCGAGTCACGGCTGTTCGTGACTGCACGGCAATGAATGAAGTTGGTCTCGACGGGCAAAAAATTCCAAAGCAGCGATCGACACCGCTCAATGACAAGCGATCTGCCCAAGCGGCGATCACCCTGCATGCGCGCGTTCGCGGGTTGCGGGCCGCAATCCACGTTTCGATTCTCTCTGTCAGATCGGCTGGCAACGTGTGTTCGGTTTCGCTGGCGCTCCCTATGAGCATGAAAAGGTCGGATTTCGGCAAGGTTTCGTTTTTTGAGGGCAACCCGTATCTGTCAGGATTAGCAACTGCTGCCGGGCTTTCGACTTCCTCTTTTCATGTGACTGAGTTCCGATGAACCGAATCAAATCCAAGATCGCCTGGACCGCCAATCGACAAAAAACAATGACCGAACCAGCAGATGCCCCGCCGGTCAGTCGGAGTGCCGCCAGCAATGTCGGTGTCCCTGTTTGTCCAGGCTGCGACATGGTTCTAATGGCGGGTATCGGGAAGGGGTTGGCGCGCGGCTTCTCCCTTAGATGCCCTATGTGTTATCTCGTGTGCACTAGCAGTTAGCAAGTTAGTTGACGCGACTCTGCTTTGGTTTCGACGAAAGCGAGCCCGCGATGAGTCAATGGAAACACTTCGACCGGGGCATGGTCGCCTATGCATAGGTTGGTATTTATGCCGCAAGCGAGGCTTGCGCGCCTGGTCAAGATCATGCCCACGCGTGGACTGAGCTGACATGCGGCGATGGTATGCCCGGTCAAGCGTTTCGTTCCGGGGTTCGTTACGTGCTCGAACCGCCGTGGGAGTTCGGGGGCGACTCATCACGCAGCAACGACATTCGCAAGAAAATCCGCAAGCCGGTTTCTTCCGCACAATGATGTAACGACGTATCCAGGATCGATATCGTAGACGTGTAGTTTCGGAGTGAGGCACATCCTGGCAGATCGGGTCGCGCCATAGTACCGGTTTGGTACCCGGCCACAATACAGCGCAGACCCGGACGTTCCGCATGCCGACCTTACTGCGTGGTGGTACCCGTGCCGCCGGTACCACCCGTGGCACCTCCGCCCGGTGTGCCACCTGAAGAGCCGCCACTCGCAGCAGTACCTGCTGCCGTCACCGCCGCAGTCAATGTTGCTACTGGCTCGCCAGTGACGTTGATCGCACCAGCCGCCGTCAACTGATCAAGATCCTTATCCTGGCCTTGGCCGACCGTGAATGCCGTTGTCAGGAACGCCGACGACGATAACGTGATGCCATAGGTATCCTTAACAATCTTCGCAACTGCCGTTTCCGCGTTGGCGATCGTCGAACTATTTGAGAGAGCGCTTTGATAGGTCGAATTAGTCGGAAGAGCGGCAAGCAAGTTATCAACAGTCGTGCCCAGCTGGCCTGCCAGATAGCTCAACAGCAGCTCGGTCAGCGACGTGATGTTTACCGTTCCGGCGCCTGGGGCGAAGGAGTGCAGCGTCGTCGCACCGCCGCTCGCGGTGATCGTGCAAGGACCATCGAATTTGAACGTCACAGAAAATGCACCGTTTGCATCAGTGGTGGTATTGGCCGAACCGTTCTTGCAAACAAATGATATTGCACCGTTTTGCATGGGCGCGCCAATAGCAACGGTGCCGTTGATTGTGCCGTTGGGGGAGCTGCCGCTGCTGCCGCTGCCGCCGCAAGCAAATAGCGTACTGGTAGCGAGAGCGATCGATCCAAACTGCAAGCAACGCAATACCGGCGTGTTAAAGCGATTCATGGTTTTCCCCAAAAAAATTAGTCTCAGTCACCAGGCTTCACCGCCTGTCCTGTACTTGCACTTACCCGGCAATTGCCCGCCGCGCGGGGACGGTCGATACGCGATTTTCATGGGCTCGTCTGCGCCGATGGGGGAGTGGCGCCCGGGACCACATATCGGAAGTACGCGTCGCGCATCCGATATAGCTGTGTCGCGAAATATCCAGCGCTGAATCTCCCGCTGTTCAGCAGATCCTGCTGCGTGCTGTAGTCGAATCCGAGGGTTTGAGCCGCGTTGCCCGCTATGTAGTTGGTTGAACCGACCCGTGTGCGGAAATCTTGCGTGAACTGCGTCGCGCCGGAGAGCTGCACGAGGCCCGGCTTCATGCCCTCACGTGGCGTAAGCGGGAAGCTGATCGCTGCACCGACAAAGCTGCCGTGGCCGCTATGGTCGCCGTGGATGCTCACCGAGACATCGTCGAACCAGCGTGTCACGGTGAGCAACGGTCCCTTGTCGCCGCCGACATATCGCGCGGCGCCTGCTTCGATCCACAGGTTCCACGATGGCTGAACCCATCGATAAGTCAGCACGGCGTTCTTCACATCTGACAACGTATCGTGCGCGGGCTCGCCATGCAGGTAAGCGAGCTGTAACCGGATCAGGTCCGGTCTGCCCGGCACGAATGCTGTCGTCTCGTTCTCGACGCCGAGATAGTCGTGTTCGAACTTGCCTATTGCCGTGACGTTGAATATCTGCGGCGCGATCCAGAAGCTTTGAGCAAGCGCTGCCGTGGTCAGGCCACCGCGCAATCGGTATTGACTAAAGACGCGGCCGTTGTTGAGGTTTTGGCTGTTGAATAGCGGCGCAATTGTGTTTGTATAAAACTCAGCCCCGCGCCAGAGCGGAACGAAGGTCTCAACACTCGCACCCACCGAATAATCGAAATTGCCGTATTCCGTACCAAAGAGATAGTTCGTAATTGGCTGAACACGAACGCGGACGAGCCCATGCTTGTGCTCGTCGCCATGCCAGGCGACCTGGTCCGAATCATAGGTCGGACGCGTGCGCATCGTCAGGGAGGCGTTGACCGCCGCTTGCGCGCCGTTCTTTAAAAATTCTGCGTAAGCGGCCCGTGAGACGCTAACTTCGCCGACCGGTTGATTCGCTTTCTTGATCACCACGCGCAGATGTCCAACGTTTGCCGGAGCCTCGGCCGTTGCCACGCCGAATACAATGCCCAGCGCATCTGCTTCGTTCTGGTTATATCGATGATTTTCGTATTCAACGATCAGGTCGTCGCCCACCATGCCGGCGCGCACCCGTTCGAGTCCAGCCGATGCAAGACGCTGGACAATTTCGTCCAGCACGGCGGGGTCAGGCGCAACGGAAAGTGTGCGCGCGAACGAGGTGGTGGGCGTGGCGTTGTCGTCAAGGCTCGCCATCGATGAGCGCGTTGCGGACGCGTATGCAACCGATGCGCCCTTGAAATCAGGCGGGTGGTCTACCCATGCATTCGACAGCGACACACTGTTGAACGCCGACGGCGCAGTGTCGATGGGCGTGGGCACTTCAGCTATCGGAGGCGGCGCGTTCTCGCATAGGTCGCCGGTACAATTTGTAGCCGTGAATCGCTGACCGAATGGGATTTGCACCGCAACTGCAAAGGAGGTTCTTGGCGCAACGCCATTTGTGGCCTTCAACGAACGAACCAGCGTCCCGATCACGCTTGCATTTGCCAGCCAGGGGATTGAGGGCGAGCGATAGCGCAGGCCGGCGTAAGGCGTTTTAGAATCGTCTTCCGCTAGTACCGACAAACCGGTGTTCCAAAGCGATACCTCTGCCCCCCCGAAGGCGCCGCTTAGCCGATCACCCTGGCCGTAGCCGGCAGTCAGTGCGAGCGGACCGAAAGTCTGTGATACCACGCCATACTTTGAACGAAAATAATGGGTTTGGCCCCCGATGTCGGTGATGCCAAATGCAATGCTTGGTTGATACCTGAAAAAAATCGGTATCTGGACTTTCGCGTTCGCCATCAAGTGACGAAAGACAAAATGCTCCTCGTCGGCGAATTGGACGTGGGTGTCCGCTGGGTAGTTCGCCAGGCCGCCGGATACTTCCACATACGGAAAAAGCCCAATGCCAGCCCAGTACACCTGCGAGCCGGTCGCGGCCCTCCCGTACCGGGGATCAATATAGTCATTAGCCTGTGCTTCGAAAGTGCCTTGCGGCAGAACGAAAGCCGACGGGATCGTCAACCCCCCTGACTGGCCTAGCGACGAGAGCGTCGGATCAGCCGCATATGCCGACGTGGAAAATGCAAGTACGACTCCAAGGAGATGTGCCTCCCGAACGAGGCTATGCTGATCGCATCGTTTTTTTTTATGCATGTGATCCAACATCGAAGCCGTGCATCGATTTGATCATTATTTAGTTATATTGAACAATTATGGGAGGGAGTGAGCGGATTGGTTCACGCGATTCCAGCGAGCGATGCACTGCTTTCACTGACGGTAAAAACAGGCAACGTTCAATTGGTCGTCATCAGCCAAAGGGGTGTCATCAGATGTGCCAGAAGGGACGCACCTCTCGTGTGGAAAGTAACGATTAGATAAGGTCGCATGGCTTATGAGACTGCGCACAGCGTTTGCAGTAGTTTGCATTTTCGCTGCTTGTTTTCGCGCCGCCTATGGCCGACTGTCGATGTAGAACTGTAAGAGAAGGTAATTGATTCGATCCGACATAACCTTGACGTCTTTCGCCAATGGGATGGTCCTAAAAGCGCAGCGAGGTGGATGCGAAGAAGGTCCAAAAAAAACCTACTCGCCCGGTAGCGGGCGAGTAGGAAACCGAGGTTATATCGCTCGACTGAGAGGCGAGCAAGGGAACTTTAAGCGATCAATGAATGCGGCGAAAGGCCCTTACATAAGAAGACAAGATTTTGACGCTTTTGAGCATATCCTTGGGAAGGCGCACTGCCAGTGGCATCCAATAGTTCGTGTGGGACGGGGCGATGATTTTTTCGGCAAGCAACGTTTTATTGCGTGCAAGACTGGCACGTTCGAAAATAACGAGCTTTGCTAAATCACCCTCCGTAGAGGATCCAGAAGATTAGGGTTGCAAATTATTATTTAATCGGAGCGCGCCGCAGTCGATTTGTTTTAGCAGTGAGTTGACTTCACCACGCGACGTGATTTTCGTGCAAGCAGGAAAAAGGCCGACAGCATGTGTCGGCCTAAATGTTTCCGTTGTCCGGGGAATCGCCGAAACTTCAGAGAATGCTCTCTTAGAGCGGCGCCTGACTACGCCTCGGCCATTTTCATGGCAATTGCCGCCGAGATACGTACGGCAGTGTATGCCTCCACGTCACGGCATCAATCGGCGCTCCAACTCCAGTCGGGCGATCAGACGTTGCAGCACATTTTCGGTGTGTCCTGGCAGCGACAAAAACTTGAAACCAAGAATGAAGCGTGGGCTTCTGGCAATACCATCGAGGTCGCGATAGGACACAAACTGGAGGTCGAGCGAGATAGGACTTTGGCCGCTGAAATGAAGCTCGGCGTCGCGCACGATACTGCCCGTGTCAAGGTTGCCCAGATGGTCATCTATCATGCGTAGAGCAACGCCACTAAGCGACAGGTCGACAATCTCTGCACGGAAGCGCTCGCCGTTTGCTAGCGAACCGCTGCAGAGGTAGGGATCCAGTACGGGTGTCCGGACCCGGAAATACTCACGTCTCTGCCTGCAAAGAAGGACCGATGGAAACCTTCCCTTGAAGGCCGCCTTCCCTTCGAAGGAGACAGGTTGCACGCCGTCGACCGAAAATTCCATACGGATGCCGCGCGGTGCCGCGTGGAAAATCCAACGGACTCCACTGAGTGTCACTTCGAACTTTATTTGATCAGCATTCGAATCAAATATGAATGTCCGCGCGGCAATGTCCACATCGAGGATGCGCGTGATGGTGTGCTGTTCTCCATAGTCGGCTGTCAGGTTGTCGAGCCGATGGGCAAGGCTACGCAACAGTCCGCCAATTTCAAGCGGGTTGCTTATAGAACCGTCGTTCCAACTGTCACTTTCGGGAATCATTTCTCCGCTAGATCCGTGCCATCAGGTGTGCTGGATCGGAGAGACGAATCTCGCAAAGGAGATCGCTACGATTAGACAGGTTTTCGATTTGGGCTTCTGTCAACTGGCTGATCAGAACGGCGGTTTCGTCAGACACGCCGAGCAACTGGCCGCCCTTGATATCTCCCTGTCTTAACGCGCGTTGCGCAAGCAGCAGATAGGACCGGTTGAATTCTGATATTGCCTGCAGCATGCCGCTATTCTCTTTAAGCACCGCTCGCTCCAGATGATTTTTAGCCAATTTTCGATGCCAAAGGGTAATCGAGGGTTGGGGCGTTGGTCCGACATAAGCATGGTCTTTTTTGCCAGACACAGGCGTGCCGGTAAAGTCGTCCTGTGCGCCGCTCGTCCACAAACGAGTGGCTCAACTGAATGTCCGAAATCATCGAGATGGCGTTCAGCGACAAGTTTTTGACTGACCTTGTCACACGTGCGCGGCGATGATGCATGCCAACAGTGATCAATCGGTACTTGAGGTCCTTGGGTTTGGCGATGGGCGATTCGGGTCCTTCCGGAAGCCCTGTCAGATCGCATGCTGCCGGTGGTGGCGCGGGCGCAAGACTATACCGAAGACGCACTATAAGCATCAGGATCCCAAGAATACACATCGTCCCACGCTTAGGTATCCGCACTGTTGCGGGCGGCGTTTCCCGTCGTTGAAAGTCGGGCGTAGATCAAGGCATCGATTAGGACCAGGCACGGGTGAGCGGGAGTCAGTGATCTGGTTGCGCTCAGAAAGCACGTAATCAGAAATTTGATTCTCTGACACTGGTTGGCAGCTATCGGCTTAGCGAGCATAGACACGCGAGCACGATTCGAGGGGAGAAACGGGGTGAAGGGATTTCTAGCGCGTATATGCGATGTCGTGTTGATCATGGCGGGAGCTGCTGCAGCTGATCGGTTGACCTTCGGGACCGTCATGCCACATCGGCTTTCACACGTTGTATTCGTCGCCATTGCGCTTGCTCTGGCGGCTAACGTGCTTCCCGCATTCGGAATCTATCGATCATGGAGAGCACGCTCGATGCCCCAGTTGGCAATGCGCTTGTTGCTCGCATGGGGAGTCGTGCAGGCTGCGGGAACTTTGGTGATTCTGGGTTTGGACAGGTTGGAAACCGTGCCGATGACATGGCTGTTGTACTGGACAGGTCTGACGGGGGCTGCTTTTGTCGCGGTGCGGATGTCGATTTACGCCACGCTGGGTTGCTTCAGGCACGCGGGACTGGACGTTCGGCCCGTCGCTGTTGTGGGTTGTGGGGCTCACTATCACCGGATAGTGAGTGACATTGAAGAGAATGCGACCTCCGGGTTCCGAATCGCGGCGAGATTAGACTGGAAAGCAGGTGAGACTAGTGAGCCGTCACGATCCGTCACGCCGGTATTCCACCAGCTGGATGCGCTGGCGGCACACGTGCGTGAGACCGCTATAGGGGAGTTGTGGCTCGCTTTCCCTTTGTCAGAAGAACGGCTGGTGCTTCGATGCATCGAGCTGTTCCGCGATACGCTCGTGAACATTCGTTTCCTCCCTGACATTCAGGGTCTTTCGGTCAATCGCGGTGGGGTCTTGAATCTGTTCGGCGCACCGGCAATCAGCCTGTCTGCGCAGTCCATGAGTCGAGATGCAATGACAGAGAAAGAGACATTCGATCGGCTCTTCGCTGCGGTTGTCCTGCTTGTCATATCGCCCGTTCTGGTTGCTATCGCGATTGCCATCAAGCTTTCTTCTCGAGGCCCCGTGCTATTCAGGCAGAAGCGAAAGGGACTTGATGGGCGAGTGTTCACTATCTACAAGTTTCGCACGATGCGTCCTCACGGTCAGGCGCATGGCGTAGTACAGCAAGCAACGCGCAATGACCCGCGCATCACTGCGGTCGGGCGTTTTCTGCGCCGCACGAGTCTTGACGAACTACCGCAGTTTTTCAATGTTCTGCGAGGTGAGATGTCGGTGGTGGGGCCGCGGCCGCACGCTCTTGAGCACGACGAGTTATATAGACCGTTGATTGAGGGATACCTCGATCGATATCGTGCGAAGCCGGGTATAACCGGCTGGGCGCAGGTCAATGGTTTCAGAGGGGAGACCGACAAGATCGAGAAGATGGTGGCTCGCGTCGAGCACGATCTTTACTACCTCCAACACTGGTCGTTCGCGTTAGATATGCGCATTGTGGCTGCAACAGTGTTGAAGGGGTTTACTCACAGTACGGCTTATTGATGCGCCTACGGAACCGTGTGTCAGATTGCCTGCGGGCGAGCGGCTGATGGCTATGCGGTGACGACAAAGAATTGGTCAGACATTCGAACCATGTATAAACAGGATTGCTAAGGGTTATCTATGATTCTTGTGACTGGAGGTGCCGGGTTTATTGGCGGAAACTTCATACTCGACTGGCTGCAGAGTTCCGACGAGACCGTGGTGAATGTCGACAAACTGACTTACGCAGGCAACCTTTCGACGCTTGATTCGCTGCGAGGCAACCCGAACCATATTTTCGTACGCGCGGATATCTGTGATCGCGCCGCGATCGATGCGCTGCTGGCAGAGCACAAGCCTCGTGCGATTCTGCACTTTGCCGCGGAAAGCCATGTGGATCGCTCGATTCATGGCCCGGCGGATTTCGTGCAGACGAACGTCATAGGTACGTTCACGCTGCTCGAAGCAACCCGCGCCTATTGGAGCGCGTTGTCCGATCAACTGAAGAACGCGTTTCGTTTCCTGCATGTCTCTACTGATGAGGTCTATGGCTCACTCTCATCGACCGATCCACAGTTTTCGGAGACCACGGCTTACGCACCGAATAGTCCTTACTCGGCAACGAAGGCTGGTTCGGACCATCTGGTGCGTGCATATCACCACACCTATGGCCTGCCGGTTCTGACGACGAACTGTTCCAACAATTACGGGCCCTATCAATTCCCCGAAAAGCTGGTTCCGCTGATGATCAACAACGCCGTCGCGGGCAAGGCGTTGCCGGTCTATGGAGACGGTAGGAATGTACGCGATTGGCTATACGTTGGGGATCACTGCAGCGCGATTCGCGAAGTGCTGCTGCACGGAAAGCCGGGTGAAACCTATAACGTCGGCGGCTGGAATGAAAAGACCAACCTCGAAGTGGTACACATGCTGTGCGATCTCCTGGATCACCTCAAGCCCCGCACGAGCGGTTCGTACCGAGAGCAAATCACGTACGTGAAGGACCGCCCGGGACACGATCGCCGCTACGCAATCGATGCACGCAAGCTTGAGCAACAGCTCGGCTGGAGGCCCACAGACACGTTTGAGACTGGAATGAAGAAGACTGTGCGGTGGTATCTGAACAACCAGGCGTGGTCCGACGATGTGGCTTCGGGCGAGTATAGACGGTGGGTTGAAACCAACTACGCGCAGCGCGAACTTACGAGCACGGACTAATCATGGCGCGCAAAGGAATTATTCTCGCAGGCGGCTCGGGCACACGGCTTTATCCAATTACGCATGTGGTGTCGAAGCAGTTGCTGCCTGTGTACGACAAGCCGATGATCTACTACCCGCTATCAACCTTGATGGTGGCCGGTATTCGCGATGTGTTGATCATCTCGACGCCGCAGGACACGCCCAGGTTTGAGGCAATGCTCGGTGATGGCAGCCAATGGGGCATGAATATCAGCTACGCGGTGCAGCCGTCGCCAGATGGGTTGGCGCAGGCATTTGTCATCGGGCGCAGTTTTATTGGTGACGATCCGTCGACCTTGATTCTCGGCGACAACCTGTTCTATGGGCACGACCTTGCCAGGCAACTGGCGAACGCGGATGCCCGCGCCGATGGGGCGACCGTATTTGCGTACCACGTGCAGGATCCGGAACGCTATGGCGTGGTCGAATTCGATCGGGATTTCCGTGCAGTGTCGATCGAAGAAAAGCCCGTCAGACCGCGTTCGAACTATGCGGTGACCGGGCTGTATTTCTATGACAAAAACGTCTGCCATATCGCGGCCGACATTACACCGTCCGCCCGCGGCGAGCTTGAGATTACGGACATCAATGCGCGTTATCTGGAAGACCAGAAGTTGAACGTCGAGATCATGGGTCGCGGCTACGCGTGGCTTGATACGGGGACCCACGACTCGCTGATCGATGCCGCGACGTTTATCGCGACCTTGCAAAAGCGCCAGGGACTGGTGGTCGCTTGCCCCGAGGAGATCGCCTACCGCCGTCACTGGATCGACGACGAACAGTTGCTGAGGCTTGCTACGCCGCTCGCGAAGAATGCATATGGCCAATACCTGCTAAATCTTCCTACGGACCAGGTCGCATGGCCATCAAAGTAACCGCTACCGCGCTTCCCGAAGTCAAGCTCATTGAGCCAAGGATCTTTGGCGACGATCGGGGCTTCTTCTATGAAAGCTTCAATGCGTTCGAATTCTCCGAGCAGGTTGAGTCGGGGGTGAATTTTGTGCAGGACAACCATTCTCGATCCACACGTGGCGTATTGCGGGGACTGCATTATCAGATCGAGCACGCGCAGGGGAAACTCGTGCGGGTAGTGCAAGGCGAGGTGTTTGATGTCGCCGTCGATATCCGCAGGAGCTCGGTGAATTTTGGCAAGTGGGTCGGGGTACATCTGTCGGAAGAAAATCATCGTCAATTGTGGGTTCCGGCAGGATTTGCGCATGGGTTCGTGGTGCTCTCCGAGGCCGCACAGTTTCTCTATAAGACCACTGACTATTGGTACCAGGAACACGAGCGTTGCATCGTCTGGAACGACCCGGAGATCGGCATCGAGTGGCCGGGCGACTTTGAACTGCTGCTGGCTGAAAAGGATGCTGCAGGGAAACGCCTGTCCAACGCGGAGTGCTATTTGTGAGCACATCCTCGACGTTGTGCCTGCCAAAAACCATTCTACTAACCGGCGCACAGGGCCAGGTCGGGTTTGAACTCGTGCGCAGTTTGCAGGGACTAGGTCATGTCGTAGCGCTTGATCGTAATAAGCTGGACCTTGCCGATCTAAATGAAGTCCGTCGCGTTGTCCGTGAGATCAGGCCGGCGATGATCGTAAATGCCGCTGCTTATACCGCCGTCGATAAAGCCGAAAGCGACGTGGATGCGGCAATGCGCCTGAACGCCGAGGTGCCGGCTCTGTTAGCGGTTGAGGCGAGGCGGCTGAATGCGGCGCTCGTTCACTATTCGACGGACTATGTGTTCGATGGCGCCAAGAATGGGGCCTATGTGGAAGACGACGTTGTCAATCCACAGAACGTGTATGGCAGGAGCAAGCTCGCGGGCGAGCAGGCAATCGCTGCTGCCGGCTGTCATCACCTGATATTCCGCACGAGTTGGGTGTACGGATCGCGGGGGAAGAACTTCTTCCTGACGATGTTGCGGCTTGGCGCGGCGCGGGAGGAATTGAACGTGGTGGCGGATCAGTTCGGTGCGCCGACATGGTCGAACACGATTGCCTCGTTGAGCGCGAATATCTTGGCGCAAGCGATTGGGAGCGGTCGTAGCGACTGGTGGTCGCAGCATTCGGGGATTTATCACCTGACGGCATCCGGCGAGACGTCGTGGCACGGCTTTACCGAAGCTATCTTCGAACTGTCTGGTCTGGAAAAGAAGCCGCGTGTGAAAGCGATCCCGGCTGTGTCGTATCCGACCTCGGCGGCTCGACCCGGCAACTCACGGCTGTCGAATGATAAAACCGCAGCGAGCTTCAGAGTGTATGCGCCTGACTGGCGTGAGGCATTGGGGTTGTGCATGACGGGGAATTGAGCGTTGGGGCGTCGGAGCGGCTTTTAATACTGGCCGCTTCGACTTGCTTCATATAGCACTCCTGAAATTTTTAGCAGATAGCAACCGATGCGACACCCGCTTCAGGGCACTGCAGCGTAACCCGACGGCAATAAATCTGTGACCATGGATAAAACAATAGCGATTTTAGGCACTCGCGGAATTCCCGCGAGCCACGGCGGATTCGAGACGTTTGCGGAGCGACTGGCTCTTTATCTAGTCGAGCGGGGATGGCGCGTCACGGTCTATTGTCAGGGTCTGGAAGGCGACGAAATCCGTTACGAGGACGTGTGGAAGGGTGTGCACCGGATTGTCATACCCGCGCGCCGGCAGGGTGCATTGGGAACGATGGAATTCGACTGGCAGTGTGTACGCGATGCGGCAAGACGCAAGCCTGATCTCACACTCACCCTGGGTTACAACACGGCGGTGTTTTGTCTCTGGCTGCGGTTGATGGGGGTCACCAATCTGATCAACATGGACGGTCTTGAGTGGCATCGGCAGAAATGGCGTTTTCACGAGCGAGCGTGGCTCTGGGCTAACGAACGGATTGGCTGTTGGGTCGGAAACCACCTGATCGCGGACCATCCGGCGATTGCCGACCATTTGGCGACCAGAGTCACACGCGCAAAGATTACGATGATCCCTTATGGCGGAGATCGCGTCGATTGTAGTGATGAGGTAACTTTGGAGCTGTATGGAATTCGTTCGGATAACTATGGGATTGTGATTGCGCGCCCCGAGCCCGAAAACTCGATACTCGAGATCGTCCAAGCATTTTCGAAACAACGTCGGGACGCGAAGCTTGTTGTGCTCGGGACCTTCGATTCAGATCGAAATGCTTATCACCAAGAGGTGATTAGTGCGGCAAGCGAAGAAGTACTGTTTGTCGGTCCGATCTATGAACGTTCGACATTGAATGCTTTGCGGCAGCACGCGAGATTTTATTTGCACGGACATCGGGTGGGTGGGACGAATCCGTCGCTGGTGGAAGCTTTGGGTGCAGGCAACGCCGTCATCGCGCACGACAACGTGTTTAACCGATGGGTTGCGGGTGCGCATGCTCGTTTTTTTGACTCAGTGAGCAAGTGTGAGGAACACATGTCGGCGTTGTTCGGTAATGACGAAGAGGTCAGTGTGATGCGTGCGGCGACGATTGCGCAGTTCGAATCGGGTTTTCAGTGGGAGCGCGTGTTAGGCGCGTATGAGGCGTTGTTTCACAGGCAGATGGGATTGGGTGTGCGGCTGGGGGGCATGGCACCGGCGCGGTCGGAATCGGTTGATGGGCGCTTGTGATAACAAGGGTGCACGTAAATGACGAACCAGCGACTATGAGCTTACTTTCCAGTGCGAGTAATACTCGTGAGATATTCCCGTCAACTCCTAAGCTGGGTAGGCTTAGGATGTCTCGCGCAGGATACCCGTTTCGACCGGCAAACTTGTCATGAACATTTATCCGGTCATTCTATGTGGAGGTAGTGGCACGCGCTTGTGGCCGATGTCGCGGGGTGCCTTTCCAAAACAATACCTGAAGTTGACCAGTGACAAAACGTTGGTACAACAGACGGCATTGCGTTTGCAGGGCATGAGCGACATTTCGGCACCGGTCATCATTACCGGGAATGATCATAGATTCCTGGTGGCGCAGCAGTTGCGAGAAGTCGGCGTGGTGCCCTCGTCAATCGTGCTCGAACCAGCTCAGCGGAACACCGCGCCTGCCGTTGCGGTCGCTGCGCTGCTCGCGATACAGCAATCTCCCGACGCGCTATTGCTGGTGCTGCCTTCAGATCACGTGGTTCAGCAGGAGGCAGCGTTTGCTAATCTGGCAGCGACTGCGGCGCAAGTCGCTAGCAGCAGCCTCCTGGTCACATTCGGCATTCAACCGACTGAACCTCACATCGGTTACGGATACATTCGAAGCGGTGCGTCGCTCGCAGGCGGTGACCAGGTTTTTAAGGTCGATGCTTTTGTTGAAAAGCCGGATCTAACGACGGCGGAGCGCTTCATCCAAGAGGGTAACTACTATTGGAACAGCGGCATGTTCATGATGAAGGCGTCGACCTATATGGATGAGCTGCGCAATCACGAACCTGAAATCGCACGGTTCGCGGAGCAGGCGTTAGAGAAGGCCGCGCATGACGACGATTTTGTACGCCTCGACTCTGTATCGTTCGCTAAGTGTCCGAGCATGTCAGTCGATTATGCGGTTATGGAAAAGACCAACCGGGCGGCTGTGATCGTTTCAACTGATTTAGGTTGGAGCGACATAGGTTCTTGGACGGCGCTCGCGGCTCTCGCAAAGCTAGACGAGCACGGTAACGCATTCGTCGGCGATGTAATGACCGAGGACGTGACGAAGTCGTATGTACGAGCGGACTATCGCATGGTGGCAGCTATCGGATTAGACGACATTGTCATTGTCGAGACGGCCGACGCGGTATTGGTTGCGCATAAGGACAAGGTTCAGGACGTAAAGAAAATCGTCGAGCGCCTAAACGCGTCTGGACGAGACGAGTCGGTCACCCATCGTCGCGTGGTGCGCCCGTGGGGTTCCTACGAGGAAATCGATCGGGGCGCTCGTTTCCAGGTCAAGCGAATCGTGGTGAACCCGGGCGCTCAGTTGAGTTTGCAGATGCATCATCATCGTGCGGAGCACTGGATCGTTGTAAAGGGTACGGCACTCGTCACCAACGGCGACACGGAAAGTATGCTGACGGAAAACCAATCGACATATATTCCACTGGGCGTCGCGCATCGGCTGCGAAATCCCGGCAAGATTCCGCTTGAACTGATCGAAGTGCAGTCGGGTGCTTATCTAGGTGAGGACGATATCGTGCGGTTTGAGGACGTATATGGACGTGTGTCGGAGAGCTAAAGGAAGGTCCGCATAAATCGAGCATATTTGAGTCGCCAACTAGCGCGACGACTGCGACGATTACGGAATGAGACAAGCTAATCTGGGATTGGATTTGACGACCAAACGAACACGCAAGCGCGAGTTCCTCGACAAGATGAACCGGGTGGTTCCGTGGCGCGAATTGGTGGCGCTGATATCACTGCATGCACCCGAAGGTAAGCGAGGGCGGCCGCCGTTTCCAGTGGAGACGATGTTGCGGATCCAGCAGTTGGTTCACCCTGAGCGATCCTGCAATGGAGGAAGCGTTGCACGACGTCCCGCTGTTTCGAGAGCTTGCTGCGCTGGATAGCTGGAACATGCGTCTGCCTGACGAGAGCACGATCTTACGATCCAGGCATCTGCTTGAGAAGCATGAGCTTGCGGCCCAGATGCTCGAGGCGATCAATGGGGTGCTTGGCCGCAAAGGGCTGCTGCTCAAAGCGGGTACGGTCGCCGACGCTACGCTGATCCCAGCGCCCAGCTCGACCAAGAACGCGAGCGGTGAGCGCGATTCCGAGATGAGTTCGGCCAAGAAAGGTAATCAGTGGTGTGTGTCACGAACCTGAGCGCAAGCTTGGGATGCTGTACCGAAGATGGAAGTAGCTCAATTTTTGGTCCGTATTCATGCAGTTCCCAACGCTAAAACCACTTTCGAGATCCACCAAATTTCGAATGTGGAGAACAGTCAGGCTCAAAATGATTTGTTCAGACTTTCTTTAGGTAAATTGAGGTCGTAAGGACCTGCCTGCCCTGATCCGCCAAGCAGAGTTTTGTGCGCTAATCCGCCAACATCTTGGCAGTTTACGTCAGTCACATTACGCCGGTTAGCGGTCTATGTATGATGCGCTGCAACCGCAGAGAATTCTCATTGCTGATAAGCCATTTCTAGGCCTCCAACGGCTACGGAAGATTCATGGCGTCTATTTGGTCTCGACGATCCGGATGAGCGAGGGGTCTTCGTCATAGGGAAAAGGAAAAAGTGCGTGGCTGGAGACATCGGCGTTGTACCGAAGGATCTTCGGTCGCTTAACGGCGGATAGGTTCCAGAAGTGTTCCAGATATCCAAGAAATCTCTGCAGCGAAATCGAAGGAAAATGCGCCGTATGCGCCTGCTTGTATTCGGGCATGGGTGCTCGCGTTGTGCTCGCTGCCGATTCGGCAGGACGTATGCGTGCTCGGCAAGCTAATTCAAGCAACATTCGGTTCTCGTTGTAGTGGTTACGTACATAACGGGGATGAAGCCGAAACGGCGTGTTCAAGGCGACATCACAATCGAGATTTGCGAGACCAAGAGTTCCGCCTCGCTTCACGCGTCCTATCGAGTTGGAGCCGGTTATGTCAGGTAGATGCATTAGGAAAATAGCGGTTCACACGGGGGTTGTTAGTCTCCTCATGACTATCCATCTCGCCAGCGCGCAGTCTCTGCCAGGTATCCTCGGCCGCACGTCGGATGGATCGTGCGCCAAACCGGGCGGCTGGACACCGCTCTGCGGGAGTGATCGTCCACTTGGGCATTTCGCACCGACCTCGTCGTTCGACCGCGCCAACGCAGGACTGAGCGGCGGACTCGGCGGCGGAGTGACTCGTGGCGAGTCGCCGCTCGCGGCGTTACATGCGCGCATCAGCGGCGACCAGCCGATGCTTTCTCGGCGGGATTCATCCGGCAATTCGAATCAGTTGGGCTTGGGAAGCATAGGGGGTGGAAGCGACAGCTATCGCTGTCTCAACGGAGGATGCGCTGAACCAGCAGGCGATGAACCCGTTGGCGTCCGATTGTCTGAGCGAAGGCTTGCTGGCGGGCGGAAAACCTCTGCCGGGTTTGACGTGCAAGGCGAGTCGGGTGGCGCCGGTACGAGCGGATATTAAGCGCCATGGATATTGGAGGTTAGTGCATGACTGCGATCAAACGTGTCTTGTTTGTCCATCAAGGCGCGGAGCTTTACGGATCCGATCGCACGTTTGTGCAATCGATTCGCGCCTGTCGCGAACGATTTCCGTGCTGGAGGATAACGGTTTTTTTGCCCGAGTGCGGGCCATTGGTAAATGCTCTCAAGCCGCTTGTGGATGACATCGTGTTCGTCGACATGATTGTTCTCAGAAAGAGCACTGTCAAATCGTTGCTGTTGCATCCGGAAAAATTGATTGTCCGAGTTAGTGCGGCCTGCCGCGCAATTAAGTCGCACGACGTTGTCTACGTGAATACGATCGTCGTCATCGATTTCATCCTGGCGAGCCGGTTCTCGAGAACGCCAGTGATCATACACATGCATGAACTACCCACGGGCTTCCTCGCGAAGATTTTTTCGGGCCTGCTCTGGTGGGCGAAGGGAAGACTGATCTTCAATTCGCGTGCCACGCGCGAAAGTATCGCGCTGCTGGGAAACAAGCAGTTCGCAGTGGTCGAAAATGGGGTCGCGGGTGGTGAGGACAAGCAACGAAAACACGCAGATTGCGTGAATCTGCTCATGATCGGCAGGTTGAATTCATGGAAAGGGCAGGATTTGCTGTTGGACGCTTTGGGACAATTGCCGCGCGCGCAGCTCGACAAAGTCAAGGTCCGCTTTGTCGGCGGAGTCTACAAGGACCAGCATGCGTTTCGCGATGCCGTCGTCGCCCAATGCGACAGGTATGGCTTGCGCGCGATCGTAGAATTCTACGAGTTCGCGCCAGTTCCGGCGGACCACTACCGGTGGGCGGATGTGGTGGTTGTTCCGTCCAGGCGCCCAGAGCCTTTCGGCCTAGTAGTGATCGAGGCGATGAGCTTCGGCTGTGCGGTGATAGCGGCAAGGAATGGCGGGATGAAAGATATCGTTACTCACGACGCATCCGGTCTTTTCTTCGAGCCGGACGACGTCGAGGAACTTGTAGCGTGCATCCAGAAGTACCTCGACATGCCCGCACTTGCGCGTTCGCACGGGAACATCGGTCGCGCCGAATTCCTGAAACGGTACGACGAGCGCATCTACATTAGAAAGATTCAGGACTTTCTCGCGAATGTCGCGGGTGCCTGACCGTCTTTACTTTATTGGAGGTTGTTATGGAAGCACTGGTTCCTGTCAAAAACAGTGAACAAGAGTTGACTGGCGAGGTCGTGTGGCGGCGGGTAAACGGAGTATTGCAAACGAATAATCATAGAAGTTTACTCTGATATTTTTTCCGATCGGAAGCGATGAGAAGGCCGCTGCAAGCAGTTCTTCTATCGGAAGCTATAGGCAGGATGCGCTAGGTTCCCTGATTTATAGCCGATATTCTCGACCGCTTGTTTTGCCAAATTTTGTATTCCGATGCAAGGATGTTTGTATGCAATTTACGATTTTGATTAGGAAGTTGTGCAATGCCGTCATGTGGATATCCGTATCGTGTTTCCTGGCTTCGTGTGCGTTTTCGCCGGGGATGAAGTTCGATGCGGGCTATGAAGGTGGCGCGGCGAACGGTTTGTCGTCAGCGGAAGTCACGCCAATTACGCTCGCTATGATCCAGGCTTCCCAGCAGTCTGGCGAGCGTCCACTTGCTGACGGACTTAAACAGTTGCTTGGCGTGCCCGCACCGTACCTGATTGGTCCGAGTGATGTACTGTCGATCGTGGTCTGGGATCATCCTGAGCTGGTGTACCCAACACTAACCTATGGTGGTTCCGGAAGCATGGGTATCACCGACCCTGGTGATGGGCAAAGCGCACTGGCCGTTGCAGGCGGCGGAGGCGGAGGAGCCGCGAGCGTACCCGGCTACGTCGTGAGTCCGGATGGATTCATCCAGTTTCCCTACATCGGTCTTTTCAAGGCGAGCGGTCTGACGCAATTGCAGGTTCGCGAGAGGTTGATCCACCGCCTGTCCGAGTTCGTGACTGCACCACAAATCACCGTGCGCGTGACGTCGTTCCGCAATCAACGTGTGTTTATCGACGGCCAGGTCAAGTCACCGGGCGTACAACCGATCGACGACGTACCGATGACGCTCGTCGAAGCGCTCAGCCGGGCGGGCGGCGTGCTGCCGAGCGGTGACGCGAGCGACATTCGCATCAGCCGCGCAGGCAGGACAGTTGAAGTCAGTCTGCCGGATCTGCTAAAACGAGGTATAGACCCGGGCCGTATCGTCCTGAAGGACGGTGACATTGTGCACGTCTCGCCCCGCGAAGACCGCAAGGTCTTTGTTGCCGGGGAGGTGTTGCGCCCGGGGCCGATGCTCTTACGAGACGGTCATCTCTCGTTGAATGAGGCACTTGGTGCCGCGGGAGGTGTCAACCCCCAGACGAGCGATCCAGGCCAGATTTACGTGATAAGGCAGGTCGGGAAAGGCAAACCCGAAGTATTTCACCTTGACAGCAAATCGCCCGTTGCATTAGCGATTGCAGACGGTTTTGACCTTAGGGAAAACGACGTAGTGTATGTCGACGCAGCATCGTTGACCCGCTGGAGCAGAGCCACGAGCCTGATGTTACCTACCACGCAGCCATTCGTCGGCACTGCCACTGCACTCAGATAGCGGGTCCGACAATGAGATCCATACTTGTGGTGTGTGCAGGAAACCTCTGCCGGAGTCCAATGGCTGCGGGATTGCTGAAGCAAGCGCTGCCCGAGTGCCTGACGGTGTCGGCGGGATTTATCGCGGTGGACGGCGAGCAAGCCGACTCCATCGCCATCGACGTCATGGGGAAGCGGGGCGTCGACATCAGGGAACATCGAGCGTTGCGATTGGCACCGTGGCTCGTCAGTCAAGCCGACCTAATTCTTGTTATGACTCGAGAACAGAGGAGTGCGTTGTATCGTCAGTTTCCGCTGGCATCGGGCAAGGTCTTCCGCTTGGGCGAGCATGGTGGATACGACGTGCCAGATCCCGTGGGGCAATCCCGCATCGTTTTCGAGCAGGTCTTCGATCTCGTAAGTGTGTGTGTGGAAGCATGGGCCGCCCGCATTGAAGCCGTCAGCAAAATAACCTAAGACGTCCAGCTATGAACCGATTCGAACAACCCGCCTTCGGGCCTATGCCGCAGGACGACGTGATCGATCTTGCGAGCTATATCGACGTACTGATTGCAAAGCGCTGGCTCATCGTCAGGATCGCCGCCGCGATTTTTATCATCGGTGCCGTATTTGCCTTTCTGACCAAGCCGCTCTATGAGGGCAACATTTTGGTGCAGGTGGAGGAGAATCCGAACTCGGCGAAAAACCTGCTTTCCGATGTCTCGTCGCTCTTCGACGTGAAGACGGAAGCGACTGCGGAAATTGAAATCCTGCGCTCACGCATGGTTGTGTCAGAGACCGTCGACAATTTGCGTCTCTTCATCGACGCCAAACCTAAGCGCTTTCCAATCGTGGGTCGATTAATAGCACAGCATAACCACGGGCTTTCCGAGCCGGGTATCTTCGGTATCGGGGGCTTCGCATGGGGGCGCGAGTCGCTGGAGGTTAACACGTTCAACGTGCCACGCGAGATGGAGGGCGACAAGTTCGCGCTAACGGCACTGGCCGGCGGGAGATTCCGGATCAAGCAATCATCCAACCTTGACAATCCGCTTGAAGGTCGCGTGGGTCAGTTGCTGCGTGCGCAAACGCAAGACGGACCGATCGACGTGCTTGTGGCAAAGCTCGACGCGAAGCCGGGCGCGGAATTTACGCTCGTGCGCAGATCACGCCTCAAAACCATCGAAACCCTGCAGGATGCCATGGACATCGCTGAAAAGGGTAAGCAGAGCGGGATTATCGGCGCATCGCTTCGCGGGCCTGAGCCGGTGGTCATAGCCGCGACGCTAAACGAAATCGGGCGACAGTACGTCAAGCAGAACATCGAGCGTAAGACGGCCGATGCCGAAAAATCCCTCGCGTTTCTCGATGGACAGCTTCCGGTAATGAAGCGCGCGCTGGAGCAGGCTGAGAGCGAATACAATGCCGCCCGCAATCAACGGGGCACCGTCGACCTGAGTGAAGAGGCTAAATTGGCGTTGGCACAAAGCGTTGATGCGCAAACGCAGTTGTTTAGCTTGAAACAGAAGCGGCAGGAACTGATCTCACGCTTTGCGGTGAATCATCCCATCATTCAGGCGGTTGACAAGCGGATCAGCGCGTTGTCGAACGAGGTCGACGCGATCGCTGGCCGCATTAAGCTGATGCCAAATGTGGAGCAGGACATTCTGCGTCTCATGCGAAATGTGGAGGTGGACACCGAGTTGTACCAGGAACTGCTGCAAAATGCCGAACAGCTTCGGGTGATCAAGGCGGGGAAGGTGGGCAACGTGCGCCTTGTCGATCCCGCGGTGGTACCCGAGGAAGCGGTGTGGCCGAAGCCATTTTTGATATTGCCGATCGCCGCGCTGCTCGGGGTGGCGGCCGGGGTGGTCGTTGCTTTCGTCCGCAACGGCTTGATGGGCGGGGTGACCGATCCTCAAGAAATCGAACGGCACACGGGCCTGAACGTCTATGCGACGATTCCCTTCAGCAAGCGCCAACAAGCGATGGCTTCCCAGCTACGTGAGAAGAATGGGGGACTGCTACTCCTGACGCATGAGGATTCTTCGGACCCTGCCGTCGAGAGCTTGCGGAGCTTGCGGACGGCATTGCAGTTTGCGACGCTCGACGCCAGGAACAACCTACTGCTGGTAGCAGGGCCGTCACCGGGCGTCGGTAAGTCATTCATTTCTGCGAACTTGGCCTCGGTCCTGGCCTCTGCGGGCAAACGCGTTCTCCTTGTCGACGCCGATTTGCGCAAGGGCCGCCTGAACCACTACCTTGGCCAATCCCGCACAAACGGCCTCACGGAATTGATCTTAGGAACCGTTTCCGTCGAGCGGGCCGTTCGCAAGGGCGTCGTACCGAACTTGGACTTCCTCCCGAGCGGCACATTTCCGCCGAATCCCGCGGAGATGCTGTTGACGAGTAGCCTGGGGAAATTGCTCGATGAATTCAGCAAGCAATATGACGTTGTCCTGATCGATACGGCGCCGGTGCTCGCGGCGGCGGATGCCGGCATTCTGGCGGCTAGGGCTGGCGCAGTTTTTCTCGTGACTCGGGCTGACGAGACAACGATCGGTGAGGTGCAGGAAGCTACGAAGCAGCTCGTCAATGCTGGCGGTGAGGTGAAGGGCGTCCTGTTCAATGGGCTTGCGGCTCACACCGGACGCTACCGGTACTCGGGCAAGTACAGCCGCTACCGTTACGCCGACTACCGCTATGCGCCAGAACTTGTGTCGGACCAGTCAAACGGGAAATCCTCGTGAGCAACACATGATATGGATAATCGCTCATGCGTGAATTTCGTTCTGTGAATGGGGCGCCACAGATGCGTGCCACTTTGTCCGCGTGGCGAGGGGAGCACCGCATCGATGTGCTCGACCGGCTGCTCGCGTTGTCGATGTTTTCTTATATTGTGTGGCCTTTCTACCTGAAGATGGGCTCGTCAAAAGGGGGCGGCCTGACACCAACCAAGCTGCTATTTGCAATTTGGTTGGTGGTCGCATTACTCGGTTTTCTAACGATGCCACGGCGTTTTTCGGAGGCGTTCCGCTCCATTCGCAGTAATCGAATTCCGCTCTGCCTGTTGGTGTTGTTTGTTTTCATCCGTGGGATGAGTTGCTTCGTCGCTCCGGACCACGACTCGTCGTTCAAAGAGTTTTTCAGTACGGACTTGACATTGTGCTTTCCCATGTTCGTCATTGCGCTATTCACTGTACGGTCATGGGCATCGATTGAACTGTGTATGCGGACGTTCTTTGTCGCCGCCGTCCTTGTCGCGCTTTTCGGGATCATCGAGTGGCTTGCCAAAACGAATCCGCTTACTGCCACGCTTCAATCGTCCGATGCCGATGGGCTGATGATGATCGCGATGGACAAAACGCGCGATGGTATATACCGGGCGCAGTCGACGTTCTTTCACCCGCTCTCGTTTGGGCAGTTCTTGGTCATTGCGACTTCACTGTCGTTCTATTTCCTGACCGAGCGCTGTGTTGGTGTGCATAGGAGCACGCTACGCGCCGCACAGATAGTGTTCGCTGCCGCTGTGTTTTGCACTAACACGCGGTCGTCGGTCGGAGCGCTGTTGCTCGTTCATCTCGTCGTGATGCTCGGGGGCTCGCGTTCTTTCATCGCGCGGATCCCGGCCCGACAACAGCAGCTGGCCGCGGGTGTCATAGTGTTCGGGACCGCACTGACCGCTATCGTCGGCGTTGTCGGGCTTATTGTGATCTACGCGATCGGCCGCTCCGCAACTGAACAGGCAAGCAGCTCCGTGCGTTGGGACATGCTACAAGCTGGCCTTCCGATTGCCATTGACCATTTATGGCTCGGTTTTGGTGAAGGTTTTGGGTCAGCAGCTCTAGGTTTCCAAGGTTCGAACGACGCGTTCACCGTTGACAACATGCCACTGCTTCTAGCTATCGATTCCGGGATTTTCGCACCCCTATGTCTCTACGGGGCACTTGGACTCTGTTGCATCCGCTTCATGTCGGCACGACGCTACGCAAAAGACGCTCGCGCGCGGCGCTGTCTGGCGTTGGTGTCGCTCGCATTGATTTCATTCATGTTGACTTCGATGATTAGCTCGCTCATCCAGAACCTCGGTCTCATCTATCTGCTTTGTGCCATCGGAACAATCTGCCGCTACCGCGTAGTCAATGACGCGGCGCGTGAGCGGAGGATGCGCACGGATTTGATGGCACGCGGGCGGTTGCCCCGTGCTTAACGAATCCGCTCGAAATATCGTGCTGAACGGCATTTCTGTTGCGTCGCGAACAGCGGCTGGCACTCTCGTGTTCGTGATCAACGCTCGCGTATTTGGCGCAGAGAGTTTTGGCATTCTTATGTCATGGTTTGCAATTGGCTCTTTCTTTGCCATCCCAGCGAACTATGGTCTGGTCCCTGTCGTTCTGAGAGACTGCTCAGCGAACCCCGACCAAGCGATGGACATCATGTCGAACCTTTTGTCGCTGAAGGTGGTTCTTACCGCGATCACGCTGCCGTTCACGGTGGCGTTTGGGCTGGTGGTTGATCATGGGTTAGTGTTCGTTTTGCTGGCATGGACACAGATCGCCGATACCTTTATCGATTTTTTCATGGCGTCGCTGCGAACGAAAGGCCTGTTTCGGTACGAGGCCATCTCGTATTCGACCTACTCAGTCGCGTCGCTCGCCGTGATTTCGGCAACCGCTGTGGCGACGCATTCGCTGGAACTCGTCTCGCTGTCCTTCCTGCTTTGTCGGCTCTCGTTCGCCATCGTCACACTCATCCAAGTCGAATCAGCTTTTGCGACAAAGCTGCGCCGGATTTCGACGCAGCGGGGGCTGTCGGAGCTGCGTGGCCAATGGTCGTATGCCGCCGACGTATTGATGCAGGCCACCATGACCAGCATAGATACGGCCATCCTGCGCATTGTCGCCGGTCCGGTCGCCGTCGGCATCTATCAGGCGGGCACACGTGTGGCTTATGGTCTCCTCACCGTCGTCACCGTGCTGACAAACGTCCTGATTCCCAGGACGAGCCCGCGGGTTCACATGCCGGGAGCCGTCGCGGCGCTCGTGCGGATAATCTTGGTCTTTGCAAAGGCAGGGCTCGTTGCCGGGATGGCGAACTACGTTATCGTCGCGCTCGTAATGCCTCACGTGTACGGCGCCGCGTTTGCCGCCGTGACCGGACTGGCTCCTGCGCTGAGCCTGTTCGTAGCGGCGCGATTCGCAGCATCGGGTACCGGTATCACGCTCGTTTTGGTACGACATACGCGCGCACGCATCGCATCGTTGTTGCTGGGTTCAACCTGCCTTATCAGCCTTAGCTTTGTCCTCGGCTCGCGCTATCGCGAAGTCGGCGTAGCTTGGGCGCTCGTAGCGAGTACGGCGATCATGGGCACGGCGATGTTGTTCTTCTGTGCACGCTACTTGTGGGCGCGATCGAGGCGGGAGCGGCGCGATCCCACGATGACGCTGGACTATTGAGTGCCGGTATGAATTTTACTTACAAGCTTTGGCGACGTCGTGTCGATAGTGCTGCTAGCCGAGACACTTTGGAAAGCTCGGCAGGCTGGCGCTTGAATTTATCGATGTGCAATGGGGCGCCTAGCTTGGCGCACGGTGACATCGAGTGCTGTGAGATTCGCGACAAGCGGTGCGGCAACTCTGCCCTGCGCGCCCAGTCAGGCTACAAAGCGGTGTGCAGCCAGCTGTGCTGCACGATGCCGACCCAAGGGAAAATTGCTCAATTTGGTGGAACATGTCTGATCTAAAAAAAACGCTTACTGTCGGCCTTGCATGGCAGAGCCTCGGTTCGGAAAATCTCGGCGTTGGCGCGTTGGCGCAGTCGCAACTTGCGATACTGCGCGCGGCGGCGGTCCGCGCGAAGGTGACGATGAGGTGTATCGAATTTTGCTCTTCCGGCGCCAGCCCGACTTTAGCTGACGCGCTCGACTGTGAAGTAGCAGATGTATTTTCTCCAAAAAGAATCTTGCTTCGTAGGTCACGATTTCTCAAGCAGTTGAAGACCTGCGATGCGGTTCTGGACATTGGGGAGGGCGACAGCTTTTCCGATATCTACGGTAGCAAGCGCTTTTTCTTTCTCAGCCTTTCGAAATGCCTTGCGCTGGCATATCGGAAACCGCTTGTGTTGAGTCCGCAGACGATCGGCCCGTTCTCGGCCAGTTGGGTCCGGCTGGTAGCACGGCTGATCATGTCGCGTGCCGAACGCGTCTTTGCGCGCGACCGGCTATCGATGGACGTCCTACGTGTTGTTGGACTAGAAGCGAAGTCGGAGGAGCTCATCGACGTAGCGTTTCGCCTTCCTTTCGAGCGAGATCTGCATCGGTCGCCGGGTAGGGTTCGAGTCGGTATCAATGTCTCGGGGCTTTTGTTTAATGGCGGGTATACGGGAGCAAATCAGTTCGGCCTGGTTGTGGATTATCTCGGGTTGATAACCCGTCTCATCGAACATTTTACGGCGATGCCGGACGTCGAGATTCATCTCGTGGCTCATGTGCTGGCGAACCACCTGCCCGTCGAAGATGACTACGCTGCGATTCTGACGTTGAACAAACGGTTTCCGGATATCAAGGTGGCGCCACGCTTTGCGTCGCCCAGCGAGGCGAAAAGCTACATCGCCACGCTCGATTTCTTTACGGGCGCACGCATGCACGCATGCATTGCGGCGTTCTCAAGCGGCGTGCCGGTTGTGCCGATGGCTTACAGCCGCAAGTTCAATGGTCTTTTCGATACGTTGGGGTATCGGCATGTCGCGGATATGCGGATAGATGATACGGATACGGCGTTCCGTACGATCGTCGATGGGTTTGCCGAACGAGCACGACTTCGGGAGGAAGTTCGCGAGGGCAATGCCATCGCTCACGACAGATTGCAACGATACGAAGACTACTTGGTCCAGCTCTTGGAGAAACTGCATGCCAAACGTCGTCAGTAAGGTAGTCGCTTCCGGCCTATGCAGCGGATGCGGTGCGTGTGCGGCGGCTGGCAGCCGTGGCCCGGTGCAGATGAAGCTCGATCCAGACGGTTTTTTGCGTCCACTGGTCGAGGGCGAACTTTCCCCCGGATTCACGCATGCATTTCGCAGGATTTGTCCTGGACTGACGCTGCGCCTGCGCACTGACGCGCCGCAGACACACGCAGAATGGGGGCCTATTCATGGGGTTCGCACGGGCTGGGCGGTGGATCCGGAAATTCGCTATCGCGGCTCGTCTGGCGGCGTCCTGTCGGCTCTTCTGATCTATCTGCTGGAATCAGGGAAGGCCGATTTCGTGGCACACGTGGCCGTCTCTACGGACGATCCATTGCTTAACATCCGCCGCATCAGCAGGACGCGCGACGAGGTGCTATCCGGCGCAGGTTCCCGCTACGCGCCGGCCGCGGCGCTGGATGATATCGACGCACTGTTCGAGCTGGGTGGTCGCTTCGCGTTTGTCGGAAAACCGTGCGACGTTGCGGCCCTGCGTGCGTACCTTGCGGTTCATACGGAACGAGTCTCGCAGGTCGTAATGATCCTGTCGTTCATGTGCGCCGGCGTACCTAGTATGGCCGGCACCCATGAGGTGCTGGCGGCGCTGGGAACCAACGCTGTGGAGACAGCGAGTTTTGTGTACCGCGGGAATGGTTGGCCCGGGTTCGCCACCGCGCGTACGTTCGATGGTCGCGAACTAAAGATGGATTACGCCGCATCTTGGGGGAAGATCCTAGGTAAGCGCCTGCAGCTGCGCTGCAAGGTTTGTCCGGATGGAACCGGGGAGTTTGCTGATATCACCTGCGCAGATGCATGGTACGGTCCGGGCGGTTATCCAAATTTTGAAGAGCGTGCAGGTCGTAGTCTTATCATTAGCCGTACACACGCGGGGGAGGATTTGGTTCGCGCTGCGCTTGCCGCGCAAGCGGTTTGTGCACAGGAATGCGCGATCGATGCGATCGCGGACATGCAGCCGTACCAGCTTATGCGCAAGCAAGTGGTGCTCGGAAGGCTAGCTGCCGTGATGGTACGGCGGAGGATCATCCCTAGTTATAGTGGCCTTCGGCTTTGGCGCGCCGCGCATCGCGGCGGCTGGGGTGGAGTTCTCAGGAACGCGCTGGGCACGTTCAGACGGCTCGGCTGATTATGCGCGTAACGAACCGGGTCAACGAATCGTCCAATGTTGCTATCGTGCTGCTCAACTATAACGGCACAGCCGATACGTTGGCGTGCATTGACAGCCTGTTAGCTTCCGATAGTCCATTCAGACAACTAATTGTATGCGACAACGCTTCGACCGACGGATCGCTCGTGCGTCTATGGGCCGGGATTCGCGATCGGACGGCTGCTTTCGAAGCTGCGTGGTCTCGCTGGCGATGCCCCAAGCCTTTCGCTCTCGCGGCAATCGATCGCACGAGTGTACGCGGCGGAGCTTCCTCGGATGCTTCTGTAATTTTAGTCGACAACGAGAAGAACTGGGGATTCGCGGGCGGCAACAATGTCGGCCTACGGCTTGCGATGCGCACGCCCGACATTGAATTCTGTTGGTTGCTCAATAACGATACGACTGTTTATCCAGATGCATTGAGCGCGTTGCTTCGAGCATCGAGGCGGCGGCCTTCCGTCGGCCTGTGGGGGGCGACGGTGCTATACAAAGAACCAGCGGGACAGGTGCAGGCATTGGGTGGCGGGATGCTCAACCGGCGCACTGCGAAAACGCGCCATCTTGGCGCGTTCATGCTGGCCAGCGAGGTCCGGATGGACGATGCAGCCGCGACGAACGTTGAGTCCAACATGGCTTATGTGCTCGGTGCGTCGATGTTTGCCAACCGCAGTTGGATCGAACGGGTGGGGCTCCTCGACGAGCGCTATTTTCTCTATTACGAGGAGCTGGATTGGGCATCCCGTGCGACTGGCATCATGTCGATCGGCTACGCCCCTGAGTGCATGGTCGTACACAAGGAGGGCGCTTCAATCGGGACGGCTCCTTCGGGAGGATCAGCGATTTCGGTTCATCACCTGCATCGCAGTCGTGTCCTGTTTGCACGCCGCTTCCGATCTCACTGCCCGTCGCTGTCGATCGTGTTGCTCGCGAGCGTGCTGGAACTGGCCAAGTATTGTATGAAGGGCAAATGGCTGCTCGCCGAGGCCGGTTTCGCTGGCCTGTTGGCGGGCATGAGGCCGGTCCATGTGAACGGTGATTGGCATGAGGGCGACACTGGAGACCTACGGATATCGGGCTCCACCGCAGAGTTCTCAGTTCGAAATGGGCGGGACACTTGAAGCTTCTGATTGTGTGCAATGACGTGCCATGGCCGCCAAACAGCGGCGGTAGAGTGGATATCTGGCGGCGCCTGCGTGCGTTCCGGGCGGCTGGGATCCAAGTCAGTCTTTTGTGCTGGTGCGACGGGGCACAGGATGCGGATTTGACCGTAGAGGTCATGCACGAATTGTCATTGTACTGCGAAGGAGTTAAGGTTTTTCCGATTCGGCGCAGCGGCTACGCACTGTTGCGTCGGCTAGCTTGCCTATTGCGCATGCCTTCCCATGTTGCGTCGCGCTGGGTGGCTACGCCTCGTGCAACGGTGCGTAACTGGGCGGCCGAGATGGCTCCCGACGTCGTGCTGCTCGATGGCTTGTACGGCGGAGCGATTGCGCGCGATTTGGCTCGTGTCTTGTGCGTTCCTCTACTGTATCGGTCGCATAACATCGAGCATCTGTATATGCGTGCGCAGTTCGACCTTGCGCGGACGTTCAAACAGAAGCTTGGTTTGGCGCTGAACCTGCTCGGATTGAAGCGCTTCGAGCGCGCGACTTTCGGCGCTGCACGATGGGTCTTCGACATCTCAATCGATGATCGCATGTATTGGCAACGCGAGGGCTTTGATCATATCGACTGGCTGCCGCCCTTGGTCGATGATGAATTCAAGAAGAGTCTGTCAGAGATGACCGACAAATCTATCGACGTGCTCTATTTTGGTAACCTAAACACGCCGAATAATCTAGATGCGCTCGCGTGGCTGGTGCGCGAGGTTTTGCCTGCAGTCGACGGACCGGCACTTCGGGTCGTCGTCGCCGGATCTCGGCCAAGTGCATTGGCCATTGAGACGGTGCAGATTGATCCCCGCATCCATCTTGTTGCCGACCCAACTGACATCGCTGCACTTGTCGTAAGGGCTCGGGTTATTGTCAACCCGATGCTCGCCGGCAGCGGCGTTAACTTGAAGAGTGTGGAAATGCTGTTCTCTGACGCCCATCTTGTCAGCACGGCGATCGGGGTCAAGGGGTTGCCGCCAGAAGTGAAGCGCTGTTTCTCTATAGCCGATCGGGCCCCTGAGTTCGCCACGGCGATTGTCAAATGTCTGCAGGCGGGGCCCAGTGCAGCCGCCAATCAGGAGCGCGCTCTCGCTCGCACAAGTTTCTCAGCCCAAGGTGTGGTCGAAATCGTTACAAGACATCTTACCCAATCTGTCAAACACCACTCGATTGGCGATCGCGATGAAGCAGGCCGAATCGAGAAGCCCGTTGTGAGCGAGCCGCGATTGACGGCAGATGAAATGAAACAATTGAAATAAGGCAGACCATGACAATCAATCGCGTTCTTAACGGGGCGGCGGTGCTCGTCGGATCCCTTCTAGTTTCCGTTCTCGCTTCTGCGGCTGATCTACACGCTGTCGAGTCGCCCGGCACGCGTGTGGGCGTTTTCTACTTTCCAGGCTGGAAGGACAATGCGATTGGCGCGCCGTCGCCGCGCCCGTGGGACCGAATCAAAGCGTTCCCGAAACGCGAGCCCCTGCTCGGGTGGTATCCAGAAGGCGACGACGAGGTGATGGAGCAACAGCTGAACTGGATGCGTAGCCATGGCGTGGATTTCGTCGCGTTCGACTGGTACTGGAATGGAAAACGGCCGATGCTCGATCAGGCGGTTGCTGCCTATACTCGTGTACATACCGCCAAGCCGGGGTTTGCTTTTATGTGGGCAAATGGTGACGGGGGTGTGCGCAGCGAAGAGGAGTTCGACGAGATGATCCACTATGTCCTCGATAACTACGCCAGGCGACCGGAATACCTGACTGTGGCTGGGCAGCCGGTAATTTTTGTCCAACTTGGCCGCTCACTGGACGACAAGGCGCGGAGTTTCGGCAGTTCGGCGCAAGCCCTCATTGCCCGCGCGCAGCGTGTCGCCGAGGACGACGGGTTGCCAGGCCTATTTTTTGTAGCAGGTACGCCAGCGGACCCAGAATTTGCGACAAGCAAGGCTAAGTCTATTGGGTATGCTGCATACTTTTCGTATAACTATCATTCTGGACCAGGTAACCGGATCGGTGACGATGTGCGTTTCAGCCACACCTATAACGAACTTGATGACGGCTACCGCGCGCAGTGGAAATGGTTCATGGCCAATGGTGACCTGCCGTATATTGTGCCGATGACGTCGGGATGGGATAAGACCCCGTGGGGCGGAAGCCTCGACGCGGCGCACGACCGATCGGTCAGTACGCCCCGTGAGTTCCAAGCTCATCTCGAAGCGGCCCGGCAGTTGATCGACGCAAATCCAGCGAAGACCCTTCGCATGGGCATCGTCTGTTGCTGGAACGAATACGGCGAGGGTTCAATCGTCGAGCCCACAAAGAATGATGGCTTCGCATATCTGAACGCTATACAGGCTGTGTTCGGCAAACTTCAATCTTCTTCCAACCCATGAAAGTGCTGCGGATACTCGCACGCGAGGCGTGCCCGCGTAACACAGCGATTTTGCGACCTTCGCCGCGCATCTGCGGCTTTACTTTGTCAGTCAAGAATGGTGTGTCGTTGTCCACTACCAGCAAGAATGCGCAGGACTCGTCGTCGAAGACAGCCGGACAAGCATCGAGCCGGTTCGCATTCCCGTCATGGGAGGGGGACTGGACTCGAGGAGGCCCTAGACGCGCTGCGCAACACTGCGATCTGTGCCAGCGCTCAGCCGTGTTCAGTGCGTTGCTGCGTCTGAGAGGTGCGCCAACCCTAATTAGTCGGCCCTGAACAATCGCCAAAGCCTTTACTGACGGGCGTTTAAGGGCGAAACCGGATTGCTGGAATTGCAGGATACGGGCATATTAACGCTTGAAACCCTGCAAATTCTGACGAGGTCCGAATGGGTCCGAAAGCGCGTGTGACAGAGCAAGATTTCTTCCGCCAGCCGCTGCTTGAACAGATCAATTTAAAGCATCCTCTGGTGCGTTTGGCCAGTCTGATTGATTGGGCACGGCTGGGCGCAGCGATGAGCGAGAGCTTCGTATCCCGTGCCGGACGACCGGCGACTTCACCCCGCCTGATCGCAGGGCTGCTTTATTTGCAACACGCGTTCGACCTGTCCGACGAGGAAGTCGTATGGCAATGGGTCGAGAACCCTTACTGGCAGGTCTTCACCGGCGAGACGTTTCTGCAAACCGAGCCGCCGATCGATCCGTCGAGTCTGACACGCTGGCGCAAGCGTCTCGGTGAAGCGGGTATCGAAGAGCTGTTGGGGGCGACGATTGAGGCGGCCAAACGTGCAGGCGTGATCAAGGCGTCGAGCGTGAAGCGCGTGATCGTCGACACGACGGTAATGCCCAAAGCAATTGCCCATCCAACCGATTCACGCTTGCTGGAGCGGTGCCGTGAACATCTGGTCAAGGCCGCCGCCCGCCACGGCATCAAGCTCAGACAGAACTACAACCGCGAGGCGCCGCGCCTGGCACTGCAGATTGGCCGCTATGCGCACGCCAAGCAGTACAAGCGCATGAGGAAGACGTTGCGCACGCTGCGCTCGCGCGTGGGCCGGGTGATGCGCGATGTCGAGCGGCAGATCGGTCGAGCATCGGACTCAGGTCGCGCTGCGCTGCTGGAGTTGATTGCCCGTACGAGGCGGATTCTGTCGCAAAAGCCCAAGGACAAGAACAAGCTCTATGCGCTGCATGCACCGGAAGTTGAGTGTCTGGCCAAAGGAAAGGTTCGCACGCCGTATGAATTTGGTGTGAAGGTGTCGATCACGACGACTCACAAGGAAGGGCTGGTAGTCGGCGCGCGCTCGATGCCCGGCAATCCGTACGACGGGCACACGCTGGCTGAGGCGTTGGAGCAGGCGGCAATCCTGAGCGATGCGAGCCCGGAAGTGGCGATTGTTGATCGCGGCTACAAGGGCGTCACGATCGACGGTGTGAAGATCTACCACCCCGGTTTGAGGCGTGGCATCACGCGTGGACTAAGGGCGATGATTCGACGGCGAAGCGCGATCGAGCCGGCCATTGGTCACATGAAGACGGATGGCAAACTCGATCGGAACTGGCTCAAAGGCGCACTAGGCGATGCGATACACGCGGTGCTGTGCGGCGCCGGCCACAACCTGCGGATGATCCTCAGGAAGCTGCAGTTTTTTTACGCCTTTATGCTGGCCCTGTTGTTGAACACGCTCGCTTGCAAGTCCCTTTCGTGACTCAACCCGCAGCGAGCAAAATCTATTGTTCAGGGCCGACTAATTAATTTGGACGACATCGAATGGTCACGGGCTAAGTGAGGCAGGGTTGGAAAGACGTCGTTTTATCTTAACTAGCAGGCCGGGTGCTGGCTCGGCAATTGCCATATCGCCGACCACCCGGAAATCAAGCACTATCTGTTGAGCCGAGTGAGGGCCGACAGGATCACGACGATCCCCCGTGGCACTCCGGCAGTTCTCGCTGCTCCGCTAACCGCCGCACGCGCTTAATCTCTCGTGGCCGGCTGTTTCCTCACGGTAATCGCGCCGCTAGAACCCCAGGACTCTGCCCTCGATATCGTGCGGGGTTTTTCGATGAAGTCGCGGCCACAATCTCGTAGTGCTGGAAAATTATGCGCCATCCGGTAACGCCTATCATTGAGCGGTGCTTGACGCAGCAAGCAGTGAAGTCGTATTTGTCGGCGCAATCTACGACAGAGCGGTGGTCGAGGCAAAGAGATTTCATCGTGCCGCTTACATGCGCGGCCACAAAGTCGCTGGAACCAAGCCGTCCCTTGTCGAGGCGGTGGGTACGGGAAACGCCGTCATCGCGCGCGACAACCGTTTTAGTCGCTGGGTTGCCACCAATGGTGCCCGGTTTTCCGGCTATCCCGATTAACTTTCCGTTGTTCTCGACGAATTGCTCGGCGACCCGAAAACGCCGGCCGGGATGCGCGCGAGGAGTTGCCAGCGTTTCGAGGCCGTGCTGACCTAGCGAAGGGTATGGCACAGCATAAGGCGCTGCTTTCTGATACGTCGGACGAAGCGGTGCTGAATGTAGACAAGCTGACCTACGCCGGCAATCTGGGTACGCTCGGGTCGCAACAGGCAAATCCCCGGCATGTGTTCATACGAGCCGATATCTGCGATCGCGCTGCACTCGACGCGCTCTTCACCGAGCGCAAGCCGCGCTCCCTGCTGCACTTCGCTCCTGAAAGCGAGGATGCAATTACCAGCTACTCGCGTCAAATAACAAGGTGCGCTGGTTCACTGCTTTTCTCTGCTGGGTGCCTCTGTCAAGGGGATTCTCCAATGGCTTTGGATATTTTGTCGAATATCCGATGCGCAATCTCAATCATGCCCCGATCACTGGGGTGCATCCCCACGCCGGGGTTGTCGATTTGGCGCTCGTTCCGCGCAACATTCTCGGGGATGGACGACAGTCCGGAAATATCGACATAGATGCCTCCGGCGTTCCGGCAGGTTTCCTCGATGATCTTGTCGATCGCTGGCGATGTCCACCATGTTCCTATGCATGCAAGCACGCCGTTGCGGGGCTTCGATGCCTTGATTACATTGGAGTACACGGGAGAAAAAGTATCTTCGGTACCTTTAGGAACGTTGTCTCCGAGTTCGATGACGATCACTTCATAATCCTGCGGATGCAGTGCGGCAAGCGTCTGAATAGAATAGGCAGAAGCCTTCGTTTCGATGTCGCTCGCATTGATGCGCGTTACACGCCACGGACCCGAGCTCGAGGCCGTGGACAGCAGATCTGCGAGTTGCGAAACATAGTCAGCGCCTAGCTTGCTCGCGGCCATCCCCCAGTCTCCGGTCCATCCTAGTGTGGACGACGGCCCGTGACGCGTGATTGAGTTTCCGATGGCCAATAACCCGTGGTTTCCGGACTCGGCAGGTTGAGTGTTCGCGTTCACTGCGAATTGTGCGAGAAAAATGATGACCAGGATTCGAATGACGTTGCGGTAAACCATTCCTATTCCTTTGCAGCTAAAGACAGGCCCGGGTAAGGACCGGTAAGTTTGTTCAGAAAATCTGCAGCCCTTCGGCTAAGCGGTTTTTCTATCCAATTGAAAACACATTGTCCGAGAAAGACGGACGCGGAGAATGCGGCCAGTATCAGGATGGGGATCGAATGAACATGCATCTTGAACAGGACGACACAAATAGCGGGCGCTACGATCGGATGTATCAGGTACAGGGAATAGGATCCTCCGCCGAGCCTTACAAAGAACGCTTTGAATTTTGGGGCAAAAGTGAATTCGACCGACAGGAGCGCCGCCACGATGAGAACCGCTCCGATATTGAAGTTCAGGAAAAGCCGGTGCAGGAGCATGCTGACGTCGTCACTTGCAATACAGATGATTCCGGCTGTGAGGGCTACCGCAGCCACGTAACGCGGCAGGCGATGTCCTCGCTTATACATGCTGGCGAGGAACATACCCGCCACGAAGAGAAGGTTTATATCATTGAGACAGACCCGCGAGGCTGCAGTCTGTGGGGATACAAACAACGCCAGCGAACACATGCTGATAATTATTCCCGAAGAAAACAAGACGGGTTTTTGGCGGAGTAGAAGGGAAAGCGAAAAAATATAGTAGAAGAGCATCTCATGCAGGAGTGTCCAGGCGACGCCATGAATCGGTCGAACATCCCCTTCGGAGTTCGTCATCGGAATCAAGAAGTAGGACCCGAGCGTATGAAGGATATCGGGTCTGTTGTGCAGCACTGCGGCCGGTACCGCAATTGCGATCGCTACCTTAAAGGTCGTGATGACCCAGTACAGTGGGAATATCCGAGCAACGCGCTTTCGAAGGAAATAAGCCGCACCCTTAGCATTCCGTTCTAGCCTTGACCCTGATAGCGCCATGACGAAGCCGCTAATGACAAAGAATAGTGGTACTCCGGCTTCGCCGACATGCCATACGTGCAAACCGGGATCAACACGCTCATGCAGATAGAACGTTATATGGGTGATCAGTACCACTGCGGCTGCGACGAAGCGCAGCACCTGGACATTATTCTCGTACTCAGTGGTTGGGCGTGTCGGCGTCATGGGTTATACCTGAGTGGAGTGGCGTGAGTCGAATGAAGGTTGTGATCTTCCGCTCCGCACGTTCGCGGGGCGCCCCATGCGGTGGAGCATTCAGCTGCACATGACTGCGTCGGATAATCCTGCAACGCAATGGCCACGGATTCCAGGCAGTTTTCCACCGCACCAACGTTGACATAGGAGAGGCCAATCATTGCCTCTTTCGATATAAGCGACCCTGGTGGCGGCTCAACGATACACCAAGCGAATGATTCGATTCCGTCAAAACATGGAAGTACGCGGCTAATCCATTTGCGGCCCTTAGTTAGACTGATAGATGCAAATACTCAATTCAGCACGATTAGTCTTGCCGTGTCAAAAAAGTTTCGGCTAGCCGCCGCTCCACTCTTCCGGAATTGATCCTGCTACTAAAATTTATCGACTTTTCATAACACCGTCTTCGGGCCGTTTAAATGTTTTCGCTGTGCGATTTTCATCATTGCTTCTCAGTTCTTTGCAAACCTTATTTTATCCGGGCATACCTTTGCGTATTCGCCAAAATTCGTGGCGAATTCAGCCACACCACACTACACAATCCTTGACGATGTCGGCACGATTCTTCCGTAGGACAGATTAAATTATAGATTTACTTTCTTTTGCAATCTCAGAAGTCAGAAACGCTATTATAAGAAGGGGTCTCCACTGACAAAGGCGGAGAAAGACGGAAGCAATAGCATATTTGAGAAGTAACTGAGGTGATCACCGTCGAAAAGTAGCGGCTTACCGTCTCGGTACGCATGACATTCATAGCCAGGGCAAAGCACTATCATCGGATCCCAGACTGACAAGCCAGGAATGGCCGTTTGCATCTGTTTGTAGGATGCCAACACCGGTGCACGCAAGTCGTCTAAGAGCGAACGCGGCACTGACATCCCTTGAGAGCAGATCGGGTTCTCTCGGTTGAACCAGTCAGCGCAACGATAAGGGATACTCTCAAGCATTGGCGTAGGTGCTTCGAATACGATGCGCGCGCCACGTGCTGCGATTTGCCTCAAGATAGGGATGGCATTTTCGACATCCCTTTGTCGGTGTTCCTCCGCAATCGGGCTGAACATCACGTTTTTAGCAAAATCGACCCCAAAAAATGCCCATTGGTCGACCATGCGCGGTAGCCGTAATGATGCCAAAAATACGATATCTCCGGGTTTGATGAGCGGAAGCATATCAGCGACCGCGGCGTCGTCGAACGCTTGGCAGCTCACTTCGCGCCCCGGCACAGGCAGTAGGCTGATGAATGGGCAACCAGCTTTGTTGTACACGTAGACTTTGGCCCCAGTCCGGATAGCGAATTGCTTCAACATCCCCGTGTAAGCGATCGCGTGAGAATCACCTAAAACAAAAACATTGTGTGGGAACGTGACTGGAGCGTCGCAACGCGAACGTTCGTTGATCCAGAAAACTCCATCGTTAAAAGATCGTTTTGATGAGTCCCCCACCGAACAACCGTTGTTGCCATGTGCCAAGTGCGGACCTTCTGGATACCAAACATCCATGTTGCGCGACACGGTACTGAGTGAAATTCTAGGCTGAGCGTACGAAACCGCCCCTGAAAGTAGGCAGCCCGAGAATACGAGTACCGCCCCCGCAGCAATCAACCTCGGTTTCTGCACTTGCTGGGCGGCTTTTCGGGGTGGCTGCTCGACGAAGTAATACGACAAAATGGCAAGAACTGTAGCCGTACTCAACGCGGCAAACTGCCAAACGTACGAATCGAGTCCGACCGTCCATCTGAACAACACGAACACGGGCCAATGCCAGAGGTAGAGCGAGTAAGATATCTTGCCGACGAAAACCATTATCCGGCTTGTCAGCAAGCTATGTGATATTCCGCCTTTACGCCCGTGTAGAGTACCCAAGATCATCGCTGTTCCCGCTACAGGAAGAATACCCGCCGGGAACGGCGCTGCATCCGATCGTGCAACTATCAGGCCCATGACCAACAAACACAGCCCAAGGTCAGCTGCCATTCCGCACCATGCCAGATAAGGGCTTTTCTCTCTAAACGAATGGCCACGTATGTGCATTATTTGGAACAGCAACACACCGGCTCCGAGCTGCCAAAAGCGGGACCAGATCATATAAAAGGCCTGCGTTTTGTCGGTTCGTCCAAGCCATATTGCGCAGATGAACGAGGCGATCACCGCCGTAGCAAAAAGGCAGATTGATGCCGCACGGCTGCTGCGCAGCCACAAGATAAACAACCACGGAAACACAAAGTAGAACTGCTCCTCAACCGCGAGCGACCACGTGTGCGTGAAAGGATTGAATTCGACAATGGGGGAGAAATAGTTCCCAGCATTGGCAGCAAGGACAAAATTTGACAGGCCGAGGAAGGCAGATAGGCCCGTTTTGTTGTTCGTATCCGAAAGCCATGCGTGCGGTATCAGCAGTGCCGACGCGACAAATGTGACAAACAAGCAAACGACGAGTGCCGGTGCGATACGTATTAGGCGCCGCGCATAGAAGTAGGTCAAAAAGCGAGTTAGGTTGGCTCTTCCGATATCGCTGACCGATATTGCGACGACGAAGCCAGAAATCACAAAAAAAACGTCGACTCCTGCGAAACCACCTGGAAGCCAGTTCGGATTCAGGTGGAATGCGATAACGGAAAGCACAGCAATGGCGCGTAGGCCGTCAATGTAAGACGCGTGGAAGGGCCTTTTTTTGATCATTTTTCGTAAGCGCTTTTAAGTCGGACTGTTTGTTGAGCCTGCTAGCAGGCGAATCCATTCTGGGCACGTGCATGCGATCCGGCCGCAGTGTCCGCCACCTCGTTATACACAACCGTTGCCCATTTTTAAGCGGGGGACCGGAGACCCTGGAAATAACGGGATTCGATCTGTACTCAGTTGGAAACCGTCCAGCGAGGCAAAAAAGCAGCAAGCTATAAGTCACTGACGACGAGATGAGTTTAACCGACCGCAAATTCCGAAAACGGACAAGGGGTTGTCTTTCTCGGACGTGTCTTAGCGCAAACCTGGGTAATCGCATCCCGAATGTGGCAATCGTGAATCGCGGTTACAAGGGCGTACCAATCGACGGCGTGAAGATTCACCGCCCTGGCCTGAAGCCGTGGCATCACGCAGTGATGCCACGGCGCAGCGCGATCGAGTTTGCCATCGGTCGCATGAAGACGAATGACAAACTCGATCGGAACTGGCTCAGAGGTGCCCTTGTCGATGCAATGCCCGCGATACGGTGCGGTGCCGGCCACAGCTTGCGGCTGATCCTCAGGGAACTGGGGCTTTGTTACGCGCTTCATTCCCATCTTCTGGTGAATTCTCTTGAGTGAAAATACCTCCGTCGGATAAACCAGCCGCCAACAAAATCAATTGTTCAGGGCCGACTACCTACGTTTTCGGAGCCGCGAGCGTGAAACTTCGACAATGGTCACTGAAACGATAAATCCCAAAACACAAACGGGGCCCCAAATAGCCGCGAATACTGCATGTCGCCATTGCATAGTTTCCTCCGATTGGTTGAGAGAAGTCTGACGGCGGTAGTACGGGAGGTCTGTGCGGCAGGAAACTTTCGTCATGGGTCGACGGCACTTCCCAATGCACACTAGGACAATCGCGACTTACGCAAGCGCGTGAGCATGCAATTTTCACCACCAGGTCGTAACGCGCCGCCTTCCGACGTTGCTCGGCGGGTAAGCAAGCTCGGTCGCTATCCTTCTATACCGCATCGAAGATGCTTCCGTTTCTGCCGCCCTTAACGTGACGGTTTCGATGGTGAAGTGCAACAGGGGTTTCGAGGTTAGCCTGCTGAAGCAGGAGACGCTCCGAAAAATATTTACTTCGAATGGCCCCATAAGCGCTAAGCGACGTTCAGCCAATTCCCCACAACAAAGCCTGCGGCCCGCGTATACGCGCTAGCTTCCCGTGACTGCGTCGGACGGCCGCCGCTTTGTGCTTCGACACAAGCTCAATCGGTTGATAAATCTTGGGGAAACAGATCAAGCACGAGCTTGTGCGTTGGCGGTTCCGATAGTCGCCATGGTCTGTTTTTTTCGTTGTTCATCACACGTACAGTATGCCTAACTCCCTTCGGGGAAAAGAGACACACGGTGGCCGCTCGGGTTTCGGATGTGTTCATATCGATGCTCGCACAATGTCTGGGATGGCCGCGAGCAATCTCAGGGTGATCGCTTTGACGCATGCTTCCGACTCGGCGTCCGGGCTCGAAGCATCCTCGTTGTTCGATTCTGGTGTCGTGTGCTAACCCCGAGCCAAGAAGCACCGGAGGAGCGTGGGTTATATGTTTGTCTCAGTTTCTGTTTTTAGTATGAGGCGCGTCAACGGCAACGCATAAGGTCTCTATCTCAACCCGTTGACAAATGCACTTATGCGCTTTATGGCACTTAACGGCTGAGTATTCTCTCGTCAAAGCGGTCATCGCGGAGTCTCGGCGTTCGGCTCCGACGCGACAGATGCTGTCCCGAAGGCGAGCATCCGCAGCACGCCCGTATTTCAAACGGGGGCCATCAAGCCAGTGGATGCATGCGCAAGCAGAGGAAGCCGGTACTCGGCCGAACCATGGCCTTCACGCAATCAAACGACCATGGCGCGCCTCAACCACCTCTAGTTGGCTAGCCAGTGCGGATATCAGGCGTATTTGCGCCCCTCACGCACCACCAAATAGCTGGCACCGACGAAAGTCAAAGTCGAATTTCTTTCCTCGTTGACCCAGTTGACATACTTACGTCAACGACGGCATACCGCGTCCGTCCGAACCTCCCCCTCCCCCCTCGAATCCAACGCAACCCCCGCCCCAACCATGTCGACTAAGCGCAAGCCATATGGCGTGAACACGCGGCGAATCTACCGGTTAATTCCGCCAAGCATATGCGCCTAAGAGTCATCTATGAATGTAATTATTGTAATAATTATGCCTAATATTCATATGATCAATGAATTGAAATGACATAAAAAAGTGTCATAACACATTGAAAATAAAAGAAAATATATGATATTTCATATGAAATTCACTTAACTATAAGTAAAACTGACTCCGACAAAACATTGCCCATTTGCGCCACGCGTAATTATTACTTTTTCAGAAATGTATCATGCGCTGCAACAAATAAGAAAACCTATCAACCGCCATTGAGAGCAGTCATGCACACTCAAACGGAGCCATCCCTTTTCCGGGGTACGGTGGCTCAAATCAGACTGAACGATTCACCAGGCCGGAACGGCCAGATAGCCATTGTGTTGTCTGATGGTTTCTCTCTTCTAGACGTCGGTCTCGTAGCCGAGGTATGTCAACAAGCCAACCTGGCGAAGCAAGCCGAGCGTCCGGTAGGGATCGGGTCGTCAGTTGTTTTGCTTTCCGCCCGAGGCGGTTATGTAAAGGATTCTTCATCGGTAGGCATACGCACAGATGCCATCGATGAGCATTTAGGTCTCCGCTTCGATGGTGTCTTCATCATGCTGGGAACCGAGCGCGACATTGCACTAACCGATTCTTCAATGATGGGACCGCTTCGCAAGTTGCTGTCGAATGCAAGCATCGTGGAATGGAACGATCACGCATCCAGATTGGTCGAGGCGACGGGATACCGCCGTCACTCCTCGTTCGGCATAAGCGAGTCCGGCAGCCAATATCAACGTCACTCCATCGCGGCGCAAGAGGGCACACGGTTTGCGCGTCGCGATGTAAGCAGTCCGCTCGCTGCAGCGCTGTCGCTGATTCCGGAAAATTTGAGCATTGAAATTGCGCGGCGGATTACCCGCCATGTGACGTCACCGAACCTGGATTTCCCCCACTTGGAAACGGACGCATCTGACGAGATCGATGCGACGCACCGAGTGCAGAAAGCCGGGCAATGGCTTCGCGAGAACTGCAAGCGTTCTATTTCGATTGCGCAGGCCGCGGAAGTCGCGGGGATGAGCGAGCGCAACTTTCTCCGCCGTTTCAAGGTCGAGACAGGGGTGACGCCATCAGAGTATTTGTTGAATGCGCGCTTCGAGATCACTTGTCACCTCCTCAAAAAGACGACGCTACCGGTCGATAAAATCGCGCGTCGCTGCGGCTTGGGGAGCGGAGAACGGCTTTCGCGTATCTTCCGGCGTCGCATGTCGCTCACGCCGAGTGAGTACCGCGCAGCTCATCGCGGACAGCTCGAGTCGGAATAGAAATCTAAAAGTCTTTGCGCCAGGCGGCGGTCATCGGAACGTAGATGCGCGCGATGATGCGGAGCATTGTCGACCTCCAAATGCTACCCGTCGCCAAACGTATTCTCCTGGTGCACTGCTTGTAAATCCACGCCTGGCGCTTGATGAGGCGCTGGGCTGAGAAGGCTACGAGGACCCTTGTCCCGAACGCTTCCTTGCGCACGCATTCTGAGAAAAAGCGAAGTACACCGAAGACAAATAGCCCCGGAAGCGAACCGATCTGAGCTGCGTCGTGGTCGCAAGTATCTGGTGTCCAATCTGCAACTGACCTGGAGCAACGAGATGGATAGTTTGCTGATATTGACGCTGTTCAAGAAGATGGCCGAAAACCCGGCCTACGGCCAACGTCCGTCGGAAACGGTTGTTTCATTGGCGAGCGTTCTTGCTCGCACGCACGGCATTGTCGGCGATAGCGACTGGGAAGCCATTGCATCTGCGGGCGCGCTACTGTGGCGAGCGCAGAAAGAGGAAATCGAAGCGTCCACGTTCCTCGCCGAACTGATGAGAACGATGAGACGCGGGCATTGAAGCTGTTGGGCCGCGGCGTGGCAGCGGCATATTCATATTTTCTGACCCGCCTGACAAGGCATTTTCTGCGAGGAAGCCGCCAACTAATCAAACATGCAAAGCCGACATGAACGCCGATAAATAGGCGTTGAAATCCTTAGCCACTTCCGGATGGCGCAGCGCGAATTCCACTGTCGCTTTCAAATAACCCAGCTTGCTGCCGCAATCGAAACGCGTGCCGTGATACTTGTACGCCAGCACTTGTTCGTCAGCGAGCAATGACTGGATTGCGTCCGTCAGTTGCAGCTCGCCGCCGGCGCCCGGCTTCAATGCACGGATGTGATCGAAGATGCGCGGTTTCAGCACATATCGCCCGACCACGCCCAGATTCGAAGGCGCAACTTCAGGTTCCGGCTTTTCCACAATGCCCGACAGCTTGAAGATATTGTCTTCCCATTCTTTCCCATCACGCCGGCATTATCACTGCGCTCAGAGAGTGAGTGCCGCTGGACCGAGCAGCGCCGACACCCAACGACGCTTCGTGGCCTATCCTTCCGAGCTCAGCCACTACCGAAATCCTTGCGTGCGCAATTGCGGTAGTCGCTCGCGGAAATTCCCAGGCGGCGCTTGAATATCTTCGCAAGCCGAGTGCCGCTGCGCATTCCACAGCGGCGCGCGACTTTGTCGATAGGCAAGGTTGTTGTTATCAACAACCTGCAAGCAATGTCGAGACGGGTGTGTAACAAATACTCGGACGGCGGCATGCCAGTTTCGGCCTTGAAATGCCGAAGAAATGTACGTTCGCCCATCGACACGCTTTGGGCAATGTCGTCTACCGTGATGGGTCGGGCACAATGTTCTTCTATCCAGCGCGTCGCCTCCTTAATGGTCGATGCGACGTTGGCGTTGGGCAGGTCCCCGAGGAGCGGCTCGAGCCAGCGGCCGGAAAAGGGCATCAGGCGCTCTGCGATGCCTTCGGCTGTTTCATAGTCGAAATCAGATTTAATGAGCGACAGAGCAGTGATAACCGGTGAACCTGCGTTGACGTCGATCACCAGGTCGTTGCCCAGCGCCGGACTGGGCAGCTTGCCTGCCGGCCGTATAGGAATGATCATGCCGCGAGCATTGGGCAGGTTCGCACCTTTGAGCAGGAGCGTGCCGTTCCCCGCCGCCTGCACGACGCGGACCGTCTGGAATACGTGCCTGAGCCATTCTCTTGTCCGGCTATCGCTAGCAGCAATCGACGCGCCTTCTCCGCCCGCAATGAACAGTGCGTCGTATCCGGACGACGAGGCGCCCTCCACCGGACTGGTCTCCATGCTGATGGAGTTTGAACATTGAATCCGGCCGCCCTTGCTTGACAATAAGGATACCGAATAATGAGGCATCTGACCCGACGGCGTTAACGCGACCGAGTTCGCTAGGTCAAAGGACTCGACAATCAAACCGATCTCGACGAAAGAGCAGTTCTCGTAGACCAGGATCGCGATCCGCTTTTTGGTCGCGTGTCCATGCCGTCGGGTTCCTTGCTCGATCGAGACTACCTGTCTCGCGTTCGACCAGGATCTTGCGCCCTCTAAGTTCATCTTTTTCTCGTTTGTGTGTGTGTCCTAAAATCATTCTAGCCAACAATGAAATGTTGCTTTATCAGCTGTCTCAAAAGGGATACGTATTGTCCGAAATGGTTAAGAAGACCTATCTATAATTGAGAAAAATTTATATAAAATTGGTACTAAATATGCTATGAATTTGCCATAAAAAAGTGCCGTGGAGCGCGGTCTACAAAGGCTTGAAGAGGCGTTCAGCGGACTAAACACGTCTTCCTACTTAGATGGTTGGAATTGCATTCCTCAATTGTCTTTCTAATACCAGGAACCCATTTCGCGTCGGTAAATATTATCTTCGACTCGATCAATGGCATTCGTTCCATTTCGAACATTCCCATCAAGATAGTTGCGCCGCTGAATAGGTCCATGCCGCTATGGCGCCGCTTGGGGGCTGAGATCTTCGTGGGCGTTGACTTTATTGAAACGGAACCGAGCGGCGGGACACCGACTGCCATTGCTGTTACATCGTCTCATCTCCTCTCAATGATGCAGCGCGTCGGAACGGACATCTCCGCGGCCGCTCCAGGAAATTTTTATGTGTTCGTCGGCGTCGAGACCTATGCGGATGCATTCACCGAATGTGCATTCACGCTTGGACGTAGATTCGGCGCTGGATCTGTCTTTGCGTTGGACACACGCGGTGAAAACCCGGCTGAGTGTCCGGTCGATAGTGAATGGAACGACCGGCGTTCGCTGGCTTCCCGTGCGACATTGCTTACCTTCGATGTACGCGGCGAAGTCAGGACCGCTAGTCAGACGCCGATGAAAGTCTTAGCCGATCCACGACTCGGTAACGTCTCGACGGCGGCGAGGCAGCGTGCCCGGCGGGCAATGAACGTGTCGGACGGCGACTTCGCGCTGGCTGTCGTCAGCGACGAAACTTCGATGACCGACACCGCTCGCGTGGCCCGGCAAACCGCGCTCATTCTTGCCCTGATGCAAACCCCAAACTCGCGCTTGCTGATCGCCGGCGGGCGAGACAAGGCGGTAGCGCCATGGCTCGCAGATTTGTCGTCGATGTTTCCCGGGCGGACCCGGTTTGCCGGGACGTGTCCTGATGAGAGGGGCGGTATCTACGCAGCCGACCTGTTACTCGTTCCAGGAGGCGAGCGAGGCATTTCGAACTCGCTGTGCTTCGGCGAGAACGCTGGAGGACCGGAGGCCGTCGAGAGGGTGCGTGAACATCGAATCGTCGTGCTCGAAGAGGACGCGAATACGGACGCCGTGGACGACTTCGTTCAGGCGGTGGGTCTTCTGCCTGCGCGAGCAGGCCGCGGCGTTGAATTGCTTCGAGATTCGTTCGTCCAGAGCTTGCGGACAAGGATGCACATGAGGTTCGGTCGAAGTTTGTACCACGCGATAACCCTGGTTCGATAAACGTGCGATATCGATACCGATATCGACATGGCTGGCGCGTTCCACGTTTCGGGCTGGTGGTTCGCGACGGGTTACTCGCTGCCGGGGTTTTGCGGCGTTGCCTGCGGATGTCTGTACATAGTCCAATAGCGGCCGCAGCTAAGGTCTTGCACACCCGCTAGTTCTCTAAAAAGGAAACCATGGATTCGCAGGTCGGCGTGTTCGGCGTTGCGTGGTATATGCGGGAAGACTACGACAGGAGCCGCGCTATGCTGATCGACGGCGATACGTTGCCGCGTTCATACCAGGAGTGGAAGGAGCAGGTTGAACGTTTGCGCGAACGCTTGGTTAGCCAGGGAATCCTCGTGGTTCAGGCGTACATCGACCCGGATGTTTTCCCCGATTGGTGCATCTCCAACGGCTGTCGACCAGACGCACAGGGGCGTGACATATTTGCCGCGAGTATGGCGTGGCGCGTCATGATGGAACAAGGCCGCTGTTTCGACTAGGTGCATAGGTCCGAGGGCTTGAAATGGGCGTAGGGGTGGGGAGAGCGGATCGCGAAGTCAGAACACGGTTTGGAAACGATGTGTTGCCGGATCGGCCCGGTGTTCGACGGAAAATCCAGCAGACATTTAGGATATCAAAATAACTATACGTACTATAGAAAGTCCATTCGAGGGATGCGGCGCTCGAGTTCAGTCGCTGGATGATGACCGTTTTTTGCACGGGTGTTCAATTGAGCACTGACTTTGACGAAAACGCGCCTGATCCTGGCTAGTTTCGGAAGCTCGGCCTTAACCGCAGGGTGGCGGATCCATGCACCGCATCATCAAGCATCTTGACGTCAGCCGAAGGCATTGCCACGATAGATGGCGTCAGTGAAGCCGGCAACGCCGAAGGGCCGCGAAACCCTGCTTCCCAATCATCTGAGGGTAAGGGGTTGTTGTGATTCGTAAGCAAAAGGGGAATATCGCGGAAGCCAGGAGGTCTTACGCCAGGCTCATGGCGGCCGCGAGCAAGACCAGCGATCCGAGGCTTGAGCGCGTTTTCGAACTCGTGCCCCGTGAAGCATTCCTGCCACCCGGCCCGTGGAAGATCATGGTGGACAACGAGTACTTCGACACCCCCAGCGCGGACCCTGTTTATCTGTACCAGAACGCCCTGGTTGCGCTCGATGCAGCCAAGGGAATCAACAACGGCGAGCCGTTCCTTCACGCCGCGTGGCTCGGTTTGGCCGCGCCGCAACGGGGCGACGTGGTGTGCCATATCGGCGCTGGTTCCGGTTATTACACTGCCATTCTTTCCGTGCTCGCGCTGCCCGGCGGCCACGTAGAGGCGTTCGAAATCGAACCGGGCCTGGCTGAGGCCGCGCGCAAGAACTTGCGGGCGTTCGAGGGCGTAACGGTGACGCAAGGCGACGCGACCAAGCTGCCTTTGCCGGCGTCCGATCTGATTTATGTGAACGCAGGCGTCCTGGCGCCGCCGCGTTCGTGGCTTCAGGCGCTGCGTCCGAAAGGCCGCTTGATCTTCCCCTGGCGCCCGTCCGATGAAGTCGGACTAACCCTGCTGATCACACGAACGGACGCGGGTTTTGACGTGGAACCGCTGATGAACGCGTGGTTCATTGCCTGCGTCGGCGGGGCATCGACTGCGGATTTGTTCGTGAAGCCGCCAGACGCCCACGCGGCACGGTCCGTCAGGTCGGCATGGCTTACGTCAGAGCGTGTACCGGACAAGACCGCGGTTGCTGCTTACCAGCACGTCTGGTTCTCTTCGTCGGTCTTGGGTTGACGTATGCAGCTACGCGCACGCCTCAACGCGATGTATACGCGAGCAGGCTGCCATCCTTGAGCACCCGTTCAAGATGCCGCGCGATGTCGGGTGCGCCGGTCATTTCACCGAAGCTTCCACGCGTCATCGGGCCAAAGGCCAGCAGGCCGGGCGACACCTCGCCGTCCACATTCCGGAGTTGACTCCGAAGATCGGTATCGAGTCCGATCCGCACCGCATCCAGCCGCGCGAGCCCACCCTCCAACAGCGATTTCACAAGCGGATTCCGGTCGATATCGCGTGCCGGTCCCGTGCAGAAAACCACCGCATCGAAATCATGCTCTTCATGCGTGCCGCCCGGAAGTCGCAGGCTGGCGCGCAAGTGCTCCGCCACGCGTCTGATCCCCACGATACCCGCCGTGGTCACGCTCATCTGACCGCTCTCGATGGCCCGCTCTATAGCAGCATGAATTTGCGGCGCGATGCGAAAGCGATGCACATCCCAGAACGCCAACAGCCTTTTCACCACCCGGGCTTGTTCGCGTGAAGGCAACGCGTTCCAGATTCGGGGAAGATCGAAACGCAGGGCGTCGGCGGCGGGTTGCCAGCCGATGCGAGCCTCGTCGCGCGCGATCCTTTGTCTGAGCTTGCGCACGAGTTCACGGGCGCTGGCGGGTGGGGCGGCGTTGCCGAGGAAATCGGCGGCATCGGAGAAAAGTCCGTGCGGCTGGGCGCGCAAACCCCGGCGCGAAATTGCCGTGATGGGTCCGGTGTGCTTGCGCTCGATCAACGTGACGGCCACGTCCGCCATCGTCAGGCCGGTGCCGACCAGCAGCACGGAAGCATCCTGCGGGATCGCGCGCAACGCGTCCGTTACCCACGGCTGCGTGATCAGCCGGGGATCGTGAAGCGCTTGTTCGTCGATGACGCCCGGTGGTTTCGAAGGCGTATGGCCAAAACACAGCGCAACGCGATGTGCATCCAGATGCGAACCGTCGTCGAGCGTGACGGTATAACCTGAATCGATCTTGCGCACCCCAGTCGCGGCCGCTCGCCGATGCTTCACGCGCACATGCGAGGCGGCCTCGGCCACGACGTCGTTCAAGGTCGCGGCGACATACTCTCCGTATCGGGCACGCGATACGTAGTAGCTGCCCTGGCCGTCGCTGCTGCCGGCATCGATCAGGTCGTGTGCCTTGAGCCAGCGCGTGGCGTGCGTGGAGTCGCCGGCGAACAGGCTCATCCGGTCGCTCGGTACATTGATCCGATGCAGCGGGTCCGACGTTCCATAGGCGATACCCCGGCCGAGTTCCGTCGACGGTTCCACAATGGTGAAGTCGAGACCGACGTCAACCGGGCAGGCACGAATGGCATGAATGACGAAGGCGACGCCGGTGAAGCCGCCACCGATCACGACGATATTCAACGGGATGTGTCCGGGAGTGTTCAAGAGAGTGCTCATGATGCTGGAGCGTCGAGGATACCTCAGTCAATACTCCGGGTGAACGCTGTGTAAAGCACGAAATTCGCTAAGCTTCTGAGGATTGGTGTGATGAAACCGAGATGGAACTTGATCGGTTGCGAGCCTGGCGGCACTGTCTTCTCAGCAGAAATCGGGCTGAGCGAAGCCCGGTAGTTTGTATTGGATGCCTAAGGATTGGCTCGAAGCTTGGACACCACCTATAGCCGGCCCGACGGTTATCTTGCCGAGTTTGCTACAGGGCCGGTGCTGGCGTGGCAACGCCCCCGCCATCACTTCGCGTGGTCCCGGCGAAACGACGCACCCGTATGCTCATCTGGCAACTTCGCGCCGCGGTTGAACAACTTCTCGCGCAGGGTTCCGTCGGCGTAAGCAGTCTTGTAAACACCGCGCGCCTGCAACTCGGGAATCACGAGGTCGATAAAATCCTCGTAACTTTCGGGCGTTACCGTACGCGTCAGATTAAAACCGTCGACGCCAGCTTCGTCCATCCACGATTCCAGCGCGTCAGCCACTTGCACCGGATCGCCGACGATAGTCGTGTACCGCCCGCCGAGTTTCAACTGATCGAGCAGGCGCCGTACGGTCCAGCCGGATTGTCCGTCCGTCACGCGCTGCACCGACGACTCTATGCCGCGGCTTTTGTGACCGCCCGGTGGTTCGAGTTCGTCGTCGAGACCGATCTTCGAATAATCAATACCGCTGCCCGCCGCAAAGTGCGCCAGTCCCGCTTCGGCGCTCGCGTGGCTCGCGTACTCGGCGAACTTCTCCTCGGCTTCGGCCGTCGTGCGTCCCACCACGACGGTGATACCCATGAACACCTTGAGACCAGCAGGGTCCCGGCCTGCCTCGGCCGCTTGCTTGCGTAGTGCATCGACGAGTTTGCGCGTGCCTTCCTTGCTCTGGCTCGATACGAATACGCACTCGGCATGACGGATCGCGAACGCCTGGCCCCGTCCCGACGAACCCGCCTGGAACAACACAGGCGTGCGCTGCGGCGAGGGCTCGGACAAGTGATAACCCTCGACGTCGTAGTAGCGGCCATGATGGTTGACCTTGTGTATCTTCTGCGGATCGGCGAACACGCGTGCGCTGCGGTCACGCACGACGGCATCGTCTTCCCAACTGCCTTCCCAGAGCTTGTACGTGACGTCGAGGTATTCGTCGGCGCGGTCGTAGCGTTCGTCGTGGGCAATCTGCTCGGTGAGGCCCATCGCGCGCGCGGCGCTGTCGAGATAACCGGTCACGATGTTCCAGCCGATCCGCCCCTCGGTAAGATGATCGAGCGTGGAAAAACGTCGTGCCAGAAGATAGGGAGCTTCGTAAGTGAGGTTCACCGTGACGCCGAAGCCAAGATGTTGCGTGACGGCCGCCATGGCGGAAACCAGCATCAGGGGATCGTTGACGGGTAACTGTATGGATTCCTTCAGCGTCAGGTCAACCGACGCCTGATAAACGTCATACGTCCCCACAATATCCGCAATAAAAAGTCCGTCGAACAACCCGCGTTCAAGCAACTTTGCAAGATTTGTCCAGTATGAAAGCTTTCGGTAATCTTGTGATTGGTCACGCGGATGCGTCCACAAGCCATGATTGATATGGCCGACACAGTTCATGTTGAACGCGTTCAGGAGGATCTTTTTCTTGCTCATGGGAGTGGTGCGCGAAGGACTGGCGGAGGAAGGGGAGCGAACGAAGGCCACAAAAACCGCCTACATAAAGCGGTTTTAGCCGCGTTTCAACGCTAAAGGCAACAAGAATGCTTACACAGCTTCAGTGCGTTGCAAACTATTGAATTCGAATTTGCATTCCATGATGCTGCGATTTATCGCGCTATAGTGCGGCCCGTCGAGCCAAATCGTAGAGGCCATGAGGACCGGACCAGAACCAAACCAGGGACAAACCTGCAACAAATTCGCAAGAAAACGGATTTGCCTCTAGCGTGCGCGTCCGGTAAGGTGACGCTTCCGCCATGCAACTCGCATGGGCAGTGCGTTGTACCCATCTTTGAGAAAACAGAAATGAACAAGCAAGAACTCGTTGACGCCGTGGCGTCCGCCACCGGCACGAGCAAAGCCGCAGCCGCGGAAGCTATCGATGCATTTATCTCTACTGTCACGCAAGCCGTTGTCAGCGGCGACAGCGTTCAGTTCGTCGGTTTCGGCACCTTCAGCACCGGCGCACGCGCCGCGCGCACGGGCCGTAATCCGAAGACGGGCGACACCATCCAGATCGCTGCTGCAAAGACGGTCAAGTTCACGGCCGGTAAAGCGTTCAAAGATCTCGTCAATCAGTAAGAATGACGGATGCGTCCTTGCAGCGTTTCCGGGCAAGGACGTGGTCGAGCGGCGCCCGGCCCCGCCGGACGAATGCGCCGTATCGATCCAATCGTTGATTCAGCGTCAGGAAGTGCGCGTGTTTCCAAGCACACCGCGCGCCGCCAGGTTGCTATAAAGCGCACGTACCCCGAACGTCCAGGGCGTAATTTCCGTCGATAAACGCACGGTGTTCACGATCGCGCCCAGCGATGGCGTAGAGATCGTCACCACGTCGCCCAGATGATGCGTGAAGCCGCCACCGGGCGTGTCGCGGTCCTTGATCGGCGAGAACATCGTGCCGAGAAACAACATGAAGCCGTCCGGATACTGGTGATGCGCGCCATGCGTCTGCGCAACCAGATCGGCCGGATCGCGGCTGATCTCGCGCATGTGGCTGATGCCGTCCAGCACAAAACCATCGTCCGCGCCTTCAATGCGCAGCGACACGCTCGCCTCGCGCACGGTATCGAGCGTAAACGCGCCGTCAAACAGACGCACGAACGGACCGATCGAACAGGAACCGTTGTTGTCCTTAGCCTTGCCGAGCAGCAAAGCGGAGCGGCCTTCAATGTCGCGCAGGTTCACGTCGTTGCCGAGCGTCGCACCCACGATTGTGCCCGCGCTGTTGACAGCCAGCACGATTTCCGGCTCGGGATTGTTCCACTTTGAAGTCGGATACAAACCCACGTCCGCACCGAATCCAACCGAGGACATGGGTTGCGATTTGGAAAATACTTCGGCGTCCGGACCAATTCCGACTTCCATGTATTGCGACCACGCTCCGCGCCGCTCGAGTTCGGCCTTCAGTTTTTCCGCCGCTTCAGAGCCGGGTTTTATCTTCGATAAATCCGCACCGATCAACTCGTTGATCATCGAGCGGGTTTCCTGCGCCTTGCTGGCATCGCCGCCCGCGTGTTCCTCGATCACGCGTTCGAGCAGGCTCACCGCGAAAGTCACGCCGCACGCCTTGACCGCTTGCACGTCGCACGGTGCGAGCAAATGCATTGCATGGGTGGATGAATCGAGCGACGCGCTTATCAGCGCGTTGACGGACCCTAGCGATTCGCCTGAAGCGTGGCGTGCGATTTCTAACGCATCGTCGCGATCGAAAAGATCGGCGGTGGTGGCGACCGTTGATGTGATATCGAATACTTCGCCGCGCCGCACGACGATCACCGACGGCCCGTCTATGGGCGCGGGCCGCCAGACGCGGCCGATCAGCAGCGCGTCGTCAAGGTCGGAGGGGAGGTAAGCGTGAGGCATGTTGTCTGTCTCCAGAAAGTTTCCAGAAGGATGATGGCCAGGCGTCGGTGCGCCTTAGTGGTTGTGGCGCGATTCGCCGCGCGTCTCGACGATGTTCAGGTACAGCGTGGCCGGTTCGAGGCAAGCGCCGCTACCTTGCTGCCCGACCATGCTCCGGTAGATTTCTTCCCACGGCGTCATGTTCTTCAGCACGGGCGGCTTCCAGGCCGCGCGGCGTTCGGCAAGTTCAGCCTCGGGGATCATCAGGTCGACCTTGCGCGTCTTCAGGTCGATGCGAATCCTGTCGCCCGAAACCAGCAACGCAAGGCCGCCGCCAACGGCCGCTTCCGGCGATACATTGAGAATGGACGGACTCGCCGACGTACCGCTCTGACGGCCGTCGCCGAGCGTAGGCAGGGTGTCGATACCGCGTTTGAGCAGAGCCGCCGGCGGCTGCATGTTGACCACTTCCGCGCCACCTGGAAAGCCGACTGGACCGCAGTTACGGATCACCAGAATCGAACGTTCATCGACGCCGGTTTCCGGGTCTTCAATGCGCGCGTGATAATCCTCAGGGCCTTCGAACACGACCACTTTACCCTCGAAGACGTCGGGATGATCCGGGTCGGCGAGGAAGCGCTTGCGGAACGCCTCGTCGATCACGCTGACCTTCATGACGGCGCTGTCGAAGAGGTTGCCTGACAGCACGACGTAGCCGGCTGACTCCTTCAGCGGGTTCGCGTACGCACGAATCACCTCGCGATCGGGCGCGGGCACAGCGGCGAGATCTTCGGCCAGCGTGCGCCCCGTCACCGTGCGCACGGCGCCGTTGAGCCTGCCCGCATCCAGCAGTTCCTTCATCACGGCCGGCACGCCGCCGGCCCGATGAAACGCTTCGCCGAGGAAACGTCCGGCGGGCTGGCAGTCCACCAATAATGGCACCTCGGGACCGAGCCGCTGCCAGTCTTCCAGCGTGTGATCGACACCCATGTGACGCGCGATGGCGATCATGTGAATCGGACAATTCGATGAAGCGCCGAGCGCGGCCGCCGCGACCACGGCGTTCTCGAATGCGCCCTTGGTCATGACGTCCGACGGACGCAGATTCTCCGCCACCATGCCGACGATACGCTTACCAGTTGCATACGCCATCCATCCACGCTCACGATGCGGCCCGGGAATCGCCGCGCAACCGGGCAGCGACATGCCGAGCGCTTCAGCAAGCGAGTTCATGGAGAGCGCCGTGCCCATCGTGTTGCAATGCCCGACCGAGGGCGCGGAAGAAGCCACCATGTCCATGAAACCGGGGTAGTCGATCTCGCCTGCGGACAAGCGCTTGCGAGCGTCCCAGATCACCGTCCCGGAGCCGGCAAGCTTGCCGTGATACCAGCCGTCTAGCATCGGTCCGCCCGACAGCACAATGGCGGGAATGTTGACCGTAGCGGCGGCCATCAGGCACGCGGGCGTGGTCTTGTCGCAGCCGGTGGTGAGGACCACGCCGTCGATCGGATACCCGTGCAGGATTTCAACGAGACCGAGATAAGCGAGGTTGCGATCGAGCGCGGCGGTGGGGCGCTTGCCTGTTTCCTGGATCGGATGCACAGGGAATTCGAGCGGAATGCCGCCTGCGTCGCGGATGCCGTCGCGTACGCGGCTCGCAAGCTCGATGTGATGACGGTTGCAGGGGGCGAGATCCGAACCCGTCTGCGCGATGCCGATGATCGGCTTGCCCGACTGCAGCTCTTCGCGCGTGATCCCGTAGTTCATGTAGCGCTCGAGATAGAGCGCGGTCATGCCGGGGTCGGCGGGATCGTCGAACCAGCGGCGGCTGCGCAGACGCGGTGTGGCGGTGTCGTTTGTGTCGTTTGTATGGGTGGGGTTGGACGGGTTCATAAGCGTGAATGTCTCAGGTTTGTTTTGTAGGGGGGCGGCTGGGCGGCTTAGCGGGTGTATTGAGTGTATCGAGTGTATTGCGTGTATTCGGTGAGCAGCGGTTCGCCGTTGAAGAGCGCTTGTAGATTGTCTCGAACGAGGCTGGCCATTGCCGTACGGGTTTCTACTGTCGCGCTGGATCTGTGCGGTTGCAGCATGACGTTATCGCGTTCGGCGAAGCACGGATCAATCGATGGTTCATTCCAGAATACATTGCGTGCCGCGCCGCCGAAGCGATGGTCGCACAGATGTTGCAAGAGCGCAGGTTCGTCGCTGACGCTGCAGCGAGCGATGTTGAGCAGCATGCCGCATGCGCGAATGGACCCGAAGATTTTCCCGCCGATGCTTGCTTGGTTCGGCTGGGGTGAACCTGACAAAACAGGCGGATGTCATGTCGTTCCAATTGACGCATGTCATCTTCTGAATACCGGTCGACCACCCGTAAATCCGGCTTGCGCACGTTGTTTCCTCATGCTAAATTGGTTTTCATTTGTTACCGGTAACAGTATCAAAAGCATACCGGGATGTCCAGAATAAAAGAGACACGACAGAGCGGGTACCGCCGACGTCATGACAAACGCGGCATGGCCAACGCGAACCAACGCGAACCAACGCGAGGCCCGCGCGAACACTACGAATTTTTATCTGCTGCGCGGCGGTTCGGAACCCGCGCGGCTTTAGAACGTAGATGCATAAAGAGGCGTAAGCCAATAATCAGGAGACAGAATTGAATTCTCAGCCGTCAACCCTCGCAGGCGATCCAAGGCCATCGGGCAACGAGCATGCCGATATCGCGTCCACACCCGTTTCAGCCCGGCAGTTGCAACGGGCAACGCTTACGGGTGCCGTGGGAAGTGCACTTGAATACTATGACTTTGCGATTTACGGCCTCGCGTCCGCGCTTGTGTTCGGCCATATCTTTTTTCCATCGCTGGGCGCGACCGCCGGTTTGATGGCGAGCTTCGCGACCTATGGCGCGGGTTTCCTCGCGCGCCCGTTCGGCGGCCTGTTCTTTGGTTCGATCGGTGACCGGAAAGGGCGCAAGTTCGTGCTGCTTGCGACTATTGCCATCATGGGTGCATCGACTACGCTGATCGGCTGTTTGCCTGCCGGTTCATGGGGTGCGGTATTGCTGGTGCTGTTGCGGCTTGCGCAAGGTTTCGGCGCGGGGGCGGAACAGGCCGGCGCCTCGACGCTGATGGCTGAAGTTTCGCCTGTCAAGCGGCGCGGTTTCTTCGCGGCGTTGCCGTTCGTCGGCGTGTTCGCCGGGCTGGCGCTTGCAACGTTCACGTTCAGCGCCATGCAAAAGCTGCTCGGCGACGAAGCCATGCTTTCATGGGGATGGCGCGTGCCGTTTCTCGGAAGCGTCGTATTGATCGGCGTTGCAATCTGGATTCGCCTGCGCCTGCGTGAAAGTCCGGTGTTCGCGAAGCTGGAAGCATCGCGCGAAGTGATCCGCTCGCCGATGAAAACCGTGATAGCCACGGCGCGCCGTCCCTTGCTTGCGGCGACGCTGATGCGTTTTGCGGAGCAGGGCGGTTCGACGATCTACAACACGATCGTGATTGCGTTCCTCGGCGGTTTTGTCGCAACGAAGATTGGCGTGCCGCGAGGCGAACTCGCTGCGATCGGTACGACGGGGGCGTTGATTGCGAGCATCGTCAGTATTGTCACCACGCCGCTGTTCGGTGCGCTATCAGACCGGATCGGACGCCTGAGGGTTTATCGTGGCGGCGCGATCTTCCTGCTGATCTGGTCGGTGCCTTCATGGTGGATGATCAGCACGGGCAATCCGGTCTGGGTCACTGTTTCGATGGTGGGTGGTCTGGCGTTTGGCGCCAACAGCATGCTGGGTGCGCAGTGCGCCCACTTTACCGAGCTCTTCGGCAACCGCTATCGCTATTCGGGCGTCGCGCTGGCCCGCGAACTGGGCGCGGTTTTATCAGGCGGCATTGCACCGTTGCTCGGTGTCTATCTGATTGGTTTGTCGGGCGGCGCGTTCTGGGTGATGGGCGTGTATATGGCGGTGCTGTGCGTATTGACGCTTGTCGGTACGTTCCTTTCGACGGAGACGCGCGAGCGCGACCTAACCTTGCTTAACGACGCCGTGGGCAAGGGCAGTTAGCGCATCCAGGCGGCCCCGCGGCTTAATCCGTGCCGGCTCGCGCGGTATGATATCGGGCGTTATTCAACGAGACCAGGCGAGTCAATGTCAGAGTTCATGCCGACGATGGCGGATGTCGCGCGCGAGGCCGGTGTGTCGAAGATGACGGTGTCGCGCGTGCTGGCCGACCGCGATGTATCCGTAGCCATGCGCGAGCGCGTGCTCGCGGTGATCAAGAAACTGGGCTATGTGCCCGATGCATCGGCGGGAACGCTGTCGTCCGGGCGTTCGCCGTTTATCGTGGCGCTGGTGCCGTCCATGTCGAGTTCGAACTTCGCGGACACTGTCCACAGCCTGAACGCGACAGTGACCGCGCATGGCCTGCAACTTCTTCTTGGTGACACCGACTACGACCCGAAGCAGGAAGAACAACTGCTGCGCGTGATGCTCGCGCACCGGCCGGAAGGCGTGATGTTGACCGGATCGTTTCACACCGTTGCCACCCGCGCGATGCTCAAGCGTTCGAAGGTTCCGGTCGTCGAAACATGGGATGTGCCGCGCACGCCGATCCAGCAGGCGGTGGGGTTTTCCAATGTCGATGCCGCTTGCGAAATGATGCGGCATCTTCATGGGCGGGGGTATCGTCGGATCGGGTTTATCGGCGGTGCGACCGGGCTTGACCGTCGCGGCCTGGACCGGCAAGCGGGGTATCGGCAGGGCTTGCGATTGTTCGGGCTCGGTGAGGCGAGGGTGATCGCGCATGGCGCTTCCCCCGTGACCATGAGCCACGGCGGCGAGGCGTTCTCGCGGTTGCTGGATGCATGGCCGGATACTGACGCTGTGATGTGCGTGAGCGATATGTCGGCGTTCGGCGCGCTGATGGAATGCCACCGGCGCGGGATTTCGGTTCCCATTCAGATGGCGGTGGCCGGGTTCGGAGACTTCGAAGTGTCGCGATATTGCTATCCGAGTATTTCGACGGTGGCGGTCGATCCCTACGCGATCGGGCGCATCGCGGGCGAGATGTTATTGGCTGGGGCGGCTGCTCGCAAGAACGGGTTGGAAGGGCTTTCGGAGAAACGGCGAGTGGAGTTTCAGGTGGTCGCGAGGGAGAGTACCTGAGGCCGAATTAATATCGGTCTGGCGGCAGGGTGCGAACGGAAGCCGGCTTACCTCGGCGACGTCAGGATCTTTCCCATTCACTCGCCAAAAGTTTTCATATAACATGCAAACCGGATAACCTGAAACAAACGGCTGAAGCCCGGAGCCCCGTGACAAAAGCCCTAACCCTGACTCAGCAAGTCGCCCAGCAAATGACTGGCGACATTCGCGATGGGATTTACCCGGTAGGCACCAAGCTCCCGTCCGGCAAGGATCTGGCGGTGCGCTTCGGCGTCAGCCAGTCCGTCATCCGCGAAGTGACGGAGCGCTTGCGCTCGAATGGGCTGATCGACAGCCGGCAGGGCGCGGGTTGTACGGTGAAGGCGCGCACGGAAACGGGCGGTTTCCGCGTCCCTCACGCGGTCGGCGCGGACCGGGCGGACCTCGCTGACGTCTATGAGCTGCGGCTCGATCTGGAAGGCGCAGCAGCGGCGCTGGCTGCCGTGCGGCGGACTGACGCCGACATTGACGCGCTGGCGGCCATTCTCAAATCGCTCGCCGACAACCTCTACACCCCGGACCACGCGGTGGAGCTGGACATTGCGTTCCACGTCGCGATTGCCGATGCCACCCACAACCGCTACTACGTCGATCTGCTCCAGTACCTCAACTTGCAGATCCGCCAGGCGGTGCAGACGGCTCGTACGCATTCGCTCGCGCGTCAGCGTCTGCCCGATGAAGTGCATCGCGAACACGTGCGCGTATTCGACGCGATCCGCGCCGGTGATCCTGTGGCCGCGCGCATCGCGGCGACCTCGCATTTGCAGAACGCGGCCGCTCGCCTGAACCTCACGATCCGCGGACGTGACGCACTCAACAGCGCCGCCACCCCAAGTCCACTGACGAACGAATAAATGACCGACTCCTCTTTCCCCCAACGTCTGATCGACAAGCTCGGACCCGACGCCGTTATCACGGCCGCCGACGACATCGCACCGTGGCTGTCGGACTGGCGCGGCATGTACACCGGCCACGCACAAGCGGTCGTGCGCCCGTCGAGCACGGAAGAGGTTGCCGCGGCCCTCGCGCTCTGCTCGGACGCTCGCGTCCCGGTCGTACCGCGCGGTGGCAACACGGGCCTGTGCGGTGGCGCCACGCCCGATGCCAGTCCTGTGAACGTGATCCTGAGCCTGGACCGGATGCATGCTGTTCGCAGTATCGATACGATCGGCAACACGATGGTCGCGGAAGCCGGCTGTATTCTCGGCAACCTGCGGCGAGTCGCAGCCGACGAACACCGCCTGCTGCCGCTCAGTCTCGCCGCCGAGGACTCGTGCCAGTTGGGCGGCAATTTGTCGACGAACGCGGGCGGCGTCAATGTCGTGCGCTATGGCATGACGCGGGAACTGGTGCTCGGACTCGAAGCGGTCCTGCCGAACGGCGAGATCTTTCACGGCCTGCGCACGCTGCGCAAGGACAACACCGGTTATGACCTGAAGCAGTTGCTGATCGGCGCGGAAGGGACGCTCGGCGTCATTACCGCCGCGGCATTGCGGCTCTATCCGCGCAACGACGTGCGCGTGGTTGTGCTGGCGGCCGTGAATTCGTCGCAGCAGGCGCTGGATCTTTTCGAACTTTTGTTCGAACGTGGCGGCCCGCGCATGCAGGCGTTCGAATTCTTCACCGCCGAATGCCTGGACATGGTGCTTGAACAAGTCGATGGCATGCGCGCGCCGTTCGCCGAGCGTCATCCGGCTTACGTGCTGATCGAACTCGCCGATACCGTCGATGAAGCCGCGTTGCGCGAGCTTGTGGAAACGGTCATTGGCGAGGCGCTCGAACGCGAGTTATGTATTGATGCTGCGGTATCCGAATCAATTTCGCAGGTGAACAGCATGTGGCGGCTTCGCGAGGAAATCTCCGAAGCGCAGCGCGCCGATGGTCCGCATGTGAAGCATGACGTCTCGCTGCCGATTGCTTCCATTCCCGCGTTTCTTGCCTCGGCGGGCGAGCGCATCGACAAGCATCACGCCGGCGTGCGCCTGATCGTGTTCGGTCATTTCGGCGATGGCAATCTTCATTACAATCTCTCGCGTCCGGTAGGCGCGCCGCGCGATTTCTTCAAGCTTCATGGCGACGGATTGACGGCAGAAGTGCTGGACGAAGTGGCACGTTATGGCGGCAGCATCAGCGCGGAACATGGCATCGGACAACTCAAGCGCGAGTATTTCAGCCGCTATAAAGACCCGCTGGAAATCCGGCTCATGCGCGAGATTCGAAAGGTATTCGATCCTCACGGCATCATGAATCCGGGCAAGATTTTCTGACAAGAACATGGGCGCTCGCTGGTTATCGCGAGCGCCTGCCAAACGCATTGATACGATAAAAAACGTCCCGCCCTGCAACGTGGCGACGACCAACACTATCCAGCTTCCCTGGGAAGCGTTGCATCGCGAGATCCTGCGGTTATGCCCCGGCATTCTTGACGAGGTAGCGACATGAACATAGCCGCTGCATTCGCCTTACGCTCTGGCGCTTACCAGAGAGAACTTTAATATGACGCGAGCAGATGCAGATGCCTAGCGCGTCGGTGCGTTGGCCTTACTAACCAGACTGGCATTCAACTGACCGGCAAGCCCATACAGCACGCTAAGAAACGGCACCGGGATTCCAGCCTTCGCCGCCAGCTCATGAGGCGCACCCAGGATCGCTTCGACCTCCAACTGACGGCCCGCTTCCACGTCCTGCAGCATCGACGTCTTGAACGCACCGAGCTTGCGTGTTTGCGCATTACGCGCCTGTGTTGTCATGTTCAGTTCAATACCGATCTCTTCGCCGATCCGCCGCGCCTCTTCCATGATCGACACGACAAGCTGCGCCGTCAACGGGTCGTCGAGAATCACGTCGGCGGTCGAGCGCGTGATCGCGCTGATGGGGTTCATGGTCATGTTGCCCCACAACTTGGCCCAGATATCGCTGCGAATCTGGGTCGACGCCGTTACGTCGAATTGAGCGAGACGGAGCAATTCCATAGCACGGGCGGCCTGATCGGTGACGCCCGCAGCGGCGGGTCCGACAATAAGCTGGTTGCCATTGCCCTTTTTAATCACGCCGGGACCGGCTATTGAAGAGGAAAGATGCACGACACAGCCCGAGACCTGCGACGGCGGCAGGGCCGTGGACACCACACCTGCCGGATCGACCGATTCGAGCCGCTGCCCTTCAAGATGGCCACCGAATGAGTTCAGGAACCACCAGGGCACGCCGTTCATTGCTGAAACAATATGTGTACCCGCGTTCACGAGCGGCGCCAATGAACTGGCGGCTTGTATCAGCGCGGGTCCTTTCAGGCAGATGAACAGCAGGTCCTGCGGCCCGAGCGAGCCGGGTTGATCGGTCGCGTTGACATCGACCACATAACGGTCGTCGCCTTCCATGACAGTCAGGCCATTGCTTTGTATGGCGTCAAGATGCGGCCCGCGCGCCAGGAGGTTCACTGCGACGCCGGCACGCGCCAGACGAGCTGCAACGATACCGCCGATAGCACCACCGCCAACCACGGTGATTTTGATGGATTGTTGATTCAAATTCAAATCTGTCCCCTGTATGAAGCGTCGATATGAGCGACGCGTCGAATGAGCGCGGCAAGGACATTCTCCCCAGCGCCATGCGCAGGCGAACACTGTAGCGAATCCCGCGTGCTGCGTTTCACGATTTTATCGGTGATGGGCCGCGCCTTTCCACGCATGGAATGCCTGATGACCTGAATCTCGCAGGCGCGATACAGCGCCATAGCAAAGCGAAAGCGTGAGCAATCGTGATTCCGTGCGAGAGCAGCCGGTGGTTCTGACGGATCGGCGCGTTCCCCGGACACAACCGGCGGTTTATCCGCCAGACTTTCCAAGTTGCGCAGCCAGTCGGCGATCGCCTTGCTGGTCCAGAGCGGATCGTCGTGGGGCAGGTCATGTCCAGCCCACGTATGCACGGCGTGAGCTGTTCCCCAACGGGCCGCTATCCGCGTGGAGCAGACCGGATTGACCAACCGGTCCGCCTTCGATGAAAGCAGCAGCGTAGGGCAAGCTGGCGCATGATTGCCGGCACGAAAGCGCGCCGCGGCCCACAACTGGCGCAGACCGTTCGCCGCGCTCACTCCGGCGCTCTGCCTGATCGCGGCCCATGCGGCGATATCGGCGGACTGGGTATCCACCCGGTTGCACGTCAGGTCGTGGATGATCATTTCGCACGTCATGGGACGCGCCCATGAAGCAGCGACGCGCATGAGCGCGGGCCAGACCTCGGGTCGAAGGCGCTCGGTCATGGTGCTAAACGGCCGCATGCTGGTATTGATGAGCACCAGCCGCTCGATCTCTTCCGGATGGCGCTGCGCCCAGCCGGTCGCGACCATGCCGCCGAGCGACATGGCAACCAGCCGATACGGCGGCAACAGCCCGGCATCGGCCGCACGCGAGCGGACGAACTTCACCATGTCGGCCACATCGAGTGGAGCGCTCAGCGCGTTCTCGAGGCCGTTCCCGGGCAGGTCAAGCAGCGTGATGCTGTGTGCATCGCCGTTGAAATCCGCTTCAACACGCAGTTGCTCGGGAAACGATCCCCAGTGACGACCCTCGCGCGTGAGTCCGCGCAACAAGATCCATGTGCTCATCGTGAGGATTTTCGCTGCCAGTGTTCAATGGCGCGCTCAAGAATCTGTTTTCTCGCGTCGCCCTTGGGGAGCCATCTATTCGATGCAAACGCCGCGCGGGTCAGGAAGTCCAGGAAGTTGGCGTGACGGCGCAAGACCCGTTCGACCCGATGCGCCTTGACCGGATTGAACATGCCGAGGCGCGAGAAGATCTGGCTGGGGTTTTTCCGGATCCAGCGCCATGAACCCAGTTCCAGGGTCATCGGTAGGAATACGTTGGGCGCGGGCGTCTGGTCGTAGGCACAGTCCCACAAATCGCCGTGAAGCAGGTATTGGTGGCTTTGCGGTTCGAACGCGTAGCCGTGATGCGGATAGGCCTGTTCGAACATGGTCTTGAGCTGATACATCTCGGGGAGATGGGGCATTTGCTGCTTCGTTCGCGCGTAAGGGAACCAGATGCTGTCGTCCCAGCCGTAACCTGAATGACAGTCGAGCGCAAGGCTGAGCGGGCGGCTCATGAGCTCCTGCTTCACGACGTCGAGCAACGCGGCGCTCTCGAGTTCCAGAGACCCCTGGACCGGACCGCGATACCACGGCAACCACGAACCAATACGCTGGCCGCCCGCAAGGAAGGGGACCCGCCCTTCGGCGCTTTGAGGGGCATTGCGCATCAGGTCGACACCGTTCGGATTCGAGCGGGTTTGTGCCCACATGCCCCCCGGATTCACGATCGGCATGAAGACGAGCCGCACCGAGCGTAACTGTTCGTGCAGCAGTTCGTCCCACTCGAGACGCCGCAGCAGCGCGCGCATGTAGTCGAGGATCAACTGCGTACCGATGCGCTCCAGGCCGTGTACGCCGCCAAAAAAGCCAATGGCGGGCGCTTCGGGATCATTCGATCCGATCGCGGCAGTAAGGATTGGGAAGGAGTGTGCGCCGGCGCGTACTTCGCCCACTGTGCGCGATTCAAAGCGTGCGCTGCCGGCCGCGAGGATGGCATTGAGGTCATCGAACTCCGCAAAGCTTGCGGAGGCTACGCTTAATGGTCTCATGCCCACGGCCTGTTTTTCGATGCGTCCTGAGGTGGCCGGAAACAGAGTGGCCGCCTCAGGACGCCTGGTACGCTCAGGACTTGCCTGGCCTTCCTGTTTTGACTGTCTCGACAGCGGCAACAGCCGCAGTGAGTTGCTCGATGTTAGCGCGCTCAAGTATGAGCAAACCCGCCCGCAAGAGCTCGCCTTTTTTGACGTGCACGCCGTTGGCGAGGCATTTTTGCTTCAACAGGCCGATTTTGTCGTAATCGGACTTGGGCATCGTAAAGCTGTCACGCACGACCTTCTCTTTTTTCGGCCGTTTGACTTTTTCTTCGGATGCAGCGGACTCGACAGGCGCCGCTTTAACTTTCGTTTTAGCAGGCGCTTGCGCGGCCTTACCCTGGGGTTCTTTTGCTACCTCGACCGCTGCTTTGGCGGTTGACTTGCGTTTGCTTGCTGCCGGTTCGGCAGCAGCCGTTTCCGTAGTCTTGGGAAAATGAAAAGCCTTCTTGCTAGGGGCCTTCGTAGCGGGTCCGGGCATGAAATCTCCAGTTGAGTAAAGGTATAAACAGTATATACGCTTTTCGAAATGGCTCGCGCGAGGGTTTCGAGGCGTGTGTCCATGAGCGATTTACCGGGTTCGCCGATGCGAACAACGGTCAATTCCAGTGCCAGGCCTAGCGGGCGGCGATCACGAACAATCGGGGGAACGGCAGCAGCACCGTCCCGTCCGCTAACGCGGGATAAGCCAGCCCAACCGCCGTCTTGTAACGCTCCAGAAACGCCAGCCGTTCATCTTCAGCAAGCGGTTCCAGAAACGGCCGCAGGCCGCTTCCCTTGAACCACTCGACGACCGCCTCCGCGCCACCCGCTAGGGCATGATGGTAAGTAGTCCGCCAGACATCCGGTTTCGCACCGCAAGAACGAAGCAGTTCGAAATACCACGCCGGACTGGCCATCGGCGTCCGGGCCTTTGCAACCTCCAAGAGCTTGCCGGCCCAGGGGCCGTCGGCCGCAATCTCACGCATCAGCCGATGTGCCGGCTCCTCGAGATTGTCCGGCATCTGAACCGCGAGACTGCCGCCAGGTGAAAGCTTCGCGACGAGCGCGGGAAACAAGCTGGCGTGATCGGGCAACCACTGCAGCACTGCGTTCGCGAGGATCACATCGAACGGACCGGGGGCATTCCATGCCTTGATATCGGCGATCTCGAAGTGAACTTGCGGCAGCCGCTTGGCGGCTGCTTCGATCATGTCCGGTGAGCTGTCGAATCCGCTTGCCGTAGCGTTGGGAAAGCGCGCTATGAGCGCTTCGGTCGAATTGCCGGGACCACATCCTATGTCCACGACAGTGCGCGCATCGATGTCCGGAACGGCAGCGAGCAGATCGCGTATGGGACGATTACGCTCGTTTTCAAAGGTTACATATTGCTTGGCAGACCAGCTCACTGTGTAATTCCTCGATAGATAGATGACAGTGCCGCACGGTTTCGACGGGCTTCATTCAGTAGCCGGACACCGCGGGCGTCAATGTTCAAGCTTCGACTCGATTTGACTAAGGTACAGCATGAGTGCAACCGGTCGCAGGTTCTAACGCGGGTGAACATGCGTTGCCGGTTATAAAACCATTAGTGGTCGTGTAAGGTTTGCAAGCCGATGTCCTGTCCGTCGTCGCACGCTGTCGGAGAGGTGCGTAGCGTTTGCAACAGGGGATTCGTCTTGCGTAGATAGGGTGGTTTTCTCTGCGGGAAAGAGTATGGGCCGCTAGTTTGCGCACCGCAGATGTCCTGCGTAAAAGGAATTTATTATTCTAACGGGTTCATTTTCTTATGAAAATCGACATCCTCGGCGTTCAGGGCGTTTGTTGCCGTCGCCGAGGTGCGAATGGGCTTGGCTTGCAGTCGTTGTAGAAGTGAAGTGGAGTTCGACGGCGGTCGGGCTGGTGGCCGAGCGTATTGCCGCGGCGGGGGTGCCGCGGCTCGCCGTGCAAAAAGGCGCGTATCCGACGCAAGCCCTTTACGACATGATCAAGGTGCGCGCGGTACCCGCGAAAGGGCAACGCGCTCCGGCATCAAGCCGCTTCGAGTTGCTTCTCGGAAGAAGCGCACAACAACACCGGAATGGACTTCGACGTAGGCGTCCCCGCGCCATCGGCAACACTCGACAGCGGCACGAGCGGATTCGTTTCCGGGTAATACGCGCCGAGGCAACCGCGCGGAATATCATAAGCGACCAGCAGGAAACTATCCGCGCGCCGCTCGACACCGTCGTCCCATACGCTCGTGATATCCACCCGTTGACCCGCTTCGAACCCCAACATTTCAATGTCCAACTGATTGGCGAACAACACGCGCCGCTGGCCGTACACACCACGATAACGGTCATCGAGACCATAGATTGTCGTGTTGTACTGATCGTGTGAACGGGTGGTCATGAGCGTCATCAACCGCTCACCGTGAACCGTCCGCGCCCGATGAATCGGGGTATCGAATTCAATGCTGTGCACCAGGAATTGTGCCTTGCCGCTCGGCGTATTCCATACGCGCTCGCGCGATGCCACACCCAGATGAAATCCTCCCGGATGCTTGAGCCGCTGGTTGTAATTCTCAAAGCCAGGGATCACTTTCTCGATGCCGTCGCGAATCAGCGCATAGTCGTTCGCGTGCGCGAGCCAGTCAACCTTGGCGCTGCCGAGCGTGGCCAGCGCCATGCGTGCAACGATCGCAATCTCCGACAACAGGTTCGGCGAAGCCGGCCGGTTCATGCCGTACGAAATGTGCACCATGCTCATGGAGTCTTCCACGCTCACGCCTTGCGCCACGCCGTTCTGCATGTCGATTTCCGTGCGGCCGAGCGTCGGCAGGATCAGCGCATCGCGGCCATGAATCAGGTGGCTGCGGTTCAGCTTGGTCGTGATATGCACGGTCAAATCGCATGAGCGCATGGCTTCCCATACGCGCGGCGTATCAGGCGTCGCGATCGAAAAATTGCCACCCAGCCCGATAAACACCTTCAGCTTGCCGGCGAGCATTGCTTCGATTGAACGCACGACGTCGTAGCCATGTTCGCGCGGCGGCTCGAAGTCGTACGCGGCGCCGAGCCGGTCGAGGAACGCTTGCGTCGGCTGCTCTTCGATTCCAACCGTGCGGTCGCCCTGCACATTCGAATGCCCGCGCACCGGGCACAGTCCCGCACCCAGCCGGCCGATGTTCCCGCGCATCAACATCAGGTTCGAGAGAAGCTGCACGGTTGGCACCGAATTCTTGTGCTGCGTAAGACCCATGCCCCACGTCGAGATGACGGCACGCCCGCGTGCGTAGATATCGGCGAGTTGCAGGACTTCATCTTTCGGCACGCCCGATTCCGCCACGATCGCATCCCAGCTTTCAGCACGCAGGTCTTCGGCGAAGGCGTCGAAACCGACCGTATGCTCGGCGATGAACGCAATATCGAGCACGCGCGGCAAGCCTTGCGCGAGCGCTGCATCGTCCAGTTCGATCACGCGTTTCGCCACGCCTTTGATCAACGCGAAATCCCCGCCAATCTTCGGCCGGATAAACACCGAACTGATTTTCGTGCTGCCGCCCGTGAGCATCTCGACCGGATGCTGCGGACTCGCGAAGCGTTCGAGACCGCGTTCACGCAGCGGGTTGATCGAGACGATCGTGGCGCCGCGTTTTGCGCACTCGCGCAGTTCTCCCAGCATGCGCGGATGGTTCGTCGCCGGATTCTGGCCGAAGAGCAACAGGGTATCCGCGTGTTCGAAATCCTCGAGCGTCACGGTTCCCTTGCCCACGCCCACGGTTCCCGGCAGACCCCGGCTCGTCGCTTCGTGGCACATGTTCGAGCAGTCGGGGAAGTTATTGGTGCCGTACATACGCACGAACAACTGGTAAAGGAACGCGGCTTCGTTGCTCGCGCGGCCCGAGGTATAGAACGCGGCGCGATCGGGGTTATCGAGGCGATTCAGGTGGTCCGCGATCAATGCGAACGCGTCGTCCCACGCAATGGGCACGTAGCGATCACGTTCTGCGTCGTAGACAAGCGGATCGGTCAGGCGGCCATGCTGTTCAAGCTCGTAATCCGACTGCGCCATCAACTGTTCGACGGTATGTTGTTCGAAGAATGCGGGCGTGACACGCTTGCTGGTGGATTCGGCCGCCACGGCTTTCACGCCGTTTTCGCAGAATTCGAACGTGGACGCATGTTCGCGATCGGGCCACGCGCAGCCGGGGCAATCGAAGCCGTCAGGCTGGTTCTGGCCGAACAACGTGCGGTAATTGCCGCCCGAGACCTTCTCCTTGAGGAGATTGAGGGCGACGTACTTGAGCGCGCCCCAGCCGGCTGCGGGGTGGGTGTACGGTTCAATGCGAGGTTCGGGTTTTTTCACAATGCCTGCCGCGGATTCATGAGGGTTTTCACCAATGATCCGAGACTACTGTGTTCCGAAAATGACGCGGTATACAGAAAAATAGATAAACGAGGAGTACAGTTTGGGGTTTGCCGGGCTCGGCCAACCCCTTTTGCTCATTCACCTACCGTGACGCTTTACGAAAAACTGGCGGCTGAGATCGAGGAAGCCGTACGACGCGGCGTGTTCGCCGTCGGCGAGCGTGTGCCGTCGGTGCGTCAGGCAAGCGCCCAGCATGGCGTCAGCATCAAGACGGTCTTGCATGCCTACGCGCTGCTGGAAAGCCGGGGTGTCCTGGAAACCCGGCCACAGTCGGGCTACTTCGTGCGCGAACTGCCTGCGCCGCAAGCGGTCAGCCAGGCCGCCTCGCAGCCACCGCCGGTTGCATCGAAAGTCGATGTCAGCCGCCTGGTCTTGTCCACGCTTCGCTCTATCCGCTCGCAGGACGCCACGCCGCTGGGGTCGCCTTATCCGGACCCGTCGCTGTTTCCCTGGCGCCGTATCAATCAGTTGGCGAACGCTATTGCGCGCCGGCATTCAAGCTGGAACCTGATGGACGACCTGCCACCCGGCAACCCCGAACTGATCCGCCAGATCGCGCGGCGTTACGCGGAGAACGGCGTGCCCGTTGACCCCGACGAGATCGTCATTACCGTCGGCGCCACCGAGGCCATCAACCTGAGTTTGCAGGCCGTGGCGAAACCGGGCGACACCGTCGCGGTCGAATCGCCAACTTATTACGCGATGCTCCACGCAATCGAGCGCCTCGGCATGCGGGCGATCGAAGTGCCGACGCATCCGGCCGAAGGTATCGACATCGACGCACTCGCGATCATCATCCGCGAACACCGGATCGCCGCGTGCATGGTCATGCCGAACTTCCAGAATCCCCTGGGCTTCGTGATGTCGGATGCGAACAAAGAGCGGCTTGTCGGCCTGCTCGCCGCCCATGAAATACCGGCGATCGAGAACGATGTGTATCAGGAGCTGTACTACGGTGAAGCCCGTCCGTCCGCGCTTAAGAACTTCGATAAAAAGGGCCTGGTGCTGCATTGCGCGTCGTTTTCGAAGAGCCTGACGGCGTCTTACCGGATCGGCTGGGCGATGCCCGGGCGCTACCGCCGCGAGGTGGAAAAGCTCAAGTTCCTGAACACGCTGACTACCCCTTCGGTGCCGCAGGTTGCGGTGGCTGACTACCTTCGGCAGGGCGGTTATGACCGTCATCTGCGGCATGTGCGCAAGGTGTACCGGCAGCAGGCGCGGCTCATGATTGCAATGGTCACGCGCTTTTTTCCCGCCGGCACGCAGATGTCAACGCCGATGGGCGGCTATGTGTTGTGGGTTCAGTTACCCGGTAATATCGACTCGATGCTGCTTTACGAAGCCGCGCTCGCACTCGGGATCACGATCGGACCGGGCACCATGTTTTCATCGCGCGATGCCTTCCGTCATTTCATCCGGCTCAACTACAGTTACCCTTGGAACGCGCAGACGGAAGCGGCGGTGAAGACGCTGGGTGAACTGGTCGCCGGCATGGCGCGCGAGAAAATCGGAGGTTAAGAATATGGACGATGAGATCGACCCGGCGCTGATCGCGATTCTCGCGCAGTTATGGCGGGCGGCGCAGGAGACACCCGGACGGGTGTGGTCGCTGGCGAAGTTATCGAAGCAATCGGGTGTGCCGATGAGCAGCCTGAGACGTCACTTGACCGCGCTGTCCGACGCGGCGTTGCTGGGTTCGGCCGATCCGGATACCGCCCGTGAAAACGCCGCGAACACGTCCACGGCCGCCTTGAGCGAAGCAGGCCGCGAGTTATGCGCGCAACTATTCGGACAAACGCCCCCGGAGATCGACAAGCTCTGAACGATCGTGCGTCTGCGCGAGCGCCATTGGCTATTGCCGATTGGCGGTCAGTCAGGCCGCAACGGACAGCGTCAAAGCCCGTTGCGGCCTGATGCCCATGCGCTCGATCAATAGCTCGATCAATAAGCGCCCATGTAGTCGCGCTTGCCGATATCCACGCCGTTGTGGCGCAGGATTGCATATGCGGTCGTCACGTGGAAGAAGAATTGCGGCAGGCCGTAGTGTTGCAGGTAGGCGCTGCCAGCGAGCTTCTTCTCTTTCGGCGTACCCGGACGCAGCACGATTTCCTTGTTTTCGCTACCTTCGAATTGCTCGGCATTGAACGTGCCGATGTAAGCCAGCGCCTTGGACACCAGTGCTTGCAGATCGGCGAACGTGACTTCGGTATCGGGCCACGACGGCACTTCCACGCCGGCCAGGCGCGAGGTCACGCCTTTGGTGAAGTCAGCGGCGATCTGCACCTGGCGCACCAGCGGAAACATGTCCGGGAACAAACGTGCTTGCAGCAGCGCGTTCGGGTCGATGTTCTTTTCGGCGGCGTGTGTTTCTGCTTTCTTGAGCACGTCGGACAGGGCGGCCAGCATCTGCTTGAAAACCGGGACGGACGTGCTGTACATGGAAATGGTCATGATCACTCTTTCAGTCGATGAGGGGTTGCCGGCGCGAACGATGCCGCGCCGGCCTGTTTTATCTTGTTTAATCTCGGGACAGTCCTGGACAGGCGATTGAACCGGCTAGCCACGTGCCTGACAATGCGGCTTGACCTGTCCGCCCTGGGTTTGCTTCGGAGCAAACCGTGGCGTAGCCGGAACGCTGCACCCAGCCCGGTGCCGCGCAAGATTATAAGCGCGCCGTGACCAACGCCGGATTGCACGTGATTCCGGGGTTAGCGGTTGCGGGCCATGCGCTTTTGCGCCCAATCTTGCACGTTTGCGGATGGTGTTTCGCACGCCGTGCGCCGTGAACGCCGGATCTTCTAACGCGCTGCGTTGAACCCCAAAACCGGTTGGCCGGCGATTAGCGGCCCAATGTCGAAACGGCGGACAACACTCGTCCCTCGAAGCGTTTTTCCGCTTCGATTTCCCCCCGATTGCAAATCCGGCGCCAATCCGATGCCGATGCAATCCGCGATAAACGCGAAGGGTCAAGCAGTCTTACGCAGACACGTCCGCGGCAACTTTTGAATAGTCGCAAAACTCCCGGAAATCGCTCGCTAATATCTGCAATAGCCCGGTGCCTTTACGTCCGGTGGCACGATAAAGTTCGCCGTCGCGGCGGCCTGCCTCCATGCCTTTGCTGAAAGCCTCCGAACTCATGATCGCGCTGTCGATCGATTGGGTGAACGATGCCGGGTTATCGGGAAAAATCAAGGCGGTGACAAGGCTGGCGGCTGCGAGCGGAACACCGGAGTCTTCAATTTGCCACGCCGCGCAGATCGGCAGGCAAAATCCCTGGACATAGCCAGCCAGCTTCGCTTCCAGATCAGCAGGCAGCGCGTGGTAAGCAAGTTGTGAACGTGCAATGGTGGGAAAGGTGAGCGCCGCGACAATTGCCGCAATCTTGCGCGCCGTTGCCAGTTCTTTGGTGTCTTGCGTCACTTCATGGACTTGATATAGCGGTTGGAACATCGACGCCTCCTTATGAGCCTGGTTTTCCGCGGAAACACCGGGTACGGGGTTGATGGAATATGATTCGTAACGCGGGAAACAGCGGTGGGGTGGCGCGTTCTCCGTTGGAAACCCGCCCGCCAATAATGGCGTGTGCATGACGGCATGGCAAATGAACCGCCGAGCCGGTAGTTAGCGGTAGTACTGATAGAGTGACGCGAGGTATGAAGCGGATAGTGATGTTCTTCGCATGGAGGTTTGGCGGCGGGATGTCGGTCTGACATTAGTTGAGCGTGAGATCCGCGGATGCATCGAAGCTGATCCGGCGGGACCAGGGACGAGAACCGTGTCCTCTATCAAGTAGGAAAGACCGTAACCATAATGACAAAAGCAGAGCAATCCAGCTGCGTCGGCATCGTGAGCCGCATCAAGCGTGGGCTGTCGACATCCGTTGCTGTCGCTTCGTGTGGCGTTTTTATTGCAGTTGTCATGGTGGGCCTGTGCGGCGTGGTCCTGTATCAGAGTCGCCAGGACGCGCTGGAGCATACCCGCGACACGTTGCGCGATATCGCCGTCATCGCACAGCGCGATATAGAACGCAATCTCGAACTTTACGAACTATCGCTGCAAGCCGTGGTCGATGGGCTTCAACAAGCGGACGTGATGGCCCTGTCGCCGCACATGCGCCGCGAAGTACTCTTCGACCGCGCAGCCAGCGCGAAATATCTTGGTTCCATGCTGGTGATCGATACGCTCGGCAACGTTGTCATCGACTCCGGCAGCGACACGCCAAGAGCGGGTAATTTCAGCGACCGGCCGTATTTCACGGTTCAACGCGACAATCCCCATGCGGGTCTCTATGTAAGCGATCCGTACCTGTCTCGCTTGCGCAACGGCACGCCAAGCATCGGCCTGAGCAGACGGCTTTCCAACCCGGACGGATCATTTGCGGGGATCGTGCTTCTGGCGGTGAATATCGCGTATTTTCACGACTTGTTCGCCGGCTTGTCGCTGGGTCCGCGCGGATCGATTTCGCTGATCGGAAGCGACGGCTCCATGCTGATGCGGCAGCCGTACGATCCCAGTGTTATCGGGCGAAACATCAAGGACGCCGCTACGTTCAAGCAGTTTTTATTGGCGCCGGAGGGGAGCTTCATCGAAAAGTCGTCAATCGATGGCGATCGCCGCCTGTATTGGTTTGCCAACTTTCCGCACGCGCCTCTCATCATCATGGTGGCGGCGTCCGAGACGGATATCTACGCTTCATGGCGGCGCCGTGCTCTTACGATCGGGTCGCTGATGGCCGTGTTCGGCGCGGCGTTCATTGCGCTCTCCATTTTGCTCGGGATGCAATTGCGGCGGCGTATGCGGGCTGAGTCGGCGCTGGAATTGCTCGCGAGAACGGACGGCCTGACCGGACTGAACAACCGCCGCAGTCTTGGCGAGATACTTGAACTTGAATGGCGTCGCGCGAAACGCTCGCGGAGCGTGCTGTCGCTGCTGTTCGTCGATATCGATCGATTCAAGGCTTACAACGACACCTACGGCCATCAGGCCGGCGACGATACCCTGGCGGCGGTCGCGCGCTGTATTGCCGACAATATCCGGCGTCCGTCCGACAGCGCTGCACGCTATGGAGGAGAGGAGTTTATTGTCGTGCTTCCCGATACATCGGCGCTTGGCGCTTCGCTGATCGCGGAGAAGATCCGGTCCGCTATTTGCGCATGCCATATCGAGCACGCGGGCAGCGAGTATGGATGCGTGACGGCCAGTATTGGCGCGGTGAGCCGTGAACCGCAAATGGACGACGATCTGACGACGGTGATCAAAGCCGCGGACGAGGCCTTATACAACGCGAAGGCGGCCGGCCGGAACAAGGTGTCGAGTGCTGAGTCAGAGGCGTGATGCGTTCGATCACGACCGCGGTTTATTCAACGGCGGTTCCCGCGCTTCGGGGCGCGGGAACCGCCCGATCAGCTCGGGCTTTCGTCGGAAACCAGCGGCTGAATTGATTAACGGGTGTACATCGCGTTCCAGTCAGCGGCCGATACGCCGGGGCGACCCGAAGCCGATGTGCCGTTGGCGCTGCCGCCATAGCTGGTTGCTGCGCCGGTCGCCGCGCTGTGTTGAACGGCAATGCGTGCTTCCGCAGCCTGGATGTCCTCGGGATAACGCGTGTTATCGCCATCACCCGCGTGATACCCGGCTTGTGCAAGCTGGTTCAGTTCCGCGCGAACTTGCGCACGGGTGACCGGCGCGTTCGACTGAGCGAACGATGCAACAGGTGCGGAAAGCACGGCTACGGCAATAACGGCTTGAATCAGGGACTTCATGATGACTTACCTCTCGTTTAGGTCTTGGTCCGGTGCGAGCAATCTTGTTCGCAACCGGTGACTTAAGTCTAGGTAAGCACACCGTTAAGATTAAGACATCTGCCCGGAAGGCATTGTTATGAAATCGGGTGGGAAAGTTCCGTCGGCCTTGACTGACCTGGTGCTGGCGACATGCGCGAGAACCGCTTCATCGCGCGCGATCATGGCGGGCAGGTAAGTGCGCAGGAAATCAATCCACGTTCGCGTCTTTGCATCGACGAAGCGGCGCGACGCGTAAAGCGCATAGATATTCGTCTTCTGCAGAATGTGCTGGTCCAGGATGCGGACCAGCGAGCCGTTGCGCAAGCCTTCGACGGCGGCATACAGCGGCAGCATGCCGATGCCAAGACCTTCGCGAATCGCCACCGCGAGCGACTCTGCAATATTCACTTGCACCGGGCCGCTTATGTTCATCGTCTGAACGCCGCCGGGTCCGTCGAGTGTCCACTCATTGGCTGGAAATGCAGGCGTATGCAGCGTCAGGCACTGATGCTGCGCGAGATCAGCAGGCCGCTCGGGCATACCCTGCAAACGTACATATTCAGGCGATGCGCACAGGATGCTGAAGGTGGCGCCGAGCGGCTGCGAAACCATCTCGGAGTCGGGCAGCGACGCCGCCGAGATGATCGCCACGTCGCTGGTCCCCTCGAATAAATCAGGCATGCGTTGCGACAGCGTCAGGTCGACCGAGACGTCCGGATATTGCCGCCGATACTGCGCAATCGCCGGCAGCACGTAATGCTGTCCGATGCTCGCGAAGCTGAACATGCGCAACGTCCCGGACGGATGTTCGTGCGCGCAGCTCGCCTCTTCTTCAGCACCGTCTATGTCCGCAAGGATCTGCAGGCATCGTTTCAGATAACGCTCGCCCGCTGTCGTGAGCGAGAGCTTGCGGGTGGAGCGCGTCATGAGGCGAGTGCGCAGATGTTCTTCAAGTTCGGAGACGGCGCGTGACATCGCGCCGGTGCTTGAATTCATGCTGAGCGCGGCTGCCGTGAAGCTGCCCGATTCGACCACGCGCGCAAAAACGCGCATGTTTTGTAGCGTATCCATCAGAACCTTGTGTTGGCGAAGAGGGCCGAATTGTCTGCCTGCGGCACGCAGACATTGTTGCGAAATCCAGAGAAGCGGGTTGTGGCGCAGCGGCTTAATCCTGCGACGCCGGCTCCATACAATCGGCACCTTCGCATGGCGGCTCGCGTGATGGCATGAAGCACGCCCGAGCTGCCCGCGCCTAACGCTGGCCCAAGGAAACGTGCTGGTTCATGAACGACGAAGAGGTGCCCGAGAGCGCGTTGGATCGGGTGAAAGATGCCGCCCGCGACTGGCTCGCGACCGCTGCGCCCAGCTGGCTGCATCTGCTGAAAACATTCATGGCCGTGGCGAGCGCGATGGGCCTCGCGATGCTGCTTCAGTTGCCGCAGCCTCGTGTTGCGATGACCACCGCCGTCGTGCTCATGCAACCGCTGGCGGGCATGGTGCTCGCAAAAAGCGTCTACCGGTTGTTCGGCACGCTGCTGGGTGCGGTCGCGGCGCTGGTGCTCGGAGGGGTGTTTGTGCAGCAGCCAGAGGCCTACATGGCCGGTCTGACTGGATGGGTTGCCGTCTGTACGGCGCTGGCTGTGAGGTATCGTCACTTTAGGTGGTACGGCTTCGTGCTGGCAGGGTACACGGCGGCGCTGATTGGCATACCGGCCGTGGACGATCCGAACGGTTTGTTGCTCGCCTCGTTGAACCGCACAGCCGAAGTCACGCTCGGCATATTGTGTTCAGGTGCGATCAGCGCGCTCATGATGCCTTTGCGCGCGAGCGCCGTATTCGCGGCGGGTTTGCGTCGGCGGGATGAGGATTTTAAAGCTTTCGCGGCAAACGTGCTCGGCCGCAGCGTTGGGCGAGGCGCGTTCGAGCAGCGCTTTGGCGCGTGGGTCGATGAAACCATTGCCCTCGATGCCCAGCTTCGTTACGCCGCGTATGAGACGCCGGCCATGCGCGCACAAAGCCGTCGTCTTGCGCGGCTCAACAGCGAATTCCTCGATGCCTGCGCGCGCCTGCATGGGTTGCATCAGTTGCTCAGGCGCATGTTGGTGAACGATGGCGCCGCACTGGTCACCGTCATCTCTACGCATCTCGATACACTTTCGATTCTCTTACGAACGCATGACAGCCTTAACCACGAAGCGGAGTTCACCGGGGCCTTGCAGCGCTTCCGGGCCGGTATGCAGGAGACCATCCGCACCGCACGCGCACGGATGGAGTCGGACGTTCCCGCACTGCTGCCCGATTTCGATACCGCCATCGAACTGCTGTTTCGTTTCGTCGATGACTTCGCCCGGTACACCCGCACGCATGCCGCCTGGAAACACGACGAGCCGCTCGCGCTTCCTGATCGCGTAACCTATCCGCACGTGGCGCGCACGCATCTCAGTGTCGTGCTTGCCTCGTTCGTGCGGACCGCAACGACGGTCGCGCTGATCGGCAGCTTCTGGATTGCAACAGCATGGCCCAGCGGTGGCATGGCCGTGATTGCGGCCACGCTCGCTTGCGGTTTGTGCGCGACCTCTGCACGGCCGTCCCGGCTCGCGTTGCAAATGGCTGCCGGTGCGGCGCTTGCCGTGGTCGTTGGCTGTGGGCTGACACGTTATGTATATCCCGCCATCGATGGCTTCGCGTTGCTGTGCGCGGTCCTCGCGCCAGTCGTCGTGCTGGGCGCTTATGTGGCGTCGCATCGGCATGGTGGCGGGTATGGGACAGGGTTTCTCGTGTTCTTTTGCTTGCTCGCGGGGCCGGACAATGTCACGAGCTATGCCCCGGAGACGCTGATGAATAACGGCGTTGCAGTGGTCCTCGCGTTGCTGGCCGCGTCCCTCTGCTTCGCGCTGGTCTGTCCGCCCAATGCCGCATGGCTTGTTGAAAGAACTCAACGTGAGTTGCGGGCTCAGGTGGCGCGCGCATGCCACGGCAGGCTCGCTGGATTGAATCATCGTTTTCACGCAAGCACGCACGACTTGATGTACCAGTTGCGTGGCTTGCTTGCCGACAGGTCGCGGGAACATCGGCGCGCGTTGCGATGGATGCTGGCGACACTCGAAGTGGGCCAGGCGGTTATCGATCTGCGTGAAGCGGCGTCAGGCGTCTCCATCGATGAACAAGGGCACTGGCGCGCGGCCATGCAGTCCTTCCGGCAGGCAGTTTCGCTGCTCTTCACCGCGCCAACCGATCAGCATCGGCTTCAGGCGCTTGGGGCTGTGGTGTCGGCGCTCGAAGCGGCGCAACAAAGCCTTGGGATGGGTGTTGCGCATGGCCACGGGCGCGAAGTGGGGCGCATGGTGGCGTCGCTACATTCCATTCGCACGGCGTTGCTCGATCGCGATGCGCCGTTCCATCGGCGCTGACCGGCGTGGTCCGCGCCGTGGCAAATAGTCGGGCGCCGATTGCCCGCAGATGAGGAAGGGTGCGTTACACCGCGGCCCCTTAATCAACCCATCACACAGTCATATATTTCCCTCGGCGGCGAATTGATTGCTGCATGCAAGTAATGAAACAGGGAAAGTGAAATGAAATTATTGAAGAGTGCGCTGGTGGTTTATTCGTGGTTTGTCCTGTCGGCTGCCTATGCGCAATCGGGCTCGGTGAGTGCAGTGGCCGCGGCAAGCCCGCAAGCGGCGCAACAGGATCAGCGAACGGTTGCAACCGATACAGCCGGCGCAACAGTTCGCGAAGTGCCCCAGGTATCTCATGCGGTGCGCAAGCCGGACGAATGCGTTGGACCCGCCAGCTACTGCAGCCTTTTCTTCGGCGGAAGCTGATCTGCGCGACGCCCCCGCAAGCGCCCGCGTCGCCGCTCATCTGACCAGAACGAACGCACCCCGCGATCGACGGTCCTGAGGAACATTCAAATGGTCGAAGACCGCATTCGTTGCAAAGCACTGCTCAGTAAAATCATGTCGAGTGCCGACGCCGCGCAGTTGATTCATGACGGCATGGTGGTCGGTATGAGCGGTTTCACGCGCGCCGGGGATGCCAAGGCCGTGCCTGCGGCGCTTGCTGAGCGCGCGCAAGCCGAAAGCCAGCCGTTGCGCATCACGCTGATCACCGGCGCTTCGCTCGGACACAACACAGACAAGATCCTGACCGAGGCAGGTGTGCTGGCGCGAAGACTGCCGTTTCAGGTCGACAGTACGCTGCGCCGCGCGATCAACGACGGCCGGGTGATGTACGTCGACCAGCATCTGTCCGAGACGGTGGAACTGCTTCGCACGAATCGCCTCGGGTCGATGGACATCGCGATCATCGAGGCTGCCGCCATCACGGAGACCGGCGGCATAGTCCCCACCACGTCCATCGGCAATTCAGCGACGTTCGCCGCTTGCGCGCAGAAGGTGATCGTCGAAATCAATCTGGCGCAGCCCGCCTCGCTTGAAGGCTTGCACGACATCTGGCTGCCGGCTGACAGGCCGCTTCGCGAGCCTCTGCCCATCGTGCGTCCTGATCAGCGCATCGGCACGCAGTCGATCGATGTGACGCCTGGGAAGATTGCCGCGATCGTTGTGACCCACCGCCCGGACAGTCCCTCCACGGTCGAGAAACCCGACGAGGACACCGCCCGCATTGCGGGCCATCTGATTGAGTTTTTCCAGCACGAAGTGTCGCGCGGGCGCTTGCCTCGAACGCTGCCGCCACTGCAGGCCGGTATTGGCACGATCGCCAACGCGGTGCTGTCCGGCTTCGCAAGCTCTCCTTTCGACGCGCTGACGATCTATTCCGAAGTGTTGCAGGACTCGGCTTTCGAACTGATGGATGCAGGCAAGGTGGCGTTCGCCTCCGGCGCGTCGATCACGTTGTCACAAGACCGTCAACGGCAGGTCTTCGATAACCTCTCGCGTTACCGGGACAAGCTGGTGTTGCGCCCTCAGGAGGTCAGCAACCATCCGGAGGTGATCCGGCGGCTCGGGCTGATTGCGATCAACACGGCGCTCGAAGCCGATATCTATGGCAACGTGAATTCCACCCATGCGGGCGGCACGCACATGATGAACGGCATTGGCGGCTCGGGAGACTTCGCGCGTAATGCGGCCTATGCCATTTTCGCAACCAAGTCCATGGCGAAGAACGGTGCGATCTCCAGCATCGTGCCGATGGTGCCGCATTGCGATCACAACGAGCATGACGTCGATGTGATCGTGACGGAAATGGGGCTGGCCGATCTGACGGGCCTGGCGCCGCGCGAGCGGGCGCTGCAGATTATCGAGCACTGTGCGCACCCGTCGTATCGGGACCTGTTGCGCGATTATTACCGCGACGCGCTGAGGTTCGGCGGGCACACGCCGCATAACCTGGCGACCGCGTTCGGTCTGCACATGCGGTTCGCCGAGACCGGAACAATGAGGCTTTAATGGTCGTGGATACCTGTCTACGCTGGTTGTGTTAACGGGTGATATTTATTTAAGTTTTTGGAACATTTTCACTTCGCTGTCGCACGCGTTGATGACCGTCACGCTCAAAAAAAACTTATCACACGGGTTATCAACGTAGACCTGTCGGCGTGAAGATCAAGCGTGGCGCTGGTGATGATCGTGCAAATCGGCTCAGCTTCAGGTTCGACGGCGTGAACAAGTCCGTCGGCGCGTCCGATGATCATTTCCTGGTGCGTCTGCTGCTGGCGCCTGGCAAGTACGTGATTCGTGATGTCACCGGCCAGAGCGGAATTTCCCGTTTCACGCCTTCTTTTTCGAACGTCCGAATTCAGCGGCTGGCGGACCAGCGCGCCGCGCATCGGCGCGACCGACGCGTTCACGATACTGCTGAGTGCCGTGCTCATTTCCTGTATAAGGTGATGCGAACGCGTCGTACGTCGCGGCCCATGCAATGAAGTTTGACAACATGACCACATTCAGCTCCTGAGAGATATCGACATCCGGGGCGAAGCCTGTCAAAGTCGCTTCGCCGCGCATTTGGGGCGACCTCTTGCGGAAGCCTCCGGCGTCATGTGTCCGAGCTGGGCACACTGTCGGAAACCAATAGCCGGTAAACTAAATCTAGCATCGGGCTCGCTGTGCGGCTCGTGCGGCCGAATCCGCTGTTGGGTGTCTGGAACGCGCGTTCAGGCACAGCCAGGATATTCTTGTCAGGAACACGAAATGACCCCGCGTCAACCCGTCGATATTGCCCGCATTCTGTTCGTTATTGTCATCCTGTCCGCGTTGACGATCGGCAGCCTCTATATTCTGCGGCCTTTCATTCCCGGCCTCATCTGGGCGACCACCATTGTGGTTGCCACCTGGCCCGTGATGCTGGCGGTGCAGCGCCGAGTCGGCAATCGCCGATGGATAGCTACTGCAGTGATGCTGATCATCTTGCTGGTCGTGATCGCGCTGCCGCTCTATGAGGCCATTTCGACACTGGCCTTGCACGCGGGCGACATCATGGGAGCCATCAAGGGCCTGCCCAGCTATGCACTGGCGCCGCCGCCGGGCTGGGTCGGCGAGGTTCCGCTGGCCGGGCAGCGTGTTGCGCATGAATGGCAGACCTTGTCGGACGCCGGGCCGGGCGGCCTGCTGGCGAAGCTGGAACCTTATTTGACGATTGTCGCGCGCTGGATGCTTGGTCATGCGGCGGCCGTGGGCGTGTTCGTGATTCACATGTTCGTCACGATTATCATTGCGGGGATTCTCTATAGCCAGGGTGAAGCAGCGGGCCGCTTCGTTACGCGTTTCGCAACCCGGCTTGCCGCCCAGCGTGGTGCGGAAGCTGTCAAGCTGGCGGGGCTGGCGATTCGCGCGGTTGCGCTTGGGATTGTCGTGACGGCGGTGGCGCAGTCTGCACTGGGCGGGATCGGTCTGTGGATCGCTGGCGTTCCCGCTGCCGGGATATTGACCGCGGTCATGCTGATGTTGTGTCTGGCACAGATCGGGCCGTTGTTGCCTTTGCTTGGCGGTGTTGCGTGGCTTTTTATGCATGACTCGACTGTTGCCGCGATTTTGCTGCTGATCTGGTCGGTTGCGGTCGCCATGCTCGATAGTTTGCTGCGGCCGATTCTGATCAGGCGTGGGGTGAACCTTTCGATGCTATTGATTTTGGCCGGTGTGTTGGGTGGCATGTTTGCGTTTGGAATTGTCGGTCTGTTCGTCGGGCCGGTGATTCTTGCGGTTACGTCGACGCTTCTTGAAGCATGGATCAATGAACCTGCGCCCATAGTCGTTGTTGAGGCTGCGCAAGGTGATCGAGTGGCGACTGAAGGGAATTTGCAAGACTTCTCGTAGTGGTGGGGGGAGGGGCTGGGCGGTGCTTGATGTGTCGGGGGGCGGTTCTGGGGTTAGTGGTCGGGGTCTATGCCGGGTTGCTGCTTTCGGCGTTAGCGGCTTGCATGAGTCGGATTTTCTCTTTATCACTATTAGCCACTGTGCGTGGCGGCACGTCATTTCTTTGTCCAAAGCGACAAAGAAACGAAGCAAAGAAAACGCTTTCAACCACGCTACCCTAAGTGTCCACAGCGTGCAGTTTTGATTCATAGGTGCCCCAAAAGCACGGTGCTCGCCAGAACCACGGATGTTTGAACCCCTCCTTCTCGCGAATCCTGACACGAACACGCTTCGCCCCGTACGCTCTCGGGCAAGCACCCTTGCTAAGGAACCCGCACGGCCCTACGGGTATTTACGGCTGCGGTTTTTTGACAGGTTAGCCACCTGGTCTGTGCGACCGTATTCGTTCGCCACAGCTTGATGCGTGTTTGTGGTTACTGCTTCAGTTTTTGTGAATTGGCTGCGCGTTCTGTACAGCTATTTTCGTCGGTTACGGCCGCCCGCGTCTTCGCGGCCTCATTTTCAGCAGGGTTGGCGACGTGGTTCGAGGCGCGTACACATTTGGAGGGTGGTCGTCCGCGGATAGCGCGGGGTGGTCCTTGGGCAGGTTCAATCACTGGTGGCGAAGCGTGTGGGTATCGGTGTTCGGAGAAGGAGGGTTTCACACATCCGTGGCTCTGGCGAGCACCGTGCTTTTGGGGCACCCATGAATGAAAACTGCACGCTGTGGACACTTAGGGTAGAGCGGTTAAAGCGTTTTCTTTGCTTCGTTTCTTTGTCGCTTTGGACAAAGAAATGACGTGCCGCCACGCACAGTGGCTAATAGTGATAAAGAAAAAATCCGACTCTCGCAGACCACTAACATGGAAAGCACCAACCCGGCATAGACCCAGAACCGCTACCCCGGAACCAGGCAACCCGGCATCAACCCCGACCACTAACCCCAGAACCGCCCCCCCAGGTATCAACCCCAACCGCTAACCCGGGAACCTAACACCCCAGCACAACCCCCACCCCGAGTGCGAACGAAAACCCCAACACATTTATCGAGGATGCCCAAGCCGCGCTTTCGTTGCATATATTTCGGCTTGCAGTTCATCAATACGCTGCAACAACGACAATGCCAGTGCAAGACCTCTCCGGTCGAGTTCGAAATCATCGCGTAGCCGCCTTGCCGTCTTCACGGTCACGACGTAACGCAACTGGAACATGCGTGTCGATGTGCCAGTGTCCACCGGCTTGATAACATCGGTATCAATGAGATCTTCAATTTCTTCAATCGATAACCCCGAGACCTCCGCCAGATATTCAACCTGGCAAACGTCCACGTCGTTAAGCCAGACCGACTCGCTCAATGGTGTGCTCATGGCTTTGCTCCTTACGCGAAATGTTTGCGCGGGTTGAAGTTCGATGCCGCCGCCAATTCTTCCAGTAACTCGTGTTCTCGAGCGCTTACCGTCTTCGGCACTTCTATCCTGACCACGGCATACAGCGCCCCGACGCTGCCATCGGCCGACGCCAGTCCGCGTTTGGCAAGCCGCAACTTCTGCCCGGCGGTCGTGCCCGGTTTCACGTTGAGCTCCACGGTGCCCGCCAGGGTGGGTACATGTACGCTCGCCCCCAACACGGCTTCCCAGGGCGCGAGCGGCAGATCGATATATAAGTCACGGCCATCGGGCCGATAGAGATGATGCGGCTGCAACACAAGCGACACATACAGGTCGCCGGCCCGTCCGCCGTTAAAACCCGGGCCGCCCTTGCCGGCCAGCCGCAGGCGCTGACCGTCTGCCGCCGATTTGGGAATGGTGATTCGAAAGGTCCGCGGCACACGATGCGCAAGGCCATTGGCGTCGTACTCAGGAAGCTCGGCGCTCAGCTCGATCTCGTCTCCGCGATGGATCTGCTCAAGCGTTACCGGCGCGGCGATCTCGTAGTCCTGCCCGGGAACCGGAAAGCTTTGTCTGCGATGACTTCCCCCGCCGCCGCCGCTACGGCCAAAGGCTGAAAAAAGATCGGCGAGGTCGACGTCGTCGAGACCGGCTTCACCCGTATGGAAATGCTGCTGCCAATCGGGTGGCGGCGTGAACGATTCGCCGGCCGGATGTTTGCCGAGGTTGTCGTAGGCTTCGCGCTTTTCCGGGTTCTTCAGCGTGGCATACGCTTCGGCGACGTCCTTGAATTTCGCTTCGCTGTCCGGATCGGCTGAGACGTCGGGATGATATTTGTGCGCAAGCTTGCGGTACGCCTTCTTGATGTCCGCCAGTGTCGCGGTGCGCTCGACTCCCAAGGCTTCGTAATAGTCCTTGAATTTCATTTGAGACCTGAAAGAAAAGTAGAACGGGTTTTCGTCTGAACTGAGCCGTCGCGACGGCGTGCCAGGTCTGCCGGGTCGCGTCACCCAGCTACCTCGATCAATCACGTCGCTAGCAGAGTGTAGGTCAATGCGGCGCAGGACGGGAAGTAGCCAACCATGCGCCGGCAGCACGCGAGCCTTAGCAATCCGCGCACCCGTGCCGGCACAACAGCGCAACGTCAGATCGACGTGACCACCATGCCCACCGAGATCACCAGCATGACCGCGGTCGCTATCCATCCCAGTGCGCGCAGCCAGCCCCTGGCCGCAAACTTTCCCATGATGTCCGCACGGCCCACTATTTTCATCATCACGAACATCACCGGTACGGCGACTACGCCGTTGAGCACCGCGCTCCAGTAGAGCGCCTTGATCGGGTTGATCGATGTGAAATTAATGACCATGCCGATCAGCGTAGCCACCGCGATGGTCGCGTAAAAGGCCTTCGCTTCCTGCATTTTGCGGGTGAAGCCCACTGGCCAGTCCCGCGCTTCGCCAATCGCATACGCCGCCGACCCGGCAAGAACAGGTACGGCCAGCAAGCCGGTTCCGATCAGCCCGACCGTGAAAAACAGCGCGGCGAATGGGCCGGCTATCGGCCTCAAAGCCTGCGCCGCTTGCGCTGAAGTTTCAATATCGACGATACCGCCCGCATGGAGGGTCGCCGCCGTGGTCGCCAGGATGGCAAGCGCGACCAGGTTGGACAATCCCATGCCGGCAAGCGTGTCGACCTCGATACGGCGCAGCGCCTGGGGACCTTGTTCGGGTGAATCGAATAGATCGAGCCGCCGCGGATGCACGCGCATGTCCTCGACTTCCTCATCGGATTGCCAGAAGAACAGGTAGGGGCTGATCGTGGTGCCGAACACCGCTACGACGGCAGTGAGATACGCCGATGTCCACACCGGACGCGGCAAGAGTAGGCTGCCGGCGAGTTGGCCCCAATTGACGTGGGCCACCGCCAGCACGGCGAAATACGCAAATAGCGACAGCGTGAACCACTTCAGCACCGCTACGTAGCGCGTGTATTGCAGCAAGAGCTGCATCGAGACGCAAATCACCGAGAACAGCAGCACATAGAGCCACTTGGGACCGGGCAACAAGAGCGCAAGGGCATCCGCCATCGCCCCCAGGTCCGCGCCCAGATTGACTATGTTCGCAATCAGCAGAAGCGCCACGATCCACTGCAGCAGCCACGTGGAGTAGTGCATACGAAGCACGCCTGCAATGCCGTGTCCCGTCGTGCGCCCGATGCGCGCACTGATCATCTGGATGGCGACCATCAGCGGGTAGCTGAACAACAGCGTCCACGACAATCCATAACCGAAGGCCGCGCCTACCTGACTGTAGGTGGCGATGCCGCTAGGGTCGTCGTCGGAGGCGCCTGTGATCAGGCCCGGCCCCAGCACGCCGAGCAAATGGGGTTTGGTCGGGCCGATTACCGGATCGCGGTCCTCTGCATCGTATTCCTGGGAAGGCTCGTCCATGATGGCTCGGTGGTGTCAGAAGGAGGGGACGGAGCCGTTCCCGCAGTGCCGGGTCGGTTCAGGGCGCGGCTTTTTTGAAGGTCTGTCGGCGGCGATGCTTCCTGCGGAAAGCTCCACGATCTCCGACGTGATCTCCTCTTGCCTCAGCCGGCGAAAATCGCCGGTCAATGCTTCGAGCTTGTCATGCACGTTCGTGCGTGCAGCGATCATCGCCCGCATGCGCGCTTCGTTTTCTGCGGCGAACGACAGCATGATGGCCTCGCAAAGCTGCGCGAAGATGTATTCCTCCGCGAGCTGCGATAACAGGCGCTGCGGCGCAAGATTGATGAGCGGCGGATTGCGGCGCGCGATTGCCGGCGACGATGATGACGTAGCCGATGACGTAGCAGAAAAGCGCCCGTAGTCGAACGGCAACAGGGTCTGCTCCACGGTCTGGACACTGGCCGTCGGGTTCGGCGTTGCGTGGATTACGCTCACGCGAGTCGTCCGCCCGGCGACCAGGCGCTGGAACAAAACACCGGTGAGGCGATCGGCGAGTGCAGGTACTTCGTCGGCGTGCGTGATCATGGGCGCGGACCAGCCGACGTTCAGCCCGCGTTCCGTCGCCGCCACGATCCCGCGGTCGCCGAGCACCAGGTATTCTGTCCGAACGTACGCAGTACTCGATGCAAGCGCCGCGTCGATCACGTGCTCGTTGAACGTGCCGACAAACCCCTGTTCCGCGCACAGGACTATCACCATGGACGCATCGTGCTTTGCATCCCGATCCGGGGCCGCGGTTTCGTGCGACGCATGATCGTCGATCAGCAGCAGCGCGTCGCCAATCGCCGCGCTGACTATCCGCGCGCACGCCCGAATGCCGTCCAGACGGCTGCGCGCTTCACGCGAGCGCGCCGCAGCGATCCCACGCATTGCGCCGACCACGGATTCAAGCCCATGTACGCCATTCATGCGTGCCTGAACTTCGCTGAGTTTATTGCTCATGTCGATGCGGCCTCGGGCTTGGTTTCCGGCTTGGTTTCAGCTTCGGCCGCAGGCGCCGCGCTTGACTGTACTGCAAGATCGCGCACGGCTGCGACCAGTCCGCTCAACGTGGCCTCATCGAGCGTCCCTGTGGCAACAAGCGCGGCGCTCGCCGCAGGGCCGCCGTGCGCATCCAGATGTCCTGCAAGACGGGTGCGAACCGCCGCAATGCAACTGACTGGCAACGCGTCAAACACGCCATCGGCGAGCGCGGCCAGCAGCGCGATTTCATCGACGGGGCGCAGCGGCGCAAAACGCGGCTGCGTGATCAACGCGCGAATGCGCTGGCCCCGATCCACTTGCGCCTTCACTCTCGGCTCCATCGCGCCGCCAAAACGCGTGAACATTTCAAGCTCAAGGAATTGCGAATAATCTAGCCGCAGACGCCCTGAAACTTTCCTCAACGCGGGCAATTGAGCCTTGCCGCCGACCCGGCTCACGCTCAGGCCTACGTCCACGGCGGGGCGCTGGTTGGCGGCGAAGAGCGCGGCGTCGAGCATGATCTGCCCATCGGTAATCGAGATCAGGTTGGTGGGAATGTAAGCGGACAAATTGCCGGCATCGGTCTCCGCGACCGGCAACGCGGTGAGCGATCCGCCGCCCAGTTCCTTCGACAGTTTCGCCGCGCGTTCCAGCAACCGGGCGTGCAGGTAGAAGATATCGCCGGGATATGCTTCGCGGCCGGGCGGTTCGCGCGTGAGCAGGGCGAGTTCGCGATGCGTTGCGGCATGCTTGCTCAGGTCGTCGATCACGATGAGCGCATGTTGCCCGCGATCACGAAAATATTCGGCAATGGAGAAACCGCTGAACGGTGCGATCCATTGCAAACCCGGGGAAGCTGCCGCCGACGCTACCACGAACACGCATCGCTCGGGCGCGCCGTGTCGGCGCACGGCATCGATTACACGCTGCACGGCGGTAGCACGCTGACCGATCGCCACGTACACGCAGATCATGTCGGTGTGCTTCTGGTTCACGATCGTGTCGATGGCAATCGAGGTCTTGCCAGTCGCCCGGTCCCCGATGATCAGCTCGCGCTGGCCACGGCCGATTGCAAACAACGCGTCGATCAGCAGGATGCCGGTGGCGACCGGTTGCGCGACCAGATCCCGGTCGATGATGGAAGGCGCCGGCCGCTCGATCGGCAAGTGCTTCTCGGCGGGCACGGGTTCGTCGTTGTCGAGTGGCCTGCCGAGCGGATCGACCACACGCCCGAGCAGTCCGGGACCGACCGGCACTTCCACCACTTGGCCCGTTCCAGTGACGCGGGAACCGGCGGAAATCGCATCGCCGTCGTCCAGCAGGACCGCGCCGATAGCATCGGCGTCCAGTGTGAGCGCAAAGCCGAAGCGGCCACCTTCGAAGCGCAGCAGTTCGTTCAAGCGCACATCGGGCAGGCCCGAGACCGAGGCAATGCCGTCGGACACGTGTTCAACGCGGCCGACGGTTTCCGCCTGCGGGGCAAACTGAGCGCGTGCGAGGGCGGCGCGGCTGCTGGCGAGCCAGTCGTTGTCTCCTGCGTCGTCTTCTGCAGCGAGGCCGGTCTGGATGGGTGTCATGAGCTAAGGAGTTCCATTTTCAGGCCGGCGAGATCGTGGCGAAAACTGTTGCGCACGAGTGCATGCGGCGCTTCCAGTTCAAGTCCTGCAATCACGGCGGGATCGACTGTGACTTGAACCTGCAACGGATGACCGAGCGCCTGCGTGAACGCGGTTTGACATGCCGCCAGTTCATCGTCGGTGAGGGCGCGAGGCACGATCAGGTGGACTGGTTCATCGTCGCCGGTCAGTTGTGCCCGGGTAGCCTCGGGCAGCGCGGCAAGCTCACGCGCGAGTCCATCGATGAACCCCGCGATCCGTGCCTCGGCGGGCAGGCGATCGAGTAGCCGCGCCGTGACATCGAGTGCGAATTGCGACGCGCGATCCGAGTCGGCTGCGGCCGCTTCGCGGCGGCTGGCATCGATTGCGGTCTGTGCAGCCGTGCGCATCTGTTCCGCGTCGGTGCGTGCGGCGTTCTCGAGCGACGTCTTGAGCTGCGCGGCTTCGGCCGTCGCCGCTTCGAGCAGATGCGCGCGCTGCGCGGCAAGTTCAGCGCTGTCAGCAGCGGCCTTTTGCTGCTCACCGAGCGCTGCGGCTTTGGCTGCGGTGGCATCGGCCATCAGCGCCGCGGCTGCATGCTGGCGCTCCGCCACTATCTTCGCCACTGGGCGAAACAGAAAGCGCGCCAGCAACCAGACGAGCACCAGCGCGTTGACGGTCTGTAGCAGTAGAGTCCACCAGTCGATGTGCATGATCAGCGCGTGCTCACTTCACGAACGGATTGGCGAACAACACGAGCAGGGCGATCACCAGGCAGTAGATCGCCATGGTCTCGATCATTGCCAGGCCGACGAACAGCGTGCGCGAAATCGTGCCGGCCGATTCCGGCTGCCGGGCGAGCGCGTCCATCGCGGCGGCGACCGCGCGGCCTTCGCCGAGCGCCGGTCCTATTGCGCCGAACGAGACGGCAAGCGCTGCCGCGAGAATGCTCACCACCTGGATTAGATTGTTCATTGCTGGCCTGCCTCTTTGCTGGAAGTTTTTGTGGAGTTTTCGGCTAGCGCGGCGCCAATGAAGACCATCGCGAGAACCGTGAAGATGTACGCCTGCACCGCGCCGGTCAGAAGGTCGAGCGCCATCAACGGGATGGGGACCAGCAATCCGGCTAGCGACAGTACGATGCCGACGACGAAGACACCGCTCATCACATTGCCGAACAGACGCACGACCAGCGAGAAGGTGCGCGTGATCTGCTCGACCACGTTGAGCGGGATCATGATCCACGTGGGTTCGGCAAAGGTGGCGAGGTAACGGCCCAGGCCGCGCGTGCGGATGCCGTAGAAAATGGTCGCGAAGAATACGATCAGGGCCAGCGCGGCATCGGTTTCCACGTGAGCGGTGGGGGGCTCGACACCGGGCAGGAGTGACGACCAGTTGCTGACCAGAATGAACAGAAAGAGCGTGCCGACCAGCGAGCGATAACGCTCGGGCTCGGCTTGCATGGTGTCGCGAATCTGGTCGTCCATGGTGCTGACCAGCAGTTCGAGCACCGTCTGTACTTTCGATGGCGTGAGCGACAAGCGGCGCGTGTACCACGCGGCGCCGCCAGCGAGCAGGGCCATGATGACCCACGTCGCCACGACCGGCGCTGATACGTCGATCGGTCCGATATGGAACAGGGTGGCAGTGACGAGCGGCGAGGCGATCATGGCGTCACCTGGACGCGTCGCACGATAAAGCCGCGCGCCAGCAGCAACCCGGCCGCACCGCATAGCAACGGCCACGCGCCCAGTTTCGCCAGGACACCGAATAAAACCGCCACCCCGGCGAGGCGCAAGAGTTGCAGGCCGATTGCCTTGGCCGGCGTGCCGGCGATCAGCAACCGGACGTTCCAGCGCAAGGTGGCGAAGTGGAGCGCGCCGGCCGCGAGGCCGACACTCACACCAATCACGATCTGGGCTGCGAGTGGTAAGTGATGTGTCATTGCCGATCTCCCCGGGTTTGCCGATGCATCCACTTCCACGCAGACCACAGTCCGACGGCGGCACCTGCCATTAATAACGGCGCCGAGAAAAACACGCCGGTGTTGAAGTACCGGTCGAGCCAGTGGCCGATCACCAGCCCAAGCAGCGTCGGCACGACGATGGTCCAGCCGAGAATGCCGATCTGACCGAGGCGGGTTCCAAGCGATGGTTCCGGCTCTTCCCGCGCCTCACGTTCGCGCCGCACGGCTTGCCGTGCGGCATGCGCCATGCGGTCGGCGTCACGCTTGGAATCGATATCGTCAGGCGAGGGCTGAGTCACGGTCCTGCTCCGTCCGCCGGTCCCGCGCTCGGACGCAGATACCGCAATAACTGCCGCACGGCTTGCGCATGAAGACGTGTTTCGTCTACGCGGGCACGCCGCACTGTATCGAGCTGCGCCGCGCGCGCGGCATCGACTTGCGCCTCAAGTACCTCGAGTGATGTGCCGCTCGTTCCCATCACGCCTTCGCGGCACGCAATCGATATCTCGTGTCCGCCTGACACGCGCAGCACGCCTTCCTTCACGGCGCAAAACTGTTCGATGCCGTCAGCCTCGTGCCATCGAAGCACGGACGGCGCGAGCACGGTCAGGAACGCTGCGTGGCCGGGCAGAATGCCGAAACTGCCGGTAGCGTCCTCGGCGCGCAGCGCGACGACTTCGGTGCTGTCGAACAGCACGCGCGCTGGCGTGGCGATAGTCAAATGCAGGAGCGCGCTCATGGTTCGACATGCCCCGCTGCGGTCTTGATGTTCGCGTTCTCAGGCGGCGTTGACGACGCCGCTTCGCGAGTGCGGGCTTCATCGAGTGTGCCGATCATGTAGAGCGAGCTTTCCTGCCAGGTGTCGCACTCGCCGGCGAGGATCGCCTTGCAGCCGGCGATGGTATCGGCAACCGCGACGGAGCGGCCGGGCACGCCTGTAAACGCCTCCGTGACGGTGAATGGCTGGCTCAGGAAGCGCTGCAGGCGGCGAGCCCGTCCAACGATGCGACGATCGTCCACGCCGAGTTCCTCGACACCGAGCAACGAGATCACGTCCTGCAGTTCCCGATAATGTTCGATGGTCTTGCGCACTTCGATGGCGACCGCAGCATGCTCGTCGCCGACGAAAGCGGGGTCGAGCAGGATGGAAGACGAAGCGATCGGATCGATGGCGGGATACATGCCCTCGGCGGCCATCGAGCGCGACAGGACGATCATGCTGTCCACATGCGCCGCGATGGTCGTCACGGCCGGGTCGGTGAAGTCGTCCGCCGGAACGTAGACGGCTTCGATCGCGGTAACCGACACGCCGCCGACCGACACAATGCGCTCTTGCAGCGCGGCTACTTCGCTTGCGAGCGTCGGCTGGTAACCAACCCGCGACGGCAGCCGGCCAAGCAAGCCTGAAACTTCCGCGCCGGCCTGGACAAACCGGAACACGTTGTCCATGAGCAGCAGCACATTCTGGTGACGTTCATCGCGAAAGTATTCGGCGACGGTGAGCGCGGTCAACGGCACCCGCCAGCGCGCGCCGGGAGGCTCGTTCATCTGGCCGTAGACCAGCACGGTACGTGGCAGCACGCCGGAATTGCGCATGTCGAGCAGCATCTCGTGGCCTTCCCTTGAACGCTCGCCGACCCCGGCGAACACCGAGATGCCTTTATAGCGTTCGACCATTGCATGGATAAGCTCCATCACGAGCACGGTTTTACCCACCCCGGCGCCGCCGAAGGTCGCGGCCTTGCCGCCTTGCGCGAGTGGGGTCAACAAGTCGATGACCTTGATCCCGGTCCAGAAGATCTCGGTGGCCGCGCTCTGCGATGCAAACGGCGGCGGGGCGCGATGAATCGGGCGGCGCGGGACGTCGTCGGCGAAAGGTGCGCCGCGGTCTCCCGGCGTGCCGGTGACATCGATCAGGCGTCCGAGCATGGCTTCCCCCACCGGCACGAGGATCGGCCCGCCAGATGCCCGCACGGCCGTCCCGCGATTTAGCCCGTTGGTCGACTGCAACGCCAGCGCGCGCACCGTGCGTTCATCCAGATGAGCCTGCACTTCCGCGATGATCGGTGGTCCGCGATCGGTGAAGATGGAAAGTGACTCTTCGATGAGCGGCAACGGGGCGTTATCGAAAGCGACATCCACGATCGCACCCCGTACCGCGACTACGCGGCCCTGGGGTCCTTCAACCGGGGCAGCAGGCGCGGGCTCGACACTCGTCTGGCCGACAAGGCTTGGCAGCGGCTCGACCGGACCCGCCTTCTCCATGCCGCCCGTTGGTGGAGGGTTGTCAAGGGTGGCGACTGGGTAGCGAGTATTCAATTTGCTTCCTTCAGGCGGGCTGCCGTCACGCAACTGAAAAGCGCGTGCGTCCCGTTGTTTGCCGTCAATGTGAAGTGCGCGTGGCGGTCCGAACATCAAGCGCATCTGGACTGCTGCCAACATAGGATGAATAGCGCCGGCGAGAGTCAACTGTATCCACAGGCACGCCCGGACGGTTGATTTGAATCAAGCGCATGGAGGGGCGCGACCGGTATGGGCACCGCGCCGCCCATGCCGGTCATGGCGCTCACGACACCTACGCGGGGTCGGCGAACTGCGCGATCACCTGCGGATTTTCAATGGTCGACGTGTCTTGCGAAACCGCTTCGCCCCTCGCGACCGAGCGCAACATCCGGCGCACGACCTTTCCGGAGCGCGTTTTCGGCATCGCATCGCCGAAGCGGATTTCCTTCGGTTTTGCAATTGGACCGATCTCTTTGCCGACCCATGCGCGCAATTCGTTGGCGATACGTTTCACGTCGGCGCCGGCGGGCCGTGGACCTTTCAGCACGACGAATGCAACGATGGCTTCCCCGAAGGTTTCATCGGGACGGCCAACGACCGCCGCTTCGGCGACCAGTGGGCAAGACGCCAGGGTCGACTCGATTTCCATCGTGCCCATGCGGTGACCCGATACATTGAGCACGTCGTCAACGCGGCCGGTGATCGTGAAATAGCCGGTGTCGGGGTCGCGAATCGCACCATCTCCGGCGAGATACAGATTGCCTCCCAGTTCGTCGGGGTAATAGCCTTTGCGAAAGCGCTCCGGGTTGCCCCAGACGGTGCGGATCATCGACGGCCAGGGCTTGCGGATGACCAGCACTCCGCCTTGCCCGTTCGGCACCTCATTGCCGGTTTCATCGACGATCGCGGCATCTATGCCGGGCAGCGGCAGCGTGCAGGAACCAGGCACGAGTGGTGTAACGCCTGGCAATGGCGTAATCATGTGACCGCCTGTTTCGGTCTGCCAGAACGTATCGAGCACGGGGCACCGCCCGCCGCCGACATGCTCCGAATACCACGTCCACGCGCTCGGGTTGATGGGTTCACCGACCGTGCCGAGGATGCGCAACGTGCTCAGGTCGAAGCTTTCCGGATGCACCGCGCGATCCGCATCAGCGCTCTTGATGAGGGACCGGATGGCGGTCGGCGCGGTGTAGAAAATCGTCGCCTTGTGGCGCTCGATCATGTCCCAGAAGCGGCCCGCGGTCGGATAGGTTGGCACGCCTTCGAAAATGACCTGGGTCGCGCCGACTGCGGTCGGCCCATAACAAATGTACGTATGCCCCGTGATCCAGCCGATGTCGGCGGTACACCAGAAGACATCGTCAGGCTTGATATCGAAGGTCCACTTCATGGTGACCGCGGCCCACAGCAGATAGCCTCCCGTGCTGTGCTGCACACCCTTCGGCGCGCCGGTGGACCCTGACGTATACAACACGAACAGCGGATGCTCGGCGCTCACCCATTCGGGCTCGCAGGTATCCGGCTGTGCGTGCTCCAGTTCATGCAGCCATGCGTCGCGGCCGCCGATCCATGGAATCCGGCCACCCGTGCGCCGATAGATGGCGACGGTCTTCACGGCGTCGGTGCCGTCCATCGCAAGCGCCTCGTCCACAATGCTCTTCAGCGGCAGTGTCTTGCCGCCGCGAACCTGCTCGTCGGCGGTGATGATTGCTACCGCGCCAACGTTCGTTATGCGCTCATGCAGCGACTTCGCGGAAAAGCCGCCGAACACGACGCAATGCGGTGCGCCGATGCGCGCGCAGGCCTGCATCGCGACAACCCCTTCGACTGACATCGGCAGATAGATGACGATGCGATCGCCTTTCTTCACGCCGCGTGCCCGCAGTGCATTCGCGAGCCGGCATACCCGGTGATACAACGCCTGATACGTGATGTTCGAAACCTGGCCGTCGTCGGACTCGAAGATGATCGCGGTCTTGTCCGCATTGCCGACGGCCAGATTGCGGTCGAGGCAGTTGTACGACGCATTCAGTTCGCCGTCTTCGAACCACTTGTAGAACGGTGCGTCCCGGTCGTCGAGAATCTGCGTGAACGGACGGCGCCAGGTCAAATGCTCGCGCGCAAGGCGTGCCCAGAACGCTTCGTGATCCTGGCCAGCCTCAGCCACGAGCGCGCGGTAAGCGTCCATGCTTTCAATCGCGCTGCGGGTTGCCGGAGCAATCTCCTGGGCAGGGACGAGAGGGGTCGATTCGATGGTAGACATGGTCTCCTCGCTTTAATCGTGGATCGTCGGTTGACAAGGGGTCTTGATGAAGGGCTCTTGATGACCCCATGACGCAGCAGGATGGGCACCCCGTGCGCTTGCCGAAAAAGCGAGACCGCTATCCGACGTTATCCGACTATGAGATGTCCAGTGGATATCTCATTGATACAAGTCAAGCGGACAGGTCAGCGCCATGGCTTCACCTACGCTGCGTGACCAGATTGTCCATCATCGGCACGACCAGCATCGCCGAAAGCGGCAGGGTCGATATGAAACCCCATGGGCACGTCGGTTTGCTTCGATCAAACCCCTGCAAGCTTCTCGCTGTCGAGAATGTGTACCTGCTTGCCGTTTGTATCGATCACCCCTGCGTGCTGCAGCTTGGAGAACATCCGGCTCACGGTCTCGAGCTTCAGCCCGAGATAGCTGCCAATCTCTTCACGTGTCATCCGCAGATTGAATTCCGCGGAAGAGTAGCCGCGCGTTTTCATTCTCGACGACAGGTTGAGCAGGAACGCAGCAACGCGCTGCTGGGCGGTCATGGTGCCGAGCATCATCATGAGCCCGGATTCACGCACGATCTCGCCGCTCATCATGCGATGCACATGCTGCTGCATGGCCTTCACGTCGTGGCAAAGGTCCTCCAGCAAGTCGAACGGGATGACACACACCTTGCTGTCCTCAAGCGCGATTGCATCGCAATTCTGTTCATCGGAGCATACGCCGTCGAGTCCGAGCGGTTCGCCCGCAATATGAAACCCGGTGACCTGCTCGTGGCCGTCGCGATGCGTGATGACCGTCTTGAAGCAACCGACACGCACGGCGTAGATGCTTTTGAATTTGTCGCCGGCGCGGTATAGCGTCTCGCCGCGTCGTACAAGCCGCGTGGAGCAGACAATCGCGTCGAGCCGCGCCAGCTCCGTCACGCTCAGGAGAGGCGGCATGCAGATGGAGTGCAACGAACAAGCGGAGCAGTTCGTGTCCGCACGAGCGCCCGGTGGCGGCGAACTCGTGGTGGAGGAGCGTGCCAGATAAGCAAAAGGCGTCGAGGTTGAAGCGGCGGGCGCGCAAGCGATAGCTGAGGTCATGCCTGTCTCCAGAAGAGTCGGACGATCACTGAATGGATGGACTGAGGAGCTGTGCGGATCGGGCGCGCAACGAGTGAGAGACGGTCATGCCGGCTCGCAGCGTATGCGCTCGCGGCGGTGCTTATTGGCCAGTCGCACGATGGTGTCGCGGGCCAGTTCGTACTCGCCGGTCTTGTCGAAGAAATAGCTTGCGCCGGCACGCTGGCAAGCAGCACGAAATGCCGGTCCCGAATGATTGGTCAACACCATGGTCAGGACAGGCGACGTGGCGCGCGCCAGTGATTCAACGATCTCCATGCCGCTGCCACCCGCCAGATGCGGGTCAACGATCACGAGATCGGCGCGGGTCATGCGGATACACCCAAGCGCCGAGTCCGCTTCTTCGGACTCGCCCACGATCACCACACTGTCCAGCGCGCCAATCAGGGCAGAGAGGCGGCGGCGCACAAGGCCCGAGTCATCGACGAGGAAGATCTTCAGCATGGAGCGCAACCGTTTGAGTTCATGCCTCGAAGTATGTTCGAGGCTATCTCAAAATAAAATCGGCGAGCGGCCAGACATGATGTAGGGGTTTTGGAAGGGCTGTAGGGATCGGACTACACGCTGGCGCCAAGCGTATTGGGCGGGGGTATTCGGGATTTCAGGCGCGTTTTTAGGCGATCTTTCAGGCGTCGCAGTCGTCGTCGAAGAGCTTGTGGCGCATGGCATAGCGGACCAGCGCGGTGTCGTGCGGCATCTGCATTTTTTCGAGGATGCGCGTTTTGTACGTGCTGACCGTCTTGGCGCTCACCGACAGCGCCTGGGCGATTTGCGTGATCGTTTCGCCCGCCGCGATGCGCCGGAATACTTCGAATTCGCGGTCGGAAAGCCGCCGGTGCGGCAGGTCGTCGGCCGGATCGTTCAGGCTTTGTGCGAGCCGCTCGGCCATCGCGAGGCTGACGTACACGCCGCCTGCCGCGACTTTGCTCACGGCCGTGACCAGTTCAGCGCTCGCGCTTTCCTTGGTCAGATACCCCGATGCCCCCGCCTTGAACGCACGCACCGCGTATTGCTGTTCGGCATGCATTGTCAGGACCAGGATGCGCAGCGACGGTTTCTCGTCCTTGATCTGCTTGAGCAGTTCGACGCCGTTCCTGCCGGGCATCGACAGGTCGAGGACCAGCACGTCCGCCGGGGTGGCGCGGATCATCGCCATGGTGGAAGCGCCGTCGCTGGCTTCACCAGCGACCTCCAGGCCATTCGCGCTCAGCAGGATATGGCGTAGCCCGTCGCGTACGAGGGCGTGGTCATCGGCGATCAATACTCGGGTCATTGCAGCGGTTCTTCCTCGGTGTTTTCTGGATTGCTGGAGAAAGGCTCGTCCTGTTGCAAGGTCGCCAGCGGGAATGTCACGGTCACAGCAAACCCTTGTCCGATGCCGGACTCGATCGAGACCGACCCGTCCAGCCCGTGCGCCCGCTCGCGGATGCCGATAAGACCAAACGACTTGCGCCCGGCGTCGGCACGCCCATGTGCGCCTATGCCGTCGTCGGCAATGCGCAGGATGCAGCGCTCACCTTCCAGATACAACGCCAGATTGACATGGGTAGCTTGCGCATGACGCGCCACGTTGGTCAGCGCCTCCTGCACGATCCGGAACACGGCGGTTGCGCCGTCGCGGCTGAAAATGGTGTGCCTCGCGTCGATCCGCCGCTCGACGTCAATGCCGTAGCGGTTCGTAAAGTCGATCGCCAGCCAGTCGATGGCCGGGACCAGGCCCAGGTCATCGAGCATTACCGGGCGCAGGTCGGCGGCTATCCGGCGCATCGAGGCGACGGTTGCGTCGATCAGGCGCTGCATGCCGCGCAATTGCGCGCGCGCCTCGGCGTCCGTTCCGGGGCTAAGTTCGAGCGAGGAGATATCCATTTTCAGCGCGGTCAATTGCTGGCCCAGGTCGTCATGCAACTCCCTTGCAATACGGGACTTTTCTTCCTCGCGGATACTCAGCAAATTCGCGGAGAGCTCCCGCAGTTCCTCGTGCGAGCGCTGCAGCGAGCGTTCAGCGTCGACTTGCGCGCTGATGTCGCGCAGCATCACCGTGTAAAGCTTGCCGGTTTCATCGCCGAATTGGGAGATCGATGCTTCGAGCGGGAACTCACCCCCGGTCGCGCGCAGGCCGTACAGGATGCGCCGCCCGCCCATTTGCCGGTCGGACACGCCGGTGACGCCGAACTGGCGCACATGCGCTTCGTGACCGGCGCGAAAGCGCTCGGGAACGAAGCGGGCGAGGGAGGTACCGAGCGCGTCGGCGGCGGGGCAGTCGAACAGACGTTCCGCCATTGGGTTGAACATGACGATTCGCTGGTTTTCGTCGATGGTAATGATCGCCTCCATCGACGAGCGGATGATGCCGCGCAGTCGCGCTTCGTCAAGGCGTGTTGAAGCCGGTGTCGCGGCGTTTGCGGCGTTTGCGGCTTTCGCGGCCTTCGCGCCGTGGCGCCTGAACGCCATGAAGGCGGCGCTCGCGGTGAACAGGAGGGCACCGGCCATGCCAACCATGCCCGTTAGGCGGGTCTGTCGGCTGGCGCCGCGCTGCAATGCGGTCTGCGATGCCGTGTTACGCCGTGGCGCGGACATGGGGTCTCCGGGGAAGGGGGAAATGCGTGCCGCCAGGGTCGGGCGGTTGTGCGGATCATACCGTGCCGCGCCGGACGTGATTTGTGCGGCATACCCCCGGCCGCGTGAATTGATGTGGATCAAGTGGCCGGCGGGCCTGCACACGGACACTGAAGCATGAAGGACATCCGGGGAGCGGGTCATGTACAAACGAATTCTGGTAGCGCTCGACGGCAGCGTCAGCGCGCGCCTTGCACTTGAAGAGGCGCTCAAGCTGGCGCAGGTCGTCGATGCGGAGTTGATGGTGGCGTGCGTTGTCTCGCACGACTTTTGTGATCTTGTGGGCGGGGTTATCGGAGAAGAGGCCAGAGAAGAGGCGGGCGAGGCGGCCGATAGCGGCGCGCATTGGCAGCTCGATCATGTGCGCGACTTGTGCGATCGCAGCGGGGTACGCTGCATTACTCAGATCATTGATGCACACGGCGCAAGCATCCCGGGCGCCCTCATGCAAGCGGCCCAGGCGTTCGAAGCGGATCTTATCGTGATGGGGACCCATGGACCGCGTGGCACGCGCCGGCATTTGATCGGCAGCGTCGCGGAAACAGTTTTGCGTTCGAGTCATGTTCCGGTCCTCACCGTTCGTGACGATCAGCGCGACGATGCGGCACTCGCGCTCTAGCGCATTCGCTAACGGCCCGACCGGCGGCGCTCATGTGGTGCTCAGGCGTCGGGCCGGATCGGGACGGTCCCGCCCTTACTGATAAAGACGCTTATAAAGACGCGTCGGCAACGTCCGGCGTGCTGCTCGCTTTGCGCGGTTCCTTTTTTTCCGCGGAATTCAGCGGTACCAGCAGCACTGGCCGGGTCGAAATCCGCAAGAAACGCTCGGCCACGCTGCCCAGCACGAGCCTGCGCCAGCCGCGCCGCCCGTGCGTGCCCATGACCACGAGATCGGCGCTGAAATCTTTCGCGGCGGCCGTGATCCTTTGGGCAATATCGTCACCCAAAGGATCGACTTCAACGACGAGCGTCGAGCCTTTGACACCCGCGCGCAGCATCTTGGCGGCCGCGTCGGCCAGCACTAGCGCCCCCTCTTTGACAAAAGCTTCGCGTACGAGCGACGGGTCGCAGGCCGGCCCCGAATACATCAATTGCGGCACGTCCACCACATAAACCGGCTTGAGTTCCGCGTCGTGTTCGTGAGCGAGTTCCAGGGCGGCGTCGAGGGCGTGTTCTGACGTTTCGCTGCCATCGATAGGAACGAGAATGCGGTTGTACATGAAGAATCTCCTTGGTTCTAAACCTGGTTCTAAAGCAACATCAATGCGACATCAATACGGGTACGGGCATGGACTCCAGCATGGTGCGCGTCGCGCCGCCCATCACGAGTTCCTGCCAGCGCGAGTGGCCATACGCGCCCATGACGATGAGATCGGCACCCAGGTCCGACGCGCGCGAAATCAGCATGTCGCCCATGGGTACGTCGTTGACACCGTCGATTGCCGCCACTTCGGCCTTGACGCCGTGCCGTGCCAGCAGGAGCGCGATGTCGGCGCCTGGAATGCGGTTGTCGCCTTGCGACTCGTTGAGCCTGACGACGGTGACCCTTTCGGCACGCTGCAGCAGCGGCATCGCGTCGTGGACAGCCCGGGCCGACTCGCGGCTGCCGTTCCACGCAACCATGATGTTCGCGCCAAGCGCCGGAAACACCCCGGTGTAGGGGATGAACAGCACAGGGCGGCCCGCGGTCATGACGAGCGTTTCGGGGAAATGATCGGCGATAAATGATTCCGGATCGTCCGGATCATCCTGCCCCGCCACGACCAGATCCGCGTAACGGGCATAGCGAGGAATCGCTTCGTCCGCGGAATCAGGGTGATCGACCCACTGCCCCGTCACACCCGCGCGCAACAATTCCGCGTGAAAGATCCGTTCGAGCGCGCCATGGCGTTCCTGGCGGGTTTTACGGTGCTCTTCGTAATAGTCCGCCACGCCGGCCATGACATAGAAAGAACGCGGGTCTGGAGTAAACGCCGAGAACACGCCGGTCAGGTGCGCGTCGAATTGCCTGGCGAGACGCAAAGCGTATTCGAGGCGTGGATGGGCGCGCGCGCTCATGTCGAGTTGAACGACGATGCTTTTATAGCTCATCGCAGATGCTCCGTTGGTGGGTCGTTGGCGTCAGTGACGCAGTGAGCGGCGGCGTTGCTCCAGACTCGGCTCCGGATTCGGTCCTGGAATCAGTCCGGATATCCGACGCTTACAAAAAGTCTATGAGTTCGCGTTTTTTTCCCGTTGATACAGATCAAGGAGCCGCGTCCCGGCGCGGCCTGAGCGCGGCCAATGCGATGCTGCGATGGTCACGGCAGGAGCTTCCGCACGCATGTTCTTACCTGTTGATACAGGTCAACCGCGCCCGCGTTCGCCAAGCCTAAAGTTTTGTCGTGGAAGCCCCGTTTCCAAGCATGTCCAGACAAAAGGAGATTGACGATGAAGGCACTCGTGTATCACGGACCCGGCAGTAAATCCCTCGACGACCGGCCGATGCCGAAGCTCCTTTCGGCGACGGACGCAATCGTCAAGGTCACGCGCACGACCATTTGCGGTACGGACCTGCATATCCTGAAGGGCGATGTTCCAACCTGCGAACCGGGCCGCATCCTGGGACACGAGGGCGTGGGTGTCATCGAACAGGTAGGCGCCGCGGTTTCGACGTTCAAACCCGGCGACCATGTTCTTATTTCCTGCATCACGTCGTGCGGAAAATGTGATTATTGCCGCCGTGGCATGTACTCCCATTGCACGACAGGTGGCTGGATTCTTGGCAACAAGATCGACGGCACGCAAGCCGAATATGTGCGTATCCCGCATGCGGAAACGAGCTTGTATCCGATTCCCGCCGGTGCCGATGAAGACGCATTGGTCATGCTCTCGGACATCCTTCCGACCGGTTTCGAATGCGGCGTGCTGAACGGAAAAGTGCAGCCGGGCAGCACGGTTGCCATCGTCGGCTCGGGTCCCATTGGCCTTGCCGCGTTGCTCACGGCGCAGTTCTACGCCCCGGCGCAGATCATCATGATCGACCGCGATGCGAACCGGCTGGAAGTGGCCCGAACCTTCGGCGCGACCGCGTGCGTGAACAATGCAAGCGGCGACCCGGTGGCTGAAATCAAGAAGCTGACCGGTGGCATTGGCGTGGATTGCGCGATCGAAGCGGTTGGTGTGCCGGCCAGCTTCGAGCTATGCCAGTCCATCATTGCGCCGGGTGGCACCATTGCCAATGTGGGCGTACACGGCGTGAAAGTCGATCTGCATATGGAATCGCTGTGGGACCGCAACATCACGATTACGACGCGACTGGTCGATACCGTCAGCACACCCATGCTGCTCAAGACCGTCCGTTCAGGGCGTCTGGAAGCGGGCAAGCTGATCACCCACCACTTTGCGCTGAACGACGTTCTCAACGCCTACGAGACCTTCGCCCAGGCCGCCGATACGCATGCGCTTAAGGTGATTATCGAAGCGTAACGAAGCGGGAGGCGTTCCGCCTTGCCGGCCAGGATGCTGGACGGCGCCGACACGGGACGATGGTCCGGTTGTCGGGGGGTGTCGGGGGTGGAGAGTAAGGGAGACATGATATGGCGCTGACGGGTCAAGTGACGGGGGACGGCTGGAGCGTTTCCACCAATAGCATCCCGGTCGACGGCGGTTTTTGCTGCGAAGTGCACGTAGCCCATGGCGGCACGGCGGGTGATTTCACGCATCAGTTCCGGCACTCGAAAATCTTTGCCCGCGAGTGGGAAACGGTACTCGACGGCTTGCGCGAGGGCGTGGTGTGGATCGACCTGAAGCGCGCGAAAACGATTCATCTATAGAGTGGCGCGCAATGGCTTAGTTGCTGTCGCGGTTTGCCTTGACAGCGTCGATGGGTAAACCGATGCCGATTCGAAATCCGTCGTTCGGCGCGCTGTCGAATGTTATTCGTCCATGTAGCTGGCGGCCCCGTTCCTGTATGCCGAGCAGTCCGAAATTCTTCTTTCCCCGATTGTTATCGAGCGTTGTTCCTTTGCCATTGTCCTCAATGCGCAGCCGGAATTCATCTTGCACGACACGCATCTGAACGCACACCCGGGTAGCTTCAGCGTGACGCGTGACATTGGTCAATGCCTCCTGCACCACGCACGAACCGCGGGGCTGGCGGAGGGGGTGTTTGCCTGCGATCGATTGTGATACGGTGGGATACGCCGGTTAGGTAGCACGGAATGGGCCCGGCAATACGGATATTGAAGCGAACGATGCAATTCGCGCGGAAAACGCAATACGCCGCACCCTTGTTCTGCTGGTTCGCTGATCCACATCATGGCGCGGTATCGGCTGCATTCGGAAAATGCCGATACGGAAAAGCGCATTCGCGACCGGAAAAACAAGGGGAAAATCCGTGGAAAAGCATTCACTATTTGCAGCGGCGCTGTTGAGCGCGGCTTTATCGGCGGTATGCCTGCCGGCACAGGCCGATCAGGGCGACATTCTTGCGCGCGTCAGGGCAATCAGCATCCAGCCCAGTGTCTCCGCGGGCGGCACACTGGGAAGCATCGGAACGGGCGTGAACAACGCCATTGTTCCCGAACTCGATTTTGTTTATATGGTGCGCCAGAGTATTGGCGTCGAGTTGATTCTTGCTACGTCGCGTCATCAGGTAACGTCGAACACCGGGGCGCTTGGCGGCGTGAACGTCCTGCCGCCTACGCTCTTGCTTCAGTACTATTTCAACTCTGCGGGCAAGGTTCGCCCCTACGTTGGCGCGGGCGTGAACTACACGCTGTTCTATAACAACGGGCTGCACGCCGGAGATACGCCCGTATCGATCAAGAACTCAAGTTTCGGCCCCGCGCTGCAAGCGGGTGTCGATGTACAGGTCGCCCGCAATCTGTTCGTCAACTTCGACATCAAGAAAATCTGGATGCGCACCAGCGCGACGGCGGATGGTGCATCGCTTGGGTCGCTCAAGATCGATCCGCTGGTGGTCGGCGTTGGCGTAGGCATGCGTTTCTGATGGCGGCACGGTTGACCTGAGTACGGTTGATCTGAACGCAGTTGATCTGAATCATGTCCGCCGCGCGATCCTTCACTAGCATTCTTAATGGCGGCGAGCTCTCATGAGGGTGGTTCAACCCTTGTTCAGGCGCTCGCCCGATCACATTGAGGGAAATACCATGCGAGCAGTCGATGTCATGACCAGGAAGGTCATTACCGTGGGCCCCGGCACGACCGTGCGAGAGGCCGCGCGCCTGTTTGCCGACAATCACATCAGCGGGGCACCGGTCGTGGATGACGAGGGCCGCTTGCTCGGCATGCTCACCGAGGGCGACCTCATCCATAGAGCCGAGATCGGCACGCAAGCCCGTCGACGCTCATGGTGGCTTGAATTTTTTGCGTCGACGCAGAATCTTGCCGCAACGTATATCAAGGAGAACGCGCGCCTGGTCAAGGACGTCATGACGCCCAAGGTGATCACCGTCAAGGAGACCACGCTGGTGAGTGAGATAGCGGACCTTCTGGAGCGGCATCGGATCAAGCGCGTTCCGGTGTTGTACGACGGAGAGCTGCTTGGAATTGTTAGCCGTGCGAACCTGGTGAAGGCGTTGGCCAGCGTTCCTAAGGACGCTGGCGTGAGCACGCCGAACCCCGACGAGACTTTGCGCGAAGCGGTTATCCGGGAACTTGGCGGTCACCGTTGGGCCGTGGCCGCTGAGAACGTCATTGTGAATGACGGCACGGTTCATCTATGGGGTGTTGTCACGTCGCCCGAGCAAGCGCGTGCCATGTGCATTGCCGCTGAAAAGGTGCCGGGCGTCAAGGGCGTGGAAGACCATACCGATGCGCCCATGATAATTCCCGCGATGTAATCGTCTACTAAATCTGGCGTTGCTACCTGAACTCAAGTGGCGCCAGAGCGTATCTATCCGGCGGGCATAAGAGCACCCGCAAGGCGCATGTATCAAAGCCGGCTTCAGGGATTAATGGCGGGATTAAATCCGGAATTAAAGACCTGCACGTAGTGCGAATGACACAGGTCAATAATCGTTTGAGTCAGCGGCATATAACGGTATCAGGCCGCGCGAAGCGGTTGCTCCTGAACCGCAAACCTGATCTTTTTGCTGGCTCTCCGAACAGCCGCAAGACACCTCTTGTTTCCGTGGCTGCGATCAACCGCATGGCTTTGCGACGAAGCCACTTGGCCTCAAGCACCGCACGCCTGGCGTTTCCGCTCCCTCTTCTCATCGGAATGATCAATGACATTTCTTAAGCCCGCGCTCGGCAGCGCCGAAGCGAACAATGACGAGTATTCAACCACTATCTCCGGCGCGTCATTGCCGAAATATCGCATTCCGAAATTGCCCTCGGAGCCTCATGCGGTATTTGATCTGGTTCGCGACGAACTTTTCATGGATGGCAATTCGCGTCAGAACGTGGCGACTTTCTGCACGACCTATGCAGACGACGAAGTCCGCCGCTTGATGGATTTATCGATCGATAAGAACATGATCGATAAAGATGAATATCCGCAGACCGCCGAGATTGAAAAACGCTGCGTTCATATGCTTGCCGATCTGTGGCATGCGCCGCGTTCGTGGGAAACAACGGGATGTTCCACAACGGGTTCGAGCGAAGCCTGCATGCTGGGTGGGCTTGCGCTCAAATGGCAATGGAAGAAGCGCCGCCTGGCTGAAGGCAAACCGGTCGACAAGCCCAATATTGTGTGCGGACCCGTGCAAGTGTGCTGGGACAAGTTCGCCCGTTATTTCGATGTAGAGCTTAGGCAGGTCCCTCTCACCGGCGATTCGCTCGGTCTGCAACCGGAACAGCTCGCCGCCTATTGCGATGAAAACACCATTGGCGTGGTCGCTACGCTTGGCATTACCTTCACGTGCGTCTATGAGCCCGTCAAGGCCCTCGCCGGCGCGCTGGACGCGTTGCAACGAGATGTTGGCCTGGACATCCCCATCCACGTGGACGCCGCCAGCGGCGGCTTTATCGCGCCTTTCATTCAACCGGATCTGGAATGGGACTTCAGCATAGAACGGGTGAAATCCATTAACAGCTCGGGCCATAAATATGGTCTCGCGCCGCTCGGAGTAGGTTGGGTGGTATGGCGTAGCGTGAAGGACCTGCCTGACGACCTGATCTTCATGGTCGATTATCTTGGCGGCAACATGCCCACGTTCGCGCTCAATTTTTCGCGGCCGGCGGGGCAGATCATCGCGCAGTATTACTTGTTGCTCCGGCTAGGCCACGAGGGGTACAGGCGTATCCAGCAAGAATGTGCCGACACGGCGCAATTCCTGGCAGACGGCCTCGCCAAACTTAGCCCCATAGAAATGGTGTACGACGGCCGCGGCGCGCTGCCCGCGGTTTGCTACAAGCTGCGCCACCCCGATACCGCCGGTTTTTCGCTTTTCGACTTGTCGGACCGTGTTCGCATGCGGGGCTGGCAAATCGCCTCCTACGAGCTTCCCGCTGACCGTGAGGAAACGATCGTCCAGCGCATCCTGATTCGCCGGGGCATCACGCGCGACATGGCGGGTCTGCTGCTGAACGACATCAAGAATGCAATCGCGCATCTGCTGGAAAACCCGGTGCCTAACTCAAAGGCGGGACCGAGCTTTCACCATAACTGACATTGACGGCTTAGTTGACGACTTAGTTGACGGCTTAACGACCAGGAGTCTGATATGACTGCGACAGCAAAAAAGGGCACTTACCTGAGTGCCACATCAATCGGCCTGATGACAGCGGCCGCGGTGGTGACCAGCTTGCGCGGCTTGCCGCTGCTCGCGAAGGAAGAGATGACGATGTTCGTCTATCTCGCGTTCACCGTGATCTTCTACCTCATCCCGGCGTCACTGATCTCCGCCGAACTTGGCGGTGCTTTCGCCGACCGGCGCGGTGGAATATATACGTGGGTGGGTGAGGCATTCGGCAATCGATGGGGTTTTCTTGCTATCTGGCTGCAATGGATTCAAAACGTGGTGTGGTATCCGGTCGCGCTGACGTTCGGCGCGGCGGCTATCGCTTATACGATCGGCCGCCCGGAGCTGGCGACCAATGGCGTCTATGTCGGCGTGTTTTGCATCGTTGCCTATTGGCTTTCTACCTGGGTGGTGCTGCAAGGCGTGGAGGTTTTCGCGCGGATCGCCAACTGGACGTTCATTATCGGCACGATCGTTCCTGGGGTTGTATTGCTCGCGTTGCTGGCGTACTGGATCTATACGGGGCACGCACTCGGCTGGCAGCATCTGAAGGACCCGGCGCTTTCGGAAGCGGGTCAGGCGCGTTATTGGCCCGCGATCCATGGCTTCGGCACCATCGCGTTTCTCGCCGGTATCGTGTTGCTGTTCGCCGGCGTCGAGGTCCAGGCCGTGCACGTGATGGACATGCGCAGCCCGAGCCGCGGCTACCCTGCTGCAATTGGTCTGGGCGCCATCATTTCGATCCTGATTTTTGCGCTTGGTGCGCTGCCGATCGCCGGCATTCTTCCGTACGAAAAGATCTCGCTGCAGTCCGGCGTATTCGATACCTTCGCCGCGGTCATCACGGACATCTGGCACATGCAGTGGCTGGTATCGGCGCTGTCGCTACTGGTAGGCGTGGGCGCCATAAGCGGGGTGCTGGCGTGGCTTGGCAGCCCCTCACGTGGTCTGCTTGAAACGGCTCATGAAGGCGAACTGCCGCCGCTGCTGCAGGCGAAGAACAAAAAAGGGATGCCTACTCATATCCTGCTGGTGCAGGGGGTGATTGTTACCCTGATGTCTTGCTTTTACTTCGTCATCAAGGATGTATCGGTCGCATTTTTCCTGATCTCGGCAATGACTATTGCACTGTATTTGATCGCTTACATGCTGATGTATGCCGCAGCGATAAAACTGCGCTATTCCGCGCCCGATCTCAAGCGCCCGTTCACAGTGCCAGGCGGGATCGTGGGGATGTGGATTTTTGCGGGCGTGGGCCTCGCGGGTGTGGTGTTCAGCTTCGTGGTGTCGTTCTTCCCGCCCGACCAGTTGCCGGTGGGTTCGCCGGCCATGTACATCGGGCTGGTGACGCTTGGCATCGTGGTGTTTGGCGGCGTCCCGCTGATCATCCATCACATGCGCCGCAGCAGCTGGGCCGCGCCGGCTGATTCACCCGTGCTGGCAGCCACCGCCGCGAAATAAGAGAAGAACCGCCTGCGTGCAAACCCGACACGCTGAGCGGTTCGGCCGGGTTCGCCGACTGATTGATGCTGAATTTTGTTCACGTGGATCGATCCTTGCGCAACGTCTTTATGTAAGGCGAGGGAACGCCGGTCCATCGTGGAAGATGAGCAGATGTGATTGGCGAGCCGCACAGGGCTGAGGTTCCGCGGCGTCTGTATCCGGGTTACCTCGTTCTTTGATAGCGATGGTTCGGCAAACACCCTTGGGGAGCACGGCAATGGCGGAGCGCTTGATTGATGTGTTGGACGGCAGCGGAACGGTTATTCATACCTACCCGGTCACGCTTGGGCAGGCGGATGATCCCCCCGATGATGCGCGATACGAAGCAAAGGCACTCGAGGCAGCGGCTCACGGGCGCCTGGTACCCGATGCCGAGCTGCCAAGCCTGAGCGCAAGGGTCCACGTGGGGAGAGGCGGTCAACTGGCGTCTTATGGCGACGATCTGGACAATAGTTCGGAAACGAGACAGGGTCTGGAGCAGGGTATCCGCACGCGCGCCTACTTTTTGTGGGAACAGGATGGTTGCCCTGAGGGGCGGGCCGACGACTATTGGCAACGCGCCTCCCACCAGCACCTTAGCGAGCGTGCGTATGTGCTCTGGCAACAAGAGGGCAACCCGGAAGGACATGCCGATGAAAACTGGCATCGCGTACGTGAATTCGGGGCTCAATGACCTGAGGTTTGATGCCATGGATTGGGGTCACGGTTTGACCGGCCACGATCACCTCGATCGGTAACGATGACTTCGCTGCGGTTACCCACAGCGAAGTCATTATTCATTGAAACAGGATCACCGCTTTACCCGGTCCATGTCCCGTCTTGTTGCGCTCGATCGCAGCGGCAGCGTCGCTCAATCTGGCGACTTCCGATACTTCCACTTTCACCGCGCCTTGATCGACCAGGCTCACAATCTCTGCAAGTTGTGCCGCATCGGGTCGCATCTGAAACCAGATACCGTGCTTGCCCGCTGGCGTATGGGCTGCAATATCCGGCGCGGCCGTGCTCACGATTCTTCCCGCATCGGTTATCACTTGCCACGAGTTGGCGAGCGCCGAGCCGCCCACCAGATCAAGCACCAGATCGATGTCCCTGGTCCGCTCCCAGAACGACGAAGTCCGATAGTCGATGACTTCATCCGCACCCAACCCACGCAGATAACCCGCGTTGATGCCCTGAGCGGTCGCTATGACTCGCGCCCCGGCACGGCGCGCGAACTGGACGGCGAAACTCCCAACACCGCCGGCCGCGCCATGAATCAATACGGTCTGGCCGCGTTTCAGTTCTCCCGCTTCGAACAACGCCTGCCATGCGGTCAGCGCCCCAACGGGGATAGCCGCAGCACGCTCGTCGGTCAGGCTGGCAGGCGTTTTCACCAGCATGTTCGAGGCGACTGCTATGAAATCGGCATAGGCGCCGATTCCGCCCACGGGCCCCATGACCCGGTCGCCGATAACGAATCCGCTCACGCCGGCGCCGACTTCAATCACTTCGCCGGCTAGTTCAACGCCGAGCGTCGCGGGGAGGGGCAACGGGAAATCGTTTTGCAACCAGCCGTCGCGGATCTTCCAGTCGAGACCGTTGATTCCCGCGGCCTTGACGTGAACCACGACCTCGCCTGAAGCGGCGGCGGGCATCGCGATGTTGTCAACCTTCACGGCGTCAGGACCGCCGTAGGCGTGGATACGAAGGGCGCGGTTCATTGAGCTTTCTCCAGTGCGGGATAGTCGATATACCCAGTCGGGCCGGGCGAATAGAACGTGTCGCGCTCGGGCGTGTTGAACGGTGCATCGGCGAGAAAGCGCTGTGGCAAATCCGGGTTGGCGAGATAGAGGCTGCCAAACACCGTTGCATCCGCGTTGTCCTGCTCGATCAGTGCTTGCGCGCTCTCGCGGGTCAGCCCGCCGCCTGCCAGATAGGGGCCATCGAATAACGGACGAAGGAACGTGCGGTAATCGAATTCGCTCTTGGTCTTCGCCACATGCAGATACGCCAGCTTGAGCGCGGCGAGTTGCTCCACGAGATAACGATAGGTCTCCTGCGGTGTTGCATCGGTTACATCGTTGAAGCCCATTTCAGGCGCGATCTTGATACCGACGCGGTCGCTGCCCGCTTCCTGAGACATCGCGCCCAATACTTCGAGGATGAAGCGCGCGCGATTGGCAAGCGAGCCGCCGTAAAGATCGGTCCGCTGGTTCGTTCCCGATGACAAAAACTGCTCGGGCAGATACCCCGAGGCCGCATGCAATTCAACGCCGTCGAAGCCTGCAGTCAAGGCGTTGCGCGTGGCAAGCCGATACGCCTGGACGATATCCGCTATCTCATCGGTCTCAAGGGCGCGCGGTTGTACAAACTCTTGCGGTCCCGTCGCGGTGAATACCGTGCCGGCGGGACGGATTGCCGAAGGCGCGACGGGCGTCGCGCCGTTCGGCAACAGGCTCGGATGAGAGATGCGGCCGGTGTGCATGAGCTGCAGGAAGATAAGGCCGCCCTTGGCATGCACCGCATCGGTGACATGCTTCCAGCCCTCGATCTGCGCCTCGGAATGGATGCCCGGCGTGCGCACATAGCCTTTGCCCATCGGCGCGGGATAGGTGCCTTCCGTAATGATCAGGCCGGCGTCGGCGCGCTGGCCGTAGTAGTCCACCGCCATGGGCGAAGGCACGCCTGTGGTGTCATCGGCGCGTGAGCGGGTCATCGGCGCCATGACAAGGCGATTGCGAAGCGTATAGCGGCCAATCCGGGTAGTGCTGAAGAGCGCGTTCATGTCGATTCCTTGGTTGAGGAGGTGTAGAGACATGTTGCATTGATCCATCCAAGGGATAAATAGCTATACTTGAAAACAGTGATCCACCAGTGGAGCAATCATCGTGGAACTGTTGAGCTATATGCGGTTATTCGTGGAAGTCGCCCGGACCAAAAGCTTCAGGGGCGCGGCCGAAGCGCTGGATATGCCCAATTCAACGCTGTCGCGACATATATCGGAACTGGAAAAGACGATTGGCCTCCAGTTGCTTCATCGCTCGACACGCAAGGTCGAACTCACCGCCGCGGGCGAGGTGTATTTCAAGCGGTGTCAGAGCATTGTCGAAGAAGCGCGCATCGCGCACGAATCCCTGCTCGATGTTGTGGAACGTCCAAGCGGCACGCTGCGGGTGTCGATGCCGGTCGATCTCGCGACCGGTTATCTCGCGCCGATCCTGGGCGAGTTCGCGAAGGCTTATCCGCTCATCAGTTTCGAGTTCGACCTGACGCCGCGACGCGTGGACTTGCAGAGCGATCCGTTCGATCTCGCCATTCGCATGGGACCGCCGCCGACAACGCCATCAACACTTGTCGCACGGCAGATCGCGCTGTTGCCACGCTATCTCTATGCATCGCCCGACTATCTCAAGGCCGCCGCGCCGCTGATCCATCCCGACGACCTGACGCATCACGTGCTGTGCATCGGGCAAGCGGCGACGAGCCAGGGGGACGTGTCGAGAACCCTTCATCGCGGGGACGAGGCGGTCAATGTGATGATTGCGTCGCGATTCAAGATGAACAGTGTCGGCCTGAGCCGTGCGCTGGCGATGGCGGGTGTGGGTATCGCCGTGCTCGATACGGAGCTTGCGCGCGAGGATGTAGCGTCGGGACGTCTACGGCGGGTACTCCCGGAGTGGAGTCTTGCGCCGATCCAGGTGCACGCGATTACCGATACCCGGCTCTTGCCGGCCAGGACCCGCTTGTTCATCGATTTCATCAAGGCGCGGCTCAATTGACGAGGTTTTTGGCGCTAGATGTCTGGTCCCTGTAGTACCGTACCGGCAGGCGTAACCTGTGAACCGGGCCTCAACGTTGTCATCCTCAACGATATTGCGGCTTCTGGGCCTTGATTGCCATCGCTTGATGATCAAATTGTATAAAGATAAGGAATACGATGTATTTGGCAACCGTTAGTCCGTGATCCATTCGGTGCAGCCCCGCGCGATCGTCCTGCGACGCTTTGTCAGGGAACGCATTGCGAGGATGCCTGTTGCGTCACCAATCCGGCCAGCGAGAGCAATGCCCTTCCTCATTGACAACTGACCGCGGCATGCGTACCCGTGCCACTGGCGCTATGCTACCGGTTCCGCCCAATCGAGGACCATGTCATGAAACAGTCACCAGGATCCATGATCACCTATCAACGCCCTGACGGGAAAGACGTTCAGGGTTATTTGGCCAAACCGCAGAAACTGGAGGGCGCACCTGCCATCGTCGTGATTCAGGAATGGTGGGGCTTGAACGACCAGATCCGCGGCGTCGCCGACCGCTTCGCGCAGTCCGGTTATCTGGCGCTAGTCCCTGATCTGTTCCGCGGAAAAACCACCGTTGAAGAGGAAGAGGCCAGCCACCTGCTGGGCGCACTCGATTTCGCGGATGCCGCCGGTCAGGACATAGCGGGTGCCGTGAAGTACCTCAAGACGCAGTCGGAGCGGGTCGGCGTGACCGGCTATTGCATGGGCGGCGCGCTCACGCTGCTGGCCCTGTGTCATGTCCCTGACCTATCCGCCGGCGCGGTGTGGTACGGCTTCCCGCCGCTCGAATACGTCGATGCATCGAAGATCAAGGCACCCGTGCTTGGTCACTGGGCCACACAGGACGAATTCTTCCCGGCTGAAACGGTCGACGCGCTGGAGAGCAAGCTGACTGAGGCCAAGGTCGACGTCGAGTTTCATCGCTACCTTGCGCATCATGCGTTCGCCAACGAAACAGCGGTCGGCCCGGGCCGTATTGCCCGGACCCAGTTCGATCCGGTCTGGTCGCAACTGGCGTGGGATCGGACGCTGACCTTTTTCGGCCGCACGCTGTGGCCGCAGTCAACGCACGCCGGCTAGCATTGCGGGTTCTGTGGAAGAAGGAAGCCGGCGGCGAACCGGCTACAGGACTTCAAAAACGCTGTAAACAGGCCCATAGGCGAACCGGTGTCCCGTCCCCACGGCGATGATCCGGTTCAGCCACTCATACTTTCCTGCGGGCGCTTCGAACATGGGGTTGATCCGGAAATAGTAGCTCGCCGGGTCGACTTCTTCGCCTTTTTCCAGTCGTTGAATGACGTCAACGGGTCCGTGACGTACGCCGCGATACGCCATCGTCAGGTTCACGCCGTCGTCGGTTTGCAGGATCAGGCGCACGTCGAGCGTCGTGCTTGCGTCGCCGCGAACGGTTTGCCAGTCGCTGCCGCCGTCCAGCACCTTGCCGGACAGCCGCTCGCCGGCAAACGTCCCCGACGGCACAATTCCCACGCGACGAAACGGCCCCGGTGTTTCACCAACGATCACAATCGGCTTGACGTCTAGCCGCATGACGAACAGAGGGCGGGCTTGCACGCTCTTGAGCGATGGGGGGAGGTCATCGAAAAGCGGAGTAGACATGCTGTTCACCATCGCTATGTAGGGCGTCGCCGCCGGTCCGCATGACGAACCTGAAGGCTGCGTGTTCCTTTGATTGGTTACGCTATTTCAGCGGCGAGAAGTCCGTGGGCCGCATGATCCGCGACTCCATGCTGACGAGAATATCCAACTCCTTCACCTTGCTGCCGAATGCTTGCCAGCGGCTGTCGGCTGCCATCCTGTCGCGGCGCTCAAGCCGATCGTCCAGGCTCTTGTACGCCCAGATATGAACGATCTGGCTGATGTCGCCAATCTCGGTGGTGAAGAAGCCGATCAGTTCGCCCAGGAACTCCTTCTGAAGCGGCAGGGCCTCGCTTTTGTATAACGCAAGCCATTCAGCGGCGCGCAATGGTTTGAAGGTATAGGTTCGGATCTCGTAAAGCATCGGTTATCTCCTGGGGATATCAAAGGTATTACGACGCGGTTCGCCCGCCATTGACCCTGAGGACTTCGCCGGTCATGAAGCTCGACTTATCGGACGAAACGAACACAATGGCGTCGGCGATTTCTTCAGGCGTTCCAGCGCGTTTGAGCGGGACGGCCGCGAGAAAAGCCGCCTTGCGTTCCGCATTTACCGTCAGGCGATTCAGCATTGCAGTCTCCACGGGACCGGGGGCGACGGCATTGACCCGTACACCAAACGCCGCAGCCTCCAGCGCCGCGGACTTCGTAAGACCCTCCACCGCGTGCTTGCTGGCCACGTAGATCGACGCGCCTGCCGCGCCGCGCGCGCCCATTGTCGACGAGATGTTGACGATACTGCCGCTGCCTTGCGCGGTCATCACGCGCAGTTCGTGTTTCATGCCAAGCAGCGTGCCGAGCACATTGGTATCGAAGACGGCTGCGTAGCGTTCGGGCGTCTGCTCCATCACGGGCGCCGACTCGCCTTCAGCACCCGCGGCGTTGACCGCCACATCGAGCCGCCCGAAGCGGGCCACTGCGCCGTCGACCAGATTGCGCACATCGTCTTCAAAGCGGACATCCGCCTGAAGAAATTCAGTTTCCGCGCCGAGTGCGTTCAGTTCGGCGGCGAGCTTCAGGCCTTCTTCAACGCGGCGGCCCGACACCACAATCCGCGCGTTTTCGCGGGCGAATGCAAAGGCGGCGGCGCGACCGATGCCGGTCAGCGCGCCCGTGATGAGTACAACAGGATGGTTGGTCATTTCGTTTACTCCTTGATCGGCCAGCGCGAAAGCAAGTCCTGCCGATCGCGCGGCCCTTCATTCGGGTGCCAGCGCCCGCGACCGGGCGGCGGCGCTTTTGCTTACACGGTCACCACGATCTTGCCGAACTGACCGTTGGTTTCCAGATAGCGATGCACGTCGACAATTTCGTCGAACGTGAAAGTGCGATCAATCACCGGTTTGAGCGCGCCGCTCTCAAGTCCCTTCAGCACGTACTCCACCGCAGCCTTCCGACGTGTCGCGTCTCCACTCGTCAGCCAGATATTGTGAGCCTTGACGGTGATCATCTTGGCGATCATGTCCAGCACGGGCAGGGGTGTCACACCCTCGCTAAGCGCGCCATAGATGTACGCAATGCCCTGGAACGACAGCGCGGAAATCAGCTTCGGGAAGTTCGGACCGCCGACTGGGTCGAACACCACGCGCGCACCCTGGCCGCCCGTGATTCGCTTGACCTCTTCGACCAGGTCAGTCTCGTCCGTGACAATGACGTGCGCCGCGCCCGCATCGAGCAACTGCTGTTTCTTTTCGGCTGTACGCGTTGTCGCGATGGACGTGGCGCCGGCGTAGTTGGCAATCTGGATCGCCGCGAGTCCAACGCTGCTCGACGCTGCCGGGATGATGACAAAATCGCCCTTGCCTACTTTCGCATCTTCGATGAGTGCGCCGTAAGCCGTCACGAACATCATCCAGACCGATGCCGCTTCGGCATACGAAAGCGATTCCGGATGCTTGACGACTGCATAGTCAGGCGCCACGATGACTTCGCCGTACGTGAAGTACTGATTCATCGAGAACGATGGAATCAGGCTGACCTTGTCGCCGGGCGCGAAGCCGGTGACGTCGCTGCCCACTGCATCGACAATACCCGCTGCTTCGTATCCGAGACCTGCCGGGAACTTGACGGGTTCGATATACGCGTCCGCGCGCCACATTGCCTCGGCGCGATTGATGCCGATTGCCTTGACGTTGATGCGAACTTCGGTCGGACCGGGAGCGGGTACTGTTGTCTCCACGAATTCGAGGACTTCGGGACCGCCGGCTTTGGCAAACTTGATGGTGCGTGACATGAGGCTCTCCAGAGTAAGTGGGTTCGAGCTGGGTTCAGGCTGGGTTCAAGCGCGGCGCCGAAGCGCCATCCGGTTCACACGGCTTCTGCGACTTCTACAGTAGGCAAATAAGCGGGAAAATCCGAGTAATGCTTTTCATCGCCGCCCCAGAACGCGGCGCGGACATACGGTGTGAGCGGCAGCTTGTGCTCCAGACGATACGGCAAATCAGGATTCGACGAGAAGTGACGGCCGAATGCGACCAGGTCTGCATCGCCGGATGCCACGATCGCCTCGGCGCTGTCGCCGTCGAAACCGCCGGCCGCGATGATCGGACCGGAGAAGTGCGCACGCAGATACTTCGTTGCAACGGGCGCTTGCCCTTCATGCAGCGTTTCATCGCCCTTGATGCGCGGCTCGATCACATGCAGATACGCAATCTTGTATTCGTCGAGCACCTTCGCGACGTAGCTGAAGGTTGCTTCAGGATTGCTGTCGGAGATACCGCCCCATTCGCCTGACGGCGAGATGCGCACGCCGACCCGGTCCGCACCCCACACGGAGATGAGGGTTTCAACGGTTTCGCGCAGGAAGCGGACGCGGTTTTCGATTCCGCCGCCGTAAGCGTCGGTGCGCTGGTTGGTGCCGTCCTGGATGAACTGATCTACCAGGTAGCCGTTCGCACCGTGAAGCTCGACACCATCGAAACCTGCATCCAGCGCGCGTTGTGCTGCAACGCGAAATTCTTCGACAATGCCCGGAATCTCTTCAATGCCAAGCGCCCGATGCGGTGAAGCCGGAACGAATCCGTCCTTGGTCAGCGCGACGCCGTCGAACGGGACGACCGACGGCGCGACCGGATCAACACCGCCGGTCATCTCGACGTGGCTTTGACGGCCGCCGTGGATGAGCTGCATGAAGGCGCGGCCACCCTTGGCGTGAACGGCATTGGCGATAGCCTTCCAGCCTTCTATCTGCCCGTCGTGATAGAAGCTCGCGGCGCCCAGGTACGAGCGGGCGGGGATCGAGATGCTGACGCCTTCAATGATTTCGAGCCCGCCATTCGATGCGCGCTGGCCGTAGAAGTCGGCCATCATCGGGCTGGGGATGTCGCCGGGCTGGATGGTGCGCAGGCGGGTCATCGGTGCAAGGACCACACGATGCGAGAAGGTATAGGCGCCAACTTTCTTCGATGTGAACAAGTGAGCCATGATCTTTCCTTTAGCAGGTAATGCGTATTCGGTCCGTTACGCGCCGGTCGCCAAGGACCGGCGCAACGGTTTTATGCGGTAGCGCTCGGACGGGCAGAGACCTCGTCGTACCATCGACGAAACGCGGTGTGTTCTGCTGGGATCGGCATCTTCAGCGCGTTGGTTGCGAAGTCGACCGTGACCAGCGTGGTGATGTCCGCTGCCGAGAATTCATCGCCGGCTACGAACCGGACCGTCTCGAGGCGAACGTTGAAGTCGGAGAAAAAATTCGCCACGCGTTGTTTGCTGCGCTCGACCAGTTCGGGAATCTGGTCATAAGCGTGTGGTCCCGAGAGCGCACGGCCCTTCAGTCCGGCGACTGCGTTGCGCACGCCCTCCATGACCGGTGCGAAGCCATCCAGTTCTGCGCGGCGTTCCCACATGGTGACGAGAGCCTTCGACTCGGCCGTCGTCCCCAATAGCGGGGTTTGCGGATACGCCTCTTCCAGATAACGCCAGATCGCGAGCACTTCAGTGATGACACGACCATCGGCTAAAGCCAGCGCCGGTACCTGGCTGCGCGGATTGATTGCGCGGTAGGAGTCGGAGAACTGTTCCTTGGCGCCCAGGTCGACCGGCTTCATCGGGATATCGATTCCCTTCTCCGCGATGAAGATGCGAACACGGCGTGCGTTCGGGGAGCCTTTTGATTCGTACAATACGGGGGCAGAGGATGTCATTTGAATTTTCCTTTATCGTGTTTAATTTAAGTGTGGATACCTAATCAATCGGGTTTTTCACACACGCTGAAAATGTGCTTTAATTCGTTTGGGTTAGAGCTTCGAGCCGCCGTCTACATGCAGTGTTTCGCCGGTAATCCAGCGCGCCGCATCCGACGCAAGAAACGCGACAGCGCTGCCGATGTCATCGGGTTGCGCGACCCGCTTTAGCGCCTGCATGCCGATCGCCACCCCGCGTCCTTCCTCAGTCTTCGTGAAACTCGACATATCGGTTGCAACCACGCCGGGCGCGACCGCATTCACGCGAATACCGCGTTCGCCAAGCGCGGAGGCGAAATGCTTGACGAGGGTATCGACCGCGCCCTTGGTCGCAGCGTAGGCTGGTAGCTTGCCTACCACCGTGTGCGCTGCGAGCGACGACAGCAGAACAACGCTGCTGCCTTTGCACAACACCGGCAGCAATTGCTGCACAAGAAAATAGGGTGCGCGCACATTCACGGCGAACAGGTTATCGAAATCTTCGACGGTCGTTTCCTCGATGCTCGCCGACTTCGAAATGCCGGCGTTCGCCACCAGAATGTCGAGCCGATGACCCACCACAGCGCGTACACGTCTGGCGAGCGTATGCGGGCCGTCGGCATCGCGCAGATTCGCGGCGACCTTTTGGGCGTTGCCGCCGGCCGCACGAATTTCGGCAACGACCGCGTCCGCTTCTTTTTCTCCGCTGCTGTAGTGAACCAGCACTTGCGCGCCTTCTTTGGCCAGTGCAAGCGCGCTGGCACGGCCGATGCCGCGTGAAGCGCCCGTGACGAGCGCAGTCTTTCCGGTAAGGTGGGTCATGATCAGACTCCTGCAGGTTGAATGTAAAACCATCTGACAATTCAGCGCATGAACATAAACACGAGCGTTGGCTCAGGCGCGTTCGTCGCTCTCGGACAGGAACTGCGCCACATGCGTCACGAAGCGTTCGGGATACTGGTACAGCGAGCCGTGGTTGGCGTCCGGGTAAATGATCAACTGCGCGTTCGGAATGTTCTGCTGCAGAATCCACGAGTTGATCGAGTAGATGATTACGTCGTTATCCCCGTTGATCACGAGCGTGGGCTGAGCGAGCGTCAGCAGGTAATCGAAAGGGTTCTCGCGGGGCACGCCCCACTTGGCGAGTGCGGCGAGTTGTGCCGGTGCGACCTTGTCGTTGACTTCGGGGTCCCGGCCTTCGGTGCGCAGACGGAAGCGCTGCAGGAACTTGCGGCCGGCTGCCTGGCTCGCATCCGACGGCGAGAAGTGCACGCGAAGCCACAGGTGATCCGGCTCTTCGTAAGCCGCGCTGAAAATATCCTGTGCTTCCGGCGTGAGCGATTCCATGCCTTCGCCGCTGCGCGGGCCGGTGCCAACCAGGATCAGGCGGCGTACGAGCTGCGGCTCGGCCAGCGCCAGTTCCTGTGCGATCAGGCCGCCCATCGAAAAACCGAGCACGTCGACTTGCGTGAGTCCGAGTGCCTTGATAAAGGCGGCAGCGTTGGCGGCCATTTCTTCAATCGACTGCGGTACCTCGCCTGACGTGCTGGAGATTCCGGCATTGTTGAACAGGATCACTTCGCGACCCTGCGCAAGTCCGTTGGTAACAGCCGGGTCCCAGTGATCCATCGTGCCGGTGAAGTGAATGTTTAATACGAGCGGCACGCCGCCCGTCTTGCCGAAGCGCCGATAAGCGAAGCGGATACCGTTTGCATCAACGAATTGCGTCGGGGCAGTTTGGTGCGTGTGGCTGGTCATGGCGATTCTCCGATATAGATGAAAGGTATGGAGCGGGATAGATTCCAAGTCGTCGCGATGAACAGGTCGTTGCCGTTTCGTCGCTGCCTGATGCGTAATTTAGTGGGGTCTTGCGGAAAGTAAAAAGACTTTGTAGGCTGGCGGGCATGCCTGCCAGGCATGGCTAAATTGAAGGAAGTGTATGGAGCTTCGACATCTGCGGTACTTTGTGGCCGTCGCGGAGACCGGTAGCCTGACCGTTGCGGCTGAACGTCGACTGCATACGTCGCAACCGTCGCTTAGCCGGCAGATCCGTGATCTGGAGGACGAGGTTGGAGCAGAACTGTTCAACCGGAGCGCGCGTGGGGTCGAGCTGACGGCGGCGGGCAAGGCGTTCCTTGACCATGCGCGATTAGCGCTGACGCAAGTCGACGCCGCTATTGAGGCGGCGCGCCGCGCTGCGCAACCTACGAAACAGGTCTTTGCACTTGGTTTCCTGACTGGTCAGGAAATGACCTGGCTACCGCGCGCCATGCAGGTGCTGCGCGATGAACTGCCGAACATCGACGTGACGGTATCGAGCCACTATTCGCCGGACCTCGCCGACGCGCTCGCACGCGGCAAGCTCGACCTCGCGTTTTTACGTGCCGAACCAGGGTTTGATCTCGACTATCGCGTAGTCAGCCGTGAAAAGCTCGTTGTGCTTATGCCGAGCGACCACCCATTGACCGAGCGAGCGGCGATCCATCCCGGGGATCTCGTGGGCGAGCCGTTCATCATGGCCTCGAACAAGGCGAGGGTGCTGCACGAAGTGATTGAGCGGTATCTGCAGCAGAGCGGGGTCAATATCACGCCCGAACACGGAGTCGATAATCTGGCGATGGCCATGTCGCTCGTCGCATCCACGCGCGGACTGGCGCTGATGCCGGAGTATGCAAACAATCTCTTGCCGTGGTCGGTGGTCAGCCGCCCTCTTGAAGGCGACGCACCGACAATTGATCTGGTTATTGGCTACAGCAGGTCAAACGCATCGCCCGTCCTGAAGTTGTTTCTTTCAAGAGCAGACGAGTTGATGGTGCATGCTGCCACTTGATCCTGGTGAACTCGCGGCACGGGTAACACGTCCGGCCGCTCCTCGCCCGTGCCCTTAAAATAGCGTTCCAATGTAAGCGTTGCTTCATTCGCCGCAGCAGGGTGCGCGGCGTCCATGGGTGCTGCTTCCAGCGCGTTGCTAAAGTGGCTTGCCGCGGAGCCGAGCTTTACACCATCTTTGGCTGTGGCTAAGCCGCAGTACTTAACATTAAACAATAGCTCTTGACAGGATGGATGATGGGCGCACAGATTCGAGAAATGGTATTGGCTGACTATGACGCTGTTGTTGCACTGTGGAAGAGTACGCCGGGTGTCGACATTCGCCCGGTGACCGACAGCAAGGAGGGGATCGAACGGTTGCTGGCCAGGAACCCGGGTCTGAGCGTTGTCGCTGTCAATGATCGCGAGCTGGTCGGCTGCGCCCTGGCTAGCCATGATGGCCGCCGCGGATTCCTCCAGCACGTTGTGGTCGCACCGGCTTCGCGCGGTCAAGGCCTCGCCAGGGTAATGATCGACAGATGTATCGAGCGGCTCCGGGAACACCACCTGGAATGGGTGCATCTGGATGTCGTTGTTGATAACGAGGCTGCCATGGTTTTTTGGGAAAAGGCTGGCTGGCACCGCGTTGATACGCTAACGCGGCTCTCGCGGGCGCTTTAGGTTTCGGCCCGATCTGGTGGACGGATTTACACGGAAGACCTTCACCGCGATGATCGAAGGCGTGCGTGTATCCGCTATATCGGCCGGCCTGATCAAGCCGGAAGATTTCGACGACGGTATCAGGGATCTACACAGAACCACGCAAGACGATGGCGTGTTTTGCTATACGTTCTTTAAGGGCGTGGGGCATAACCAAGCTTAGGACAACATCTCCACCGAGGCTAGTGCTCATGATGCAGCGTGGCCCATTCGATCGTCGCGAGTCACGCGCTTGCGTGACTCGCGACGGCAATCGGTCCTTGCCTACTTGACCGTGAAACTGTAGTGCCCCTGGGTGCGATGCCCGTCGTCGGCGACGGCAATCCAGGCGACCGAATAAACACCGGGCGTCAACGCATTGAGCGCGACTGACATGTGTTTCTTGTCCGCCGGATCAACCACTGACTTTGCGCAGGTGACAGGCTTGCCCTGCGCATCGGTGACGGCGATCGAACTGAATGCGGGTTCGAGTCCATCGTCGAACTCGATCGCCACTTCCTTTTGCGATGTCGACACGGTGGCTCCCGCGCCCGGCTCCTGATGTTGTGGATAGGCGTGCGCTTGAGCGAGCTGCGTACTCGCAAGAGCGGCTGCGGCGATTAACGTACGCACGGTAGCATTTTTCATAAGAGCAATTTTCATGGATTGAAGAGCGGCTTGCCGACAGAGTTAGGGAAGATATCGTCGAAATACAGATGCGCCTGAAGCAGGATCCCGACGTGGTTGCCCGTCGCGCGATTGACCGGAATCTGCGCTTCGATACCTAGCTGACCATAGCGGTTGAGCCAGATGAAACCGGGGTTGATGGTCCCGGTCGTATGGCCGGAACACGGGCCCGCGGTGCAGGTGTTCATCGGGAACTCGACCACAGGAATCAGGTTGGCGAGCGGCTGCGGTAAGCCGAGGTCTTTCACCTGCTGCTGCAGATAGGGGATGCTGTACTGCAGCGTCGTGCCCCAGTCGAGCGAGTTCGGTGACGATCGAGACGTCGTGAGGTTAGGTCCGATTTCACCCGTGATCGCGAATGGCTTCAGGAAGCCGAGACTCGAGGGAAGGTCGCCGAAGCCCTTGCCGAAATAAACCGTCGGCGTAATGGTGGAGGACGAATCACCAATCGCGCGAGCGCCTGTGCCGCCCAGTTCCGTGTTCACGCCGACCGATGCCATGAACTCATGGCGAGCGTTGGAGTAGGCCAGATACTTTAGTCCTAGTGTGACGTTGTCGAAGCCTTTTGCGGAGCCGCCGTTGGGCGCGTTCTGCGTGACGTAGGCACTGGCAATGCTGAATGCCAGGTTCGACGTAATCAGCTTGTCCCATTCGAACGAGGCGGTGTTGACGTTCATGTTGTCACCATCGTCGGTCGGGCTTTTGATATGGCCGTACTGGAAGTCGAATTCATCGCCGACGCCGGGGTCATCCACGGCCATCGTCGCCGGGAAGACCCGGTCGCCGACCACCGCATGCGCCCAGGTGCCGGATGAACCCGCAAGGCAGGCGGCACCTGCCGCCCACATAAGTGCGGCGCGTGCAGGCGCCGCGTGCCGCTTTAGAAGCGTACGCATCGTGTTTCCTTCGTCATGATCGTTGTGAGCGCGCTATTGAGCGCCGTCGTGTTTGGCACGCGACGGCATCGCGCCGCCGTCAGCGGTGCGAGCAACAGGCACGAAATGGGTCAGTGATCAGGAAGCGACAGGAGGCGCGCGAGGCTGGGCGGCAATGAAGAGCGGCACCGCGCGAACGGCTGCGCGTACCACGGGAAGCGGAGCACTGGTCACCGACACGGCAGCGGCAAAGGCCACCGTCGAACCGGTTAGGATGGGGAAGTGAGCGAGCAGGCCGCAATAAGCGCAAGCCTGCCAATGCAGGGCACCGGAGTGTGAAGAGGAGTCGCTGTTGCCTGCTTCGCTGAAGGCCGGGTCTGCCGAGCAATACGTGCTGAGCGCCTGGCCTAGCCGGTCATGCGAGGCTAGCGCGTGCGAGACCGTCGGCGCGATCGAAGTCATCAGGATTGCAAGCAATCCCAGGATACTTCCGATCTTCAGTAAGCGACGGCGGAACATGCTGTGATCAACACCGGGCGGTCGATGATATGGCGCCGATTATGCCACGCGTTATCCACTTCAAAACGCAATAATTGTCATGCGCCATCAGGCTGTTTGAAGTGACGTTTGCGGTCGTACTACAGCTACATCCGCGGGAGTATTGCCCCACGCGGAGATTAGGCGTTCAGGCGGTTGGCAAGCCGGGAATATCCACGCCGAATGTTTGCAGCAGGAGGATCGCGTTAAGGGCAAGCACTCCAAAGGCCGCAACGATAGCCGCGATTTTGACCAGGGTCCGGTTCTTGTACGAGCCCATGACATCTGTCCGGCACGTGAACCACACGAGTGCCGCCATGGGAAACGGCAGCGCAAGACTTAGCACGACCTGACTCATGACCAACGCTTGCGTAGCGTTCACGCCTAGCCAGACCACGACGAAACTCGGCACCATCGTAATCGCGCGACGCAGCCATAGCGGGATGCGGAAGCCGACAAACCCCTGCATGATCATTTGACCGGCCATGGTTCCCACGACCGAACTGGAAATGCCCGACGCGATCAGCGACAGCAGGAAAATGCCCGCAGCGGCAATGCCCAGCAGCGGCGCAAGCGTGTGATAGGCGGTTTCGATCTCGGCCACTTCCGGATGACCCGAGTGAAACGCGCCGGATGCCATGATGACCATGGCCATGTTGATCATGCCCGCAATGGTCAGCGCAATGATCACTTCGACGTTTGAGAACGTGAGCAACCTTTTGCGTTCGCCCTCGGTCTTGGGGGGCAGGCGGCCCTGGGTGAGTCCCGAATGAAGAAAGAGCGCGTGCGGCATGACCGTCGCCCCGATAATGCCCACTGCGATAGTCACGGCTTGCGCGTCGGGCAAGTCCGGCTTGAACAGATGCAGCCCGACCTGGGCCCAGGCTACCGGCGCAATGAAGAGCTCAGCGAGATAAGACAAGCCGATGATCCCGACCAGTGCGCCAATAATCAGCTCCAGCGGCCGGTATCCCGCTTTCTCGAAGAACAACAAGCCGTATGTGACGATTGCCGTGACGATCATGCCGATCAACAACGGCATGTGAAAAAGCAAACTCAGGCCGATCGCACCGCCGAGGAATTCGGCCAGGTCGGTGGCCATGGCCGCGACTTCGCTGACGCCCCACATTATGTAGACGAGCGGCCTGGGTAAATGATCCCTGCATAACTCCGCGAGATTGCGTCCAGTGACAATTCCCAGTTTTGCGGAAAGTGACTGAAATAGCATGGCAATAATGTTCGCCAGCAGCACAACCCACAATAATCCATACCCGTATCGCGCGCCGGCCTGGATATTGGTCGCGAAATTACCCGGGTCCATATAAGCGACGGAGACAACGACGGCTGGTCCTGCAAAGGGCAGGAGCACCGACCAGCCAGTGCGGCGGCCTTCCAGCACATCACGCATGGCGAGGGTCGTACTGTCGCTCATTGATCGGCTGGTTTCGGCGCGGACGCGGTCATCCATTGCTTGACTCAATACGTTAGAGATAATGGGTTGGTCTGCGCGGACCGGCTTGGCGGCCATCATGGCGGCATCATATGCAGTGCATTAATTGCTTAGCCCGACAGCAAATTAGCGCGTTAAGCAATCAGAGCACAGTTTTTGCCTTTTTGGGCATTCTCGTTGTTATTTCTTTCAATATGCTTAGCACTGCAATCAGAAACCTTTCGGTAACGGCCATTGTTACCTTGCTTTTCCATAACCTCGCGCTAGCGGATACGCCGGCTACGTCTGAAGTCATCGTGCTTGATTCCGGTGAGGCCCAGCTTACTTTGATAGATGAAGGCAAGCACAAGGTCCTGGGTACCGAGCCGACAGGCAAGGAACCGCATCACCTGATGGTGACGCCTGATGGAAATTCGCTCATTATCGCCGACTCGGTATCGAATAATCTGATCTTTGTCGATCCGCATAGCGGCAAGGTACAAAAGCGGGTGGAAGACATAGAAGACCCGTACCAGCTCGGTTTTTCTCCTGACCACAAATGGTTTGTCACCGCGGGCTTGAGGCTGGACCGAGTCGATATCTACCGATACGACGGCCACGACCTCACGCTCGCCAAGCGTGTTCCACTTGCTAAAACGCCTAGCCATATGACGTTTTCTTCGGATGCAAGCACAGTATTCGTGACGTTACAGGATTCGGGCGAACTTGCCGCGATCGATCTGGCCACGCAAACGGTCAAGTGGAAAATGCCGGTTGGAAATACGCCGGCGGGACTTTGGATGACGCCGGGTGATCGCGACTTGCTGGTTGGGATGACGGGTGAAGACGATGTCGCCGTCGTCGACTGGCATAAGCAGCAGGTCGTAAAACGCATTCAGACTGGCAAAGGCGCGCACAACTTTCGTAATCTCGATGACGGTAAACATGTTGCCGTGTCGAATCGTGTGGCCAGCACGATCAGCATCCTGGATTACACGACGTTGCAGAAGGTCGGTGACATAGATGGGCTATTGCCTGGCCCCGACGACATGGAATTGTCGGCCGATCGCAAAACCCTTTGGGTGACGTTCCGCTTTGCGCGGCATGTTGGTGTGATCGATCTCAACAGTCGCAAGCTGATCGACACCATTGCAGTAGGACGTTCGCCGCATGGGTTGTATTTTGCGGACCGGGCACCTGTGTACGCGCCGAATCCGGACTGATCGTTTGCAGCGTTTAATTCGGCTTGGGTTATTTTCAGCTGGCGCTAGAGGAACCCCGTGATTACTGAAATCGTCGTGCAGTTAGACAATGGGGTTTCTACTCTGCAGACGCTCTTATACGTCGACGTTGGGTTCTGTTTGATCGAGAGGGGCGTGGGGTAGTGGTCGGGGCAGTGATGGGTGCTAGGTTCTAGGGCCAGCGGTCGGAGTCGATGCCGGGTTGGTGCTTTCGGCGTTAGCGGTCTGCGAGAGTCGGATATTCTCTTTATCACTATTAGCCACTGTGCGTGGCGGCACGTCATTTCTTTGTCCAAAGCGACAAAGAAACGAAGCAAAGAAAACGCTTTTAAACCACGCTACCCTAAGTGTCCACAGCGTGCAGTTTTGATTCATAGGTGCCCCAAAAGCACGGTGCTCGCCAGAGCGAAGGATGTGTGAACCCCTCCTTCTCCGAACACCGATACCCACACGCTTCGCCACCAGTGATTGAACCTGCCCAAGGAGCACCCCGCGCTATCCGCGGACGACCAACCACCGAATTTGTACGCGCCTCGAACCTCGTCGCCAACCCTGCTGGAAACGAGGTCGCGAAGATGCGGGCGGCCGTAACCGACGAAAATAGCTGTACAGAACGCGCAGCCAATTCACAAAAAACTGAGGCAGTAAACACAAACACGCATCAAGCTGTGGCCTATGAATACGGTCGCACAGACCAGGAAGCTAACCTGTCAAAAAGCCGCAGCCGCAAATACCCGTGAGTCCATACGGATTCCTTAGCAATGGTGCTTGCCCGAGAGCGTACGGGGCGAAGCGTGTTCGTGTCAGGATTCGCGAGAAGGAGGGGTTCAAACATCCTCCGCTCTGGCGAGCACCGTGCTTTTGGGGCACCTATGAATAGAAACTGCACGCTGTGGACACTTAGGGTAGAGCGGTTAAAGCGTTTTCTTTGCTTCGTTTCTTTGTCGCTTTGGACAAAGAAATGACGTGCCGCCACGCACAGTGGCTAACAGTGATAAAGAGAAAATCCGACTCTCGCAGACCACTAACACTGAAAGCACCAACCCGGCACTGACCCCGACCGCTGACCCCAGAACCGACCACCCCAGCGCCAACCCCAGCGCCAACCCCGACCACTACCTCAAAAACCTGACCTCTCAATCCCCCCGCCTGTCTCCCCCCGTCTTTACACTTTCTTTATATCCCCGCCAGTTCTCTTTTCCGGCTGTTTACGCGCGATCAACTAACCTTCAGCACGTCCTAATCCGCTACGGGAGATCAAAATAATGGACCTGATATATATCGCCGGCATCATCGCCTTCTGGGCAGTGGGCGCGGCTCTTGCCATTGGCTGCGACAAATTGCGTCGCGCCCCGGGAGGTCGCCCATGACCACCTGGATGCTGTTGCTGGCAGGTGCTTCGACTCTGCTCTTGTTCGTGTACCTCGTGTACGCACTATTGCGTGCGGAGGATCTGGAATGAACGCCAATACCGTATTTCAAACAGGCCTTTATATCGTCGTGCTGATCGCGCTCGCGATTCCGCTCGGTCGATATATGACCTCCGTGCTCGATGGCTCGTCAGTCGTTGTCCGACGCATCGGCCGTCCAGTCGAAGCGCTGCTTTACAAGCTTGCGGGCGTCGACGAAAAGTCCGAAATGTCGTGGAAGCACTACGCATTCGCCGTGCTTGCGTTCAACGCACTCGGCGCGCTCGTCGTGTTCGGTTTCCTGCGCTTGCAACAGTGGCTGCCGTCCAACCCGCAGGCCTTCGGTCCCATGACCCCGGACGCCGCGTTCAACACGGCTGTCAGCTTCGTGACCAACACGAACTGGCAGGACTACACGCCTGAGTCGACCGCAAGCTATCTCTCGCAGATGGTCGGCCTGACCGTGCAGAACTTCTTTTCGGCCGCGACCGGCATTGCCGTTGTCGTCGCGCTGATTCGGGGCTTCGCGCGTCATACCGCGACGACCATCGGCAACTTCTGGGTCGACATCACGCGTATCACGCTGTACGTCCTTGCGCCGATCGCTACGGTTATCGCGCTGGTGTTCGTGAGCCAGGGCGCGATCCAGAACTTCGAGTCGTACCAGGATGTCGCCACGCTTCAAGTGACGACTTACCAGACGCCGAAGACGGACGCACAGGGGAACCCGGTCAAGGACGCCAAGGGCAATCCGGTGATGGTGGACAACAAGGCCGACAAGCAGACGATCGCGATGGGCCCGGTTGCCTCGCAAGAAGCAATCAAGATGCTCGGCACGAATGGCGGCGGGTTCTTTAACGCCAACTCCGCCCATCCGTACGAAAATCCGACGCCGTTCTCCAACTTCGTCCAGATGATCGCGATGCTCGTCATTCCGGCGGCGCTGTGCGTGGTGTTCGGACGCATGGTGGGCGACAAGCGGCAGGGCTACGCAATCCTGGCTGCTATGACGATCGCGTTCACCATTGCGTGCTGGGGTGAGATCTCATTCGAGCAGGCCGGCAATCCGCTGTTCGCGTCGCTGCATGTGGATCAAAGCGCTTCCGCGATGCAGTCAGGCGGCAACACCGAGGGCAAGGAAACACGCTTTGGCATTGCGCAGTCGGGCATCTTCACGGTCGCCACCACGGCTGCATCGTGCGGTGCCGTGAACAACGCGCATGACTCGCTGACGCCAATGGGCGGCTTCGTACCGCTCCTGTTGATCCAGCTCGGTGAAGTGATCTTCGGCGGCGTGGGGTCCGGCTTATACGGAATGCTGGTCTTCGCCATGCTCGCGGTGTTCGTCGCCGGTCTGATGATCGGTCGCACACCTGAATACATCGGCAAGAAGATCGAGTCGTACGAGATGAAGATGGTCGCTATCGTCGTGTTGCTGACGCCGTTCCTGGTGCTGCTGGGTGCGTCGATTGGCGTGCTGACGGCGGCGGGCACAGCGGGCATATCGAACCCCGGGCCGCACGGCTTCTCCGAGATTCTTTACGCCTATAGCTCTGCTGCCAACAACAACGGCAGCGCCTTCGCGGGCCTCACGGTCAGCACGCCGTTCTACAACATCACGACCGGCATTGCCATGTGGTTCGGCCGCTTCGGTTCGATCATTCCAGTGCTGGCCATTGCCGGTGCGCTTGCCGCTAAAAAGCGTATTGCGACGACCGCAGGCAGCTTGCCGACACACGGTCCGCTGTTCGTGGTGTTGCTGCTCGGCACTGTGGTGCTGGTTGGTGCACTGACGTACGTACCCGCGCTCGCGCTGGGTCCCGTGGTCGAGCATCTGATGATGCTCTCGGGCAAATAAGCGGTCACTGATACAGAGGAAAGTATGAACACAATTGTCAAACCGCCAGTGAAAACGCCGAACAAGGCACCGGAGAAAATGCCGGAGTCGGGTGGCCATTCACGCTCGGCAGCCCGTTCGATGTTCGACCCCGCCATCGTCGTGCCGGCGATTGCGGACTCGTTCAGGAAACTCGGTCCGCGTCACCAGTTACGGAACCCGGTGATGTTCTGCGTCTACATCGGCAGTATCCTGACCACGGTGTTGTGGGTCGCGGCCCTCTCGGGCCAGGCTGAAGCACCGGCAGGATTTATTCTCGCCGTTTCGCTGTGGCTGTGGTTCACGGTGCTATTCGCGAACTTCGCCGAAGCATTGGCCGAGGGTCGCTCGAAAGCGCAGGCGGCGTCGCTGCGCAGCGCCAAGCGCGACGTGATGGCGAAGAAGCTGGAGTCGGCGAATCCGAAGTCGGCGTTGCGCATTACGACGGCAACGGAGCTGCGCAAGGGCGATATCGTGCTGATCGAAACGGGTGACGTTATCCCGGCGGACGGCGAAGTAATCGACGGCGTGGCTTCAGTCGACGAGTCTGCGATCACGGGCGAATCCGCACCGGTTATCCGCGAATCGGGTGGCGACTTTACCGCGGTGACGGGCGGTACCCGCGTGTTGTCGGACTGGATCGTGGTACGCGTAACGGTCAACCCGGGCGAGGCGTTTCTCGACCGCATGATCGCGATGGTGGAAGGCGCCAAGCGTCAAAAAACGCCTAACGAAATCGCGTTGACCATCTTGCTCGTGGCACTGAGCCTGGTGCTGCTGTTCGCGACTGCCACGCTGCTGCCGTTCTCGATGTTCTCGGTCAGCGCAGTGAAGGCCGGTCATGTGGTGACGATCACCGCGCTGGCCGCCTTGCTGGTCTGCCTGATCCCGACCACCATCGGCGGACTGTTGTCTGCTATCGGTGTGGCGGGTATGAGCCGGATGATGCAGGCGAACGTGATTGCGACTTCCGGCCGTGCAGTGGAAGCAGCGGGTGACGTAGACGTGCTGTTGCTCGACAAGACCGGCACGATCACGCTGGGCAACCGTCAGGCATCCAGCTTCGTGCCGGCACCGGGTCTCTCGGAGCAGGAACTGGCCGACGCTGCCCAGCTTTCGTCGCTGGCCGACGAAACGCCGGAAGGGCGCAGTATCGTCGTGCTCGCCAAGCAGCGCTTCAACATTCGCCAACGCGAGATGGCGACGCTCCATGCGACCTTCCTGGGCTTCACCGCACAGACGCGCATGAGCGGCGTCGACTTGCCCGATCGTGAGATTCGCAAGGGTGCGGCCGACGCGGTCAAGTCCTACGTTGAACGTCATGGCGGCCGTTATCCGCAGGAAGTATCGAATGCGGTCGATGAAATCGCGCGTCGCGGCAGCACGCCGCTGGTCGTCGCCGACCGGCGCGAAGAAGGTGCGCGTGTCCTGGGTGTGATCGAGCTGAAGGACATCGTCAAGGGCGGCATCAAGGAGCGCTTCGCCGAGCTGCGCAAGATGGGTATCAAGACCGTGATGGTGACGGGCGATAACCGCCTGACCGCTGCGGCGATTGCGGCTGAAGCGGGGGTTGACGATTTCCTCGCGGAAGCTACGCCCGAAGCGAAGCTGGCGACCATCCGTGGTTATCAGGCGGAAGGACGGCTGGTTGCGATGACGGGCGACGGCACCAACGACGCTCCGGCGCTGGCGCAGGCCGACGTGGCGGTGGCCATGAACACCGGCACGCAGGCGGCGAAGGAAGCCGGCAACATGGTCGACCTCGATTCGAATCCGACCAAGCTGATCGAGATTGTCGAGATCGGCAAGCAGATGCTGATGACGCGCGGCTCGCTGACGACGTTCTCGATTGCCAACGACGTGGCCAAGTACTTCGCCATTATCCCGGCCGCGTTTGCTTCGACGTACCCGCAATTGCGTGTGCTCGACATCATGCATCTGACGTCGCCGTCGTCCGCCATCTTGTCGGCTGTGATCTTCAACGCATTGATTATCGTGTTCCTGATCCCGCTGGCGCTGAAGGGCGTGAAGTATCGGCCGCTCGGTGCTGCGGCATTGCTGCGCCGCAATTTGCTGGTGTATGGCCTTGGCGGGATCTTGCTGCCGTTCCCGTTCATCAAGATCATCGACATGATTCTGACGGCGTGTGGCTGGGCCTGACCGATAGACGGCGGCTGGGTCTGCTTGCCGCATACCCGGCCGCTGCCACCTTCGGTCTCATTGCAATCTAACTGGATTGAATCATCATGAAAAATATCCTTCGTCCTGTGCTCGTGTTGTTCGCGGCATTGACCGTTGTGACCGGGCTGGTGTATCCGATCGTGGTCACCGCAGTCTCGCATGCAGCCTTTCCGAGCCAGGCAAACGGTAGCCTGATCGAGAAGAACGGCAAGCTGGTCGGCTCGGAACTGCTGGGCCAGCAATTCGATGCACCCGGCTATTTCTGGGGCCGCCTGTCGGCAACCTCGCCGAACCCCTACAACCCGCAAGGCTCAAGTGCTTCGAACCTCGGCCCGACGAACCCGGCGCTCGCCGATGAAGTGAAAGGACGCATCAGCGCCTTGCACGACGCGGACCCGACAAACACGGCGCCGGTACCGGTTGACCTCGTTACATCGTCAGGCAGTGGTCTCGATCCCGAGATCAGCCCGGCCGCCGCCGCTTATCAAATCGACCGTGTAGCAAAGGCACGCAAGCTGTCACACAACGACGTCGATGCACTGGTTCAACGCGCAACCAGCGGCCGTCAGTTCGGCATTCTTGGCGAGGCACGCGTGAACGTGCTGAAGCTGAACCTGGCGCTTGACGAAATGAAGCCCGCAAGCTGATGGACCGTCCCGACCCCGACGAGCTGCTCGACAAGATCCAGCGCGACGAAGAGAAAAAGCAGCGTGGCAGGCTGAAGATTTTCTTCGGCGCATCGGCGGGTGTCGGGAAGACCTATGCCATGTTGCAAGCCGGGCATCGTCGCCGTGAGGAAGGGTTCGATACGGTTGTCGGCATTGTCGAGACACATGGCCGCAAGGAGACGCTTGCGCTGGTGGAGGGGCTGGATGCCGTGCCGCTGACGCTGTACGAATACCGCGGCCGGAAACTGCCCGAATTCGACCTCGACGCAGCGCTTGCACGCAAGCCGCAACTGATTCTCGTCGATGAACTCGCGCATTCGAACGTGCAGGGCGCCCGTCACCTTAAACGGTGGCAGGACGTGTACGAGTTGCTCGACGCCGGTATCGACGTGTACACCACCGTCAATGTCCAGCATCTTGAGAGCCTGAACGATATCGTCGGGCAGATCACGGGTATCCGGGTATGGGAAACCGTGCCTGACCGCGTGTTCGATCTCGCCGATGAAGTCACGCTCGTGGACCTGCCAGCCGAAGAGTTGCTGGACCGCTTGAGGGACGGAAAAGTTTATATGGCGCAGCAAGCGGCAAACGCGGTCAAGAATTTTTTCCGCAAAGGCAACCTGATTGCATTGCGTGAACTGGCGCTGCGTCGAACGGCCGACCGCGTGGACGCGCAGATGCGAGAGTATCGTGCCGATCAGTCCATTAGCCGGATCTGGCAGGCGCGTGAGCGACTTATCGCTTGCATCGGGCCGGGGCCTGAAAGCGCCACGCTGGTTCGCTCGGCCGCGCGTCTTGCCGCGAGCCTCAAGGCGGATTGGCTCGCGGTTTATGTTGAAACACCCAAGCTGCAGCGCTTGCCTGACGCATGGCGAAAACGCACGCTGGATGCGCTCAAGCTGGCCTCCGAGCTGGGCGCCGAGACAGTGACCCTTGACGGTGCCGACGCGGCCGCCACGCTGGTCGCATACGCACGCATGCGCAACGTGTCCAAGATCGTGGCGGGGGCGTCTGACGCGCCTGGCTGGAGGCGTCTGCTTGATCGACCCGTTGCCGAAGCACTGGTGCACCATGCGCACGATATCGATGTGACGCTGGTGGGCGTGAAAGCGGCCAAGGAAGGCCGCGAGCGCGATGCAAGCATCCCGGTGTTCGCCACTGTCCGCAACGAAGCCCGTTCTTCGCCGAACGCCTATTTTTATGCGGCTGCAATCGGCGTCGCGATCACGGCGCTGGCGAGCCTGCTGTCGCGTCATATCGACCTCACGAACCTCGTGATGTTGTATTTGCTCGGCGTTGTCTTTGCCGCAGTCCGGCTCGGACGAGGCCCCGGCGTTCTGCTTTCGTTCGTGAGCGTTGCGGCGTTTGATTTCTTCTTTGTTCCGCCACAACTTTCCTTTTCCGTTTCAGATACGCAATACCTGCTGACTTTCTTCGTGATGTTGCTGACCTCGCTCACGATCAGCCATCTGACTTCGAATCTTCGGCGTCAGGCGCGGGTAGCTTCGTTGCGCGAGCGGCGCACGGGCGCCATGTACGCGATGACGCGGGAACTGGGCGGCGCGTTGATGACCGAACAGATCATCGAAATTGGAACGCGCCACGTAGGAGAGATCTTCCAGGCGAAGGTCGCGATCCTGCTGCCCGACAGCGCGGAAAAGATCCGTCAGAAAGTCGACGATCCCAATCCGCAGTTCACACTCGATGCCACCGATCTCGACCTTGACATCGGCCAGTGGGTATACGACCAACAAAAGCCTGCGGGACGCGGCACGGACACGCTGCCAGCCAGCAACGCGCTCTATCTGCCACTCAAGGCGCCAATGCGTACCCGAGGGGTCTTGGCGCTTATCACCGCTCATGCAGCCGAGCTTGCGGTCCCTGAACAGCAACGCATGATCGACACGTTCGCTTCCCAGATCGCGCTCGCGCTCGAACGTGTTCACTACGTCGAGATCGCGCAGGATGCGTTGGTCAACATGGAGTCGGAGCGCATGCGCAACTCGTTGCTGTCGGCCATCTCGCACGACTTGCGCACGCCGCTGACTTCGATCGTCGGATTCGCTTCGGTGCTGGAGGAGCAGCAGCGCATTCACAACGGCTCGGCCGACACTGCGCGCGAGCTGGTTCACGCAATCCACGAGGAAGCACTGCGCATGAGCGGGCTCGTGACGAATCTGCTCGACATGGCCCGGCTCCAGGCGGGCAGCATCCGTTTGAACCGGCAATGGCTGATGCTTGAGGAAGTGGTTGGCGCGGCGCTGGCGGTATGCCGCCGTACGCTCGCCGGGCACGCCGTACAGGTTCGCGTTCCGGCCGACCTTCCATTGATACAACTGGATGCAGTTTTGATGGAGCGGCTGCTCGCGAACCTGTTTGAAAATGCGGCGAAATACACGCCGCGCGATTCATCGCTGTCCATCCACGCAGCGGCCGAACAGCATTCGGGTGAGCGCTACGTGAGGGTTTGCGTCGACGATAACGGCCCGGGTCTGCCGCCGGGTATACAACAAACGCTCTTCGATAAATTCACGCGCGGAGAGAAGGAATCCGCCATGCCGGGGATTGGTCTGGGCCTGGCAATCTGCCGGGCGATCGTGGAGGCGCATGGCGGGAAGATCGGCGCTGAGAACAGGGTGGATGGTGAAGGGAAGGTGTTGGGCGCAAGGTTCTGGTTCACGTTGCCGGCCGATCAGGCGCCACCCTTCGAGGCGCTTCCTGAGGAAGATGGCGACGGGCCGGACGCGGTCGTGCATACGGATACTCCATGAGTGAGCCTACGTTGACCATCGTCGTCATAGAAGACGACAAGCAGATCCGTCGTTTCGTCAGGAGCACGTTGGAAGCGCAGGGCATGACCGTGTTCGAAGCCGAAACGGGACAGCAGGGTTTGCGCGAAGCCGCCTTTCGGCTGCCTGATCTCATTGTCATTGACCTTGGCTTGCCGGACACCGACGGTATCGACGTGATTCGTGAACTGCGTACCTGGACCGAACAACCGTTGATCGTGCTCTCGGCACGCACTCACGAAGACGCCAAGGTGGCTGCGCTGGACGCGGGAGCGGACGACTATCTGACGAAGCCATTTGGTGTGTCGGAGTTGCTCGCGCGAATCCGTGCGCAGCTAAGACGGCGTAACCGCGGCGGGCAGCAGGAGACACCGCAGGTCCGGTTTGGGCCGGTATCGGTGGATCTGTCTGAAAGGCGTGTCACGCGTGATGGTGAGCTGATTCACCTCACGCCGATCGAATACAGACTGCTGACTACGCTGGTACGCCAGGCCGGGCGAGTCATCACGCATCAGCAATTGCTGCGCGAAGTATGGGGACCCGCGTATGTGGAGAACCAGCACTATCTGCGTGTCTATATGGGACACCTTCGCCACAAGCTGGAGCTTGATCCGGCGCAGCCGGTTCATATCGTGACGGAGACTGGGGTGGGTTACCGGCTGGTGGGTGCGCAGTAGGCATTGGTTTGATGCATTGGTTTGATGTGTTGTTTAGCGGCGTTCCCATGCGAGTCTGATGGTGCGCTGGCGAAATTCGATGCTGAACGCTCACGTCTTGACGGGTTCTTGATACGGCATGGTCAGCTTTTATCCCGATCGATACGTCGGGCAGCGTAGCCTTCCCGAACGCAAACGAGAAGGGGCCGTGATGCATGAGAAGCAGTCAAAAGAATCAAGGCGACAGTTGCGTGCGAAACTTGCCCTCTGCGCGTTTTCGTTCATGGCCGCAAGCGCGGCATACGCAGCCGATGCAACGGATGTAACCAATGACCGGTCAGTGCCTGACGGGAAGATATCGGCAAGTATTGAATCCTCATCCGGCGAATCGCCGCAGGTTGCAAATGTAGCGGCGGTGTTATGGCGGCAGTTCCGGGTGGCCCGGCAGGAGGCCACGCTGATTGCGCGTGCGGTCATCAGCGCGGCAAACGAATATGCAATGTCACCTGTGCTATTGCTCGCGGTCATTGCAACCGAGTCAGGGTTCGACCGGCAGGCGGTCAGCGTTGCCGGCGCGCAAGGGCTGATGCAGATTCTTCCGGCTGCTCATCCGCAGGTATTTGCATCGGGCAACGACTTGACCGAGCCCGGCGAGAACGTGCGGATAGGATCTTCAATCCTGCGCGAGTATCTCGATGCATCGGGCGGCGACTTGGGCGTCGCCCTCAAACGATACAGCGGCGGCGGTAAGGGATACGCCCAACGCGTGGCTTTTCGCATGAGGCAGTTCTCGGCCAGCCTGCACGCGCCACCGGACGATGCAGCCAAGGATGCGCTTGTAAGGTCGCCTTGACACAATTTTTACGCCGCAGGCTCGAAACTCTGCTCGCGTTTAACACCGGACCTGCTGTAATCAAGTTGTAGTCATAGCTGAAACGGGGACGCTTATGTTACGGGTACTGATACCGGTGATAAACAAGGACGGCGCGCTTCAGGCCGCACGGCATGCTGCATTCCTTTTCGCCGAGCACTGCGTGTCCGAGGTCGAGTTGATGGAGGTGCTTGAACCTCCGGACCAGGGGCGCGCCAGTGCGTTTCATTCCCGTGGTGCGCTGCGCTTGCAGGAAAAGCGCGCGATGCTGAGCGCGCTCAGCCAGACACGCGCCATTCTGGACGACGCGGGGGTTCCGTATCACTGGTCGCGTGTGTTTGGGCCCGTGGCTGGAACGATTGCAGCGTGCGCGGTTGAAAAACGCTCGGACATTGTCCTGGTCGATGCCAGTCACCTGGGCTTTCTTACCCGCTGGTGGGTAATGAACAAGTTGTGGCGCAGCATGCAAACACCGGTGACGATGGTTCACTAAGTGAGCACGGCAATCAACGAACTAACATTCACCAGCGTTCAGTCAAGAGTACACAATCGTGTTAAAGCTTCATACGGCCATGCGGATCAGGGGCATTGCGAAGGTGGTGTGTGTCGCTATCGTGGCAAACCAGGTGCTGACCACGGCATTCGCGTATGCGGTTCAGCAGCTTGATCCGGGCGCGCCGGGTCTTATCACGACCATGTTCAGTTTCCTGACGTGCGGTCTCGTGAGCATATGGCTGCAGTCAGACGCACGGCGCGCGTATTTGCTGGCGCGCGAGAAGGGCTGTATCACGCCCGTGGACAAGACCAACCCGGCGCTGAAGATAGCGCCCGATTGTCCGAAGATGTGGCTGGTCGTTTTGCACATCGAAATGAATCCGGCCGCGGTGGGACTTTAAGCGATTTGCTTGACTGCACCCGCCCAGAGCGTGAACGCTTCACCGTTTATCGGCTTGCACGCGACGACCACGCCTGGATGCCGACCGCCGCATGTGGGTCGTCCTCGCAAGCCGATCATTAACTCCTGGTCAGGGCAACCGAGGCGATTGATGCCTCTGAGCGAAGTGCCCGAAAACTGTTCGAGTTCAACGCTACGACACGTTGAGAATGTTACCCGCACGTTATTGGTCGCACTGGACAGACTCGATCTGCCGGCACGGCGGGAATGCGCACGGACAGTACCGGTCCTCGATCCTCTTTCGGCGCCACGGCGAAAGCGCCGGTCATGCAGGCCGGGTGTGCTTGCCGGATCGTTCGCGCGGACGCCCCGGCAGCCGCGTTTTCCCTTAGAACTTGAAGGTTGACTAAGAGCGGCAAGGGCACCAAACTTCTTGCTACTATGTGATCACAGGTCACATATATCGTAAGGAGCTGTTTAATTGACAACACGTGAAACAAGCGCGGACGCGCTGCCGCTTGAGCTGGTGGCGCGCGAGACCATGGCGGGCCGCGTCTACGCGCAGTTGCGCGAGGCGATCATGACGGGACGTTTTGCACCCGGTCAGGCGCTGAGCTTGCGCGGGGTAGCCGAAGCCGTCGGTTCATCGACCATGCCGGTGCGCGCCGCGCTCACACGGCTGCAAGCCGAAGGCGCGTTGATCGATGGACCGGGTCGCGCGTTGATGGTGCCGCCCATGACGCTCGACCTGCTCGAAGAGCTGCGCGACGTGCGGATAGCCCTTGAAGGCTGCGTGGCGAAGCGGGCAGCATCGCGGATGACCAGGGACCATTTGAACGCGCTGCAAGCGGTGTTCGACACCATGAATGCCCACGTGGAAGCCGGCGATGTATCCGCGTACCTGCGCAGCAATTTCGAATTCCATATAGCAATCTATACGCATGGCGCGAGCGACCTGACGCTCGCGACCATCCAGAATCTCTGGATGCGTATCGGCCCGTTCCTGAACCTCGTGGCACCGGACATTCCGCATATGCGGTTGTCAATGACGGCGCACCGCAAGATCGTCGATGCCCTCTGGAAGGGTGACGGAGAAGGCGCGCGGGCGGGCATAGAGGAGGACATCGGCGGCGCCGCTGCGGACTTGCAGGAGCGTCTGCAGAGCAGGCAAGCGGCGAGGGTCTCTGGTTGACTTGGGCCTGTGAGTTGAGCGGTGACCCGAGCTGTCCGATCCTGCGAGCTGCCCCCCAAAAAACGACGTAGACAAGCACGACGGTTCTACAGATGTTGAACCGCACGCGGGGTTGCGCGTGCTGGTTGTACCGCCTGCCGTGATTACGTTGCGCGATAAAAAAGCTTGATCGTCGATGGAACTACACCATGAGCAGACGCGTTGCAGTGATTGGATCGGGACGGATAGGCCGTGCGTGGGCGATCGTGTTCGCGCGTGCGGGTTTCGAGGTCAGGCTTCACGACGCCGACCGCGCGATGCTCGACGGCGCGATTCCGTCTATCCGCAGCAGTGTCTCGGACCTTGGCAAGTACGGACTCGTCGACGAGCCGGAAGAGCGGATCGTGTCGCGTGTTACAGCATATGAGCAGCTCGCGGACGCGGTGAGCGATGTCGATCTGGTGCAGGAGAACATTGCGGAGATCGTAGAGGTCAAGCGCACATTGTTTGCCGAACTGGACAGGCTGACGCGCCCCGACACGCTGCTGGCCAGTTCGACCTCCGGCCTGCCTGCCTCGACGTTCACCGAAGCACTGGAGGGCCGCGCGCGGTGCCTTGTGGCGCACCCGGTGAATCCACCTTCGCTCGTGCCGCTGGTCGAGCTATGCGGGGCGCCGTGGACGTCGCCGGACGCGCTGGCCCGTGCGCGTGCGCTCTACGAGGAGGCTGGTCAGGAGCCCGTGACCGTTGCGCGCGAGATCCCGGGTTTTCTACTGAACCGCTTGCAAGGCGTGCTTCTGGACGAAGCATTGAGCCTCTACGCACGGGGCTACGCAAGCGCCGCGGATCTTGACACCGTGATGCGCGACGGCCTCGGGCTGCGGTGGTCGTTCATGGGGCCATTTGAAACCATCGACTTGAACGCGCCCGGCGGCGTGACGGATTATGCCGCGCGTTATGGCGCGATGTACCGCGCCTTTGCAAAGGACAGCGTGCCGTTCGACTGGTCGCCTGACAGCATCGCGAGACTCGATGCCGAACGCCGCGACGTGTTGCCAAGCGATGAAATAGAAAGCCGTAGCCGCTGGCGTGACCGGCGGCTGATGGCCTTGCTGGCGCATCGCCGCGCAACATTGAAGTCCGATGACGACAAGAGCTGATAGCGGTAGACAGCCATGATCGAAGCCTGACTGATCGTCGATGCCAACAATCATCCTGGCGAGGGAGCGCTGCGGGATGTGAAGGAGCAGCGCCCCTACCGGTTCGATAGCACCGCCGCCGAGATCGACCGTTGCCGCGCCGACAGCAGCGACATGCGGACGCCTTGGCGGAAGAGCCGACGGCGCGATGATGATCGGTTCCCTGGAGTAGAAAAGACGCTCGATGCAGGTGCTGTCGAGTGCTTAAACGCGCGCTCCAGGAACATCCGTCGCACGCTTTTGAATGTCTTCTCGCCGGCTGAAACAGGGCGAGATGCCGCGATGCGGTCGCCAGCATGAAGGTGGCTAGGCGCGCGGCTTCCCCTTATCCCTTTTGAATCCGTTCCGATTCGACGCTCCCTCAAGTCACGGAATTCGGAAATTTTCCGACAAAAACTGAAAACTTCCCTAAAGTATTTAGTCGGCTTACCGTAATCTATAGATAATTAATCGTGACATTGGGTTGCATGCGCTGCCGCTCATGCTGCGCGGCGACACAACACGCGAATGAGTGAATCAAAGCCGCAATTCAAAGCCGGCTACCGACGACTTGAACGGCTTTTTCCCGGCTCGTGTCACAAAAGTGCCATCGCGTGTGAAGGCTGGCTGTTGATCAGTCCAACCCGGGGTTTAACAAGGGAGTTCCACTATTTATGTCTGACGCAATCAAGTCCGCGGGACAATCTCTAATCAACGGCTCGACGGGCAAGAATACCGACGTTCCGGCGCTTGTCGAAGCTATCGTCAACGCACGGGTTGCCGGATTGAATGCGACCAACTCGGCCAAACAGAAGACCAGCACTTCCCTCCTGACGGCTGTCGGTTCGTTGAAATCGGTCCTGTCGCTGCTGCAGAGCTCACTGGGGTCGCTGTCCGACGGCACTGCGTTGTCCGCTGTCACGGCCAAGGCCGACGGCAAGGGCCTGACCGCTACCGCCGGCAAGGGCGCCACGACGGGCAGCTATGCGATCCAGGTCACCAACATCGCGACATCGCAAAGTATCACTTCGGGTGCGTTCGGCGCCAAGGACACGCTCGGTACCGGCACGCTGAAACTATCGGTGGGCGGCAAGGACGTTTCGATCAAGATCGATTCGTCGAATAACACGCTGAGCGGCATTGCAGCCGCGATCAATTCAGCCTCCGGCAATCCCGGCGTGAGCGCGACCGTGATCACCGGTACGGACGGCGCGCATCTCGTGCTGCACTCGTCCACCACGGGCGTGGCCAACGGTATCTCGGTGGAGGTCACGCCGGCTGGCTCGGGCGACAACACCGGGTTATCGAAGCTCAACGTCAGCTCGTCCACCTCGACTGTCGACCCCTCGGACCCGACCAAGACCGTGGCGCCGTACACGACTATCGGGACATCGGAGAACTGGAAGCAAACCGCGGCTGGCAAGGACGCGTTGCTGACGGTGGCCGGCACGGAGGTCAGCAGCCCGAGCAACAGCGTGACATCGGCGATTGCGGGGCTGTCGATCAACCTGACCTCCGAGTCCGTGGGCACGACCCAGACGCTGAGCGTCACCTCCGACCCGACCGCCCAGCAGACCTCGATCAAGGCCTTCGTCACGGCGTATAACAACTTCGTCAACATGGCTGCGTCGCTGACTTCTTTCGACAAGTCGCAACCCAAGGGCTCGCAAGGCGGACCATTGCTCGGCGACTCGATGATGAACACGGTCAAGAATGCGCTTGCATCCGTGATCAGCAAGGGCGTTCCGACGGCAGGGGGCGAGACCAAGGGAATGGCGAACCTGGGGTCTATCGGTATCGTGTTGCAACAGGACGGCACGTTGAAGATCGACGAAACCGCGCTGAACGCCGCGCTGACCAACAAACCCGGCACGGTCAACGCGTTGTTCAATTCGACCTCCGGTCTCGGTGCGGAGATGAACAAGACCCTCACGACCTTTCTCAAGAAAGATGGCCTGCTCGATATCAGGACAACGTCGCTCAACAAGGACCTCGAGAACATCAAGGTCCAGGGCACGAAGCTGGACGCGTTCGCTGCGCAACTGACGAACAGCTACAACGCGCAGTTCACTGCACTCAACACGCTGATGGCGCAGATGAGTAGCAATGCGAACTATCTGACCGCATTGTTCGGCGGGGCCAACAGTGCGGGCGCACTGGCCGGAAACAAGGGTTGACGAGGAACGCGCCGCGCGATGAGTGGCGGTTCGTTGTGCGGCGAAGAGCTGGTTGCAAGGGCCTTGTTGAACCTGATTCGCAACAGTACCCGCTACGCGCAGCGCACCATTTCGCTGAGCGCATGTTTGGGGCCGGCGGGCGTGCTCGTGCTGATCGTGGACGACGAGGGCTCCGGTATTCCGGTTGCGGAGCGGACACGTATCTTCGAGTCGTTTCATCGGCTGGACGGTAGCCGCGGCCGCCACGCCGGCAGGTTTGGGCTTGGTCGGGCCAAGTTAGTCGGATATCGGCAAATGGAGGCTCTCTACGGGTATTTGCGCGAGCGGTGGGGCGCTTGCATGGGCTTAGGGGTGGGTCTCGGGGTGTTGGGTTCCGGGTTAGTGGTCGGGGTCAATGCCGGGTTGGTGCTTTCAGTGTTAGCGGTCTGCGAGAGTTGGATTTTCTCTTTATCACTATTAGCCACTGTGCGTGGCGGCACGTCATTTCTTTGTCCAAAGCGACAAAGAAACGAAGCAAAGAAAACGCTTTCAACCACGCTACCCTAAGTGTCCACAGCGTGCAGTTTCTATTCATAGGTGCCCCAAAAGCACGGTGCTCGCCAGAGCGAAGGATGTGTGAACCCCTCCTTCTCGCGAATCCTGACACGAACACGCTTCGCCCCGTACGCTCTCGGGCAAGCACAATTGCTAAGGAACCCGCACGGCCTTACAGATATTTACGGCTGCGTTTTTTGACAGGTTAGCTACTTGGTCTGTGCGACCGTATTCATAGGCCACAGCTTCATGCGTGTTTGTGTTTGCTGCTTCAGCTTCTGTGAATTGGCTGCGCGTTCTGTACAGCTATTTTCATCGGTTACGCCCACCTGCATCTTTGCGGCTTCGTTTCTTGGCGGGTTGGCTACGTGGTTCGAGGTGTGTACAAATTCGGTGGTTGGTCGTCCGCGGATAGCGCGGGGTGCTCCTTGGGCAGGTTCAATCACTGGTGGCGAAGCGTGTGGGTATCGGTGTTCGGAGAAGGAGGGTTTCACACATCCGTGGCTCTGGCGAGCACCGTGCTTTTGGGGCACCCATGAATGAAAACTGCACGCTGTGGACACTTAGGGTAGCGTGGTTTAAAAGCGTTTTCTTTGCTTCGTTTCTTTGTCGCTTTGGACAAAGAAATGACGTGCCGCCACGCACAGTGGCTAATAGTGATAAAGAGAAAATCCAACTCTCGCAAACCACTAACACCGAAAGCACCAACCCGGCATAGACCCCGACCACTAACACCGAAAGCACCAACCCGGCATAGACCCCGACCACTAACGCCGAAAGCACCAACCCAGCATTGACCCTGACCACTAACCCCAGAACCGACCACCCCGACCCCAACCCCCCATCCCCTAGCGACCAAACTCCACCCCCAGATCGTTAAATGTTGTCAGATCAACCCCGACATTATTTCCTTTCGGCGCGAATCCAGACACACTAGCATCACCCTTCCGAGGGTGTGTCCCGCGACGAAGGTGATCCTCGTCGTGCTTAAGTCCCATCCCGCCCGGGTGGGACTTTTTTTTAACGTGCCGGTCATGCCAGACGCACTAGTCACTAGCGAACATCGCTTCGATCAGCAACGCGCAAAAGTCTATCCACGACGGAACAAATCACGCGCAATGGAACAGAAGAGGGCCGTGGTTTGCCCTTCGTCCTGAAGCCGGCGGCTCATGATGATCGGCGACGTGGGGCCCGGTTCGGGCAGATGCCGGTAGACGACGCCATGCACCCTTAAACCATCAACGCTCTCCGGCACAAGCGACACACCCACTCGCGCCGCAACGAGCCCAAGCGCTGTCTGCAACTCCCGCACTTCGTGTACGGCGGCAGGTTCAAGCGCATGATCGCGCAGTGCCGATAACTGCTGGTCCGCATAACTCGGACGCGGCGAACTCGGATACACAATCAGCGTCTCGCGCGCCATATCCTCCAGCGTCAACTCCACCGAAGCATCCGCTAACGGATGATCTGCCGGCAGCGCGGCAATCATCCGTTCCTCGACGAGTACTTCGCGCGTCAGTTGCACATCGTCGAAACGCAGTCGTCCAAAGCCGACATCGATTCGTCCGCCCTTTAATGCGCCGAGTTGTTCGAGCGTAAACATCTCGATCAGCGACAATTCGATCTGCGGAGCGGCCTCGCGAAATGCGCGGATAACCTGCGGCAGCGCACCGTAAAGAGTAGACGGCACGAAGCCGATCACAATGCGTTCCGCCAGTTGCGCAAGCCTGCGTGTGAGCGGGACGAGCTCGTCGCTTTCATCGATCAGGCGCTTTGCCTGCGCGTAGAAAACGCGCCCCGCTTCGGTCAGGCGCAAAGGCCGCGAACCGTGTTCGAACAGCGGCAACCCGACACGTTCTTCTATCTGCTGGATCTGCCGGCTAAGCGGCGGCTGTGTCATGTGCAGACGATCGGCCGCGCGCGTGATGTTCATTTCTTCGGCCACCGCAATGAAATAGCGGAGTTGTCGCAGCTCCATGCAGACCTCAAACGGTTAAAGATCGAGCGATATCGCCGATACGTCCGAATTTCTCCGAAGGACGGGCGCGGAAGGTTGCGTTGGAATAGGTCAGGCACACGCGTTTCACAAGCGCGCTGGCCATGATTGTGGCACGGGGCATGAGCTAACCGGCAAACAAGGCGTTCGCCGGCATGGGACCGGTTCAGGGCGCGCTGTGGATTCGGGGTCTGAAGCGCAGGACACTCGTTGACCGAGGTTGCCAGGCTAATCAACGCTGTGATCAGCGGTCCTTGGCGGCTTGCTCGACCGCACCGCTTAGCGATGAGTCAGGGGCTTTGTCGACAACGGTTGCCCTGAGAATCCAGTTATAAATCGCGCCCGCGATCATCAACGCCGAGGTGCCGAAAAACACTTCCCGCATACCGAAATGTCCTCCGACGAAACCGCCGGCAAGCGGTCCGACAACCTGCCCGGTATATTGGGCAGACGTCGAGTAACCGAGCATATTGCCTGCAACCGACGCCGGTACGTTGTGCCGGATCACGCTGGCAACGCAAGGCAGCAGTCCGCCAAGCGCCAGACCCATCAGGAATCGCAGAATCACCAATTGCCAGCCCCGCGTGACAAACGCTTGCGGGATCAGCAGGATGCCGGCCACCGCGAGGCAGCCGATAATGACGTTCCAATGCCCTATGCGATCGGCGAGCTTGCCCAGGTACGAGGCCGAGAGAATGCTGCCCAATGCCGCCGCCGACATCACCAGTCCCGCGACAAACGTGACCTGATGGACATCGACTATTTGCGCCACGTAGACCGTGATAATCGGCTCGATCGACATGTTTGCCAGCATCAGGAGCATGCCGGTCACCAGCATGGCGACAGTCGGCCGCTTGTCTCCAATTTCACCCCAGCTCCCACGCCGCGTCCCCTTCTTGTTCAAGCCCGGGTGACGCTCGTTCTTGACGAAGAATACGGTCGCCAGGAACGTAATGAAAATAAGAGCGCCCGAGGCAAGAAAGGTCGACCGTATTCCAATCAACGGCGGCAGTGATCCACCAATAATCGGGCCGACCAGATTGCCGGCCATGATGCCGGAAGACAGGACACCGAGTGCCCAGCCGCATCGGTCTTTCGGTGTCTGGGTGGCGACCAGCACGGTGGAGCCCGACGCAAAGCCGCCAAGCAAGCCTGCGAGAAGCCTGAGGCCAACGAGTTGCCAGACGTTATGGGCCATCCCCATCAAGGACATGATGATGGCCATGCCGAGGCTGGCGCGGATCAGCATCGGCTTGCGGCCGTAGAGATCGGCAAGCCGTCCCCAAAGCGGCGCGGTTAGTGCGGCGGTGAAAAACGTTGCACCGTAAGCGACGCCGGACCACTGGACTATCGCGGCGTGATCCTTGACGCCTAGTTGCTCCACGTAAAGTGGCAAGAACGGCAACATGAGCGTCATGGCCACGATGGTCGTGAATGATCCAAATACGCAGACGATGAGATTACGCCGCCAGTGGGTGAACTCCTCCTCCGCTTCCGGATGATTGTTGTAACGTGCGCTTGCCGTTTGTTTGTCCATCATTCTGTCCGGGTCAGCGCGGCGGTTGAGTGTTTTCGGGGAGCAACCGTCTGGCGCGAAGTGAGGAAGCGAGCGGGCTTCAACCCGGATCGTACGGCGTGAGCGATGGCGCAGCCAGTCCGCTGTCTATACCGGTATCGCGACTACCCGGCACGTTTTCGTACCGTCCAGTTTTATACATTCAAGGCACGAGCGTCTTTCGCATTTTTCAAAGCTCGTCGTTTTGATGCAGTCTGTGCGGTGGTCCAACCACCGCTAAAGATCGGCCGCTATCCGCCGATAAGTAGGGGAAGTTTGCGCTTTTCCGCCAACCGTCATATAGCAAGCGATCGAACGGCAGGCATGCTGGATCGCACAGGCGCACGCTTTGACGATTCGACAGCCTGACTGCCCGTCCTTTGCATCCAATTGCGCACCCGAACGCTCTTTCCATTGGAACGCGAGCCCTCCAAAAGTCGACGATATGTCGACGGAGGCCGACGCAAGCACATCTATAGAACACCGTTTAAATGGCTTGCAAGACAGCAAATTGAAAGAATTTAATATCGGTGTTTGGTTCGCTAAATCAGAAATCGCGTGCTTTAAATTTTAATCTACAAGGTCATTTTGATGAGCCAGTTTAAAATTGTGACCCGCCTGTTTGTCGCCTTCGGCGCGTTACTTGTTCTTCTCGGCGTAGTGTCTATCGTCGGCTTGGTCGGCATGTCAAAAATTAACGGGGCACTGACGAGTATTGTCGACCGTAGCACGGAAGAAATGACGCTTGCCCAGACGATGCGCTCCTCCCTCGACCAACGTTCCATCGCCATCCGCGACATGATGCTGGTCGATAACGAGGCCGACGTGAAGGCCAACGTCGAAAAAATAAAGCACGAAGAAGGCATCTATGCGGACGCGTCGCGCGCCTTGAATGACATCTTTGTGTCGAGTGGGGCAATAACGGACACGGAGCAAACACTTCTAGCCAAGCTGAGAACCGATGAAGCCACCACGCGGCCGCTAATGGCCAATGCCGTTCAACTCATTCTTTCAAATGAGAAAGCCCAGGCCGGCAAGGCGTTATTGCAAGACGTTGTTCCGAAGCAAACTGAATGGCGAGGCACGCTTCGATCGCTGATCGAGCTTGAGAAAACGACCATGCATGACAAGGCGAACCAGGCTGAGAGCAGCTATGCGCAGCTTAGAGTCGCGATGATCGGTGCGGCGTTTGCCGCGCTGATCGTTGGCGTGATAGGCGCGTTGCTGATCACGCGCAGCATCCTTAAGCAACTCGGCGCGGAGCCCAGCGAAGCGCAACGCGTAGCCAGTGAGATCGCGGGTGGAAACCTCGCCGTGCCGGTCGTGATCGCGCGCGGCGCAAGCGGGAGTTTGATGGCGTCGCTGGAGGCAATGCGCGCACAACTGAGCAGCATCGTCGCGGGGATCAAGACATCGGCTGATTCGATCGCCGTCGCGGCCAATGAAATGGCCCAGGGTAACGTCGACCTGTCGCAACGCACGGAGGAACAAGCGGCTTCGCTTGAGCAGACCGCGGCGAGCATGGAAGAGCTGACGTCCACGGTGAAGCAGAATACTGACAATGCGAAACAGGCAAACATGCTTGCCCAGACTGCGTCTGATGCAGCCACGGCAGGCGGGCATGTGGTTGAGCGCGTGGTGACGAAGATGCGGGATATATCCGCTAGCGCTTCGAAAGTAAGCGAGATCACCAATCTGATCGAGAGCATCGCGTTTCAAACCAATATCCTCGCGCTGAACGCTGCGGTTGAGGCTGCGCGCGCAGGTGAGCAGGGGCGCGGTTTCGCAGTCGTCGCCGGAGAAGTGCGTACGCTGGCCCAACGCTGCGCGAGCGCGGCCAAGCAAGTGAAGGATCAGATTGGTGAGTCGCTCGATCACGTCGACACGGGTTCAGGCCTCGTAGCCGAAGCCGGCAAGAGCATGAACGAATTGTTGAACTCGATTAAACAGGTGACCGACATCATGGGCGAAATCTCGGCCGCTTCGTCTGAGCAAAGCACCGGCATTGAGCAAGTCAGCATCGCTGTCGGCCAGATGGACGAAGTGACGCAACAAAACGCCGCATTGGTCGAACAAGCAACGGCGGCAGCGCAAGCAATGGCCGATCAGGCCAGAGGCTTGCGGGAAGCGGTGGATGTTTTTAGGGTAAGGGTGGGAAGCAATTGAGGTCAGTCCGAACCCGCGAATACCGAGCGGTCAGGCGCGATTTTGCTCAAAAGGAATTGCCGAGTGGAAGGGGCCGATGACAGGGAGTCAAGGTGCAACGCGCCCGGCGAAACACTGTTGGAGTAGCGCGGCTGCGCCCTGTGATATTTACCGGGCACGCGGGAACCCCCACCTTCATGAGGTAATCATTGCGCGTAGGGCTTAATCTTTTTCCGATCAGCGTCTGCAACCGGGTTGATGCCGGGCCCTGCTGAATTTGGTGTCGAGGCTGCTCGTTGCAAAGCTTTGGAATCTTGCGATACGTCGGCCGCGGGCATCGGCAGCGGCCTATCGGGATTCGCCAGGTTATACAACGCAGTGCCCAACTGTCCTGCCGCGATTCCCTCTTCGTAGTCGTCAGGGCTCTGGGCGTGCGCGAAAGCTATCAAAGAAAATGCAGCGCAGGTCACAGTCATTAAACGTTTCATTTCCATCTCCCTTGTCGCCGGATTCCAAAGACGGTCACGAAGCGATCCCTGCTTCACAAACCAATGTGAACAAGAGAGCCCGCGAGAGAACTTCAGACGTGCGCCACCGGCGTTTTCGTTGGAGATCGGCATACTGGCAATGCCGCCGTGCCGACCGTTAAATCTTGCCTGCGAGGCTTGTCACGCGAGTTCTGAGAATGGACAGTTGATTTATAGTCTCTCCGCTTTACAAATACCTCGCACCCCTCAAAACCTTGCGATCATTCGCCTTCGCCGCTTGCTGCGCCGCTATTGGTAAAGCGACCACGAACTGCGATCCGCTCGCCCATGCAGCGTTTCCTGGGACGAGGGCGTACACATTACAAAGCACGTCACCGCCCCCGGATCGCCCATCGCGTTTCCTGGATATTCAACGTCGAGTGTTCTTGGCAACTCGTCCAGACTCCGAAGAAAAATGATCGATAGACGGGATCGGGTGTTCCGTTCCATTGCTCGCTGAACCGTCCAGGCTGAAGGTCGAGAACCATGGAAACCATGGAATAGCGGGGATCGTCACATCAACCATGTCGAAACCGCGCCGAAATCTCAGCAGACAGTTTCAACTTTGTTCCTTGATCCGATTCCGGTGCGCCGCTTGTTTTGCCCGGTTACCGCAAGCCGCCATGCTGCACCAGCGCCGCGCGTGTCCCCGAGTGTGATCGGCGAACATCAATGTGCATGTCGGACCTTCGCACGCCTTCACGTGCGTGAAGTCCTCCTCGCAAACAAGCTTCGCCAGGATTTCCCCGATCGGCAGAAGCAGGGACTCCGGCGAACTCCAGCGCCGTGAACGTTCAAACGTGAGCGCACCCACCGTCTCCTTTTCGTGAGCTCCGTGAGCTTCGTGAGCGACGATTTTCCCAAAGGCTTCATCACGCGCGAGCAGCAGGTTCAAAGGCTCCAGCTCACGCAGATCCGCAGACCCAAGCGGACGGCCTTTGTGCTCACGGACGAATAGCCTGAACCACTCACGCAGACTGCGCGCCTGGTCCGCCAGGCGATCGAGCTCGCCCGGCATGGCGCGCTCGCGCATCGTGCGCAGCACTTCCACGGGTACCAGTTGCGACTGCTCGAGCCAGGCCAGCAGGCCCTCGCCGTCGTCGATCCAGTCGATCGGGACGTCGACGGGCGTGGCTACCGAATTCAAAAAGTCCAGGCCAGCCGAATCGGCTATGAACATCGCGGGAAATTGCTGGGGCATTGGCTACCTCAAAATGGATGAAAATAACCTTCTAAAAGATGGTTGACAGGTTACCACATCATAGAATAACCTTCTCAGGTGCATTAAGAAGGTTACTCGAATTGAGGGTGAACTCGCTGCGACGGAGTCCGCCTTCGCGTAGATTTACCTCTGAACATGGGAGACGAAAATGCCTGAAAGCGATGTGAAAGTAGTGCTCGTACCCGGAGCCTGGGCCGACGGCTCTAGCTGGAGCAAAGTGATAAATGGACTCCAGGAAAACGGGGTTAGTGCGGTTACTGTTCCTGTGCCGCTAACGACGCTGGACGATGACGTCGCGGCACTTGATCGAACCCTGGAACGGATTGAAGGGCCTGTTGTGCTGGCGGGTCACGCCTACGCCGGCGCGGTCATTGGCGCCGCACGCAACCCCAGGATCAAGGCGCTGGTCTACATCGCCGCGCTTGGCCCCGCCGAGGGAGAAACGGTAGCCGATGTGTTCTATCGAAACGAGCCGCACCCCGCAGCGCCAAAGCTCGGTCCTGATAGCCATGGCTTGATCTGGTTGCCCCAGGAGGCGTTTGCCGCGGCCTTTGCCCAAAACGCATCGGCGCAAGAATTGGCGGTATTGGCCGCCGTTCAGCGCCCGATCGCGCCGGCATGTATCAGCGTTCCCGTAGGACGGCCGCTTTGGAAGGACGTGCCGAGCTGGTATCTGCTGGCCGAGGAGGATCACATGATCGTCGCCGAGACTCAGCGCTTCATGGCTGAGCGTATGAACGCGCGGGTGAGCGCGCACCCGGTTGACCACACACCGAGTGTCACGGCGCCAGGTCTCGTTGTTGACCTGATTCTTCAGGCCGTGCGTGAAGTTCGTGAAGCGCACGTCTGACAGACCCGAGAGGTTCGCGCCTGCCGCAGGATTCCATGAATTCAGCCCGATGGGCTGAGCGCTCGTGTCCTTACGCAGTCGCTTTATCGCCAAGGGCATCTGGCGTAACTGTAGGTATCAACGAGGAGAATCACCATGACTGGTATCACGTACCGTAGTGCGGATGTCGACGGCTTCAATATCTTTTATCGTGAAGCAGGGACCGTGGGAGCGCCCAAGCTGTTGTTGCTCCACGGCTTCCCCAGTTCCAGCCACATGTTCCGGGACCTGATCCCGCTGCTGGCCGATCGCTTCCACATCATCGCGCCGGATCTACCCGGATTCGGCCGGTCGGATATGCCGCCACGCGAGCAGTTCAAGTACAACTTCGACAGCATCGCCGGGGTCATCGATCGCTTTACCGAAGTGGTCGGGTTCGACCGTTTTGCGGTCTATGTGTTCGACTACGGGGCCCCGACCGGCTTGCGGATTGCAGTCAGGCATCCCGAGCGCATCACGGCGATCATTTCCCAGAACGGCAACGCCTACGAGGAAGGCCTGAGCGACGGATGGAACCCCATCCGTGCGTATTGGGAGGAAGCGTCGGAGGAGAATCGCCAGGCGCTTCGCGGCTTCCTGGCACCGGAGACGACACGCTGGCAGTACACCCATGGCGTGGCCGACGAGGCTGCGGTCTCGCCGGACGGTATCGCGCTGGACAACTTCTACTTGACGCGCCCTGGAGCCGATGAGGTTCAACTGGATCTGTTCGGTGATTACAAGAGCAACGTTGCGCTCTATCCAACGTTCCAGGCGTACTTTCGCAAGCACCAGCCACGGTTTCTTGCGGTATGGGGGAAGCATGACCCGTTCTTCCTTCCGCCGGGCGCAGAGGCGTTCAAGCGGGATATCCCCGACGCCGATATCCGCTTCTACGATACCGGCCACTTTGCCCTGGAAACACATGCCAGGGAGATCGCTGCGGCGATCGGCGAATTCCTCTCTCGATGAACCGAACTCCTGCGGCGGGCCGGGTTTTACCTGCTATGGGTCGTTCACGACTGAACGCTGGCGCGTTCATAAACTTAGGAGAATTGACATGTCAAACGCAGTCGCTGTTGTTACCGGAGCCAGCCAGGGCATTGGTTTTTCCACGGCAGTACGTCTCGCGCGGGATTTTGGTTCGATCGTACTGGTTGCCCGCAATCGCGCCAAGCTCGAGGAGACGGCTGCGGCCGTCAAGGAGGCGGGTGCTGAACCCCTCATCATTGACCTTGACTTGTCCGACCGGTCGTCGGCTAAGAAGGTAGTAGAACAAACGCTCGCCGGGTTCGGGCGTATTGACGCGTTGCTCAATATCGCGGGCGCTGTTCCTCAAATCGATCTGTTCGACATGACGGACGAGCAGTGGGACGCCGGAATGGCGCTGAAGTTGCACGGCGCCCGCCGCCTGACCATTGAAGCTTGGCCTGCGTTGAAGGCGTCCAAAGGCTCTGTCGTCTTGATCTCCGGGAATTCCGCTCTTTTTCCGAAAGCACCGTACGCGGCGGTCGGGACGATCAACGCGGCGATCATTGCGCTCGCGAAGGCGTTTTCCGACCGGGGGATCACTGACGGCGTTCAGGTGAATAGCGTGCTGCCTGGGCCCGTGATGACAGGGCGTAGGCGCTCCTACCTCGAGCACTGGGCGCCGTTGCACAACATGACGGTCGAGGAAGCAACCGCCCGATTCCCCGTTGAAGTGGGGATTACACGTTACGGCGAGCCTGAAGATATTGCGGAGCTGATGGCATTCCTGGTTTCACCGGGGGCTCGGTGGATGACTGGCTCCGCCATTCGAATGGACGGGGGCGAGGTTAAGTCCATTTGAACAGGCGAGTGAATCAGCATTCGCTCAAGCGATCGTGGACTGATTGGCCGGTTTATAGGCAACCGAAAATCAACGGGAACTCAACGGGAATCTTGAATGGCACTTCCTACGTGGTGGAACACACGTGCTTGAATCGCTCATTGATTGGCCTATCTGTTGGGCGGCGCGGATTTGCCGCCGCGCCGGCGGGGTTTGGGTTCGACACCCACGCGCGGATCGCGTGCGAGCACGAGTGCCGTCATCCTTTTCGCTATGGTTTCAAACGCGGGATCGTCCTGCGGTACGTAAAGCCATTTACCGAGCACTGGATGCGGCTGCAGTGCGGGCATTTCACGAATGAGAGCGGCGTGACGCTCTTGCGATGTGCACACGAGCAAGCCGCTCCACGGCGGGTCGCGATCGGCGGCAACCAGACACAACAGGCCGTCGATATAGGCGGCGTCGCTGCCGAACATCCGCTTGGCGATGTAGGTTGAATCGCTCTCGAATGCTTCGAAGATCCAGATGAGCGAGTTGCGGATTGAAGAGGGCATTGGCGTAAAGTCCTTGGCGACAGAAGTGGTTGTGGATTCAATCCTCTACCGGGCGGCGATACAAGAGCCGTCGAAATCGTGCTCGTCAAACACCACCTCGTCAGCGTCGGAAAATGGTGGCTGATGCTTGGGTGACGATAACCGTCTTTTATTTTCACCGCGACGACAGTACGCGTGCCGACATCCGTGCAACGCCAAAGCCCGGCTTCGGTGTAGAACTCCGTACCAATGGTGGTTTGCTAGTCGCATCGAAGGTAAGAGGTCGGCATCCGACCTCATTATCGTGCTATTGGTCGAGCGGGGGGGGCGGCGGATATTGGGTAATTACGGAGATAATTGAGGGATGACCGGTGCCGCACGCGCTAACTTGCAGCCGTCCGCATGGACCGGTATTCACTCCGCACAATATCCATCAACTCAGCAACCGATGTGCTGGCGGCTTCCCGCTCGTAAGTCACGCGGCCGCGCTGCATGAGCATGACGCGATCCGCAATATCGAGCGTCTGCGCGTAGTTATGCATGATCATGACAATGGACAGTCCCTGCTTTTCCTTTAGCCGCAGGACCAGGTCGATGATCAATCCCGCCTCACGCGCGCCCATTGCCGCAAGCGGTTCGTCGAGCAGCAGGATCTTCGCATTCGAATTGACGGCGCGTGCGACGGCAATCGCCTGCCGCTGCCCGCCTGACAGTTGCTCGACCGGCAGATCGACCGATGGCACATGCACGCCGATCTCTTCCAGGCATTCCTCCGCGCGGGTACGCATGGCGCGGTTATTCAACAGGCGAAACGGACCGCGCCGGACGATCTCCCGATTCAGGAACATGTTGTGATAAATGCTGAGCGAATTCGCCAGCGCCAGGTCCTGATAGACGCATTCAATGCCGAGCGACCGCGCATGATCGACGGAGCGAAGCAGCGTTTCTTCGCCGCCTATAAATAGCTTGCCGCTCGTCTGCTGATGAAACCCGGTAAGGATCTTGATCAGCGTCGATTTACCCGCGCCATTGTCGCCGAGCACCCCAAGTATCTCGCCTTGCCTGAGCGTCAACGACACACCGTCGAGTGCGGTCACCGCGCCAAAACGTTTGACGATATCTTCGCCCTGCAACGCGGCCGTCCCTGTTGTTCCTGCCGGCGCAGTCGCTGATGCGTCGGCCATTAGAGGTCTCCCTTGCGAGCAAGACGGACGACGTGGATGTTGAAGATCATGGCCGCCAGGATCGCCGCGCCGAGAATCATGTTGAAGGTGAACGCGTTGATGCCGATGAGTGTAAACCCGTCGTTGAGTATCCCGAGGACTGCCGCGCCAATCAGCCCGCCGATGATCGTGCCCGAGCCGCCGGCGAGCGGCGTGCCGCCGATCACGGCAGCAGCGACGGCGAGGAACATGATCTGGTTGCCGCCTGCCTGAGGATCGATTGACGTTATCCGGAAGCCTTCCAGGATGCCGGTGAAACCGGCAAGCAGCGCAGCAATCACAAAGTTGCCGAGTTTCAGCCGCCTGACCTGAATGCCCGCTTCGCTCGCGCCTAGCTGATTCGCGCCCGCCGCGATGGTATGCAAGCCCCATCGAGTATGGCGAAGCAAGACATGCATGACCGCGGCAATCGCGATGGTCCAGATGATTTCGCTGTATCCCCACTCGCCCATGAACGCCGAAAAATGCGTGCCCTCCGGCGGTGACACCGGCGTTCCTCGCGAGAGGGTCAGCGTTAAGCCATTTACGAAGAACAGCGTGCCGAGCGTGGTGACGAAGGACGGGATGCGCAGGTACACCGTCACGGCGCCGTTGATCACCCCGACTACACCTGCCGCCAGCACGCCGGCCAGCAACGCGAGCCATGCGGGCGCGCCTGCTTCGTTGGCAAAGTGCATGATGAAAGGCGCGAATGCGAAGACCATGCCGGCGGACAAATCGATCTCTCCGCCGATCATCAGCATGATTTCGCCGCAGGCAATGATCGCGACCGGGGCAATGAACTGCGAGAGGTTTTCCAGACTCGCGCTAGTCAGCAGGAAGTCGTGGTTGGCCGTCTCGAAGTAGGCGCTGAGGATCAGCGCGACCGCAAGGATGCGGATCTCGCTGGATCGCTTCAGCGCGCCTGGCCATAACCTTGGGCGCCGGTTCGGCCGACTGGCATCCGTCACGGGAGTGGTCACCCCTTGATCGCACCCGTGCGCGGCACGATCTGAGGTTTCGTACTCTTGCCTTCATACCGCGTTTCGGTGGTCAGGTACGGGTCGACCGTGCCTTTGGTAACGAACTTCAGGCCAGTGTTGATGTTGGCCGGTCCGACGAGTCCGCCCGAGGAGAGGAAAATGAATGCTTCAAGCACGGTATAAAAACCCTGCACGTAAGGTTGCTGATCGATCGTGAAGTCGAGGAAACCGTCGTGGATCAGCTCGACCGTGCGCGGCAACAAGTCGAAGCCGCCGCCGTGCACGCCCTTGGACGGCAGGTTGGAATCCTTCATGACCTGGGCGACACCTTGGGTGCTGCCTGCATCGACGGCGAACATGCCTTTCAAATCCTGGTGCCCCAGGAAGAACGACTTGATCTTCGAGAGTTCTTCGTTAACCGTCGCTCCTGTCGCAATGGTTTGCGCATCGATTTTCTTGCCTGATTTCTTGATCGCATCGATCGCACCGTCAAGGCGCGGCTGGATGTTGAGCTGTCCGGGTGTCGCGATAAAAAGTGCGACGAGGCCGCTATCCACCAGGCTGACGATACGCTCGCCCATCTGGTAGCCCGACAGATACAGATCCTGGCCGATATACGCGAGACGCGGATTAGCGCTGCCGCTTGGGGCATCGGCGTTGTATGCAAATACCGGGATGCCTGCGTCGAGCGCTTTCTGGATCGGCGTATTGAATGCCTTGGGGTCCACTATGGGAACCGCGATTGCATCGGCTTTCGCAGCAATGGCCGCGTTGACTGCATTGACCATCTCGCCGACGTCGGCGTTGGCCGAGCCGGTCCATTGGTAATCGAAACCTAGCAAGGCGGACGCATCCTGAATGCCGTATTGCGTGGGAACGAAGAAAGGGTTGGTCGTGACGTGATTGACGAATACGATCTTCCAGCGCTTGTGTGCCGGAAACGGGCCGGCTTCCGCGGCTTGCGCCGGTGTGATCGCGCCGCCTAGCAGCGCCAGCGCCGCAGTCAGGCCAGCACCTTGAAGCAAGCCGCGACGCACGCTTTGTGCATCACCCAGGTCTTCCCGATCTTGCGCCATGTCCTTTCTCCCGTGTCGGTGTTTTTGAACAACTCATTTCATTTCACATGACGGCGCGGGCCGGGAAAGCGCCGGTGCCGGGCGTCGCTACGCTCCGTGAAACTCGCATGCTCAAGCACACGCACGGCCGAATGACGACGTATCGACATGCTAGAACAGGCACTGGGCCAATTAATCAATGTATACCCTTAACTAGTCCGACTATTTTGATTAGCGGGTCAAAGGGCGGAGGGTGTTCTGCGGCGACTGGAGGCCGCTCAAGAAACGAGAGGTGTGCTGGGGAGTCCAATATTTGGGAACGTCGCGCTTCGTGCTCAGGTTGTCTTTGGTTTATCCACCTGACGATGGCGCTTTCGGAATGGCTGCAAGTTCCAGGCGAGGTTGCGTCATTCAAGATGCTTGCCCGCTCGACTTTCGATATACGTAGTACTACGTATATCGGAAATTAATGAAGCGGATTCAATGAAGCGGGCGCGCCGCAATCAGCTTGCACGCGTGCGCGGGCAATTCGGCCAGCACCTGCATGCCAAGGCTGAGGCCGGGCGTTTCTCGCTGCGTGGTGGCGGCTGTCAGCGTGAAGCCGGCGCAGTCGATCGTCGCTTCCAGCGTAGCGCCGACATCGCGGATAAACGTGACCGTACCGGCGAGACAGTTAGGACCACTGGTGGTCGAGACGTGCCTCACGCAGACATCTTCGGGACGGATCAGCAGGCGGATGTCCACCGTGGATTCGGGCATCCGGGCGGGATTAGCCACGACAATCTGCTGGCCGCCCGGCAGCTTCACGCCGCCGCGTCCGTCATGCGTGACCGCAAGGATGTTGCCGAGCCCGATGAAGTCGGCGACAAACTCGCTGACCGGATTCCGGTAGATGTCGAGTGGCTTGCCGACCTGTGCAATGCGGCCCTTTTCCATCACGACGATTTCGTCGGCCATCGTCATCGCTTCGCGCTGGTCGTGCGTGACCATGATCGTCGTGATGCCAAGGCGTTGCTGCAGCAGGCGGATTTCGACCTGCATCGATTCGCGCAGCTTCGCGTCGAGTGCGGAGAGCGGTTCGTCGAGCAGCAACAGTTTCGGCGACGATGCGATCGCTCGCGCGATCGCCACGCGTTGGCGCTGTCCGCCGGAGAGCTGCGTGACCGGCCGGTTCGCCATGTGCGGCAACTGGATCAGTTCGAGCAGTTCGGCCACGCGGCGCCCTTGTGCGGCCTTGCCCGTTTTTCGAAGCCGCAGCGGGTACGCGATATTTTCGGCGACGCTCATGTGCGGAAACAGCGCCAGTGACTGGAACACCATGCCGAAATCGCGCTGGTTCGCCGGCAAGTGGGTGATGTCGCGGCCCGCAAAAGTCACGCTGCCGGAGCTCGGCGTCTCAAGCCCCGCGATCATGCGCAGCAAGGTCGTCTTGCCGCACCCGGACGGGCCGAGAAAGCAGACCAGCTTGCCATCCGGAACGCTCAGGTCGACGTGGTCGACGGCGTATGCCGTGTTGAAGCGCTTGGTCACGGCCTGAAGTGTCAAATGAGTCATGAGGATTCCTTATATTCTCGCGTGCTCAGAGCGCGACGCCCTTGTCGCCAATCAGCTTTTCAAGCAGCCAGATCAGCGCGAAGTCGATGGCAACAATAAAGACCGCGAACGAAAACACGGTCGGGTCGAGCGACGACACCGTGCGGCTGTAGAGCCACACCGGCAGCGTCATCGTGTTGATGCCGTACAGGAAGAACGTCACCGTGAATTCGTTGAACGAGATGATGAACGCGAACAGCATGCCGGCCAGGATGCCGGGACGCATCAGCGGCAACACCACGTCGAACATGGCGCGGCGCGGGCTCGCACCCATCACGCAGGCGGCTTCCTCGAATTCCGGACCAATCGACGCCGCCGACGCCGCGCAGTTCTTCACCGTGAATGGCAGCGCGAGAATCACGTGCGCAATGATGAGCCGGAACACGCCGAGCTCCACGGGCAGCACGTTGAAGACCAGCAGCAGCGACAGCCCGAGCATCACCAGCGGATAGACGAGCGGCAACGCGACGAGCTGTTCGACGGCCGACTTGCCTCGAAAGCGGTAGCGGCTCAACGCATACGCGGCGGGCACCGAGACCAGCGTCGCGATGATCATCGTCGACACCGCGACGATCAGGCTCGTCGTCAGTGCGGTACCCATGGAAAGCACGTCGCTTGCATCGGGCGAGACAAAGCTGTGCCATGCCGCGCGATACCATTGCAGGCTGTAACCGGGTGGCGGAAATTCCAGCGTGTCCGACGCGCTGAACGACATCAGGATCATCGTCAGGATTGGCAGCGCGGCAAGGAACAGGACAATGGCCGCGAGCAGTGCCGCGGACCTGCTGAGCCGGCCCGGCATGGTCGCGGGCAGGAGCCGCGCGCGCGAAGGAAGTCGATTGTATGGGGTGCTCATGCGGACGGCTCCTTGACCTTGAGACCTTGGGTGCGGCGCACGAGGCTTTGCGAGATCGCCATGACCGTGAGCGTGGCGACCATCAGCACCACGCCGGAGGCGGAGGCCGCCGGCCAGTTCAGCAGCGGCGAGACTTCGTCATGCACCAGCAGGGCAAGCATTGGCACGCGCCGGCCGCCGAGCAGCAGCGGCACCGCGAACGCGCTTGCGTTGTAAGCGAACACGAGCAGTGCGCCCGATACAAGCCCGGGCATCGCGAGCGGCAACATGATGTGACGCAGCGTCTGCCAGCGCGTTGCGCCGAGCGTGGCAGCGGCTTCCTCGTACGAGATCGACACTGCGCGCATGGCGCTCGACAACGGCAGTACGGCAAGCGGAAACGCGGTCTGGATCAGGCCAAGCAGCACACCATGCTCACGATAAAGCCATTGCATCGGACGCTGGATCACACCGCTTGCTAGCAACGCGTGATTGAGCAAACCGGCCGGGCCGAGGATCACGAGCCAGCCATAGCCTTGCAGCAACAGATTGACGAGCAGCGGCAAAAGCACGCCCGCCAGAAGCAGGCGCCGCGCCAGCCGCGACTCGGTGCGTGCCATCGCAAGCGCGACCGGAATCGCCAGCAGCACCGCACACACCATGCTCTGGAACGCGAGCCGCAGCGTGAGCCACAGCGCCTTCAGGAAATACGAATCGGCCAGGTTCGCATAGTTCTGCAACGTGAACCCGTGCCACTCGTCGCCCTGCGCGCCGAAGCTCATGCGCAGGACCACGAGGGCCGCCGCCGCGAGCACGGCGAGAAACGCGAGTATCGGGGCGAGCAGCAGCCACGGCCGCGCACGGGGTAGTGCGGCTCCCGATGCCGGGGCAACCGGCTGGTCCGGCGCCCCCGGTCCGGCACGCTGCGAAGAGAGTTCCGCCATCGTCACGCCGAGAAGATCTCGGTATAGCGCTTGATCCACGCGGCCTGTACCACGGCAAGCGACTTGTCGTCGTGCAGTACGGACTTCTCAGCGATCTGCTGCGGGCTCGGCACGTACCTGAGGCTCTCGGCAGGAATGATGGCCTTTGAATTCACGGGGCCGTTCAGCACGTCAGCGGCCATCCGGCCTTGCACGCCGGCATCGAGCGAATGGTTGATGAACGCGTGAATCAGATCGAGGTCGCCAGGGTGCGATTTCGGAATCACCGTGAACATCAACTGCGTGGCAAAGCCTTCCTTCATACCGTACGTCACGCCCATCTTGTATTCGGGTTTCCTGATCTGGTCGGGAAAGAACGCGGGCGAATAGATGCCGCCGATATCGAGCGAGCCCGTGCGAAACAGGTCGGCGACCTGATTCGGATTCTCGCCGAGCGTCATCACGCGGTCCTTCAGTTCCGCAAGCTTTTTGAAACCCGGATCAATGTTCTGCTGCGAACCGCCCGACATTTTTGCAGCGATGATCGCCAGATCGACCGCCTCGGCAAACTCGGGCGGCGGCAAGAAAATGCGGCCTGAGTATTTGGGATCCCACAGCGCTTCATAGGACGCCGGCGGTGTCTTGACCGTCGACGTGTTGTAGATCAGCCCGTCGGACCACAGCAGGTAGCCGACACCAAACCCATCTGCACCGGTTCGATACCGCGCCGCCACCTCCTTGAGATTCGGCAGCTTGTCGAGGTCGGGCTTGACTAGCAGGCCCGCATCGCCGAGACCCGAGGCGCCTACGCCCGCGAGCGTGATCACGTCATAGGTGGGGCGGTCGCCCGCGGCCTTCACCTTGGCGACCATGCCGGAGGTGCCGTCCGCGCGGTCCGCGATCACCTTCGCGCCGGTTTTCGCCGTGAACGTAGCCGCTATATTGTGCAACGCGGCAGTTCCCGTATCGTCTGACCAGGTCAGCAGACGTAGCGTCTTGCCCGAAAAATTGTGTTCCTGGGCTCTGAGATTGAGAAACGGCGCTGGCAGCGTGGACGCTGCGAGCGCTGCGCCGATCGTCTTGAAGGCTTGCCGCCGTCCCGTGCTGAATTTTTTCATCGCCGACTCCGTGGGTGGTTAAGTGAGATGTCTGACTTATGCGCCGGGTGAGCGGTCGCGCCCGCCAGCATTTGTCCGTGCATGAAAAATGTAGGGTCGCAAAATAGCCATCACAATCGATATATCGTCATGTCTACCATGACGAAAGCGCATGGCTACGTTCCTCTATCTCTGGTTTTTACAGGTCTTGGCATGCCGGTCGTGCATGGCAGGCCGCTGATCAGGTAACGGTGGTGCTGCCTGGTCAGGCGAAGCGTAATCCCGGACGCGGAGCATGCCTACCGGCCAATAATCAACCGGCCGCTAGCGCCGGGTCGAGTTTCCACGCGGCGGTCACCATGGGGAAATTCCACTACACGATTAGCGTGGCCATGCGGGAGGGAATCGGTCAATCAGCGCGCGAACGGACCCTGCGTAGAATATGACCATGATGTCGGCAGGAAATAGACCGTTCCCGTCTCCCTCAAGGTGCGGAAATGGACTTTCCCAGTGGTCATCGATATATTTATCCGAATATAACGAAGCCGGAGAGATTTGAGTGAGCAACACCACGCAACAAGCGGTCGGAGAGAAATTCGTTCTCGAGTCGATGCATTACGCGCGCGACAAAACGTGGGAAGTCGTCGAACAGGTGGCAGCCCGGATTCAACCCGGAATGCTTGAGTCGGAAGCGGTGAGCGAGTGCAAGCGGGTTCTGCAGGAGCTAGGGATGGAGCGAATCTGGCATCCCATCCTGATCCGGTTTGGAGAAAACACCTTGCGGACGTTCAAGCAACGTTCCGAGGAAGATCCGCGTCTGAAAGACGACGACATTTTTTTTGTCGATCTCGGCGTGGTCTGGAAAGGACATGAAGGCGATGCGGGCGCGACCTTCGTGGTTGGTGCAGACGCGGAGATGAAAGCGTGCGCGGATGCGGCAAAGACCGTCTTCGATGAGGTCGAGCATCACTGGCGAACGACGGGAGCCGGCGGCAAGGTGTTGTATGACTACGCGGCGGAGCGCGCGTCGGCGCTGGGGTGGAAATTGAACCTCGACATCAAGGGGCATCGCGTGAGCGATTTCCCGCACGCAATCTTCAAGGCGGGCAATCTCGGGAATTTCGAGCCGCATCCGGAGGCCGGGCTCTGGATACTGGAGATTCAGCTCGCGCATCCTGCAAGGCCGTTCGGCTCGTTCTACGAGGACCTGCTTGCCTGAGTCGTGTCGGCGAAGAAACGCTAACAAAGGACGCAATGTTCATTCGGCAACTCGAGTATCTCGTCACGCTGGCGCGTGAAAAACATTTCGCGCGAGCAGCAGAAGCCTGTCACGTTTCCCAGCCCGCGCTGTCGTCGGCCATCCGTACGCTTGAGGCCGAACTGGGGCTGGTCATTGTCGAGCGGACGCGGCGCTTCGTAGGCTTTACGGAAGACGGTGAGCGTGTGCTTGGCTGGGCGAGGCAAACGCTCGCGTCGCTGCAGAACATGCGGCAGGATGCGTCCGCTGCGCAGGTCAGGCTGATCGGGACGCTGCGCATAGGCGCGATTCCGACAGTCATGCCGGTGACCGCCAGCATGCTCGCACCGTGCATGCGTGAGCATCCGCATATGCACTATGAGGTTCGCTCGCTCAGCTCCGACGCGATCATGCGTCAACTGGACGAGCATGAACTCGATGTCGGCCTGACCTATCTCGACGATCAGGTGCAGGCAGGGTTCAGCGTGTTGCCTCTCTATTTCGAGCGTTACCTGCTCTTGTCGCCCTCCAGCGCAGGCGATGCGTTTGACGCGGGCACGGTGCAATGGAGCAGCGTGGGTGGATTGCCGCTTGGTCTGTTGACCGCCACCATGCAGAACCGGCAAGTGATCAATGCCGCGTTCCGACGTGAGAACGTGCTGCCCACCGTGGTTCTCGAAACCGACTCTCTTTTGTCTCTCTACGCGCACGTTCAACATGCGGGCTTGTTCAGCGTGTTTCCGCATAGCCTTCTAAGCGTCCTACCCGCGGGTAGCCGTGTGCGTGCGTCGCTTTTATTGCCGGAGTTGACGCGCGGTATTGGTCTTATTGCGCGCAATCGGAATCCGCCTCCGCCCCTTGTTGCCGCCATCTGGAAAGCGGCAGAGCAGCTTGATCTGCAACGGGAGTTCGACGCATTGCTGCCCGACGCTGCGCGCGCATCGCAAGGCCGGGTGACCGTTTAACGCGCGACATGCGCCCCTTTCTGCGCATGCTTGCGCGCCTTCATAAGAAGCGCTTATCACCTGATTCATCCAAACGATTGGACCCTCCGCGAGTACTTGGAGACACTGTGCTGTGTCGACGTGCCAGCCCCACGTAACGACCAAGGCGGCGCCGGGACATCGGCGCCGGTGTTATCCAAATCAGAGTGGAGTGAGACAGTCATGGCCAAGGTTCTATGCGTTTTATATGATGACCCCGTCGACGGTATGCCGAAGAAGTACGCCCGGGACGACATTCCCGCCATCACGAAGTATCACGATGGACAAAGCGCCCCGACACCGAAGGCAATCGACTTCAAGCCGGGCGAATTGCTGGGCAGCGTGTCCGGCGAACTGGGCTTGCGTAAGTTCCTCGAATCGCAGGGACATACCCTGGTTGTCACGTCCGACAAGGATGGCCCCAACTCCACGTTCGAGCGTGAACTGGAAGATGCGGAGATCGTTATTTCGCAGCCGTTCTGGCCGGCGTATCTGACGGCCGAGAGGATCGCCCGCGCGCCGAAGCTCAAGCTCGCGCTGACAGCAGGTATTGGCTCGGACCACGTCGATTTGCAGGCAGCGATCGATCGCGGTATCACGGTGGCCGAAGTGACGTTTTGCAACAGCATCAGCGTGGCTGAGCATGTTGTCATGATGATCCTGTCGCAGGTCCGGAATTACCTGCCGTCGCATGAATGGGTCAAGAAGGGCGGCTGGAATATCGCGGATTGCGTCTCGCGTGCGTACGATCTTGAAGGGATGAACGTTGGGACCGTGGCGGCCGGGCGGATTGGCGCGGCGGTCTTGCGCCGGCTCAAACCGTTCGACGTCAAGCTGCACTACACGGATCGGCATCGTCTGCCGGAAGCGGTCGAGCGCGAGCTTGGCGCCACCTGGCACCCCACGGCTGAATCGATGGCGCGTGTCTGCGATATCGTGACCATCAATTGTCCGTTGCACCCGGAAACCGAGCATCTTTTCGACGAGAAGATGATCAGCAAGATGAAGCGTGGTGCGTACATCATCAACACGGCACGCGGGAAAATTGTGGATCGCGACGCCATTGTGCGTGCGCTGGAATCCGGTCAACTCGCGGGCTATGCGGGCGATGTCTGGTTCCCGCAGCCAGCTCCGAGCGATCATCCGTGGCGGACCATGCCGCATCAGGGCATGACGCCGCATACGTCGGGGACGACGCTTTCTGCTCAGGCTCGTTACGCTGCAGGTACGCGCGAGATTCTCGAGTGCTGGTTCGCCAAGGAACCCATTCGCGAAGAGTATCTGATCGTCGACGGCGGACGTCTCGCCGGCGTGGGCGCGCATTCATACAGCGCAGGCAATGCGACCTCGGGCTCGGAAGAGGCAGCCCGCTTCAAGAAGGCTTGACGCCGTGGGCACGCTGGTCCGGCTGTTGAGGGGCGGCGTGCGCATTTCCATAGGCTTTAAACGCAATGAATGAACAGATCGCTCGCGCGGCGCCCGCAGTTCCTTTAGCGCGGTTTAAACAAGCGGCATTCGGTTTTTTAGGTGGTTTTCTGGCAATTGGCGTGATCTCCCTGCTCGGGCATCTGACGAGCAGTCCGTTGGTGATCGCGCCATTCGGTGCGTCCAGCGTCCTGCTATTTGGCGCACCCGATAGTGCGTTCGCGCAGCCCCGCAACCTTGTATTCGGACATCTGCTTTCCACTGCAGTTGGATTGGCGGTGTATTGGTTCGCCGGTCCAGGGGTATGGCAAATGGGACTGTCGGTAGGGCTCGCTATTGGTTTGATGCAACTCGCCCGTTGCGTGCATCCTCCGGCGGGTGCTGATCCGCTGGTGATCATGCTTAGCGGTAACGCTTCGACAGGATTCTTTTTTGTTCCTGTCCTTAGCGGCGTTTGTCTGCTGCTGGTTATTGCGTTGCTGTTCAATAACGTCGTGCGCGGCCGGCGATGGCCTGAGCGATGGTCATGACAGGGCGGCCCGGTAGCGGCAACGCGTTGTCGCTACCGGATAAGCGCGTGCATATTCACGCTTACGCTTATTGTTCGAACCCGTTCCCCTGATTGCGCAATATTCGAATCGAGCTGTCGAGATGCGCGCGGGCACTTTGTGCATCGCCCAAGCGCATTTGTTCATACGTGCGCTGTGCTACTTCGTGCGGCACGGGCTTGAGCGGCTGATTGGTGCTCATGGCCTTAAGCTGAACCTCTGCCGCGCGCTCCAGATAATAGAGATCGTCCCAAGCCTCCGCGATGCTCGGGGCCGCCACCATCACGCCGTGATTCTTCAGGAACAGGATGTCGGCGTCGCCCATGGCGTCAGCAATACGGTCTCCCTCCGACTCATCCAGGGCGAGGCCGTTGTAATCCTCATCGACGGCAGTGCGGCCATAGAACTTCAACGCCGTCTGTCCGAGCCACAAAAGCGGCGGCCCTTCGATCAGGCATAACGCAGTCGCATTCGGCATATGCGTGTGGAAAGCAGCTTTTACTCGCGGTTTCGACCGGTGCAACCGTGCGTGGATATAAAACGCCGTGGCTTCCGGCTGCCCTTCACCCGCGATCACATGCCCTTCAAAGTCGCAAACGAGCAGACGCGATGCGGTGATCTCGCTAAACGCATAACCATACGGATTGACGAGAAACAGATCGTCGTGCCCGGGCACGACTGCCGAGAAATGATTGCAAACCCCTTCCTCGTAACCCCGCTGCGCTGCAAGCTGAAAGCACGCGGCAAGTTCAATGCGCGCCTGCATGATGGCATCGGAATCAAGCCGCGCGATGCGCGAGGAAGGAGCGGTGCTGTCGACTGAAAGCGAGTGAGCCATGATGATTGATTGCCTTGGAAATTTACCAGCCTAATCTATTGAATAGCACAGGTACTTGATCTAGCGTTGCAAGCGTGGCGTCGGGTGTGTAATCGGGCAGTACCGTGCGGCCGGTACGACGATCGATCCATACGCAGCGAAAGCCGACTTCGCGCGCAGCCGCATGATCGAGGTGCGGGCTGGCGCAAATATGAACGACGTCGTCTTTGGTCACGCCAAGCGAGTCAAAAGCATAATCGAATATTTTCCGCGATGGTTTGTAAGCCCCGGCCTGCTGTGCGGTGACGACGCGATCGATCAACCCGCCAAGCTGCGCGACATTGCCCGCGATGATCTCGTCATCCGTATTCGACACAATGCACAAACGATAACCCGCCTCCTTAAGCCGCTCCAAAGCACCGGTTACTTCGGGAAAGGGCGGCATGGCCGAGATGCTGTCTGTTAGCACGCGGGCGTCATCCGCGTCGCTTTGCAAGCCTAGCTCATCGAGTGCGAGCCGTAATGCATCCGTGCTCACGCTGCGAAACGACCGATGCGGCGAGGTTTGCTCAAGCGCATGTTCATGCCGATCGTAAATGCCGATAAACCGCGCCGGATCAACCGCCTCTGTTTGCTTGGCGGACAGGATCTTGCGGACTGCGGCTTGCAATCCTTCATCCCATTGGATCAGGGTGCCATAGCAGTCGAAGGTGAGCCATTGCGGCCGGCGGCTGTGTTCAAGCGCGTTAAGAGCCATGATTTGCTCGCTTAGTTAAGTGAAGTGTTGAGTGACTGAGTTGAGTGCATGCCGCAAGCGTAAAAGGATTGATCGATATTTGGAAATTAAATTAAACTCTGAACGTCAATCGAAATTCAAATAACGCGGCGGTGGCTCATGCTAGATCTCGAGTTGTTGAACACCTTGGTTTGCGTAGTCGATGAAGGCAGTTTTACGCGCGCCGGCGAACGCGTCCATCGGACCCAGTCGACGGTGAGCCAGCAGATCCGCAAGCTTGAGGCGGCAGTTGGCCGCACGCTGCTGCTGCGCGACCGGACCGGCAATCACGTGAGCGCTACCGAGCATGGAGAGTTGCTCGCGCACTATGCGCGGCGGCTGCTGGCATTGTCGACGGAGGCGCAGGATGCGTTGACCAGCGACATAGCGCTTGAGCCGGTACGCATTGGCGTACCCGAGGATTTCGACGCACGCCGTATGTCGGCCATGCTGTCGGGATTTGTGAAGATGAAACCCGGCGTGCGGCTTGAAACGGTAAGCGGCATGAGCGTCGATCTCCAGCGCAAGCTGGCTGCAGGCGAGGTCGAGATTGCGTTGCTCAAGCGCGAGCCGGGCAGCGGCGAGTGCCTTGCATCCTGGCCCGAATCGCTCGTCTGGGTAAAAGGAGAAGGCGTTGAACTGACGGACGAACCCGTCCCGCTAGCGTTGTTTCCGCAAGGTTGTGTGTACCGGCAGCGCGCGATCCGTGGGTTGGACAAGGCGCGCCGGCGCTGGCGCGTTGCGTTCGGCAGTCATAGCCTGACCGGCATCCAGGCGGCTGTTTCATCGGGGCTTGGCGTGTCGGTGTTGCCGACGACCGCCGTGCTTCCCGAGCATCGCATTTGTACAGATCTGCCCGACTTGCCGCCAACCGAGCTTGCATTGGTGAGCGCGGGCGGCGCGCTTAATGCGGTCCAGCAGGCGTTGATCGAATTTCTCCGTGCGGAGATCAAGACTTAGTACGAGGCTTAGCACAAGGCTTAGCACCGCGCGGTGCCTTAGTGTGCGGCTTCTGACTCAACCTTCAGTTCGGCCGCTGCGGTGGCATACGCCACGCAGCGTTTCGCCAAAATATCGGTCGGATCCACTAGCGTGATCGTCCGTCCGCGAGCGCTTAGCCATTGAGCGCCCGGAAGCAGCAATGGCAGCTCCGTACATCCAAGAATCACAATCTCGACGCCTTCGTCGGCCAAGCCTTCCAGTGCCGCGCGGATGTCGTCCATACACTGTCCATCGACGAATCCCGCCTTTACTCCCTCCTTGCCATAGATCGCATTCATCACGCTTGCCTGCAATGCCGGACTCGGCAAGACCTGCCGCAATCCTTGCGCTGCCAGGGCTTGCCGGTACACCCCGCTTGCTACCGTCCCCGATGTAGCAAGGAGCCCGACATCGCTAAGCGACGGAAACGAATCGCGAAGCATCTGGACGGTCACGGTCAGCATGTTGACGATCGGGATGCTGAGATAAGGCTGGATTCGATGAATAAACGCGTGTGCCGTGTTGCATGGAATTGCGATGATATCGGCGTCGCCGCTCTCGAGTTTCTTGCACGTGGCGTACAACGAGATCGTGGGGTCCGGGCCATCGCCGATGAGGTTGTCGGTGCGGTCGGGGATCTGCGGGTTATGCTCGACCAGCAGCTTGATGTGATCCTGATCCCGCTTCGCCGGTGTGTTGCTGACAATTTTCTGCATGAAGTCCACGGTCGCCGCAGGACCAACGCCGCCCACCACGCCGACCTTGAACAGCTTGGCCGGCGACTCATACTGGCCCGACACAATGTATTGGGCATACGCAAGATTCGAGTCGATCAGCGGGACGCTCAGCGCGCCCAGCTCATCTGCAACGAGAGCGATCTCGGTCATGCCCGGCACGATGATCTCCGCACCTTGCGCAATGAGATCCGCGCAAGCGGCTTTCAGCAGCGCAACCGGCTGACCCAGCAGACGACCAGACTTGATGCCATTTTCTCCATACACCGCACGCGTGACGAGGTCCGTGGTTCCATCCATGCGCGGATGGATGACGTTGAACTCGGGCGCAGAAAAATAGCGTTCGAAGAGACCGTTGCGCCGCGTGTAGTCCGATGCCAGCACGCCAATGCGGCGCACGGAAGGAAATTTGCGCCGCACATGGTGTCGCACTGCCTCGATCATGTCCACGATCTGCAGGGGCGAGTTGGCCTTCAACTCGTCCATGAAGGTGTGGCTCAGGAAGCAGGGCAGCACGACTGTCTCTATGCCGCGCTTCTCGAATGCACGAATGAGATCGAAGATGTAGAGCTTGCGTTCAACCGTCGCGGCGCTGGTGGCGCCGGCGCCGCGAAACGGATGCTGCTCGAAGACGACATCGAAGTGATCCGCGTCGCCGGTTGCGGGCGTCGACTTGACGAGCTTGAAAAACATGTCGGCGCTGGCGAGCGGTCCGAGTCCGCCGATGACGCCCAAAGAGCGGCGTCCCTGCTGATGCTTCTCCCCCAGCTTCTCCCTCATTTCGCTTCGCCTTGCAGCTGATCGAAGGTCACGGCTTGCGTTCGCGTGATGCGAGCCGTCTCCCACTTCGCAATCACGGCCGTTGCAATGCTGTTGCCGATCACGTTGGTCGCGGTCCGTCCCATGTCGAGTATCTGGTCGATCGCGAGGATCAGCACAACACCGGACGGAGGCAGGTGGAACATCGGCGCCACGGCGGCGACCACCACGACCGAGCCACGTGCCACGCCAGCCATACCCTTGCTGCTGACCATGAGCACGAGCAGCATCAGGATCTGCGTGCCTATCGGCATATCGATACCAAAGGCCTGCGCAATGAAGATGGCGGCGAACGACTGGTACATCATTGAACCGTCCAGGTTGAATGCATAGCCCAGCGGCAGCGTAAAGCCGACAACCTTCTTGTCCACGCCGAATTCTTCCAGCTTTTCCGTCAGGCGCGGATACGCTGCTTCGCTGCTTGCAGTTGAAAACGCCAGCATGGCGGGCTCGCGTACCGCTTTGAGCAACGACCAGATGGCGTTGCCAAGGAACGCGTAACCGGCGCCGATCAGGATCACCCATAGCAGCACCAGTCCCACATAGAAGCTGCCGATCAGCTTGCCGTAGGTCATCAGCACGTCGAGACCATGCAACGTCACAGCCGATGCAATCGCGCCGAATACGCCCACGGGCGCAAGGCGCATGACGTAGTCGGTGAGCTTGAGCATGGCGGGAACGAGGGCGTCGATAGCTTGTACGAGTGGCGTCACCCGTGGGTCCGACTTGATCGCACCCAACACAACGCCGAAGAGCACGGAGAACACCAGGATTTGCAGGATGTCGTTGCGCGCCATGGCGTCGAGAATGCTGGTGGGAAATGCGTGCGTAACAAAGTCCTTGAAGTTCAGCCCGGCGGTATTCAGGCCCGTGCTTACGTCGGAACTGGTCTGGACCATATGAAGGCCCGCACCCGGTTGCAGGAAGTTGGCGAGACAGAGGCCAAGGGCGAGCGATATTAGCGAGGCGCAGACGAACCAGCCAATTGATCGAACGCCAATGCGGCGCACGTCGCTCGTTCCGTCCATTCCTGCAAGACCCGACACCAGCGTGGCGAATACCAGCGGCGCAATGATCATCTTGATGAGCCGCAGGAAGATGTCGGTGATGATGGAGAAGTAACCGGCCACTTCTTTTGCCGCGTTCGAATCAGCGGCTGTCCCGTGACAGATGTAGCCGGTCACGATGCCAAGCACCATGCCGATGACTATATAGAGCGTTAACCGGTTTTTCATTTCAATCCTTCCAGGAGTGTTTCGCACGAGGATGAGCGTGGGCGGCCGTGCGATGGGTTTGACGAAAAGTGCCTTGGCGCGCCTTGGCTTAGGGGTCTTTTCTGTCTCTGGACGGATAGTAGAAGCGGACAAAAAACCCGCGATGCGGGTTCAGCATGTTGTTATGCGAGAACCGCATAACTAGGGTAAACACTCGGTAAATGAGCTCAGGCAGGCGAGCGCAGGTATCGCCACAGGGTGTCGATGAACTCGTTCCTATTCGACGCGTCGCGGTACACACGCAACTCGACTTCGAGATTCCATTCCTTGCCGCCAGCCGGAACGAGCTCGCCATTTTTCAGCTCGGTTTGTATCGAGCTTTTCGGCAGCCACGCAATGCCTTCGCCCTCCAGCACCATCTTCTTGAGCACTTCCGCCATGTCCGATTCGTAATGCGGACGTAATGCCGGTTGCGTCTTGGCGCGGCGAAGCAGCAATGCCAGGCAACGGCCAAAATAGCTGGTCTCCGTGTACGAGATAAGCGGCAAAGGGCGGCTGGCGGTGCCGGGCAAACGCAGAGAAGGCCCCGACTTTTGATTCGGTTGGCAGACTGGCATGAACGTGTCGATGCCAACCGTCAGGTACTCATAGCGCGCGGGATCGAGATGAAGCGGCAGGTCGGGGTGGTGATACGCAAACATGAGTTCGCAGTTGCCGTTCACTAGCATCAGGATGGAATCATGGACGTTGGTGGGAATCACGCGCGCCCTGACATCGCGAAATTGCGCGGTGAGCGTGTTGAGCCACGCAGGAAGAAAACTCAGCGCAATGGTGTGGCCCGCTGCAATCTGCAGCCCGATACCGGGCATTCGCTGTTCCGTCCGAATAATGGCCCGGGTGTCGAACAAGCGGTTGAGAATGTCGTCGGCAGCTTCCCTGAAGAGACGTCCGGCGGGTGTCAGTGTGGGCGGATAACTGCTGCGGTCGATCAGGTCGGCGCCCACCCATTGCTCGAGCGCCTGAATGCGCCGGCTGAAACCGGACTGCGTGACATTACGAACCTCCGCCGCACGCGAGAAACTCTGGTACTGGGCAAGAGTAATAAAGTCCTCGATCCATTTAATCTCCATACTGCTCCCTGCTGGCTTCTCTTGGAGAAGCGCGTGTGTGCATGTCGGGCAAGTCAACCGCTGCCATGCGCGTGTGACGGGCGGCGTGTAATGAATGGCAAGGCTTTGCCAAGGGAGCTAATCGAGTTCGGACAAGTTGATCCGCTCACGACGATTGTATGCGAGGTCAAGACAACTTACCGCCTTAAGCCAATGGCTTGCGGGCATCTGGTTAAGCACCAGTGCGAGCATGGAGGCGGAGATTTCGGCGACCAGCGCGTATACTTTCGGACGCAGACCGCTATTCAATTGGATCGAGCGGCTAAGAGATTGCCTCGCTGATACTTCTCGATTGCGATCACGCTAACTCACTAAGTAGCGGAAAATGAATAGCTAAGGTCAGCGGCATCCAACTTCAGGGGACATTTCATGCTTCAGGTTTGGGGACGACGCAACTCGTCTAACGTTCAGAAGGTCATGTGGCTGATCGGCGAGCTTGATTTGCCACATGAGCATATTCCCGCCGGAGGAAGCTTCGGCCTGACGCAGAGCGTCGAATTCCTGGCCATGAATCCGCATGGACGTGTGCCGGTCATTAAAGACAGCGACGGCACGATTGTGTGGGAGTCGCACAGTATCTTGCGATATCTGGCGGCGCGTTATGGCAGCCCGCGGTTCTGGAGTGAAGACGCGGGTCAGCGGTCGCAGGCGGACCGCTGGATGGACTGGTCTCAGAGCAGCTTGCAGCCCGCCTTTCTAACGGGCGTGTTCTGGGGCTTTTACCGGATGCCGGAGGCTTTGCGCAATGCGAAGAGCATTGACGAGAACCTTGGTCGTTGCGCGCAGTATTTCCAACTCCTCGACCGCGTGCTGGCCGAGCGGCCCTTCATTGCGGGAGACAGTTTGAGCCTGGGCGATATTGCGGCCGGCTCTAACCTTTATCGTTATTTCGAACTGGATATCAAGCGGCCTGACGTTCCTAATGTTGAAGCCTGGTATGAACGGTTGCAGCTTCGCCCGGCGTTCCGCGAGCACGTTATGGTCCCATTCGATGAGTTGTTCGGGCGGCTCGACTTCTAGCATGGAAGCTTGCCGGCTTAAGAGCGCATGCTTAAGCACTTAGGCTACGCCAGGCGCCAAGCCGATGTCACTTGCTGTCGTGTATATGCTCGACCAGATAATCAATCAACGCCCGCACCTTGGGCGGTAGAAAGCGATTCGGCGGATAGAGCAACCATACCGAGCCTACATAAGCGAGCGCTTCGAGATCCCAGTCGGCGAGCACTTGCACGAGTTCACCGCTCTCCAACGCTCCGCGAGCGGTAAATTCCGGCAAGTTCGCGATGCCGAAATCCTGTTGCGCCGCTTCGAGTCGCGCGCCCGCATGATTCGCTATATATCGCCCGCTTACCTCCACGGTCTGCGTCTCGGTACCACGGCGAAAACGCCAGCGGTTGTCGTCGGTGGTTTCGCCAAGATAGAGGCAGTCGTGTTGCGCGAGATCGCGTGGATGCTCGGGCGTGCCGCGCGCCCGCAGGTACGCTGGCGACGCACACAACACCCAGCGTACCGATCCAAACCGCCGTCCCGCCAGACCGGGCGGCGGATGATCCGTTAGCCGGATCACGAGGTCGAGATCGTTCTCGAGCGGATCGACCTCATGATCCGCGTATAGCAATTGGAGATCGACTTCCTCATACGCGCGCAAAAAGCCCGGCACCAGCGGATGAATCACCGTTTTCGCAAAGGCTGTCGGCGCGCTCACACTGACTTTTCCCTGCGGCCGGCCGACCAGTGACCCGGCTGCATCCACGGCGCCCGACGCCGCGCTCACAATGTCGCGGCAGAATCGGACGACCTGTTCGCCCGATTCGGTCACCTTCACCTTGCGCGTCGATCGTTCGAGCAGCCGCGTGGCCAGCGCTTCCTCAAGACGCTTGATCTGGCGGCTGACCGTCGACGGCGTGCTGCCGAGCTGGCGCGCGGCCACGGAAAAGTTGCCGGCATCGACGACACGGGCAAATACGGCCATGTCGGGCAGCAAAGCAAAAAGTTCTGTTGGATTCATCGGGTGGTCGCGAGTGGGGCGAGGATTAATGCATCTGCGACATAAAGGCTTTGCGCATCGACCCGATTATCGTCTCATGTGCAACGCTCGACAATACGGACTCATTCTCCTGAGGTCCGACTATGTCCAAGCAAGACCGCCTTCTCTTAGTGTCCGACCTGATGCTGCTAGTGGTCGCGGTGGTCTGGGGCACCAGTTACGGAATCGTCAAGCATGCGCTTGTGTTCTATCCGGTACTGGGCCTGCTGACGCTGCGATTCGGCATGACGTTCGTCATGTTGTCGCCTGCATTGCGAAGCTTGCGACATGCCGACGCGCGCACGCTGCGCGGCGTATTTATCGCAGGCTTGCTGCTGTTGGGCATTTTCTTAAGCGAGACGTTTGGCGTGCTGATGACGCGCGCCGCCAATGCGGCATTTCTGATCAGTCTCTGCGTGGTGATGACGCCGCTGGTCGAGTGGATGCTGCTCAAGCGCAGGCCCGGGCGGATTGAGTGGGCAGCAGTCACGCTCTCGCTGTTAGGCGCATGGCTGCTTGCCGGTGATGGTGGGTTCGTCTTCAATCCGGGCGATGCGCTGATCCTGCTGGCGGCTTTGCTGCGCGCGCTGAATGTCTGCGTGACGAAACGCGTGTTGCGTGACTCGACACTGCCGCCTTTGTCAGTGACGGCAGTGCAGTCGGGTGTGGTCGCGTTTGGTAGTGCTGCCGTGGCGCTCGTGTTTGCGCCGCAGCAGTGGCAGCACGTGCCGTCGTTCACGGGGCATGAGCCGTTTTGGGGTAGCGTTTTTTACCTGGTTTTTGCGTGCACGCTGTTCGCATTCTTCGCGCAGAACTATGCGATCAAGCGCAGTAGTCCAACCCGCGTTGCGTTGCTGATGGGTAGCGAACCCGCGTTCGGCGCGTTGTTCGCCTGGCTGTGGCTGGGCGAGAAGATATCGCTTATTGCATGGGTCGGCGGCGGGTTGATTGTCGTGGCGTCCATGCTGGCGACGGTGCGCTGGCGCAAAGCGGTAACGGTGAACGTGCCTCGTGCTTCAGAGGTTCTGCCTTGACGCAGAGTTGATCTTGACTGCTTCCAGGTGAGCGTTGATGGATTCGACCAGGGCCGTGGGCGCGTCATGCGCGATCACCTGATCCTGCGAGGCCAGCGTGGCGTGAATAGCCGGTGTCATGCGCGTGAGCATTGTCTGTTCGAATGCGCGAATGGCTTCCGTCAGATCCGCAAATGAAGGCGAGGTGAGGCAACGCCTCTTAGACGGATACGGGACCAATCGCGTCGGTGTGACGCCCGCGCTTGGCTTGATCGAAGCGCTCGCGCATGTGCGTCAAAATCAAATCACAAGTGCGGACCGGTCTGCGTGGCCTCGCGGCGGTCCTGCGCGGGGGAGGACAACCCTGCTTCGCTGCGTCGACTCGTGCGCGACTGTAGACATTGCTCATTTATTGCACCAATACGCCGCTTGTAGTTATTGCGAGAGGACACTCGACAAATATCAAAGTAATCGTCGCAATTTTCACTATTAAGAGTTTTCTTATTTTCCTCGATTACCCGAAGAACTAGGCTCAAATAATTATACGGGGAACGGAGAAAATCACACATAAACACAGAGCGCGGGACATCAAATCAGATTGAGCTATTTTGATTTTAACTTTAGCAATTAGAATTACTGAGGTAAGCTATGTTCAAAAGTAAATGTTTATGGTTGATTTTTCCTGGTCTGATGGGCCTCACCGTTCCTCTTGCACAAGCCGCACCATCGAATTTTGGAGTTCCCGCATATTGGGATGGCCCTTCAAGTACATACAGCGGTCAGATTCCAAAAGGTGGCTTCATCGTAATTAACCCAAATAGCGGTGCGCTTAAACTAAGCTCGGCTGACATCACTAAATATAAGGCAGTCATTGCCAACATCCGCAACCAAGGTGGTTATGTCCTCGGATATGTCCCTACCGGCTACGCACAATTAACAGCTGCCCAGAAGCAGCGCTACACCGACATTTCCGCCAACTTAAACGCATACAAGACCACGCTTGGAGGCGTCGATGGAATTTTTTTCGATGAGGCCGCTTTTGATAATGACAGTAGCAATGAGAAGCAGTTGACTGATCAGCAAAAATGCGCAGGCACTCCACCGAAATGGAGTGCGATCCGTTCGACAGTGAAAAACGCGGGGGCATCCGGCACAGTAGTTTGGAATGCAGGTACGTGGGGAAATAATAATTGTTTTATCGCTAGCGCGCAAAAGGGTGAGCACATAGTAATACTTGAAGATTCCTTTAACGCATATCAAAAGAATCTCACCAACCTCAATTCGGCTCAAAGTACGGCAACTTCGCTTGGGGTGAAGACCTGGTTGCTGACTTACGCTGCGACTCAAGCTCAAATGCAAACCACAGTCAATGGAACAACAGCAAACTATGTGTATGTAACAGACCAACCCAACAACGGTTCGACTTGGAATTACACGCCTGGTTATTGGAAAGCTGAGAGATCGTTACTCGGAAAGTAAGTGATCGTGCCTTGACTCGTTGAATAAAGACAAGTCTCGTAGCTAATCAGAATCACCAAGGTGTGGGAAAGGAGCCTGCCCACACCTTGTGTTTGCACATAATTGTGCTGTTCGGGCGGCTCAACTCTTAACATGGGCTAGCGGGACTAAAAACGCATGGTTAAGCGTTGACCCTATACGTTTCGAAAGGCTGCGATAAGCTCATAGGGAAGCAGACCTGCCGCAGGGTCGGTTGAACGAGCACGAACCGCTTTACAGTGCAAATACGCGTTTTGATCGGCACATTAGCCAGATCTGTTGTGGAACCTGGCATTGCAGTCAACCTTTTCGATCGCCGTTCTCGTGCCGCTCCCTAACTGCGTGACCGCTTCAATCAGGGCGCGCCGGAACACCTCGTTCGAAGCCAGTTCGGGACTGAATACATCGCGACAACCGAGCATCGCATCGACAAAGCTTTCCGGCGCGTTTTCCACGTCTCCCGCGTTCGTCGCAAGCGCAGTCAGCCGCGAGGCCAGCGGATCGTTGATAACGAAAGTCGTGCCGTCGTCGGCGTGTCCGCGCAAGAAAACGAACCACGCTGCAACGCCAAGCGCGAGTCCCGTGATTGCTTGCCCGCGCTCAAGGCGGGCCGCGATCGTCGCGAAAAGGCGCGGCGGAATCTTCTGGCTGCCGTCCATGGCAATCTGCGCGCAGCGATGTTTCAACGCCGGATTCGCGTATCGTTCGAGCAGTGCATCGCGATACGCCATCAAGTCGAACGATGCCGGGACATTTAAGGTCGGTGCGATCTCGTGCGTCATCATCGAATGGATCAGTGTGCGCAGCGGCGCGAACGAAATTGCTTCGTCGATGGTCGCGAACCCCGCCAGCATCGACAAATATGCAAGCGTCGAATGTGTGCCGTTCAGCATGCGCAGCTTGGCGAGTTCGAATGGCATCACGTCGTCCACGAGTTGCGCGCCCACGCGTTCCCATGCGGGTCGTCCGGCAGGGAAGCGGTCTTCGATCACCCATTGTCGAAACGGTTCGCACGGGACCGGCGCCTCGTCGCGAAGCCCGAGCGCAGCGGCCGCGGCGTCACGGTCGGCGTCCGTGGTCGCGGGGACGATACGATCCACCATCGTTGACGGGAACGCGACTTCGCGATCGATCCACGTTGCCAGCGCTTCGTCAAGCGCGCGAGCGTGGGAACAGACCACCTGGCGCAATGCTGCGCCATTGTGCGAGAGGTTGTCGCAAGAGAGCACGGTGAACGGCGCGATGCCGGCATCGCGCCGCGTCTTCAATGCGGCGACAAGGATACCCGGCACCGTGCCGGGCTCGCCCGGATGCTCCAGATCATGTGCGATGCCGGGATGGCCGAGGTCGACGTCGCCCGTCTTCGTATCGCGGCAATACCCTTTCTCCGTGACCGTCAACGAGACGATCCGCACATTTGTGTCGGCGAGCAAGTCGAACAGTCGCGCGCGGTCATGCGGCAGCGCGAGCACTTCACGCAGCGCGCGAATAACTGTTGTCTTCACACCCTGCGGCCCACGCTCCACGACGCTATACAAGCCATCCTGCGCCATCAACGCATCGCGCTTCGTCACGTCGCCTTGCAGCGTGACCCCGCAGATTGCCCAGTCGCCACCCGCGGCAAGCATGGCCTCTTCCGTATAAACCGCTTCGTGCGCCCGATGAAAATTTCCGATGCCCAGATGAACGATGCCAATGCGGGGATCGCGCCACTCAGGCGCTAGCAGATGGTCCTCGATTAACGGAAGCGCCTTGCGGCAAAGCATGGATTCACTGGTCATTTTAAATAGCCTGGAGCGGGAAAACCCTTGATTGACGATTGAGTCTACTTGTATGGTAGCATCAATTCCATTGATCGCACCTCAAGGAAATTCCCATGAAAATCGTTCGCGCCGATGTCATCGTCAGTTGTCCGGGACGCAACTTCGTCACGTTGAAAGTGGTGACCGACGAAGGGGTTCACGGTATTGGCGATGCCACCCTCAATGGCCGCGAACTGGCGGTGGCGTCTTATCTGAAGGACCACGTGTGCCCGCTGCTGATCGGTCGTGATCCGGGGAGCATAGAAGACATCTGGCAGTTTTTATACAAGGGTGCGTACTGGCGTCGCGGTCCGGTGACCATGACCGCCATCGCCGCGGTGGATGTGGCGCTGTGGGACATTCTGGGCAAGGTCGCGAATCTGCCTTTGTACAAGCTGCTCGGCGGCGCGTCGCGTGAGAGCGTGATGGTCTACGGGCATGCGACCGGACGTGAGATTCCTGAAGCCCTCGACCGCTATGCAGAGCATGTGGAAGAGGGCTATCAGGCTATCCGCATTCAATGCGGCGTGCCGAACATGCGCTCGGTGTACGGGGTATCGAAGGGTGCGGGCATGTATGAGCCAGCTACCAAGGGCGTGGTGGAAGAGCAAACGTGGTCGTCGGAAAAGTATCTCGACTTCGTGCCGAAACTCTTCGAAGCAGTGCGCGACAAGTTCGGATTCGATACCCATCTGCTCCACGACGTGCATCACCGTCTCACGCCTATAGAAGCGGCACGCCTGGGTAAATCAGTCGAGCCGTATCGGTTGTTCTGGATGGAAGACCCCACGCCCGCGGAGAATCAGGCCGGTTTCCGCCTGATTCGCCAACACACGGTGACACCTATCGCGGTGGGCGAAGTATTCAACAGCATCTGGGATTGCAAGCAACTGATTGAAGAGCAGTTGATCGACTACATTCGCGCCACGCTTACGCATGCGGGCGGTATCACGCACCTGAAACGCATTGCGGATTTTGCGTCGCTCTATCAGGTTCGTACGGGTTGCCACGGGCCGTCGGATTTGTCGCCGGTCTGCATGGGCGCGGCGCTCCATTTCGACTTGTGGGTGCCGAATTTCGGCGTGCAGGAATACATGGGTTTTCCGAAGGAAGCGCTTGATGTTTTCCCACACGCATGGACCTTCGAGCGGGGCACGATGCATCCCGGCGAGGCGCCCGGTCACGGCGTGGATATCGACGAAGAACTCGCGGCGCGCTATCCCTACGATCCGGCTTATTTGCCGGTCGCGCGACTCGAAGACGGCACGCTCTGGAACTGGTGAGCGGCGGTGCTTCGCAGAACCACGTGGCGGTGATCTTCACGATTGGGGTATGCCGTCATTCGCGACGTCTCTCCGCGAATCGCATTCATCCCCTATTTTCGCGGCGCGCCTCTAGCCACGCGCTGTGCTTCGGCACTTACACCATTCAACGGAGCTTCTCATGCTTGCAGCCGTCCTTCACGAACCGAAACGCCTGCGTATCGACGAAGTCGATGCGCCTCAACCACAGCTGGGTCAAGTTCAGATCCGCGTGCGCGCGGGCGGTATCTGCGGGTCAGATTTGTCGTATTACTTCAAGGGCAAAAGCGGCGATTTCGCGGTCCGGGAACCGTTCGTCCTTGGTCATGAAGTCGCGGGTGAAATCGCCGCGCTGGGGGAGGGCGTGAACGGTTTGCGCGTTGGCCAGCGTGTTGCCGTGAACCCGGGTCTGAACTGCGGCGAGTGCCGGTTTTGCGTGAAGGGCATGACCAACCATTGCCTGAATATGCGCTTCATGGGCAGCGCCTCGACGTTCCCTCACATGCAGGGCATGTTTCGCCAATACATTGCGGTTGCCGCTCGCCAATGCGTGCCTGTGCCTGATGCACTCGACTTCGCGCAGGCGTCGATGGCGGAGCCGCTCGCCGTCGCGTTGCATGCGCTGCGGCATGCGGGATCGCTGGTCGGCGCCCAGGTACTTGTGATCGGCTGCGGACCTATTGGCTGTATTTTGCTAACGGTCGCGCGGCGTGCCGGGGCGCATCGTCTGGTCGCGCTCGACCTCGCCGACAAAGCGTTGCAGATGGCCGCTACGCTAGGCGCCGATCAGACCGTACTCGCCACCGACCAGGCGCAGGTCGAAGCATGGTCTCAGTCACGCGGCACCTTCGACGTGGTGATCGAAGCATCCGGCAGCCCTGCCGGGCTCGACACCGCGCTTCGGGCCGCACGCGCGGGTGCCACTGTGATCCAGGTGGGCAACCTGCCGGCGGGACAGTCGCCGGTCGCGGCCAATCTCGTGATGGCGAAGGAGTTGCGTTATCAGGGATCGTTCCGTTTCACCGATGAATACGCGGTCGCCGCCGAAGAAATCGCCACCGGGAAAATCGATCTGAGTCCGTTGATGACGCATGTCTTTCCGCTCGCGGACGCGAACCATGCGTTCGAAGTGGCCCATGACCGCAACCAGTCGATGAAGGTGCATCTGCAGTTCGATTGAATCCCTATCACCGTTTTGCTCGAACGCCCGATCACGAAGAGGCGTATTCCAGGAGACATTCATGTTCAGAAGCCAGCGCTGGTTCGTGGTCGGTTTGCTGTTCCTCGCCGGCGTGATCAACTATCTCGATCGTGCTGCGCTCTCGATCGCGGCTCCGCTGATCCAGAAGGATCTCGATTTTTCGCATGCGCAGATGGGCATTGTGTTCAGCAGCTTTTTCATCGGCTACGCGCTGTTCAATTTTATCGGCGGCGTGGCGTCGGACAAGATCGGCGCGAAGAAAGTATTCGGCGCATCGATGGGCATCTGGTCGCTATTCTGCGGGGCGACAGCGCTGGCAAGCAGCCTCGTTTCATTGATCGTGCTGCGGGTTCTGTTCGGCATGGGCGAGGGGCCATTCAGTTCATCGAACAGCAAGATGGTCAACAACTGGTTTCCGCGACGCGAGGTGGCCAGCGCCATTGGTGTGATCAGTTCAGGTACGCCGCTGGGGGGCGCACTTGCGGGACCGGTGGTTGGCTACATGGCGATCCGTTTTGGCTGGCGCTGGGCGTTTGTCGCGATCATGGTGCTCGGTCTGGCATGGCTCGTAGTGTGGACCTTGACCACGACTGAACAGCCTCAGCAGGACAAGCGCGTGAAACCGGAGGAGCTTGCGTTGATTGTCGCGGGGCAGCAGCAGGCCTCGTCGATGGAGCATGCGCCCGAGGGCGAAAAGATGGGGCTGAAGTTCTACCTGAAGCAACCGATCATTCTTGCGACGGCGTTCGCCTTTTTCGCCTACAACTATGTGCTGTTCTTCTTCCTGTCATGGTTCCCCACGTACCTGACTGAAGCACATCAAATGTCGCTTCATGATATGAGCATTGCGACCGTGATCCCCTGGTTGCTCGGCAGTATCGGCCTTGCCGCTGGCGGCTTCATCACGGACCTGATTTTGCGAGTCACGGGCAAGCCGTTGCTCGCGCGGCGGATCGTTTTGTCGGTGTGTCTCGGGGTAGCAGCCGTATGTGTCGGATTTGCCGGGCGAGTGGAAAGTATGGAGGGAGCGGTCGCGCTGATGTCGGTGTCGATTTTCTTTCTCTATGTCACGGGCGCGGTTTATTGGGCCGTGATTCAGGATACCGTCCGGCGTGAGAATGTGGGGGGCGTGGGCGGATTTGTGCATCTGCTGGCGAACCTCGCTGGCGTGATTGGGCCCGCGGTGACGGGCTTTATTGTGCAGGCGACGCATGGTGCCTATGGCAGTGCGTTTGTACTTGCCGGTGCTGTTGCGGTGTTGGGTTCGCTTTGTTCGCTGATCTGGATTCGCGAGCCACGCGGCGACAGGCTTAGGGTGCGGCGCGCTCTGGTCTAGGAGTTTTCGCTCGCGCCGGTGGACGGGTTTTTGGGGTTGGGGTGGTTTTTGGGTTAGCGGCTGAGGTTGGTGTCGGGGTGCTAGGTTCTGGGGTTAGCGGGCGGGTCAGTGCCGGGTTGTTGCTTTCGGCGTCAGCGGTCGGGGTTGATGCCGGGTTGCTGCTTTCGGGCTTAGTGGTCTGCGAGAGTCGGATTTTCTCTTTATCACTATTAGCCACTGTGCGTGGCGGCACGTCATTTCTTTGTCCAAAGCGACAAAGAAACGAAGCAAAGAAAACGCTTTCAACCACGCTACCCTAAGTGTCCACAGCGTGCAGTTTCTATTCATAGGTGCCCCAAAAGCACGGTGCTCGCCAGAGCCACGGATGTGTGAACCCCTCCTTCTCCGAACACCGATACCCACACGCTTCGCCACCAGTGATTGAACCTGCCCAAGGAGCACCCCGCGCTATCCGCGGATAACCGCCCTTCGAATTTGTACGCATGACGAACCACGTCGCCAACCCATCAAGTAACAAAGCGCCAACAATGCTTAAGGCCGTAGCCGACGAAAATAGCGGTGTAGGCCGCGTAGCCAACTCACCAAAGACTGAGGCAATAAATACGCGTCACGTCGAGCTGTTACGGATCAAGCTGTGACCTACGAAATAAGGGAACCGATCAAGCAGCCAACCCACCAAAAAACGAAGCATGCAGAACGCGTGAGGCCGTACCGGTTCCTTGGCAACTGGTGCTTGCCCGAGAGCGTACGGGGCGAAGCGTGTTCGTGTCAGGATTCGCGAGAAGGAGGGGTTCAAACATCCTTCGCTCTGGCGAGCACCGTGCTTTTGGGGCACCTATGAATAGAAACTGCACGCTGTGGACACTTAGGGTAGCGGGTTTGAAAGCGTTTTCTTTGCTTCGTTTCTTTGTCGCTTTGGACAAAGAAATGACGTGCCGCCACGCACAGTGGCTAACAGTGATAAAGAGAAAATCCGACTCAGGCAGACCACCACGGCCGAAAGCACCAACCCGGCATCGACCCCTGACCGCTAACCCAGAGCCTAGCACCCTGACCCCAACTCCAGAACCTAGAAATCCAGATCACCCCTGACCGCCGACGCTCAAATCCGACCACCACGGCGTGGTAGTATGGTAGATGACAAGATAAAATTCGAACACTATCTTCGTCCTCTTTTTACTACTCATCCAAGTGTGGGTCATGGTCACGAAAAACGTCTTACCGACGCCGTTGCGACGTAACGCGTCTTCGCCAGCCGGTGCCGGTCGCAATGAACCAACGGCTTCTTCCATGCCACCGGCCGCACCTCCCCGCGGCCGCACTCGCGCAGCGGAACCGCGTGTAGCGCTGCCCAACCTGCGCGGTCAGCTTCGCATTGAATCGCACGAACCCATCGGCAAGCAAATCTTTCGTGCCCTGCGTGAAGCCATTTTCTCGGGTGCGCTGGTGCCCGGCACGCCACTGTCCGAGACCGAAGTTTCAGACATGTTCCAGGTCTCCCGGCAACCGGTCCGTGAAGCGTTCATCAAGCTTGTAGAGTCAGGCGTGCTGCAGGTGCTGCCGCAAAGAGGAACCTTCGTGAAGAAGATCTCACCGCGGCGCGTTCGCGAAGGCAGGTTCATCCGTGAAGCAATCGAGGCCGCAGTGGCCCGCAAGGCCGCGCTTGAAATCACGTCGGCGCAACTCGCCGACCTCGCTGAAAATCTACGCGACCAGAAGACCGCTGCGAAGGTGAACGACACCACGTCGTTCCTCGCACTCGATGAGCGCTTCCATTTCCTGATAGCACAATCTATCGATTGCGTGGCGGCATGGGACACCATTCAGGACATCAAGGCTCAGATGGACCGCGTGCGTTATCTGAGCCTGCCGGAAGTCTCACCTCTTGAATTGCTGATCAAGCAGCACGCACGGATTGTGAGCGCACTGAAAGCGCATGACGCCGACGGCGCGGAAGAAGCCATGCGCGCCCATCTGCGCGAGATCCTGGTCTCGCTCAAACCGGTTGCCGAGCGCAATCCGGATTGGTTCGAACCGGATGAAGGCGAGCGCGTCCACCTTGCTAACTAACTCGGCGGCACAGCGCTCCGTTGCGCTCTCAGACGATCTCGATTTCAACGAACACAACCTCGTGGTCGCTAGCATTGACGACGTTATGTTCAACGCCCTTCAAGCCGGCATAACTCTGCCCGGCATGTAGTTCGGAAACTCGGTTACCTGTTTTAGTTTCAAGCAGGAGTTCCCCGTTGGTTTGCGGAACGACAATGTAGTCGTGCCCATGAACATGCCAGCCGGTTTCGGCGCCCGGTGCGAATCGCCACTCGGTTACTATCGCGCGATCGTTCAATACCTGCTGCGTGGGGACTGCCGGTGTACGGATCATGCGCTTTCCTCCAATGTCGGACGGCGTCAGGCCATCAGCATGCGGCCTAGTTCGATCAACCCTTTGTCGCTGCCGGGCGGTCCGATCAGCGACAAGCCTAGTGGCACACCGTCTATCTGCATCAACGGCAGCGAGAGTTGCGGGCATCCACCGAGCCCCGAGACGCACAGCATCCTGATCGCCTGGTTACGGTACGACTCCAGCGCTTCGTCCGTGTCCGACAACAGCGGGGCAACGTCAGGCATCGTGGGCATGACAATAATGCGCCCGCCGTCTAGCAGGCTCAACAAATTTGCGCGGAATTGCTCGCGTACGCTCTCACTGTCCTCGTTCTGTGCGGGTGTCACGGTACGTGACCATGCGAAACGTTCGCGCACGCCCGGGCCGAGCTGGAAGTCGAAACGCTGGATCGATTCACCGTGACTTTGCCACGCCTGGAATCCCTGTGTGTAACGAAACGCCCAGTAGAGCGCGTCGGTGGAGGGCGTCATGATGTCGACGCTTTCTATCGATCCGAAGCACGCCTTGACGCGATCAAGTGTCGCGAAGAAAACCTTCACCACAGGTTCCGGCAGCCCGGCCAGCACCTCGCGCGGCAAGCAGACATGAGGCGCTGACGGGAGCGTCGTCGTATCTTCGCCGAGCAACACGTTGCCCACGCGTGCAAATGTTTCGATGTCACGCGTGAACCAGCCGCAAGTGTCGAACCTCGGTGACAACGGCATGCAACCGTCGAGCGACACACGCGCGTGGGTCGGTCGCAAACCGATCAGGCCGCAATGGCTAGCCGGCGCGCGGACCGAGCCGCCGGTATCGGTGCCGAGCGCGAAATCGCACAACCCATTCGATACCGCCGACGCCGAGCCCGAACTCGATCCACCGGTCACACGGTCCGGCGCGGCGCCATTGCGCGGTGCGCCGAAGTGCGCGTTCTTGCCGGTCATCGAGAACGCGAGTTCCTCCGTATAGGTCTTGCCCGCGAAGGTGGCGCCGGCCGCGAGCAAGGCCTCCACAACCGGCGCGTTGCTCGTCTTGATACCGGACATGGCCAGCATGTGCGGGTTGCCGCAGCCGGTGGGATAGCCTGCCACATCGAAGATGTCCTTTACGCCGAACGTCAGGCCCGTGAGCGGGCCGTTCGGGGCATGGGGTACCGGATGATCGGGGTAGGGTACGAAAGCGCGATACGAGGCGAGATCTGGTGTCATTTCGTTGTTAGTGAGTGGAGAGAATGTCGGTCTTCGGTTGCAGCATGGCGATTTCGTCGACCCGGATGCAACGGGCCGAATGCGCGTTACCGACCAGGCGTTCTTCAGGCTGTGTCTGCAAGCAACGGTCGATCGCATGCGCACAACGCGGCGCGAACGCGCAGCCCGGCGGCAGCGCGGAAAGGTCGGGCGGCGCACCGCCAATTGTTTCCAGCCGAACGCCTTTTTTCATGGCGCCTTGCGTGCGGCCTTTGAGCAGAGCAATGGTATAGGGATGCCGTGGTTCGGTCAGCAGCGCGAGCGCCGGCCCCTGCTCGACGATCCGGCCCGCGTACATCACCGCGATGCGATCCGCGACCTCGGTCGCGGCTCCAATGTCGTGCGTGACGAACACAATCGACAGACCCAGTTCCTGTTGCAGGTCGCGCAGAAGCAGCAAGATCTGGATCTGCACGGTCGCGTCGAGAGCAGTGGTCGGTTCGTCGGCGAGCAGGACACGCGGTTCGCACGACAACGCCAGCGCGATCATCGCGCGCTGGCGCATGCCGCCCGACATCTCGTGCGGATACGCATCCAGCCGGCGTTCAGGGCTTGGAATGCGGACCTTTTCGAATAACGCCAGCGCTCGTTTGCGCGCTTCGGCCTTCGATACCCCCTGATGCCGCCGTACCATCTCGGCAATCTGCGCGCCGAGCGTGTAGACCGGATCAAGGGCGAGCAACGGTTCCTGGAAGATCATCGATACGACCTTGCCGCGCAGGTCAGAAAGCTGCCGGCGCGAGAGCTTTAGTACGTCCTGACCTTCAACGTCGAGTCCGCCCTCCATGCGCGTAGTCTTCTCCGAATGCAGCCGCATGATCGCGCGCAACGTGACGCTCTTGCCCGAGCCGGATTCGCCAAGCAGAGCGACCACCTCGCCGCGTCCCACTTCCAGGTCCACGCCGTTGACTGCGTGGATTGTCCGGCCGGGCGTGATAAAGCGGACCTTCAGGTCGCGCAGGCTGATGCTGACCTCCGGCTTCTTGTTCATCACGCGACCTCCTGCGCTGCGGTAATCGGGATTGGAACGTAGCCGCTGTCCGGCTCGTATTCAAGGCACGTTACTTGTCCTTCACCAACCGTAGAGACGGCCGGTGCGCGTTTGCTGCATACATCCTGCGCCTGCGGACAGCGCGTATGAAAGCGGCAGCCGCTGGGCGGATCGATCGGATTGGGCGGATCGCCGAAGAGCGGCGCGGCGGTCGTGCGGCGCGTTGGATCGACACTCGGCATGGAGTTGAGCAAGGCCCGCGTATACGGATGCAACGCGTGCGAAAACACGTCCTCCGCCGTGCCGATCTCCACGATCTCGCCCAGATACATCACCACCAGCCGGTCCGAGATGTAGCGCACAACATTCAGGTCGTGGCTGATGAAGACATAGGTCAGTCCGAACTCCGCCTTGAGATCGGCGAGCAGATTCAGCACCTGAGCTTCGACCGATTTGTCGAGTGCCGACACAGCTTCGTCGAGAATCACAAGGCGCGGACCGAGTGCCAAAGCCCGCGCAATATTCACGCGCTGTCGCTGACCGCCCGAGAGTTCGTGCGGATAACGTCCCGCAAACCGCACGGGATCGAGGCCGACGCGCGCGAGCAGGTCACGTCCGCGTGCTATTGCGTCTTTCCGCGAGACGCCGTGAACCGTTGCGCCGAACGCGACTGAATCTTCGATCGTCATGCGTGGATTGAGCGACGAGAAGCTGTCCTGGAACACCATCTGCACCTGACGGCGAAACTCGCGCAGGGGCAGGGCGCGTGACCCGACCGTTTCGCCGTCGAAGATAAGTTCGCCGCTATCCTGCTGCAGCAATTGCATCATCAGTCGCGCCATGGTGGATTTGCCGCAGCCCGATTCGCCCACAACCCCAAGGGTCTCACCCTTCAATACATCGAACGAGATGTTGTCGACGGCGCGGACCACGTTGCGCGCATCCTTTAGAAACGGCAGCCCTTTGTTGCCGAGTGGAAAATGCCGGACCACATTCTTGACGCTCAGCAACGGCTGGGCCGGGCCGCCGATGTCACGATCATCTGCCATGAGTGCAGCCATTATTTGATCTCCATCGCAGCACGCAGGCCGTCGGAGAGCATGTTGAAAGCAATCGACGTCGCGAAGATAAACACGCCAGGCAGCGCCGCGAGCCAGGGCTGCACATAGATTGCCGTGCGCAAGGTATTGAGCATCAGGCCCCACTCCGGGTTCGGCGGCGTAACACCGAGGCCGAGGAACGAGAGGCCGGAGGCGAGGATCATCGAGACGGAGATGAGGCTGGTGGAGAACACGAAGATCGGTCCGATCACGTTGCCGAGCACATGCACGCGCACGATCGTGAAGGCGCTTGCGCCCGACGCGCGCGCGGCATCCACGAAATCACTGCGGCGGACTTGCGTGGTGACGCTCTCGGCAATCCGCGCGATCTGCGGGATGAACACCACGGTCAGCGATACCAGCGCGTTGCCAATGCCCGTACCTAATGCACCGGATAACGCAATGGCCAGCAGCACCGACGGAAACGCGTAGAGCACGTCGATCGTGCGCATCACGAGCGCGTTGAGCACACCGCCTGCGTAACCCGCCATGATCCCGATCGCTCCGCCAATACCGAACGCGAGCAGGACCGGTGTCACGCCCATGAATAGCGACAGGCGGGCGCCCAGGATCAGGCGGGACAGCATGTCGCGGCCCAGTTCGTCGGTGCCGAGCAAATAGCCGGGCGTGCCGATCGGCTTGAGGCGATTGAACATGGACGCGGCGAACGGATCGGCCGGCATCAAGAGGGGCGCGGCAACGGCCATGATCAGGAAGATGAGGATCACGGTGGCGCCGAGCATCGCCTGCGGATTGCGGACCAGGCGACGCAGCACGTTTGCTCCGTGTCCGCGCGAGCGCAACGGCGTGGCGAGGGGCTTGGCGGTGTCGCCGGTGGTGATAGTCGTGGTCACGGCTCAGCCCCTTTCAATACGCGGATCGAAGACGGTTTGAAGGATGTCAACCAGGAGATTCAGGATAACGAAGAATAGTGCGAGCACCAGGATCGTGCCTTGCAGCAGCGGCAGGTCCCGCTGGAAGATCGCGGCATTGAGCAGGAAACCGGTGCCCGGCCAGGAGAACACCGTCTCGATCAGGATCGATCCGCCCAGCAGATAACCGAGTTGAAGGCCCATCACTGCCAGCGCGGTCGGCGCGCAGTTCTTCAGCACATGGCGGAACAAGGCGAACTCGCTCAAGCCACGCGCCCTCAATCCGACCATGAATTCCTGCGACAGCGTATCGGCCACCAGCGCGCGGACCGTGCGCGAGATAATACCCATGGGGATGAACGACATGGTGACTGCGGGCAACACGAGGTACTGGAAGTGCGCCCAGTCCCAATGCCAGTCGGCCGAACCGTCGGGTCCCGCGCCGGTGGCGGGCAGCCACATCAGCTTCACCGAGAACACGATCACGAGGACCATGCCCAGCCAGTAATGCGGCACGCTCACGCCGGTGACCGAGACAAGCGAAGCCGCGCGGTCAATCCACGAGCCGCGCATGTAGCCCGCTACAAAGCCAAACAGCGCGCCGAATGCAAAGCCGATCAGCGTGGCCAGCGCGGCGATCATCATCGTATTGCCGACCGCCTTGATCACTTCGCCGGCGACCGGGCGGCCGGTAGCAATCGAGGTGCCGAGGTCGCCATGCAGCGCGCGCCAGACCCAGCTAAAGAACTGCACCGGCAACGGCCGGTTGAAACCGTAGAGTTCCATCAACTGCTTCTGCAGGTCAGCCGATGCATCGGGTGGCAGGATGGAAACCAACGGGTCGCCCGGCGCGATATGAACCAGCATGAAGCAGAGGAACGCAACGCCCAGCATGATCGGCAATGCATAGAGCGCGCGCCGTAGAAGATAGGAAAGCATGAGGTGGGGCCCGGTTGCCGTGGTCTGGGCGCAGAGTGCCCAGACCACGGCGGGTTCAGGTCAGTTCATCGACATGGTGGCGATGTCTATAAACCAGCTCTTCGGTTGCACCACGCCGTGCACCTTGGCCGAGATCGCGCGGGGGCCTGTGTCGTGCGCGATCCAGATGAACGGCGCGTCGTCGACAATGTCTCCGTGCAACTGCGCGAGCAGCACGTCGCGCTGTTTCGCGTCGAAGGTCGTACGAGCTTGCTGGATCAACGCATCGATCTTCGGGTTGCTGTAGTACCCCCAGTTATTCGATACCGGCGGGAAGGCCTGCGTGCTGACGAAACGGACCATGGCGAAGAACGGGTCCATTGATGCGAAGCTCACGTTGGTCGCATTGGCGCCATGCGCCGACGGGTCCTTCGCACCGAGGCGCCAGTTGGTGTAGAGCGTGTTCCACTCGACCACGTCAAAGCTGACGTCGATGAAGCAGGCCTTCAGGTTCTGTTGCACGAATTCATTCATGGGCAGCGGCTGCATCTGGCCAGACCCCGAAGCCGAAATCTGCACCTTGACCTTCAGCGGCTTCGCTGCCGAATAACCGGCTTCGGTCATCAGCTTGCGGGCTGCGTCCGGGTCGTACTTGATCTGGAAGGTCGGATTGCCGCGCCACGGGTCGCCCGGCTCGAAGGTGCCGGTCGCTTCGCTCATCATGCCGCCCAGCAACTGCTTGAGCGCGGTGCGGTTCACACAGAGGTTGGCTGCGTAACGCACGCGTTTGTCGAGCCACGGGGAACCCGGCAGGAAGGAGAGTTGCCACGGCCACACGTGGGGTTGCGGGTTCGAATAGATCTTGAAGCCGCGCGACTTGATGGCGTCCATGGAATCCGGCGCGGGCGCCTCGATCCAGTCGACCTGACCTGACAGTAGAGCGGCCGTGCGGGTGTTGGCCTCCGGCAGCGGCAGCAGTACCACGCGATCAATCTTCGGCCTGCGCGCCGGGTCCCAGTACTCAGTGTTCTTGACCATCTCCAGGCGTTCGCGCGGCACGAAGCGCGCCATCTTGAACGGGCCGGTACCCGATGCATCGGCGGCGAACGCGATCCACGCCTGCTTGTCGCGCTCGGCGGGATCGGTCACTGTCGCGGGAATGGCGGCGAGTTTTTTCTGCCACTGTACGGGCGAGGCCATATACAGGTTTGCCAGGTTGATCGGCAGGAACGAGTCGGGTTCAGAGGTCGTCAACTCGACCGTCAGGTCATCGATCTTGTGTGCTGAGCGCAGCGTGGGCATGCGCGATGCGGTCACGCCGACCTGGCTTGGGTCGAAGTTCGGCGCGCTCTTGTCGAGGACCTTGTCGACGTTCCAGACGACCGCGTCGGCGTTGAATGGCGAGCCGTCGTGAAACTTCACGCCAGGGCGCAGTTTGAAGATCCACTTGGTGTGGTCCTTGGGATCGACTTGCCAGGACGTGGCGAGGTCGGGGATCAGTTCGCTGGGTCCTTTCTCGTGGCTCAGGTCCCATTGCGTGAGACCGTCGTACATGGTTATGCCTGTGAAGCGATTGCCCTCATAACCCTGGTCCGGCTGGCCCAGCGTGCGAGGGATGTCGCCTGCTGTCATTGCGATCCTCAGCACTTTTTCCTGCGCTTGTGCGGTGGCGGGTAGGACCGCGCTGCATGCCAGCGCGCAGGCCCACGTCAGCAAACTTGATTTGATGAAGTTCATGCAGGTACGGTCCTTTATGGTGGTTGATCTTCGGTGGATGTCGGAGAGGGTGGCCAGAAACGGTACACATTCAGTTAGTCATGCTGATATCTACGGAATGGTGAAAGCGATGCCGGCGCGTTCGGCGGCGCCTCGCAGATGGCGTTGCATGGCGGTCATTGCGGCGGTGGCGTTGCCGCAGGTAATCGCCGCAACAATGTGTTCGTGTTCCTCGAACGCCTCGATCAGGCGCGGTGTATTGGCGAGGGGAAAGCGTTGGCTTTTACCTATGCGGTCTTCGAACGAGTGCGAGATTTCCGCGAGGATGTCATTGCCGGAGCAGGCAGCGATTGCTTGATGGAAAGCGAGGTCGCAATTGGCGGCGTCGATGAGGTCATTGCGCAGCAGCGCGTCTTTGAAGCGTGCTTGCATGTCGCGGAACTGGCTTGCTATGCCGGGACCGGTTGTTCGTGCGGCGAGCGCGGCGGCGGAGGGCTCGATGATGTAGCGCAGTTGCATGGTTTGCTCGGCGCTACGGCTGACGGGCTCTGTATCGCGTTGTCCGCGATGCGCGACGAACGTACCTTTGCCGGGGACCGAGCGAAGGAACCCTAGCGTCATGAGTACGGATACGGCTTCGCGCAGGGCGCCGCGGCTTACACCGAGCTGACCTGCTAGATCGCGCTGTCCAGGCAGGACTTCACCGGGCGCGTATACGCCTGAAAGAATGCGTTGCTGGAGGGTTTGCGCAACGAAATTCGACATGCTCATGCGGTGCACTCCTACCGGTAGGACCGGAGTGCTTATGCGTGAACCGTGCCAGGAGTATGTTGGCTTTTAAAAACAATGGCTTGGGTTGGCGACCGGAATTTTGGAAGTAGGGTATGCACTAGTTCCTTGCGATCGATTCGGTGCATCGCACGAAATCAGGGCAGACGAGGGCGGTCTTACCACGGTCGCACCTATGCGCTTCCAGCAGCAAATTCAAAAAACGCCTCGGCAACCGGGGTCAAGGGCCGCATCTTCTCGACGATTGCGCAAAACGGCATCGAGTAGAACGGCGATTCCGGCAACATTGAATATCGCTCGTATCGTTGCGACGCCCGCTGTACCAGCGCGGCTTGATTCGACAAAACCGAGCGATGCGAGAGACTACTGCTTACCGGTCCCGATCGATCAGAGACGCGTATCTTGTCTTGAGAGCACCTTTCGCAGCCGTTCGAACCCCTGCTTCAGTTCGCGCTCGTTGAGGCTGCCAAATCCGAGCCGCATAGCGTTGACAGGTGCATAGTCATCCGAGAACAAGGTGCCGGTCAAGACGCGTACACGTTCCCGGACGGCATCCTCTTCGAGGCGTTGCATATCGATTGCCGAATCGAGTGTGAGCCACAGCGCCAGCCCACCGTCAGGCGGCGAGACCGTGGCGATCGAACTTAGCTTTTCATGTACCAGCGCAATCGCCATTTCACAGCGTTGCTCGTAGATCTTCACCGCCCGCCTGATGTGTCTCTTGAGTTCTCCGCTCTGCATGAGTTCCGCCACTGCGCGCTCTGTCACCCCATTCCCTTGCCGGTCGATAAGCATCACTTCATTGGCCAGTCGATTGATCACGCTCGGCGGCGCCACGACATAACCAATCCTGAGTCCCGGGGCGAGTATCTTGCTCATTGAGCCTATGTAGATGACCTTGCCCGAGCGATCGACGCTGGCCATCGGCAACATCGGATTGTGCGAAAAATGAAATTCGTGATCGTAGTCGTCCTCCACGATCACGAAGTCGAACTGCTCGGCCAAGGCAAGAAGCCGCATGCGGCGATGAACGGGCATGGTCACCGTGGTCGGAAACTGATGGTGAGGCGTGATGTAGATGGCCCGGATTTTATGGACGCGGCAGATTCTCTCAAGCGACTCAGGAATCATGCCGTGTTCGTCCTGGTCGACACTAAAGACGGACGCTCCGCAGGCGCGGAACGCATCTCGCGCGGGAGGGTAGGTGAGTCGTTCCAGCGCCACTGCGTCGCCTGGGCGGACCAGGAGGCGAGCGGCCAGATAAATGCCCATCTGACTGCCGCGCACGATGCACACGGTGTCCTCGTCCGCGTTCAGTCCGCGCTCTATCCGAAGCATCGCTGCGATGGTTTGCCTTAGCAGCGCGAGGCCACGGGCATCGCCATAGCCCAGCCGGTTGGAGCGTGCGGATTCGATCAGCGCAAGGCGAAAGGCCCTGGACAAAGCCTCGAACGACACCACGCGTGTGTCAGGGGCGCCGTCGGTGAATTCAATAAAGCCGTCCCTTGGAGGCGCCGGCAGCTCTTTCTCGATTCCGTATGGCCGATAGTCAGGGCCTGGCAGCGACCCCGCCGACCATTTAAGGACTTCCTCCGCCTTGCTTTCCATTTCCGCGACAGGCAGCGCCGGCGATACGAAAGTCCCGCGCTTTCCCTGCGTGACCAGCCAGCCCTGCGCCGCCAGCTCGTCATAAACCGCCACGATGGTCTTACGGTTCACGCCCAACTGCGTGGCCAGTTCTCTGGACCCCGCCAGCGAGTTCCCCGGGCGCAGAAGTCCCGAGCGGATTTTTTCAACCAGCGCCTGGCTGATCTGAAGGCTCAGTGACACCGGCGAATTCCGGTCGATGCTGATTGTGAATTCCCAGTTTCTTAACATCGCCAGCTCCTCGCCGTCTTCATCTGAACTCGTCCCTGGACCAGCTATGTCAAAAATACTGGATCACTCGGATGGGCCACGAAAACTATAGCATTTAACAAACGCAAACGAGGTACGTGACGCAATGAACACCTTACCGGGACCCACGACCGATGACCGCTTCGAGGCCGAAGTGTTGTCGGTCTCGCCGCTGAATGACTCCGTCATGAAGGTCCGGCTGATGCCGCTTTCTGGAAAAACGATGAAGTACAGCGAAGGCCAGTTTCTATCGATCGAGTTGCCGGACGGTGATCTGCGCTCTTATTCGATGGCGTCGGCGAGCACGAACGACCGTGTCATTGAATTGCATATCCGCTTGCATCGCGACGGCAAATTCTCGCGGATGCTGCGCAATGAATTGGCAACGGGCGACACCCTGAAGGTTCACGGCCCGTTCGGCACTTGTGTCTGGCAAACGCCTGCGTCGGAGGTCTCGGCGATCGTCATGCTCGCGACGGGGACGGGCATCGCGCCGCTCAATGCGCTGCTTGAAGCCGCGTTGCAATCGGGCTGTGCAAATCCGGTCTGGCTCTATTGGGGCGCAACTACTGAAGCAGACCTGTATCTCTCCGCACGTTTCGCAAGTCTTGCGGCAAGTCACCGCAATTTTCATTACGTACCCGTACTGAGCGGTGCCCTCGGCTATTGGCAAGGAAAACGAGGATTCGTCCAGGACGCGGCCGCGGCCGACCATCCGGACCTCTCGAACTCGCGCGTCTACGCATGTGGCGCGCCGTCGATGATTACGGCCGCACGGGACCTGCTCGTCGGCATGCATGGTCTCGATCCCGACAATTTCCTCTCCGATTCTTTCGTCGCGTCGGCGATAAGCCGGCCCGCAGACGCGCGCCGCGCACCTGTTCACGTCAACGCCAGCCTTGTACCTGACCAGGTCTCAGGCAACGTGCCCGCGCGAACGTTGCCCTCCTGGACCGGCGACACACTGCTCGCCGCGCTGCGCGACGCAGACCTCGTCAAGGGTGTGTGCGGCGGCAATCAGTCTTGCGGCACTTGCCGCGTCACGGTGGAAAAAACCTGGTTCGACAGGCTGATGCCGGCTGCGCGAACAGAAAGTCGATTGTTGCAATCGATCGAGGACAGTGGGCCGTTCGACCGGCTCGCCTGCCAAATTGTCCTTGAACCCAAACTGAATGGTTTGAGTGTCAGTGTTCCGCGCGACGCATTCTAGTTGTCCAATTTTCCACCGAAATCCCAAACAGGAGCAGCACCCATGAGTACAGAAGCGATTCAGCAGACCCTTGAAGCCGTTGGCCAGCATTATGACGCGCAGAAGATGATGACCGTGCGTCATATGACACGGGATGCGATACGGCAGATCTCCCGCGCGGTCAAACCCGGGATGGTCGAAGAAGACGCTGTCGAAATGGCCAAGGACCTTCTCGCCAGCCTCGGAATGCTGCGCGGTTGGCACGATGTCTATGTCCGCTTTGGCAGCAATACCACGAAGACTTTCGGCGAAGCCTCCGATCCGGGCGTGGTGCTCGGTCAGGACGATATTTTCCTGATCGACATTGGCCCGACATGGAAGGAATGGGAGGGCGACGGCGGCGACACGTTCGTCACTGGGACCGATGCCGGCAAGGCGAGGTGTGCAAGCGATGCCCGCGAAATCTTCCATGAAGTACGCAAGCACTGGGTTGAAACAAGCGACAGCGGGAAAGTGCTTTACGAGGTTGCGGTCGCAGCGGCAAAGCGTCGGGGATGGGTGCTGAACATGGATTTGTCGGGCCATCGTCTGGCCGACTTTCCACACGCGGCGATTTACGAAGGTCCGATGGCCGAAGTCGATTTCAAGCCGAGCCGGCAATTGTGGGTTCTCGAAATCCATATTCGCAACGCTGACCACACATACGGCGCGTTCTTCGAGGACATGCTGTTAGAGGACGATTTTTTTAACTAAGGTTTATTCGGTCTACTACTTATTGTTTTCCCGGAGTCGCATCTCGCACAACCAAAGCCTGGTCAAGGCGCTCCCCCGCCGCAGCGGCCAAGCCAAGTCTGCCCACCCTAACGAACAAGAGCCCCGCGATGAAAAGAAATCTGCCTGAAAACACACTGTCCTGTCCGGCCGGCCACGAAGAAAGCCGAACCACCATCACCCGCCGCAACCTGCTCAAACTTTCATTGGCGGGCGTCGGCGCGGCGGCGCTGGGGCGCTCATTCAGTGCAATGGGCGCCGATGCGCCGGGGGCGGATCTTCATGTCGCGAGCATGTTCGACCTGACCGGGAACCTGAATATCTACGGCGTGCAACTGATGAACGCATCGAAGTACGCGATCGATGCGATCAATAAAGGCGGCGGCGTCATGGGCCGCAAGGTCGTACTGCACGCCTACGATACGCAATCGAAGATCGAACTATATTCCCGCTACGCTCAGGAAATTGGTGCCGACGATCGAATCAGCGCCGTCGTCGGATGTATTACCGGTGCGTCGCGGGAAGCCGCGCGGCCCGTGTTGAGCCGATACGGAAAGATTCTCTTTTTTCCGATGATCGACGAGGGCGGCGAGTGCGACAAGTTCACCTTCATGCAAGGCAGCGATTGCGTTCAACAGGAGGCGCCTCTGATCAACTGGGCCGTGAAGAACGCAGGCAAGACAATCTACGTGGTCGCGGCGGACTACGTGTATGGTCACGTCGCGACGGCCTGGACACAATCGCTGGTGGCGAAGGCTGGCGGCACGATTGCGGGCATCGAATACATTCCCCTCGAAGTATCCGATTTCGGCTCGACGATACGCAAGATCCAGGCGGCGGGTCCGGCGGTCGTCATGTCGAACCTCGTTGGCAACAATCACATTGCGTTCTACCGGCAATTTGCCGCGGCCGGGCTGAACAAGTCGATCCGCATCATTTCACCGACCTTCGGACTGGGTAACGAGCAAACCGTGCTTACCCCTCAGGAGGCCAGCGGAATCATAGTCGCGTACTCGTATTTCGAATCGCTCGCCACGCCAGAAAACAAGACGTTCCTCGATGGCTTCAAGACCCTCTACCCGAATGCGGGCCCGATTCCCGATGGTCCGGTGCAGGTTTGGAACGGCTGGAATCAGTGGCGGCTCGCAGTGGAGCAGGCAAAAACCACGAACACCGCGCAGGTAGTCGCCGCGCTGGAGTCAGGCAAGGCCTATGTTGGCCCCAGCGGCAAGGTATCGACTGACGGCCAGTCTCATCGCAATGTGCAGGACATTCACCTTGCACGGGTCTCAAGCCAAGGCAGCTACGAGATCATTGAGTCGCTGCCGCAGGTTGCGCCTTCGCGCGAAATCGTCGGCGCGGGAACCATTGATCTGATCGGTAAAGACAAAGCAGCGCACAAGATGGTCAACCCCAAAGTCTAGGAGCGTCTCATGTCGATGTCCTCCGTTCTTGTAGTCGCGCTGTCAGTCCTGACGAGCGTCTCCATCCTCGTCATGGTTTCACTGGGTCTCGCGTTGATATTCGGTCTGATGAAGGTCGTCAACATGGCGCATGGCGAGTTCATGATGATTGGCGCATTTACCGCCGTCACGCTGGTCCGTTACGCCGGGATTCCCTTGTTCGTGGCGATTGCGGCATCGCCCCTACTCAGCGCCGCGGTCGGCGTTGTGGTCGAGGTAGTACTGATCAGACCGTTATACAAGAAGCGGTTGGTGGACACGCTTCTCGTCACGTTCGGACTGAGCCTGATCCTCTTTCAGCTCGCCGTGGATATTTTCGGCACGACATCGGCTGGCATCTCTACGCCGCTTGGGGCGCTGAAGATCGGCACTTACTCCGTGTCAGTCTATTCGTCCTTTGTGTTGCCGGCCGCGGCGTTTGCATCGGTCTTTGGACTCTATCTGGTGTTCACCCGCACGCGTTATGGACTGTTGGCGCGTGCGACGGCCCAGAACGCCGAGATGGCGAGCGCACTGGGCGTCTTCGCGCCACGCATCAACCTCATCACGTTCGCGATCGGTTGCGGCATGGCCGGGTTGGCGGGAGGGCTGATTGCGCCGGTTATTGCGGTCAGCCCCGGCCTTGGACAAACCTATGTCGCGCAGGCATTCATGACCGTGGTAACGGGCGGCCCAGCCTTTGTGTTTGGCACCGTGATGTCATCTGCTTTACTCGGTAGCGTGGCCAACCTTGTCTCGCAGTGGCTGACGACGCTCTGGGGCGTATCCGCTCTGCTCGTGACGGCAATGGTCCTGGTTCGAGTCCTTCCCCAAGGCATATCAGCGTCTTGGCGCCGTAAATTCTAAGCGTCGACGGGAGATTTTTCGTGAACACCAATCCAGAGATTCAAGATGCGTTGATGGCGCAGGCGCCTGACGCCATCCATCCGGGCCGCTCCAACCTGCTGCAGAAAGCGGCTCATCGGGGGCTGGTCTGGCCCGTCTTGCTGGTCGTTGTTGCACTTATCGTGGCGCCGCATCTGTCGATCGCGCTCCAACTGAAGGGCGTGCTTTGGCTCAGCTTTGGCATCGTCGCCTTGAGTCTCGATTTCTTGTGGGGACGAGCCGGCATTTTCAGCTTTGGCCAGAATGCGCTATTTGGAGTGGGTGCGTACGCTTACGCGATCTTCTCCTTGAACGTGTTTCCGGTCTCCCATGAAACGGGCAGCGCGTTCGTCGTGGCAGCGCTGGCGTCAGCGGTGTTTTCCGGCATGCTGGGATACGTGCTCTTCTACGGCAAGATCGGTGATGTTTACCTGGCGATCGTCACGCTCGCGATCACGCTCGTTTTGTATTCGGTTATTTCGAGCACGTCGGGTCCGCAATATCACATTGGCGAGGCACTTCTGGGTGGCTTCAACGGGATTCCTTCACTACCGTCCATCGCGTTGGGCTGGCCGGGTAACGAGTCCACCTCCGAGCTTTCGCCCTCAGCCATGTTCGGCTTTGCCGCTTGCGTGGCAGGGCTGATGTACAGCGTGGTCAGGTTTCTTGTGACGGGGCGATTCGGCCGGATGCTCGCCGGCCTTCGTGAGAACGAGCTTCGCATGGACCTGCTCGGCTACGACACACGCCGGCTCAAGCTGATTGCCTTTGTTATCGGTGGCGCACTCGCTGGAATCGGCGGCGCACTTTTTGCCGCATGGGGAACGTTTGTCAATCCGGCGATATTCAGCCTTCCTCAGGCCGCGCTGATCGTGATATGGGTGATGGTCGGCGGGCGCGGTTCGCTGGGCGGCGCGTTCCTCGGAGTCGTCCTCGTCCAGTGGATCTCCGACGAAGCCGAAAACGTGATCAGCGAACAGACGCCGCTCATTTTGGGCGTGCTGCTGGTCGTGACGGTAATGCTTGCGCCCTCGGGTGTCGCGTCGCTCCTTCGCCGGCCGATGGATTATTTGCTTCGCTTCATTAGCAGACCGCCGCGACCCGAGACCGCCGCCGACCTGTTCGATGGGGAGGCGGACACGTTGCCCGATGTTCACGAGAGCGGCGTGCGTTCGAGCGGCGTCATGCGTGCCAATGCGATCGCGAAGAACTTCGGTGGGGTCTCCGTGTTGCGTGGAATCAGTGTCGACTTCGTAGGTCCCGGGATTCATGTGGTGATCGGTGCGAACGGCGCCGGCAAGAGCACGTTCTTTGGCGTGTTGACGGGCCGCCATCAAGCGACGGATGGTCAAGTCGTTCTTAATGACATCGACATCACCCGGGCACCGACATTCAAGCGAGCCCGTCACGGCCTCGGCATCAAAACTCAGGTTCCGAGCCTGTTTCCCGGCCTTTCCGTCCAGGAGAATCTTCGCCTGGCTCATTACGAGCCTGGACGCAGCCGGAGCACACGGCTCGTGCGCAGAACGCTCCAAGCGGTCGGCTTGCACCGCAAGATGAATACGCTCGTCGCGGAGCTTGCGCATGGCGAACAGCAATGGCTGGAAATCGCGATGGTGCTTGCGCAAGACCCGGCCGTGATCCTGCTGGACGAGCCTGCAGCAGGCATGACCGCGCAAGAGCGGAGCAACACGGTTGCATTGATCCAGCAACTGGCGATCGATCATACGGTGATCGTGGTCGAGCACGACATGAGCTTCATCCGTGCGTTGAGCGCGCCCATTTCAATGCTGCATCAAGGGAAGATTTTCCGTCAGGGCACGTTTGAAGAGATCACGTCGGATCCCATCGTCATCGATGCTTACCTGGGAAGAAATCATGCTGCTCACCACTAGCGATTTATGGTCGGGGTACGGCAACGTCACCATCTTGCGCGGCGTGGATTTCAACATCGAAGCGGGCGAAGTGGTTGCTGTCCTCGGACGAAATGGCGTCGGCAAGACGACTTTGATCCGGACCCTGTCAGGCGCGTTGCCTTGTCAGCGAGGCGGTATCCAGTTGAATCAGGTCGAGATCAGTTCGACGGCCGCTCACCGGCGTGCGCAGATCGGCATCGCCTGTGTGCCGCAAGGGCGTCAGATCTTCACTCAACTGACAGTTGCAGAAAACATGCTGGTCGGCGCCTATGCAATGGGCTTTGATCACAAGCGCATCAAGCAGAAGATGGAAGTTCTGATGGTCGATTTCCCGTCGCTCGTGCCCAAGCTCAAGCATCTTGGGGGCAGTCTCAGCGGCGGGCAACAGCAATTGCTGGCGCTCGCCAGGGCGTTGATCACCGAACCCAGACTGCTGTTGCTCGATGAACCGTCAGAAGGTATTCAGCCATCCTTACTTGATGACATTTCACGCGTATTGCAAGCGGTTTCATCGCGGGACGGGTTGTCCGTGGTGCTGGTCGAGCAGAACCTGGACTTTGCCCGGCAACTGGCATCCCGTGCGTACTTGATGGAATCGGGACGCATCAGCGGAACGGTCGCCATCACTGACACGCTTGACGATAAAGCGCTGGATCGCGAGTTGTTCGGCGCAGCGCTTTAGCAGCATCCGACTCATTTTTTCTTTAACCGTCAATATCGATTCGTTGCCCCAAGCCAAGGAAGAACCATCATGAATGAGCCAATCAAGGACTCCCGTCTGTCTCAGTCGGAATTGTGCTTCATCACGGCCGAAGAGGCATTGCAAAGGTTTCGGGACCGAAGCCTTTCGCCGGTCGACCTGATGAAAGCTGTTATTGCGCGCTGCGAGTCCGTCAATCCGAAGGTCAATGCGATCACCAACCGGTTTTACGAGCAGGCGCTCGATCAGGCCGCGAGTGCCGAAGCGCGGTATCAGTCAGGCGTTGAGGTTCGTCCGCTGGAGGGCATTCCGCTTGCGGTGAAGGAGCTTCACCCGGTCAAAGGGGTGACGACTTCCTGGGGCTCGAAGGTTTTCGAAGGCGTGGTCGCGGATCGCACGATTCCTGCGGTGCAGCGCCTTTTCGATGCCGGCGCGATCATGCACATTCGCACCACGACCCCTGAATTTGCCCATGCAGGGCATTGCCACAGCCCCCTCTATGGTGTGACCCGGAACCCGTGGGATACCGATTTCAGCAGCGGCGGGTCCTCTGGCGGATCGGCAGTCGCCGTGGCAACCGGCATGACGACGCTGGCGGAAGGCGATGACGGTGGCGGCTCGCTGCGCATTCCCGCCTCGGCTTGCGGAACAGTCGGCTACAAGCCTGCCTACGGACGCGTTCCGGGCTTGCTGCTCGATACGATGTTCGAGTCGATCGTGCATATCGGACCGATCACGCGAAGCGTCGGTGACGCCGCGCTGATGCTCAATGTGATGTCTGGCCAACACCCGGACGACATCACAAGCCTGCGCGATCGGGTCGTCATTCCCACCGCTACCTCGGGAGGCATGCAAGGCCTGCGGGTCGCTTTCTCCAGCAATCTGGGCTTCGTCGAAGTTGATCACGAAGTCGCCCGGAACACGGCGGAAGCCGTCCGCAAGATGCAGGCGGCGGGCGCCGTAGTCGAACAGATCGATCTCGATTGGAATGAAAGTGCCTACGATGCCTGGGTAACGCATTGGGAAGGACTCTTCGCGACGATCGCCGGCCATCATATTCCGCAGTGGCAATACAAGATGGACCCGTTTGTGCGCAGCCTGATCCATCGTGGTTTCGGTCACAGTGCGGTGCGCGTCAAGCAGACCGAAATGGTGCGCTCGGCAATGTGGCAGAAGCTGTCGGCCGTGTTCGAGCGGTTCGACGTGCTGGTGTGTCCAACGCTCGCCGTGCCTGCTCTCAAAGCGGAACACAAGAACGACGACGCCGGATTCACGATCAACGGCAAACCGGTCGATGCGTATCTCGCCTGGGCACTGACGTATCCGTTCAATCTACTGAGCCAATGTCCGGCGATCTCCGTGCCATCGGGCATGAGCCCCCAGGGTCTTCCGACAGGATTGCAGATCGTGGGGCGTCCGTTCGACGATCTGACCGTATTCAAGGCCGCAGCCGCGTTCGAGCAGGCGGCGCCGTGGGCTCAAGCCCATCCTCAACCGTAAAGCGGAGAATCCACTTGAAAACAGTTGCTGTCTTTCGGCATGTTCTGTTCGAAGACCTGGGAACACTGCGAGGGGTGCTCGAAGAGCGAGGCTATGAGATCCGCTATTTCGACATGGGCGTGGATGATCCGAGGCGTGCGGAGATTGAAGAGGCAGACTTGATGGTCGTGCTGGGCGGTCCAATCGGCGCATTCGACGACGACCTCTATCCATTCCTTCGGACCGAGCTTGCCGTCATTTCGGAGCGTCTGCTGTCAGGGCGGCCGATTCTCGGCATTTGCCTGGGAGCGCAACTCATGGCTCGTGCGCTTGGAGCACGAGTCACGCCGATGGAACACAAGGAAATTGCTTTTGGTTGTGTTTCGCTGAGCCCCGAGGGCCGGGCATCGGCCTTGGGACATCTGGGCGATGACGTTCCAGTGCTGCACTGGCACGGCGACGAATTTCAGATGCCTGAGGGATGCCACGTTTTGGCGTCGACGACGCAATGCAAGAATCAGGCATTCCAATATGGCGCTTGCGCGCTTGCGCTGCAATTTCATCTGGAAGCCGACGTTGCGCGAATCGAGCAATGGTTGATTGGTCATAGCGTCGAACTGATGCAGAACGACGTGTCTGTGACCGCGTTGAGGGAGAGTGCGTTGCGCTCAGGTGCCGCGCTGGGCAACGCGGCGTCTCAGGTATTTAATGCCTGGCTAAACTCGGTTCCGGGCCTCACGGAGCGCCCCGATGGCTAAAGACAGGCCGCCGGAGAGTCCGGTACTCGTACTGTGCGAGTGTCGTTATCAGTTGCGCTGTGCGCTGGCATTTTAGTTTTCAGTTGAGCCTGCGCGACATTGACGAATACTTGCGAGGCGCAACTTATTCAAGCCCGGCCAAATCTTGCTGAAGCGACTACGCTTCCCCAAGCGGCTCCCCGGCAATGGGCGGAGTAACAGCTCTTTCCGTTGCCGCTTTCACGCGGCCTACCCAAATCGCCGCGAACGACACGAGGGCGGCAGCCAACAAGCCGTTGACGCCATAACCCCGGATGGCGCCATGCGCATCGAACGACAGGAACAGTCCGCCTAGCCACGCACCGCAACCGGCACCGAGTGCTTGCAGTGCGCTGTTCGTGCTGAGGAAAGCGCCTCGGTTAGACGGTTCCGGAACCGTCGTCAGCAACGCCTGCATCGGCACCATGCGGCCGGACACGATCACCATGAACACGGGGAACAGCAGCACCATTGCGATGAACGGCAGGCTCGGCAGGTGAGTGATGAACAGCACGGGCAGCAGGGACAGCACCACCAGCAGACGGAACATCCGACGACTGCCGTAACGGTCGGAAAGCCGGCCGACAAGCCGTGCCGTGAAGAACGTCGCGGCGCCGCCCGCCATGTATAACCACGACAACTGTGCCGGGGCGACGCCGTGGTTAGCCACAAGCATAGGCGAGATGAACGGGATCACCAGCATCTGCGACACCATTACGATGAACGTAAGCGCGAACGCGTTCGCGTTACGCGGGTTCGACACCAGGCGCCACAGCGTAGGCAGCACGCTCCCCAACGGAGGTTGCTTGCGGCGTAGATGTTCGGTGAGCGAAGGCACGATCTGCATTCCGGCCAGCCAGATCACAACCGACAAAGCCGCGAGCAAGATGAACGGCGTGAACCAGCCGAAGTGCGCGCCTAGCAAAACGCCGGCCGGGACGCCCGCCACTGCGGCGAGCGAAAAGGCCGTCATGATCGTACCGGTCGCGGCGCCGCGGCGGGCAGCGGGAATGACGTCGCTGACGATCGCCATGATGACCGATCCCAGCACGCCGCCGGTGATCCCCGCAAAAGCGCGCGCGATCAGTAGCATGGGAAAGCTGGTGGCGCAGGCGCACGCAAGATTCGACAGCGCGAACAGCGCATAGACGGCCAACATGAGACGGCGGCGATCGAAACGATCAATGTAAGTGGCGGCAAGCAGCCCCGAGAGACCGGAACACCACGAATAAGCTGAGACAGCCGTGGCGAACGCGGCAGGTGATATCTGAAAGCTCCGCATGATCTGCGGGCCAAGGGGCATCATCACCATGAAGTCCATGATGATGGTGAATTGCGTAAGCGCAAGCAGCCAGAGAAGGCGGCGCTCGCGACTCGCATCCAGACTATACATATAGCCATCCTAATTAAATGTTTTTCAGTGGCTAAGACGGAGAAAGCGCGAGTCAGTCGTCGATGGATTCGTGAACCGCTTCAGCGCCACGTTTCCAATAGCTGGCAGCGCGAATCCGGGTCTTGTCGACACCGCGTTCCGTGCACAGGTGCTGACGGACGGCGCGCATGATGGTGGCTTCCCCCGCGGCCCAGACGTAGCCCTCGCCGGTCGGCAGATACATCTCGCGCAAGGCCAGCAACAAGGCTCCGCCGGGGAAGTCCGATTCGCTGCGGTAGCGCCATTCGGCGTACAGGTCGGTCTGCGTCGTGAAGTCGATGCGTGCCGACGGATCTTCCACTTCAATCAGCGCGGCCACGCGAGTTCCCGGCGGCAGCTCTTCCAGCCTACGTGCAATGGCAGGGAGCGCGGTCTCGTCGCCGATCAGCAGATGCCAGTCGAAACCCGTGGGGATCGTAAAGGAGCCGCGCGGGCCACCGATTCCCAGATACTGTCCTACCTTCGCCTGCGCCGCCCACGTCGCGGCCGGTCCCGCCTCATGCAGCGCGAACTCGATGTCGAGCTCGCGCGCTTCGCGATCGTATCGGCGTGGAGTGAAGTCGCGTGCGATTGGCCGCGGCTGATCATCCGCGAATACCGGACCATTCGGACCGGCCGTAGGCATGACCGGCTTCTCAACTCCGGGCGGGGGAAAGAAGACCTTGATGTGGTCGTCGAAGGACGCGGATTCGAAGTCGTGGAGATCGTCGCCGCTTAACGTGATGCGCACGAGGTGGGGCGTAAGCGGTTGAAGGCGCTTGACTTGAGCCAGGCGGAATTTAAGTTGATGGCGGACGCGGCCGACCGCCAGATCGGGTCTGTTTTGCATGGTGTGTTCTCTTAAGTATTGATTCATGCCGGATTGCCGGTGGTTTTCCCTTCGATCTCGGCCGTCGCACGCGCAAGGATGGCGGCAATGCGGCGTTGCTCGCTAGCGGGTGCGTCGGTTCGGATCAGCAATGCGTGCTTGAGGGCGCGGCGTGCCTGGATGAATTCGGGCAACCACGCGTTGCTGTCGCCATTAGCGTCGGCGTTTTCATCGGTTGCTTCGCCTGCGAATGCGCGGCGCACTGAATCCATCTTGCGGGCGAAATGGCTTAGCTTGGCCAGCATCAGATCAACGCGCTCGCGGTTGGTCGCCAGGTAGTTGCGGCCGGGTTCGGCTAACGCATAACGCTTGCGATTGCCTTCCACTTCAACCGTTGCATAACCCAGTTCTTCCAGGTAAGTCAGCGCTGGATAGACCATGCCCGGACTCGGGCTGTAAAAACCGTTCGAGCGAACTTCGAGTGCCTTGATCAGCTCGTAGCCGTGGCGCGGCGCTTCGGCCAGAAGGGCGAGCAGGAGCAACTGGAGGTCGTCGGAGGTGAACTTGCGGCCACGCGGCATGCCGTCGTCACCGCGGCCGCCAAATCCTCCCGGACCGCCTGGGAAGCGGCCGTCGTCGTCATGGCGGTGGTGATGGCGACCGATTGCATGCCACAGTGCATGCATGGAAAAGCGGTCTGAAGATTCAAATCCAGCTTCGGGGCGAGCGAACTCGCGATTTCGGTGATGTCTCATCGTAAAACTCCGTGGTTATCGTAAAACAGATCTTAAGATATATATCTTAAGATACGTTGTCAATATTTTTCGGAGAGATGCGCCGGAGGGCGTTGGCGCGTGGAGGGCGGCCCGAGGCGTTGCGTTCTAGCGGCACGATTCGAGTCCTGCACGCGTCGCCACGGGCTCCGAACCGCTGTGCTGAAACCTGCAATGCTTAAGTATCCGGCGCTCATAACCATATCGGAATTGAATAATTCTCAAGGGAACGCGGCGTCGCTACTCTGGGCGCTGATTTCGCCCGCGAGGATTTATGCAGATGGATGGTTCCGATGTTTTCGCTGGACGGCGGCGCGTATTGCGCTTGCTGGGCGCCGCGCCAGCTGCTGTTGCGCTAGGCGGATTCAGGTCGCAGGAGGCGAGGGCGGCGGACGCGGCCCTGGGTTCCGTCACGCTGGTGCTGGGCGATCAGGCCGGCGGCACGCGCGCGCTGGCCGAGGCGGCGAGGGTGCTCGACGGCACGCCGTACGCCTTCAAGTGGGCTAATTTCCAGGGTGCTGCGCCGCTCTTCGAAGCGCAGCGCGCGGGTGCCGTCGACCTCGCTCCTGCTGGCGATTTGCCGGTGCTGGCGGCGGCCGTTGGCGATCCGACACTCAAGATCGTTGCGACACGCGTTGGCTCAGGCTCGCAGTTGGGCATCCTCGTCCCGGCGGATTCGAAGCTGCGCAGCGTGGCGGATCTCAAGGGACGTACGGTGTTTGTTTCATCGGCACGTGGCAGCATTTCGCAGTTCCAGCTCTACGGCGCGCTGGCGGAAGCCGGCCTTTCGCGCGATGACGTTTCAGTGCGGTTTGTATTGCCGGTCGACGCGTTCACTGCATTTGAGTCGGGAAGTATCGATGTCTGGGCGACCTTCGATCCGTACTTCGGGACAGCAGTTCAACGGGGTGCGCGGGTGCTGCGGGATGGTACCGGGATCAATAGCGGCCTGGGCTTTGTAACGGCGTCCGGTGCTGCTGCGGCCGATCCGCTAAAGCGCCTCGCTATTGCAGATGTGCTGCAGCGGTTGCAGCGCGCGGGTGATTGGGCGCTCGCCAATCCCGATGCGTACGCGCATGTCTATGCGTCGCTCACTCGCCTTCCTTTCGATGCCGCCAGGACCATTACCGCACGATCAGCGCTGAAACAACGCTTCGTCGCCGAGAACGATATTGTCGCGTTGCAACGGGTTGCGGATATCGCTTTCCGCGATGCGATCCTGCCAAGACGGATCGATGTGCGTGCCATCTCCGATACGCAGATCGGGAAGGCTTGAAGGCGCTTGACGGTGGGCGAATAAGAAGGCGATGTGTGATGCATCGCCTTGATCGCTCAGCGCCGTTTCAAATCAGTCGAGCAGATCGGGTTCGGCTTCGACCAGGCCTTCATACAAGCTCTCGAACGAAAACAGCGCGCCTCCCGGGCGGCCAACCCGCTCATGCGTCAACGCCGCCACGTCATGCGGAATGCGCTGAGGCGTACCGGCGGCTTCGGCGAGCAGTTGCGTGTGGCACGCGTTATCCAGCGCGAGATACCACCAGGCAGCTGCTTCCACCGTGGGACCCGCGGTCAGGATGCCGTGATTCTTCAGGATCACCGCCTTGCTCGAACCCAGCGCGTCGGCAATGCGCGCGCCTTCCTTGGTGTCCAGAACCACACCCTGGAAGTCATCGAATAGTTCGTGATCCTCATAGAATGAGCAAGAATCCTGTGTAAGCGGATCGAGTTTGCGACCGAGGGTCGACCACGCTTTTCCGTATAGCGAATGCGTATGCGCAGCGGCGACAATATCCGGACGGGCTTCGTGAATGGCCGCGTGAATCGCAAAGGCGGCTTGATTGACTGGGCCCTTGCCGACCACGATCTCCCCGGCGCTGTTCACCAGCAGCAAGTCGGAAACCCGTATGCGCGCGAAGTGCTTGCCAAGCGGATTGACCCAGAAATGATCAGGCCATTCAGGGTCGCGCGCAGTGATATGTCCGGCCAGTCCTTGATCGAAGCCATGGCGGGCGAACAGGCGAAACGCGCCGGCAAGCCGCTCCAGGCGATGCCGGCGTTCGGCTGCGGGCGTCGCCGGAGCCGGGACTTCATCGAACCAGAATTTGCGGACGGGCGTGGCGTGCAGGGTGAGGCCGGGCGCGTCGGTGAGGGTGCTCATTGTTTTGATGTCCTTTGGCGTTCAAGCGGCGTTCTGACTCGTCCGGATGAACTCGTGCCGCGAGCGGCAGGCGTAGTCCCGGCGAGTGTCCCTGGTGCGAACCGGCAGACGGCTCAATCGGTCGATGCCAGTGAACAGTCTCAAAGGCTAGCACCCGGGCCTGCAAAGGTTAAATATCAAATGAAGATAACCATATCGATCGCGCATGGGTGGCGCTCTGCAACGGGGCTTGGTTTTTCCTAAGCGCTTATCGATTCAAACGAAAACGTCCCTAGCGCCGTCCGTACCTCATCCAGCGTTTGTTGCGTGACAGCCTTGGCGCGCTGCGTGCCTTCCCTAAGCACACTAAAGACGTATTGCGGATCCTGCGCGAATCGTTCCCGCCGCTCCCGTATGGGGGCGATCAGCGCCTGCAGCTTATCCTCCAGTCGATGCTTGAGCGCCATGTCGCCGAGCCCTCCTGCGCGATACGCCGCCTTCAGGCGTTCCACCTCGGCGCGGTCGTCGTCGAATACGTCCAGATACGTAAAGACCATGTTGCCCTCCACGGTTCCTGGATCGGACGCGCGCAGATGGGCCGGATCGGTGTACATGCGTTTCACCGCTTCGCGTATGGCGTCGGGCGAGGACGAAAGCGCAATCGAGTTGTTCTGCGATTTGCTCATCTTGGCTTTGCCGTCGACGCCGGGAAGGCGGCCCATCGCCGGGATCAATGCCTCGGCTTCCGGCAGAACATCGACGCCCGCTTGCCGGTTGATGCGGCGAACGATTTCGTTGGTCTGTTCAATCAACGGAGCCTGGTCCTCTCCCACCGGAACGAAATGCGCTTTGAACCCGGTGATATCGGCGGCTTGCGCCACGGGATAACATAAAAAGCCTGCCGGAATATCGCGCCCAAAACCGCGGGCTTGAATCTCTTCCTTGATAGTCGGGTTACGTTCGAGGCGTGCGACGGTGACAAAGTTCAGGTAAAGCAGGGTCAATTCGGCGAGGGCCGGCAGAGCTGATTGCACGGCGATGGTGCTCTTGTCCGGATCAATGCCGACAGCCAGATAATCCAGCGCCACTTCCAGTACGTTACGACGCACTTTCTCCGGATCATGAGCGTTGTCGGTCATGGCCTGGGTATCGGCGACGAGGAGGTATTGCGTATGTGTTTCCTGAAGCTCTAGCCGGGTTTTCAGCGAGCCAACATAATGGCCCAGATGCAGCGGCCCGGTCGGGCGGTCACCGGTCAGGACGGTGAGGCGCGGTGCGGAAGGCGGAGTGTCGTGCATATCGTGCATAAACGGGTTCTCTTGGAGAACCACCGCAGGACGAGCGAACCGGGAGATGAAGCCATGTCGGCCGGACTGCGGCGGTCATGGTCATTAAAAAAAGACGTGACAATGCCGCTCCTTCAGGAGCGGCACCAGGTACGAGCAGTAGCGGGATTGATCGTGGGCATGGCGTAAGAATGCCATAGAGCAGGGATTGCTGACAACGCCCGACTTCCAGCTAAGTGGTCGGCCTGCTGTCATCGGACTGTCACACGCGGACAATACGGTGAGCCGCGTCGGCATTGCGTCGGCGCGGCCATCGAGGGTGCTTGAGCGGTCTTTGTCAGGCAGTGCATGCGAACAATACAATTCAAAGAATCGCTCTATGATCTACGAATACATTCTTCCCCTGATAGCGGCTTTGTCGTGCGGCATTGCCATCGGTCTGGAAAGACAGATGCGGCAGCGAACGGCGGGCCTGCGCACCATCACCCTGGTGACCAGCGGCGCCTGCTTGTTTGTGATCCTTGGCGCCATGACCGGGAATGGAACCACGACCGTGACGCAAATTGCGGCGTATGTGGTATCCGGCGTGGGATTCCTGGGCGGCGGCGTCATCATGCGCGAACAGGGCGCAATCCAGGGGATCAATACGGCGGCCACCTTGTGGTGCTCGGCAGCCGTCGGCGTTCTTTGCGGGGCATCGCACTATGGACCCGCCATCGCGGGAACCCTGGTGATCTTGTTCACAAATACCGTACTGCGTGAAATCGGGCGCGCAATCAATACTGCGCCGGTGGCTTCCGCAGACCTCGTGCGCAAATACGTATTGACGGTAGTTTGTCGCGCGGAAGATGAGGTGAATATCCGGGCGTTGATCACCAACTCGATGGTGTCCGCGCCGCTGTCGTTCCAGGGACTTAGCAGCACAGATCTCGACGACGATTCCCGGCGAGTGGAAGTGATCGCAACGCTCGAAACACATCCGAAATATCAATCAAAGGTTGAAGCCGTCGCGAGCCGGCTCAGCATGGATAAGGGCGTATCGAGCGTTAGCTGGGCGGCGCTCGATACCGTGCCCGTGCCTGACTGACAATGCGTCACGGCCCATCGGCATGGTCCGCGTGTCCGCACGCGCGAGGCATGGCATGGGTTTTGAAAGGATGCATCGGTAGTATCCGGGACAGCGATGCTTGCGCGGACTCATGCCGACATGGCCTGCGGGTTCGACCCGCCGGGCGCGATGAGCGAATGGGTGCATCATCAGGCATTGCTTCACCCCATTAAAGGTCGCAGATGAGTACTTACGTGTTGTTGGCTTGCGGGTTCGGGACTGGATTCGCGATTGCCATATGGGGAATATTCGACGCATTGAAGCATTCCCGGCGCGAATCGCAAGAGCATGATGACCACGCGGGTGATAGATCCAGGCAGTAACCTGAACACCAGCGGGAACCGGTGGCGTTTTTAATAGCTTGGCCGAGTGCCGCCTGATAGCAGCGCCGCAATTTTTCGAAGCGACGTTCGAACGCCGCCCGGAATCGCATCAAAAAAAGCGAACGGTCCGTGTGCCGGCTTACCGCCTTTCAACGGCATTTCATCAGGGACATCTTGATGACCGAGACGCCGTTCAGGGACTGCAATTCAATACGTTCGATATCTTCAACCAGTTTCTATCTTCGAATGCAGGGATGTACAAGATGACGATCTTGTCATCTGGGCGTCAGCTTCGAGTCAGTGCCCGCCGCGCAGAATGAAGTTGCTTACCGTCGCTTACCGGACGATGGAGCGCGGCTTCATTCATTGAGAGTGAAGCCACTTTTCAAAGAGGCTACTCATTATGAAAGCACTGATCTGCACAACACTTGCTTTGGTCCTGGCTGCTCCCGCCGTCTCGTTTGCCCAAACCACCGATCAACCCGTCACACGTGCCGAGGTGCGCGCTGATCTCATCCAGCTCGAGAGCGCGGGATGGCGCCCAACCTCACCGCAGGCAGCCTATCCGAATGATATCCAGACTGCCGAAGCACGCGTGCATTCCGGCGATACCGCCAGCGGTTACGGTGGAGCAACGGAGAATGGAACGTCAATGTCGCAATCGCCGACGAGCGGAACCGCGGTCGCGCCGGTGTCCAACGGTCAGTGATTCGGACGGTAGTGTAGCTACTGCAGGCCGGCGGCTTTGCTTTGTTAACCGTAGTGCGCCTAGCTCGAAAATAGCCCGTCGCTCAGTGCCGCTAAGCGGGCACTCGCGCGAATGAGGGACGTTGCGCGGCCGCTGACAGAAACAATGGCGAAGATAACGGTATTGAGCGCAGCATTGAGCGGCTAAGCGCCGGACTAACCAACGTCCGGCGCTTAGCCGCTGCATCGGCTTGGCGCCAAGTCAGTCAATCAACCTATCAGATGCGCTGTCCTTGCTCGCAGTCCTCGCCATTGACCTCCGCTTGCAATGCGCGCACGCGCGCCGGCAGGAAAGGATGGATCAGCAGTTGGTAAGCGCCGCCGCCAATCACGCCGCCTATCAACGGAGCGACCACGGGAATCCACCAGTAGTTGTCCGGCGAAGGCAGCGCAGACGAACCCCAGCCCGCAAAGTACGCAAACAAACGCGGGCCAAGATCGCGGGCCGGATTCATTGCCCAGGCTTCCAGATAGCCCATCGATGACCCGAGGATTGCCACCAGGAACCCGATCATGAGCGCACCCGCATTTGCCTGGGGCGCCATTTCGTTGAACTGCTCGGTGATGGCGAAAATGCCGAACAAAAGGAACGCCGTCAGGATGACTTCATCGGAGAACGCGTGCATGGGGGTGATGGCCAGGCCCGGATGCGTGAAGAACACGCCCGCTGCGCCGCCGTCCGCCCGTGACAGATGATGAACCAGGTTGTAATGGTCGATCACCGGCCCGAACAGCGCATAAACAATGACGGCGCCCAGCATGCCGCCAACGAGTTGCGCTACCCAGTAGGGCAACACTTTCTTCCACGAGAAACCGCGGAAGAGTGCAAGAGCGAGCGTTACCGCGGGATTGGCATGAGTGCCCGAAATGGAGCCGGTCACATAGATGGCCAGCGTCACCGCCAGGCCCCACGACATGCAGACACCCCAGTAAGCATTCACATACGGGCTGGGATCGTATAGCACATACATGCACGCCACTGAATCACCGAACGCGATGATGATGAGGACGGCGATGGCCTCGGATATGAGTTCGCCGACAAATTGCCTGCCGGTAGGTTTCGCAATAGTTGATGACACGAGAAGGATTCCTAAAAGAATAATTGCGTTGCGGTAAAGAAGGCCGGGATGACGTGACCGAGGCTCACGTTGAACGCAGGTTCAACGTGAGTTCAACCTGGAACTCAGGTAGCGTCAGCCCACGCCTTGGCGGCATTTACCGCACGTTGCCAACCGTGCATATGGCGCTTGACCTCGTCGGCCGCAATATCCGGCGAGAAACGACGGTCCAGCTTCCATTGGCTTTGCAGTTCATTCACGTCTTTCCAGTAACCGACTGCCAGCCCGGCCAGATACGCCGCGCCCAGCGCAGTGGTCTCGCTGACCTGCGGACGGACTACGTCCACGCCCAGCATGTCGGCCTGGAATTGCATCAGCAGGTCATTGGCGACCGCGCCGCCGTCTACGCGCAATTCGCCGATGCGGATGCCGGAGTCGGCTTCCATGGCCCTCAACACATCGATTGATTGAAAGGCGATGCTTTCGAGCGCCGCCCGTGCAATGTGGCCGGAGGTCGTGCCACGTGTCACGCCGAACAGCGTGCCGCGTGCGCGTGCATTCCAGTGGGGCGCACCCAGGCCGGCAAAGGCGGGCACCATATAGACGCCGTCGCTATGCGGCACGCTGCGCGCAAGCGCTTCGATTTCATTCGCACTCTTGATGATGCCAAGTCCGTCGCGAATCCATTGCACGACAGCGCCACCGATAAAAATACTGCCTTCCAGCGCATAGTTGACCTGATCGCCGATCTGCCATGCAATGGTGGTGACCAGGTTGTTGCGCGATTCGATCGGCTTGTCGCCCGTGTTCATGACGAGGAAACAACCGGTGCCGTAGGTGTTTTTCACCATGCCGGACTTCGTGCACATCTGGCCGAAGAGGGCGGCGTGCTGGTCACCTGCAATGCCGGAAAGGGGAATCTTCGAGGCGAATACCGTGGTCTTGGTCGGGCCGTACACCTCCGAGGAGGCCCGCACTTCGGGCAGCATGCTGCGCGGAATATCGAGCGCGTCGAGCAGTTCGTCATCCCACTTGAGCGTGTGGATATTGAAGAGCATGGTGCGCGACGCGTTGGTGACGTCGGTGATATGCAAGCTGTGTTTCGTGAAATTCCAGACGAGCCAGCTATCGACCGTACCGAAGGCAAGACGTCCTTGCTTCGCTTTCTCGCGGGCGCCTTCAACATTGTCGAGTATCCAGCGGATCTTGGTCGCGGAGAAGTACGAATCAATAGGCAAGCCCGTTTTGGCACGGACCTTTTCTTCCAGCCCCTGCGCCTTCAACTGGTCGCAGAAGTCGGCGGTGCGGCGGTCTTGCCAGACAATGGCGTTATAGATTGGCTGGCCGGTTTCGCGATCCCAGACAATGGTGGTCTCGCGCTGGTTGGTAATGCCGATAGCGGCTATGGATGCACCGTTCAGGCCCGCGCGGGTGACGGCTTCGGCGGCTACGCCAGCCTGGGTCGACCAGATTTCCTGCGGGTCGTGCTCGACCCAGCCCGGTTGTGGATAGATCTGGCCAAATTCCTTTTGCGCGACTGACACTACGTTGCCCTGGCGATCGAACACCATTGCGCGTGAACTCGTCGTGCCCTGGTCGAGCGCGAGGATGTATTGCTCCTGCATTGTCTTCTCCACTGGTTTTTAAATGGACCGCCGCTTCGTGCATGATGCCTCGCGGCGTTGCTGATTTCTTGTTTTGACTGCGGTTTCGGTGAGACTGAAGTTTCTACAAAAATTACATTTTGATTGCGGCGTTAAATCCGGCTAGCGGTTTCATGCGGTTGGGTAAGGGCCGCCTAACAGGCGGGATGAAGGCGTGGGTTCATTCGCTGACTACCGCGCTATTTCATTGAATGCCGGACGCGTTGCCTGTGCCGCGGGGTTTCCTGGCGGCGATCCCCTATCGCGTCATATCGCCAGATTTCATCCGCGCGAGCCGTCGTTGATCGATCCGGTGCGCGACACCGACGAGTGGAAAACGAACTCGATTTGTTCGCAAAGGAACACCGTCAGGTCGGGTTCCACCATATCGCACGCGATGCCAGTTCGGCCAATATCTCGTTTGACGACCAGTACATCAGCCATTGTGTCTCGATTCACGCTAGTCGCTCGTATCAATTAAGAAAATCTATCGAACCGATAATGTTCGAATTCGAATGCTAATGAACAATATCGAAAATGTAAAGGCGCATTTGTGACGCGCGCCAGAGGTGTGGGCCGGCGCATCGGAGTTAGTAGAAAACCTCGAAACGGTGCCGGTAAAAATGTTTGAAAGTTCGAAAGAGAACGGACACGACAGGCAATAGCGCCCGCAATGGGGTGATTCCGCAAGCGGAGGTTTGAACGTCGTGATAGTCCGGTTTCACGTGCTGCAAGCCGAGTGCCGGCTTGCACGTCTGCTACGGAATCACGATGTTTGTACGGGCTCAATGGCATCTGGCAATCCGGCAACAATTTACCGATGCAGGTAGAGTGAAACACCCCGACCAAAAAGTTCGCCGCGGTCGATGCAACGTCGAAAAAAATAGAGGCCAACCATGCGGGTCGCCAGACAGGTCACCAAGCTTATTCGGGTTGTCGTCGTGGTCGCGCTCGCGCCCTTCGGGTTGTTATCGACATTCGCACATGCAAGTGCGATAGAAGAACAGCTCGATTGCAAATCGACGGGCCACGTGTTCATCAGCGCGCTGATGCAGAGTGGCGAGATACAACTCAAGCCCATGCATGTCGAGAAGAATTCAATCAACGCGTTCCGGCCTGTGCGGGGCGTGAAGCTGACGGCGTTCGATTTTCCGGTCTTTGTAGTGCTGGGCTATGAGAAGGACGATCCGCTCTTCAAGCCGGGCAAGGGCGATCCCGTTGCGGACTGGGCATACGGCGTGGTGGTGACAGGAGCGTCGGACGACGTCAGGGACCGCCTGCGTCAAACGGGCAGCGCCGCTATCGTTCACGAAGTCACACCGGTGATGACGGCAATTCTTTGTAAGGCCAATTGAAGGGCGAAAACGCAAGGCGCGCCTAAGACCCTAGCCTAAGACCCTATTAAGGCCCCACTAGGGCTCAAGTGCATTGAGGGGCTACGGGACCGCGATCGCCACTCAATGCCACGTGAGTTCTTTACTCTGCCGCCGCTGGCAGCCTTGCGTTTTCGGTGCGCAGGGTGAGGCGGGCGATGGCAAATGCCACCAACGCCGAGAGCGCGATTGCGACCACCATTGGCTTTGGCGCGCCGTCGGCGAACAAGCCGGACACGGCCATCACAGCAGCGCCCACGACAAACTGCAATGCACCCATCAGCGCCGAAGCCGTACCCGCAATTGTCCCATGACTCTCAAGCGACAACACCGCGGAAGTGGGCAAGACAAGCCCCAGGAAGCCATATCCGATAAACAGGAAAACCATCATCAGCGCGAGGCTGTCGGCACCCGCCAGAAACAGCACGGCTACGATGCTCATCGAGATCGCGAAGCCGGTAACCGCTACGCGAATGACGCGCGGCAGACCGTACTTGGCAGTGAGGCGCGCAGTCAACTGGCTGAAGCCGAAAAACGCCGCCGCGTTCAGCGCGAAGCACAGGCTGAACATGGTGGGCGACAAGCCATAGTGGTTGATGATCACGAACGAGGCGCTTGCCAGGTAGATGAAAAATGACGACATGCCGAACGCGCCGACAAAGGTGAGGCCAAGGAATGTCGGATCACTAAGTAACTTGCGATACCCCGCGAACGCGCTTGCCCACGAGCTATCGGCACGATGATGGATTTCCCGCGTCTCCTTCAACTGCGTAGCCGCAAGCACGAGCGCAAGTCCGCCCGCTACGGTCAGCGCCCAGAAGACACCGCGCCAGCCGAACGCCGCAATGATGAAGCTGCCGGTCAGCGGCGCCAATAGCGGAGAAACGCTCACGACAAGCATCAGCAGCGACATGAGCCGGGTGGCATCGTGACCGGTATGAAGGTCACGCACGATGGCGCGCGGAACGACCATGCCGGCACACGCCCCCAACGCCTGGAGCACGCGAAAACCGATCAGCACGTGCACGTCCGGCGCAAAGGCGCAGCCCACGCTGCCGATGGTAAAAATCGCGAGGCCGACATAGATCGGCATCTTGCGGCCGAAGATATCCGAGAGCGGCCCGTACACGAGTTGGCAGACCCCGAGCGTGATAAAAAACACCATGAGGCTCATCTGCACCTCGGCCGGAGTGGCATGCAGCGCTCCCCCGATAGAAGGCAGGGCGGGCAGGTACATGTCAATGGCAAACGGGCCTACGGCGGTAATCAGGCCCAGCACAATGGCAAGTTTAAGAAAGCGTCGTGTCATCATTTATCGGTAGGAAAGAGTAGCGGCATGGTAATCGAAGTCATGAATGCTCTCCTCGTGGTTGAGGGGAATTAACCGGAATGAAATGGGGCGCGATACGGCGCGTCCATAGGCGCATTGCCGGATCGTGGCCCTATATGCACGATGAACGACGCATTGGGAAATCGACATCGACATCGACCGGCTTGACCATTTCGATATTCACCAGGACGCCACGCTGCAACGTGGGTTTCTCTATAGGGGAAAGAGAGTCGGGCGGCACGGTGGCGCGTACAGCGGCTAAAAGCAAACAATGGCGCATCAGGGCGCGGGTTTGAAATGAGATCCCGGCGTTAAGCGGACGCGAACTCTGCATCTGCCGTTCATGTTGTGCACTATAGTGAAATCCACGCTGGCGTGCTCGGATGACCAAGAAGACTATGCGCCAGCGCAGGGGACGACCGGAAGGTCCTTGACATGCGTAACCTTGCCTTCTGGTCCCGTTCAATAAACATGGCGTCCAGCGCCATCGTCACGAACAACAAGGAGCGAGATTAATGTTTCAAGCACATCCACTATCCTGCCCATGCTGCGGTGATCCAGCCACCCGCGTGCTGACCCGTCGCCGTTTCCTGGCCCTCGCAGCCGAGGGCGCCGCGGCACTCGCGTTGCTGCCGCATTCGGCCTACGCCGACACCGATACGACCCGGACCATCGCCTACGACTCGGTCCCTAATCCACTGCATTTGCCGCGCGACACCTATTTCGGCGAATGCTCGGGCGTCGCGCTGAACTCCAAAGGCCATATCTTCGTGCTCTCGCGGGGCAATACGAGCGGCCCGGCTTACGGTGCCGCAGCGGCTCAGTTGCTTGAGTTCGCACCGAATGGTCGGTTCGTCCGCGAGATTGGCCGCAACCTCTACGCCTGGTCTTTCGCGCATATGGTCAAGGTGGATCGCGAGGACAATATCTGGGTGACGGACAAGGGCTCGGACATGGTGATCAAGTTCACGCCCGATGGCCGTGTTGCGATGGTCTTCGGCCGCAAGCAAGAGGCGGCCGATGAGGAGACCGGTCCGCTCAAGCATCCGAATCCGCCGCTGCCCGCGGAACCGGGACGCTTCCGCCAGGTGACCGACGTGGCCTGGGATGCCGCCGGCAACAGCTATATCAGCGACGGGTATATCAACTCACGCGTGGCCAAGGTCGACAAGGACGGTAACTGGCTGAAGTCATGGGGCGAGCGCGGCACCGGACCCGGACAGTTCCACACGCCGCATAGCATCGCGCTTGATGCCAAGGGGAGCGTCTATGTAGCCGACCGAAGCAACCGGCGCATCCAGGTGTTCGACGGGGAAGGCAATTTCCAGCGCCAGTTCACTATCGATGTGCCGGTGCCTCCCGGCGCGCGGCCAGCGATTGGTTATGCGCCCGATGAGGCAGCCATAGCCGCCGGCACGTTTGCACCCGGCTCGCCGTGGGCCATCTGCATCTCGCCGGGACCGAACCAGGTGCTGTACAGCTCAGATGCCTTCCCCGGGCGCATCTACAAACTGTCGCTCGAGGGCGAGGTGCTGGGGGTACTCGGCGAATCGGGCAAGCAACTGAAGCAGTTCGGCTGGATTCACCAGATGGCTTGTCCATCGGAGAACGTGCTGTTCGTTGCCGAACTCCTGAACTGGCGCGTACAGAAGCTCGTGCTGCACGCGTGACGCTCGCATTAAAACGGATTTGATTGAGTCACCGGAGTGGCGGGCTGACGCTCGCCACTTTAGCCTTATCAGGCGTCGTTAGCGGCTTTAAACAACTGCACGCCCTTTAGCAAACCCAACCCGCTCTCGGCGATATCCACTATACAAATCCCGGATAGTGCCTGAGAAGCGTTATGCCAAGCGGATCAAAGGCTAAGCGCCGGACACGCACGCCTGCGCCTAGGGGTTGCCCCGCATAGTCGACGCTGATCTCCCCCCACTAGTATCCCCGCCGCAGAGCCAAGCAACAGAGCGCGTGCACGCTATAGCTGGAGTTCTTCCGCCGCGCAAAAACCAGCCCGCCCTGATGGCCGTCATCCGTCACCCGATGTCAACGAAAGAGGAGGGGGAACAGGGAACAGACCGCAGCTTCCTGAGTTTCGAACACCTGGCGTTTTCAACGTAAGTGCGAGCTTTTAGGATCGGATATGCCGGACTAAACTGAGTAACTCGACCAAGCCAGCGGCATGCCTGATGGTGCTGTCGATTAGTGAATCTTCGTCAGCCCCGGCCCTTTTTGTGCACTAAGCGATCAAGCAGTCAGCAACCTCGTGTCGTTCGGCACGCCCGGTGACGACGTAACAAAACATATAAGGAAGAGACATGAGCAGGAGTCCGTCAGTCGACGTTCAGACCTTCATCAATGAACACCCGTTCGGCGGGTTTCAATGGCTGATTTTTGTAATGTGCTTTGTCATCGTCCTGCTGGACGGATTCGACACGGCCGCTATCGGGTTCATCGCCCCGTCACTGATCACCGAGTGGAATATCAGCAGGCCTGCGCTTGCTCCGGTCCTGAGCGCCGCGTTGTTCGGACTGGCGTTCGGTGCGCTCCTCGCCGGTCCGCTTTCCGACCGCCTGGGACGGCGCGTGCTTCTGATTACATCGGTCGTGATCTTCGGTGTCGCCGGCCTGGCTTCCGCTTTCTCCGGCGACCTGACGCACTTGACGATACTGCGCTTCATCACGGGACTCGGACTAGGCGCAGCCATGCCGAATGCGGTGACGATCATGAGCGAGTTCTGTCCGGATCGCCGACGCGCAACCCTGATCAACCTGATGTTCTGCGGTTTCCCGCTCGGGGCGGCGTTCGGCGGGTTTCTCGCGGCGTGGATGATTCCCGCTTTCGGATGGCGCAGCGTTCTGGTGTTGGGCGGCGTGACTCCGCTGTTGCTGGCGGTCGTGCTGCTCATTGCGCTTCCGGAGTCGGTGCGTTACCGGGTTGCCCATGCGCATCCCGTTGAAAAAATTCGCGCAACGCTTGGCCGTATCGGTCGCAGCGCCGCCAACGCCGCTTCATTCGTGATGACGGAACAGGCTCAGGCCGTGCCTGGAAAAAGTGGTATCCGGTTGGTGCTGTCGCGGGAGTACATCGTTGGGTCGGTGATGCTTTGGCTGACCTATTTCATGGGACTCGTCATCTTCTATGCATCGATCAACTGGATGCCGATTCTGCTGAAGGAAGCGGGTCTGAGTCCGCAGCGCGCCACGCTGATTTCCGCGCTGTTCCCGCTTGGCGGGGTGGGCGCCGTTCTATGCGGCGTCCTGATGGACCGGTTCAATCCGAACCGCATCATTGGGGCATGCTATGCATTGACCGCCATCAGCGTGTATTGCATTGGTCACGCGGTCGGCAATATCACCTTGCTGATAGTCGTCGTTTTTGCAGCAGGCGTACTGATGAACACGGCACAGTCGTCCATGCCCGCACTGGCGGCTGCGTTCTATCCGACCCAGGGGCGCGGTACCGGCGTTGCATGGATGCTCGGCATTGGCCGGTTCGGCGGCATAGCGGGCTCGTTCCTGGTCGCTGAACTGACCCGGCAGCACTTCAGTTTCGAAAACATCTTCGCTGTAGTGGCGGTGCCCGGCGTGGTCGCATGCATTGCGTTGCTGATCAAGCAAGCCGTTCAACCTCGATCCGCAAGCGTCAAGGTCAGCGACATAGGAACGGTTTCGCACTAGTCGCGCAGTAGTCTTCGCGATGACATGCGAAAAAAAAGCCCGCACCTCTCTCGAAGGCGCGGGTTAAAGCTTACGGAGCGTCGCCGCCAGGAGGAGGAGAACCTGGCAGCGACGTAACCAAGCATAAGCGGTTCCGTCTGAAACAGGTTTTTCCTCATATATCGATTCTTTACGGATCTGTCCCAGAGGCCTTGCCCGGGAACGTGCTTAACGATTGGTATTAATCGGGAACAGTTTTAAATAACAACCTGCGCTTTCGCAGACCACAGCAGACCGGGCGATTAACGGATCAGGGGATCGCCTTGCGGGCTCGGAACTCATCGAAGAGACGAAGGAACATTGCGGTGCTGTCCACTACGTCGTGGAAACCCGCCTGGCGAATCTTCGTCGTGCTGGTGATCACGTCCCAGTCACAGCGGAAGATGAAGTCACCAAAGCCCCATGCCGCTACGTGCTCATACGGCACTGGCGCGAGCCCGTATTTGGCCGTCATGCGCTCCCACAGCGGGCCTTTGTCGGCCATGTAAGCGCTCAGGTTCAGCGTCTGCGGTTCCGCTAGCGGCATGTCGAAATAGTCGGCAATGGCAGGCCACAACTGGTTCCATCGGAACAGATCGCTGTTCGTGAGGTTGTAGCTCTCGCCACCGGGCGCCTCGGTCGCGGCCCATACGGATCCACGCGCGAGCTGTGCGGCGTCGGTGACCTGCGCGAGCTTGCCATAGCACTCTGCCGTGCCAGGAAAGCGCAACGGCAGGCCGAGCTCCTTGCTGATCGATGCGTACACGGCGATCAGCATGGAAAGGTTCATCGGATTGCCGAGCGCAAACCCGCACACCACGTCGGGGCGCAGTACTGTTGCATCCCAGCGCTTGCCCTCGGTCTCGGCGAGCAGCCAGTCCTGCATGTCGTAGTAAAAATCGGGCGGCATGTGACGCGGATCGTCCTCGCGCGCCGGTGTGGTGAAGCTGCCCAGATGCGCGCCGTAGTACTTAGCACCTTGATACAGCACAACCCGCTGCAATGCTGGCGATGCGGCCTGCACTGTGTTCACGAGGTGACGCAGCATGCCCAGATTGGCATCGATCAGCGCTTGCGGCGTGGGCTTTTCCTGATAAGCCGCATGGAAGATATGGGTGATATCGGTGAGGCCGCCCAGCTTCGCCTGGACATCGGCGGGGTCCAGCAGATCGACCGCGATGTAAGAGGCGGTTGTCTCGCCACCGGGCACGCGCCGCGACAGGCCGATCACTTCCCACTCCGGCAAGGTGGCCAGATGTTCCACCAGTTGCAGGCCGATGACGCCAAGGCCACCGGCGACCAGTGCTTTGTATTTCGTGCTCATGGTGTTGGTTCCTGTATTGTCAGTCGACGAGTCACGCGATTGCGCCGCCACCGTCCACGAGCACGGTGGACCCCGTTGCATATGGCGTGCTCGCTAGATAGACGATAGCGTTAGCGACGTCTTCCGGCTGGCCAACACGTTTCGCGGGCAAGCGGGCAGCGGCGCCCTCGAACATGCTTTGACGAGCCTGCTCGTCGAGCCTCGACCAAAGCGGCGTCGCGATCAACCCGGGCGACACCGTGTTCACCCGCACCGGCGACAACTCCAGCGCGAGGCCACGGGCCAGTGCTTCCAGCGCAGCGTTGATCGCGCCTTGCAACACCGAGCTCTTGCTTGGACGCACGCTGAGGAAACCGGAGACCAGTGTCAGTGAGCCGCCTTCGGTAATCTTCACCTCGCGCGCCACGCGATACGCGCCCCAGAACTTGCTGTTCATGGCGGCATAGGCATCGCTGAGCGCCAGTTCGCGCACAGGGCCGCCGGGTGTTTGCGCGGCAGAGATCACAACGTGATCGAAGCGTCCGGCCTTGGCGAAAAAGGCCTCCACGGAAGCTTCGTCGGTTGTGTCGATCACAGCGGTGCGCCCATGTGCGCCAATGTCTGCCGCAACGGCGTCCAGCTTCTCCTGACTGCGCGAGGCGATGGTGACGCTGCTGGACAGCGGATGCTGCGGTCTGGCGGGATCATTTGGTTTTCATCCCGAGCATATCGTCATTGCAGATAGCGCGGGCGAGCAGGCTCTTTTCCCGGCGATAAGACAAGCGAGCGAAGACACAATCGTGCTGACCAATGGCTTCAGTTGCCGTGAGCAAATCCGCCACGGCACGCGCCGTGAAGCGATGCACCTGACGGAGTTGCTTGCGCTGGCCTGCCAGGGCTGATCCCCTTCAGCCTCGCGATATGGCGCCGCCTTTGAGTTCGGAGCTCGCGTTTGAAGTTCGCGCCTGCTGCGCTTGCATCCTGAGTTCAAGCAAGCGATTGGTCGCGATCGATCCGGCCACCGCGCACAACATGGGCACGATGAAATCGTGATCCACACGTGTGAACTCGACCATGAGAACGAGCGCGGTAATTGGCATTTTCATCGACGAAGCGAGAAAGGCCGTGGCCCCGACAATCGCGAAAGCACCCATGGGCGTACCCGGCCACATCAATGTCCAGATCCCGCCCAGCACGATAGCGAGCAGCGCGCCGTTAGACATGCCGGGAGTGAGCAGGCCGCCTTGGGCGCCCGCGCGCAGGCTGCTGGCGGTTATGGCTACCTTGATGACCAGCAGCGTTGCTGCAAGGCCGATGGTCAGCTCATTGCTGAAGCCCAGTTGCGCGGGTGTCTTGCCGTTGCCGAGGATCTGCGGGAACGACACCGCGAGCAAGCCGATGATCAGGAAGTTGACGAGCGATAAAAGCGGCAGCGTCCATCCCTTCGGTGCGGCCGCGCGGGCTTTCGTTGTCAACTGGACGAACGCGAATGCGGCGACGCCAAATACGGGACCGGTGACAATAGACCACGTCACGAGGTTCGCACTCAAGCCAAAGTGCGGCACGACGTATTGCGATTCGTCCCCGAGGCCGAGCCACGCGACGACGGCCGCGATGACCGAGGTGACCAGCGCGGGAATCACGACACGCAGCTCGAACGACCGGAGCAATACTTCGAGAACAAAGATCGCTCCGCCAAACGGAACGTTGTACACGGCAGCGAGCCCGGCGCCTGCCCCGCAAGCCACCATCAAGCGGGTCTGCTCGACGGTGAGGCCGGCATAATGCGACAGCCATCCTGCAAGCAAGGAGCCGATCTCGCGGGGCGCAACTTCGCGGCCGAGCGGCGAGCCCAGCGCAACGGTGATGATCTGAAGCAGGGCATGCGCGGTCGTGGTGACGGGAGGCATGCGCGGGTCGTCGGATGCAACGGCCTTCTTGATGCTGATCAGCGGCCGCCCATAGCGATAGATGATGAACCAGCCGCAGCCTGCAATGAGACCGCAGAGCACGAGCACGGCGACGCGCCGGCTAGCCGATGCCGCCACGACGCCCTCATAGAAGCTCTCATGCCCGACCAGATGCGTGATGCTGTAGCCGTACGCGACGTGCTGGAGAAAATGCAGGAGGAGCGCCAACGCCATGCCGCCCAGGCCGGCGCCGATCCCGGTAAGGACGGTGACCACCGCGAATCGGATCAGTGGGCTGCCGGGAACGCCAGGGCGAGGTGGTTGAGCGAGCATCGAAGAATGTTGGCGATATGAAAGGGGTGATCGATTGAGCAGCCTTGCGCTCATCGGTTAAGCGTAATCAAAAAACTTCAATTAGCGTGAACCCGAATCTACCGCTTGAGGAATTAGACGTCAAATTCATTTATTTTTTTCATTAATGTAGTTTGCGCATGATTCTCACGAGGCCCCTGCCGTGCACCTATTGATCACGATCAGCTTTGCGCCGGCCCCTTGAGCCGTTCAAGAAGCGAACTGATCAGATCGATCGGCATGGGGAAAATGATGGTCGAATTCTTGTCACCGGCTATGGTGGTCAGTGTTTGCAGATAGCGCAGTTGCATGGCTTGCGGCGCTTGGGCGAGCATTTGCGCGGCCTGCAGCAGCTTTTCCGACGCCTGCAATTCGCCCTCTGCATGGATGATCTTCGCGCGCCGTTCGCGCTCGGCTTCAGCTTGCCGTGCGATGGCGCGCACCATGGTCTCGTTCAAGTCGACGTCCTTGATTTCGACATTCGATACCTTGATGCCCCATGCATCGGTCTGCGAATCAAGTACCTTTTGAATGTCCATGTTGAGGCGCTCGCGCTCTGCCAGCAGCTCGTCGAGTTCATGCTTGCCGAGGATCGCGCGCAAGGTCGTCTGCGACAACTGGCTGGTTGCTTCGAAGAAACGGGCGACCTGGATTACAGCCTTCTCCGGATCGACCACGCGAAAGTAGACCACCGCATTCACCTTCACCGACACGTTGTCGCGAGTGATCACGTCTTGCGGCGGCACGTCGAAGACGACGGTGCGCAGATCCATTCTCACGACTTGCTGCACCGCCGGAATGATGAGGACAAGGCCCGGCCCCTTGACCTTCCAGAAGCGGCCGAGCATGAAGACGACACCGCGCTCGTATTCGCGAAAAATGCGGATTGACGAGAACACGATAAGGATGACCAGCGCCAGCAAGACGCCGCTGAAGCCAAACGTGAATCCGACCATCATTATTCTCCTTGTTTTACTTCGTCCAGCCGCGCCACGCTCAGCATCAGGCCATGACGCCCGAGCACCCGCACTCGCTCTCCGCGTGCGAGCAGTGCAGGCGCTTCGTGGCAAGATTCGTGGCAAGACACACGCCATCGTTCGCCGTGCACGCGAGCCCAGCCGCTGTCGCTTGGCGCCACGTCTTCCAGCATCTCGCCGATGCTGCCGAGCATTGCTTCCGCTCCGCTTACCACGGGTCGCCGACGTGCCCGCAGCGCGATGCTCGACACAACGAACACGAACAGCGCGGTGGCAATAGTCAGGCCGGCCACAAGCGCCACCGGAATGCCGTAGCCGGGAGCATCGGTACGGAACAGCATGAGCGCGCCCATGGCAAAGGCGACGATGCCGCCGAAGCCGAGCGTGCCGAACGTGGGCAGGAAAATCTCGGCAATGAGAAAGGCGATGCCGAGCAGGATCAAGCCCAGCCCGGCGAAGTCGACGGGCAGCAATTGCAATGCAAACAGGCCCAGCATCAGGCTGATTGCGCCTGCAACACCGGGTAACGCGAGACCGGGATTCGCGAACTCGAAGAACAGGCCGTACATGCCGATCGTAATGAGAATGAGCGCTACGCTCGGATCGGTAATGGTCGCTAGAAAGCGGCTGCGCCAGTCGGGCTGGATCGTCATGACAACCGCGCCGGATGTGGCGAGGACATGATCGCCCGTGATCGTGTGCACATGCCTGCCGTTCAGCTTCGCAAGCAGATCGGGTACGTCGGACGCGTTCAGGTCGATCACGTTCTGCGCAAGCGCTTCGCTCGCCGACAGGCTGACCGCTTCGCGTACCGCGCGTTCGGCCCACTGCACATTGCGGCCGCGCAGTTGCGCGAGGCCACGTATGTAGGCCGCTGCATCCTGGACTTGCTTGGTGGTTTCGGTCGATGCCGCGTTCATGCCGGCAGACGCCGATGCACCCGCGTCTGTCTTGGCCTGTCCCGGCTCAGGCTCAGTGGACCCGCCTGCACCGATACGAATAGGCGTAGCGGCGCCGAGGTTGGTGCCGGGCGCCATCGCGGCTATGTGGCTTGCATAGACAATGTATGTGCCGGCGCTGGCCGCCCGCGCCCCGCCCGGCGCAATGAACGCAGCAATGGGAACGGGCGATGCGAGGATTGCCTTGATGATCGAGCGCATCGACTGGTCGAGTCCGCCGGGCGTATCGATCTCGAGCACGGCCAGTTGAGCGCGTTCTTCAGCCGCCCGGGCAAGCGCGCGAACGACGAAGTCGGCGCTAGCCGGACCGACAGCGCCGTTAAGCGGAATGACCACGACAACCGGGCTTGCGGCTGCGGCGCTGCAGAGCACCAGCCCCGCGAAAAGGGCCACCGCTTTGCGCAATAGTAAGGCCGCTGTGCCGGAAAGCGCGCGCACGGCATCCGGGTGAAACAAGCAAGACGGATAGCGTTCCATCACGATAAGAGCCGCGTTTGCAGACAGTGTGACGCAGGCTCAACAAGGGTTGCCTGACATTAAGCTTATGCCAAATTGAGCACATGCCAAGTGTGTCCGCTCTAAGGATTTCCACGATAAAGCCGCAGCGGCCACTTAGTGGTATCAGGCACGGGCAAAGGCGTCGTCGTTTACCTCCGCCGATTGTTTCTGGTTGCGTGCGATGCCGGAATATTTTCACGGCTTCGATCGTTTAATCCATATACCGCGCCCCAAGCGGTGCAAGCACGCGCTATGCGTCAATCGACGCTGGCGTAACGGGGCGTGCACGGGTCCACGCAGGAGATGATGATGCGTCAGTTACTTCGGTTGGGAATAATGCTTGCTGTCCTGGGTTTCGCTGCGCCCGCGCTTGCGCAAACGTACGACGATGCAGCCGGTGCAGATGTTGATTACGGCGCCAATTGCCGTGCCGTAGCGGGACAAGCGGATGTTGATGGATCGACGCAGCAAGTCGTGGGACGGGCGTGCCTGCAAAGCGATGGAACCTGGCAGATCGTCGAGAGCCCTGATGGCAGCATGCTTGTGTACCCGGTCGCGTACTACCCGTATCCCGATCCATGGTATTGGGGGCCGCCGCTTTTCATTGGCGGGGGCGTGAGCTTTATTTTCGTCGATCGCTTCCACCACTTTTCCCACTTCAACCATTTTCATCAAATGGGTCATATGCACGTTGGCGCATCGATGGGCTTCGGCTTTCGTGGCGGACCATCGCGATTTGGGGGTGGCATGCACGCGTTCTCGGGAGGCCACCGGCGCTAGGTCAAGGCTTGGCTTGAGAAATGAGGGTATTGAATTTTTTAAATAACGCGTTCGGCGAGCAGGCGGTGTTCGAATGACCCATTGCTGACAATGTCGATCCGCTCGCTCATTGCAGGGCGACCGCAGGCAATTTCGATTCATCCAGCACGGCGACTCCGCAGAACCAGTCGCCTCCATGCACGTCGTATTTCCAATGCATATTGGATTTCATCGCCGACCTGCAGTTATCGAGCGAAATCATACCGGGCTCGGCAACGGTGCATTGACCTATGGCAATCGTGGATTCCGGCAATACACGCTCTGAGGCTGTGCGAACAGGCGAGGGCTTCGAGATGGATTGCAGGTCATCGACCAATTGCTGAAGTTCTCCAATACGGCCGGAATACCACGTCGTGAGGCACGTTTCATCCGTGCAATGCGTTTCTCGCCAAGTCCATTTGGCATCGCTGTCCGCACGGAATGAACGTTTATCCGCAACTGCGCGGCGTGCTTTCCAATACAGCTTTCCGAGTTCATCGTCGAGCTTCGATAAATCCGGGTTGTGGCAAATCAGCTTTTCAGTTGCCGAGTGACCGAGGTTGCAATCGAAGCTGGTGGCGTGAGCCACAAGCGGACTACCTAATAGAATCACGGAGATCAGGGTGGTCTTGAAGAGGGTCATCGTTATCGCTGGAAGAATGGGCCTTTCATTCATATTCGGCTGGATTCGATGCCTGGAATGCAAGGAAAAGAACGGCGGTTCGGTCTGTACTTACCAAATATTTCCAGTTGAACCAGACTGTTGTTAAACGAGCACGTAAACGGCTGACCAGCGGGTTTTTTGAAAGCGGCGTGAGGTACGCTAGGGACGATCCGACGGCGAAGCTGGCGGATAAAGGAGGGTACGACCGGCGCTGGTTGAGCGTTTTACTTAGAGCTTACGGTCAGTCTGACCGCTAGCTGCGCAAGGCAACGTGGGGTCGCCCTATTGAATGTGCGGTAAGCCGGTGTAAGGCGTCTGGGAAATATTGCGGTCATTCTTTAATGCTCACTGGCCGGTACGCGCGATCATTCCGTATCGAAGGGCAAGTTTGGCGAGTGATCAGGCATCAGCGGCGAGCCCTGGCGCTAGCGATGCAACGGGGTCCGCTAGCCTGGAGCGAGCCGCGCAGACTGTCATTGTCATTGAGGTACGGCGCTCAAGGCCAATGACCGGATTGAATCTGACGGCCTGAGCCGCTCGCCCGGGCAATCAGGGTGCCGGGGTGAAAGAAATCAAGGATCTGATCAGTGCATTGGTGGAGCGCGTACGTGTAGGCCGAAGCTGACGGTGTTCTGGCTTCTCCCTTCGCTAGTTCCAAAACATGGCTCATCGGAGTTGGCTTATGTTGAAAACGGTCGCAGCCTCTTTATTGCGTCCTGGCATGTTCCTGCACAGTCTGGATCGGCGCTGGCTCGATCACCCATTCTGGAAGAACTCGTTTTTGCTCACCGTTATCGATATCGAGAGGATCATCGCAAGCGGAATTACGTCCATTGTGATCGATACGGATCGAGGTCTGTCGTGCTCTGAGGACTGCCAGGGCGAACCGGTTGACCCGTTCGACGCAGGCAGCTCGGCCGCGCAGACGGGGGACGATCAGCTATTCGTTACGGCGCGCACGCAACTGCCGCGAAGACCGGTAGGCGAGGAAATCAAGCACGCAAAGCGTCTGTTTGAATCAGCCTCCAATGAGATGAAGGTGGTGTTTCAGCAAGCCCGCATGGGAAGAGCTGTGTCTGGCACCAGCATGATGCCGCTGGTGCAGAGCATTGCCGCGTCCGTTATTCGCAACCCGTACGCATTGACCAGCGTGGCGCGCCTGAAGCACCACGACGGCTACACGTATATGCATTCCGTTGCCGTGTGTGCGCTGATGACGGCGCTGGCGCGCGAACTCGAGCTTGACGAGCAAGGTGTGCTGGAAGCCGGCGTGGCCGGTTTGCTGCATGACCTGGGCAAGGCGCTTATGCCGCTGGCCGTGCTGAACAAGCCCGGGAAGCTGAGTGTGGAAGAGTACGAGGTCGCCAAGAAACACTCCTACGACGGCTGGCTCATGCTGCAGTCAGCCGACGTCAGTGCCGGGGTGCTGGAGGTCGCTCTGCACCACCACGAAAAGGTCAATGGCCGTGGATATCCCCACGGGCTCAAGGATAAAGCCATTCCCCTGCTGGCCCGGATGGGTGCGGTCTGCGACGTGTACGACGCAGTGACATCCGAGCGGCCATACAAATCATCCTGGCATCCGACTCAGGCCCTTCGCAGCATGGCGTCGTGGGAGGGGCAGTTCGACAAGACCATTCTCGCGGCGTTCATCAGCACGTTGGGCATCTACCCGGTGGGCTCACTGGTTCGGCTTGAATCGGGCTTTCTTGCTGTCGTGCTCGATCAAGGCAGCAGGTCTATCCTCGCGCCGACAGTAAAGACGTTCTTCTCATGCAAGTCGAATCAACCGGTCTTCCCTCAGATAGTAGACCTGAAGAAATTAAAGGGCGCTGACCGGATAGTGGCCATTGAAGACCCCAAACAGTGGAACCTTCCGCAACTAAACGACCTCTGGTTGAATCAGGTCGGCCCTTTTGCGTAGGCCACGCAGGGTGCGTCATGGGTCTTTGCATCGTGTTGACAGATGTACCCGGGTTGCCCCGGGTTAGCTTAAGCGGACTATCCAGCCGCCGTAGTTTCAGCTTGATTGTGTCCCGCCGAAATTCCATTCGCATCAGGCTCTGAATCACGTACGACCGATTGCCCCAGCGCGGCGCGAAAAGACCGGCTAAGGGCTTGTTGCGTTCGCGCACCCGTCCAGGTAATGCCCGGTAAGCAGATGGCATCTACAGCCCGTAATTGCCGAAATGCCCCTCTTCAAAGCGCTCTAACCTCTCTATGCGTGCATGGCGTCTTCTGCGTTGACTCCTTCAAATGCACATCAGGGCCATGACGGGAAACTGCGTCAGGTGCCCCGGAGTTCTGGCCGGTCCAAACCGCAGCAACGACTGTCGAGGGAGAAAATATTGCGGCGCTTCATTTTCATCGCGATGCTCTTTTGCATACTCAATCTTCAAGCTTGCGCCAGTTCGGTGGAAACGTTTGCCCTGGGCGGAATCGTGGGTGCCGTGGCGGGCGTATCGGCCATCGCCTGTGCGGTCGGATGTAAATGACTAGCGCCAGGAAGCGCACAGGTGTTCGCGACGTTCCCAGCCGGAATGCATCAATCGTGCGGCACACCGCCGAGCATGCGAGTCAGGCGCTGGGGAATGTCACTCACTTTCCCTCGTCACCGGAGCCGGTTGGCTCGCTGGCGGATCACGGCGTCATGCCGGTCATGCAGCGAACAAGGGCAGCCGAGCTTTCACATGGGTTGAGCGAAACAATGATCGAGCGGCTTCTTAAGTGTAACGACGTTGTATTGCTGATGGAATGTGATCAAAGGGTACGTCGCGTTCCTTATCGCGGCAAGCAACGCAGGAGCGATGTACTGCGCTTTCTGAGAATAGCGGGACCACAGGTACGGGCGCTTGTCTACAGCCACCAAGCTGAAGACGGCCCTGTCTGGATCGACGTCATGTCGGGTGAAATCTCCGTCCAGTAACAGAGCGCTGGCATCTGCCTGCATTCTCGTGTTTCGTGCCACTTTCGGACCCGATGGAACGTAGTGTTGATTAGCGTCGCTTTAACTGCGGTAAGGACACGTTGTTAATGATTCTGTATTTTATGAACCAACGAGACGCCATAAAGTATCTCGTTGAAATCCGGCTTGACGCGTTAGCCAAGCCGAGCTCGAGAGTCATTGTTAAGACGCATTTGCATGAAAGTCCCGGTGTTGAAGGTATCGACCGCGTTCTTCTTGACGTAAGGGCTGCCCGCATTGCGTATTTCGTGGAATGCGGTTCGACGGTGGGAGATCGGATCGTGTTTATTACCTGAATGCTGCGCCCCGATGATCGCGGGGACGCCGGCCTCTTGATACGTCGCTCATGATACGTCGCTCATGATACGTCGATCATGCCGCTTCGAATCGCCACTCCTCAAAGCTTCTTGACTCCCCGGTCTGGATGTCGACCCATAACATTTCCCCGTCGGATGTGTGGCTGAAGACCAGCGCGCGAACCTCGCGCTGACTATCCAGGAATCCCAGCAAGGCACGCAGCGTGTGTTTGCCCCGATATCGAATTGCACGGCTTGATACACCTTGACCGCTAACCAGCATGATGGGGTTGATGCGCACTTTGCAAGCAATCTCGCCGGTCGTGGAAAAATTCATTTCATCCTCCAAGTACGTTCAATACTTAGTGATAACGTCAGCGATTCGAACAACCTTAGGTTTCGAAATAACCGGTAAGGGAATTTTCTAAAGGACGTTATTTGCCTAGGAAAATGAGCCATGAATTGGCGGATAACCTGGTCGAATTTTTTTCATTCAACGGCCAAAAAATACACCGTTTACAAGTTGATTCCTAAACTGAAAGCAACGAATTTATCACCGAATATTTCATCGTCGTGCCGGTAGTGCTTAGTCCATAAGGCTTCCGGATATCTCGCTAGATCCAGTTTCTTACTCAGACTTTCCAACACTACAGATTCCTGCATGCCAGGTCGATATGACGTCTGGGAGAATGAATTCGTACACTCGCCACTCAGGCATATACAGCACTGCGAACCTGATCCAGGAAGCACTGCCAACCCCCTCTACGCAGCCGATTCGGCATCACTGAACAACCAACCGGGAGACACCATGGCACTCGATTCCAGCATGTCAATTTCATCTTCGGATTTTCCCAACAGTACGGCCAAGCCGTCGTCCAGTGTGCCTGGCAGCGCGCTTCCCGAGCGGCCGCCGTCGGCGACATCGTCAGGAAGCGGAGATGCCTTGATGGCGGCGCTCAAACTTACGTTGCAACGCATGGGGATCGACCCGAGCGGGTTTGCGGCGGCCAGTAATGGCTCTACGGACACTGATTCCTTTTCGGGCAACTCGGGCACTACCGCCGAATCCCAGGCGCGCGGGGAGGCGGACAAAAGCGCAGGCAAACAATTCCTGGTGGCGCTGTATCAGGCGCTTGTCCTGCAGCACGCCCTCAATGCGTCCGCTCAGCAAGAGGGCGATGCTGCGCTAACGGACCAGGTGACATCAGCCTATGTCGATCTCGGCTCTTCCATAGAAGAGCTTGCGAAGACTGTCCGGGCGACCTCCGTGGACCGGGATACTGCGGCCGACACCTGGGACTGGCAGCTTGACGACCCCGTTGGGTCCACGGCCGGCAGTGATGATAGTGCGAACGACAGCACCACGATTGCTGGCGCTGTCAGCACGCTCAACAACGCATGGCAATCCTATGTGGCACCTGACGTTAATGCGGAGGAGGTGCCGTTAGCGGATGTTCTGGATGGTTTGGGCGAAGAGACCAAGGGCGTTAGATGGAATCCGATCGGACTGGTAGTCGACGTGAAGATATAGGTTTGCCGGTGCCGAATGATCATTGGCAGCGCAGGTCGGCAGCGCGCATTAATTGTGGTTGAGACAGTATGGTAAGTGCTGGTAAGGAGTCTAGAAAAAGCGGTGATCTTTCATTAATCAACGCTAGCCGTTAAGCGCGATCATTCGATGTCGAAAGAGAGTTCTAGCGACCTGGCGTGCGTTCAAGTATGCGTTCAAGTCCGCCTTGAGGCTACCTTGACGCTGCCTCGATCCCTTCATCTTTATTGAAAGCGAGCCTGATCATGAATGTTAACAGCCGTAGCCCTGCAGAACGTATTGCGCCGACACCCATGCGCCCGACTGGCGGTAACTCAGGTAGCGCGGCCGGCAAGAGCGCTAAGACCGATTCGCTATCGCTGCCGATTGAGCCAGCGACTTCCCCAGCGCTACCGTCGACCGGCTCGGTTGGCACACGCATCAACACCAGCGTCTGAAAGGGTAGCGGTCTTATTTATGTTCAATTTGCAGTCTTACAAACGTTGCGTGCGGCTGGTGGCATGCATGATGGCGAGCGTGGTCATATTGCCAATGGAGGGTTGCGCGGTGGCCGCACTGCCGTGCCGCCTGGTGTCGGCCACGCTTAAGATCGTGCCGGCCGTGGGTCATGCCGCCGCCGCGCCGTTTGACACATGCGCCGACGCAATCGATTGACAATGACCGGCTCGCCGCTCCACATGACGAGCGGGTGAGCACGGCTTAGGGCTTAGCGGCAAGTCAGCAATCCAGACGCGGGCCACTATTTCATCGTGCCACGCATGGCCAAGAACCTTGATCTCGCGAACCATTAAAAAATGAACTCGTTAAAGTTTGTGATTCTGGCTAGCGGTATGGCGTCGTTAGCTGGATGTTCAGGCGGCTCGAATTCTATCGTCGATATGCCGACGTTCGCGCCAGTCGTAGTCTCAAGTCCGTTGAATATTGAAACGGGGGGCGCGATCTTCCAGGGCGGCAACACGCTGGCCCTATACGAAACGCCTCGCGCGCAACACGTGGGTGACGTATTGACGATTCGCCTCTCGGAGTCCTACTCGGCTAATAACAGCGGCGATGCGTCAGCTGACCGCTCGAGCGACATCAGCGCGCAAGCTGCCGATCAGTCTAGCGGCGCGGCGGCGCGACTGGCCAAGCTGTTTAACATAGGGTCCGCGAGCACGACTTTCAAAGGGCAGGGGGCTGTGTCGAATACGACCGGGATGACCGGGACGCTGGCGGTGTCGGTTATCGCCACGCTGCCGACCGGGAATCTTGTGGTTGCAGGGGACAAGATCATTGCGATGAACCAGAACCGCGATCGCCTGCGGTTGTCGGGCATAGTGAATCCTAAGGACATCGAGGCTGGAAACTACATATCGTCAAGCAAAGTTGCCAACGCGCGTATTGAACAGGCAGGTGTCGGCATGCTCGCCGACGCAACTACGGTAGGCTGGCTGCAGCGAATGTTTCTTAGCGTGCTGACGTTCTGATCCCGCGAGGGCAGCGGTCGGGGCTGGGGCCACGTTGCTGGTACCGGGCGCCCCGGCATCATTGCTGAGCGCTTTTGCGCCGCTGCTTTCTCCGGAATTATTTCGGACGAAACGCAAGACCGCCGGTGACCTTTCCCCCGATTCGATACGTCCGAGAATAGCATCCGCTTCAGCGCCCGCTTGGCGGGCGCGCCCTTCACGGAGCGGGCGGATGTTTTGCCAGCGTGCTCAGATCTTCATCCAGGCTCGTGCGAATGGTCGTAATCGCCTGGTCCACGTTGGTCGGGCGGAGCAGATTGCGCGCCAGTGCTTCGTAGACATATTGGCGGATCGCCGGGACCTGCGTTTTCAGCAGGACGTCGTGGTAGATATCCCTCATCTCGCTTTCCCGGCCGTTCAGGTCATATAGCCTTTGCAAATGCTGTAGATCATTGACCACCGCAAAGCTCGATCCGAACCCTTCGCGGCCAACGCGGCCGCCATCCAGGTTGGACGGCAAAGTGCTTTGAGCGAATGCACTGCCGGCACCGGTTGCCAGGACGCTTGCGAGAAGCAGAGTTTGGGTAAGTTGTTTCATGATTATCGAGTAGGACTTCGCTTAAGCGGAAGTCGAGTAAAAGATGCCAACGCAACTTCACCGTCGACAGGTGACAAACTTGGCAACACTGCCGATCGTTCTCACGGGCACAAGTGGCAAAGCACGGTGTACGGGCGCCATGCACTGCTCCAGCGACCTTCATCGCATCTGCATTAATGTCAGTTTCCACGCCGGCTGCCGACCCTGTCCAGGATCGATCCTGCGAAGAAAGCAGACTGCACGATCCTGCTACGTGATCTTCTGCAGCCTTATATCCTCTTGCATCCATGAACGAAGAGGAATGCGAGGGATGGTTGCGATCCAGCCACTCCCGCACATTGCTTCGTCAATTTGCAGGTTCATGATTGCGCACTTTCGCTAGCGCTGAAACGCCGAGCAACATGCACGTTCGCCAAGTCCTTCCTGAATCTTATAAATAATTTCGCCGCGTTTATTAAAGAATTGAAAGTAATCGCATGCATATCAAAAATGGCAGGAAATTAAAGGAAATATTCCGTAAGCCTTAGGGAAAAGACTTGTCTTTTCCAAGAAATTTACTTGAGAGGAAAGGAGGATCATTCGATTCAGGGAAGGTCATTACCAATACAATGCAACGGGTCTCCTAACGTTTTCGTCAGATGGTCAAGTGATCAATTCATCGACGGCATTTTTTGAGCTCGGTAAAATCCACGGAGGGAGCATGTTGCTAATCGGCGGTGCAGTAGGTTTTATGTCCGGGGTTCTGCTTATGTTTTTCCTCCTGGGACTTAGGGTGCCTGAGGATCGGATAGTCGATCTCGCCGGTACCCTGATTACGCACAATCCGGCTAAAGCGCCAACTCGGAGTGCCGAAGCGTTCTTGCGAGTGCGCGGTTCCCGGGCTTGAATCCTTGGGTGCAGCGCCACAGCGCTGGGCGACACAGCAGCCGATCAGTTTGTATAAGAAGAGGATTACGCCAATGGCGAAGAAAAGCATTACTGAAGACGCTCAGGACGTGATGCGGGCCGCCATCTTGATAGAACTCGGTGCACGTATTCAAGTGCTGGAAAGCGAAGTCAACCTCTCTCGTGACCGCATGATTCGCCTTTATCAGGAAGTAAAGGGTGTGTCTCCGCCCAAGGGCATGTTGCCGTTCTCGGTTGACTGGTTCCTGACATGGGCACCGAATATTCACGCATCGCTTTTCTATAACATCTATAGATTCCTGACGGATCTCGCGGGCTGTTCGCATTTCGATGCATTGACGAAGGGTTATAAGCTTTATCTCGAGCATTGCGAGCGTCACGACAGCTACATCATGTTGAGCTTCACGCGCGCCTGGACGCTCGTACGTTTCTTCGACGCCGGCATCCTGCAGTTGACCCGATGCTGCACCTGCACGGCCAAGTTCGTCACGCGCAAGCAAGACGCGGCTCACAGCGCGATGTGTGGCAGTTGCCAGCCGCCGTCGCGGGCGGGCAAGAGCGCCAAGGCTGTTTCGCGCATCACAGAAGACGAAGCTGCAGGTGAATGCAGCACCATACAGCCCGAGGCCATGGAGGAGTTGAATGTGACTCTATCGGGCTGCGCTGATGTGAAACCTGCTCAGCACGAAGCATCCTGCGGGCAGGCCGCCTGAGCAGGCTACCTGACGCGCTATAGAGTCTGCGAGTCCCGGGTTCGTGTGACCGGACCCGTGATGATGCCGCGGCCTTTCTGGCCGCATTGGCGCTTCATGCTCTAATCAATCCGACGTTGCAACCACCATTTTGTCGATGAGCGCCGTGACCTTGGTCGCCGTGCTCGCGAAGCGGTCGAGCTTGGCGCCGCTCGTGGCGTAGCTGGCGGCGATCACGATCTTTCCGCGTTGGATCAACGTGAGGTTGATGGCGGAAAGGTACTGGGTGTATCCGTCGGTGAATGTCCGATGCCCCCAATCCGTGGCCGCGCTGTATACGAGTGTCGCTTCGCAACTTGGCGGGGAAGTCCCTGGCGCATACACGGTCGACTCCACCCCGCGTTTATGCAACGCGTATTGCAATGCCGGGACAAAGTCGCCAACGGGGACCATGGAATTCCACTCGATGCACACGGCATGAAGAGACGCCTGATCACCATTGATGACGGTGGGTGACGAGTGGTTCGACGCAATGCTCAAGCCGGCTTGTACGACTGACCCGGCTGCATCGACGGCGGATATCACGGTCAATGCGCAGCCGGATAACAGGGACGGGCTGAGCGCGGCGCAGATGAGCGATGCATTGCGCAGAGATCTTTTAACCTGGCAGGCGAGGCGTTCCATTGGTCTGGTGACGTCCGTCATGCCGAGACGAATGACGGGTTCGACAATGATCGAACCGTATCCTTCGGTCCTGCATTCGATCGAGCTAACCATGACGCCGTCACTCCTGTTTGCGTTTTTCAGCGGGTAGCGAGCAGGTGCAATTCGTGTGAACCTCGCATGCTTGTAGTAAAGCTGACTGACCAGACACGCTCTTGACGATGAAATGACCGCGATAACAACAACTGATATCCCTGCTGACTTGCATGATTTATTTCCGAGGATGAACAGGGCGCTGTCGCGATCCGACTCGTGGAAAGCAATGGATCGTCCGGCCGCAATTCCATGGTCGCGCACTTCGGCAAGCGGTGAAACGACAAGCAACGGAGCGCTCCTGAAGGTCCTTTCTCAACCTTTCCGTGGCGCTCGAAGAGTCGTGTAGCTTGCACGGAGTAGTACTTACCAAATTGCGTCAGCTCGCATCGACGCTGCTGGTCTTCCATTGCTGCACAACAGACTTCACCCAGGCGTCGGGCGCTTTCAGCAGATAAACGAGCGTGGCGTTACGCGTAGCCGGCAAGAAACGCAAAGTGATCGAGCTCACTGCGTTTTCCCATTCGTAGACCGGCAGCGCAGTGCTTGCCGATGCGGATCCAGATGTATGAGCGCCAGCCCGCGGCGCGCCATAGCGGTCCGCAAGAGCGTGGCGCAGATCGGCCGCGGTGCCTTCGTCTATGACGAACGACATCTCATACAACCTGAAGGTGGTTTGTCCGTCGACTCGTGCGAAGCGCAGCGTGTGGTCCTGCGCTGGCGTGCCGTCGACCACTGCGCGCGATATCGCCCAGCCATTGGCGCGTTGATGCGCCCAGCGGCAGGCAACCGTCAGGCTTTCGCGCGTCTTCAGGTCCATGCCGAGGGAGCCGGCGATCACATCGGTCTCGCACACCGGCACGCTGTCGATCGGGGTCGCTCTTACGGTCGCGCCTGCCTGGAACTCGTCGAGGGTTATGCCGAGAGGGATTCCACGAAACTCGAACGGCGTATCTTGAGAGTGCCTTTTCTGATCAGTGGCTTTGCTCCTGGAGCCGCTCGCATCGCGCGCGACCGGGTCCGCGTGAACGGTGACGAACGGAGTGAGCGACAGCACCCCGGTAGCTAGCGCAAGCGTGCAAGCAAACAGGTAGGGTTTCATGGCTCAGTTGATCGCCAACGCACGCAGGTCGAATGCCATGCGTGCGGTTTGTTCCGCTAACCTAACCCTTTGCAGCATCGCTGAAGGCCATTGAACGCATTGGGCCGTTTTAGGCAGATGAAGCCGGTTTGAGAAGCCAGCAAGTTCTGGATTGCCGTGATGGGTCATGATAAGCCTCGCGTAGCGCATTGATCCGAGCTTCTATTCGACACCACGCATCGAAACCCCGGGCTTGCGGGTGATCGATGCGCGGCAAAGCGTATTGCGTGTCGAATCATCGCACCGGGTTTGGGCGTGCGATGTGAGAAGGAGTGCACGGTTTCCCGCAGTGCTTACGAGCTGTTTCCGCTGCTTACCAATTTTGAGCTGGCCTTCATGGCGGAAGGCCAGCGCTATCTGCTCGTGAGCAACAGTCTGGCAGAGGACGTGCGCTTTCGTGTAGATAACGTGCTTTATCGATTCGATGGCTAAACGCATAGCGCAACGCTGTCGGATGCGACAATGATATCTTCCGGTGTTCATGTTGTTCGAGAGGATATTGTTCATGACAGGCACGACGCAATTGAATCGAAAGTGGCGCGAGAAAGTGGTCCTGGCGTACATCGACGAGCCGCCTTTCGGTATGAGCAACCAGAGCGGGTCGGCATCCGGTTCGGATGTCGAACTTGCCGAAGAGATTTTGCGGACCATTGGCGTGCGTTCGGTCGAGTACAGGCTAACGACATTTTCCGAACTGCTGCCGGGCGTCGCGGCGGGGCGTTGGGATATCAATGTTCCTTTGTTCGTGACAGCGGAGCGAGCGGAGCTTGTCGCGTTCAGCGTGCCTGTCTGGGCGTTGTACGACGGGTTCCTGGTTAGCGCCGGAAACCCCAAGCATCTGACGAACTACGAGGGACTGGCGCGGGCCGGTGACGCGCTGCTGGGTGTGATCACCGGTCAGGTACAACACGACGCGGCCAGGCGCGCTGGCGTACCCGAATCGCGGATAAACCAGTACGAGCACCAGCAAGAGGCGATCGACGCGTTGCTGGAGGGCCGCATTGACGCATACGCGAGCACGGCGCTCGGAAACCGCACGCTTGTGCAACGTATCGGGAATGCGGCCTTGTCTGCCGTCTCGCACGATCTCACGGCCGCAACGCCGTACGCGCCCCCCAAAGGCGCGTTCTCGTTCGCCAAGGCTAACGTGGATCTCCGCAACGAATTCAATATCCAGTTGCGCCAGTATCTCGGGTCGCCGGATCACCGAAGCAAGATGGAGCGATATGGGCTCACTGCTACGGAGATCGATCCTGTTGTCGTGGACTAAGATCGTGCTTTGGTCGATGCGGGAAAATTTGATCTCTACGCGAGTGGCGTGTGCTCGTTAGCACGGCAAGCGTCAAACAATTCATGCGATCGTGACAGGCGGCAAGTTATCACCTACAATATTATTAAAGGTGATAACTTCGGAAGCACATGCCATCCTTTCACGAACTCGCTTTTCAAACGCTCTTCGCGCAACTGGAAGACACCGCACAGTCGCAAGCGCTCATACCGCTTGAGTCGCCCGGTCTGAAGATCGAGCGGACGGTGAAAGGTATCGACTATGTGTATTGGCGGAGAACAAAAGCCGGCAGGCGTGAGGAGGAGCTTCTCGGGCGAGCCGATGCTCCCGCCACTGCCGATAAACTCGTCAGGCTCGAATCGATCCAGGCTGAGCAGAAGACGCTGATGTATCGATCATCTCAGCTACGCAAGGCAGGCTTTGCAGCTGCCGATAATTCGGCGGCGCTCACGATCGCATCCATCCACAACGCCGGCATCTTCGAGCATGGCGGCGTGCTTGTCGGGACACACGCTTACGGCACTCTGATCAATAGCCTCGGCATTCGGTCGCCCAAAAACTATCTGACCGCCGATGTCGACATCGGCACGACTCAAGGAATAACGGTCGCGATCCCGGAAGACAAGAGCTTTCTTGAGGTCTTGCGCAATAGCGGTCTTCAATTTTTGGAAGTGCCTCGCCTTGATCCGCGGAAACACGCGACGTCTTTCAAGGTGAGGGGAATAGATCTCAAGGTGGATCTACTTGTCGCCGGAGACGACACATACACGTCCAAGCCGATTCCCGCGTTGAAGGCGCATGCCATGGGGTTGCCCTTTTTTCAGTATCTGATGGCTGAGAAAGTGCCGGGCATTGTGCTTGGGCGAGATCATGTCATACCGGTGAAGGTGCCGAGTCCGGCGAGGTTCGCCATTCACAAGCTGATCGTCAGCACGCTTCGCTCGAAAACGAGCGCCTTGAAAGATGAAAAAGATTTGCATCAGGCGGTAATGCTCATTGATGCGGTGCTGCAAAAGCATCCGACTGATCTCGAAGATGCTGCGGCAGCGCTCGACTCGAAGGGGCACAAGCGGGCCGCAGCGGCAGCACGTAATGCCTTGGCCATGACGTTAGATATTTCCCCCGAAGCCGAGGATTTCCTCGCGAGCTTAACTGGATGAAATATGGAGTTATCACCTTAATTTAAATATAAGGTGATAACTCCATATTTCAGCAGCAAAGAGCGCGCGTAGAAATCTTATCAAGCTGCGGGGCACCGGGGCACACGAACAAATTCCTCGTTACACGAGCCCTAATCGTGCTGCTCCGACGCAACACGCGCTATCCACGAGAACGCTTTATTTTCCCGAAAATCCGCCATTCCGCATTAATTTTTCATTTTTTTAACGTGCACCATAAGATCGCCAGGCGGGCTGGGGCACGCGGCGAACCCAATGAACGATGACAATAGTTGCAAGAAGGCCAGTCATTCCCGCATTAACCGGCGTTCGCTTCCTGGCAGCGTTGAGCGTTGCGCTCTATCACCTTTCGCCGGATGTCGCCGCATCGTTAGGGATTTCGCCATTTTATTTCTATGAAAATTCGGGCGACCCCGTCGAATTGTTCTTCATTCTTTCGGGGTTTATCCTCACTTACACTCATCCGGAAATGAGCGGGGCAGAGGCGCCTGCCGTACGACAGTTCTATTTTTCCCGGTTTGCAAAAATCTACCCGATCTATTTGCTGGGCTGGATCGTATTTGCGCCGCTGGTCTATTCGAACCTTGCCGCCTTGCACGGACACTCGGCCGGTCTATATGCGCGGCTTGCGTTTTACGGGGTGATTTCCCTGGCGCTGTTGCAAGCCTGGACGCCGGCCACCGCGAACGCCTGGAATACCCCCGGATGGTCGCTCTCCGCGGAAGCGGTCTTCTACGCGTCGTTTCCCTTCCTGTTTGCTTTCCTGAAAAATCGCAGCGTTAGCGTGCTGTTGAGTTTGATCGGGGCGTGCTGGTTATTTTCCGTTATTCCTACGTTAACGCTTTCGTACCTGCCATCGTCATTGGGACAGGCGTACTGGATGCGAGAACTGGTCAACTTTACGCCGGTGCTTCGGATAGGCGAGTTTATCGCCGGGATATGCATGGCGCGTCTTTATCTAAGCCAGGGCACGGCTAAAGCATTTGTCTTCGATGTGGCGGCTTTCGCGGCTTTGGTTGCAGCAGTTGCGGTCATTGTGCTGGCAAATCATGTGCTGGCCAAGGCGTTGTTGTTCCCAGCCTTTATCGTGCTTCTCTACTTTCTGGCGCGAGCAAAAGGGCTACTTAGCGGCTGGCTTGGGAGCAAGCCCATGGTCCTGCTTGGGGAGGCGAGTTTCGCGTTCTACATCCTGCATGTGCCGCTTTTCAGGTATGCCAAGATGCTGTTCCCGAGCGTCGCCACCGCCCCCGCGCCATTTTTTGGATTTTTGCTCCTGCTAACGGCGGCGTCAATATTCAGCTTCCTGTTTATCGAAAAGCCCTTGTGCTCGTATCTTCGCAAAGCCTACAAGACCTCGCGCTCACCGCGTCCGATTCGGCAACCTGAGCACGCGCATTAGGTGTCGGATCGCCGTCGCCTTGGTCCGGTGACTAACGCTGGGTGGGTTGGAAGTTTTCGTGAATTGGTTTTCGTTCGTACTCGGACTTGGGGTTAGTGGTCAAGGGTCAGTGCCGGGTTGCTGCTTTCAGTGTCAGTGGTCTGCGAGAGTCGGATTTTCTCTTTATCACTATTAGCCACTGTGCGTGGCGGCACGTCATTTCTTTGTCCAAAGCGACAAAGAAACGAAGCAAAGAAAACGCTTTCAACCACGCTACCCTAAGTGTCCACAGCGTGCAGTTTTGATTCATAGGTGCCCCAAAAGCACGGTGCTCGCCAGAGCGAAGGATGTGCGAACCCCTCCTTCTCCGAACACCGATACCCACACGCTTCGCCACCAGTGACTGAACCTGCCCAAGGGGCACGGCACCCCGCGCTCGGGTAACGATTAACCGGGACGCTTGCGGAGTCCCGGAACAAAGAGGGCTAGGGCGCGCTGTCAACTTCCTGGCGAGTCGGGATGGAGGGTTGTGCGCCGGCGCGCGTAACGGAAATGGCGGCGGCTCGTTGGGCTAAGCTGATCGCAGCGTCTATGGGCTGGCGTGCGGCCAACTGTGCGGCAAAGACGCCGATGAAGGTATCGCCGGCAGCAGTCGTGTCCACCGCGCTCACCTTGGGCGCGGGGTAGTGCGTGCCTTCTCCTGCTTCGGGCAACAGATAGGCGCCTTGAGATCCAAGCGTCACGATGACGTTACGCGCTCCCGCTAGCTGAAGTTCTTTCGCTGCCCGGCGCGCACCGCTTTGCGATTCGACTGGTAATCCGGCAAGGATCGCGGCTTCGACTTCGTTCGGAACCAGATAGTCAACCAACGGCAACCACTCGGGTGGCAGCGGACCGGTAGCCGGCGCTGGATTTAATACGGTCAGCTTACCGAATCTCCGAGCGGTGACAAGCGTGGCATAGACGGCATCCCACGGGGTCTCTAGCTGACACACCACTACGTCGGCGGCTTTGATCACCGCCTCATGGCGCTTGACCATCTCCGGGGTCACCTGGCCGTTGCTGCCCGGTACCACCACGATCGTGTTCTGGCCGTCGTCCGCGACGGTGACGATCGCCACGCCGGTCGGCACTGACGGGTCGGTTTCGACCGCGCTGCAATCGATCCCTTCCGCTTCCAGATCTGCCAGCCGCAATGTGCCGTTGGCGTCGCCGCCCACGCATCCGGCCATGGCCACCCGGCCGCCGATACGCGCAGCCGCAACCGCCTGATTGGCGCCCTTGCCGCCGGATATCTGCGAGAACTCGTGGCCGCTGATCGTTTCGCCCGGACGCGGCAGGTGCGGCGAGCGCGCGACCAGATCGGTATTGATACTCCCCATGATGAGGACAGAGCCTTGCTTGGTTTCTTTGGACATTTCAATTTCTCCTGCTGGCGAACGGCTCGATCACCGGGGTTGAGCTTTTGTTAAGCACCTTAAATGAATGCGCTAAGCCCAAACTGGGTGCCACGGACGTCGGCGATAATAGGGACACGTCTTCTTGAGCCACCCGTGATTCGCGCCTATTTAGCGCGAATCAACTATCCAAAGCGCGGCTGCACGAGCGCTCGGGACCGGGTTCGGCCAGCGCTTACATGATGCGCCGTTTGCTGCGGTACGTATCCAGCACGACCGCCACCACAATCACCGCACCGGTGATGATCCGCTTGGTCGGCTCGTTCGCGCCGATCTGTGCGAGACCTGCTGCAAGCACCGAAATGATCAGGACGCCGAAGAACGTGCTGATAACAGAGCCGCGTCCACCCATCAGGCTCGTGCCGCCGATCACAACCGCTGCAATCACCTGCAGTTCGATCCCCGAACCCGCGTTGGGGTCGGCCGCTTCAAGCCGGGAGATCTGGAACAGGGCTGCCAGACCCGAGAGCAGACCCATTAGCGCAAATACGATGACCTTGTACGGCCGTGGGTTGACCCCTGCCAGCCGCACGGCCTCCTCATTGGTGCCGATGCCGACCAGATAGCGGCCAAAAACCGTTCGGGTGAGCACGAGTTGCGCCACGACCATCACGGCGATAGCAATCAGGAATGAAGGAGAGATACCGAACGCGATGGGGTTCGAGAGAAAGTCGAAGGCGTCGCCAATGTACGCCGTGCGCGAGTTCGTCATCTGGTAGGCAAGACCGCGTGCCGCTTCCAGCACACCTAGCGAAACGATGAACGAAGGGATGCGCCAACCCACCGTCACGGCCCCGGTCACGCAGCCGGTGAGCGCCGCACCGGCCATGCCGAGCAATGCGGCCGGCAGCGCCCCCCAGTGCCATTGCAATGCCGCGACGCTGGTCACGGCCGCACCCAATGCCAGCACCGACCCCACCGACAGATCGATACCCGCAATAATCAGCACGAACGTCATGCCCACCGACATCACGACCAGATCGGGAATCTGATTCGCGATGGTGCTGAAGGTGTCGTAGCTCAGGAAGTGCGAGCTCAGCACGGAGAAGAGCGCGATCATCGCGATGAGCGCGCCCATCAGGCCCAGGTAGTTCGAGAACCCCAGCCGCGTGCCGATCGGCTTCGCGCTTTTGGGCGGCTCCGTCTGCGATTTCGGCGTAGTTGTTTGTACAGTCATGACTGGTGCTCCGTGATAGGGAAGTCCGGCGTCTCGGCGCCCGGTTCAATAGATTCGCTGAGGATTTTATCGCGGGCTGCATAACCCGCGAACGCTGCGGCCAGCAATGCGTCCTGCGACCAGTTATCGCGTTCGAAGACGCCGGTCATGCGTCCCGCCGACATCACGCCGATCCGGTCGCAGATCAGCATCAGCTCGCGCAGGTCGCTGGACACGACCACCAGCGCGCGGCCTTCGCGCGCCTGGGCGCCCATCAGTGCATAGATGTCGAACTTGGCGCCGACGTCGATGCCGCGCGTGGGTTCGTCGAAGAGCAGCACCGTGCAATCGCGCGCGAGCCAGCGGCCGATCACCACCTTCTGCTGATTGCCGCCCGAGAGTTCGGACACCGGTTGCGCAGCGCTCGACGTGCGAATCCGCATGGCGTCGATCTGTTTCTGCGCGAGTGCGGTCTCGCGGCGGGCATCGATAAAACCGTGCTTCGATACCGCGCCAATATTGCCCAGCGAAATGTTCGCGGCAATCGGCTGGGGCAGTAACAAGCCTTCGCCCTTGCGGTCTTCGGTGATGAGCGCAATACCCTGGCTCACTGCATCGGAGGGCGATTTGATGCTGACAGTCTTGAGCGCCGCACCGCGATGCGCGATCGAGATGCTGCCGCTATCCGCCCGATCCGCGCCGTAGATCAGCCGCATGAGTTCGGTCCGGCCTGCGCCTATCAGCCCGCTGATGCCGAAGATCTCGCCGGCCTTTATTTCAAACGATACGTCACGCACGGCGTGGCCGCGCGTCATGCCTTGCACCTTGAATGCCGTCGCGCCGATCCGGCGTTCGCCGAGATCGATACGCTCGCCAATATCGCGTCCGACCATCAGCGTGACGAGCTTGTCGCTGGTGAGATTGCGCATGGTGTCTACGTGCACGAGCCGCCCGTCGCGCAACACAGCCGCGCGTTCGGCGATCCGCGCCAGTTCTTCCAGCCGATGCGAGATATATACCAGCGCCACGCCGCGCGACTTCAGGCGGGCGACTTGCTCGAACAGCAGGTCGACTTCGCGAGCCGTGAGCATGGCGGTGGGTTCATCGAGGATCAGCACGCGGCAATCGCCGATCAGGTTGCGCGCGATCTCGACCATCTGCTGATGGCCGATGCCGAGTTCACCCACGAGCGTATCCGGGTCAATAGCGTCGAGCCCGACCTGGGCCATCGCCTGGCGCGCGTTTTCGCGCAGTGTCGTGCGGTCGATCCAGCCCAGCCCGCGTTTTCGTTTTGGCAGGCGGTTCAGAAAGAGGTTTTCAGCAACCGACAGCGTGGGCAACAGGTTCAGTTCCTGCATCACCATGCGCACGCCGAGCGCTTCGGCGTCGCTGCGGCTTGCCGGCGCGTATGAGATACCACCGAGCTGCATTGAACCGGTGGTGGGCGTCACAAGACCGCCTACGATCTTCGAGAGCGTGCTCTTGCCGGCGCCGTTTTCGCCTGTGAGCGCGAGCACTTCACCGGGACGCAGGTGGAGCGAGACATCCGCGAGCACGGGTTCGACGTAGGTCTTGCCGATCCCGTGAATGGTCAGCACCGGCGCTATGTCGGCGGAAGGGACTATTGGACTTGGCATCGCTTATGAGAGGCTAGGGCGGGTACTGGAATGCGAGTTTCGCCCCGGCCGTTTATGGCTGGGGCGCACTACACGTTTGAACACTTGAAGCTTGGAAGCTAAAGCCGGGCGCGCGTCGGGATACTCTACGCCGCTTGCAGCGGTCGTTCAGCATGCTCCACCGCGGCTAACCGCGATGACGCATGCCGGTTGGCTTGGGGCCAGCAGGCTTACTTGGTGATCAGGTTGACCGGCGTTTCCACCACGCTCGACAGTTGCGACTGTTTCTGGTGCGCGGAGAGCGCCTTCAAAGCCGTGTCGATACCAAATACCGCTTGTTTCGCGGCGTATTGATCGGCCGTTGCAAGCACCCGGCCGTCGGCGAGCATCGGTTTGATGGCGTTGATGTTGTCATAACCGACGACCTGCACCTTGCCCGCCTTGCCGGCCGCCCGCACCGCAGCCACCGCGCCGAGTGCCATGTTGTCGTTGCCGCACAGCAGCGCCTTGATGTTCGGGTTCGCGTTCAGGATCTGCGATGCCACCGCGTTGCCCTTGTCGATTTCCCAGTCGCCCGATTGCAGCGCAACAACCTTCATGCCGCCTGCTTGCATCGCTTGCTTGAAACCGGCTGTGCGTTGCTGCGCATTGGTCGTGGTCGACACGCCTTCGATAATGCCGACTTCATCGCCGGATTTCAGTTTCTTGGCAAGGTAATCCCCGACCAGCCTTGCGCCCTTCGCGTTGTCCGGACCGACGAACGGCACGTTCAGGTCCTTCGATTTGAGCACGTCAGGATCAAGCTGGTTGTCGATGTTCACCACGATGATCCCTGCATCCACGGCCTTCTTGATGACCGGGACGAGCGCTTTCGAATCAGCCGGGGCGATCACGAGCGCGTCGACCTTCGAGACGATCATCTGCTCGACAATGCGAATCTGGTTCGCGGTATCGGTTTCGTCCTTGATGCCGTTCGAGATGAGCGTGAACTTGTTCGCGTTATGCGCCTGGTAATCCTTGGCGCCCGTTTCCATGGTGAGGAAGAACTCATTGGCGAGTGACTTCATCACGAGGGCGACAACGGGTTTTTTCGCCGTTTGAGCGAACGCCGACGAGACAGGCAACAGCGAGAATGCGGCTGCTACTGCGGTCGCCGCGGTTGCAGCGAGTAAGCGGCGCCGTGCTTGATTGGCTTTGCGGGTCATAGAGTCTCCGTTAGTTAGTTCGCTCTTCGGTCTACTGAGGGAATAGCCGTCGAGTCGTTTGGTCAGTAAATCAATTTGAACGATATGCTTGTTGCCGCTTGGCTTTAACGCTAATACGTACAAACCCGATGCATGAGCCGTGGCGTAAATCAAGCGGCAATCCAGCCCATCCGGGTCTAATGCTATCCTCGCGATTCGCGATATGCTACGTCTAAAATCGAAAGCGGGCGTTTCAAAAATGGAACACGTTGACTGGGACGACTTGCGGCTTTTGCTTGCCATCGCCCGAGAAGGAACCATGAGATCCGCCGCTGCGGCGTGCGATCTTAGCGCGGCAACGCTGTCGCGCCGCTTGACGGAGCTTGAAAGAAGATTGGGTGAACCCCTGATTGACCGCGTGCCTTCCGGCTGCGCAGTCACGGCGTTCGGGCAGCGGGTGCTTGCATGGGCCGAGCAGATGGAAGCCCTGGCGCATCAGATAGAACGGGCCGGGGATGTCACGGGTTCTCACGGTCTTGAAGGCACGGTCAGGATCAATGCGGTCGAGTGGATGTCCTACATCCTGATGAAGCTTCTCGGCTCCTTCCAGGAAAGGTTTCCCGGACTGGCCATTGAAGTGCTGACCTCGCAGCAGCCATACAACCTTGCCCGACGTGAAGCCGACATTGCCATCTGGTCGGAATGCCCGGACGAGGGTGACCTGTACGTCCGCCGGATCGGCAAGGTTCGCTTTGGTTTATATGCATCGCGAGACTATTACCTGCGTCACAAGGTGGCCATCAAGAAGAAGGAGTGGAGCAAGCTTTCCTTTGTCGGTTATGACGAGCGCCGGGGGGACCATCCCGCGGCCCGCTGGCTCAAGACGCTGCCGGGCGCACCTGCGCCGAGCCTTCGCAGCAGTTACGTGCTGGGCGTGTTCGACGGTGTGCTTGGCGGCTCGGGTCTGGGCGTGCTTGCTCAACTGGCGGGTGATACGACCAGTGATCTGGTCTGCATCGAACCTCATATCAGGGAGCTGGATCAGGATGTCTGGATGGTCCTGCATCCGGCGCTGCGTGGCAGCGAGCGCATACGGGCGGTGTCGAACCTTGTTGCCGATATTTTCAGGTGAAGGTGGGCGTTACGACGGGGCCTTTTGCTTAACCTCGCGGCCTTCGACACATGCCGCAACTGGTTCACTGGGTATACGGACTATCCGCTGCTTCGATTTCGACTCAAAGAACACGGTTTTTGGATGTGGCCAATGAATATCGGCGCATTCTATCTGCCATAATCCGGTCGGTTTCGCTTTGTTCAAAGAACTCGGAAATTCCATGAAATCCAATAATAAATGGCAGCGCGGGGTAGTTCTCTGGGCAGGAGCGGTGGTCTGCACGGCCGCTTGCGCCGCAACAACAGCATTAGCGGCAACGCCTGCGCGGCAGGATTCGTCGTCGGCATCGGGAAATGCGCTTGGCGATGCTAGCGCGCGGCGTGGCTTGCTGACCAACGGCGCGGCTGACGAACCGCAGGCGCCGGGTAATGGAAGCGGAAGCGACGGCAGCAACGGCAGCATTACTGAGTTGCAGCAGATGATCCGCGACGGCAAGGTAATAGAAATGCGCACGACCTATAACGGCAGTTATGGCGCGAGCATGTTGTTCTATCCGGACCAGATGACGTATTACGTCGCGCTGTTCCAGCAAAAGAAGTTTTGGCGTGTGATCAAGACGCAGACCGATACGCGTGCCGAAGCGGTTTATGCGGACTTTGCGAAGAGCACGGCCCAACTTGCCGATTCGGAAATACGTCGCGAGAAGTTGCAGGCTGAAAATGCCTTCGCGGATCGGCTGATTGCTTTGCAGCAGAACCGGGCGAGCCGCTTGCAAGCGGATGTCGATGTGGCGCGCGCGCAGCAAAGCCAGGTCGTTGATCGTCAGGCGCAACAGCAGGCAGCCATTATCACGTTGCGGGCGCAGCAGGACGCGGCTCAAGCGGAATTGCGTGCGTTGCAGACCAAGGTGCAGGATCTTCAGCGTCAGGCGGATGGGGATTTGATGCCGCAGTGAGTTTTGCGAAGGGGGCGGGAGGTTTTTCCCGGGGGGGCGGGGGCTATGCTGGGGTGGGCGGTTCTGGGGTTAGCGGTCGGGGTCTATGCCGGGTTGGTGCTTTCGGCCGTGGTGGTCTGCGAGAGTCGGATATTCTCTTTACCACTATTAGCCACTGTGCGTGGCGGCACGTCATTTCTTTGTCCAAAGCGACAAAGAAACGAAGCAAAGAAAGCGCTTTCAACCACGCTACCCTAAGTGTCCACAGCGTGCAGTTTCTATTCATAGGTGCCCCAAAAGCACGGTGCTCGCCAGAGCCACGGATGTGTGAACCCCTCCTTCTCCGAACACCGATACCCACACGCTTCGCCACCAGTGATTGAACCTGCCCAAGGGGCACCCCGCGCTATCCGCGGACGACCGCCCTGCAAATGTGTACGCGCCTCGAACCATATCGCCAACCCTGCTGGAAACGAGGTCGCGAAGATGCGTAAGGCCGTACTTACGCAAATGACTGTGGGGACCACGCGGGTGACTCACCAAAACTGGAGCGGCAACACGCGTGGTGCTGCGACCTACCGACATAACGGTCAGACCACGTAGCTGACACGCGGAAGAGTGCGGCAGCCAAAATGCGTGAGGCCGTGCGGATTCATTGGCAATGGTGCTTGCCCGAGAGCGTACGGGGCGAAGCGTGTTCGTGTCAGGATTCGCGAGAAGGAGGGGTTCAAACATCCTTCGCTCTGGCGAGCACCGTGCTTTTGGGGCACCTATGAATAGAAACTGCACGCTGTGGACACTTAGGGTAGCGTGGTTGAAAGCGTTTTCTTTGCTTCGTTTCTTTGTCGCTTTGGACAAAGTTAGTATGACTTCCGTGAGCAGTAAGGGCTGGCCCCCGTGACAGAGCTAAAACACGCGGGTTAGCATAGCGCCAGAGCCGTAACAGTGAGGGCGAACCCGTCACTCATAGGTTTTGTTTCCAACACGGAGGCCAGCATGCAAAACGATATCACGTTATTTGTCGGACTGGATGTTCACAAAGACTCGATTACAGTTGCCTACGCGCTGGGCAGCGGCGAAGTCGAAGTGCTCGGCAAGATCGGCACGCGCTCTCGCGATATTGATCAGTTATGCAAAAAGCTTCAATCCAAGGCTCGCCACGTAAAAATCGTTTATGAAGCCGGTCCTCTGGGCTATGACCTGCAGCGCCGCCTCGCTGCCAAAGGCTTCGAGTGCATGGTGTGCGCCCCCTCGCTGATCCCGCGCAAAGCCGGCGATCGCGTGAAGACCGACCGCCGCGACGCGCTCAAGCTCGTGCGCTCACTGCGCGCGGGCGACCTCAGCGCCGTGCATGTGCCCACCGTCGAAGACGAAGCATTTCGCGATCTTGCGCGTGTCTGGGCCAGTACGCGCGATGCCCTCAAACGCGCCCGCCAAGCGTTAAAATCGTTCCTGCTCGCCCACGCCGTGCGATACGCGGGCACGGCGAACTGGGGACCGGCGCATCGACGCTGGATCAGCAAGTTCTCGTTCGGCAACGCATGGCAGGACCTCGCCTTCACCGAGTTGCGCCGCGCGATCGAAGACCGGTTTGCGCAGTGCGAGCGGCTTGAGTCGGCCTTGCGCGAAGCGGTGCCGCAGTGGCGCTTTTATCCCGCCGTGCTCGCCCTGCAAACCATGCGCGGCATCAAGTTCACCACCGCCGTTGGCTTGCTCTCGGAGATCGTCGATGTGACGCGCTTTGCCCATCCTCGGCAGTTGATGGCGTGGCTGGGCATAACGCCTTCAGAATACTCGTCGGGGGGCAGCCGGCGCCAGGGCAGCATCACCAAGACGGGCAATTCGCTTGCGCGAAAGTTGCTGATCGAGGCCGCCTGGAGTTATCGGCATACGGCCCGGGTGAGTCCCGAAATTCAGCAGCGTCATGAGGGCGTGCCCAAGGTGATTATCGATCGCGCCTGGGACGCGCAGTTGCGTCTGTGTGGGCGCTTTAGAAGAATGGTGGCGAAGGGCAAACTCAAAAACGTGGCGGTCGTCGCGATCGCTCGCGAACTCGCCGGGTTTATCTGGGACATCGCCCGTCTGGGCATGGAGCAGGCGATCAACAACTCCAGAGCGGCTGTCTAAACCAGCAAAAAACAGTTTTGCAATCATCGAAAAGGCAGTTTCCTGAAGGCGGCGTAGCCCGGCATCAGAGTTACCCGCGGCATTTCTTTGCAACGGCTTATCAACGGTTCACGCCGACTTGCGCACAAAGTTAGCGGCAGGCTCACGAGACGGATCACTGTAATGCGGTAACCAACCCGCGAATATCAGATTGATTCACCGTCGAGTGTTACTGCTACGCCGCCCTCAGGAAATTGTAGGAAGAGAAAAGATGACCACAGCTAAAAACACCTGTTGACACGGAAAGTCATATCAGAAATGACGTGCCGCCACGCACAGTGGCTAACAGTGATAAAGAGAAAATCCGACTCAGGCAGACCGCCACGGCCGAAAGCAGCAACCCGGCATAGACTCCGACCGCTAGCCCCAGAACCGACCAACCCGGCATAGACCCCGACCGCTAGCCCCGGAACCGACCAACCCGGCATCAACCCCAACCACTAACCCCAAACCCGCCCACCCGGCAGGTCCCACGCCCAACGCTTAGCGTTTAAACCACCCGCTCGACGCCAGCCCGGCTCACGGCTTTCCCCCCCACCACACAGACGATCAAAGCAGCCAGCAAAAGCCCACACAACGCGAGCCGCAAACCCAGTAAACCTGCGCCGAGCCCGATCACCGGCGGTCCCACCAAAAAACCGGCATAACCCGCCGTAGCGGCCATGGAAACACCAACAGCCGGCGTTGTCGTTGAACGGCCCGCGGCACTAAAGATCACCGGCACGATGTTAGCCAGACCGATCCCCACAAGCGCGAACCCCACGCAAGCGGTGACCACGTTCGGATAACCCAGCACCAGCGCCAAGCCCAGGGCTGCGATAAGCCCTCCAAACGCGACCACGACGCTCGCGCCCAAGCGTCGAACCGATACATCTCCGACCACGCGGCATGCCGCCATCGCGAACGCAAACGACGAATAGCCGAGCGCCGCTGCGCTTGCTTGCGTGTCGAGCGCCGAGCGCAGGAACACCGCGCTCCAGTCCGCCACCGCGCCTTCAACCAGCATGCAGAGAAAGGCAAGGGCAGCGAGTTTCATGACGCCCGCGCTAGGCAAGGTAAAGCCGCTAGCCGACGCTAATCCCCTCGGTCCAATATCCCGCAGCGCAAGTACAGCGCTGATCAAAATGAGCGCGCCGATAACGACATCAGGCAGCAGCAATCCACCCATCGTGCCGATACCATTGGCCTGAAGCGCCGCGCCCGCCGCCGCTCCCAACAGGCCGCCCATGCTCCACGCCGCATGAAACGACGACATGATCGGCGCCTGCCATTCGCCTTCGATCGCGCTGGCATGTCCGTTCATCGATACATCCAGTGCGCCATTCGCAGCGCCCAACACAAAGAGCACGACGCATAACAAAGCGAAGTCCGGCACTAGCGCGGGCAAGGGCAGCGCAATAACAAATGCAACGCCCAGGAATGCTGTGACGCGGCCGCTTCCGAAACGCGGCGCGAGGCGGCCCGCAAGCGGCATGGCGACAATCGCGCCCAACGCAAAACAGAACAGCGCGATCCCGAGCGATGCATCATTTAGCGATAAAGCTTCCTTGATCCGCGGGACTTCGACGGCCCACGCACCAATGCCCAGCCCGTTAGCAAGAAACACCGCCGTGGTGGCAATGCGTTCAGCGACAGGTCTCATGATCGGGCCCCCGCATGCGCCACGATCACGTTGCCGCAGATTTTTTCGAACTCGCCTAGCCGCTGCGCAGAGACATCCGCCTCCACGATCAAATGCTCAATGCCGGACGCCGACACCACGAAAAAGGGCGCCGCTGTCATCAGCTTCTCGGACGTGATCGCGATGGCGACCTGACCGCTCGATTTGACCATCGCGCGTTTAAGTTCGGCTTCCTCCGCCTCGAATGCAGCCACGCCCTCGTCCGGGTCGATGGCGCAAGCGCCCAGGAAACACAGATCGGCCTTGATCTGCTGTACCTGCAAAAGGGCCGTGGCCCCAAGCGACCCCGCGCCACGCGCGCTCATCCGGCCGCCAATCAGAATGACATCGAAACCCGCGCGATCGAGCAGACGCGAACAGGCATCGGGGGAGTTCGTCACGACCGTGAGATCGGCGTTGTCCGGAAGCGCGGCCGCGATAGCGACGTTGGTCGACCCGGCATCGAGCAGGATGATCTGCCGCGGCCGGACGATGGATGCCGCCGCAACGGCCAGTTGGGCCTTGCGGTCAGCCGCCTGGCGCAGACGGGTGGACCCGGCCGGTGCAGCGGGGGAGATCAGCAGCGCACCGCCGTACACACGCTTGCAATGACCCGCGTCTGCCAGATCGCGCAGATGGCGGCGAACCGTGTGTTCGGAGGTGTTGAATTCGAGCGCGAGTTCAGCCGCCAGTACGCGGCCGTGCGTTCGTAGCCTGTCGAGAATCAGCTTTGCGCGTTCGTCGGGAAGCAACCCGTCTACGGCGTCACGCCTGCTTCTTTGCATGGTGTCGGTCTCTGTCCGGATTTATTCGTTTGCTCTAAATCGATCATAAGTGAGCATAAGTTATCGTAAACGAGCGAGTGTGGGCAAATTTTTTTGTTCGTCTTTCGTGGCGGTGAAACCTGATCTGACCAGCGCGGCGAATCTGGCAGGAGCAGCCGTTCTTCGCTTTCAACCCTTCGGGCAAGGTGCCATTACAATCGAGCACTCCGATCAGACAACCGTGACTTGCTCCATGAGATACCTCTTTGCATTGACACTGGCGGCGGTCGTCGCGACCGCAAGCATGGCCGCGAACGCCCAAACATCCGAGGGCAGCGACACACCCAAACAGCAATGCGCCATTGGGTATGTCACCGGCGTGGGGGGATCGGCACAGAGCATTCGTGAATACCTTGCGACGCCCGACAGAGACAGATATCGCTTCCTTGCAGACCACCCGATCCAATGCCAGGTTTCCGACGAGGGTCGCGCGTCCGGATGTACGGGCATCACAAGCCTTCGGCATGAAAAAGTCAGCGTGTACGACGACATCGACAGCGCGACAATGGCCGTGGTCGCGCGGGTGGAACTCGACCACGGGACGTACCCGGTGATTATCGTGGTGCCAAGGGAGGATGTGCAATGCGAGGAGTGAATGCCCTCACGCCACTAATCGATGACCAAGCTGGCAGAGAAGCTTGAACGTGAGCTTCGCTTTTCCGGCAAACCGCCAGCGGCAATCAACCGACAACCAACCCTCCACCCCCGCCCAGCCGACTTTCAGAGTTGCGAAATACTCTCGATTCGCTCCGAGCGGCCAAGAAAAAATCCCTGCGCGCTGGTACATCCACAAGCCCGCACAAAGCTCAGTTGCTCATACGTTTCGATACCTTCCGCCGTGGTGGGAATCCCCAGTTCGTGGGCGAGCGCCACGATCCCGCGAACCACCGCCGCCGACTCCCGTCGATGCACGGATTCGCGCACAAACGAGCTGTCGATCTTCAGTGTATCGAACGAAAAGCGGCATAGATTCGAGAGCGTGGAAAAGCCTGTTCCAAAGTCATCGAGCGCGAGCCCGATACCCATGGCGCGAAGTTTTTGCACGTTGCGCCGGGTTGGAACATCGTCGCTCATGAGCACGGTTTCCGTGACCTCGATGTCCAGGCGCGACGGCGGCAACCCCGACTCCTCCATGACGGACGCAACCAGATCCGCGAACGAATCCTCCCGCAGCTGCACAGGCGATACGTTCACCGCCACGACCACCGGCTCGCGCCAGCGCGCCGCTTCCGCACAGGAGCGCCGGAGCACCCATTCCCCCAGCGGCAGGATCAGGCCCGTTCGCTCTGCAATGGGAACGAAGGTCGTGGGCGGCAACTCGCCTCTCGTGGGATGTGTCCAGCGGACCAGTGCTTCGCGTCCCGTGACCACTCCGCTGGCCAGATTGACGATCGGTTGATATTCCATCCGCAAGCCGCTGCCAAATGATTGAAGCGCGCCTTCCAGGTCGCTTCGCAGGAGGCTCAAGCTGTCGTCGGAGGCGTGCGCCTTGGCATCGAATACGGCAAAGGCGCTTTTACCGCTGCGCTTGACCGCGTACAACGCACGGTCGGCGCATATGAGGAGTTGCGGTCCCGTTTCCCCGTGCTCGGGATATTGCGAGATTCCGACGCTAGCGCCAATTCGCACCAGCACCTCGTTAAGCAGGAACGGACGCCCGAGGGTTTTCACAATCTGATCCGCCAGCAGCCGGACCTCTTCGCTGACGGAGGCGTTACCGGAAATCGCGACGAATTCATCGCCCGCCAGACGGCCGACAACGTCCCCCTGGCGCAAGACCGCTCGCAAGCGCTTGGCGGATTCCTGAAGCACCAGGTCGCCGGCCGCGTGCCCGAGGCTGTCGTTGATGGCCTTGAAACCGTCAAGATCAATCAGCAGCACTGCGAACGATCCGGGCCTGAGCGCCGGCTCGGCATCGGTACGGTTCAGCAAGAGTTCGCTGATGCGGGCGCGGTTCGGCAGGCCCGTGAGGCTATCGTGCCGGGCGAGGCGGTTACTGGTTTCCTGCGCGAGCAGCAGCGCGACGGTGTCCTTGTTGCTGCGGATAGCCACGGTAAAAAAACCGGCTGCGCAAAACGGTGCCTGGAACAACAAGACGATTTTTCCAGACGCCGGAGACAGCGCAGCACCGATTCCGAGCAGCGTAAAGATGACGGAGATCTGGATCAGGACAAGCCGGGGTATGCCTGCGTTACGGCCGGCCAGTCCGCCTACCACGCCCACTGCGCAAACGTTGCCCAACAGGAAAAGTGTCTGGTCTCCGCTGATATTGCATAAGAGTGCGCCGAGTCCGAGAAGCGCGCTCCACAGGATGCTGGCAAGCAGGAACAGCGATGTCGGCGTGGGCTCGTTGCGGGCGCTGCGCTTGCAACAGATGGCGATCAGGGACAGCCGCACGATCAGCAGCGCGATTACGGCGAGCGTCCATAACGCGTAGCCGACGCCCGGATGGAGATAATAGGCGGTGACGCAAACGCTGATCTCGCAAACTGACGCCATCGCGATCGACGTCGTCCTGGTGAACAGGTTTGACAGCAATATCTGTCGATTATCAGCGCTCAGGTCTTGAGCGGATCCTGCGAGCCATTTGAAAAACGGCAACCTCGGTTCACTAAACGCCATGGCATGCGCAATATAGGTAGGTGCTTGGTTATCGGCGCGATTGGCTTTTTTTTCTGCCCCTAATTATCCGGGTAAATGTGTCCGTTGTTCGAATAATATGATGTTACGCCTGCATGACTTGCTGGTACCGGGAGTATCAGAGGGCGGAACAATGGCGGTTTTTTTGACCAAGGCTCTTGCCAAGCCGATGCCGGACGAAGGCGAGACGGGGACGTGTGGAGGATGACCGGGTTCGCAGGCTTACCGAAAATGATACGGGTTAACGTCTGGTTTGCGCTGCAGCATGGCTAGCCGGGACATCATGAGGAGAGCCCCCTGACGTTAAGCTGTGAGGTCCGCTTTGCGACCGAAGTTAAAATGTAGGGAATGACGCGGCGGATTCATTCTTGTCTCGGAGCGAGTGCATTAGCGAACTCGGATCGAGCATCATGCCGTACGATCTTTTACTTGGAGGATAAAAAATGAAGCGCGGTATTTGCTCATTCGTTGCGTTGATGGTTGCGGCTCCGGGTGTCGCGATGGCATTTAACGAAGACGCGTCATACAACCAGTGCGTGATGCAATCGCTGAAAGGGGTAAGGAGCAGACAGGCGACCGATCTGATTACAACGTCGTGTCGAAAACTCTATAAGGAAAGCGCGTTTCTGAATAATAACGAGAAAAACTATCGCGTTTGTCTGGTTCAGAATCTGCAAGGAATAGAGAACGACTACGCTGCGCAACAAGTGGCTACAGCCTGTCGCCGGGCGAATAGCGGCTGAGTTGAGATCGGCCTTGGCACCTGCTGGCCTTGGCCATTTATTGCGCTTCGCCGCCTTCTGCCGCACCATTGATCTTCAGCATCCGGGCCGAGCCGATATGAGCGTCGAATAGCGACTATTCCAAGGCCTAAATTCAGCAGGCAAATCCCGCGCCAATGACAGGACGTCAACGGGTCTCCCGAAAAGTTAACAGCGAGACCAACGCCGGATATGCCTACCGTCAACACGCCTTAGACGATGAACGGAAACTCCGCTTCGGGCAATGGATCGCCGGAAGCAAGCCGGCCAGCCAGTTCAGGATAGGGCGGTGAGGTCTCGCCACCGCGGTCCACATAGTGCGCGCCATCGCCGAGCCATCGGAACGAAACGACACGCCGCGATTGCTGCCCCGCCACGTTACCCGGCGCTCCGTGTACCGTATGAAAGTTAAACGCTATGGCGTCGCCCGGCTCCAGATCCCAACCGAGGATTTGATACGCATCCCGGTTCGCATCGATGTCCGGCAACTCTTCCAGCCGATCCGACTTGTGGTCATACGCCACGCCGCTGAACTTGCGCGGACGGAACAGCTTTCCCCACTTGTGGGACCCGGCCACGAACTCGACGCACGTCTCGCGAGGCACCGGATCGAGTGGAATCCATAGGCTGACGGCTTGCTCGGCGCTGACGCAGTAGTAGGGCTCATCGTGATGCCATGGCGTGAGCTTCGCCGCACCCGCTTCTTTCACCAGCACATGTTCGTGAAAGATGCGTGCACGCTGCGAGCCCATCAAAGCCTGAGCCACCGATGCAGCCGGACTGTGCTCGACAAAATCCCTGAACGGTTCAATGCGCTGCCAGTTGCAGTAGTCGCCGAAAAACCGCCCGGTTGTTTTTTCGGGCGTGTAGTTCCTGAACGAAGGTCCCGGATGAGTGGCGTTGTATTCCACGCCTTCGCGCAAGGGCTCGACCCAGTCTTTAAACACCCCACGCAAGACGGCGGCGCCGTCACGATCGAACGCTTCCCGTTCTGTTGCCAGCATGCTGTTCTCCTTTAACGATTGATCAATCGGCACCGCGCGTCCGGTCTCGTATAAACGCGATTGCCGCTAGTGAAGGAACCGAGCCGGCAAAGCGAACACCGGCTCCCTTAAAGCCTTTAGCTTCCCGGTAACGCCGCTGCCGCGCTGCGTCCGCGAAGCCAGTTGATGCTGGTGAACAGCGCCACCGCGAACAGGATCAGCATGGTGGCCACCGCGAGTATCGATGGATCGATCGAATCGCGAATGCCGCTCCACATCTGGCGCGGTACGGTCCGTTGATCCGGCCCGCCGATAAACAGAATCACGATGACTTCATCGAACGAGGTGGCGAACGCAAACACGCTGCCCGTGGCCACGGCCGGTGCGATCAACGGCAACGTGACGCGGCGAAAAGCGATCCATGGCGTTGCCCCCAATCCCGACGCCGCGCGAATGAGGCTCTGGTCAAACGAGAGCAGGGACGCTGTCACGGTGATCACCACGAACGGCGTGCCGAGCGCCGCATGCGCGAGCACGACGCCAACGTAGGAATTGACGAGACCGAGCGGCGCGAAGACCAGATAGAACCCGGCAGCAACGACCACGATGGGGATGATCATCGGCGAGATGAGCAGCGGCATGATGACCGCGCGAAACGGAAAATTCGCCCGGCTCAGGCCCAGCGCCGCGAGCGTGCCGAGGCAGGTGGCAAGCACCGTGGATGCTGTGCCAATGCCGATGCTGTTGAGGAACGCACGTTGCCAGTCGCTGCTGCCGAGCGCTTTCGCATACCAATGCAGCGAGAAGCCTTGCATCGGATAAGAAAAGTACGAGCCGGTGTTGAACGACAGCGGCACGATGGCCAGGATGGGCGCGATCAGGAAGAACAGGATGAGCGCCGAATGCACGCGCAACCACTTCGACGCAATGCGTTCGGAGAGTACGAGATGGCGCTGGCTTTGCATGAGTCCCGCCCCTTAGCCGAAGCGCAGCCGGTCGATGCCGACGAGCCGGTTGAACACGAAATAGAACACGGCAGTGAAGATCACGAGATACGCCGACAACGCACCGGCCAGCCCCCAGTTGAGCTGTTCGTTGGTCTGCGCCGCAATCAACTGGCTGATCATTTCGTCACCGGCGCCGCCCAGCAATGCAGGCGTGATGTAGTAACCGAGCGCAAGCACGAATACGAGGAAGCAGCCTGCGCCGACACCCGGCAAAGTCTGCGGCACATAGATGCGGATGAACGCGGTGACCGGATGCGCGCCGAGCGATTGCGCCGCGCGCATATACACCGGCGACACGCTTTTCATGACCGAATAGATCGCGAGGATCATGTAGGGCAGGAGGATATGCGTCATGCCGATCAACACGCCGGTCCGATTGAACAAGAGCGGCAATGGATGGCTGACGAGACCCATCCCCATGATCAAGCTGTTGATGACCCCGCCCGGTTGCAGGAGCACGTACCACGCGGTCGTGCGCACGAGCAGCGACGTCCAGAACGGCACGATCACCAGCAGCATGAGGCGATTGCTCTTGGCCGCCGGCAGGGTGGCGAGCAAATACGCGACCGGATAACCCAGCACGAGGCACAACAGCGTGACCGACGCACTGATCCATACGGTGCGCGCAAACGCGTTGACGAACACGGAACTGTCAGCGGGCAGGGAGGCGATCGAACCGTCAGGCGTGACGGTGGCGTCGACGGCGGCTAACAGATAGTCGGGCGTAGGCGACACAGCGGAGCGCTTCAGGATGCGCCAGATGTCATGCGTGCCCCAACGCGGATCGAGTTCGATCAACGTTGGTTTCCAGGCGGGCGGCGCAGTCTCGGGCAACTGGCGCGCGGTGCGCATCAGCAAGCTGCGAAACTCCGGTAGGTAAAAATTCAGCCGCCGCGCGACGGTTCCCAATTGCCCTTCGTCGGACGCACGGCGCATATCGGCTGCGAGGATGGCAAAGGTGTGCTCGTCGGGCAGACCTTCGCCGTTCCATGCCTTGAGCGCTTGCGACAATGCCGGCAGGTTCACCGGCACCTCGCGATTTTCGACACTCCGTGACAGCAGGATCGCGATGGGCGCAATGAAGGTGGCGAGGAGGAACAACAGCAGCGGCAGCGCAAGCAGGAGTGCCTGGGCCGACGCCCGGCGTCGGGTTTTCGCATACGCCGTCCGTCCGTCGGCCCCCGAGCTAGCGGATACGTCAGCCGGCTCCTGCAGATTGCTGGTCACTGTCACGGTCACGGGTCGCCTTACTGTGTCAGCCAGACCTGGAAGCGCTTGTTGATCTGGTCGGCGTTATCCGCCCAGAAGCTCGCGTTGATCTGCAGTGCATGTTTGAAGTTGGCGGGAGCCGTCGGCAAGTCGTTCAGGCGATCCTTCGCAATCAGAGGAATGGCGTCCTTGCGCGGCGGTGCGTAAGCAATGTACTTCGTCAGGTCTGCGTAGCTTTGTGCGGTCGAGGCGGAAACAATGAACTTGGCTGCGGCGTCGCCGTTCTTCGCGCCCATCGGAATGCCCCACCATTCGAAGTCGTAGACCTGGCCATCCCACACTGATACGAATGGCTTGTGGTCTTTGTGCACCGCGTCGTCAATACGCCCGTTGTAGACCTGTGTCATGACCACCGCGCCGTCGGAGAGCAACTGCGGCGGCTGCGCGCCGGCTTCCCACCAGACTATGCTCGGCTTGATCGTGTCGAGTTTCTTGAACGCGCGGTCGACGCCGGCGGGCGTGCCGAGCACCTTGTACACATCGGCGGTTTTCACGCCGTCGGCGAGCAGCGCCCATTCGAGCGTCACCTTCGGCGACTTGCGCAAGCCGCGTTTTCCAGGGTATTTCTTCAGGTCGAAGAAGTCGTTGATGGTGGTCGGCGGGGTCTTGAGTTTGGTGGTGTCGTAGGCGTAGACGGTCGACCAGACCATGGCGGCTACCGCGCAATCCATGATCGAACCGGGAATGAACGCGCTGGTATTGCCGAGCGTCTTGCGGTCTATCTTGCGCAACAGGCCTTCGTCGCAACCGGTGATGGCGTCGTTGGATTCAAGGTCGATTAAGTCCCATGTCGGGTTCTTGGCCTGTTCCATGGCGGACAGCTTGGCGAGGCCGCCATCGTACGATTCAGTCGAGAAGCCGATGCCGGTGGCTGCCGTGAACGGCTCGAAGAACGCTTTCTTCGCCGCGGTCTCGTAAGCGCCGCCGAAGGTTACGACCGAGATGGTATCGGCTGCATGTGCGGTGGCGGCGAACAAGCTTGCCGCTGTAAGTGCGAGTCCGGCGATGCCCGTCAGACCGGTTCGAACGAGTGTTGCTTTCATGTCAGTGGACTCCTGCGGTGAAGGACGGAGCAGGGCCGCGGGTAATAGTAGCGGCCGTTGCGAGGATCTTGCAGTCGTCGTGGCGCCATGCCACGGCGGTTGCACTGCCGAGTGACGGAAGATCGTGGTGCTGCGTATTCGGGACTTTGACGATGATGCTGTCGCCATGACCAAGCTCCCCGAGTTTCAAGTGAACGCGGTGGTGATCGCCGCAATACACGAGTTCTTCCACGCGCGCGCTCACCAGGTTGGTGTCCGCGGCGTTCTGCGCAGCGTCAGCAGACGCTATGTGCGCGCGCTCCGGGCGCAGCGCCAGCATCGCTTCCTCGCCGTTCCGTAGACCCCGCCCGCAGCGGCCGCGAATGACCGTGCCACCCGGCAGTTCCAGCGTCGCCCAGCTTGTGTCCTGTTCGAGCACCCGACCCGTCAAGCCGTTGTTCTCGCCAACAAAATTCGCCACGAACGCGTTGTGCGCGTTTTCATAGAGTTCGGTCGGGGTCGCTGCCTGCTGGATGCGGCCATCGGAGAACACGGCTACCCGGTCTGACATGGTCAACGCTTCCGCCTGGTCATGCGTCACATAAACCACCGTCAATCCCAACTCGCGATGCAGCCGCATGATTTCGTATTGCATGGTTTCGCGCAGCCGCTTGTCCAGTGCGCCCAGCGGTTCGTCCATCAACACCACGCTCGGCTCAAACACGAGCGCGCGGGCGAGGGCGACACGCTGCTGCTGCCCGCCGGACAACTGCGACGGCCGGCGGGAAGCCAGTTGCGGCAACTCGACCATCTCCAGCGCCCGTTTCACGCGCGCCTTTTGTTCTGCTCGGCCAATGCCTCGTACCGACAACGGAAACGCAATGTTCTGCTCGATCGTGAGGTGCGGGAAGAGCGCGTAGTTCTGAAACACCATGCCGATGTCGCGCTGATGCGGCGGTTTATCGTCGAGGCGTTTTCCATTCAGGCGGATCTCTCCCTGAGTTGCCGACTCGAAACCGGCAAGCATCATCAGCGTGGTCGTCTTTCCAGAACCGGACGGTCCGAGCAGCGAGACGAATTCGCCTTTCGCTACGTCGAGATCGAGCCCTTCCACGACGTAATGAACGCCGTCATACGTCTTGCTCACGCCCGCGAAGGAGATGAAGGAGTGGGTTGACATCGTGTCGTGGGCTCCGGGTTTCAGATCGGTGTTGCGTTGCGTGTCTTGCTGCGAGCGTCGTGCTTCGTGCATCAGGCAAGCTGCTGCGCGAGATAACGCGCGAAGTCGTAGTTCGGCCGTTCGAGGTGACTGAGATGGCCGGGTTTTGCAAGCGGCGCCTGCACGCCACGGAACACGGCCTGCACGCCTCGCCGGTCTTCCTCGTTGACTGCGTCCAGCAACTCTTTCAGCGACGCCATGTATTGCCCAGCCAACGGATCCGCGATGAACTCAGGCGCCAGCCCGCCGCCGAAGCGGATATGAACGCGGCCCGTTCCCAGCGGTTGCAGCACGAGGTACCAGAAATAACCCGGCGTCAGCGTGACAAGATGAGTCGGGTAGATCGCGAGCAGCGCGGTCGTCTTGCGCCAGTGTCCTTGAAGGCGCTGGTTATCCGGATGCGCCTGGCCGATAGGCAGCGACGCTTCCTTGGTGATCCAGTGGTAATTGAACGCGTCGCTGCCGGGTGGGCATTCCATCTCGTCGAGGCGCGAATGCGGCCCGACCGTTGCCCGATGCAGCATGGGCAGGTGATAACTCTCCATGAAGTTTTCGGCCAGGATTTTCCAGTTCGTATCCCAGACGTGCTCTTCGTAGAATGTTTCCTTGTAATCGGCCATGCCGTAGTCGGCGATCAGATCCGTGAGGCCGGCGAGTTTCTCTGCGACCGGCTGTGCATTCGCGTCGAGCGTGACGTAGATCCAGCCTTGCCAGGCTTCGCATCGCACCGTGGGTAATAGGTAGTTTTCCTTACAAAATCCGCTTTGGCGCTCCATCATGGGGGCGCCGTGGAGCTTGCCATCGAGCGTGTAGTTCCATGCGTGGTACGGACATACGATGCGCCGGGTGTTGCCGCGCCCTTCTAGCAACACTGACATCCTATGCAGGCACACGTTGGAAAACGCCTTCAACTCCAGGTGCTCGTCGCGCAGGACGACGATCGGCTGACCGTCGATATCGGCCGTGAGATAGTCGCCCGCTCCGCCAAGCGCACTCGCCCGGCCGACACACAGCCATTCGCGACGAAAAATACGTTCTTGTTCCAGCGCCAGGAAATCAGGCGAGGTGTAGACCGCGGGCGGCATTGAGCGTGCATCGCTGAACGGGCGTTCGCAGTTGGCCTGCAACTGGCGGACGATGTCCGGGCCAGCGCCGGATGTGTTCGACGTTGTCATCGAGGATGCCGTTGCAGAACCCATCGCGCCTCCTTTCCCATTCAGTGACCATTCAGTGAATGTGGCAACCCGCTCAATCGTGGATACGGGTTGCTCGCTGCATGGACATCAATCTATCAAGTCAAATTACCAGCCAAAATATTGTTTTTGCATGTAGAACCAAGCTTTTTCCTATCTAGCCGGGTTTCTTCAATCCGTGCATTCCCGTCCATTCAGCCGCCATGCTGGCGCTTGATTTCCGCTTCGCAGAACGCAGCGAAATGCTGGACGACTTGCCGGAGTTTCATGCTTCTGGATTGGGCGATACCCAGCGTGGTCGCGTTCACTTCGTCCTTGAACTGCTTGATCACGAAGTCTTCGCCATCCACGGTGCGGCTTGATTTGAGCGGGAAGTTGAGGATGCTGTAGCCCAGGCCGTTCGCCACCATGCCGCGGACAACTTCAGGCTGTGACGACTTGAACGCCGCAATCGGCCGGTCACCGACGGCGTCGAAGAGTCCGGCGAAGTATTCGCGGCTGTGCGGCAGGTCGAGCATGACGTAAGGCTCGTCGCGCAGGTCGGCCAGCGCGACGCTGCGCGCGCGTGCCAGCCTGTGTGTCCTGGGCAGGATCACATAGGGCGGCAATGACAGCAGCGGCGTGAAGGCGATGTCGTCGGTCAGGTCGAGGTTGTAAGTAAGCGCTATATCCAGGGAACCATCGTGCAGGCCCCGCAGCAAATCCTCCTGATGTGCTTCGAGCGTACGGAACGCAATGCCCGCGTGATCGGCGAGGAAGCGGCTCATCATCGCGGGCATGAGCGGCGGTGCGAGCGAGACGAGGCAGCCGAGCGTGATGGCGCCGGACATGCCGCCGTCCATTTCCTTGGCGGCCGTCTGCAGCTCCTCCGCGTTCTTGAGCAGGTCGCGTGCGCGCCCGAGCATGTCCCGGCCCGCCTGCGTCAGGGATAACCCGCTCGCGTGATGACGAATAAAAAGCTGGACCCCGAACGACACCTCCAGGTCCGCCAGCGCGGTGGAGATGGACGGCTGCGAGATATGCAGCAGCTTGGCCGCGGCCGTGAACGACAAGACTTCCGCCGTGACGACGAAGTACCTCAACTGACGCAGCGAATAGCGTAATTGCGCAGGTTCCATGATCCGCCCCGTGGTCTTTTCTAGCGCTTATTGTGCGTGGACATAAATGGGCTTGCATAGGCAAAAGCGATGATTTGCATTTTTGAAATATGTTTTTCGGATGCGTCGCCCGAGCGTAGATTTTGCGAAAGGCTAGCGGACACGCGAGGGGGACGACATGCAACGAGACAACAGTTCAACGGAAGGTGAAGGCAAGGTCAGGGACGTAGACGCCTTGCGCGCTGCATTCCTGGATTCCATGGCGTCGAACTCCACCTCGGTTCACGTGGTGACGACCGGCAGCGGCGACCAGCGCTTCGGCGTCACGGTCAGCGCCTGCAGTTCAGTATGTGCGGACCCGCCCACGCTGCTGGTCTGCATCAACACGCGCAGCCCCGCCAATGCGGCGGTAGCGGCCAACGGCGTGTTCGCGGTGAATCTGCTGAACGTGGCGCAACGCGGTATAGCGGATACGTTCGCCGGGCGCTCGTCGACGGCCAAGCCCTTCGACTTTTCCTGCTGCACGAATACGGCCGGCACGTTGGATGTGCCGCTTATCGACGGCGCGGTCGCCGCGCTTGAATGCCGCGTGGTGGCGCAGCAGGTTATTGGCACGCACACGGTGTTTTTCGGCGAAGTGGCGGCTGTCACCCGCGCGCCGGTGACGCACATGCCCTTGCTCTACTGCAAGCGCGACTACGGCCAGTTCCTGGCGTTTTAAACGATCCCGTTCTAGACGATCCAGACAGGCCGGCATGCACCCATTTCCGAACGACATTCCCAACGGACCGAGGCACAGTAAATGATCAGAACCGGCGAGCAGTATCGCGATTCCATTCGTGACGGACGGCAAGTCTGGATCAACGGCGAACGCGTGAACGACGTGACCACGCACCCCATGTTCAAGCCTATCGTCGATATCCGTGCGCGTATCTATGACATGGCGAACGAGAAAGCGACGCAGGGCATCATGAGCTATGTGGATGAAAAGACCGGTGAGCGCAACGCCATCGGCCTGAAGCTGCCTTATACGCAGCAGGACTGGCATGACAAGCGGCTAGCGGTGGATACCGTGCTCGACGACGTGGGCGGTATTGCAACGCGGGTGGGCGATGAAACCATCGGCGAGATGTGGTCGCTGTATGACGGCAAGGATGTGCTCAACGAAGTGGACCCGCGTTTTGCGGAAAATATTGAGCGCCACATTCATCGGACGCTGCACGAGGACCCGTTCCATGTGTCCGCGAACACAGACCCGAAGGGCGATCGTTCGAAACCGCCTCAGGAGCAGGACCCCGACATGCTTCTGCATGTGGTGAAAGAAACCGATGCCGGCATTGTTGTGCGCGGCGCCAAGTATGAAACGGCCGCCGCCTATGCGAACCAGGCCTTCGTCAAGCCGACCATCGCCAACTGGGGTGATGCGAAACTCTCCGACTATGCGGTTGGTTTCATCGTCAACATGTCTGCGCCGGGGCTCAAGTTCATCTGCCGTACGGGCTTCGCGGGCCGCGCGAATCCGGAGGACTATCCGCTCTCCAACCGCTGCGATGAAATCGATACATTGCTGATCTTTGACAACGTCCTGATCCCGTGGGAAGACGTGCTGTTTTATCAGCACACGAAGGCGGCCACGTTCATTCGCGCCACGCTGCATCGCTATAGCGCGTTTGCGTTCGTTCAGCGCAACCTGCGTCTGGCCGACCTGATGATTGGCACGGCGCTGTTCAATGCGCGTCAGACCGGGCTCGAAAAGCAGCAGGCCGTGCAGGAAAAACTGTCGACCCTCGCGGTGTACAGAGAGACCATCAACGCGCATTTGACCGCATCTATTGCATGCGGTGAGCGCAGTCCTGCGGGGCTGATGATGCCCAACCAGTCGCTGCTTTATACAGGGCGCGTGCAAGCATGTTCGCGGCTTCACGAGATGATGCATCTTGCCCGCGAGCTGTGCGGCGGGCAGATTTGCGTGACGCCGGACGCGGCCTCATTTGCGAATCCCGAGATCAGCGACTGGCTCGACAAGTACTACACCGTCAATGAAAACTGGGTCTCCGACGACCGCCGCAAGTTGCTTGCGTTCGCCCGTGACTTGCTGAATTCCGACTACGCCGGACATCGGCTGACGTTCCAGTTGTTTGCCCAGTCGCCGCCGTTCGCGCATCTGGGCGCCGTGTTCCGCAACTTCGATTTCGACAGTACGCTCGGCTACGTGAAGAAGGCCGCGAACCTGTCGGACCGTGTTGTTCAATTCAGCGCAGAGCCGCGGCTCAAGCGCGTTGTGTGAGGTGTCCATGAGCCATACCCGTATCCGCAAATTCAATACGCGCGAGACCTACCCCGAGCAGAAACTGGACAATGACCTGTGCCAGGCGGTGGTCGCGAACGGCACGGTTTACCTGCGCGGCCAGATTGGCCAGGATCTGGATACGCGCGAATCGGTGGGTGTAGGCGACATCGCCGCGCAGGCCGAAAAAGCCATGGCGAACATTGCGATGCTGCTGGACGAAGCTGGCAGCAAGCTCGAGGATATCTGCAAGATCACGATCTATCTCGTCGATATCCGTTATCGCGAGGCAGTCTATACGGTGGTGGGAAAGTGGTTGAAGGGCGTGTATCCGGTCTCGACCGGGCTCGTGATTTCAGCGCTCGCGCGGCCCGAGTGGCTGGTGGAGATCGACGTGATCGCCGTCATTCCAAATAGTTGAACGGAGTCTTCTTATGACCTTTTCACTGGCTGGCCGATGCGAACGTACAGGCATGGTCGGCGGCATTGTGTGCAGTTCGAGCATTGCGGTCCCCAGCCGTTGCTTGTGGGCCAGCCCGCACGGCGTGGTGCTGAGCCAGAACGTGACCGATCCGCGTCTTGGCGTGCTCGGCCTGAATTTGCTGGCGCAGGGATTCGGTGCGCAGAGCACCTTGCGGCAGTTGCAGGACGCACGGCCCTACGCCGAGTGGCGACAGCTTGCGGTACTGGACACCGACGGTTCGCGAGAAGCGGTGACCGGGGCGAAAGGACTTGGCATTGTCGCGACGAAGGCGGGGCGCGACTGCATCGCGGCGGGGAATCTGCTTGCACACGATGGTATCCCGGCCGCCATGGTCGAAGCCTTCGAAGCGTCTCATGCGAGCTCGCTTGCCGAGCGGTTGATTTTCTCGCTGGAAGCGGGCGCGGCGGCGGGCGGTGAGGCGGGACCCGTGCATTCAGCGGGATTTTGCGTATACGGGCGGGACGTCTGGCCGCTTGCGGAGTTGCGAGTGGACTGGTCCGAAGAACCCATCGCCGACTTGCGCGTGCTCTGGCAGCGCTACGAACCGCAAATGAACGACTATGCGACGCGCGCGAAACGGCCCGAGCAAGCGCCGTCGTATGGCGTACCCGGAGACCTCTAGCTCATGACGCATGCCTTGCTGGATAGCACGCTTGATCTGCTGGATTCCCTGATCGCATTCGATACCCGCAGTTCGGAATCGAATCTCGCGTTGATCGATTTCATCCAGCAGTACCTAAAGCGGCACGACGTGGAGTCGTCCCTCGTATTCGACGAAACCGGGCGTAAGGCGAATCTCTACGCGACCATTGGTCCCAAGGACCGGGCTGGACTCTGCTTGTCCGGTCATACCGATGTAGTTCCCGCCGATGGCCAGCCGTGGACCGTTCCGCCGTTCGAAATGACGCGTGACAGCGATCGTGTGTTCGGCCGTGGCACGGCGGACATGAAGGGGTTTATTGCCGCTGTGCTCGCGAGCGTGCCGCATTTTGTGCAAGCGTGTCGCGAGGTGCCAATCCATCTCGCATTCAGTTACGACGAAGAGGTTGGATGCCGGGGCGTACGTGGCCTCCTGCGTGAACTGGCGGCTGCGCCGGTGAAGCCACTGGCGTGCATTATTGGAGAACCGACCAGCATGCAGGTCGCGGTCGCGCACAAGGGAAAGAAGGCGTACCGATGCTGCGTGAAAGGGCTGGCCGGGCATTCGGCATTGACGCACCTTGGTGTCAACGCGGTGGATTTTGCGGCGGAGCTGGTGACGTTCCTGCGCCGCACGCAACGGGACCTACGCACCCACGCGGCGCTTGATCACGACTTTGACCCTCCCTACACGACGGTTCATACGGGACGCCTGAACGGCGGCATCGCGTTGAACGTAATACCGGATCACGCCGAGGTGGAGTTCGAGATTCGCAATCTGCCCGGTGACAGCGCGGACGTTATCGTGGAATCGATCACCCGTTATGCGGATAACGAAATCGTGGGCGCCATGCGCGAGACGTTTGCGGGCAGTGGCATCGACTGGCTGCAACTGGTCGACTATCCGGCGCTTTCCGACCAGGCTGCTGCGAGCTGGCTGCGGGAATTGGCGTGTGCCGCGGCTGAACGGGAAGACGTGCGAACGCTCGCGTTTGGTACCGAAGGCGGGCTGTTTCAATCGATCGGCATTCCAACCGTGGTGTGTGGCCCAGGTTCGATCGAACAAGGACACAAAGCCGATGAGTATGTTGAACTCGACCAGTTATCGAAATGCCTGAGTTTTCTCGGCAAGCTTTCCATGAACCTGCCCGCTGCTTTGCCGGCCGATCGCTCTTAGGTGCTTGCCTGCGCGGCTTAGGGCGGTGCTTTGGTCGTTGGAGTTGGTCGTTGGGGGTGGTGCCGGGGTTTGGGGTTTGCGGTCGGGGTTGATGCCGGGTTGGTGCTTTCGGCCTTAGTGGTCTGCGAGAGTCGGATTTTCTCTTTATCACTATTAGCCACTGTGCGTGGCGGCACGTCATTTCTTTGTCCAAAGCGACAAAGAAACGAAGCAAAGAAAGCGCTTTTAAAACACGCTACCCTAAGTGTCCACAGCGTGCAGTTTCTATTCATAGGTGCCCCAAAAGCACGGTGCTCGCCAGAGCCACGGATGTTTGAACCCCTCCTTCTCGCGAATCCTGACATGAACACGCTTCGCCCCGTACGCTCTCGGGCAAGCACCATTGCCAAGGAACCCGCGCGGCCTCACGCGTACCGCCGACCGTGGTTTGTGATGGGTTAGCAGCCTGGTTCGTACGGCCATATTCGTGGATCACAGCTTGGTGCCTAGCAGCTCGATGCGTGTTCAGTGCTTCAGTTTTTGGTGAGCTGACCGCGTGCTTACGCGGTTATTTTCGTCGGTTACGGCCTTACGCATTGTTGGGGCCTTGTTACTTGGCGGGTTGGCTACGAGGTTCGGCGTGCATACAAATTTGGCGGGAGGTCGTCCGCGGATAGCGCGGGGTGCTCCTTGGGCAGGTTCAATCACTGGTGGCGAAGCGTGTGGGTATCCGTGTTCGGAGAAAGAGGGGTTCACACATCCTCCGCTCTGGCGAGCACCGTGCTTTTGGGGCACCTATGAATAGAAACTGCACGCTGTGGACACTTAGGGTAGCGTGGTTGAAAGCGTTTTCTTTGCTTCGTTTCTTTGTCGCTTTGGACAAAGAAATGACGTGCCGCCACGCACAGTGGCTAATAGTGATAAAGAGAAAATCCGACTCTCGCAGACCACTAACGCTGAAAGCACCACCCCTGACCCCTGGTCGCCAGCAGGCCTCATCCACCCCCGGTGCGAACGAAAACCAATGGGCTCGTTGAACGTTGTACAAACCATTGCTATTCTCAATTACGCAGACGCTAAGGGTCTTTAACCAGTTAGTACGCTTGATCCGTTAGGATTTGCTGAGAAATTTCCAGTGACCCGGGCGAGGAGAGCAATCCTTTGGCGTCAAAGACGGAGCTAAAAAGGTTCAGGTCGAACCTGGCCGACGAACTCGACAGTGCGGCGCTTTACGAAACGCTGGCGAACGTCGAGCAAGATGGTTCGAAGAAGGCCATTTATGCGGAACTCGCTGCGTCCGAGTTCACGCACGCGCAAGTGTGGCGCGAGAAACTTCGGGCGAACGGCGTCAAGGTCCGATCGCATCAGTACAGCGCCAAGACCCGGGTCATGCGGGCGCTCGTGCGAGTCTTCGGCCCGGATTTCGTGTTGCGCACGGTTGCCGCAGCCGAATACGCAGACAGAGATAAATACGCGGGGCAGCCGGACGCCGCGCAGATGGCCGAGGAAGAACATCGGCACGCGGACATGGTGCAAAGCGTGGCGAATCACAAGCGCCCGGAGAGGTCGAAAGGCGCCGAGATTGCCGAAGCGGAGTCGTGGCACAAGGGCGTCTCGTCCGGCAATGATCTGAGGGCGGCCGTCCTTGGTGCGAACGACGGGTTGGTATCGAATTTTTGTCTGATCATGGGGGTAGCGGGCGCGGGGATCAACAACAAGACCATCTTGCTGACAGCTTTCGCCGGCCTGATTGCAGGCGCGTGTTCCATGGCGCTGGGCGAGTGGTTATCGGTGACCAATGCGCGGGAACTCGCGCGCACCCAGATTGCGAAAGAAGCGGATGAGCTTGAACACACGCCTGACGCCGAGCGGCACGAACTCGCACTGATTTACCAAGCGAAGGGCCTCGATGGTAACGAGGCCAAACGTGTTGCCGCCCAGATCATGCGAGACAAGGACAAGGCGCTCGACACGCTGACACGTGAAGAGCTCGGCCTTGATCCCGCCGAGTTGGGCGGGAATCCCTGGTCTGCTGCAGGCGTTTCGTTTTGCTTGTTTTCGATCGGCGCAATTTTCCCGGCGATGCCTTTCCTGTGGACCAGCGGCCTCGCGGCAATCATGCAGTGCGTTGCATTAAGTGCGCTTGCACTTGCTGCGATCGGCGTGTTCACATCGCTTTTCAATGGACGTGGTGCAGCGTTTTCGGCGATGAGACAAATCGTAATTGGATGTATTGCCGCAAGCTTTACATTTTGCGTAGGCCATTTGCTTGGCGTGTCGATATCCTGACACGGGTGGTTTCGCCTGGGCCCCATGTCACTTCAACCAACGCGGCCTTCGCGTGCGTTTCGCTTTCCCGCTGTTTTCAGCCAAGCCGGGAAAGCCGGTCAAGCGGTGACTTCACCCCGCGCAACGACCCGCCTAGTTATACCCAAGTATCGCAATGGCTGTAATGTCGGCACGATCGGACACGTTGCAGGCGAGTACGGTCATGGGCGCCTGTAGCATCGACACATACGAGGAGCATTGTTTTTCGGTTTTGGATGCTGCCTTGGATACCTTGCTACGGCTTCCTGCAAGCGACGAGGTCAAGGCACTGAGATGATTGAACGTCTTCATGTTGAACACCACTTCGTTTAGTTATCAGCGAAAACAACGGCGTGACCCGGTAGACGTATGCGCCTCCTGATAGCGCAATCCCGAGATCAACACCGGTCAGCCGCAGTTCGTGTTCTTCCAGTAGGCGCCAACCGCCAGGTTCAGGACATTGGTAGTGTTACCAATACAGCCGCACAGGCCCTTGCCGGGTGGGCCTGCGTCGCGTTAAGCGTATGTTTAGGGCAACAGTATCGCGGCCTCGCAAGCGCTAGCGCGATTGGTCGACGTTCGATAGTTCGATGGGGACGACGAATACCAGGGGCTCAGCATCCAGGGTTTAGCCAGAATCGGATTTTCATGGCCGGGGCTAAGGTTGCACGGGTCACCGCCCGAGGTTAGGCTGGTGGTATCGGCTGATATTGCCTTGTGCCCCGTAAAGGCGGATACGTTACAAGAATGACCACGTGAACAGCGATGCGGTATCACGCGCGATGCATACGTGGTGTGTTGCTTGTCCGAAGATGTTGCCGCCCCGCTAAGCGCGGCGTGGAAGCGAAACCCGCGTTGCGTCGATTGGCTCCGCGTGATCTCACGGCCGAATCGCCGTGGCGCACCGGCTTTTATTCCGCCAGCGGACGGCCCGACTTCGCCTCAGGTTCTTCGCCAAATCCTGCTGTTTCCGTCTCGCTCTCATCTACTGCCTTACCGTCCCGCGTCGCACCTTCAAGACCGAGCTGCTGCCGTGCTTTCTCCCAATACTCGTCTGCGCGTCCATCGGGACTACCGTCTTGTTCCCAAAGATAGAACGCAAGCGTGCGAATCTGCTCTTCCGACATTTGGACGTCCATAGTCTGCCCCGTAAAAATGAGTACCCGATCCGAAAAACGTCGGTCAACGCAAAGCGTGACCGTGCCAAGCTCGGTTGAGCTTAATGACGTTTGCAGCAATTTTCGTGACACCCGAAAACTTGGGTCGAGCGCGGGTGATGGCCAGCGGTGACACTCGGCGGGGAGCGTCGGGGCGTGTTGAAACACTTGGTGAACGGCACGCGGCGGTAAAAACCGCAATGAACGTATGAGAAGCGAATTGCAGAAGTGAATTGCTAAAGGACGCTTGCGAACTGGCGTAACGCGACCGCGTCCCGCCAGAAAATGCATCACTTCCGCCCGCTTCACCGAGTGCCGATACGTTCCTGTCGTGCATTCGAAAATACCGGTATCAATCGCTTCGCTACCTTGGATCACGCGTTGCACGCCCGAGACTTAAATCGGCGTTGTGCCGGCCAAGCCGGCGGTGCCCCAATCCTCGGGATTTTTCAGGCTGACGCTCTGCTCGATTTGCCGAACCTTCACGTGGACCTTATTGATTCGTTACTCGTGATGTCAGGCCGCAGTATCCCGCTTTACTGTTCGCTCGATCTTCCCCAGTCGCACGACGGTCACGCCGGGGCGCAATTGCCGCAGCGACGGCATCACCAGCATGCAGTCGTCGTAAGGCGTGTGGATCGGCTTGCCATTCGACCAGCCGATCAAGCTGCCCGCTTCGGGGAAAATTTCCAGGCCCGTATAAGGCTCGGCGAAGCGAAAATCCATGCTCTCCGCCACAACCGGTTGCGTCACCCGTACAACGTGCATGGTCGGCGGCAGGGGGCTCAGCCAGTCGCCGGGCAAGTCTTCACTATCGACCACGCCGGATAGCAGCAGGAAGCGCGCGGTGGTATCGCGCGCGACCGTGACGGCGCTGCGTTCCCAGTGCTGTCCGCATTCGATCAACAACGCGTTCTTCGGGCTGCCGGCATCGCCGAAACCCTCGTAATCGCGCATCCGGCGGCCTTCGGGATGACCTTCATCGCAGATCACCGTGGCCGGCGTGCCCAGTCGCAACGACAATTCGATGCCCTTGTCCAGCGGACCCGCGACAATCAGCGGCTTGCTGCGTTCATGCATTGAATGGAGGTCGAGCAGGGCATCCACGGTATCGATGACCGGACGCATCTCGCGAGCCCGTGCAAGCTCGCTGGACGTACGCGATGTGTCGTCGAGCACCTTGCTGGTCCATACGCGATTGAAGTCCTGATCGACGAAACGGGCGGCATCGGGCTTCGAAGGATCGAAGCTTGCATACGCCTCGACGTTCGCGAACGAGAGCGTCAGGCGGCCGCGCCGTGGCCGCAATTTCAAGCGCAGCAATGCATCGACCACAATCGCGCCGCACACCTCGTTACCGTGCGTCAGCGCGTTGATCATCACGTGCGGTCCGGGCAAGCCGGAGTCGAACGTGTGCACATACGGAATGCCCGATTCGGACTCTGCATGCACCGAGATATCGGGGAACGTGACCTCGATCGGATAATGTTCAACGGGCGTGTTCATGCGAGATTCCCCTGGCAGAGGTACTTGATGGAAAGGTAGTCGTCGAGGCCGTACTTCGACCCTTCGCGGCCATAGCCCGATTCTTTCACGCCGCCAAAGGGCGCTGCTTCGCTGGACAATGCGCGAGCGGCGGCGTTGGTGGCTGCGCGCCATTGGCCATCGATGAAATTGTCCGGGCGGATCAACTCCTTCAGTTCGAACTGGCGTGTCATAAGTCCATGCTCCTGATTTAAGCCAACTCATTTAAGCGCGATGCCCAGGCTCGTTGATTCAAGCCAGCCGCGCGGCAATCGCCTGACCGACTTCTGTTGTGCTCGCCTTGCCGCCGAGGTCGCCGGTATGCGGACCTTCCTTGAGCGTTGCTTCGATCGCAGCAAGGATAGCGTCGTGCGCGTCGCGTTCCGGGCCTTTGAAGTCACCGAGGAACTCGAGCATCATGGCTGCCGACCAGATCATGGCGACGGGGTTCGCGATGTTCTTACCCGCGATGTCCGGCGCCGATCCATGCACGGGTTCAAACAGCGACGGGAATTTGCGTTCGGGGTTCAGGTTGCCTGAAGGCGCGAGGCCGATGGTGCCGGTGCATGCAGGACCGAGATCGGAGAGGATGTCGCCGAAAAGGTTGGTCGCTACGACCACGTCGAAGCGGTCCGGATTCAGGACGAAGCGGGCGCACAGGATGTCGATGTGCTGCTTGTCCCACTTCACGTCCGGAAAGAGCGCGGCCACTTCGGCGGCGCGCTGGTCCCACCACGGCATGCTGATGGCAATGCCATTGCTTTTCGTGGCGACGGTGATCTTTTTCTTCTCGCGGCGCTGCGCGAGATCGAATGCGAATTTCAGCACGCGTTCGCTGCCGTGGCGTGTGAACACGGATTCCTGCAGCACGAACTCGCGGTCCGTGCCTTCGAACATCACGCCGCCCACCGATGAATATTCGCCTTCGGTGTTTTCGCGCACGATCCAGAAATCGATGTCGCCGGCTTTGCGGTTCGCGAGCGGCGACGGCACGCCTTCGAACAAGCGGGCAGGCCGCAGGTTGATGTACTGGTCGAATTCGCGGCGGAATTTAATGAGCGAGCCCCACAGCGAGATGTGATCGGGGACAGTGTCGGGCCAGCCGACCGCGCCGAAGAGGATGGCGTTGCAGTCCTGCAATTGGGCTTTCCAGTCGTCGGGCATCATCTGGCCGTGTTGTAGGTAATACCCGCAGCTTGCCCATTCAATGTGCTTGTATTCGATCGAAATGCCGAAGCGCTTCGTGGCAGCGTCGAGGACGCGGATGGCTTCGGGCATTACTTCCGTGCCGATACCATCGCCGGGAATGACGGCGATTTTGTAGGTCTTGGTCTTGGTCATGGTCATGGTTGGGGTCCTGTTAAGGGTTTCGTTCGCACTTGGAGGTGTTGGGTTGGGGTCTTGCTTTAGCAGTCTGGGTTAATGCCGGGTTGGTGCTTTTGGCGTTAGTGGTCTGCTTGAGTCGGATTTTCTCTTTATCACTATTAGCCACTGTGCGTGGCGGCACGTCATTTCTTTGTCCAAAGCGACAAAGAAACGAAGCAAAGAAAACGCTTTCAACCACGCTACCCTAAGTGTCCACAGCGTGCAGTTTCTATTCATAGGTGCCCCAAAAGCACGGTGCTCGCCAGAGCCACGGATGTGTGAACCCCTCCTTCTCCGAACACCGATACCCACACGCTTCGCCACCAGTGACTGAACCTGCCCAACGGGCACCCCGCGCTATCCGCGGACAACCACCCTTCGAATTTGTACTCTCGTCGAACCACGGCGCTGATCCACCAAGGTGCAAAGCCGTAAGCATGGTTGGGGCTGTGGCTGCTATTTTATTCCCCCCTACAAGGCTTAAAATTGGCGTTTTGGTTAAGCCACTGTGCACGAAGCGTGAATAATGAATATCCCGTCTTCCCCCAACCTCGGTGATCTCCGCGTGTTCTGCACGGTCGCCCGCAAGTCCAGCTTCAGCGCGGCGGCGGAGGTCTTATCGGTCTCGGCGGCGTACGTCAGCAAGCGCGTGAGCGTGCTCGAAACCGATCTCGGCACTCGCCTGCTGCATCGCTCCACGCGCCGTGTCGCCATTACCGAGGCGGGCGAACGTGTCTACGCGTGGGCTGAAAAAATCCTCGACGACGTCGATCATCTCGTGGAAGACGTGTCCACTACGCGCCGCATTCCGCGCGGCACGCTACGTATTTCCAGCAGCTTCGGTTTTGGGCGGCATATTGTGGCCCCGGCGCTGGCGCGGCTCTCCGACCAACATCCGCAACTGAGCATACGCCTGGATCTGTTCGACCGGCTGGTGGACGTGGCGGGGGAAGGTTTCGACCTGGATATACGGATTGGCGACGAGATCGCGGCGCATTTGATTGCGAAGCGGCTGGCGTCGAATCATCGCGTGCTGTGCGCGTCGCCGGACTATGTCGAACGTCATGGTGCGCCGAAGCAATTGGCCGATCTAGCGAGCCATGCGTGCCTGGCGATCAAGGAACGCGACCACCCGTTCGGTTTGTGGCGCTTGCATGTGCGTGGCGAACCGGTTTCGATCAAGGTGACCGGGCCATTGTCGACGAATCACGGCGAGGTCGCGGTTCAATGGGCGCTGGCCGGGCGCGGGATCGTGCTGCGCTCGCTGTGGGACGTGCGCCCGTTGCTTGAGAGCGGACGGTTACTGCAAGTGCTGCCAGACGTTACGCAACCCGCTAACGTCTGGGCGGTGTACCCGGCGCGGCTGGCTGCTTCGGCAAAAGTGCGGGTGTGCGTGGACTTTCTCGCCGACGAGTTCGCGCAGTGGAACCTGCCGGCGCTTTGAGACGCTGTTGCACAATGAGTCGATGAAGGCGCTCACGCCAGGGGATGGGTTTAAGCGTTAGCGGTCGGAGTCAATGCCGGGTTGCTGCTTTTGCGGTTAGTGGTCTGCCTGTGTTGGCTATTTTCTTTATCACGAGTCCAGGCGGTCATTGATTCCGAACCCTGGCATGTACCAGGCAAGGTAAATGGCCTTTTGTTAGCGGATTCATACGGAAAAGGTCTTCCATTATCTTTGGCCAACCACGGGGGGCTCGGTACTCAAGCACGCTCAATGCCGTAATGGCCGACGACCAGCTGTGCAGGCGCGCTGCTATCTCATCGCTATTGATACCCCAGGGCATGGGAGGCAGGCGATAGTGTGGCGTTTGCATGACACCCCATTGGGTTAACTGGGAAAACCACCGCGGAATGATGTCGAAGGCGATCTCGGCGCCTGGAAAATGCTCGATGATCCTGATGAACAAACGTCTCACCGCGTCGGGCTCAAGGTACATGAAGAGGCCCTGGACCACGATAAATACATCGGGGCCCGGTTCGATCCCTTCAGTCCAACCCGGCTCGAACACGCTCGCAGCAACGTGGCGCAAGCGCGTGGACGAAGGAAGAAAGTGCTGGCGTAGTTCGATCGCAGCCGGCAGATCGACCGTGAGCCATCGCATCCGGCCGTTGTCCACGCGGTGAGCTTGCGTTTCGAGGCCTTCACCCAGGGATACAACCAGGCCATCCGGATGGCGTTGGAGCCATCGCATCAACAATTCGTCGATCTTTGCCGCCCGTGCGGCAAACGAACCGACGGGCTCTCCAAAACGACGCACGAAATCGTAATCGATAGCATTGCAGATGCGCACGCTGTCGGGATCAGCGAGAATGCCGTCAGGCCGACATGCCTCGCACGCACGGTCGTAAAGTGTCCACAGCATGGTTTCTGACACACCATCCAATTTGCATGGGACCTTCGAGAAACGGCCGGCGCGGTGATTGCGAGCCCGCGGATCCTCTTCAAGAAGCGGTGCGCCTAACACGGCGGCTGTCAAAGCACACCTAGACGCTTGGCGTTTGCGGTCGCACGGCCGTGAATAGGTGCGAGGCTCTCCTGGACCACGCGGGCGGTTGAATTGGCCAACTGCAACGGATTGGCCGGAGAGGCTGCTGCGATCTTCAACAGCGCCGCCTGGCATTCAATCCATTGCGTTGCAGATTGACTCGACGCCAAGGCTGAGGCCGCCGCGGACGTAGCCCAGATATGTTTGCTGGTATCCATCGCCAATGCCATGCCCAGATTTACGAATCCTGAACCCATCGCCTGGATAGATTCGGACGCTGCCTCGCTCTTTTCCCGGCTCATTAGAGTGAACTCAACCCGGTCCCGCTCATTGGGCAGCGGGCCGGCCATCGCCATGCGAGTGGTGCGAACTTTAACGACCTGGGTGGTCGCGTTGAGCATTTCGCACGTCTCCGTAAAAAGGCGCAACCAGTTTGTGGAAAGTTCACCGAGAGATGGTAAGAAAGTCGAGGAAGTCATGAAGTACTCCAGGGATGCGTTTGTGCCTCTGATTCGAACAACTCATCCTTGAACGCAGCGACTTTTTTGTCGAACGCCGAAAGGGCTCGGTTGTAGTCTGCAGTTCCATCCGCTGTCGAGTTCAAAGACATGCAGGTTTGACAGACCAAGTTCATACGACGCGTCCGTGGCTCTTTCGCAAGGTTTCTACGATCGGCATAGCTCGCCCAAGTCGCCGTCGGCACACTGCAGCATAGGCCGATAAATGCTGCGTCGCAACAAGTCATTTGAGCGCGTTTTGGCGCACATGAATGGCGCTGATATTGAATTCCAAGGCGCTGGACAGACGATCACGGAAGCGGCGATAGAGCTCGGCCTGATCGGGAGAACGAGATCATAAAAACAGCGGCATACTTCACGCGGGATGCTCTGTGAAGTATGCCGCACAGGAAATCCCCTTGAGGGACGCCTGGGCTGGCGCGCACATCAAGGTGTTTCAAGGTGTTTACGCCGCTTGAAATGGGCGTAGTGCTCGACGTTAGCATCAGCGGCTGTCGAGCGTGGAAGCAGGCTTCAATGTCCGACGCAACTCGGATACGGTGGTTGTTCCCCGGGCACGTTCAAGCAAAGTTTCAAGGGCATGAGAGCTTGCATCCTTCCGGCCCACCTGTTCACGCGATATCAATCGGAGCCGGCATTGCATTGCCTCTCTGAGACCATTGCAAAGTATAGAAATCCTCTTCCCCTTTGACCACGGCAATCATGGCTGTCTCACTGTGCCCAGCACTCGCCGCCGCCTTCAGTCGTAGGAGAAGACGCTGCCGAATTTGTCCATGCGTTCGAGCGCCATGCCCGAGCCGCGCACGACGCACGTCAAGGGGGCTTCAGCGACGAGCACCGGCAGGCCGGTCTCCTCGGCAAGCAAACGGTCGAGGTCGCGAAGCAGGGCACCGCCGCCCGCGAGCATGATGCCGCGCTCGGCGATGTCGGCGCCAAGTTCAGGCGGCGTGTTTTCGAGCGCGATTTTGACTGCGGAAATTATCTGGTTCAGCGGATCGGAGAGCGCTTCGAGGATCTCATTGCTGGATACCGTGAAGCTACGCGGTATACCTTCGGACATGTTGCGGCCCCTCACGTCCATTTCCCTGACTTCCGAGCCAGGGAACGCGGAGCCTATCTCCTTCTTGATGGCTTCAGCGGTCTGCTCACCGATCAACATGCCGTAGTTGCGACGGATATAGTTGACGATTGCATCGTCGAATTTATCGCCGCCGACGCGCACGGACCCCTTGTACACGATGCCGCCGAGTGAAATGACGCCGACCTCGGTGGTGCCGCCGCCGATGTCGACCACCATTGAGCCGGTCGCCTCGGATACGGGCAGACCGGCACCGGTGGCGGCCGCCATCGGTTCTTCGATCAGGTACACCTGCGACGCTCCGGCGCTATGGGCGGCTTCCTTGATCGCACGTCGTTCGACCTGAGTGGATCCGCAGGGCACGCAGACAACGATCCGCGGCGATGGCGCCAACATGCGGGGCTCGTGCGCCATCCGGATAAAGTGTTTGATCATCTGCTCGGTAATGCTGAAGTCGGCGATCACACCGTCCTTCATCGGGCGGATGGCTTCAATGTTGCCTGGCACCTTGCCGAGCATCTGCTTGGCTTCCTTGCCCACGGCCAGAATGGTTTTTTTGCCATTCGGGCCGCCTTCCTGACGAATCGACACGACCGAGGGTTCGTCGAGCACGATACCCTTGCCACGCATGTAGATCAGCGTATTTGAGGTGCCGAGATCAATCGCCAGGTCGTTGGAAAAATAACTGCGCAGAAAACCGAACATTCAAAATCCTGTGTTGCTTGACGGCAAGCGCTTGGCCCCATCGCGTGCGACCAACCTGCGGTCGAGAATGGGGAAGAGTAACAGCTTCGGGGGAACGGAGCCGCAGCGCCGCCCGCACGTTGTTATCAACGAGGACCTGCATGCCTGGGGATGGAGGGCCGGCCGTCGATGAATTCTGGCAAACCAGCGTAGCCCGCCGCAACGGCTCTGTCGTATGTCGGTGGTGGATGGCTCCGGCATTGTGAGCTGCAAGAAGCCAAAATTTGCGACAGGCGTCGGCCATAAGCGCCGTTAATCGGGAGAAGGAGTTGTCCCCCGTCGCCGGCTTCGGTCAGGGCTTCGCATCCTCCTGCCTGGAGCCCGTGGCCGCGGCAAAGCGGCTTTGTGCCGCGATGAGCTGGTCATCCGTGGTCGCCACCAGCCACAGACGTGCATGCTCCGCAATCCAGCGGTTGTGGTCCTTCAACGGCCCCATGGCAGTAGCGGCCTTCCAGACCACCGGGCCGATCCGGCTTTTCCTGCCCGACACTGCGCCTACCAGCAGGCAGTAAGGTCCCAGCGGAAGCGATACAAACGGAAGTCCCGGACTGGCCCGCACGCGCCAGTCGATGAAGGGCGTCTCGCTGATCAGCAGCGGCGCGGGCAAGCCGTAAAGCACACTGAAATCGTATAGCGCCAGTTGCTCCCGCATGCCGGTGTAAATACGCCGGATGTCTTCGACAACCGCCGCGCGGATCTCGTCCTCGAACATGGGCTCCTGCGTATAGCGGGCCAATGCCTCTCGAGCCTCCAGTTGATATGCGCTGAATAGGCCGAGTTCCACGCAATCCTGCACTGCGCGCTGAACCTCCGCGACAGAACCGGCTTCCTCTGGCGTGCCTAATTGCGCCGCCCGCAAGAAGCGCGCAAGTCCCGCGTCCTGGATCGCAGGACCCTCCGCGGATACATTGTCTTGAGCGTCCTTATCGAGGGGCACGTAGATATATTTCTCGGCTGCGAAATGCGATTTCTTGCCTTCATCAAACTTGATTTCGCCATCGGCGCAGTCGAGATAGCGAGTCCCAATTCGACCATGCTCCCAAACCCAATTTTTGAGGAGCGGACGTAGTGGATGCAGTCGGTCGTGATCGGCCATTGAAACCTCCAAGTGCGCCAGTATAGTTCCAAGTTGTCGATTGTCCGGTGGAGGGCATGGCGATCGCTGAAACCAATGGGCCGGCCGTTTCCAATCACGCGGGCTTGCGGTGTTTGTGTGCGTGACATCAATAGAGGCACTGACACATACAGCGGTCGTGCACCATTCTGAAAGCCTCTCGGACGAAGGGTTTGGAGTGCTCGTCGACGAGGCCACGCGGCTCATAGTCCGGTATCTGCAGTAGCCGCCGTGGTTGACGAGTGAGCAGCGAGCACTGGCGGGGGGACGGTCACGCGTGCGATCACGTCGATCGACCTACGCCGCCGTCCACTCGGCGAGCGTGGCCACGGTATTCATGTTGCGAGCGGTGCCCATCCCAACGGCCGGGATTTTCAGTTTTGAATGGGCGATTCCGTCTTTGTAGTGCACATAAATCTCACGCGTCCCGAGTGCGATTTCTTCTGTTTGCTGGCCACTCACACTATCCAGCACATTTGCGGGAGGCGGTGCGTCGAGAAAGATTGCGACGGTTCGATTCGGCGCCGCTGAACTAAAGGGATTGTTGGCAAGGACCGCCGCCAGCTCCGCGCCCGTCCGGATCAAAATCCCTATCGGCTTTCCGGCATAAGTCTCAAGACAACGCTCCAGTTTCGCTTTCACGGATACTTCCGAAAGCTTGCTTTCGAACACAACGTTGCCGCTGGCGATATACGTGCGCACATTGGAAAAACCAACGGAGGCGCACATTGCGCGAAGTTCGGACATGGGAAGTTTGCCGGTGCCGCCAACATTCACGGCCCGCAAAAGAGCGGCGTAAGTAGTCATCCAGGCATTCTATTGCCATTTCTATCTGCATGGCTCTGTGCCGTAAGCCGGCTAAACCGGGTCTTGCGGTTTTGCAGATATCGGGCGAGCACACTAATGCTGGTGCTGAACAATGACCGATTCCTGATCAGACCTGCTCAGACGGATGCAAAGCAGCGCCGCCACGGCCAGCGCCGCCGCAGCCGTCTCCAACGACCCCGAGAACGAATGATGCGGTGCGTACATCGCATTGGCGACAAGCGGTCCCACGATCTGCCCGACGCCAAAGCATGCGGTCATTACAGCGAGAATGCTCACACGCAGGGTGTGGGCAACCCGACGCGCCGCGAGCATCGCAATAGTCGTGGTGCCCATGAACGTCCCGCCTACGATCAATGCGCTGCCAAGGTATCCGGCCGGGTTCGGCGCCACAACCGGCAAGATGACACCAACAGCTTGCAGCGTGAGATTCAGGAACAGCGCGCGTCGTGTGCCGACGCGCATATGGATTGCGTGCCAGATGAAGCACGACGGAGCCGCGCCTAGGCCAAACAATGCCCAGACCTGGATGGGATCGATTGAACCAATTGCGTTCCTGACGAAGAAGGGCAGATAGGTCGCGGTGATGATGTAGCCGAAGCCCGCCAGTCCGTAGAGCGCGATCAACCGTCCTGCACCGAGCGCAGGGAAGGACTCGTGTCCGTGTAAGGTTGCACGCGTGCCTCCGGTTTCAACCGGGCGTGCATCGAGACCTGGCAGCGCAATTGCGGCGAGGATCAATGCGCCTGCTGCCAGCACCCACCAAAGCCCGGCGCTATGCAGGTCGAACGCACGTCCCGCGATCAGCATTTCCGACGACAGCACAATGCCCATGCCGACACCCGCATAAAGCAAGGGCGCACCACTCGTGTGGCCGCGATGCTGCAACAGCCAGAGAGACGCCGCGACCATGGTGACCGCGCTGACGGCGCCCGTGATGCCGCGCATCGCGATGATCAGCCACGGCGCATTCAATAGCGCCGTCACCCCGAGACATATCACGATGCCCGCGAGCGCAAGCATGCACAGCCTGCGCGAGTGTCGCGGATGCACGGCGGCAGTCAGCAGGGCACCGACCAGATAACCTGCATAGTTGGCCGATGCGGCGAGCGTGCCTTGATGCACGGTGAGCACGGCATCGCTGACCATGACCGGATAGATGCCCGTGAACGCAAAGCGTCCGAACCCCATTCCCACCGCCATGACAAGAGCAGCGATCAGCGCCGCGGTGCCTTGACCTGCAGCCGACGAAGCCTGGCGAATCGTGCTCATGATGATTTCCTCTTTGCTGCGAGTTGCTTCGACACGAAAGGCGTGAGCGCTTCCCGCAGCGCGTTGAATGCTGCCGTTTCGTATCCGTTTCGATGGACGAGCCACGTATCCACCTTCGCCACAACGTGAGTGCGGAGCGCCGGTGGTTCGCGCAGCAGATCGAGCACGCTGCGCGGCACCAGGGATACGCAGCCGCCGGCCGCAACGCACGCAAGCATGCTGTGATAGGACCCGACCTCCTGGATGTCGAGTGGCGATCTGTCCTGGCCGAGCCACTCCTCGGCGAGCACGCGGTAGCTGCAGCCTTGTGCAAACGCGGCAAGCGAACGCACGGTGATATCCGCCCCTTGACGGACGGCGGCATGTCCGGGCGGCAGCACGAGCAGAATCTCCTCGCGAAAGACCGGTTCGCCGTGAAGCCCGGCTGCTTCGAGATCCAAAGCCGATGCCATCTCGCCACATGGCGGCAGCGCAGCGAACGCGCAATCGAGCAGACCGTTGCGAACCTGTTCGATCAATTGCCGCGAGGGCGCCGTTGAAATCCTGAGCTGGACGTCGGGGTACTGGGCGTGAAGGGCGGCAAGCGGTCCCGGAAGACGAGCCGCGGCCGTGCTTTCCATGCTGCCAATTCTCAGCGTGCCGGAGGGTGCTTGCGGGCTTAGCACTTGTCGCGCTTCATCGGCCAGAGCGAGCATGCGGTTGGCGTAGCCGAGAAAACGTTCGCCCTCCGCGCTCAGCGTAAGACGGTTGCCGTCGCGCCGAAATAGTGCCACCCCGAGTTCCTCCTCGAGCTGCTGGATGCGCGTGGTCACGTTCGACTGCACGCGGCCGAGCCGCTTGGCCGCGCGGGTCACGCTGAGTTCAGCGGCGACGACGCGAAAAATGTCGAGGCTGGTGTGGTCCATGAAAATCTCAATTAGAGAACGATGTAAACATCATATTCCCAAATTGAGATAATATGCAAGCAGTCTACTTCTTTTGCGATGGTGATCCGGATCGACGCATATGGGTCCGGCCATCGCTCAATGCCTGACAGGACGATCGAGGCCCCCATGACTCCGCAAGCAACCAGTTCCCTCATGCCGCCGGACAGCGTTGTCCAGAAGCCGAGCTATGCCGAACGCAACGCGCCGTATTGGCGGCGCAATCTTTTTGTCTGCGTATTCGGGTCATTTACAACGCTGCTCAGTCTCAGCATGTTGCTGCCGTTCCTGCCGCTGTATGTGCAGCAGCTGGGCGTAAGTTCGCCGGCGGCGGTCGTGCAGTGGTCCGGCGTCGCATTCGGCGCAACGTTCTTCGGCACCGCGATTACCGCGCCGCTTTGGGGACGCCTGGCGGACCGTTATGGCCGCAAGCCCATGCTGATCCGTGCGGCGGTCGGCATGGCCATCGTGATGTCGTTGATCGGCCTCGCGCATAACCTGACCGAGCTTGTCGTGCTGCGACTGATCGCGGGGTTGATCGGCGGTTATGCCTCCGCCTCGATCGTCATGGTCGGCACGCAGGCGCCACGCGAGCGCGCTGGATGGGCATTGGGCGTGCTGTCGACGGGTGCGCTCGCGGGCAATCTCGTGGGACCGCTGGTCGGCGGATTCCTGCCGACATACGTCGGTATCCGCGGTACCTTCTTCGTTGGCGGCGCGATCATCGCCGTGGCTGCGCTGCTGACCGTCGTGTTCGTGCGCGAAGATTTCGATCGCGCGAACGACGCGAAAAAGCGTGTCGATGTTGGCGCTGCTTTGCCTCCGGCAATGAACCAACGGGTGATCCTCGCGCTGCTGGTAACGGCAATGATGGTGTTGCTCGCCAACATGTCGATCGAGCCGATCATCACTGTTTATATCGGGCAACTGGGTGTACCAGGCGACCATGTCGCGCGTATGGCGGGGATCGTCATGGCGGCATCGGCGTTCGGCAGCATGTTGACTGCAGCGCGTTTTGGCGCGCTCGCTGATCGCATCGGCAGCTCAAAGGTCATCATCGGGTGTCTGGTGGCGACCAGCGTGGTACTGGTGCCGCAGGCGTTTGTTCACCAATGGTGGCAGTTGGCCATTCTTCGCGGCTTAATGGGCATGACGCTCGCGGGGCTGCTTCCATCGATAGCGAAAGAGATCCGGCACGCGGTTGCCGATCACAATTCCGGCAAGACGCTTGGCTATCTGCAGTCCGCTCAGTTCAGCGGGCAGGTGATAGGCCCGTTGATCGGCGGGTTGATTGGCGCGCACATTGGTTTGCGGGCAGTGTTTTTTGTGACGGCTTCGTTATTGCTGGTTTGTGCCGGGTTGAATCGATGGGCGACGGCCAGGCCTGTCAGCTGAGTTGCCGACGCGGTCCCTTTTGCCTGGGAACTTTGTTCACGGGTGGAAGAGGGCCTCATAGGCTCCGTCAGGCAGGGGCGTTCATCGACGGGTTCCGGCAATCAGGAGCCCCCGGACGCTTCGTTTGCTACAAGACCACGAAGCAAAAGGACGTCCCCGATCAAAGGCGTAATAATTTAGAAAGCTTACTCCTTGCTTCACACGCAATATCTGACTGCATTCGCACGTCACGCCTCGCATCCCACCGCAAGTTCTCCAAATTTTGAAACGAAATCCCAAATTTACCTTTCAATTGATATTGATTCGTATTTATACTTGCGCCCGCATTCTTCAAAACATTTCGTAACAATTCCTGTGGGGATTGTGCTGCGCTCGCTCTCGCGTGGAAACGCCGCTCAAAACCGCATCTGCCGAACACAATGAAGGACATCTGGAATCATGGTTTTTGCCGAACGCCGTAGTGTCGATACGGTCAGCACGCTTACCCGTTTTGCGGCAGTTGCCGCGCTAGCCTTTCTCAGCCAGCCCGATCGGGCATCCGCGCAGGAAGCCCCCGCAGCCGCAACGCCAAGTCCCGCCGCGACCGCGACCGATAGCAACCCGACCGTGCTCGACTCGATCGTCGTCTCGGGAGACTGGCTCGGAACCGGCCTGCAAAACAGCGTGAAGACCTTCGCCGGCGCGCGAACGGTTGTCGATAAGGAAGAGATCAACCAGAGCGGCGCGACGAGTATTGGCGACGTGATGCGGCGCATTCCCGGCGTGCAGTCCACGGACAATTCCGGCACAGCCGGCAGCGCCGTTTCGCTGAACGTCGGCGTCCGGGGTTTGACCGGCCGCTACACGCCGCGCTCGACCGTGCTGCTCGATGGCATCCCGCTCGCGGTCGCACCGTACGGCCAGCCGCAGTTGTCGTTTGCGCCCATCAGCCTCGGCAATATCGAATCGATAGACGTGGTCCGCAGCGGCGGCGCGGTGCGCTACGGCCCGCAGAACGTGGGCGGCGTGATCAACTTCAAGACCCGCGAGATTCCCGATAAGTCCGGCCTGACCGCCGACGCGTCGGTGCGCGAAAACATCTACACCAGCGGCGGCGGCAGCAACACGACGTACAGCACGTTCCTTGGCACGCAGCTCGACAACGGTCTGGGCCTCGCTCTGCTGTACTCGGGCATGACCGGGCGCGACTGGCGGGAGGGCAGTGACGAGCGTGTCAACGACCTCGCGCTCAAGTTCCGCTACGAGCTAACGCCGACCTCCGAGTTCTACGGCAAGTTCTCGTATTACGACGTGAAGTCACGCACGCCGGGCGGCCTGACGGTCGCGCAATACAACGCCGACCCGTTCCAGAATACCCGTCCGACCGACTACTGGAATGGCGAGCGCAAAGCGGTTGATATCGGCTATGTGAATACGCTGTCGGCAACGCAGGAATTCGAGGTGCGTGCGTACTACAACGAAAGCTACCGCAGCAGCACGCTGATCAATACGACGGGTACGCAGCTTCAATATCAGCCGCGCAACTACGATACGCTCGGCATTGAACCGCGCTTCACGCAGCGCTTCTCGCTCGGGCCGCTTAAAAACGATGTGACCGTTGGGTATCGCTACATTCGCGAGCGCGGTGACGACAACAGCTACAACCAGACGCTGGCAACGGGCGTGATCGGCCCGACGAGCAGCTTCGACAACGCCACCAACGCGCACGCGGTTTATATCGACGATCGTATTGCCTATGGACGCTGGCGCCTTACGCCGGGTGTGCGCTTCGAACACATTGAATCGACACGCCGCGACGACACGCTCAACCAGACCTACGATACAAACAACAACAAGCCGCTGCCGTCGGTGAACCTGTCGTACCTGTGGAATTCGGCGCTGACGCTGTTCACCGACTACAGCACGTCGTTTGGTCCGGTGCAGAATCTGCAGTTGAACTCGCAGTCAGCGACCAATCCGCTGCAGCCGGAACTGGCGAAGACTTATGAAGTAGGGGCCCGCTGGTCGAGCAGGCAGATTCATGCCGAATTGACCGCGTTCAACATGCGCTTCGACAACCAGATCATCCAGGTCGCGGGCATAACACCGGCCACGTTCCAGAATATCGGCGCGACGCATCACCAGGGCGTGGAAACCGCAATCGAATACGCATTCGCCGAGGACAGCGTGTTGCGCGGTCTCGACGCGTACGCGAATTTCACGTACACGAAAGCGATCCAGGAATCGGGCGCTACAGCAGGTCTCGACGTGCCGTTCTACTCGCGCTTTACCGATACGCTGGGTCTGCGCTATGCGACGCACGGGTGGACATTCAATGTGTCGAGCACGCACCAGAGTGCTCAGTACTCCGATACAGCGAACACCGTCGCGGAAACGCCTGATGGACGCGTCGGCCGTATACCGGGTTTCCGGGTGTGGGACATGCAGGCCGACTGGAAGATCCCCGGCTGGAAGGGCAGCAACCTCACGGTGGGTGTCAACAATATCGCGGACAAGCGCTACTACACACGCAATGTCGACGGTAACGCTGGACGGATGGTCGGCGCGCCGCGCATGGTCTACGTGCAGGGCCACTTCGTTTATTGAGGTCTGTTCTGGTGCTTAACGTTCTACCGGGACGGATGCCGCCTCTTCGCAGGCTCTGGCTAACGGCGCACCGATGGTTTGCGCTTTCGCTTGGCTGGGTGCTCGTGATCATGGGTATCACGGGAGCGCTGCTGATGATCGGTGCGCCTGTTGACGAACGGCTACACGCTGACCTGTTCAAGGTGAGTGCGCATGAGCACGTGTCCACCGTGCCGCTCGAACAGATCCGGCAAGGTTTCGCTGCCCGGTTTGGCGACGGCGCGACGTTCTCGTTTCGCCCGCCGCGTACAGCGGACGAAAGTCTGCGGATGATGGTGAAGGGTAAGTGGAGCGGTACGGTGTACATCGATCCCTTCACCGGCGATGAACTCGGACGCCGTGCACAGACGCAAGGCTTCTTCAACGTGCTGTTCAAGTTGCACAGTTCGCTCTGGCTAGGTGACATCGGCAAGGCGTTACTTGCGTTCGTCGCGCTGTGCTACCTGCTGCTGCTCGTGTCGGGCCTCGTGTTGTGGTGGCCGCGTTCCGGGCGGCCGAACTTGCGTGTTGAGCTGCGAAAGGGGACGTCCCGGACGCTATACGATCTGCATCGGGTTGGTGGTGCGACGATCGGCCTGGTCATCGCGCTGTCGGTGGCGACCGGCGCCTACATGGCGTGGCGTCCGCTTGGCGGTTTTGTCAGCACGCTAAGCGGAGTCCGGCCGATGCACGCGCCGGTATTGCCGCTCGCGTCGCGATCACCGCGCCCGATGTTGCCACTGGATACACTTGTTGCGCAGGCACAAGCGCAGTTCCCCGATGCAATGATCGGTCTCGTTCAATTGCCGGCGAAACCGGGTGTCCCTCCGCGCGTGCGCCTGAAACTGCCGGACGACCCCCATCCAAATGGCTTGTCGTCAGTCTGGCTAGATCCGTTCACCGGCAAGGTGTTAGAGGTCCGGCGCTGGAATGCGCTTGACCCGGGCGCGCGCGCGGTTGCCGTGATTTATCCGTTGCATACCGGCGAGCTTGGTGGCCCGCTGCTTGAGGGTGTTCTTGCGATTGGCGGTATGTCGCTGGGCGTTATTGCGGTGACGGGTATCTGGCAGTGGTGGCGGCGACGAAAAATCCGGGTGGCGCGCACGCGTTGACGGGTGACGGTGGTGGGTTGCTGCTTTCGGTGTTAGTGGTTCGCGTGCTTTATCGCTACGGCGGTTTACCTCTCCCATAGCGGCTAGCCGGCCAACTGTACCTGCAACCCGCACCAGATTGTCAGGCCTGCCTTGCCGTTAAAAGCTTGATACCCAGACCGAAGAAGACCAGGCCGCTGCAACGCTTCAGGACCTCAATCCACCGGCTTGTGCCAAGCCCGTTATGAATCCGGCGCACCCCGAACGAGTAGACGGTGTGAACCAGCGCCACGGTGCAAGCCACGGTCAGATACATCACGATGAACTGTGCCGGCAGCGGCTGGTCATGCGTGATGAACTGCGGCATGAACGCGGAAAGGAAGATCAGCGTCTTGGGATTGCTTCCCGAAACCAATAACGCTTCCCGAAAAATCTTGCGCTTGTCGAGAAAGTGCGTGGGCAGTGCGTTGACGGATGCGGCTGCTTTGGGCTTCCCGCTTCTCAATTGCTTCACGCCCAGGACCATGAGATAAACCGCTCCCATGACCTTCATGGCGAGAAACAACGGCGGCATGGCTGCAAGCACCGCGCCCACACCCAACGCTACCAGCACCACCACGACCAACTGAGCCAGCAGATTCCCCGCGATGGTCGCAGCCGTGCCACGGCCGCCGAATCGAACCGTGTTGCGGATGACGAGCAGGACGTTGGGTCCCGGGGAAATAGTGGTGACCAGATACGCTATTGCGAAAAGAAACCAGGTATGAAAGGACATTCGCGGGCTCGTTGAAGCGTTTTGGATTGTGATAAACCGTAGACGAATGATGCCATTGATTGAAAGGCGGCATTGATGGAAGAAACGGGTGTGTCTATCGGATAGTCTCATCGGGCTGGTCGTTGAACTGCGCGATCGTCCAGCCGCTTGCGCTCCGATGTACTTTGGCCGCCGTAGTTCCGGCGGCGGCAGCAAGGATCAAATACGGACCCGCAATTCGTCTTCGATTATCACATTAGCCATGTCCTTCCCAAGGGAGAAACAAGCTAAAGGCTGCCGAAACGTCGGGCGAGTTAGCAGCCCTTCTTTGACGATTTGCTAATTTGGTTAGCGCCTCTTGGTAGGTCGACTCAATCGCAATGCTGCACACGGAATTCCAGCGGGCGGTCACGCATCTTCTCGTGCGTGCCATTCGCTCGTCCAGTGCACAGTCCACGTCAAACAGCAGGCGATAGCGTCAACGGCTAGGATTAGTCTTGCAGGATAAGATCAATCTTAATTAACGAATCGGAATTGAAAGTCTGTAAGGCGTTTGTTATTAAAAACGACAGATATTGACACTCAAAAGTCATTACTAAGCGTATGTTTAATATATCGATAACTAGCGTGAAACTCGCTGATAATACCCATGCTGGAATACTAGATGCATTTGGTAAAAAATATTCGCTGCCTCTATGGTTAGTTTCCTTGTGGATAATTTTTTTTGGTTGGCCTGCACTGTTGGTGCCGCTGAATCCGCCTCCCTTGGAATCGGAGTTGACGCACTTCCACGGAAAAATATTAAGGGTGAGCGATTGGTAGCCAAATTTGACGGTAATACTTGCTAGCGGGAAACAGCGTGATTTTAGATTTCCGACGCCTCTGAATTCTATCTGGTCGGGGAAAACGCGCTTTTCCGCTCTATTAGACTTTGAGGAGGCGAGATTGGTGGGTTGCGATGCTGAGATATATGGTGCCGACCTCAGATATGTTTGGTCTCGTACCTTTAAGGTTTGGAAAATAGATTGCAAACCCCAACCGGTGAGTTACGAACGCGTCGTAACCGAATTTCGCATCATGACGAAAATATCCGCAACTGCGCCATGGTTTGGTGGAATTGCTGCGGGTTTTTTTGTAGTTTTAACTTTTGTTAAGGCTTGGAAAAAGAAATGAGCGAGATCACCGCAGGGATATTTTTTACCAATTTTTTGGAACTGCCGCTGCAGCGGGGAATGCAGGGACAATCCGATCGACACACTTGGAATTGTTGTCGGGATTGCTCAGGCGACCTCGGGTGGTGCAAGTCTAATCGTAGGAAACGTTGACGCGCTTGTCAAACTATTAGCTGGTGCGGGTTTAATCACGAGTGCCGTCGGACTTTACGATAATTATTCTAGCATCAGGGCTGACCTTTCGATTGGAATGCCGCCGGCATTATCGGACGTCTCGGGCGCATTCGGAAACGCGGCCCCGTTGGTGGGCTCGGGTTTAATCCTCGCTGATGTCGGTGGCACCCTCATCATCCCGTTAGCGGTCTTGTCAGGAGTTGCCGGGGCCGTGCAGTAGTTCGGGGATTAGGTATGAATGAATACAATTCCTACTGAGACATTCCAGTGGTCGAAATTAATGCCGAGATTATCAGTTTAAGGCATTTTTATATACGCAATAACCAACTATGAGAAAAATCATTCGTTCATGCGTAGATTTAATTGCGATTGTAGTGATCATCTATTTTTTATACACGATTGTATACCGCATGACTTTTCCTCTCGGACAGAACGCAAGAAGATTCGCGTTCGCTGAGTTATATCTGATCTTGCCAACAGCGCTTGCTATTTTTTGGATTCTATTAAGATTTTTGTGGAATATAAAGAAAATACCGGTTTCGTTGGGAAATGTTTTTCCTGAGTCAAAAACAAAGCTTAGTGGGACGCAGTATCTTATCTTTGTGATGATATTGGCATTTATATTTGTATGTTTGTTGAATTCCTTTTCATTTCTCATGCGGATAATTTTGTAAATATTGCGGAGTGAATACCCGCAGTCCGTCGAGATTTTTATTTCGATGAATCCGATTTTTTGATCGAGACATTCCATTGCTTGATGCCAATGCGACTCTTCTCAGATAAGACAAAAACAAGACGACAATATGGAAGATATGACTTTTGACCGATGTTTCAAGAGAGCGTGGTATAACGAAAGAATCTTGAAAAATTTTAATAAATATCTAAGGCAACGCGATTGTAATTTCTTATCGACCATGCGATCGATAAGATCGTTAACTTCAATTCCGTAAATTAATATGAATCAGCGAATTTTAATATCAACTCTTCTGACTGCATTTTTTATTTTTGGAAGCAACTCTTCCATGGCATTAATCGACCCTACAAAAGAGCTTGTTCCCTTGGATCTGAGTAAGGCTGGAGAAACTGCATCCATTAAAATTCATGTCTCCAGATTTAGAGATTGGGCGACTCACGGAGCTGTGGAAGGAGTGGCGCTGCAGATCGTTCCTCCGCCAGTTTCCACCGATAGCGAGTTGGGGAAAAAATATCTCGTCCTGTTTAAGTCACTTACTGGGCAAAGTTTTATCTACAGAGGCGATGTGCGGTCATCGGCACACGAAGGTATATCTGTGAGCATCACTTGGATTAACGAATCTGGAAAGATATTAAGACAGCGTGAGGTTTGCAGTGATAACGGATCAAGCAAAATAAGAATAACTGGCGGAGCGTCTTTTGAATTGGATGCAATGTCGTTGTCGCCTGGCGATTACATCGTAGCTGTTTCGACTATCAAAGACGATGCAAGATTTGACAATAGTTTCTTGGTGGGAATTTGTGCTGGCTATATCGTTAAATAAGGAATTAGCGGGCATCGTTAGCACAGACATTGATTGACTTTCTCCCAGCCGCGCACCATCACCTGGCGCATACCGCCGATGCTCTTGGCCCAGCCGAAACCCTGTTCGATGAGCTTGCGCTTTTGCTGCGACACCGCATAGCCCGCACTCCCGGCGATTGACTCGGGCACTGCCGACTGGCGGCCTGACTTGTTTTGCGCCACGTGAGGCGTGATGTTCATTTCCTGGCAAGCCTTGATGAACTCTGCGGCGTCATAGCCTTTGTCTGCCCCCAGCGTGATCTCGCGCGTTGGATCGCCAAGCGCCTGGCGGGCATCGTTGATCAGTACTTTGGCCGCTTCGCGCTCGGCATAGCCATCGGCCAGCGTCACCACGGCACTGGCGATCAGCCCATGGCGGTTGTCGCTCAACGTGTGGCCCATGTAGCGTAGCTCGCTTGCCGTTTTGCCCTTACGATACAGCCGCGAATCCGGGTCGCTCTTCGATTCATGCGTCTCGTTGCTACGCGTCTCGCCCTTGAAGTTCCCACCGTCTTCGCTATCCTGATCATCGTCTTTACGCACAAAGCTTTTATGGCCGGCCCATGCTTGAATTAACGTGCCATCGACGCTGAAGTGCTCACCGGAAAGCCAGCACTTCTTCTCGGCAATGCCCACAACCTCGTTGAAGAACTCAATGACCGCGTCATGCTTGATCAGGCGCTCGCGGTTCTTGGTGAAGACGGTGGGCACCCACACGGCATCGTCCATCGACAGCCCGATAAACCAACGAAACAGCAGGTTATATTGAACCTGCTCCATCAACTGGCGCTCCGAGCGAACGCTATAGAGCACTTGCAACAGCATCGCGCGCAGCAGCTTCTCCGGGGCAATGCTGGGCCGCCCACCTTTGATATCAGCCTCGTACATGCCGGCAAACAAGCGATCCATCTTGGCCAACGCGGCGTTGGCCATCTTGCGAATCGAGCGCAGCGGATGATCGGCTGGAACAAAGTCCTCCAGCTTGCGCAATGTGAATAGGTTCTCGGTAAACGTATCGGCGCCGCGCATCGTCTTCTCTCAGTTGGGGGGGCTTTGCTAACAACGTTTGAACCGACCTTTTGGGTGACTTCGGTGTGAGGTATTTCCGCAGCCTGCTAACTCGTGCTCGAATTGCTGCGGCATTCGAATAAGAGAACACCGTTTAACGCTGTGCTATCCGCCGGTCCCGGCTCTGACTGGCCTGTTCAATGATCTACATCAATTGCGGCGATAACGTCGAGTAACTAGGATCGATCTTGGAAAATTGAGACCAATCCTAGTTACTGAATCGATAATGAAATAAATGTAAGCCTTTAGTTATTAAAAAACAACAATTTTTGACACTCAAAAATCATTATGAAGTGCATATTTAAAACATCGACGGCTAACTTGAGAGTTCACTAAATAATGACCATGTCGGGAAACTAAATGCGGTTGATAAAAAAATACTCATTGCCTCTGTGGGGCGTGTTCTTCTGGGGAGTTTTTTTTGGGTGGCCTGCCTTGTTAGTGCCGCTGAATCCGCCTCCGTTGGAATCACAATTAGTGCATTTTCACGCGAAGATACTAAAGGTAAGTGATTGGCAACCAAATTTGATAGTGGAACTTGCTAGCGGGGAACGACGTGATTTTAGATTTCCAACGCCTCTAAATTCTATTTTATCGGGGAAAACGAGATTTCAAGGTCTTTCCGACCTCCACAAAGCGAGACTGGTCGGTTGCGATGCAGAGATATATGGCGCTGACCTTAGATACGTTTGGCCTCGTGAATTTAAGATTTGGAAAATAGATTGTGCTGTGCAAGCAGTGAGTTACGAGCAGATAGTAACTGAGTTTCGTTCAACGACTCGCCTTTACGCATCTGCGCCGTGGGTTGGCGTGGCTGCCATGGGATTTATTGTGATTTTAACGTTTATTAAAGCCTGGAAAAAGAAATGAGCGAAATCACCGCAGGAATATTTTTTACAAATTTTTTTAATACCGCTACTGCTGCCGGGAACGCGGGGATAAATCCCACGGATACGCTTGGAACCGTAGTAGGAATTTCTCAGGCAACCTTGGGCGGTGCGAGTTTAATTGCAGGAAACGTTGATGCACTCGTCAAACCACTGGGTCTCGCTGGTTTCGCGGCGAGTGTAGTCGGACTTTACGACAATTATTTGAGCATCAAAAAGGATCTGGTGAATGGGCAGCCGCCGGCATTGTCGGACCTCTCGGGCGCAGTCGGAAATGCGGCCGCATTGGTAGGATCCGGTTTGATTGTCGCCGACGTTGGTGGCACCCTCATCATCCCGTTAGCTGTCTTGTCAGCAGCTGCCGGGGCCGTGCAACTCGTCGCGTCGGCAACTGGATGGCGGGTAGATGCTAACGGTATTGTTACACAGGTGCAATTGACGGCTAGTCAGTGGGCACAAGCTGCCTCACAATTGGAATCGCTTAATGCAAATCCTTCTGTTTTGTCGTCCGCTTTATCAGGAGCTGGCATTGACCCGAATGCGCCCGACACGTTTTTAGTGCCCCAGACCGACGCGAACGGAAACGTGGTTGGCTATGCTCCAGAGACGCCACTAAGTTCTCAGCAGCTAGCTGACAGCATCACACGCTATACATTTGCGAACGGGACAACTTTCGACCAACAAGCAAACTCTAGCATTGTCAATGGGGTGACGAACATCTACGCCGATCCAATCGCTCAATGGTCGGTCACGCAGGCGAATGGCACAATTACGACCCTCAATCTGTCGTCATCCACTGGCGGTTATAACAGCACAATAACGGGCCCCAGCGGAGCAATCACACAGCAATTAAGCGCTGATATCACGACAACTCAGACGAATGGTATTACTACTACCACGCAGAACTTTGAAAGTAATTTGAGTGGTCCGCAAGCAGATTTACAGAATCAAATCTCGAGCAACGGTAACACGGCGTCCCAGCAGTCAACAGTATTCAATAGCGACGGTAGTATTGCCTACACGGAAAACACCTCTTCCACTGGGGGGATAGTAACAAGTGATGTCATTGATGCAAACGTGAATGCTTCGCTGGCTGTCGCGGGCGACAATGTTGTTTTAAATGGAATCGCAGGAAACATCGTGTCGATCTCCGGGCAAGGCGATATTTTAAACCTGAGTAACGGTTCTCTTTCGTTTGCCGCTGGCTCGAGCGCAATGCTGAACGGTTCGGGTAATAAAGTAACTGCATCTTCGGCAGGCGCCACGTTCACGCTAAACGGCACTGACAATCAGGTCAATGCTTCTGGTGATGTCGTGTCGCTTTCGCAAGGCTCCAGTGCTGATTTTATTGGCGGTAATAACACAATCACCGAAAACGCCGGTTCCACGGTCACACTCAACTCCACCGACAGCAACACAATCGAAAATGCCGTCACCGGACAGGAGTTCACCATTTCAGGTGGGACGATCCGCGCATCCGGTGACAACGGTCCTTTTGGCGGGGGCGCGACAGACAGTTTCACCGCCAACAACGACGGCTCAATGAGCCTCGCGATAAGCGATTCAAGCGGCGAGCAAACCGACACCGACACATTCAGTTCAACCGGGGAGCTCACGCAGGACCAGCAGTTCAGCAACGGCAATTTGGCCGATGAGATCAACTATACAAGCGGCGTCGAGACAAGCCAGGTTTTCTACAGTGCGCTCACCGGAGCCGAAACCGCCGAGAACATCTTCAACAGTGACGGTTCGCAATCCGACAGCACCTTTAGAGGCGGGATCGAGAATATATCCGTCTATAACGCCGATGATCAACTCATCGAGCAGGCGCTGATTATCCCGAACGCCACAACGACCGAAGACTTCTACGACCCGTCGAGCGGTCTCATGACGGGTGAGGTCATGGTCAACAGCGATGGGTCCGAGCGAGACATTACCATTAACCAAGATGGTTCGTATAGCAGAGCGATTTTCGATGCCTCCGGCCAGCAAACCGAGCAGGACCAATGCAATGCGGATGGTTCGGCTACCGAGGATTTCTACGATCCGTCGAGCGGGGTGCAGACTGGCGAGAACCAGATCAACAGCGATGGCTCGCAGACCAACTATCAATTCAACAGCGATGGATCGCAGAGCGCGTCGGTGTACAACGCGTACGGTCAACAGACCGAGCAGGCGCAATTCAACGCGGACGGTTCGGCAACGAAGGATTTTTACAACGCTGCGGGCCAGGAGACCGAAGCCCTCGACGATTTCACGAACGGCACTTCGCAGGAGACCTTTTTCACCGGGTTGCCGAGTGGCGAAACGTCGGAAACGGATGCATTCACCGGTGCGGACGGAACCGGAACCCAGACTGCGGCTCTATTCGACCTTACCAATGGGACATCGCAGGAGCTCTTCTACACTGGCCTGTCCAACGGGGAAGCGTCGGAAGACGAATTCTTCAGTGGCACGAACGCTACCGGAACGCAGTCGGAGGACCTCTACGATTTCACCAATGGCACTTCGCAGGCACAGTATTTCACGGGCCTGGGCAGTGGAGTTTCGGAATTGATTGATGACTATATGTCGGCCAACGGCACCGGTACCGAGACGTCGCAGGTCACTGATTTCACTGCGGGTAACTCACAGGTGACCACTTTCACCGGGTTGCCAAGTGGCGAATCGTCGGAAACGGATGCCTTCAGCGGCGCCAACGGAGCCGGCACCCAGACTGCTGCTCTCTTCAACCTCACCAATGGGACATCGCAGGACTTCTTCTACAATTCATCTACGGGTGCAGAAACGGGCGAAACCGATATCAACGCTGACGGTTCGCAGGATCAGTACACGTTCAATGCCAACGGCTCGCAGAACATGACGGCGTTTAACGCAGCCGGGCAAGAGACGGAGCAGGCACAATTCAACGCCGACGGTTCGGCAACTGAGAACTTCTACGATCCGTCCACACGCGCAGAAACGGGCGAGACCGATATCAACGCCGACGGCTCACAGGATCAATACACGTTTAACGCCAACGGCTCGCAGAACATGACGGCGTTTAACGCAGCCGGGCAAGAGACGGAGCAGGCGCAGTTCAACGCCAACGGTTCGGCAACTGAGAACTTCTACGATCCGTCCACACGCGCGGAAACGGGCGAAACCGATATCAACGCTGACGGTTCGCAGGATCAGTACACGTTTAACGCCAACGGCTCGCAGAACATGACGGCGTTTAACGCAGCCGGGCAAGAGACGGAGCAAGCACAATTCAACGCCAACGGCTCAGCGACAGAGTACTTCTACAATCCGTCCACGCGTGCGGAAAGCGGCGAGACCGATATCAACGCCGACGGCTCACAGGACCAATATACGTTTAACGCCAACGGTTCGCAAAACATGACGGCGTTCAACGCAGCCGGGCAAGAGACCGAGCAGGCGCAGTTCAACGCCAACGGTTCGGCAACTGAGAACTTCTACGATCCGTCCACACGCGCAGAAACGGGCGAAACCGATATCAACGCTGACGGTTCGCAGGATCAGTACACGTTTAACGCCAACGGCTCGCAGAACATGACGGCGTTTAACGCAGCCGGGCAAGAGACGGAGCAAGCACAATTCAACGCCAACGGCTCAGCGACAGAGTACTTCTACAATCCGTCCACGCGTGCGGAAAGCGGCGAGACCGATATCAACGCCGATGGCTCACAGGACCAATACACGTTTAACGCCAACGGTTCGCAGAGCATGACGGCGTTCAACGCAGCCGGGCAAGAGACCGAGCAGGCGCAATTCAACGCCAACGGTTCGGCAACTGAGAACTTCTACGATCCGTCCACACGGGTACAAACCGGCGAGAACGACATCAACGCCGATGGCTCGCAGACCGACTATTCGTTCCTGAGCAACGGTTCGCAAACCGCATCGGTCTACAACGCAGCCGGCCAGCAAACCGAGCAGGCACAGTTCAATACCGACGGGTCGGCCACCGAAATCTTCTACGATCCATCAACTCGGGACGCTACCAGTGCAAATCTCATTAATGCCGATGGTTCGCAAACGGATTACACAATCAATGCGGATGGCTCGCAAACCGCGCTGTCTTATAACGCCGCTGGCCGGTTAACAAGCGAGACGTGGTTCAACCCGGCCGCGCAGGAAACGCAGTCCGACGTCATTTCTGGTAACACGACCTATGTGGACCTCTTCAGCCCAGGTTCGTCGTACGCATACGAGGAGGATGTGTACAACGGCAATAGCCTGAGTCAGGAGAGCATGTACAACCAAGCTACAGGCCAGCTCAATGAAGTTGCACTGTTTGACGGATCAGCCTTCGCTAACGAGGTTGAGATTGCCGACGGTGGCCCATATTTCTCCGAGGTCGTGACCTACAACTCGCAGACCGGTCAGGTATTGAGCGCGATCACCTACAACCCGAACACCGGCATCATGACCGGATTCAGCGGCAGTGGGTCAGGCAGCGGCTCATCCGACAATTCTGATGACGATTACGATGATGATGTCGCATACAGTGGCTTGTTCAGCGGCGGCTACGGCTATTACGGCGGCTACGGCTTCGCTGGCAGCGCGAGCACGGTCCAGGCATCAGTAGGCAGCAACATCGGTTCGATCGCCCAAGCGGATCTGGCGAAGGGCGATCAGGCAGGCGCAACTGCGGCAGAAGCCGGACTCCATCAAGCCTACAACACGGCGATGGCGACTCCCACCGCCGGAACCGGATCGTCAGTACTGGAAGGCTCAAAGTGGGACAGCAATGTCATTACCTGGAGTCTTGCGGGCGCACCGGGTGCGGGCGACTCCCAAGCGAACAGCGCATACGAGACCGATCTCCAGCAAGCATTCGCCACATGGTCGGCCGCTTCGGGCATCACCTTCGAGGAGCTTTCCGGTTCGGCCCAATCGGATATCAGCGTCGGCTTCGGCGATCTCAGCACCGCGAGCACGGGCGTGGTGGGCTACACCTCGTACCAGGCGAAGAATGGACAGATGGCTGGCGCGAACATCGAACTGGAAGATCCGAACCAGGACGCGTTGGTGGCAGGCGCTGGCGGTCAACTCACGTACTCGGGAACCGATGCAACGCTCGAGCAGGTCATGCTGCACGAAATCGGGCATGCTTTCGGATTGGCCGACAACGCCGACCAAAACTCGATCATGTACTACGACCTGACTTCGAATAACCGGACGCTGGACAGTACGGACATCGCAGGCATCCAGTCGCTGTACAGTCCGGGATCGAACTCGAGTTCATCGGCGTCCAACGCGTCGGGCAGTCAGATCGACCAGTTGATCCAGGCGATGGCGTCCTACGCTCCCATGCCGGCCGGTATCACGAGCCTTGCGGCCATCCAGCAATTGAACGCGCAACCGATGCTCGCTGCGTCCGTGCACTAGGCCTGACCTCGCAACACTGAATGACCCTGATGTCCTCGTGAGCGAAAGCGTGCGGCGACATCAGGATAACTAATTGTATTCATTGACTATTGCTCGTGATGAACGCCACGGGCATTATCGGATCCTCCTGTGGTAAACAAGCTTCATCTCATCTCGGGTCTTCCTCGTTCAGGCTCGACCCTGCTGTGCGCGTTGCTACGCCAAAATCCACGCTTTACCGCGGCAATGACCAGTCCGGTTGCCTCTCTATGCGGCACCATGCATAAAAAAATGTGCGGCGGCGAGTTTGCCGTGTTTTTCGACGACGCAAAGCGCGCCGCCATGCTGCGTGGTGTTTTCGACAGCTACTACGCAGGCATTCAGCCGAGCGAAGTAGTGTTCGATACCAATCGAATCTGGACGGGAAGGGCGGCGCTGCTGAAAGCGCTATACCCCGAATCCCGCATTATTTGCTGCGTGCGCGACATCGGCTGGATTATCGACAGTGTCGAGCGAATGCTGGCGAAGAACCCCCTTCAACTGTCCCGCATGTTCAATTTTGAGCCGGGTTCTTCTGTTTATGCCCGCGTAGAAACGCTAATGAATTCGGAGAAGGGCCTGATAGGCCTGCCATGGAGCAATCTGCGAGAGGCGTGGTTCGGTGACGAAGCCAAACGATTGATCCTCGTACCGTACGATCGTCTGGTGCGCGCGCCGGAGCAGACGCTCCGTAGCCTCTACGAGGAGCTGGGCGAACCCTGGTTCAGTCATGACCTTGACCACGTGGCGTACGACGAGCCTGACTACGATGCTCTCCTGGGCATGCCCGGACTGCATAAGGTCAGGGCGAAGGTCGAGCATCAGGCGCGCAAGCCATCTATCCCGCCTGACCTTTTCGCGAAGTTCGCGCATACCCAGTTCTGGGAAAAGCCGGAACTCAATGTGCATCGCGTCCGGATTCTCTAGAACGTGAGAACGGATACGCACAACGCACAAACAGGCTACTGCTACTGGCTCACGGGACTATCAGGCGCAGGAAAATCGACGATCGCGATTCACGCTGCACAAAACTTGCGAGCGCACGGATACCGAGTGTCCGTGCTGGACGGAGATGAACTGCGCACGGGACTAAATTGTGATCTCGGTTTTTCCAGGGAGGACCGTGCCGAAAACGTGAGGCGTATCGGCGAAGTGGCGCGGTTGATGGTCGACTCAGGTCTCATCGTTCTTGTCAGCGCGATTTCTCCCTACCAGGTGGACCGTGAAGCTGCGCGATGCCGGATTGGCGACCACCGTTGCTTCACAGTCCTCATCGATACACCTCTGCAAACCTGCATCGAACGCGACACCAAGGGATTGTACGCACGAGCGAGGGCCGGCGAGATCAAGGGAATGACCGGATGGGACGACCCCTATGAATCGCCTTGTGCACCAGACATCTCGATCGCGACCAAAAGCGTGTCCGCCGAGGCGGCAGCACAGCAAATTGAACAACACTACCGGCAATTGATCCATGGGCATTGAAGAGCAACCGGCGCAGATGGAAGACGCCGGCCTGTCGGCACTGGTGCTCATCGCACGCTTTCACGGCATAGCCACCGATCCGGCGCAACTCAAGCATGCGGCGGCAGTCAGAAGCGACGCGTTTTCCGAAGCGCAACTTGTACTGTCCGCGCGCAGTATCGGACTCAAGGCGCGTGCCGTCGTGTTAATACCAGAACGACTTGGGAAAACACCATTCCCTGCACTGGCACTCGATCGCACGGGCCGACACTTTATCCTGGCCGGTTCGGACGGCAAGACTGCTCTGGTGTTGGAACCCGGCATGCAGGCGCCTGCTGTGAGGCCGATCGAAGAGGTCATGGAGCGTTCCAATGGACGGATGCTGCTGTTCACATCGCGTGCATCGCTGGCTGGCGAACTAGCGCGTTTTGACTTCTCGTGGTTCATTCCTGCGGTCGTCAAATATCGGCGGCTGCTTCTCGAAGTCCTCGGCGTTTCACTCGTCCTGCAGCTTTTCGGCCTGGTCTCGCCGCTGATGTTTCAGGTGGTGATGGACAAGGTCCTCGTCAACCGGACGTACAGTACGCTCAACGTGGTGTGTGTGGCGCTGCTGGTCAGTTCAGTATTCGAAGTGCTGCTCACGGGCCTGCGCAACTACGTGTTCGCGCACACCACAAACCGCATCGACGTCGAACTGGGCGCGCGGCTTTTCCGACACCTCGTGGCGCTGCCGCTTGCGTACTTCGGCGCGCGTCGAGTGGGCGATACGGTCGCCCGCGTCCGCGAGCTCGAGAGCATCCGGAACTTCCTGACCGGACAGGCGCTGACCGCGCTCATCGACCTGACGTTCTCGTTCGTATTCCTCGGCGTGATGTGCCTGTACAGCGTCTGGCTGACGCTGGTCGTCGCTATCTCGCTGCCTGTGTACGGTGCGATTTCGGCGGGCCTGACGCCGGTATTGCGCGGCCGCCTGAACGAGAAATTCTCGCGCGGGGCCGACAATCAGTCCTTCCTCGTCGAGGCGGTATCGGGCATCGAGACAGTCAAGGCGATGGCCGTGGAGCCGCAGTTCATCAAACGCTGGGAGACACAGTTGGCCGCGTATGTAAGCGCGGGTTTTCGTGTGAGTTCGCTGGGCAATGTGGGGCAGCAACTCATTCAGCTGGTCGGCAAGCTGGTAACGCTAAGCACCTTGTTTCTCGGTGCGAAGCTGGTTATCGATGGCAAGCTTACCGTAGGAGAACTGATCGCCTTCAACATGATGTCGCAACGGGTGAGTGCGCCGGTGCTCAGACTGGCGCAGCTCTGGCAGGATTTCCAGCAGGTCGGCATTTCGATGAGCCGCCTAGGCGACATTCTGAATTCGCGCACGGAACTGCCGCAAAGCCGTCAGGCGCTTCCTGCGCTCAAGGGCCATATCAGCTTCGACAATATCCGCTTCCGTTATCGCCCGGACGGTCCGCCGATTCTTGACAACGTCGGGCTGGATATAGCTGCCGGGCAGGTAATCGGTATCGTGGGACGCTCCGGGTCGGGTAAAAGTACGCTGACGAAGCTGTTGCAACGGCTGTACATCCCTGAACAGGGCACGGTTCGTATCGACGGCATCGATCTGGCGCTGGCCGATCCCGCGTGGCTGCGTCGCCAGATCGGCGTGGTGCTGCAGGAGAACCTGCTCTTCAACCGTTCGATCCGGGACAACATCGCGTTGACCGATCCCGGTGCACCGCTGGCCGCGGTGATTGCGGCCGCGAAATTTGCCGGCGCGCACGAGTTTATCTGTGAGTTGCCGGAAGCCTACGACACGATGGTCGGAGAGCACGGGTCGAACCTGTCGGGCGGCCAGCGACAGCGCCTGGCGATCGCGCGGGCCCTCCTGACCAACCCGCGCATCCTGGTCTTCGACGAAGCCACCAGTGCGCTGGACTTCGAGACTGAACGGGTGATCCAGAACAACATGAAGGCGATGTGCGCAGGACGTACGGTGGTCATCATTGCCCATCGGCTAACGGCTGTACGGCATGCCGATCAGATCGTGGCGATGGACAAAGGCCAGATTGTCGAGCAAGGGAACCACGAAACATTGCTTCGGTTAGGTGGCTATTACGCGCACCTCGTATCCCTCCAGGACGGTTGACCATGAAATTCTTGCGATTGCAGGCCATGGGTGACCTGTTCACCCGCTATGCGGCAGTGTTCCGCAGCGCCTGGACCATCCGCCATCAGTTTGACTCTGCCGCCCGCGCCGAACATGAGCTTGCGTTCCTGCCTGCGCAGCTTGAACTGGTTGAAACGCCGGTGCATCCCGCGCCGCGCTGGGCAATGCGCAGTATCGTGATCTTCACGGTGCTGGTTCTGCTGATCGGTATTGTTGGCAGGCTTGGATATCGTCGTGTCGGCATCGGGAAAATTTGTACCCGATGCCCGCATCAAGGTGATCCAGCCAGCCATGACGGGAGTGGTCCGGGAGATTCTGGTTCAGGACGGCGAACGGGTGAGCGCAGGCCAGTTGCTCATGAAGCTCGACACTACACAGGCGGCAGCCGACGCCGATAAAGCGCAGTCATCGAAGCTCGATGCCCAACTGGGAGCCGCCCGGGCGAATGCACTGCTTGCTGCGCTACGTGACAATCGGCCGCCGATGGTCGCGCACGTCGAAGGCGCTCCGGAGGACCGGATGCTGGAAGCGCAGCGCCTGGCTGAAGGTGCATTCCTCGAATACCACGACAAGGTCGATAGCGCCCGGGCTGAACTGCTCAAGCGGGAGGCCGAACTCGACAGCACCCGGCAAGAGGTCGCGAAACTCCAGGCAACCGCGCCTCTTGCCCGTCAACAGGCGAACGAATACAAATCCCTAGCGGGCGATAAATACGTGGCACAGACCGACTATCTCGACAAGGAGCAGACGGCACTCGGTCAGGAGCACGAACTACCTGCGCAACAAAGCCATGCGCGCGAGCTCGCGGCGGGCATTGCCGAGCAGCGCGCGGACATTGAGTCCGCCTCGTCGAAGTTCCGTAAAGACCAGCTTGATGAGCTGGAAAAGGACACACAGCAGGCCACTCAAAACCGCGATGACGAGACCAAGGCGCAAACCCGCCAGGCGTTGTTGAGCCTGAGCGCGCCGGTGTCCGGGACCGTCCAGCAACTGGCCGCGCATACGCTCGGTGGCGTGGTGACGACGGCGCAGACCCTGATGGAGATCGTGCCTGACGACACGCTCGAAGTAGAGGCGCAACTGCAGAACAAGGATATTGGCTTCGTAGATGCCGGGCAGCCGGTTGCCGTCAAGGTTGAAGCGTTTCCCTATACGCGTTACGGATTTATCACGGGAACGGTCGTGTCGGTGTCGAACGATGCGGTCCAGGACAAGAAACTTGGCCTGACTTTCCCGGTTCGAATCCGGCTGTCGACCAACCGGATTCGCGTGGAGAAAAAGTGGATCACACTCACCCCCGGCATGGAAGTCACTGCCGATATCAAGACCGGCAAACGCAGCGTCGCAGGGTACTTCCTTGGTCCGTTGATGGAAAGCGCCCAGGAGAGCATGCGTGAGCGCTAAGCAACTGCTGGTGACTATGATGGCGGCGGGATTGTTTGCGGCGACATCGAGTGCATGGGCTTTCGATGTGCTTCGTACCGAAGTGGGGATATCGCCAACGCCCGCCGGTGCGATGGCGCCGGACGCGGGCGGATGCCAATTCGGCTTGCTGTCCAGGCCGCTTCTATTGACGGAAGCGATCGAGCGCGCGCTGTGTGGCAATCCTAAAACGCGGGAAGCGTGGGCCGACGTCAAGATTCAGGCAGCGGGCCTCGGTGTCGCACGCTCGGCCTATCTACCCACGATCTCCGGCAACGGTCAGCTCATGCGCGACAATTCCGTCACTGATGTCACAGGCCATCCGACTCTGAGTTCGGCGACTCTTGCGACCATCAATACAGAAAGCGTGTCGCTGAACTGGACGCTTTATGACTTTGGCGCCCGCGCAGCGGCGGTTCGCAATGCGTCGGCTCTGCTTGCCGCAGCCCGGTCGACCGAGAATGCGACGCTCCAGAGCCTCTTTGTCGCGGTCGCGAAGGATTATTACGCTGCACAGGCCGCCGCTGGCGCGCTTGCCGTCGCGTCGGACATTGAGCAAATGGCGGGTGACAGCGCGAAGGCAGCGTCCGCCCGGGTCGATAGAGGTATCGCGCCCATCTCTGACGCGCTGCAGGCGCAGACGGCCTATACACAGGCCGTCCTGAGCCGGAACAAGGCTCAAGGGGCATGGCAAACGGCGGCAGGGACGCTCGCCTCCGACATGGATCTTTCGCCAGACGTACCCGTCGCTCTACCGGTCGTCACGGATGGCGTGCAGCCCGACGCGGCTTTCACACAATCGGTGGGCGAATTGATCGAGGACGCCCGCCGCGATCACCCCACGGTCCTGGCTGCGCTGGCCCAAACGGATGCGGCGGCTGCAAAAGTAGACCAGACTCGCGCACAAGGCCTGCCGAACTTCAGTCTTGTGTCGAAATACAGCCGGGACAATCAGCCGGCCAGTCTGGGGCTGGGGATTCAGGAATACCCGGCAAGCGGACACGAGTGGTATGTCGGCGTGCAGGTGACAATTCCGTTCTTCGAGGGCTTCAACCGGACGTATCAGATCCGGCAGACGCAGGCGCAACTTGAGCAGCAGCAAGATGCGCTCGATGACGCGCGCCAGCAGGTCGGGCTGGAGGTCTGGAACAGCTACCAGGCCGTGCAGACTTCGACAAACAGCGTAAAGGACAGTGCAACGCTGCTCGATATTGCGCAACGATCGTTTGTTGCGGCCCAGCATCGATATCAGGCTGGCGTGGGCAATATTCTCGAACTGCTGAATGCGCAGACCGCGCTGGCGAACGCACAGCAGCAGCGTGTGCAGGCGCTTGCCGATTGGCGCGCGGCACGGTTGAGGCTTGCTGGGAGTCTTGGGCGACTCGACACGGCCGATATGCGATGACCCGAGGATCAAGTCACATAAGCCACGCCGGTGCTAAAGCTTGAGCCGAACCAGTGATTGTAAAAATCACCCATTTTGACGCGTGAAAACGAGGTTGTGACGCAACGTTTATATCCAATACGGCGCAACTCGGCAGTGAGTTTTCTGCTATTACAAAAAGTCGTTGAAATCGAGACTTTCTGTTACTACAATATCTAAATGGAAATCACATTCGACCCGGCAAAAGATGCCATCAACAAGGAAGGGCACGACGGAATTTCGCTCGCCGACGCATGCCGCTTCGATTGGGATAACCTGCGGTACGAAGTCGATACTCGGTTTAACTACGGTGAGGAACGCTATCGCGGCTTTGGTTACATTGGTGGCCGGCTCCATATGGTCGCGTTCACGTTCCGAGATGAAACCATGCGCGTCATTAGCCTGCGCAAAGCAAACGCCAGAGAGGTGAGAGACTATGAGCAAGCGTGAAAAGACCCCTGCAGAAATCGAACATGAGTTTGATTCCGCCGAAGTGCCGAGCGCCAACATCAAGGCGATGCGGCCATTTTCGGAACTGGTGGAAAAAAAGCGCATGGGCCGTCCACCCAAGGACAGCCCGAAGGTGCTTGTAACCAGCCGGTACGACGCCGACATTATCGAGCGGTTCAGGGCCAAGGGCGACGGGTGGCAAACACGCATGAACGATGCGCTGCGCACGTACCTGATGGAGCACGAGCTCTAACGTGACTTATATTCGCCAGTTCTGCTTCAGCGCTCTGGCGCAAGAAGATGTCGATGTTTTTCACGCAGCCGCGCTCGGCGCTGGCGGGCGCGACACAGGCAAGCCAGGATTTCGCGCCGGTTACGGTGCAAACTATTGCGCTGCATACGTCGTCGACCCTGATGGGCTGCCGGATCGAGGTTTATTGCGGACAAGCCATTTCGCAGCGTCAGGGACTACCGACCAACCGGCCCGCCACCCTAATAAATCCCCATCGCGCCTTCGACGCTACGCACCATAGACAACAACCGCGGCCCGACGTCTCGTTCCAACTGTCCGTCCTTGAGCAGATACGAAGGCACGCCGCAGTTGAACACGAGGATCTCGCCATCGGCCGCCGGCCTCATCGGCACGGCCACGGCATGTACTTCACGTCGCAGATCGCCGTACGACACGCAAAAGCCGCGCTCATGAAAATAGTCGATGCTCTGCAGCACGCGTTTCCCGAACGTGTTCCATTCATCGGGCGTCTTGACGGAGATCTCATTCAATAGAGCCTCGCGCCGTTCACTCGGCAGCGCCGCGAGAAGCGCACGGCCCATCGCGGTGCGAACGATCGGATAGCTCAAACCGATGTCCGCGGGCAAGCCAAGCGGCGTGTTGCTGCGGCTGCTTTCCAGATACACCACGTTCAGCCGGTCACGCATGCCAAGCGACACCGAACCGCGGATATGGTCCGCCAGCTCCTTCATCGAGGGGCGCGCGATCTGCCGCACGGCGAGACTCGCGAGCAGCGGATAGCCGAGCGATAGCACGGCCGACCCGAGTTGAAACTTGTTGTTCATCCGGTTCACGCGCAGGTAGCCGAGCCTCGTCAGCGTGTACGTGAACCGTGAAATCGTGGCCTTGCTCATGCCGGTGCGCGCGGCGAGTTCAGCGTTGCCGAGCTGGGAATCGCGCGGCGTAAAGGTATGCAGTATGTCTAGGCCGCGTGCGAGCGTAGTGGCGAATTGCCGGTCGCCATCGAATTCATCGGGCACGTAGCGCGCCTTCGACTCCAGATAATCGCTCGCGATCGTGGCCGTGTCCGGCATGTTAGTGCGTCCCATGGCGTCTCCTCCAATTCCCCCATTTTGCTCCCCGTGTTCCGCATATCCAAACTCTGTTCAGCATAGTCGAACACCAAGCGCCTTTTAGTTCGAAAAGTTCGATAGTGAAGCCATAAGCCGAACACATGACGGAGACAGCAATGAGCAGACAAATACTTGAATTCGACGGCGAATTCGATGCATTACTCGCCGACGTAGCGCGCTTCGTGCGGGAAGAGGCGATTCCGCGCGAGAACGAGATCGAGCAGGCGGATCAGGTGCCCGCGGATCTCGTCGAGCGAATGCGCGGCCTCGGCTACTTTGGCTGGAGCATCCCGCGCGATTTCGGCGGCGCGGGCTTGTCGACAGAACAACTTGTTCGCGGCGCATTCGCGCTTTCGCAAGCGTCGGTGGCGTTTCGAGCGCGCGTCGGAACGAACACGGGCATCGGCTCCGAGGCGCTTGTCGCGGACGGTACCGACGAGCAAAAGCAGCGTTACCTGCCGCTCCTCGCATCGGGCGCGATGACGGGCGCGTTCGCGCTGACCGAACCGGATGCCGGGTCCGACGCGACCGCGCTAAAGACAACCGCTCGGCGCGACGGCGACCACTATGTACTCGACGGAGCCAAGTGTTTCATCACGAATGCGCCCATTGCCGACCTCTTCACGGTCATGGCCCGTACCGATCCGTCAATCCCGGGCGCAGGCGGCATCTCCGCGTTCCTGGTCGAGCGCGGCACGCCCGGCCTCTCGACAAGCGAGCCGTATCAGAAGATGGGGCAGGCCGGTTCTCCCGTCGGCGACGTGCATTTCAAAGCGTGCCGCGTCCCGGCAGCGAACCTGATCGGCGCAAAGGAAGGGCAGGGATTTCGCACGACAATGAAAGTGCTGAACAAGCAGCGCATCCACCTCGCCGCGCTGTGCACGGGGCCCGCTATCCGCATGCTCGACGAAGCGGTCGCTTGTACGTCCACTCGCGAGCAGTTCGGCCGGCCAGTCTCCGACTTCCAGCTCGTGCAGGCATTGATAGCCGAGTGCCAGACGGAGATCTATGCCGCCCGTTCGATGATTCTCGACACCGCGCGCAAACGCGATGCCGGCGAGGACGTCGCGCTGGAAGCATCAATGTGCAAGATGTTCGCCTCCGAGATGTGCGGGCGGGTCGCGGACCGGGCCGTGCAGATGCTCGGCGGACGCGGTTATCTCGCGGGCAATGCAGTGGAACGGTTCTATCGCGATGTCCGCGCATTTCGTATCTACGAAGGCACCACGCAGATCCATCAGTTGAACATCGCGAAGATTACGTTGCGGCGCGCGGCACAGGCGAAAGAAGCGCTGGCTGAAGAAACACGGGCGAAGGACAGCGTCGGCACGACCGCTGCGCGTGCCGCATGAGCGCCGCCACGAAGGCACCATGCGCGCTCGATATCGAACGGCTGGTCAGTCCACGGTCGATCGCGATCATCGGTGCGTCGAACGATCCTAAGTCGATCAGCGGCCAGCCGATGCGCTATCTCATGCAGCACGGCTATCAAGGCGCGCTGTATCCGGTGAACCCCAAATACGCTGAAATCGCAGGGGTCGCATGTTACGCGAGCATCGAAAGTCTGCCCGCCACGCCCGACCTCGCGCTGATCCTCGTCGCCGCGCGGCGTGTGCCGGACATGTTGCGCCAGTGTGGGGAGAAGGGCATCCGCTACGCGATCGTCTATAGCTCGGGCTTCGCGGAGGCGGGGGAAGCAGGCGCTGCGCTGCAGCGTGAATGCACGGAGATCGCCAAGGCTTTTGGCCTTCGAATCATCGGCCCGAATTGTCAGGGTCTCGTCAGCACGGACACCGGCGTCTACGCGGGTTTCGGTGCGCCGTTTGGCGTCGACTACCGGCCCGGCGGTCTCTCATTGATCTCGCAGAGCGGCGGATTCGGCTGCGCGCTGTTGCTCATGGCGGACGAACTCGGCATCGGCTTGCGGCATTTCATTACGACCGGCAACGAAGCCGACGTGAGCTTGCTCGACCTCGTCGACGCCTGCATCGACGATACGAAAACGTCGCTGATTGCTACGTATATCGAAGGATTGAAGGATGCGCGCCGGCTTGTCGAAGTTGCGACCCGCGCGCTCGATGCAGGCAAACCGCTGCTTGCGTGGAAGGTCGGCAATACCACCGATGGCGCCAAGGCGGCCGCTTCGCACACGGCGAATCTTGGCGGCGCCTCGACGCTGTATCGCACCGCGTTCCGTCAGACGGGCGTGATCGAAGTCACCGACGTGGCCGATCTCGGCGACTACGCGAAGGCGTTCGAGGCGAAACGCCTTCCGCGCGGTCACCGGATCGCCGTCGTCACGCTCTCGGGCGGCGCCGGCATCCTGATCACCGATGCATGCAGCGAACGGGGCATGACGCTTCCGCCGCTGTCTGCGCAGACGCTTGCCGCGCTCGAGCCTATCGTGCCATCGTTCGCATCACTGAATAATCCCGTTGACCTGACCGCGGGCATCCTTGCCGAGCCGAAGATATTTGCCGATGCCTTGCAGATCATCGCCGACGATCCCGGCATCGATTCGATCGCGATCATGGCGGCGGCTGCAAGCGGCGACGTTGCGCTCGCGATGGCTGAAGCGATTCAGCGTGTCTACCGCGCGACCGACAAGCCGATGATGCTCGCCTGGAATGCGCGCCGCGATATGGCGAGCGAAGCGTACGACGTGATCGAGCAGAGCGGCGTACCACTCTATGCAACGCCCGTGCGCTGCGGGCGCGCGTTCGCGGTGCTCTCAAACTATGCACAAGCACGCCGCGCCCGGGAGGCTGCACGACTCGCACCGGCGCCTTTGCGTCGTCATGTCAGGCAAGCGCACGCGTTGCTCGCCGAGAGCTCGGGTAATCTGACGGAGCACACAGCGCAGGCGCTCCTCGCGCACTATGGCATCGATACCCCCAAGGGCGTGCTGGCGATCAACCGCGATGAAGCGCGGTCGATCGCGCGCTCGATCGGCTTTCCGCTTGTCATCAAGGTCCAGTCGCCCGACATCCCGCACAAGACCGAAGCAGGCGCGGTGCGCGTCGGCATTCGCGATGAGGCAATGCTGATGGCCGCGTTCGATGAAATCGTCGCAAACGCGCGGCGCCATGTTCCCGGCGCGAGGATCGACGGTGTGCTCGTGCAGGAAGAGATCCGCGATGCGGTGGAGATGATCGTTGGTATCGAGAACGATCCGTCGTTCGGACCAGCCGTGATGTGTGGACTCGGCGGGATCTACGCCGAGGTGCTGAAGGATGTGGCGTGGCGCCTCGCGCCGGTCTCGCACGCCGACGCGCACGCGATGATCCGCGAACTGCGCGTGGTCGCAATACTCAACGGCGCGCGCGGCAAACCGCCGGGCGATATCGATGCGCTGGCGGACGCAATTGTTGCAATGTCCGCAATGGCGCTTGACCTCGAACCGGGCCTGAAGGAGTTCGACATCAATCCGCTTTTCGTCCTGCCTGCGGGCAAGGGCGTGCGCGCGGGCGATGCCCTTGCGCGCTGCCTGCCGAAGCGCGAGGCGGTTGTGGACGAGGTTCAGAAAAACGCTCACGCTGTCGTCGACGGATAGTGTCGCGGGGCTTGCCTGACCGCTTTGAAACCGGACGTCGCGGGTACACCGCGACGTCCAAGTCAGTTCGCATTCTTCGCGAGACCATCATGAATAACCAACCGCAACCCGGCGCAGCGACCTCGGGCGACACTACACCCGACGAAGTCGAGCGCACTTATCGAAAGGTGTTTTTCCGGCTGATTCCGCTGCTTTTTCTCTGCTACGTGATCAGCTATATCGACCGTGTGAACATCAGCTTCGCCAAGCTGCAGTTCATGCATGACCTCGGGTTTTCAGAGTCGACGTACGGCCTGGGCGCCGGCCTTTTCTTTATCGGCTATGTGCTCTTCGAGGTGCCGAGCAATCTCTGGATGCAACGAGTCGGCGCGCGACGCACGCTCTTGCGCATCATGTTCGCGTGGGGCCTCGCGTCAAGCCTGATGATGTTCGTTCGCACACCGACGCAGTTCTACGCCATGCGGTTCCTGCTGGGTGTCACCGAAGCGGGCTTCTTTCCGGGGATCATCTTCTATCTGGGCTGCTGGTTTCCCGGTGCCCGGCGCGCGCGCGTGATCGCGTTCCTGATGATGGCCACCGCCGTGGCGGGGATTATTGGTGGCCCGATGTCGGGGTTCATCATGACGCGGCTGGCGGGGGTGGGCGGCTTGCCCGGCTGGCAGTGGCTCTTCCTTCTGGAAGGCGTGCCCGCTGTCACGCTCGGCATCTTCGCGTTCTTCTTTCTCGGCGATTCGCCTGCGGACGTCCGCTGGCTCAGCGGCCGCGAGAAGGCGTTGATCTCGCGCGAACTCCTCGCCGACGAAACGTCGAAGCACTCGGGTCATCTCGACGGACTGCGCGGCGCGCTCGCCAATCCGCGCGTCTATCTCGCGGCGATCGTCTACTTCGCCGTGATGATGCCATTCAATGCAATCGGCTTCTGGGCGCCGACCATTATTCGTGATCTGGGCGTGGCCAACGTGCTCGATGTCGGATTGCTGTCGGCGCTCGTGTTCATCGCGGCGGCGATCGGGACCTACGTTGTTGGCGCGAGCTCCGACCGGATGATGGAGCGCCGCTGGCACGTGGCGGGCAGCGCGGCCGTGACGGCGCTCGCTTTTGCATTATTGCCTGCCGCGGGCCATAACGTCACGATCGGCGTGTGCCTGCTTGCGCTGGCGGCAGCGGCATCGTATGGCTGCTTTGTCGTGTTCTGGACGATCCCGCATACGTTCCTGCCACGCTCGTCGGCGGCAGGCGGGATTGCGATGATTACGAGTCTCGGTGGCACGGGCGGCTTCGTGAGCCCGGCATTCGTGGGCTGGACCAAGATGCAGACGGGAAGCGCGGAGTTCGGGCTGATCGGCCTTGCAGTCGTATTGATGGCGGGAGTCGTATTGATGTTGATTGTCTTCCCCGCCTCGGGGAACACGCTCGCAACGGAGCAGGCCCCCGGCAGCAATGCGCCGGCGCAACCGGGCCTTGGACATACGCATCGGTAGGAAGCGTCGCCAATGAGCCCGCATGGCCTATCCCTTCGCGCTACTGAGCGGCCTGAGTTGCCTCGCTTGCCGGGCTCGCCGCACTTGCCGCTTCCACCGGATGCCGCGGATCGTGCAGTGCGCTGTCCGACCAGCCGCCGCCCAGGTCGCCGATCAGCGAGGCGGCATCGAGCAGCCGCGACTCCTGCACGTTCAATGCGGTTTGCTGATTGCTCAACTGGGTCGCCAGGCTGGTCGCCACGGTGGTGTAGTCCACCGTGCCGGCCTGATACTCGTTGAAGGCAATCTCGGAGCCGTGCGTTGCATCGCGCACGGCGGCATCCAGCGCGTCGGACTGCTCGGCCAGGATACGCAAGCCGGACAGGTCATTCTCGACATCTTCGAACGCGGTCAGCACGGTGCCACGGTAATTGGCGACGGCCGACTGGTAGGCCGCCTTGGCCGCCGCGACTTCGCCGCTGCGCTCGCCGCCGTCGAAGATCGTTTCAGTGGCGCTGCCGCCCAGCGACCAGACGTAATTGGCCACGTGCAGCAAGCCGCCCAACGGCGACTGCGTGAAGCCGTCCAGCGCGGACAGCGACACTGTCGGGTAGTACGCCGCGACCGCGACTCCGATCGCGGCATTCTCGGACGCCATCTGGCGTTCGGCCGTCGCTATATCTGGCCGGCGCTGCAGCAAGGTTGAGGGAACGCCAACCGGAATCGCCGGCAAGGTGGGCATTGCCGTGCTGTGCGGGATGACCAGGTCCTCGGGGTTCTTGCCGACCAGTACCGCAATGGCATGCTCGGATTGGGCGCGCGACACGCCGAGCGCGATCAGGCTCGACTGCGCGGTTTCGAGCTGGGTGCGCGCGGTCACTACGTCGGAAGGCGCAATGGTGCCGAACTTGTCCTGGTCGGACACCACGTCCAGGAAGTGCTGGAACGCTTTGACCGTTTGCTGCAGCAGGTCGATATTGGCGTCGCTGGTACGCAATTCGATCACGGCGGTCGCGAGCGCAATCTGCTCGGAGAGCGTCGCATTCGCGAGCGTCGCTTCACTGGCCTGCGCGGTCGCGGCATTCTGTTCAATCGTACGGCGCACCGAGCCCCACAGGTCGGGCGCCCAACTGACATTGCCCTCGAGCGAGGCCGAGTTGTTCACCGGCTGTATGCCGCCGAAACTGCGGCTCGCGCTTGAGCCGGCCGTACCGGTGCCGCTGCGCTGCCGGGTGCCCGAGCCGGTCACGCCAATCGTCGGGAACAGGCCGGAGCGTGCAACCTTCACTTCGGCGAGCGCCTCCTGATAGTTGGCATAGTCCTGGGCCACGGTCTGGTTGGACACCACCACCAGCGGTTCGAGCTGGTCAAGCAGCGGATCGTTGAAGCCGGTCCACCACGCACCCTTGGGCCCGTCGGCGTTTGGCTCGGCCTGGGTCCAGCCACGCAGTTCGCGGAAGGTCGCAGGGACGCTGACCTGCGGGCGGTGATAGTCCGGGCCGACCATGCAGCCGCCGAGCAGGAGGGCCGCCGCGGCGGCCAGTGGTTTGCAGGGAATCTTCATCTTCATGCCTTCGTATCCGTTTGCCCCGATTGCTCCGGCGGCCCCATTTGTTCCTCTTGCCGGTTCCACGGCAGTCCGGAAGACCACTTGACGAGCTTGAAGCGCAACCGGTCCAGGTACAGGTAGATCACCGGTGTGGTGTACAGCGTAAAGACCTGGCTCAGGATCAGGCCGCCCATCACGGTGATACCCAGCGGCTGGCGCAGCGACGCGCCCTGGCCGATCCCGATTGCGAGCGGCACCGCGCCGAGCACGGCGGCGAACGTGGTCATCATGATCGGCCGCAGACGCACGACGGCGGCGGCATGAATCGCCTCCTTGGCCGCCATGCCTTCGTTGCGTTGCATCTGGATCGCCACGTCCACCATCATGATGCCGTTCTTCTTGACGATACCGATCAGAAGAATCATGCCGATCAACGCGATCACCGAGAACGGCGTGCCGAAAATCAGCAGGGCGAGGGTGGCGCCGATACCGGCCGAGGGCAGCGTCGACAAGATCGTGAGCGGGTGAATCGAACTTTCATAGAGTATCCCCAGGACGATGTAGACCACACCCAGCGCAGCGAGGATCAGCAACGGGATGGTGCCCATTGACTGCGCGTAGGCTTGCGCCGCGCCAGCGAACGCACCGTGGACGCTGGCCGGCATGCCGATTTCGCGTTCCGCGTTCTCAAGCGCCTCTTGAGCCTTGCTGAGCGATCCGCCGGCGGGGAGGTTGAAGGAGATCGTTGCGGCGACCAGCCCGCTCTGATGGTTCACCTGGGTCGACGTATGGTTGTTGACGTAGCTGGCGAGCGCCGGCAACGGCACCATCGTCTCGGCCGAGGTGCTGTCCGCGCTGCCGCTCGAACTGCCGCCCTTGCTGTTGGAGATGCTGTTGTTGGTCGCATTGGCTTGCGCGTTCGAGTTCAGCGAGTTGGTGCTCGACGACGCGCTCGACGCCGTGCTGACTGCGCTCGCGGCCGTCACGCCGGTGACCGTGCCGCCCGGCATTTGCGTCTGCTCCGAGCCGGTCGGATTGCCGGCCGCCGTGCTCATGAAAATCTGCTTGAGCGTCTGCGGATATTGCCAGTACTGCGGCGCCACCTCCATCACCACGAAGTACTGGTTAAGCGCGTTGTAGATGGTCGATACCGTCCGTTGGCCGAACGCGTCATACAGCACGTTGTCGATCTGGTTCGGCGCGAAGCCGTAGCGGGCCGCCGTGGCGCGGTTGAAATTGATGTAGGTCTGCAGACCATTTTGCTGCAGGTCCGAGTTGACGTCGATCAGCTGGCTGCGATCCTTGTTGAGCGCAGTCACGAGCTTGGGCGTCCACTCGAACAGCGCGGCGGAATCATCGCTCGTCAGCGTGTACTGGTATTCGGCAGCCGACTGCCGCCCGCCGATTCGCAGATCCTGCTGCGCCTGCAGGAAAAGCCGCGCGCCGGAGACTCCGTTGAGCTTGGGCCGCAGGCGGTTGACCACTTCGGTCGCGGTCACATGCCGCTGGGCCAGTGGCTTGAGTTCAATAAACACGTTCGCCGTGTTCAGCGCGCGGCCGCCGGTAAAGCCGGCCACCGAGGCGACCGCCGGGTCCTTCTGCACGATCGCTTGCAACTGGGCGAGCTTCTTTTCCATCGCCGGGAAGGAGATGCTCTGGTCGGCGATGATCTGCCCGATCAGGATGCCCGTGTCCTGCTCCGGGAAGAAGGTAGCGGGCAGCAGCTTGAACAGGAAGACGTTCGCCACCAGCAGGCCGATCAGCAACAGGATCACCAGCAGCGAATGGTCCAGCACGGCGGTGAGCGAACGCGAGTAGGCGTTCTTGAAACGATCGAATAGCGCCTCGACCCAGGTCGCCCAGCGGGCCTTTGAATGGCCGGCGTGCTCGCGGCTCAGCACGTACGCGCACATGGCCGGCGTGACCGTGAGCGAGATCACAAGCGAGATCAGGATCGCGATGGACAGCGTCACCGCGAGCTCATGGAACAGCAGACCGACGATGCCCGGCATCAGCAGGATAGGCAGGAACACTGCGATCAGCGAGAGGCTCATCGAGATCACCGTGAAGCCTACTTCGCCACTGCCTTTCAGCGCAGCCTCTTCCGGACTCAGGCCCAGTTCGAGGTGGCGCGTGATGTTTTCCAGCACCACGACCGCATCGTCCACCACGAAGCCGGTGCCGATCGTGAGCGCCATCAGCGAGAGGTTGTCGATGCTGTAGCCGAGCAGGTACATCGGCCCGAAGGTGCCGACGATAGACAGCGGCAACGCCACCGCCGGCACCAGCGTGGCGCGCGGCGACTGCAGGAAGATAAACACCACGCCGACCACCAGCAGCACGGCGATGAACAGCGTGCGCTCGGTATCTCCCACCGACGCCCGGACCGATTCCGACCGGTCGACCGCCACGTTGACGTGGACGCTGCTCGGCAGTGTCGCCTCGATTGCCGGCAGGACATTCCTGATCTGCCTGACCGTATTGACGATATTACTGCCGGGCATTGGATAGACGATCACCAGCACTGCCGACTTGCCGTTATAGAGCCCGGCGTTGCGGATATTTTCGTTGGAGTCCCTGACCTGGGCGACATCGCGCAGCAGCACAGGCGCGCCGTTGCGGTAGGCGACCACCAGGTCGCGGTAAGGCGCCGCCTTGTTGATCTGGTCGTTGGACAAGATCACATAGCGCTGGTCACCCTCGTCGAGGTGGCCCTTCGCGCTGTTGGCGTTGGCCGCGCTGATGGCCGCGCGCACATCTTCGAGGCCGAGGCCGTAGCTGTTCAGTTTGCCCGGCTGCAACTCGACACGCACCGACGGCAACGCGCCGCCGCCTAGCGTGATCTGGCCGACACCGTTCACCTGCGAGAGTTGCTGCTGGATCACGGAATCCGCGGAGTCATAGAGCTGCGCCTTGGTGAGCGTGTCCGAGGTCAGCGCGAGCACCATGATGGGCGAATCCGCCGGGTTGTACTGGCGATAGGTCGGATTGCTGCGCAAGGTGGTCGGCAAGTCTGCACGCGCTGCCTGGATAGCCGCCTCGACGTCGCGGGCGGCGCCGTTGATATCGCGGTTCAGCCCGAACTCGACCACGATCATGGACGAGCCGACATAGCTGATCGAGGTCAGCTCTTCCACGTCGGCAATCGTGCCGAGCCGCCGCTCGAGCGGTTCGGCCACGGTGGAGGCCATGATGTTCGGGCTCGCGCCCGCCATCTGGGCCTGCACCACGATCACCGGGAAAGCGATATTCGGCAGCGGCGCGACAGGCAACTGGAAATAGGCGAGGGCCCCGGAGATCAGGATCGCAATGGCCAGAAGCGTGGTCGCGACCGGGCGCCGGATAAATAACGCCGATATGTTCACGGCGTACCCTCCTCCGGAACCGGCGGCATGTCAGGCGCTTGAGGTTTGTTGCGATTACGCCAGCGCCTCGTGCGCTCCGCCATCCGGTCGAAGAACAGATAGATGACCGGCGTGGTGAAGAGCGTGAGCACCTGGCTCACGGTCAGGCCGCCGATGATCGCCAGACCCAGCGGGCGGCGCAGCTCCGAACCCGTGCCGCTGCCGAGCAGCATGGGCAGGGCGCCGAGCATGGCCGCGAGCGTCGTCATCAGGATCGGCCTGAAGCGCAGCAGCGACGCCTCGAAGATCGCCTCGCGCGGGGGCTTGCCATGGTTGCGCTCGGCGTCGAGCGCGAAGTCCACCATCATGATGGCGTTCTTCTTGACGATACCGATCAGCAGCACGATCCCGATGATGCCGATCACGTCGAGGTCGCTGCCGGCGATCATCAGCGCGAGCAGCGCGCCGATCCCCGCGGAGGGCAGCGTGGAAAGGATCGTGACCGGGTGGATGAAGCTCTCATAGAGCACGCCCAGCACGATATACACCGCCACCAGCGCGGCGATCAGCAGGTACACCTCGCTCGATAACGAGTCCTCGAACGCCTGCGCCGCACCCTGCAGCGAGGAGGTGATCGACGGCGGCAGATTGACCGCCCGTTCCGCTGCGTGGACGTCCCTGACCGCCGTGCTCAACGACGCATCCTTCGCGAGGTTGAACGAGATGGTGACGGACGGGAACTGCGCGAGATGGCTGATCACCAGCGGCGACTTGACGATCTGGATCTTGGCGATCCCGGAGAGCGGCACCTGGCCGGTACTGCTCGTCTGGCTCGGCAGATAGATATTGCCGATCGACTCCACGTTGGGCAGCGACTCGGGCTTGGCGACGAGGATCACCCGGTACTGGTCCGACTGCTGGAAGATGGTCGAGACAATGCGCTGGCCCAGCGCGTCGTAGAGCGCGTTGTCGACGGTGGCCGGGGTGATGCCGAAACGTGCGGCCAGTTGCCGATTGACTTCAACATTCACGCTCAAGCCGTCGGAGTTCATATCGCTTTGCACATCGGCAAGCGATGGGATCTGCTTCATGCGCGCAATCAGTTCCGGCACATACTTCTGGAACGCCTGCTGGTTCGGTCCGCGCAGCACGAAGCTGTACTGGTTCGGCGAGACCGTTGTGTCAAGCGTCAGGTCCTGCTCCGGCTGCACATAGAGCTTGATCCCGGACACATTGGCAACTTCGTCCTGCAGGCGCCGCGCGATCTCCTGCGCCGTGTCTGAACGCTTGTCGTGGTCGCGCAGGTTGATCAGGAAACGGCCGTTGTTAAGCGTGGAGTTGGTGCCGTCGATTCCCACGTAGGAGGTGAGCGAGACCACGTCCGGATCTTTCAGGATCGCATCGGCGAGCGCCCGCTGGCGCGCCACCATCGCCTTGTAGGACACCGAGTTGTCGGCCACGCTGATCCCTTCGATCACGCCGACGTCCTGCACCGGGAACAGGCCCTTCGGGATCACGATGTACATGACGGCGGTCAGCACGACGGTGCCGATCGCGACCATCAGGGTCAGCACCTGATGATCCAGCACCCAGCGCAGGCCCCGTTCGTAGCCGGCGAGCGTCTTGTCGAAGATGCCTTCGCTGATACGCTCGAAGCGGCTCGGATGGCGTTCCGCCTGGGCCTTCAAGAGACGCGCGCAGAGCATGGGCACCACGGTCAGCGAGACCACGGCAGACAGCACGATGGTGACCGCGAGCGTCACCGCGAATTCGCTGAACAGACGCCCGATCACGCCGCCCATGAAGAGCAGCGGGATCAGCACGGCAATCAGGGAGATGGTCAGCGAGAGAATCGTGAAGCCAATCTGCCCGGCGCCTTCGAGCGCGGCCTCAAGCGGCGTCTTGCCTTCCTCCAGATAACGCACGATGTTCTCGATCATCACGATCGAGTCGTCCACCACGAAGCCGGTGGCAATGATCAGCGCCATCAGCGAGAGGTTGTCGATGGAGTAGTTCAACTGGTACATCACGGCCAGCGTGCCGATCAGCGACACCGGCACCGAGATGCTCGGGATGATGGTGGCCGGCACATTACGCAGGAACACGAAGATCACCGCTACCACCAGCACGATCGACAGCCCGAGTTCGAGCGCGGCGTCGGATACCGACGAGCGGATCACGCCCGTGCTGTCCGAGACGACCGTGACCTTCATGCCGGCCGGCAGCGTTGATTCAAGCTGCGGCAACTGCTTCATGATCTGGTTGACGGTGGCAATCACGTTTGCCCCCGGCTGGCGCTGGACGTTCAGCACGATGGCCGGCGTGCCGTTGTACCAGGCGCCGCGCTCGACGTCCTGGGGCGCCGAGGTCACGCTGGCGACGTCGCGCATGAACACCGGTGCGCCATTCTGATAAGCGATCACCGTGTTCAGGTAGTCCTTCGGATCGCTGATCTGGTCGTTGCCGTTGATGGTGTAGTCGAGGTCCGGGCCGTCGAAGTTGCCCTTCGGCTGGCTGACGTTGACGTAGCTGAGCAGCGTGCGCAGGTCGTCGATATTCAGGCCATAGGCCGCCAGCTTGTGCGGGTCCGCTTCCACGCGGACGGCGGGTACATTGCCGCCGCTGGTGGTGACGACACCCACGCCCGACACTTCCGAAATCTTCGTCCCGAGGCGGTTATTGGCGGCGTCTTCCAACTGCGTGAGCGACATCGATGTCGAGGTGACCGCCAGCGTCAGGATCGGCTGGTCCGCCGGATTCACCTTCGCATAGGTCGGCGGTCCGGGCAGGCCAGTCGGCAGGAAGCTGTTGGCCGCATTGATGGCCTGCTGGACATTCTGCTGGGCGACGTCGAGGTTCAGCGACAGGTCGAACTGCAACGTGATGACCGAGGCGCCGTCCGAACTGTACGAGGTCATCTGTTGCAAGCCGGGAATCTCGCCCAGTTGCACTTCGAGCGGCGCGGTCACCGTGGTGGCCATCACGTCCGGGCTCGCGCCCGGATAGAAGGTCTGCACCTGGATGGTCGGATAGTCGACGTTGGGCAGCGAGGAGACCGGCAGCACGCGCACGGCGACAAGGCCCACTAATACGAGGGCGATCATCAGCAGCAGCGTGGCTACCGGTCTAAGAATAAACAGGCGGGAGATATTCATCGGGGGACGAGTTCGGCTTCTACGAGGCTGCGTCGGCCGCAGCCGCGCCCGAGGCGCTACCGTGGGCGTGCTTATGCTGACCCTGAGCGCCGCTCGCCGCGCCCGCTCCGGACGCCGGCGCTTCGGCAACAGCGCCGCCCGATGCAGGCCGCGCTGCTGCCGCCTTGATACTCGCGCCGTCGCTCAAGCGGTCGGTGCCGTCGGTCACCACGATGTTGCCTGCAGCAAGCCCCGACGTAATGACCGTGTTCTTGCCGTCGCTTGGGCCGAGGGTGACCTTATGCACGGACACGGTATTGTTGGTGTTCACGAGGTAGACATAGTCGCCCGGCGCGCCGGTTTGCACCGCCGGCGTGGGTACCAGCACGGCATTTTGCAAGGTATCGACGAGCAGCTTGACGTTGACGAACTCGCTCGGGAACAGCGCCTCGTCGTCGTTGGGGAACGTTGCCCGCAGGGTTATCGTGCCCGTGCTCGTCGCCATCTGGTTGCTGACCGCGTAGAGCGTGCCGGTGGCGATCTCCTTCGAGTTGTCGCTGCTGTAGGCGGTGACCGGCAGGCTCGCGCCTCCGTTCATGCGCTGCAGCACACTTGCGAGCGAGTCTTGCGGCACCGTGAATTGCACGGTGGTGGGTTTCATTGTGGTGATGACCACGATACCCGGCGACGACGAAGCCGTCACGTAGTTGCCCGGATCGACGAGGCGCAGGCCGACGCGCCCGGAAACCGGCGCGATGATATGGCAATAAGCCAGGTCGAGGTCGAATTGCGCAATGTTGGCCAGGTCGGCCTTCACCGCGGCCTCGTCCTGCTGCACGAGGAACTGCTGGTCGGCAAAGGTCTGCTCGGCAATGGACTTGCGCTCGTTCAACTGCGTGAAGCGGACGAGATCGGCGCGTGCCTGCGCGAGCGAAGCCCGGTCCTTGGCGAGTGTTGCCTCGGCCTGCTGCTTGTCGATCTCATACTGGCGCGGATCGATCTGGGCGAGGAATTGCCCTTTCTGCACGTCCTGGCCTTCGCGATAGCCGACCGACGTCAGGTATCCGCTCAGTTGAGGCAGCACGGTCACGGTGGCGGTGGGCGTCACCGTACCCAGTTCGTTCAGGACTTCCGGCATCGACCCGAGCGTCGCGGTGGAGACCGTCACCACTTGCGGTGCGGCCGCGCGCGGCGGTTTCTTGGCCCGCAGCAAATGCACGACCACGACTCCTATCAGCACCAGCACTGCCAACAACAGCACGAAACGCCAGCGCCTCGGGCGCTTTACCTGCGTGGAACCGGTGTCGCTCATACCACTCATACCTACGCCCTCCGAAAACAAACTCTGCCCTGGATAACCGGGTGGTCCGATAAAGAACCCAGCCCGGCGAGTGCCACATGTCTTTCATTTCCGGCTTAGCCGGAGTTGACGGAAGCTCCGTCATGGTCCGCAAAAAAGCTCGCTGGGTCAGCCGGGCATTCCTGCGGTCTTATTCTCTTGTTCGTCAGCGAAACTCTTGGGCCGAGATCCGGCGACGACGGGGGCGTACTTTTGAATTCGCGTTGTGCCTGCTCTTCAGGTTCCATTCGCCTGTAGGCGGACACGGCGTGGTATCGAAAAGATGGAGCCCCCTGTGATCAAACGAGTGCATACAAGTTCAACGGGTTAATTGCAACGATGCCCAATGAACGAATCAAACCGTACCGCAGTGTAACGAACCGGAGGCAGGTTTTTGAACGATCGTGTGGGGCGAAGCATTCCGAATCGTTACGATAGGAGCGTGAGTAACGTCGTGTAATACGACGGCGTACTTTCTCAGGAAAGTACCGCAAATATCATCGATATGGGGTGCTATCGACTATTGTTAGGTTTATGAAAGTAAATAGAAAGATATAACGCTACTATTACAAATAGCTTGTGCATTCCTAACTAAATGGTCGCATGAAGAATATCAACGCCGCCCGTTAATGCGTGAATGCTTCAGGTTGATTCCGGTCGCCGTGGACCCGTCGATGCACGTACAACCAGTTTCGGCGGCGGAGCGAGGACCATCGACGGTTGCACTTCGGGCACTTGAATGAGCCGGATAAGCCGATCAATAGACAACTCCGCTATGGCCGCGGTCTGGATCGCGACGGTCGTCAAAGCGGGATGTACCTGATGCGCAAGCTGGATGTCCGTAATGCCGATCACCGACACGTCATCCGGCACCTTGCGGCCAAGCGTGATCAACGCCTGCGCCGCGCCTATCGCTAACAGATCGTTGGTCGCGAAAATGGCGGTGAGGTGCGGCCGGTTCGCCATCAACTGCATGCAGGCGGCATAACCCGCGTCTATGGAATCGCGGATCTGCAGCACGGCCGCGGCGTCTGCTTCAATCCCGGCCTCGCGCATGGCGGCGCGAAACCCGTTGGAACGAGCATCCTGCAAGCCGCCGCAACCATCGCCGATCAGCAGGCCGATCTCACGGTGGCCGAGTTCGAGCAGATGCCCGGCGGCCAGCGCGCCCGCCTGGGCAAAATTCACTGCTATGCAGGGCAGGGCGGGCGGCGTCTCGGGATGCTCCCACATGGCCAGCAGGATAGGCGCGCTGTGCATGGCCGACGCGCACAGGTCGTTGATGGCAATGTCCGTGTTCATCACGAGTACGCCGTCCGCCAGCGTTCCCGCGATCTGATTCAGATAAGCGCGGCCAATCTCGGCGTCGTCGTCGGTATTGCACACCATCAGGAAGTGGCCTGCCTTGCGGGCCGCGCGCTCGGCCGCCAGCACGAACTCGGGATAGAACGGGTTCGATATATTGGAGAGCATCAAGGCCAAGGTCGACGAACGGCCTTCGGCCAACGCACGCGCGTTCAGGTTGGGCCGATAGCCAAGATCAGCAATCGCTTTCAGCACGCGGTCGGCCGTTTCCGGGCGGACTTTTTCGCGATTGCGCAGAACGTTGGACACGGTTGCCGCAGTGACATGCGCGCGCTTCGCAACTTCGGACAGAGTGACCATTTATCTAGTTATCCCACATTCAGGGAATGCGATTCAAATGTTGCAAGCGGTTGGCGACGTTGATAACTTTCTGGAAAACGGAAAACACAACCGAGACACGCATCATGACTTTTTTCATCGTACCTGAATTTAAGCGGTTAAATAACCGCTGCACAAGGCCCTGCCGTCTATTTTTCTCAAAAATTTAAGCGGTTAAATTGGAGAGATGGCATGGCAACGATCCGTCTTGAGAACGTCGAGAAGTCGTACGGTGATCATCCGCCGGTGATCCGGCGTGTGAACCTGGACATCGCGCAGCATGAGTTTTGCGTTTTCCTGGGGCCGTCGGGTTGCGGCAAGTCCACCTTGCTGAGAATGATCGCGGGTCTGGAAGACCTGAGCGAAGGCGAGCTGCATATTGGCGGGCGTCTCGTGAACGATGTTCCTGCTGCGGCGCGCGGCGTTGCGATGGTGTTCCAGAGCTACGCGCTGTTTCCGCACATGACCGTGTTCGACAACATGGCGTTCGGCCTGAAACTCGCGAAGCAGCCCAAGGACGTGATCGAGCGGAAGGTGCGTGAAGCCGCGCGCATCCTGCAACTGGACAGCTACCTCGACCGGTTTCCCAAAGCACTTTCCGGCGGTCAGCGGCAGCGTGTAGCGATTGGCCGGGCCATCGTGCGTGAACCCGGCGTGTTCCTGTTCGATGAACCGCTGTCGAATCTGGACGCTGCACTGCGCGGCCAGACGCGCGTGGAAATCGCCCGGCTGCACCAGCGCTTTGCAGACGCGAGCGTGGTCTATGTCACCCACGATCAGGTCGAGGCGATGACGCTTGCCGACAGGATCGTGCTGTTGCACGCAGGCGCGGACGCGCAGAGATTCGGCAGCATCGCGCAGACCGGTGCGCCGCTTGATCTGTATCACCATCCGAAGTCGCGCTTCGTGGCGGGTTTCATCGGCTCACCGAGAATGAATTTCATCGATGCCGTGGTCGAGTCGATCGGTGCGGGCATGGTGACGGTTGCGCTCGCGCAAAGCGGCGAATGCTTAGTTGTCCATGTCGATTCAAAGCAACTGCAGCCCGGCCAGCCGGTCACGCTCGGCGTGCGCCCCGAACATCTGCGGCTCGATGGCAGCGAGCAATCCATTCAGTGCGTCGCGGTGCTCTCGGAGGAGCTAGGCGAGCACAGCTACATTCACGCGGATCACGCGGGCGGCACGCTCGTCGCGAAGGCGCTCGGCGATACATCGATCGGTCCGGGCGAGCGTATTCGCATTCACGTTCCGGCTTCGGCGTGCCATCTGTTCGACGCGGATGGACTTGCGTTTCGGCGCAGCATGTTCGAGCCTGAACGAGCTGCGGCTTAGAGCACGGGTGCGCGAGTGCACAGAAGCATGGATTCAAACCCAATTCCGCCACAGAGCGGGTACATCGTCTGGCAGTTAATCGCTGTCAGCCAACAAGGTAGTCAAGGAGACAAAGATGATTGCTCATCGCCTTCGCAGTCTGGCTCATGCATCAGTGGCGGCCGCGCTGGTGGCAGGCTTACTCGGCTGCGCCGTGGCCGACGCCGCCACACTGACTGTCAACGTATCGGCGCGCGGTAACCAGCGTTCGACCTGGCAGGACGCGTTCGACAAGTTCAAACAAGCTAACCCCGACGTGGACCTCAAGGTGACCTATGTCACCGAAGAGGCGTACAAGGTCCAGATGGGCGGCTGGCTCGCCACCGATCCGCCCGACGTAGTCTCGTGGCACGACGGTGAGCGCATGGCGTATTACGCAGAACGTGGCCTGCTGGAAGACTTGTCGCCCGACTGGAGCAAGAACGGCTGGTCGCAGCAATACGCGTCGGTGAAGGAAGCGTCCACGTACAAGGGCAAGCAATACGCGGCGCCGCTCGGCTATGACGCTTACGGCTTCTTCTATCGGAAGGATCTGTTCGAAAAGGCGGGTATCAAGGGCGAGCCGAAAACCTGGGATGAATTTCTCGATGCCTGCAAGAAGCTGAAGGCAAGCGGTGTTGCGCCGATCGCCGTTGCCGCGCGCGATAGCTGGACGCTTGCCGCATGGTTCGACTATCTCGACCTGCGCATCAACGGCAACGCGTTTCATCAGCAATTGATGGCAGGCGAAATTCCGTACACCGATCCGCGCGTCAAGAAAGTCTATGCCGCGTGGAAAACGCTGATCGACGACCATTACTTCATCGACAATGCGTTGTCCTACGATCTCGATTCCATCGCGCCTTTTCTCGCGAACGGCAAGGCTTCGATGATGCTGATGGGCACGTTCTTCTCGGCGAGCATTCCGGCTTCCATTCGTCCGCAAACGGGCTTCTTCCGTTTCCCGGTCATCGACGCGAACGTCCCGACGGCCGAAGACGGGCCAGTCAATGTCCTGCTGATTCCGGCGAAGGCAAAAAACAAGGCTGATGCCCACAGGCTGCTGGCTTTCATGGAGCAGCCACAGATCAACGCCGATCTCGCCAAGGGCTGGGGGCAACTGCCGTCGAACAGTCAGGCTGCTGAACCTGAAGACGAAATTTCGAAGGTCGGTTTCCAGACGCTCGCAAATACGAAGGGCGGCATTGCGCAGTTCTACGATCGCGACATGACGAAGGAAATGGCCGACGAAGGGATGAAGGCGATGCAGCAGTTCTATAGCGATCCGTCGCAACTCGACGCCGTGCTCGCTCGCCTTGAAGCGACCCGCAAGCGCATCTACAAGAAATAAGCCCGGCGGCGCCAGCGGTTGCAGGTTGTATCAACCGTCGGCGCTCGTCAACGATCCCTGACGAGGCCCGATCATGTCTGATTCCGTAGCGCGTCGCATACCTGCGGCTCGGCGCCGGCACGTCTCTACTACACTTCGTCATCAGCACCGCGCCGCGTTTTTCTTCCTGCTGCCGGGCTGTGCGTTGTTTTGCCTGTGCGTGGTGTATCCGATCATCAGCAGCATTTCCCTCAGTTTTTATAACTGGGACGGGATGACGCCGAAGACATTCGCCGGCTTCGATAACTACATCGAACTGTTCCACTCGGACACGTTCTACACGGCGCTCAAGAACAACCTGATCTGGCTCGCGCTGTTCCTGCTTGCGCCGCCGTTCGGTCTGCTGTTCGCGTTGTATCTGAACCAGCATGTTCGTGGCATGCGCATTGTGAAGTCACTGTTCTTCGCGCCGTTCGTGCTGTCAGGCGTGGTGGTGGGTCTCGTGTTCAGCTGGTTTTATGACCCGGGCTTTGGCTTGTTGCGTTTGATTGTCGGCCACGGCATTCCTGTACTTGGCAATCCGCACACGGTGACGCTCGGTATCATCTTCGCCGCGCTGTGGCCGCAGACGCCGTTCTGCATGGTGCTGTACTTGACGGGTCTGACGGCCATCAATCCGGAAGTGGTTGAGGCGGCGCGCATGGAAGGTGCGAAGGGCGTGGCGCTGCTATGGCATGTGATCCTTCCGCAATTGCGGCCCGCTACCTTCATGGCGGTGGTGCTCACCGTGATCGGTGCGCTGCGCAGCTTCGACCTGATCGCCGTGATGAGCGGCGGAGGGCCGTTCGACAGTTCCACCGTGCTCGCCTATTACATGTACGACCAGGCGATCAAGTACTACCGCGAAGGATATTCCGCGGCGATTGCAGTCGTGCTGTTCGCCATCATGCTCGTCTATATCGTGTTCCATCTGCGCCGCATGCTGCGCGAAGAACGCTGATTCCAGGAGTTACGTGTCATGTATCCGCTTCCTGTTGAACGCTGGAAACCGCTTAACCGCAGGCTGTACAAAGCGTCGTTGCCAATCGCGCTTCTGATATGGCTGCTGCCTATGCTCGCAGTGCTCGTCACGTCTATACGCTCTTCGGAGGAGTTGTCGCAAGGTGATTATTGGGGCTGGCCGAAGCATTTTGCGCTGATCGAAAACTACGGCACGGCGCTTACGCAAACGCCCATGCTGCATTACTTCGCCAATAGCGTGCTGATCACGGTGCCGTCGGTGATCGGTGCGATCGCGCTGGCTTCGATGGCGGGTTTTGCTTTGGCTATCTACAAGTTCCCGGGTAATACCGCCGTGTTGTTCGCGTTCGTCGCCGGCAACTTCGTACCCATCCAGATCCTGATGATTCCGGTACGCGACATGGCGTTGAAAGTAGGGCTGTTCAATACCGTGTGGGCGCTGGTGATTTTTCATGTGTCGTTTCAGACCGGTTTTTGCACGCTGTTCCTGCGCAATTTCATCAAGCAGTTGCCGTTCGAATTGATCGAGGCGGCGCGCGTGGAAGGGGCGAGTGAATGGACCATCTACCTGCGCATTGTGTTGCCGCTGATCCGGCCTGCGCTCGCCGCGCTCGGCATTCTTGTGTTCACGTTTGTCTGGAACGACTATTTCTGGGCGCTATGCCTTACGCAAGGCGATGAGGCCGCGCCAATCACCGTGGGCGTCGCTGCGCTCAAGGGGCAGTGGACGACTGCGTGGAACCTGGTTGCGGCTGGGTCGGTGCTGGCCGCATTACCGTCGGTGCTGATGTTTTTTGCGATGCAAAAGCATTTCGTTGCTGGGCTGACTTTTGGGGCTAGTAAGGGGTGAGTTGAGCTTGTGATCGCTGACGCTTAGGGGGTTACGGAATTGGTTCGGCGGCGCTTGGTGGTCGATTGTTGGTTAGTGGTTGGGGTCTATGCCGGGGTGGTCGGTTCTGGGGTTCGCGGTCGGGGTCAGTGCTGGGTTGGTGCTTTCGGCGTTAGTGGTCTGCAAGAGTTGGATTTTCTCTTTATCACTATTAGCCACTGTGCGTGGCGGCACGTCATTTCTTTGTCCAAAGCGACAAAGAAACGAAGCAAAGAAAGCGCTTTCAAACACGCTACCCTAAGTGTCCACAGCGTGCAGTTTTCATTCATAGGTGCCCCAAAAGCACGGTGCTCGCCAGAGCCACGGATGTGTGAACCCCTCCTTCTCGCGAATCCTGACACGAACACGCTTCGCCCCGTACGTTCTCGGGCAAGCACAAGTTGCCAAGGAACCGGTACGGCCTCACGCGTTCTGCATGCTTCGTTTTTTGTTGGGTTGGCTGCTTGATCGATTCCCTTATTTCGTGGGTCACAGCTTGATCCGCAACAGCTCGACGTGACGTGTATTTATTGCCTCAGTCTTTGGTGAGTTGGCTACGCGGCCTACACCGCTATTTTCGTCGGTTACGGCCTTACGCATTGTTGGGGCCTTGTTACTTGGCGGGTTGGCTACGAGGTTCGGCGTGCAGACAAATTTGGAGGGCGGTCGTCCGCGGATAGCGCGGGGTGCCCCTTGGGCAGGTTCAATCACTGGTGGCGAAGCGTGTGGGTATCGGTGTTCGGAGAAGGAGGGTTTCACACATCCGTGGCTCTGGCGAGCACCGTGCTTTTGGGGCACCTATGAATAGAAACTGCACGCTGTGGACACTTAGGGTAGCGTGGTTGAAAGCGTTTTCTTTGCTTCGTTTCTTTGTCGCTTTGGACAAAGAAATGACGTGCCGCCACGCACAGTGGCTAATAGTGATAAAGAGAAAATCCGACTCTCGCAGACCACTAACACTGAAAGCAGCAACCCGGCATAGACCCCGACCACTAACCCCAGAACCTAGCAACCCGGCATAGACCCCGACCGCTAACCCCAGAACCGACCACCCCGGCATCAACCCCGACCACTAACCCCAGAACCGACCACCCCGCCCACCCCAACATAACCCCCAACCACCAACACCGCCCCTCCAACTCAAGTGCGAACGAAAACCAATTTCTCATCAACCTCTTAACGAGACCTTCCATGCAACTTGGTGTGTGTTATTACCCGGAACAATGGCCCCGTTCAATGTGGGCCGACGATGCAACGCGTATGGCCGAACTCGGCATCACGCATGTGCGGATTGCGGAATTCGCATGGAGCCGGATGGAGCCGCGCGCCGGAGAATTCGTCTGGGCGTGGCTCGACGAAGCCATCGAGACTCTAGCGGCTGCAGGGCTGAAACTCGTGCTGGGTACACCGACCGCATCACCGCCCAAGTGGCTGATCGACGCGCATCCAGAGGTGTTGCCAGTGCGTGCGGATGGCGTGCGCTGGAACTTCGGCTCGCGTCGTCACTACGATATTTCCAGCGAGATCTATCGGCGTGAGTGCGTGCGTTTTGTCACCGCGATGGCCGAGCGCTATGGGCGGCATCCATCCGTCATCGCCTGGCAGACCGATAACGAACTCGGATGCCACGACACCGTACCCAGCTATTCCCCCGCCGCACTGAAGCGCTTTCACGCGTGGTTGAAGCTTCGCTACGAGAGCGTGAATGCGCTCAACGAAGCGTGGGGCAATGTGTTCTGGAGCATGGAGTATCCGTCGTTCGACGCAATCGGTTTGCCGAACCTGACGCCGACCGATGCCAATCCAATCCATCTGCTCGACTTCCGTCGCTTCATGTCCGACGAGGTAGCGAGTTTTCATCGCGAGCAGATCGAGGTGCTGCGGCAGCACGCTCCCAATGCCGATTTGCTGCATAACTTCATGGGCTTTTTCACGACATTCGATCATTACCGTTTCGCTGAAGATAACGCGATCGACGTGGCCGCATGGGACAGTTATCCGATCGCACGCACTGAGTCGATCGCACTGCCCGAAGAGCAGAAAGCGCGTTACGCGCGGACCGCGCATCCCGATGTCTCCGCGTTCGATCACGACCGTTATCGCGCGATAGGCAGTGGACGGTTCTGGGTGATGGAGCAGCAGGCGGGACCGGTGAACTGGGCGTCGTGGAATCCGGTGCCGGCCAAAGGTATGGTCAGGCTGTGGGCTTATGAGGCGTTCGCGCACGGCGCGGAACTGGTCTCGTATTTCCGCTGGCGCCAGTGTCCGTTTGCGCAGGAACAGATGCATTCTGGACTCAACCTGCCGAATAACGAACTGTCGCCGGGCGGTCTCGAAGTGCAGCAGGCGGCCCGCGAGATTGCGGCATCGGCGGCACTGTCGGAACTTGGCGCACCGATGCGTGCGAGCACCGCGATTGTGTTCAACTATGAGACGCAATGGATGTTCGAGATTCAGCGTCACGGCAAAACTTTCGACTACCAGATGTTGGTGTTCGACTACTACGAGGCGCTGCGTGAACTCGGCCTGGACGTCGATATTGTTTCAAGTAAGGCCGATCTATCGCCGTACCAGTTGGTGGTCGTTCCAAGCATTGCCGTAATCGACGATACGCTCGTCGGACAGATAGAGAAGAGTTCTGCGCAATGGGTATTCGGTCCGAGGAGCGGTTCGAAGACAGCTGAATTCGCGATTCCTTCCGGCTTGCCACCAGGCGCGTTGCAAAAAGTATTGCCGATGCAGGTGCTGGAAGTCGAGACGCTGCGCCCGACGCTCACGCCCGCGCTTTCTTTCGGTGACTCACAAGGTGTTGCAACGCATTGGCGCGAGCATGTCCGCGCCAATGGCGACACGCGTGTCGATGCGCAGTTCGACGACACATGGCCGGCCGTGCTGAGTCACGGAAGGGTCCGATATGTGGCGGCGTGGCTGTCGCATGAATTGCATCGCGCGGTGCTGGAGCGGGCGGCGAAAGAGGCCGGCATTGAGACTCAACTATTGGCCGACGGCTTGCGCGTTCGTCGCCGAGGCGATCTGACTTTCGCGTTCAACTTCGGCGAACAGCAAGTGCAAGCTCCCGCATCGCTCAATGCGACGTTTGTGCTCGGGCAGCGGCAGCTCGCAACCGGCGATGTCTGCGCGTGGAAGGATGCGCAGACCAACTAAGCTGGCGATCGACATGACGTCGCTGAACGCGTTCCGAAAGGGTCAGCGCAACGACGTCCGCAGGCCGTCGCGGGCGCAACAAATACGCGTCGCGAATCGCGAACTCGTTGAGCAGGTCCCGGCGGGTTGGCCGCCGCTTCGAGCGTGACGCGGATCGCTGCATAGACTTCAAGCGGCTCGTCGTCCTTCGACCGGGTATCCGGGATCGGTATAGCCGGTGTCGACGCGTGCCCCGGTGCGACGAGACTATCGACAAGCTTTTCGTCCTCGGGGCTGAGTGCAACTTCAGTGCTTCGCCGTAGCTGTCCCATTGCGCTTCGGGTAAGCGCATGCGCCCGATTCCGTGTCGGATGGAGATGGGCGAACCGGCCTGAGCGGGGGGACCTGCCGACTCGGTTTATTCCGCATCCAGCCAGGAATCGAGACCCACGCGGAACGCGACGGCCGCAATCACCGGAACGGTCAGCATCATGACTATGCCGAAGTTCTCGATCATGTCGCCGTACATGATCGGTTTGTACAGGACAACGCCCGAGACAATAACGAAGGAGACAAAACCGACTAGCACCATCAGGCTGCTGCGGAGCGCATTCGACGGTTGCCAGCGCCGCCGCTTTCGCGGGGCGGCGCTGATCCGCTCCGGGTTCGACGGAGTATCGGGTTCAGATTTCTGTTTATTTTCTGGCATGGCGCAGCGAGGTGAGGGGCGGCCGAATGCGCAAAAAGACGCGTTGCATTCGGGATTTTCAATTGAAACCTGTCATGGCGGCAGATAATACCAATCGTAAGAAAGCGATGAGCTTGCCGACACGGAATGATTGTGTCACAGGCAGCGTGCCATGAGCAGAACGCCTCGGGCTCGTGCTGGCAGAACGCGATTGTTTACTATCGACCGGCGCTTTCATTCTCCATTGAAACACCGGCTTCTCTCCGATCCCGATTACTCGCAGCGTCAGCTCAACGTTCTTCATGTTGCGCGCCTTGGCCGGATCTTTCGCACCGGCACGGCCGTGCGCTGCCCGGTGACGGCGAACAGTTGCCGGTGGGGCCCTCCGTACGCCGGATCGCCTGCAGGCGTGGATGCTCTCTTGTTGAGCCCTTTCGTCGGCCTTCCAGTCGTTGTTGGAACGTAAGCCAAACGCGGTGACCACTGCGTAGCATGTCCAACGCGGAGGCCATGACAACAGGCGTGCGCTGCAGCGGGCCGGATGAGCGAGCTCTCGATAAACATCGCGGAAAAGGCACTAAAATGACTGCCGGCGCTAACATTTTCCAGTGTGAGCGAAAGTTGATGCGATCCAGCCAATCAGAACTTTGATATTCAGTTCGTCAGCATGAATTCTTTCATAGAGACAAACGTGAATTCGTTGCTTGCAGGCAGATGCCTTTGCGGCGCAGTCCACTATGCAGTGAAGGACGAGTTCGTCTATGCGTTGAACTGCCACTGTTCGAACTGCAGGCGCGCAACCGGTTCAGCGTTCAAGTCATTCGCGGGGATCGAGCGTAACAAGTTAGGCATAACGCAAGGGCACGCCGACCTGTTGATTTTCGGTGACGAGAACGCGGCTCACGATGTTCATTGCAAGATCTGCGGAAGCCTTATGTTTTCGGTGGTTCGTGAGGGCGAGTTCGTTCACGTCACTTTAGGAACGCTCAGCGACACTCCGGCTATTCGCCCAAGCGCACACATTTTTGTGGGGTCCAAGGCGCCGTGGTATTCCATAACCGACCAATTACCGCAGTACGATGAATTCGGCTAATACGGCGTACGGTGCGGGTTCATGCGGCGCGAGTGCACGCTCTTCAAGTCGATGATTGAAGCCGTTCAGTGCGATTACCCGGGAGCCGCTTCATGGCCATGATCGATTGCGCGATGCATTGGAGGCACCGGGCTTAGAGTTACGTGAGTTACGTTGAAGGCTTTGGCGTGCGTCCTGTATGCCGCGCGCCGGCCTAAGCCAGAACCGCTTCCTTCGTAACAATCTTGCGGGGAATCAGCTTCAGTTCGTAGAAGGTATCGGCGATCCGTTGTTGTTCGGCAAGCACATTGTCATCTATCGGTTTGTACACGTGAGCATAGTGGCGCAAGCCTGACTCTATGATCGCGGCGTCGAGGCCCTGAATGGGCGCAAGCTGAGCCGCGGCGGCGGGGAAATTCTGCTTCACCCATTGTCCTTCCTTGCCCAGTTCTTCGAGAGCGATTGCAATCACATCCTTGCGCTTTTGTGCGAACTCGCGCTGACTTAAAAAGAACTGGTGATGGCTGGCTACGCCTTGTGCGTCTGCAACGAGACGCGCGTTGCTTTGTCCTTCCACGGCGGCAAGAAATGGATCCCAGATGGCCCAGGCATCAACCGCGTGCTGTTCCAGCGCAGCGCGGGCGTCGGCCGGCGCCAGATAGACAGGCTGGATATCCGGAAAGTCGAGACCGTTCTTGCGCAGCAGCGCAACGATGAACCAGTGGACGTCCGATCCCTTGTTGAACGCGATCTTTTTGCCCTTGAGATCGGCGACGCTTTTGATCGGAGAGTCTTGCACGACGACCACCCCTTCGGCGTGCGGCGTGGGAAGCTCGTACGCGGTATAGACAAAATCCGCGCCCGCAGCCTGGGCAAATACCGGCGGCGCCTCTCCAACATAGCCGAAGTCGATCGCCCCTACATTCAACCCTTCAAGCAATTGCGGACCCGCGGGAAACTCGTTCCAGGACACCTTGACACCAAGCGGCGCGAGTCGTTTCTCGAGCGCGCCATGCGCTTTCAGGAGCACCAGCGTACTGGCCGCCTTTTGGTAACCGATTCTGAACTGGTCTGGCTGGTATGTGGCCCACGAAGGCAGTGCAACGCCTGCCATGGTTGCGCCAAGCGCAGCGATAAAGGTCCTGCGTCCTCGTTGTTTCGAGTTATTCATTGCCAAGCGTCCCGTAGTGGTCGCTCATCGAGGCGGCGCACGGCTAAGGCGAGGAGCGATGTGCGATACGCACGTTGTGCCGTATCGCATGCTTCACACAGACGCAGCAGCGGGATTCGCCGAAATGAGCCAAGTCAGATTTCGCGCAACGATAGAACGCAGCGCCGGCAACCACAACGATGCAATTGAAATATGCATATGGCCCTTTTGATCGCGTTAGTTCCTCGGCCATTCCCGGGCAGCGGCGCTACCGGTTATCGATCCGCGCCACTTTGTGAATTTCAAATGAAATTAAATTATTTCTGCTTTTTGCGCCTTGCTCTCATAGTCTTGGCAGGCAGTGTGCTTTGCCACAATCATCATGAGAATGCCCTGCGCTACCGACCCGGGGTTAATCCGCCAGTGCCCCGCGGCTTTCCGTCTTGCAAGGCGGCATCCCAGGCTGTCGGGCGTTGCTTTGAAGCAAACTTGGTCTGGAGCGCTGTCCGATGTCCCACGTATCGCCGTCTCCCGAGAGCCTGTCGCGGACATCACTTTGGGTGGTTGGCATCGCCATTTTTCTGGTTTGCGTCGAGGCAAGCTGGAAGACTCAATCGACAAGAGAGACCAGTTTTGCCGCTGCACGCCACGTCGTTATTTCGAATGACGCCAGAGCACCTGACTACTCGGTTTATCGGGCTGCCGATGACCGCACTGTTTCCTTCAGTCTCAAGGCCGGGGACGATTGCACCTATATAGACGACGCCGACAGCGTAAGCCAGGATGGCAACACCGGCAGTGTGCTCGTGCCGGTATTTTGTCCGGCTCGCGGGGCTGGATGGACATCGCTGAGCCTCTTGACGCATAGCGAACCCGGACCGGCGCGCTGATGGGGCGCTTGCGTATATCTGCCCAAAATGCCGGTCGATATCCACCATAGCAGTCGTTCTTTGCCTTTGCCGAATGTGCCCTGGCGCCCACGATTTTCCGTTTTGCGTGGCGACGTACTTTCACCGCTTTGAGAGCCACCCATGAAGCGCATCCCCTGGTTGAGCGTTGGCGCGGTAGTGGCCGTCGCGGTTGCGGTCACGCTGATCGGTGTCAAAAATGTCCAGGGCGACGTCGATCGCCAGATACTGAATGTTTCGTACGATCCGACCCGCGAGCTATACGTTCGACTCGATCAGCAGTTCGTCGCCAACTATCAGCGTGAAAATGGCGTTCGCCTGCAGGTGAAACAATCGCATGGAGGCTCTTCGCGGCAAGCGCGTTCTGTCATTGACGGTCAACAAGACGCGGACGTGGTGACGCTAGGTCTGTTTACCGATATAGACGCTCTTCGCAAGCGCGGCCTGATTGCCGATGGTTGGCAAGACCGCCTGCCGCATCATTCCCAGCCCTACTACTCGACCATTGTTTTCGTGGTTCGTCGCGGCAATCCGAGAGGCATTCATGATTGGCCCGATCTGGTGAAACCCGGCGTCGAGGTAATCACACCGGACCCGCGAACGTCAGGCAACGGGAAGCTCAGTGCGCTGGCTGCGTGGGGCGCCATGACGACGCGGGGCGGTTCCGATGCTGCCGCCCAAGCCTATCTCGTGGCCCTGTACCGCCACACCACGCGCCTCGATAGCGGTGCTCGCGGCGCGGCGACGACCTTCGTTGTCGAGAAGGTGGGGGACGTTCAACTGACCTGGGAAAACGAAGCAATACGCGAGCTTGCCGACACGCCGGGCGAACTCGAGATTGTCTATCCGCCGGTCAGCATTCTTGCCGAGCCCTACGTTGCGTGGGTCGACCGGAACGTCGCCCGGCACCACAGCGAGCGCTACGCACGAGCCTATCTCGACTACCTCTTCACTGATTCTGCGCAGGAGATCGTGGCGCAAGCGGGGTATCGGCCCTTCAACGCGGCGATTGCCGGCAAATACGCTAACCGGTTAAGGCCTATCAAGCTTTTCAATGTGACCGACATAGCTAAAAGTTGGGACGACGCCAATCACAAGTTCTTCGATGAGAACGGGATCCTCGATATGGTTATCGGTCCTGCCGGCGCAGCGGCTGACGAAAACGCCGCCGTCGCAATCCAGAAGGGTGGGGCATGAAACTCAGCATGAAACTGATCAGTCAATTCAACTACACAACGCAAAAAGGTCGCCGTGATCTGGTGGCAGGCCTGACAGTTGCCGCTATATCCTTGCCGCAAGGCATGGCGTATGCGCTGATTGCCGGCGTCGATCCGCGCTTTGGCTTGTACTCTGCCGTGGTAGTGACGCTTGTTGCGTCAATCTTCGGATCGTCGTCGCACCTGATCAATGGACCGACCAGCGCCATTTCCCTCGTGGTATTCAGCGCGCTCGCGTTTCTGGATCCGAATGCAAGCGCTGACATCTACGAAGCCATGTTCCTGCTCGGCGTGATGGTCGGCATTATTCAAATAGCGATAGCGGTGTTCCGTCTAGGCGACCTCACGCGGTACATTTCCGAATCCGTGATCCTGGGTTTCATGGCGGGCGCGGCCGTGCTTCTGGCAGTCGGGCAGATCGGCAATGCGCTTGGCGTGCGTGAGAAAGGGTCTGGCCATCAGCACGTGCTTTACCGGTTGTGGCTGACCGTTGTTCACGGCGATCCGGTCAACCTTAAAGCCCTCGCGATCAGTGCTGTCACGGTCGCTCTTGCACTCTCGCTGCGCCAAGCCGTGCGTCGCTACAAGCTGCCCCAATTCGATATGTTCCTGGTGCTGCTTGTGATGAGCCTTTCTGCTTATGCCCTGGGATGGTCGACGCCAGGGGCAGGAGGCAAGACGGCGATTTCGGTGATCGGCGCGTTGAAGGCCAGCCTGCCCGAGCCGCATATCCCTGAGATCAAGTGGTCCTGGCTTGGGCAGCTCTCGTCGTCGGCGGTTGCAATCGCGTTCCTTGGCTTACTCGAGGCGCTCTCGATTGCCAAATCGATTGCGCATCGGAGCGGTCAGCCGCTGGACTATAACCGCCAGTGCATGGCTGAAGGACTCGCCAACCTGGTGGGCGGCTTTTTCCGGTGTTTGCCGGGCTCGGGTTCCCTTTCGCGTTCTGCCATCAATTACCAGGCGGGTGCAGCCACGCGCTTCTCGGGCGTGATTACGGCGGTGATCGTCGCTGCGGCAGTGCTGCTTCTGGCTCCGTTGACACGCTACATTCCCAAGGCGTCGCTTGCGGGTCTTTTGCTTGTTACGGCATTCCGGCTGATTGACTTCGAACGGATCCGCTATGCACTTCGGGCGTCTCGTTACGACGCGGGGCTTGTGTTGATTACGGCATTGTCGGCGCTTGTGATTGGCGTCGAGTTCGCCATTCTCGTTGGTGTAGCTGTGTCCATTGTGCTGTTCGTGCCGCGCGCGGCCAAATTGAAAGCGACTGAATTGTTCGTTAGTCCGGAGCGGGTGGTACGAGAACGATTGCCGGGCGACCCGGAATGTACGTCCGTCGCGGTGTACGACCTTGAGGGCGAGTTGTTCTTCGGCGCTGCACTGGAGCTGGATCGTCATTTTGAAACGATCAATGCGCAAGTCGAGGCTCGCGGGATCCATCACGTCGTCCTGCGGCTCAAGCGGGTGCGTAATCCAGACGTGGTGTGTATAGAAAAGCTAGAGCATTTTCTGCGCGAAAGTCAAAACAACGGCCGGATTATTTTGCTTGCGGGACTGCGCCCTGAGCTGTTGGCAGCGCTCGTCAACCTGAAGTTCTCCGAATGGTATCCGCCGGAGCGTTTCTTCCCTGAAGAGGACGAGCGCTATTCGGCGACGCTGCGTGCGGTACGTTACGCATACAGCCTGATTGTCGATGCGAATACGTGTGCCCACTGCGCGCAGCACGGCGTCGAGCAGACTCCCGTACAAGAGGATGATCGCCTGTATTACCTGGTCTGAATCGTATCGGAGATGAGATATCTCTCCCACCTAAAGGCGGCACGACCTGGCGCTGTACGATCGTCATGGGTCTTAGCCGTCGCACTGCTTGAGTCAGGGTCGCTCGCCATATTTGCTATCACGAATATGTCATTTGACATCCTTACTCGTGGCACGAAGAATGGGCTTCATGTTGCGACGCACCACGCTCGCATCATGTTTTCGAATTAGCCGCCAGTGCCCGTCAGTGTCTGTCTACCCAGGAGCATAGAGATGACCCAGTTTTCTCCGGAACAGTTCGCCGTAGTGCAAAAAAGCCATGTCGACACATTCTTCAGCCTGACAAACAAGGTGTTCGAAGGCGTCGAAAAGCTGACCCTCCTGAACTTGCAGGCCGCGAAGTCAATATTTGCGGAAACGCAGGAAACCGCGCAGAAGACGCTGTCCGGGAAAGACCCGCAGGATTTGCTCAAGCTTCAAAACGGCCTGACCCAGCCGGCCACCGAAAAGGCCCAGGCATATAGCCGTCACGTGTATGAGATTCTGACGGGCACTCAGGCTGAATTCCTCAAGGTCGCCGAAGCGCAGCTTGCCGAATACAGCCAGAGCGCGCAGACCTTTATCGACGATCTTACAAAGAACGCGCCGGCCGGCTCGGAAACTGCCGTGGCCTTGCTGAAGTCGACGATCACCGCTGCCAATACCACGTACGACACGGTCCACAAGGCAACGAAGCAGGCCGTCGAAATTGCCGAAAGCAGTTTCGACGCAGCGACGACAGCCGCGTCGAAGGCCGCGAAGGACACAGCCGCGCCCGCGTCGCGAGCCGCCAAGGCCGCCTGACGCAGCAACGCACGGCGTATTGTGCCGTGCTGTACCGACCGGACGTTCGTGCCGGTCGGTTGCGAAGGGCTGACTGATTGCCATGCTCGTCGCTGTCGGCTGTTTCCGGTGAAGCCTGAACGGCCCAAATCCATAAGAATCCCTGCACGTTCTCAGTCGCAACCAGACGACCGCAATATGCGGCATATGTCGCGCTATTGATTGGCCACAAGGTCCGAGGCGCGTACGCATTGGAGGGATGTCGTCCGCGGATAGCGCGGGGTGCCCCTTGGGCAGGTTCAATCACTGGTGGCGAAGCGTGTGGGTATCGGTGTTCGGAGAAGGAGGGGTTCACACATCGGTGGCTCTGGCGAGCACCGTGCTTTTGGGGCACCTATGAATCAAAACTGCACGCTGTGGACACTTAGGGTAGCGTGGTTGAAAGCGTTTTCTTTGCTTCGTTTCTTTGTCGCTTTGGACAAAGTTAGTATGACTTCCGTGAGCAGTAAGGGCTGGCCCCCGTGGCAGAGCTAAAACACGCGGGTTAGCATAGTGCCAGAGCCGTAACAGTGAGGGCGAACCCGTCACTCATAGGTTTTGTTTCCAACCCGGAGGCCAGCATGCAAAACGATATCACGTTATTTGTCGGACTGGATGTTCACAAAGACTCGATTACAGTTGCCTACGCGCTGGGCAGCGGCGAAGTCGAAGTGCTCGGCAAGATCGGCACGCGCTCTCGCGATATTGATCAGTTATGCAAAAAGCTTCAATCCAAGGCTCGCCACGTAAAAATCGTTTATGAAGCCGGTCCTCTGGGCTATGACCTGCAGCGCCGCCTCGCTGCCAAAGGCTTCGAGTGCATGGTGTGCGCCCCCTCGCTGATCCCGCGCAAAGCCGGCGATCGCGTGAAGACCGACCGCCGCGACGCGCTCAAGCTCGTGCGCTCACTGCGCGCGGGCGACCTCAGCGCCGTGCATGTGCCCACCGTCGAAGACGAAGCATTTCGCGATCTTGCGCGTGTCTGGGCCAGTACGCGCGATGCCCTCAAACGCGCCCGCCAAGCGTTAAAATCGTTCCTGCTCGCCCACGCCGTGCGATACGCGGGCACGGCGAACTGGGGACCGGCGCATCGACGCTGGATCAGCAAGTTCTCGTTCGGCAACGCATGGCAGGACCTCGCCTTCACCGAGTTGCGCCGCGCGATCGAAGACCGGTTTGCGCAGTGCGAGCGGCTTGAGTCGGCCTTGCGCGAAGCGGTGCCGCAGTGGCGCTTTTATCCCGCCGTGCTCGCCCTGCAAACCATGCGCGGCATCAAGTTCACCACCGCCGTTGGCTTGCTCTCGGAGATCGTCGATGTGACGCGCTTTGCCCATCCTCGGCAGTTGATGGCGTGGCTGGGCATAACGCCTTCAGAATACTCGTCGGGGGGCAGCCGGCGCCAGGGCAGCATCACCAAGACGGGCAATTCGCTTGCGCGAAAGTTGCTGATCGAGGCCGCCTGGAGTTATCGGCATACGGCCCGGGTGAGTCCCGAGATTCAGCAGCGTCATGAGGGCGTGCCCAAGGTGATTATCGATCGCGCCTGGGACGCGCAGTTGCGTCTGTGTGGGCGCTTTAGAAGAATGGTGGCGAAGGGCAAACTCAAAAACGTGGCGGTCGTCGCGATCGCTCGCGAACTCGCCGGGTTTATCTGGGACATCGCCCGTCTGGGCATGGAGCAGGCGATCAACAACTCCAGAGCGGCTGTCTAAACCAGCAAAAAACAGTTTTGCAATCATCGAAAAGGCAGTTTCCTGAAGGCGGCGTAGCCCGGCATCAGAGTTACCCGCGGCATTTCTTTGCAACGGCTTATCAACGGTTCACGCCGACTTGCGCACAAAGTTAGCGGCAGGCTCACGAGACGGATCACTGTAATGCGGTAACCAACCCGCGAATATCAGATTGATTCACCGTCGAGTGTTACTGCTACGCCGCCCTCAGGAAATTGTAGGAAGAGAAAAGATGACCACAGCTAAAAACACCTGTTGACACGGAAAGTCATATCAGAAATGACGTGCCGCCACGCACAGTGGCTAACAGTGATAAAGAGAAAATCCGACTCTCGCAGACCACTAACGCGGAAAGCAACAACCCGGCATTAACCCCGACCGCTAACCCCAGAACCGACCACCCCGACACCCCTAGCATCCCCCGCACCAGATACAACCACGACCACGACGCAACCAAAGAACCTCCACCACGACTCACAGCGGGCGTCCCCGCAATCACATTTGCCGATTGAGAACCGAAACGAAACTCGCAGTTTCCGGCTTCTTCGGCCGATTGAAGATGTCATCTGCCAAGCCCGATTCGATCACGCTGCCAGCGCTGAGAAAAACAACCTCGCGAGCAATCGACGCGGCCAGACGTAAATCATGCGTAGCAAACAGCATCGTCATTCCTTCTTTCGCGAGTTGGCTCAACACGTCGATCACTTCGGCCGCGAGTCCTGGATCGAGCGCAGAGGTCGGTTCATCGCATAGAAGAATATCCGGCGAGGGTGCCAGCGCTCGTGCAATTGCTACCCGCTGCTGTTGCCCACCGGAGAGCGTGGCAGGCCAGGCATCGGCCTTCTGCGAAATTCCTACCTTCTCCAGCAGCGCGCCTGCTCGTGCCCGCGCGCGCTCCTTGTCCCATCGCTGCACGGTGACCAGACCCTCCATCACGTTCTGTATCACCGTCCGGTGCGGGAACAACTGAAAGCTCTGGAACACCATTCCGGTCTTGCGACGTATTCTGAGGACCGAATCGCGAGACGGTTTCTCCGAACTGCTGAATTCGATTCGTTCGTCACCCAGCGTGAGGGATCCGGCTTCGGGAACTTCAAGCAGGTTCACGCAACGCAGGAGCGTACTCTTGCCGCTGCCCGATTGACCGATCAGCGCCGTGACCGTACCCTGCGCGAGCGTGAGATCGACCGACTTGAGCACTTGATGCGTGCCGAAAGATTTCTGGATTTTATCGAGGGCAATCATCATTGACCCCTCTTGAAGAGTGCATGTTGGCCAAGTCTTCTTTCGAGTTGAACCTGGGCCGAGGACAACACGGAACTAAACACCAGATAGATCAGTGCCGCTTCCGTATACAAGATAAGCGGTTCATAAGTTACCGAAGCAATCCGTTGAGCCGCCTGGAAGATCTCGGGTACGGTGAGCACTGCGGCAAGCGACGTGTCCTTGATAAGCGCAATGAACGAGTTCGCCAACGCGGGCAGGGCGACGCGTGCAGCCTGCGGCAAGATTGTCCGCCGCAGTGCCTGCGAGCGCGTCATGCCCATGGAATACGCGGCTTCCCATTGTCCGTTGGGAATCGATTCGACTACGCCCCGGATCACTTCCGAGTTGTAGGCGCCCACGTTTAACGAGAAGCCGATAATTGCCGCGGTGAGCGGGTCCAGCACGATGCCGACGTTAGGCAGGCCGTAGAAAATCACGAAGAGTTGCACCAGCAGCGGTGAGCCCCGGATCAGCCATACGTAAAACTGTGCAATCTTGACAGCCCAACGCGGTCCGAACAGTCGCACGAGCGCGACCGCAAATGCCAGTGTCAAGCCGAGTGCAAACGACGCGATGGTGAGCGGCACCGTGAACACGAGTCCTGCATACAGGAGTGGCCAGAGCGACTCAACCATCAAGTGGAGCCAGGCTGGCATATTTCGGACCTCTAAAAATGGGTATGGGAAATGCTGACCGCGAGGCTACTTCGATACGTCCTTGCCGAAGTATTTCTCCGAGATTTGCTTATAGGTACCGTCTGCTTTAATCTCGGAAAGCGCTTTGTCAATGGCGGCCAGAAGCTGCGGATTACCCTTCTGGATGATGACCCCCGAATACTCGCTGTCAGCCGAATTATCGATTGCTGCGATCTTCACTTTCGCGTCCGGCTTATGCTTCTTGAAGTCGAGGAAGGAGAGACTGTCGTTCACTGTCGCATCAACGCGGCCGGACGTCAGTAGATCAATTGATTCGTTGAAGCCCTGCACACCGACCACGTCTGCGCCGTGATCCTTGGCGATCTTGCCGAAGTTGCTGGTCAGGGTATTGGCTGACTTCTTGCCCTTCAGATCATCGAAGGTTTTGATTGTCGTGTTATCCGAGCGCACGATCAACGCTGCATGGGATGCAATATAGGGCTGCGAGAAATCGTACTTGGCCTTGCGGGCGTCGGTGATTGCAACCTCGTTGATGACGGCGTCGTAGCGGTTTGCATCGAGCCCGGCAATCAGACCGTCCCACTTGCCTTCAACAAATTCCGGTTTAACGCCTATGCGCTTTGCAATGGCCTGGCCGATTTCTACATCGAAGCCTGTCAACTGGCCCGATGCATCATGGTAGGTGAAGGGGGCGTAAGTGCCTTCGGTGCCGATCTTGATGACACCGGCGCTCTTGATGCTTGCCAGATCGTCGGCTGCGAAGGCAGTCGAGATAGCAGTCAACTGAACGATGCCGGCAAGCAGCAAGATTTGGAAAATTTTCATGATGGGTGACTCCTCAGGGGTTTATTAATTGCTATTTCGGGTTCAATGAGCGAAGCCGAAAGCCTTCGGCGGGACTGTAACAAGGGGTGTTTGGTTCCACAAAGCATATTGACGTCGAAGGTTATGCCTGGATCGAATAAAGGCGGCATGGATCGTTTGTCTAGTAGCCCCGATGGATATCGACAAGATCTTCCAGCGACGCACCGTGAGTAAAGGCGCTGAAATTGCGCGCGAACTTGCGGGCCAGCTCGGCAGCATTGTGTGGGCCGATCGCTGACGTGTGTGGCGACAGGTGAATGCGCGGATGTGTATAGAACGGATGCCCAGCCGGCAGCGGCTCAGGCTCGGTCACGTCGAGCGATGCTGCATCAATACGACCGTCGGCAAGGGCCTCAAGCAACGCCTCGTTGTCGATCAGCGAACCGCGCGCGACATTGATGACGTGCAGTCCCGGCTTCGCCCGTGCAAGTAACTCCCGATTGACGATATGGCGGGTTGCTGCCGTAGCCGGCGCCGCGAGTACGAGATGGTCGGCTTCTTGCACGAGTGCGCCGATATCGGGAACAAGCGTGACGCCCGGCAGGTCCGGCGCGGTAGAACTTTGACGCCGTACCGCAATGACCCGGGCGCCGAGCGCAAGCGCTTTCTGCGCAAGAGCCTGACCGATCGAACCAAAGCCGAATATGCCAACCGTGCTGCCTTGCACCGTTGCGAGTGGCGTCAACGCCCATTGCCGGGCGTCGTGAATCCAGATATCCGGCAGGTGTTTCGCGTGGGCAAAGATCGCCGCCAACGCGAATTCGGCAATCGCTGTTGAAGAGGTGCCGCGTGCGGTGGTAACTGACAGACCCTCGAAGAACCAGCGCGGATAAAAGTCGATCCCCGATGAACCGAGTTGCACCCAGCGCAGCCCGAATGGCCACCCGGCGGGGGCATGCTCCGGCGCCCGTGCGCCCCGTATGATGATCGGCGCGGCGATCAGGATCGACGTTTCATCGGGCAGTTCGGCCGGCACCCCTCGCGGTATACCTACTACCCGAACATCAGGCAGTAGTGCCCGCACTGCATCATTGAACGGTTCGGCGAGCTGGCTGGCTATTGTGACCATGGGTTTTCAGAACGGGAAGTGACGGCACACTCGCGCATGGAGAGTGGGAGGATTGATAAGGACTACATGAAGAGAAGATTGGGGAAGCGGAGAACCGGGCAAAGCGCTGTGTAGTGAATCTGGAAGGCACGTCGGAGCGTCTGAACCTGTAAGCGCCGACGTGCTTATCAATGGAAAAGCAATGGAAAAGCGATGCGAAAGCCTCAGAAATCGAAGCCTGGTCCGCCCGCGCCCGGTCCGCCCCCAGGCACAGCAGGGGCCGCATTTTTCGGCGCTTCGGTTACCGTTGCATCGGTCGTGAGCAGCAAGCCCGCAATCGATGCCGCGTTTTGCAGCGCAGTGCGCGTGACCTTGGTCGGATCGAGCACGCCCGATTCGACCAGATCGCCGTATTCACCGGTCTGCGCGTTGTAGCCAAAGTTGCCCGTACCCTCGGCGACCCTTGCGACGACCACGCTTGCTTCCTCGCCCGCATTCGTGACGATCTGGCGCAATGGTTCTTCCAATGCGCGCAGCACGATCTTCACGCCGGCATCCTGGTCCGCGTTGGCGCCCTTCAGGCCGCTGATTGCCTGCTTGACGCGGATCAATGCGACGCCGCCACCCGGCACAATGCCTTCCTCGACTGCCGCACGCGTCGCGTGCAGCGCGTCGTCAACACGGTCCTTCTTCTCCTTGACCTCGATCTCGGTTGCACCGCCCACCTTGATCACCGCCACGCCGCCGGCCAGTTTCGCGACACGCTCCTGCAGCTTTTCGCGATCGTAGTCGGAACTCGCCTCTTCGATCTGCACGCGGATCTGCTTGACGCGCGCCTGGATATTCTTCGTGTCTCCGGCGCCGTCGATCACGATAGTGTTTTCCTTGCCCACTTCAATGCGCTTGGCCTGGCCTAGTTCTGCCAACGTCGCTTTTTCCAGCGTGAGGCCGGTTTCTTCCGCGATCACTTGGCCGCCGGTCAGGATGGCGATGTCTTCGAGCAGTGCCTTGCGACGATCGCCAAAGCCCGGCGCCTTAACCGCCACCGTTTTAAGAATGCCACGGATGTTGTTGACCACGAGCGTCGCAAGAGCCTCGCCCTCGACATCCTCAGCGATGATCAGCAACGGCCGTCCCGCCTTCGCGACCAGTTCCAGCACCGGCAGAAGATCGCGAATATTCGAGACCTTCTTGTCGTGCAGCAGAACAAACGGATCGTCGAGAACAGCGACCTGTTTATCCTGATCGTTGATGAAATAGGGCGACAGGTAGCCGCGATCGAATTGCAGTCCTTCAACCACATCGAGTTCATCGTCGAGCGACTTGCCGTCCTCGACCGTGATCACGCCTTCCTTGCCGACACGATCGATCGCCTCGGCGATTCGCTGGCCGATCGATTCCTCGCCGTTCGCCGAGATGGTCGCGACCTGGGCGATTTCCTTGCTGGTCGTGGTGGGCTTGCTGATCTTTTTCAGTTCTTCGACAGCGGCAATCACGGCCTTGTCGATGCCGCGCTTCAGGTCCAGCGGATTGAGACCCGCCGCCACGTATTTCAGCCCTTCGCGCACGATCGCCTGTGCCAGCACGGTAGCAGTCGTGGTGCCGTCGCCGGCGTCGTCGCTGGTGCGCGAGGCGACTTCCTTCACCAGTTGCGCGCCGATATTTTGCAGCTTGTCGGCCAGCTCGATTTCCTTCGCGACCGACACGCCGTCTTTCGTCACGACCGGTGAGCCGAAGCTGCGTTCCAGCACTACATTACGGCCTTTGGGCCCAAGCGTTACCTTCACTGCATTGGCGAGGATGTTGACGCCTTCGACCAGCTTCGATCGTGCGTTGTCGCTAAAGACAATTTCTTTGGCTGCCATTTCTGAAGCTCCGTTATTGTTGGGTGACCACGGCGACAATGTCTTCTTCGCGCAGCACGAGCAGTTCGTTGCCGTCGACCTTGACCTGCTGGCCTGAGTATTTTCCGAAGAGCACGCGCTCGCCGACTTTCAGGTCAGGCTCGATGCGCTTGCCATCGCTATCACGCTTACCGGGGCCGACGGCAATGACTTCGCCCTGGTCCGGTTTTTCGGCGGCACTTTCGGGAATCACGATACCCGATGCGGTTTTTGTTTCCTGGTCAAGGCGCTTGATGATCACGCGGTCGTGGAGCGGACGTAGGCTCATGGTTGGATTTCCGTTATGGTGAATGAGTAGCACTCTTCACAGGCGGGTGCTAACGGGAATCGAGTATAGGAATCTGTCGTGGCGCGATCCAATAACGAATACATGAAACGTTATCGGCGTTTAGCATTTGGCCGCCGCGCTTCGTGAGCACACGTCACGCCTGTCACGCGCACGTCTTGACCGTCGGCACGGCTTGTGACGGCTTGTGACGCTCTCAAGCTGTCCCTGTATTGATTATTCCGTCTGACGCTTAGCACAACACGAATCGATGGTTCGTTACGGCCGGGTTCGCTGCTACATTTCCGGCTGTGATGCACGCGTGCGTGCTCGCTCTATCTATAACTGCGCAGACCAACACATAATGAAAATCAAACTTTTCACCGCAGCTTTCATGGGGTCGCTGCTGATCATGTCGAGCCTGGCGCATGCTGATCGCCTTGACGATATCAAGAAGGCCGGCGTACTTCGCGTGGCGACTTTTGACAGCAATCCGCCTTTCGGCTTCGTCGATCCGAAGACCAACAAGATAGTCGGACTTGACGTGGACTACGCGAAAGCGGTTGCTGACAAACTCGGCGTCAAGCTTGAAATCCAGCCGACCAATCCGGCTAACCGCATTGCATTTCTGACATCGAAGAAAGTGGATCTGGTTTTCGCGAACTTCACTATCACCGACGAACGCAAGAAGGAAGTCGACTTCAGCACGCCGTACTTCGCGTCGGGTACGCAGTTCATCGCGAAGAAGGGCACGCTGAAGTCGCCGGATCAACTGAACGACCTGCGCATTGGCGCGGATAAAGGCACGACCAACGAGCAACAGGTTCGCGCGCAGTTTCCGCGGGCAACGATCGTAGCCTATGACGACACACCTTTTGCATTCGCCGCATTGCGAACGGGTAACGTCCAGGCAATCACGCAGGATGGCCCGAAACTCGTCGGCTTGCTCGCCAACGTGCCGGACCGCGACAAGTACGAGATCCCGGCTTTCACCATATCAAACGACTATGAGGGCGTGGGTGTCCCGAAGGGCGAGCCGCGGCTGCTGAGTTTCGTCAATGACACGCTGACGGGGCTCGAAGCAAACGGCACCGCGAGCCACATCTACGACCAGTGGTTCGGGCCGAAAAGCCGTGCGCCGTTGCCGCGTTTGTTCAAGATCGGCGACCCGCAGAAGAGCTGATCGCTGCGTGTTCAGCCAAGCCCGGTTCGACCGTTCACGGTCGAACCGGGCTTGGCATTTCAATTTTCCATTCGTGTTTAGCTGAATGATTCCAATGAACGGATGGCTTGCCCCGAAGTACCTGATCTGGCTGCTCCAGGGCTTCGGTATGACGCTGGGATTGTCGGTCTCGGTGATGGTCACGGCGACGTTATGTGGCTGTCTGCTTGCCCTTGCGCGCACTTCGCGCGCGGCGCCCATGCGTCGTGCCGCCGCGCTCTATGTATTGGTGTTTCGCAACTCACCGCTGATCGTGCAATTGCTGTTCTGGTATTTCGGCGTGGCGACGCTTTTGCCCGAAGCGACAATGACCTGGTTGAACACGCAGCATGCGGTGGATCTCGGCGTGTTCAAGTTGCATTGGCCATCGTTTGAATTCGTGGCCGGCTGGATTGGGTTGACCTGTTATTCGACCACCTTCATTGGCGAGGAATTCCGCTCGGGATTATCGGGTGTTCCAGTGGGGCAGCACAACGCGGCAGCCGCCCTTGGACTCACGCCGCTAGCCGCATTTGTTCACGTGATCTTGCCGCAAGCGGTGCGGATCGCGACGCCGCCGTTGTTCGGTCAGTACATGAATATCGTCAAGAACTCGTCGTTGACCATGGCGATCGGATTGGCGGAACTCTCGTATTCGTCGCGTCAGGTGGATACCGAAACCTTCAAGACGTTTCAGGCGTTTGGCATGGCAACTTTGCTGTACATACTGACCATCGCGATGCTGGAAGTTGCACTCGTGGTAGTCCAGCGCAGCGGTTCGCGAGCGACGGTGCGCCGATGAACGACGCCTTTTCCGCCATCCTGTCCAATCTGCCATATTTGCTCGTCGGCACGTTTCCCGATGGTCCATTGGGCGGCGCCGCGCTGACGCTGGTGATGGCCTCGATCTCCGCCGTGTCGTCCGCCATCCTCGGGCTGGCAGGAGGCATCGGGCTTGCCATGACGCGTGGGGTGATCCACCTGATCCTGCTCGCGGGCATCGGGTTCTTTCGCGCCATACCCGTACTGATGCTGATTTTCTGGACCTTCTTCCTGCTGCCGGTTGTGCTGCATATCAACGTGCCGGGTTTGGCGACGGTCGTGGCTGCGCTATCGCTGATCGGCGGCGCCTACCTGTCGCATTCGGTTCATGCGGGTATCGAAGCAGTGGGGCGCGGGCAGCGCCAAGCGGCGCTGTCGCTGGGGCTGACGCGGTGGCAAGCGATGCGTCACGTACTGCTGCCGCAGGCCATCCGCATCATGGCGCCGTCGTTCATTAACCAATGGGTGTCGCTGGTCAAGGATACGTCGCTGGCTTACATCGTCGGCGTGCCGGAACTCGCGTTTCTCGCCAACCAGGTCAATAGCCGGCTCATGATTTATCCGGTGCAGATCTTCCTGTTCGTGGGACTTGTCTATCTGATTCTGTGCACATCGCTCGATGCGTTGGCGACTCGCCTGCTGCTGGGACGCGCGCCGAGTGCTGAGCTGCGCGTGACGGCGCCCCCGGCGGCTGTCGTCCCGTCTCCGGATTGAGGCAAACCCTTGGCCTTCGCTCCGGCCTCGTTTTCTTTCAATAATTACGCGGAAGTTGCATGTGCTGGAACGATCATTTTTCCTCCAATGATTACCGATGTGGCGAAGCCTTCTTTAGAAATACGTTTTTATTGGTTCTGCTTCTGAGCGGCCTCTTTCATAGTGTCAATTGATGGCTATAGACGGTTGCATTTCCTATGACAACCCTTTGGCCTCGATGAGTTTTCAAGTGACAGTACAAGGAGACGTCATGGCAGTTGAATTGGAAGAAGGCGTAATTCAGGAATCTCATGCGGCATTGGATGCGGCGCGGGCCGCAGCGGCAGCAAACCAGTTACCTTACGCGGGAGGCGTTTCACCTCGCGACGCGTTTGCGCTGCTCGAGTCGGGCTCGGCGGTGCTTGTGGATGTCAGAACGGCCGAAGAGCGCAAGTTCGTGGGTTACGTGCCTGGCAGTATCCACGTGGCCTGGGCGACAGGCACATCGCTTACCCGCAACCCGCGCTTTGTCCGGGAGCTGGAAGCCAAGACCGGAAAGGACGCAGTCGTGTTGCTGCTCTGCCGCAGCGGCAATCGTTCAGCGCTTGCCGCGGAAGCTGCGACGAAAGCAGGCTTTACTCAAGTGTTCAATGTCCTTGAAGGTTTCGAAGGGCGGCTGGATTCGCAACAGCGGCGAGGCGTGGAGGATGGCTGGCGCTTTCAGGGTTTGCCGTGGATTCAGGATTGATCAACCTCTAATGGCTTGACGCCGAAGGATCTCCGACTGTGGCCGCATTTGACATCGACGACATCGTCCAATCGCTTCAGACGGTGCGCCAGCAATGGCGTGAAGTGCAGAAGCGTTCGCTCGAACCGGGCGGGCGCGAACTGCCGGCGCGCGAGGCGCTGGCGGATATTGTGGACACGTTGAAGGGCGTGCTTTTTCCGATGCGGCTTGGACCGCACGACCTTCGTCAGGAAAGCGAGAATTTCTACGTGGGTCATGCACTCGATTCAGCCCTGCATGGCCTATTCGCCCAGGCGCAACTGGAGTTGCAATACCGCGATCGTCATCTGTCGCGTGACGATGAAAACATCGCTACACGTGCCGGCGTTGCGGTTCGTGCGTTCGCGGCCAGACTTCCCGAGATCCGCACGCTCCTTGATAGCGACGTGCTTGCCGCCTATCACGGCGATCCGGCCGCCGGCAGTGTGGACGAGGTGCTGCTTTGCTACCCCGGCATTCTCGCCATGATTCATCACCGGCTGGCGCACGAGTTATACAAGCTCGACCTTCGCCTGCTTGCGCGCATTGTGGCTGAACTGGCGCACGGCGCAACCGGCATCGACATCCATCCGGGCGCTCAGATAGGCAAAGGATTTTTCATCGATCATGGGACGGGCGTGGTGATTGGCGAGACCACGGTCATTGGCGATCGCGTGCGCGTGTATCAGGCTGTCACGCTCGGCGCGAAACGTTTCCCCCGCGATGCAGAAGGGCATCTGGAGAAAGGACTGGCGCGGCATCCGATAGTGGAAGATGAAGTCGTGATCTATGCGGGCGCCACGATTCTCGGCCGCGTCACGCTCGGCCGGGGAGCGGTGATCGGCGGCAACGTATGGCTTACGCACGACGTTGCACCGGGCGCGAACGTCACGCAGGCCATCTCGCGCAATGACGGCGTGCAGCCGCGCGTTGCAGCGACCGTGTCATGACCGAAGTCGTCCGCAACTTCGGTGCAGCCGTCAGGCTTTTACGTGAGGCGCAGGCCTGGTCGCAGGAGCAGCTTGCCGAACACGCCGGCCTGAACCGCTCTTATATTGGCGAGATCGAACGCGGCCGCGTGACGGCATCCATCATCACGGTGCACAAGCTCGCCCGCGCGCTGGACGTTCCCATGGCGAAGTTACTACAACCCGAGCCGGTGACCGGGCCAGGGTGATCATTTTTTCAGAAATGCCGTCTATAGCATGTTGAATGACTGGGGCCACGGTCTTGATAATGACGTCTCCTGATAAGCATTCCCGTTTTTCTTCTATAGACTTCGGAGCTACACATGACGGCAACTGTGGGCGGCCAGACGGCGCTCGGCGATAACGCAGCACGGCAACTAGCCAATGCCACCAAGACCGTTCCCCAGCTATCGACCATCACGCCGCGATGGCTCACGCACTTGTTGCAATGGGTGCCGGTCGAAGCCGGTATCTACCGCTTGAACCAGGTCAAGAATCCCGAGGAAGTGAAGGCGGCCTGCACGCAACGTGAAGACGAAAGCGAACTGCCCCGGACCTTCGTTCCCTACGATGAAAACCCGCGCGAGTATTTTCTCAACGCGGTCAGCACGGTCCTCGACGTGCAGACTCGTGTGTCGGATCTATATAGTAGTCCGCATGATCAGATCAAGGAACAGCTGCGCCTGACGATCGAAACGATCAAGGAATTGCAGGAAAGCCAGCTCATCAATAACCCGGATTACGGTCTGCTGGCGAATGTTGCTGAAGAACAGCGCGTGTTTCCGCTGACCGGCGCGCCGACCCCTGATGATCTCGATGAACTGCTGACGCGCGTCTGGAAAGAGCCTGCGTTTTTCCTGACGCATCCGCTCGCCATCGCAGCGTTCGGGCGCGAGTGCACGCGTCGCGGTGTGCCGCCGCCCACCGTGAGCCTGTTTGGTTCCCAGTTCCTCACGTGGCGTGGCATTCCGTTGATCCCGTCGGACAAGGTTCCTGTCGCCGACGGCAAGACCAAGATCCTTTTGCTGCGCGTAGGCGACAAGCGGCAAGGCGTGGTTGGCCTGTTCCAGCCGGGTGTGGCAGGCGAGCAAGGGCCAGGGCTTTCGGTGCGCTTCATGGGGATCAACAACCATGCGATTGCCTCGTACCTGATTTCGCTGTATTGCTCGCTCGCAGTGCACTCGCCGGACGCACTGGCGGTTCTGGATGACGTGGAGATCGCCAAGTACCATGACTATCCTGACACCTACAAGTAAGCCAGTGAGCGGCGCTTCGCTGTCCGATGTTCCACAGGGCGCGGCACCTGCGGGCTTGCCGGACGTGGCCACGTTGTCGCGTCTTGCAACGGCGTTCTTTACGGCGTTACCGGGCAGTGCTGGTAGTGCTACGCCCGCGCTGGCGAGCCTTGGCAGTGGCAGTGGTGAGTCGCTCTCGGCAGGGTTGCCGGTGGCTGCGCCTGTGCTCGCTTCCGCGAGCAATCCGGCGCCTCCGGGGTCGCCGTTGGCGGGGCCGGGCGGTGCAGGGACGGGCGTGCCGGGCCTGAGCCTTCCACAGGGCAAGGCGCCGGGCGCCAACCTGCTTCCGTCGGCGCCTACGCACGTCTTGTCATTGGGCAATCGCGTGCCGGCGCTGGCGCCACATGCCGTTTCGCAAAACAACGTACCTGACTCTGTGACGAGCGCCGCGCCGGCGTTGGAACCGCGCTTCGGCGGCGCCGCGCTTGGCGTCGGCGTGCCCGATGGTGCGCAACGAGATCAGCCGGCGGCGTCGCCGTTTTATTTCTTGCGGGACGCGGGCGCATCATCCGGCGCGAACCGCGAGCTGCCGTTGCCTGGTCATGATGTACCGACGGCTGAATCGTTCGGTCTGCCGTCTATCGATGACTTGCTTCCGTTCAACAGCCGCGAGCGGGCGGGGTCGGCGGGTGGCGAGCCCGATCGTGCCGGCGCGTTCTATTTTCTCGACAACGCGCGTGCGCCGCATTCGAACGAGCACTTGCCGCAGACCGGTTCGGCGCATCCGCCATTTGATGTCAACGCTATTCGTCGCGACTTCCCGATTCTGCAAGAGCGCGTGAACGGACGTCAGCTCGTCTGGTTCGACAACGCCGCGACCACGCACAAACCTCAATCGGTTATCGACCGCCTGTCGTATTTCTACGCGCACGAGAACTCGAACATTCACCGTGCCGCGCATGCCTTGGCAGGACGTGCAACCGATGCATACGAAGGGGCGCGCGATACGGTGAGGCGCTTCATTGGCGCCGCATCGGCGGAAGAAATCATCTTCGTGCGGGGCACGACGGAAGGCATCAACCTGATCGCGAAGACCTGGGGCGTGCAAAATGTTGGCGAGGGCGACGAGATCATCGTCTCGCATCTGGAGCATCACGCCAACATCGTGCCGTGGCAGCAACTCGCCGCACAAAAGGGCGCGACGCTGCGCGTGATTCCTGTCGACGACTCCGGTCAGGTCCGTCTCGACGAGTATCAGAAGCTGCTCAACAGCCGCACGAAGATCGTCTCGGTGACGCAGGTATCGAACGCATTGGGTACCGTTGTGCCGGTGCAGGAGATTGTTGCAATGGCGCATCGTGCAGGCGCTCGGGCGCTGGTTGACGGCGCGCAATCGGTCTCGCACATGCGGGTGAACGTGCAGGAAATCGATGCTGATTTCTTCGTGTTTTCGGGTCACAAGCTGTTCGGCCCGACCGGTATCGGCGTGGTCTATGGCAAACGCGATCTGCTTGAAGACATGCCGCCATGGCAGGGCGGCGGCAACATGATCGCGGACGTGACGTTCGAGCGGACTGTGTTCCAGGCGCCGCCAAATCGCTTCGAGGCGGGCACGGGCAACATTGCCGATGCGGTAGGCCTTGGGGCTGCGATCGATTACGTGACGCGTGTGGGTATCGAGAATATCGGGCGCTACGAACACGATCTGTTGGCCTACGCGACGAGCGTATTGCAGCCGGTCCCAGGCGTGCGTTTGATCGGTACAGCGAAGAATAAAGCCAGCGTATTGTCGTTCGTGCTGAAAGGCTATGAGACGGAAGAGGTCGGGCAGGCGTTGAACGAAGAAGGGATTGCCGTGCGTTCAGGTCATCATTGCGCCCAACCAATTCTCCGGCGTTTTGGCGTGGAGGCGACCGTGCGGCCGTCGCTAGCTTTTTACAACACCTGCGATGAGGTCGACAGGCTTGTGTCCGTCGTGCGCCGGCTTTCGTCGCGGCGGTAGGCTGTAAACGAGTAAGGCAGCGTGCGGTCAACGAGGCCGCGCGCTGACAAGATGGCATCACCCGGTCACGGTCCCTATGTGTTACTGCAGGGGGATTATCTCTTGAGAGCCGCTTATCCGCCACGCTCCCTGGGCCACTTTGGGAACGGCCAGACTTCCGCGCCCGGTTGTTCCACGCGGACGACCTTAGCAGCCCGCCCGCGGCATCCACACGACGTTCGGAGGCCGCTTCGTACGTAACTGGACGCAAAGATCTTCCCGGACCCGCAGTCGCACTGGAAAAACCAGCGTGCACCGTTCTTGCCGTGATTCACGTAGTGAGACGCAGTGAGTTGCCCAAAGCGATGGCCGGGTGCTATTTCAATCTGACGCAAGCAGCCGCACGATAGAGTCTTGCGGTACTTGACGCTTTGAGCGTCGAGTACCTTTTCGACGCCGCATGCGCACTTGAAAAGCCAGCGAGAACCATCCTCGCGTGCTACAGCGGTAAGCCTGCCAAACGTCCGGCCGGTGATATCGATTGCCATCTTGAGTTTGAGTCAGCTCACAGCAAAACTGCTTGTCGTAAAAATTCCAGGGCTTTCATTTCGTTCGCGTGACCAGGACGTGCGTTGCCGGCGAGTGTCCTGGATCGGCCTCCGCTATTGGTTCAAAACCTTGCAGACCACCTCGATTGGTCGAGGAATCATACCAACATCATCTTGCGGGGCGGGGCCGTCGTGATATGAAAGCCCGCGATCGCGGTCAAATCCTCATATTATCCGGCGCTATATAGCTGCCATGATTAACGAAGGCGCGCAGGTCGTGCGTCAGCGCATAGCTTTGCGCCCCCTTGATGTCGATCTGACTTTATTGCACGGGTGATGGCTTTCCGCGCTATCGCGGCGGTCCGATGATGTATGCCGACACGGTTGGACTCGCCAGCGTGCTCGCGGGCGTTCGCGAGTTCGCTAAGCAACACCGTTGGTCAGGTCGCCTGCGGGTTATCGTTGGGCTACCGCGAGCAGTCCCGCATCCGCTGTTCCGGTGCGGGCGGCCGCAAGATGCCCTTCGATATCTGCGAGCTCCCTGAGCAACCCCATGACGGTGCATCGTTGCATCTCAAGCAACCCTGGCTCTTCCAGCAACAACGACAGCCGGGCATGCCAGTAATCAGGCCGCATCACATGGGGTGCACATTGAAAAATGGACGCACGCATGATGCGGCTCACGTGAAGAATGTCGTTCTCGATGACTGGATTCATGGCTCACCTCGGGACGTTGCCTTTTCACGAAGTTTGATTACATGGCAAGGACGTTCACGGCGAACGTAGGCACTTGCGCGCGGGCCATGTTCGGCCGCGCACGTAATCTCGAGTACATGAGCTCATGAGAGAACTCGCCACGCGCAGCATTGAACTGCTGGAGCGCGGCGAGTGTGCGACGCCCGGGGTCCGGGTCGATCGGCGTCGCTTCATGGCGTGCCGGCCTGTACCGCCCAACTCTCCCCATACCCGCAGAGGCGGCGAGAGGGCGCCAGGACCTTGCGGGAACCGCGCTCTTGAGCGCAGGGGAAGAATGCGAAATATTTGTCTCGGATGAAAGTTCGATGGGTGCATGGCGGGGGGTATCGTTCAACATCGTCTTGCTCTTCCTCTTGTCAGTAAGAGTCGAGGCTGTGATTGCGCAACCGCGGGGCGATAACACGCGGGCCTACTGGAGGCAAACCACGGAGTAGTCGACCGTACGCCGGTAGACGCTCCTGTTCAGCCATGAGACAAATGTGAATTCAACGTAGGCGTTGGCGCCGATAAAGAGCCAGGTATGCAGAACAGGCGACACGGTTAATTCCTTTGAAAGGGTGCGACGATTAAAGGAAACACGGTTAGGCGCAGTAATTTGCGGGCACGAGAAGGGCCTGCTACTGGGTCGCGGTTCTGCACAGGAGATGAGGACGAAGGTATCGGGGGAACTTTCCCGAAGTCATCGGAGGTGTGCTGATCGCGATGACTGTAGGTTAGTTAGCGCAGAAGGGAGAATCTATTCTACGGTGGGGTCGCGCGATGCCTCGATGGAGTAATCCCGTTATACGGCCGTATAGCGCGCGACGCATCCGGCAAGGGGCCGGCGCTGCTTCGCTAAGGGGAAACGACTAGGCGATGCTCCTCCCCAGTCATACGGGCGTATATGAGCCCGATTGAAAATGCATCGAATGACTGGCTACGAGCTATCAGATACGCAGAGACGCCCACTACACGCTGACGCCGCATGCGGTTGCGGAAAAGGTCTCGACGCGAAGGCCGACCTCCTTACCTACCTGGAGGCGGTCAACGGAAATATCTTGTAATCACCTTCGAATCACGAGGCCTTCTCTCGGAATCGCAAAACCCCATCCGCACTATCCTGCTCAAACAGGAATCGCATCGCTGAATGCAGGCCGCCGGAGCGTCGAACTGGACAAAGGCAAGTCTGTTGTGAATGTGATAGCCGTGAACCCGCAGCAGGTAAGCGACTCACGCGCATACCCCTTTTCACTATATGCACGTAAATCTGCATTGTTTGCAGACGATCCATAGGCGGCCCCGATTGGGGAAGCCGTATCGGCGAATACTATTCGGCGATTCATTATTCTAAGAGCACTAATATGATCAAACGGTTGGCCCTACCGGTGCTGCTCACGTCCATTCTGACCGCGTGTGGCGGAGGGGGAAATAGTTCCAGCTCGACTCCGGCACCGCCTGACAGCTTTGTCGGTATTTACAACGGGACTACCAGCGATTCGCGGGTGATCGAGTCGATGGTGCTGACCAACGGCACCTACTACTATTTTTATAGCGGCCTGCCTACAACTACGGTGGTTCCAGCGAGCGGCACGACAGCAGCAACCACGACTACTACAACTAATCCGGTTGGTGGCGTAGTCATTGGTACCGGCAGCGGGAAGGGGGGAAGCTTCAGTTCGTCGACAGCGTTGGATTACCAGGTGCAAACCACAGGTTTGAGCACAGGCGTTGCAGCCAGCACGTTGTCTGCCAGTTATGTCACGGCAGCATCGATGAGCGGAACCGTTACGCATAATGGCGACGGTATCGCGACCACGTTCAGTTCGACGTATGACAGCGCACTGTCTTCCGCTACGCCCGCTTTAACGACCGTGGCCGGCATTTATACCGGCACGGTGGGGACCACGGCTGGCGGTACTGAGGACCTTACTATGAGTGTTCTTCCAACGGGTGCGGTAACTGGCGCCAGTGCCAGCGGTTGCTTTTTTTCCGGAACGATCGCGCCTCATCTGACGAACAATGCATACGATCTAAACATCACGTTTGCCGCGACCACCTGTACATATAATTCGCTGAATATGCTCGGCATGGGGCTGTACGACTCGACCACCACCACGCTTTATGGAGCGACGGTGAAAGCCGACAATACCGGCGGTATCGTCTTCGTGGTATCGAAAGTCAAGACGTCTTAGGTTGGGTCGTCGCGCCTGAAGAACGTTGTTGGTAGTTTAGAGGGTAAGGCGCGGCGCCATAACGTCGGCTGCTTCTTTGAGTGTTGAAGGTGACTGCGCGGTGATCGTTCTCGTGGCTGAGAGGTGCTCGAACGGGAGCGTCAAAAAACTTTTGATAACGGCGCTTCGTTTGTAGTACAAATTAAAATCGTCAACTCAAAGACGCCACGCCCTGCGGCACCAGGATTTCGAAGTGACGGAATCAATGCGGTCATCGGTGAGGGCGTCGGCAACGCGCTGCATAAGCAAATGCATGCGGTTTGTGCAGCGTATCGACTCAGGAACTCTCGCGCACTACAAGTTCGAAGCCGAGATCGATCACTGGCTCGCGCACCTGCTCTCCGCGAATCATGGCGAGCAGCATTTGCGCCGCGCGCCGGCCGACTTCAGCGCGAGGCGTACGGATCGTGGTCAGGCGGGGGAACGAATGCGCCGATCCGGGCAAGTCGTTGAACCCGACCATTGCAATGTCGCTGGGCACCGATACCCCCCGGCGCAACGCTTCCAGCAGCGCGCCGTGGGCAAGGTCGTCATTGCCGAAAAAGATGCCATCGACATCCGGACGCCGCTCCAGAATCTGCGCGAACAGATCGCAGCCTAATCCTACGGAAGAAGGCGCTGGCGATAAAAATTCGAGCGCCGGGTCATACAGTCCTGCTTCCTGCAAGGCGCGGCGAAAACCGTCGCCACGTTGCATGATCCGGGGGTCGAGCTGCGCTGCGACAAACGCGTTGCGCCTGCGGCCGCGCGCAAGCAGGTGCTCGGCTGCCGCCTGCCCGGCACCGGTCTGTGCAAAGCCGACGCAATGTACGCCGGGGCCGCGCGACATTTCCATGATATGAACACACGGCACGCCGCTCGCATCGATCATGCGCCGGGCCGCTTCCGTGCGGTCGGATCCGGCCACGACCATCCCGCTCGGCGGCGAGGCGAGATAATGGCGCACCAGATCCTCCTCGGCGTCACGCGCGTAATGCGAGTTGCCGATCAGGATTTCAAAGCCCTGCGGTCTCAGCACGCTGTGGATCGAATCGAGGACATCGACGAAAACGAGATTCGACAGCGACGGCACCAGCACCGCGACGGCGTCGCTACGCGACGACGCGAGCGCTCGCGCTGCCGCGTTGGTCACGTATCCCAATTCTTGCGCCGCGTCCTTGACTCGCTGCACGAGGTCAGGCGCGACGGTATTCACGCCGCGCAACGCGCGCGATGCCGTAATCGTGCTGACGCCGGCAAGGTGCGCCACTTGTTCCAGCGTCGGCCGACCCGTACTTCGGGTTTTCCTGTGCGTCGTATTTGTCATAATTTGTCTAGGATAGCGCTACCTGTAGCGTTGCACAAACCTGAAAGTGCAGTGAGCATCCCTGCTGTAAAGGTTATAAACAGTGGGTAGATCGGCCGTGAGCGGCCGTTTTTTGCGAATAGTTGAGATAGCGCTATCTTTGAGTGGTATGAGGCTGGAATGAACGAATCAATGTCGGCAGTGGTGGTAATGGGTGTGGCCGGTTGCGGTAAAAGCAGCGTGGCGGCGGGGCTTGCAGCGGAAATCGACGGCTTCCTGATTGAAGGCGATGCGTTCCATCCGGAGGCCAATGTTACCAAGATGCGCGCCGGCATACCGCTTGGCGATGACGACCGCGCAGGCTGGCTCGACCAGCTCGCAGCGGAGCTGGTTCGCGCGCTCTCGGCGAATCAACGCCCCGTCCTGGCTTGCTCCGCGCTCAAACGCAAGTATCGCGAGCGCCTGCGCCGGGCCGTCCCCGGACTCGGCTTTGTCTTCCTCAGCCTGCCGCGCGATGTCGCCGCCGAACGGGTAGCTGCGCGCGGCGGTCATTACATGCCAGCTACGCTGGTTGACAGTCAGTTTGCCGATCTGGAGTCGCCGGTTGGTGAGCCGCAAACTTTTAGCGCCGATGCGACTTTGCCGGTTATGGACGTTTGCCGGGCGGCGGCGGAATGGTTTCGGACTGAAAATCTCAAGGAAGCAACCGAGATAGCGCTACCTGAAACATTGAGTCCATGACGAATCAAGTTCAGTTTTAGTGCATTGATTAACGCGCCCGATCCGATTCGCGTCTCGGGAGAAGTAAGCCGATTTGATATATAAGTCGACGACTTGGAAGCAACATCTAATTAACGATTGCGAAGCGCTGGCTCGTTTCTTGGCGGCGTTTCAGATCCAGAACTCTATGAAAAAACTCAGAACTGCGGTTATTGGTTGCGGGAAAGTCGGTCACTTCCATGCCAAAGCGTTGGCGAATCTTGAAGGGTCTGAATTCGTTGCCGTATGCAGCACCAATCTGGGCAAGGCCAAGGCTTTCGCCGACCAATACGGTGTATTGGCCTTTGACAACATAGAAGCGATGATCGATTCGGCTTCGGTGGACGTGGTCTGCATTTGCACCCCCCATCCGCAGCACGCTTCAGTGGCGATCGCCGCGTTGAAGAAGGGTTGCCATGTGCTGATCGAAAAGCCATTGGCTTCGTCGCTTGAAGACTGCGACGCGATCCTGTCATGTGCGGAAGAAAACAAGCGCACGGTCGGCGTAGTCTGCCAGCGCCGTTTTTATGAGCCGTGCATGCGAATTAAATCCGCCATCGATGCAGGCAAGCTCGGCCTGCCCGCCATCGCCAGCGTCACCATGCTCGGCTGGCGTGACCAGAAATATTATGAAAGCGATCCGTGGCGCGGAACATGGGAAGGCGAAGGCGGCGGCGTGCTGGTTAATCAGGCCCCGCATCAGCTTGATTTGCTGCTTTGGTACATGGGCGAAGTGGATGAGGTGTACGGCGTCTGGAAAAACGTCAATCACCCGTATATTGAAGTTGAAGATACGGCGGCAGCGTTGGTGAAATTCAGGAGCGGCGCAATCGCCAATATTCTGGTCAGCAACGCGCAAAATCCTGCCTTGTACGGGAAAGTACATGTCCATGGAAATAATGGGGCTTCGGCCGGCGTGCAAACAGACGGCGGGGCCATGTTCATTGCCGGCGTCTCGTCTATTACAGAACCGCCTTATAACGATATCTGGACAATAAGCGGCGAAGAAGCAAATCTTGACACATGGAAAAAAGAAGACGCGGAGCGCTTCGCGTCGGTGGATTCCATGAATTTTTATCATGAACTGCAAATAGCCGACTTCCTGAACGCCGTGAGTAACGGCATCCAACCTTTAGTCAGTGGACTCGACGGTCGCCGTGCCGTGGAATTGTTCACGGCAATCTATCGCAGCGCCGAAGAAAATAAGGTCATTAAATTTCCGCTCCAATAAAAACAGATCCTGCGGCGTTTATAGAAACAGAAATAATTACCATACCTTCAAGGTCCAAGCATGAAAGCAACGAGGTCAAGATTTTTCATAGTATTTCTGCTGTTCGTGGTGACAGCAATTAACTATATGGACCGGGCGAACCTGTCTATTGCGGGGAGCAAGATTCAAGGGGAGTTCGGTCTTTCGCCCTCGCAACTGGGCCTGCTGTTCTCGGCATTTACGTGGACGTATGCTGCCAGCCAGATTCCAGTCGGATACTTGCTCGATAGAATCGGTTCAAGAATTCTTTACGGTACCGCGATTGTGGTGTGGAGCGCCTGTACCTTCGCAATGGGCTTTTCTTCGCACGTGATCTTCACGAGTCTTGGCGCGTCGTTTGCCATGCTGATTATCTGCCGGGCATTGATCGGCTTGGCAGAAGCGCCTTCGTTCCTTTCCAATACCAAGATCATTGCAAGCTGGTTCCCGAAGAACGAGCGTGCGCGTGCTACTTCGATCTACATCAGTTCGCAATATATTGGTCTTGCGGTATTCACCCCGGTTCTCACATTCCTGACCGACAAATATGGCTGGGAAGTGGTGTTTTATTCGACAGGGGGAGTCGGGGTTATTTTCGGAATTTACTGGCTGATCGTTTATCGCGATCCGAAAGACAGCAAAACGGCCAACGCGGCTGAACTTGACCTGATTAAGGCCGGTGGCGGTTATGGCTCGAAAGACCAATCTTCGATCAGCACCAAAGTCAAGGCCAGCGACATTCTCTACTTCCTCAAGAAGAAAACCATCTGGGGCTTGTTTATTACCCAGTTTGCGTATAATTCCACGCTGATGTTTTTCATGACGTGGTTTATCGTTTATCTTGAAAAGGCATTAAATCTAAGTCTGGCTAAAGCCGGTATCGGCGCATCGATTCCGTTCATGATGGCCATGGTCGGCATGCTGACCGGTGGTTTCCTGAGCGACATGCTGTTGAAGAAAGGAAAGTCAGTCACGTTTGCGCGAAAAACCCCGGTTATTCTCGGCCTGGCGCTGACCTCGCTAATCTTCCTCGTCAACTTCTTCGAAAGCGATCCGGTTATCGCTATTGCGATTCTCTCCCTGGCTTTCTTCGGTAACAACGTGGCCAATATCGGCTGGGTAGTATTTACGGATGTCATCCCGCGTAACTTCATTGGAACGATGGGTGGTTTCCTGAACCTGTGCGGAAATCTGTCAGGGATTACCACGCCGATCATATTCGGCTTGATCTTGCAGCGCACGAACAACTTCCACTATGCAATGTGGTATGTATCCGTTGTCGCTATCCTCGGGATTCTTTCGTACATCTTCCTGGTCGGCAAGATTGAAGTTATCGTACCGCCGCCGGAAACGAAGTCTGAGAACGAAGGACTTCAACCCGCTCGATAAACCTTTGTCAGCTTAACTTTGCGGCAGGTTTGATCGCTGCAAAAGCACAGTAGTCGTAAGAGGCCCCGTTCTGAACGGGGCCTCTGTCGTTTCAGGTACCAGCTTGTCTCAAGTCATGCGTAGCGGACTGGCCGGCTATACAAAAACTGGCTAACAAGCAGTCGGATAATATTTTTCCGTAACATTTTAGTAATGTTTCAGATAGTATTTCGTCGGCTTGTTGAAGGCCGGTCTTCTACCGCATCCGGACGGCCCCTTGTGATGCAATGTCGGACCGCACGACAGCAACGCTCCGCCGCTGTTTAAATACTGCGACGACGCGGACCTATGCCGACGGACCGCTTTAGCCTCTGCTCCTGATCATTAAAAGTTCGACGATAAAAGGACTTGTAAAAGCACGATGAAAAGCAACCCTTACCTCACACTCGTGGCAGCAATATCCGCCGCCACGCTTCTGCTGGTTTCCTGCGGCGGTGATTCAGAAACCGGCCAGTCGGCCTCGACCCCAACGCCCACTCAGAACGCGAGTTGTCTCGCGATGGACAGTAACGGGTCGAGTGTCGTCATTGGCTCCAATCTCCCGGGTGACCCGTCGCTCCCGGAAGCAGCGTCGGGTTATCGCACGGGCCTGAAGCCTGTGTACGCGAAGACCTATATGGTCACCACATCGAATGCGTATGCGAGCGCGGCGGGCTGCACCGTGCTCAAGAATGGGGGAACCGCGGCCGACGCGGCGGTTGCTGTGCAGGCGGTGCTGGGGCTGACCGTTCCCGAAGCAACGGGGCTTGGATCAGGCGGGGTGCTGCTGTATTACGATGCATCGAACAGGACCGTGCAGGCGTACGACGGACGCGAGTCAGCACCGGGCGCGGCGACAGAAAACTATCTTCGCTACGTTGATGACGCCAGCGACCATTCCGCGCCGCAGCCAAGCGCGCGCGCAAGCGGTCGCTCAATTGGAACGATCGGCGTGCCCCGTCTCATCGAGGCGCTGCAGCGGGATCACGGCAAGCTTGCGTGGAAGGACCTGTTCGGCGACGCGATCTCGCTCGCGTCCAATGGGTTTCCGATCGGTGGACGGCTTGCCGGCGCAATTGCTTCGAATGCAAGCAGCCTGAGCCGCGACCCCGAGGCCGCTGCTTACTTCCTTAACGCGGACGGGTCACCGAAAGCACTCGGCACGGTACTGAAAAATCCGGCTTACGCCAGCACGCTGAAGGCCATGGCGAGCAACGGCGCGAACGCGCTGTATTCCGGCCAGATCGCACAGGACATAGTGGCGAAGATCGCGACAACGACCGGCGCCGACGGTTCGAAGATCACGCCCGGAAAAACGACCCTCGCCGATCTCGCGAACTATCAGGCGAAACAGCGCAATCCTATTTGCACGACCTATCGAAGCTACTGGATTTGCGGCATGCCGCCGCCGTCGTCCGGCGGCATCGCGGTGGCGTCCGCATTGGGCATCCTCGAGAACTTCAATCTGCAACAGCAAAAACCCACGGCAATCGATCTCGAAGGTGGCAAGCCCACCGTTCAAGGTGTCCATCTGATTACCGAAGCCGAGCGGCTGGCGTATGCCGACCGCGACAAGTACGTGGCCGATACCGATTTCGTCCCGCCGCCGGGCGGCACGTGGAACACGTTGCTTAACAAACCGTATCTGCAGAGCCGGGCGGCGTTGATCAACCTCAACAAGAGCATGGGCACTGCTACGGCCGGCAATTTTGGCCCGGTCTCTCTCGGCGTGGACAAGACGCTTATCGAGCACGGCACGAACCAGTTCACCATCGTGGATGCCAGCGGCAACGTGGTGACTGCCACCACCACGGTTGAGTCGAGCATGGGATCGTTTCACATGACAAACGGCTTCCTGCTGAACAACCAGCTCACGGATTTTTCCGCGAACCCGACCGACACCGCCGGCGCTCCCGTCGCAAACCGCGTGGAACCCGGCAAGAGACCGCGCAGTTCGATGGCGCCTACGCTCGTGTTCAAGATCGCTGCCGATGGCTCGAAAGGCGACTTCGTGATGGCGACCGGCTCGCCCGGCGGCGGCACGATTCCGCAGTATGTCGTCAAGACGGTCGTCGGCGTGCTTGACTGGGGACTGGACGCTCAGCAATCAGCGAATCTGGTCGACTTTGGCGCGAGCAACAGCCCGGTCACGACAGTCGGTGGCGAGCATCCCAACATCAACAGTTCGAACGGCGGTGCGAACGATCCGTTGCTCACCGGTCTTGCCGCATTGGGCCACACCGTCTCTACAGCGGCTCAGGCGAGCGGCGTCAATACGATCCTTCGAACAGGGGCCAATCAGTCGAGCGTCCTGCAGGGCGGCACAGATCCACGCCGCGAGGGCGTCGTGCTGGGAGATACTTTCGCCCGTTGATGAGTGTTCTCGCGCAGCGGCGCCGGCGGTCAAGATCGGCCCGCTGCCTGTCTGCGGATGGGGTTCGCGCGTACGCTATCTGTACGCGCGAACGACTACCCGTTCAAACGATCGTTAAGAGGGAAGGGGGCTGAATTCGCCCGGGAAAATAAAAGCCGGAAGCTTGCGCTAACCGGCTTTTCTAAACCAGGCGGCGTGGCCGTGTTGCTTGGAACCGCGCTCAATACCTTCTTTGACGGTTGCTCGTTCGCTGTGAAATATCGGGTAGCCTTGGGAAACTGACGCTTAGGTTAGGTGGCGCCTGGTCGCCCGTCCATTGAAGGTCGAAGTCATTACGTGCGCGACAACGGCCACGCGCTAATGTTTTGGCTAACCAGAGGATAACGAAATAATTATAAAATTATCGTTCTTCACCACAATTGGCGCGAAGTCAACTCCTCCTCCTCGACTTCGCTGCCTTCCGCTGACTGGAAACCGCATGCCTCTGCCGAATTTTCCACTTTGAATCAAGCTGCGACAAACACCATCGCGCCCGGCGACGCGAAGTGACAGCGTTATTTCGTTGGGAGTGGAAATAATACTGTCACTGCAAAAAGACGATTTCCTATCCTGACAGGGATTCTGGATTGACGAAATTATTGCGCCCTACGCCGCGGCTTGGAGACGACATCGTCCCCGTAATGGCGGACGCAGGATCGCAACCCATCTCCGCGCGTCCAGAGCGGAGTTCTACGCTCACCGGGCCAGTTGGAACGCAGCAACCGACTCCGCCAGTTCCTGAGCCCGTCCCTCGAGCGAATGCGTGGCGGCAGCGGCCTGCTCGACCAGCGCCGCGTTTTGTTGCGTGACCTGATCCATCTGCGATATCGCCGTGCTGACCTGCTCGATGCCCACCGTCTGTTCGGCGGATGCAGAAGCAATCTCGCCCATGATGTCGGTGACCCGCTTCACCGACTTGACGACATCTTCCATTGTCTTGCCGGTGCGGTCGACCTGCGCGCTGCCGGTCGAGATGCGCTCGGATGCGCCTTCAATCAGTTGCTTGATTTCCTTCGCGGCGGAAGCGCTGCGTTGCGCAAGGCTGCGGACCTCGCTCGCAACGACGGCAAAACCCCGGCCCTCTTCGCCGGCACGCGCGGCTTCAACAGCGGCGTTGAGCGCGAGGATGTTCGTCTGGAAGGCAATGCCCTCGATGACGCTGATGATATTCACAATCTCGGAAGAACTATCCGCGATGGTCTGCATCGTCTCGATGACCTGCCTGACAGCAACGCCGCCCTCGTGTGCCGTGTTCGATGCCTGAGCTGCGAGCGTGCTTGCCTGCAGTGCGCTCTCGGTGTTTTGTCGAACGGTCGCGGTCAATTGCTCCATGCTGGCGGCTGTTTCTTCAAGCGATGCAGCCTGCTCCTCTGTTCGTGACGAAAGGTCGCTATTGCCGGCGGAAAGCTCACGCACGCCGGTCACGATTGAGTCTGTCCCACCGCGAACGCCCTTGACGATACCGGTCAGGCTTTTCTGCATATTGCCCAGCGCCAGGAATAGCGCGCCGATCTCGTTGCGCGACGGCGCAGGCAAGGGCGCAGCCAGATCTCCTCCTGCGACACGGCCAACCGCCGACACTGCATCCTGAAGGGGGCGAACGACGACGCGGACAAGTGCCCAATAGACCAGCCCAATCAAGATTCCCGCGAGGGCGACAAGGCTGCCCGTGATCATGAGCATTTGCCGTTCGCTGCGTTTTCGTTCCTCCTTCAATTCGGACAGAGCCTCGTCCTGCACCTTGAAGAACTCGTCGGCTGCCTTGCCAAACGCAACGCTTGTGGAGGTCATGGGTCCCTCGTTCAACGTCACGTAACGCTCAACTTCACCGGCCTTGACGGCCACAAAAACGTCATCAAAAACACTGGTATGCGCCTTGAACGTCTGCTCGAGAACCTGGGCTGCTGCCCGTTCGGCGTCGGTCTCTTTCGGAATAGCAGAAAAGGAGTCGAAGGATTTTCGCGCTGTGGCGTAGAAGCCGGTGGCAGCGGTAGTGGCGCCTTCTCTGCCTTCCGAGCCGGCGGTAATGGCGATATACGCTCGCGCAAGTGCGCTGCGCGCCTTCAGGTTATTGAGGTAGGTGTCCTTGAGATAGATGGTTGCCTGATCGACCGTGATCATCCTGTCGGAGATGTCGACGTGTCGTTGCAGCGACTTTACCGCCACGAGACCAATGCAGAGAATGAGGGCGCCGAAGAGTACGAGGATGGCGACCAGGCCGCGGCGGATGGGGATGTCTTTGAAAGTCATGGCGAAGCCTGAGAGTTAAGAGGACGTCGTATCGACAATCTGTTAACGACAGGTTTTTGTAAGACTTAAGGACACTTTACGAACACTGCGCGGCAGCGGGTTTCGCCGCCGCGCAGCACTCCATTCACACGTCTGCCAATTGCCTCAAGGCTCGTGACGCAAATAGCCTTCTTTCGAGGAATCGCGCATGCTGAACGACACCAGCAGGGAGATCGCGCAAAGCGCCGTGACGTACCAGTAGAACAGCGACTCATTGCCGGCCTGCTTCATCCACAGCGCGACGTATTCCGCTGTCCCGCCGAAAGCCGCATTGCCGACTGCATAGGACAGCCCCACGCCGAGCGCGCGCACTTCAGGCGGGAACATTTCGGCCTTGATGAGCCCGCTGATAGACGTATAAAAGCTGACGATAGCCAGCGCGATCGTCACCAGTACGAACGCCATGAAGGGACTCGTGACATCCTTGAGCGTGTGCAGCAGGGGCACGGTCCCAATGGTCGCAAAGAACCCGAACAGCAGCATCGACTTGCGTCGGCCAATCTTGTCGGAGAGCGCGCCGAACAGCGGTTGCATGCACATGTACACGAACAGGGCGCCGGTCATGACACTGCTCGCGGTCTTCGCATGCATGCCCGCAGTGTTCACCAGGTACTTCTGCATGTAGGTGGTGAACGTGTAGAAAATCAGCGAGCCGCCCGCGGTAAAACCCACCACGGTCAGAAACGCTTTCCGGTGTTTCCACAGTCCGCGCAGCGTGCCTGCTTCCTTCTGCCGGCGGCTTTCGGCCGTTGTCGTTTCGTCGAGCGACTTGCGCAAATACAGCGCGATGAGTGCCGCGGCGGCGCCGACAACAAACGGAATGCGCCAACCCCACGCCTTCAGTTCTTCAACCGACAGTGTCTGCTGCAGGATGATGAGCACGAGCAGCGCGCAGAGTTGTCCGCCGATGAGCGTGACGTACTGGAACGACGCGTAAAACCCGCGCCTGCCCTTGACGGCGACTTCACTCATGTAGGTCGCACTGGTTCCGTATTCACCGCCAACCGACAGCCCCTGGAAGAGCCGTGCGACGAGCAGCAATGCCGGCGCAGCGGCGCCAATCTGCGCGTACGTGGGGAGTACGGCAATCACAAGCGAGCCGCCGCACATCATGAGGACGGAGACCAGCATCGAGGTTTTACGCCCGTGCTTGTCAGCGAGCCGGCCGAAGAACCATCCGCCGATGGGCCTCATCAGAAACCCGGCCGCGAAGACGCCGGCGGTGTTCAGCAACTGGGTGGTCGAGTCGCCGCTGGGGAAGAACGCGGGTGCGAAATACAGCGCACAAAACGAGTACACGTAGAAGTCGAACCACTCGACGAGGTTGCCCGAAGAGGCTCCCACGATGGCGAATATGCGTCTGCGAGTGTCTTGCTTGGACACCGCTTGGGCGTCAGTTAGGTCCGTCATTTTCTATCTGTCCTTTCAGGCCTTTGTTCATTGATATCGAATAGTCGAATCGCTGCGTTGCTTGCGCGCCGAACAATGCAGAACCCGGCTGACGCCGGTGTGCCGATCGGGCGGCGACATCATAGCGTCCCGGCGTTAAATATGTAATCTTCGTAATATTTACTCGGACATCTGTTTGTCACAAAGGGCCCGCTTTTAAGCTTCCTTTGAGGTTTATCGCGGGTGGGCGCGGTGACCTACAGAATTCGCTCGTGCATCAGATTCAACTTCGGGAGCCCACATGAAGATTGACCTTTCCATCCCGAGCATTGACGCCGTCGACACGAAGCCGAGCGACGCTGCAGGGAACGACCTGACGGGAACAGAGGCGGGGTTCGCCCACACGATGAAGAGCGCGTTCGAACACGCGGATGGCCAGCAACACGCGGCTCAACAACAAGCGGCTGCCGTCGACAGCGGGCAGAGCGATGACCTGATCGGCGCCATGCTGGCCAGTCAGCAGGCCAGCCTGTCGTTCTCGATGTTGATCCAGGTTCGCAACAAGCTGATGGGAGCGTTCGACGATGTCATCAAGATGCCAATCTGACGAGACCTGATCTGTGCTCGACACCATCAAGTCCCGTGCTACCGGGCTTTTCTCGAAGGGAAGACTCGCACTGCCTGCTTCCACGTCTGTCACGAAGCTGCTGCCCCTCGTCCTGCTGACGATCGGGTTGACTGCGCTCGCGATGATGTTCCTGCAGTACCAGGACTCCCGTTACAAGCCGTTGTTCGGTGCGCGCGAAACGGTCCCGGCTGCTGACATGATGTCGGTCCTCGACGAGGAGAAGATTGCGTATCGCATCCATCCGAACAGCGGCCAGGTGCTGGTGCCCGAAGACATGCTGGGGCGAGTGCGCATGCTGCTCGCGGCCAAAGGCGTGATAGCCAGGCTGCCTGCCGGCCTTGAGCAGGCCGACAAAAGCGATCCTCTCGGCGTGAACCAGTTCGTGCAGGACATTCGGTTCCGGCGGGGGCTTGAGGGCGAGCTTACGCAAAGCATCGTGACGCTGGAACCGGTGGAGTCGGCGCGCGTCCACCTGTCCATCGCGAAATCGTCATCGTTCATTCTCGGCGACGGCGACAAGAGTTCAGCGTCGGTCGTGCTGAGACTCAAACCGGGCCGTAAGCTTTCGGCCGAGCAGGTCTCGGCCATCGTAGCTATGGTCGCCGGCAGTGTCGCCAATCTCGACCCGGCGCGCGTGGCGGTGGTGGATCAGGCAGGGCATTACCTGTCGGCATCGGATCAGGGCGGCGGCTCGCCAGCGGAGCAGGAAGTCGGCGCACGCATGCGCGACGACGCGTTGCGCAACATCCAGACGCTTTTGGCGCCAGCCTTGGGCGATGGAAATTTCAGGGCAAGCGTTGCGGTCGAACTCAATCGCGATCGCGTCGAAGAAACCCGCGAGCAATATGGCGAAGCGCCCAAGGTGACGCAGGAAGCGACGCGTAAGGAGGACGACGTTGGAGCGCCGGCACTGGGTGTGCCGGGATCGCTGTCGAACCGTCCGGCCGTGGCAAGGCCGGCAAGCGACGCCGGTGAAGGGCCACGCTCGCAGAGAAACGCGACCACGCGTCAATACGCGTACGACCGCAGCGTCGTGCAGACCAGGCGTGCGCCGACGGTCATAAAGCGCATGAGCGTGGCTGTCGTGTTGAACGATGCCGTTGCGCCGGCAGGCGGTAAAACGTGGACCCGCGACCAGCTTGCCAACATCGAAAGCATTTTGCGCAACGGGCTCGGTATTGATAGCGAGCGAGGTGATCAGCTTCTGGTCTCCGGGTTGAGTTTCCAGCCCGCACCGCCTGTTGAGGAGGTGCCGTGGTGGCGCGAACGCGACAACCTCGTGACGATCGGATCGTATGCCGGCTATGCGTTGCTTGCCCTGTTGGCCTTCCTGCTGGTTCTGCGTCCGCTGATCAGGATTTTGCGGCAGTGGGTCGCCAAGCAACAGGATCCGCCGCGCCGGGCTGCAGACGAGGCGATGGTGCCTGCGCTGCCCGCACCGGACGACGTGACGGCGATGGCCGGCACACGTTCTTCCGTGGCACTGCCGCTACTCACCGAAATCAAGCTGCCACCCATAGGTTCAGACGTCGACGTACTCGTCGAGCACCTGAGAGCCATGGTTGGCCAGGACCCGGAACGGGTCGCCGAAGTCATCAAACCCTGGATACGCAAAGATGGACAATCCGATTAGCACGGGCGTGAGCGCGTCACTGCGCTCGCCGGAGATGACGTCCGTCGAACGAGCGGCGATCGTACTGTTGAGCATGGGCGAGGAGCCGGCGGCGGCCGTGTTGCGCTGTCTGTCGCGCGACGAATTGCTCGACGTCACGCGGGTCATGTCACGCATGACCGGTGTCAAGGCGGACGCGGTGCAGGACACGATCCAGACGTTCTTCGATGCCTACCGCGCGCAAAGCAGCGTGCGAGGCGCCTCGCGCTCGTTCCTGCAGCACTCGCTTGAAAAGGCGCTTGGTGGCGTGATTGCCGGCAGTGTTCTTAACAGCATCTATGGCGATGCAATCGGCCCACGGATGGCCCGCTTGCAATGGGCGCAACCGCAGTGGCTCGCCGAGCGTATCTCGCATGAGCATGTCCAGATGCAAGCCATCTTTCTCGCGTTCCTGCCGCCTGAACAATCGAGCCAGGTGATTCAGGCACTGCCCGACGAGCGCCGGGAACTGGTGTTGCTGCAGATCGCGCGCCTGAAGGAAATCGACTATGAACTGCTGCGCGATCTCGAAGTCGTGGTTGATCTGTGCATCGCGAATCTCGGCATTCAAAGCACGACTGTCGAAGGTGTGAGGCAAGCCGCTGACATCATGACCCGGATGCCGGGAGATCGCGCTCGCATGGTCGAACTGTTGCGCGCGCGCGATCCAGACGTCGTGTCCGAAGTCGAAAACCATATGTACGACTTCTCGATTCTTGCGCAGCAAAGCGACACGGCGATTGCCACGATCATGGAGCAGGTGCCGCTTGAGCAATGGGGGCTTGCGCTCAAGGGCGCAGACGCCAGGCTGGTTGAGACGCTGTTGCGGTCGATGCCGCGGCGCCAGGTGCAGGCCTTCGAAGACATGCGGCGCCGCGTCAGCCCAACGCCGGTGAGCCGCGTCGAGCAGGCCCGGCGCGAGATCATGGAGCAGGTGCGCGAACTGGCTGACGCCGGCGAGATCGAGTTGCAACTCGTCGCCGAGGACGTGATGTGATGAAGCAGTACCGCCGTTATGTCTTCCCTTCGCTCGCACACCGCCTGGGTACTCACGACCCTGCGGACACCGCTGCGGCCGTGCTGCCGTTGTTCGACAGCGCTCCGTCGGAGGCAGTGTTGCAGATAGCGCGCGAAGAGGGTTTTCGCGAGGGCCAGGCGGCGGGCTATGCCGAGAGCAAGGAAGCGGTACGGCTTGAAGCGAAGCGTGCGCTCGATGCACTGACCGAGCCGCTTGACGCGATGATCTCGGGTTTTGATTCGCTGCAGGAAGCTTACCGCAGCGAAATGCGTGACGAGATTGCGGGGCTGGTTGAAAAGGTCGCGCGGCAAGTGATTCGTAACGAGCTGGTGCATCGGCCCGAATTGTTGCTCGAGTTCGTCAGCGAAGCCCTGGCCGAGATGCCTAAAGTACCCGCCGTACCCGCGAACGTGGAGGTTCGCCTGAATCCCGGTGAGTATCAGCGCATTCTGGCTGTCGCGCCCGAGCGGGCCGCCGTTTGGCGCCTGACGCCCGATGCCCGCCTCGAACCTGGTGAATGCCGCGTGAAGGCGGGGGACCGCGAAATGGATGCGGGTTGTAGCCAGCGCCTTGCGTTGTGTATCGAACGGATCAGTGCGCATCTCCAGTCGTCAGCGCCTCCGCGAGACATAACACCGCATCCGAACGGCGAGGCTGTCGACAATGCGTAACGCCGCCATCGACCTCGATCTCGATGTTCCGGTCGCGAGACCTATCGGCCGCCTGAGCGGTGTGTCGGGGATGTTGCTGGAAGCCACCGGCTATGCATTCGAAACCGGCCAGCGCACGCGTATCGAAACCACCTCGGGGGACTGGCTCAATGCACGCGTCGTGGGCTTTCGCGGGGACGTGTCGTACCTGATGCCGCTGCGCAAGCAGACCGGGCTGACCTCGGGTGCGCGCGTGATAGCCGAAGCCGACGAAAAGCCCATCCTGATCGGCCCGGCCTGGCGCGGCCGCATTATCGATGGCCTCGGCGAACCGATCGATGGACGCGGGCCGCTTGCCGGCGAAGTGCCGCTTGAACTGCGCCCTCCACGCGTCAATCCGATGAAACGCCAGCCTGTGCGCGGCATTCTCGACGTGGGGGTGCGCGCCATCAACGGTGCGCTCACCCTGGGCCGGGGCCAGCGCGTCGGCTTGTTCGCCGGCAGCGGCGTCGGAAAGAGCGTGCTGCTCGGCATGATCACCCGGCAGACGGAGGCCAGCGTGGTGGTCGTGGGGTTGATCGGCGAGCGTGGCCGTGAGGTGCGCGAATTTATCGATCATGCGCTTGGTCCCGATGGGCTGAAGAAAGCGATTGTCGTCGTCGCGCCCGCCGACGAGTCCCCGTTGATGCGGCTGATGGCCACTGAACTTTGTCACTCGATCGCGGCGCATTTTCGTGACGCTGGAGAGAACGTATTGCTGCTGGTCGATTCGCTGACGCGCTATGCCATGGCACAGCGCGAAGTAGCGCTGGCGCTCGGCGAACCGCCCGCGACACGCGGCTATCCGCCATCCGTATTTGGCTTGTTGCCACAACTTGTCGAAGGCGCCGGCAACGGTGAGGGCAGCGGCAGCATGAGCGCGATTTACACGGTACTCGCGGAGGGTGACGACGAGCAGGACCCGGTCGTCGATACGGCGCGGGCGATTCTCGACGGCCACATCATGCTCTCTCGCGCGCTTGCCGAGCAGGGTCATTACCCGGCGATCGATGTCGCGCGCTCCGTGAGCCGCTGCATGGCGCTGGTGGCCTCCGAGGCGCAGCTCGCCGCAGCGCGCACGCTCAAGGAGATGATCAACCGGCACGCGCAGGTCCGCGACCTGATTCCGCTCGGCGGCTACGTCGCGGGCGCCGATCCGCTGACGGATCGGGCCGTGCATCTCTATCCCCGGATCGAACAGTACTTGCAGCAGGGTGTCGGCGAGGAAGCATCGTTTGCCGACGCGATTTCACAACTCGAGGCGTTGCTCGCATGAACGGCGAACGGACCGTTGTGAGCCTGGCTCGCCTCGTCGAACTGCGCGCGCGGGAACGCGATCGCCTGAAGGTCGAGCAGGCGAGCAAGGAGGCGCTGCGCGAGCGCTATCGCAGGAGCCTGGAGCGCGTGCAGGACATGGTGACTGGCCTCGGCCAGAGCGGAATGGCGAACCTTGCGCTGTCCATCAATTGCGCCGATTTCAAATCGTCGCTGGTCGAGATGATTCACACGCACCTCAGCGATCTGACCCGGCATGAAGCTGACATGGAAGTGAGTCAACGCGCATTGATGAGGGCTTCGCTGAAACACGAGGCACTCGAGCGCACCCTGTGCAGCAAGCGTCATGCAATCCGGCTCGCTGATGAGAAGCGCGGCCAGAAGCGGCAGGATCAACTGGCGACGCAGGCCTGGTACCGGGCACGCCGCGAAGCCGACAGCATTTATTCGATTCGTTCAAACGAAGGGTCACCATGATCAATCCGAACACTCCTGTTGAAAACGCCCAGGCGCTCGCCGACATGCGTCTCGCTTCGGCGCGCAGCCTCATCAAGATGCAGAGGGCTGACGCGACCAGCGCGAGAGATGCATTGACCAAGTTGCAATCAGCACTCCAGAGCTTTCAGACCGCGCTGGGCAAGCTACCTTCTTCCGGCGCGGGCGTCGTCAAATACTCCGCCTCTTTATCCGATCCGGCGGTTGGTGGCGCGACAGTCGGCGCGAAGGCGCAGCCGGGCAGTTATACGTTCTTCGTCGAACAGATCGCATCGGCGCACCAGGTGTCGTTCAGCGGCCTGCGGCCGGTGGCCGCGGCCGGTGCCGGCACGCTGACGGTACAGCTTGGCGATGGAGCTGCGTTCGACGTCGACCTGTCCGCCGCCAACGTCGACACCGACGGCAACGTGACGCCCGCCGCACTGGCGCGTGCGATCAACCAGGCTGTTGGCAACGATGGCAAGGTGAGCGCGTCGGTCGTGAGCGTCAACGGCGAACAGCAACTGGTGATGACATCGGGGCAAACGGGTGAGGCAGGGCGAATCACGCTCGATACCACCCAGATAGGCGATGCGGATCTGAAAGGCGCCCTCGATCAGACGAGGGAGCTGAGTGCTGCGCGCGATGCGATTTTCTATCTGGGCGGCCGGGATCAGGGTACGCGCGTCGTGCAGGCAAACAATACGTTTACAGGCGTTGACGGTGTGAGCGTTACGTTTAAACAGGCAATGCGCGACGGTGATAACCCCATCGTGCTGACCGTGGTGATGGACAACGCCGCGACCGCGGACAACGTGCAGCAATTCGTCGATGCGTACAACACGCTGACCAAAGTGCTGGGCGATCTGACCGCAAGCGGTGGCAACGGCGCGACGGCCGGGCCGTTTTCAGGCGATGCCGGTATTCGCGCGCTGAAGCAGCAGTTGGACACGATGATGCGACAGAGTGTCGACGGCGCGAGCTTGCTCACCTACGGTGTAAGTGCCGATCGCAACGGCAGGCTGTCGGTTGACAAAACCAAGCTCGAAGCGATGCTCGCCAAGAATCCAGCAGGCCTGGAAGCGATGTTCAGCGGCTCCGACATGGCCTTGAGCGGGCGCATGGACAAGTACCTGAAAAGCTGGCTGTCCAGCACCGATGGCCAGATCAAAAAACGTCAGGACTCTGTTCAGTCCGTTCAGAAATCAATTGATAGCAGGAGTTCTTCGCTTGATATCAAGTACGGCCGGATCTACGAACAATATCTTGCGCAGTTCACCAGGGTTCAGAGCCTGAACACCCAGATGGAGCAGACGCTCGCGATGCTCGATGACCTGCCCGTGTTCAGTGGGAGGAAGTAATCATGGGTCTGACCGGCTACGCCAGCTACCACTCGGCCAGTCTCGACGCGCGCACCGCGAGTGCGTCGCCGGTGCAACTGGTCATCGTATTGATGGACGGATTGCTGGACGAAATGGCCCGCGCACGTTCGCACATGGAGAACAGGCGATACGAAGCAAAAGGCAAGAGCATAAACAAATGCATAGGTATCCTGACCGGTCTTAAAAGCGCGCTCGATTCCGAATCCGGCGGCGACGTCGTGACGAATCTCGCGCAGCTCTACGACTATTGCGCGTGGCGTCTGAATGAGGCCGGCTGCACACTGGAGCCGACGATGATCGATGAGGTCGTGGGTCTGGTGACCACCCTGCACGATGCCTGGCAAGGCGTCGAACAGCGCCACGGATAAGACACATGGACCGGACTGAACATCTGCTGGAACTCGCCGTACGTTTGAGAGAGGCCTCGCTGGAGCGCGACTGGACTGTGCTGACGACCCTCAATAGTGAACTCCGTGAGGTGGTGAGCGACTTGTCCGCAAAGCGGACCTTGAGCGAAACGGAGCGCGATGCACTCGCGCTCGTGAAGCCTACCCACCGCGCGGCGATGGCGGTTCTGAACGCCGAGCTGGAGCGCCTCGCAAGGCAGATGACCGGTCTCAGCGAACACCGCACCGGATGGGACGCCTACTTGCGCGACAGCGACGACGGGAGCACGCCTTTATGAGCATGCCTGACGTAATGAGCGCACTGATCGCGCGGACGGTATCCCATCCTGGCAGTGCGCGTCCGGTCACTGGCTACCCGGCACGCGGCGCAACCGGGCTGGGCAGCGGCACAGACCCGCAGGACGTCCTGTTCACGATGGACGGTAACGACCTTGGCGATGCGCCGGACGGAACCGGCGCGCTGTTTGCTGACATCGGCGCGATCGTTTCGGATGCGTCGCATGCGTCGCTGCACCTGATTGCGCAACCGTTGTTGCTGCTACCAGTGGCGCCCGCTGAGGCCTCTGCGACCGAGCCTGATATCGGCATGCCGCTTGTGAATGGGGCGGACCAAGTGATGCCCGCATCCCTCGTCCTGGACACGCCGGCCATGTCTCGGACAGTAGCCCCGCAGCCGCAGGCCGAACCCCTGCGTACGCCGTTCGCGACGGCCCTGACGCTGCGTATGGCACCTGCCGACAAGGCAATCGAGGCGCCTGAGATGGCGGGTCAGGGTGCAGCCGTCAGCGCTGCAGTGGTCCAGCAAGCGGCACGCGCGGCATTGGGCGCCACGGCGTTGCAGGAGCCGCGCCCAATGTCAGCCACTCGGGCACTGCAGCAACCGCCAGGGGGCGAGCTTGCGCTAGCGGCGATGTCGTCATCACCCACGCCATTCGAAAGCGACGCGCCGCTGAAGCCGTTGCAACCCGCTTCTGTCGAGCCGCAGCAGAAACTCGTGGCGCTGCTGGGCGAGCGCATCAGCCTGCATGCGGAGCAAGGCGTGCAGCGCGCGGTGATCCGGCTCGACCCATTGATGTCCGGCAACGTGCGGATTGAACTGCGTCATGAGGCGGGAGCCATCCAGATTTACCTGTCGGCCACGAACAGCGATGTCGTGCGGCAGTTACAGGCCATCACTGACGGTCTGCGCCAGGATCTGGCCAATCGCCAGTTCACCGACGTGGTGGTGCATGTCTCGGCCACGCGCGCGGGCGAACACGGCAGCGAAGGGCGTCAACAGCGTGACGGCCAGGACCCGCACGCGCAGCGAGAACACCGACCCGGACGCGGCCTGGCCCAGGGGGACCTCACCGACACGGCATTCGAACTTGCCGCTCATCATGCGACGCAACTGGGCCATTGATCTCTCCATGAAGAAACGATACCTCTTGTTAGTGGCGGCGTCAGTGCTGACCCTGTCTGCCGCCGGCGGCCTGATGCTGGCCCGCTCCCATGGCGTCTGGCCGTTCGCCGGCGAAACGCGCGAGAGCGAAAAAGAGAAGCGGCCGAATGCGGCCGATTATCGCTATGTGACGCTCGACAAGCTCATCGTCATGTTGCGCAACCCGGTGGGGGCAACGCGTTCGCGCTATCTGTCGATGGATCTGGTGTTCAGCGTGACGAGCTCCAGCAGCCAGAAGGAGATCCACGAGCAATTGCCGATGCTGCGCAGTGTGGCCTATCGGGCGCTGTCCAAATACACGGTGGAGGATGCCCGCCGCCTGACGGTCGATGATTACGCCGCCGTGCTGATGAGCGCCTACGCGACGGCTTATGGCTCGCCCGCGAACATACCGTTCTCCGACGTGCTGATCGGCAAGTTGATGCTCGAGTGACTGTCATGAACGTTCAGAACCGCACCGAATACGCCAGTGTGCAGCGGACCGCTCATGCCTCCGACGGCGCAGCCGAACAGCGCTGGATGTTCCAGTACGTGCCGCTCGTCAAGCGCGTGGTGCGCAACCTCAGTTCGCATGCGGGCGGCGCAATCGATCGCGAAGATCTCGAGCAGATTGGCCTGATTGGTCTGCTCGAGGCGCTGCGCCGATACGGCGAGCCCGATGACGAGTTCCGCCATTTCGCTCAGGTAAGGGTGCGTGGCGCGATTCTCGACGAACTGCGGCGCCAGGATTGGCGGCCACGCGGCGCGCGTCAAGGGGCGCATAGGTTGCGTGCCATGGAACGGACGTTGCGCCGCGAGCTGGGGCGCGAACCGACCCGGGCGGAAGTCTGCGCCGCGCTGGACATCGGAGAGCAGGAGTACGAACAACATGTGCAGGATGATGGCGCAGAAGCCTTCGCGAGCTTCGATGCGATGTTCGCGGAGATGGGCGAACGGCTCGACGAACAGCCGGGCCCGGAGGTGCAGGCTCTCAACCGCTGGAGCCTCACGCAGGCGCTGCTCGCACTGGACGCGCGTGAGCAACAAGTGATTCAGCTGTACTACGAATTCGATCTGGGTCACGCCGAGATCGCGGCAACGCTGGGTCTGACGGCCGCAAGGGTGTGTCAGATAAACAAGAGTGCGCTCAACAAGATGAAAGCGCATATGAATCAGGACTGACGCGTCTCGCGCAAAGGAAAACGACTGTGCAACAGATATTTGGCATTTTCGTGGTGCTGGCTTGCGTGCTAGGCGGCTTCATGTTCATGGGCGGGGATTTCTCCATGTTGTGGCAACCGACCGAGCTGGTGATCATCGTCGGTGCGGCAGTCGGTGCAATGGTGGTCGGCAACCCCCGCCACGTGCTGGTGGAACTGGGCAGCCAGATCCGGAAGGTGATGACGTCCGGGAAGGCGAAAACCCACAAGGAATTCCAGCGGCAACTGCTGCTGCTGATGTATGAATTGCTGCAGGTCGGCCGCGATCTGAAGGCGCTCGACGTGCACGTCGAAGCACCGCACGAAAGCGAGCTGTTTCAGCGCTACCCGCTGGTCGTCGCGTCTCCGAGGCTGCTGGCGTTCATCGTGGACAACTTTCGGCTGATGGCGATGGGCAGGATCAGCGCGCACGAACTCGAAGGCGTGCTGGAGCAGGAACTTGAATCCATTCACGACGATCTCGAACAGCCCTCGAAGTCGCTGCGCAAGATTTCCGACGCAATGCCCGGGTTCGGCATCGTGGTGGCTGTGCTTGGTGTCGTGATCGCGATGAGCATCGTGTCCGACGGCGCGACGGCCGGCGAGATCGCCGAGCGGGTCGCGGCGGCAATGGTGGGCACCTTCCTCGGCATATTCTTTTGTTACGGCGTGCTCGATCCGCTGAGTAACGTGATCAAGCAGGTCGTCAAGACCGAGATCTCCGAACTGGAGTGCGTGAAGGTCGTGCTGGTTTCATTTGCGGGCGGCAAGCCGCCGCTGCTGGCAATCGACAGCGGCCGCCGGCTCGTGCAGTTGGTCAGCAAGCCGAGCTTCGCCCAGCTCGAATCCTGGATCAACGAGCTCGACGGAGCGCGCACGTGAGCAGCGTCCCGGATCGGCCGGATCGGCCGGTGCTGGCGAGGCCGGCGCGGCACAAGGAAGAAACGATCGTCAAGCGGGTCTCGCAGCGCCAGCATGACGATGACCATGGCGGCACATGGAAGGTTGCGTTTGCCGACTTCTGTCTGGCGTTGATGTGCCTTTTTCTCGTGCTATGGGTACTCTCCACGAAGGAGCACGAGACCGCTAAAGGAAAAAGCGCCAGCTCGCGCGGCAGCGTCCTGGATTCGGGTTCAGGCAGCGTGGCTGACGGTAACGGCAGTCCGCAGGCGCCGATGAGCGTGCTCGAGCCGCATCAGCTCGCCGCGCAGGAGGAAGTGATCGCCGACGATGAACCAGATGCCGTGGCGAGCGAGAGCGGCACGCAAGAGGCTGAACCAACGCCGCGTGGTGAGAGCGAGGCCGAACTGCGCGCGGTCGCTGAGCGGCTGGAGAGGCTGGGTATCGAGGCGAATCTGCTGGGTAACCTGCGGATGGTGATGACGCCGGCAGGCTTGCGCGTGATGCTGCACGACACCGATAGCCAGGGACTCTTCGTACTGGGCAGCGCCGTACCCGACAGGAAATTCGATGCATTGCTGCAGCGGATCGGCGCGCTGCTGGCGAGGGTCGGCAACCCGGTTCTCATCGTGGGTCATACGGACGCCGTGCCGTATCGCGAACAGGGTTACGGGGCGCGCTCGAACTGGCATCTGTCGAGTGAGCGGGCCATGGCCGCGCGCGGCAGCCTGTTGCAAGGCGGTCTGGCCGCCGGCAACGTGCTGCAGGTGGTCGGCATGGCCGAGCGCGCACCCTTGAATCCGGACGATCCACGCGGGGCCGTCAATCGCCGGATCGAACTGCTGGTTTTGACGGCGCGGCGCGCGCGCATGATCGAGCAGATGTTCGGCATGCCGCAAACGGTTGTGCCGCTGATCGACGGTGTGGATGCGGTCTGGTCCGAGCAGACGCCGGAGAACGACGCGCTGCCGGAGAACGACGCGCTGCACGATCGGATGACGCAGGAAATTTCATCAGGGACGTTTAACTGAATGGCCTCGACGGCCGTCTTGTGGAATTGCCCAAGAGTATTTGTCCATTTTTATGCCGTCTGCAAGCGGAACATCTGACTATGCGAATTACAAACGGCGCGGGCTTACCCGCCATCAACGAAGCACCCGGCGCGCAGATCGCCGAAGGGCCGGCCATAGTGCCGCGCTCCGCATCTGCCGTTCGACCTGCCGGCGATGCCACGACGCTCAGGCTGAGTCACGCCGAGATGCAGAAGCTGCCCGACGTGGACAGCGAGCGGGTGGCCGACATCAAAGCGGCGTTGCTCGATAGAACGATCGTCTTCGATGCCAGCAGTCTCGCAGCACGAATCGCGCGGTATCACGGAGGTCCGCAATGAGTGTTTCGGCGGCGCTCACGCAGCTTCTTGACGACTTCAACGCGGACCTGCATACCTACCGGCGGCTCGCGCAGATGTTCGACGTCCAGTTCGCAGCGGCCTTGCGTCTCGACGCCGATGCATTGAAGCGGACGGCCGAACAGATCGCGCATGAGGTTGGATTGCTGGACGCGCGCCGGCGTGCTCGCAGCGGCGCCGGCCAGAAACCGCTGAGCATTGCTTACCAACAGACTGGACGGACTCCGGTCACGACGGCCGCTACCGCGCAGCGTGCAACGCTCGATGTGTGCCGGGAGGAATGGAAGGCAGCGGTCAAGCACTGCAAGGCACAGGCGGTTCGCAACGGCAATCTGCTGGCGTCCCAATTCGAAATGATGCAAAGACTGCTGCACGGCGAGAAACATACCTATGTTCCCGGCTGAATTCACGGGGAGCCGTCGTGGCGCCGGCTTTGACGACGTAGCGCTGCCGCTTCCAAAACCAGCGGCCGGCGGCGGTTTCGCGTCCGCCATCGGCGCGGCGCGGGCGGACATCGTCAATACCATCGAACAGGGATTTGGCTCGACGAGATCAGCGTCGCAATCGGGCTGGGCAGCAGCGCAACTGACGCAGCATCTTGCGGCGTTCAGCGACGCGCAAGTGATGGCGCGCACGAGCCCCGTGGCCGCCCCCTCGACGGCAACGCTCGATACAACCCGCCAGGCTTTTGTCGATGAGATCGCGCCTTGGGCGGAGCAGGCCGCCAAAGCGCTCGGCACTTCACCGAACGTGATCGCCGCACACGCCGCGCTCGAATCCGGCTGGGGCCAACGGCCGCTCAAGACGCCAGAGGGGACCACAACGCACAATCTGTTCGGCATCAAGGCGGGCGCCGGCTGGAAAGGCGCGACCGTCGATGCATCGACGACGGAATATCTGAACGGAGCCGATATGAAAATCACCGACCGCTTCCGTTCGTATCAGGATTACGGCAGCGCGTTTCGCGACTACACGCGGCTATTGCAGGACAACCCGCGCTACGAGGCCGCACTGAATGCCGGGGACGACGCGGGTGCGTTCGGCCGCGCGCTGTCTCGCGGCGGTTATGCGACGGATGCCGCCTACGCCGAAAAGCTCGCGGGTGTGGCGAACCAGATTCAGTCGATGAACCGTACACGGCCGCAACGAACGGCGCTCTACACGACGGGTGTCGTCTCGGGTAGCGGCGCGCTCCGTTGAGTGTGCGTCGATTGACAGCAAGCGGCTCGGACCTGAGGCTGCGCCCCGTAAAAGCACCTGACGCTTTTGGGCGGTCCGTAGCAACAATATCTGGCGTCGAGCGGGGGACTCAATCAGCGTTGCCCAGGCAGCGGGCCAGCCCTGCCGGCGCTATTTACTCTTCGGCCGCGCTTGAAGCAGAGGCAACCGGCGTCACGGTGCTCGCGTCGGTCACGCGTGCGGAAATGATCTTGCCCGTCGCGACGTTGCGCACCTGGATCACGTCGTTTTCTCCGCCGTTCTGCATCGCTACGCCGGCAGCGGTGACTTCGATCTGCTGGCTGCGCGCGACGATTCGCACCGGTTGACCTCGCTTGAGCGTTTGCGCGCCGCGCAGGAAGCGTGACTGCACGACCTGTCCGGCGCGCAGCGGGCGACGGCTTGCGCGGCCCGCGATGTCATCGGCATTGTGGATAGCGTCCGGGGTCGCGGCAATGTCGCGCTCCGCCAGCAGCACGTCCGCTCGGTCGATCACTTTGCCCGCTGGTATCGGAGCGCTTGCGACCAACACCTTGGCTTGCACATCGGCGCGTACGACGAACAGCGCGGCACGCGCACTGCCGGGACAACGGGCGGCAAAGCGCATTCGTTTTAACTGCGTGGTGTCTGCGGGCGTGATGTCGAAAGGTTCCGTACAAACGGGCACGGGCCCTCGGGCCGGCAGGACCGTGACATCGATGCGAGCGTCCCGCAGTTGCTGCTTTTGCACGAAACCATCAAGCCATGCGCGTGACGCCAGCGTCACCTGTTGCTCCAGGGACGGAGCGGCATGAGCCGACCCGCAAGCGATGATGGCGAGCAGCAATTTGAAGCCGCCGGGAACACGGTAGAGAGGCATTGATGTCGGCATCGCAGCGAGTTGGAGTGGATCGCATTATAGGAATGCGCAGCGCCAAACGATAGAGGCGCGTTGCGCAATGCTGGATGTATTTTTTGTCCATTTAGGATCCTTTAAGATTTGTGGCGATCCGCAAACAGGCCCGTTACGCTCGCACCTGTTTTGTCTATAGGCTGCCGCCGTGCCGCACCGCGTCACCACGGCCTCATGGAAAAGGAACCGCACGATGGGACTGAATCTGGAACAGGCGTTGGGCGTTCATCCGGCCGCGCTGAAACTACGGGCGGAGCGCACCGGCATTCTCGCAGCGAATCTCGCCAACGAAAGCACTCCGCACTATCAGGCCCGCGACATCGATTTTCGCGCGGCGCTGCAGCGAGAGCTCGATACGCCGGGTGATGCCGCTCCGCCGCGCTTTGCGGACAGCGACTCGTTGTATAGGATCCCCAGCCGTCCGTCACAAGATGGCAACACAGTTGAACTGGGCATCGAACAGGCTGCGTTCTCGCAGAACACGGTCGACTTCCAGACGAGCCTCACCTTCCTGAACATCAAGTTCAAGGGCCTCGCCGCCGCGATCAACGGAAATAGCTAACCACCATGAGCTTCAAGGACATTTCACAGATCGCCGGTTCGGCGATGGCCGCACAAACGGTGCGGCTGAACACAGTGGCAAGCAACCTGGCGAATGCGGGCAGCACAGGCAGTGAAGAGACCGCCTACCGTGCGCGCAAACCGGTCTTTGCGTCGATTCTGGGAGAGGGCGGCGCGCGTGTCCAGGTGCTCGATGTAGTGACCATGAACGATCCGCTGGACAAGCGTTATGAACCCGGCAATCCAATGGCCGATGAACAGGGCATGGTGTTCTATTCGAATGTCAGCCCGGTTGAGGAGATGACCGACATGATGGCCGCGTCGCGGGCGTTCTCGACGAACGCTGAAGTGCTCGCCCGTGTGAAGGGCATGCAGCAGGATCTGCTGAAACTGGGTGAGGGCTGATTATGCAGAGCTATATGGACACCGGTCTTGCACGCAACGCACAAGGTGCCGGTGGTTCGCCGCCGGCTGCCAATGCGCCCGCGGACCAGGCTGCAAAACAGGCTTCAGGCGAGTCAGGTTCACTGTCGAACATGTTCACCACACTGCTGGTCGCGCAGATCCAGAACCAGGACCCGCTTGCACCCATGGAAGCAAGCCAGTTCGTCACCCAGTTCGCGCAAATGAGCCAGGTTGAAGCGATGCAGACGCTGGCAAGTTTTTCCGCCGCCAACGCGGCGTCGCAGGAAGGCATGCTGGTGGTAACGCTGGGCTCGCAGGTGGGCTCGACCGTGATGGTCGCGAGCGATTCGATCGAGATGGCCGGCACGCCTGTCAAAGGCGGCTTCATGCTCGGTCATGCCGCCGCCGATGCCCAACTCGTGTTGACCGGCCCCGACGGTGCAGAGCATCAGATCCCCCTTGGCGCTCAGGCTGCGGGCGAAGTCGGCTTCGAGATCGATCCGGAAAAACTGGGCCTGCCGCCCGGCCACTACACGATGCGCGTAGTGACGGACACGAACGAGAAGCCTCGCATTGAAGTCATGGGCACGCTGCAGAGCGTTCGCCTTGGCGAGGACGGCATCGTCATGTTGAATGTGGCTGGTATCGGCGAGACCGGGACCGGCACTATCACGCGCTTTCTCGGGCGCGCGGAAAGTAACGCCGGGTCGGCAATTTCTCGAAAGGAGCAACAGGCATGAGCTTCAATATCGCACTCTCGGGCATCAACGCCGTCAACAAGCAGTTGAACTCGATCAGCAACAACATCGCGAATACAGCCACATACGGTTACAAGTCGAGCCGGGCCAATTTCACCGCTGCATACATAGGTACCCAGGCAGGCGGCGTACAGGTCGGTTCGGTGTCGCAGTCAATGGATCACGGGGGCAACATGCTCCGCACCGAACGCGGCATGGATGCCGCGATCCAGGGCCGCGGCTTCTTCGTGAGTCGCGACATAGATGGCTCGACGCTGTTTTCCCGGGTCGGCATTTTCGACACGGATAAGGAGGGTTTCGTCATCGACACGCTTGGCCGCAAGGTCCAGGGCTTTCCGGCCAATGGGAACGCAATAGCGGGCGACCTGATTGTGCCGACCAGTGCAATCGGGGCCAAGGCGAGCGATTCGCTGCGGTATGCGGGCAACCTGTCGGCCGACTGGAGCGTGCCCTCGGTGCCGTTCAACAAGGACGAGCCCCTGTCGTACAACGGCTTGTCGGTCTCGACTGCCTACGATTCGCTTGGACGCAAGCACACAGTGACGCAGTACTACGTAAAGGGCCCAGGCAACCAGGTGAGCGTGCAATACACGATGGACGGCAATAGGGTCGGCACAGCGACGACGCTGAGTTTCGATGCCGACGGCAAGTTGACCGCGCCGGCCGACAACGTCCCGCTCGATCTCGGCACGCCGGACGGAGCCTCGCCCATGCGGCTCTCGCTCAACTACACCGACACCACGATGTTCGCCGGCGAAATGACCACCACCAGGAACACGTCCACCGGCTATGCCGCGGGCAACGTGACGGGTCTGTCGCTTGACGAGAACGGCTCGATCATCGTGCAATACAGCAACGGTGAGAAGGCGAGCGCAGGCAAGCTCGCGATAGCGACGTTTCCTAATGAGAGCGGCCTGGTCGCCGTCTCAGGATCAGCCTGGCAAGCCTCTCCTGCAACGGGCGATCCGCTCTATTTCACCGCTGGCAGCAGCATGGCCGGCAAGCTCGCAGTAGGCGCGCTCGAACAGTCGAACGTGGATATGACGTCGGAGCTGGTGAACCTGATGGCTGCGCAGCAGAACTATCAGGCGAACTCGAAGGTGATCACCGCCGAAAACGAAATGATGCGCACGCTGATGCAGGCGTTGTAAGCACCATGGACGCTTTCATCTATACGGCAATGAGCGGCGCGGACCGCGCGCTGCGCGGATTGCAGGTGCGTGCGAACAACCTTGCCAACACGAACACCGGCGGCTTTCGCGCGGACGTGGCGACATCGGAGAGCATGGCGGTGGACGGTTACGGCTACGATTCGCGCCACCTTGCGACGCTGGGCAGCGGCGGGCTCGACAGTACGCCCGGCAAGCTGACCGAGACGGGCCGGCCACTCGATGTCGCCATCCAGGGCGCGGGCTACTTCGCGGTCGAGAGCGGCGACGGGCCGGCGTACACCCGCGCAGGCAGCTTTACGGTGACCGGCGACGGCGCGTTGATGCTGGGCGCGCGCGCAGTGCTGGGTGAAGGCGGTCCGATCATGCTGCCGCCAAACCATGGCGTCACGGTTGGCCAGGACGGCACGATCTCGATTGTGCCCGAAGGGAGTAACGAGACGCAGACGGTTGACCGGCTGATGCTCGTCAACCCCGACCCTACGGATCTCATCAAGAACGAAGCAGGCCTGATCGTGTCGCGCTCGGGAACGAGTTTCGAGCAGGACGACAGCGTCCTGGTGCTGGGCGCGCATCTGGAAAGCAGCAACGTGTCTGCGGTCGAAGAAATGATGCAGACGATGTCGCTGACCCGGTCGTTTGAAATTCAGATGCGGCTCTTCAAGGTCGCCGACGAGATGGCGGACGCCGGCAATCGTCTCATTCGCTCATAACCCTCTCGCAGGACAGCAAAGGCAAGGACACGGTCATGAATTACGCCATGTGGATCAGCAAGTCCGGTATTCAGGCGCAGGATGCCCGATTGCAGGCTATCGCCAACAATCTCGCGAACGTCAACACGGTCGGCTACAAGCGCGACCGTGTCGTGTTCGAGGATCTTTTTTATCGCACCGAGCAGCAACCCGGCGGACAGATGAACGACACCGCCAATGCCGCCGGCGCCCAGATGGGCAACGGCACGCGCCTCGTCGGCACGCAGAAGGTCTTTACCGACGGCGCGTTGCAGACGACAGGCCAACCGCTCGACTTGGCGATCATTGGTAACGGCTTCCTGCAGGTCGAGATGGCCAGCGGCGAGACCGGCTACACGCGGGCCGGCCAGTTGCGCCCGAATGAAGAAGGCCGTCTCGTGACCATGCAGGGCCTGCCGATCCTGCCGGCCATCACGATTCCGAGAGAAGCAACGGGCATCACGATTGGCGACAACGGCGTGGTCTCGGTGACGACCGCCGGCTCGGCCACCGGCACCGAGGTTGGCCGCCTGCAACTCGCCGGCTTCGTCAACCCTGCGGGCCTGCTCGCCCAGGGAGACAACCTCTACCTGGAGACAGCCGCCAGTGGTGCGCCGACTGAGGGCGATCCGGGCGTCGATTCGCTGGGCAAGATCAAGCAGGGCGCGCTGGAAGGCTCGAACGTCACGGCTGTTGAAGAGATGGTCGAGATGATCGCGGCACAGCGTACCTACGAAATGAATACCAAAGTGTTGAGTGCCGCGGACAACATGATGCAGCAACTGGCGCAGGCGGCCCGCTGATGACCGTGGCGCGCATGGGTGCTTCCATCGCACTGGTATTAAGCGTGCTGGGCCTTGGCGGCTGTGCGGCGATCGGTGTGGGCACATCCGCCGCCGAGCCGGAAGACATGCCGGACATGGCGTTCAATGTCCGCAAGGGCGAGGGCGGCGGCGTGTTCGTGCGAGGTTCGCAATGGTCATTGACGTCCGATAGCCGGGCTTTTCGCGTCGGCGATGTGTTGACCGTGGAACTGCAGGAAGCGACGCAGGCCAGCAAGAAGAGCGATACCAGCATCGGCAAGAGCAGCAGCGCCGTGGTCACGAAGCCGCGCGTATGGGGAGCGGAAGTGCCGATCGATGCAGAACTGGGTGCCAAGCGCGATTTCAGCGGCTCGGGCGCGAGTTCGCAGCAGAACGCGCTGCGTGGCTCGCTCACGGTGATCGTGCAGAACGTGCTGCCGAATGGCTTGTTGCAGGTGCGCGGCGACAAGAAACTGATGCTGAACCAGGGCGAGGAAACCGTGCGACTGTCGGGCTACGTGCGCGCGGCGGATATTGGCACGGACAACCGCGTGTCGTCGCAACGCGTGGCGAATGCGCGCATTCAGTACTCAAGCAAGGGTTCGCTCGCGGATGCGAACGAGCCGGGCTGGCTGACGCGGTTCTTCAACAGTCCCTGGTTCCCCTTCTGACAGGAGTTGCCGATGAAACCGAACCGACTGATCGGCATGCTGCTGGGAATGTGGCTCGCGTGTCTTGCCGGGCTCGTCCATGCGCAGGTCGTGGGCAACCTGGTGAACGTCGACGGCGTGCGCGAGAATTCGCTGGTTGGCTACGGTATCGTCGTTGGCCTGAACGGTAGCGGCGACGGGACTCAGGCGAAATATACGGGTCAGTCTGTCACGAACCTGCTCAAGCAGTTCGGCGTGCGCTTGCCCGATGGCACCACTATGCGCGCCCGCAATGTCGCAGCGGTGATGGTCAGCGCGACTTTCCCATCGGGCTACCGCAAGGGACAGACGATCGACGTGACGGTTTCATCGCTTGGCGATGCAAAGAGTCTGCGCGGCGGCACGCTGTTGATGACGCCGCTGCTTGCGGCCGATGGCGAAACCTACGCGCTGGCGCAAGGCAACCTGGTGATTCCCGGCCTCGCGGCACAGGGGCGCAGTGGCTCGAGTATCACCATCAATACGCCGACCAGTGGGCGCATTCCGGGCGGCGCGACCATTGAACAGGAGATCAGCACCGGTCTCGACGCGACACCGTCCGTTCACCTGAACCTGAAGCGGCCCAATTTCCAGACGGCGACCAATATTGTCGACGCCATCAACCGCAATTTCAATCGGCCCATTGCAACCACGCTCGATGCAACCTCGGTGCAGGTGGCCGCACCGGACGAGCCGACGAGCCGCGTGGCTTTTGTCGCGAGGCTGATCGGCATCAAGGTCGAGCAGGGCAGCGATACCCCGCGCATCGTATTTAACTCGCGGACCGGCACGGTCGTTATCAGTCAGGGGGTGACCGTGAAGCCGGCGGTCGTCTCGCATGGCGCGTTGAGGGTGACGATTTCGGAAGGCACTGCGGTCAGCCAGCCGAATCCGTTGGGGGGCGGCACGACGGTTGCCGCACCGGTCAGCCAGCTGAGCGTTTCGGAGCCGGGTGGACGAGCGTTTCAGTGGCCGGCCGGGGCAAGCCTGCAGGCGATAGTCGACACGATCAACAGCACCGGCGCGACCCCCGACGACCTGATGGCGATCCTGCAGGCCTTGGCTGAAGCCGGCGCGTTGTCCGGCGAACTCGTAGTGATCTGAGGAAGCATGCATGCTTGATATCCCATTCAACCACCCGCTGACAGCACGTGAAGCATCGGCCGCCCGGCCCGCTGAACCTGCTTCGCAGGCGGACGATCCTGCCTACCGTGCAAAGGTCACGGACGCTGCGGTGCGCTTCGAGGGCATGTTCATCGCGCAGATGTTGAACGAGATGCGCAAGGCAACGGCACAGATCAACGCGAACGACGATTCGCCCAAGGATGAGGCCAGCGCCGGCATGCTCGATCACGCGAATCTGCTGGTGGCCGACTCGCTTGCCAACCAGCGAGCGTTCGGCATTGCCGACTGCATCGTCGCGCAGATGCTGCCTGCCAGCGGTCAAACGCCGACCGGGCGCTGACCGGCGTTGCACGCCGCGCCCGCGCAAAGACACACCCGACACTCCCGGCATACCCGTTCCCCCTGGATTTCCTAACCTGACGAGACGCACATGAGCCTCATCCACATTGGCCTGTCCGGCACGCTCGCTGCGCAGGCGGCGTTGAACATGGCTGGCCGCAATACCGCCAACCTGAAAACGCCCGGGTATTCCCGCCAGGGCGTGCTGCTGGCAGCGCATTCGACGGGCGGTGTCGGCGTGCAGTCGCTGCTCCGTTTTTCGGACGACTACAAGACGCAGCAGATGTGGGCCGCGAACGGGCCGTTGGGACAATATAAGACCGCGTCGTCGTATTTCAGCCAGCTGGAAAATGTGATGGACATGGGAGACGGCAGCGTCAAGGCCGGGCTCGATGCGTTCTTCAATGCACTCCAGGAGGTCAGCACCGACCCGACCTCGGGGCCGCTGCGCCAGCAGTTCCTGTCGTCGGCGGATGCGTTGGCCAAGGGTTTTAACAACCTGCAGCAGAGGCTTTCCGGCCAACTTGGCGCCGCGCGGCAGCATGGCGTGGCGGCAGTGGACCAGGTCAACGGGCTATCCAGGACCATCGCCGATCTGAACCAGAAGATCGGCGACGGGTATGCAAGCGGCAGCGTGCCGTCCGAGCTGATCGACCAGCGCGATAGCGCAATCGACGCGCTCGCCGGGCTCGTCGAAATTCGCACCTTGCAACAGCCGAGCGGCGCGGTCGACGTGTCGATCGCCGGTGGGCCGCCGCTGGTCGCGGGGTCGCAGGTCGGCACAATGAGCGTGCAAAATCATGCCGACGGGACGTTTTCGTTCTCGCTCAAGTTGGCCGGCACGGCCTATCCGCTGACCGGCGGCACGCTTGGGGGCGAGCTGGGCGCAATTGCGAACTTCGTCGACACGACGCTGCTGCCGCAGATGGAAGCTATCAAGACCCTCGCGGGCGAAATCGCCACGCGTTTTAACAGCACGCTGGCGGCCGGCTACGGCATGAACGGCCAGCCCGGCCAGGCATTGTTCGACTTCGATCCGGCTACGGGCCTGCTCAACGTGCGCGCGGGTCTCACTCAGCAAGACCTTGGTTTCTCGGGCAATCCCGACGAGCCTGGCAACAGCGACAACCTGCTGAAGCTGATCGGCTTGCGCCGCGACAACATCACGTTACCGGGCATTGGCGAGGTGTCGATAGGCGATGCCCTCACGGTGCTGATCGGCAAAGTAGGTTCCGCCAGCCAGCAGAACGAGGCGCTGCTGGGTACGGCCACCAGCATTCGCCACTACGCTGAGGATGCTTGGTTATCGGTGAGCGGCGTGAACATGGATGAGGAGGCCGTGAACATCTCCGAGTATCTGCAGATGTATCAGGCCAACATGAAGGTCATCGCGGTGGCGAACGAACTGTTCGATGCCACGCTGGCGATGTTTTAAGAGGAGCGGCCATGCGCATTGCAAGCAATCATTTCGGCATCAACATGCTCTCGACGCTACGCGCATCGAATTCAAAGATCGCGGACCTGATGGCGCAAACCTCAAGCGGCAACCGGATTCTGCGGCCGTCGGACGACCCTATCGGCACTGTGCGGCTCGCGCTGCTCGAACGCGACAGTTCGATGCTGTCACAGTACCGCGGCAACATCGGTGCGCTGTCGATCCGCCTGCAGCAGAATGAAATTCATCTGGACGGCATGCTGAAAGACGTCATGGAAGGGCACGATCTGATGCTCCGGGCCGCTGACGGGAGTAACAGCCCCAGCGATCTCAACGCGATGGCGGGTCCGCTGCGCACGTTGAAGGACAATCTTTTTCAGTCGGCTAACGCCCGGGATAGTGCCGGCCATTATCTGTTCGCCGGCACGCGCACCGAGACGCCGGCGATGGTCTACGATCCGGCAGCGCCGGTGGGATCGCGCTACCGCTTTGACGGAAACACCGCTCAGCAGCAAGTCGTAATCGGCAACGGCGTGACTCAGGCGGGCAATGTCAGCGTGGAAAATCTCGCCGGGTTGCTGAACCGGATCGACGAAGCGGTGACGGTAATCAGTAATCCGAACGTTGATGCAAACGACCCTGCGACGCGCGCCGTCCTGGTTGCAAGTCTCGATGATCTGGACGAGGGCATTGGGTCGATCAGCGCGAAGATCTCGGGCCTCGGGAGCGCGCAGAACACGTTGTCCCTGCTGGACGAGAACCACGCGGCGATGCTTGTTTCCAATGATGAGGCGACGTATATCGTCGGGCAGGTCGATTTCGCCGAGGCGATGGAAGCGCTCAACGGCTATATGACATCGATTCAAGGCACCTACAAAGTGTACGAGCGGGTGACGCAATTGTCGCTGTTCGACTTGCTGTGACGCGAGGCGCGATATGAATGTGCAAGGCGCTTCGGCAAGTATCGTGCGGGGCGAACGCGCGCCCGTCGGAAGCGGCGGCGTAGGCGCTACCGCAGCGATCGCGCACCTGGGCGCAAAGACCGCGTCCGGGCCCGCGCCTTCGTCCAACGTTGCAAGTGCCTCGCGGATCGCATTCGCGGTTAGTCAGACGCGCCTGAACCAGCAGGTCACCGGCTCCCAACGTTCACTGGCGTTCCTCGATAAAGCCGGGCAGCAGTTGCTCGATCTGAAGGGGGCCTTGGCCAGCAGTCTGGCCGGCCGGCCGGCAAGCCGCATGGAAGTCGACCACGGCTTGAACCGCGTTAACGTGCACTGGAGTGGGCGGCATGCCGCGACGGGCGGCACGCTGGGAAGCGACCTCGCCTTTCACGAGGACGGCGCGGCGCCTCAGTTTTTCCGGATTCGCGGGTTCGAGCTGCGCTCGCTGCTGCAGACCGAAAACGCGGAAACGCTTAACTTTTATCCCAAGGGATCAGGCAAGCCGCCGGTGTCTCTGGCGATCAGCGCCGGCCGTCACGACACGGCCACCACGGTCTACCAGCTCGATCGCACGCTTGCGCCGGCCGGCATTCGAGCATCGCTCGATAAAGGCGGCGCGCTGGTGTTCTCGACAGCCGAAGACAATTGGCCCGGCTTGCGCGACCATTTGATGATCCGGGGCGGTGGCAGTCGCTTTCCGGGGGGACAGCCCAGCAGAGCTGTTGCCGAAGCACTGGCGGGCGCCGTCGAGCCGCAGAAGTGGAGCGTCGCCGACCCGATGGCGCAACGCGCGACGCTGCGCCGTGTGGTGCAGGCACTCGACCAGGTTACGGCGGCACACACTGCGGTACGGGAGGTGTTCGACAACGCCAGCGATGCGATTCGGGACGGAGCCCGGGCAGACATGGCCGCGCGGGAGGCTGTGCCGGCCTTTAGCTCAATGCTTGCGCGTAGCGGCGATTTCCAGATGTTCTCGGCGATTGGTTCCGCGTTGCGGCGCGTGACCCGCCAGGGCGTGGTGGCGCTGTTGAAGGCGGGGTAGGTGGTCCTTGGCTTGATAGGCTGGAGATGCCGAATTCGTTAGACTGCGCTTCTTTAACGATCAATAACTTGGATTTATCGGATTTGTGACGCGAATTTTAGACTCGCTGGAGGCGAGATTGGCTTGGGTTGCGTTGGTTGTGGAAGGCTGCGTGCGGCCATTCGCCAGCGGCCGCTTTCCGGCAGGCATCCTCTTCACGTCGGTCGGAACTGCATACATGAATGCCATGTGGTTCCGTTGGCCGGAACGCAGTTCCTAACGACGCATGAATTGCCCGGGGTGACAGCCCGTGCGACAATTCGTGCTTGAATACCGCGAAAAACGGCCGTCTGATTGTTTTGCTCTTGAGCTTCGCTATCGGATAGCCGCGTACACGTCACCCAAGCTTCTTCGAGCAAGGTTGGCCAGCGTTTCCCCCGACATATGTCGGACTTCCTATGAACTCTCGCGCGCCCGCGCGCATGTTCGTAGTTACCGGAACGCGCCATGAAAAGCCACCTCGACTCCTCGTATCCTCCGATTCATCCCCGCATCGCCATCATCGGCGCCGGACTTGGCGGATTGACGCTGGCACGTGTCCTGCACGTCAACGGCATCCCCGCGACAATCTACGAAGCCGAAGCATCGCCCGATGCGCGAGCGCAGGGCGGCTTGCTGGACATCCACGAATACAACGGCCAGATTGGGCTGAAGGCCGCTGGTCTGCACGAGGAGTTCCTCGACCTCGCACTCCCAGGCGAAGATGCCAAGCGTGTCGTCAACAGGCACGGCGACGTCCTGCTCGACAAGCCCGGCTCGGGTAGTACAACCAAGCCTGAGGTCGACCGGGGCGCGCTGCGTCGTCTCTTGATCGAGTCCCTGCCTGCAGACGCCATCCGGTGGGGCTGCAAGCTCGCACAGGCGAACCGCCTCGCCGACGGGCAGCACCACCTGGTATTTGCCGACGGCTCGACGACAACAGATCTGCTGGTTGGGGCCGACGGAGCATGGTCAAGAGTTCGTCCGCTTGTTTCTACTGCAAAGCCAGCGTACATCGGCACGACCTTCGTGGAGATCAGTCTCTTTGACGGCGATATCCGACACGCAGCCAGCGCGAAGGCAATCGGCAGCGGCACGCTGATGGCGGTCGAGCCGGGCAAAGGCATTCTGGCGCACCGTTACGCGAACGGCACGCTGCACACCTACGTCGCGTTGAACAGGTCTGAAGCGTGGATCGGCGCCATCGACTTCAGTCAGCCCGCGACCGCATTGAAACACCTCGCAAATGAGTTCGAGGGTTGGGCCACCCAACTTCGGGCATTGATCACCGATAGCGACACTGCGCCCGTCGTGAGGCCCATTCATGCCCTGCCGGTCGACCACCGTTGGGAACGCGTTCCCGGCGTTACTCTCGTGGGCGATGCTGCTCATCTGATGTCGCCGTTCGCGGGCGAGGGAGCCAATCTCGCTATTTTTGATGGCGCCGAACTCGGCCAAGCGCTGCGCGACCATCCTGGCGACATAGAGTCCGCGCTGGCGACGTATGAACGGGCGCTCTTTCCTCGCAGCGCCACCTTCGCTGATCAGACGGCTCAGAATCATCGGCGCTTCTTCGGCAACGGCGCTCCTCAAAGCGTGGTGGAGATGTTCTCTGCACGCTAGCCGCATGCCGGGCGGCTGGTCCGGCATAAAGAAGTGGTGCAACTCATCCTTGGTTGAATTCGCTTCTTTGGTGGATCGGGCCAATATCTGCACTTCAGCGAAACCCGTGACAAGTCGGCAGTAACACCAGTCGGCAATGGGACTGAACCTCCGGTTTCCGGCGGTCAACCCCGCCCTCGAGGAAGACCGCATAGGGTCGGCCAGGGAAGTTCGGCATTCGATCAAGTCTCGTGCTAGTCGGGTCGACCGCGTACTTCCGGGTCCGGCCACATCGGCCCTTCGGGATTGCCCACAATCAGTCGACGTGCAACAGTGAGCCATTGTTGCGGGCAGCGGCGTGACGCCAGATGACGAAATGAGTGTTTAGGAATCGAGTGTCCTTGCTACGCCGACACCGGGTCGTGACAACAAACGCAAATCTTGTTTCCGTCAGGGTCTCGAAAGTATGCACCGTAGTAGTGAGAGTGATATTGGGGTCTCAGGCCAGGTGCCCCTTCACATGAGCCCCCAGTCGCCAGAGCGCTGGCGTGCGCACTAGCAACTGCTCCACGGTCAGGGGCTAGCAGCGCAATCATCTGGCCGTTTCCACAATGAGCCGGATTGCCGTCGTATGGTCGGCCTATCAGGAACAGCGGACGGGGTGCGGACGCTGCCATCCAGCCTGCCCATGGTCTGTCTCTCTCGCAGAACTTCAACTCGAGCCGCAGATCTTCCATAACTGCCGAGTAAAACCTGAAGGCACGATCAAAGTCGGTAACGCCCACAAAAACGTGTGAAATCATTTCCATTTTTCCCGAAGGCGAGCGGTGCTCCCGAGCATCATGATTGCATCAGTTCCTCCGGACCTCAATCATTTGCCCCACGCACCGAACGACTGCTTTCTGTCTGCTCATGGGACCGCTTCGGGTCGCGTACTGCTGGTTGCAGCTTTGTGAAGTTCCGGCCGCATATGCTGGTTGCGTGAGGCGCTAACCGGCCATTTTGAGACATTCAACGGCGCCGCTTAAACTGTTGACAATCATTGCTCCCTACACGCACCGAACAAAAAATGCACGCAATTGAACTATTGAGACCTACGACTGCATTGCTGCCGAGCTACATTTCTGCCCTTGAGGCGGGTTGGTCACCTGACAACGTTCGTAAAGAGGTCGCTGCACGCGAACAATTGCACGCTATCGAAGTGAACGCGGAGGCGTTTGTCGACGGTCTGGATGACCCGACCGCATCGGGCGGCCCGATTCCTTTGCCTGATGGCTCGACTGTCGCCCGCCTGCCAAGCGTTGTCCGATGGGTTTGGGACGGCGAAGTTTGCGGCGCGATCGGATTTCGTTGGCAGGCCGGAACCGCCGAACTGCCGCCGTATGTACTCGGACATATCGGTTTCTCGGTCGTGCCGTGGAAGAGAGGCCACGGCTACGCACGGCAGGCGCTCAATTTGATGCTGGGCGAAGCGAAGCGACAGGGTTTGCCCTATGTCGAGTTAACAGTTGATCCCGAAAACATAGCCTCGCAAAGGGTTATCGCAGCCTGCAATGGTGTCTTGATGGAGCGCTTCAGAAAGACGGCGGCCTATGGGCTCGCTGAGTCTCTTCGCTACCGCATTGAGCTACACGACTGAGGAACCTGTCGGACTCGGTTCGGCCAAAAACCGCCAATCGACTTTGGCTCGTAGATCGTCAAGAATGCGAGCACCTTTCCATAGGAAGTGAGGATAAATGCGACGGATTCTTGCAATTGGTGGCGGCGGATTTACGACTGAAAAGGAGCCGTCACCCATCGACGCCTACATACAAGAGTTGTTGGGAAAGTCCCGCCCGCGAATCTGTTTTATTCCAACTCCTAGCGGAGATAACGCCGCACAAATCGACAAGTTCCATGCCGCCTATGGAGCGCTAGGCTTCGAAACGTCAAATCTCTCGTTCTTCAACGGATGGGGTTCCAACGTAATTCCCTACACTGACTATAAGCATCGGCTTTTGAGTCAAGACGCAATATTCGTTGGTGGTGGACATCTCCGGTCGGCGCTGGCGGTTTGGCGCGAGTGGAGGTTGGATAGCACTCTTTCCGAAGCGTGGGACCAAGGTATTCTCCTCGCCGGTATGAGCGCAGGCGCCATGTGTTGGTTTGAGACGGGCTTAGGTGGGCCGTTTGAACAGGGGAATTATGGTTTGCAGCGCGGTTTGGGCCTGATTCCAGGAGCTTGCGCAGCCCATTACAGCAACATCAATATTCCAGAGCGACGCGTTAATTTTCTATCGGAAATGCGCCTTGGAAGGATGCCGCGGACCGTGGCTATCGACGATCGCGCTGCTGTTCTTTTTGCGGATCGAGAGATCGAGAAGGTGGTTTCTTGGGCACCCGGTTCGACTGCTTATCGAGTCGAGAAGATTGACGATGAAATTCTTGAGACGCCGCTAGCCGCTGTTCAATTGCGCGACATCACGGGCCCATGATGCATCGGCCGGTGTGCCAAACCCACGAACTAGATTTCTGGCTTTGGATAGCGTGAAGCGATTTTCAGGGTGGGGTGCCTCCGATCGGGTCAGGCAGACAGCGGCCAGGAGCGAACAGTCAGACCAATGTTGCGAACCGTCAGCAAACGACCTTTGCAATCCTTCGCCTATCTCTCAGCAACAAGTCCTTCAGAATAAATTTTTGTGTAGCGGAACATGCAACATGTTTAAAGCGTCAGGGTACAGCGTTGTTAGTACGCTTCCATTCAATTTCCGCATGCGCATCCCAGTGACGAAGCGCTATCACGCGACCCTCCTCAAGGACAAATTCGAACGTGATGTCGGGAAACGCGCTGCTGCGAAATTGCATGCCTACAAATGTTTCGAGTACGTTTGCAGGTTCGCCCGGACTGCATAACAAGATGTCGCCGTCACGACTTAATTTGATGCCGATCTTTACGCCGAAAGGTGTCTCATAGGTACCGACTAGTTTTGCAAGCAACTCCGCATCAGGACGTATCGGCCGACGAACAAACACGGCCTCGGCCTCATCAAGACGCATCGCCGCACGATCGATGTCGCCCAGGGCGCTAGTAAGGAATAAAACCGACCATGCGCCGTCTGCCTCGTCAACTGGGGTGTCGAAACGGTCGTAATGGAAGTGATTCAGGGGCTGGTTGATATGGCGAAAACCGAATCGAAGTTGTGTGCCGTCAGTCGTGATATGCAGCTGTCCGTATGCAGGGTGCTCGTATGAGCCGACATAATCTCCCAAGTCGTGTGATGGGCGCGTATCTGGAACTCCTCGCGGCACCGAGCGTTCCCGCGCCTTGCGCATCGTGTTCTTCTCCTTTACGCCAAACTCATACAGGCGCGCCGTCCAGTCGGTCGCGTCGAGACCAAGCGCGCGACTATAGAGGTCAAAACCGATCGCATTGCTGAGCGCTGCGCAATGGTCGCCGATCACGAATACGGAGATGCCGATCTTCTCTTTCGGCAAATATGACACCTGCGAATGGAACGCGCGCAAGGCACCGCCATGGCTTGTCAATAGATGCCCGCGAAACACCGCTGTCATCCTCCCCATGCCATAAATGCCATTGAGATCGCACTCGAAGCCTAGAACATCGTTCATTTCGTTTGGCCACGGCAAGCCGGGAGCGAGCGTCGCGTTTAGAACACTCGCAGGGATGAGTTGCTTGCCGTCGATCAGGCCGTCGTTCATCAGCATGATCGACCACCGTGCGATGTCACCCAGGCTCGCGACAATGCTGCCCGCTGGACTGCATTCATCGTCTTTCGGAGCAGGTACTTGCCAAAATTCATCGCTTTCGCGTCGTTCGGAGAAAGGTATCGCGTAGTCCCCTTGGTGATCTGTTTTAGCTTCCCCGTACGTGAACAAGGTCCGGTGCATCCCAAGCGGCGTCAAAATCTCATCCTTGACGAACTGATGCCACGGCTTTCCGCTTATCAACTCGATGATGTGGCCAACCGCCTCGTACATCATGTTGTTGTAGATGATTCGCGATCGCAGCGGAGCGATCGGCTTCATGAACCGGACACGCTCAAAGAGGTCCTTTGTCGAATAGTCCGATCTGTACCAGATCATGTCATAGCGAGGCACGCCGGTTTTGTGCCCGAGCATGTCGCGTAACGTGACAGCGGCGTCGAGTGATTGATCGTAAAATAGCAGACTGGGAACTGCATTGCGAATCGGCTCATCGAAGGTAAGCACTCCACGTTCGACCAGCAACCCTGCGGCGATCGCGGTGAACAGTTTCGTGTTCGACGCAATCGGAAACAGCGTCGAGGCGGTAAACGGCAGCGCATTCGCAGCGTCGCGATGGCCGTAGCCCCGCGCTAGCAATACCTCATCGTTTCTGACAATGCTTACGCCGACCCCCGGTGCGTGCCAGTCGCGCACAAGTGTTTCGGCGTACGCATCGACATCGCCCAAACCTATCTTGCTTGGATCGTTCAGCATCGAACTTCCTTTCAATAGAATGAATCCGTGTAGATCCAGAGCTTCTCGTGAAAACGCGCGACTATCGCTGATGTTAGTGTGACCGCTCTCAGCGGCAGAACTGGACCGGGTCAATCGGGTGCGATCGGCAGCGATAGATTCGCCCCGGGATGGACGCTTCGCTCGCCAACCCATGACCACGGCCGGCCTGGCCGATTTAAGACGATGGGGCGAAGTTCAGCTTTAGTGTCAGAAATTTCGAAAAGGGTCGCACTGAATTGCGGGCCTTTCGTATCGCCTTAAGGACCTGAAGTCACCAATGCTCCGTCTATGATCCCGTTGCTAAGTAAGGCTAACCGCCAGATCGTGAATCCATGTTCAAAGCGAGCCTGGTAGACGTCCCAGCCTTTTCCGCCGACACCTATAAACGTCAGAGTTTGCAGTGTGCCTAGTCGATTTAGCGATTCTCTCAAGCGAGGAAGCTGCTCACGCGTCGCATTCGCCAGTGCCGGGCTCAGTTCCGCATAGTTGGGGTTCCCGGCGACAAGCCCTCCGATCAAGCTCCTAAGGGCCGCTTCGCTGCCCGGGGTAGCCGTCTGGGTTTTGATCTTGTCAGCGACAAAGGCTTCGATCTGCTGTGCGCTCGCCGGATCGATAGGTTGCATTTCGAGCGTGTTTCCAAATTGATGTAGAACCGCCCTCGTCACATGGCCTTGCTGGTCCACGTCGAAGTTGATCGTGCCTTTGACGGATGGAGCGTAGATCTGTGTCGCACTTTCCGGAAAATTCTCGATCGTTCTTTCACCGGTGAACGTGGTCAAGATACGGTCGCCATCCCGCGTAACCCTCAGCACCGAGAATTCGTTTGCCTTATAGGTTCCAACGAAGCGATCAACGATGTCAGGGGCGAGATGGATGTATTGGTGGTCGTCCGATGGCTGGGTCATGTCAGGTGGGCTCACTTGCGCTGCAAAAACTACGAGCGCGATTGAACTGCATACGAGAAAGGCGGCGGTTATAAATCTGGGCTTAACAGCTTTGTGAGTCATGATGCGCAGCCGTCTTTCCAGGAATGATCGCGATTCCGACATACCTGCGACAGACCCGATATAACGCGACTGGCGCTCGCCGACGGCGATGAGAGTCTCACCGTAGGTCGTGAAATCTTGCCCTCCCTTCAGTACTCGTGCGTCGCAGTCAATCTCGATGGCACATCGAAGCCGTCTTAACTGCCACCAGATCGGGAGATTCCACGGCATAAGCACGATCAGGCACAAGCACATTGCCAGTAGTTGCGGGTCGCCTGCCGCAATGTGTGACTTTTCATGTGAGATAACCGCTGACTGCTGGGCGAGGGATGAGTGTGTCAGCCACGTGGGAACAACGATGCGCGGTCGGATAAGGCCGACGACTGCCGGTCCAACGTTTTCAGAAATATAAACCGCCGTTCCCGCGACCGTACTTGTCTCCCATTTTCTTTTTCTGGAATGCAGGTTTAACGCGCTTACAAAAAGGAGAAACGACAAAGCAAGCGATGCGACACACCATCCGCGCTTAAGTACTGCATCCATTGTTTCCAGCCTGGACGGAGCAATCGTAACGTCGATCCAGGTGAGTGGAGACAAATGTGCGGACGTGACCTGCCTGAGAGCGACTACCTTCTGCGAAACCGTGGGGCTGAAGACTTGGGGTACTTTGATTGATATCGACGACATGGCAGTCGGGATCAACAACGAAGTAATGATTGCAATCAACCAATACCACCGGCTTGCAGCCCTACGTCGGCGGGCTAAGTGCTCGGCGCAAAGAGCGGCTATAGAAAGAACCAATGACACCAAGATCGCATACGCCATCCATGTCAGCATCAAGAGTTCTCCTCGTCGGAGTGTTTGTCCAGCAACTCTCGCATGCGACGAATCTGGTCCGGTTTCAAGTTCCTTTCAGAGACCAGTTGTGCGAATAAAAGCTCAGTCGATCCCTTGAAAAGCTTGCTTGTCAAATGGCGCAGCGCGCTCTTCCGAGCAGCCTGCTGCTTCACTGTAGAGAAGTACCGATGACCACGGCCTTCCTCGGTATGCGAAACGTAACCTTTGGTTTCAAGCGTGCGAAGAATCGTGAGCACGGTTGTGTAGGCAAGCTCATCGTGGAGAGCAACACGGACGTCTGCGACTATCGAAGGTCCCAGCTCCCACAATATCTGCATGACGTCGGCCTCGCGGTCGGTAAGGATGATCTCCAAAAGTACCTCCGTCTACTAAAGGTTTAGTAGATGCTAGCACGCCATTTTTGTATGTCAACTATAAATGTAGTTGACATACCTCAGCAATGCCCCGAAGTCATTCGACCTAGCGCAACGGGATAATTTTGGGCGACGTGTTGGATCCGGTCCGTACACCATGTCGAGGTCAGCTATCGAGAAAGTCGAACGATCGGAGTGGGTCGGACAGCGCCGATCGCCGTCAGCCAGGGTCCGGCCAGACAAAGCAGACAGTCGAACGAAGAATTTCCAACGAATTTGGACGACTGCTCATTTACTTAGAAGCGGTCATTGGCGAATTCAATTCTGAAACAAAGCAATCTCGGAAAGAGATAATCAAGTACATCGATCGCGACAATTTTGTAATACACGGTGTCAATTTCTGCTGAAGCCGGGTTCACTCCAGTTCACGCAAGCTGTCGTGCAGTACTTCGACGCGCTGCAAATGGCTGTTGCTGCGATCGAGCAGCCGCTCCGCGACCAGCGAGCAGATTAGATTGACCACCGCAGTCATACCGGCCTTGCTGTCGAACAGCATCAGGCCGTCCGTGTGACAGCGGATCACCCAGCGCGCCAGTCGCGCGGGTTTGCCTGCAATCACATCCGACATATACACAACCGGCACGCCGGCGTCGGCCAGCGCGGCCGTCGCCAGTCCCACCGCAGGCACACGGCGGCGCAGGCCGATGACGATCGCGAGATCCTTCGCGTTCAGGTCGGCTAGATATTCGCCGATCGTGTCGCCGGGCGCGGGCAGCAACATCACGTCCGAACGGACCTGAATCAGCTCTCGCCGAATCATCGTGGCGACGGTATGGCTATGCCGATAGCCAATGATCGCCACCCGCTGCGCCTGCGCGATGGCGTCGACCACTTCGCTCAGCACTTGCGTATCGAGCGAACGATAGGTGTTCGCCATGTTTTCGACTTCGTGTTGCAGATGCGCCTGGATCACATCGTCGAGTTTCGACCCCGCCGTTTTACGGCCCCTGTTTTGGAGATACAGCGGCGAACCGCCGACCTGTGCCGCGCGCGCAATCGCGCGGGCGTCGTCGTAAGACGCATACCCCAGCTTCTGAAAAAACCGCGTGGCGGTTGCCTTCGACACTTGCGCGCTGGACGCAAGTTCAGTGGCGGTTTGCATCGCCAGTTGCCCCGGCGCACTCAGAATCACGTCCGCAAGCCGTTGATCGATTTCAGACAGTTCGTCGTAACACTCCGCAATCCGGCTTTCGATAGACGCTGGCGGTCGCTTCTCTTTTTTTGTTTGAGCGGTTGGCATTTGGGCTGATGGATAGGGAGTTACGCATCGTGGTGCGGTTTCGGCACCGCAAGCGTGCACGTAGACTTGCCTGCACGGCACGAGTGCAGGGCGGCGCCGTGTGGTATGGGCTTCATTATAGGTCTGCGGGCACGAACGTGAAATGATTGTTTCTCTCAAGACCATTTAGAAACACATGTTTTCCGATTTAAATTCCTGAAACACGCGTTTCACTGTCTTCACTGGTACGGATCATGCATTACGTCTTGCATCGTCCACCTGTCTACGGGAGTTTTCAAAGATGTCGAAGCGCCGCTTCTCCAGCCTTGCCCTTGCCGCGTTGTTGCCGTTCGCCGCGTTGATCAACACCGTCGCCGCCAGTGCCGATACGCTCGACGACATCAAGAGCCGCGGCACGATGACAGTCGGCATCGATCCAACATTCGCGCCATACGAGTACACCGATGCAAACAACAACATTGTCGGCTTCGATCCCGCGATTCTCGCGGCTGTTGCGAAGCACCTGGGCGTGAAGATCGAATATCAGCGTCTCGCGTTCAGCGGCATCATCCCCGGCCTGCTCGCGCATTCGTTCGATATCGAAGGGTCGGCATTGAACGTGACTGCTGAACGTGCGAAGCGTCTCGCATACGTGGTCCCGACCAGCAAGACCGTCAACGGCGCACTCGTCCGCGCCGATTTCAAGAAGATCCCGGCGAAAGCCACGATTGAATCGCTGGCCGGCCTGACCGCGGCGGTCAAGAGCGCCAGCGCGCCCGAGCAGATTCTCAAACAGTTCAACGAAACGCTGAAGGCCAAGGGCCTCGCGCCGATCACGCTGATCAGCGTGGATAGCGTGGACCAGACGGTCGCCGCCTTGCTGACGCGCCGCGCCGATTTCGTGTTCGACGATATCACCGTGCTGGCCGGCGTGATCAAGCAGAACCCGAGCAAACTCAAGTCGACCGGTGAACTCGGCCCGTCGCAATGGATCGCGCTGGCGACTCGGCCGGACGACACGCGTCTGAACAAGGCGATCAGCGACGAGATCATCGCGATGAAGAAATCCGGCGAACTCGCCCGCCTGCAAAAAGCCAGCCTCGGCGTGAGCTTCGATACGCCGACGTCCGACTTCATTCCCCAGCAGTAACGCCAGCATGCCGAATCAAATGACAGATCCAGTTCAGACTCTCACCGTCAAGGCAGGGCACGGCCGCACTTTCGAAGTGAAGGCCGGCCAACGATTGACGATCATCGATGTCGAAGGGCAGCAAGCCGCCGACTTCGTGGCACTCGTCGCCTCGAACCATACGGAGAAGCTGTCGCCGACACATACGCGCCGACAGCTTCGCACGTTGTTTTTCAATGTCGGCGACGCGCTGTATTCGTCGTTGGGCCGGCCGCTGTTGCGGGTCGTCGAGGACACCGTCGGCGTTCACGATGCCAATGTGCCCGCGTGCGACGACACGCGCTTTACGGTCGACTTCAACGTGATCGGGCATCGCAACTGCCTCGACAACATGCACGTGGGTCTCGCGCTGTACGGACTGTCGTCGTTCGATGTGCCCGAGCCGTTCAATCTGTTCCAGAACGGTCCGGTCACCGCCGACTGCCGGATGCAGGTCACCGACCCCACCAGCAAGGCGGGCGACTACATCACCTTTGATGTGCTCGAAGACCTGGTGTGCGCAGTGTCATCGTGTCCGCAGGACATCATTCCCGGCAATGGCCTGAAGGTCACCGACATCGCCATTTCCATCCTGCCCGCGACATTCGTCGCCGCCTGAACGGACTCAATCATGCTGCTTCTCAAAGAACCGCCCGCGCGCGCTGCGCTGCCGCCGCAAATCATCGCCGTGCCAGCCGGCGAAAGCCGCGCCATCGAAGTTAAAGCCGGCCAGATTCTTCGCATCGAGGCCAGGCAACCCGGTGCCGTTGCCTCGATGTTCGCCTTCAGCCGGATTAACGACGACGTCTATATGTCGGTTCATCACACACGCGTTTTCAGCAATTCCTATGTGTTGCAGGCAGGCATGCGAATCGTCAGCAACCGTCGCCGCGCGCTGATGGTCCTCGGCAAGGACACGAGCGGCAAGCACGACTTGTTGCTGCCTGCCTCCACGACCGCCTATCTCGCCGAACACGGTTACGCCGGCCAAACAGGTTGCGTCGAATCGGTTGGCGCGGTGATTGCCACGCTCGGCCTCAAGCCGCCGAAAATCCCCGATCCGATCAACCTGTTCATGCACGTCGCACTGCATCGCGATGGCTGTATCGAGCCGCTGCCGAACACCACACGGGCTGGCGATTTCATCGCCTGCCGCGTCGTCACGGACATGGTATTCATCGTGTCGGCGTGTTGCACAGGCATTGCGGGAAACGACACTCCCGGTGCGCTCGAACTGTCGACCGCAGAAGAACTCGACGAACTCTGATTCCGGGAAAACGCCGCAATGGGCTTCGACCCACAAGTGATCCACAGCCTGCCGACCTTAATCGACGGCTGGTTGCTGACCGTGGAACTGACGCTGCTCGGCGCGATCGGCAGCGTCGTGTTCGGCCATCTCGCATTGGCGCTGCAACTGACGCGTTGTGCGCCGTTACGCTGGCTTGCGCGCCTCTACATCAATTTCATGCGAGGCACGCCGGCGCTCGTGCAACTGTTCATGCTGTTCTTCACACTACCGTTGATTGGGCTGGGCGGTCGGCCGATGCTGGCGGCAGCGCTGACTCTGGGCCTGAACAGCGGCGCCTACACGGCGGAAATCCTGCGCGGCAACTTGCGGATCGTGACGACCGGTCAGTATGAAGCCGCGATCGCGCTCGGCATGTCGCCAATCCGTATTGCGCTGCGCATTGCGTTGCCGCAGATGCTCAAAGCGAGCCTGCCCGCGCTCATCAACGAATTCACGATTCTGCTGAAGACCACGCCGCTCGCGTCGGTCGTTGCCGTCACCGAACTGACGTATGCGGGGCAGATCGTGATCGCTCGCACCTATACATCGACGCAAGTGATGCTGTTGGTCAGCGTCGGCTACCTGGCAGTCGCGCTGCCGGTCATCTACGCCGCACGACGTGTGCAGCGCAAGCCGCGCGAAGCACATGCTCCACGCATCGCAACCGGAGGCAATCGATGACGTTCGACCTCGGGGTTCTGTCGGGCTACTGGCCCGAACTCGTGCAAGGGCTGGGGGGCACGATCTGGCTCTGTGCGGCTGGCGCGGTCATGTCGGGCGTACTCGGCGTGTTGCTGACGATCGGTCAACGTCGCGGCGCAGTGTGGCTGGTCGCGCTGATTCGCGGCTACACCGCCTTGACGCTCGGTTTGCCTTTGCTCGTATTGCTATATGTGACGTTCTTCGTGCTGCCGGAGTTCGGCGTGCTGCTGCCGGCTCCGCTGATCGGCACCGTGACGCTCGCGATCTACTACGGCCCGTACGTCGCCGAGGTGATTCAGGCGGCCATCGCTGCCGTGCCTGCGGGCACGATCGAAGCGGGTGTGGCCATAGGCATGTCGCCGGCGCGAATCGCGCGACGCATCATCGCCCCACAAGCGATGCCGCTGTTGCTACCCACGCTGACCGGCCTGTCGATCGGTCTGGTCAAGGATTCAGCGCTGCTCTCCATGATCTCGGTGCACGAGTTCATGTTTGCCGCGAAGGCCGTCGTGTCTGAGACTTACGCGCCACTGGAAGTCTATTTCGTCGTCGCACTGGTCTACTGGGCCGCGACGTCTGTTATCCATCTGTCGACCCGTCATTGGGAGCGCCGTCTTGGCCGCGCCCAACGGGTCGCTTCGCCCCGGTGAATTACATGAACCCGTCCGGCAACACGACGCCCGTTGCACTGAAGGCCAGCGCCATCGTCAAGTCGTTTGGTCAGAATCGCATTCTCGACGGCGTCGACCTGAGCGTCGCGCGCGGCGAAACGGTCTGCGTACTCGGCCCTTCCGGGTCCGGCAAATCGACTCTGTTGCGCTGCCTCAACTGGCTTTCTCCGCCCGATGATGGGGCGATCTGGATCGGCGACGAGCGTATTGGCATGCGCGAAAATGCGAACGGCTCGATCAGCCCGCGGCCCGACCGCGAAATACGCACGCAGCGCAGCCGGATAGGAATGGTGTTTCAGAGCTTCAACTTGTGGCCGCACATGACAGTGCTCGAAAACGTGATGGAGGGCCTTTTGTCGGTCAAGCGGATGAGCCGCCTTGCCGCGAGCGATCTTGCGGTAGAGGCGCTGCGCCAGGTTGGTTTGAGCGGCAAGCACACGGCGATGCCGGCGAACCTGTCGGGCGGACAGCAGCAACGTGTGGGCATCGCACGCACGCTGGCGATGACGCCGGAAGTGATCCTCTTCGACGAGCCGACCAGCGCGCTCGATCCGGAACTGGTCGGGGAAGTGCTCGGCGTAATGCGCGGTCTCGCCGCAAAGGACACGACGATGATCGTCGTCACGCACGAGATCGGCTTCGCCCGCGATGTTGCCGACCACGTGATCTTCATGGACGGCGGACGCATCGTCGAACAGGGGCCGCCCAAAACGGTGCTGGATACGCCATCGTCGCCCCGTCTCCAGCAATTCCTTTACCGCTTCAACCCGGAAACCAAATGATCATGAGCTACACGAATCAACCCACGTCGACTGTTCCCGCCGGCCACGGCAAAGCCGTCCGGCTGAAAGCAGGCGAAGCCGTACGCGTCATCAATACGCATGGTACCCAGGTGGTGGATTGCTGGGCCTGGAATGCGTACGACCTGAACGAATACATGTGCATGGAAACCACGCGAGTGTGGAACCAGCGGCTCAACCCGGTGGTCGGCGACAGCTTCGTGACCAATCAGCGTCATCCGGTGCTGACTGTCGTCGAGGATACAACGCCGGGTGTCCACGACACTTTTATGGCGGCCTGCGATCGCAAGCGCTACGAACTCCTGGGCGTGCGTGGCTATCATCGCAACTGTTGCGACAACATGTTCGAAGGCATGTTCGAACTCGGCGTCACACCGCCTCGCCAAAATCTTGCGTCGTTCAACATCTTCATGAACATCCGCGTGCAGCCCGACGGCATCACACTGCATACGTTACCCACGGTGACGAAGCCCGGCGAATTCATCACATTGCGTGCGGAAATGGATTGTTTCGTCGCGTTCTCAGCCTGCCCGCAGGACATTGTCAAGATCCAGGGGCAGGGCGACAACACGCCGAAGCCTGTGGACATTGTCGTGCTCGACGATTTCGAGTCGGATCTGCAGGGCACGCACTCGTGGGTTCCGCTCGCCTGAGCGTCCCCGTTCATCAACCGATCATCTGGCTCAACGATACATGGCTCTACCCACTCTCGATCCCGGCGCCCCTGCCTTTACGCGCACCGGCATCAACCTCGCGGACCCGCGCCTCGGTGCCGAGGCCGTGCTCACCAGCGACGACTTCTTTGCGCCGATGGCGCGCATGCTCGATCCCAATCCGGCCGTTTTCATCGCCAGCAAATACGACGACAACGGTAAATGGATGGACGGTTGGGAATCGCGCCGCAAGCGCGTGGCGGGCTACGATTTTTGTATCGTCAAGTTAAGCGTGGCAGGGGAACTGATGGGCGTCGATATCGACACCAGTCATTTCACCGGCAACTTTCCGCCGGCCGCGTCTATCGATGCTTGCCGTTGCGACGACGATATTCCGCCCGCCCATGCGCCATGGACTGAGGTGCTGGCGGCGACCGCGCTGAACGGCAACGCGCATCACTATCGTGCGATCGATGCAGCCACTCGCGACATCTATACACACGTGCGCCTGAACATCTATCCGGATGGCGGTGTTGCCCGCTTGCGCGTGTACGGCCAGCCTCACCGGGACTTGTCGCCAGGCGTCGAACTCGATCTCGCGTCCGCCATGAACGGTGCGCGAATCGTCGCCGCGAACAATCAGCATTACGGGTCGGCATCGAACCTGCTGTTGCCGACGCGTGCCGCCAACATGGGCGAAGGCTGGGAAACCCGCCGACGCCGCGAACCAGGCTGCGACTGGTGCATCATCGAATTGGCGACGCCCGGCGAAATTAGTCAGATCAGCGTCGACACGGCGCATTTCAAGGGGAATTTTGCAGACCGATGCTCGCTACAAGGCGCGTTCGTCAGAGCCGGAACGGACGAGTCCCTGATTACGCAATCGATGTTCTGGCCGGTGTTGCTCGGCGAGCAAAAGCTGGAGATGGACAGAGTTCATACCTTTGTGTCGACCCAAAGCATGCCTGTTACACATGTGCGCTTCAATATATTGCCGGATGGTGGCGTTTCGCGGCTGAGGCTGATGGGTCGGTCCTCGACCTTATCCAAAGCAAGCCTTCACCCCCATTAATCCGCAATCTACTCGAGACAACTCACGACTCATGCTTAGCGATCGAGTGGCCGCTTTCTTCCAAAGCGGTCTTTGGCCCAAATCCCAGTCTGAGCGACGGCAATGGGTCGAATAGCGCCGATCGCCGTCAGCCAGGGTCCGGCCAGAAACGGCCAGTCGACATCGTGGCCTCCTTCGTCGACAATTCCTCACGAGAGGGACGATCCAGAGTCCAGGCGTAGAACCAAGAATTGAACAATCGGGTAACGCAAGAATGACATCCCAAGCAGAAATCTATTTAAAAGATTTTCATCGACGCCGGGTAGGAGCAACGCGCCGGGCCTATGGCAACCACCCTGCGCGATCCACCCATGCAGAATACCCGTCTTCCTATCATGCGCTGGCAAAGCGGGTGCCGAATGATGGGATGTCGCGCACCGTGCTCGATCTGGCATGTGGTGATGGACCACTGCTGCAAATTCTGAACGACAGGGGCAACGCAGGAACCAAGTTGATCGGCCTCGACATGAGCGACGGCGAGTTGAGCGCTGCCCGGGCGGTGCTGCCGCAGGATGTTCGCTTAATCAGTGAGCGCGCACAAGAGTTGTCGCTTGATACTGGCTCGGTCGACTACGTTCTGTCGCACATGGCTTTGATGTTGATGGACGACATAGAGCAAGTCATCCGTGAAATTCGTCGGGTATTGCGTGAAGGCGGTAGTCTTTCCGCTGTCGTCGGGCGGGCCTTTCTGACCGGGGAAGTTGGTGAAGTCTTTTTAGACATATTCAGGCCGATTGCGAAGGCGAACCTGACACACCTACCACTCGGTGACGCGCGCACACGCAGCGAAACCGGTTGGAGCGAACTACTCCAGCATGGTTTCGTTAATGTCGTCTTCGAGGACATCGAAGTTGACTGGACGCCTACGCCCGAGCAGTTATGGTTGGACATGCTGGACACTTACGATGCAGACAGGATGTCGGAAACAGCGCGCGCGCAGTTCAAGAGCGAACTATTGTCGGCGTTTGCGCCCATACAACGCGAAGACGGAACGTTAAAGACGGGATGGGGCCTGCGTCTTATCCAGGCTAGTGCTGCCTAACGGCCAGCTCTGGTCGTCCGCCGTCATCGGCGCATGATCATTCGAGGGGCCGTTAAGGCCGGGTAAAAGACATTTAGATGGTCGGGTGGACGGCAGAGAAAGCGAGGTTAGACAGGCTGAATGCAACGACAATGCCGCGCGCGTTCGAGCCTCTCCTCGGACGACGATTTCACGATCTCCTTCGCGCCCGTGGCTCTTGCATTCTGCCACGCGACGATTGACACGCCACCCCTTGCCGAGCATGAGCAGCCTGTCGCCGGCTTCCATAGGCCTTCGCCCGCGAACATACGCCCCGCAGTCAGACCGGCGGTCGTGATGATCGAAGCCTCTTCGTCACTCCGGGCGCGGCCGGCGTCCCGGTTTTTCCGTAGGGGACAGTTTGAGCCAAGATTGTTGCCTGTACGAAGGGCCGGGTTGACGGTGCCGAATTGACGTCCCTGTACTCCACCGCGCGGCGGTCACTCGAGGTTATCGATAACCCATTGTTGAACATCATCCAGCAACGCGATTAGTTTCGCGTTAGAGAACGAAAGGTCACTCTCGGTCATTCCCCTGGCGATCTTGATCTCGCGCGCCTCGATTGCGTCTCCATACCAGCTCTTATAGTCGACCGTCTTGTCTGGAGTCCAATGGGTTGCCGAGTCTCTAAGACATTTCAGCACATGCAGCGCTGCGCGATCTGATCCTTCCTTCTCATGAAACAAGTGCTCGTTCTTCTTGGTGCTGTGGCGACAGTACCCCTTGATCCGCTCGTGGAACGCTATGACAAGGTTCGCACGTGCAAATGTTGTACATCCGTTGATCAGCCGTTCGGTGCCGTCCGCATCCGCTAACAAATGGGTGAATTCGTCTCCGCGAATGATGCAATCATCGCCGCGCCGCTTTGCGTTGACGTCCATGCGCTCTAGCGGTAACCCGATTTCCTTGGCCCCGCTGAGTGTAAATAACGTGCTATAGAGCAGCGCACGAAAGATGACTACGAAGGTACGTAGGTCTATGAGCAGCTGTTCTTTGTTATAGATCGTGGTTTCCATATCGCACGTGATATGTCGAAGAAAAGAATGGATCATACCTAAGTGCGCGTTCGCTGGGATGACACTCACGCGTGAGCTCGCTGGGTCGAATGCCTGGAAAGCGTCGCGCAACCGCCTGATTCAGGTCGATGGACCGTCTGAAAAGGCTGATCACGCGTCGACCGCCGCAAGTGCTCGACAGTCCGTTGTGGATTGGAAACCGTCATTAAGGTGACAAGAGATCGAAGGGCAGTTGTGGGTCGTGAAATGCCAATCACCTTCCCAGAACGACCACCCAACGGCCACCACTTTTTTCAACTGTCGCTGCCGATCCCGCGAAGTCCAATCATTTCCGTACTTTCGTGTCTAACTAACTGCGCACTAGTCCAAGTAATTCCGTTTCCCCACAATAGGCCGTGTCGCGCCCGTCAGCGCGGCAACATGCACGGCAGACCGAACCAAGTTAGCAACGATGTCACGTACGCCCTCTTCCCTCTACCCCAAGCTTCCAACAATACTCACATCACGCGCCTCAGGCACCTCGTTATACGAGAGCACGTTCAGCCCCGGCGCGAAGATACGCGCGTAACGCGCAAGAATCGGCCGGATGCGCGGGATCACCAGCAGGAGCGGGGGCGTCCCCATCTGCTTCATCTGATCGCGTATGCCGGGCATGTTGGCCTGAAACTGCGCGAGGACATTCGGATCGATCGGGAAGTTGTCGAGCGGCACCCTGGTAGCTGCTTGCTCGGCGCGGCTGAGTGCGCCGAGCAGCATGTTCTCCAGTTCCCCCGCCAGGCTGTAGCCCTTGATTTCCGACTTGTGTCCCATCAGCCCAGCCACGATCTGCCGGCGCAGCGCGCAACGAACCTCGGCAGCAAGGAGGATCGGATCCTTGGTGGTTTCGTAGGCTTCGACCAGCGTTGTCGCGATGGTCTCGATGTCGCCAAGCGAAACGTTTTCGGTCAGCAGAATACGGAACACGCGGCGCAGCTGGCTGTGCGTCAAGGCTTTGCCAAGCGCGTCCCCAAGCGCCGGCGCGACAGCGCTCAGCCGATCGAGCATCGCCGTCACGTTTTCATAGCTGAACAACTCAGGCAGATGGTCGCGCACGACCTTTGACAAGTGTGTCGCAATGACCGTCGGGGCGTCGACGACCTGATAACCGAGCCCCAGCGCGTGCGCCTTCTGCGACGGTGCAATCCAGGTGACAGGCATGTCGTAGGCGGGATCGGCGCCGGGAATGCCGTCGAGTTCGCTGTAGACGGCAGGCGAGGCAATCGCCATCAATTTGTCGTCATACACCTGCGCTTGTGCCACCGTGGCGCCGCTCAGGATGATGGCGTACTGCGACGGCGGCAGGCTGAGGTCGTCACGCACGCCAATGCGGGGTATCAGGAAACCCAGCGACTCGGACAGGCTTTGACGGGTCCCGCCAATCCGCTTGATGAGCAGCGCACCTTGCCCTTCATCGACCATGCCCAAAAGCCGGTAGCCGAGCGAGACGGACAGCGTCTCCACGTACGGGATGCTGTTCCAGTCGAGCGCCGCCGGCGCGGTCGCAAGCAGGGCGGCCTGAACCTGCCCGACATCCTCGCCCGCTTCGGCCGCGGTGATACGGCGCGCCATCCTTCGCCCGACAAACGCCAGCAAAGCGGCAAAGACGAGAAAGATTAACGTGGGCATGCCGGGGATCACGGCCAGCGCGGCCATCAACGCGGCGCCGCTGTACAGCACCGAGGGTGATGCCAGCAACTGCCTGCCGACCTGCTGTTCGAAATCACCGGCGTCGCTGATCCGCGTGACGATGATTGCGGCGGCGGACGACAGCAGGAGTGCGGGGATCTGTGCAACGAGACCGTCGCCGATCGTCAGCAGACCATATTGACGGAACGCGTCCGCGACGCTCAGATCATGCATCAACGTGCCGATCGCAAGGCCGCCGATCATGTTGATGATCAGCACCAGGATGCCCGCAATCGCATCGCCGCGAACGAACTTCGAAGCACCGTCCATCGCACCGTAGAAATCGGCTTCGGAGGTGACTTCGGCGCGTCGTTGTTGCGCCTTTTCCTGAGTGATGAGGCCGGCGTTCAGGTCGGCATCGATAGCCATCTGCTTGCCGGGCAGCGCATCAAGCGTGAAGCGCGCCGATACCTCCGAAATCCGCTCGGCGCCCTTCGTGACCACAACGAAGTTGATGATCATCAGGATCACGAATACGACAAGGCCAACCACGAAGTTGCTGCCTATCACGACGTTGCCGAAGGCCTCGACCACTTGGCCCGCCGCATGCGTGCCGGTATGGCCGTTGAGCAGGACGACGCGTGTCGACGCGACATTCAGCGTGAGCCGCATGAGCGTCGCGGTGAGGATGATGGTCGGGAAAGCGGAAAACTCGAGCGGCCTCTTGACGGAGACGCTCACCAGAATAACCACGATCGCCAATACGATATTGAACGTGAACAGTACGTCCAGCACGAAGGGCGGCAAGGGCAGGATGATCATCCCGAGCAGGACGAGCAGGGCGAGCGGAGCGGCGAACCTGGCGCGGCGCAGGCTTTTCAGATAAGGAAACGACGCTTTCATGACTCGTGTGTCCTGGTGAGATGATCTGGAATATCGAAGCCGGCCGGCGGACCCGGGCGGGCGGAGCGCTGGCCGTTACGAAAGGCCTTGATCTGCAATACATAGGTCAACACTTGTGCGACGGCGCGGTATAACGCGGCGGGAATCTGCTGATTGACCTGGCTCGTGTTGTAGATCGCGCGGGCAAGCGGTGGCGCTTCCAGCACCTCGATGCGGCATTCTTTCGCCACCTGACGAATGAACAGCGCCGTTTCGTCGATACCCTTTGCAACGACGTACGGCGCCTGCGCTTTTGAATCGTCGTATTTGATCGCCACTGCGTAGTGGTTCGGGTTGACGATCACGACATCCGCCGTGGGTACCGTCTTGCGGATACCTGCCTGGGCCAGTTGCCGTTGTAATTGGCGGATGCGGTTCTTGACCTCAGGTTTGCCTTCGGTGGTCTTGTATTCGTCCTTGAGGTCCTTCTTGCTCATGCGCTGACCGCGCATGAAGATCCATTGCTGCACGGGTGCGTCGATCAGCGAGAACGCGATCAAAACACCAGACAAGGCCAGCACCGAATTCAGCAGCAGATCCGCGCCGCCGAGCAATGCGTCGGCAAGCGGTGTACCTTGCAGGCGCACGAAACTGATCAGGTTCGCCCGGCAGGTCCACCACAATACGAAGCCGAGCGAGAGCGCTTTGAGAATCGTCGTGGCAACCTGAATATAGTGCTTGGCCGATACCAGCCGTTTGAGGTTGCCCAACGGACTGAGCCGATTGGCCTTGGGCGCGAAATGACCGGGCGTGAAACTCCAGCCGCCGGGAAAGAGCGAACCCGCGACAATGCACAGCGGTACCGCGGCGAGCGGCAGCGTCATCTTGCCAATCATCATCAGGACGCTGAAAAACAGCATGGACGCGACGTTGTCCGTGGCGTTCTCGCCGCTCAGGTCCGCGAACGACAGCGCAAATAGCCTGCGGCAGTCTTCCAGCCAACCGGGAATCACGATCACCAACAGCTTGAGGCTGACGAAGACGCCGATCGCGGTCGACATGTCTCGCGAGCGGGCTATCTGACCTTTTTGCCTCGCGTCGCGCAGCTTCTTCGCGCTTGGTTTCTCTGTCTTGTCAGCCGCGCCTGCTTCGCTCATGACAGCTCCGTGCGCGGCGGCAGCGCGAGTTGGTCCAGCAGATCGAGCACGTGGCTGATCATCTGGTTGAAATGGTCCGGCAGCGAAGGCATCAGTAGCGTGAGAAGGAGCAGGCCGAACATCGTCGTGACTGAAAAGCCGAGCGCGAACAGGTTGAGGGTCGGCGCCACGCGGTTCAGGAAACCGAGGCCGATCTGCATGACCATCGTGGCGAATACCACCGGCAGCGAGAGCGCAAGTGCCGCCGAGAACATCCACGCGAGCGCTAATGCGAGCCGTTTGAGCGCGCCTGTGTCGAAGGCGAGACTGCCCACCGGCCAGATATGAAAGCTCTTGACCAGTATTTGCGTGATGACGAGATGCCCGTCCACCGCGAAGAACAACAGGATGAACACCACGTACATCAGGCTCGACACGACATCGGATGCCTGCCCATTCAACGGGTCGTTGATCTGGGCCATCGACAGGCCCATCTGCGACGAAACCGTTGCGCCGAATATCATTAGCGCGGCCAGCACGAGATGAAACACGAAACCGAGCATTCCGCCGATCAGGATTTGCTCGGCCATGGCAATGCCGCCTTGCAACGAAAGTGGTTCGACCGCCGGCATTGCCGGCAACCCGGGCACGATCACGACGGCAAGCAGCAGCGCCAGCATGATCCGCGCTCGCATCGGGACCATGACCTCGCCGAGTACCGGAGCGCTGAGGAGGGCCGCCACGATTCTGCAGAACGGCCACATGATCGTGGCTACGAGCGGCTGCAACTCCCGGAAAACCTGCTCCATATCAGCCGGCGATGTGCGCCGCACGCTGAAAAATATCGACGCAATAATGCATCAAGCGGTCGGCGATCCACGGGCCAGCCGCGCCCAATGCGACCAGTGTGACAAGCAGACGCGGCAGGAAACTCATGGTCTGCTCGTTGATCTGCGTAGCGGCCTGGAACATGCTGACAAGCAGACCGGTGATGAGCCCCGGCGTGATCAGCACGATCACGATCAGCATCACGAGACGCAACGCGTCATTCGCAATATCCGCGGCCAGGTCCGGCGTCAGCATCAGTAGCTCCGCACGCTGGTGATCAGCGTGTTGACCGTGAGCGACCAGCCGTCGACGAGCACGAACAGAAGCAGTTTCAACGGTAACGAGACAACCAGCGGCGACAACATCATCATGCCCATTGCCATCAGAATGCAGGCGACGATGATGTCGATCACGAGAAACGGAATGAACAGCATGCAGCCGATCTGGAAGGCCGTCTTCAATTCGCTGAGAACGAACGCCGATAGTTTCACGAGGAAAGCGTGATCTTCCGGCTTCTCGACGGGCTGCGCGCCGGAGAGCTTCGCCATATGGGCCAACGTGGCTTTGCTGGTTTGCGCGAGCATGAACCGCGACAGCGGTGCGCCGGCCGTGCGCAGCGCCTCCTGCATGCCGATCTTGTCCTGGTCGTAGGGCAGGAACGCCTTGGTCCAGATTTCCTCGCCGACCGGGCGCATGGTAAGCAGCGTGAGCACCAGTGCGACGCCGGTAACTATGCGGCTCGGCAAGCCTTGTTGCAGTCCAAGCGCCTGGCGCAGCAGCGACAGCACGATCACATAGCGCAGGAAGCTCGTCATCGTCATCAGCAGCGCGGGCAGCAGCCCGAGCAGGGTCATCAGCACAAGGATCTGGGTCTTGACCGTGAACGGCGCCTCGCCGCCCGTGCCGCTCGATAGCGTGAGTGAATCGGCATACGCTGGCAGCGACAGCGCGAGACCCGCGCCTAGAACCAGCAGGCTCGGAAAGTAGCCGCGGCGGGTGCGAAGCGTCATTGCGCGAGTGTCTTGAGGTCGTCCAGCGCGACGATCTTCAAACCGTAGTTCTCGCCCGACACAACCACTTCCGCCGTGCCGATGGCCGTGCCGTTGACCTTGATCACGAGGGGTTCGCCCGCCAGCCGGTCGAGCTCAAGCACCGATCCGTGTTCGAGTCCGATCAGCTCGGATAGCGGCAGTGTGGCGGAACCTACTTCCAGGGTAAGGCGCACCGGAATCTTGTCCAGCATGCGCTGCACACGGGGCACGCGCGCCCCGGAACCTGCCGGATGGCCGGAGTCCGGCGTCATGCCGTCGGAGGTGTCAGAGGTGTCATTCGGGCCCAGATGGATATCGTCGTCAGGATTCATGTCATTCGACATCTTCGAAAGAGGTGAGCCAAAGCGATCCGCCTTGTTCGGCGATCACAGCCCGGTATAGACGCGATCCTTCCACGAGCACTTCCGCTGTGTCGGAAACACGCACCGGAAGAATGTCGCCTGGCGCCAGATTGAACAGTTCGTCGAGCCGCAGGTCGCGAGACAGCATGCGCACGCTTACCGTGATGGGGATGCGTTCGGCGAGGGGTGAATGACGCATCGCGTTAAACGATGAAGCCGGCGACGCAGAAGCGCGCGCCGGTGCGACGCTCGCGAACAGCCGGCTTAGCCAGGCATCGTCGAGCGTGAATTCGAGCGCATCGGCGAGGCCGAGAGCCGGCTCCCGTATCTCGACGCGGATCACACGGCGGCCGCGCTCGGGCGGAGCTACCGGCTTGGTCAGCAGCGTCAGGTCGGGCGACGGCTCGATGCACGTGATCAACGCATCGAGCAGCGCCGTGCTGATCAATGCGCCGAAGCGATGTTCGGTTTCGGTCTCCGGGGTGGCATCGTCGAATAGCGTCGAGCCTTTGTTGCCGTAGTGGCAATCGAGCATCGCGAGCAGCATGCGCCTCGCGATCTTGACGGCGACGCCTCCGGTCGGCAATTCAATACCACGCCAGACCGCTGCGCCGGACGGTGCAGCGCAAGACGCAGTGCTCACGCCGCTGACAGTGAATGCCGCGCCCCGCCGCCGGTTGAAGCGGCTGCTCAGGACACGGTCGACTTGCCTGCCCAGGCGGCCATTGAAATCATCGAGCAGGTGAAATGGCCTGCCGAGCGTGCACGGGTCCAGCACAACCGGTTGGCTGGATGTGAAAGATCCGATGGAAAGTTGATTTGATCTCGACACGGATGGGCTTCTCGATGAACTCGACGAAGCCGTGATTCTCAGGGTCGCGCCGTGGACGCGCGAAGAGTCTTAACAAAATCTAAAAAAGGGGGAGTGGCCTCGACAGGCATTCGCGAGAAGACACAAGAACAGGGCCGATCCGCGCGGGGAGGATCAGCCCTGTTCAGTAACGCCGTAAAGACGTTATTGGAGGAGCGACAGAACCATCTGGCTCATGCTGCCGCTTTGCTTGAGCATCGACGTGCTTGCCTGCATGAGGATCTGCTTCGAGGTCATGTTGGCGCTTTCAGCCGCATAGTCGACGTCCATGATGCGGCCTTGCGCGTCGGTCGTATTGCTCGACATATTCGCAAGGTTGTTATTGATGTGCTCGAGGCGGTTTTGCGACGCGCCGAGTGCCGAGCGCATCTCGCCGACGGCCTCGAGCGCATCGTTGATGGTGTCAATCATCGCGTTTGCGCCGTCGGCCAGTTCCGTGCCTGCGTTGCCGGGGGCGCCATAGTTCGCACTGACTTCCCCAAAGCTTTCGGCGAGCGCCGTCAGCAAATCGCCTACGTTCACTTCCATCGTTTCCGCGGAGCCTGCGCCGATCTGGAACGTCATCGCATCGCTCAGCTTGCCAGTTTCATCCAGCAGCTTTTCACCGCCGTAGGCCGTGTTCGTCATGATGTTCGCGAGTTCGGCGCCGAGCGCGTCGAATTCGGCCTGCATCGCGTCCTTGTCCTTGGCGGTCGACGAGGCATCGGCGGCCTGCGTGGCCAGGTCCTTCATTCGCAGCAGGATGTTGCCGGTTTCATTGAACGCGCCATCGGCCGTTTGCAGCATGGACATGCCATTTTGCGTGTTCTGCATCGCGACGGCCATGCCGCGTGTCTGTGCGGCGAGCCGTGTAGCGATCTGCAGGCCGGCGGCGTCGTCCTTTGCCGAGTTGATGCGATAGCCCGTGCCGAGGCGGGTCATCGAAGTGTCCAGCGCCGAGCGCGTATTCGCCAGAGTGTTCTGGATGGACAGGGAAGCCGAGTTCGTGTGAAGGCTCAACATGAGCGGGTGACTCCTTGAAGGTCTGTCGGGAAAAGGATTGCCGCCTGATGCGAAAGTAAAGATGACGACGCCTTCACAGAACGACCCTCGGGAGGAAAACATTAAATGCGCGTGACGACAGACCCTGTTTGTTGCCACGAATAGTTGCCGCCAATTCAAGCATGTAATTATTATGTAATGTATATTTCATTTTGCTTGTGTAGAGTCTGGCGGTCGCTGCGATGATTCCGAGAGCATGGCGTGCGACATGCGCAGTCACTATGCGTCCTGAGAGGACGACAGAAAAATGAGCGCCGCGGAAGTGATGCGGCGACGAGTAACAGACCAAATATCAAAGATTCGCTCACCGGCAAGCATTGCGGTTCGGGCGAACCGGGGTGTGATTCATGAACAAACAGAAAAATAAGCAGAAAAGGCTCGCAAGCGTGCGGGCAGAGTCCAACGTTGTGCTGCGCACGTGGTCAGCCGTGCGGATGCGACTTCGCTCGCCGGATACGTCCCCATATCCGGCTGCGTCGTTATCGCTACTTCTTTAAACACGAATCCCCGTATTCAGCGTGGTTGCAGAATTTCTGCCAGGACACTGTGCTCCGCACAGTCCGTCCCTATTTTTCGTTTTCCGATTTATTTAACGCATCACGCGACTACATTGGGAGAGTCATGCGCATTGGCGTACTCGAAGACTCGGTCGGACAGGCCCAGACCGTGGCGACCTGGCTCAAGGCAGCCGGCCACGACAGTGTTATCCGGCACGACGGCGACAGTTTTATCGACTTGATCCGGTCCGAACCCCTGGACATGCTCGTGCTCGACTGGGATGTACCCGGCACGTCAGGCATCGGCGTTCTGCGGTGGACCAGAAAAACACTGTCGAACACCTTGCCGGTTATTGTGCTGACCCAGCATGACGGCGAGGAGGATATTGTTCATGGCCTGAACTGCGGGGCGGACGACTATCTCGTCAAGCCGGCCCGGGAACGCGAGCTGGTGGCACGCGTCAACGCTCAGGCACGCAAATACTACCCCGACGCCGATCGGCTCAAACAGATGAGGGTGGGGAACTACACGTTCGATGTCGAAGCGCGTAGCGTGCAGATTGACGAGGCCAGCGGGACCCGCGACATAGCCCTGTCAGTGCGGGAATTCGATCTTGCGCTGCAGCTCTTCCACAATCTGGGGCGCATCGTCACAAAAGACGCACTCATCAAGCAAATCTGGGGAGCCATTGACAGGAAATACGATGCGTCACTGGCCACCTATATCAGCAAGCTGCGCAATGTACTCGGGTTGTGTTCAAGGAACGGCCTTGTGATCTCGACCGTCTACAGTTTCGGTTACAGGCTGGAGCGCGTGCGAACAATCTGATCCTTTAGCCAATGACACGCCGGCCGCCGGCGCGTCGTTGGCATCGCGGGAAAAAGCATCTCCCATCTCGTTTCGCACGAACGTCGCTCACCAATCAGCCACCAATTACGCGGTACCGTTATGGCCCTCACGCGATTTTCCACCAGCGGTTCGTCCAAACGGCGGATCCGCAAAATTGTCTTCACCGCAGTGATGCTGGTGCTCGCCGCCCTGAGCTGGTATCCCGGCGGCGCCACGATGTCCGGCGCGCTTGACCGGGTTTTGTTCGATACCGTCACGCGCTTGTTCGCTCATCCCGTGTCGAACAAAGTCGTGGTCGTCAACATTGACGAACCCTCGATGCGAGAGATCGGCGCCGCGGGCCTGGCTGATTCCTACGCACCACTGATCACCCGATTGCACGATGCGGGTAGCGTCGCGCTGGATCTGATGATCACGCCGCGCACGGACACCATCGACCTGACAGACGCGATGGCGAAACACGGCAGGGTCGTATTGCTGGCGTCGGCGGGAACGGATGGGGTAGGCATTGATCTTAAAACGCCATTGCAGGCGGAACTGAAGAAGAACGCGGCAGCGGTGGGTCACGGCGAAGTGACGATGGGCCATTACGGCGTCGTGAGCGGCTTCATTCCGAATCACGCCAACGGTTCGACCCTGGAGCAGCACATCGCTTTGGAAGCGGTCCGGGTAGGCGGCGAGGTCTTGCCGTCCGGCATGCTGGAAAGTTATCTGCGACCTTATGCCCAGTCGGTCAGCCAACACATGACGAACGCCGTGTTGCTGATGCTGCGGGGGATGTCGGACATTCCGCAATATTCCTATGCCGATGTAGTGCGGGGCCGGATTCCCTCGTCGAGCCTTGCCGGTAAGATTGTGTTCGTCGGTCATTCTGTCTGGCGCGGCCAAGGCGTCTTCCAGACGTCGTCACTTGACGCGCAGACCGTGTCGCGCGCGCAACTCGACGCGTTGATTGCTGAATCCCTTGTCAGCGGGAACCTGGCCCGCGAAGTGCCGGGGATTGTAGCGGTACCGTTTTACGTCGCCATGGCGTTGGTCATGGTGCTGATCTGCAGCTTCACTCAGGGCCGGCGAATGCATGCCGCGGCTGTTGCCTGGGGCGCGCTGCTGTTCGCCATCCCGATCGGGCTGCTCGCTCTGTTCCACTATTGCTTAAGTATCGGCCTTTTGCCAATCGTTTGCGTGCTGATTTATGCGTTCCACGCGTGGGATCGGCTTGCCAGGATGGTCGACGTGTTGCGGCGCGAGATCCGCAAATTACGCGCGATCTCGACAGCGATCGGCGCGACGGAGCCCGCTGCGTCGGACTGGATCTCGGGTCTGGAAACCGGCGATTCGCTCAACGATGTCAAAACCGCCATGCGCGAGATCCGGTCGTGGCAGAAGATGTACGTGAACCTGATCAACCGCCTGCCGTGTCCCGTTTTTCTCGCGGTGAATGACCGCGTGACGGTCTGCAATGCGAAAGCGGCCGCGTTGATGGCCGGGTGGGATTCGTCCGCCGGATCCGGCTCGCCCAATCCGGTTGCGTCGCCGATGCTGAGAATCGAGCGATTGGTCAGCGAGTATTCCGTGGCGACGGAATCGACCAGTCACGAGGTCGATCTGGATGGCCGTGAACACATACTGCTATGCGTACCGTACATGTCGTTCAGTCCGGCCGCTGCGGAAGAGCGCGTGCTCCGTTTGATTTGCCTCGTCGACATTTCAGACGTCAAGGACGGCGTGATGCATGACCGGTTGATGTTAAGGCACGTCGCGCACGATCTGCGTAGTCCGCTGACAACCATGCTGGCGCTCATCGAAGAACGCGCGGCGGAAAGTCAGGAAAGCGTGCCGCAAAGCGATCAGCAATTCCTGGCCGATCTACGCCGGCAAGCCGATTATTCGCTGCGGGTGGCGAAAGATTTCATGCAGCTGTCGCGTGCTGAGCAGCTTGACCGGGACGCGTTTTCGCCTATTACACTTTACGACGTGGCCGTTGAAGCGATGGATCAGGTCTGGTCGACGGCGGAGCGCAAGTCAGTCCAGTTGATCGGACCGATTGGGCAGATTGCCGACACGCTCGTGATGGCCAGCAGCGACATGTTGATCCGGGCGGTGGTCAACGTGCTGGACAACGCTGTCAAGTATTCTCCGTCACATACATCGATTCGGATCGGGATATCCAGGGCAGGGCCAGCCTCGTTCGAACTGTATGTGATCGACGAGGGAATCGGCATCTCGGGCGAAGCCATGACGCGAATATTCGAGCCGTTTTTTCAGGTGGAGACCCATCGCGATGTCGCAGACGGCCTGGGACTCGGCTTGGCATTCGTCAAGGCCGTTATCCAGCGACATGGCGGATCTTTGAGCGTGACGAGTGAATCGGGGATGGGCACGGAGTTTCGTATCGTGCTGCCGGCATTCACCGCTGGCGTGTTTGGGGTGGAACCCGACGCAGGAATCGTTGCAAGCGAGGCCGTTCCATGCCTATGAGTCCGGCGCGGCCTCCCCGGGGCCGAGTGTGCGAAGATCGCTCGTCATAGTCAATCGGGGGCCGATATGGATCGTCTGCAAACGATGCAGGTTTACGTACACATCGTTGAAGGGGGCAGCTTTACGCACGCGGCGCAAGCGTTGCAATTGCATCGTCCCGCCGTTTCGAAGGCGGTCCAGCAACTCGAACAGGAACTAGGGATCAGGTTGCTTAATCGCAGCACCCGCAAAGTCAGCACGACGGCCGAGGGAGAGGAGTTCTACAAGCGTTGCCTTGAGGTTCTGGCAAGCGTCAATGATACTTTCGCGAGCTTTTCCCAGCAGAGGGTTCTACCGAAGGGACGTCTGCGCTTTGACGTAGCCGTGACCCTGGCCAAGGCGATCATCATCCCCGCCTTGCCGGCATTTCAGCAGAAGTACCCCCAAATCGATCTCGTGCTCGGCGCGAGTGACCACCCGGTCGATCTGATCAGCGGCGGTGTCGATTGTGCCGTACGGCTCGGTGAGCACAAGGATTCCAGTATCGTGGCACGCAAAATAGGCGCGATCCCAATGGTCACGTGCGGCTCGCCGGCCTATCTTTCCCGCCACGGCGTACCGCACACGCTCGACGATCTTCGCAGGCACAAGGCGGTGAATTTTTTCAGCGGACGTAATCGCAGGGTGATGGAATGGGCGTTCTGTCCTGGCGGGGAAAGCGTCACATTGAAACTCGACAGCGGCATCCAGACCGACGACTCCGAAGCGTTCCTGTCGTGCGGTCTGACAGGTTTCGGTTTGCTGCAGGGGCTTCGGCCGTCCCTTCAGCCCTATATCAGTTCAGGTCAGTTGATCGAGGTCCTGCAGAACGTGGCTACCGTTCCGAAGCCGGTCTCGATCATGTATCCGAGCAGAACGCATCTGCCAACCAAGGTCCGGGTGTTTATCGATTGGTTATCCGAACTAATAGGGCGTCAATATCCTGCCTGAATTGATTGTTATCATTTCAATAACAATCAGTAACGGCTACAGCCGTATATCGTAAGCAATCCACGGTCTACAGTACTTCATCGTCAGATGCCGGCCTCGGGTGACTCCTGCATGAGTTGATTGCATGAGTGGATCGCCCGAGCTGGTCATCCCGTCTCGATTCGATGAAGGAGTGCCACGATGGATCTGCAACTTAACGGTAAGACCGCGCTCGTAACAGGCGCAAGCCAGGGCCTCGGCCGGGCAATTGCCAAAACACTTGCCGCCGAAGGCGTGAAAATATTGGCCACGGCTCGCAATGAAGCGTTGCTCGCGAGCTTGAGTCATGAAATTGTCGAGGCCGGGGGCGTCAAGCCCGAAGTCCTGCTTCAGGACTTTATGGCTGCCGATGCGCCGGAGCGTATTGCCGCCGCGGCGATGTCCCGGTTGGGTCATGTCGATATCCTGGTCAACAACGCGGGCGGCAGCAGACCCATGGACATCGACGCGCCCGAGGAACAATGGGTCGAAGGCATGACGCTGAATTTCGATCGTCATCGCCAGTTGACGCAGAAGTTGCTGCCGCAATTCATCGAGCGTCGTAGCGGCTCGATCCTTAACCTCTCGGGCAATCTCGAACCCGAGGTGGTTAACGCCGCGATGGTGGCCAAGGCAGGGCTGGTCGTATGGGCCAAGGGGCTTTCCGAGCAACTGGGGCAGTACGGCGTCACGGTCAACTGTGTGCAACCGGGCTTGATCGATACTGCGCAGATCCGCCGGCTTTATCCCGGAGATGAGCGCCGCAAGTTCGCCGAGCGCGAGATTGCACTGGGAGACTTTGGTGAACCGCAGGACGTCGCCAATGCGGTGACGTTTCTCGTCTCGCCCCGCGCCCGCTACATTACCGGCACGGTGTTGCTCGTAGACGGCGGTATGCGCCGCTACTCATTCTGAACGGGAGACGAACCACTATGTCCAGAGCGATCCGTTTTCATCGTGTCGGCGGTCCTGAAGTGCTTCAGATTGACGATGTCGAGGTATCGGCACCGAAGGCACACGAGGTCCAGATCCGCGTCAAGGCCATTGGTATCAATCGCGCCGAGGTCATGTACCGAACCGGTCAGTATGTCATCGAGCCGCGTTTCCCAGCGGCTTTGGGATACGAAGCGGCCGGCGTGGTCGAATCGGTGGGCGAGGGCGTTACCAACGTTGCGGTTGGGGATCCGGTGAGTGTGATTCCTGCCTTCTCTTTCGCGGAATATGGCCTGTATGGCGAGTTGGTGAATGCGCCGATGCACGCGGTGGTGAAGAATCCCGCCGGCCTGTCCTTCGAGGAAGCCGCCGCAACCTGGATGATGTTCACCACAGCCTACGGCGCGCTGATTGAAATGGGCGACCTGCAGGCAGGGGACACTGTACTTATCGGGGCGGCGTCCAGCAGCGTTGGACAGGCGGCAATTCAAATCGCCAATATGGTCGGCGCTACGCCGGTTGCGTTGACCCGCAGCAGCCAGAAACGTCAGGCGTTGTTGGACGCAGGAGCGGCGCATGTGCTTGCAGGCAACGATCAGGACCTGCAGGGACAGGTGATGGAAATCAGCCACGGGAAAGGTGCGCGTATCGCCTTTGATCCAGTGGGCGGGCCGGATGTGGCGAACCTTCTCAGGGCTCTCTCCAGGCAAGGTATATTTTTCCAGTATGGCGCCCTCGACACGCGGGACATTTCAGTTCCGGTGATGGACTTGTTGGGCAAGCACTTGACGTTGCGCGGTTACGAATTGTTCGAAATTACCGGCGATCCGCAGAAGCTGGAACGGGCAAAAGAGTTCATCACTCGTGGCTTGTCTGCTGGCGCATTGAGACCCAACATCGACCGCATCTTTGCATTTGAAGAGATCGCCGAGGCGCATCGTTACATGGAGTCGGGCAGCCAGGTCGGGAAGATCATCGTGACGCTCTAGCCGGTCTGCGGACCAGGATCACGGCGCCGCTGATCCGTATCAGGACCGGCGCGGCCTGCCGCCTCATTTCCAGTTGGCCCGGAAATTTGGAGGGGGCCTCCGGGTCAATGCACCGGTCGAGTGCGAGGCGTTCGGCAAGTACCGTTGAACGATGGACATGGGTTGATCAGTGCCATTCGACACGCTCGCCAGGACGCCAGGCCTACGGGAAAGTCCAGATATTGAGGACACCCTTACGTCTAAATCGAGTCCCTATATTTTTTTAGTCTCTCAGGTTCGGTTTCCCCCCGGGCACCGAACCTTTTACGCCGGAGTTCGCTCCGGCGTCTTTTTCACCTCACGATCACCTCACGATACCCAGGCAGTTCCAGCATGCTGGACGGGACGTTCACCTCGGACGGTCTTTCTACGTCGCCGTAACGTGCACGAAATCGCTGATGATTTTGGCGATCAAGAAGAATTACTCGTCTCGCTTTATGCTTAGTCGAGCTAAAGCGTGCAGACACAACCGGACAGGCCCAATTCAATCCACGTTTGGCCCTCAAGTTTGCAGGGGGACATACCGTTAACCCTGATGACTTGTTCGCGCCAAGGGGGAGCCACCTGGCGGCCGCAGCGTAATTCAACGGGATCCATAGACATGTCCATAGTGCCGGAAAAACGCCCTCAACCGTCGGAAGGCGCGGTCATCGCTGAGTTGACCAGCGAAGTGCGCAGGATATCCAGCGATAAAATCGCGGATATCGACCTGATTAACCGGGAGGCGACTTATCTCGCGATCAATGCGCTGATCGAAGCAGCCCGCGCCGGAGAAGCGGGCCGGGGTTTTGCCGTTGTGGCAAATCAGGTGAAGAACGTATCCGCCCGGATCGGACAACTGACCGGCGAACTCGGCAAGGAATTGACCACGCTCAGCGAGCGCATGGTGACCGAGCTGGAGCGACAGCAAGGCCAGCGGCTCACTGACCTTGCACTGAATATGATCGACGTGATCGACCGGAACCTCTACGAGCGGTCGTGCGATGTGCGCTGGTGGGCAACCGATGCAGCGATTGTCGATTGCATGACGGCCAACTCTGCGGCCGCCGCCGAGCATGCATCCAAGCGACTGTCGGTCATCCTCGACAGCTATACCGTCTACCTCGACATCTGGGCGCTGGACCTCCAGGGCCGTGTCATTGCGAACGGGCGATCTTCGCAATTTCCAGTCGCCGGCACAACGAACGCAGCCCAGCAAGAGTGGTTCACCGCGGCGCTTCGTACCCGCTCGGGCGATGATTACGCGGTGGCTAATATCGACACGGTCACGGAGTTGAACGGCGCGCAGGTGGCCACCTATGCGACGGCGGTTCGGCAGGGCGGTGCGAGTGATGGAAAGGTAGTCGGCGTGCTAGCCGTATTTTTCGACTGGGCCAAGCAGGCGTCGGCTGTGGTGAATGGCGTCAGGTTGATCGGCGAAGAACGGGCGCGAACCCGTTGCATGATCGTCGACGGCAGTGGCCGGGTGATTGCCGACTCCGCCAAAGCGGGTCGCGAGGGTGTCCGTTTCGACCTGCCGACGGGTGCCGCAGACACGGGAACCTTCCGTACGACTCGCGGCTCGCTGGTCGGATACGCGCTGACACCGGGCTATGAAACCTATCGCGGCATGGGATGGTTCGGGGTGATTGAGCAGCAGCCAAGTCACGCATCGTAATCGGGAGTCACGGGGGTGGCGCAAGTGGCGCAACTGCGATCCTCACAGAAGCGATGAACGAATGGTCCCAATGTTCTGCGGGTCCGGGATGCCGGTTTAGCTGGGCACAGCGGGTAAACGAGATGGCGACAAGAAAATGATTGCGATAACATCTCAATACCGTACTTAGCACCGAATCCCCGTTATTTTTGACCCAAAATGATAGCGATAACATTCATAAATAAAAACTCGTGGAGACATTGATGAAGACGATAGGAGCCGTTGCGGTTGCCGAAAAATCGGCCATCGGACGATACAGATGGACCATTTGCGCGCTCATGTTTTTTGCGACGACGATCAATTACATGGATCGTCAGATGCTGGGGCTGCTCGCGCCTTTGCTGCAAAAAGACATTGGCTGGAACCAGATCCAGTACGCGCAGACCGTGATGGTATTCACGGTCGCCTATGCGGTGGGCCTCGCCACGTTCGGCCGGATCGCGGACCGCCTCAGCACCAAGAAGGTCTACGGCAGCGCGATGGCGATGTGGAGCCTGGCCGCCATGCTGCACGCGGTGGCAACGACCGTCCCGGGCTTCGCGGCCGTGCGCGGTCTGCTCGGCTTCGGCGAGGCGGCCAACTTCCCGGTCGCCATCCGTACCACGGCTATCTGGTTCCCGAAAAAGGAGCGAGCGCTGGCCACCGGCCTGTGGAACATGGGTGCCACCATCGGTGGGATCGTTGCGCCGGCGTTCGTGCCGATCGCCGCCGTGATGTGGGGCTGGCGCGCGACGTTTGTCGGGGCGGGGGCGGCGGGTTTCGTCTGGCTGGCAGTCTGGCTGCTGGTGTACCGTCCTCCCTCGGAGCATCCGTCGGTATCGAGCGGCGAGCTGGAATACATCAACTCGGATCGGGACGAAGACAGTGTGCAGTCCGTAAGCTGGCTTTCGGTGCTGAAATACCGCGAAACATGGGCGTTCATTCTCGGTAAGTTGCTGACCGATCCCGTGTGGTGGTTCTATTTGTTCTGGCTGCCCAAATGGCTCAATGAATCACGGCATATCGACATCGGTCATCTTGGACTGCCGTTGATCGTCATTTACGCGATGGCATCCGGTGGCAGTGTTGCGGGCGGATGGTTATCGTCGCGCCTGATGAGCCGATCCAATAAGCCCAATGTCGCGCGCAAGGTCACGATGGGCATCTGCGCGGTGTGCGTCTTGCCGATCGCCACGCTCTCGCACTTTCAAAGCCTGTGGTACGCGGTGTTTGCTGTCGGTCTTGCCGCAGCGGCGCATCAGGGGTGGTCCGCGAATCTTGTCACCCTGGTGGGCGACGTGTTTCCGCGCCGGCTGGTGGGCACCGTGATTGGCATTGGCGGCGTGGCGGGCATGATCGGCTCGTTCTTCTACTCGGGCGTGATTGGCGAGACGTTGCAGCGCACCGGCCAGTATTGGGCGCTCTTCGCTGTCGGTGCATCGGCGTATCTGGTCGCGCTCGGCATCATTCATCTGCTGATGCCACGCATGACGCCCGTGAAACTGAGCGAGCAACACGCGAGCGCTGCATGAAAGCTGGCCTCTCGGCAGGCGTTCGCGAATAATCGCGAACCCGTAACGTAACCAGGGAATCACGACATGGCAGACACCCCGCCCGAACAGGGCTCGACCGGCAAACCTTTCCACCGCCTGTTGCTCACCGGCGCCGCCGGCAATCTTGGCCGGCAATTGCGCGGTGCGCTCGCCGCGTGGGCCGACATCGTGCGCGTCAGCGACATCGCGCCGCTTGGCGAGGTAGCGGCGCATGAGGAGGCGTCGGTCGTCGATCTCGCCGACGAGCACGCGGTTCATACCCTGCTCGAAGGCGTCGATGCGGTAATTCATCTCGGCGGCATTTCCGTGGACGCGCCATTCGATGATCTGCTCGAAGCCAATATTCGCGGCCTGTACAACCTGTACTCGGTGGCGCAGAAGCAGGGCGTGAAGCGTATCGTGTACGCCAGTTCGAATCATGCGGTGGGGTTTCATCCGGTGACCTCGGTGGTCGATATCGACGCGCCGTTGCGCCCCGACAGCCTGTACGGCGTGACGAAGTGCTTTGGCGAATCGCTGTCGCGTTATTACTTCGATCGCTTCGGTCTTGAGACGGTGTGCCTGCGGATCGGCTCGTCGTTCGAGCAGCCGAAGAATCCGCGCATGCTTGTCACCTATCTGAGCTATCGCGACTTTATCGAACTGGTGCGTTGCTCGCTGTTCACGAACCGGGTCGGGCACGCGATTGTCTATGGCGTGTCCGACAACCCCAGAAAGTGGGTGGATAACACGAAGGTGGCGTTTCTCGGTTTTCGTCCACAGGACAGTTCGGCGCAGTTCGAGCATCTGTTCCCGGTCACGGCACCGGACTCGAACCTCGATGACCCGGCCCAGCGTTTCCAGGGCGGCCCGTTCGCGCTTGCTCGTCCGATGGAGCCGCAACGGTGAGCGCGGCAGCGGCCGTGCGTGCGGAGCGGATCGAGGGCACCGGGTCCGCGCTGGTCGGCGAAAGTCCGGTATGGCGGAGCGCGGAACAGGCGCTTTATTGGGTCGACATTCCTGCGCAGAAAATCTTGCGTTGGCGTGTCGAGGCGGGTGAACGATCGGAATGGCGGTTGCCGGAGCAAGTCGCCTGTATCGCTTTCGACAGGCGCGGCACCGTGCTGGCTGGTTGCGAAACCGGACTCTTCGCGGTGACGCTGACTGAAAGTGCTATAGACGACGGGGCCGGAGAAAACGCGCCCGACGGTGAACCGCTCCCGGTCACACAGCGTAAGCTTGCTGCACCGGTTTTCCCGCTTGCGGGCATGCGCTTTAACGACGGACGCTGTGATCGCCAGGGGCGCTTCTGGTCCGGCACGATGGTGCAGGACACGGCGGCGGCGAATCCCGCTGGCGCGTTGTATCGATTCGATGAACGAGGCGTACTGTCGGCGCCGGTCGTCAATGAACTGATCGTACAGAACGGTCTCGCATGGTCGCCCGACGGCAGGACGATGTACCTGTCCGATTCGCATTCGTCGCGCCGCGTGATCTGGGCATTCGATTACGACGTCGAGACGGGCGAGCCGCGCAACCGGCGGGTATTCGCCGACTTGCACCATTACACCGGCCGCCCTGATGGCGCTGCGGTGGACGCGCAGGGTTGCTACTGGATTTGCGCGAACGACGCCGGCCTGCTGTTGCGCTTCACGCCGCAAGGCAGGCTCGACCGGCAGATTGCTGTGCCGGCGTCGAAGCCGTCGATGTGCGCATTCGGCGGACGCAATCTGGATACGCTGTTCGTGACTTCGATCCGGCCGGCGCAGGGCGCCACGGAGCACGACGGCCATTTGTTTGCGGTGCGTCCTGGCATTAGCGGTTGTCCGGAACCCGACTATGCTGGCGAGCTATGAAACGATGTACGGCCGGGCAACGCGCCGCACCGCTATGCGAAGCTTCGACGTCGCTTGTACGGCGTCTCGCGTGCGATGCCGGAGGGCGCGTGGCGTGAGGTAGACTCTGGTTCGCGCACAAATCGGAAGAATGGCCCGAGAAGGATGTGTTGTCCTTCTGGCCATTCCTGCGTAACCGCTGTGCAGCCTGTGAATCAGACTATCAATGCCCAACCCAAAAGAGAAAATGGTCCCGCTTGCCGGCAAGCGCTCGCGTGGCGGACCACGGGATATTCGTTTAACCGAAGTCGCGACGCTGGCGCGCGTATCGCCGATGACGGTATCGCGCGCGCTGAACAATCCTGAGGTTGTCGCGTCCGAAACGCTCAAACGTATCCAGCTTGCCGTCCAGCAACTCGGCTATGTGCCGAACCGGCTGGCCGGCAGCCTGTCGTCGTCCAGATCGCGGCTCATCGCGGCAATCGTGCCGACCGTGACGCATTCGCTGTTCGCCACCTCGATTCAAATGTTCAGTACCGCGATGTCGCGCGCGGGCTACCAGGTGTTGTTGGGCCTGAGCGGATACAGCGACGTTGACGAGTGCCAGGTGCTCGATGCGTTGCTGAGCCGGCGCCCGGAAGGATTGCTGCTGATCGGCGTGGCGCGCGGTTCGGCGCTGCGGGCACGGCTGCTGGACGTCGATATCCCCACGGTCGAAACGTGGGGCATGACCGATATGCCAATCGACATGCTGGTCGGCTTCTCGCACTACGACGTCGGTGTGGCCGTCGCGGAGCGTTTTCTGGCGCGCGGCAAGCTTCACCCTGCGATCATATCGGCCAACGACGAGCGCGCGACTGCCCGTCGCGAGGGCTTCATTCAGACCATGGCGCGTCAAGGTATCGGCAACGTCGCGCAGGTCCTCGTCAAGCCGCCCAGCTCGGTGGCGGAGGGACGCAGTTCGCTCGCCACGATTCTCGCGGAGCGCCCGGACGTGGACGCGGTGTTCTGTGGCTCCGATCTCCTTGCGCTCGGGGTGCTGAGCGAGGCGAGAACTCGCGGGCTGGACGTGCCGTCGCGGCTCGCCGTCTGCGGTTTCGGCGATCTGGAGTTCTCGGCCGACCTGGTGCCGGCGCTGACTACGGTCCAGATGGACGGTGGCCGTATCGGCATGACGGCGGCGCGTTGCCTGATCGACCGGCTCGACGGCTCGCCGGCGCGGCCGAAGATCGATATCGGCTTCACGCTGGTCGGACGCGAGACAGCCTGAGGCGGTCGTGCACAACACCCGGTTCGGATGAGGTAGAGGGTCTACCCTTAATTCTTCGCAGAAATGTTTGCGCTATCATTCGACGTCGACGAGGAGCGTAATCAAAGGGTGTTATTTGATCCCAAAAATGTTATCGCTATCATTCGACGCTGATTTTTTGGGGTAACCAGGAATCCTTCGGGCAGCCCGGGAAGTTATCAGCGCGGCGCAGCGTGACGTGGCGGCTCGCCGCCTACACAAAGATTCGATCGATGAACAGATCGTGATTGCGTGGACCACGCGTATCTCGTGGGCCACGCGTTGGCATTTACAAAAACAGGATGAAGGAGACTCGTAATGAAAAAGCACGCAAACATGAAGGCATTTCTGGTCGCTGGCGCGGCGCTCGGTGCAGGCGCGGTCCATGCGCAAAGCAGCATGACCTTGTATGGCGCGTTGGACGACGCGTTTGTCTACTCCAATAACCAGAAGGACCATTCGAACGTGTATCTGCGCCAGGGCAATCTGTATGCGTCGAAGTGGGGTTTGCGCGGCGTGGAGGACCTTGGTGGCGGCACTAGCGTGATCTTCGACTTGCAGAACGGTTTCGATCCGAACTCCGGCGCGCTGTCGTCATCTACGCAGATCTTCAACCGTGAGGCGTTCGTCGGGCTGCAAAACCAGCATTACGGGACGTTCACGATGGGCCGTCAGTACACGCCGTACTACCTGTTCGTCGGGCCGCTTGCGTCGAGCAACTGGCTGACCGGGGCAACCGGCGCGCATCCGGGCGATATCGACGGTCTCGACACGACGATTCGCATCAACAATGCGCTGGTCTATATAACGCCGACCTGGTACGGCGTGCAGGCGAGCGGCATGTACGCCCTCGGCGGGATTGCGGGCAGCACCGGCCGGGGCCAGACGATCAGCGCCGGCATCAAATATGCGTCCGGCCCGATTGGCCTTGCTGCGGGCTACCTGCGCATGGACAACGCGCAACAGACCACGGGCTTCGACCCTGCATCGACCGGCAGTTTCGGCACGTCTTCGCTGAACGCAGGCTATGTGTCGGCGAAGGCGGTCCAGCACGTCGCTGCCGCGGCCAGCTACACGATCGGCGACCTGATGATGGGCGTGACGTACACGAATGTGGAATACGTGGCATCCAGCCAGTCGATTTTCCGCGACACCGCCGTCTTCAACACCTATGCGGCGGTTGCGGCGTATCGCTTCACGCCGGCCATCGATGTGGCGGGCGCGTACTCGTACACGATGGCGTCGAAGGCGAACGGCATCACCAGCGCGGCACGCTATCAGCAGTATTCGCTCAAGGAGGCTTATCACTTGTCGAAGCGCACTTCGCTGTACGCGCTGCAGGCGTATCAGCGCGCGAACGGCCAGACGCTCGGTGCGAATGGCGCGGGCAACATTGTCGACGCTACGCCGTCTGTCGGCGATTCGCAGAACGCCACACCGTCGTCGACGAATTCACAGTTTGTCGGCATGGTGGGGATCGCAGTCCTGTTTTAGCCAGGTGAGGCCGACGAGAATGCGCTCGCGTTCCTCGTCGGCACCGGCACTCGATGTCTTATGGGCAGCAACGACGGGTGCGCATCGCGACTTATTCATCGCATTCCTTATGAACTTATCCGATACCCCTGTCAGTGCCGTCGCGCTGGAATTGTTGCGCCACGTTGCTCGACGGCATGACGGGTCGTCTATTGGAGTGACCGGTGACGATGCGTAATCTTTGGTGCGACAAACGTATGATGTTTTGCCAGATGACAACTTCCGCGCGAAAAATTGCGGATAGAAGCCATCTGGCGACTAGTCGATCAAAGCCGGGAATGACGCAAACGGACAACCGGGCGACCTCTCAAGCGGGGCCGACCGGGCGGCGTTGCGCGGCTTGCGCGAACATTTCGCTGAATTGATCGAGCACGGTAAGCTCGCCCCGGCCGGCGCGCGTGATGCGATAGAACGAGAACTCGACTGCGGGACGCATCTGGTCGACGCGCACCCGATAATGCTGGCAGATGTGTTCGCAGAACGAGGGCATGACGGCGACGCCGAGCCCTGCGTGGGCCATGGCGATCGCCGTCTGCATATGAGCGACCACGATGCGTTTTCCAGAGGTCACTTCTTCCTTGGCAAGCGTCGCCTCGATCAGTCTTTGCAAAGGGTTGTCCTTCGGCAGCGTAATCAGCGGCACACCGTCCAGCGCACGCCAGTTACCTTCAGTGGCATGTCCCACCCTGGAGTTGTCCAGCGCCGAAACGGCCACCAACTGCACGGGAAACAGCGGAACGCGGTCGATTCCCGAGAGCTGGGAGAAGAAGATGCCAAACGCGGCATCCAGATCGCCTTCCTCCACCATCCGATGCAACTCTGACGGTGGCCGGTCGACGAGTTCGATCTGCGATTGCGGATGCGCTTGTGCGAAGCGGGCAAGAACAGGCGGCATCAAGCTCGCGGCGATCATCGGCGTGCATCCGAGCAGCAGAGAAGCCTGCTTCTGGCGGCCAAGTTCGTTCAACTCGATGACCGATTTTTCCAGGGTCTCCACGATCTTGACCGCGGTTGGAAAAAACATCCGGCCCGCATCGGTCAGCGCCACCGTGCGCGTGGTCCGCTCGAGCAAGCGGCATTGCAATTGCGTTTCGAGTTCGCGGATGATGGCACTGAGCGCGGCCTGGCTCAGGTGCATGCTCTGCGCGGTCTTGGTGAAGCTGGATGCGTTTGCAACGCCGAGAAAAACCTTGAGCTGCTTGAGGGACAAATTCATCTGAGACGTTTCCTTCGTGTATCGGACGATCCGAGCGTGTGTGAATTCTACTCGTCCCGCCGGCACACGAACCGCTCAGGCGAGGCGCAGCCAATGCGCCCCAGCCCTGATCTCAACTCTTTACTGGCGCATCGCCTTCACGCAAACCCGTAACGCCCTTCTTCATCGCGGTTGAGCGGGCGCTTCGTTGCGACATCTTCCAGCCAGCGCACGATTTCACGGCCATCCCGCGTGCCGGTTGCCGCCATCAAATCGACAAAGCGTTTCGGCCCGTCTTCGAGCGCCGCTTCCAGCGATTCAAAACGCGCGCCCGCATAGGCCGGCGGCGTTGGCACGCGATGTTCGAGCGAACGTTGCGTGCCGGGCTTGAGCAACGGCAAGGTGAGATCGAAGCCGGCCTTCGCGGTCTGCGTGGCGCCGTTGAGCGAAGGATCGAGCGGCATGGCCCGCAGGCCGCTTTGCAACACCAGGTCACGGTCCGCCTGGAAGCGGGTAGCGAGCGCCCAGTCCATTTGTTCGTCGGAGAAGATATCGATATCCGGGTCTACGACGAACACATGCTTCACGTTGGCGAGCGACGCGAACACGGCGGCGATCGCGTTGCGTGCTTCGCCCGGCACACGCTGCTGCATGGCGACGCGCACGTTGAACATGCCGCCGGTCGCGGGTCCGGCATAGACCGCCTTGACTTCGCGCACGGCGGTTTCGAGTGCACGCCAGACGGTGACTTCGGTTCGCAACGCCGCGAGCTGGGCGGTATCGGTGCGTGCCATGCTGCGGCCACCGATGGTGCAGGTCTGAAATATCGCGTTGCGACGATGCGTGATGGCGGTGAGGTGAAACACCGGATTCGTTTTGATGCCGCCGTAGTAGCCGAGAAATTCGCCGTAGGGACCTTCGGGGTCTGAATGGCCGCGTTCGTCGAGATAGCCTTCGAGGATGAACTCGGCATCGGCGGGCACGCGCAGGTCGCTGGTCACGCATTTGACGACGCCCATCGGCGCGCCCCGCAGCGCGGCAACGAGTTCCAGTTCATCGGCGGGGATTCGCATGGTCGCGCCCACGTGATCGATCGGGTGCGTGCCGACAGCAAATGCGATCGGCAAGCGTTCGCCGCGTTTGGCGTGCGCGATGGCAATGGCGCGCAGGTCCGACGGCGCGACCAGATCGATCCCCGCGGTGCGGCGACCGCGCAGCATCAAACGCCGCACGCCGACGTTGGTCCATCCGGACTCCGGATCAACTACGAAATCAATCGATGCCGACACATATGGTGCGCCATCGAGATCATGTTGAAGGTGAATGGGCAGCTTGGTGAAATCACATTCATCGCCGGTGAGCACGACTTGTTGAACGGGCGCTTCCTCGCGACTCACTTCCACGAGTTGCCCCTTGGAGCGCAAACGCTCGCGCACGACGTCGAGCAACTTGTCCGGCGTGGTGTCGAAGGCCTTGGCGAGGCGCGACCGGCTCGCGGTCACATTGCCGGCGAGCGAGATGCTGTCGCCCGATGGCCGGCTGATCCAGACCGCGCGCGCGTTGCCTTCCATCAGCGCTGCTATGTCGGCTAGTTCCACCGGATTGTCGTGACGCTCGAGTTCGTCCCCATCGAGTGATTCGAGAAAGCGGCGCAGCCCGAACCGTTCCAGATCGGGCGCGCTCGCGCCGGTTGCGGTGTGTGGAATCTCAGCGCGGGGTTTCAATGTCGTAGTCCTTTAGTTCAACTCGGGTTCAACTTTGGTTCAATGTCGAGTACGTGACCCGCCATTCAGAAACGTGCCGATAAAGCCGTGGCGGCCAGATGCGCTGCAAAACCGCTGGCGCTCGCGGCCGGCATTTCCGGCGCCAGATGCAGGAACTGCTTCACGGCGCGCAGCGTGACGGCGCTGCATGTCAAAAGGGTCGCCGTGAGCGCGTCGGCTTCGGCATCCAGTTCACCCGACGCCACCACGTGGCTGATCAACCCCGCCTGCAGCGCTTGCGTTGCGCTCAGCGAGGCGCGGCTAAGCACCATGTGCGCAACCGTTTTCAACGGCACGCGGCCAATCAAGGCGGACATGACGAGCGTCGGCGGAATGTCGCGTTCCATTTCGGGAATCTGGTAGATCGCGTCGTAGGCGCTCAGCGTGAGATCGCACACGCCCGCCAGCGCGCAGCCTACACCAATCGCCCGGCCGCGCACGATGGCCAGCACCGGCACGCGCACGGCCTTGAGTGCATCGTAGAGTTCGAGCGGCGGCGCGGCCACGATCCGCCGCAGTGTTTCGGCGGAGGGCCTGGAGTCGGCAGCGGGCATCGGCGACTCCCTGCCCGTACAGAAGTCAGCGCCGCTGCTGCGGATGCGCACGAGTTTTACCGCGTCGTCGAGATGGCTGATGGCGTCTATGATCGCCGTGCTCATGGCGGCGTTGAGCCGGTTACCGTTGTCCGGACGATCGAGCACGACGTCGAGCACGTCGCCATGGCGCTGGATTGAAACGAGTTCAGATGACATGAGCGCTTCCTTGCTTGCGATGAATGAATTCCCACACCACGACAGGCGTGGCGGGCATGGCGAGTTCGTCGTTGCCGAAGGGTCTAAGGGCATCGGCGAGCGCGTTGAAGATGGTCGCCGTCGCGGGCGTGATGCCGCTCTCGCCGCCACCTTTGACCCGTAGCGGATTACCGCTCGTCGGGTCTTCCGTGAGCTCGACGCGCAGCGGCGGGACGCTGCCGGCGCGCGGCATGCCGTAGTCCATGTATGAACCGGTCAGCACCTGCCCACTGTCGCGATCGAGATAGCAGCCTTCCGACAACGCCTGGCCAATGCCTTGCGCAAGTCCGCCATGCACCTGGCCTTCGACGATCAGCGGATTGATCGGCTGGCCGACATCGTCGACCGATGTGTAGTTGAGCAACGCGACAATGCCGGTATCCGGGTCCACCTCCAGTTCGCAGATCGCCGCGCCCGTGGGGTGCGCGGGGACACGTCCGTTGAATTCGGCTTCTGCATAGAGCTTTTTGATCGACGGATCGCCGGGCATGCCGTCGGACGCCACATGGCTCGCGAGCGCGAAGAGACTCGCTTGCTGACCCGAAGCGGGGTGGCTGAACCTGCCCTCGGCGAAGTCGATGCATTCCGGCGTCGTATTGAAGAGCGCAGCCGCGATCCGCTTGCCGTGGGCGACAATCTGCGCGGAGGTATCGACGAGCAGCATGCCGCCCAGCCGCATGGTCCGGTCCGAATGACTGCCGCCGCCGATGCTCACGAATGCCGTGTCGCCGGTGCGCAATCGCACGGCCGACATGGGTACGCCGAGATATTGCGCGACCACTTGTGCGAAGGTGGTTTCGTGACCTTGCCCGGTGGATTGCGTGCCTGACACGAGATCCACCATGCCTTCCGGCAAGACCGTCATCTCGATGCGTTCACGCGGCGCGCCCACCGGCGACTCGATGTAATTCGCCATGCCGATTCCCCGTAAGCGCCCATTCGCGCTGGACGCGTCGCGTCGCGCGGGGAAACCGTTCCAGTCGGCGAGTTCGAGCGCGCGTTCCATGTTGCGCATGAAATCGCCGCTGTCGTAGGTGAGGCCCATCGGACTCCGATACGGCAGCTTGTCGCGCGTGACAAGATTGCGCCGGCGCAACTCGGCGCGTTCAATGCCTAATTCAAGTGCCGCCAGATCGAGCATGCGCTCGATCACATGCGTGGCTTCAGGCCGGCCGGCGCCGCGATACGGCGCCGTGGGTACCGTATTGGTCAGGACGGCGCTGACATGTACAGCGGCCACGGGCACGTCGTAGACGGTTGTCATGATGCGCGTGCCGTTGGACATCGGCACATAGGAGACGGTGTGTGCGCCGACATTGCCGATCCATTCGTTGTCGATGGCGAGGATGCGTCCTTCCTTCGAGAAGCCGATCGCGGAACGAATGATCTGGTCGCGTCCCTGATAGTCGGACAGAAACGCTTCGCTGCGATCGCTCGTCCATTTGACGGGACGCGCGACGTGACGCGCCGCCCAGACCACAGCAATCTGTTCGACGTAGACAAACGAGCGTGGTCCGAAGCCGCCGCCGGTGTCCGGACACACCACGCGCAGGCTGGCGGGCGGCACGTTGAGCGCGGCCGCGATGCACAGCTTCTGGCGCACCGCGCCCTGGCTACCCGAGATCAGCGTGTACGTTTCGGCAGTTGCGTCGTAGCAGCCGATAGCACTGCGCGGCTCCATCTGGCAGTTGACGAGACGGCTGTTATGAAATTCGCGCCGCACGACGAGAAATGCTTTAGCGATAATTTTTCGCGCGGCTTCACGGTCGCCGATCTGGGTCTGGAAGCACAGGTTTCCCGGCGCTCCGTCCCAAAGCTGTGGCGCCTGCGGTTGCATTGCATCGGCGCCATGCACGACTGCGTCGATCACGTCGTAATCCACGTCGATCAACTCGGTTGCGTTGCGTGCCTGAAGCGGCGTCTCGGCGATGACCATGGCGATTGCCTCGCCGACATAGCGCACCTTGTCGATCGGCAGCGGGATGTGGCGCTGGTTGAAGATCGCGCCCGTGCTGGACGTGAGGAAGGCGGGCTGCGACGAGATCACGGCATCGGCCGGATTGGGGATGTGATCCACGCCTCTAAAGCCCGCGTCCAGATAATCCTGGCCGAGCAGCACGGCGAGAACGCCGGGCGCCTCGGCGGCCGCCGTGATGTTGATCGAGCGCAAATGTGCATGGGCATGCGGCGAGCGCAGAAACGCGGCGTGTGCCTGGCCGTCGACGTTGATATCGTCGGTGTAATTGCCCTGGCCTGTTACGAAGCGCCGGTCTTCCACGCGTGGAATGGGTTTGCCGATCATGACTTGCCGCTCCCCGCTGCTTCGAGTTCCGGGTACATCTCCCGCGCGGCGTGCCGCACCGATTCGATGATGTTCACATAGCCCGTACAGCGGCAGATATTGCCTTCCAGCGCGTGGCAAATATTGGCTTCACTGAGCGAAGGCGGCTTTCGAAGGTAGAAGTCCACCGCCATGATCATGCCGGGTGTGCAGAACCCGCACTGCAACCCGTGGCACTGTACGAACGCGTCTTGCACAGGATGAAGCGTCTTGCCCTCCGGCGCGGCGAGCCCCTCGACCGTGACCACGCTGCCGCCGCTCGCCTGAGCCGCGAGGATGGTGCAGGACTTCACCGCGACGCCATCGAGATTGACCGTGCACGCGCCGCACTGGCTCGTGTCGCAGCCAACGTGGGTGCCAGTCAGCCGGCAATTCTGGCGTAGAAACTCGACGAGCAAGGTATGGTCAGGCACCTTGTAGCGAACGTCGGCGCCGTTCACCTGCAATTGAACTTCGATCATGATTTGTTTGTGTTCCTTGAACGAACGCAGTGAGCCGACCACGTGCACCGGCTTATGCACCGCAACGCGTTACTTGACGACGGCTTCACTTATGTTGGCGTTGAACCGCTTGAAGAACTCGGCGGCGAGTTTGTTGGCGACCGACGTCACGAGCCGCGAGCCGATCTGGGCCAGCTTGCCGCCAACTTGCGCGTCAGCAACATAGGTGAGCAGGGTGCTTTCGGCTGCGTCCGCGAGCGTGACCGTGGCAGTCATCTTGCCGAAGCCGGCGATCCCGCCTTCGCCGCCGCCGACGATCTTGTAGCCCTCGAGTTCGACTCGTTCCGACAACACCAGTGTGCCCTTGAAGCGCGCCTTGACGGGACCGACCGATGCCACCACGACCGCCGCATATTCGTCGTCGCTGACCGGCGTGAAGGCCTCGCATCCGGGTACGCACGCCTGTAAAACGGCGGGGTCGTTCAAGCCTTTCCACACCAGTTCGCGCGGCGCCGCAATAGTCTGCGATCCGGTAAATTCCATGTTCGTCTCCTGATTAGTTTGACTGGACGCCGCGCGGTTGCAAAAGTGCGTGAAGCGCGCGGCGTGTGTAGGTTTTTATAAGGTGCGCCCGATAGGCGGCAGAGCCGTTCGCATCGTCGGGAAGATTCGACGGATCGACTTCAAGCGCGGCGATGGCCGCATCGGAGCAGTCCGTTTCCAGCGCGCTTTCCGCGTCGGACCAGCGAAATACCGACGCCCCCGCGCCCGTCACTGCAACGCGAATGCCCGTGGTAAACCGCGCGATAAACACGCCGACCACCGCATAACCCGACGCCGGATGCCGGTACTTCGCATACGCCGCGCGCTCGGGAACAGGGAATTCGATTGCGGTGATCAGCTCGCCTGCGTTGAGCGCGGTATCGAAGGTATCGATAAAGAAATCATCGGAGGCGATCCGCCTTGCCGATGTCACGACGATCGCGTTAAGCGCGAGCACGGCGCTCGGATAATCGGCCGCCGGGTCGTTATTCGCGACGGAACCGCCCAGCGTGCCGCGATTGCGCACTTGCGGATCGGCGATGATTCCCGCCAGTTGCGCCAGCGCCGGTATCGCCTGGCGTACCTCAGGCGATGCAGCGACGTTCGCGTGAGTGGTGCTCGCGCCGATGCGCAGCACACCGTTCGCTGTCTGCACGCCGCGCAGTTCCGGCAGCCGCACGAGATCCAGCAGATGCGTCGGCGCGGCAAGGCGCTGCTTCAGCGTGGGAATCAGGGTCATGCCTCCGGACAACGGCCGCGCTTCCTCGTGCTCGCCAAGAAGCGCAATGGCCTCGGTCAGGGATTCCGGCCGGATATAGATAGTCTCGTACATGCTTGTCTCCTGCGGATTGCGGCGCCGGACTATTGACGCGCTGTCCGGTCTTACGCCCGCTTCAAATAAATTTCCAGCGCCGTTGCAAGGGCGACCGGTACTTCGTGCATGGGATAGTGTGCCGCATTCGGCAGGATTTCCATCTCGGCGTTGGGGTACCACGCAAGCCACGTGCTGCGCATCAGCTCAGGAGTCAAAGTCGGATCATGCTCTCCTATGAACACTTTCACCGGTACGGCGTTGCCCGCCACGTCCGCCGACATGTCGCCTGCCGCCCATTGCGGCAGATAACCCGCGAAGGCTTCGGGTCGCGACAGGCGAGCCGATTCCTGTGCGAGGCGGGTGCTCCACGCCGGCGACAAACGCCTGGCCGTAGAAAAGTCGATAATGCCCGCGCGCACGGTGATGTCATCGACCGCGCGTTCGAACCCAGCCAGCCGCGCAGCATCCATTCGTGATCCACATGCTGGCACCGCCGCGATGCCCACCATCCGCTCAATCCGTTCAGGCGCGGCGAGCAGCACTTTCTGCATCGCCATGCCGCCCATCGAATGGCCCAGCAGGCTGAAACGCTGCCAGTCCAGGTGATCGGCCAGTGCCACTACATCGGCGGCCGCTTCAGCGAACGTGTACTCGCCGTCGCGCTCGATGGAACGGCCATAGCCGCGATAGTCGAAGAAAACGTAGGTGAACGCGTCCAGGTCCAGCGCTGGCAGTATCGGCATCCAGTCGGCGGAACTGCCGAACCAGCCGTTCATCGCGAGCACTTTGCGCGGACCATCGCCTACTTTCAAAAATCCGTTGAGCGTCGTCATTTCTCGCCTGTATGCAGGGCGTGCGCCGCGACAATGCGGCCGCGGCATTCGCCGAATCCGATCGATACCGCGCCCGGATGGCTGGCGCGCGCGGTCAGCGTGATTTCATCGCCGTCTTCGAGCGCAATGCGAGTCTCGCCGCCAGGCAGTTGCAATGGGTCCTTGCCGGCGTTCGTCAGCTCCGTGAAGCAGGCCCGCGAGACATCTTCCGCGCCTGAAATGGTGCCGCTGCCGAGCAGGTCGCCGGTGCGCAGGTTGCAGCCGTTGCTGGTGTGGTGCGCGATCATTTGCGCGAACGTCCAGTAGAGGTTGCCCAGATGCGTGAGCGTGATGCGTGCCGGCGCTGTACCCGCTGAGCGCATGCGCGCAGTGCTCAGATACGCTTCCAGTTCAATATCGATACCGCCCGCACGGCGGTCCGCTTCGCTGTCGAGATGCGGCAGCGCGGCGGGGTCGCCGGCCGCGCGCGCCGGTGCCGCGATACGAAACGGCGCAAGCGCCTCTTCTGTCACGATCCACGGTGACACGCTGGAATGAAAGCTCTTGCCAAGGAAGGGCCCCAATACTTGCTCGAACCATTGAATGCTTTTCGCGGACCAGTCGTTGAGCAGGCAGTAGCCGAACACGTGATCCAGCGCGTGATCGATATTGATCGGTTGTTCGGGATCGTTGCCGCGCCCGATGAGCGCCGCCAGTTCCAGTTCGAAGTCGAGCGCCGGCGCGGGACCGAAGCGCACTTGACCTTCTGCGTCGCGATATTGGCCGTACGGGCGCCGCACATTGCCGCCGCTCACGCGAATCGACGAAGCCCGGCCATGATAGGCGATAGGCAGCGACTTGAACGCAGCCGGCAGCGGATCAGCCAGACCCTTGAAGCGTCCATGCCGCTCGGTGTGATGCAGCGACGTCAGAAAGTCGGTGTAATCGCCGATATCGCATGCGAGCCGCATCTCGACATCGGACATGCGTGGCAGGATGAGGGTTTCAAGCTCGCGCAGACGGCCAGGCAGCGGCGTATCGCGGCTCAGCAGGCCAGACAGCGCATGGCGCAGCGCCGACGGGTAGCGGGGCTCGAGCGCCATCAGATCGTTGAGCGTGCCGTTCCTCGATGCTGATGCCGCCGTGCAGGCGATCAGCGCATCGCCGTCCACGAGCCGTGCTTCTGCCAGCGCGTGCAGGTCGACAATCTGCTCGCCGATCGCCACGCCCGCACGCGCGCGGCCATCGCGGATGAATGCGCCGAAGGGCAGATTCTGAATCGGGAAGTGGCTGCCGGGCGCGTTGGCTGATTCGATCCAGCTACGGCGCTCGGGGTCATGTGTCGGATTTAATGAATTCATGCCGGCCGCTTCTGCAGGTTTGCGGTTTCCTCGGTCCATGCGTCGAGCGTGAGACGGGCGTCGGCTCTAAAGCCCGCCAGTTGCTCCGCGGGCGCAGTCGGTACGGTCAGTTCGAGGCGGATGCCGTTGGGATCGAAGAAATAGATGGACTGTACGAAATGATGATCCGTCGCACCAAGCACCTCTACACCGGCGTCCAGGAGCCGCTTCTTCATGAACTCGAGTTCGTCGAGCGCGCCGAGCCGCAACGCGATGTGGTTGACCCAGGGCGGCGTATTCGACGACGGCAGCGCGGCGGTGTTGTCACCGAGATCGAAGAACGCGATGTTCGAACCGTCCGCCATTTCAAAGAAGAGATGCACGTACGGGCAGTATTCACCGGTGCTCGGCACGTGGTCCAGACGAATGACGTGGACCAGCGGCAGACCGAGCAGGTCTTCGTAGAACTTGCGCGTCTCTTCAGCGTTACGGCAACGCCACGCGAAATGATGCAGGCCCAGAACGGGCGGAAGCTTGGACATTGTTTGTCTCCTTGATGACCGGGAAAGCGGGTTAGATTTCGACCGTGTCCACGTTGTATTCGAACAGCCAGTTGTACCGTTCCTTCACGCGTTCCTCGGTCCATTCGCGATCGACATACGCGGCGGCACCCTCAGCGTCGGCGAGTTGAGGATTATGAAAGCGAGTGGCATTGGCGGCCGATCCGCGCACGACACGTGCTGTTCGCTCCAGGCGCAACTCCGCATAACGCGCAAGCGCCCGTGCAAGATCTGCACCGTAGCGTTCGAGGCATCTTGCAAGCAGGTAGCCATCTTCTATGGCCATGCCCGCGCCTTGCGCGAGGAACGGCAGCGTCGGATGGCACGCGTCGCCGAGCAGCGTCATGTTGCCGGAGGTCCAGTTGTTCATCGGCTCGCGGACCATGAGCGCCCACTTGTAGGGAATATCGATAGCGGAAATCAGCGTGTGAACGTCCTCATGCCATCCTGCGAAGTCGCCGTGACATTCTTCGAGCGTGCCTTGTTCGGACCACGATTCGACTTCCCAGCCGGACTTTTCCACCGCACCGACGAAGTTGATCAGCGTGCTGCCGCGCAACGGATAGTGGATGACGTGGGCACCCGGGCCAACCCAGTTCGCGCCGTAGGGCACGCGCAGATGGTCCGGCAAGCGGCTTGCGTCAATCACGCCGCGCCATGCCATGACGCCGGAGAACACGGGCTCGTCCGGGCCGAACAGCGCGCGCCGCACGGTGGAGTGAACGCCGTCGGCACCGATCAGGAGGTCCGCTTCGTAGATCGCACCGCTCACGGTATGCACGGCCACCTTGCCTGAGCCTGCCTCCTGATGCACCGATGCCACTTTCTCGCCCAGCTTGATGGTGTCCGGGCTCAACGCGGCAACGCCCTCGGCGAGCGCCCGGTGCAGATCTGCGCGATGCAGCGTGAAGTAGGGGTAGCCGTAGATTTCCCGCGACTGCGTGCCAAGGTCGAACAGCCGCCATGTCTGTCCGGTGTTCCACAGCCTCACCCGCTTGCCGAGGGGTTCGCATGCATCGTGTTCGAGCGTTTCGCCTATGCCGAGCTGATACAACACCCGCGTTGCATTCGGACTCAATTGAACGCCTGCGCCTATTTCCTTGAGTGCCTGCGCCTGTTCGAGAATCGTGACGTCAAAGCCCTTCTTTAACAACGCGAGCGCAGCCGTCAATCCGCCAATACCCGCTCCAGCAATAATTATTTTCATTCGTCTACCGATTTGTTTATCGTGAAAGTCGGTGTAATCGAGATTATTTATGAATCAATCGATAATTCTGATTAATCGTTCACTCACTCGATGCCTGATTCAGTTACTTTAAAACAACCGTCCGTCGGGATGAAGCAAATTAAACCGAATGAGTTATCACCGAAATTTGATAATCGTGGAATAGGCGTGATTGAATTCAGCATGGCGATGGCGTCCGCGGATAAACCCGGATTACCGGAATGAAAACAAAATGTAATTCGGGATTTGGAAGCCTGGAAGTCCGGGCGCGGCGTTTAAACGCCCCAGCGACGCACGGTGTTTGCCTCCAGGCCGAACAGATCGAGCACGCGGCCGAGCGTGTGGTCGACCATATCCTCGATCGATTCCGGGTTCGCATAGAAAGCCGGCACGGGCGGATAAACAATCGCGCCGGCTTCCGTGACCGAGGCCATGCTGCGGATGTGGCCGAGGTGCAAGGGCGTCTCGCGCACCATCAGGACGAGCCGCCTGCGCTCCTTGAGCATGACGTCGGCGGCTCGCGGGAGAAGGGCGCCCGTAATGCCCGTCGCGATTTCGGAGAGCGTCTTGACCGAACACGGAGCGACGATCATGCCCATCACCGGATATGATCCGCTCGAAATCGCGGCGCCAATGTCGGCGTTCGTGTATGCGACGCTGGCCATTGCGCGCACGTCGGCCACGCTGTAGTCCGACTCGTGGGCGAGCGTGACCTGCGCCGACCGGCTCATGACGAGATGCGATTCGATTTCCAGTTGTCTTAGCAACTGGAGCAAACGCACGCCGTACACGACGCCTGACGCACCGCTGATACCGACGACCATGCGCCGCGGAGGGATTGTTTTGGATTGCATTACGTTCTCCGATTCCACTGTCAATGCTTTTTCGATCCGCATTCACATTTGCGGCGGATAGTAGCACGCTGGCGCTAAAGCAAAACATGCTTAATCTATTTAAAACGGTTAATCGGTAAAAACCCTTGTCAAGTAATCGGATTCTTCGATGAATCCATCGATAATTCGTGATTCAAATGCGGATCTGTCTTCGCTACACTCCGAGCTGCGTACAAAACCGCCTTGCCCGAAATTGCAAAGGTCTTGTGCGCTCAGGTTCATCCGACATCAGAGCGGAATAACGTAAATAATAATTGGAGACGTCTTTGAAAAAGCGATTTTTGATCGGCTGCAGCGTCGCCGTGTTTAGCGCGCCCGTATGGGCGCAGTCTTCGGCCACGCTCTATGGGAGCGTCGACGTCGGGGTGGACTATGTATCGAACTCTCGCGGCACCCACCTGTTCCAGGAGTCGGCGGGCAAGCGCACGCCGGACCGTTTCGGGTTTCGTGTCGTCGAAGATCTGGGCGGCGGCAATTCGGTGATTGCGCGGTTGGAGTCGGGCTTCCTGACCAACACGGGCGCACAGATCAACCCCACCAGTTTCTTCAACCGGATCGCGCTGGTGGGCCTGACGAACAACAGCTTTGGGACGGTGAGTGCAGGCAACATTCCCGACTACATCTATGAGTACATTGGTGCGATCAACAACTCGGTTCCCGGCATTTCATCGTTCTACACCGTGGGGAATCTGGATGGCCTCGCGAACACGCACGCGCTGGTCAACTCGGTGAAATACGATACTCCGAACTTCTATGGTTTCCAGGCCGGTGCGATGAACAGCTTCGGCGGCCAGGCGGGCAACTTCAGCTCGGGGCGGCAGTACAGCATCGGTGCGAAATACGCGCAAGGGAGCCTGAAGTTCGGCGCGGCCTACACCATGTCGCACAACCGTACCGCGGACGTGTTCGGTACCTTCGGCCTTACGTCGCTACTGGGACAGCAGTTGCAGCAGGGAACCCTGTTCAACGCGGCACGCTATAGCACGATCGCTGTGGCGGGCTCCTACGTGATCGGCCCGTTCACGCCGCATCTGACGTTCACCGACGTCAAGCTACAGAATGCGAAGGGAAGTGCCTCGGAGCGCAACTATCAGGCGGGCGTGAACATCGACCTGACCGGCGAACGGATCTATGTGCTGGGCCTGTCTTATAACCGCTCGCTCTTTGAGGACCTGACGTTCAACCAGTACAACCTCTTCCTCACGTACTACCTGTCGAAGAGTACGCAGGTATATGCGGGTGCCGGGTTGCAGCGTGCCTCGGGACCGAACGCTCAAGCGGAACAGTTTGGCTACCAGCCCTCCAGCAATGGCAGCCAGACCGTGGCGCGCATCGGTATCAATCACTTGTTCTGAGAGTGCCCAAGCGGATGTGGCGTTTGGCTCGACGGGATAGGCGGTTTCGTTCGCGGCTTTGTTCACTGTTTTCGATTGCATGATCACAAATTTTTGATTCTGTCGTAACGCAAGGCGCTTTATATTCACCTCGGCCCGATGGTCGAGCCCCGGAGAAGAAAAACGAGTGAATGCCGGGGCAGCCGAGGCGCATCTGACAACGAGGTCCATGGAAGACATGCAAGCAGATCGAACTTTCAATATCGCGGATTTGGTGGAAGAACAGAAGATCGGCCGTTTTGCCGTCGGTCTGTTGTTCTGGTGCTTTCTTGTCATGCTGATGGACGGCTACGACCAGACCGCCGTTTCATTCGCGGCGCCCGCGCTCATCAAGGAATGGCATGTCAGCCGCGGCGGATTCGGGCCCGTGTTCGGCGCCGGCCTGTTCGGTACGCTCATCGGCTCGTTCTTGTTTGGGTACCTCGGCGATCGTCTCGGACGCAAGAAGGCCATCGTGACCGGCACCCTGTTTTTCGGGGTGCTGACGGTGGCGTCGGTATGGAGTACTTCGCTCGATCAGTTAATGCTGCTGCGTTTTCTCGCGGGACTCGGGATGGGCGGCGTCATCCCGAACTCGGTGGCGCTGGTGGCGGAATATGCGCCCAAGCGGCTGCGCGCGACGTGGGTCACGCTGATGTTCTCGGGGTTCTCGATCGGCGCTGGATCGGGGGGGCTGGTGTCGTCGGCGTTGATCGGGCGCTTCGGCTGGCCGGTCATGTTCGTGGTCGGTGGCGTCGGCTCTCTGCTTGTCGGCACGTTGTTGATGTTCGTGCTGCCGGAGTCCGCAAAACTGCTGGTGGTCAAGAGGCGCAGCCCGGAGATCGTGGCGCGGCTCGTTGTCCGTCTGCGACCGGAGCTGACCATCCCGGCCGACGCGCGTTTCGTCGCCGATGAAGTGACGCAAACCAAAAAGCGTTTCGTATTGAAGCTGATTTTCTCCGACGGTTTGCGCGCCATCACGCCGTTGCTGTGGATTGTATTCATCGCCAATTCGATGGCGCTCTATTTTCTCCAGAACTGGCTGCCGATCCTGATGGAAGGCGTCGGTGTCGGTGCCCAGCATGCCAGCTTGATTACCGCGATGTTTTCGGTTGGCGGCGTGCTCGGCGGCCTGATTCTCTGCCGCTATGTCGATCGTCATGGCGTGTTGGCGGTGATCGCGCTGCCCGCCATCGGCTGCCCGATTGTCGCGTTGCTGGGCACGGGGATGTCCGAGACGTGGCTCACTATCGCCGTGTTTTTCACGGGCTTTTGCGTGGTCGGCGCGCAGTACGGGCTCTATGCGGTGGCCGGGATGATCTATCCCACGTCGTTTCGTTCGGCGGGTGTCGGCAGCGCGATTTCGATCGGGAAAATCGGCTCGGTGTCGGGGCCGGTCATCGGCGGAATGCTGCTCTCCATGCATTTGCCTATATCGGACCTGTTCTATGCGGCGACGGTTCCATTCGTCATCGTCGCGGGTTTTTCGGCCGTGCTGGCGATCCTGTATCGCGCCCGTTTCGGCGCCGATCACGCAGCGGGCGTCGTGTCGTCCGAGCCGGTCGAGCACTCAGTCAAGCCGTCGTGAGCGCCTGCCGGTAACGGCTTTTGTTAATTGACCGAGAAGGGAAGTTGATGGGCCGCACTCTCTATGACAAGATCTTCGAGGCCCACACGATCCGTACCCAAGCGGACGGCATGTGCTTGCTGTATATCGATCGGCATCTGATCAACGAGGTGACGAGCCCGCAGGCGTTCGAGTCGTTGCGCCTTGAGCGGCGCATGGTGTGGCGGCCGCGCGCGAACTTCGCGGTCGCCGATCACAACGTGCCGACAATCGGCCGCAAGGAAGGTATCGCCGACGAAATCTCGCGGATCCAGGTCGATGCGTTGCGCGCGAACTGTGCGGCGAGTGAGATCGTGCATCTCGGCATGGATGACGAACAGCAGGGCATCGTCCATGTCGTCGGTCCCGAATTAGGCATCACCTTGCCCGGTATGACGATCGTGTGTGGCGATTCGCATACCAGCACTCATGGAGCGCTCGGCGCACTCGCCTTCGGAATAGGGACCTCGGAGATTGAGCACGTCCTCAGTACGCAAGCGCTGCTGGTCCGGCGCAGCAAGAATCTGCGCGTGACAATCGATGGCCGTTTACCGGCAGGCTGCAGCGCTAAAGATCTCGCGCTGGCGGTGATCGGCCGTATCGGCACGGCCGGTGCGACGGGCCATGCGATTGAGTATGCCGGCGCGGTGGTGCGAGATCTGTCGATGGAAGGGCGCATGACGCTCTGCAATATGTCGATAGAAGCCGGCGCCGTGGCCGGGCTGATCGCCGTTGATGCGACCACGCTGCAGTACTGCCGGGAACGTCTCTACGCGCCGCAAGGTAGCGACTGGGATCGCGCGGCGTTCGAATGGACGGCGTTGCAATCGGACCCGGATGCTCGATTCGATGCCGAAGTCACGATGAATGTGTCCGGGCTGTCGCCCCAGGTTACCTGGGGCACATCGCCGGACATGGTTGCGGATATCACCGGTGCGGTCCCCGATCCTGCTCTTGTCGACGAGCCGGGCCGGCGCGCGTCCTGTATGCGAGCGCTCGACTACATGGGGCTGACGGCAGGCACTCCTATAGAAAGCATCGCGCTTGACAAGGTGTTTATCGGCTCATGCACGAATGGACGGATAGAGGACCTGAGGGCTGCGGCGAGCGTGTTGCGCGCGATGGGTGGTCGTGTTGCTTCCACCATCAGACTGGCGCTCGCGGTCCCGGGTTCAGGCGCGGTCAAGCGTCAGGCGGAAGCCGAGGGATTGCACGCCGTCTTCATGGCGGCCGGCTTCGAGTGGCGCGACCCCGGTTGTTCGATGTGTCTCGCGATGAACGCCGACCGGCTTGAGCCGGGCGAACGGGTTGCGTCGACGTCCAACCGTAACTTCGAAGGTCGCCAAGGTGCGGGCGGGCGCTCGCACCTCGTCAGCCCCGCGATGGCAGCCGCCGCCGCGCTACGCGGGCATTTCACCGATGTCCGTACGCTTGCCGTGAATGGGACGCTGCAATGATCGAACCTTTTTCTTACCACACCGGCGTGGTGGTGCCGCTGGATCGCGATAACGTCGACACCGACGCGATCATGCCCAAGCAATACATGAAGTCCATCGCACGGTTGGGATTCGGTCCGTATCTCTTCGACGAATGGCGTCATGAGGATGTCGGCTATTACGGCAAACCAGCGAGCGAGCGTGTCATCACGGCTGGTTTTGTCATGAATCAACCGCGTTACGCCGGCGCGTCGGTCCTGCTGACACGACGCAACTTTGGTTGTGGCAGTTCACGCGAGCATGCGCCGTGGGCGTTGTTTCAATACGGCTTTCGCGTGCTGATAGCCGAAAGTTTTGCCGATATTTTCTATAACAACTGCTGCAAGAACAAGATGCTGCCCGTTGTGTTGAATGCTAAGGACATAGAAATGTTACTGGCACAAGTCGACGCGGTTCCGGGTTACGCACTGAAGGTCGACCTGCCGGCTCAGACGGTGACCACGCCAATTGGTACCAACCTGCATTTCGATATTGCGGCCTCGGTCAAGACGCGGCTTCTGGAAGGCGTCGACGACGTGGACGCCACTTTGTTGCTGGCGTCGGAAATCAAGGCGTTCGAGGACCGGCGACTAAACGAGAGGCCCTGGTTGTGACGCTTTAAAGTGACTCTGGTCATAACGTTGCTCAGGTGGTGCGCCGACACGCGCTCCATGTTCTAGTCGCCGGATTTTGATGTGCCGCTCGTTGACGCGCCGTAAGCCGCGGACTCGGTTTGGCTTTGCGTGGCCAGTTTCTGTTGAGCCCGCTGCAAGCTTTCCGGGTAATCAAGCTGGTCGTTCGCGGCTGGATCGAATCCTGCCTGCTTGAACTGGATAAACTCGGCCTTCACGTCAGCGCGCGTGGGCGTGCCGTTGTCTTGAGCGATGGCGAAAGCGGGGAATACTAATGCGATGGCAAGTGCTACTGACGGAAAAAATAACTTGGTCATTTTATGTTCCTGCGAGCGGTGGTAGTAGTAGCAACATCGTTTGCGATGCAGCATTCTATTAGTATAACTACCAATTGCCTTTTTTAAAAATTAAATAATTGCAGGAAATTACATTTTGACCAGCGCCGTGCGACGACGCTTGGCTGGCTTTAGATGCCATCGCCTTGATCCGTGAGCCTTGCTCCGGATTCGGCCAGTATGGCTCCCGTGTGTTCTCCTAGCGCCGGAATCCGAAGGTCGGGTTGGCCGGGTTCGCGCAAGAAGCGGATGGGCGTATTAAGGTGCAGATCGCCGTTGTCGTCGGCGAGCAGCATGCCCCGTTCATGCACATGCGGATGCCGCAGGGCCTGGGCGTAATCGACAACAGGCGCAACGCCAATGGATCGTGCTTCCAGCCATTCCATCCACGCTGCCAGAGGTTTGCGTCTGAACGTTTCTGCCAACACCTTTCGCAGCGGATCTTGTGCCGTTCCCGGCACGCCCAGCGCCACGCTCATCAGCTCGGGGTGCTCGATCGCACCAAGCAAGGCCTTGGCAAAACGCGGCTCGCCGGCGCCAAGACAGAGCCATTCACCGTCAGCGGTCTCATAGGGCTCGAGCATCGCATGGCCAAGTCCGAGCGTGGACTCATGTCGTCCTGCCACGAGTGCACCGAATAGGGCGCCCGGACGCGCGCTTAGAGCGACATCGTGCATCGACACGTCCAGATAGTCACCGAGACCCGTTGTCCGTGCCGAAAGCAATGCCATCAGAATGCCGGCGAGTGCACTGTGGGCGCTGCACCAGGACGCCACGGAGACTGGCGGGATGACCGGCTTATGGTTGTCATCGCGGGGCAGGATACCCGCCAGCGCCTGGACAGCGGGATCGTGGCCTGCCATGTCGCGCAATGGACCGTCCTGACCAAATGCGGTGACCGAGCAATACACAAGCCGCGGATTGATCTGTCGCGCGATGACTTGGCCGATGCCAAGCCGCTCGGCTACACCGGGGCTGAATGATTCGATCAAGACGTCCGCGTCACGAATCAATTGCTTTGCCAGCTCCCGCCCGTGCGCTTGCTTCAGGTCGAGCACGACGCTGCGCTTGCCGCGGTTCAACACTGAAAAAGAGTCACCGGCGTTTTGCGTCGTGCGGCTGCGGCGGCCGCCGCGCGTGGGGTCGCCCTCCGGCGCTTCGATCTTCGTCACCTCCGCGCCGTGGTCCGCCATGATCGCGGAAATCAACGGGCCAGCCATAAACCGGGAAAAGTCCAGTACGCGGATGCCTGATAGTTTCAAACCGAACCCTGTCGTGAAATATGGAAAAGCGCACCATCGGTCCGCGTTGTGTTGTGCGGACCGAGGGTGCACCGACTGCAAGCGAGGCTCAGCGGCCCGTGAACTTAGGCGGACGCTTGTCGAGGAAAGAACGGATGCCTTCGGTGGAGTCACTCGATCCGACCAGCGACGACTGCGCGAGGCGTTCGAACAGCCGTCCTGTTTCGGTATCGACGTTCTGGCAGGTATTGGTCACATGCTTGGCGATGCCCACCGCGAGCGGCGCGCCGCGCATCAGCAGCCGCGCGAATTCGAATGTCTTTGCTTCGAGCTCTTCGTGCTCGACTACGGAGCGCACGAAACCCATGCCGCGGATTTCATCCGCGTCGACGGTGCGGCCGGTCATCACCAGGTCCTTGACGTTTTCGATTCCGATCATCTGGATCATCCGCGAGCACGCGCCGGACGCCGGAATCACGCCGATAAAAATTTCCGGCAGCAGGAAAGTCGCGCGATTGGATGCGAACCGGAAATCGCACGATGCCGCAAGTTCAATCCCACCGCCCGCGCAGACACCATTGATGGCCGCGATGACCGGCTTCTCGATCGCTTCGAGATCGTCGAGCATGTCGTGGTTGGCGCGCACATAAGCGCGATAGTGCGGCAGCGGCATGCCACGTTCGCCTTGCAGTTCCTGGACGTCGCGGCCAGCGCTGAAGCCACGGCCCGAGCCGGTAATCACGATGACGCGCACGCTCTCGTCGTAGTTCAGCCGCCACATCGCGGCGCGGATTTCTCCGATCATCGCGGAATTGAAGGCGTTGAGTTTATCCGGGCGGTTCAGCGCGAGTTTCGCAACGCCTTCCACCGGCATTGTCACTTCGATGGTCTTGAATTCATCGTTTTCCACCAGATATCCGCGCGGCCCTGCGGCCCGGTTCAATGTCCAATCCATGTGTGTCTCCTTCAGGGTAGTTTGAGAAAAACTGCTTCGCTTATCGGACTGCTGCAAACTGATCGCGGAGTTCGCGCTTGAGAATCTTGCCGACGCTGTTCATCGGAAAGGTGGTGACGAAATGGACGGCTTTCGGGGACTTGTAGCCGGCAAGCTGCTTGCGCGCGAATCCAATTAATTCGCTCTCCGATATATCCTGTCCTTCGTGTAGCACGACCACGGCAGTCACGGTTTCGCCCCATTCGTCACTGGGCAAGCCGATCACGGCGACGGCCTTGACGCACGGATGCTCCGACAACACCGCTTCGACTTCCGCTGACGAAACGTTCATGCCGCCAGTCACGACCATGTCCTTGGCGCGGTCTACCGCGAAGAGAAAGCCGTCGTCGTCGAGATAACCAATGTCACCGGTGTAGACCCATTCGCCCCGCAGCGTTTTCGCGGTGTCTTCCGGGCGGTTCAGATAACCGGAAAAATTGCTGGGTGAACGCACGGTGATCTCGCCGGGTTCATTGCGCGGCAGCGGCGTGCCGTCCTGCAGGTTTCGAATACAGATTTCCGCATACTTCGCGGGGCGGCCGACCGACGCCAGCAACCGCGCCGGGTTCTCCAGCAGCAGTGCCTCACGATGATGTTCCGGCATCAGGTAGGACACGAGACCTCCCATCTCGCCACCGCCGAAGCCCTGGTAAAAGCCGCAAGGGAAGATGTCGAGCGCGCGCCGGATAGTGCCCGGCGGCATTTTCGAACCGGTATAACCGAACAGTTGCAACGAGTCGATGTTGTAGGTGCCTTTTCTGAGTTCATCGCCGAGCCGGCTCATCATGGTCGGCACGCCGCAGGTATGGGTTACGCCGTGCGTCTCGATCTTTTGGAGCGCATCCCGCGGGTCGAAATCGCGCGTCAGCACGTTGGCGACGCCGTGATAAGCCGCAGCGATTGCCATCCAGATGCCGGCGCCCGAAAAGAGCGGCAGCATCTGCAGGAACGGGCCTGTGCTCGAGACGGGAATTTGCGAGAAAAAATTGTCTATGCTGGAGAGGATCTGGCGATGCGTGCCGAGACATCCTTTAGGCGCGGCGGTCGTGCCGCTGGTATAGCGGATCGTGCGAATTTCATCGGGATCGATGTTGACGGGGACCGTATTCTCGTCGCCGCGTTCCTCGATACTCTGGTAACTCAGCCATTCTGGCGGCACGGCCGCCTCGCCGCGGACGATGACCGTAACGCCGGGGCGCGTCAGAATATCCCGTAACCTGTCGACGAATTCCGCATCGACAATAATGGCGTTCGGCTTGGAATCGTCGAGCAGGACCTCGATCTCACCCGTCGTCAATCCGTAGTTGACCGGCACGGCCAGCATGCCCGCCTTGGCGATGGAAAATATCATCTGAACTGCTGCCGCGCCGTTGCGGATAACCGTCGCGATCCGGTCGTTCTTGGCAAGTTTGATGGCCGCCAGCCCGTTGGCCATGCGGTTAGTGCTTCGATCGAACTCGCTCCAGGTAAGCGCCCGGTCATCTTCAATGAGCGCTACCGCGTCGGGTGAGATCTTAGCGTTGCGAACAACAAGATCCCCGACTCGCAGATTAATCATCTTACGTCTCCTTCTCAGTATTGGCATGTAATTCGGCAAGGCAGATCGTCATGTTATATCCGGTCGTATATAACGAGAATCAAATTATTCGCGTTAGTCCATAGCGATCACCGAATAGTTGTACTGCATTGGGCAGCCAGGACGGGGCCGGTCCTGGCCGCCCGACGTACCCACTTATCAGCTTGTTCGATGGTTTGATAAAAAAATGGTGATTCAGTGTGCGGATTGCATCGGCTACACTCGAAACGCATTCTTGCAGGCGGCCCGCGCCCCGCCGGGGCAGGCGTGACTAAATAAAATATTCAGTAAAATATTCAGGAGACGAAATGCCGTTAATCCACGCGCGTCCGCTTTGGGCGGTGAGTTCATGTTGAACGTTTCCCAACTCGTACAGGAACAGAAAGTCGGGCGTTTTGTGATTGCGCTACTGGCGTGGTGCTTTCTGATCGTACTGCTGGACGGATACGACCAGATCGCGATTGCGTTTGCAGCACCCGCTATTGCCCAGGCGTGGCATGTCAAGGCAAGCAGCTTCGCGCAGGTATTCGGCGCGGGACTGTTCGGCGTGCTGATCGGCTCGTTGTTGTTGGGATTCGTTGGCGACCGGTCGGGCCGCAAGCGGGCCATTATCTACGGTTCCATATGCTTTGGGATACTAACCATGGCATGTGCGTGGACTCAATCGATCGATCAGCTTATCGTATTGCGGTTTCTCGCCGGTATCGGGATGGGTGGCGTCGTGCCGAACACGGTCGCGCTGGTGGCCGAATACGCACCGAAGCAGCGTCGTGCCACCTGGGTGACATTGATGTTCTCGGGATTTTCAGTCGGAGCGGGAGGAGGGGGCGCCGTCTCATCGTGGCTGTTGCCTCATTTCGGGTGGAGCGTCATTTTTTTGTTCGGCGGCGCGGCCGCGGTACTGGTCGCGCTGGCGTCGATCTTCGCGCTGCCCGAGTCGATTCGGTTTCTGGTGCTCAATCAGCGAGACCCGGCGCTGATCAAGCGGCTCGTGCGCCGCATGGACCCGAATCTCGACGTGTCGAAGGTCACAACCTTCGTCCTGGACGATGAACCTGTGGCGCGTGCCGGACCGCGCGCTCTGTTCGGCGGACCGCTGCGTTATGTGACGCCGCTGCTGTGGGTGGTTTTCATCCTTAACTCGCTGGCGTTGCATTTCCTGCAGAACTGGCTGCCGCTGATTTTCGGTATTGCGGGAATTGCACCTCAGCAGGCGGCTATCGTCGCGATGATGTTTCCGGTGGGCGGGACCATTGGCGCGCTCGTCCTAAGCCGTTTTGTCGACCGACACGGCATGGCGGCTATCGTGGCGCTGGCCGCGCTAGGTTGCCCGATCGCTGCATCGCTCGGGCACTCCATGCCGCAACCGTTGTTGATGGCTGCCGTGTTCATGAGCGGCGTGTGTGTGATCGGCACTCAATTCGGTCTGTATGCGCTCTCGGGCATCATCTATCCGACTTCGCTGCGTTCGGCCGGGGTAGGAACGGCGATAGGCATTGGCAAGCTGGGCTCCGTCGCGGGCTCAATGCTCGGTGGCGTGCTGCTCGCGATGCATCTGCCTATCGACCGGCTGTTCATTAACGTGTCGATCGTGTTCGTATTCATCGCGGGATTTTCAGTGATACTTGGCTGGTCGCACCGGGTCAGCAAGGACTTGGCCGCCGCAGCCATACATCCTTCCATATGATGACGCGGAACCAGGGCGGCCGGCGCCTTAAGGCCCAGCGGGTGTCCTGATCGACTCGGCGGCATGGAAGCGCGCGTGGCGTTTTTCGCGAGGCCGCAATAGCGCACCTTGCTGAAACGCCATGGCCGCTTGAGCACCGCAAAGACGTGCTCGACCCGGGCACGTAGCTTCGGCTTGTCGTGGTTCTTCGTGCGGTTCTTCGTGCATTGGCGTCATCGACTTCACCACGGCGTTTGCGCACACGCCAGTGAGTAAAATCCTTCGCTTTCGAGACCTTGCCGGGCGCACCGATGATGGTGGCAGCCCCAATGATGCTATGCCGGGTGATGCTGACCGGCAGGCCTCCCCAAACCCGCGAATGCCGTGGCGCCCGGCTCTCATTGGTATTGCCTGTTAAATCAGGAACAAACCTATGCGATTTGGCGGCGGGGACCATTTGCACAGTCGTCCGAACCCAATACGAATGCAGCCATTAATTTGATAGACAATCTGCTTAATAAATAATTAAATATAGCTTACTGACATTTGCGTCAGTTTCGAGACATTAATAGCTGGCCGATATCTGCTGATAAAAAGAGCAAAAAAAAGCGCGACTAAAAAGTCGCGCTATCAAGAGTACATGCCTGCTCTCGGAAAGCAGCGAATTGATTTTAGCCTCCCAATATCGATTCGCAGTCGCCATTTTCAACAATCAGTTATTTCTGTTTCATCAAGAATTGATTTTGTAATTATTTTGTAGTGCTTTTAACGCAACGGTTATTGTCGCAGATGTACAACATATAAAGATTGACTCTCACTCGAAAGTCCGATTTCTGGCAAAGCAGCCTTGATGGCAAAGGGTTTGACGCATTTAGTCCACTATTTATAATATAGAAATTGATTATTGCGCCGTTCTGAAACTTAATGGGACAACAGCATCTTTTACACTGTGCTCGCTTCTCACACGTGTATCTGGTTGTTGATACCTGAATCATTCGCAAGTGCCTCTCGCGGCACGGCGAACTGAAAGGATCCTTAAAGCTTGGGCCGAGAGGCCCGAATTGCTCGGAGTTACTGAAATGAAAAAGACCCTCATGGTCGCGGCCCTGACAGGCATATTCGCAACCGCCGCTCACGCCCAAAGCAGCGTAACGCTATATGGCTTGCTCGACGCGGGGCTGACATACACGAATAACCAGGGCGGCGCGCACAATTTCAAGGAATCGAGCGGCTCCATCAACGGCAGCCGGTGGGGCTTGCGTGGTTCTGAAGACCTCGGTGGTGGCCTGAAGGCAATCTTCACGTTGGAAGACGGCTTCAACATCGCGAACGGTACGCTGGGTCAAAACAGCCGCATGTTCGGCCGCCAGGCGTACGTCGGTTTGTCGAGTAACCAATACGGCACGGTCACGTTGGGCCGTCAGTATGACTCCGTGGTTGACTATCTCGGCCCGTTGGCTCTGACCGGCACGCAATACGGTGGTACGCAGTTCGCCCACCCGTTCGACAACGATAACCTCGACAACTCGTTCCGTATCGACAACTCGATCAAGTACCAAAGCATGAACTACGCAGGCTTCAAGTTCAGCGGCTTGTATGGCTTTTCGAACGACGCAGGCGGCTTCTCGAACAATCGTGCCTACAGCTTTGGCGCATCGTATAACTATGGCCCGTTGAACGTTGCCGCCGGTTACATGCAGATCAACAACAGCTTGACGGGCAACGTGCTGTCCAACCCGACGAATGGTGCTTTGGGCGGCGATTCGGCCTTCATAGCAGGGCTGCAACGCACGTTCGGCGCTGGCCTGAATTACGCGTTTGGTCCCGCGACGGTCGGCTTCGTGTTCACGCAAACGAAGCTGCAAGATGCGTCCTCGATCACCTCGCAACAGACCGGCGGCAGCGCCAACACCCAGATCGGCAACTATGCACGCTTCAACAACTATGAGTTGAACGCCCGTTACAACCTGACCCCGGCGTTGGTTCTGGCTGGTGAAGATACGTGGACGGACGCGGTCATCGATGGTCAGAAGCCGTCGTTCAATTCGCTCGGCCTGGGGACGTACTACTATTTGTCCAAGCGTACGGACGTCTACCTGCAAGGCGAATATGTCCACGCAATCGATCTGGGCGGCGTAGCGGGTATCGGCGCACCGATCAACGGTGTCGGCATGTCATCGACTCCGAATCAGCTCTCGGCAACGATCGGCATTCAACACCGCTTCTAAGAGCGGTGCTTCCAGGCGGCGGCTCGAGCTTTAAAAAAGTCGTACTGTTGTAGAAGGCGCCGCCTGGTGACTCATGCTGTTCGTTGGGGCTACGTGAACGTCGCGTAGAGGGTTGTCCAGGCACATACCTGCTGTGGGTGGCCTGGATTTCGTTGTGCGTCACGCTTTCATACAGGGCCGGTCGTCGCCAGACGATCGGCCCTGCGTGACTACACGGGAAAAGCAAGAGCATCTACAGGTCCACGACCTGCCATGCATTGATCGACCTGCTGTGCGATCCGATACGTTCGAGGCGTCCCCGAACGAGACCTCCCGAATCGTGGTGACACGTGCTGCTGCATCAATGGTGTGGCCGAGAAGCAGTCCAGACGCATCACTAAGGTACTGGGCGGAAAACCGCTGCCCGTGGTGACTTGCCAGCGCGACAAGAGCCTGAAATAACCCCATCAGATTGCGTACTCATGCTGCGCAACACGGCCAGACACCCTGGTTGACGGTGTCCAATTCTTTTGGCGTTATCACCGCCACCGCCACGACCAGTTCGGCCAACTCTCAACCTACGAAGTTCTCCGTATTCCGCGATGCCCCCTTCATTGCCAGAAGAGTGGGGACCGTGGTCTTAATCCATTTCTTTCATTATGCTGTCACTAAATTACAAAACAATGTGAATCCCATTTGCCAAGCTTGGAATTCAGATGTCACAGAAACGCCGCCAGTCTTTTCAAACGCCTGCACTGGCGCTCACCTGCATCGGCGCGGCGTTGCTGCTCGCCGGTTGCGGCGGCTCGAACGATTCGTCCGACCCCGCACAACCCGCCACGCCGAATACGCCAGCTCCCAACAACCCGGGTGCCGCGACCACGACCGGCGTTGTTATCGGAAGCTATTTCACCAACGCCGTGGTGTGTCTCGACACCAATGCCAACGGCCGTTGTGATCCGAACGAACCTGTTGCACGCTCCAACAATCAAGGCAAGTTCAGCCTGACTGGAACCGGGGCGGCGGTTATCGCGGAAATTGGCCTGGATGCCGCTGAGTTCGATCCCGATACACGCGTATCGAAGCCGGTTGCCAGCAAGGTCGTGTTGCGCGCGCCGAAAGAAGCACCGTCGGTTGTCAGCTTCCATTCGACCTCCGTCGTGCAAGAGATGGAAGCCGGCAATGTACCGTTTGACGATGCCGTGCAGAAGGTCGCTATTTCCGTAGGCGTCGAAAAGTCAAAGCTGCTCGGCGACTTCCACGAAGAAACGAACGTGGCGGTGAAGGCCGTGCTGAAGGACGCTTCGGAAGAAGGTTTGCAGCGCATTCGTACCGCGATTGCTGCCTCGGGCGAGAACGCCGATATCCGCACCGTGCTTGCGGGCGCGGCGCTGACGGATCGCTTCTATCAGACGAAGGCGCCGTATCGCGCGCAACAGGACGTGAGCACCTACGAGGCGGCTCCTGGCGGCTATTCACCCGTGTATACGCAGATGGTGGCTCGCCACGGCTCGCGCGGCCTGTCGAGCCTCAAGTACGATCTGGCCGTCTACAACATGTGGAAGAAAGCGCAGGACGAAGGCGCTCTGACGGCGCTTGGTGCAAAGCTTGGCCCCGATGTCCTGAAGATCATGAAGGCCAACGTGCTGCTGGGCTACGGGGTAAGCGGCATTTCGACGCCGGGTTATGGCAATGAGACACAAGTTGGCATTACTGAACATACGCAGCTCGCGACGCGCATGTTGCAACGCTTGCCAGCTTACTGGAAACAAGTGAGCGACACCGCGAACGTCACGCCGCGCCAGATCGTAACGGTAACGTCGGGCGTGGATCGCGCAGTGGACAGCGGCAATTTCTTCATCCAATCGCTCAAGCGTTCGCAGCCCTCCCTGACGAGCCTCGTGACCTATCCGGCCGCGCCCGCGCCTTATCCGGACAACGGCACGGCGGTGAGTCAACCCGCGGGCACCAACCGCTTCCTGCTGTATTTCCATAAGCTCGACAAGAAAGTGGATCTGGTCACGAAGCCCGCCGATCCGTTGTATTCGACGTATATCGACAGCCTGGCTTATCAGGACTTCAAGAAGGACACCGATCTGATCGCCAAGCAAAGCGGCTTGACGCTGACACCTGAAGCAAGCAGCGCCGGACGCGTGTTGCTTGAGCGCCTGTTCACACCCGCTTTCGTCGACAAGATTGCGAACGGCACCTATAGCTTTGCCAATACCGGCACGGTCACGTTCACGAGCGACGACGGGAAGTTCTCGCCGGTGCTCAATGGCGACGGCGGCACGACGATAAAGTCCCTCGGCGATGTCGGCTCGCTGCTCTATGAGTTGTACGTGATTTCACCTGCCATGAAGAGCGAAGCAGGCGTGGACTTCACGGCCTACATGCCGGTGGCGCAAGCGAAATACTTTGCATCGACTAACGATGCATCGGACTTCTACGACAAGGGACCGGGCATGGCCGAGAAGGGCGATGTCACGCACCGGATGGCGCAGATTCTCGTTGACGACCTGTTCAACGAAGTCGACGCCATTGCTGCCGGCGATCGTTCGCACGCGGCCAAGCTGCGCTTCGCGCATGCGGAAATCGTGATGCCTCTGGCAGTTCATATGGGGTTGAAAGGCGTGTCGCAACCGTTGCCGAAGTCGGAGACGTTTAACTACACGAACAGCACATGGCGCGGCGAGTATGTGTCGCCGATGGCCGCCAACATGCAGTGGGACGTGTATGCCGATGCAGGCGGCAAGCTGCTGGTGAAGATGCTCTACAACGAAAAGGAAACCGACTTCAAGGGCGAGTGTGATAGCGCGAAGGCGAAGGGAACGGCCCATTTCTACGAGTATTCCGCGCTTAAAGCCTGCTATGGCCACGTAGCGAAGATGTAGTAAAGCGAGCGAGCCGCCCAACCCAGTTCGGAACAGGGCGGCTCGTGCCATTACCGGCGCGATCCAACATGTCAACGCGCGGTCCGGCGTTCCCGGGACATCTCAGTACTCAACTACCGCTCAATCGATGAATAATCAAGGCCATCGCATCGGCTACCGAACATTGGGTGGTATCGATGCGAACGTCCGGGGTCATCGGTTCCTCGTAGGGGGAATCGATACCCGTAAAATTCTTGATCGCCCCCTGTCTTGCAAGCTTATAAAGCCCTTTAGGATCGCGGCTTTCCGCGACCGCGATGGGCGCATGCACGTGCACTTCCACGAACCGGTGAGGTCCGGCAACGACGCGTGCCAGTTGCCGGTCGGCGGCAAAGGGTGAGACGGCACAGACCAGCACCAGCAGGCCGGCGTCAGCCATCAGTCGACTCACTTCGCTCAGCCGCCTGATGTTTTCATGCCGATGCTCGTCGGAGAATCCGAGATCTCGACATAGCCCGGTGCGCACGGTGTCGCCGTCCAATAGAAAACTGTGTTTGCCGTCGTTATGAAGCGCTACTTCCAGAGCGCCAGCGAGGGTGGACTTTCCGGCCGCGGGCAAACCTGTAAACCAAACGATGCCGGGCGTCTGTTGAAGCAACTCGGCGCGATCCTTCGCGCCGACTGCAAAAGCATGGGGGTGAACGTGAGGCGGCTTATCGGCTGACAGGTCCATTTAACCTCCACGCAGGTTTATGCCGTTATGCATGACATGCATTCAGTAGCGCCACTGTTCTGATAGATCGAGGGCAAGCGCGAGCTTCTCTTTAATGACCTCCGTGACGTCGGTCGCCGATCCCATGGAACCCTTCTGCGACGCCACGAAGTTCAATGCGGAGGCGTGAATGGGCCGAATCATGCGTCCGTCAATTCCCTTCATTCGCACGGCATTGCGCCTCGTCTCCGCGACGAGATCTCGCGCACCGTTAAAGCCTGGCGTTATATCGACCTGCGTTCGAACTTGCGTCCGCAATGCCGAGGCGTATTCGGGAAACTGCCCGAGCCTGTCGAGGTCGACCAGCAGATCCGCGTCGCCGACCGAGCGCAACGCGCAGAGAATCCACAGCGCCAAAAATGCCCGATAGGCGTTGTCGCCCTCGACATTACGCACATATTGCTCGCAGGCTGCAGCATATTCATCGATCGAGGTAACAGGAGCAGGCGGCAAGCGAACGCCGCACACCTCAATGACCTGCTTGACGATGGGCTCGGCCTGATTGAGGCCCAACACGCGGAACGGAGCAGCAACGAAGAATGGGTTGCTCCATTGTTGGTGGAGCAACCATCCGGAGGCGAACTGCGATGCGGGATTTCGCAAGACGACCGCATGCATTACCTCGGGGAACGCGCTCTTGAACCATGGCAAGCGGCCGAGCGAACGGCAAAATTTGAAGACCGGTGTTTTACCCTGATTCGTCGTCTGGTCACAGAGGTTTTGCAAGTACGCCTGCAATGCCGGAAAGCCAGCATCCGGCACAGGCCCGAAGCGATCCGTACTAAAGCTCTTCCGATACCCGGCCACACCATGCGAGTTGTCCTGGATGAACGGTCGATATTCGGTGAAGTAGGGCGCCGTGAGCGTCGGGTGACCCGAGGTCCAGGTCGGCTCAAGGGCGGGGATATCGGCCGCTCTCAGATCGCCGAGTATGGGATGAAGCGGCTCATAGAACGCCGTCACGGTCTGCAACGCCCGAAAGCGGGACCACACCCACGTTCCCGCGCTTCTCCAGCCGGTGTGCAGGAAAATGCCGCGCGACAGTCCTTTCTCCTGCAGGACGGCATCCTGGCCGGCGGGATCTACAGAAGTGTGTCGGTTGTCATCGGCGGTGCGTGGGGCACTTCCAGATTGCTGCGTCATCGGCTTTCTCTAAAGTCCAGAGGGAAGGTTGGTTTATGTCTGCAGCGTCGGCATCGCCCATTGCCTCAGTTCGCGTGTGTGCGCAATCTACAAGCTGCCATTCGGGCCGCTGTTATAGACGACATGCGAGCGAGGATATCGGGAAACAGCCGATTGGGCCGCAGGTAGTGTAGTTCCGCCCGTCGGGGTCCGAGTTGCCGCGAAACCCCCAACGGTTACGATCAGTTACCCGCGTAGCTGCGTGAGAGGGTGCCGGTTTCCCTTGGTACCAAGGGAAATAACAAAGGTATCCGGCGCTATTCGTAGCAACGATATTTTAAACCCTCGGCAGGAATGCGTCGGCGATAGCGCCCATAACGGCGCGAAGGCGAAACGTCGCGCCAAGGCAGGCTGTGCTCGCACGTGATGACATCGCCGGAAACCTCGATAAGCCAACCGATGCATTCGAAGCCCCCCAAATTCAGATCCTCGGGCAAAGCGCTCGGCTGACACCGCATGCCGGCGGCTGAAAAACACCGGGCGACGTTCTTCCTCCTCTTCCTCCAATAGAAACATCGGTCGATCGCGGTCGAGCGTCGGGCTTGCGTTCAGACGCTCGTTCCTGAAAATTTTTGCCTTGTTTACGCAATAGCCCGGAATAAACACGACGCGACATTCGTTAAGCCATGCATTCCGTAATGCTAATGCGAATGATTGCCATTGTTATATCTATAAACAGGGCAGTGAACGATCCACGATCAATCGATGGCCGTAATTAAAATAGAGGAGAAGTGTAAACATTATGAAAATACATCAGAGGTACTTGAGAACCGGATTTCTTCTTCTGGCTGGCGCTGCACAAATCGACCGTGCCGTTGCCCAGCAGGTTCAAGACGGACCTCAACCGGCAAGCCTGCCGCCCATTCAGGTTCACGGTACTGCGCTGTCCAGCTACAGTCCTTTCAGCGGCGACGACAGCGTCAATGACCCTAAGCAGGTCAGCGCCGCCAGCAAGACCGGCACAAAACTGGAGGACCTGCCGTCCAACGCCCAGGTCATTCCGCGCGCGGTGCTTTCCGAACAGGGCGCGACCATGCTGCGGGAAGGCGTGAGCAACGCGAGCGGCGTCAATGTAGGCGGCCAGGATACGAAGGGCTATTACGATCACTTCCTGATCCGCGGCCTGAACGCCCAGATCTACAGCGATGGCTTTTCCGATGGCGATCTTCTGGGTGGCATCTCGCACTCGCTCAACGGCGTGCAGCGCATCGAAGTCCTGGAAGGGCCAGGGTCGGCACTCTTCGGCAGCGGGCCGCCTGGAGGCACGATCAACATCGTGCACTACACGCCTTCGCCGGAACTGCACTATGGCGCAAGCGTACAAGCCGGGTCGTTCGGAACCGTCACGAACAATGACTACATCACGGGCCCGACCGGCATCGCAGGTCTCAACTACCGGGTTGATGCCACCTTCTCCCATTCGGACGGTTTTCGCGACCTGAGTAGTCACGACTACGAGGTGAGACCTGCGCTGCAGTGGCAACTGGACAATCACACAATCGATTTCGCGCTGGACCTGCGCGAGATCCACGAAACACCGGACTCCTATGGATTGATCTATCTGAACGGCACGCCTATCAGCAATGTGTCGATCGACTCGAAATACTCCACGCCCTTTGCCTTCGCTCACGGAAGCTATGTGCGTCCCACGCTCTCGGATAAATGGCGGATCAACGACATCCTCACCATCAACAACCGCTTTTCGTACCTGCATCGCTCGCTCGACGTGCTGGGAAACGGCGACAGTACGAGCACGAAAGTGAGCGATGGCGAAGTGGTAGGGCGTCAACTGCGCCAGCAGGATGACTCGGACAACACCTTCGACTACCAGTTGGAGCCGGTCTGGCGCTTTGGAACCGGCAGTGTCGCTCACACTTTGCTGACCGGCTTCGAGTACCAGCATCAGACGATCGATACGAAGCGCTCGACCGCCGACCTTCCCAACATCGCCGACGCATTCGCGCCGGTCCCGCCGGAAACCTCCGTCGGCAACCTGACGTTTCTGTGCGACGCGAAGCATTCCTGCGACGACGATCACCTCGCCGCGAACTACTACAGCATTTATGCTACTGATCAGATCGACGTCACGGACAAGTTCAAGGTCCGCGCGGGGGTACGCAAGGATTGGTGGGACACGTCGCTGACGCCGCTCATCTCCGTGCCCGGGCGTTTCGGGACTGGAGGGCAGCCGCTTCTCGCCGGCGTCACGGATACCCGCGATGACGCCCCGGTGAGCTGGAATATTGGGGCCCTGTATAAGCTGCTGCCGTGGATGTCTCCCTACGTCGGCGTATCGAAAAGCCATCTTGCCAACTTCAATTCCGAAAATACACAGAACGGCATTGGCGCGCCCGAGTCCGCGCTGCAGTATGAGGCGGGCATCAAGTTCGCGTTCCTCGACGATCGCCTGGTTTTGAACACTGCGCTCTTCGACGTTTCACGGGACAACGTCGCAACGCTCACCACCATCAACGACGTGGAATCCGTGGTATTCGACAGCCAGAAGACGAAGGGCGCCGAGGCGTCGCTGGACGCCGCAATCACCGACCGCTGGCACCTGTCGGCAAACGTGACGGCCCAACACGCGGTCATTACCGACAATCCCCAGGGCATCACTTCAGTGGGAAATCATCCACAGGGCGTTCCGGCGTATATGGCAAATATATGGACTACGTATGACTTTTCAATCGCCGGTATCCCGGGGTTCCATGTGGGCGCAGGGTTGAACTATCTGGGCAAGAGTTACAGCGATATCACCAACGTCAATTCGATTCCGTCCTACGTGATTGCGAATGCTGCTTTCGGCTTTGAGGCACGGCATTGGGGTGTGGACCTCAATGTGCACAACATCACTGACCGAAGATATTTCATTGCCGCTAACGCTGCAGGCGCGTATGTCGGTCAACCGCTGAGTGCCTTTGTCACCCTCCATTCCGATTTCTAGGATGAGGCTCAGCCGCATTGGAGATCAAGCGATGCATTTGCAATGCCCAAAGCAAGAGCCGTTCGGGTGTCGCGATCTTCTTCATCGTTAATCGACGAATTTTGGCGACCCGAATGTTACCGCGACATCGCCAATGCGACAAAGCCATGTTTTTTGAGCATCTCGCACCGGCAGAGAAAATAGTTCGGATTACCTATCATATAGGGAAAAATGTATTAATTGAAATAGTCCATCCGCCCCTGAATCTCTCGACCGCAGTCCATAATTTACCTAACAAAATGAAATAATAGTTATGTATATGTAATATATTAGTAATAATTAAACCCTAAAGTCGCGGCTCCATTCATTGATATAAAGCATTCGGAGCCGTAGAGTCGATGAGCAAGAAACCCGCATCAACGTCAGTTGTCTCCGCTGAAAACATCATTCCCGACGTTCGCGACATAGCCAATCAAAGCCGCCGGTCGTTCGTCAGGATGAGCGTTCTCCTTCCTACACTTGGCGCAACGTCGATCCTCGCAGCATGCGGCGGCAGCAGCGATTCTGCTTCGGTCACGCCGGTCGCGAATACACCCGCTCCGACGCCGCCAGTAGCGCCCAAACCGGTATCGAGCTTCGGTCTCGCAGTGCTTCCGGACACACAGTTCTACTCGCGTTATGCCACCGCCGAAACCGGCAATCAGTTCAAGAAGCTCTACGGCAGCGAGCCGTTCATGGCGCAGACTCAATGGCTCGCGGATAACGCGAAGGCGCTGAAGATTCCGTTTGTGATCCACGTTGGCGATATCGTCGATCAGGTTGACAAGCCGCAGCAATGGGCAATCGCGGATACCGCAATGAAGGTGCTCGAAAAAAGCCGCTTGCCGTATTCGGTGATAGCGGGCAATCACGACGTGCGTGACGACATCGGCTATGAAGAGAGCGCGGGCAACGGAGCGGGCACCGATGCCACCCGTGACCTCGCGGACGAGCCGTACCTGAAGTGGTTCGACACGAAGCGCGCCAAGCAGCAGGCAACGTTCGGCGGACGCGATCCGAGCGGCTTCCATGAGTACCATATTTTCGAAGCTGAAGGTCAGCGCTTCCTGGTGCTGGGCTTGTCATGGCGCGTATCGGACAACGGCATTGCATGGGCGCGCGACGTACTTCAGTCCCACCCGACGCTGCCTGCGATTCTCGTCAATCACCAGTTGATCGCGATAGCAAACGACGCCGTGAGCCCGCAGGAAGTCGACTACGGGCTGATGCTGTGGGAGAAGCTGATCAAGAGCAACGACCAGATTTTCATGACGGTGAACGGTCACCATCACGGCTCCGCGCACCTCACGAAGATCAACGAATTCGGCAACCCGGTTGAAGAAATGGTGGTCGATTATCAGATGGCTTATCAAGGCGGCAACGGCTTGATGCGCTATTACGAATTCGACTTCACGAACAACGAAATCAAGGCGCTGTCGTTCTCGCCGTGGGTTCGTCAGAAGCCCGCCGAAACGCTAAACAGCTTCGATCAGGCCATGCTGACCGAAGCGAACCATCAGTTCACGATCAAGGTTGATTTCGCCAAGCGCTTCTCCAGTTTCGCGCCGAAGTTCAAGACCGCAGAGGCCACGAATACGTCGCTGACGGCTATTGCGACCTCGCTGATCATGGACGGCTTCAAGGGCATTCCGGTCGCGCCGGAAGTTCCCGCAAAGAACGCGGAAGATTATCCGAAGGTCGCGGAAACGCTGGCGCACTGGCGCTTCTTTGGTGGCACGGTGGGCTCCGCTGTCGCCGACGGCACAGTGATCAACGACGCCTCCGGCCGCAACAATGCCCTCAAGCGCGGGGCGTTGATTGGGAACGGCAGCGCGGGTCAACTTGCCGACATGAAGTGGTCGGACGATCGCCATCGCTTGTCGTCGGCTCCGGGCAGCGTGCAGTTTCTGAACACGGATGGTGCTCGTTTCAGCTACTTCATGACGGACGTTGCCGCAGCCATCAACAAGGAGACGTTCAGGGACGGCTATACGGTCGAGATGTTCATCAAGCTCGACAAGTCGTGGACGGCAGCCAGGAACCAGTGGATGAACATCATGACGCGCGGTGGGCGCCGTGGAGATTTTCCGGCATGGGAAGGTGGCTGGGAAGTATCGCCGCCGGTTCAGTGCGCCATTTCGAACCTGAAGGAAGTGCAATGGGAAATCACGACGACGGAGAAGGGCGACGGCGCGGGGCCCATGTTCGCGAGCACGAACTGGTCCGGCGAAATCCTGCTGGACGCGTGGATGCACGTGGCTATCGTCAATGATCCGGCCGCAAAACAAACGACTATGTATATTGAGGGCGCGCCGGTACTGCGCAACGCGGTGGACGCGGTCGGCCTTGCGACATTCGACTTGCCGTGGGCCGTGGGCGCGGGCTTGGGGAACGACGGTAACCTGAGCGGCGGTTTCCTCGGCGCCATGGGCGAAATCCGCATTACACCGAAGCCGCTCCCGCCGGCGAAGTGGCTGACTGCTCGCGCTTGATAACGCGGTCGTAGTTACGTAGCTATTGCGGGACGGGTTGGGACCGTGTCCCAACCCGTCATCTTTCATTGTGCTGCCACCGAATTACGAGGCAATCCGAAGCTCACTTGTTGCACTTGGGGCGGTTTCAGGAAACAGAATTTAAACGGTTATTGCGGATAAGGGCTACGACGCTGGTGCTTTCGTGCAAACGAAAACAGCTCAAGGTATTTATCGCCTGAAGGCCAAGCTATTCACGTGTCCTGAAGCTCGATACCGGTTTCGGCACACCACCGGCGCAGCGCTCGTTCGGCAGCGTCAGCTTCAAATCCATACCACTCCTCAAGTACACCGCACGATTCGAGCAAATCCTTGAACCGCGAGTACGCGCCTTGCCGCTGGAAAAATCCGTAGACCTGCGTGTACCGGTCAGGCAATTGCTCTGCGACAAAGCGCAGCGCGAGATCACGTCCAAGCTCAAGATCGGTCTTGTGCGGTATGGCGACGTAACGGTCCGAGACTTCAAGATCATCGGGAACATCGTCGTCAAGCCCGTCGGTAACCTCGGATGTCCAATAGATTGCGCCCGTATCCAGGGATATATACGCGCTGTGCTCTGTCGGCGCGGCAGCGCCAATGAACTCGAACGCCAGGATTAGATCTTCGTACTTAACCGTCACCATAGCTGTGCTCCCAACTGTATCCGTCGAAGGCGGAGGTTTTGTCGCGATAAAGCCATCTTGATGAGCAGACCCGAAATGACAAAGGACTGCTCACATAATCATAGAATAAAACTGCTCGGCGGCGGAAGGATGGGTGCCAATCTCGGTTTTTATCTGCCCCTTCCTGATCATATGCATTACTTCGATACCGGACAGGATGATGTGGGCGCAACGAAGATCCTTGAAGCCCAACGTCGGTCGGGTGATGCGTTTGATGGCTCGATGGTCTTGCTCGACCACGTTATTCAGGTACTTGACTTGACGGATCGTGATTGGTGTCTCCCGCTCGGCATTGACCGCGTGCAGCGCGGCCAGATTAGAGCCGCTTTTGTCGATGGTTATCGTCTCGGGTACACCGTTCTGAGCGATCGATTTTTCAAAAAAGCGCCGTGCTGCCGCCTTGTCTCGCTTGGCTCTGAACAGGAAATCAATGGTTTTGCCCGCCTTGTCCACCGCCCGATAGAGGTACTTCCACTGGCCTTTGACTTCAGTATACGTTTCGTCCATCCGCCAGCTCTTGCCTACCGGCTGCTTGTACCTACGGGACATTGGGGCTCACTGGGGGCTCACTGCAACCGCAGCAAGTGGTGGACCCGCCCGATACCGTTTTCATTTGGGTATTGGGAGGGCGACGCTCAGGCGCAGCCGTTGCTACGGCGTTGCTATCGATAACCACGTTGACACGAACGCCACCAGGGAGCCAGCGATGAAAGCAGTCGTCTTTAAAGGAATTGGCGATATCTCACTCGATACCGTTTCCGACCCCACGTTGCAGCAGGATAACGATGCCATCGTACGACTCACGTCGAGCGCAATCTGCGGCACGGATTTGCATATGATTCGTGGCACGCTTGGCGGCATGGTGCCGGGTACGATCCTGGGTCATGAAGGTGTGGGCGTAGTGGAAGAGGTGGGCAAGGGCGTGCGCAATATCAGGCGAGGTGATCGCGTGCTCATTCCATCCACCATTTCGTGCGGCTTTTGTTCGTATTGCCGCTTCGGCTATACCGCCCAATGTGATGTAGCGAACCCGAACGGCCCGAGCGCCGGCACTGCGTTTTTCGGGGGTCCGAAATCGACTGGCCCCATCAACGGCTTGCAGGCGGAATACGCGCGCACGCCATTCGCCAATGCGAGCCTGATCAAGTTGCCCGACAGTATTGACGACGACCGCGCGATCCTGATGTCCGATATCTACCCGACCGGCTTCTTCGGCGCGCAACTCGCGGAGGTTTCGCTCGGGGATACGGTAGCCGTGTTCGGAGCCGGTCCGGTGGGACAGTTCGCCATTGCGAGCGCGTTTCAGATGGGTGCCGGGCGTGTGATCGCAGTGGACCGCCTTCAGGACAGACTCGACAGCGCGCGGTCGCTCGGCGCCGAGGTTATCAACTTCGACGCCGAGGATCCCGTCGAAGCGATCATGGCGCTGACAGGAGGCATTGGCGTAGATCGGGTGATCGATGCAGTCGGCGTCGATGCGCAACATCCGGACAGCGGCCCAGCCGCTTCGGCGGATGAGAAAGAACAGGCGGAGTCCGAGAGCCGCGAGATTACGTCGGAGCGGCACCAGGACGGCCCCAACTGGGTTCCCGGCAACGCCCCTGTCCAAGTGCTCAACTGGGCCGTGGCGGCCCTTGCAAAGGCCGGCACGCTGGGCGTAATCGGCGTATATCCACCCAACGATCGCTTTTTTCCGATGGGTGCGGCCATGAACAAGAATCTCGTGATCAAAATGGGTAATTGCAACCATCGCTCGATCATTCCGCAACTGGTGGAAAAGGTGCGCAACGGCTCGTTCGATCCGCTATCCGTACTGACGAACCGCGAGCCGATGATGAACGTGCTCGATGCGTATAAAGCGTTCGATGCCAGACAGCCGGGCTGGCTCAAGGTAAAGCTCGCGGTGGACGGTTAAGCGTCGCGTATGGGAAAGGAGACTGAAATGCAGATCCTCGAAAGTTCACGCGTGCGAACACCGTTTTCCGCCACAGTGATGCTCGCAGCGGTCCCCATCTTGCGAAAAATGTCGCGAAGTCGTTATCGAGTCGTGGAGATCACAGTCGAGACGTTTTTACTAAGCGGGAAGTATCCTCTTGCTCGAAGATGTACTGATGATCACCGCTACCTTGAAATTACGACGCGCGGGAAGGAGTGGCTCTCAGCAGCATTTCCTCTGGAAAGTACGAAGCGGAGATGACCAAATGGCGTAGCGGCGGATTAAATATCGCCGACGGAATGCATGCATCACGATGCTCGACAAGCGACGGGACGGCGCCCCCTTTCGCTGTGCCTGGACAGACTTCGTTCCTGGTCAGCGAACTCTGTGTTATGGCAAACGCCTGCCGCGGCCCTTTCTCGGGACCGCGGCGAGCCGCTCCAGGCTATGTCGTGCGCCCGTTGCCCGGTGGCCGGCGGCGCTCACACGGGCACAGCTAGACCCAGCCGCCCCGCCGCTTCTTGCGTAAAACGATGGAAATAACGCGCTGTGCGATTCAGGCCTTCGTCGAGTTCGGTTTCCGGTTTCCATCCTAGTGTGTCGATTGCAAACGTGATGTCCGGTTGCCGATGACAAGGGTCGTCCATCGGCAATGGCACGAAGACGATCTCCGACCGCGACCTCGTCAGCTCGATAATTCGCCGTGCGATATCCAGCATCGACAACTCATGCGGATTACCGAGGTTCATCGGACCCGTTATGCCTTCAGGACTGTTCATCAAGCTAATGAACGCGTCGATCATGTCGTCCACATAACAGAATGACCGTGTTTGCAAACCGTCGCCATAGATCGTGATCGGCTTGCCCTCAAGCGCCTGCATCATGAAGTTGGAGATCACCCGGCCATCGCATGGGTGCATCCGCGGGCCGTAGGTATTGAAGATCCGCGCGATCTTGATTGACAAGCCATGTTGTCGCCGGTAATCCACGAACAACGTCTCCGCGCAGCGCTTGCCTTCGTCGTAGCACGCCCGCGGCCCCAGTGGATTTACATGACCCCAGTAGTCCTCCTTTTGCGGGTGAACAAGGGCGTCGCCATAGACCTCGCTGGTCGAGGCCTGAAATATTCGCGCCTTGACGCGCTTGGCCAGACCGAGCATGTTGATCGCACCATGCACACTCGTTTTTGTGGTCTGAACCGGATCATGTTGATAGTGAATTGGCGAAGCAGGGCAGGCCAGATTATAGATTTCATCCACTTCAACATAGAGCGGGAAAGTCACGTCGTGACGCATGAGCTCGAAGTTCGCGCAGTCCAGCAAATGCGCGATGTTGTCTTTCGTGCCCGTGTAGAAGTTATCCACGCATAAGACGTCGTGCCCTTGCGCCACCAGGCGCTCGCACAGGTGCGACCCGAGAAAGCCGGCACCGCCGGTAACAAGAATGCGCTTGCGATGATGCTCTTTCATGATGGCTCTCCAGGTTTAATTGCAGTCAACTGCTCACCTGACGCAGCGTTTCGTTCCAGTCGCGCACGAAGCGGTCGATGTGAAAGCGGTCCATGGCGACCTTGCGTGCACCGTTACCGAGCCCCCTAGCTTCATCCGGATCGCGCAGCAGACGCTGCATCGCGTGGATCAGCGCGCTCACGTCTGTGCCGATATACCCGCTCTCGCCGTTGCGGATGACGGTCGCGAGTTCAGTGGTCGCGAGTCCCACAATCGGCATGCCGATCATCATGGCTTCTACGACGGCGAGCCCCAGGCTGGTCCAGCGAATCGGGTTGAAAAAGAACCGATAACTCGCGCTGAACGCCGCAAGATCCAGATTGCCGATCTCGCCGATACCCCCGGCGGACTTCGCATCCATGCCGACAAGATCCAGCGGAACGTGTGCTTTCACGTTTGCATAGACGTCGTCGCCCAGACGCCGTCCGCGTTGCCTGAGATGGTTGATGACAACAATCCCGCGTGCCTTCTCGCCGGTGTAACGCACGCCTTCGGGAACGATCACGCCATGCTCGATCACCCGCGTCGGCGTGGTGCCGCAGTCCCACATCAGCTGGTTAAAATGCGTGACATGAACCAGCAGCGTGTTGGCGTCGTCAACCCAGTGGCGTTGTTCGAACGCGTTTTCCTGCGGCGGGTCATGTTCTATATACACACGTGGCAGGCGGCGTTGTGTTTCGCTAAGCAGATTGAGGCGGTCGTCGTCCCATTGCGCTTTATGTTGGAACAGAATGACGTCGAATTCCTGAGATGCAACCTTATCTACCGGTAGTTCGTGAACGTTATTACCCCAGGGCAGGACGCCAACCGTGCCTGCGTAACCCGGTGGATGACCGGACTTCGTCACGAGATAGAAGTCGTGATGCGCTTGCGTGAGGTAATACAAATAATTGCCATGGACGTGCCAGGTCAGCACGCGCAGGCGTCGGGAGGGGTTATTCGACATGACTCATCGCCCGGTAAGCGTTGTCCGCTGCGTCGCATCTGTCTGACACGTGCATAAGTTGCTCGAACGCGGCGTCCATGACCTGTTTGACGCCTATGTTTAGGGCGCACGGATGCCCGTACGGGCAGTCACGGAACGCGCATGGTCGGCATGGTGGATAGTGAGCAAGTATCCGGTGTCGCTCGCTGTCCAGTGGCGCCCATCTTTTGGTGTCGCTGCCCAACGCGATCACCACGCTCCGTGTTTTCATCGCAGCAGCGACGTGCGACATGCCGGTGTCGTTACATACAACAAGCCGTGCCTTCGATACCAGCGCAGCCAGGCCGCCAAGCGATGTCTTGCCGGCGAGATCGACCGCTCGTGCGTTTGTCGCGAGCGCGATGCTCGACGTGAAGATGCGTTCGGCTACGGTACCGGTAATCGCGATCTGCCAGCCATCGTCGGCAAGCAAGGAAGTGACTCGAGCGAACCGATCAGCCGGCCACCGGCGTGACGGCAACTGCGCGCCAGGGTGAACGAGGATGAGTCGATCGGAACACAGCGCGAAGGTGTTCATCAGCGCTTCGCATTCGGCACGGTCATTGTTGCTTAGCGGAACCTCAAGGCTGCTGTCTTGCGTCTCGATGCCCATAGCGTTCATCAACGCGGTATAGCGCAGGATCTCCGGCAGCGTGTCCGGCCAGCCAATGAAAATGCCGTCCCTAAGCGCTTCACCGGATTGTATAAATCCGGCATTGGCGCGCGCTCCCATTTTCCCGACAATATCGTTCGCAATGCCGCCGCTTCCATGCATCTGTATCGCGAGATCGAAACGACGTTCGCGCATGGCGTTCCAGAAGCCTTCGAGATGTTCGTTTGTCTCCGCTTGCTCGGGAAATCCGACTGCGCCGGGAAAGATGATCAGTTCATCGACGAGATGCGGGTAGCGCTCCACGAAACTTCGCGCCCACGGAAGACCGATCAAGGCTATGTGCGCATCGGGCTTTGCTCGTCGTAAGGCGCGCAGCGCAGGCACGGCACATAACATGTCGCCGAGTTGAAGCGCGCGGAAGATCGCGATCTTCTCGCTCATAAGAAAAACACCCTGAACTTGAACGCACCGTAGAGGCGCCAATAGATGGAAAGAAATGGAATAAGTACTGATGTACACACCATTTCGATCACGTGGGCGGGTGCGCGGGACGTATCGGATAGCCGCTTGAAGCAGAACCACGCGGTCATCGCAAGCCACGCCGCGGCTGCACAGCCCGCTATACGCGCATGGCCCCATACCGCGGCGCAAAACAAAATGACCACTGCAATAATGATGGCGTAATACAAAAACGGGGGGCCGCGTCGAATACGGCGCTTGTACAACAGTGGATATTTTTTATAAAGCAGCGCGTCAAACTGACTCTTCTTTTGCTGCGATAAACTGATGCCCCAGCGTGCCGGCCTGACTGGATGCAAGACGATCGCGTCGTCGGCGCGGGCGATCGGAATGCCTGCTTCCATGAGCGCGAACTGCAAATCGGAATCCTCGCGCCACGCCGAGGTAAAGCGCGCGTCAAAACCGCCTATGCGCTCAAGCGCTCGTCGATTCGCAAACGTGTTGGCGGTAGCAAACTCCGCGCGCGCGAGTCCGGCTGCATCGTTCTCATAGTCCGTGGGACGGCTCCCGAGCGGCACGATGATACGACCGGATACCGCGCCGACGCCTGTTGCCAGGGCTTTCACGCCCGACGATAACCAGCGCGAGTCCGGCTGGGTATCGTCGTCGGTGAAGGCAATGCTTGCCGCACGCGAGAGCCGCCATCCGGCGTTGCGCGCGCCCGCCGGGCCTTGCGTTGCCGTCACCGGTACATAGTGCACGCACGGCCCGTTCGCCGCGTGTTCCCGCGCGATACGCTCAACGCTGGCGCGAGTCGCATCGTCGGGGCCGTCGTCGCAGACAATAATTTCAAAGCGAGCCGGATCGTAATCCTGCGTCAGCAGCGACGCGAGGCAGCGTTCGAGCATCGCCGGTCGACGGTAAGTGGGAACAACCACGGAGATGTCGGGCGTCCGGGCTGTGGGCGAATCGATTGCGTTCGCGTCAGCTTTACTATGAAACTCGTCGAAGGCATCTGCCGCAAGCGCGCTCATAAATACGCTCATACCCCCACTCCATTTTTTTCGATCAGGAACGAGCCGATCACCAGTGCATCGAGCGGCGAGGTCCAGAACGATTCGAGCGCGTCGCGCGGCGAATTCACCATGGGCTCGCCTCTGGTGTTGAAGGATGTATTGACCAGGATGGGCACACCGGTGCGTCGCCTGAACGCGTCGATAAGGTCGTAGTACAGCGCATGCTGACGGCGATTCACCGTTTGGACCCGCGCAGTTCCATCCACATGACGAACCGCCGGGATATGCTTTTCCTTGGCCGGGCGCACATCGAAGATGAACAGCATGAACGGCGCTACGCCGCCATCCACAAACCACTCGTTCGCGTACTCCTCCATTACCACCGGCGCGACGGGCCTGAAATCCTCACGATCCTTGATCTCGTTGAGCCTTGCCTGCATGCGCGGATCGATGGGCGAGGCAAGGATCGAGCGTGCGCCAAGCGCTCGCGGCCCGAACTCCGTGCGGCCCTGATACCAGCCGATCACCCGGTTGGACGCAAGGATCTCTGCTGTTTCGCCGGCCACATCCTGAAGGCGACGGTAGGGCGCTTTGGTCCATTTCAAAAGTTGCTCGATCTCGTCATCCGCATACCCGGGGCCGAGGTACGCGTGGTCCATCTGCCACTGGCGCGACCGGTCGCCGGATTCGGCGCGCTTGCGATAATCGATCCATAGCGCTGCGCCGAGTGCCGTGCCGGCATCACCGGACGCCGGTTGCACCCATACCTGGGCGAACGGACCACGGTCCCGCACGCGTGCGTTCATCACGCAGTTCAATGCCACGCCGCCTGCCATCGCCAGATTTTCCAGGCCGGTTTGCGCATGCAGCCAGCCGGCAAGCTGCAGCACTGTTTCTTCCAGTGTGACTTGCAACGAATGCGCAATGTCGAAGTGCTTCTGCTCAAGCGGCCCACCGCGTTCGCGTGCTGGCCCGAAGCGTTCAACGAGGCGCGGAGCATCGACCGTATAAGTGCCGTCGTGCCGGTATCTCACGATCTCCCGGAAGGCGTCGACATAGGCGGGCTTGCCGTACGACGCCAGCGCCATCACCTTGTATTCGTCAGAGGAGTGAAGAAAACCCAGGTAGCCGGTCACGCTCTCGTACAGCAGCCCGAGGGAATGCGGCAACTCGACCTGCTTGAGCCGCTTGTATTCCCCATCCACGAATTGTCCGAGACTCGTTGTCACGCCTTCGCCACGGCCGTCCATGGTCAGCACCGCGGTGTCCCTGAACGGCGCGGCGAGAAACGCACTGGCCTCATGCGAAAGATGATGGTCCACGTAGTGCCACTCGAAGCGCATCGTGCGGCCGCCGCTGCGAAAGCGTTTCATCAGATGATGCGGCGCACCGTCTTTCAGTTGTGCTCTCGCATTTACGATATAGCTTAAAAACAAGGGGTCCCAGGGCGATTCGGAGGGATTGGCAAGCGGCTTGAGCCCGGGTTCGAGCGGCAGCTCGATCGTGGCCCCCGCATGCGCGGGCATCGAGGAAAGCAGCTTTGGGTCGTACGAATACGCGACGTGATCAATATCAGCGAGCTCGATGCCGGCCTCTTTGAGACAGTAGTCAATCGCATCGAAGGGTAGTTGCCAGGTTGAGAAAGGCACCGGCCGCTTCGCGTGCTTGATATGCGTGAAACGCTCTTCCTCTGCCGCCGCAATGACGACGCCATCCTCGATCAGCGCAGCCGCGCTGTCGTGGTAAACCGCGTTGATGCCTAATGTGTACATGGGTTGATAGCCCTGGTGACGAAGCGTTTCATGAGGTGGTCAGCATTGCGTCGACGGCGCTCGATGCAGAATCGGCACGCAGCAGTCGCATGGTTGCATCGATTACCTGTCCTACCGTGACGCCGGTAAGACAGGCATGATGTCCTTCGGGGCATACGCTGCGATAACACCATCGGCAAGGCACGTCGTGATGCAGGACGACATGCGGCGTTTGCCACGGCGTATGTTGCGGATTCGTCAACGCGTACAGGTCGACCACCGCGGTACCGAGCGCCGACGCTATATGCACAGGCCCGCTGTTGTTCGACACCAGCACCTTGGCGCGATCGATCAGCGCTGCCAGCTCGCCGAGTTCGAGCGCGCCTGCGAGATTGATTGCTGACCGGTGTGCCCCGCATGCCTGCGCACACACGCCCGCTTCGTCTGCACCGCCGGTGATCAGTACCGGCCAGCCGGTCAGCTCAGAGAGCTGCGCGGCGACCTGTGCGAAGCGCTCGGCAGGATAGCGCCGCGACGCGGCCGTGGCGCCGGGATGCATCACAATGAACGGGGCATCGAGCGAGATACCGCGCTGCGCAAGCTTGAGGTGCAACGACGCGGCATCGCGGGGTAGCACGTTTAAACGCATTCGCTGATTCGATGACACTGCGCCCACGTGCCTGACCAGCGCCAGTTGCCGTTCGACTTCATGCCGTGTGCCGGTTTGCGGTTCGGGCTCGGCAATCCAGTCGGTCAATAGTGCATAGGGATTCTCGCGGCAGTGCGCGAGGCGTCTTGGAATACTGGCTAGATGACACAGCATCGCGGCGGGCATCGGGTTCTGGCTATAGACGGTAAAAATCACGGCGGCGTCGAAAGCTTCTTCGCTCAGGCGCTTGGCGATCGCCAGGTCCACAGCCGCATCGGCGGGACGGTTGTTTTTCACCCATGGGGCGTCGTATTCGATCACCGCATCGACACTGTCGATAAGCGCTGCCGCGCGTGCTCCAGAATGCGATGCCAGCAACGTGATGTGGCGATCAGGTGCCGAGCTACGCAAGGCGTGCAGGGCGGGGGTGGTCATGAGCACGTCGCCAAGGTTGTCCAGGCGCACGCAGAGGATGCGTTTGAGCTCGGCGCCCCACGGCCGTACCGACGTGGCTGCAGGCGCACGGGCATGCGAATCGACGTCGATCCGGACCACCGGCGTGTGCGTCATGTCGTGAGCTCCGGTCGAATGCTGTGTCGAATCGTCAGCGCTGCGTCATGAAGGTTGGCTACCACGTAGTACGGTTGCCGAAAGAGTCCCCGACGCCACACGGTCTCGTTGCCGTTATCGATGAGGAGCGTGCGGCAACCGGCGCGATTGCCTGCCTCGACATCATCGAGAATGTCGCCGGCGAACCAGCTTTCTTCGAGTGCGATCCCGTGTTCACGAGCGGCGCGCAGCAGCATGCCCGGCGCCGGCTTGCGGCAATTACAGAGCCGGTTATGAGGGGCAACGCTGCCGTCGGGATGATGCGTGCACCAGTAGATGCCGGACAGCATCGCACCACAGTCGCGGACGAGTTCGTGCAGGCGCTTATTGACAATATCCAGCGCATCGATTGAAAATTTTCCCATCGCCACCCCGCTTTGATTGCTGATGACATAGAGCGGCAGGTCGAGCTCAGCGAAGATCCGCAGCGCGTCACGCGCACCGGGCGCGAGCCGCATCAAGAGCGGATCGACGTTATGTGGAACATCGGCGAGCAGCGTTCCGTCCTTGTCGAGGAAGATAGCGGGGCGCCGCATGGTGTTACTGCGCGCGCGTATCCGGAACGTCATACGGAAGCCCCGCCGGCTGCGAGCCAAGCGTCGTGCACGTTGTTATACGCATGCCGTGCTGCATCGGCGGCCACGTCGATCCCGGCCACGCGTGCATAGACTTCACTGAGTGTGTCCGCCACGCTTTCCCACGTGAACATCTCCTTGGCGCGCGCGAGCCCTGCCGCGCCCATGCTTTGTGCACGCTGCGGGTCGCGCTTGAGCGTGACCAAGCCGTGGGCGACGGCGAGAGGGTCTTTCGGCGGCACGAGCAATCCGGTCTCGCCATGCGCTACCGAATAACGAATGCCGCCAACGTTCGCGCCGATCACCGGCGTGCTGCAGGCCATCGCTTCCAACGGGGTAATGCCGAATGGTTCGTACCAGGGCGTCGTGACGAATACGTCCGCCGCGTTGTAGTAAAGACGCAGGTTCGCACGTGCTCGACGGCCGAGGAAATTGACGCGATCCGTTACGCCGCATTCACGTGCAATGGCGCGCAAGCGGCCGATCTCGGGCGTCGCGATCTCGTTGGCTTCGTCGGAGTTGCCACCTACCACATAGAGATGGGCTTCCTCGCCAAGCGCGCAGTTACACAAGCCAATGGCACGTACCACCGTGTCGATACCCTTGCGCGGCACCATCCGTCCCAGTTGCAGCGCGATGAAACGGTCCAGCGGCCAGCCCAGTTCCGCGCGGGCAGCATGCTTGTCGACAGGGTGAAATTCCTCGTGGTCGAAACCGCAGGGCACAACGTCGATACGACCGTTATCCGCTTGATAAAGCGAGACCAGGTCCGATTCATCCTGCGGGCACTCGGCGATCACCGAGTCGGACTCGCGCACGAGCCTGTCCTCGATGTCGAAGCGCTCGTCAGGGAAACCATCATCTGCGCCCTGATGCAGGCGCCGTACGCGACCAAGCGCATGAAAGGTCGTCACAAGAGGAATGCCAAGCGATTCCTTCACACGCAGACCGACCAGTCCGGACATAAAGAAGTTGGCGTGCACGACGTCGTAGCGTGATGGTTCATGACGGAAAAATTGGACGACGAAACGCGCGAAGTCCTCCATGTACGGAAGGAGTTGCTCCTTCGGCAACTGGCGTTTCGGGCCAGCCGGTACATTGATGACACGTACCCCGTTCAGGCGCGAGACAAGCGGCAACAACGACTTGTCGCAACGCGTGAAGACGTCGACGTGGTGACCTTTTCGGGCAAGCTGACGTGCGACGTTCGCGACATAGATATTTTGACCGCCGCTGTCGACGCTGCCGGTAGCGGCGAGCGGCGACGCATGCTCGCTGATGAGTGCGATCTTCACAGTGGTGTCCTTTGTCTACGAGTCTTGGTATGCGGCGGCGCCCATGATCAACATCGGCGTGCATCACACACAGCATTCGTTGTGCCCATCGGGAAGCGAACGAAACAAGCGTCGGTTCGTTGCCATACCTACGCATTTTTTTTGCGTGCGCTTCAAGGACGCCGGACAGCGGCGACCGGGCTTGTGAAGAATTACATCGGGTGCGTAGACGCGTCAGGGCCGGCGTCGCCCGTGTCGTCGATCGCTTCCGAGCGACGTACGGCCTCCCGCATTTGCTCAACTTCAAGCGGAATCGCGCGACGCCGGGTCAACGCCCACGGCAGTGCAGCGAACAACGCCAACGCGTCGCGAACAAAAGAACCTTCGCGGCGCATGACGTGCACTGCGGCCCATGTGGCGCGCCACCCTTCGCCCCACGACAAGCGCATCCATGCAACCCACGCGGCATTGCGGGCGAGCAGTCGACGCCGGAGCGCGCTGTCCCGCAGCGGGGAGGGATGGTGATGGACGATCAATTCTTCGGCGTACACAATGGCGAAGCCGCTTGCGAGCACATCGAGTGAGGCCAGCGTTTCTTCGCCGCCGATAAAAAAGCGCGATTCGTATCCGCCTATCTGCCGATAGAGCGGCGTTCTGAACACACAGGCCCCGGCCATGTACCCGATCAGTGAAGGGCCGGGCAAGCCGGCGGCGTCAAGCGGGCTGCGTGCCATCAGCCGGCAGGTCGCGTCGGTGTCGCCTGCTTCGCCGACCAGCACCCGGGCGCTCAGCACGCCGACACGGGGTGACTGGTCCAACAATTGGACCGCGCGCGATAGCGATCCCGGATGCCACCACGTGTCGTCATCGCAGAATGCAACGTACTCCGTACTCGCGCTTGCGACGCCGAGGTTGCGTCCGGCTGCACCAAGGTTTTTCTGTGCGGTAATGAGGGTGACCCCGGGGAAGCGCTCGGCAATATGTTCCGCAGTGGCATCGGTCGAGCCATTGTCGACAACGATCAGACGCGCTCGGTCAGGTAGCGCGCTCAGTCGCGCGAGGGTCTCGAGCACTTGCGCCGAGCGGTTGTACGTCAGCACGACGACCGATATCTTTGGAGGTGCATCCGCGGCCGGCCGGCCGTCCCCTGGGGCGTTGTCGTTCTTCACGTTCATCATGCCGCTAGCTCAAGCTTCCAACAGCGTTCGGTACAAAAGACGTCGTCGTAGCCATCAGGTCCGAACGCCTTGAGCTGGCTTGCGTACGCTTTGACGGCTTCGCGTTTCGCGGCCTGATGGGACGGATCGGCTCGCCAGTTCTCGATGACCGGTGTCGCGATGATGCCGCGCGAAACGAGCTCCGCCATGCGTATTTGCAACTGGCCGGCCAGACGCCGGTAGAGAGCGTCCTCATAAGCGAAGCAGACCAACTCCGGGTTGGCTAGCCAGACATCGGTGCATGCGCGATGCACGAGTTCGTGGTCGGAGTGGAACAAGCCGAGGGGGATCACGAGCGTACGAGCCCCGTGGCGGTGCAGCGACCGATAGAGCGCCTGGGCGATCGCGTCCTGAGTCGGGGCATGCGCGGGCAGTGCAAACGGAACATATTGTGCATCGAGAAAATCCCCTCGATCGGGCACCGCACTCAGGACATCCAGGGCGCGGTGGTTTTCCAGCGAGCGTTCATGCATTGCGTGAGCGGCGTTATCGAAGCCGCACTGGCGGTCCCACTTCGTCATGACATCTGCGGCGGGGCAGCCGGAGAAGACGGTGTAAACGACTGCTCCCGGATGAGCGGCGAGCGTCGCTCCGCAACTGAAGACGGCGTCGTCGAAATGCGGTGACATCACCAGTGGGCGAGCAAGGGTATCGGACATGGCGAGGTGGCAAGAGGAATGTCATCCGAAAACGCAAAACGCGGACCTGGGGTCCGCGTTTAGATGCGTTTGGTCGAGCCAGGTCGATGCGCGGGCCGCAAGCCTGTCCGCCCTGTCTATGCGGTCTGCGAGAATTCCCGTACTCGCGCTCGGATTTGCTCGAGTTCGCCGATTGTAAAAGCGCGCTGCTCCATCTCAATGGCTTGCTGATACGCGGCGCCGCCGGGCAGCCGATTCAACAAGGCGCGGATCTCGCCAGTCATCGTGTGATCAGCCGGTTCGAACGAGTACAGGTGCAGCTTCTTTTCTCCCCGCTCGTACATAAACCACGTACAACTGGCGAACACAGTCACGCCGACGATTTCCTGCAAGCCGAGAATGGTCGTGTCCGGCAAGGCCCACGCCTGAAGCAGCATGATGGCGAGAACCCCAGCGAGGGCGAGGGTAATAGTGGCCGAGAGACCGTCGCGCATGCTCGTGAGCAAGCGCTTTTGCAGATACTCCAGTTCTAGACGTGAGGGTGCGACGAGGGTGTTATTTGGGGAATGATCAAACGGTATGAGGACTGCCATTGCGTTTTTCGTCCAGCGAATAAGGTGTTTTGTACTGCTCTTCAGACTTTAACGGCTCGTGACCGGAAAAGTTGACATTGAAAATTAGGTCCGGGTTTATGGACGCAAAAAAATTATTCGATTGAGGTTTTGGGCTGCGGAAATCCCGGAGCGAGCGATGGAAGCTCAGGTTGTCGGCGCATCTGCGGAGACAATGACCGCGTCATCAACGTCCGTTTCGCAACGCAAACCAGGGCAAAGGATGTTCTCTTCCATCGAAGGCGAAAGATTCGTCAACCACGTTCCCGGGTCTCCGTCCCGCGGGTGTGCCCTTGACGTGCGAAAGACAATGAGGCTGCCGTCGAAGACGGTGGTGCGGCACACTCGACCGCCGACAACATATCGGTTCGATATGCTTAAGGATCGACGGGTGGGGAATCTGCAATGTGATCAGCCAAAGCGCAGCGGGGAGAAGATGGCGACGGCGGCTTCGGTCCGGCTCCGCCGATGCTGTGCACATTAGGCCAAATCCGGCACACGGATTGCACAGGTTGCTACGTCCTTCCCGCGGGAGCAAAAATGGACGCACGCAGCGGAACAAGCACTGACCTCGACCTCGACGTGAACGAAGCTTTCGACCGTCGCTGGCGTATTAGCGAGTGCGCGATTATTTTGCTTCTTTGTACCCTGTGTTTCGCCGGGCTCGCGGGATTACTTGGCTCAGGTCCGATGAGCCACGCATTCGTGCACTTCCAGAGTGGGACTATTACTGACATCCGGTACGAGCGCATCGTTCGGAACCACGGCTCGAGCTGGATGCGGCTTGGATTGGCTGCGGGAACATCGGGCACGATTACCGTACACCTGGATCGGCGAATGATTCATTCGGTAGCGATAGAAAATGTCGTCCCGACGCCGTTGTCTGAGAACGTGTCTGACCGGGGCGTAACTTACGTTTTCAACGTGGCGAACGCGGAGGAGGGCGCATCGCTCAATTTAAAAACGTCGCCTTATCGATTCGGTGTTATTGAAACGACGCTTTCCGCTGGAAATCGACCCGTGAACCTCGTCCAGGTCGTCCTCCCCTGATCATGGACATTGTTCTTCGCGCTGCCGGCGCCTACCTTTTCCTGCTGATCGTGTTGCGCATCACGACCCACCGGGTCAGTCGAACGATGACACCCCTCGACATGGTAATCATGTTTCTCTTTGGTGGCCTATCTAGCCAGGCGGTGCTTGCCGGCGACCAGTCGATTACGGCGGCGTTAGCGTCGGTCAGCACGATTTCGATGCTTCACGTCTTCGTTTCCGTAGCCAAGAGGCGGTGGCCGAGTCTTGGCAGAGTGGCGGAAGGGACGCCTACCATCGTGTACGCAAACGGGCAGTGGGACGAAAGGCGCTTGCGCGAGATGCGCATCTATAAGGGCGATGTTCTCGCTGAAATGCGTCAACGGGGCATTTCGCATCTGGACGACGTCAAATATGCGATTGTCGAAAATCATGGCGGCATTTCGATCATGGCGACTGACACCCGATAACAATAAAGTTGGAATGGTCGTTGCTCCAAGGACCCTTTGGGCGTTTTCTCACGAGCCCGGCAAAATTGGCATTCGGGAGCTACAAATGAAACCGCGGCGGAGTCACGTGGGTCGAGGTGCGAGCCAGTTTGGGCAGTGCCTTCGTCAGTTGCTTCTCCGCGCTATAAACATCAGAAAGAGCGTGGATAAACAGGTCCTGCATTGTCTTAGTGGCCATGGGGAAATCCTTGGTAAGTGAGCGTTGAATGATGTCTGCGCCTCGGGCACGCATCGAAAATGCAATCAACGTAGCCGGTTTAGTACGGCCTCAAGCGGATGATTGTGGTCTGGAAAAAGATAAAAAATTTTGAGCCGGATCTCTTGAAAATTTCCAACGATGTTCTATTTTCGATTCCGTAAGCAGTCGCGGTGTTCGCGCTGCGTGTTTCGATTGGTTTGTCCGAGGCTTGGGCAGACGAACTGGAGCGCGTATGCCGGTTCGTCTCCTGCCGCAATTTGGGAGATAGCAGCCATGAGTGATCTTCTTTTCAATAACAGCCTGTTTGATGAGCTCGACCGTTTTCAGCGTCAGATGTCGTCGTTGTTCACCGGCCTGCCATCAAGCATCCGCGCGTCGCGGCTAAGCGGCTTTCCGCAAATTAACCTCGGGAGCACGGACGACTCCGTAGAGATTGTCGCGTTTGCGCCCGGGATCAATCCGGCCAAACTGGAACTGACCGTGGACAAGGGGTTGCTGACCATCAGCGGCGAGCGTGCGCGTGTCGAGCCCCAGTCGGAAGGACGTTCTTATGCGCAAGAACGCTTTGCCGGCGCCTTCCGCCGCGCAATCGAGTTACCGCGCGATGCCGACCCGGACAACGTGAAGGCGCGCTACGCGAACGGTTGCCTGACGATCAGTATTGGCAAGCGCGAGACGTCGCGCCCGCGCACTATCGCAATTCAATGACCAACCCGTTACCTCATTGGAGGAGAGCATCATGAATACTCAGACCCAGCTCGCCGAACGCAATACCGGCACTGTCGCGCGCAACGGTGACACACAGGCGCAAAAGGGTCCCGCGATCGTTCCTGCCGTCGATATTTACGAGGACGCGCATGGCATCACGTTATGGGCCGATCTGCCGGGCGTATCGCGGGACCGGTTGAACGTCCACGTACAGGACGGCAATCTCTTCATTGAAGGCCAGGCGTCGATCGACACACCTGACGGCCTGCGCTTGCATCACGCGGAGATTCGCGAGCCACGTTTCGCCCGAGCATTTTCATTGAGCGCGGACTTCGATATTGCGAAGATCGATGCCAATCTTAGCGACGGCGTGCTTAAACTCAGCATTCCGCGCCGAGAGGAAGCACGGCCGCGCCGCATTGAAGTCAGCGTTGGATAAATACCTTGAGGCGCCCGCGAATGGTTGACTCCCATCGTGGGCGCCACATCGACAGACCAGCTAACGGGAGCCTGCCGTGGAATTTGAAACTGACTGGAAGACCTTGGGCAAACACCGGGTTCGCCTGCGTGCGACTCGCGGTTTTCCCACCGAGACCTTGCATACGGTGGCCGACGTCGCGCGTCTTGCCATCGAGAACAACATGAGTGCACGCGCAAGACTGGTGGAAGTAGTCTATCGCGACCAGGACAAGGCCTATGACATTTTCGTGGGAACTACGATGCCCGATGACCGGCGCTGCGTGGCGCAGCTCGAAGTTGCCTTGGCCACCGTGCTGGGGGTACTGCCCGAACAGGTCACGATGACGGTCAATGCCGTCGAGCAGAGGGAAGTTGACCTGAACTTTGGCCTCTACGAGCGGCTGCTTTCGCAGAAGCTCGGCTCAGTGCCGCCGATCCAGTGAGCCCGAACGGTCCGTACTCCGCTGACCTCAGCCCTGCCGATGCGATTCGTCGCGTACACGTATTGAACTTCGGTTCAACAAGACACTTTCGCCGGCTTTATTTATGGAGTGATCGGGGTGCCCCTTGCAGGGTAGGGAACGTTTCGCAAAGCTCGGAATGCAACATGCCGCCCCAAGAAATTTCCACTTCTCGCCGCACTTCCGGACGACTGTACACCGTGATCGACAATCATCGCGGCGTCCGATCATGGCAATGAACACGCGGTAACCATGAGTTGGAATAGTGGTTGCTGGATAGACTGTGTCGAGCGATTCTTCAGGCCTTTCCTCACGAGCCTCGGCACATCGTTATTCAGGAGCTGAAAATGAGAGCGCTTCGTTGGCATGGCAAGCACGATATCCGTTGCGACACGGTTGCGGATCCAATCATTGAGGAAGGGCGCGACGCGATCATCAAGGTTTCGACCTGCGCGATTTGCGGCTCGGACCTGCACTTGTTCGATGGCTTCATGCCGACGATGGAAAGTGGCGACATCATGGGCCATGAATTCATGGGCGAAGTGGTCGAGGTAGGTATGGATAACAAAGCACTGCAGATCGGAGATCGGGTCGTCATTCCCTTCACGATATTCTGCGGTGAGTGCGACCAGTGCAAGCGCGGCAACTTCTCCGTATGCGAGCGAAGCAATCGTAACAAGGAGAAGGCTGACAAAGTATTCGGCCATTCAACTGCCGGGCTTTTCGGATATTCCCATTTGACCGGTGGATACGCCGGAGGCCAGGCCGAATACGTCCGGGTACCAATGGCCGACACGACCCACGTGAAAATACCTGATGGTCTGACTGACGAGCAGGTCTTGTTCTTGGGCGATATTTTTCCGACTGGCTGGCAGGCGGCGGTCAATTGCGATATCCAGCCCGACGATACGGTCGCAATCTGGGGCGCCGGGCCTGTTGGGCAGATGGCGATCCGCAGTGCCGTACTACTCGGGGCGAAGCAGGTTGTCGTAATCGACCGGGTACCGGAGCGGCTTGCGATGGCAAAGGAGGGCGGTGCAATTACGATTAACTTCGATGAGGAAAGCGTGCTTGACAGGTTGAAAGAGTTGACCAATGGTAAGGGGCCGGAGAAATGTATCGATGCGGTGGGCATGGAGTCTCATGCCACTCGATCGTTTGATGCCATGTATGACCGCGTCAAACAGGCCGTCATGCTGGAGAGCGACCGGCCGCACGTCTTGAGGGAAATGATTTACGTCTGCCGTCCTGCGGGCATCCTGTCCGTGCCGGGTGTGTATGGCGGCTTGATCGACAAGATTCCGTTTGGCGCCTCTATGAACAAAGGGCTCACATGGAAAATGGGCCAGACGCACGTGAACCGATGGACAGACGACTTACTGCATCGAATTCAGGAAGGCCAGATCGATCCTTCGTTTGTGATTACGCACACGGTCCCGCTGGAAGACGGACCCGGCATGTACAAGACATTCCGCGACAAGGAGGACGGCTGTATCAAGGTGGTCCTCAAGCCATAGCGGACGCGCACCGGTGGCTCACGGTCGCGGTCGGCCGGAAGTCGTGTCGTTATACAGGGTGGGACTACAAGCTGTCAGGCCAGCGTAGCGGAGTTATTAAAAATGAGTCAATATTTAACTCCGTCTTTGCCATTTTCGGCGTCGGCGCACTTTCTCAACCGATGCTCAACGACGTCGGGAGCGGATCGACACAAGCCTGTGTCGTGGCCATGCCCGCGCTTACGGCCCGAAAACAGAAACTCACGGATGGCTAAGGCACCGATGACGACGCAAGAACCGCAAAACACGCAATTCGAAGCCAACGACGACTGGACCCGGCAATGGGTTGCCTCGACAGCGGACTACTCGATTTTCCTGATCACGCCCGAAGGCAAAGTCACCAGTTGGAATCCAGGCGGCGCCAGGATCGAAGGATATCGACCCGAAGAAATCATCGGCCAGCATTTTTCCGTCCTCTACACCGATGACGATCGCCACAATGGAGTTCCCGATGCGCTTATGGACACTGTCCGCCGAATGGGACGCCATGATTCGGAGGGGTGGCGTCGGCGGATGGATGGCAGCACCTTTTGGGCGAGCGTGGTGACGACCGCGCTGAGTGACGCGGGGGGCGCGTTCCGGGGGGCCGTGCAGGTGGTGCGCGACGTCAGCGAGAAACGCAAGGCACACGAGGCCGTGGTCGAAAGTGAACGGCGTTTCCGGCTACTGGTTCAGGGAGTGACGGACTACGCCATCTTCATGCTCTCGCCCGACGGTTATGTGACGAACTGGAATAACGGCGCACGGCGCATCAAGGGATATAGCGAGGAGGAGATCGTCGGTTCGCATTTCTCGAGATTCTATACGCCGGAAGACGCCGCTGCCGGGGTACCGCAGCGTGGTCTGGAGACAGCCACGCGCGATGGCCGCTTCGAGGCAGAAGGCTGGCGAGTACGTCGCGACGGGACGACCTTCTGGGCCCACGTGATCATTGACGCAATCCGCGAACACGACGGAGCGCTCGTCGGCTTTGCAAAGATCACGCAGGACATCACCGAGCGGCGCGAGGCCAATGAGCTGCTGGAACAAACGCGGGCGGCGCTGTTCCAGGCGCAGAAAATGGAAGCAATTGGCAAGCTGACGGGCGGTGTTGCCCACGACTTCAACAACGTACTGCAGGTGCTGAGGGGAAATCTCGAATTACTGGAGAACCGGCATCGCCGGGATGCCTGGAGTGGCGTGCGACTCGCCCACGCAATCGATGCTGTCGAGCGTGGCGCGAAGCTCGCCTCACAACTGCTGGCGTTCGGTCGGCGACAGGCGTTACGCCCTGTCGTGGTGAACCTGGCCGCGATGGTTCGCGGGATCGACAGCATGCTGGCTCGTGCGCTGGGCGAGACGATCAACGTGGAGACAGTCGTTGCTGCCGGCCTGTGGAATACGCTGGTCGATACCCACCAGCTCGAGAATGTGGTGCTGAACCTGGCGATCAATGCGCGCGACGCAATGCCCGCGGGTGGACGTCTCACCATTGAACTGGCCAACGCGATGCTGGACGATCGTTATGTGCGACCCCTCACGGATGTTCCTCCGGGCCAATACGTGATGCTTGGGGTGACGGACACCGGCGCAGGCATGCCCCCGGATGTCGTCGAGCGCGCCTTCGACCCGTTCTTTACGACCAAGCCGGAGGGACAAGGCACGGGTCTCGGCCTGAGCATGGCTTATGGCTTCGTGAAGCAGAGTGGCGGACACATCAGGATCTACAGCGAAGTGAGACATGGCACGACGGTCAGGATTTATCTGCCGAGGTCGATAGAGGCTGCCGTTGATCCACAATCAAGGAACGAGCACACGGTGCTGATGGGCGGCAAAGAGACCATACTGGTCGTGGAGGACGATGCGAAGGTTCAGTCGACGGTGATCGACATGCTGGTGGGACTGGGTTATTCCGTTCTCAAGGCCGACAATGCGGAGCAGGCGCTGACCGTGATCCGCAGCGGCGTTCACATTGACGTCCTCTTCACCGATGTCGTCATGCCCGGCACGCTGCGGAGCCCCGAAATGGCCCGGCAAGCAGCCTTGCTGCTACCTCACCTGAAGATTTTGTTTACCTCCGGGTACACGCAGAATGCGATCGTGCATGGAGGAAGACTGGATCCGGGAGTCGAACTTCTCAGCAAGCCCTATAGCCAGGAAGAATTGGCACACAAGCTGCGTTACATTCTTGGCACGCCGGGAGAGACGCTCCCGGCAACCGCTGACAGCCCGGATACCGCACCAGCCAATGCGGTCTCGCTGCCAGCCACGCCGTTGCATGTCCTTGTGGTCGAGGACGACGCGGCTTCTCTGGATGCGGTCTGTGAAATCCTGCAGATGCTGGGTCATGAAGCGGTGAAGGCGGCGGATGCGGCCCGGGCGATGGAGCACCTGCGCTCTGAGCGGTTCGACGTGCTGTTGACTGACTTGAATCTGCCCGGGACTTCTGGAATCGAGCTGGCACGACAGGCTGTCGCTGCGGATCCCGATCTTCACGTTGTATTTGCGTCGGGGGATGAATTGCCCGACGATCTGTTGTTTGAATTTCCGTCCAAGACGCTGCGCAAGCCCTACGCGATAGACGAACTCAATGACGCCCTTGGGGCGATTCGAGGCGCCTCGCGCTCTGCCAGTCGTTAATCGCGCCGCAGACGTGCGAGTCTCCACTTTGGCCTATGCCTACCCCGAAGGGAGGGAGTCGTCCATCACATCAGAACCGCACGAGGCACCGTCACTTTGTTCTATTCACTGACGGTGTAGAGGTGTAGAGAACCGTTATCATGGCAGTGATTTCAGGCCTCACGACAACACAACCCTTCCAGCTTATCGCTTGCCATTCCGATGTCCATAACAGTTAGCTTCCCCGTCGAAGTGCGCGATTGGATCACCCACAATCTCACCCGCGGCGTTGCGCCACCGGTGATTGTGCGCGAGCTCGTCGATCGAAATAACGCAGTCGAACTCGCGTCGGCAATGGTCGATGCGGTCTCCTCGGCTTTTTTGTACGGCACGGCGTTGCCAGGCGAGACGCTCGAAATTGGCGGTGCGCCGCTCACCTATGAAGCGGAGCCCTTGCGGGTGCCGAACGATCCGCTGATCCGGCTCGGTGAGCGCAAGGTGCGCGTGATTTCGCGTATGTACCGGCCCGCCGCAGTACTGCTCGACAATTTTCTCAGCGCGAACGAATGCGAGCAGTTGATCTCGCTCGCGCGGCCGCGTCTAGACCGTTCGACCGTGGTCGATCCCGTGACCGGGCGGAATGTGGTGGCAGGGCATCGCAGTAGCCATGGCATGTTTTTTCGCTTGGGCGAAACCCCGCTGATCGCGCGCCTTGAAGCGCGTATCGCCTCACTCACCGGCCTGCCTGCCGAGAACGGCGAAGGCCTGCAACTTCTGCACTACGAAGCGGGCGCCGAATCGATGCCGCATGTCGACTATCTGGTCCCGGGCAACCCGGCGAATCGAGAGTCGATCGCGCGCAGCGGACAGCGTGTGGGCACACTGCTGATGTATCTGAACGATGTGGAAGGCGGAGGTGAAACCGTGTTCCCCCAGATCGGATGGTCGGTGGTGCCGCGGCGCGGCCAGGCACTCTACTTCGAATACGGCAACCGTTCCGGGCTCGCCGACCCGAGCTCCCTGCACGCAAGCACGCCCTTGCGGACGGGCGAGAAGTGGGTGGCCACCAAATGGATCCGCACGCGCCGCTTTGCGCCTCGCGTGTCCGGCGTGGAGTGACCCGGGGGGCGGCTGAGCACCCCTCCGGCCCGCTGGGTTTCAGCGCACGAAGACCTCGTCGGCGACCCAGCCCTTCGACGTCAAATACACGCCCTCGCGCAACTGCATCGTGCCTTCGCCTTCGATCACGCGCTTGACCATCGGGAACACGCGTTGCGCGTCGGCACTCCCGGCCCACGGCGCAGGATCGATCTTGTAGGTGTAGATGACCGAGGTGGCGGTCTGGCCGTTCACCTGCGCCGGCCGCTCCCAGCCCACTACCTTGTCGAGCGAAAGCGTGGCCGCGCAGAAATCGGCCGGATGCGTGACGCGCGAGGTGGCGGTCGCCACCACTTCCGGAATATGCAGATAGTACTTCTGACCGTCGGCCGTCAACTGGTACTGGCGCGCGTTCGCGCGGATCTTCTTGCTGTTCTCGTCGGTGCGTTCGACCACCACGTCCTTGCCTGCGACCAGGCCGAGTTTCTCAAGTACCGGCATCTGTAACGCGTCGCGGGTACCGGCGGCCATATCGTCCGTTGTCACGTAGATCGGCCAGTCGTATTTAGCGAGGCACAGGTGGCCACGCTGGGCAAGAAAAGTGTTGATGGTGGCCGTGAAATTCTCCCGGCTGACGTCTTGGCTTTTGTCATGGCAGCCGGCGATCAGGGTCAGGGCGCTCAGGGCGAATGCGCCACAAGCAATGCGGCCGGCGGTGGAACGTCGCGTCATGGTGTTTGTTGCTCAGGTTGGATTGCTAAAGTACGAGTTGAATTTTTTCGACGCACGGCCCCCGATAGGGCAGGCCGCCCGCCTGGACCATGGCTTTGTCAGTTCACGCAGTTGCCGCTGGCCGGCGGCGTGGCGGGCACTTGATAGCCGTCGGTCAGCGTGTTCAGGAAGCAGACCAGGTCCGCGATGTTTTGCTGCGTCAACTGCGGCGCCGAGTGGACCACGCGCGCCTGCGCACCGTCGGCCGCTGTCGTGCCGCCAGCCGCCGTCTGACCTTGGCCCATGGGCAATTCCTCGTCGATATTGCCCTGGTACGCCACTGGCAGATCGTTGAACGACTGGGCCGTCGCACCCGAGGCGGACGTCGGGAACAGCGCGTAGGACGGGTTCTGCACAGGCTGGCCGGGGTTGCCGCCCGTGCTTGGGTACCAGTACTCCGGGTTCGTGTCGCGCGTGTTATAGAAATTCAGCACCTGCACGAGCGAGTGGAACACGCCGTTGTGAAAGAACACGGAGCGCGTCGCGACATTGCGCAGCGTCGGCACTTTGAAGCGGCCGCAATATGGGTCGGGGACATTGACGCCGGTGATCGAATCCGGGCCCGCGCCGCTGCTGGCTGTGCCCGGCGGGTGGAGGTTGTTGAGCGGGCCGCACAGACCCATGTCGACGTACGACGCAGCGGCGTTGCTCGGGATCGGGTCGGGGTTGCCCGGGATCTGCGTGTCGTTGCGCGGCGCACCGATCGCCTGATAGGTGAAGTCGGTCATGAGCGCGACCGAGCCGTTGAAGTTCGCTCCGGCATAGTGGCAGGCTACGCATCCGGCGCCAGTACCCGTGTCATTGAAGAGTTGGAGGCCACGCATTTCCGCCGCTGTCAACGTGCCACCGATCTTGTTGGAGACATACAGGTCGAACTTGCTCGCGTAGGGCGCGAAGCTCGGATCTTCCTGCTGATAGGCCTGGAGGGCGAGACCGATATCGTTGAACGTGGCGTTGGCGTCAGAGAACACGCCTGAGCCGAATGCCTGCTGGAACAGCGCCGCGTAGGACGCTTTCTGTACGGCCTGCACCACGGCGGCTGGCGACGGGTTGTTCATTTCGATCGGATTGAGCAGCGGCAGGGCCGGTTGGGTGGCGAGCGTCGCGGCGCGACCATCCAGCATGAAACCGCCGCCAGGCGCGTTCTGGGTGATGCCGTCCGGGTTCTCGGCGATGTCGTTGTAGGGCGGCGTCATGGATTTATAGCGCAATGAAGGCACGGCGCGCTGGCCCGCCTGCGACGGATCGGAACCGAGTTGCACGGACAGGCTGTTGGGCGGCCCGTACGCGAACTGAGGGTTGTGGCAGGTGGCGCAGGCCATGTTCTTGCCGCCTGACAGATTCTGGTCGAAGAACAACTGCTGGCCGACTTGTGCAGCCACGCTAAGCGTGACCGGCGCCGGGGGCGCGACGACGCCCGATGGGCTGCCCGACGACGTCTGGGTCGAGTCGCCGCTGCCACCGCCGCCACAGGCGGCCAAAATTAGTGAGAGCGCGCAGATCGCGCCGAGGGAAAGTTTTCGCATATCGAGTCTTTGGAACCCTGACTCCAATCGCCGGGCGGTCCTGACAGGGCCGAAGGCCGCTTGGCGATGGGACGGATAGAACGGAAACTGCCAGGCCACAAAAAACGCGGCCCGGCAGGGAGATCACACTTGCCGCAGCGGGAGGCAGTGAGCCGCCTCCCGCGAGCCGCGTGCTTACTGGGCGAGTGCCCAGACGTTGGTCTGGGTTGGGTCCGGGCCCGGAGCGCGCGATGCCAGCGACGTACCCGTCACATCGACCGGGTTCAGCTTCTGCGTGTAGCCTGCCGGCGTGATGTAGGCATGGTTCATCGGACGCACGGAGTCGAAGTGCGTATCCGCGCTGGCCGCGAGTTCCGGGAGGTTCACGATGTTGCTCGCGATGAACGACTCGGTGTACTTCGCGCGAGCGAGGTACGTCTGCGGCTGGGCCGGGTCAGCGACCTGGAACATGTCCTGCAGCGTACGCACCAGCGCGAAGTGGCTGTACTCGTCGCTGTCGATCACCTTCGGGTTGGCCTGGTTCGTCGCCACACCGAAGATCGAGTTGCCGTGACCGTGGTTGCCCGCGCTGTAATCCGTCGTTGTCGTCTGCGTGAACTTGCCGTTCGCGAACGTGAGGGGTTGCTGACCGACGTTCGACGTCACCGGGTTCCAGCCACAGCACGAGGTGGAACTGCCTTCGCCTTCGTCGAACATCACGACGATGGCCACCTTGCGTTGCTTGTTGGACCAGATCGGCGATGCCTGGATCTTCGCGACCACCTGACGTACGTAGTCATCGCCACGCTGGACGATATTCTCGCTGCCGCTGAGGCACGAAGGATCGGAGCCAGTGCCGTGCATGTCGTCGCACTGGTCGGGCATGATGAAGTTCAGATTGCCCACGTCACCGCTCGCGAGGTCGGTGCTGAACTGGTCGGTGTTGTAGCCGGCCGGGACAGGGTACGCCGTCGCTTTCGACCAGTCGGCGGCGGAGTATTGCGTGCCGAAGATGGTGCGGTTGTCGGCGAAGAACTCAGGCAGGCTGCGCGTCTGCTGATAGGCCATGCCAGGATGGTGCTTGGTCTTGTACAGCGCACCCGGAACCTTGAAAGGCCCACCGGCTGAGCCCGGACCCGTGTAGGTGTCCGATATTGCGTTATCGGCAATACTGTCGGCGCGCGGATCCTGGCCCGGGTTCATCGATTCGCTATACGAGCGCCATGTCAGGCCCGCTTGCGAAATCAGGTTGAAAATCGACGGCGCCGTGATGTTGTGGTTGGCGCTGGCGGTGACGTTGCAGGACGAACTCCCAAAGCCCGACAGGTGACTGGAGTCTTGCGGCGGCAACGCGGTAGTCGCGACGAGCGGCTGGCCGTCCGAGGCCTTGCCACCGGTGAACGCCACGTCCGTCGGCGCGGCCGAGGCGGCACAGCCCCACCAGTTGTCGTCCACGATGCCCCAGTCGTCCCCGCCGCCGAGTGCCGTGTAGTTCGGCTCGCTCGGGTTACCCGTCGAGTAATAGGTCGTGAACTGGTTGTTGGCGCTCAGGAACGCGTTGATGTTCGGAGCCTGCGTCGCACCGAGAATCCCCGGGGTGCCCGTAACCGGGGCCACGCTGTGGTTCTCGAGCATGATGATGAAGACGTTGTCGTAGCGCGGGATGCCTTCGACGTTGAACGCGGCCTGCTGGGCTTGCGCAAACGTGATGGGTGCCTGCGTCTGCGTCGGCTTCACGATCGTTGCGGCGCTCACGCCCGCAACACCGACCAGCGACGGGTCGCCGCCGGGCACGGCGAGGTTGTCGGGGTACAGGTCGCCGCGGTCGAGCTTGGTCGTGGCGTAGGTGTAGCGGTTCGCGAGTTGGTTGTCTTCGAACAGCACAGCCTGCTGCTCGGGGCCCGAGAGCTTGTTCACATCGCTGAGTACGTCAGCAGCCGGCACCGACACCGACGCTGCACCCAGGACCGGTGCGCTCAGGCGGTTGACCAGGTTGCTCTTCTCGGTCGCGTAGACTGTGCCGTTCGCTTCGACGAGACGCTGGACTTCGCTCGACATCGGGCTGATCACGACGTTCGTCGCACCCTGGTCGGCGATCTGCGCAGCCGAGGCGCGCAGGATCAGATGGCTCGGGGCGGCTGCACCGGTTGCCGTGTTGGTGGCCTTGGTGCTCACGTCGGCGATCAACGGGCCGCTGGCGGTGGACTGCAGCGTGAAGTGGCCGGTGCTGTCGGTTGTCGTGCTGACTTCCGATGTATCGCACTTGCCGTTGCCGTTCACGTCGACGCACACGGTGGCGCCGGCATAGTAGCCTGCCTTGAGGGTTGGATTGCCGGTCGTGCTGCCAGGCATGAAGCCGGCCGCGGCTACCACACCGCTATTGCTGACCGATGCCGGCGAATTGTTGTCGTTGCCTCCGCAGGCGGTCAGCACGCAGGCTGCCGCGATTGAGGTTAGAAGAAAACCAGTGCGACTTGTTGAAATGACCGACATATGTGGGGGTCCCCGGTTGGATGGGTGTACTAGTTTCTCGTTCCCTTACTTTTACTATTTCGTTCTCTTACTACTTTTAAATCTGGCCGAATTGGAACATCGCCAAATGAAATCTTGGGGTCAGAAACCTGAACGTTTGCTTTCGAAATGATTAGTGCGTGTAGATGTTTCACGATGAGTCGCCCCCTGGATTGGCGAAATTCGTTACCAGAAGAATGTGACAAATCGATGTTTGGATAAACCGCTGAAGTTCTCAGACACGGGTGAGGCAGCCGGTTATGATCACGCCTCAGTCGCAAATGAGAACTTGGGCAGACTTGGTCCATTGCCCCATCAACCTATCTCCCTCGCGCCGATACCCGAGCAGTAAATGTCTGCAATCCTGATCGTTGAAGACGACCCTTCAATAGCCGAACTACTGTGGCTGTATGCACAGCAAGGCGGTGGTGGGCGAGAACGCTTTTGCGCATGCGTCGGGCATTCACCAGGACGGCATGCTGAAGGCGCGCGAAACCTATGAGATCATGCGCGCCGAAGAAGTGGGGTGGGAAGCCAGCAGGCTGGTGCTCGGAAAATTGTCAGGACGTAATGTGTTCAGGCAGCGCTTGCAGGCGCTGGCCATTCTGCCCGAACAGGAAACGGAACTGGATCTGGCGTTCATCCGCTTCAAGACGCTCGCCGACCAACAACCGGAGATCAGTGACCACGACCTCCGAATGTTGATGTCGACTGTCCCTTAAGCAAGAGCCTGGCCGATCTTGCCGAAGCCGATAATTGCGCAGTTCATATGTTGTCCTTAGGTTTACCACGCCCTAAGGGCTCCGAATATCGAATGGAGCGCCCGGCCCGGGCGTAGCGCGTCAGAGTTGCGCCAGACCGCCGTCAACGGCGACCTCGCTGGCGGTCATGAAGCTGCTGTCCGACGACGCGAGAAAGGCGGCCACGGCCCCGATCTCCGCCGGATCGGCCATGCGCTGGAGCGGAGTCATCGCGGCGTAGATCTTCTGGCCCTCCTCACCGAGCGCTTCCTTCGCGAGTTCGGTCGCCGTCGCCCCGGGCGACAGCACGTTTACGCGGATGCCGGTGCCCTTCAGGTCCTCCGCCCAGGTCCGCGCGAGGTTGCGCACTGCCGCCTTGCTCGCGCTGTAGGCGCTCATTCCCGGGGCGCCCGTGGTGCCGGCGCTCGATCCGGTCAGGATGATCGAACCGCCTTCGCCCATCAACGGCAGCGCCTTCTGGACCGTGAAGATCGTACCCTTCACATTGGTGTCGAAAGTTTCGTCAATGTGCTCGGCGGTGATCTTGCCGAGCGGAAGCTGGCTTCCCGCGCCGGCATTCGCGAAGACGATGTCGAGGGTTCCGCGCTCGGCCTTCACCGCTGCGTAGAGTCGGTCGAGGTCGGCCTCGTCCGAGACCGAGCCCTTCACCGCGCGGGCATTGGGCCCGAGGTCGGCCACAGCGGCGTCGAGCGATTCCTGCCGGCGGCCGAAGATGAAGACAAAGGCACCCTCCTCGATGAAGCGCTTTGCTGCGGCGCGGCCGATGCCGGTGGCGCCACCGGTGATCACAGCGGTCTTTCCATTCAGTCTGGTCATGTCGTGCATCCTTCCTTGGAGTAGTACGGAAGCAGGGAACTGCTTGCTTGAGGACAGTATGCAGTTCTGATAACCTAAGGACAAGTATGCACCTTTTGGTAACCATGAAAAATGACTGACTGTACTCAAAATCAAAACTGCGGTGGCCGCTACTCCTACGGGCTCGCCGCCACGCTCAGCATCATCTCGGGCAAGTGGAAGCCGCTGATCCTGTACTTCCTGCTCGACGGTCCGAAGCGCTACGGCGAGCTCAAGCGCAACGTCCACGGCGTCAGCGCCAAGGTGCTGATCCAGCAATTGAAGGAACTGGAGGCCGATCGCGTGCTGGCGCGGACCGACTACAAAGAGGTGCCGCCGCGCGTGGACTACGCGCTGACCCCGCTCGGCCGCAGTCTGGCCGACAAGATTGTCCCGCTGTGCACCTGGGGAACCGAGAACATGGCAGAAATGGTGAGCATTCTCGCCGAGCGCGACAGTTTGCTTTAGCAGGATGCTGAAGAACCGCCGAGTCGGGCGACCCTCCGCGTTCGTGGGAGGGCGGCAGGTCGAATTCTTCCGATCTGAAGTCGGACGGTCTCTGCTCCCTTGACCTGGACCTCATTCCCCTCATGCTTAACATAGTCCTTTGGAGTGCGAAGCACGATTCGAAGTCGTACGTGCGGCGCAGCAAGGCGTTCGTTCCTCGATTAAGTCGAAGCCCCATGGAGGTAAACGAAGAGGTGAAGGCGCTGGTCCGCAATGGCGGATGTATGTTTCCTGAGAGCAAGGAATGAGCAAGACGGCAAGCGCGCCCTGTCACGTCGCACGAACGATATGCACGCACCACCGGCTACGAGGTGCAGCGAATAGCGGGGCCGATGTCCGAAACGGTCCTGGAAGCCGCCATTAATGTTTCACCACCCCCAGCGGCTGCTCAGGGTCGGGAGCACGCATTCGTTGACAGTGAAACCTGACATATTCGCGCTTACTCTGGACTGTCTGTCTCTGAGCTGGTGTCGACTGCCTGGGCGTCGGCCTCTACGTTCCGTGGCTCGGACAAACGTGGCGGGGCCAACGGCGCGCGCATTCGCCTCGCCCCGCAGAAAGACTGGGCGGTCAACCAGCCTGAGCAAGTGGTGAAGGTGCTGAAGGCCCTCGAAGGTATCCAGGGCGAGTTCAACCGCGCACAGCCAGGCGGCAAGAAAGTTTCCCTCGCCGGTCTGATTGTCCTGGCCGGCAGCGCCGGCATCGAGCAGGCGGTGAAGTTGACGCTGACTGCGCCTTACGTATCTCTGTGGATCGTGAACCGCCTTGCGATCCACACTGGGGCGATTACACAGTGACTACAATCTTCCCGAACTGATTGTTGGCTTCGAGGTAACGGTGTGCATTGACTATTTCGTCGAGGGTGAACGTCTTGGCTATCATCGGTTTCAGAGCACTCGATGCAAGGCCAGCCGTAATGAACTCAACGGCTGCCTTTTGACGTACCGGGTCACCCATCGTATTCCAGGTTTTTATCTCGAAGCCAATGATAGTCGGTAGTTTGATCAACAGATCGAGATAGGGGATTTGCGCGGGTTCTTCGCTTAGCGCACCGTGTACAAGCAGGATTCCGCTGGTCTTCATGGCTTTCAGGAGCTTGCCGAAAATCGGTCCGCCTACTGCGTCGAACACGACACGTGCGCCGACACCGTCAGTGATTCGCATCACTTCCGCGATCAGATCCTGCTCGTCAGTCACGACGACCGCCGCGGCGCCGGCGTCGAGCAACTGCTGACGCTTAGCCGCGGTCCGGGTCAAAGCGACAGGTATTGCGCCTACCATGTTCGCAAGCTGGATCGCGGCCAGTCCTACGCTGCTAGACGCAGCGGTGATCAGCACGACGTCACCTGCCCGAAGGTCCGCTGCCTCGATAAGGGCACCGTACACGGTGATAAACATCATCCAGATCGACGCTGCATCTTCAAACGACAGGCTCGGCGGATGCTTCACAACCGCCGATACCGGCGCGAGCACCAACTCGCCATACATGCCGTATTGGTTTTGAGAAAATGCGGGAACAGTGTTCACTGCATCGCCCACAGCAAAACGTGTGACGTCCGGGCCGATAGCGTCGACCAATCCAGCCGCCTCATAGCCAAGCCGACCGGGAAGCTTGACCTCCTCCATATATCCGCCAGCGCGCCACATTGATTCAGCGCGGTTCAGTCCAAGCGCCTTTACGCGAATGCGCACTTCACCTGGCCCTGGCAAGGGCACCTCGATGTCTTTGAATTCGAGAACTTCTGGACCGCCGGTGGTGGCAAATTGAATGATGCGTGACATTTTTGGTCCTTCAATAAATGTTAACAAGCAGAATGAGTTATCGACACTGCCATCAATCCAACGTGCGATCTGTGATCAAACCGGCTTTTGCTTTAACGCCGGGGCCATCGCGACAGCAAAGAGAACATCCTGCCGTTCCACGGTGGTGCGGATCACATCGTCAAGTTCGCGCATCATCTTTCCTTCAGTAATCGACCAGCGCTGGGACGTTCAACCGAATGCCAAGCCTCCGGGCGAATCTATCCAACTCCGTTCGCTCTGGGAAGGCGCTTGACAGGATATGAGTCATTCCAAAACGGGATCAATGCGAGCGACTCGGGTGTCGTTGCAATACCCTAGCCCATTCGCTTTGGCAATGTACCTATATAAAGATCATCTCAGGTTGCCTCAGTTCACATCAGGTATTCACAAGGACAGGGACGGCACGAGGGGATAGCCTGAAGTCGCTTTATCCGGTACCCGCGAAGCGGGTTGCGCCATAGGGTTGCGTCCTAGGCAGGACGCCGGATTCGCCCGCCTCGTTACCATCCGCGATTGCACCGTGCCGATGGGGATCACTTTTCATCCACATTTGGCACTGTGCCGGCTGATCTAGCCCGTAATTTCACTGCTGTGCGATGAGTGCCGACCTGCAGTCGTGCGGTTGACGGGGTTCGTGCTTGCAGTCCGCGCCGAAATCGGATTCTGCAAACATACCGCGCACTGGGGATTGTTGGTCCACCTCGAAGACTGCTGTCATGAATTCGCTGATTATCTTCTCCCTTCGGATCGCTAGGATTCTCCAACAGGTTCGCGGTGGGGCAAGACTCCGATCGGCCACGCGAAATCATCGCGACGGCCGTTGGTCAGAATTTCACCTACGATTTACGGCTACCTAAAGAGCGCATCCGAGTGCATCCGGCGCACAGGTGCCGAGCGAGCTTTTGAGTTTTCAATCCGATGTGGAAAAACAATTCGGCTTCTTATTAACATCTGAAGGAATCAACATGTCACGTATTGTCCAGTTCTCAACCTACGGTGGTCCCGACGTTCTCGAATTCAAAGACATTGACGTACCTTTGCCGGGACCAGGTGAACTACGTATCCGTGTTAAGGCGCTTGGCCTGAACCGAGCTGAATCAATGTGGCGCACCGGAGAATATATTGAGGAGGTCAAACTTCCCGCCCGGATCGGGTATGAGGCAGCCGGCTTTGTGGATGCTGTCGGTCCGGGTGTGACAGGTTTTGCCGTGGGCGATGCGGTCAATACCGTTCCGGCATTCTCGCAAAATCAGTACGGCATGTACGGCGAGCTGGTCGTCGCGCCCGTGTCGGCCGTTGTGAAACATCTGCCGAGTCTGTCGTTTGAGCAGGCGGCGTCGATCTGGATGATGTTTATTACGGTGTACGGCGCCTTTATCGAGGCCGCCAAACTTCAACCGGGCGATTTCGTGCTGATCCCTGCTGCATCTAGCAGCGTCGGATTGGCCTCGATCCAGCTTATTAACATGGTTGGTGCAACACCGATCGCCTTGACCCGGACCAAGGCTAAACGCCAGCAATTGATCGAGGCGGGCGCGGCGGAGGTCATCGTCACTGACGAGCAGGACCTGGTCGCGGAAGTACTGCGAATTACCGACGGTGTTGGGGCACGTGTTGTATTCGATCCGGTAGGTGGGCCGAGTTTCGGCAAGCTTATCAAAGCCATGAAGACCGGTGGGATCCTGCTTGCGTATGGTGCGCTAAGTGAAGAACCTGCACAAATTTCCTATCTCGATCTGCTGATCAAGCTTCCGACGATTATCGGCTATACGATCTGGAGTACCACCGGGGACCCCGTGCGTCAAAAGGCTGCCGTCGAGTTCATCAAGGCGGGCCTCACGTCGGGTGCTCTGACACCAGTGATCGACAGGACGTTCACCTTCGATGAAATAGTCGATGCACATCGTTATCTGGAAGCCAATAACCAGTTTGGGAAGATTGTAGTTACTGTGTAACGGGTGTCGTGGACCGTACTTGAGTTCGCGGTCCACGTACCCGACAACCCCGGAGAAAATGCGGGCAGCGGTCTGGCCGAAAAGACACCGCGTTATAACTAAAGGTACCTATTTAAGGTGGTGATGAGAACGATCGAGATCGAGTCGTTAGCGAAACCCGGTGCGCCAATTGTTCGACCGCCTTGCGTGCTGACCGGTCCATTCATATTCCGGACGAGACTGAATACACCGAACCGGCGCTGAACCGACCCAGGCTGATCGATCATCCGGCCAGATGAGTTCGCGAGGAAAGTGAAGCATCGGACGCTGTACTTGTTCGAGTCCTCAGCCTGCATCCGTTAGCTCGCCTTGAAAGCGAACCCGCGGCCTGCGACGCGCACCATCTGATCGATCCGGCTGACGAGATGCATTTCCATTCTGCTTGGCTTGGCTAGGGTCCAGAGTGCAAGATGTTCGAAGGTGCCGCGGCCCGTAAGCGACCGGGATGCTCCGGATGTCGCGGCTTACGGCCGAAGATCAGCCGTAAGCCGTCGTTGCGCAAATGCGCTTCGAATCTCGCAGAGGGTTGATTGTCGAGCTATCAATTGCAAGCCTTGTGCGCAAAAAAATGTCGAGGGTCATTGGCCCTCTGAAGCCTATTCAAAGTCGCTCGCATGTGCAAATCCATCATTCACTATTCCGCTGCCATGGCTTTGCGAGAACGACATGAATGATTCTTCCCCTTCGGGAACCGAGTCTCGATCCCATTTCATCCCGACAGTCTGTTCGCCAGCGAAATTGGAAACGGTTGTTGCGACGCCTGCGTAAGAATAATAGATCGAAAATAGTGCACGACAATTATCCTCATTACCGGGGAGAGTTGCGCTATCGGGTGTGCGCCAGAGGCCGTCGCCAGGTCTTGAAAAGCCAATCAACAAAATGTTGACATCATAAAATTGATGTTGAATTATTCGATGTCGGCACGAGTACGACCTACTCGCCTTGGCGGCAGCCAAGTGAGAACAGCGGTCTTTTCAAAAACAACAAACACGGCATGGAGGTCATATGGCGGAGAGTCGTTCGCACCTGAAAAAAGGAATAAACATCATCGACGTGGTTGCAATCGGCGTGGGATCTGCGGTCGGGGTATCGATATTTTCGATCATGGCGCCGGCCGCCAAAGTGGCGGGCTCGGGCATGCCGGTCGCACTGCTTATCGCGGCAGTTCCAATGGTCGTCTTTGCGGTTATCTATGCGTACATGGGTTCGATCATTCCGCGCTCGGGCGCGTCGTATGACTGGCCTGCGAAGTTCGTGCATCCGTACGTTGGATTCATGGTCGCGTGGCTGCGTATTCTCGGCAACACGGGTGCAATCGTGGTGTTGGCGCTGGTGATGGTCAAGTACGTATCCAAATCAGTCGTCGTACCCGAAAAGCCCACGATGCTGGCGATCATGTTTGTCTTCTACCTCGCAAACCTGTTCGGGGTGCAGCTCGCGGCGCGGGTCGAGCGCGTCCTGGTTGTGCTCAAGCTGATTGCCTTCTGCGTGTTTGTCGTCGCGGGTTTCGAAACCGTGCAGGCCATGCACTTTCGACCGATACTCGGTTTTGGATGGGGTGGCGTCGTTGCTGCGCTGCCGCTGCTGATCTCGCTGTATATGGGCATCGAAAGCGCGACAGAGGTGGGTGAGGAGATTCAGAACGGCAAGACTGCGATTGGTAAAGGTATCGCATGGGCCGTCGGGCTGAGCGGGATCGTGTACCTTGCCGTGTCGTCGGTAACACTCGGCGTGCTCGGCGCACCGGCGCTCGCCGGCAGCGACGCACCGTTGATTGACGCGGGAAGTCATTTCCTCGGCGCATTCAACAAGCCGTTGATCATCTTCGCGGCGGTCGCCTCTATCTCGACCAGCATCAACGCCATTTTTATGACATTTACCCGCTTCCTTTTCGCAATGGGACGCGACGGGGTACTGCCTCCGGCGCTCGCCAAGGTGCACCCGAAGTGGCAAACCCCTCATGTAGCCACGACTGTCGTCTTCGTATGCAGCGTTGCTGGATTGCTGCTCGGTACTAATCTGGTGTTCCTGTTCCTGGCGGTCAACATCCCGACAATGCTCAAGTACTTCAGCAACTGCTGGTCGGCGGTGCGGCTCGCGAAGCACCATCCCACACTGCATGAGGAAGCGAAGTTCCGGCTCAGCAAACGCGCTGTCATGGGTTGGGGTTATACCGGTATGGCCCTCGCGCTTGCGATCATTGCCGTCGGCATTACGACTGACTGGCGACCGTATGCAATCCTGGCCGTGTGGGCGGTCGTCGGCACGGCTTATTGGCTGAGCGCACGCAGGCGGTCTATTGCAATGACGGAGCGCAGGGCATGACCATCAATACAGAAGCACTCAAGCTGGATTTCCCCTATCTTGCCGAGCGCTGCTATCTGAATACGGCGGCGGCCGGCCTTTCCTGGGCAGGGCAGGGCGCTGCAGCGGCGCAGTTCTACGACAGTGAAAAATCGCGTGGCATCAACGGGCGCCACGAATGGCGCAGTCGTCTGGAATCGGCCGAACGAAACGTGCGCGCATTGTTCGGGGGCTTCGGCGGACACATCAATTTCTTAAGTAATACTACTGAAGCGTTGAACCTCGTGGCGCACAGCATCAAGTGGATCGCCGGTGACGAAATAGTGGCCCTGGCTGATGAATTCCCATCGGTATTGCATGCATGGCACGGTGCACAAACCGCAGGGGCGAAGATAGTCGTGGTCGAGGCCGGTGGCGAGAGCACACGCACGGCCGCACTCTGCAACGCGATCACCGGAAAAACACGCGTGATCGCGGTGTCCCATGTGCACTGGGTAACAGGCACGGCAATCGATCTTCAGCAACTCGGCAGGAAGTGCCGCGACCATGGCGTGCTGCTTGTCGTGGACGGCATTCAGGCGATGGGCGCCATTCCCGTATCGCTGGAATTCGTCGACATCTATTGCGGAGCCGTTTTCAAGTGGTTGCTATCCGGATTCGGTCTATCGATTCTCGCGGTCAGTCAGCGGGCATTCGATCAGATGCGACCCGCCTATGTCGGCTATCCGAATCTCCCACCCGAACGAAGTCTCAACTATGGGCATGTCAACTATCCCGGTATCTACGCACTGGACGCCACGCTGGAACATCTTCAGGCCTATGGCTGGCGCGACATCCATTCGGCCGTGGCGCGCAACGCGGCACGACTCGCGGCGGGAGCCGTGCGCCTCGGCTACGCCGTCGCAGCGCCTCAGGACGCGCGTGCCGGCATTGTCAGTCTCGTCGCCGACGACGCCCGCTCATTGCGCGACGCTCTGGGGAAACGAGGCATCGACGTGGAAGAGCGTTCCGGCCTGCTCCGATGTTCGCCGCATTTCTACAACACGGATGAAGATGTCGACCGCTTGCTAGACGCCTTGTCTGTCCTTTCGGCTTAGCCTGGATGAACACCAAGAATATGACTATTTTTCAACGTCTGAAAGAATTGCAACTGGATTTACCCGATGCACCCAAACCCGCCGCGTCGTACGTGACTGTGGTCGAGGCTTCGAACCTTATTTTTGTCTCGGGACAAGGGCCGCTCATTGGTGCGAAGCCTGTTTATACGGGACGCATCGGCGAAGCGCTTACCGAGAAGCAGGGGTACCAGGCCGCGAGGCTTTCCGCGCTGAATGCGCTGGCGGCGCTCGATGCCGAGATCGGTCTTGAGCGCGTAATGCGCATCGTAAAGCTGACCGGGTGGGTGAGCAGTGCGCCCGATTTCTACTACCAGCATCGGGTAGTCGATGGCGCCTCCGACCTTCTAATCGATCTGTTCGGTCAGGACGGCCTGCATACCCGATGCGCACTGGGCGTGCATGTTCTTCCGTTCAATATACCGGTCGAGATCGAGTTGATCGCAGCACTGAAACCAGGCGCCGCTGACTAACGCCGTCGATTGATCAGCTCGGGCTGGAACTAAAAACACGTTCGTTTAACTCTGAAGATCCACGCTATAAATATAGGAATGCAGATGAAAATATTGAAGCGTCTCACCTGTACGATGGCAATGGCGACACTCGCGGTGTCCACCACAGTGCGTCGCAATCGAGCGTCACCCTCTATGGGGTGATCGACACCAGCCTGCGGTATACCACCAACAACAAAGGCGCAAATGGGCCGGCCGGCCAGTACGCACTGACGGAAGGCGGCATACAGGGCAGCCGCTGGGGATTCAGAGGTGCCGAAGATCTGGGGGGAGGCACGAAAGCGGTGTTCGACCTTGAAAGCGGATTTCTGCTCAACAACGGAACCTTCGACCAGCAGGGCCAATTGTTCGGGCGGCAAGCCTGGGTGGGCCTGAGCAATCCGACATATGGACGGCTGCTCGCCGGACGCATCTACGGCATTCCGTTCGGCTTGCTCAGCGATTTCGATCCGTTGGGAATTGGTAACTATCTTGAGAACGCATACCTTCCGCGGATCGTCGGTGTTCGCTACGACAACACAATCGATTATTCGATCTCTCGCGGCCCCTTCACACTGGAACTGCAGCGCGGTATGGGAGGCCAGCCAGGAAGTACGACTGTCGGCAGTACGAATGCCGCAGCGCTGAGCTACAACCGCAACGGGGCGGAAGTGGGCGGTGTTGCGCAAGAGTCCCGAGACGCAGCCGACCACAAGCTGGTAATTTTTGGCGCAGGTGGCAATTACGCGGTCGGACCGGCAACGCTGTATCTGTTGTACGTCAATGCAAAGCGCGACGCAGGCTTTGCGCCGTCGTCGACGACCGGTTCGCCATTAGCGAACACGAGCCTGTTAGGCAATGCGAACACGGTCGCCGGTGCCAACACGCAGACCGCACGCCGGACGGATTCTTACTTCTCGGCGGGTTTCGGCTATAAGGTGCGGCCCGATATCATTGCTTCGTTGGGGCTGTTTCTCGACAACGTCAGCCACGTCACCGCTGACAACGGCGGCAAGATCAGGACGGGATTTCTGGACGTCGATTATCTGCTCAGCAAGCGCACGGATGTCTATGTGGAGGTTGACCGGAACATCCTGAGTGGAGCATCCGTCACTGATCCCAACAATCCTGTCCTGACGTTCGCGGGTCGCAGTACGAGGACGGGTGTGGGACTTGGGATGAGAACACATTTCTAGGGGAGCGTGACCCCGCGTTTTTTCGTCGGTCGTTTCAGTGCCGGCCGCTTGGACCGGACCGGCGCTGTGGTCGAATCCAGGCTGTCGCCACGTGGTTGGCCGAGCTCTTCGAGGTAGTTATAGACCGTAAAACGGGTGACCGACAGCGATTGTGCGACTCGCTCGACAGCGCCCTTGATCATGAAGACACCGCGCTTCGTGAGTTCTGACACTACCTTCAATTTTTCGCTTTTGTCCATCAATGCAACCGGCACGCCAGCGCGCTGAATGGCCCCGCTCACGATATCTTCGATCAGTTCGTCGATAGTTGGACGATGCCCCGGCTCTTTCGGTTCCGGTTCGGTTTGCCGGGCAAGTAGTCTTCCCAGGCTGGCGTGAAGGAGCTGGTAGTCGGTCAGGTCGGTATTCGCGCAAACGGAAGCGAAGGGCGCGCCTTTCTTATTGCGTAGCAGTACGGTCATCGATAACAATTCTCTGCCATCTTTGGTACGAGACCGGTAGCGCCCCACCGAGGTGGTGATGCCTTTCGACGGCGGCCGGGTGTTCAGCAGGAGGTCGAAGCCTTTATCGTCCACCGGTGCAGCGATAATCGGATCCCCGACTTGCCGCCCCGTCACGTGGCCGTTGACGATCGCGAACGTTGAGTGCGCCGGATTTCGCATGTCATGAAGGATCAACTCGGTATTGGCGCTGATGACTGAACTCAAGCCATCAAGAACAGAAGCCAGAATCTCCAGGAGCTTCTGCTCCTCGTCCCCGGTAGTGATTGTCTTTTCCGACATCATGAGATCAGTCAGTTTTTGTTTCAAGAATCGTTCTCGCTAAGCTGGGCTTTCCGGCAAGGTGCGCACGCCGACCGGCACGTGCAACGCGACTATCGCAGGAGATTTGCTGGACGCGGATTAAGTCCATACCAATCCGCTGACTAGTTTAGCGGCTTTTTCGAAGGCCAGACACCGCGGAAGAAAACTTGAATCGAGGAAAATGCGATCAGGTCACTTCCGCTGTTGGGGTAACGGAAGATCCCGATTGAGAGAGGCTCAGTTGATAATGTCTATCAATGCCCGCGCAGCCTTAAGATCGCTGCTATCCCGGCCCTCCAGGAAGCGCTGGTACACAGGTACGATGAGCTCGCGCGCCTCCCGCGCTTGGCCTTGGCGCCGCTTGAGCGCAGCGAGGCTTGTCGCGCAACGTAGTTCCCACGAGAGAAACTGATGACTCCGTGCTTGCGCAAGTGCATCGCTGAGCATCGCTTCAGCGGCCGATTCAGCAGATGGCCCTCGCGTTGCCAGCAGCAGTTCGGCGTTCACCCGCAGAAGTTCAGGCAGCGAACATTCGTCGCCGGTCTCCATTGCGCGTTCAACAGCTGGGTTGATCAGATCCACAGCTTGTGCGAGCTTGCCATGCTTGGCGAGCAATTGGGCCGTTGCTGACAGAAACGGCGTCAGGGAAACATAGAAGCGCTTCGAGCCGATGCCGACCATCGCCGGGTAGATCGTCTGACTATAAGCGGAAGTAGATCCTGCAAGCAGTTCGAGGAACCCCTGCCACATCTGCGCACGAGCTTTCCAGGTAGATATGCCGTGACGTCGTGTTTCGATCGTCATCGCCACGACCGCTTGGGCGAGAGTCGCCTCGTCTCCGGTCAAGACCGCGAGGGTGCAGACTGCTTCGCTCAGCGCGTAGCAGAGCGAGACGGGATGGTCAAGCTCACGCGCATCGTCGAGCGATTGTTGCGCCGCAAGCCTGGCTTGGTCGATGCGCCCCATAAACCAGTGCGTATGCGCGAGCGAGGCGTGCGACAGCATTCTTTCGTCATAGAGGAAGCGTATGCGCTGTGCTCGGGGAAGTTGAGTGGGCGAGCTGGTTGCGCGCACGAGGTTGGCGAGCGCCTCGCCAACCTCGCCCAGGAACAGATGCGACATGCCTGTCAACCGGTACGCGGCCAACCTGTCGCAGGTCCGCACGGATGACATTGCCACGGCGCTAAAGCGTTCTGAGAGCGGGTGCGCCTTCGCGTATTGTCCGTTAAGGTATAAGCACATCCAGCATCCCCACATGCCGAGCAACTGATACGGCACGTTGCCGGTGCGCGTGGCAATATCCAGTGCGGTGCTGAATGCCGTGCTCGTTTCCGGGCCTACGGCATGGCACAGTAGACACATACCGCGCGCCGAATATAGCTTCATCTCCCGCTCACCGATCGGGGCACCGTTTTGAGCAAGCCATTCGAGAGCCCTGTCGACACGCGCAAGACATTCCTCCAGCAGAGCGAGGTGCATCGAAAGGGGGATGCTTGCGATTGTCAGGTCAGCCGCGATTTTCGGATCTCCTCCAGCCGAAAAGCCCCATTTGATTGCGGCTCGAAGGTCTGCAAGATGCGGTGTGTAGGCGGCGCTCCAGTCAATATCGATCTGTTCCGCCGCCTGCTCTTCGGCGTGCTGGAAAATTCCAAGAAGGTGGCGTGCGTGGCGGCTCGACCATTCGTTCAAGGTGCCGTCGGCGCGCAACTTGTCATGCGCGTAGGCGCGTGTCGTTTCGAGCAGCCTGTAACGAACACTTCCAGCGTCGGGCACGGTGGAGACAAGTGATTTGTTGACCAGTTCGATGAGCGCGCTAACGATTAAGCTAGCCGATATCTCGTCGCTGCTCGCCACCGCCTGAGCAGCTTCCATCGAGAATGGGCCCGCGAACAGGCTGAGCCGGTCTAGCACGGTGCGTTGAATCTCGGGCAGCAGGCTATAACTCCAGTCCAGGGTAGCCCTCAACGTCTGCTGTCTTGGTAGCGCGGTGCGGGCACCAAGCGTGAGGAGTTGAAAGCGATCGTCAAGACGGTCCGCAACGCCCCGCAGGCCCACCGTTGGCACACAGGCCGCGGCGAGTTCAATCGCTAGCGGAATTCCGTCAAGCTGGCGGCAGATGCGCACTTCCAGCGGCAAAGCAGATTCTCTGTCGCTACATAAGTGGATATCGGCGCCGGCGCGCTCCTCAAACAGCCGGACGGCGCCGAATTCACGTGCATCCGCGGCAGTGTCGTCAAGGGGGACTTCGAGCGATGGCACTCGATAGACGTACTCGCCGGGAATGCGTAGCGGCTCGCGGCTCGTCGCGAGAATCGTTGCGCGGGGAGCGATGTGGAGTAGCGTTTCGGCCATTTGCGCGGCGCTCTGGATCAGATGCTCACAATTGTCGAGCAAGAGCAGTAGATGTCGCGTATGGAGACTCGTTGCAAGCCTGTCGAGAGACGGCGTGCCGTCGCCGGGGGGAAAACCCAGGGCCACGGCAAGGGTTGTTGGCAGATAGTCTGCCGATGACGTTGCAGCGAGTTCCGCCAGGTACACACCGTCGGCGAAGTGCGGCATAAGTTGACGTGCGGTCTCAACCGCAAGGCGGGTTTTCCCAACGCCTCCCGAACCGACGAGCGTGATCAGTCGATGTCGCAGCGCCACTTCGCCAACTTCGCGCAAAGCCTTTTCTCGACCGATGATCGGCGAAATATTCGCTGGAAGCCGAACACCGGAGAGCGCCGGGGGCGGCGTTACTGCGACGGGCGCACCGGTTGCAGTTGGCCCTTTCGCGGCGAGTTCACCAATGAACTGGTAACCCCTTCCTGTGACTGTGTGTATCGCGGCACGGTCATCGCCCAGCACTCGCCGGAGCACCGAAATCTGCCCTTCAAGCGTGTTCTCTTCGACGATGCGGTCTCGCCAAACCAGCGTAATAATCTGATCTTTGCTCAAGACTGAGCCGCGGGCCTCGAGCAGAACAAGTAGAAGGTCGAATGTGCGGTCACCAATTTCGACCTTGACACCGTTGTGCAGCAATTCGCGCCGGCGAGGCACAACGACCGTGGTGCCGAACGAAAAATCGTCGAATTGCAGCGTTCGCGAATCCATCTCAGACCCTTTGTGGGAGTGAAGGGAAACTGTCGGAGAGTGGCGTTCAAGTATCGCACAGCCGATGAAACGATAAACGATGAATATGAACGGTGCAGCCGCGTTGTGAGGGAAACCTGCCGTATCTCAGGTCGGCACGGCGTGCAGCAACATGCGTTTTCTCGTGAATGCCGGAATCCGCGCCCGTAATCTCGCAGATTGTTATGGCATAACGAGCCGTGCATTCGGCTTATCCAGCCGCGCCATGCGGGCGTTCCCTGCACGATCAATTCGACGCGCGCGGAAGGTTTGACGCAGGCAGGATGCGGTTTCTGATCTGCGAGCGGTCGTGCCTTTCCGGCAACTCCAGCGTGTGCCGTACTGCGGTCGAAAGTGGGGAACCGCTGCGGTAGCGGTGTCCTGTTGCAACTCTCCAAGCCCTCAACACAAGTCGCTGGCGTTCTGGAGGCATTCAGTCCGCGAGGAATGCAAAGATGTCGGCGTTGACCTCATGCGGGAGGGTCGAGCACAGCCCGTGAGGCGCACCGGGATAGATTTTGACGGTTGAGTTGCGTGTGAGCTGTGCAGCGAGCAGGGTGGAGTTGCCGATAGGTACGACTTGATCGTCGCTGCCATGGATGAAAAGGGTCGGCACGTTGAACTTGTTCAGGTCGTCGGTGAAGTCGGTTTCGGAGAAGGCCTTGATGCACTCATACTCGGCCTGGATCGAGCCCATCATGCCAGCCGCCCAGAAGGAATCGATAACGCCCTGAACCGGCTGCGCACCCGGGCGGTTATAGCCATAGAACGGCACGGCGAGATCCCTGAAGAGCTGCGTCCTCTGCGTCGCGGTCTTCTGCCGGAGATCGTTGAATACCTCAATTGGGAGGCCACCGGGGTTGGTTGGCGTCTTCAGCATGAGAGGTGGCACTGCGCTGATGAGGATCACCTTGGACACGCGCTCGGTGCCGTGCCGGCCCACATAGCGCGTGACTTCGCCGCCACCCGCCGAGTGGCCGATCAGTGTGGCGTCGCTGAGGTCCAGCGCGCCAATGAGCGTCGCGAGATCGTCTGCATACGTGTCCATCTCGTGGCCGTTCCACGGCTGGCTTGAGCGGCCGTGTCCGCGACGATCATGCGCGATGACACGATAGCCTTTATGCAGCAGAAACAGCATTTGCGCATCCCAGGCGTCGGCGTCAAGCGGCCAGCAGTGAGAGAGCACGATCGGCGGCCCGTTGCCCCAGTCCTTGTAAAAGAGTTGGGTGCCGTCTTTCATTGTTAGATGACTCATGTTGCCCGATCGATGAGGAGCGCTTGGGAGCGTCGCAGAAAAGGTTGGGGTACTGGGTTTTGCGTGACGTTAAAACATCAGACAGTTTCCTCTGCCGCATTTGCCGTCTTGAGGTGGAGCGGCTTGGAAGCCGCATGGTCGGCTTGAACTGATGGCCGTTGCGTCTCGCTCTTTTCCGTATCGGATCGCAGAGCGTGTTCGCTGAAAATTTTCGTAACCCAGTCAATGAACGCCCGAACGGCAAATGATATATGGCGGCTCTGTGGATAGACGGCGAAAATTGGCACCGGAAAGGGCTTCGACCTGGGCAGAATCTCGATCAGTCCGCCAGATTGCAAATAGGGGTCTGCCGTAAAGCGCCCAAGCTGGATGATGCCGACGCCGTCGAGAGCGCTCTTCAAATGGGCCTCTGCGTCGTTGACTGCCAGATGTCCTTTCATCCGTACTTCAACCGGCTCGCCTCCGACGGAGAACGTCAGGCTCGCGATCTTGCCGGTACGGCTCGAAAAGCGATTTGTCGCAATGTGGTGGTCGAGCTTCTCGATTGTCGTCGGCGTGCCGTAGAGCTCAAGATATGCGGGACTTGCGACTGTTATCACCTGATATAGACCGACGCGTTTCGCAACGAGATCCGAATCTTTTAAGGTGCCGACACGGATGGCGCAGTCAACCCCTTCCTGGATCAGATCGACGTTCCTCTCGCCGAAACCGAGCATCAGCTCGATGTCGGGATAGCACGCGTAAAACTCGCGGATTTTAGGCAAGACCATGACGTGCCCCAGGGCGCCGGGTATATCGACGCGAAGCCGGCCGCTCGCTGCGAGGCTAATGTCTTTAAAGGATCCTTCGGTTTCTTCGACGTCGGCCAATATTCGGAGGCAACGCTGATAGTATCCGGCACCATGCGGCGTGAGGGCGACTCGACGAGTGGTGCGTTGCAGTAACAGAACGTTCAAATGATTTTCGAGTCGCTGGATGGTCACGGAGACGGACGCGCGCGGTAGCTCCAGGGCATCGGCGGCACGCGTGAAGCTGTTCGTCTCCACGACTCTTGTGAAAACCTTCATGGCATGGAGTCGGTCCATTTTCCCTCTCCTCGGTTATTGCATTGGAATCCCGCTGCACTGGGTACCAGGACGGCGCCGGTTGCTCAGGCTTGCCTCGCCGGAAGTCAGATCGAGCGGCCAATGTCAGACTACCTCTTCGCGGCGTTGCGGTCCTGTTCCAGACCTGATAGAAACTGAGGCGACCTGCGGTGGCTTTTGTAGGTTTGCGCTACAGACAAATGGTCAGGCGACACAAATTGCTCCACGTACGCCTGCCAGAGCCTCTTCGCCGTAGCAATTCAGGACTCCCGAGTGGGCCGCTGGCACAGGCCTGGGCTATGGGGCATACCATGGCGTCGCATCTTTGTGGTGCCGCGGATATCCCCATCCGACAAGCTGTTCACACCTGGCGAACAGGCGGCCGCAATATCCAAAGCATCGGCCCGAAAGTTTCTTCCTATTTTCGCCGCTGGCTCAAGGATTGGCGTCACCAGAGATAATGCTCTCGTCAAATTTTCCTTTTGACGAGAGCGAAGCCGTGAGCTGATTCCGGCGCATGATCGAAGCCGGGTGCTTCGACCTGTGGGGATGGGAACAGGAAGAGGTACCGCCGGGCACATTAAGCGCCGGTTGGCTGCTGTGAAGGTTGGCTTCACGATTGGTCGGAGGCCGTATAGCGATGGTGCTCCAATGCACAGGTCAAGCGGTCATGCCCCCGTCCACGCTGATATTCTGCCCGTGAATGAAGTGTCCGGCGGGCGATGCCAGCAGCAATGCGAGTCCCGCTACATCGGAGGGTTCGGCGATGCGTCGCATCGGCGTCATTGCGACGATAGCCGCCTCACGATTCGGATCTTCCCAGAGAACTCTCGAGAAGTCCGTTCGGACCGGGCCGGGGTTGATCGAGTTGACGTTGATATTGGACGGGCCGAGTTCGAGCGCGAGGTTACGGACGTATTGATCGATGGCGGCTTTCGCCATTGCGTAAAGGCCCAGGTTCAGCGAACCCCGTTTTGCTGCGCGGCTCGACATGAAGATCAACGAACCCTGCTTACGCTTGACCATTGGCGGCACGAGGGCATTCACGATGGCCAGATTCGCCTGTACGTTGTCCCGCATGACCTTGCCCAAGTCTTCGGGGTCCTGGGACAACAGCGCACCGTTCGGCGTGTTGGCGGCTGCATTGAGCACCAGTACATCAACGCGTCCGAATGCTGCCAGCGCTTGTACCGAAAACTCGGCCACACTTTGAGTGTGGCAGACGTCAAGAATTAATCCTCGTACTTCGATCCCCTCCGACTGCAATAACGCTGCAGCTTCTGCTGCTGCAGCCGAGGTACGTGCCGAAATTATCACCGAGGCACCGGCGGCACCGAAGGCCCGCGCAATCGCGAAACCCATGCCCTTGCTCGCGCCCGTGACTACCGCGACACGTCCCGAAAGATTGAACATTTCCATCACGACGCTCCTGAAAGCTTAGGTGCGCGCCGGGGCAGAACGGAGCAGGCCCGAACCGCGCGGGACCGACACTAGCAGCGCACAACTTTCCTGGCTAATGCTTTATAGGCCTAAAGCCATACCTTCGAAGCATGGCGTCCGTTGCATGGAGATTGACTGATCTTAAGGATTGAAATCAGCCCCAACGCGTCCTTTTTGGCGTCTCGACACAGGCAATGCTACGCAGCAAAGACTGGCAGGCCTCATCAGAACGTATCAGGTCGCATCAGATCTGCCAAAGGACAACGCCTTTCCCGGCTTGTACATTGAAGTCGCTGCCCTCGAAGTGGCGACTTGGGTCCCTGTATTGCATCAGGCAGCTTTGCATCAGGCAGATCATTCATCCCAGTTTGGAATGACGGATATCCGGTTTTGAGTCTTCTCGAAGGTATAGCCAATGGATAAATTCCCGACCAACGGGCCGGTGCCCAGTCGCGACGTGGCCGCAGCCTTCAACCAGGAAAATGGACATCACCTTGGTCAGGATTCACCCTTAGCGCCCGGGGTGAGAACCGGGCGTTGAACCGACGGTTTAAGGCGGCTTCGACCCCGACACAATGAGCACCCGAAGCCGGTTACTTGCGATCGTGAGATTAAAGCGAGGCGATCCGCGCGAGGCTTTTCCAGCGATGGCTGATAACGAGGTAAGAGATCATGATCAGGGACGTATTCGTTGTCGATGCATCGGCCCACAGCTACAACCTCTCTGCGGAGAACCATGCCGCCGGTCGATATTCGAAGGCCGTCGTGGACGCCTTTTATGGCGCCCATCATGGACTGTCTCCATCTGGATATCGGATCCCGTATGAGCATTACACGCGAGACTGGACACTCGAGGAAACGGCAAACATGCTGTTTGTCGAAAGCGATTACGACTTCGCATGCCATCACGTGACCCCGATCAACGCATTCAAGGATGGTGGTTGCAGCATTGCGAAAGCCCGTGAAGCCCGTGAGAGGTGGCCGGGCCGCTTTCAGGTCTACGCTGGCGTAGACCCCGTATTTCCAGAGCAGGCGCTCGACTCGCTCGAGCAACAAGTTGAAGAGCTGAAACCGGTTGGGCTCAAGCTTTATCCGAACAGCTATAAGGCGGATGGTGTTATCGGATGGCACATGGATGACCCGGAAATCGCGTTCCCGGTTTTCCAGCGCGCCCTCGACCTTGGGCTTAAGGCCGTCGCCATCCATAAGGCCTTGCCTCTCGGGCCCGTGCCGATGGATCACTATCGGATGGACGACATAGATGCGGCCGCTGACGCATTTCCAGATTTGCAGTTTGAGGTCGTCCACGGTGGCTTCGCGTTCATCGAGGAGACGGCATTTCAACTTGCACGATTCCCGAACGTCTGGGTCAACCTTGAGACTACAGCAAACCTTGCGGTGGCAAAACCGGGCGCGTTCGAACGAGTCATTGCAGGCCTTATTACCCACGCCGGAGATGGGGCTCTCGAACGGATCATGTGGGCGTCGGGTGCCAGTGTTATTCACGGAGAACCGCCGCTACAGTGGTTTTGGGAGCGATTTAAGTTTTCAGACGAGATGCGGGAGCGGGAAGGTTTGCCGGAGATTACTGAGGAGATCAAGAGAAAGATTCTCGGGCTCAACTATCTGCGGATGCATGGGCTCGATGCAAAAGTACTGGCCCGAAACATGGAGGGTGACGAGTTTTCCATCGCTCGGTCCAAGGGCAAAGCGAAACCGTATGAAACGACTCTTGCAAAGGGGCTCGCAGCATGACAGCCATTTCCCAAGAGGGCGTGATTTCTCGGCTGCATGGCGTCATTGACCCATGCAGCGCCGCCACCAGAGTCCCCTTGTCGATTGTTGAAATGGGGATGATCGAGCGTGTCGAAGTCCTGTCGGGGGTGGTGACGGTCGCACTTCGTATGACTTCGCCGCTGTGCCACGCGCTACCTTACTTCGAGATGGAGATCGAGCGCGTGCTTGGCGACGTTCCCGGTGTCGTGGGCGTCAAGTGCACGTTCGACCATGGCGGGAACTGGCAACCCGACAATATGACTTCCGTTGCTCAACGAAAGCTTGCGGAGCAACGGGAGTCGGTACGGCGCAGGGCAGGCGAAAGGGATACCGCTCGCTATCAGGTGCTCAATCCTGTGGGAGTACTGAAGGTTGCGAAATCAGCTTGAGTTTCTGTCGCGACTCAGCTGATCGCATGGCCACGCAACGATGACTTTCATCAATGTCGCTGCCACTGCCGCTATTGAATTAACCTGGAAACAAGCATGAGCTTGAAAAAATTCTCCGGAGAGGCACTCCAGGTCGCATCAGCTTGTACCAAGGACCGACCCAAAGCGGCGCTGTACATTAAGTTCACGCCACTTGAGCAGGCTCCGGTAGCACGAGGCGTATCTGTTCCGCGGAATGGGTTACGAAGTATTCCGCACGCCTTCCCGGATCCAGATTTTCCGATGTTTCACACCGGACGCTATCACTCATCCCCGTTTGGAATGACTCATATCCGATTTCGGGCCTTCTCGACCTACAGCGGAATGGCTAAAGTCCACCTCAACGAATCGGCACCTCGTCGAACGTCTCAGTCCTCACTAGCTACCATAGGAAAGATGATCATGGCTCACTTGTTCACGCCGAAGAAGGTAGGCGCTTATACGCTCTCCCATCGGGTTGTTCTGGCGCCGATGACGCGCCTGCGTACGATTCAGCCCGGTGACATTCCGAGTCCGATGATGGCCGACTTCTACGGCCAGCGGGCTTCGGAGGGCGGCCTCGAAATCATCGAAGGTGTCAGCATCTCGATCGTTGCCCGGTCCTACCTGGGTGCGGCAAGCTTCTATCACGACGGACAGGTCGAAGGATGGAAAGCCATTGCCAATGCCGTTCACGCGAAAGGCGGCCGCGTTTTCATGCAGTTGATTCACGGCGGGCGTCAAAGCCACGTTGAAATGACGGGTGGCGTCGATCCAGTCGCGCCGTCGGTGGTGCCATTCGAAGGTGTTGCGCTGACGAAGGATGGTTTCGTGCCGGCGTCGCCGCACCGTGCGCTCGACATCGAAGAGATCCCCGGCATCATCGAAGAGTTTCGTGTCGCTGCTCAACGAGCGCTCGACGCCGGTTTCGACGGCGTCGAACTGCACGGCGCCAATGGTTACCTCGTCGACCAGTTCATCCAGGACGGCACCAACAAGCGCGCGGATGCCTACGGCGGCCCGATCGAAAACCGCGTGCGGTTCCTGCGTGAGGCCGTCGAGGCGCTGATTTCGGTGTGGGGCGCCGACCGGGTCGGCGTTCGGATTTCCCCGTCCGGTGAATGGGGGGGTATTTCCGACAGCAATCCCGAAGCCACCTTCAGCTATGTGGCAAAGGTACTCAACGACTACAAGATCGCTTATCTGCACGTGATCGAACCGCGCATCAAGGGCGACGAGACGCTGCACGAAGGCCATGCGCCGGTCGCGGTGAAGTATCTGCGTCCGCATTTCACTGGTCCGATTATCGCCGCTGGCGGATTCGACGGCGCCAGCGCGGAAGCCATCGTTGCTTCCGGTGACGCAGACCTTGTGGCCTTCGGACGTCACTTCACCTCGAACCCCGACCTGCCTTACCGCGTCAAGCACAAGCTGCCCCTCACTCCCTATGTGCGCGCCGGGTTTTGGGGCGGCGACGAGAAGCACTACACGGATTTCCCCACTTACGAAGCTGCCGCGACGGCTTAAGTCGACGTCGTTTTCTTATTCACCCAGTTCAGGAGGCTTACATGTCACGTACTATCAAGTTCGCAAAAGCTGGTGGCCCGGAAGTTCTTGAGTTCATCGAGACGCAGGTGCCGGCTCCCGGCCCGAACGAGGTTCGCATTAACGTAAAGGCAATTGGTATCAATCGTGCCGAGTCGATGTGGCGCCTCGATGACTATATCGAGCCCGTCAAGTTTCCGGCGGGTCTGGGGTATGAGGCTGCGGGCGTCGTTGATGCGATCGGCGCGAACGTAACTGGCATCGCGGTGGGCGACGAGGTGGACGTGATCCCCTCGTTTTCCTTTAACCAGTATTTCACGTATGGCGAGGTCATTACCATGCCGGACTACGCCGTGGTGAAGCACCCGAAATCGCTGTCGTTTGCCGAAGCCGCGTCGGTCTGGATGATGTTCCTGACGGCCTACGGCGCGCTCATCGAGGACGCCAAGGTAGGCAAGGGCGACTTTGTCATCGTACCCGCCGCCTCCAGCAGCGTCGGGCTCGCCGCGATCCAGATCGCCAACTACGCCGGCGCGGCTTCCATTGCGCTGACACGAACGTCAGCCAAGCGCAAGCAGTTGCTTGAAGCCGGTGCTACGCACGTGATTGCCACCGACGAAGTCGATATGGTTGCGGAGGTCTTGCGCATCACCGACGGCAAAGGCGCTCGCGTCGCTTTCGATCCGGTCGGCGGCCCTAACTTCCCTAAACTGATTTCCGCGCTGGCCTTTCAGGGTACGGTCTACATCTACGGCGCGCTTGCCGAGGGCGACACACCCATTCCGGTACTGGCAATGATCGCCAAGATGCCAACCATCAAGGCGCACAATGTCTGGCTGACGACCGGTAACGAAACACGGCGCAAGGCTGGAGTGGAATTCATCCTCAAGGGCCTTGAGAGCGGCGCGCTCAAGCCAATAATCGATCGTAGCTTCAAGTTCGATGAGATGGTCGAGGTCCACCGGTATCTTGAGACCAACGGCCAGTTTGGCAAGATCGTAGTAACGGTTTAAGCGGCAACGCGGCGCCACGAGCCGGGATATGAGGTGTTTCTCGCCCGCTCCCGGCGATGCATCTACTTCGCAACGGGCGCCGCGGTCTCGATATATTCCGTCCGGAGTAAAAGCGCTCCGCGGCGCACGGGGCTTTAGTTCTTGTTTCCACTAATCGTCCACGTATTTTGTAGTACTGACCGGATATATCGTGCGTTGTCGCACGGGACTTGCCGGTCCTATTGAGAGTCACACGTCATGTCCACGAAATTGTCCGTTGATCGGCAGGGAAGGCAAACGGCGCAATCCCTATCGAACCGCTTGCCGTTAGCGGGGCTTCTTGCGCTCGCTATGACAGGGTTCATTGCGATTCTCACCGAAACGCTGCCGGCCGGCTTGCTTCCTGAAATAAGTCATGGTCTGGGCGTGCCGGAAAGTTGGACGGGGCAACTGGTGACCCTCTATGCGCTCGGGTCCGTCGCCGCCGCGATTCCTTTGACCGCAGCCACGCGCGGCTGGCCGCGCCGTCGAGTGCTGCTGTTGGCAATTGCGGGGTTTTTTGTCTTCAACACCGTAACAGCGCTTTCTGCATCGTATCCGGTGACACTGGCCGCCCGATTCATGGCAGGCGTTGCTGCCGGACTGACCTGGGGTTTGATTCCCGGATATGCCCGCCAGATGGTCGCTGCGCATCTTCAGGGCCGAGCGATGGCCGTCGCACTGGTCGGCACTCCCATCGCGCTTGCGCTTGGGGTGCCTGCAGGCACGTGGCTCGGTGACCTCGTCGGTTGGCGCGCTGCGTTTGGGTTCATGTCGGCGCTGACAGTCGTGCTCGTGATATGGGTGTTGTGGAAAGCACCGGATCTTCCCGGGCAGGCAAAGGACAAACAACGCGGCGTTAAAGACGTCTTTCTCATGCCGGGCGTGCGGCCGGTCTTATTCGTGATTCTCGCCTGGATGCTCGCCCACAATATGCTCTATACCTACATCGCCCCATTTCTTGTGCCAGCCAACCTGACGAACCATGTTGACTTCGTGCTACTGGACTTTGGGGTGTCTGCATTGCTTGGTATCTGGCTCACCGGCGCCTTGATTGACAGGTGGCTCCGAGCTCTCGTTTTGCTTAGTCTCGGCGTCTTCGCGTTAGCGTCGGCGAGCCTCGGCGTAGATGGAACAGTGGCGGGTGTCATTTACCTTGCGGTCGCGCTGTGGGGCCTCACGTTCGGCGGTGCTGCAACGTTGTTGCAAACGGCGTCTGCCGACGCGGCGGGTGACGGGGCCGACACAGCTCAATCCATGATCGTGACCGTGTGGAACGGAGCGATCGCAGGCGGGGGGCTGATCGGCGGCATCCTCCTCGATACAGCCGGGGTCAGCGTGATGGCATGGGTGCTGCTCGCGTTGGCCCTGGCGGGGCTGGTTGTGGCGTGGCGATCGTGCGCACACGCCTTTAAACCCGGTAGCCGCTTTTCCGTCTAGGTGCCAAGCCGCTGTACGGAGCAGAGAACATTTCGTCAGTCAGGAGTTAGATCATGCCGTTGGCTCTTCTCGCGCTAACCATAGGCGCATTCGCAATTGGTACAACTGAATTCGTGATCGTGGGCCTGATACCCACAATCGCTTCGAACCTGAACGTCAACCTGCCGTCCGCAGGGCTTCTGGTGAGCTTTTATGCGCTCGGCGTAGCAGTGGGTGCGCCAGTTCTCACGGCCCTCACAGGGCGGGTTCCGCGCAAGGTACTGCTGGTCGCATTGATGGCGCTTTTTACCGCCGCAAACCTTCTTGCATGGCGAGCTCCAGGGTATGACACATTAATCGTGGCTCGCGTTTTGAGCGGACTCGCTCACGGGGCATTTTTCTCAGTAGGCTCGGTTATCGCGACTAGCCTCGTGCCCAAAGAGAAATCCGCGAGCGCAATCGCCACGATGTTCAGTGGGTTGACGGTGGCTTTTGTAACAGGTGTTCCTCTCGGCACGATTGTGGGTCAACACTTTGGCTGGCGCGCCACGTTTCTGGTCGTCGCCGCTTTCGGGCTCATTGCAATGACGGGTGCGCTCGTCTTCGTTCCGAAGAACATTGCCCACACGGTGCCCGCATCGATCCGCAGACAGGCTGAGCTTTTTGCGCAGCCGCGCTTGCTGCTTGTCTTTGCGATGACCGCAGTGGGCTATGGCGGCTCACTCATCGCCTTTACCTATGTCGCGCCTATTCTCGAGCAGATATCGGGATTCACTCCAACAGTCGTTGGCGTGGTGTTACTCGTCTATGGCGTATCAGTAGCTGTCGGGAATTTTTGGGGAGGCAAGTTCGCTGATACGCATGGACCCATACCTGCCCTCAAAGTAATATTCGGTGTGCTCGCGGTCGTGCTGCTCCTGCTGGAGGTTACTGCTTCCAGCAAGGCGCTCGTTCTGCTTACCGTGCTCGCGTGGGGCGCCGTCGCATTCGGCAATGTCCCGGCGTTGCAGGTCTATGTCGTGAAGCAGGCGGAGCGGTTTGCGCCCCATTCCGTCGGGGTAGCATCCGGTATGAATATCGCGGCGTTTAACCTCGGCGTAGCCGGAGGATCCTCGGCTGGAGGGCAAATCGTGACCCACCTTGGCCTCATGCACACGCCGTGGATCGCGGCACTTGTCGTCCTCGCCGCTTTGGCGCTCACGACCCTCAGCGGACGGCTGGACGGACGGGCCCGGCGACCGGGCAAGGCGGCCGTGCGGACTGCGTCGACATGTGTCCTTTAGCCCCGAGCTCCAGCCTTAGTCGTTCGGTTCGGCGAGTGGGGTGGGGTGCCGATTGTAGGCGAGACCTGAATGACGCGAAATTCATACCGGTACTTGGAATAAGATTTAATGTTTTCGCACGAGAGCTATTCCTCCGAAGCTAATCAGCGAGACAAGCTTCCGCGAAAGACGCAAATTGCCTCGCCTTCGTACTGGCCAGGCGTCCGGTCGGGTAAACCGCCGACAGGCTTATCGTCGGCAGGATCCAATCGTCCATCACCGAGATCACGACGCCCGATTTCAACTCTGGCGTGAAGGCCCACTCGGATGCGATCGTGATGCCCATGCCCGCGATCACCGCAGCGCGTACGCCCTCTGTCGCGGAGATTTTCACTCGGCCTTGTAGCTTTACCGACACCTCAGCCGTTTCCTTGCGGAACGTCCAGTCCTCGCCGCCGCCGTCTCGTGTATAGATAACAGCCCGGTGTCCGAGGAGATCGGCCGGAGCCTTTGGGAATCCGTATCGCTCGAAGTATTCCGGCGTGCCGATGACACGGCGACGCGCTTCACCGATTCTGCGTGCGGTCATGTTGGAGTCCGCCAATTCCCCCATGCGCAACGCCAAGTCGATGCCTTCGTCGACGAGATCGATGTTTCGATCGTCCAGGACCATTTCAAGATCGAGGTCCGGGTGCTGCTCAAGAAACTCTGACAGCTGAGGCACGATATGCAGTCGCGCGAAGCAGACCGCAGCCGACACACGCAGCTTGCCAGACAGGCCCGAGGCCGCGCCGCGCGCGGCCAGCACGGCCTCGTCGGTTTCTTCGATTGCGCGCCGTGCGCGCTGGTAAAAGCTGGTGCCCGCCTCCGTTGGCGTGAGTGCGCGGGTCGACCGCAAGAGCAGCTTGACTCCTAGCCACTCTTCGAGCTGCGCAATCGCTTTCGATACAGCCGGTTGACCGAGGTCATAGTGGCGGGCAGCGGCAGAAAACGAGCCGGTGTCTACAACACGGATAAAGATCTCGATTGCTGCCAATCGGTCCATCTGGATTCTCCTCTGGAATAAGTGTTATCCGATTCTGCACCTTCTGCACGCATACGGAAATGGTTACATTTTGGTGAACGAGGGTATTGCTCGCCTTTAGAGGTTTTCATGCCAACACCGCGGATCCAGCAAGGCACTGCCATTTTCCCGGCTGATCGGGACGCCGAGTTGACTATTGCCGCCTCGGCGAAAGCGGCGTCGCGAGCATTGCGCGCCGGCGCACGGGCGCCACTGTTCACTCTTGCCGACGCCAGCGGGCAGCCGGTTGCTCTTGAAGACCTGCTTCGCGCCGGCCCAGTCTTGCTGCAGTTTCAAAGGGGGGCGTGGTGTTCTTTTGGGGAAGAAAACGCGACCGAACTTGCGTCCGGTTATCAGGAGGTTGTCGCGTTGGGTGCGAGCGTCGTTGCCATCGCACCACCCTGCAAGATCGCCTCGCGCAATGCAGTCTTTCCGATGCCCGAATTGCGGGACGTCGACATGAAGGTTGCGCGCGCATATGGGCTCGCATTCGAGCTACCGGCCAGCCTTAGGCCTCGATACGAGCAGTTGGGTTACACGCCCCCATCGGCAAGGAAGACTCGCGATTGGCTGGTTCCGCTGCCCGCCACCTATCTGCTCGATCGTGACGGTGTCGTCGTCCTTGCATTTATCGACGTGGACTACCGGAACCACTGTGGTTGTGGGTCGATCCTCACAGCGTTGAAAGCGCTACAGACCAGATATGCAGTGCGTCGTCGTAGCTTTGCGATCTCGCATTGACGTTGTCGCGCGCACCCTTTGTGTCGATCGTACCTGGCGCATACGCCACATGCAGACCTGATGGAAGGAGCGCAGTGCGCAGATTTAGCCGTAGCCCGACCACACGCCGCCGTGGCGCTTTCAATTTAGACGGCGGCTTGAAGTATCGAACGAAGCTGGAGTAACGCGCTTTAATCAGTGTATTCAATCTATAAGCGTGACACCGGTTCGTCCTCAAAACTGACCAGGATCAATCGAGTTGCATCAGGGGTAAGAGCGATGTTTTCCTTCGGGACTTGCACTCGCAAAAGCAGGTGCCAACGTTCTAGTTCATTACCACTGCGGACAAAGCGAAGCGGATGCGGTTGTCGCCGAGATTCGCGAGGCAGGCCGGCACACAGACAAAATTTCCGTGGACCTTCGGACACCGGAAGGCCCGCTTCGACTGGCCGGACGGGTGCGCACCATCACGGATTAGCCATCTTCACCATCTTCCATGATCTCAGGATTGTTGGGCCTCCTCGAATATTGCAGTCTTGAAATGGCAAATTATCCGGAGGGCACAGATGCATAGAATGGTTTCAAGGCGGCAGATGGCTCAAAGCTATACGCGCTCTACCTTTAACAGTCGAAACTTACGGTGGATATCATGAAGACGAGCTCCCTTTTTAAAGTACTGGTTTTAGCCGCGGCGTCTGCCGCGTTGCCTGCATTTGCAAGTGGCTATGGCCCTGCGCCGTTTTATCATCTAGATTCGGGTGCGCCTGCGTCACAACGAGGCCAAAGCGCGCTTACGGTTGCTGCGGAACGCGGCGCCGCGCGCAGCAGTACGGACGATGTAGGTGGCGTAGCGAAAACGACCGTCGGATCCGGTGCAGCGAAGGGGCTGCGTGCACGTTCGTAGTCCATGTTTCGCACTAACCATACTGTCTCTCGTGTTGCAGTCTCATCATGCAACCCATGTTTATGGGCGACCAACACGCTTTGGCAGCGTTTATCGGTTAGCGTTTTACTTTGCGCACCTCATGCGTGAGGACGCAACGACGACGACCGATCCGGATCAACTCTTTGGGTAATCGGGCGGGTAGTGCAACGAGCCTCGCGTTAAAGATTGAACCGGTCCTGCCTTGTTCGAAAAGTACCGTGACAAACGATTGACTACGGGTGAACTGATGATTTCGGATACTGAAAACCGGAAGCTCTACCGGAACGTTCTGGGCAAGCGGATGGCATACGTTGATGAAGGTGAAGGTACGCCGATTCTCTTTCTCCATGGCAATCCGACCTCCTCATATATCTGGAGGAATGTTATTCCACACGTTTCAACGCAAGCCCGTTGCATCGCACCCGATCTGATAGGTATGGGCGATTCGGAAAAGCTGCTTGACGCCGACCCGCGCAGGTATACGTTTTCGCAGCATCGCCGCTTTCTTGATGGATTTCTCGATGAACTCGGCATAGCGAACGATCTGATTATGGTGGGGCAGGATTGGGGTGGCGTGCTGGCAATGGATTGGGCCAGGAGACATCCAGGTGCAACGCGAGGAATTGCCTACATGGAAACGATCGTTCGTGAATTGCGGTGGGACGAAGTCGCTGTGTCCATCCGCGCTCCGCTCGAGCGCTTGCGTTCGTTCGAGGGAGAGGCACTTATCCTGCGCGACAACATGCTCGTGGAGAAGGTGCTTCCGGCGTCAATGTTGCGGTCACTTTCCAATCAGGAGATGGCGGTTTATCGTCGACCGTTCCTGACGGAAGGCGACGACCGCCTGCCAATTCTGACCTTTAACCGTGAGCTTCCCATTGACGGCAGGCCACAAGCAATAGCCAGCATCGTCGCTCAGTACGCAGACTGGATGAAGGAATCCTCTATCCCTAAGCTGTTTATCAACGCCGAGCCCGGGGCAATGCTCATCGGTCAAATGAGGGATTTCTGTAGGACGTGGAAAAATCAGGAAGAGGTCAAGGTGTACGGCGGACACTACCTGCAAGAGAATTCACCCGACGCGATAGGCGAAGCAATTGCATGCTGGATATCAAGAGTTGCGATCGCTTGACACTGATGGCATGCCGCCGCTCAGGCCGGACCGGCAAGCAATGGGTGCGCAGCACAAAGCTCAAGGGTCCAGTTGATGAACGCACGCATTGCCGGAGATTGATGCCGGTTTTGAGGGTAGACAAGCGAAGTTTCCATAGTTGCGGGTTTCCACTGCGGGAGCACCTCAACGAGTTCCCCAGTGCGCAAATAAGGCAGCGCCAGCATCCGGGCAATTTGAAATAGTCCGAATCCCTTGAGACCTACAGCAAGGTGAGCCTCAGCGTCGTTTACGGTGAATGCACCGGGTATTTTGACCTCAACCTCTTTACCCTCCACCACAAAGTGCAGTTCCATTGGGCGTGAGGTACGCGCCGAGATATATTTCACGGCGACGTGTTTATCCAGGTCCTCCAGATTGATCGGCACACCAAATCTTTTCAAATAGCCTGGAGTGGCAGCAGTCAGGAAATGGAAGTCATTCAGGTGTCTTGCCACCATGTTCGAGTCGAGTAGCGCGCCAACGCGAATGGTGCAGTCGACCCCCTCCTCGATCATATCTACACGGCGATCGCTCAGGCCGATGGTGAGTTGAACATTCGGGTACTTGGCGTGAAAGTCGTCGAGCGCGGGTACAAGAATCATCTTCCCAATCGGGCCCGACGTGTCGACTCGCAATTTCCCCCGCGGGGTCATCGCGGTCGTGGAGAAGGACCCTTCAATCTCCTCAATTTCCGCGAGAACCTTGACGCATCGCTCGTAGTAGGCAGTTCCGTCGGCGGTGAGACTCAGGCGCCGGGTAGTCCGCTGGAGCAAGCGAACCTTCAGGTAGGATTCCAGATTTTGAATGATATTGGTGACCGAGGCGCGCGGCAGGTTCAGCGTGTCGGCAGCTTTCGTGAAGCTATTCGTATCGACGACACGTATGAAAACCTCCATTGCTTGCAGTCGATCCATTTACCCTCCGGTCTACGAACCTGGAAATCGCACGGGTGCGGTCACTGGTCCTTGATTATACGTGTTGGTCGCATTAGCAGCGGAGCGGCCAGAACGGCTTTGTCAACGCGACGCGACGTAACTAACCAATTGGAGTGGGAGAGCATCGACGAGTGGCCGGTGTGGGAGAACTGCAGTTAGCTGCAGTTCTCTCAGAAAGGGTGGTGGAGCTTCGTTGCGGCGATAAACGCCCACTAAAATGACTCGCTCCGCGAAATGCAGACGTTGCACGGCCAATGCGACCGGACCGCCTATTCCGGTCCCTATTGCGGTCCGGTAGCAGGTGTGACGGAATCACCCCATCCGCCTCCCAACGCGCGAATTAGATGAACGGTGGACACCACCTGGGTACCGGACAATTGAACTTGCGCGAGTTGTGATTGTAAGACGGTTCGTTGTGAATCAATGACGTCCAGATAATTGACCGCGCCCTCGGCATACTGAGTTTGTGAGAGTTGTGCTGCGCGGGTCGAGGACCGGACTGCCTCTGACTGGGTTTGAGTCTGGGCCTTAAGGATGCGCAGGTCCGCGAGGCTATCCTCGACTTCCCGGAATGCCACCAGTACCTGCTGGCGATAAGTGGCCACGTCCTCTTCGTAGACCGCGCGCGCATTTGCCAGGTTACCTTTGCGGCGTCCACCGTCAAAGATCGGAATCGCCAGCGCCGTGCCAGCTAGCGGCCCTAGCAGAAAAACGCGGGTCGACCAGTTGAAGAGGTCTCCGATCGTGGCAGATTCGAATCCTGCCGTACCCGTTAAAAGCAGAGAGGGAAAATACGCGGACTTAGCAACGCCGATGCGGGCGTTCGCCGCTTGCATCGCATATTCGGCGGCGGCGACATCAGGCCTGCGCTCAAGCAACGAAGACGGAAGTCCCGGCGGCACTTCGATCGTGACCGGCGTAAGCGGGCTAGGCTGCATTGAAAACGCGGACGGCGCTTTGCCCAGTAGTACGGCAAGGCTATGCTCGGCCGCCACACGCAACCGCTCGACGGTCATTTCGTCGGAACGAGCCGTAGAAAGTTCAGATCGCGAGCGAGCCACGTCCAGTTCGCTGATATCGCCCTCCTGATACCGGAGTTGCACGAGGTCGAGCGTCTGCTCCCGAAGCCGGACTGTGTCCCGGTAAACGGAGATCTCGGCATCCAGCTCGCGCAGATTAAAGTAGTTTTGTGCGACGTCAGCTTGCAACGCGAGTCGTACCGAGCGGAACAGTGCTTCGCTTTGCGCCGTGTTCGCGTTTGACGCCTGCACGGAATCCGACACCCGTCCAAACAGATCGACCTCGTAGGACGCCGTCGCCTGCGCGCGCCAGAGGGTTTGACGGGGGACTTCCTGGTCGTCCGGGAAGAAGAGAGAAGCCGGGGACTGCCGCTCTAGAGTCGGTCCGAAGCCTGCGCCAACGGTCGGAAAGCGCTGTGAGCGCACCGTCTGATTGAGCGCGCGTGCTTGTTCCACCCGCGCCGAAGCGCCCTTAAGATCCTGATTCGCGTCGCCCGCCTGCTGCTCGAGATCGTCGAGCGCCGGATCGTTGAAGATTTTCCACCATTCACCCCGCGGCGCTTCCTCGGCCGGCTGCGCGACTTTCCATGAGCCGGTTTCGGCGGGCATCATCTCCGCCCCCCGCGTGCCATTATCAGTGGGCGACGCAGCGGTTGCTTCTTTGAAGGCCGTTGGCACGTTCAGATCGGGGCGCTGGTAGGTCGGCGCCAGCGAGCAGCCGGCGGCTACAGTCAAAATAGGCAGGGCCGCCAGTAATCGCCTGGTGGCTTCCAGCCGGACAGCAAGAAGTCGACGCATGGAAACCCTCACAGATCGGCTGTTGCGTCGACTCCGCGCATCTGGGGCACATGCCCGTGCTTGTCGATCAGGTTGTGTCCACCGGCAAGCATGCGCAGCAGCACATAAAACACCGGCGTCAGCAGCAGGCCGAATAGCGTGACGCCAAGCATGCCGAAGAAGACCGCCACGCCCATTGCGTGCCGCATTTCGGAGCCTGCGCCGAACGATGTGATGAGAGGCACCACACCCATGATGAAGGCGAACGACGTCATGAGGATCGGCCTCAAGCGCAAGCGACTTGCTTCAATCGCCGCGCACACGACGGTAAAGCCCTGAAGTTCAAGTTCGCGCGCGAATTCGACAATGAGAATGGCGTTCTTGGCCGACAACCCGACCAGCACCATCAGGCCGATCTGCGTGAAGATGTTGTTGTCTCCGCTCGTTAGCCAGACGCCAATGAGCGCACAGAGGATGCTCATCGGTACGATCATAATCACCGCGAGCGGCAGAGCCAGGCTTTCGTACAACGCGGACAGCACCAGAAACACCAGCAGGACGCTAATCGGGAATACCAGCACCGCCGAGTTGCCAGCAAGAATCTGCTGATAAGTCATGTCGGTCCATTCGAACTTGATGCCGCGCGGCAGAACTTGCGCCGCAATGCGTTCAGCGGCTGCCTGCGCCTCGTCGGTCGAATAGCCGGGCGCCGGGCCGCCGTTGATATCGGCCGAGGTGTAACCGTTGTACCGCACCACCATGTCCGGACCATACGTCGGCGTCACAGTCACCAGCGACGATAGCGGAACCATTTCACCATTCGCGTTTCTGGTTTTCAGCAGACCGATGTCTGCTGTGTGAGCGCGGAACGGCGCGTCTGCTTGGACGCGGACCTGATACACACGCCCGAAACGGTTGAAGTCATTGACGTATAAAGAGCCGAGATAAATCTGCATAGTCTGGAACACGTCCGTCACCGCCACTCCTAACTGCTTTGCTTTGACCCGGTCAAGCGCGACGTTCAGTTGGGGAACGTTGATCTGGTAGCTGGAAAACGTCGGTCCCAGTTCGGGGGTTGTCGAGGCGACTTTGATGAACTCCTGCGTTGCCGCGTCGAGTGCCGCATAGCCCAATGCACCCCGATCCTCGAGTTCCATCTTGAAGCCGCCCAGCGTGCCGAGTCCCAATACAGGTGGGGGAGGGAACACGCCGATGTACGCCCCTTTGATCGCGCTATATTTCCTGATGAGCTGGCCGGCAATCTCGTGTGCGGACAGCGCTTTACTCGTTCGTTCCTCGAAGGGTTTCAAGGTCAGAAACATGATTCCCGCGCTGGACGAGTTGGTGAATCCGTTCACGGACAGTCCCGGATGCTGCACGGCTGCTTCAACACCCGGCGTGGCGAGCCCGATCTCGGCCATCTTGCGAATCACTTGTTCAGTCCGGTCGAGCGAAGCGCCGTTTGGCAGTTGCGCAAATGTGATCAGATACTCTTTGTCCTGCGCCGGCACGAATCCGCCGGGAACGACCCGTATCATCGCGACAGCGCAGCAAAGCAGCACAACGTAGATGCCCATCATCAGTGCCTTACGTTTCAGCACTTTTTTCACGCCCGAACTGTAAGCCACGGATCCCCTTTGAAAAACCGCATTGAAGCGCTTGAAGAAGCCGCCAAATGCGCGGTCCATTGCGCGCGTCAGCCAGTCTTTGGGTTCGTTATGTCCTTTCAGCAAAAGGGCTGCCAAGGCCGGTGACAGCGTCAGCGAGTTGAACGCCGAGATAATCGTCGAGATCGCGATGGTGACCGCGAACTGTTTGTAGAACTGACCGGTCAGTCCGCTCATAAAGGCAAGCGGTACGAACACGGCCGCCAGCGTCAACGCAATCGCAACAATAGGGCCGCTCACCTCTCGCATCGCTTCATAAGTAGCTTCTTTGGCGGATAGCCCGCTTGCGATATTCCGTTCGACGTTTTCGACCACGACAATGGCATCGTCGACCACAATGCCGATCGCGAGCACCATCCCGAAGAGCGAAAGCGCGTTGATGGAAAAACCGAACGCAAGTAGAAGCGTAAAGGTACCGACAATGGAAACAGGCACCGCTACAAGCGGAATGACGGACGCGCGCCACGTCTGGAGAAAAATAATGACGACGAGAACGACGAGCGCAATGGCTTCAAGAAGGGTATGGATGACGGCGTGAATACTGGCCCGTACGAACTGTGTCGGGTCGTAGATGATATGGTCTTCGAGGCCCGGCGGAAAGTCGGGCCGCAGCTCGCTCATGGTCTTGCGTACGGCCTCCGAAATCTGCAGGGAATTTGCGCCGGGCTGCTGAAAGATCCACATCGCAACAGCCTGCTTGTTGTCGAGCAATGAGCGCTCGGCATACTCGGCGGCGTCCAGTTCGACGCGGGCCACATCGCGCAGATGTGTCACACCGCCGTCGGGCGATGCTTTAAGGACGATGTCTTCGAATTCCTCGACCGTTTGCAGGCGACCCTGAGCATTCACGCTGAGCTGAAGTGGAACGTCGGGTAAGGTCGGAGAAGATCCGACCAATCCCGCGGAAACCTGTACGTTCTGTTCCCGGATTGCCTCGACAACGTCGGTCGCCGTCATATTGTGCTGGGCGACCTTTTGAGGATCGAGCCAGATGCGCATCGAGTAGTCACCGGACCCTTTCAGGACGACTTCGCCTACGCCCGGCACCCGTTCGAGCCGGTCCTTGACGTTGATGACAGAATAATTGCGCAGGTACTTCATGTCATAACGACCGTTCGGCGACACGAGGTGGACCACCATCGTCAGGGTCGGCGACGATTTGATCGTTGTCACGCCAAGCCGCTGCACGTCTTCAGGCAGCCGCGGCAGCGCCTGCGAGACGCGATTCTCCACTAGCTGCTGGGCCAGGTTCACATCGGTTCCCAGCTTGAACGTGATCGTGAGCGTCAGATTGCCGTCGCTGTTCGCCTGCGACTGCATGTAAAGCATATTTTCGACCCCGTTGATCTGCTCTTCGAGCGGAGCAGCCACCGTCGCCGCAATCACTTTGGGGTTGGCGCCCGGATACTGTGCGCGAACCACGACGGAGGGAGGCACGACTTCCGGATACTCGGATATCGGCAACTTGAATATCGAAATCACACCACCGAGGAGAATCAGCATCGACAATACGCCGGCGAAGATCGGGCGATCGATGAAAAACTTGGACAGGTTCATGGAATCCGCCAGAAACGCGTCTGCTTGCGAAACGGCTTACGCCGGCGACGATTGTGTCGTGGTTCCGGGGCCGCTCATCGGCACCATCTTTGCTCTGACGACGTCTTCGGGATGAATGCGCTGCAACCCGTTGACGACGATTCGGTCGCCCGCAACGAGTCCTTTACGTATCACGCGCAGACCGTCGTGCTGATCGCCAAGCACAACTTCCCGGTAGTGAACGCGGTCGTTGGCATCGAGGACCATGACGAACTTCTTGTCCTGATCCGTGCTAACCGCGGCGTCATCGATCAGCACCGCGGCATGCGGTACGCCGCCGCCGACCTGAACGCGCGCATAGAGTCCCGGAACCAGTGTGCCGTCTTCATTATTGAAGCGTGCGCGCACGCGGATCGTGCCGGATGTCGTGTCCAGCCGGTTGTCGACCGAATAGATCACCCCTGTGCGGGAAAAACCGGTTTCGTTTGCTAGTCCCAGCAGAACGGGCACGGTCTCCTTCGAGTCGCGTCCGAGATAACGCAGATAGGTCTGTTCGTCAGCGTCGAACTCTGCGTAAATCGGCGAGACAGACACGAGTGTCGTCAACAGAGGCGCATTCGCGCCGGTCGACACGACATTGCCGACAGTCAGTTCCGCGCGTGACACCCGGCCGGTAACCGGTGCAGTGATATGCGCGTAGGCGAGATTGATCCGAGCAGTTTCAAGGGCCGCTTGAGCGGCCTTGACGTTAGCAATGGCTTCGCGCGAGGCGTTCTGCGCGAGGTCGTAGTCGCGTTTGGCAATTGCATTGTCGGCAAGCAGGCGGACAGCACGGGCCGCGTCCGTCGACGTGTATCCTTCATGCGCCTGCGCAGCAGCCAGTTGCGCGCCGGCCTGATCGACCGCTGCCAGGTAGGGGCGGGGATCGATCGTAAAGAGCGGATCGCCCTTTTTAACGAGGTCACCGTCGCGGAAGTGCACAGCGATGATGGTGCCGGAAACGAGAGGCCGTATCTCGACCTTGTCTATTGCCGCAAGGCGTCCTGAATAGTCTTGATAGTCGGTGATGGTCTTTGCCACCACCGTCGCAACATCGACTTCAACGTGCGAGGTGGCCGCAGCCTCCGCGGCCACCGCTGGACCCGCTCCTTTCAAATGACCCGTACCCAATAGACAGAGGCCGCCCGCTACAACCAGAATAAGGACTCCGATTCGTATAAATTTTGGCCGAGTGTTCATTCGAAACCTCGAGTAGTTTCTCTTACGGGGAGGGCGTCTCTGATCTGGTGTACTCGTGGCAGCAACTATCCCGTCTCTTCGGGCGGGAAACCGACGTCGTGGCCTTCGCTCACGCGACACCTGAGGTCAATAGCAGTTTCGTCAGGAACAGAGTATTGGTCCGTCAAACGCGCGTCCTTGGGCGAACCTGATACGACCTGATGCGACCTGACAAGAACTGCGCTGCTCGCCGGCTGGCGGGACGCGGTCGACAATTTGTCTAATGTATCCCTGCACTACGTCGATCAGGACCACCGCTGCCCGCCCGACTTTCGCGTGAGCAGGCCTGACTTGGCCGCTTGCCATGAGGGGCTCAATCGATCGCCAAAACAGCTTATTCACCACTGCGTTCGCAGTTTGGAAGGCTCCTTTTAGCACGATGATGTAACGGTGATTACGCCACTATTCTCGCGCGCAGAATTCGCACAGAGTCCCCTTTTCTTTGAGCAGCATAGCTTCGTCGAATTGAGTGTTCCGTTCTCTGCGTGTATGGGAAGCGTGACGAGCATCACGCTTGCAAAGATCGTTCGGATACACTCGCCGTAAGCATCTGGGGGGCCTAACTCTTCGCTACGGGCGCCGGAGGTACGGGCAGGATGATCTCAGAAGCGACCTTCCAGTCCTTCCTGATTTTTATCCAGTTGATGATCATCAGAAACGGCTTGGGCGTTCCGTCCTGCCCCGCATACGAAACCGTGATATTCACCGGGGCGTAGGATTGCGCTATGTCTCGCGTCAGGCCGACGACCTTGAGCTTCGAGTAATCCGGCCGAAGCACGACCGGGCCGGAGCTGCCGATGTCGTGCAGCTTCTGATCGATTGCCTCGTTGCCCCAGACGCCTGCCCAGTTCCCCTCGGCGGGGATTGCGCTTTTGGCAACGAGAAGGGCCGAGGGGGATTGCCAGAACATCTCATGCAGAGCCTTGAAGTCGTGCCGGTTGGCTAATTCCATGAGGCCGCCGAACTCTGATTTGATTGTGTTCAGGGTCTGAGCATTCAGTGGCTCTTTGTAGGCGGCAGGAGTAGCCGCGATAGATCCGGCAGAAAAGGTCAGAGCGGTGGCTGCGGCAAAAAGTGTTTTGTACATGATCAGGAATCCTTTGTAAAAAATATCTTAATTCGTGATGGGAAGAAGCCCTAAGATTGCTTCTTGACCGTGTTCGCCGCGCCCCAGAGCGAACCCGGGTTGACGTGATCGGGGTAGAGTTCGAGCATTGCGTTGTAGAGTTGCAGCGCGGTTTTCGTTGACGCGTCCAGGCGATCGAAATCGCGAAGGTATTGCCGCGTTTCGCCGATGATGCGGGGATCATCGGCGTTCCCCGGCACTTTGTGCCCAGCGATTACCGCGCGGGGTTTCAGGGCCTCAAGTTTGTCAAGCGTGGAAATCCATTCGAGCCGGCTCTGCGTATCGGTCTCGCCAAGATAGGGATGAATGCCGTTGTAAACAGCATCCCCGCCGACGATCAATCCGATGGACGGGACGTGCAAGCATGTGGAGTGAGCTGTATCAGTTCGCCCGACATTCAACACGACGAGTTTGTGCCCCTCCAACTCTAGCTCATTGTTTTCCAGCGGCTCGGCGACCAGCAAGCGGTCCGGTATCTCGCCGGGAAAAAGCCGGCGCCAGAAATCGTCGATCCAGGCCGGTGAAAGGTTCTCGTGCATGGCCGCGACCACTTCGGGCGTAGCAGCCGCTCTTGCCTTCGGGAATTGCTCCAGAAGAGCGGCGAGGCCAAAAAAATGGTCGCCGTGCCCGTGCGTAATGTAGATGGTAGTGAGATTCTTACCACTCGCGACCACCCAGTCCAGCAGAGTCTGTGATTGCTCTGACGTGAGAAAGGTGTCGACCAGGACGGCGTCACGTTCTCCATAGATGAGTGTCGACGAATTCGCCACCCACATCAGATCTTCCTTCCCGGCGGGCAGATCGCGACGGAGGCCAGGGCGCTTAATCGTGAGTAAGTCCCATTGAATATTGCCAGTAGCATTGGCGGCACTCATCGTAAATTCCTTTACTGTTTGTGATGTATGGGTCACGAACGGCTCTCATCGGGATCGAGCAGATGCTCGCGGAAACTCGGTGAGATAAGGGTCGAAATGGCCGCCCGGTATCAAAACGAGCCGTTTGGGCTCCAGCGCGCGCTCGGGACGAAATAGCCAGGCGCCTGGTTTGATTCCGCCTTCTGCTGGCACGCTTACATCGAGCCTTAAAATCACGATCGTTTCCTCGCGAGCGGAGCAGATTCCTTGACAGGCAGCATTAAGCTGCGGTAAATTAATTCTGACCGGTCGTCTTGAATTAGTCAAGGATATGCGAAGTGAAATCTCAGCTTGCCGCCAAACGTGGGCCGAAGCCCAAGCCCGATACCCGCAACAATCTCGTTCAGGCGGGGTTGCGGATTATTCACGCTGAGGGCTACGCTGCGACGGGTATTCAGAGCATCGTCGAGAGCGTGAATGTGCCCAAAGGGTCGTTCTACAATCACTTCGCCAGCAAGGAGGCGTTCGGGGCAGAGGTGATGGACGCCTACTTCGATCGCAACGAAGGCAAACTACGCGACATCTTCGGCAATGCCGATGTCGCACCGTTGGTCCGGTTGGAAGCCTATTTTGACGACCGGATCAAGGTGTTTAAGGCAGTCGGCTTCGCAAAGGGATGTCTGTTGGGAAATCTCAGCGCAGAGGTGGCTGACCATAGCGTGCTTATGCGGGAGCGTCTGGCCGGGCATTTTGCGAGCTGGGGCCATTTCTTCGAGATCTGCATTGCTGAAGCGCAGGAGCAAGGTGCAGTCGGCGACCTGCTTCCCGCAGCCATGCTAGGGCGGTTCGTGCTGAATAGCTGGGAAGGCGCGTTATTGCGTATGCGTGCAGAAAAGAGTGAGGCTCCGTTGATCGAGTTCAAGCGGGTCGTCTTCGGCAAGCTTCTCACCTAAGAGGGCGAGAAAAAAGGCTTTGGCCAAACTCCGACCACGCCGTCGTGATTCGCCGGGCGAAAATGCCAACCATTTCCCGTTCCGGCTTGACGCGATGGATCTGCCGGAAGGCAATAGGCATGCGAACGGGGTTAGGGCGCGGTAACTCACGCATATATCAATGGCCACTGGCGATAGCGGCGGTGGAGAGAAACTCTACGAGAATTCCATAAAACAGTTATAGCTTAATGTGATTTTGCCGTTGAAGAGGATTCCTGAAAATCTCACGACGTTCGCTGTCGTTGACTTTTCAACAGCATCGGGCCGGCAAGGGCCGCTCGCATCGCCTTAAAGCGATCGCCGCTGACTCAAGCATAAATTGCGATTGACGATGGTTTAGTCAGACTGCCCGATAAATTTGACATAATGATAATTATCAACAAAAATTTTGTAGCAGCAATATCCTAATGTCGTGTTTGAGCAAGATAGGAATGTCGTGTTTTGGTGCTGGTGCGATGCTGGGAGCTTCCGATCCAACGATGGGAGCTCGCCATGCAGCCAACCGACCTGGTGACGTTGAACATGCGCGAACTCGACCGACTCAAAGTGATTCAAGCTGTGATGGACCGGATGCTCAAACCGGGCCTGGCCGCCGAGCGTTTGCACCTGACGGTGCGTCAGATCGAGCGGCTGGTGCTTCGGTATAAACAGACCGGGCCGGGCGGCGTTGGATCGGCTGCCCGAGGACGTCCTGGTAATCGAAAGCTCGATGAAGCCACGGCTTACCGGGCGCTAATTTTGATCCGAGACCGCTACGCCGATTTCGGCCCGACACTGGCCTGCGAGAAGCTGCGTGAATCTCACGGTCTGACGCTTTCAAAGGAAACCGTGCGGCACCTGATGACTGACGCGGGCCTGTGGATTCCGCGCAAGCAGCGCCCGCCCAAGATCCACCAGCCGAGGAACCGGCGTTCGTGCCTGGGCGAACTGATCCAGATCGATGGCAGCGATCATCGGTGGTTTGAGGAACGCGCGCCGGCCTGCACGCTGCTGGTGTTTATTGACGACGCCACCAGTCGGCTGATGACGCTGCACTTCACCGCGACCGAGTCGACCTTCAGTTATTTCGAAGCGACGCGCCAGTACATCGAAGCGTATGGCAAACCGGTCGCACTCTACAGCGACAAGGCGAGCGTGTTCCACTGCAACCACCCGGCGAGCACGCCCGGCAAGGGTGTAACCCAATACGGACGGGCCTTGTACGAGTTGAACGTGGATACGTTATGTGCCAACAGCAGCCAGGCCAAGGGGCGCGTGGAGCGCGCCAACCTGACCTTGCAGGACCGCTTGGTGAAGGAGTTGCGACTGCGCAAGATCGACACGAAGGAAGCGGCGAACGCTTATGCGCCCCACTTCATTGCCGACTTCAATGGCCGCTTTGGCAAGGCACCGAGGAGTGCGTACAACGCGCACCGGCCGCTCAGGGCGGATGAGAATCTTGATCTGATTCTGACCTGTCGGGTCTCGCGCTGCGTGTCGGCGACGTTGACCGTCCAGTATGACCGGGTGATGTATTTGCTGGACGATACGCCGGCCAACCGCGGCCTGATTCACCACTACCTGGACGTGGTCGAATACCCCGATGGGCGCATCGAGATCCGGGCCAATGGTGCCGCCCTGACCTATCGCCAGTACGATCGCTTATCCGACATCGACCAAGGGGCGGTAGTCGACAACAAGCGGCTGGGACACGTGCTGGAGGTGGCGCGGCAGGTGCAGCTGGAGCGGGACAACCGGCGCATCTCGGGTTCGCCGTCGAGGACTAATCAGGGCGAGCCGGCGAAGCCGAAGATGCGGGCCAACAACACGCGCAAGCAGCGCGCGCTCACGCAAGCGGACCTGAACGGCATCATCTTGAGAACGGCCGAAAGGCGGGTAGCCGCGGTGGGGAAATGACCCTTTCAAGAGAGATTTAGAAGGCTGAAACCAACCTCAAACCAACCCAAAACCCGACATTTCTAATTAGCCCGCACCCCGACATCTGAATCTGGCCTCGACAAATTTGACATCGACATCTGAATCTGGCCTCGACATTTCATTTCATCGACATCGACTGTTGTAGCAGACAGCAACTACATCCATCATCCGTCACGCGCTTTCATAACGGGCAGTCCCAATCCTTAACATGATGCGAGAGGCTCATAAACAGAACGTCCATATCCGGGGTCTTTAGCTGTCCCATGCTACGCGACGTGGCGAGCGCGCCGAGCGAGTCAGGTTCCTGACGGCGCCGGAGCAGCTGAGCGCTATAGGCATCTTCTTTACTGAGCGGGAGGAACCCTTGCGGGGCCCGCGAGGCAAGTTTCGGTCAAAAAGTCGATGACCCCATGAATGGTATCGAGGGCCGCCGAATAATAGATGAAGGTCCCCTCCCGGCGCCCGGATACAAGGTTCGCTCGCAACATGTCCTTGAGGTGGAAAGACAGGCTGGATGAAACGATTCCTAACCGCGCAGAAATCTCGCCAGCGGGCAACCCGCGCGGCCCCGCCGTAACGAGTATCCGGAAGACAGCCAATCGCGACCGGTGCGCTATAGCGCTCAAAGCAAGCATTCTGGTGTCTTCATCCATTTCCATGGTTCATCAATCGTCGAAAGTCGTTTGCTCTGGTTTGACACGCACGGCGGCAAAGTCATCCCCGCTACAGACTGACGGGGAATCGGCTGTGGGATAACACGCGAAATGCCCCGGAGATGTACATCAGTGGACCTCGATCGCCCGAGCATTTCGCACGTCGGCGGTCCTACACTCCCTCGACCAGTACGGTCCTATAGGTCGCGCCCTTGAATCGGTGCTGCGCTATCGCGTGATACTCCAGGCTGTCATACCAGGCACGGGCAGAACGGGTGTCCGGGAACTCCACGATGACCACACCCTCGGGCGCAGGTCCTTCGAGCGGCTGCTGCGGTCCGTAAGCCGCAAGAACCTTGATCGGGTGACCGGCAAAAGATTCGCCGGCCTTGGCCTGGTAAGCGTCGAGTTCGATCTGGTCCTGTGTGCTTTCTCGCACGAAAACGATATACGTGACCACGCTTGCTGCTCCCAAAGAGTAGGCGCAGGATCAAACGCGCTGATTGCACCGCTCAGTCGACCGCATACCGATCGCGTGCGAATTGAGGACGCAGTTTCCGACGATTGCACTCGGCGCGCTGTGCGGTTGATTTTGCATCCGCACGCGCTTCAGTCCCGCACGCTCTTCCGCCAGCGAATCAGCGCCTGGCAGCGTGCGAGCGAAACCCTCTTCGGCTTCCTCAGGCAATCCACCCACCGTCGACCGTCAGACTTTCACCGGTGGTGTAGCTTGCTTCGGGGCTCGCCAGGTACGCTACCGCCGCTGCGATTTCTTCGGGCTTACCGAAGCGACCCACACTGGCGAGTTTCGTCATCGTTGCGTGAGCTTCCGTCCCAGGCTGGGGAGCGAGTTCAGTGTCGATCGGGCCGGGCTGAACTGCATTGACGGTCACGCCATACTGGCCAAGCTCGCGCGAAAGTCCGCGTGTGAAGCCCCGAATGGCAAACTTCGACGCGATGTAAAGCGTTACGCCAGGCAGCGGCGCTGCTTCGCCGAAAGCAGAGCCCACATTGATGATGCGTCCCCAGCCCGTCTTGATCATGCGCTTTGCCGCGTCCTTCGCCAGTTCAATCGGCGCCCGCACGTTCAGATTGAAGTGCGTGTCATACGATGTCTCAGACGACTCAAGGAACGGTCCGTATTCGACGGTGCCCGCGTTGTTGACGAGGATGTCGAGTCGGCCTTCAAATTTTCCGCCAAAGACGCCGTTCAACGAATCGGTCAGCGCCGCGACACCCTCGGGCTTCGCCAGATTGGCGCCGACCGCTTCGGCCTCGCCGCCTGCATCGCGGATCGCATTAACTACGTTCTCTGCACGCTCCGGACTCGACGCGTAATGGACGATAACGGATGCGCCCTCCCGCGCGAGACGGGTTGCGATGGCCGCGCCGATTCCACGAGAAGAGCCGGTCACAAGTGCAAGTTTGCCTTTCAGAGCTTGAGTCATGATTACCTCGATAGTGAAATTTGAAGGGTCTGCTCACATGCCCAAGTGCGGGGACAAGCCGACTGTTGCATGTGCGCCAATGTGTTCATGCATTGGTTGATGCGTATCGTCCGCTCGTGTCGGAATGCACGGTAGTAGTCGGCCAGGAATAGGTCCTATTCCTGGTGGAGTCCACTTTACTGAACCGGGATGCCCAGACGCGAGTCATCGCTTCGCAAGGGCACGAGGGCACAAATGCGCTTATGCGGAACATGCCTGCACGGAATAACTGTTATCGACGGGGGATGCCTTCTGCTGATGCTCTGGGAGTTTCAACCTGCGGGGATCGTGAGCAGCTACGCTCACGCTCAATGCGGATTAAACGCCCTATCGGCCTCAATCACTCAAGGAGATTCGCGATGACACTGCAAGACAAACTCGACGCTTTCAAAGCCGACTTCAAGGCCGGCAAACCGCCCTATTACGCACCGGCGGAAATCCACCCGATCATGGAGCGTGCGACTGCTGAACTGATCGCGAGCGGTCAGGCAGCCCGCGCCATCAAAGCTGGCGACCGCGCCCCGCTGTTCAAATTGAAGGACCAGAACGACAACGACGTCTCGTCGACCGACCTGCTTGCGCAGGGGCCGCTCGTCGTGACCTTCTATCGTGGCGTATGGTGTCCGTACTGCAACATTGAACTTCAGGCGATCAACGAAGTGCTGTCGCAGATTCGCGCCCATGGTGCGAACGTGGTCGCCATCTCGCCGCAGACGCCGGTCAATAGCCGCAAGTCAGTGCGCGAGAACGGGTTGAGCTTCCCGGTGCTGAGCGATGTCAACGGCGAGACAAGCGCAGCGTTCGGCGTGCGCTTCTCGCTGCCTGGCTACCTCGTCGATTTGTACAGGCGCCTGAGAAACGACCTCCCGGTGTTCAACGACGACCCCAGCTGGACTTTGCCTATGCCAGCGCGCTACGTCATTGGCCGCGACGGTATCGTGCTGTACTCGGAGGTTCATCCGGACTACACGCGCCGCGCCGATCCAAGCGACATGTTCGCCGTGCTCGAGAAGGCGACTGCGAAGGTGTAAACGGAGAAACTTACCGACCCCGATTTTGCTGTTTTCGGAAGCCGGCGCGTCAATCGATAAGAGTGGATTTCGGGTCGGCTTCAGTACTGCCACCGTGCCCATCAAATAGGTGCTCGACGAAAGCGACGAAGGCGCGCGCTTTCGTCGTAGCCATGCGACCGGACGGAAAGACTGCCCAGACATCGATGGCTGGCAGCGTCCATTCGGTGAGAACGGCTTGCACAGTGCCGTCGGCGAGCTCGGGGGAGAACATCCATTCTGACGCGACAGCGAGGCCCATGTGCCCCAGCACCGCCGTGCGCATGCCCTCGGCAGCGCTCACGCTTACCCGGCCCGACACGGCCACGGCGACCTCCGTGCCATCGTTGCAGCTAAACGACCACGACTCGCCACCACCTCGCAGCGAGTACACGATCGCCTGGTGCCGGCTCAGGTCTGCCGGTGTCTTCGGAACGCCGGCGTCCGCGAAATAGCGCGGTGTCCCGACCACCAGCCGCCGTCCCCGCAGGATGCGTCGTGCGGTCATCGTCGAGTCGTCGAGCGCACCCATGCGGAGCGCCACGTCGACGCCCTGTTCGAGCAGATCGATGGAGCGGTCGTCCAGAACGATGTCGATACTCAGTTTCGGATGCTGGTCGAGAAAGGACTTAAGCGCTGGCAAAATGTGCAGCCGCGCGAAGGTGACCGCAGCGCCGATGCGCAAGCGGCCCGAGAGTCCGTCCGACGATTCGCGTGCTGCCTGTTCGGCCTGATCCGCCTCATCGATTGCACGGCGGGCGTGCTCGTAGAATCGCTGGCCCGCATCCGTCGGCGCCAGGCCTCTCGTTGAGCGAAGCAAAAGCCGCGCGCCGAGATGCTCTTCCAGTTGCGCAATCGACTTCGAGACCGCCGGCTGGCCTAACTTTAACCGGCGAGCGGCGGCAGAAAATGAACCTGCGTCCACCACGGTTACGAACGTCTCCATCGCGGTCATGCGGTCCATGCGTTGCTCTCCTGCAAACTGTTCATAATCAAATAGCAGGGTATACGAACCGTCTCCCATGCGACCGATTACTCTATGTCTTATCTCCTGCCGGCCCTTCGACGAGCACGGCGGGATTCACGCTGACATATCGCTTCGCCAACGTCTCGTAAAGTGCCGGGGCAAAGAGTTTCGATACCTGACTGGATATCAGCGCTGTAGCCATGAGTGATATGACGAGTGCATGGCCGTTGATCATCTCGATCACGATCACAAAAGCGGTGATCGGGCTTTGCGTCACCGCAGCCAGATAACCGACCATTCCGAGCGCGATCAGCATCGGCAGCTGCATCTGGCCGAACACCAGGTGCAGCGCATTTCCAATACCGGCACCGATCGCCAGCGAGGGCGCGAAGAGTCCACCAGGTGCGCCCGGCAGATACGACCCGACCATCGAGGCCATCTTGAGCACCGGGTAGGCAGCGCTCAGTTGAGCTCGTCCTTCCAGCATTGCCCGCGCTTCGGCATAGCCACTGCCGAACGTATGTCCGCCGGAGGCCACGCCGATCACGGCGATGATCAGGCCGCACACGGCACCAAACGCCACCGGATGACGGTCGCGCCAGGTGTTGATCGACGACGGGATCCAGCGCCCGGTATTCAGTAGTAGCCAGCAGAATACGCCGCCCGCGACGCCAGACACAGCGCCGATCAGTACAACGGCTACTGCGAGCAGGTCTGGGAAGTGGTTCCCTATATCGATCGTTCCGAAATACGTGTAGTTGCCCTGCAATCCCAGTGAAACAATACCGGCGAAGATGATGGCGGTAATCAGCACGCCACTTGTGCGCTGCTCGAAGCTTCGGGTCAACTCCTCGATTGCAAAGACGACACCGGCGAGCGGCGCGTTAAACGCTGCCGACAGACCCGCTGCGGCACCAGCGAGCGCCAGCCGGTGCTCAAGCGCCGTGCCCCGGAGGGCTCGGAACCGCTGAGGATAAAAGCGCCGCAGGTTGAACATGAGTGCCGCACCCACGTGGATCGTCGGACCCTCCCGGCCGATCGTAAATCCCCCCAATATCGAAAGGAACGACACCACGATCTTGCCGACCAGGATTCTTATGCTTAGAAGGCGTGGCGCAAGAGCGCCGCTGTCATGAAGCGTCGCGATGACCTGAGGGATTCCGCTGCCTTCTGATCCAGGGAAAAAGCGTCGGGTCAACCAGACGCCGAGTGCGCCGATCGCCGGGCTGACGGGAAGCGGCAACCACCAGTACCGGGTCGCATACCGCAGAAAAGTGTCGTATCCGACGTCGATCAGCTTCGCGTACAGAACGGCGACGAGCCCGGTCGCGATGGCGCCCAGCCAGAACACGCCGTAATGCAGCCACAACCGTCTGCCACGCTGCACCGCACGTTTATCGATAAATCCCGGTATGCGCATGACGCCGCCGCAAAGGCACGAGTATAAACGATAAGGCACACTGTGCCATATCTCGCGATAGACGGCTCAGTCTTCATGGCAAAGTGTAATAAAAGCGGGAGGACCGTCACTTCCTGCGCGCAGGTCCAAATACCCAGCCGAAAGACTCGATCTCCGATTTGTGTAGCGCCGCCAGTTTCAACAGACAGCGCTCGCCCTTCGTCGTGAGATGCACCTGTACCTGACGGCGGTCCAGGCCGTCGGGTACGCGAACCACCAGACCTGCGGCTTCGCAACGTGAAACGAGTGCGGCTGTACCATTCGGCGCAGCCTGCAGCCGTTCCGCGAGTTCACCGACACTGGCCCATTGCCGGCCGGTAAACCCTCTGACGTGCAGGAGCAACTGATATTGCAACGGAGTTACACCTTCTGCGTGGGTGATCTCCTCCGAGAACCGCAGAAACTGCCGCAGCTGATAGCGGAACTCGGACATCGCCTCTAGATCATGCTTACCTGGCGCCGCGGTGGGTGTGCCTTTGCGGGAGCTCATTCAGTCTCCAGAGATTGGGAAAATGCGGATTGAAAATATGTCATCTTGTGCCTAAACTGGTTCTGAGTTGCGCGTCCGGGTTTCGGTTCGTGCGTGGAACAGGCAGCGAATTCTCCGGCCGCGTGGAGCCGTGTTCGCCGCCTTTGCAGAGGATTCTAAAACGTTCGACGCGGAGGAGACCAATGTCGACGTATCGCTTTGTTTTCAGGTGCCGGTTGCGATGACGTATCCGCGTTAGGGAGCGGTAAATGAATTTCTGCTGCGCCGGCTTCCTACTCGTCGTGTCGGCGGCGCTGGTGTCGATTCCAGCCGTCGCGAGCACTCCACGCGTCCTACATGTTGCGATGTTGGAGACTGGTGCCCATGAACTCAACCTTGAGTATTCAACGCTCAACGTGCGTCACGTCGAAGATGAGGGTCCGAATTCCGGTGAGTATCGCCTGGTCCCGATAATTCACGGTCCTTCATATTTCTCCGCGCTACTGCGCTACGACCATCAGAACTTGCGGGAGCACCACCGGCTGCAGGGAAGCGGTTTCGGCATTCATTGGGACAGCCGGTCGCGGTAGCCGGCAGCGACCGGCACACCACGGCGCAAGGCGACGTTTCAAGGATGCGCTGTTGAATTTTGGGTAATTCCTGGCCCCGGCGGTGCACTACGAGGGCTCTTCAACGATGGTGGCACGGTCGGAATTCAACTCGATCACCTCATCAACGGCGTGCGTGAGCGTAAGGACGGCGCACGCTCCGGGGTTGGACTCTCCCGGCCGGTCGCCGGATGAACAGGCTGTCTTGCCAAAAGTATCACTGAGAGCCGAATTTTTGACTTTCTCGTTGATCTATCCGCAACTGAAGGTCAGGACTGCAGCGCAAGACCGAACAAAGTCAATTCACGCGTAACCGATACTCAAGGATGAAGACCATGCACCTGTTGCTAGTTAGTGTGAACGTCAATCGCAATGCTCATCCGAATATCGTGTTTGCTGTGCTGCAGAATGAGGCAGGAGAATCGGTCAGCGTTCAGATTCGCTTCGATCCAGGCACCAACGTTGACAATCTGACGCTTCGTGAAATAGCGACTCTGGCTCGTGAACAGATGAGGAGAATCGAAGTCGGTTAGGTTCTGCGCTCCTTCATCCAAAAACCGCAGAAACAACTATCCTTGTACCGCTGATCGCCCGTCCGATCGCAACGGGAACCGCCCTGTTGATCGCGTTCGAGCATCGAAACCTGATCCAATGACGCGCGTAATCTCACCGATGGCCACAGCCTTGATATCCAGCCAGATGTCCAGCTATTTAGCCGAAGTTGTACGAGGCAGCGGGGGCACCGCATCTGGAGTCTAGCGATTGGGCCAGAGCAATAAATGACTGAACAGGACTTCGACGATCTGGTGAAACAGGCTACAGCGGTAGACATGGAAATCGCGAGATGTGAGACGAAGGTCCGCGCGCTATGGGCAGATATCAGACGCCATACCCGGCTGGGAAATGCCGCTTCGACGCAGTATCAACGTCTGGTCGTCATGGAAAACCAACTCGGGCGCTGGAAACTGCTGCGCGAACGTATCCGCGCAACGCTCGCCAGAGCAGGAAAGTAGGTCCCGGCCTTCAGCCCGACATGAGCCAACGTGAGCAGTTGCAGTAACGCAGTCCCTCACCTTCTTGCTTGCCCCAGCAAAGCAGTTCAGGCAGCACTCTCACCACTCAAACAACACTCGTCAGTTCCCTGCCGCCCTGCCCCCGGATGATTTTTCTTCGGGCTATGTCGCGAACTGCTTCGCCATGCCCGCGAGAATGAACTCGACCCCTACGCGAAATTCATTGTCCGAGTTTGTTCCCGCCGCAACCCTGGCTATTTCGCGCAGCTTTGGGAACCTGTCATTTGGCAAAGATTCGGCTTCGGCAACATGGGCATCTGAATCGCCATCAAATCCCTCGGTGGCACTGCCGAGCTGGGCCTGCGCGAGGCCGATAATAAACCCGTTGAACGTCCGGAATGCCGCGAGCAGAACTTCTGCGGAGCAGCCGCTTCGCGCGAGTGCCCCCAGCAGTGCCTCCGCCACTTCCAGCGTCGCTTCGTGACTGGTACGGCGCGTCAGCACAAGCGGGATGACATTGGGATGAGAGCGGATCGCCTGCCACATTTCCAGCAGTATTGCCCTTACATCCTCCCGCCAGTCGTCTTGCTCCTCTGGAATACACACCTCGGAAAAAACGGCTTCCACTAGCAGCGTGTCCAGTTCGTCGCGATCGTGAAAGTAGTTATAAATCGTCATCGGACCCGTTCCAAGTACCGCAGCAAGCGCGCGCATGGACAGGGCAGACAGCCCCTCCTCATCGACAATCTTCAATGCGGCGGTCTGAAGCTGCTCGCGGGTGAATTTCGGTTTTGCAGGCATGTTTCCTCTTGACAAAGTACATCGTACGTATTCAAATTCTATTGACGTACATTGTACCTAAATAGACGGTTCCGGAGAGCAAAATGGAAGAAATGAAAGGCAAGGTGGTTCTGGTCACTGGGGCATCCTCAGGATTGGGCCACGCGACAGCGCAGTTGCTGACAACGCTGGGACATCGGGTGTATGGCACGAGCCGCAAACCTGATGCAGCAACCGGTGCAGCGTGGCCGATGCTTGCACTGGATGTCTGTTCCGACTTATCAGTACGGGCCTGTCTCGCTGAAATCCTTGAGCGCGAGGGCCGAATCGACGTTCTCGTCAACAATGCTGGCCACGCCTTCGTAGGCGCGATCGAAGAAACGGATATCGACGAGGCGAAGGCCCAGTTCGAGACGAACTTCTTTGGAGCGCTGCGCATGATGCTCGGGGTCTTATCGTTCATGCGCGCGCAAGGCTCGGGTCATATAGTCAACATCAGCTCGCTTGCGGGCGTCGTTCCCTTTCCGTTTCTGGGAGTCTATGGCGCGAGCAAGCACGCGCTGGAGGCCATTTCCGAATCCCTTGAGTATGAACTAGGCGATACCCGCATCCGCGTCACGCTGATGGAACCGGACGGCATGCAGACCTCCATCGGATTTCATCATCCTCGTGCCGAACACGCGATCCTCACCGCGAAGCGCCTGCGGCTTCTGCGGCAACTTGAGATCAATACCCGCGAACATGGAATCGAACCCAGCGCTCTGGCTCAAGAAGTCGCAAGCGTGATCGAAAGCGATACGCCGCCGTTACGCGTCGTAATCGGCGACATGGCAAAGGAAGTCATTGGTGCGCGCCATACAATGCCGGAGACCGGCTTCCGTCAGATGCTCGCCGGTCGTATACGTCAGATCACGGACGGGACGGCTGAAATGGATAGCGACCGTATCTCATGAGGCGCCCGCTCCTCACGCGAGAGTCAGTCTGGGGTCATGGCACCATTTGTTCTCGCAACTGGGAGCCGATCCGGCCACCCAGAAACAGCAGTCCTTGACTCCCATTACTGTACCTACTACTCTGTCGATAACAGTTCACCGTAGCGAGCCAGCATTGTGGGAAAGAGAGACGACATCGTTGAGGCGACCAAAGCGCTGCTTTGGGAGAAAGGGTATGAGGCAACCAGTCCGCGCGATATCCAGGAGCGCAGCAACGCCGGACAAGGGAGCTTTTACCATCACTTCGCCAGCAAACAGGCGCTGGCGGCCGTCGCTATTCAGGAAGTGGTCGACGAGCGAATCCAGGATTTCGAAGACGCGATGGCCTTACCTGGTAGCTTCATCGACCGGTTCCTGAAGTATGTCGCCCAGAATCAGCAACCGCTTCTGGGGTGTCGTGTCGGCCGGCTGGTCTGGGACTCGGCGGTACAGGAAGAGGAGTTGAGGTTGCCGTTGGCGCAATACTTTCGACATCTCGAAACGCGCATCACCGGAATACTTGAAGATGAACAAAAGACGGGCAACGCGAAACTCAGCATGCCCGCCGACCAGATCGCTCTTCTAATCGTCTCCATTGTGCAGGGCAGCTTCGCGGTGGGCCGTGCCATGAAGCATGCACGCGCTGGCAAGATGCGGAGTGCGCTCCAGGCATTTTTGCGTATCGCGATAGTTGAGAAATAATTTTCGACCAAATTGTACATACTCATAGGTACAATCATAAACAGATTGGAGATGCCAGATCATGACGCAGCTTCAGGAGAAGTTCCTCGACTTGGACGGGCACCAGGTCGCTTACGTCGTCACTGGCCCTGATCCATCAATCGTGTTGCTCCACGGGATCCCCACAAGCAGGCATCTGTGGCGCAATGTCCTCGGGCCCCTGAGTGAGGCCGGTCTGAATTGCGTTGCGCCTGATCTGCTTGGCTACGGCGATTCATCGAAGCCTGAAAGCGCCGACCTGGGAATTGCGTCGCAGGCACGAATCATCGAGGGGCTATTTCAACAGTTGAGCTGGAACGGTGGCGTAGTCGTCGGGCACGATATCGGTGGAGGTGTGGCGCAATTACTTGCGCTGAATTGTCCGAAGTATGTGCGTGGTCTCGTGCTGGTGGACAGCATCGCGTACGACTCCTTCCCTGAACCCGGTATTGCAAGACTGAAAGAGCCGGTAGGGGACGAAATACTCGGCGCGCAAGGGTTCGATCTGCGAAAGGGCCTCGCGAAAGGCCTTCGAAGCGGCATGGCTCAGCAGGAGAAAGTGACTCCCGAGCTGGTCGCTGAGTATGAACGCCCGTTCCAAGGTGTGACTGGTCGGCAAGCGTACCTGAGAGCTGCCAGGGCGCTCCGCACGGAGGAGCTATCGACCCGCGTCTGGGAAATCGAACGGCTGCAAATGCCAACGCTTCTGGTTTGGGGCGCCCACGACACGTTCCAGCCGTTGCCGTATGGCCAGAGACTCGCCAAGGCAATGCCGAATGCGGAACTGGAAGTGATCGAGGAGGCAGGTCACTTTCTACCTGAAGACACGCCGGATCGCCTTGCACAGTTGATCATCCGTTTCGTGAAAACGCGGTTGTGAGAGAGAAGGAACGCGACATGGCACTTACCCTGTCACGACGCATCTACTCTTCGTAACCAGTCTTTTCCCATCACCATTCCCGGTGATTATTCCTGGAGGTACGAGATATGAAAATTGCAGTGTTAGGCGCTGGCGGCGTCGGCGGTTATTTTGGAGCACGCCTTGCAGCTTCCGGCAGTGACATCACGTTTATCGCGCGCGGCAAGCATCTCGAAGCGATGCGCAAGAACGGCCTACGTGTCATCAGCCCTCTGGGTGACGTCACAATACAAAATCCGAAGGTTGTCGACAGCGTGGACCAGGTCGAAGAAGCCGACCTCGTCGTGGTCGCCGTGAAACTCTGGGATACCGAGGCAGCCGCGAAATCGCTGAAGACCCTGACGGACCGCGGTGCAGCGGTCGTTTCATTTCAGAACGGCGTGCACAAGGACGAGGCTCTTGCAGCGCATCTGCCGGCGGATGCACTGCTGGGTGGCGTCAGCTACATCGCGTCTGTCATTTCGGAGCCAGGAGTCGTTACTCATAGTGGCACGCTACAGAAGCTTGTATTTGGTGAATACGACGGACGCCGTTCGCAACGCGTTGAAGAGTTTCTTGCAGCGTGCGTGAAGGCGGGAATCACGGCAGAGATCAGCGACAACATCCGTCAGCTAATCTGGGAAAAATACGTTTTCCTCGTTGGACTATCAGGCACGACATCTTCAGTCCGCAAGCCCATCGGTCCCATCCGCGACAACCCCCGAACGCGGGCATTCCTGCTGGAAGTCATGCGGGAAGCCGTCGCCGTCGCACACGCCCGAAACATCGATCTTCCACCCGACTTCGCTGAAGACCGCCTGGCGTTTTGTGACACATTGCCACCTACGATGACTTCATCTATGCACGGGGATCTTGAGCGCGGCAATCGCATGGAGCTACCTTGGCTCAGCGGTGGCGTATCCGAGCTGGGCGCGCAACTCAACATTCCGACGCCCAAGAACGATGCGATCACCGATATCCTGACACTCTACGCAGCCGGAAAGTAGACACCCACTCGAGGCGAGTTGCTTGCCTTCGCGTTGTCGGCCTGCCTTGCACACGGCGACGAGATACAAGAACCTTGGCGAAAGGCATCGAGCCAGCGATGGGCAGTGCGATGCGATGACGACCTTCAGGAGACGAAAAGATGAATGTTGAACAGTTGACGCTACGTGCGATTACGTCGACGGCGGTTTCCGTGCCGATGGCAAGACCTCTTGGTACGAGCGCGCAAACGATCCGAAATGCGCCCCTGCTTCTGGTATCGCTGGAAACTGAGCAAGGCATTACCGGACACGCGTATGCGTTCTGCTATCTCGAGTCGGTAGCGCAGTCGTTGCCGGTGATTGTCAAATCGCTCAGCGATTCTCTCGCGGGCCAAAAGGTGGTGCCGCTCGAACTGGCGCGCCTGATGTCGAAATATTTCAAGCTGACGGGTCTGTACGGACCCCTGTGCATGATCGCGTCCGCCGTTGATGTCGCCGCGTGGGACGCGCTTTCAATTTCGGCGGGAATGCCACTCGGAGCACTGCTTGGCGGGAAATGCGACCCGGTCCCTGCATACAACAGCAACGGACTCGGATTGATGGCGCCAGGTGAAGTTGCCGACGAGGCCGAGGCACTTTTGTCTGGCGGCTTCCGCGCGATCAAGATGCGCCTCGGTCGTGCGAGTTTCTCCGACGACCTGGCGGCTATCCGTGAGGTACGAAAACGCATCCCTGATGAAATCAGCCTGATGACCGACTTCAATCAGGCGCTCACGCCCGCGCGGGCTATGCAGTACTGCCCTGCGCTCGATGGTGAAGGGGTGTACTGGATCGAGGAGCCCATCCGGCACGATGATTTCTCTCACGCAGCGATGATCGCCGACGCTACGAAGACACCGATTCAGTTGGGCGAAAACCTTGTCGGACTGCCCCCGCTTTTCGATGTGCTGAAATCGGAGGCGACTGATTTCCTGATGTTCGACCTCGATCGCATTGGTGGAGTCAGCGGATGGCAACTGGCCAGTGGTCTGGCATCTGCCAGCGGCAAGGAAGTTTCCTCGCACCTGTTCCCTGAAGTTAGTGCCCATCTTCTATCTGCGACCCCCACTCGACACTGGCTGGAATACGTTGATTGGGCAAATCCCATCCTCCAGGAACCTTTACAGCTCGTTGACGGAAGCGCCGTCATTCCCGACCGCCCCGGCAACGGACTGAGTTGGAACGACGATGCTGTTGCGCGATACCGCCTTGACTAGGCATTGCGACACGAACCTCTCAGGTTATGACCGTGCTTCACGCCCTCACGACTGGGGCATCCCGCGATGAATGTTTCGCGCCGGCACTGCCGGCAAAAAGTCGCATCTTCCTGAACGTACTTCTCTCGACGATGACAGGTGCATCCATGAAACAGATTAGAGGTGTAGTTTTCGACCTATATGGGACGTTGTACGATGTTCACTCGGTCGCCGGGCTCTGTGACCAGTACTTTCCGGGACGTGGACGGGAGATCAGCGTGCTCTGGCGTCAAAAGCAGTTGGAGTACACGTGGTTGCGCAGCTTGATGGGGCAGTACATTCCATTCGAACAGGCCACCTCCGACGCGCTGCTTTTTGTAGACGAGAACATGAAGCTGGGCTTGCCGACGGATCAGCACGAAGCCCTGTGCGATGAGTACCTGAGAATCAAACCCTATCCCGAGGTACGGTCAACGTTGCAAACTCTACGAGCGCAGGGGTTGCAACTTGCCATTCTCTCCAACGGATCGGTGAACTCGATTCAAAGTGTGGTTGATAATTCCGGCTTGATGCCTCTATTCGATCATCTGATCAGTGTTGAGGAAGTCAAGGTTTTCAAGCCGCATGCGCACGCTTATGAGCTAGGTGAGAAGAAGCTGAAACTACATCGCTCCGAACTCCTGTTCGTGTCGTCGAATGCATGGGATGCATCCGGAGCTCGTCACTTCGGCTATTCCGTTTGCTGGGTAAATCGCGCCGGCAACACGTTTGACCGCCTTGGCCAGGTCCCACAATACATCGTACAGAGCCTCGATGCGCTGCCTGATCTTGCGGCATTGACGCCCGCAGCCACATAGTGGTGCCTGACGCCCGAAGCCAGTTCAGACAACATCCATGGCTCGGATCGAAAGGTGCGACGCGTAGTCGATTCCCAATTCCTCCTGGGCAGTCAAACCTTGACGGAGTTGGGCGTCACCGAGTATTTCGACTTCTGGACCAGCGGGTTATAGCAGCGAACACATATCTCTAACCAGAGCTATTCGAAGCAATTTTTGCATTTTTGCGGAGGCTAACGGCCGATACGCTCATCCATGATCAGGCGCGTGCTACGTCGATAGGTTAGATAAGCCCAGATCCAGTTAAGCAGCACGGTAGAGCGATTGCGGCCGCCGGCCAGAAACGAAATATGTGCCACGCCCCAGAACCACCAGGCGGGTGCACCCCATAGACGTAAGCGGCCGAATTCGGCGACCGCTTCCTGGCGCCCTATGGTCGCGAGACTGCCCACGTGTCGATATTGGAACGGGGCCGGCGTAGGCGCGCTGCGCAATCGCGCGCTGATCACTTGCGCCACATAGCGGCCCTGCTGCCTGGCCGCGGGCGCCAGTCCAGGCACGGCCGCCCCGTTCCATCCCATCGACAACGCGGTATCTCCAAGCGCGAATATTCCGTCCAGACCTGGTACCGACAGATCCGCCGATACAGCCAGCCGCCCCGATGAGTCGGTATCCTGCCCAAGCCATTGAGCCGCCGCCGACGCCGCCACACCGGCCGCCCAGAGCACAGTGCGCGCGGGGATGCGCTGTCCGTGTATGTCCACACCGGCACGGTCGACCGACAGCACTCTGGAGCGCAGCCTGACGTCGACGCCGAGCGATTTCATCGAGCGTTCTGCCGCAGCCGACGAGGCGGCAGAGAACGTGGGCAATACGCGGTCCGCCGACTGCAACAGGATGACGTGGGCGTTGGCCGGATCGATGACACGATATTCATCGCTCATGCCATGACGCGCCAACTCGCAGATCGCACCGGCGAGTTCGATGCCGGTTGGCCCTCCGCCAACAATGACGAACGTCATCCAGGCGTTACGCTGGTCTTCATCGGCGGCGTTTTCTGCCTCTTCAAAAGCCCGTAACAGGCGGCTGCGAATCGACGTTGCGTCTTCGATGTTCTTGAGACCCGGCGCGAACTGCGCCCACGCATCCTTGCCGAAATAACCGTGCCGTGCACCAGTCGCCAACACGAGATAGTCGAACGGCACTCGTGCGCTCGCGGTCGACACTTCGCGCGTGGCAGTGTCGACACCAATCACTTGGGCGAGTTGGACGCGCACGTTGCGCTGGTTCCGAAAGAGTTCCCGGATCGGTGTCGCAATGTCGGCGGGCGACAATGCAGCGGTGGCCACCTGATAGAGCAAAGGCTGAAAAAGATGATGGTTGCGCTGATCGATCAGTGTGACGCGGCATGGCAGACGACTGAGGCCCCGCACCGTCTCGACCCCGCCAAAGCCACCGCCCACGACGACGACATGCGGCAATGCGCCGGCGAGCTTCCGTGCTGGCCTGGTGAGGGCCCGTAACCAACGACTCAGCAAACGGTCGAGTGAGAGAAGACCCCCTCCGGCTATCGCGACCACGAGCACCAGCAAGAGGATCGCGAGCCGGTCGTCCGTCGACATCCCGATTGCCGCAACGGAAATCGTCAGCGCGAAGATCAGCGCGGCGAAGCGTGTACCCACTCCCAGCGCGAGCGCAGCTGCTATCGTGATCGCTAACCAGGCTGGCCGAATCAACACTAAAGCAGGTGCACCGAACATCAAGAGACCGGCGTGTGAAAAGACCGGCGAAACATAGTCGGCAATCGACACCGCGAGAGCGATGCGAACGGCGAGCAAGGCAACCGGCGTTCCGCTTCGTTCGATCGCGTCGTAAAGCCGGTCGCCAAGCTGCAATAGCCGGGAGGGGAAGGATGCCATGCCACGCTTTAAAAGATGGTCGACCGAAAGCACGCCCGGCCCGCTGACGACCAACCACCCTAGCAAGGCGACCTTGACACCGATCGCACCCGAACTCATGGCGGAGCCGCCCAACACTGTCTGAGCGAAAAACACCAGTGCTATTGGTCGCGTCAGGAAGCCCACGCTGAGCAATAAGGGCGCAATAACGTGCAGCAAGGCCGCGATACCAGATGGCGCATGGAGAACACTCGAAACGCCGCCTGAGTGAGCCCCTTCTGCCATCGTCATGATCCGATGGACGAACACGACCTGTCCGAACCAGACCCTCGCAATCAAAAGCAACCATGGCATGCAGATCGCGCGTGTCGACGCGGTAAGTCCCGACACGCGATTGAAAGTCTCTCGGATCATGACGATATGACTCCGGGTAGTAATTTAATGATAAGGATATCGAATTATTATGAATAAATCGGACGCACTCGCTTAAACCGAATACATCTCGCAGCGGGGTTATATCGATGTAGTCACCCGGGTCAGCCACATCGGCGAAACGGACAGCAGCGCGGACTCTACATGGCGGTCATACCCCAGAAGAACAAAGACTCCCAGCACGACAAAGACCAAACCGAGCGCGGTCTTCGATACACTACCCAGTGATGCGAGCGGCCTGCGGGACCGAAGCAGCGACACGCGAGAGGCACCACCGAGCAGCACCAGTGGCGCACCCGCGCCCAAGCCGAACACCATCATCAGCAACGCTATTTGTCCCAGGTGGCGGCCTTGCGCGGCGAGCGTCGTGGCGGCACCTAGCGTCGGTCCGACGCACGGGCTCCAGACCAAACCGAGCACAAGCCCGATGCCAAACTGCGATGCAAGACTGTCCCCGCTCAAGGAACTCAGCGCGCCCTGCCCGATGTTGCCCACCCGTGACCCCAGCACCGCAAACCCGGCGGAAAGACGCGTGGACAACATGACAATCCCGAACACGGTCATCACCGCGGCCGCGACACGGCGAAGGAACTCCGGGTCGAGTCCCACATTCACGCCAAGGTTGGCGAACACCGTGCCGACGGCTGCGAACGACAAGCCAAGGCCGCCTGCTAACGCAAGCGTGCCGAAGCGATGTTTCGACAACGCGGACGCGATGAGAATCGGGACGAGCGGTAGCACGCACGGTGACAGCACCGATACGACCCCAGCTACGAAACCCAACGCGTAGGTGCCTGGCCCGAAGTCCATCACAGGGCCGCTTCGAACGTCTTGCGGATAGCTCGTTCAGTGGTCTCGCCGGTAGACCGCGCGACCTCGTGCCCCCCCTTGAAGACGACGAAGGTCGACTGCTGGGTGATCCGCAGGCTCTTCTTCAATGCGGTTTCCGTGTCGTAATCCGCCTCGTAGACAGTCAGCGATTTAAATTCAGCATCGGATGACAACCGGTCGACTATCGGCTGCTGGATCTTGCAGGTCGGGCACCACACCGCATGCAGATATACGACTGTCGGCTTGCCGGCTGCAATCTGCTCGTCGAATTGGGTCTTGTTGTAGGGCACCTCGCCGGCGTACGCGATGTTCGCGAGCGCCAAGAACAGGTATGCCAGCGCCGCTCGTCCAATGATCGGTTTCATTATGTCGTCCGTCTGTGTTCAGTCCGTAAGTAAAGCCTCCAAACGGAAATTCGTCGATGAGACGAGGCGGGTTACAGCGCATCGAAAAAATAAACTGTGCGCAATTTGAAGGCGAGCGCAATCCGGCCTCGGCTCGATCGGTCGAAAGCAAAAAAAACGATTCTCCTGTAACCAAACATTTGTGGCCCGCGAAATAGATGATGTACCCAGCACGGGTACCTTCCATCCCAACTATCGGAGAGATTCAATGTCTGCAAAAACCACTGTTAGTGCCACCCTGCTCGCCGGCGTTGTCGCGAGCTTGCTTGCATCAGTTGCCCACGCAGCGCCACTCACGCAGGCAGAAGCAAGCGCTGCCGTTGCCGCTCACAAGGAGAAGTGCTACGGAGTCGCGCTGAAGGGGCAAAACGACTGCGCCGCCGGTCCCGGCACGACGTGTCAGGGTACGTCCGCGATGGATTTTCAGGGTAACTCGTGGAAGTTCGTTCAGGGCGGCACGTGCGCGAGTATCGAAGTGCCGGGTGGCGGACACGGCTCGCTCACCCCGATGAAGTCCTGATCCGGCGAACGACAAGAGAAACGGGGCGGCCATGGACAATTCCACGATGACAACGGCAGTTGGCGAACCAGACCGCCCCTTTCACGCGACGCCCGGCGCCCACGGGCTCGCCGGTACCAGTTTCAAGCATGAGCACCTGTCTGCGATTCTCGCGGACGGACTGAACGACGGATTCTTCGAGGTTCATGCGGAAAATTATATGGGCGCCGGCGGCCCACCACATCGGGCGCTTGCAACCATCCGCGAGGACTATCCGCTTTCCATTCACGGCGTGTGCATGTCGATTGGCGGGCCGGAAGCACTGGATGTGGCTCATCTCGCGCGCTTTCGCGATCTGGTGGCGCGATACGAGCCGACGCTGGTATCCGAGCACCTCGCGTGGTCCTCACACGGCGGGAAATTCTTCAACGACCTGCTGCCTTTGCCGTACACGAAAGACACGCTCGATAAGGTCTGCGAACACATCAACCAGGTCCAGGAGGCGATCAAACGCCCCATCCTCCTGGAGAATCCGTCGACGTATGTCGCTTTCGCTTCCTCGACAATGAGCGAAACCAACTTCATCCGGGCGGTCTCGCAACGTACCGGCTGCAGTCTGTTGCTGGACGTCAATAACGTTTTCGTTTCGGCAAACAATCACGGCTTTTCGGCCTCAGCGTACCTTGCCGATTTCCCACTTGAACAGGTGGGTGAGATACACCTGGCCGGACATAGCGAGCAACACGACGACGAGAACGAGCTGCTGCTCATAGACAGCCACGATCGTGCCATCTCCGATTCCGTCTGGGAGCTTTACAGGGATGTCGTATCGCGTATCGGACCGAGGCCAACGCTGATCGAATGGGATAGCAACCTTCCGGACTGGCCCGTGTTGCGGGCTCAGGCGCTGACGGCCCGGCGGATCATGGCAGAACACGGATTGTCACTCGTCGAGGAGGTCAGCCATGACGTCTGAAAGTCGCCCGTGCGAGTACGCCGCAGCGTTTGCACCCGGTTTGACGGACCCAGCAGTCGTGGCATCAGAAGGTGTGGTCGCCACGTCGGGAAAAGGCGTAATCAATCGCTATAACGTCTACCGCAATAACGTCACGGTCAGCCTGATCGACGCGCTCGCGGCTATCTATCCTGCTATCCAGCGCATCACCGGCGTCGACTTCTTCAGGGCGATGGCCCGTTTCCACGTTCGCGCGACGCCTCCTGCTTCTCCGTTGCTGTTTGAGTACGGGCGGGATTTTCCCGCGTTCATCGAGTCCTACGAATATGCCCGCGACATGCCGTGGTTGGCGGATGCGGCGCGCATCGAGCGGGCGTGGCTGGATGCCTATCACGCTGCTGACCTGCCCGTGCTTGATGCCGAGGCGTTGGGAAATATTGAGCCAACGTCGCTGGCGGCGGTGCGTTTCAAGCCGCACCCCGCCGCGCGGATTGTGAGATCACCCTATCCGGCCGTCGCAATCTTTGCGATGAACCGGACTGATGGCCCTGTTGCTCCACTCCGCTCAAGCGAAGCGGAGGATGCACTCGTGACGCGACCGGAGCAGGACGTGGTGGTATCGCGCCTGCCGGCCGGTGGCGCGGCATTCCTCATCAGTCTTCTCGAGGGCGCGTCACTGGGTGAAGCGATCGCAGCCGCATTTCAGGAAACCCCTTCCTTCGATCTCCAGGCCAACCTGGCAGGGATGATCTCAGCCGGCGTGTTTACCGCCGTTCAACATGGAGATTGATCAAGATGTCGAACCAACAAGAAGTAAGACTTCCCTTTTCAGGCGTTGTCATATCCGCGGTTGGCACTGCGAAGCGGTTGATCCAGCGGCTCGCGCAACCGTGGCTCGTTCAACTGATGCTGCGGCTTGCTTTGGCCGTGCCGTTCTGGAAATCGGGCATTCTCAAATGGCGCGGATTCCTTCAACTGAACGATACGGCTGTCTACCTGTTCACGGAAGAGTTCAAGTTACATCTCCCTGGTGGTCCCTATCCCTTTCCCCACCCAGCGGTTTTTGCATTTCTGTCGGGCTGCGGTGAGGTGACATTCCCCGTATTGCTCGTACTTGGCTTCGGAACCCGGTTCGCCGCAGTCGGCTTGATACTGATGACGTGCATCATCGAACTGACTGTACCCGACGGCTGGCCGATCCACTTGACCTGGGTGGCGATGGCGCTCGGAATTGCAGCCTGGGGCCCGGGCCTGATATCGATTGACTATCTGCTTGGTGACAAGTCGTTCAGGTCGTGACCCGGCGAATACATCTGACCCGGGCAAGCGATGTGGTTATCCGGGGATGTCAGGTTCGAAACGTTGTCAGCCTGGAACGGCAAACTGCTGGGGAACAGCCGCCGTCGCAGAACGCGACCCGAGTGTTGCTGGCTGAGCCAACCGCGAGCTTCCAACCCGTCCTTCGTGCAATTACCGACGATGATGTCTGGACTTCTCCTCTGCCGGAGTACCTGGCGGAACGCCAAAAAATTGATGTTTGAGAAAGAAACGGGCACGTGTGGTAAGCCCCCGGTAGCCACCGTCCTGTCAAACGAACACGGGCCCAGATTCGACACGAAGAGGCGAAATGAAAACCGGAGAGCTGATATTTCGGCTAGCTAATGAACTGATTCCCGTCGAGTCCAATGCTGTTTCGAAGAGGCTCAACCGGGCGCTGATAGTCGGCCTGACCGCCAGCATGGCGTTGCTGGTCGTGCTCTACGGTATTCGCAGCGACATGCCGGAACTGATACTGACGACGACGTTCTGGGTACGACTTGCGTTCCCAATGGCGACCCTTGCAACTGCAATGAAACTCGCTGCACGTCTTGGCCGTCCCGGCGCGCCGCTCAAGCTTGCATGGTTCGCGGTCGCACTGCCCTTCATGACCATGTTGCTCGTGGCCACTCTTATTCTGCTCGCGACACCACCAGGCTATCGTCTGCAACTGATGCTGGGGACAACATGGCGTGTCACCACAGCGAATGTCGTTCTGCTGTCTCTGCCATCACTTGCCGCTGTGATGCAGGCCATGAAGGGCCTTGCCCCTACTCGCCTTGTGCTGGCTGGCGCAGGCGCTGGACTGCTCGCTGGTGCGCAGGGCCTGCTTGTGTATTCCCTTTATTGTTCAGAGATGTCTGTGCCGTTCTGGGGTATCTGGTATGTACTGGCGATTGTCATAACCACCGGTATAGGTGCTGCGGTTGCTCCGGTCTATCTGCGGTGGTAACCCAGCCTAGAGACAGGAGGCAGGAGGCCGCATCATGCCGTAGAAAATCAGCCTTCCTGACCTACGCATATGGGTTGTACATGCTGATCGAGCATTTGGCCGCAACGAAGACGAGTGTGGATACCTGGCCCACCGCGATCAGGCCGACCACGACCACCCGAGCCAAAACACCCCATAGAGCAACCACAGGCGGCACCCTCTTCGCAATGTTCGCGTGCCGATGAGTCGGGCTAACCCCATCTTTGGGAACCTTGAAAGATTAACGGCCCTCTTGATCGCCAGAATTGGCTGGCCAGATGCCATTGCCTGGGTCCTCGCTCGCATCGGGAATCCATGATTCACTCCGGAGACGGTTCGTGTGCTTGCTATGCTGACGCATGGCTCCAGCGCCGAAACTCTCCGCGGTCACTGCGCTGGCGATTCGGGGCGACCGGTGATAGTCGTCGGGGGTATGACTGCAATTGATATGTCGCTGGTCTGTGCCCTGGGCATCTTTGCAACAACAGTGGGTTTGCCTTGATCAAACAATTCCTCACTTTCCTCATTCACCCCAGCGGTCCAATGAACACGATGCCCTCCGCCTGCAGTGGCCCGACTCTTATGCGGCGCTCCTTAGCGAAGTGCAGCCGCCATCGCCTCGTCGATCAGCAGCGCAAAACGCGCGTCAACATCGGGCACCGTGTAGCCAATTGACAGTTCCAGATATGCGTCGCCTAGCACCAACTGAACGAATGTCGCTGCCCGCAATGCAGCAGTCGATTCGTCAAATCGCTTTCGCAAAATTTTTGCGGCGAAGGCTCGCACGACCTTTGCACTCCTGCTCCGCCTCCTGCTGGCGCTGCGCGCGAGTGGCGGCATCGACCGCGGCGGCCGTGCGACGCGCCGGGCCGACATTCACGTTCACGTCGATCGGCCGGCCGAGCTTATCGGTTAATGCAGCCTTCAGCTTCGC
>NZ_CAXUSB020000004.1:0-624237 GCF_964253815.1 Caballeronia sp. LjRoot34
GGCCGCGAGCGTCAGCCCGTGAGATTCTCTGAGCTTCTCGCACGCGAACGTCGGCCCAAAATCGGCATAGCGCTCGCGAATGATCGCCAAGGCATGATCTGCCAGTCCGGCGGGCAATTGGTGATTGCTGCAGCGCTCGCGCTTGCGTGAAATCAAACCCGCGGCGCCTTCGCTTCGATATCGGTTCGTCAGCCGTTCCACCTGACGCCGGCTGATGCCCAATCGCTCAGCGGCACGCCAAGGCATCAGCAGTCCATCGGCGACCATTTGGATCGCCTTCAGTCGCTCAAGCTCACGCATGCTCATGGTGATCATCCCAGTGCGGTCCATGATCGACTCCCAGCGACGGCGGAGCCCCAGCATGGGCCTGATCGAGCCTTCGGTGCGACATTTCTACTTGGCTCAAGTACGACATTACTATTTGGGGCCTACACCACTGAAATTGATAATGTTAATTATGTCAACTTACGTAGGAATACCAGTGAATAAAAGTTAGCCAATGTATCGTGTTGCCGCTCATCTATCGAAGACGTGTACCGGCTCGGATTGTCTGGACACGGGTTTGCAACTCAGGCGGCCTCTTTCATGGTGGCTGCCTGACGGGCTTCATGGGGTGACATAAAGCCCAGTTTTTCGAGACGCTGCACGGCATCCAGACCATGGAAGCGGCGAATGCATACGCGCCCGCCTTCAAGGCGACGTACAACGCGCGTTTTGCGAAGCCGCCGAGGAGCACGTTCGACGCGCACCGGCCGCTGCGTGACGATGAGGATCTGGACACGATCCTGACGTGGCGAGTGATGCGTAAGGTGTCGGACTCGTTGACCGTGCTGAATGACCTCATGATCTATCTTCTGGAAGAAACCGAGGCCAGCCGGAAACTGATCGGCCACTACATCGACGTGTGGGAGTATCCGGACGGTCGCATCGAACTGCGTGCCGACGGCGTCGCGCTGCCCTATCTGCGATACGACAAGCTCGCGGAAATCGACCAGGGGGCCGTGGTTGAGCACAAGCGGCTGGGGCATGCACTGCAGGTCGCGCAGGCGATGCAAGCCCAACGCGATAACCGTCGTGTATCGGGCTCGCCGTCACGCACGAATCGCGGCGAGCCGGTACGCAAGCCTGCAGCCCTGCCCGGCACGAAGAAGCCGCGCGCATTCACGCAGGCCGATCTGAATGAAACGATCCTGGAGCTCGCCACGCAACACACAAAACAGCCAAAGCCTGCATCAAAACCAGGCCGTCGGTCTGCAAGGGCGCACTGAACGCACTGACACGCCGTGCCCGTTCATAAGCAGTCCTTCAACACTGCATGAGTTGAAACCCGTGAAAGACAGACCCCACCAACCCCTGAGACCAGACATTTCTAATTAGCCCAAACCCCGACATTTCAAAAAAGCCTCGACACCAATGACGGTTGTAACGATCCTTAAACTCGATGACCGCAGCCCGGACTTCCTCCAGGTTCCTGAAGACGCGACCGTGAATGGCTTGTTCCTTCAGCGTCCGGTTGAAGCGCTCAGCGACGCCATTCGTTTGCGGTTCGGCGACGAAGGCGAAGCTCGGCGTGACGCCCCAGAACCTGAGCTGGTTGAGGAAGTCATCGGCCGTGTATTGCGAACCGTGATCCATGCGCAGCGTCAGGCCCCGACCAACCTCGGCACCCGTGCCGCCGAATTCACCCAGCAGTGCCTGTGCGATCGGCTGCAAGGCGGCGAACCGGTTGCCCGTCTTGACCGCATGGATGCCAACGCAGCAGGCGTCGCAATGATCAATCGCCGAGAACACCCAGACCCAGCCGTCATCCACGGTCTCGATGCGCACGCCGTCGGTGCCCCACATTTCGTTCGGGCGGCTCGTCGTGATCATGCCGTCGTGCAGAGACGACTTACCCTGGGGCCGACGATGCGGCGACAACAAAGCGTTCTCCCTCATCAGACGCAGCACACGGGTGCGCGAGACGCGGATGTCGCGCAGGATACGCAAGCGCGCCCATACCTTGCGGTGCCCCTCGCCGATAAACGGCGAGGCCGCCAGATCAGCCCGAATGGCATTCAGAAGGTCGGCGTCGGGCATCTTTGGCTTCGGGCCGCGCCGCTGTGCCACGAGTGGCACTACATTGCTCGACTCGCGCGCACGAGCGGCATAGATCGTCGAACGCGGGAATCCGAGCACTCGACAGACTCGCTCCAGCCCATAGGGCTTGCCGATGCCAGAGGAGATCGTTCGGCTCATTTCGACGACCTCCGGTTGACCAAAGGGTGTCGGGCCTGCCGTTCCTTGCGCAGCAGTTCGTTCTCCATGACCAGTTCGCCAATGCGCCGGGTCGCCTCGCCAAGCTTTGCCTCCAGCGGATCGTTCTCGCGCTCCTTGAGGCCAGCGTCGATACCGGCCAAGGCACGCTCGCGCCATTCTTCGAGCCGGTATATCGGTACCGAAATCTCGCGCGAAATGGCGTCCACCGGCTCGCCGCGCAATAAGCGCAAGACGACTTGTTTCTTCCGATTGGCCGACCACCGTTTCACTTCGGCGGCCGCGCCGGGGGCGCTTCCAGTCGCGCTACGCGCTCCTTCCACCGCCCCCGGCACAACCTCGGCCATCTTCGACTTCTTCAGCATGTTCAACTCCGTTTCCAGAAACACCTTTTACCCCAAAATCGTGTCCAGAAAAATCGGAGGCGGTTCAATCTATCGAAGACGGCCTGCGCTTCTGGTGTTCGTCGATGACGGAGCAGCCAGCCGCTCTGCGGATTTCTCGAACAGAGTCACTTGCTGCCGCGGCACAGCAGTAAGAAACAAGGCGCGCGGAGGGTGCCAACCTGGGGCGGGAAGACGGGGATAGAACGAACATCCTTCCAGATCGCTCGTTTACCGTCGCATCGTGCGTAATGGCCTCTTCACATGGCTAGACAAGCTATAAGCTAACCCGCTCATAGCGCGAAGATCACTATCTCGCTATGCCAGAAGGTTTGCCCGCGCTAATTGCGCACGAGATTTGCGGCTGCTGTATCACCCTTATCGCACCGCATTCATTCGATCAGGCACGTGATCAAGATCGACACTCAGCCGCAGGAACCCGTAGCGCGCACACTGCGCCACTACCGATGCCGCGGCCGCGTACCTCATGCATCTTTACATCTACTGTTGCAGTACTAGAATTGGTGGCGTAGCGCAACGCGGGCCACGATCTGGCTAGCGCTCGAAGAGGGGGCCGCAGCTCCCGGGATAAGGGCGGCGTCCAGTGTAGTGCTTGTCGTATTCCCGGTGAGTTTTTGGTAGGCGGCCTGTGCGTAGACGTCGGTACGTTTCGAAAGATTGTAGTCGGCCATGACGCCGACTTGATGCCATGACGGACTGGAGTCTCCGGTGAGCGAACCGAGTTTCGCGTGCGTGTACGTATACATCGCCCCCGCAAAGAGGGCAGGCGTGAACTGATATTTCGCGTTCACTTCGAAGTTGTCGAACTTCATGAAATTGGGAGTCGTTGCAAATGCGCCCACGTACACTGAGCTGAGCGGATTCTTCAAGTCGGTATGCGAATACACGAAACCGACGGTGACAACCTCGAGCGGCGTGTAGCTGATTCCGGCGCCCCACACGCGTTCGCGCGAGGCCGCGAAATTCCCGTCGTCGCTCGGCAACGCGCCGCCGACGTTCGAGCCGGGGTTGTCGATAGACATGTAGGCGGCCGCTACCATCACCTGAGCCGTCGAATATTGTGCGCCAACGCTATATGCGCGGTTGTTGGAAATCCCCCCAACCTGATTGCTAAATCCGTAGACACCTCCGAATGTAAATCCACCATACGAGTTGCTCAGATATTTGACCGCGTTGCTCATCCGAAACGTGTCGTCGGTATTGTCGTTGTCTAGTGGATGCGAGAAAAGATACCCACCCCAGTTTCCGTTCGCAGTCAGAGGGGCCACAAAATCAACTACCGAGTCGTACTGGCGCCCGAAGGTCAAAGTGCCTGCCTGCTGACTCGAAAGACCGACGAATGCCTGCCGGCCGAATTGCCGGTTTGGCTGGCTCAACGCGCCACTGCTACCGTCGAAGCCGTTCTCTAACTGAAAGACGGCGTTAAGGCCTCCGCCGAGGTCTTCGGTTCCTTTCAATCCCCATCGACTACTCGATGCGTCACCGCTTTGCATCTTCCATGCCGATCCGGTTCCCGCGTTATTGGTGTAGTCAATGCCCTGATCGATCACGCCGAAGAGAGTGACGCTACTCTGAGCCATCGCCGCGCCCGACATCAGAATGGCAGGAACAAGACATAACGATTTCTTTTTCATTTTATTACCCGCGCGAGCGGTCCGTTTAAATTAACTGCTGGATTGATACTGATATAAGTGGCCGGGCAGCGGCCACACATGACTATTTGATTAGTAATGCTTCGTAAATGGTTGAACGCAGGTATTTCGATAAAAATGGTCTGGCGACATGCTGCACGAAGCTTGTCTGTTATCACCCAGGGCCGTTGTCAGGCGTATGAAGTGACGTCTGGAGCCGGCCCCAGGCGTGGCGTAGCGGCTGTGCCAGAGGGACGGCCTTTTCAGGGCGGTCAGCCAGTTGAATTCTCGGGGTCGACAACCCTGCCCTCGACCACGACCGGAGTCTCGTCGAGCATGATCGTGCATCGACGCATGGGGATATCCATATGACAAGGAGTATTTCGGGGCCCGCCAACTTCCGTATTGGAACCGGTCGAGAACAGGAAATTGCCCTCGAACGCGCGCGCATCCATGCCGATACCGTCGTTCTTGTCGTGCAGCCCGATGGCAGTCCACTCGGCGCGCGGTTGCAGGCCCCAGCCAAGATGGGACAGTGCAAAGACCTCTGGGTCGTTGAAACGTGACATGTAAGTGTCAAGGTACTCGGCATCGAAGCCGCCATGGATCTTGCGGATGTAGCCTTCCCTGATCTCCAGGGTCACCGGTGACTGCACATATGTCTTGAACGGCAGCAGGATATCGCCGACGTCCAGCACAATAGTGCCCTCGGCGGATCCTTCATTGGGCCACGAAAAGAGGAAGCCGCTTGGCCAGTGGTCCCATCGCCCGGGCTCATCGGCAAAGCCGTATTCGGTCACAACCGGGTATTGCCCGAGTTGCGCAGTAAAGTCGGTGCCGGCATTGGAGGTAACCCGGAACGTCGAAGCCGCCTTCAGACGTTCCGCTGCAGCGTTGACGCGCACTTTGTCCTCTTCGGTCGGCAACATGCGAGCCAGCATTTCTGGCGGCTCGACCGCCAGGAGCATGCGCGTACCCGAATCTAGGATTTCGCCCTGCTCGGGGGAATGCAGCAGCATCATGGTGTCCACCACGAGGTCCGCCGCCATCAGTGCCTGCATGGCAGCCAGATTGCCCGTCAGCGGAGTATTGCCAACGATCGCGGTGAGATCGTTGCCCACTGCTCGCGGATCATGCAAAGCGGGCAGCTCGACACCGTAGACTTTGGCGCCCAAGCGCTGCGCGGCCTCCGTTGCCGCGCTCACGATCCGCGGATTCGAATAGTGGCTCTTTAGCACCGCCACGCTCTGGGTGTCATCCACCCTCGAAAGTTTCAGGACGTGCTCGAACATCTGAGTCAGTTGCGTGTTGCTGACAGGCATTGCGGTGCTCCTTTATTGAAAGGGCGTCGCCGGAAGGAGACACCCCACGGTATGTGCTCAAGTCATCCGAGAGGTGCCATTACGGATTGCCGGCGCCACCACGGTTTTGAGGTTTGGTGCCTTGGAGGGAGTTGCCCCACCCAGTTGTGACTGTTAGTTCAACGCGCCAGGTGCTGGATGAATTCGGCTTTGGAAATGACATCGCCGTACTTGCTGTCGATATCGAACAGATTCGCCTCATGAGGTGTTGCGTGACGATCGCCGACCGCCTCGCGTATGACCATGACCCGAAAGCCGTGCTGAACTCCGTCTACGGCGGTCGCCCGGATGCATCCGCTGGTGGAACAGCCCACCAGCACCACGGTATCCACGCCCTGGGCCATAAGCGTGGTTGCCAGGGTCGTACCGAAGAAAGCGCTGGGGTACTGTTTGCTGACGACCAGCTCATCGGGCAAAGGTTTTACTTCATCGCAGAACTCCGCGTGCGGGTGCCCTTCGACCATCGCTTTCATCACCGGCGCCTTCTTGAGCCAGACTCCGCCATCGATGAAACTGCCAGGCTTATAGCGGATGTTGGTGTGAACCAGAGGGATCCGCGCCGCTCGCGCCGCAGCAAGAATCTCTCCGGCGTGAGCGACAGCGGTAACCACGCCTCGGGCATACAATGGCGCGTCGTCGGTGGTATATCCCTTCATGAGATCAATCAGCAAAAGAGCAGACTTCTGCCCAAAGCCGACGCGGGTGTCCCACACCCCTGCGTAGTTGCTTGTTGCGTCCTGTGACATCTCTATGTTCTCCGAACCATATCGGTAAGATCGATTTATTCAGCCATGCCGGCATGGAGATTAATAGGCCGCCGCCGCTTTTCCGGTCGCGGTTGAGAGCGGATAGCGACCGCTGAGCAATGCGCCTGCATTGGGGACCACGGGCGCAAGGCCCAGATGATCAAGCATGCGCCGCGCGGTGCAGACTGCTGTTGAAACGACTGGCGTGCCGAGGCGATCCTCGACCCGTTGGATCGCGGGAAAGGACGGCATCTGCACGCAGGCTGAGAGGACCACCGCATCGACGCCGGACGTGTTGAGCTTGCGTACATCCTCCATGAGTTGTAGCGGATCGCGGCGACCGACTTCAAGGTTATCTGCAATCTCAAAGCAGCGTGCATCGACGACTTCGATGCCTTCGTGCTCTATGTATTCGACCACCAAATCCGTGAGTGGGCGCATGTACGGCGCCAGAAGGGAGATGCGTTTCGCTCCCATGATCTGCAGGCCTTCGATCAGCGCGCCCGCAGACGTCATCACGCGAGCGTCGCACCCGTTCGCACGCACCACGTCTTGCAGCTCGCGCTCCACCTGGCGGTGATAGCCGGGTCCCATAGCCATGATCGCTACCAGGCAGGCGGTGCTCATGACATCCACGCGGGCGTCGGCCAATTCAGCGGCACAGCGCAACCCTTGCTGGTTCATCGCTTCAAGTTCTTCGCGAGTGACTTTATGCATGCGCATCCGGCTGGAATGGAAAGTGAAACGCTCGGGCCGGATGCCCTCGCGGGCACGCAACATTGTTGGAATCTCGGTTTCCATAGTGGTATTCGAACTCGGCACGATCTGGCCGATACGGAATGGGGTCGTCGTCATTGAAGGCTCGGTGATCGTGGCCCCGCATAGCGGGGTCACAGGTGTCAGTTGTTTTAGAGAGTGGGTCCAAGGAAAGTGCCAAACGCCGCGAAAAATCCCTCATAGTCATCCCAGGGGATCATGTGACCGGCGCCCTCCACGCGCGCAACCTGGATCGACGGCATCAGTTGCCGTATTTCCTGCTCGTCCTCTGGGGGAATCACGTCGCCTTTGCCTGCGGCAATCAGCAAGGTAGGCACGTCGATCTTCGGCAGATCGCCATGAATGTCGTCCTCGTGGAAACCGTTGAAGGTGTCGATCACCGCTTTTTCGTTGCAGGTGTGCAGCCACTCGGCGCGCAAGCGCAACTGCTCGTCGGTCCAGGTGGGACAGTATTTGCGCACGATCTCGATGTCCGCGCCGCGCAGGCAGTCGCGGATGGAATCGACATACCAGGGCAACTTGCTTGGATAAGGACGACGTCCGGGGCCAGACACCGGCGGATCGATCAGCACCAGTTTTTCCAGATTCCGCGCCAGACTCCGCGCATCTCGCACGGCTGCGCGGATAGCAAATCGCGCCCCCATGGAATGGCCAGCGAGGACATAGCGATTCAATCCCAACGCGGTGGCAAGACTCAGGATATCGTCGGCGCAAGTATCGATCCTATAATCCAGCGCGTCACCCGTCTCAGACAGGCCGCGACCACGCACGTCCAGCACATGCACGTCGAAATGCCTGGCGAGCCGCTCGGCGACGAATCCCCAGGTGATCGCCGGGCTGGTGATCCCCGGCACCAGGATCATTGCCGGCCCATGGCCGCCATAGCGCAAGTAATGCTGGCGAATGCCGTTCGCGTGGATGTTGGCGCCATATAAAAATTGAGTCGTCAAAATTTTCCCTATGAAGATTGAGGTTGGCTCAGGTACGGCTTATGCCTCTCCCAGCTGGAACCGCCGGTCGCTTGCAACCTTGCGGCGCCACTTGAGGTCAATGTCCACTTCGTTGGCTGATTCAAGTGTCTTCACGGCGCTTTCGTACAACGGCAACGCCATCTTCACGGCCAAGGGCGGCCGGATACGCTCAAGACTCCAACGCAATTTTTCCCGGGCGCGTTCCCGGGAATAGACTCCCCTTCGCACCCAGTCGACGGTCAGCCAGTCGAATATCTCAAGGAAAGACAGCGAATCAGCTGCCTGCAGGATGTCTGCCTCCGGGCCGCCTCCTATCTCATGACGCAGAATCAGCGCCCGTACCCGCTTGATGAAGCCATCGTCCACTGCCGGCTGCTGCTGGCGCAGCCATTCCTCGACGATGTTGGCCGAGCGGGTCGAGTGAGCGAACAGGTAATCGGGATTATCGAATCCGTTTTCAGGGGTGTCGGTCGGCCCTCCCGGAAAAAAACGCTCGGCATCGTGAGTCAGCGCAGCGAACCGCAGTTCAGGCGACGCGGCTCCCAAAGACAGATCGATCACCCAGGCCCGGGTGTTGAACAGATGTTCCAACTGATAGAAACCATCCAGCCAGACGGTCGCTGCCAGCTCCAGTTCGCTTAGGGTCGGGTCCGCATAGCGTCCCTCTATGCAAGGTGTCATGTGTTCCTCTTAAATCTGTTGCGCGCATCGGTCACGCCCTTGGGGCGAGAGGCCTCCAAGCCGTGCCCGAGGATCATTTCTGTTGCCCCGCTGTCAACGCTTGCCACACCGATTCCGGGGTAATGGGTAGCTCGGAAAGCTCCACGCCATAGTCCGCCAGTGCGTTGCAAATCGCGTTGGCCACGGCGGCGCCTGGCGGAATGGTCCCGACCTCGCCGACGCCTCTCACGCCGAAGGTGGTGACGGACGACGGGACTTCTGTATGCAGCAGTTCGATGGGCGGTACATCCGCCGCCATGGGCACGAAGTAATCCAGCATCGAGCCGCTGACCAACTGCCCGGTCTCCCGGTCGTAACGCAGTTCCTCGCCAAGCGCGGCGCCCAGGCCCTGCACTAACGCGCCCCGCACCTGTCCCTCGACGACGAGGGGATTTACCGCTACACCGCAGTCGTGAACCATGACGAAGCGCTCCACCTTGAACTCCCCCGTCTCGGGGTCGACCGCGACAACCGCGGCAGCTGTACCGAAGGAGAACGCAGCATCGGGCGGCTCGAAAAAGGAAGTCGTCTCCAGCCCGGGAGTTTCTTCGGGCGGGATACCCTGGCCGAAGATGGCATAAGTGAAGACCTTGGCGAGCGGCACGCTTTTGCCTGGATCGGAACAATGGCGGACCAGCGTGCCCTCGATGACCGCTTCGTCGAGCGAAATCTCGAGGATCCAAGCGCCCAGTCGGAGCACCTTGTCACGGAACGGAAGCGCCGCCTCGCGCAAAGCGCCCGCCGCCGCGATCAGCGTGCGGGAGGCGAACGAACCGGTGTTGAGCGGTGACGCCGCCGTATCGCCGGCATGGACGCGGATGACGTCGTAGTCGACACCCAGCACTTCGGCGCACAGTTGGGCGAACGCCGTCTCGCTGCTCTGTCCGATGGAGGAGACGCCGGTATAGAGATCGATGGTCCCGGAGCGGTTGGCGCGCAGCGTCACGCTCTCGTGGGCGCCAAACTGTGACCCGCGGTTGGCAAGGAACCTCGCGCTCGCATATCCGGTGCGCTCCACGAACGAGGCGAAGCCAATGCCAACCAGCCGGCCGTCGTCCCTCGGGATCCGGGAAGACTCGCGGTGCGCGGCGTAATCCACCGCGTCTGCGGCCATGTGAAGCGTCTTCAGGTAGTCGCCGCTGTCGTAGACGGCACCGCTCGGGGTCTTCCATGGAAGATCCTCCGGGCGCAACATGTTGAGCGCGCGCAGCTCCAGCGGATCCCGGCCCAGCTTGCGGGCCATGCGATCGACCAGCACCTCCAGCGCAAAGTTGACCTCCGGCTGACCATAGCCGCGATAAGCACCTATCGGCGTCTTGTTGGTGAGGGCCACCCGGCGTTCGACGGCGGCGTCGACGACTTTGTAGGGACCGGTGAACACCACGCTGGAAAGCTGTGCCGAGCCGAAAGGCGAATTCCAGCCGCCGATGTCCGTCGTGTACTGGTCGGTCGCGGCCACAAAGCGTCCATCCGCCCCAGCCGCCAGCCGATAGTCATGGATGGACTCCCTGCCGTGCGTGCTGGCCCGGAAGTGCTCCATCCGATCCTCGATCCATTTCACCGGCCTCCGGAGCGCCATCGCATGCAGGCAAGCCAGTACGTCCTCGGGATAGACGCCGAGTTTCAAGCCGAAGCCACCGCCCACGTCGGAAGCCGATACCCGGATGCATCCTTCGTCGATGCGCAGAGACTCAGCAAGCTGCTTGCGCATCAGATGCGGTACCTGTGTGGAGGCGTGTACGGTCAGCTCACGGGCGCCGGGGCGCCAGATGGCGACAATGCCTCTGGGCTCCATCGGCAGTGCGGACACGCGGCCGCTGCGCATCCGCCCTTCGACGACGAAAGCCGCCGTCGCCATCCGCTCTTCCGGGTAGCCCGCACGGTTCTCGTTGGCCGCCATCAGGTTCGACGCCATGACGGACGGATGCAGGACCGGCGCCTCTGGCTTGAGCGCCTCCAGCGCATCGCTGACATGGGGAAGCGGCTCGTAGTCGATATCGATGAGTTCGAGCGCGTCCTCGGCGATCGCACGGCTTGTCGCCACTACGCTCACGACCGGCTGGCCCTCGTAAGTCGCGACCTCCTGTGCGAGCGCATAGTACGGAAGCTGCGGCGCGCCCGGCACCGGGCGCAGCACCGTGAGCGGACCGCTCAACGCCTTGATTTGCGAACCTGTCAAGACGTGCTTCACACCATCCAGTTCAATCGCCCGGGACACGTCGATGGACTTGATCCGGGCGTGCGGAAAGGGACAGCGTCCTACCGCCATCTCCAGTTGATGCGCGAGCTGCACGTCATCGGTGAAGCGTCCGTCGCCGCGCAGAAGCCGGTCGTCCTCCTTGCGCGGGACGCTCTTGCCGATCAAGCGATAGGCGGTGGCGGGTTCATCGCCGGCATCCGTTTGCTGTTTGAGCCGGGCCGCTGCAACGGGCTTTTCTACTATGCTGTTCATTGTGCAGCCTCATTCAACGCCGGCAAGGATTCGGCAGCTCCCACTTGCGTCCGAAGGTATTCTTCGATCGCCAGCACGATGCCCTCATAGCCGGTACAGCGGCACAACACGCCACTGATCTCGCTGCGAATCTCGTCCCGCGAGAGCATCACGCCACGCGCCGCCAGACTCGTCGCAAGCATTAGAAAACCGGGCGTACAGAACCCGCACTGCAGGGCGTGGTGTCGCTTGAAAGCTTGCTGCAGTTCGTTGAGCTGGTCGTTCACCGCGAGGGACTCGACTGTCCGGACGTCAGCGCCATCCAGTTGTGCAGCCAGCATCAGGCATGACTTGACGGCCTCACCGTCGACCTGGATGGTGCACATACCGCACTTGCCCTGCTCGCAGCCGACATGCGTGCCGGTGCGGCCCAGCCGGTGACGCAGGAAGTCGGCTGCATGCATGCGGCTCGGCACCGATACACGCATGGCCTCTCCGTTTACCTGCACGCTGATTTCGATCTCATTCGTATTCAAAGTAATGCCCTCGTTGTTCTGCCTTCGGCCAGACGTCCCGACAGATCCCGACGATGGAACCTGAATCTGTTATCCGGCGGAGTTGTCGGAAACGCATGGCGCTCGCGAGTTCTCAAGTCACGTGCCACAAGACGATCAAGCTGACGATGAACGCGGCCCCGCTAAGCGCCGCGGAAACCTTCGGCCACAGGTCACTGGCAGCGACGGGCGTCAGCACGGCGTTACGGGGAGCGTCGACTTCCATCGGGGTGGCGCTGCTCCGAGTGGCATCGGAGGCTGAACCCGCAGCCTCGGGTTTGCCACTGTCAGAAGGCCCCTTGCCTGACAGGATCAACTCCAGATTCCTGGAGAACTCGGTCGTCGCCTTTTCGGCTTGCTTGGCGATCACCTTCTGGCCAACGCTGCCGAGCGCCCCGCCAAGCGCGACGTCGCCCGCTACCAGGACGCGCGTATGTCCTCCTTCCCCGGTCAGCAATACGGTGTTCGTACTACGAAAGTTTCCGATTGCACCGCGCACGGCTTTACCGGTCGAGGCGAATTCGATTTTTTGGCGCTCGATGCGCTCGGTAATCTGCACCTTCGCCTCGAACGTGGCGGCCATCGGCCCAAGCCTTTGAGTCAGTACAACGATGAGATTGTCAGCATCGATAACCTCCGCTTTCTGTACCCCGGGAATGCAGTGCGCCACCCGCTCGAACTGCTCGAAGAACGCCCAAACTTTCTCGACCTCTTCTTCCACGCGAAATTCCTGCTCGTATTTCACCTGTTACTCCTTCTTGTGTGGCCGTCAGGCTGGTGCGCGATTACGGAGTTTCTGCAAAACCCGCCGCACATAAACCGGCACGAGATGAGCCCGGTACTCGGCACTCGCCCGTATGTCGCTCGCCGGGTCGATGACAGCCAGGGCCGCTTGCGCCGCCGCTGCGATGTCGTCATCGGTGAGCCGGCTACCCTCGAGCAGCGCTGCCGCTTCCATTGCGAGTACGGGCGTATCACTGACACCGCCGAGCCCCAAGCGCAGGTCGCGCCAACGTCCATCGGGCGAACGGTTGCCCGTGGCGGCGACGGACAGGACGCAAAAGTCGCCATGCCGGCGAGCGAACTCCATGAACGCGAAATGCTGCGGGTGCTTGGGGAAAACGATCTCCGTCAGCACCTCGTCGAATTCCAGGGTGGTCGCGTAGGAACCTTCGTAGAAGGTTTCCATCGGGATTTCCCGCACACCGCCGGGTCCCTGCACCCTGACTCTGGCACCGAGCACCAGGCACCCGAGCGGCATCTCGCCGGTCGGGTCGGCCTGCACCAGACTTCCGCCGATGGTGCCGCGGTTACGCACCTGCCGGTCGCCGACGAACTTCACCATAGAGGCCAGAAGTGGCAGCCGCTCGGCTGCGAGCGACGAAGTTTCCAGCGCCGCATGGCGTAACAGCGCGCCGGCAACGGTCTCCTCGCCCTTCACCTCCAGTCGTCCCAACTCCGGCACATGGTTAATGTCGACCAGGGCCGACAGCCGCCAAAGGCGCATGTTGAGCATCGGCATGAGGCTCTGACCACCCGCAATCACGCGCGACTCGCCGGGGTACTCGCTGAGATAGTTGACCGCTTCAGCGACCGAGGTGGCGCGGAAGTAAACGAAATCAGCCGCCTTCACAATTTGCCTTCCTCGGCGCCGACGGATTGCTTCGTCACGCGTGTGCCGCTCAAGCGAGCCAGCACGTGGCCGACCGGCGATCGGGCCGTACTGATCAGGGGCGATACCTCCTTGCGGCTCCACACGGTTTCAGGGCGGACCTGGAGAACACGCATTTCGCCTTGCTCGCTGACCGCCCATTCGATGTCCTGCGGCGCACCCCGCACCCGCTCGATATGTTTAGCCAATGTCGCCAGCTGCTGCACGTGGTCGTTTTCCAGGCAAACGACGTCGCACCGTTCGGACGCGATAGGAACGAGGCCCACCGTCCCCGTGTCGGGAACAAAGCGGTATTCCTCCGTCTGCGGCGTCCACTTCCGACCGACAATCTCCAGGGTCACCTTGTCGACCACGAACTGCGCCGGGGTGATATCACCCTTGACCACCCCTTCGCCCAGTCCCCAACAGGCCTCCATGACCACCTTGGACCTGTCGCCGTTAAGCGGATTGAGCGTGAACATCACACCGGCGGCCCGTGCCTGCACCATCTGCTGGATACCCACGCACATGCCATAGTCGCCGGTGGCGATGACCGTCTGACCATCGACGCGATAGGACAGCACCGCCTCGCCAAACATGCCCGCCCAGCAAGCCCGGATATGCTCAAGCACAGCATCGGCCCCGCATATCCACAGAAAGGTGTCGTACTGACCGGCGAAGCTCGCACCCGCCAGGTCTTCTGATTCGCCGCTGGAGCGGACCGCGACCGGGAGCGCCGAGACGCCGGTCCTCTGCTCCAGCTCGGCATAGCCTCCCCTGATCTGCGCCTCGAGATCGGCAGGCATTGGCGCGGTGGCGATTCCTTCGAGCAGGTGCGCTGTTTCTCCCTTGATCTCCGACAGCTTGAGACCAGCCGACGCTTCGCTGATTCGGCGTGCCTCGTCCGCCAGGCCGTTGGCGGTCATGAAGTGCCGATAGGCCGCCGTCGTGACGCCAAACCCGGTCGGCACGGCAAACCCCGCCGCGGTCATCTCGGCCAGATTGGCGAATTTTCCGCCAAGCAGCGGGTTGCCCGAAGCAGACGGATCGTCTAGCCAGAGAATGGACGGAGTGTTATTCATGGTTGCTGCCTCCTTCGAGAATGCGCACAGTGCCTTTGTAACCATCCACCTCGATCAGGTCGCCGGTACGAATGGCGACCGTGGCGAAACCGGTACCGACCACGGCGGGAAGGCCGTATTCACGGGAAATGATCGCGGTGTGGGCCATCATGCCGCCGACATCCGACACGGCTGCAGCGACGCGCTGGAACACCGGGGCCCAGCTCGGCGCGGTAATTCTGCAGACCAGGATTTCGCCCTCCTGCAGGTCGTACAGTTGCGCTGATTCGGTAATGACGCGAGCTCGTCCGGTCGCCTTGCCCGCCGATGCAGCAACGCCGCGCAGCTCGTTGCCGACCGCCGTCGCATCCACCCCGAGCCACTCCTGAATCGTTTCCTGGGTGATGCCCCACAGCATGATGGTCAGCGGTTCGGTGATGGACTCAGGCGGTACGCCCAGCGCCGGCGGCGGAGACCACTTGCAGAGCGCGTCGCGAATCCGCTTACGCTCGGCGATGATCGGCCGCCAATAGACCTCGCCGCGCGCAGGCGTGCTCACGGCCCAGCCGATCAACAGGTCATACAGGGCGTCATAGATTTCGTTGCGGTGCAGGTAGAAGATGTCGTCGCGGTCATCGAAGAAGTTGTGCGCGACGAAGACATCGCCCAATTCGCGGACCTTCGACCAAAACACCGAGTGATGCCAGTGCTCCACATAAAAATTGTGGTCTTCGACATACGGGTACACCTTGCGGGCTAGCTCGACCAGACCGTCGAAGGCTTCACGATCCGCATCGGTGGGAAGCAGGTCGCGATATTCCGCGGTCACCTTGGTACGCGTTTCGAGGATGGCGTCCAGCGGACGCCGAATATCTTCGCCACGACGCAGCGCATTGATATAGCCGCGCATGGCAACGAACGGCAGACGAGGATCACTGATCCAGACCGGATCCGAATGGGTATAACCGATACCCGTGGAGTACCAGAACCACGGATCCTTGGCTTTTTCATAAGCCTCTAGCCAACGGTTGCCATTTTGCGCGTGCGCGATGGCGGCCAATGCTTTTTCCGGATCCTCGTGCTCCAGGAGCACGTCGTCGAGATGCAGTTCGGTGGCAAGTTGCGCCAGGCCGCGAAGTTCATCGTCGGGTCTGAACAACAGGATATCGATGCCAGACACCATGTTGGTGATGGTCTGGTCGCTAATGCCGGGAAAGGCGTCGTGGCAGAATTCGCGGAACGTCAGATAGGCGCCATATCCGAGGTTCAGCATTTCGAAATGGTACGAACCCATTTCGAAAAGGTTTTCGATCAGCCGACTATAGGCGCTCAGCAGATCGTGGGACGAATAGACGCCACGATGATTAAAGACATTCTCGAGTGGCTCGATCTGGGGCAAGGGCTCAAACGTGATAGCTTTCAGGCGCGCTATGCAGTCCTTAGCCTTTTCTATCCACTCCGTATAGATCGTGTCCCAATTCTCGTAGTAGTGCCCCGCACGAACGTTAAATTGCTCCGCACGCCGGCTTATTTCCTCCGGGTCATCAATCGAGTTCGGGCTGACATACAGATAGCCGTTGATGATCCGTTGATCGATGCCAAGTGCGAGTGGAATAGGCCAGACCCGCGTGGTCATCTGGCTGGCCGCCACCCACCAGTTCTCGGTCATGATGGTGTCGAACGGATACAGCGGCTCCGGGTTGTGCATCCCGTCGAAATACCAAAGCTTGTCCTCCTCCATCGTCCGCCGCTCCGAACTGATTCGCGCGTAATAGGGATACATCTCCTGCCATCCCTCTGCTCCTTCCGGAGTGGGTACAGCAAACGGACTAAGAAACTGGCGCTTCGCTGGAGGTGATGCTGCGGGTTCTTTTTCCATCATGCGGTTTCCTCTTTTTTTCGATGCGTTGGGGGCAGTCGTCTGCTCTGCGCAAACCGTCGGCGTAACCACTTTTGCGGTCGGGTAGCACCGGGCCTGGAAGCTGGGCGACTGGAGAAGTAAAGTTTTCGGAATGGTATACCGATTGAAACATCACTCAAGCAGTGATTTCCCTCATGTAGCTCACAATTTATACGGTATACCATTTATGGCGACCTAGCCATGTTTGTAAAATTCCCGTTTAATCTCACCAACGCTAGGTTGTTGTACCAATTCAACACTTTATCGGCCTTAGGTGGCGTGGAACGCGCGGGGAGTTGTATTCCTGGCTCATCGGCAAAAAGAGCAATTCAATCACAAATGGTATGCCAAATGCCCGATTTCAGGGCATGAGGACCCGATGCGAATGCCGTGAAAAACCGGGCTTGAGTCATCTCTGCACTGGCGTGGTGCGGATACGCTGCCCGTTGATCCGCGGTTGAGCACGCGTTGGTAGCGTGACCTTTCCTAAGGTGACATCAATTTTAAGGAGCAAGCCGTGCTGAAAATTTTTCACGAGCAAGTGTCGACGAACGAAATACTGCTCACGTTCATTTACCTGGTCGGGGCCGTTAGCGTGCTTCTTGTCGTTCTCGGGCTCGGCTTCATCGACTCGGGGTTGGCCAGGGCGCGCAATGTACTGGATACGTGGGTGCAGAAGATGACGGCAGTCATGATCGGCGGGGCTAGCACGTTGTTGTTCGGGTACGCGCTCTGGGATCTGCAATTCGAACAGGCGTTCCAGGCGCCCAACCCGCTGTCGGCGGCGCTGAAAGCATGGTGGGTCGGAGGTAGTGCTATCAGTTCGCCATCCGTCTACCTCGATCCGGAGCATTTCCCTGGGGCCGATGTCCTTCAGGTCTTCGTCGTGTTCTTCATCACATTCTCGATGGCGACCATGGCCTTGATCCATAGTAGTGCGATCGAACGGATCAAGAGTAAAGCGCTATACACGATGGCGTTCTTCGTCGGGCTGGTGCTGTCCCCGCTTGTGGGGTATCTCTGCTGGGGACCGCTCTCGCCCTTGACAAATCGAGGCGTACACGACTTCGAAGGGTGTTTCCCGCTGTACATCTTCGCCGGCACATGGTCGCTCGTGCTTGCGTGGCGCCTTGGGCCTCGTCGCGGCGCCCTTGCGCGGGATCCTGAAGGAATCCAACCGACGCCAAGCAATCATGGATTGGTCGCTGCCGGCGTTCTGTTCATCCTTTTCGCCTTGCCATTTATCGCGCTCGGATCGACTTTCATTGTGCCCGGCGACGGTGTCTACGGCATATCACTTACGCGGACCGGCCTTGGCCTGATCTTGATCAACCTGTTTAGCGCATTAATGGCGGGAGGGATCGCTGGCGCGCTGATTGGCTATCGGCTGCGCGATCCTCGTTGGGTATTCCTTGGTCCGATCGCAGGGACAGTGATGGGAAGCACCCTCTTTGACATTGGAACTCCGCTGGAAAGCCTGCTGTTCGGCGCCGCCGGCCCGTTCGTAGCGCTTGCCACCGCGAAGCTCGTGCATCGGCTGGGTATCGACGAACCGAAGGTTGTACCATTGGCTCTGGGTCCTGGCATCGTAGGGGCTGTGCTGGTCGGCTTCACGCACTGGGGTACGGCCACGGGCGGCTTTCCGGGACTCACCGGGGAATATGCCGTCGGGCATGCGCAGATCACGCCGTGGTGGCAATTGGCGGGAGTCATCACAACGATGGCGGTATCCGGAATCCCCGCCTTCTTGCTATGCCTCGTCTTCGAAAAATTCCGCGCGCTGCGTATCTCCCGAGACGTTGAAGTCGTTGGCCTCGATATGTTTCACTGGAATATCAGCTGTCACGGTAACGACATTGAGCCGACGAGCATTCGAGAAGGCTTAGGCAACCCGGCATTTGATGCGCCGGCCGGCCTCAGCAGCATACAGCCCGGCAAGGGGGTACGGGCAACTTAAGCTCGGACCACTTCCGCCGAAGAGGTGGTTATTTGGGAACCCGGATTTGCCGGGTTCCACTCTCGCGGCCGAGGAACCTCGATCCAGGCTGCACGCGAGCTGCGACTCGGAGGTGGGAGCGGTGTGGGCCGGCCCGGCAAGGGCCGCGCGCCGCGACGCTCGACTTGGATAGCGAACGACAAAGCGACGGTCGCGCGTGCATTTGCAGAGTGGCTGCAAGGTGATACATGCTCCGCTCACAGCTCGCGCGGTCGGCACTTTGAAAATCTCGGTGAATCCGCGTAGTGCCGGCGGCAGGACCGCTATGGTCGACCCGACTCATGCGGCCCGCAGCGCCTCACTCTCAAGGATTTCAACCGAGGCGAAAGTATGCAAACCTTCTGACCCAGGGAACCGAAGTACAGAGTGGACGTTACCTCGCCGGCCCCAAAGCGTTCGCTTGCGGAAAACCGACCACTAAACTTGCCGTGCGACGTCTACTTAATTTCCTGGGATTTCGAGTCTCGCCAAAATTAACACCAGCACCCCGTTTGGACGCCCGGTGGATTGCTAGTGACGGTCTGTAGAAGGTGTTAAGCTTATAGACCATTCATGGAAAATGTGACTGTCTATGCAGTATGACTACTTCAAGGAGCTGTATGCCGAATTCGAATCGGTCCAGCATTCGAGTCGCGGCTCTGCTTCGAAACGGTTGAGCGAAAACCTAGCCTACGTCATTCGCAAAGCTATTCTTTCTGGCGTATTGAAACAAGGCATGCCAATACGCGAACGGATGCTGGCAGAAGAGCTCAATGTCAGCCGCACACCCGTTCGCGAGGCGCTTTTCGTACTGCAGGGAGAAGGCCTTGTCACGCTGAATCATAATCGCAGCGGATGCGTGGCTCATTTCTCCCTCGAAGACATTCGCAACATCTATTCGCTGCGCGGCGTTCTCGAGAGCTTTTCGGCTGAATGTGCGGCAAAGAATAATGATCCGGTTCAACTCGAAAAAGTGCGCAGCGCTTTAGTGAGATACCAGCATCTTGATGCCACCTCCACTTCTCTGGAACAGGCGCAGGCTGACCTCGAGTTTCATGAAGCCATTTCGGCGGCGGCCGGCAGCCAAATGCTGATGACGATTACCCGGCAAGTATTGGCAGTGACGATCACCCATCGGTCACGGTATGCCTATACCGAGGACCAGCTAAAGCAGGCTCAAATACAGCATGAGTCGATATTCAACGCAATCAATAATGGCGATTATGCTTTAGCCAAATGGCTCATGGCTGAGCATGTGAATAAGTCGAGCGACTTGGCTATCCAGCATTTGTCGTCGTCGCTTTAGAAACACCTTTTCGCGATGTCCGAGGGCAACGTCGCACCAGCTTTAATCTTTGGTTTCCCGACAAATCAGAGAAGCGTTGTATTTTTCGGTGATCTCAAGATTATGTTAACTCAAAATGTCAACTAGCGCGAAAAATGACGCGCTATCTGGCTTGCGCTATGGTGAATCGATGAACACAACGGTAATCGACATGGCAACCCCACTCGACCCCCTTATCTCCGAATTCGACACGGCCGAAGAAGCCGATGCATACGATCGCTGGTTTCGCGCCGAGGTCGAAGCGTCGCTGGCTGAGACTGGACGTAATCGGCTCGCGAGGGCCATTCCCTATCCCGCGTGCGCGTAAGGCATGATGATCCGGATAGTTCGGTATAGATCTGGTGAGATCCTGTCCACGATCGGATGATCATGGACAGGATCTATCTGGATCGACCCTTCAGGCAACAGGGGTCGGCGGGCTGGGCGTGGTTCAAAACCCGTGTTTTTTGCGTTACACAGACGAGCTGACTCGTCCTGCGTTTTCAGGCAGACGTAATATGGAATACGAATCAATTTGAGGTTTTTCGACCTCAGGCGATCAACTTTGCCGAGGCTGAAGCGGACCGAGTCCGAGTAGTGTCAGCCAGTGCGGATGGTCCTGGCCGGTCATCGCTTCACGCGGACTTTTGCCGATCCGCTCGCTGCACCGGCTGCGCATGAAGCGACGGTGATTGAAGAAGAACTGCAGCAGGCCCAGCCAGGCGCGGCTACCGTTCAGATGGCGCCGCAGCGTCAGGCAGTTGCGCAGCCGGGAGTTGAGGTTTTCAACCAGCGAGCTGCTGCGTGGCGTGCTCTGCATGGCTTGCGAGACCGCGGTCCAGACCCCGTAGAACTTGCGCCCCATAGCGGCATGCAGCCGGTTCCAGCCTTGCCAGAAGGCAGCCGAGGTGTCGGGCTTGCGATGCAGCATGCACGTTGCGCGGACCAGATAGTCCGGTACTGCCGCCGTGCGCGCGATAGCGGCCAGCTTGTCATCGAGCACGCCGACGAAGGCGAGCAGGTCGTCGCGCTGGTTCTGCAGGGCGACGCGCATCGTGCCGATGCGTGATGGATCTTCAGGCTCACGTTGATGAAGTTCATCGACGATGAAGTCGAACAGCTCCTGACGGGCGGCCCGCTCAGGACCCGCCAGCGACAGAATGTCACGTTCGAGCCACTGGGCGAGGGTGCGCAGGTCGTCCGCCCGCTCAGACGAGCGCGCTTCAAGCTGACGAAGCGCGACCAGCTCAGCCACGAGCAGGTGATCCTGGCAGCGCCGGCGCGGGTTGGCGAGCCGGGCTTCGAGTGCTTCGCGTTGCGAGCGTACGCCGCTGGCGATGCGTGCCCAGATGTTGACGAGGGTTTCGAACTGCTGACAGATGTGGAACACGTCGCCATGACACGGAGTGCCGGGCCAGGCGAGTTTCTGGCCGGCGCGCAGACCCGTGCCGGCGTCGGCAATCGTGTAACCGGGATTCAGTCCGCGCGCCTTCAGGTCGAGCAGATGGACGGCCCAGGTGTCGGCGTCGCGATGGTCTTCGGCGGCCAGCAGATAGCAATAGGTCGAGGCGGCGTCGATGCCGACGAGCACGGGCTGCGAGCCCTGAAAAAGCTCATCGTGCAGTCCCACCCGGATCGCCGACAGCTCAACGCTGTCTCTGATGACGATGGCGTGCTGCGCCGCCCGTTGGTGGATATTGTGCACGGTGCCCAGACTGATGGACACGCCCAGCAGATCAGTCATGAACTCCATGACGCCGCGCATCGAGGCGTGAGCAACCATCGTCAGCGCCAGGGTGACCTGCTCCAGCCATCGTTTGGTGACCGGCAGCGAGAACAGCACCTTGTCTTGGCCGTTGTCGCTCTGCGCCGGCGAAAAGAGCTCGTCAAGCGCGGCGCGGGCCTTGTCCATCTGCCGGTAGACCAACGGACGACTCACGCCGTGCCGGGCGGCCAGCGCACTGATCGGTTCAGCGCCCGCCAAAGCCCGAACGGCCATCACCTTACGGTCGTCGGTAGTCAGTTTTATGGAGGCTGCGCAAACGGATAAATTCATGGCGACGTGGCGTTGAAAATGGGGTCGCATTATCCCGCATTATTCTTCGCTCCCTCGCATGTGTAACGCAGCTTTGAACCTCGCCTTGAGGTCCATGGCTACCACCTGCCCGATGCGCCACCGCCGCCAAATCCGCCGCCACCGCCCCGGAAGATTGTGCGGCCGGCGCCGCTGCCGAATGTGCCCGACGGGCCGCCGACAGCACGCCCCCCTGCGTAGGCGCCGAGACCGCTGCCGAGTAACGTGAAAGCGAAGGCGATCGCGCCCGCGACTACTGCGATGAGCAGCGCGCCCGATAACATCCACGCGAGCGCCGCGACGGCGCCGCCGGTCACTACAGAGCCGGGCAACCGTCCTAGTAGCGTCCGACACACCCCGCCCGCGACCAGGGTGAGCACGAACAGAATGGGCAAATAGCGCGCGAGTTGCTCGGACGCGCCACCTGCATGTCGGTCTGGTCGCGGGAGAGGTTCGCCATTAATGACGCTCATGATGCGGTCAAGGCCGGCCGCAACACCACCGTAAAAGTCGCCCTGCTTAAATCTCGGAACGATCGTCTCGTTGATGATACGGCTGCTCGTTGCATCGGTGAGCGCCCCCTCGAGGCCGTAGCCAACTTCAATGCGCAGCGTCCGGTCGTCCTTCGCGATGATCAGCAACACGCCATCGTCGATACGCCCGCGTCCCAGCTTCCATTGATCAACGACGCGCAGCGAATACTGTTCAATGGTTTCCGGCCGGGTGGTGGGCACAATGAGGACGGATATCTGGCTCCCCTTTTTGGCCTCAAACGCCTGCAATGTCTGCTCTAGCGCCAAACGCTGTTCGCTGGTGAGCGTGATCGTCTCATCGGTGACGTGTGTCGTCAGTGGCGGAATCGCCACCTCCGCACTCGCAACGCACGGCGAGAATGCGAGGACGGCGAGCAGCAGCATGCTTGCGGACGTCAGGATGTTCAATTGGCTGCTCCGCTGGCCGGCGTGGGCGCTGTGCTGAAATCAACTAGTGGAGGACGCGCGATCTCTGCCTCGTTCGACACCGAGAAATTTGGTTTCTCCTTGTAGCCGAACATGCTCGCGGTGAGATTGGACGGAAATGACCGCACGGTCGTGTTGTAGCCTTGCACTGCCTTTATATAGCGGTTGCGCGCCACGGCTATGCGGTTTTCGGTTCCTTCAAGCTGCGCCTGCAGGTCACGAAAGTTGGCATCGGACTTCAACTGCGGGTAGTTCTCGGACACAACGAGCAGTCGCGATAGTGAAGACGACAACTGCGCCTGGGCCGATTCGAATTTCGCGAATGCCTGCGGGTCGTTCAGGACCTCCGGAGTCGCCTGCAGGGAACCGACTCGGGCTCGCGCCTTGGTCACGCTGATGAACACTTCTCGTTCCTGACTCGCGTAGCCCTTCACGGTGTTCACGAGATTCGGAACCAGGTCGGCCCGACGCTGGTACTGGTTGAGTACCTCCGACCAGCTTGCCTTCACCTGCTCATCCTGAGTCTGGATGGCGTTGTAGCCGCATCCGGAGACGGATAGCACGATGAAAGCAAGTAACGTTAGACATAGGGTACGCATTAGACCTTCCTGTTCTTCGGACAACTGCCACTAACACGCCTCTGACGACGACATGGCCCAGTGAAATCCAAACCCGGACCGCTTTCCTGCATCGTCGAGAAGGCAACCTCAGCCTACGCGGCAGGACCTGGCGTACGTTGACCCAAATCAAAGGAGAGACCGGCGAAAATTCGATAGCGATGGATATTGAGACGCACACTCGCTCTCGGCCTTCTCTGCCGTTTCCTCAAATGGTTTGATGTCTGTGCAACGTATTCCACTCCCGAAGCTGCCATGGGTCGCAAGGGTCGCGATGGCAGCACATCAGCCAGCAGTGACATTTCGATCACCGATGGACCGACCGAGCACGAGGCAGGTATTTTGTTGTGGCGAATCAGGAAGCTGACGTGACTGCAGGAGTAAGCGAGAGCCATGTGCACGGAGCGCAACCGCATCCAGTGCGGAATGTATTGAGACAACTGAGACGTGGCTATTCGCGGTTTTGGGCACTCGAGGCGTACTCGCGCTGCACTGACTCAACACTCGCGAGGTTACAGGCGCTTCTGCTATGCAGGTCATCACGTAGTTGAGCATCAGACTCGCAATGAGCCGCGCAGCGCGCCAAAATCTTGGCGCGGCGCATGCACAGTCCTTTCGGCCATGGCGAATAGCGGTTTGTCAACGTAGTGCATAACCCCCGTATCGCGGCTGCGTGTCAATGAATGAAGTTTTTCATTGTAGGACTGAGCCGCGCTGTTATAGCGTTCGCGCGCGCGGCTGATTTGTTTTTCCCCATTCGACAGCTTCGACTTGAGAAGTCCATATTCTGGATCGATCCGAATTCGCCGATTTTCGTCGAGGCTGACCAGGAGGCCGGAGAGCAAATCGGCCAAATGTCGTTGCGCCACCTCCTCTTTTTCGAAGGCAACCTTGTCGTTCGAGATATCCCTAGCGGCCGCCTGCGATGCCTCAGAACAAGCGGCTTCGACGGATGCAAGGTCGAACTTCTGGCGCACTCCCGTCACGCGTACCATGTGGATCAATTCTCGTGAGCTATCGACGCGATGCGTGTACTGATCGAGCACATCCGCGAGCCCCACTTTCACGTCAGCGTCACTAGGTGGGGCGATGTTTGCCCCACATGCGCTGACTAGCAGAGAAACAAAAAAAGCGACCATAACCCGATGCTTTTTCATCTTGGTTTCCATTGACGTTGGGGCAGCGCTGCGACGGCAGGACCTCTACCGACGTGTTGACCCGCGAGCGTTCAGGGCTGCCGACTCAAGCTCGTCGCGTCCGTCGGACTTCTACTGGTGACGATATGCTTCGACAAGCGTTGGCGACGCGCGTCTAGCCGAAGCGAGCGTTACAGATACTCCCCACCCGACTGACATGTTCTTCCGTCAATTATTCGCATCCAACATCGCTTGGCTTGCAAATGTACGGAACTCATCATCGGTGCTTCGCGCCAGCCCCGGTTGACTTGAATCAAGCGTCATTGCAGAAGGAGCATGACTGAGGCGGCGAGACCCACGTCTCTGGGAGAGTGACGGTCCATCAAGCGGAGCATGCCGACCACGAGCCCCCGCTATTTGCACATCAGAGCCGCCGTAATCACGCAATAGTCGCAATTACGGATACCGGGGTAGGCATGTCCCTAGAGGTTCTGGCGAGATCGACAGATCCTTTCTTCACGACCAAGCCTCGGGGTAAAGGCACCCGACCCGGGCTTCGCATGGTTTGCCGGTTCGGTCGACAAATGGGTGGCGATTGCTTGATCACCAGCGTGCCCGGGGAAGGTACGCAAGTCACTCTTTATTTGCGTTGTGCGCACCGTGTCCAATAGAAGCGGTCCCAACAGGCGCCCGATGAGCCCAGAACCTCCAGTAGGTTAGCAACCGTCTACATGAGTCGCCTCGTCACCCGAAATAACATCTAAGGTCATTACTTCGCTAACCCGCAGACCGTGTGACTTCACACAATCCTCTTCACGTTCCGACGATAACAGATCAAGCCACCTGGATCGCCGAGGCTTCGCGGTATAGAGCTCTGTCCGGTGAATCAGGTCACCCTCAAAGACACTGCGTCGACCAGCTCGTCGCCGCCCCATCTCTTAAAAGGGGCCGGGTTGTTCCCGACTCTCAAGCACAATCGATGAGGTATGGGCCGCAGATGCGCCATGACTTTCTTACTTCCACTTGAATTTTCTGGTTCCCACACGCGGTTTTGATGTCAAATCTGTTCGGCCATGAACGACTTTAATGCAATCCGCTGGGACGGTTCGAGCTTCTCAAACTCCAATCCATAGGCGCCGTTGACACCCTGTGCGTCAACCTCCTGTACGTGCCGTACAATCGCGGGGCAGTCGATGTTGACGTCTGTACCGTCCGTGTTGAAACGAAATGACAAGTGGAGCCGGTCGGTTAGCTTGGCGTGCGGCTCAGCGACGGCTAGCGACAGGCCAAAGGGACTAATGTCGCGAATCAAGCCAAGTTGAGGGATGCGCTCCTCGCTGCCCGCGGGGGAAAAACGGGCTGGCAGCCGCGCGGACACGCGCACGAATTTTCGGGCCCGCAATCGGCGAATGGTTCCTGGCTCCGACAATACGAGATAGGGAAACGGATCGCAGCATACGGCATCGACGGTGCAGGCAAACTGGAACACTGATCGCGTTGTCAGTGCGATAAGCTCGACATTCTCGCCGCTTGTCAAAGCCAGCGGCGGATGACCTGTCATCAAGGGTTGCGTGATGAACACCGCGGCGGCACGGTGGGGTCCCGGCGTGGAAAAACCGATCACGCGACTCGAATACATGGCGGCTCCCGGCGCCCCGCGCAAACCTAGTCGCGCACCGATTTTCAGGCCGATATCGTTGAGTGTGAGATGCCCTGCTGTCTCGCTCCCCAGCACTCCGCCCCGTGCATGATCCGTCTCCGTCGAATCACTCGCGTCATCTCGACTCACCTGTTCAAGCTTGTGCGGTTCGAAGTTCTCAAACAGGAATGTGTGCGCCGCGAGGCTCGTTACGGTAGTACCGGCTTCGAACAACAGCGTGCCATCTGCAGTAACAATAGACCATCCGAGCGGCTCGTGGACTGGAACGTCGGCGGGTGCAAGACGGCTGCGCGGCGGAGGCTTTGGCAAAGCATGATCGTCAGTCATAGTAGGCGCGGGGAACGGTCTAGGGAGTGACCATCGTCTAGCTTGTCGGTCATTCCGTTAAGGGTCGCGACAAGTGCGGTTTGATTTCCTGGTCGGCGGACATGTGGGAACTGCAAAGTCATTTTGGGCTTTTCGTGGTCGTTTTTTTTGACATTCGTATATAACCTTACAGTCAAGGCTAAACTCTCACTACCTGAAGTAGTTGATGTAGATCAATGCAACACAGGACGCCTTCAATGGTCCTTTTCGGATCTGTCGCATGGTCGGTGTTGCGACATTGACCGATCGGCTCCGCAGTGACGTATGCGATCGAATTGGTCGTTGTTTCATGTCCGCACCTCCAAGGTACGAGGGTGGACGGCTCGCGGCGTCCCTTAGCCGCCGATCCCTTGCCAAATAATGGGGAACAGACCGGAGCCAAGTTGTAGTTGCTCGGAAAGCAACGTCCACTGCTCTTTGGCATCGGGCGACGAAACTGACAAACCTTCAGATGCGCAAAATAAACGCACATTCTGTGCAATCGCGCCGGCGGTCAACCCTAGGGACAGGTCTTGTTCTCGAGCGGGGATGTCTCCCATGCGCGCGTTGTCCGCAACGCAGACAAGCTTCAGAGGAGCGTGTTCGATCGCTTCAGCTGCGTTCGCAGATCCACCAGAAACGAAGTCCAGACAATGATTCAATGGATCGTAGCGATACGCACCACCGCGGAGAATCGCGTATAGATTGACGTTGCGGGCGTTCGTGCCAGCTGTTGCCGAGGTGGGTTCGTTCCGTTGATGAATCACGCCATTGGCCGCCCACAACAGATTACTGAGCCGCTCGTGGGTAAGAGCGGCACTTGCAAAACCCTCGGACGAACGTTGCCACGCGAGCAACTGCATGAGCGGACGACCACCCAAACGATCCGGCGAGGACAGAGAGATTGTGCGCTCCGATGCAAACCCATCAATCGTACTGCTCTCGTCATGCGGCGTCGCCCACTCAGCACTGGCAGCACTTGTCATTTAGATCTCCCCCCTCAAGAAGTAGCGAGCTGTAACTCAATCGATTATTCAGCGTTGCGATGACCGGGTCTCCTGCCCAGTCGACAGCTATAGTTCTGCCATCGATAGCCTCGTTGCGACAGAGAGGTTTTCTCTCTATCGTCGACAGATCCTCGATATTGCCGTCCTGTGTTCAGGCTGATCCAAGCTTAGGGACTGCGCTCTTCTCGCCGCCCCTTACGGAATGTCTTTCTCCCGAACCAGTAACAGCGGTGTCCGGGCGACCGCCACGACCCTGTTGGCAACGCTTCCGAGCAGGCAACGCACCACACCGCGTCGGCCGTGCGTGCCCATCACCAGAAGATCGGCGTGCCATCTCGCGGCCTCTCTCACAATCGCATGTGCGACGTCGTCATTGGCTTCATCCGTCCTGAGCAGCGCAGTATCTAGCCGGGGGCCCCCTGCGTCCGTGAGCCCCTCGAAGAGCTCACTCGCGCTGGCAAGCGCGGTGTCGCCTTGTTCAACCAACGCGTCTTGCAGCAGAGTGTGCGGTACGAAATCGGTCAGGAGCGCCGCGAGGTCCAAGACATGAATAGCGCGAAGATCCGTTCGCGCGTTGGCAAGTCGTGCCACGGTACGCAGGGCTTCTTGCGACGCTGAACTGCCGTCGACCGCAAACAGGATTCGCTGTGGCCCTCCACGCCACACGAAGTCGCAGCGCTCGGGGACCACAAAGATCGCACACTCGGCAAACTTCATCAGCGGTTCCGACAGCGGTCCCTCTATCCAATGCAGCAGGCCCTGGTGCTGGCGCGAACCCATGACCAGCAAGTCTGCCTTCCAGGCTTGCGCGCACTTGGCCAACTCATGCACGACCTCACCGCCATGCGTTACAAGATCGAGAATCTGAATCTCGACGACGGCGCCGCTCGACGTGAACAACTCCTTCGCCACGGCGCACGCACTCTCAACTGCAGCGAGCAACTGCGCATGTGCCGCACTTAAGTGAACCGCCGCGAGCGGCCCGAGCGGGATCACGGCACGCGCGTTCTCCAATACGCCGACGATGCGAACGTGTGTCTCTTTGCTCGCCAGACTCGGAACGAAGGCGGCAGCGCGAGCAGAAGCAACCGTCGGATCAACGCATAGCAATATTCGCTTGAAAGCGGTGACAGTATCCAGATTTTCTGTTTGAAGTTCCATGACCGGTACTTATCCTGTGGTTCGAATCTCACTAATACATTCGTTCCGGCACATGGACGTACTCAAGCTTGCGAGTAAGCTTCTCGGCGAATACATCGAGTAGAAGCGGATCGATACCGCGCCTGATATCGTGGCTATCAATCTTGCAGTGCGCAACGGGCCGCCGGCCGCAAATTTGGACCATTTTCTCAAGTGCCAGTTCGGCTCCCCTGCCGCCCAGCGTGCAAAGAAACGCGCTGCTGGGCAGGGCTGCCCCGTACGCCTTGAGCCAGGCGTTCATGGGCGCAGCCAAGCGATGCGCCCAGACCGGTGTGGCGATCACCACCAATTCGTAGGCGGATGGAGCGTGTTTAACCGCGTTGATCTTAGCCGGCCGCTCGAGTAATGCATCGATGAGCGACCGGACAAACCCTGACGGACCCGAGCGGTCACTACGATCAACGATCTTCTCGACGTCTGCACCGAGCCGGGCTGCGAGCGATCGCGCCACTCGGGCGGTCACGCCGGAGCGCGAGTAGTAGACAACGAGGACTCTTGGTTTTGACATTGCAAATCTCCAAACGGTGTCACCGCAGCGGACAACGTCACCTAACTACAAATGAATCGTCTCCGAGCGCTCCAGGTCGATCCACACCATGTCCTTGCTACGACCTCACCCTCGCTTGCTAAGACTTTGAGTGTCCGAAAACCGATGCTTCTTGTCGCGCTCCGCCTTCGCGCCGATCGAGACCACATCGCCATCGATCTTCACGCCGATATCCTTCTTGTCCACGCCAGGAAGTACCGCCTTGACCCGATACGGCGGATCGGCTTCCTGGCGAGCCGCTGGTCCGTTGACCTGCATCAACGATCAGGTCGAGAGCTTCGCGATCTCCGGCGACCGCGCCAGATGCTTGAACCACAACGGCAATGCAGCAGGATTCGTTGCCGTTGCTTTCTGAAATTCGCCGGTCCACGTCGATTGCCAGCTCTTGAACACGTCCGAGAAGGCTTCGCTCACTGCCTTCTGGTTGCGCATCGTGATGCCAATCCTTTCCTCCAAAAGACCTTTGGTCGCCTTCAGATAGCTGCGCCCGATCGCCTGCGAGTCCAAAATAAATTCGCTCCAGTCTTTTGCATCCGCGATGGCTTCGCAACCCCGCCGAAGCACATCGAGATCGCGTTCGACACGCCGTGTCTCGAGCGCACTGGCTTCCTGCAGCCAGGTCTCGTAGGCAGTCATCAGCCGCGGTGCGAAATAGGGATTCGCGGCCCATCTGAAGGCATCTCCTTATACACAACTCGACGCTTGCGGAAACGATGGTGGAGTAGCAAAGCAGCCACAAGGGGGTTGTTAACAATGCGGATTTCGCGTTTACTCTCGGATTTTCGGCATGAAGATCCGAGACGACGCAGGAGCATGGGTGGACGAGGAATTTGAGACGCTGAATTTGGGTGATCCACGGCGAGACCGGCGCGCGAAGGAGCTGGTCAAACGGTTCGCCAGCCGGCCCACGGCCAGCATTCCGGGCGCGTGCGAAGGCTGGGCCGAGACGATCGCGGCATATCGCTTTCTGGGCAATGAGCACATCGACTGGCGCGACATGATGCAGCCGCATTGGGACCGTACCACGGCACGCATGGGGCAGTTGCCGGTGGTGCTGTGCATTGCCGATACGACAGAGCTAAACTTTAACGGTCAGGATATCGAAGGGGCCGGCCCGCTCAGTTATGAAGCACAGGTGGGCATGTATCTTCACGCGACCTATGCGGTGACACCGGATCGGGAGCCGCTGGGTGTGATGAATGCATGGATGTGGGCGCGCGAGCCACGCGATGCAAACGGCAGGCGTGGCGGTGTCAAGGAAAGTGTGCGTTGGATCGAAAGCTATGAGATCGTGGCCGAACAGGCACGGGCCCTGCCTGACACGCGACTGGTGTATGTAGCCGATCGTGAAGGCGACATCGCCGCGCTCATGCAGCGTGCGCAGGAACTGGGTGAACCGGCGGACTGGCTGATGCGCTCGCAGCACAATCGTGCCCTGAAGGGCGAAGCGAGTTTATGGGAGACGGTGCACGCTAGTGCGGTGCTCGGCCACATCAGCTTCGTGCTGCCCGGGCGCAGCGGCCAGAAGGCGCGTGAAGTGAGGCAGGAACTGCGTAGCCAGCGTGTCACGCTTCCCGGGCGTGCCGGTGTCACGCTCACCTGCGTCGAGGCGTATGAAGTGGATGCGCCAGCGGGTGTGAAGCCCGTCATCTGGCGTCTTGTGACCAACCGCGAAGCGGGCGATGCGCATGCGCTCATCGAACTCGTTGACTGGTACCGTGCGAGGTGGGAAATAGAAATGTTCTTCAACGTCCTGAAGAACGCCTGCCGGGTTGAGGCGCTGCAACTCTCACAGATGGAGCGCGTGGAGAAGGCGCTCGCGCTGTACATGGTCGTATCGTGGCGTATCGCGCGGCTCATGCGTGTGGGCAGAACCTGTCCGGAATTGGACGCGTCGCTGCTCTTCGCGCCTGACGAGATACACGGCGCTCACGTGCTCTGTAAGAAGGCGCGTCCGAAAAAACCACCGACACTCAACCAGATGATACGGATGGTCGCGTCGCTGGGCGGATTCCTCGGGCGCAAGAGAGACGGCGAACCGGGCGCGAAGACGCTGTGGATTGGCATGCAGCGAGTCATGGATGCGGTGATCACCATCCAGATCTTGCGCGACGGCTATGACACTTCTGTATAACGAGATGATCTGAAGGGCCTGTTGAAATCCGTTGCCATGATCAAGCCCTCTCTTATTGTTGAACGCCGCGCCATTCTCACCGTATGCTCAATATCAATTTAAGCGTGGGCCCAGCCTTGCCGTTGATCTATATCAATCAGCGTGTTCCGAGCGAAACCGCCCTCACGTCGTCGATCTGCATCGACCACCCTGGCAGGCAACACGTACACTTTGATCACGAGCGGCTCGCGTGGCATCCGAATCGGGCCGATCTCTTACTGGATCTCAAACGATGGCGCCATGAACATCGCATCCTGATCCAGCTGTAACACACGCTTACACACCTGCCTTTGCAGGCCGCGCGCTGTGTCGAAATCACACCGAGCCCTGCATACGATTACGAGAAACAACATCAAATGCGGCGGCGCACCGTCACCATCCGCGTACGCAGTTTTGTGTGATCCCGCAACCGTCTCGGCCGTTCTGCGACGTCGCCACTGGGCCTTAAAGGCATCGCCCCTTGATCTACGTCAATCGTGCAAGGAGCGAGGGCTGTATCTTGGGTTTCGTTTTCCGTACGGCGCGGACGTACGGCGCTGATCGACGCGAGTTCAACGAGGGATGTCCACCATGCGACGTGCACATAGCAATCCAAACGGAGTGGCCGCCGACGACAGCAAGTTTTATCTGGTCGGCGGGGGAATCGCATCGCTTGCAGCAGCTGCGTTCCTGATTCGTGATGTCGATATTCCAGGCCGTAATATAACGATCATAGAAGCGCTCGGCGTAGAAGGCGGCAGCCTTGATGCCGCGGGTTCGCCACAAGACGGCTATGTGCTGCGCGGTGGCCGCATGCTCGAAAGCAAATACGTGTGCACATTCGACCTCTTCTCGTCGATTCCCACGCTCGACGACAGCACGACCGTCACGCAGGAGATTTTCGACTGGAATGAAACGATGAAGACTTCATCGAAATCCCGCTTGGTGCGCAATGGTCGCCGGCTTGACAAACCCGCATTCGGTCTCGATGAAAAGCACATTCTTAAGCTTGAACGCCTCGCGATCGAACCAGAACACATGCTCGGGCGCAGTCGCATAGCGGACCATTTCGGGCCGGACTTCTTCAAGACGAACTTCTGGCTCATGTGGTGTACGACCTTTGCATTCCAGCCGTGGCATAGCGCTGTCGAATTCAAGCGTTATTTGCTGCGGTTCATCCACATGGTGTCGGGTTTCAACGAACTGCACGGGATCATGCGGACGGTCTACAACCAGTACGACTCGATGGTCCGCCCACTTAGACGATGGCTCGACGAGCGGGGCGTACATATCCAGCTCGGTACACGCGTCACAGATCTCACGCTCATCGAGAACGAAGGCCAGACGCGCGTGGCGGGTATCACCTGGGAGCGCGAGGGACGCAGCGAATCCATCTCGCTCGGGCCGGATGACTTCGCCATAATCACGCTGGGTTCAATGACCGAAAGCTCCTCGCTCGGTGGCATGGACCGGGCGGCGGTCCAGATCGACGAACCCTGCAGCGGCGCCTGGGCCCTTTGGAACAAGATCGCCCAGGACCGCCCCGCTTTCGGCCGCCCTGCCGTGTTCGCTAACCATGTCCACGAATCCAAGTGGCTATCCTTCACGACTACATTGAATGACCCGGCTTTTTTCAATCTGGTCAGGAATTTCACCGGCAATGTACCGGGAGAAGGCGGACTCATCACCTTCGCGGACTCCAGTTGGCTCCTGTCGATTGTCTTGCCGCATCAACCGCACTTCATAGGTCAGCCCGACGACATCCAGGTGTTCTGGGGATACGGCCTGTATGTCGACCTGCCCGGCGACTTCGTGAAGAAACCGATGATCGCCTGCACCGGTCGAGAAATCATGACCGAGATCCTCGGGCATCTGCGCGCTGAAACCACGCCAGCAGAAAAAGCGTCTCAACTCCTCGATCATGCCGTGTGCATTCCGTGCTTCATGCCATTCATCACCAGTCAATTCCTGCCGCGCGAAAGAGGCGATCGGCCGGACGTGCTGCCGAAAGGATCTGTGAATCTCGCGTTTAGCGGCCAGTTTTGTGAGTTGCCAGATGACGTCGTCTTTACTGTCGAGTACTCGATTCGCTCGGCGCAGACGGCGGTCTATCGTCTGCTCGGCATCGACCGCACTCCCCTGCCCGTGTATCAGGGCAAGTTTGACCGGCATGTTCTATTTGAGGCGTTCGAGGCCCTCCACGGCCGGTAGTCTCCATTTGATTCCATCAGTCACTCCAGGATGCAAAATCCAGCACTATCCGGCCTTCGATATCACCCTCGATCATCCGCGAAAATACGTGGTTGATATTTTCCCGCATATCGGTCGATACAGTGGCTTTGACCTTGCCCTCATCACCGAAGATCAGCGGCCCCTGCAAATCTAGCCGGGTACCGACAATCGATCCACGTACGGTGATTCCGCCCAATACCACGTCGAAAGTAGCCGGGCGGCAAGACGTTCAGGGAGACCGTGCCACCGCGCCGCGCATGCCGAGCGCTTGCGAAAACGCCTTTGGCGAAGCCGGCGTAACAAGCACTCTACGTGCGCCACCAATTTCCTTCTCTTAATTCCACACGCAGACGCGGTGGCGGTGACTGTAGGAAAACACTGACACGACTGCTCGATCGCTTACACGAAATCCAGCGCTGCCTGATTTTATTCTCGATGTCGGCGAACGATACTTAGGTCATGGATACGCACGTCCAATGACGTGTTCCCGTCACCGGACGTTGCGAGGAGATTGGCCATGTTTAACCACCCCACTCTTGCCGATTCTGACGCTGCACCCGCTGGGCAGCGCGATGCAAACTCAACAAGCGGCGAGTCCGATGAAATCCTCGCGCTTGCACGTAATGCCGGCATGCTGGTCACGCTCGACGGGCAGATTGGCCGAAAGAAGTACCAGAGCATCGCCGGATCCATCGCATCATTCATGCGCTTCGCCGATGCCGTTCGCACGACCCGGTTCTCCTGAATTGGAAATTGCCAGACGAAGTCTGCGCGATCTTCTTGGCACACTCACCTGGCCCCAAGTGCGAACTATGCGAGAACCCTGGTCTCATTGTCACCAAAGCCGAGTGTCGGGTGAGCGCAAAGCGGCGTTCCACACCAACACGCAATGCCGAAGGAGCAAAAAATGAATATCGGAGAACACTCACTGCGCTTGCTGGTCGAAAAATGGTTTGCGCTAACCGCGGCGACGCCGGTTCGCGTAACCCGCTTCAGTCGCAAACCTCCCACTCATGAACGCTGTGTTTGCGTTGAGACAGTTCGTAAAGAAGGCGCTGTTGCTATTTTTTTCTTTCAGCACGCTGACGGTGCGTGGTGTGTATTCCCGCCAAAGACCGGGTCCCTAACGATGCGTGCTTATGAGAGTGCGCGCTGGTCGGGTTGTCCGCAGGGGCGCCTCGGGATGCCGACAGGCGCACGTGTGCTGCATCACCTGAAGGCGTTCGCACCCGACCAGCCGCATACGATCGCACTCGTCGGCCACCAAGTCGCTAGCACTCGCCAGCCACGCGCCGAGCATCAAGATTAACGACGAATACGTCCGGGTTCGTGCCTCGGTCAAATCGATTTTCCCGCTGTCGGCACATCGTGTTGGCCTGGTGCACCCGATTACTTTGACAAACGGGGCGACTCGCGCGTGGTCAAGCGGGTAAACGCTTAGGCGCCTACAGCGAGTTGGGATCGATGCATGGGCAATTGACCTGCGTCAATTGAAACGCTCGGTAGTGGGCCAGCATGCAATGACAACGAGGGGTCGCCCTATGAAGAGTCCCGCAAATGCGCATTGGCGCAGGACTTGCTTTAAGTTGTGCCTATGATATCCGGCGAGACGACCGGAGCCCAACGAGCAGGAGGAGACAATGCGCGATGATGCCAATCACGCCGCTACGCCATTAGTACAACATGAAGCCGAATGGCTTACGCCATCAATCCAGAAGTCACACCAACGCTCTGAGACCTTCGGTTTGAGCGCATTGATGCGGCCAGACTACGATGTACTGCCTGCTGCCGAACTTGTCCTGAAGCTTGAGCAAAGCCGCATATTGTGCGCACACGCCACCCCGGTGATGGAATCGCTCCACGAGCAGATCGTCAACACTCAAAACGTGATCGTATTGACCGATGCCGAGGGACTGATTCTTCATTCGATTGGCGACGATGATTTCCTGCGGAGGGCCGAGAAAGTCGCGTTACGTCCCGGCGCGAACTGGGCGGAAGAGCGGCAAGGAACCAATGCGATCGGCACCGCCATTGCTGAACATTGTCCGACCGTTGTACACGGCGCGCAGCACTACCTGGCCGCAAACCGTTTTCTGACCTGTTCCAGCGTGCCGATCCTCGGTCCGTACGGTGACCTGATCGGCGTGCTGGACGTGACGGGCGATCATCGCAGCTACCACCAGCACACGATGGCACTCGCGAAGATGTCAGCGCAGATGATTGAAAACCATCTGTTCACCAATACCTTTCGCGAGACATTGCAGATTGCCTTTCATGGCCGCGCAGAGTTTCTCGGCACATTGATGGAGGGTATCGCTGCATTTACCTGTGACGGACGCTTCCTGTCCGCGAATCGCAGTGCGCAGTTCCAGCTTGGCCTGCCGCTTACGGCCTTGCGCGCTCACACGCTGTCGTCATTGTTCGGCCTCAGCAGCGCCGAGTTGATCGACCGGTTGCGAGCAAACCGGGATCAGCATCTGTCCCTGAATTTGAACACCGGTGCGGTCGTCTGCGCGAACGTTGAATTTCGACGCGCCGTGCTTGTCGACGGCGGCTGGTCGCCCAGGCCGACCAGTGAGGCAAGGCCGGAGGCTCTCAGCACACCGAAGGCAACCACTTCCGCCGGTGCGCTTTCGAGACTTAGCTATCTGGACACTGGCGACCCGCAGGTGGCCAACGTCATCGCCAAGGTGCGCAAGGTGATTGGCAAGAACATTCCTATCCTGATCACCGGCGAGACCGGAACGGGCAAGGAACTGCTGGCCCAGGCGATACATAACGATTCGCCACGCCGCTCAGGGTCATTCGTGGCGGTAAACTGCGCGTCGATTCCGGAAACCCTGATCGAATCCGAATTGTTCGGCTATGAGGAAGGCGCGTTCACCGGCGCGCGGCGCAAAGGTGCTGTCGGCAAACTGTTGCAGGCCAATGGCGGCACGCTCTTTCTCGACGAGATTGGCGACATGCCTTATCCACTGCAAGTGCGCCTGCTACGGGTGCTGCAGGAACGCCTCGTCAATCCGCTCGGCTCGGCCAAGTCAATCCCGGTCGACATCGCGATCGTCTGCGCGACCCATCGCGATCTGCGCGAGATGATTGCCCAGAACCGCTTTCGTGAAGACCTGTACTACCGTTTGAATGGATTGGTGGTGAAGTTGCCGCCCCTGCGCGAGCGAACAGATCTAGCGTCAGTGATTCAGAAGATGCTTCAGTGCGAGTCGCTCGGCGGCGCTAACGGCGTCAGCCTGAGCGTAGATAGCGAAGTGATGACGCTCTTCAAACAATGCGCGTGGCCCGGCAACTTCCGTCAACTCGGCAACCTGCTACGCACCGCCGCAGCCATGGTCGACGCCGACGGTCAAATCCGGCACGAACATCTGCCAGACGACTTCTTCGACGACCTCGACAATGCAGGTACCACGCCGCCGGAGACAATCGACACCGTGGCGCGGCAAAGCGCACGTCTCCAGGACGTTGCCGTCTATGCGATCACCGCTGCCGTTGCCCAGCACCACGGCAATGTGTCGGCCGCCGCGCGCGCGCTCGGCATCTCGCGCAACACCATCTACAGGAAGATGCCGGCGCCGCCCTGCGCCGATGATTGAACGAGAATCCCCTCGCCGGAATCTGCTTCACGTGTGTCATTTTGCAACACCGGTGCGCTGAAATTGAACACCGCGAAGGCCACGTATCGCGGCGAGTTTCCCCGGATCGACGCGACGCGACGCACGCTTGCAGCCCTCCAACTCTTCCTTCGGACCAACGCACCATCCGAGCAGGAAATCAAGCGTTACGAACACCGCTTGCCACGCCCGGCACAGACCTTGCATTGAATGCAGTGACCGCTTCCCAACTGCGGTTTTTCATTCACAAGCGTTTTCAAGGAGACAGCCATGCTTTGGATCACCCCCGCCTATACCGACCTGCGTTTCGGCTTCGAAATCACGATGTACATCGCCAACCGCTGAAGCAACGATAAAGCGCCGCCCGCTGCCGATGATGACGCAGCGTGGGGGCGCCCGGAGCATCGCTTATGAAGATCAAGATTTTGGGCTCCGGGGCAGGCGGTGGGTTGCCGCAATGGAACTGCAATTGCGCTAACTGCACCCACGCTCGCGACGGGACTGGCGACATCACGCCACGCACGCAATCGTCAATTGCAATCAGCGAGGACGGCTTCGACTGGATCCTGATCAACGCATCACCCGATTTGCTTGCTCAACTGCGCGCGCATCCCGAGCTGCAACCTGCCCGTTCGATTCGCGACACAGGGATAGCGGCGGTGCTGTTGATTGACGCTCAGATCGATCACGTCACCGGTTTGTTGATGCTGCGCGAGCGCTCCACTGCACTGCCGATCTATGCCTGTGCCCCCGTGCTCGCCGATCTGTCGAGCGGCTTGCCACTCATACCGTTGCTTGAGCACTACTGTGGCGTGGAACAGCATGCCATTACGCTCGATGAACCTTTCGTGATCGCACCGTTGGATGGCATCCGTTTTACAGCAATTCCGATCGATAGCAAGGCCCCACCCTACTCGCCACGGCGCACTGAAGCGGCGCCCGGCGACAACATCGCGCTTCTGATCGAAAACGAAGCCACCGGTGCACGGGCGTTCTATGCGCCAGGCCTGGCCAGCGCATCTGATGCTGTGCGTCAAGCGATGTGCTCGGCCCAGCTAGTGCTCGTCGACGGTACATTCTGGACTGCTACCGAAATGATCGATCTAGGCCTGTCGACGAAGCACGCCGGCGACATGGGTCATCTTGCCCAATGCGGACATGACGGCCAGCCAGGCATGGTCCAGTTGCTCGACTCGCTTCCCACCGCGACACGCAAGGTGCTGATTCACATCAACAATACCAACCCGATTCTCGATCCGCATTCTGCCGAATATGCCGTGCTACGCACCCGCGGCATCGACGTTGCGTGCGATGGAATGCATTTTCAGGTCTAGCCATGAACGCACCCCTGCACATCGCCATCCCCCAAGCCTCCCCGTGGCCGGCGAGCGAGTTTGAAGAACGCCTGCGCGAACTTGGCGCGCGTTATCACATTCATCATCCGTTCAATATGCCCATGAACAGCGGCCAGTGTTCGCCGCAGCAGATCCGCGGATGGGTCGCGAACCGCTTCTACTATCAGATCAACATTCCGTTGAAGGACGCATCCATCCTTTCGAATTGCCCGGACCGGCACACGCGCAGGCTGTGGATCCAACGTCTGCTCGATCACGACGGTACGGGTGACGATGCTGGCGGGATCGAAGCATGGGTGCGTTTGGCCGATGCGGTCGGCCTCGAGCGCGAGGCCTTGTGGTCGCTTGACTACGTGCTGCCAGGGGTGCGCTTCGCAGTCGATGCATACGTGAACTTCGCTCGGCGTGCGCCGTGGCAGGAAGCCGTGTGTTCATCGCTCACGGAGATGTTTGCGCCGCAGATTCACCGCGACCGCCTGGCCGGGTGGCCTTCGCTCTACCCGTGGATCGATACGGATGGGCTCCAGTATTTCCGCAGCCGCATTCCACTTGCCCAGCGTGACGTCGAGCACGGACTCGACGTCACGCTGAACTACTTCCGCACGCCGGAAGCACAACGGCGTGCGCTCGACATCCTTAACTTCAAGCTCGACATCCTGTGGTCGATGCTCGATGCAATCGAAAAGGCCTACCCGGCATGAGCTCTCTGAACGCCGGCAACGACGCCCAAGCCCTCCCCAGTTTGCGGACCATGTTCCGGCTGCAGTGGGAAACTACACAGGATGCCTACGTGCTGCTCTATCCGGAAGGCATGGTCAAACTCAATCCGAGCGCAGGTGAAATTCTCGCGCGCTGCGACGGGACACGCGAACTGGACGACATCATCGATGAACTGGAGGATCTGTTCGGCGCATCGAATCTGGCCGCCGATGTCTACCGTTTCATCGATCATGCACGTCAACGTGGCTGGCTCGACTGATATGAATACCGATAGCATCCGTCCTTCCCAGCCTTTGTGGTTGCTCGCCGAGCTGACCTATCGCTGCCCGCTGCATTGTGCGTTCTGTTATAACCCGACCGACTTTGCCCACCAAACCGCCGAACTCGACACGGACACCTGGCGCGATGTCATCAGTCAGGCGCGCAAGATGGGTGCCGCACAAATCGGCTTCTCAGGCGGCGAGCCACTGGTGCGCGACGACCTCGAAACGCTGGTGGCCCACGCACGTGGAATCGGCTTCTATACCAACCTGATCACCTCTGGTGTCGGACTGACCGAGACACGGATTGCACGTCTGAAGGAGGCGGGTCTCGACCATATCCAGTTGTCGTTTCAGGACTCTACACGCGAGCTGAACGATTTCGTCTCTAGCACCCGGACCTTCGAGCTGAAGCAACGCGTCGCGCGCCTGATCAAGCAGCACGGTTACCCCATGGTGTTGAACTGCGTGCTGCATCGCTACAACCTGCCGCACGTCGCGCAAATCATCGACATGGCGCTCGAGATGGAAGCCGACTACCTGGAACTCGCCAACACCCAATATTACGGCTGGGCCATGCTCAATCGCGAGCAGCTGATGCCGACGCGTGAGCAACTGCGTGAAGCCGAGGCGACTGTCAATCAATACCGCGAGCGCCTGGGCAATCGCTGCCGCATTCTGTTCGTGGTGCCTGATTATTTCGAGGAGCGTCCTAAGGCATGCATGAACGGCTGGGGCTCGGTATTTCTCGGCATCGCCCCGGACGGAACCGCACTGCCGTGCCACGCAGCGCGCTCGCTGCCGGGTCTGGAATTGCCCCACGTGCGCGACGCGTCGCTGGCTCACATCTGGTACGAAAGCGACGCTTTCAATGCGTTTCGTGGAGATAGCTGGATGCGTGAGCCATGCAAGACCTGCGACGAACGTACGGTCGATCATGGCGGCTGTCGCTGCCAGGCGTATCTGCTGACAGGCGATGCTGCGGCAGCCGATCCGGTTTGCTCGAAATCAGCAGATCACGACAAGATCGAACAGGTGGTCATGCTCGCACGACGTCCGGTGCGTGATGAAAATGTGCAACCGCTGATTTTCCGTAGCAAGGAAAACTCACTGCGCATTGGATAGCCATGCAATCGCCGAAGATTTTCTCGGCGTGCGTTCCACGTTCCAATATGCAGCGTGAGTAGCCATCATGCGGAGCAAGGGCATAGCTGAATAGCGTCCCCCATCCCAATCGAATCACCATCGACCGCACAGTCCCCGCCGCCGTCGCGACTGCACGAAAAGCGGGGTCCTGGTCCGCCGTCAGGTGCGTTTGCTGTAGGCGTTGCACCACCCGCTCGCGGCAACATCCTTTTTGCCAAACATCGGACATCCGCCAAACCCGTCTCCCGGTTTGCCAGCGAAAAACTGGCAAGTCGCACAGTTCTGGCCGGGTTGATACTTCGGGAATCGAGCGCGGTCGACCGTTGCCGCATCCGACTTGTAACCGAGTGCCTGTGCTGCCGGATCATTCTCAGCGAGGTGCGGCTGCGCCGCGAGCAACTCCCGATAAAAGGTGAGGCCCGCACAAAAACCGGCTGTTCTGGCAAGGAATACTCTGCGTGTTGAACTCATGAATTTTAGTCCTGGAAAAAATGGCACACGTCGCGCGTACGCATTGAGCGACAGTATTTCGCGAGCGGCATGTGGCCGCTCGCGATCTCGCTGCTGCAGATAACCGGATGCTCAATGCGACGTACCCGCATTCAGGGGTGTCGTTGAAGCTTTCGCGCTGTCTGCGGTCAGCTTGGTCGTTCCCGCGTTGTAGCCGTTCGAGTTCAACAGGAACGCCATGAGGTCCGCGTAGTCCTCGGGCTTCAGCTTACCTGGCCGATCCGCCGGCATGTTGCTCGCCATATAGCCAAATACGCCGCCGATGGTAAGGTGGGCGTTGGCCGCCGGCGCAAATGCGGGACCTCGCAGCGCGGGCGCGTTGACCCCTTGCAACTGCGCACCGTGGCACTTGGCACAGGCACCGGCATACACGCTCTTGCCGTGCGCAACCTGGGCACGATTGTAGGTTGGGACGTCGCCACCCACCGCCGCATCGACGCGAATGAAACCACCGCCTCCAGCCAGACCCCGCGCGCCTGCTTGCGCTATGCCAGAGGACCCGCCAACTTGCACCGGACCGTCCAGATAGGCAAACTGGTCAGTCACCGGCAGCGCAGCCTGAGCTGTGTCGGGCATCGCCCATTGCCGGGTCAGCGCTGCCAGCCTGCCGTTCGCAGTCATCTTGGCGAGCGCCGCGTCAATTCGTTGCTGCAATGCTGCATGGCCCGGTCCAAACGCAAAGACGAGTTGCCAGTCCGCATAGGGCGAGGTCGTGCCCGCGACGGCGAAATGCCGCTGCGGGTGGGCCAACGAGTAAGCGACCACCGCTGGATACCAGACGATCGCACGCTGTGCATGACCCTTGGCCACCGCGTCGACAGTGAGTTCCGGCGTATTCTCGAGATCGAGCGTCACGTCGTGCTGCTGCACGGCGATCAGTTGCGCCGGACTAGCGTACGTAGCGGCAACAATATCGGTCGCGGCTGCCGGTTTACCCGACAGATCTTTCATGCTTACGCTGACGTACCCGGAACGTAAGTAGCCCTGAGAGAAAAGCAACTTGCTACCCGTTCCGTCGGCAACCGACGAGCGTGGAAAGCCGGCGATCACATCACAACTATGGCCGAGCGCCCGGCCGAGTTCCTTCAACGAAATGCCGTCGTCGTCGCTCCCTTTGAACCCGCCTGGAGCGAGCGACGCCGCGATACCCGCAGTCCTGAACGCTTCACGGGTAACCGCCCGATCCAGTGCCGTGGACGGACTGCCCGGAAACGTGCAGACGCGCACGCCGGCCGTTGCGAAACCCGGCGCGAGCGCACCACAGGTCATCAGCACGCAGAGTGCGAGGGAATTGAGTCGAATTTTCATGATCATGTTTCCGATAGGTGCCGGGATGCCACGGCGTCCGCGCTTGATGCCCGGCGCGCCATGGCACACCCGGCGATCAGGCGTGATTCAATGCGAACACATACAGCGTGCCGCCCACTGGCACCTTTTCCGCTGCCTTGGCCATCGGGCCGCCCCATATCGGATTGGCGCCGCCGTAGCCGGTCAGGATCGCAACATATTCCTTCCCGTCGACTTCAAACACCGACGGCTGCGCAATGATCCCGCTGCCGAGTTTCGGGCTCTGCCACAACACCTTGCCGGTGGCTTCATCGAACGCATACAAGTGACCGTCGAGCGAGCCGCTGAAAGCCAGGCCGCCCGCCGTCGTCGCGACGCCGCCGTTCCACGGCATCTTGGTCCAGTGACTCCAGACTTTCTTGCCGGTGTTGACGTCGATTGCCTGCAGCTCGCCATAACCCTTGCTACCCGGCTCCGGCTTAATCTCGAACCCCTCGCCAAGATAAGGCAGTCCCTCCATGTAGTTGACCGACTTGCCGGACAGCGACATGCACGCATGCAGGGCTGGGACAAACGCGAGATGCCGTTCCGGATCATACGAAACGGACCACCAGTTCTTGCCGCCAAGGAAACTCGGGCAGGTCTCGATCGTCGTGCCCGCCTTCGGATACTTTGATTCATCCTGGATTGGCGCGCCGTCAGCCGAATACCCGGTGACCGAGCTCGCCGTCACGAACGGCTTGGCATAGATCAACTTGCCCGTAGTACGGTCGATTGCGTGAAAAAAGCCGTTTCGATCCGCATGGATGATTGCATCGTAGTCCTTATCCTCATACTTTATCGTCGCAAGCACCGGCGTATTGACGCCGTCGTAGTCCCAGGTGTCGTGGCGGGTGTACTGGTAGTGCCATTTAAGATCGCCGGTTTTCGGATCGAGCGCAAGCAACGAGTCAGAGTACAAATTGTCGCCCGGGCGAAGGTCGGCGAGCCACGGTCCCGGATTGCCCACCCCCCAGTAGAGCGTTTTGGACGCTGCATCATAGGTGCCCGTCAGCCACGCGGGAGCCCCGCCATGGTCCTGCATGCCCTTCGGCCAGGTGTCGGCATTCTTCTCCCCGGCCGCCGGTACCGTAAAACGCTTCCAGAGCACCGAGCCGTCACCGGGACTCAATGCGGCTATGAAACCCCGCGCTCCGTATTCACCACCTGAACTGCCGATCACGAGCGCACCGTCGAGTGCGAGCGGTGCGAGCGAGAACGCATAGCCAAGACCCGGCTCGAACATCTGCTTCTTCCACACCACCGCGCCGGTCTGCGCGTCGAGTGCGACGACATCACCACTCAGCATGGCGACATAGACGTTCTTGCCGTACAAGGCGACGCCCCGGTTGACCACGTCGCAGCATGCGGTCTTGAATGACTCCGGGCCCAGGTTCGGTTCGTACTTCCACAATTGCTTGCCGGTCACGGCATCGAACGCGTATACGTTGTCCTTGGGCGTCGTCACGAACATGAACCGGCCGTTGATGATCGGTGTCGCTTCAAAGCCCTGCTTCAGGTTCGCGGGAAACTTGTAGCTCCACACCTGCTTGAGCCCGCTGACGTTGGCCGTATCGATCTGTTTGAGCGGCGAATGCGATTGGCCATTGTAGGTGCGATAGTAAGTGAGCCAACCGGGGTCGCCCTGGGCGGCTGTCAAGCGCTCATATGTGACGGCCGGATAATCGGCCGCCGCGGCCACCGCTCCAAATGCCAGACTGATGGCAACCGCGACGCCCGTCGCAAGCGTCGTGGGTCGCGTCGCCCAAGCTAAACGTGTTTTCATCCTTGTCTCCTGTTGAGTTGTCGACGCGGTGCCGTACGGCGGCGCCTTCGCCTGGTGTTTGCAGAGAAACTGCATACCCTTCAAGGCAAATCGCGTGCCATCGCGACCTGCATCGCGACCCGCATCGCGATGGACCCTGTGAAGCACCCGTGGGATGCGCGGCGGCACGTTTCCCATGCGCCGCGAACGACGAACATGGCGTTGCATCGAGGTACAGAAAACGCGACATGTGTTGCTAAATGGGACAACGGACATGGCTCACCACGACCCTTCAGACAGCCCCACGTTTGCGCCAGTGACCCAGTGCGCTGAATGGCTCCGGCATTGAAGGCCTTGAGAAACGCAATGGCATGGTTCTCGCTGTTTGACCCCGCACGATGAAGAGCACCGGCGAAGTAGCGCTGTCCGTGCATCGCAGCGCTCTTCGTCGGATCGCTCACACAACTTCTGGAGGAGTGCGGTATGAACCACGCAGACATGCAGTTTCTCGACGTCGAGTTTCCGTTCGCAAAAAAATATGGCAATTTCATTGGGGGCGAATGGGTGCCACCCGTGCGCGGCGAATACTTCGACAACGTCACGCCGATCACAGGCGAACCGTTCACGTCGATCCCGCGTTCAACCGCGGAGGACGTCGAACTCGCGCTCGACGCCGCCCACCGTGCCCGCAAGGCGTGGGCCGACACGTCGCCGGCCACCCGCGCCAACATCCTGAATCGCATCGCGGATCGCATGGAGCAGAACCTGTCGCGCATCGCGTTCGCCGAATCGATCGATAACGGCAAGCCGGTCCGCGAAACGCTCGCGGCCGACATCCCGCTTGCGATCGATCATTTCCGCTACTTCGCAGGCTGCATTCGCGCGCAGGAAGGCACGCTCTCCGAGATTGATAGCGACACCGTGGCGTACCACTTTCATGAGCCGCTTGGCGTGGTCGGTCAGATCATCCCGTGGAACTTCCCGATCCTGATGGCGGTATGGAAAATCGCACCCGCACTAGCCGCGGGAAACTGCATTGTCCTTAAGCCAGCCGAGCAGACACCGGCATCCATCCTCGTGCTGATTGAGTTGATACAAGACCTGTTGCCGCCAGGCGTGCTCAATGTGGTGAACGGGTTCGGTCTCGAAGCGGGCAAGGCGCTAGCAACCAGCAAGCGCATTGCGAAGATCGCCTTCACCGGCGAGACCAGCACCGGCCGTCTGATCATGCAGTACGCAAGCCAGAACATCATTCCGGTCACGCTTGAGCTCGGCGGCAAGAGCCCGAATATTTTCTTCGCCGACGTGATGGACCAGGACGACGGCTTCTTCGACAAGGCGCTTGAAGGCTTTGCGATGTTCGCGCTGAATCAGGGCGAAGTGTGTACGTGTCCGTCGCGCGTGCTGATCGATGAGAACATCTATGACCGCTTCATCGAGCGTGCTCTAAAGCGTGTCGCTGCGATCAAGCAAGGCCATCCGCTTGATCCGCGCACAATGATCGGCGCGCAAGCCTCGCAGGAGCAGCTCGAGAAGATCCTGTCGTATATCGATCTCGGCAAGCAGGAAGGCGCTGAATTGCTGATCGGCGGGGAACGCAACTCGCTGTCCGGCGAGCTCAGCCAAGGCTATTACGTGAAACCGACCGTGTTCCGAGGTCATAACAAGATGCGCATCTTTCAAGAGGAAATCTTTGGTCCGGTCTTGTCGGTAACGACGTTCAAGACCGAAGACGAGGCGCTGGAAATCGCCAACGATTCGCTCTATGGTCTCGGCGCCGGCGTGTGGACTCGCGATGGCGCCCGTGCTTACCGCATGGGGCGCGGCATTCAGGCGGGCCGTGTGTGGACGAACTGCTATCACGCGTATCCTGCACACGCTGCATTTGGCGGATACAAGCAATCGGGCATCGGACGCGAAAATCACAAGATGATGCTTGACCACTATCAGCAGACCAAGAACCTGCTTGTCAGCTATAGCCAGAAGCCGTTGGGGTTTTTCTAAGTCCGAGACACCCGGAGCAGCCGCACGGCCGCTCCGGGTCGTCCTGTGTTCCGAGTCGTCCTGCGAGAGTCGCCTTGCCGATGCCTGGGCAGTCGCGAGCCACCCTACTTCCACGCATAGCGCAACCCCACCCAGACGCCGCGTGGTGCTCCCATCCCTAGAAACTGTTCGTTCGTCACATCGTTGCCAGAAAAAGAGTGTCCCGGACCGTTAAAGAAATTTTCTCCGAGGATGCCGAAGTCCGCATAACGCTTGTCGAACAGATTGTTCACGTGTGCAAACACCTGCAACTGCTTGGTGACCTGATAGGTCGTATCAAGGTCGACGACGAAGTAGCCGGCGATCTGCCCATTCACGTCCTGATTGTTTTCGTCGCCACGGGCGAAGATGGAACTCCGATACTGCACGTTTGTACCGACATTCCACTTCGACGTCGCCGCATAGTCAAAGCGCACCTTCAGCGTGTTCTGCGGAATGCCGGGAATCCGGTCACCCGCATTCACCGTCACGTTACCTTGCGCATTGGCGCTCGAGTTGCTGGCGCTCTGCTCCACAAACGAACTCTGGTAGGTAGCGCGCAGATACGTGTAGCTCGCGGTGACCGCGAGCGGCCCGGTTTTCCCACGTGCGTTGAGTTCAAATCCCTGCCTGCGCGTGGTCCCGACGTTCTGGAAGTAGCCAGTCGAGGACGATGCGCCGTTGCTGCTGACAAACGCGATGTCGTCGTGCAGGTCGGTTCGAAAAATCGCACCGCTCCAGCGGAACGCCGAGGTCAGGGTGCCACGTGCACCTGCTTCGAAGGTGCGGGATATGACGGGTTTCAGTGCTGGGTCGGCGATAAAATCATTCGGGAGCGAGCAAGGTGCGGCTGGATCGGCGCACGCGAGTTCGATCGCCGTCGGCGTGCGCACGCCCTCGTTGTAGCTCGCGTAGGCCGTGAGCCACGATACCGGGTTGTACGTGATGCCGAGCGCAGGATTGATACGTGAAAAACTATGTGAGCCGTTGAGAAGCGGCTGCGTTCCGGTCAGATCCTCTATTTTGACGCTCGCGTGGTTGTAGCGGGCCGACGCTGTCAGCGCGACGGTGCGTGTCAGTGAAAGCGTGTCGCTCACAAACACGCCAAGGTTGCTGTTGCGTGTGGACGCATCTGTTTGCAGCGTGTAGTTGTCGGTACCGACGGTCTCGCGATCACCGGTGAACTGTGCGTCCTGATAGTACTGCGAGAAGCGCGCGTTGGCGAAATCGCCGCTCACGCCCGCCGTCAACTGGTTGTTCATACCGGCGAGCTTGCCGGTGGCGCTCAGCTGCAAGGCGAATCCGTAACTGTCCTGGGCGATGACCGAGCGGGTATTGTTCGCTGTCGTCATATCGATCTGGCCTGTTAGCGGGTCAATCGAACCGTAATCGTTGTTCACGTTGCTACTGGTGTTGTCGTTGTTGTAGTGCCGGTAGTATGCGTTACCGGACAACTGCAGCGCATCGCTGAAATCATGCTTGCCGGTCAAATTCAGCATGATCGCGCGATTCTGGTTGACGTCAGGATAGGTGTACGCCTGACGCGGATTGTCGAGGAACGAGCGAGGAATGGTCTGTGTTCCCTGCAGGTTGTTGTCAGCGGCAGTCAGGCTCAGGCCGATCGCGGTGTGCGCATCCGTATAGCCCAGCTTGCCGAACAACTGCTTCACCCGGCTCGGATTGTGGTCGGCCCAGCCCTGGTCCGCTTCATCATTGGCCGTGACAAAATAGTCGAAGTTGCCGTTCTGGCCGCCTTGCTGGAATACCATGCTACGGCGTCCAAACGATCCGCCCTCCACTTCGACGCTGCCCCCGGGATTGTCCCGACCGCTTTTTGTCGTAATCGCGATTGCCCCGCCAAGCGTGTTAAGACCAAAGAGCGGATTGGAGCCGGGCATCACTTCAATACGCTCGATCGCCGACTGTGCAAGCAAGTCCCAGTTCACCACGTCGCCGAACGGCTCGTTGATCCGTACGCCGTCCTGAAACACTGACAACCCCTGTGGCGTGCCTAGCAGCGGAGATGCGGTGAAGCCACGGTAGTTGACGTCCGGCTGATACGGATTTCCCTGACTGGAATTGAGCGTCACACCCGTGACGTTCTGCGCCAGATAGTCGGTGATCGTGTTCGGATGTTGTGCTTCGATCTCCTTGGATCCAACAATCTGCACTGCCGCCGGAATCTCAGTGAGCGCCATGCCCAGACCTGTCAGCGGTGTCGTGCCAACGACGGTCACCATCGGCATCACCTGGGTCGCCGGCGAAGTATTCGGCACAGGCGCCGTCTCTGCCCCCACGGGGGCGCCTTGTATCATCGCCATTGCACCGGCGATGGCGAGCGCGAGCTGAGTGCGCCTGCACTCAAGATGCTGTCTCTTCATCTGTCTCCTCCGCTGCACACATCGGTCTCTACGCCGGCGTGCTATTTGTCCCGTTGCCGGGTATGTGCATGCTCAAAGCAACATCGATGCCCATCGTCAACGCTTTCGCGGCCGATGCCGCACGCAACGCAACGTTGGCAATAGCCGATGTCGCCGATGTCCTCAAATGGCACACCAGTGTCACAAACGAGGACAGTCTCCCAAGAGGTTGCAACAGCTGACGCATCGCATTGGGACAGAACACGCACGCTCACGACCGGCACACATGTTGCGTACTGAAACGCGATCAGCACGAGCATGAGGGCAGCAGGGATGAGCGCTTGGACAAGCAACGGAACGATCGCAGCACGGCGGCGCATGGCGGCGTTGCAATGCGCCACGGGTACCTCGGCGAGCGGCGTCACGATGTGCCGACCGTTGCCGCAAGACAGTGGCCTAATCTGCGAAGTGCGGCAAAAACGTCTATGCCTGGTGGTATTGGCTGTGCTGGTAGCGCATGGACTAGCCGTAGTCGAGATGCGGCGCGCCATGATGTCGGACACGGCAATGACGAGGCCGCGCGTGCTTGACGTCGAGTTCAGCATGCAAGACGTGATACCGCAATCGCCGAGCGTCGCGCAGCAGCCCGCGATACTCCCCCACGAGAATGCTGCACGACCCGCATTGGTGAGACCGCGAACGCCATCGCCCACGCGCAGCCCCAATGATGCGAAGGCGCACCGCAGCATGTCAGAACCCCGACGCGCCATGCCGAGCGCGGACGTTACGCGTGCGAAGCCGGCTTCACCAACACCCGCTCCGGCATTCGCGCAGTCATCGACTGACACTGCTGTTGCGCAGACGCCCGTGCCTTCGACAGTTGCACCGCCCAGCCCCCCGCCAGTAGCCGAACCACTGACCGAACCCGGCTTTGGCGCGGCCTATCTGCACAACCCCGCGCCAGCCTATCCCGCCGTCGCGCTGCAACGCGGCTGGCAAGGCACCGTACTGCTAAAGGTCCACGTGCTCGCGAACGGCCGGGCGGATCACGTTGCGCTCCTGTCGACGAGCGGGCACCCATCGCTCGACGATGCCGCAGCCGTTGCCGTCGCCGACTGGAGTTTTGTACCTGCGCGCCGCGGCGCTCAAGCCATTGATGGGTGGGTCCAGGTGCCCATCGATTTCAAACTCGGAACCTGAGGCCCTGAACATGTCCGACTTCGCCACGCTGTATATCGTCGACGGTGCGCTTTTCGTGCTTGCCGCGTTCTCTGTGCTCACATGGATTCTGATTCTGCACAAAGCCTATGTGCATTGGCGGCTTGCATCTGAAAACCGGCGCTTCACAGCCTTCTTCTGGAAGGCTGCCGAACGCGATCCGACCGGCGCCCTTGGCGGCCAGTTGCACGCAGCAAGCGGTTCGAAGGCGCGCGTAGCTCGCGCGGGCTTTGCGGCGCTTTCGAGCGCCGCACCCGTCGATGCAGACTCCCGGACGGAGTTCGCGACGTGGGACCGGCAGGAGGTGCTGGAACGCTTCCTCGCGCAGCAGATCCAGCGAGAGCGGCGCGGTCTCGAACGCGGGCTGACGCTGCTTGCGTCGATCGCCAATGTGGCGCCCTTTGTCGGGTTGTTCGGTACGGTATTCGGCATCATCCATGCGTTGCACGCGCTCGCGGCAGGCACAACGGGCGGCGTCGAGGCGATCGCGGGGCCGGTCGGACAGGCACTCGTCGCCACGGGCGTCGGAATCGCCGTCGCCATACCTGCGGTACTTGCCTACAATCTCTTTCTGCGCCGGTTGCGCGTGACGGTCGCTGACCTGGATGACTACGCCACCGACCTGGTCAATCTGGCTCGATGCAACGGATTCCGGATCAGCTTCGCGGCGGACACACTCGTCAGCACCAGCCTGCCGTCGCATACCGGCGAGGTACGAGCATGATTTCCCGTTCGAGTACGACCGACACCGATGAACCGCTCGCTGAGATCAACGTCACGCCGCTCGTCGACGTGATGCTCGTACTCGTTGTGATCCTTCTGGTCATCGCGCCGTTGCTAACGAGGACGATACGCATCGATCTGCCCAAGGTCACGGCGAGCGCATCCGAATCGCGCGCTCACTCGGTGACGGTAAGCCTCGATGCGGATGGAAGGATCTTTTTCGACGGTAGCGAAATCGCCTTGGAGCAACTCGAGCCGGCGCTCAGGCGCCGCGCGTTGCAGGACAAGCGAACCACTGTCAATCTACGTTCTGATAAAAATGAATCGTTCGGCGCGGTCGCGGACGTGCTGGCCAGAATCGGCCATGCGGGGATCGAACATGTGGCTGTGGTGACAGCGCACACCAGCAAGCCCTCTGAATAAATGCCTTTCGACCATCAGGGATAGCATCTCACTTCAGTACCATTGCACGTCGCCAAGATGCGATGGCTTGTCAGCACGCGTGCGAAACGCAGAGCTACTTTTGACTCAGCAATCGAGACATGCGAGTCTGGCTATGACGAAAAGAGGTCGGCCCTTGAATCGCCAATCAAACTCGGAGCATCACTCGCTTTCTGTCGCCGTAGGCTTTGCTGACGAGCTTGCTAGCTCGCAGGGTCCCTGCAGATTTGTCTCCTGACAGTACCGCTCGAACCGACAAACTGTCCACAATCGCATTTGCCGCATTGGCATTGCCGCGACGTTTCAATTCGTCCACGAGCACCTGTTGAAGACTTGGCCACACTCCTTCCTCCTGCCACTCGGCCAGTCGCCGGCAGCAAACTTGGCCAGCTCCGTAGCCCAGTTTCTTAGGAAGCAGGGTCCACGAGATACCCGATCGCAGCACAAAAACAATGCCAGAAAATACTGCACGGTCCGGTGCTCGGGGACGCCCGGCGCTGCGGCGCTCGGGCAACGATCGCGTAGGAATCAATGGTTCAATAAGCGCCCAAAAGTCGTCGTCTATCAGACCGTCAAGCATAGATCCCCCGGGGAAAAATCGAGAAGCCAGTCTCTTTCTACATAGCGATTTTGATGCGCGTAACTTAACGGAACCCTCGGTTTAGCCCGCCGTCCCCAGGCAAAGCTGTCATTGGCGGCGCTTTGTTCACGCACTGGATGGACCACTAGACGGGACCGAGAGAACTCGCCTGAAGCAGGGAGAAAGTACGCCGCGCGTGGCTAATGCCGCACGCAGTCTTAAGACTACGCTGCCATTCTTAGATGAGGGTTAGCTGCGGCTTTCGGTTTTCGGTTTTCGGTTTTCGGACAGTCATAGAACACATTCAAACTGTCACCAGCTGCGAGAACAAGTAGCTCAGCGCGATAGGACATGCCACCCGGTTAGCATCCGAGTTTTGCCATGCAAGCAATCAAGTATCGCTAAAAGCGCCACTGACATCGAGGCGCGGTAGCGGCGGTTGTCAACGTACTTGTCGTGTCACTTCAAGCAAACTGCTTTAGTTCTTCCGGCTTCATGCGCTCCGGATTGAGCCAGACTTCATCCTTCAATTCCCAATTACGCGTTGATCGGGACCAACGCCGTGGATTGCGCTCCCTGGCCTCTGCATAAACTACTTCACGCTGCGCGAGCACTGCGGCGGCTACGCCGTTGTGGCGCTGCGCCGGCGTGACGAATTTCAGGCCGCTGTGTTTGTGCTCCTGGTTGTACCAACGCACGAACTTCTGCGTCCAGGCCCGTGCCTCATCCACGCTGCCGTACGGCCTGCGCGGGTAGTCGGGCCGGTACTTGCAGGTGCGGAACAACGACTCTGCGTACGGGTTGTCATTACTCACACGCGGCCGGCTAAACGAGGCCGCGACCCCCAAGTTCTCCAGAGTGGCAAGCATCGTCGCACCCTTCATCGGGTTGCCGTTATCCGAGTGCAGCACCAGGGGACGTCCTGCCAGGCCCTCGGCCAGACTGGCACGCCGCATCAGCAACGCGGCTAGTTCTGCCGATTCGGCTTCATGCACTTCATGAGCGACAATCTTGCGGCTGAACACGTCCAGCATCATGTACCAGTAGTAGTACTGTCCTTTGACCGCCGCCGGCAGCCACGTGATGTCCCACGACCAGACCTGATTCGGTGCCGTCGCACAATGACTGGTCACCACCCGGGTCGAAGGCTTGCGCGCACGACCCCGGTGATGCTGCTGCGAGGTGCTGCGCAGCACGCGATAAAAGCTCGATTCCGACGCGACATACACGCCGCGATCGGCCAGGCTTGGCACAATCTGGCTGGGCGGCAGGCTGGCAAACTCCGCACTATTGGCCACCTCAAGAATCTGTTGCCGTTCGGCCTCACTCAGCTGATTCCCCGGCAGCGGCCGTTCGGTCGTGGTACGGCCATCGGCGAGCACCGCGTCACCGTCACACACCCAGCGCTGGAATGTGCGCAGGCTCATGCCCAGCTCGTCGCAAGCCTTCTCCAGCCGACAGCCTGACTGCGCCGCCTCGCGTATCAACGATATACATAACAGGCGATCCGGGACGTTGATCAATCGTCCTCTTTGTCTCCCCAAATCGCCTGGGCTTTTTTTCTCAGAATCAGCAGCGCAGCCGCTTCCGCCAGCGCCTTCTCCTTGCGCTGCAATTCTTTCTCGAGCTGCTGGATGCGCTTCTTGTCGTCCTTCGACTGATGGCGCTGCTCGCGTGCCTGCTCCGTGGCATTCGCATTGGCCAAACGGCAAGCCGCTCGCCAGGCGGATATCTGTTCCGGATAAAGACCTTTTCGACGGCAATACTCGGCCAGCTCCGCTGCATTGAGCGGCGCGGTTTCCAGCACGACTGCAAACTTGTCCTCCGAAGACCATGCTTCGGGATTCTTCCCATCGCTCGGCACAGCCAACCCTTGTCCTTTCGCCTGTCGGCGCCACGTGTACAACGTCTGTTCGGTAATTCCCGTTTCTCTGGCCAGCGCCGAAACCAGCGCGTTTTCCGGCGGCATCATGCGCCGCACCAGCGCTTCTTTTCTTTCTGCTGAGTAGGTTTTCATTCACCCTGATTTTACCGCCCCCGGACCATGTCTATAAGAATCAGATAACACGACAAGTAGTCTGACGCCGGGGGTGGCCAGCGCCGAAACCAGCGCGTTTTCCGGCGGCATCATGCGCCGCACCAGCGCTTCTTTTCTTTCTGCTGAGTAGGTTTTCATTCACCCTGATTTTACCGCCCCCGGACCATGTCTATAAGAATCAGATAACACGACAAGTAGTCTGACGCCGGGGGGTAGAGTGCCGATTGCAGTCCACTTTCCGATTTGCGTTCTTGAGTCAGATACTCCCCGCTTCCTTGGAATCATCGACTCAGCGCCAGGTCGCCTCGGCGACGCCGGCGAGCGCACAAAGCACAACGACGGCGAGTGGTGGAATCTTCCAGCGCGTCAACAGAAAGAATCCGATGGCTGCAATGGCAAAGTCGAGCTTCGAAAGTACCGCACTTGTCCTCACCGTTGAATACAGCGCGCTGGCCAGCAGTCCAACGACCGCAGCGTTCACCCCCGCAAGCAGTGCATCCATCGACGGATGTGCACGCAGCGCCTGCCAGTAAGGGAGCGCCGCGAGCACGAGCAGCAGGCCCGGGAGGAAAATACCCGCAGTAGCGAGCAATGCACCGGTCCAGTGATTTGGCGCCTCGGCCATCATCCAGCCGAGAAATGCCGCGAACGTGAACAAGGGACCGGGAACTGCCTGCGCGGCACCGTAGCCCGCAAGAAATTCGTACGGAGAAATCCAGCCGGTCGCGATAGTTTGCTGTTGCAGAAGCGGCAACACGACGTGGCCGCCGCCAAACACCAGGGCACCCGAGCGGTAGAAGGCTTCGAAGACCGCGACCGCGTGACCCGCGTGGAGTCCGACCAGCGCCGGAAGTCCGAGCAGCAGGACACAGAACAGAATCAGCGCGACGGCGCCCACCGTGCGGGAAACGCGGATTTCGTGACCGTGCCGTGGTGTGCGACTGGTGTCTGACGATGTCGTTGTCTGGCACAACGCGAGTCCGAGCACAGCGCCGAGAACGATTACGATGAGCTGCGCATAAACGGTCGTCAGAATGCTGAGTACCGCGATTGCCATGAGCGCGATGGCAGCACGGCGTTGGTCCGGACACAGGCGCCGTGCCATATCCCAAACTGCTTGAGCGACGACAGCGACAGCGACAAGTTTCAGCCCATGGATCAAACCACTACCGACCGGGCCGCCAAGACCAGGGGAGATCGCCGCGAAGCCGAGCAAGAGAAGCATTGAAGGCAGCGTGAATCCGAACCACGCGGCGAGTCCACCGACCCACCCGGCTCGCAACAGACCAATCGAGAATCCCACTTGGCTGCTCGCCGGTCCTGGCAGGAACTGACAGAGTCCGACCAGGTCTGTGAAGGTTTCGTCATCGAGCCAGCGGCGCCGCTCGACGAATTCCCGGCGGAAGTATCCCAAATGGGCTATGGGACCGCCAAAGCACGTCAATCCCAACTTGAGAAACACCGCAAGAACCTCTGACGCGGTATTCGCCCGGGTCGGGCGCGATGAGGAAATACCGTTTTGCATAAAACTGACAGTTTCTCAGATTGAAAGATCAGCGCGTCCGCACGGTCCGGGCGGTCACTCGCTTTCGAACAACTCGCCGACAAGCTCGCGCACCTTTTGCTTCACTGCAGTCTTCTCCAGCCTGCGCTGTATCCAACGTCAGCGATCACTGACCTTCCCACGCTTGTCCGTTTGTTGATTTGAATCAACCCGTGCATGCGCCGCTCGACACCAGATAGAACTTTCCCCACGTCGTACGAGTATCACGCATGAATTTGCCCGCATTCTCGATCCGCGTCTGCTCGGTCGGCTGATGTCCGCCGATGAGGCGGCTGGGCTTTGTTAACTTGCCGAGAATAGGACGACACGACGGCCGGTATGACGAGTGGTCAGAAGGCGCTCGACGGATTTTGGGTGAGTTCGGCGAATTCACGCCAAGCGACGAACCGAGCGGCAAGGTGTGAAGTTCTTCGTTGCAGGACCGGGCGGAAGCTTTATGACCGTCAGTCTCTATGGCGCGAACGAGCCATAGATCAATACAAGATCATGGGTCCGGTGAAACAGGTGTCAACGCAACCCACGAATCAGCCTACGAATCGCAGAGGGAATTCAACACCCTCTGCATTCCATCAATCACTTCAGGATGCAAAATCCAGCACTATCCGGCCTTCGATATCACCCTCGATCATCCGCGAAAATACGTGATTGATGTTTTCCAGCTTGTCGGTTGAGACAGTGGCTTTCACCTTGCCCTCATCGGCGAAGATCAGCGACTCCTGCAAATCGAGCCGGGTTCCCACGATCGATCCGCGTACGGTGATGCCGCCCAATACCACGTCGAATATAGGCAAGGGAAAGTCGCCGGGCGGCAAGCCGTTCAGGGAGACTGTGCCACCGCGCCGCACCATGCCGAGCGCTTGCGAAAACGCCTTTGGTGAAACCGCGGTCACAAGCACCCCATGCGCCCCACCAATTTCCTTCTTGATGAAAGCGACTGGATCGGTCGTCTTCGCGTTGACCGTGACAGCAGCACCGAGACGCGTGGCAAGTTCGAGCTTCTTATCGTCGATATCGACGGCGGCCACGTTGAGACCCATGGCCTTTGCATACTGCACTGCCATATGCCCGAGGCCGCCGATGCCGGAAATGACGACCCAGTCTCCGGGTTTCGTATCCGTCATCTTCAGCCCCTTGTACACCGTCACACCGGCACACAAGATTGGCGCGATCTCGATGAACCCGATCCCCTTCGGCAAGCGACCTACGTAATTCGCGTCGGCGAGGGCGTATTCAGCGAAGCCCCCGTTCACGGAATATCCCGTGTTCTCTTGCGATTCGCAAAGCGTTTCCCATCCACCCAGACAATGCTCGCAGTGTCCGCACGCGGAGTACAACCATGGAATACCAACGCGATCGCCTTCCTTGACGTGACGCACGCCGGCCCCGACTTCAGCCACATAACCGACACCCTCATGTCCCGGAATAAAGGGAGGTTTAGGCTTGACCGGCCAGTCTCCGTGGGCGGCGTGCAGATCCGTATGGCAAACGCCGCAGGCTTCGATCTTGACAAGCACCTGCCCGGCACCTGGAGCCGGCACGGCGACTTCCTCGATCTGCAGTGGCTGGCCGAACTCACGTACTACCGCCGCTTTCATTGTCTTGCCCATCGTTCACCTCTCATCAACGCATTGTTCACGCGGTTGCGCCTCTCACGAGGCGCGCTGTGGATGTAACCGGAATTGCGCGATCGCAAGGACGCCACGCCTGTCGCGCGATGAACAGCGCCGCCAGTCAAGCAGTCTTGCTATCTGAAGACCCTACTGCCCCTCACGGACCAGCAAGACAGGACAACATGAGAACCGCAGAAAACGCTCCGCGATACTACCCGTTATCATCCGCCTCACGCCGCGCCGTCCGTGAGTGCCCATGACCACGAGATCAGCGCCATGGCGCTCTGCGCTGCGCAGCAGGCAGTCAGCGACACATTCAGATATGTTGTCGGTTTCCGCCACTTCGACGTCGCACTTGAGTCCGTGCTCCGCCATGACTGCCTGCGCGTCCGCCAGTACGCGCTCGCCGTCATGGCGCAGCGTGTCGACAATCGCGAACTGATTGGAGTTCGCCGCATACATGAGCATCGCGGACCGGTCGAGTACATAGACGGCCGTGATCTTTTCGTAGCCTGCGTTCGCCATATGAACGGCTTGAAGCAATGCGCGCTTCGAGGATTCGCTGCCGTCCACCGCGATCAGAATGTTTCGATACATAATCGCCTCCTCACCTTTGAGCGGGCGACAGGAAACGATCCGGGACCCCGGTCGCTCGCATCGAAGCGCCTGCGACCCCGTTCCGGAAGCGTTCGCCTCTTCATGACCCACGATCACATTGCGGGAATCACTACCGGAAAACCCGTGTGATCCTCGACACCTTTAACACCCGGCACGTTCTCCGCGGCGACGCACATGGCGCGCGCTTGCTCGACCGAGGTCACAACACCCCATAGATGAACCGTCCCTGCGTTCACAATGACGTTCTCGACAGGTAGCGCCCACCGGTGAGCGGCAAGTTCGCGAAGGACCGCCTCGCGAATGACCTCATCGGCCTCCGATGCTGCAGAGCTTGCTTCCTTCGGCACGCTGGCCAACGCCTTCACTAGGTTCGCCCGGCTAACGATCCCCAGAAGCTCGCCGTCAAAGAGGACCGGGACGCGCTTGATCCGATGTCGCTCCAGCAGATCTGCAATTTCCCTGACCGGCGTGGTCTCTTTCACGGAAATCACCTTGCCCGTCATGACGTCCTTTACCAACCGTGCGTTTTCCTTGATATAGGTAGCGGCAAGTTCCCGGTTGGACGAAAAGAATTCGAGCCACCATGAGCGCCGCCGGGCTTGCGTCCCGGTCTCGGCTCTATGAAGCAGGTCGCCTTCGGTAATCATGCCGAGCAACCGGCCCTCGTCATCCACCACCGGCGCGCCGCTGATGTCGTTCTCAGCGAATATTCGCGCCGCTTCTCGCACCGGTGTTTCCGGATCGACGGTAATTACCTTTCTGGTCATGACGTCAAGTGCGCGCATGTGCTTCTCCTCAATGTGATCCGCCGAATTCGCAGTAAAGGCTGACCTTTTTCTTTTGGACCCACCCACAATAGGAATGCTAGTCAACGATGAGCCGCAGGTCTTGACTCAGGTCAACCGTGCCGCCCTTGCCCTCATCGCGATTCAACGATCCGAAATAGAGTCCGAGCGCGATTCCAGCCACATGGCGTTGATAATGCCGAACGCCAGCGCGACGCCAATGCCTAATATCCACGTGAAATACCACATCGTTGTTCTCCCGGTTGCTCAATAGAGCGACGAATCGTTTTCCACCGACGCCGTCGATACCCGTCCCCTCATTACCCGATACACCCACGTCGTATAGAGCAGCACGATCGGCAAAAAGATCAAGACCGCAATGAACATGATCTGCAAGGTCAGTCTGCTCGAGGTGGCGTTCCAGACCGTGAGGCTGTCGGATGCCTGGATCGAAGATGGCATGATGAAGGGGAACATCGATGCACCCGCCGTCAGGATCACGCCGGCCACGGCCGCGCCGCTCGCAATGAATGCTCGCGCTCGCAGCCCCCGAGCCGCGCATACTGCGGAGAAAAGAGCACCGACGATACCGATCAGCGGCGCCATGACGACCCATGAACTCTTGCCGTAGTTCGAGAGCCACAGGCCATGACCTGTCGACACTGTGCCATCCGCTGACAACTGGAAGCCCGGAAGCCACAACGCCACCGCGACGCCCGCGGCACCGAACAGAGCCGCCGTCAGGCATCCCGCCCAGACATTCACCCTCGCGGCGCGGGAGGACACGTCACCCGACGCCTTCAGATGCAGGAACGCCGCACCGTGCATGACGAGCATCGCCACGCTGACGAGCCCGCATAAGAGCGCGAACGGATTGAGCAAGCCAAAGAAGGTGCCCGTGTAGGTTGCCCGCAAGTCGGCGTCGAAACTGAACGGCACGCCGCGCAACAGGTTGCCGAACGCGACGCCGAACACCAGCGCCGGAACGGAACTGCCCGCGAACAAAGCCCAGTCCCAGGCACGGCGCCAGCGCGCGTCGGGCAGCTTGCCCCGGTATTCGAATCCCACCGGCCGAAAAAACAGCGCGAAAAGCACCAGCAGCAGTGCCACGTAAAAACCCGAGAATGCCGTCGCGTAGACGGTCGGCCACGCGGCGAAGGTCGCGCCACCCGCTGTGATGAACCAGACCTGATTGCCCTCCCAGGTCGCGCCCACGCAATTGATGACAACCCGCCGCTCGGTGTCGGTTTTCCCCACGAAAGGAAGCAGCATGCCCGCTCCCATATCGAAGCCGTCGGTCAGCGCGAAGCCGATCAGCAACGCCCCGATCAATACCCACCAGATCACTTTCAGCACGTCGTATTCGATCATGTCAGCCCCTTCTTTTGCAATCCGGTTTGCAGACCCTCTTCCAGCCCTTCTTCATGCGCCTTAACCTGCGGTCTGCCAGGCGTCCGGCCTGAAGGTGGGTCGATGCGCGTCGGATCCGTGGGACCGAGCCGTGCATACTTGAACATCAGGAACATCTCTATGACGAACAGCAGCGTATAGAAGAGGACAAATCCCGCCAGACTGAAGATGAGATCGCCTCGTCCCAAGGTTGAAGCCGATAAATGCGTGGGGAGGACACCTGCGATAGTCCAGGGCTGCCGTCCGCACTCTGCAACAATCCAGCCCAGTTCCGCGGCGATCCACGGCAGCGGAATCGCGATGACTGCCCAGCGCAGAAACCAGCGACGCTGCGTGAGCAACAGCGAGCGCTTCGCGCAGAACCAAAACGCTGCAGCGAATGTTGCGAGGAACAGGACGCCCAGGCCAACCATTACGCGGAACGACCAGAACAGCGGCGCGACGCGCGGGATGGTGTCGGCGGCGGCCTGGGTAATCTGCGCGGGCGTCGCATCGAGCACCTTCTGCGTGTAGCGCTTGAGCAGCAGTCCATAGCCGAGATCGTCGCTGTGCGCGTCGAAGCTGGCCTTGACGTCTGCCGAGGTGTCGCCCGCGCGCATCTTTTGGAGCGCCCCGTACGCGAGCATGCCGCTCCTGACCTTGCCGGCATTTTCCTCTTCGAGTTGTTTGATGCCGACTACCGGTGTATCCAGCGACCGGGTCGCGATGAGGCCGAGCATCCACGGTAGACGCAGCGCGTAATCGGTATGCTGCGTCGCCTGATTCGGCATGCCGAACACAGTAAACGACGCCGGTGCGGGCCGCGTGTCCCATTCCGCCTCGATCGCGGCAAGCTTCACCTTCTGCACCTGGCCAGTGGTGTAGCCGGACTCGTCGCCGAGTACGATCACCGACAGCGTCGAGGCCAAGCCGAACGCCGCCGCTATGGCGAACGAGCGCACAGCAAACCCGGTATGCCTGCCCTTGAGCAGGTACCACGATGAAATGCCAAGCACGAACATCGCCGCGGTCACATAACCAGCCGAAACCGTATGCACGAATTTCACCTGGGCGACGGGATTGAAAAGCAGCGCCCCGAGGTCGGTGAGTTCCATCCGCATGGTCTGATAGTTGAAATGCGCGCCCGTCGGGTTGTTCATCCAGCCGTTTGCGACCAGGATCCAGAGCGCCGACAGGTTCGAGCCGATTGCCACCAGCGTCGTGACGACCAAGTGCTGAACCCGCGTGAGTCGACTCCAGCCGAAGAAGAACAGGCCGACGAAGGTGGATTCAAGGAAGAACGCCATGAGCCCTTCAATCGCGAGCGGCACCCCGAAGACATCGCCGACGTAGTGAGAATAGTAGGCCCAATTGGTGCCGAACTGAAATTCCAGAGTGATACCCGTTGTCACGCCCATCGCGAAGTTGATGCCGAAGAGCTTGCCCCAAAAGCGGGTCATGTCCTTGTAGACGGGCTTGCCTGTCATGACATAGACCGCTTCCATGATGACCAACAACCACGACAGGCCGAGCGTCAAAGGAACGAAAAGAAAGTGATAGAGCGCAGTGACACCGAATTGCAAACGTGACAAGTCAACAACGGAACTATCGATCACGGCGAACCTCCGAAAGCGGTGTGGGAACACCCAGGACGGCTTGTGCGACTACGGCATCATCGGGGTGAACTCGACGATCGTTGTCGTTATCAAAAAACGCGTAGTAAAGCAAACCGAGTAGAACAAATTTCAAGGCCAGCGCGATGCCGATATCGCGCATGAACGGGGTGCACGCGAAGCGCCCGAGTTTGGGCGCGGCGCGTAGCGCTGAACGGCGGTGGCGGGTCATCAGCTTTCCTCTGGAGAATTCTTAGTTTCTCTACGCATAACTCTAAATACGCTCGCCTTCATCCGGTTGATCTGCATCAACACTTCGCGCGTATAAGCTAGCGTGAATACCCCCGCTAGAAACGCATGCCTACACCAACGCCGACCACCAACGGGTCGATCTTGAGTGAGCCGAGCGAAGCGCCGTCTGCCGACGCACTTGTGCGCATCCAGATCTTCTTGACGTCGAAGTTGACGAACAGATTGCGGGCAACCTGCACGTCAATACCCGCTTGCAGCGCCGGCCCAAAGCTTGAGTTCTTGATCGAGACCGGTGTGTCGCCTGCGTGAAGTCCGTTGTTGTAAAACAGCGTGTAGTTCAGGCCAGCACCCACATAGGGGCGAATCTTTCCTGCCGAGTTGAAGTAGTACTGAAGCAATAAGGTCGGCGGAAGGACGTTCACGCCCCCAAGCGCGCCAATGTTCGACGTCACCTCATGACGCGACGTGGCAAGAATCAGCTCAATACCGATGCTTTGGCGCACCATGTACACGAAATCGAGCTCGGGAACGATCGCATTCTTGACACCCGTACCGAGGGTAGAGAGCGTGCCCCCCGACGAGACATCTGGCTCGATGCTGATTGCTCTTACGCGCGCGAGAATGTCGCCTTGATCGGCTTGGGCCGGTAGACCAACCGCCGACAAAGTCGCGCTCAACAGCGCCGCTGCAATAACTAGCTGCTTGTTCACGGATTACCCCTTTTTATTTTTTACCGGCCGCGAATGCGAGTGCCGTGTCGATATTCTCCGAACGTAGGGGCCCTTCTTTGTTGATTTGGATCACGGAATTCGCAGGGCGCTCCGTTGCGTACGTCGAGATATCCCGTTCATCAAAGATATTCGTGGCATGCCTCCGGCCTTTGATCTGGGTCAAGCTGGCTTGCGTTGGAAACGCGCGAAATAGTGTTATCACGAGGTATGAAAAGCCGCGTGGAAATCTTTCAGGGCGAACACCATGACAGCACACACCTCCAGACGCGAAAGGAAAGCTACGCAAGAATGGCGGATGATCGACGCGGCACTGCGCCGCTCTTGTACGTATCGACATCCTGCCGGACGCATCCGCAGAATCGAAACGCATATATCCGTGGTCTATCTGGCTGGGCGGCATGCCTACAAGATCAACAAACCGGTAGCGCTCGGTTTTGCCGATTTCACGCGACTGACAACGAGGCAGCATTGTTGCGAAGAAGAGGTGCGACTGAATCAGCGCCTCGCCAAGCGTCTATATAAAGGCGTGATACCACTTACGCGAGTGGGGCGTACCGCGAGGCTTCGAGGAGATCGGCGCGTGATCGGCTATGCGGTGCGCATGAGGCGTTTCGAGGACGACTGTCTGTTCTCCGATCTTGTGAGCACGAATCGACTAGGCAAGGACGCAATCGAACGCGCCGCGGAGCGTGTCGCCGCCTTTCATCAGTCTATTCCGGCGCTTGCGCCCCGACGAGAATACGGCTCGGCGCCTCTGTTTCAATCACAATTGAGCGCCGCTCTCGATGGACTCCACGGTGCTGGTGTGGAGGTTCCACCGGCCGTACGTTCGTGGTGTAAGTCAGAGCTTGCACGACTCGCCGATGACATCGAAGAACGCCGGAGGCAGGGCTTCGTTCGCGAATGCCACGGCGACCTGCACCTCGACAACCTTGTTCAATCAGGCCGCGATGTGCTCGTCTTCGATTGCATCGCATTTAGCGAATCGCTGCGCTGGATCGACGTGATGAACGATGTCGCGTTCCTCGTCATGGATTTGCAGGCGCACGGGCGGCCCGATCTCGCGGCCCGATTCCTGAATCGATGGCTATTTTTGACGGGCGACTTCTCAGGGCTGCGCGTCCTGCGGCTTTACGTCGTGTATCGCGCACTGGTGAGAACATTGGTCGAGACCCTGAAGGCGCGCGGCAACAACTCGGCGCAGCGTGCCCGTCGCTACCTCGACTGTGCGATCGAGGCGATCCAGCCCCGGCATCCGTTACTTTTGCTGTGTCACGGCTTTTCAGGCTCGGGCAAGTCAGTGGCAAGTGCCGAACTGGCACCGCTCATCGGTGCCGTGCGCATTTCGAGCGATACCGAGCGCAAACGCGACCGTCCGTTCGGTCCTGCCGGGGGCAAAGCCTTGCCACGTACCGCGTATACGCAAACCGCAATCGATGCTCACTACACCAGGCTCCGCGCTCTGGCCTGCAAACTGATCGAGAGTGGCTACAGTGTCATCGTTGATGCAAGCTTCCTCAAACACCACCATAGGCAACGTTTTTTTGAGCTTGCCCACGCCTTGTCAGTCCCTGTGCAGATCCTCGACTTTCACGCGTCCACCACCAGTTTGTTCCGTCGTATCAGGGAACGAAAAGTGGACGCGCAAAGACTGACCGATGCCGACGAGCAAGTCTTAGTGAAGCAACTGGCGAATGAAGATCCGCTGCGACCGGAAGAATGCGCGCAAACGCTGTTTTTCGACACAGATGTGCCACAGGTCAGGTTTGGCGAGCGCGCATATTGGAAGTCCCTACTTTCGTTTCCAAGCTCACCCGTGACGCTGCAAGCCGTTCATCCCGTTGATCGAACTGCAAGCGCGCACGTGAGGTCACACGCAACCTTGGCTTGCATGAGTCAGGCAAGTGCGGCAAATGCCTAGACTTTGAATTGAACCATGAGTGCTGAGCCGCATTGACGATACGGAGTTCATCATGCGCATTACCGTCCATCTCGACACGTTCGACCGCGTTTGCCCGTGCGGATATGCCATCCTTGAAATCAACAAGCAGTCCCGCCGCTGGACGTGCGAAAACCAACTCGGCTTGACGCTGCCGAAGGAAGGCACATTGGTCGCCACATCAACAGGCACTCTTCTTTGCGGGCAGGCGAACCAGGCACGCGTATGCCTACTTGAAGGTCTCGACATCTTTGCCGATACCGGACCGTTCGAGGGTGAAACGGGGCTCGCCATGTGGTACGGAAATCAGGGTATCCAGCCTGCTGCAGGCCACTGGCACGTCGAGCTCGCACAAGATTGTGATGAACGGTGGTTTAGCTTTTCTTCCCCAAGCGAGTCGGAATAGAGTCGGATTAACCGACGCAGAGTTCATCATGTCCTTAAAAGTCGACCTCATTGGTGCGCGCGACACGTACCGCCTGTGTTTCGTGCGTGCGCCATGGGCGTTCCTAACCCGCCTGACGCTCGACCAACAGTGGGGGGAGAACTGGCAGCACTCGCCGTATCAGCAGTTTGCGGGTATACCTAGCCATCACTTGCCTGACCAACTGCTAACTGTCGCGTTCGACGGGCCACTATACACACCCGATACCGGCTACGACGGCGGCTCGCACAGCGTACTTGAGATCAACGCGGGCATCGTGCCATGGCTGAGAGCTGAAAGCTACGCCGGCGGGCCACCCCTGCATATCATGGCGGGCGCAACGCTTGAGTCGTTCGTGACGTCCGTCGAACTTGCCGGCGGTCAGGTATATGTTCCGCTTGGCTGGGGCATCCAGCCCGGCATTTCGTCCTTGCCTGCGCAAGTCCAGGTTCAAGCCTGAACTCGTGCTCGATACTCACCCATAGATCACTTCAGCTATCACCGAAAACACTTCCCGAGTCCAGAGTCCGAATGCCAACCCCGTCGACCACGTTCCTCGATTTGAAGCCAAGTTGTGTGCCGATAGGCCCAGTCATCGCGTTGTACCGGACGTCGAGCGCGCCGAAGTTGCGCGATACGCCACGCTGACGTTCGTCTGCAAATTGTGGCGCAGCGCTGGTCGATACGAGTCAAGCGAGCGGCATTCGACGGTCGGTGCGCGACCACCAAACTCGTTGATGTAGATCAGGGCTCGAATAACGCCGTCGTTCGATCATTGGTACATGTTCGTTGCCGGGCCGCCTAATCGACGCCGCCTGAAACGCTAACCCCAGGAGCCTTTGATGCACACACTCGCGACTTCGCAGATTGACCTTCTGAAACAAAAGCTCGAATCGCAGCAAGTGGAACTTAAGGCAGCGCTAGTTCGCGAAGCGACTCATGGCAGCCAGATCGAAGATCTCGACTCGATCGATCGCGCCCATGCTGTAACTGCACCAATTGTCGAAACCGAGTTTGCGGTGGCGAGCCATCTCGCCCAGCAACTCCAACAAGTCGAGCGCGCGCTTGGCCGTTTGCGAACCGCAAACTACGGTGTTTGCGTCGACTGCATCGGTGCAATTGGTTTTGCTCGTCTGATCGGGTGTCCCAGCGCGGAGCGCTGCGAGCGTTGCCAGGAAGTCTACGAATATACGCACGGAATGCACATACGCCAGCCCATGTAAGCAACGCCTGCGCCGAATCGCGGGTTTCTGGTTGCAGCAACCGTTCTTCACCGCCGTGAACAATCGCTTACCGCAATCCATGCCGTCCGACGGCACGGTTCACGCTTTCTTCAAGTGACGCACGGCATGACCAATCGCCCGCAGGTGATTGAGCGTCAGCCACACGGGCGCTTTATCCGCACACGTGTGAAGCGCACGCAAGACCCCGTACCCCTTTACGAGACGTCCTTCTCTCGGACCAATAGTAGTGGCGTCCGTGCAATTCCCGCGACCCTGTTCGCGACACTGCCGAGCAAGCAACGCACAAGACCGCGCCGACCGTGTGTTCCCATCACCAGAAGGTCGGCATGCCAGGTCTGCGCTTCGCGCTCGATCGCGTGGGCGACGTCGTCGTTGGCTTGATCGGTGTTGACTAGCGCCGTTTCAAGATGAGCGCCACCTGCTTCTGGTAGTGTTTCGAGGAACTGGCTCGCTTGCGCGAGTGAGGCGTTACCCTCTTCCACCAACCCGTCTTCCAGCACGGTGAGCGGAACGAAATCGGTCAAGCGCACCGCGCGATCGACGACATAGATCGCGCGTAGTTCTGTTCCCGCGCGGGCAAGCCTCGCGCCGATCCGCAGTGCTTCCTGCGAAGCCGAACTGCCGTCAACTGCGAACAGAATTCTCTGCGGTCTGCCACGCCACTCAACGTCACCGTGCTCGGGCACGACAAGGATGGCGCAAGCCGCAAATTTCATGAGCGGTTCAGACACAGCGCCCTCAACCCAATGAAGCAGCCCTTGATGCTGGCGCGACCCCATTACCAGCAGGTCCGCCTGCCAGTCTTGCGCGGCCTTTGCCAGCGCATGCACGACCTCGCCACCATGAGTTATCAGGTCGATGATCTGAACCTCAACCTTGGCGCCGCTCGACGCGAACAGTTCCTGCGCCGTAGCGCACGCGTTCTCAACATCTTGCAGCAACAGTGCGCGCGCTGCGCTCAAATGGAATGCCGCCAGCGGTCCCAGCGGAATCACTGCACGTGCGTTTTCCACCACGCCGACAATTCGAACGTGTGTCTCCTTATTTGCAAGATGAGGAACAAAGGCGGCGGCGCGAGCAGATGCGGCTGTCGGATCGACGCATAGCAGTATCCGCTTGAAGCCCGTGCGAACATCCGTGTTCGTTGCTTGAAGTTCCATGATCGACACTCGCCCCGTCATTGTTCAGATTGTGGTCAGCATGCCCATTCCAACGCGTCGACATGTGCGAGCTTACGCTCCAGGCGTGCGGCGAAAATTTCAAGCAGGCGCACTTGCGCGCCGTCACGAACATCGCGTGCATCTATCTGACAGCGCGCGAGGGCTGATCTTCCGCTGATATCGGCCAACTGCCCGAGCGCCTGCTCGGCTCCGCTGCCGCCGAACGTGCAAAGAAACGCGACCTTGGGCAAGCGTGCCCGATAGGCTGTGAGCCATGTACGCATGGGCGTCGCCACGCGATGTGCCCAAACCGGAGTAGCAATCACAACGAGTTCGTAGGAAGACGGATCGTGTTTAGCAGCGTTAATCCTGGCGGGACGCTCCCTCAACACGTCGATAATCGATCGGACGAACCCCAGCGGGCCCGATCGGTCGCTGCGCTCCACGATATCTTCGAGATCCGCGCCAAGTCGGTTAGCAAGCGCTTTCGCGGCGTGAGCGGTCACGCCTGAACGCGAGTAGTAGACGACAAGAACCCTTGCTTTCGTCATCGTGATTCTCCGAAGAGAGACATTCCAGCGTGCAAGTCAACGCAACGCAGCTATAGATGAATTGTTTCCGACAGCTTCAGGCTTATCCACACCATGCCTTCGCGAAGACCGTCGAGTACCGCCTCGCGTTCAGTTGCGAAGATTTTAGAATGTCGGAATTGATGCTTGAATTCCTCACCCGCACCGGCGTGACCGACGTGAATCTCGCAACCAAAGCCGCCGTCGGCCGGGAAGGTATCGGTGGTGACGTTCCAGCTATCGCTCGTCACTTGACCCTTGAGCGTCATGGTGCCTCTCCCTTATTCCACTACCAGGTGATCGACCACCGCATGTACGCCAGGAGCGGACCACGCGGCGCCACGAGCGGCCTCCCGTTCGCGGTAGGTTCCCACGGTGCCGCTCAGGGTCACAACGCCGTCATGCACCTCGATGCCGATGTGCTTGGCCTCGCGCTCGGCATGGCGCAGCAGGGCGCGACTGATCTGTTCTCCGATGTCGGCTGGTGCTAGGCTGCCGCCCACCTTGATCATGTTTGCGACACCCGTGACGCCGCGCATGTGCGCAATGCGGCGAGCTGCGCGATGGCGCTGCCAGTTCAAGTCGACGTCACCGCGCAGCGTTACCCAACCCTTTTCGACCTGAACCTGAATGGCGCCTTCCTTCAGCCCGGCGGTCCAATGCAAGGCCGACGTTGCCGCCTGCGCAATGTCGGCGTCGCTCATCACGTCCTTGGAGGGTAGACGCACCTCGGCTTCGACAACCATGGCCTTAACGCCCGAGACCCGTTGCACACCCTTTTCGGCGGCAAGTTTCTCCGCGTAGCTGGACGGATGGCCAACCAGCGTCACAATGCCGTCTTTCACTTCAACCGCGAACTTCGACGAATCGACGTCCGGTGTCCAGTCCAGTTCCTCTTCCACGTCCTGCTTCAACTGCCGGTCGGTTTTCATAAAGTCCTCTGCGACGAAAAAAGCGCGCGGCGGCCGCGCGCCAACGACTCAACTGATCTGAAGGCGTTTTTGCTCAGCCTGCGCCTTCTTCGGGAGCGTCAGTGAGAGCACGCCATCCTGATACTGCGCCACCGACTTGGCTTCATCGAGATCGCACGCAAGCGAGAACGAACGGCTGATCGCGCCAGCGTAGCGCTCGCGCCGGATAACCCGTTCCCCTTCCTTGATTTCCTTGTTGCGCTCGACCTTCGCGTTGATCGATACCACGTTGCCGTCGATCTTCACGTCGATATCTTTCTTGTCCACGCCAGGCAGTTCCGCCTTAACCTGATAGGATGAGTCAGATTCACTGACGTCGATCTTCATGTCTGCCAGCGGCGCGTCGTCGTTGCTCATCATGCTGCGCAACGGCCGGAATAAGCCGTGAAACATGTCGGACACCGGCTCGATCGAGAATGGGTCGTAACGGGAAAGATTGCTCATTTCAAAACTCCTTAATTAAAGTAGTACAACACAATATCCGCCTTGTCACATCGAAACCGGAACGGACGGAATCAAAGCAACTTCATTTCGCCAAGATGATCGCTTTCAGCGCGCGCGTATTCGGCGGCCTGAGCAAAGGTCTCATGGGCGTTCATGACGTTAGGCCATTCGTTGAGTGATTTGCTGTCGAGTCCGCACTAGACAAATGTCTTCATCGCGGACGTCCTCGTTTGCGTAACAACCGTGCGTCAACAATAAAACTTTAGGCTGGCGGGACGCCTGTCCATTGACCTACATCAACCGAGCGAGACATGCCCTGCAACGCGTGGATCGCCTGGCATTGCCACGCGGGTACGCAACGCAATCCACGTAGCCATGCTGTGTGCTCCACTCGCCTCTCTTTAACGGCGACGCTCAGGTTGCAAGATGGTCACCGCGGCGTGAACGTGTGCCCGACTGGGTTGACGATGCGTCGCCTTGCACAGTTGCCGGCAGTGGGAGTGCCGTCGGTGTGGTCAGGTTTTTGAACCAGGGCGGCATTGCAGTGGGGTTTATTGCCACCGCTTTCTCAAATCCGCCGGTCCACGTCGAGTGCCAACTATTCATTGCGTCGGAAAAGGCTTCACCGAGAGCGCTTTGATGCCGCATCGCGACCTCGATGCCATCCTGCCAAAGACTGGTGGTTGCTTTGCAATAGTCGCTCATGACGGCCTGCGAGGCAGAATTGAACTCACTCCAGTCCTTTGCATTCGCAATGGTTTCGCACGCAAGCCGAAGCGCTCCGAGGTCGCGCTCAACGCGCTTCGTTTCCAGAGCGCAGGCATCCCGACGCCATTCCTCATAGGCCGTCATCAGGCGCGGCGTCAAATACAGATTTGCGCCCCGGACGAACGGATGGGCGAGTTCGGTTGCCATGATCGAGTCCTCTTTACGTATGAACGAAGGCGCGAAGAGCGCCGTATGGTCGATCTCAATTTAGGCTTGGGAATCGGCCGGTCGTTGACCTATATCAACCAGTCTGTTCCCGAAACAGCCGCCCGCTTGTACTTGATCTGCATCAATCGGCTGGCAGCAGCAACTCATACACTTTTAATCAGGAGCGCACGATTTGGACCGATGCGGGCGCCTTCACTGACTCACTAACGGAGCACTCGCGATGAGTTACAAGAGCATCGTCGTTCAACTCGACACAAGCGAACACTCGGAATCCCGGCTCGAATACGCGTTGCGGCTCGCCAAGCAATTCGATGCGCATGTAAGCGGCGTGTTTTCGGCGTTCACCCCGGATCCGCGCTCCTTCTATGTCATGGCCGGATCGGCCGAGTACTTTGAAGCGCACCGCGAGTTCCGCCGGAAGCGGCACGACGCACTCGAGCGGGTCTTTCAGGCGGAGTTGTTGCGCGCGGGCATATCGGGGCAGTGGATTGACCATAATGAGTACGCGAGCGAAGCAATGCCGCGGTACGCCCGTTATGCGGATCTAATCATTGCCGGCCAGGACGATCCAAACGACCCCGAGTCGTTTATCGCCGATCACTTCCCTGAGACGCTTGTCCTGTCAGCGGGCCGGCCGGTGCTCTTCATTCCCTACGTCGGTGTGTTCCCGACGCTCGGCGCGAATGTAATGGTTGCATGGAACGGTAGCCGCGAAGCAACCCGCGCCGTTCACGACGCCCTGCCATTGCTGCAGCGCGCAAAAAAAACCACCATTGTTACGCTTAACGGTCTGAAGGACGAGCCGCGCGGAAACCGCATTCCCGGAGCCGACATCGCGCTCGTGCTGGGGCGCCACGGAGTTAAAGCTGAAGTGGCGGAGCTGGATGGTATCGACGACGTGCCGCTGGGCGAGATGCTGCTCTCTCGCGTGTCGCAGTTGAACGCCGATCTGGTGGTGATGGGAGCATATGGCCACTCGCGCTGGCAGGAACTCGTCATGGGCGGTGCGACACGCAGCATGCTGCAGTCCATGACCGTGCCCGTATTGATGTCACATTAAAGCCAAGGAGAACAGCTATGTATAAACGTATTCTTGTGCCGATTGACGGCAGCGAAACGTCCACGTGCGCCCTCGATGCCGCGCTTAAACTTGCGCACGAACACGACGCGGAACTCAAACCACTTTATGTGGTGGACGTGCCACCGCTCATGTATTCCGAGGCCGCGTTCGATCCGACGTCACTGCGCGAAGCTTTCGTCAAGGAAGGCACACGCGTGCTCGCCGACGCCGCCGCAAAGATGCAACGCGAGGGCGTCAAAGGCTCGACGCGCGTCCTCGAGGTAGACCCTGTCGGCGACGACATCGCGCAGCAAATCACGCGCGCCGCGACAGAGTTCGACGCCGATCTGGTGGTCATGGGCACGCACGGACGGCGCGGCTGGCGGCGCCTTGTGCTCGGCAGCGTGGCCGAACGCTTCCTGCGCATCTCGACTCGCCCGGTGCTGCTCGTCCCGCTGCATACCGCGGCACAAAAGGAGCCACACCCTCTTTCAGCACCTGACATCGCCGGAGCATGGCTATGAGCTACAAGACAATACTCGTACATATTGACGACAGCCAGCGCAGCAATGCGCGCGTCGAGTTCGCCGTCGACTTTGCGCTTAAGCACGACGCGCACCTGATCGGACTTTATGTCGTGTGTCAGGATCTCCTGCGACCTCTCTTCAGACGCGACGAAAGCCTGAACCTGGCCGTCAACGAAGCGCAGAGCGCAGCACGGCAGCAGCGGGCTCGTGACCACTTTACGGCAACAGCACAGCGGGCGGGCGTCAATGGCGAGTGGCGCGCACCGCCCGGCCCTGCCATCGAAAACGCAACGTTGCACGCACGCCATGCCGACCTGCTGATACTTGGTCAGCAAGATCCATCGGATCCGGCGGCGCATATCGCGAGGCATTTCCTGGAAGATATCTTGATGGGAAGCGGTCGACCGGCGATTGTGCTTCCGTACGCGGGGCGTGTGGAGCGCTTCGGTGACACGGTATTGATCGCGTGGGATGGCGGGCAGGCAATCGCGCGTGCGGTGCAGGATGCCCTTCCAATCCTGCAACGTGCGCGTTTCGTGGAGATTGTCTGTGTGACACGGCATCCCGACGAAGGGGAACCGGCCGGACTCGATCTGGCAACGTATCTGGAACGGCAAAACGTGCGCGCCGGGTTTAGGTCACTGCTGCGCGTGTCCGGCGTCAGTACTGGCGCTACGTTGCTTAACGCACTCGCCGATACGAACTCGGATCTTCTGGTTCTCGGCGCATACGGTCACGCACGCGCCGAAGAACGGGTGCTTGGCGGTGTGACCAGAACCATGCTCGAAAGTATGATCACCCCGGTATTCATGTCTCATTGAACGACACGCTGACTTTTAAGATTGCGCGCCTGGAAAAGTGCCCGAGTACAACATTGGGGTCCGCCATGGCGTTTTTTTATGGGTGCGTGGGGCACGACCTGTTACGCACAAGCCCAACTTGACTGGGCGGTGGTGGCCGTAGAGGGGATAGACGCCCGAGACGTTTTCAGAGCTTGCGACCACAGATAAAACCGGAGCGCCAATGCTCTACCCCAAGGTGTTAATACCCGCTTGTGCAGCGCATCCAAAGCGCGCCTTCATCCGAATCCTGGGTGCACCCCTTTCTGCGCCGTATGGGGAGTTCGAATTTTCCTTGCGCTGTGAGACCACGGATTTGATGCTGGACACGTTCTCGAACAATGGAAATTGCCTTTGATCGTCCTGTTCGACATATGCGGCACGATCAAAGGCACACCGCCTGCAGAGTTCGGCTGGCTTGTCGGCGACTTCTTCACGAAAAGCAACCAATTCGCCTGATTCACTACCCTACACCACCACTATCTACTGGAAGATCAGGAATGTGCGATCCCGCACACAAGTAGAGGTGGCCTCAAGGGAGGGAATCTAGACACGCGGAGGGGCTAAGAAGTGGCCAATTCGAGTATCAGTGATCGAGCGGGGGTGCCAGAATCGCAGACTAGGTGCCCTACAACCAAGGTCGACTTTCGAGAAGGGCCTATAAAGGCTTCGCGGCGTATCGGGACGAGTAAGGCGACCGTCTGAAAAGACGTCTAACACATCCGATTTTTGAAATTTGACACACCCTCGCACAACAGGCGACGCGGTGCACAAAACGAAGCTCGCTGGAGAAACCAGCAATCAGGACACGTCGAACACTTGACCCATACGCTTCTACCCGAGCCGCGGGCGACCTCACTGGCAGTTCGCGAGCGCAACATCCAGTGCATCGTCGCGAACCACGAGAACGGGTACACGACTCGAACGCAGGACCGTTTCCGCAACGCTGCCGAGCAGATGCCGGCGCACACCCCGACGTCCGTGCGTTCCCAAAACGATAAGATCGGCTTCAAACGCTTGTGCTGCCTGCATGATCGCGCTTGGGACGCTTGCCCCGTGCGCATCGATTATCTGTGTTACAGCGCGCACTTCGCGCAGCGCGCAAAGCTCGCGCGCGTGGTCCAATTCCTGCTGCGCCGATTTCCGTGCGGCAACGTGGGACGCCTCGGTTTCGCTAATACCAACCACCAGGTCGTACACAGGAAAGCTAGGCTCGACAACACTCGCCACCATGACAGTCGCATCATCTGCGTGCGCCAGCTGAAGGGCATCTTCGAGCGCGAGATGCGCGCTATGGCTTCCGTCGAGAGCCGCGAGAATTCGTTTGTACATGACAGGCCCCTTAATTAATGGTTACAGTTAGTGTCCGCGACGGGGTCCCGACCCCGCTTGATCTACATCAAATCGCCGTCGCCTGTCACATCACATGGAAAGTCGCACTGACCAACCGGAAAATTTTGTAGCCGGCATGCTGTATCCTAAGTTTCCCCGATCGCACCCTTTCCTTTCTCATAGACACCATGGCCGGCCAGTCAACTAAACGACGTAACGTGGCAGCGAAAAACGGAGCGCCGCTGGACATAGCCGACGCTGGTCGCATGGTCAGTAAGGCCAAGCCCTCCCAACAAACGGAATCGGTACCTCACCCGCTGAGTCAGGCGCGCCTTCTTGGCATCATCCGGTCGTCCATGGAAGCGATCATCACGATCGATGAGAACCAGCGTATCGTCGTGTTCAATCCGATGGCGGAACGACTGTTTGGCTGTCCCGCCTCCGAGGCGCTCGGTGCCTCCCTTGAACGTTTTGTGCCCGAGCGATTTCGTGCCGCTCATGCTGCGCACGTTCGCCAGTTCGGCGTGACGGGCGTGTCGGATCGGCAAATGGGCGGCAGGCGAGTACTGTACGGCCTGCGTGCAAATGGCGATGAGTTTCCGATCGAAGCATCGATCTCGCAGTTCGATGATGAAAACGGCAAGCTTTACACCGTGATGCTTCGCGACATCACACCGCGCCTGGAGGCGGAACGCGCGCTGCAGCGTTCGCACGAGGAGTTGCGCGAGCTTTCGGCTAACCTGCTAAGCATTCGTGAGGAGGAAAAGTCCCGGATCGCGCGGGAGTTACACGACGATCTGGGTCAGCAACTGACTGCGCTGAAAATGGACGTATCGTCTCTTGAATTGGCACCCGGAACGGATGCCGATGCTCGCGCGCAACTGCGTGGCATGCAACGCCTGATCGATGCAACCGTCGCCTCGATGCGTCGGATTGCCGCCGATCTGCGACCCGTGATGCTGGATGACCTCGGTCTGGTTCCGGCAATAGAATGGCTGGTCAACGACTTTACGAACCGTTACGGAATTCAGGTTCAGTCGCGAATTGATGGCATGCTTACCGACTTCAGCCGCGATAGCTCGACCGCCATCTTCCGGATCGTGCAGGAAGCGCTCACTAATGTGGCGCGCCACTCGAACGCTTCACATGTCGAGTTGGAGTTGCGCCACGAGGCAGACTGGTGCGTTGTGCGCATTACTGACGACGGCCAAGGCGCGAACCAGCGCGCCGATGCGCGGCAAAAGTCGTTTGGCTTGATCGGAATACGCGAGCGGGTGCACCAGCTGAACGGTTCCGTATCGATTGAAACCGCTGTCGGCCAAGGCTTCGCCATGAGCGTGACGCTGCCCCTTGTCTCCTTGCAAGACGACAAAGGTATCTCCGAATGAAGGCAACATTCAAGGACCAACCTCTGCGATGATACGTGTACTGATCGCCGACGACCATGCCCTGGTGCGCGACGGACTGCGCCATATCCTGCTCAGTGCAAGCGGCTTCGAGGTCGCGGGTGAAGCCAGCGACGGCGTTACCACCATCGCGATGATTCGTTCGACCGTCGCGGACGTACTGGTGCTCGACCTCTCGATGCCGGGCCGAAACGGCGTGGATCTGATCAAGCAGATCAAGGACGAAAAGCCAACGCTGCGCATTCTCGTCTTGACCATGCATGCGGAACAGCAATATGCGGTGCGTGCGTTTAAAGCGGGTGCATCGGGCTATCTGACCAAGGAAAGTGCGAGCGCCGAACTCGTCACGGCGGTGACCAAGGTCGCGGCAGGCGGTGTATACGTCAGCCTGACCATGGCCGAGCGCCTGGCGCAAACCTTGAACGAACCTCCCGGTGACTTGCCGCACCAGCGCCTTTCTGACCGCGAGTTCGACGTGTTTCGGCGGATCGCGGCTGGCGAGACGATCACTGAAATCGCTCAGGCGCTGTCCGTCAGCGCCAAGACGGTCAGCACTTACAAAACGCGCATTCTCGAAAAAATGCAGATGCCGCACGAAGCCGCTCTGGTTCGCTACGCGGTGCGCAACAAGCTCATTGAAGAAGACGACGCCTGAGACACCCCATCACACGGCGAGCGCGTAGTCCGTTTCCTACATGCCTTCCTGAATCCCTACCTCAAGTCGCGCCGCTCGCCCATTTTATTTTGAGATAGCTTCAAAGATACTTCGAGGCGTGAACTCGAATGGATGCGCGCTGCGCTGACGGTCTTCCTTGTCGACAATGCACGCCTTGTCCGGCACCCCTTCGCGGCCCTGATCTGCGCTGGACAAGATGACGATCGTGCGATTGGCAAAAGAGAAGCAATGCAAAGCGGCGTGAGCTACTAACCGATCAATCAGGAGAACAGCATGTCTTCAGCTACCGCGTGCGCGTCCGTTACTTCGAACACGCCTCCTCTCGCACATCTGGGGTACGCCGATATCGCGTTCGCCCCGTCTCCGGCCGCGCGCGCCGGCACGCGCTGCTCTACCTGTTCGATGCACTCCGCCTGCATGCCCCAACAGTTAACGCCAGTTGAGCTGACCCGGCTCGACACCATTATCTGTTCCACTCATCTCGTCAGGCGCGGTGCGTCGCTGTATCGCGCCGGGGACTCCTTCGAGAGCATCTATGCGGTGCGCACCGGCTGCTTCAAAACCGTCGTCATGCATCGCGACGGCCATGAACAAGTCACCGGATTTCATATCGCGGGTGAACCGCTCGGACTCGACGGGGTCTGTTCTGACGAACATAATTGCGACGCGATCGCCCTTGAAGACAGTACAGTGTGTGTGATCCCCTTTCATTTGCTGGAGGAGATGTGCCACGACGTAAAATCCATGCAGCAGCACGTCCATCGCATGATGAGTGGGGAGATCGTGCGCGAATCCGGCCTCATGATGTTGCTCGGGACGATGAGCGCCGAACAGCGCGTCGCTGCATTCCTGATGAACGTGTCGACCCGGATGAAGGCCCGCGGATATTCCGCAGCGCAATTCAATCTGCGCATGACGCGCGAAGAGATTGGCAGCTTTCTCGGCCTGAAACTCGAGACCGTCAGCCGGATGTTCTCAAAGTTGCAAAAGCAAGGCGTCGTCGATACCAACGGCAAACAGATAACCATCCTCGACGGCGAAAAGCTGGCCAAGGTGTGATCGAGCGCGCGGTTCTTCCTGGTAGTCAAAGCGACGCCATGCGTTTTGACGGTGCCGGATGTCCTCACCGTGCCACCTTGAGAACGGCAGCGCCATGCACCCTGCCAGCCCGCAGATCGTTGAGCGCCTGGTTGGCGTCCGTGAGGCTGTACGCAGTGGTCGCGACTTCGAGCGGGAATTCATTGGCGATGCGCATGAATGCGCGTCCGTCTTCGCGAGTGAGATTGGCCACCGACACAACGCTCCGTTCGCCCCAAAGAAACGCATATGGGAAAGATGGAATATCGCTCATATGAATGCCCCCGCAGACGACAATACCGCCCTTCGTCACCGCCTTGAGCGCCGCGGGGACCAGCGCGCCTACCGGTGCGAACAGTAAGGCTGCGTCAAGCTCCTCGGGAGGCTGTTCAGTGCTGCTACCGGCCCAGCACGCGCCGAGCCGCATGGCGAGTGCTTGAGCAGCCATGTCTCCCTCGCGCGTGAATGCATAGACACTGCGTCCCTGACGCAGCGCGATCTGCGCGACAAGATGCGCAGCGGCGCCAAAACCGTAAATACCAAGCCGTTTCGCATCGCCCGCCATCACGAGCGAGCGATAGCCGATAAGCCCCGCGCACAGCAATGGGGCCGCTTCTACGTCCGAATACCGCTCCGGCAAGTGCAAACAATATTCGCTTTCGACGACCACACGCTCCGCGTAGCCGCCATCGAGCGTGTAGCCGGTAAAACCCGGCCGGTCGCACAGGTTTTCGCGGCCTGAACGGCAAAACGGGCAAGCTCCGCACGTGTGACCGAGCCATGGCACACCAACCCGGTCGCCCGGGCTGAACCCCGACACTCCGTCGCCGAGCGCGGCCACCACGCCGACAATCTCGTGGCCGGGAATGACCGGCCGTTTTGGGTCTGGAAGCTCGCCGTCGACCAAATGGAGGTCCGTGCGGCACACGCCGCACACGTGTACATCGATCAACAGCTGTCCAGGCCCTGCCACCGGATCGGGCAAGTTCATTGCACGCAGCACCGGCCCGCTGCCGTCGAAAACCATCGCTCGCATGTCTAATCTCCTGCTGTCCGTTGCCGTGGTAACCGGCTCCGCTCTATTCCACTTGATGACGCGCGGGCCCGCTTGACCTGGGTCAACACCTTGTCGCCGCGATGCTGACACGATGAAGGCACGAATCCATCGAAACATGGTGATACAAAATGCCGACGCTTGCACCTCATACAGCATGGGACATCGAAGAAAGCCATTTGTCGCCGCTAGCATGCGCCGAAGCGCGCCTGCGTTTTGCGCTGAATTACGCGGTGCTTGCCCCTTCAAGCCATAACTCGCAGCCTTGGCGCTTTATCGTTGATGGCGACACGGTGATGCTCTGCGCCGACCGCACGCGAGCCCTCTCGGTGGTCGATCCGTTCGACCGTGAACTGGTCATCAGTTGTGGCGCTGCGCTGTTCAACTTGCGTGTCGCGCTCAGTCACTTCGGACTTGGCTATGCCATTACGTTGCTACCCTCGGGCGCTGAACCGGACGTGCTCGCAAAGGTGCGCGTGCTCGCGAGCGGGGGTAGGGATGCAAGCATCGCGCCACTGTTTGACGCCCTTGCCCGACGCGTGACGACGCGTGACGCTTTTCACGCTGAAGCCGTCGCACCGGAGATACAACAGCGGCTCCTCGGTGCGGCAGAGGCGGAAGGCGTGCAGGCTGTATGCATCGACGATCTGCGCAGACGAGAAGAAATCGCCCAACTGATAGCCGAGGCCGATCGCATTCAGTTCCACGACCCTCGTTTCAGACGCGAACTGGCGAGCTGGATTCATCCCCGGCGCACGGACGACGGTATGCCCGCCTACGGTCCCGGTGTGAGCAAGCTGCTGGACATCGCGGTGCCACTGGTCACCTCGGTCATTCGCACCTTCGATCTGGGAGGCGGCATTGCTGCAGCGCACGAAAGCCTCGTGCAGGCATCGCCCATCCTCTTCTGCATCGGCACCGGCATTGACGATCCTCAGTCGTGGCTCGCCGCGGGGCAAGCCCTCGAGCGTGTGTTGCTGACCGGTGTCGAGTCAGGACTCACCGCGTCCTATCTGAACCAGCCAGTAGAGACTGAGAAATTGCGCGACTCTCTCAGGCAAATTACCAGGATGACCGCGCAACCGCAACTGCTTCTGCGCATGGGACGCGGACCGCATGCTGTCCATTCGCCGCGCCGGCCGATCCAGGATGTAGTGTCGTGATTCCTCGTCGATGGGCGACTCTTGATTCAGATCAACGATACACAACAGCCAAGGGGCAGCATGGTTTTGTCGGTAGCTTCTGGTCCGCTGCATGCCCGCGGGGACTCGATGAAACCATCGCCGCATACCTGATCGAGCAACGCGGTCGATTAAAGAACATACTATTGGAGCCTGTCGATGCAGCCACTTCAGCGATCGCGTCATGCCGGTATCGCCGGCCTTTTGCTGTGCATAGGGATCCAGGCGCACGCGTCGCCGGAGCCGGAAGCGCTTGTCGATCAGCAGCACTGCATGTTCTGCCATACCGTCGACTCACCCTTTCTTGCACCATCGTTTCAGCAAATCGCGGCGCGGTATCGCAACGTTCCGAACGCGGCATTGATGCTTGAGGAAAAATTGCGGGTCGGCGGCCCCGCTCATTGGGGCGATATGGCAATGCCGGCGGCGGCTGATCGCGGTGGTCCGCTTTCGCGAGAAGACGCCCGTACGCTCGTTCAATGGGTATTGAGTAACTAATCTAATGTTGCGGAGGACACCATGCGTATCACGATCAAGTTGGATCGACCTAAAGACCCGGACCGCTTTGCAGTCCTTTGGCTAGACCTGGACTTGAGCCACTGGTCGCGGGAAATGCACAGCGGCGTCGACATTCCGTCCTGGGGCCTTTTCCGCACTGCGCCCGGCGCAACGCTGATCTGCGACCCGGATTCAACAGACGCACTGTGCGCCTTGACCGACCTCGATCTGGAAGACCCTACTCGCCTGATCGAAGGCCAGTTTGGACGTGTGGTGTGGTACGGCGACGCGAATCTGGAAGCGCGCCTGGATCGCTGGCATGTTCAATGCATCGAGTCCGACTCGATTGAAGCCGAGAACGAGGTATTCGACGAGTAGAAAATGTGCACCCCCGGGGATGCAGTCGGGGGGCGAGTCGCCTTCACCACTCGTGCGGCGAGGGTGGCGGATTGAGCATCACGACAAGCAGTGCGACGCTTGCAATGATTGCCGCGACGCCATATCGAACGAGACTGGACTCATCGAAGATCATGCCGCGAAGGGCCGCCGCAAGGCCGGCCAGTGCAACAAAAACTGAAGTTGCCGCAACAGCAATTCTTGGTTCAATCCTGATCATTTCTCCTCTCCCAGATCTGCACCTACTGTCGAACCTACCGACGCGCCCTCTTTTTCGAGCAGGCGCACCGCCGAATCGAAAGCTGCCCGGATCGCCACTTGAGGATCGCGATCGGTCACATGCTCGACCGGGATCATGTTGTAGTCGCGCGTGATGAGATCGAGCCGGGCATCGTACGACCGCGAGCCGTCGAGATTACGTAAGGACTCGATGGCCAGATGACAGCCCGCAACGAAACGCGCGAACCGATCAATTCGAACAAGCTGCACGCTTGCTTCGGACTCTATTTCCGCTGATCCGACAAAGCCCATATAAGCGATTTGCATTCCGACACCCATCACACCACTCCTTCGATCGTTAAGGCGATTATCTCTTTCGCGTCATCACCTTTCCTCAGGCCAGTGGGTATATCCCGATGGCAGAGCGAAAACTCTCGCTATTGCAACCATGATGTACTGCCGCTGCCCCTGCGCATTGACCTGAATCAAGCTAGAACGCAGGGCCGGTTCATGCCAGAACACAGCCACGTTCGAGTAGCAATTTTATGTCGTATGTCGCGGGGTTTCGGTCACGAACATGGATGGAGCGATATCCGCAGGACACCGTGCGCAAGCTTCTACAAGTGACCATGGACAACGATGCAGTCCTGTACATCCGTGATATCGACGATTTTCTCGAAAACGGCGTTCGGCTCGCTGCCAGTCTCGCTCGATTTCGATGCGCTCTTGGTGCAGAACGATCATGGACTCGCGGCCATTAACGCGAGCATGTTTTAGGGATGGTCTCTCGATGCTTGATCCACATCAAATGGACGGCGCCGTCCAGGTGACCTAATTGGGCCATCCGACATTTCAGGAGACGGTGATGAAGAACCTTGCGGAACCACTGGTAGATAAATCGTCGCCTCCCGCGCGACGGGTCATGAATGCTGTTGTGCCTCAGCCATTGAAGCTCGGTTTGCTAACGGCGCTCGTTGTTGGATCGATGATCGGCAGCGGCGTTTTTTCACTACCGCAAAACATGGCGTCGGGCGCAGGCGCGGGCGCCGTCATCCTTGGATGGTTGATTACCGGCGTCGGCATGTTGATGCTTGCGTTCGTCTACCAGTCACTCGCCACGCGCAAGCCCGACCTCAACAACGGCGTCTATGCTTATGCCCGTGCAAGCGCGGGTGAGTTCGTCGGCTTCAGTTCCGCGTGGGGTTATTGGGTCAGCGCATGGATCGGCAATGTCGGCTACCTGGTCATTGTGTTCGGCACCCTCGGCTATTTCTTCCCGCTCTTTGGCGACGGTAATACGCCCGCCGCGATAGTTGGCGCCTCAGTCGTATTGTGGGCGATGCACTTTATGATCCTGCGTGGCGTACGCGGCGCGGCGCTGCTCAATGGATTAACTACCGTCGCAAAGATCGTCCCGCTGCTGATATTCATCGTGCTCGCCGTGGTTGCTTTCAGAAGCCATGTGTTCACCCAGGACTTCTGGGGCACGCCGAAGCTCGGCACCGTGTTCGACCAGGTGAAGAGCACTATGCTTATCACGGTGTGGGTGTTCATTGGTATCGAAGGCGCGAGCGTCTACTCCGCGCGCGCCCAAAATCGCAAGGACGTTGGCCGCGCCACGCTGCTCGGTTTCGCGGTGGTGCTGGTCTTGCTGATGGCAGTCTCCGTGCTGTCCCTCGGCATCATTCCGCAAGCTGAACTTGCTGGAATGAAAAATCCATCGATGGCGGGTGTGCTCGACAAGGCCGTCGGACACTGGGGCGCGGTACTCATCAGTATCGGCCTTCTGGTCTCGGTGGGCGGCGCCCTACTCGCTTGGACGTTGCTCGCCGCTGAGACCCTGTTCACACCGGCGAACGACGGCGTCATGCCGACTTTCCTGTCACGCGAAAATGTCCACGGTGTTCCTGCGAATGCGCTTTGGATCACAAACGGTCTGGTACAGCTCTTCCTGGTTCTCACGCTGGTCTCGAATGCAACCTATCAGGCACTGATCTCCCTCGCGACGTCGATGATCCTCATTCCGTATCTGTTCTCCGCCGTGTACGCCGCGCGCACAGCGGCAAGCGGTGACGGTTACCACCCCGGCGAAAGCGCGCGCGGCCGCGACATGGTGATCGGCTTGCTGGCGACGATCTACTGCGGCTGGCTTCTCTATGCGGCTGGCCTCAAGTATCTGCTGCTCGCGGCTCTCCTCTACGCTCCGGGAGTCCTGATTTATGGCTGGGCGCGGCGCGAGAAAGGCGCACGTCTTTTCAGGCCATTCGAAATCGCGATTCTCGCCGCACTGGTCGTGCTGGCGATTATCGCGGGGTGGCTCTTGTCGACCGGCCGGCTCGGTCTCTAACCCTGGAGGAATTGCGATGACATCCGGTGTTTTCTCCGAGGTCGGCACGCTGCGCAAGGTGCTAGTTTGCAAGCCCGGGCTTGCGCAATCGCGCCTGACGCCCGCCAACTGCCGCGAGCTGCTGTTTGACGACGTTCTGTGGGTCGCGCAGGCGCGCACTGATCACTATGCGTTCGTTACCGCGATGCAAGACCGTGGCGTCGAGGTTTTCGACACGCACGACATGCTCGCCGACATCCTTCGCGAGCGGACCGCGCGCGACTGGGTGCTCGACCGCAAGTTGTCACCGGGCACCGTCGACATAGAGCTGTCCGCACAACTTCGTCCTTGGCTCGACGAGATGAAACCGGACGAGCTCGCGACAGCCCTAATTGGCGGCGTTGTGCGGGCAGAACTGCCGTTCAGGCCCGCCGGCCTGCTTGCAAATTGTCTCGGCCATGCGGGTTTCGTTCTGCCGCCGCTGCCCAATGCAATGTTCACACGCGACAACAGTTGCTGGATCAACCAGGGCGTTGTCCTGGGTTCGATGTACTGGCCCGCCCGGCGCCAGGAGACCTTGCTGTCCACGGCGATCTATCGCTTTCATCCGCTATTCGATGCCGGCGCGCGCGTCTGGTGGGGCGACCCGGACGTTGATCATGGCGGCGCGACGCTCGAAGGCGGCGACGTCATGCCGTTGTCGAAGGACGTTGTCGTCATCGGCATGGGCGAGCGAACCTCGCCCCAAGCGGTGGCGCAACTAGCCCGCTCGCTTTTCGCCCACGAGACCGTGAAGCACGTGATAGCCGCGCAATTGCCGAGCTCGCGCGGAGCAATGCATCTTGATACCGTATTTACGTTTTGCGACCGCGACCTGGTCACGATCTTCCCGGAGATCGTGAACGGCATTCGCTGCACCAGCCTTCGTCCGGGTGAGCAACCCGGCACGTTGGACGTGCGTGCCGAAACTGCGCCGTTCCTCGATGTCGTCGCCCACGCGATCGGACTGAAAACGTTGCGCACAGTCGCCACCGGAGGCGACGAATGGGAAGCAGAACGCGAACAATGGGACGACGGCAACAACGTCATCGCGCTCGCGCCGGGCGTGGTGGTCGCATACAACCGCAACGTCTACACCAATACGTTATTGCGCAAGGCTGGCATCGAGGTCATCACCATTCCGAGCAGCGAACTAGGTCGCGGCCGTGGTGGCGGCCATTGCATGACCTGTCCGATCGAGCGCGATCCGCTTTGACCACTCAGTCTCTTAGGAAAAGATCATCATGGCATTCAACTTGCACGGCCGCAGCCTGCTCAACATGCAGGATTTCGTTCCACGCGACATCCGCTTCCTGCTGGACCTCTCGGCCGAACTGAAACGCGCGAAGTATGCGGGCACTGAAGTGCCCCGGCTGAGCGGCAAGAACATCGCGCTGATTTTCGAAAAAACATCGACACGTACACGCTGCGCGTTCGAGGTCGCCGTACACGACCAGGGCGGACACGTCACCTACATCGATTCGAGCAGCTCGCAATTAGGGCGCAAGGAATCGCTCAAGGACACGGCTCGCGTGCTCGGACGCCTGTATGACGGCATCGAATATCGCGGGTTCCATCAGAGCACCGTGGAGGATCTTGCACAGTATTCCCACGTCCCCGTCTGGAACGGTCTGACCGACGAATTTCATCCGACCCAGATCCTGGCGGACCTGCTGACAATGGAGGAATTCGCCGAAAAACCGCTGCACGAACTGTCGTTCTGCTACGTTGGCGACGCGCGCTTTAACATGGGCAACTCGCTCCTGATCGGTGGCGTGCAAATGGGCATGGACGTACGCATTGCCGCTCCGCGTGCGCTGTGGCCGGACGACATGCTCGTGGCGCAGATGCGCACGCTCGCGGAGCAAACGGGCGCGGTCATCACAATTACCGACGACCCGTTGGCCGCGGTCAAGGGCGTGGACTTCATCTACACCGACGTGTGGGTATCGATGGGCGAATCGATGGACGTCTGGGGCGAGCGGATCAAACTGCTGAAGCCATATCAGGTGAACACGGCGCTGATGAAAGCGACTGAGAAGCCCCGCACACGGTTCATGCATTGCCTGCCTGCGTATCACAACCTGGAGACTGAAACAGGCCGTGAGATTCAGGAGCGGTTCGGCATGTCGGAACTGGAAGTCACGGACGAAGTGTTCGAATCGGACGCGTCGATCGTCTTCTCGCAGGCGGAAAACCGCATGCACACCATCAAGGCCGTGCTGGTCGCCACACTCGGATAAGGCGACGTCATGCGTATTCTCATTGCACTGGGCGGCAACGCCATTCTGCGGCGTGGCGAACCGCTGACGATCACCAACCAGATCGTCAATATTCGCCGTGCGGCGGTCCAGATAGCACGCATTGCACCCGGCAATCAACTGATCATCACCCACGGCAATGGCCCTCAGGTCGGCCTGCTGGCGCTTCAGGCCGCTGCCACGGGAGGCCAGGATGGGGGCACCCCGCTCGACGTGCTGGATGCGGAATCCGAGGGGATGATCGGCTATCTTCTGGAGCAGGAGCTGGCCAACGCGTTGCCGCCCGGACGCCCTGTGGCGACGCTGCTGACGCGTGTCGAAGTGAAGGCGGACGATCCTGCTTTCGCTCATCCGACCAAGCCGATCGGGCCAGTCTATACAAAGAGCGAAGCTGAGCGACTCGCCGTGCTCAATCACTGGACGATCGCCCCCGACGGAGCTGGGTACCGCCGTGTGGTGGCATCGCCAGAACCTCAACGAATCAGCGAACTGATGCCGATACGCTGGCTCGTCGACCTCGACACGATTGTTATTGCCGCAGGGGGGGGTGGCGTTCCGGTGAGTGTTACAGCCGACGGCAAGACTTCCACGGGAGTTGAAGCGGTGATCGACAAAGACCGGTGCAGCGCACTGCTGGCAGCGGACGTCGATGCGGATATGCTGATTATCGCCACGGATGTCGACGCGGTGTATCTCGATTGGCACACACCGCGTGAACGCGCGCTCGGCGAGATCTGCGCTACAGAACTAAGAACCATGGCGTTTCCGGTGGGATCGATGGGTCCGAAGGTGGAAGCGGCCTGTGCGTTCGTATCGAAAACGGGCCGGCCAGCCGTCATCGGGTCGCTCAACCGAATTGGTGAAATGGTGAACGGAACGGCCGGCACGCGTGTGATGGCGGGCAAACCAACGGGCACTCCGCCGCGCCGCGACGTGCGCTGCGGAACGCAACCGTGCCGGCCGCCCCGGCCACTCTGACCCGTGTTGTCGCAAGTCAAGACGGACCGGTCAAGGCCCAGCTCGCGTCATCAATGCTCGACACGTTTTTTTGGTGACCTCGCGGGCCCACCGGGCTTCAAATATGCAGGTTTTTATCGACTATTCCGCTGTCGGCGATGCTCACGGTGCGGGTAGTCGTGGCGCGGGTGGACGAGTCGATCGGTCAGCGATGTTGACGCTCCCAACGGACCGAATTCGGGTGGCGCTGCGACGTACCAAGGGTCAGCAAGCTGGAGACAAAACCACTGATACTGCGCTTCAGGATGCCGCTCGACGCCCGGGTCATGCGGCACGCGCTCGACATTGAACATCCGCTCGCGTTGTTCGGCGAAGTCTCGCTCTGCAACCTATACCGCTACGATGCGCTTTTCCAACCTCCCTGCGTAGGCGAACGCCTACTGGCCGTGCGCAAATCCTACTCGAATTTCCGCCGTCACTGATTTCCCTTTCATCGGCCGCTAACGATACTTTAAACGACAGCAGACAGCGACTACGCTGCCCATCCGTGAAGGAGACACATCATGCGAGCTACTTGTTTCCTGAGTAATCAGGACATCTTCGACCGCGCCGTCGAACACCTGAATACGCAGCGTGGCGCGGCGCTTCTGCCTAGAGGAGGTGGTGCATATCAGGGCCCATGCGGTGGCTGCCCCGTTGGCCACTTCATACGCGCACTCGATTACACGACGGCCATGGAAGGCGTTCCTGTTCGCTACCTGAGCAATACGACCCGCAATCATCCTACGTACATGGACGCCGGTATCAAAGCGCTCCAAAAGGCTTTATTGCGGGCCAGGATTGACGTGCACGACGAGTGCACCGTCGCGTTGCTGAGTTGTCTGCAAAACGTACACGACGCATTTGGAACATGGGAATGGACGGAGCGATTAGTCTCAATCGCAAGAGATTTCAACCTGAGCACCAACAACAACATCCGTGCTTCAGCCGATGGATCGAAGGGGCAATTCGCCCGCGCCGAGACCGGCGCCGGATTCTTTATCTAGTCACGGATGATCGACATGCTTGCCGCGGAGACGCTCCTCTTTTGATGAAACCGGTTATTCGTCTGCCCAGACTGTTTGATTTGCATCAAAAGGTCATCTGGCGGACATCTCATAGTTGACTCACAGCAGCGTCTCGATTCGAGCGTCGACCATGCTAGAGGCGCATACCCCCCACGCGGGCAAAGCCCGTGCAAGCCATCAAGAGCTCCCGGGCGACGGCTGCTGTTTGCTCGTCCATCTCACGACTCAAGCGAGGAGACTATGTCTACCATCGAATCGATACCCCGCATTTCTACCGAGGGTATTCCTTTAACACGGCATGCCACGATTGACGGAATGGATGCTTACCGCACACTCGTGGCTGAGGCCGCACGCAACAATGAAGCTTTCTGGGCGCGTCTTGCCCGCGAGCATCTGACCTGGCATCGTCCATTCACGCGGATTCTCAACGATGAGAATGCTCCGTTCTACCGATGGTTCGAGGACGGGGAACTCAATGCGTCGTACAACTGCCTTGACCGGAATCTCATCAACGGCAACGCGGACAAAACGGCAATCATCTTCGAGTCCGACGATGGCAAGGTCTCGACCGTCACGTATCAGGCGTTGTATCACCGAGTATGCCGGCTCGCGAATGCACTACGCGCACGCGGTGTGAAGAAAGGCGACCGCGTAGTCATCTATCTGCCGATGTCAGTCGAAGGTGTTGTCGCAATGCAGGCGTGTGCGCGCATCGGTGCGCCGCACTCGGTTGTCTTCGGTGGCTTTTCCGCGAAGTCGCTCCACGAGCGGCTGATGAACGTCGGTGCGGTTGCGATCATTACCGCAGATGAACAGGTACGTGGCGGCAAGACGCTGCCGCTGAAGACGATCGTCGACGAAGCGCTCGCAATGGGTGGTGTCGACGACGTCAAGACTGTCGCTATTTATCGGCGCACGGGCGGACGGATTCCGTGGATCGGCGGTCGAGACGCATGGTTGCATGAGCTTGAGAATGATCAGCCGGATACGTGCGAGCCCGAATGGGTTGGTGCCGAGCATCCGCTGTTCGTGCTGTATACGTCAGGGTCCACCGGCACGCCGAAAGGCGTCCAGCATAGTACAGGCGGCTACCTGACATGGGCCGCCGTCACCATGCGATGGACCTTCGACATCAAGCCGGATGATGTCTTTTGGTGTACTGCCGACATTGGCTGGATCACAGGGCATACGTACATCTGCTATGGACCGACTGCCGTAGGCGCGACCCAGGTCATTTTCGAAGGCGTGCCCACGTACCCGAACGCTGGGCGCTTCTGGGACATGATCGAGCGCCACAAGGTGTCGATTTTCTACACCGCGCCCACGGCCATCCGGTCGCTGATGAAGAGCGCTGAAGCAGACTCGGCTGTCCATCCTGCAAGCTACGACCTCAGCACGCTGCGCATCCTCGGCACGGTGGGCGAGCCCATCAATCCCAGTGCGTGGCAGTGGTATGCGGAGCAAGTCGGCGGCGGCAGGTGCCCCGTACTTGACACCTTCTGGCAGACAGAAACAGGCGGTCACATGATCACGCCGTTGCCAGGTGTCACCCCGCTTGTTGCCGGCTCCTGCACGCTGCCGCTGCCCGGTATAGATGCCGCGATCGTCGATGAAACCGGTAACGAGGTCCCGAACGGGCAAGGGGGCGTGCTGGTGATCAGAAAACCCTGGCCCTCCATGATCCGCACCGTATGGGGCAACCCGGAGCGCTTTCAAAACGGTTATTACCCGGAGGAACTCGGCGGCAACCTGTACCTCGCCGGAGACGGTGCGATCCGCGACGCCGACACGGGTTATTTCACTATCACGGGCCGTATCGACGATGTACTCAATGTATCGGGTCACCGTATGGGCACAATGGAAATCGAGTCGGCGCTGGCGGCCTGTCCGTTGGTCGCGGAGGCGGCGGTAGTGGGTCGTCCCGATGAAACGTTCGGCGAAGCCATCGTCGCATTCGTCGTGCTGAAAGGCGCGCGGCCGACTGGCACCGACGTGAAGCGCATAGCCGACGAGTTGCGAGCATGGGTCGCCAAGGAGATCGGTCCGATTGCCAAACCAAAGGAGATTCGTTTCGGCGACGCCATGCCAAAAACGCGTTCGGGAAAGGTCGTGCGCCGGATGTTGCGCTCGGTCGCGAAGGGCGAAGAAGTCTCACAAGACACGTCGACCGTTGAAAATCCGCAGGTGATCGCGCAGTTCGCTGATCCGGCTTAACGCCGGGTATCGACCGCGTGTCGAGAACGCTTAACCCTAAACCTGAGTCGCGCGGAGTTGATTCACGCAGACTGCTGCGCGACAAATCTTGTTTCCCTCAGGAGACTGCATCATGAACATCAAAACACCCAACCCCGCGTCGCTCGGGCTCGCCGGATTTGCTCTGACAACCTGGCTGCTCAGCATGATCAACGCCGGCTGGTTCACAGGCGACGCCATGGGCATGGTGCTCGCCGTCGCCTTCGCTTACGGTGGCACAGCACAGGCACTAGCCGGGCTCATGGAGATACCGCGCGGCAACACGTTCGGCGCCACCGCTTTCCTCAGCTACGGGGCATTCTGGTGGTCGCTCGCGCTTTTTGTGCTGTTCCTGCACGACAAGGTGCCGGCCGCCTTTATTGGCTGGTACTTGTTCCTGTGGGGCGTATTCACGCTGTATATGTGGGTCGCGACATGGCGCTCGGCGCGTGCGCTGCAATTGGTGTTCTTCGTCCTTTGGATCACCTTTTTCGTGCTGGCCGCAAGCGAATGGACCGGTCTCGTGTGGCTGCATCACGCGGGAGGCTATTGCGGTCTCGTCACAGCGGCGCTCGCGTTCTATCTGTCCGCAGCAGAAATCATCAACGAGATGCACGGGCGCAGCGTGCTGCCTGTGGGGACAAGCGACACAGCGATCGTAGTGGAAGTATCGGTTGGCTCGACCGATAACCTGCAACGAACCTGATAAGCGTCACAGGCAGCTGCACCAACGGTGACAAGGCGTTTGTATAACCGCTTACGCTACTTCGCAGCCATGCTTGCCCTGGACATCGGACAAGCGTGGCACGCAGCATGCGATGGTTGCAGCGACACCGTATTTCGCAGGACTTGACCCAATGAAGACCACATCGTGAAAGACCGCGGCAAGCGCGGCCAGTGCGACAAACATAGGGTTACCCCAGCGAAAATTCCTGGTGCAGTCCCGATCATTTCTGATTTCCTGCCGTGCGCCATCGATGCACCATTTTTCCGTGAAAGTGCACACAACCCCATTAGACGTCGCTCGGGCCACAGATCGCGATTTGCTTACATTACCAGATCACCCTTCCCAGCGGGCGCTCGCCTTTCGGCACCACGTCGCACTTGACCAGCCTCCCTCGCCAATGGAATCACTCAGGTTTACCAGGTGACTGAAAACCCGGTTTCCCAATCTGGTCTGCCCGCTGCGGAACCCGCCTAAAGCGGGAGGTATCGAAACCAAGCGCGGCAAGTTGTGCCAACAGCGAAGTATACATTTCGTCGCTAACCGCGGGATCGCGCGCCATGATCCACCCGAGACTCCTGTCAGATAGACCGAAGATCGTGTATTGGTAATTTTCGTCTACGTACAGTGCGAGGCGCGTTGTGCAGGCCAACCAGGAAAAACAAACTCTCCATTCCCCGTTTCGAGTATTCGGCACGATTGTGTCAATGAAAAAACTGCCCGTCACTGGCTGATCAAAGCCGTATCGACGCCCGACGAAAGCGTCCATGATCTTGCCGTCGCCGCGCAGCGCCCACTGCGTGTACGTCCCGACATAGTCGTGCTCGCCTAGATACGGAATATTGCCAATCACGTACCAGCGTCCCATAAAACGAGGAAGATCGATTGACACCGCGACCAGTGAGTCGTTCGCGCGGGGATTCGGATTCGGTGGCGCGCCCGCACAAGCCGCAATGGCGATGAGCAAGGACACACCTACAGCGTGAACAACGCGGCGCATGGGCTTTTCCAAACGTGTAAGTGAAAGACTTCAGATCCGCTTTGAAACCGCGGAATAAGTTTCAACTATTGACGCTAACAGACGCTGTCAGCGTCATCCACGTTTTGATTGCATGCCTCCTTCGTGCACGCAGGAACCGTGGATGGCTCTCCGCTTCGTATGTGATGCGGTCTTCCGGTTGCCCGCTACTCACCGCGATATCCGAAAAAATAGGTCCTCGAATATGTTAGTTTCGCGAACGAACGCGTCGCGCAATGCTACAAAACCGTCTTCGTTGCTCTCCATGCTCGGTGCCCGCGTCAGGTCGGAAATAGTCAGGTTGACTTGGTTTCAAAATTGCCCTCCATGACGCTTGCGACTGTCATCGCACAACACATTTACTCTGCAAAATGCACCATGGCCACACAGAACCGTCCCAGTTGCTCAACATGACGGCGTACCGACTCCTTGAGCTCCACCAAAGTATTAGACCATTGAAGAATGTTTACAAGGGCAGTTTCATTCTGTTATCCGCACAATCGATTACGAAGGTGAGGATTCAGTGTGCGCGACAGCACAGCGCCGACTTTGACACGGATCAACATGACGATTTTTAGATGGCGGTTGCCAATTCATGCGGTATTGCAAGTACCCCCGCGAAGCCATTTGCGGCGAGATTGACAGCCCCTGGTTTCAACTGAATTGCTGCACGTCTCGACGATTCGGCTTATTTCGGATCGCACGCTCTTCAGCGCACGTGCGGCGACCTGGGAAAATGACAACCGTTTGCGGACTATGTCGCGCGCGCACTGGCTTAAGGATCGCCTGCGACTGTGCGGAGATGATGACGAATTCAAATACCCAGTTCGAACAACAGTATTTCGACGTTAAGTGTTATGCACTTTATTGATCGACCTCAACGATTGCGCCGAATGCTTGTCCAGAATTGTCGCATCAACAACGGGATAGCCGCGAATGCGGCGTCCCAACGACACGGAGGCAAGACATGGCGCAGAAAATGTGCGATTTGTGCGGGGTTCGGCCGGCAGCGGTGCGCGTAGCGGTGATCCAGGATAGGAAAACCCGCCAGATCGATGTATGTGACTATCACTACGCACAGCTTTCGCGCCATCAACGTCAGGTCTCCCCGCTCGAATCACTGTTCAGGGGCGGGCTATTCGACGATTTCTTCGGCGACCAGCCATCGGGTGGAAATCCGCCGACCAGTTTTGTTCCATCGGGTGCGTCTGGTGAAGCTGAACGCGTCAATTTGCAGCAGCACTTCAGCGACCAGTCGAAGGAAATTCTGCAACGAGCCGCTGAACGAGCGTTGCAGTTCGGCCGGCAGGAAGTTGACACAGAGCATTTGCTCTATGAACTCGTCGACAACGAGACTGTGCAACGCATATTGTCAACGCTCAAGATTTCCGGTACCGACCTCAAGACGTATATCGAGCAACATGCGTTGAGGGACGAGGCCGTGCCAAAGCGCACCGACGGTCAGATTGCCGTGTCGCCCCGACTTAAAAGCGCACTCGAGCGTGCTTTCATCGCATCGCGCGAGTTCGGCCAGAATTATGTCGGTCCCGAACATATGCTGACCGGCTTAGCCGAGGTCACCGACAGTTTCGCCGGCGATCTGCTGATGAAATACGGCATGACGCCACAGGCGCTGCGCCAACAGACGCTGAAGCTGGTCGGAACGGATGAGAACACTGCGGCGGCGCCCAGTGACACTCCCCACCTCGACAAATATAGTCGGGATATCACGCAGCTTGCGCGCGAGGGCAAGCTCGACCCGGTGATAGGCCGTTCCAAGGAAACCGAGACACTTGCAGAAGTGCTCGCAAGACGCAAGAAGAATAACCCTGTGCTCATAGGGGAGCCGGGGGTCGGTAAAACTGCGATCGTCGAGGGTCTGGCTCAAGGCATGATTAGCGGAGACGTCCCGGAGACGCTGCGCGGCAAACGGCTGATCGAGTTGAATGTGAACTCGTTGGTAGCCGGGGCCAAGTACCGCGGTGAGTTCGAAGAACGCGTCAAGCAGGTGATGGACGAGATCGCCGCGCACAAGGACGAACTGGTCTTGTTCGTCGATGAAGTACATACGGTAGTTGGCGCAGGCCAAGGCGGAAGCGAAGGCGGCCTCGATATCGCGAACGTGTTCAAGCCGCCGATGGCACGCGGCGAACTGAATTTGATCGGCGCGACCACGCTCGCTGAATACCAGAAATACATTGAGAAAGACGCCGCGCTCGAGCGCCGCTTTCAGCCAGTGCTGGTCGGCGAGCCGTCTGTCGAGCAGACCATCGGTATCCTGCGCGGCCTGCGCGACCGGCTTGAGGCTCATCACAAGGTGACAATACTTGACGAGGCTTTCGTCGCAGCAGCCGAACTGTCCGACCGCTACATCACTGGTCGCTTCCTTCCGGACAAGGCGATCGATCTGATCGACCAGGCGGCCGCACGTGAGCATCTGCTATCGACATCTCGACCTGCCGACATTCTCGAACTCGAAGCCGAGATTGCACAAATCCGCCGCGAGCAGGACTACGCTGCCTCGCGCAAGCAGTTCGAGCGTGCGAAGGTGCTGAGCGAGAACCTGGCGACCAAGGAAACGCAACTCACGGATGCCGTCGATAATTGGAAACGCCGTGTGAGCTCCAGCAAATCCGAGGTGAGTATCACGCAGGTGGCCGAGATTGTCGCAAAGCTGACGGGCATTCCGGTGGCTGAATTGACGCGAGAAGAAAAGGACAAACTCCTCAAACTCGAAGATCGGCTGCACCAACGCGTCATTGGTCAGGACGAGGCAATCGGCGCAGTCAGCGATGCGGTACGGCGTAGCCGTGCCGGCCTGCAAGGACGTCGCCAACCGGTTGCAGTGTTCCTGTTCCTCGGGCCGACCGGAGTCGGCAAGACTGAACTGGCCAAGGCCCTCGCTGAAGCCGTATTCGGCGACGAAGACGCGATCGTGCGCATTGACATGAGCGAATACATGGAGCGCCATGCCGTGGCGCGCCTGATCGGTGCTCCACCAGGCTATGTGGGCTACGACGAAGGCGGTCAACTAACCGAGCGCGTACGCCGCCGGCCGCACAGCGTGATCCTCTTCGATGAAATCGAAAAAGCACATCCAGATGTGTACAACCTGCTGCTTCAGGTGTTCGACGACGGCCGTCTCACAGACGGCAAAGGGCGCGTGATCGACTTCGCCAATACGCTCATCATTGCCACGAGCAACCTTGCATCGGACGTCATCAGTGGGACACGGCGCAACGGTCCTGGCTTCCTGCCTAGCAATGGCAACGAACCCGGCAAGCCAGGCAAGCCAGGCAAAGCCCGCATGAGCGGCACGCAAGATTCGTTGCACGAAGGCGTGATGACCGTGTTACGGGCACACTTTCGGCCGGAGTTTCTGAATCGGATCGATGAAATCATCATCTTCGAATCGCTGACACAGGACCAGATCCGTTCGATCGTGCGGCTGCAACTCGATAAGGTCACCCATATGACCAGGAGCCAGGATATCGATCTGGTGTTCGATGAAAGCATCGTGGAACAACTCGTATTCGAAGGCTATCGGCCCGAATATGGGGCCCGCGAGTTGCGTAGGCGAATTCGCCAGGTGATCGAAAATCCGCTCGCGAAGGAGCTGCTCGAAGGCCGGATCACGGAAGGTAGCCGGATATGTTGTCGCTTCGACACCCAAGAGAAAAAATCGGTGTTTGAGCTGAGCGCCCAGCCGGCCAGCGAGCCCAATCGGGTGGCGGATCCAACCATGGCCGACGAAAAAAAGGTCGACAAACCTGAGAAGAAACCTCGCAAACCGCGGGGGCCCACGCGCAATCGAGGTGACGTGGAAGATCCCAAGGAGGTGACAGCATAACGCCGGATACATCGGATCGAGGTGCCGCCTTTTATCGGTCGCGCGGATGCACCGTGACAGTAACCAATCGCGGCTTCTTGGCGAACCGGTTAGACGTTTTATTTCACCCTGATGAGGCGAGCACTTTCGATCCGCTCGATGCACCGCATATCTGGCCGCGTCGCCACGGGTTCGCAACTTGACATGAACGCAGCGCGATACAAGGGCAAGGCGCGTTGCGTGAGCGCAGGACGACGCGGCAAGTATTCGCGAAAATGCCGGAGCGCACGTCAGCGCATCGAACCTGGGGCAAGAAGGTTTCGCTGCTATGCAAAATAGACCCGCTGCGCGAACTTTCTTCGATCAGCGACGCCATTTACAGTAGAGGAGTGTCAGGGATGCATATCACTTTCCCATCGTTACCGCCTGAGTACCGTGGATGGAACCTCACTGTCGGCTTTGCTACGCGTGTCGATGGGGAAGACATCGACTGCGCAGTCTCGGCAGAAGCGCTCGAAGACCATTTTGGCGCCGCATCATCGAGTGCAGCTGACCTGCTCGACGCATTCAACCAGCACCGATCACAAATCGAACGCATGGCGCGAAACCTGTTACGCGAAGTGCATACGAAAGAACTGCTGATGCGTAGCGGCCACTTCCGGTTTGAATCGGAGCGTCGTCTAGGTGACGCCAAGACCTAGCTTGCATGATTCTGAATCTAGAAACACTCGCGGATCACCTATAGCTGGGATTGCGCACCGATCTTCTGTGTGTCTTCTCGCCCCCTCCGGACGACCGGTTTGAGAAGCCGCCAACGAGGGGGCGCCGGGCACTGACATTTGATCTAAGTCATGCCTGCAGGTGCAGCAAGGGTGCAACATTAAGCAATTAAAGAACGCAACGCCATCCAAGGCGCGCCCAATGCATCAAAGCATCCGCGAGAAAATATGTCAGCCAAGTTGATGGGGCGCCCCAATGCGCGTGCAATTGCCTTAGCAAAGGTAACGCGGTTCTCTCTCAAGGTAGATGCGACGCCGCACGTCACGCTTGCGCTTCATCTGCCCTGCCTTTGCAAGGTTGTGTCAGGGCAATCTGCCCTGGTCCTGCTCCCGCGAGCGAACCGATGAACCGGGCGCTCAGTTTCCGGCTGCTGCGAATGCTGGCGTTCGCGTGGTTGGTGGTGACATCCTCAGTGCACGCCTCAGCGAGCGAACCGCATGTCGTGATCCTCGTCTATCATCGCTTTGCGCTTACCGCTCAGGATTCGATGACCGTACGCACCGACACGTTTGAGGCGCAATTGCAATCCTTGCGTACGCACGGCTATCAGGTCGTTCCTTTGCGCGATGTCATCAAGTGGCTGAACGACCCCACTGCGACATTGCCACCCAAGACCGCAGTGCTTACCGTGGATGACGGCCATCGTTCGGTGTTCGATATACTACGGCCAATCGCAATCCGTGACCGCTTGCCAGTCACCTTGTTCGTTTATCCATCGGCTATTTCGAACGCGTCCTACGCGCTTACGTGGGATCAGCTACGCACACTCAAGCAGACCGGATTGTTCGACGTCCAGTCCCATACCTACTGGCATCCCAATTTCAAGATCGAGCGCAAGCGGCTTTCGCCAGCTGAGTTCATCCAGTTTGTTCGTGCGCAACTGCAGCGATCCCGAACGCGTATCGAGGCTGAGGTCGGCGGTCACGTCGACATGCTCGCGTGGCCGTTCGGCATCTACGACGCCCCGCTTATGGCGCTTGCTGCCAGCGAAGGATATGTCGCTGCTTTCACGCTGGACGGCCACGCTGTCAAAAGACAATCAGCAATGCTGGCACTGCCGCGTTTTCTCATCATCGACGCGTATAACGCGAGCGCATTCGCGCGGCTGCTCGGCGAGACCGAAGGGCGATCGGTAACCGCGTCAGAGTCCCGGCCATGAGGTGGCCAAGTGTTTTCTGGCGAGTCGCGAGCACCGGCCTTTCGGTCGTTGCGCTGCTCGTCAGCCCGGGGGCCATTGCTGTAACCGGCGTCGTGATCGACGCGACTACTCGATTGCCGGTTGCCGAGGCTATTGTCACCACCGCGTCGGGAACCATCCTGACCGGCCGCGACGGAAGCTTCACAGTGGAACGTCCGGGAACAAGCATCGCGGCGCGCTCGCCCGGTTACCTGCGCACACGAGCCGCAGTCTCTGGAGACGAGCCCGTCACGCTTATCCTGACACCCTTTCGTCCGAAGGCGGTGTATCTATCCGTCTATGGCGTGAACAGCCCGTCCCTGCGCGAAGCGGCCGTCAACCTGCGGGACAGTACGGCGATCAACGCGCTGGTCATCGACGTCAAAGGCGACCGCGGTCTTACGCCGTACCCTAGCGAGGCGCGCGAGGCGATCGGAGCCAACGCGCAACTCAAGACGCGTGCGCCCGTCGCAAAAGACCTCTCGGCAGTACTCGCCGAGCTGCATCGAAAGAACTTTTATCTGATCGGCCGCATTGTGGTGTTCAAGGACGATCCACTTGCTGATGCACATCCTGGCTGGGCTGTTCATGACGCCGCCGGTCATCCGTGGCGCGACCGCGAAAAGCTGCAATGGATGGACCCTTTTTCACATGACGTCTGGAAACACAATCTCGACATCGCGGAGGAAGCGGCACGCCTGGGCTTCGACGAGATCCAGTTCGACTACGTGCGTTTCCCCGATGCCAGCGGCCTTCAGTTCGCGCTGCCGAACACACGTGCAAACCGGACCGCCGCGATCGTCGGCTTTCTGAAGGCTGCTCGTGAACGGCTCGCACCCTATAACGTGTTTGTGTCGGCGGACATCTTCGGTTACGTCTGCTGGAATCTCGACGACACGGCGATCGGTCAGGACATCCAGACGCTGGGCGCTGCGCTAGACTATATTTCACCGATGCTTTATCCCTCCGGCTTCACGTGGGGGCTGCCCGGCTGCACGAAGCCGGTCGACGATCCCGGCCAGATCGTGCGCCGCTCGCTCGCCGAAGCCCAGCGGCGCACCGGTCTTCCCGGCGTGCGCTTCCGGCCGTGGCTGCAGGCGTTCAGGGACTACGCGTTCGATCATCGAGATTTCAATGCGGAGGCGATTCGCGCACAGACGCAAGCCGCCGACGCATCCAGTACGGATGGATGGATGTTATGGAATCCTCGAAACCAGTACGACGCCGCCGAGCTTCCGCGCTGAGTCGTTTATGGCACCGCGTCCTTCTATGCTCGTTCCTGCTCACCGCAAGTGGCGCCCAGAGCGGTGAACTGGACGCTGTCGCACGCGCTCAACTCGATCTCATCGTAGCGGCGCAGATTGAGGCAGGCAGGTCCCCGGGCGCAGTGGTGGTGACGGGCGACGCGCATGGCATATCGTATGAAAAAGCGTTTGGACTTCGCGTGGCTGGGCAGCACCCGGAGCCAATGACCGTTGACACGGTGTTCGACCTCGCGTCCCTTACAAAAGCCATTGCGACGACCACGGCAATCCTGCAACTGGTCGAAGATGGACAACTGCAACTCGACGCGCCCGCCGCACGCTACTGGCCTGCATTTGCTGCGAATGGAAAGCAACATGTGACCGTGCGCGAACTGCTTGCGCATACCTCGGGCTTGCGCCCCGGCTTGCCTGTGCTGCCTGCTGCAGCGACTCCAGCAAGCGTCTTGCGAGACGTTGCCGCCGAGCGCCTGCATGCCGAACCCGACACTCGCGTGATCTACAGTGATCTGAATTTCGTGGTACTAGGCCAGCTCGTGCAGCGAATCACACACCGCTCGCTTGATCACTACTGTCGAACTCACGTATTCGATCCGCTCGGAATGGCCGACACCGGTTACCTTCCTGACAGTGAACATGCGTTGCGCAGCGCTGCGACGACGGCCGACCGCGAAGGCATGCGCCGGGGTCGTGTTCACGATCCTCTCGCTTCCGCGATGGGTGGCGTGTCTGGTAACGCCGGCGTCTTCTCCACTGCGCACGACCTCGCCCGGTTCGCGCAGATGATCTTGAACAACGGGCGCGCTGGCGAGGTGCAGATCTTGAAGACGTCGAGTGTCACGGCGCTTGCAACGCCCGCGTCGCCCCCTTCGATACTGCCGTTGCGGGGTCTGGGATGGGAATTGAGCGCCCCACTCGCTTCCAATCGGGACCGATTGCCTCCCGTCGGATCGATCGGTCACACGGGCTATACCGGCACTGGAATCTGGATCGACTTTGTATCCCAAAAGTGGGTCATTATCCTCACGAACCGCGTGTATCCGGATGACAAAGGCGATGCTCGGCCGCTTCGTGAGCAAGTGCTTGGATTGCTGGCGAGCCGCGAGCCCGAGATCGATATCCGGGATGTTGAACAGCGACTTCCATGGACCGCTCCCGCGATTGCCGCGGCGTCCATCCTGCCCGTGTCGACCGGTCCGCTCAAAACCGGCATCGATGTTCTCGAGGACCAGCAGTTCGCTCCGCTGTCGGGTCTGCGAATCGGACTGGTTACGAACCGCAGCGGCTTTGATGCGAATGGCAGGCGTACGATCGACGTACTCGAACAAGCGCCGGGCATCACGCTTGCGGCATTGTTCGCGCCAGAGCATGGGCTGGACACGAACCGGGACGAACGCATTGGTGACTCCCACGACGCTGCTACGGGCCTCGCCGTGCACAGCCTTTATGGAAACAGCCAGCGCTTTTCGGACGCGTCGCTCGAAGGGCTCGACGCACTGGTTTTCGACATTCAGGACGCCGGGGTTCGCTTCTTCACTTACGAAACCACGCTTGGCTACGCACTTGAAGCCGCAGCACGCCGGAAGATTCCACTCTTTGTACTCGATCGTCCCGATCCGCTTGGTGCCGAGCGCTTCGGCGGACCCGTGCTGGACTCCGGACACGAGTCGTTCACAGGCTTTTTCCCATTACCTCTGTTGCCCGGCATGACCGTAGGAGAACTTGCAGCGCTCTTTAATCAGGAACGGCTTATTGGCGCGGACTTGAGAGTCATTCCGATGCACGGGTACCAGCGCTCCATGCGCATAGCTGATACCGGACTTGGTTGGGTGCCTTTGTCACCGAACCTGCGCACCGCGTCCCAGCTCGATCTATACCCGGACGTCGCGCTGCTCGAAGGCGCCAACGTAAGCGTCGGCCGCGGCACGCCGCACCCTTTCGAGTGGATCGGTGCACCCTGGATCGACGGCGTGCGCCTGGCCCAAACCCTGAACGACCTTGACACCGGAGCCCGCTTCGAGCCAGTCGACTTCGTGCCCACCGAGTCCGCCTATCGCGGCGAACTTTGCCACGGGGTTAGCATCGTCTCTCATGAACCGTCACGACAAACGGCTCGCCTCGGACTGGCACTGCTCTCCGCGCTGCTACGTCTATATCCCCAAACCTTCGACCTCAAAGCCACACGCGATGCCGTTGGCTCAAAAGCGATATGGCAAGCCATCCGCCAAGGGGCGGATCGCGAAACCCTCGAAGCGCTCGAGGCGGAAGAGTTGGGTCGTTTCGGGTTGCTACGCGCACGCTATCTGCGTTATCCAGGCGAATGATGTCACGCATATTCACCTTGAACCGTCGATGAAAACCGAGCGTGCGTCAGGCCACCACATGAAAACCGGCGTCAGCGTAGATGGTCGAACCAGTGAGCGTCATGCCGACGTCGCTGGCGAGCACGGCTGCGATACGCCCAATCTCCTCGATCGTGACAAGATGCTGCGCAGGGGTTCGCGCACGGACCTCGTCGAGCAGCACATCGAAGTGATCCAGACCCGACGCCGCACGCGTCTTCACCGCGCCGGCGGAGATTGCGTGAACATGAACCCGCCGGGCCGCGAGATCGGCTGCGAGGTAACGCACGCTTGATTCGAGCGCCGCCTTGACCGGTCCCATCAGGTTGTAATGATCGACGGCCCGTTCAGCGCCGTAGAAACTGACGGTCATGAGGCTGCCGCCATCGGTCATCAGAGGCAACGCCATCTTTGCCATGCGAATGAATGAATGGCAGGACACGTCCATCGCGAGCGCGAATCCCTCTGCCGAGCAATCGGCAAGGCTCGCGTGAAGGTCACCAGCAGGCGCGAAGGCGATCGAGTGGAGCACGAAGTCCAGTTTCCCCCACTCCCTCTTGATCCTTTCGAAGACGGCTTCGAGCTCGCCCGGGACGCTGACATTGCAGGGCATGATGAGTGCTGCCGGGAGGGTCTCGGCGACAGCACGCACGAACGGTTCAGCCTGTTCGTTCAGATAGGTGATCGCGAGGTCCGCTCCGGCGATTCGAAACAGGCGTGCGCAACCGGTGGCAATGCTGTGTTCATTTGCAATGCCAACGACCAAGCCGCGCTTGCCGGATAAATCGATGATGTCGTTCATACGGTTTCTCCCTCGCTGCGAAGAATCGAAAGGGCCTCGTTCGCGATGATCTGCTCTTCGTCGGTCTCGAGCACCAGCACGGCAATGCGACTCCGTTCCGAACTGATGACGCTTGCGTTGTCCGCGTTAGCCCGGTGATCGATTTCGACGCCGAACCACGCGAGTCGCTCGCATATGGCCGCACGGACCTCAGGCTGGTGTTCGCCGATACCGGCGGTAAAGATCAGGCAATCGAGGCCGCCAAGGGTCGTGGCAAGCCGGGCCGCTTCGCCCGCAATCCGAAACGCAAACAGGTCGAGCGCCTCGCGTGCTTCGGGCTGGTTGCTAGCGCTCAACTCGCGGCTGTCCGCGCTCAATCCTGAGATCCCGAGTAATCCGGACTGTTCGTACAGGATCTTTTCGATTTCGGCTGCACTCAGGCCTTGCTGCTGAAGCAGATAAAGGACGACGCCAGCATCAAGCGCCCCGCAGCGCGTTGCCATCGGAATACCGTCGAGGGTCGAAAATCCCATGCTGGTGTCCCGGCTCGCGCCAGAGCTCATCGCACACAGGCTCGCGCCGCTGCCGAGATGCGCCGCAATCACGTTCCGGTTTGCGATCTGGGGAAACTTGCGGGCGAGGGACTCCGCGATGAACCGGTACGAGAGGCCGTGAAAACCATAACGCTTGACGCCCTCGTCGAAGAAACGGCGCGGTAGCGCGAAGCGGCGTACAAGATCCGTTTGCGTGCGATGAAAGGCAGTGTCGAATGAGGCCGATTGCACGAGGTGGGGCCTCAGGTGTCGAACCGCACGAATCAGCCGCACGCTCTGCGGTTGGTGCAACGGCGCGAGCGGTATCAGCGATTCGATAGTGGCGAGCGTTTCGTTTGTGATCGCGACAGGCCCGGAAAACGTGTCGCCGCCGTGCACTACGCGATGCCCCACCGAGACGACATCTGCTATCGGGAAGTGTATCGCGAACCAGTTGAGCGTTTCGTCCAGCACTTCGTGCAGGTCTTCGGTGACGGCCGATCGCAGCGCGATGTCGTGAACCGTGTCGCCGTTGACCAGATGCAGCGAGAGCGGCGTGTGCCGGAAGTCGATCGTGCCTTGGCCGGTCCGCGTCGCACCATTAGCGGAGACCTGAAACAAGCCTATTTTGACTGACGATGAACCAGCGTTAAAGGTTAGCATCAGCGGGCTGCTCATGTTGGTAGCACCCTCTTGCCAAGCGTACGTTGTGCGACGATCCTTGCGAGCGCCACGGAAGCCAACCGCACCCGCAAGCTGTCAGCACGGCTTGTCATGATGATCGGCAGGCGCGCACCAAGCACAAGGCCCGCCGCATCGGCGCCGCCAAAGTACATCAGTTGCTTCGCGAGCATGTTGCCTGCTTCCAGGTCGGGCACGAGCAGGATGTCGGCCTGGCCGGCGACTGCTGAAGCGATACCCTTGGTTTTTGCCGCGGCAAGACTGATGGCGTTATCGAAGGCGAGCGGGCCGTCGACGAGCGCACCGCGAATCTGGCCGCGTGCAGCCATCACGGTGAGAGCAGCCGCGTCCAGCGTGGTCTGCATGCGCGGGTTGACAGTTTCGATTGCCGCAAGGACGGCGAGGCGCGGCTGCTTGATACCCAGCAAGTGCAGCAGGTCGATTGTGTTCTGACAGATATCGCGTTTCTGCTCGAGCGACGGCGTGACGTTGACCGCCGCGTCCGTAATGAAAAGAGGCTTCGGATAGGCGGGCACATCCATCGCGTAGACGTGGCTGATGCGCCGCTCTGTCCGCAGGCCGGACGCCGGACTCACGATTGCTGATAGCAATTCGTGCGTCTCCAGACTGCCCTTCATCAGTGCGGCGACTCTCCCCGCCGCTCCCAGTTCGACCGCGCGCGCGGCGGCCGCATGGCTGTGTTCGACGGCCTCGATAGTCACTCCATCCAGACTCACCTGAGCCAGTTCAGCAGCCGCGCGTATCTTAGCTTCAGGGCCAATCAGGATTGGATCGATAAGCCCTTCATTGCGGGCCTCGATGGCGGCCTTGATCGCATCGGCGGAACACGGATGGACGATCGCCACGCGCAGGGAAGGCAGCATCCGTGCTTCGCGAATGAAGGCGTCATAGCGATCGTGGCTTCGCACCGAGACATCCGGGCGTGCGATCCGCGGCCACACGATAGACTCGGCCGGCGCAATCACCGTGGCCATGCCTGTCAGCACTACGTCGCCGCGCTGGTTGGTGCAACGCGTATCGAGCAGCACAATTCGTTTGTCCGCGCGTTTTTCCTTGACGCTCACCGTCGCAGTCACCACGTCTCCGGGTACAACCGGATGTCGGAACTGCAGATCCTGATCCAGATAGATCGTGCCCGGTCCAGGCAGTCTCGTGCCCAGCAATGCAGAGATAAGACCGGCTGTCCACATGCCCTGCACGACGACATGACCGAACATATCGTTCACGGCGAAGGCTGCGTCCAGGTGCGCGGGATTAACGTCCCCCGACATCGCGGCGAACAGTTGTATGTCGTCCTGGCCGGCAGTGCGCACAAGCGACGCTGATTCCCCGATCGCGAGTTCATCGAAGGTGCGGTTGTGAAGGAGATTGTCGTCCATGAATATCCTCAATCCTGAAGCACATAGGTGCCGGGCGCGTCCGGCAGGGATGTAAGGTCTTGAGCATGCGGCCCCATATGCGGCGGCGTGACGGTTTCCGCACTCGATTGGGCGGCGAGCCAGTCGGTCCATGCGGGCCACCATGAACCGTCCCGCGATTGTGCAGCTGCAATCCATTCATCGGGCCCGATGCGAAGGTCTGTGGCCGCCGTGTACTCAATCCTGAACTGACGGTTGGCGTGGCCCGGCTCGCTGACGATGCCTGCGTTGTGGCCCCCGCTCGTGAGGACGAACGTGATGTTGGTGCTCGACAGGTAGTGGACCTTGTACACCGAGCGCCAAGGCGCGATATGGTCGCGATCCGTGCCGACCACAAACATGGGTGCACGAAGATTGCGCAACGAGATCGACCGTCCGTCAACCTGATAACGGCTTGCGGCAAGGTCATTGTCGAGAAACAGTTGCCGCAGGTATTCCGAGTGCATCCGATACGGCATGCGAGTTGAGTCGGCATTCCACGCCATCAGGTCGAACATGGGCGTACGCTCGCCCAGCATGTAGTCGTGGATGACGCGCGACCAAAGGAGGTCATTTGACTCCAGCATCTGAAATGCACCCGACATCTGGCTTGCATCGAGATAACCCTTTGACCACATCATGCTTTCAATGAAGTAGACCTCGCTGTCGTCGATGAACAGTTGCAGCTCGCCGGGTTCCGTGAAGTCCGTCTGTGCGGCAAAGAGCGACACCGAGGCAAGCCGCTCGTCGCCGACACCTGCCATTGCTGCCGCCGCAATCGACAACAGCGTGCCACCAAGGCAATACCCTGTCGCATGGACCCGTTGCTCCGGCACGATCTCATTAATGCTGTCGAGCGCGGCCATGACGCCGAGCGTGCGGTAGTCTTCGAGGCTCAGGTTCCGGTCCTCGGCCCCGACGTTGCGCCACGAAATACAGAACACCGTATAGCCCTGAGCGACCAGGAAGCGGATCAGCGAGTTGTGCGGCGAAAGATCGAGGATGTAGTACTTCATGATCCACGCGGGCACAATCAAAATGGGCTCGGCGATCACCTTTTCAGTGGCAGGACTGTACTGGATGAGTTCGATCAGATGGTTGCTAAAGACCACCTTCCCCGGGGTCACCGCAAGAGCGACGCCGACCTTGAACTGATCGGCTCCGGCAGCAGTTTCACCGCCCGCTTGACGACGCGCGTCCTCGAGCATGTTGCGGGCGCCCCGCAGGAGATTGCCGCCGAGCGTAGCTTGGGTTCGCTCAATCACTTCGGGGTTGGTGAATGGCGAATTCGTCGGCGACACCATGTCAAGCAACTGACGTGCACCGAAGCCCACGACGTTTTCGTGGTGCTTGGTCGCACCCGGCACGTCATGAGTGGCAGCTTGCCACCACTGCTCCGTAAGAAGGAACATCTGGGACCATAGCCTGTAGGGCTCGGTCTGCCACACGTCGGCACGGAATCGATGGTCTGCGGGCGCAGGCTCTGCCAGCGGAGAGGAAGCGGCGCCTGTCAACGAACGGAGCATGTAGTCACGTATCACGCGGCCGTTCGCAGCATACAGCGAAGCGAGCTCCGCGCGCTTTCCTGGTGCAACCGAGAGATGGATAAACCAGTCGGCCACGGCCAGCGATAACGCCGCAGGGGACAGGCCGCCCGTGAGGCGAGCTATGGCGGCCTCTTTCGTGTGATCCAGTGCGCGAAAGGGACTGCAGGAGGTACCGGCAACCGGTTGCGGTATAAATGCGCGGTTGTCGTTGACGTCGGTCCGGGAACGGGTATCCATTGGCGATTCCTTCAATAGTCATTGGCTTGGGGCAGGTGCGACGGAGCCGGCTCCAGGAACCCGGCTCGCCCGGCCGCGTCGGCCTGCAGTGTTCGTATCCGGCGAAGCTGCACCGGCAAGGCTCAATGCCCTTAGTCCGCGAACTATCGGATTGCACAGCATTTGTGTCACTGCGAGGCGCGCGTTGCTTCGCATCGGTTCGAATGTCCTTGCCGCGGCGCGATGTCCCGCTCCCTCCTGCGATACGCGCCACTTGCGGCCGCAGCCAGCATGAAGATTGTCCAGACCACGACAAGTGACGGCACGGCTACGTAGCCGACAAGCTGCCAGAACTCGTCTATACGGTCCTGCATAACGGACGCCGCATAAGTGCCTGTGTCATTCGTTGCGTCTGAGAACGTTGCGCGATAAAGAAAAAAGGATCGGCAGATATCGTTGTTCGGGAGCGATGCCGACAGCAGCGAACCGGCTGCCATGGCCCGGACCTCGGCGCACGCGGGCGACGTCATCCCCGCCGTGATCGCTGTGTCAATCGGGTGATCAGCGATCGAGCCTGCCCACGTTATGCCGATTGCGAGTATTGCACCCAGGACTGTTGCTTGCGCGAGTCTGGTCAACCACGGATGCGTATTACGTTTGGATATGGGGTCCATTGCGCTGCTCCGGCGTTCGTTCCGAGGGCTTTCCAAGCAGCAGAATAGGCTCGGGGTCCCTTACCGAAGTTGAGCTATGTCAATGCATAACTACATGGCTTTTCGCCGCGCGCACCACCGCCGACGCTCGTCACCGTGGCGCCAGGGCTTGCCAAACCGAGCCGATCGTCTCGGGCCGCGGCAACACCCGTCTCAATCCAGGGGGGACTCGCCGGGAACATTCAGCCTACCGGAATCCTTTGATAACGCCGCGCGGAATTCGGAAAGCTGTTGCTGATAGCTCACGGCGTCTCCGTAGCGAATGAATTTCTCATACCTGGCGTGAGTCCCAAGCACCCGGTTGGCGTGCTTGATGGGACACCAGTATTGCTCAGTACGAGCTGCAATCTCGGTGCCGTAGGCAATGATTCCATTTGCATAGGCGCAATATAAGCAATTAAATCTCTCCATGAAATTCAGATAGCCTAAATGCCATCTATCAGTGGCGATATAGTCCGAGCGTTTGACTTTCTCGATCTTATACACCGGGAAACAGATAATTTGATAGACGGTGAGCCCCAGATCGAATATCAGAAGCGGCACGATCAACCCGTAGATCACCGGCGCGACCAAAATCGTGGACGGACGGCTCTCGAGAACCCAGCGAAATAGTCCGGTCCTCGACGCGCGATGCGCAGCGCTTACAGAAGCGTCGAACTCGATTCGCTTGCCGTTGACGTGGTAGAAGAGCGGGATCTCCCTGTCATGCAGCGTTGTCTTCAGTTCGTCTTCCAGAGCGCTTATTCGAGCCAGCAGGTGACGTACTTTCTCATTCACAAAACCTCCACGGCCGTTGGTCATACTAGCTCCCGATGGAGCATGCGTCGGCGATAGGGCAACCGCCACGATCGGACAGGCTGATCCGATGTCGCGTCGTCCAATCAGCACGCGCCTGTCTCCACCGTTGGACCGGAACAAGCCAGGAGCGGAGTGTCAATCGTCGTCTGCCACAAAGTGTCGAAAGCCGCGTTCCACCTGTGCCACCTGCCCGGCACAAGTGCCATACATCCAGCCACGGCTACCATCGCTTTCGTACATGCCGCGGCACATCACCTTTATCTTGATTGTTGAGGAGACTCGATCACCCGACATGGACGTCTTTGATGCCCATATATAAAGCACACCAAACTGATGGGGCTCTTTGGTCTCGATAACGTCGTTGTCAGCCCTTCGAATCGGCGTCGTCGAATGTTGAACTATGTAGTCTCTGGTCCGCTGCCAAATAGACTCACAGGACTTCTGTCCAACGCAAGCAATCGATGTCTGTTCGTATGCAACCTGCAACTCTGCGTCTTCCGCGTAATTATCGTTGCGCGTCCCGCCGCCTGCGCAAGCCACGAGGCTAGCGAGCGTGATCACCAGTAAGGTCAACCGTTTCATGTTCGCAGCCACTCCGGTCCTGTCACATTAAGCTCTTAGCCTAGAGATTGCATCGCGCATGTTGTTGATCTGGCTCACGAACCGTTAAACTTGCAGACCTCCCCAAGGCCATTGACTCGATTCATTGACTCAATTCCCTGAGTAAGCAAGCTCGCCAGCCCGTGCTCCCCATATAGGTCCTGTGATTGTCGTAGTTGAGGGCCTTTGCGATGCAGGTCGCGCTACCCCCTGAAAATATCGAAGGGCTCGATCTTGAGTACCTTGCGCACCCCGATGTAGCTGGATATCCCCGCGATCAGCACGACCATACCGAATGCTAATCCCAAATTCCAGAATGTCGTGATCGCGGCGTAGTTGGGCAACATATTTCTCGCGATAGCAATCACCAGTGTCACCAGACCAATCCCGAGACCATATCCTGTGAGCGCCGTAAAGGTCGCCATGAACAGAATCATGTACACCAGTTCACGCCCCTTTGCCCCGATTGCCTTGAGCGCACCGAACTTATCCAGGTTCTCCAGGATGAACGTATAGAAGGTCTGTCCGGAAATGGAAAGTCCAACAATAAAGCTGATGATGGTCATCAACAGGATGTTGGTGCCAATGCCTGTCTGGTAGGTGTAATAGTCGGCAATGCGCTGGTTGAACTCATCTTTGGTCAGGGCGAGATAACCGAGTTTTGCCACTTGCTGCTTGATACGCGGGATGTCGGCTTTGCTCTTCGCCTGCACGAGTACGTAGGAGATGGTGAAACGCGTCCCCGGAATGTATTGGATGGCCCGGTTGTAGGTCGTGTACAGCGTCGGTACGCCGTTCAATCCGTTGGCGGCAACCCGGGCGACGCCGACAATCACGCCGCGATGGTCGTTCAGTTCGAACGTCGTACCGATCTTCGGGTTCTCCATTTTCGAGAATTCCGAGTCGTTGACCACCATGAATGCGTCGTCGGCGTAAATATCCAGAATGTTGCCTTTTTCCATGTCCGGGCGGCCGAACAAGCTCGCGTCGTCCAGACCGACTACGCTTACAGCTTGATAGGTGCCATCGGCGAGCTTAACCTGTGCGCCGCCGATAAAGAGCGGCACCGCGTAACTAACCCCGTCCATGCTGAGCACCGCGTCCAGCAAATAATCGGGCAGAGGAAATGAGGTGGTGGGCGTGTTGACGGCCGGGTCCATGATCCATATCGTCGCACCAATATTGGTGACCGTCGAATAAGCACGGTTAAGGATGCCAGCAAACATAGCCGTCATCTGCACCATTAAAAACACGGCGAACGTGATCCCTATCAGCAGCGCAGAGAACTTGGCCTTGTCGTTGACCAACAGCTTGAACCCTATACGCATGACACCGGCATATTTCATCGCGTCTGGCCCTCGCCTGCCGGATCTTTATCGTTCCACCATCCCCCACCGAGCGCGACAAACAAGGCAACCGTGTCTTGATGACGCTGTGCGACGGCTTGCAGATAGGCAAGAGTCGCCTGGTGGTATTGCACGTCGGCTATCAGCACATCGAGGTAGCCAACCGTTCCCGCGCGGTAGTTCGCCTGTATCAGATACAGCGCTTGCGCAGCGTCGTGCCGTGCTTCAACCTGCGCCTGCAGTGCCTGTGCATCGTGTTCCAACGCCCTCAGGGAATCGGCAACTTGTTCGAATGCCCCAAGTACCGTCTGTCTGTAGTTTGCGAGCGCCTGCTGATAAGCGTCGATCGCCGCCTTGCGGCCGTACCACAGACTGCCGCCCTGAAAAAGCGGCATCGTAACGGAGGGGCCAATGCTCCAGAAACGGAAGCTGTCCGATGACAGGTTGCCAAAGCTCGTACCTCCGGCGCCATAAGTCCCACTCAATGTGAAACTGGGAAACATGGCTGCGGTCGCAACGCCAATGTTTGCGCTGGCAATGTGCAGCTGCGCGGTGGCCGACAGGATATCGGGGCGCTGGCGAAGCAGATCGGACGGCAAGCTCACCGGCAGATCGGATGGCAGGGTCAACGAGCTCAAGTCGAGTTCGGATGCGTCAACCTGGGACGGAAATGCACCCTCCAACGTCGCCAATAAGTGATCTGCCTGACTGATCTTCTGTTTCAGAGGCGCCAGCGCTGCCTGATTCGTGGCGATCAGACTGCGAACGCTCAGGACGTTCGCATAGGCGGCCGTGCCGGCACGAAGCTGCGCCTCAGTGGCCTCAAGTTGCTGGTTCTCGAGCTCGATCATCTCCTCGGTCGCACGTACCTCGGCGGCGTAGGCGGCTCGCGCGATACTTGCATTGACGACATTGGCAGACAAGCTCACATAGGCCGCCTTGCTTGCGTAGCGTTGGTAGTCGGTCTGGGCGCGCAGCCCTTCTACCTCGCGGCGCTTGCCTCCGAACACGTCGAGTGCGTAGCTGATGGTGCCGCTCAGCGTAATTAAATTGAAGATCGTCCCTGGCGTGTGCAATCCGTTTTCCAGGGGTGCCGTGCGCTGCCGGCTGCCATCTGCCTCGGCCCCTATTTGCGGGAAGAACACACCGTAGCCGGCGCGCAGGTTGTCCTGACTCTGACGTAAGCTTGCCTCCGACGCTTCGAGCGTCGGATTGTTAGAAATTGCCCGTTGGACTATCGTGTCGAGTTGATCCGATTTAAACAGCCGCCACCAATCGGCAGGGATTGCTTCGCCGGGCGTGAAGCGTTGTGCCACGTTGTCCGCCACGACGGTCTCGACCGGCTGCGGCTCGCGTGTATAGCGATCCACTCCGGGGCCCGCCGGACTGACGAAATCGGGACCGACTGAGCACGCGCCGAGCATCGCCACGGCGATCATGCCGGGGAGTAATCGCCGCGCTGACGATCGAGAGGCTTGTGCTGCACGCATCTCGTACGGCGTCTGATTGAGTGCCGGCATTATTTCGACCCGATAAAGACATCGACCAACAGCCCCGGATAGACCATCGAAAGATCCTTTTTCTTAAACCGGAAAATCACCGGCAGCACTCTCAGATCGACCTTTTCCTGGCGCTGGTTAGACAGCTCTATTTTTGGTGACACATAGGGTTGTACCCGGACGAACTCCAGCGGCACTTTAATATCAGTACCCCGAATTGACAACTGAGCTCGCATGCTCGCCGGGGCTGGGAGCCGCGAGACGAGAATCTCATCCACATAACAGCGTACCGCGAGGTAGTCCTGGGACGCCCCCATCACGACTACCGGATCGGTTCCCTGCGTGTAGGCATCGTAGACACCCTGCGAGGACACATAGCTTCCAGGTGATGCATTGAGCGCAAGCACGACTCCGTCCGCCTGCGCCTTGACTGTATATTTCTGCAGTAGTGCATTAGCAGACTGGTATGCCTGCGTAAGCCCCTGATACTGCTTCTCCTGGTTCTGTATGTCGTAACTCCACGCCCCTGCCCGGGTCAATTCATATTGCTTGCGGGCTACCTCTAGTGTGGTTCCAGCCTGAGCAACGGCGTCCTGGGCAGTATCGACCACGTCCTTGCTGATCGATCTCGGGTCAAACTCGTACGAAGCGCGGCGCTTATCGTACTGGTCGTGCGCAGCCTTCAGGTTGGATTCAGCCTGGTCTACCTGCGCTTTTGCGATATCCAGGGTTTCCTTTCGCGGCTGGGCCTTGAGTTCCTGCAACAGGACGAGCGCGCCGTCCGACTGCAGACGCAACTGCTCCGTGGTTGCTTTTTGCACGGAATCGTCAATCCGAAGGAGCGGCGTGCCGGCTGATATGGACTCGCCTTCGTGCACCAGAACCTGGGTGATTGGGCCCGAAACTTCTGGATAGATATTGATATTCGCGCCACCGCCCTGCTCGCTCTCAACGATGCCGTCGGCGTAGATCGCCGTCGCATAGGGGTTGCTGATTGGGTGAAACACCGGAGGTTCGGGTTTCCTCTGGATACCGAAAATGAAGGCACCAATCAACGCCGCTAGCATCCCTATTATCGAGAGGGCAAAGATGACCTTGTTTCTCATTCCGTCCCCTTGTCCAACCCGGTAATGCGACCGTCTTCCATATGGATGATCCGATCGGCATATTCGTTAATGCGCACATCATGGGTGACGATCACGATGCAGCGGTTTCGATTGAGGATTTTCTCCTTGACAAAGGCGATGATCATTTTTCCTGTGTCACCGTCAAGAGAGGCTGTGGGTTCGTCAAGAATCAGAATTTGGGGGCCACTCACAATTGCCCGCGCGATCGCGACTCGCTGCTGCTCTCCTCCCGAGAGCTTTACCGGCAAAATCCCAGCGCGACCTTTGAGCCCGACAATCTCGAGACATTTTGTTGCCTCGGCGATTGAGTCATTCCAGTCGCGCTGTTTCAGAATCAACGGAATGGCGACGTTCTCGGCACTCGTCAGCCGGGGAAACAGGTGATAGTCCTGGAATACGAAACCAACAGTGTTCAGACGGAATTCGGCTAATGCGTCGTTGTCCAGCGTCCATATATCGGCGCCATTGACGTTCACTGTGCCCGCGTCAGGACGAAGAATCCCCGATATCATGCTGAGCATCGTCGTCTTGCCGCTACCGGAGGGGCCGACGATAAACAGCATTTCGCCCAAGTGCGCGACGAAGTCAACACTATTGACGGCTGTCATCCTGGTCGCGCCCTCTCCAAACCATTTCGTCAGGCCGACTGCAACAATTGCCTCATGCCGCGGTTCTTCAGCCATTTTTCAGTTTGCCAAGAGTTGCACTCTCAGGACCCGCTATCTCAACGGGTGGCATACCGGCGGACAAACTCAGAGCCCCTTCGTCTATTGGTTGGGTCTCCGACTTAAGTTCAGCATCGGGCTGACTGGTCGTCATAGTCATCGTCGTAGTCGCGATCTCTGCTTGAGCCCGAACGATCGCTTGGGCGACGATACGTCCCGCACGCTCAGGGTCGTTGAGGAAATCATCGCCACACAGGTCGCCGAGTCTCGTGTTCATCAAAATTACTATCGCGCTCTTTTCGTCCGGACGAGTCCCGGGTTTGGTTGCGGGCCGAGTCTCGACCTTGGCCGCGGAATGAAGCACGGCACTGAATGCAATGGCGACTTGATCTTTGCACCGAGTCAAAAGCGGATATAGCGCAATGGCAAAAAAGACGATGCTACCGCCCAACAGAATGAAAACAAGTACCGAACCACCATCCCTTACGAATCCCTGATAAAGGCCCAGTGCGAGCGCTGCTATTCCCAGAGCCGGGAAAACATAGTCTGCTTTCTTTTGGGTAAGAAGGGCCGGTTGCGTTTCAGACATGACGTTCTCGGGGATGGCCTGTATCAGGTTTAGTTTCCTTACAATTCCGACTTCGTCTGCGTTTGGTTCCACGCATAAAGCGGAAGCCAAACGAGCAAGCACTTAACTCAGATTACCGGCACATCAGGGTTGCCGCTTGATGTAGGTCAAGCACCCAGTGCCTCGATTTCGTTGAGAGACAGGTGCCGCATGAAGGTGACAGCAGGAGACAGGAAGAGTCAGGAGCCGTGCAGACGAGGGGGTGCCTGCCTCTTTGCGAGTTGTATCCACTGCGCGGCGTTCAGTCAATTTGCGTTTGCGCTTCGTGTCTCGCGAACAGTCATTGAGCTGCACATTTCGCAATGCCCCCGGGGCGAATTCCGATGAATTTTTAGGCATAGCTGTCATCTCCAGGCGGGTTCGTTCCTGCAGCGACCGGTCGGCTGTTTCGCAGTTGCGGATAGCGCCGTTGAATCCCGGTCGGCCGGCGACCTTAAGGTTGACCTGGATCAACCGCTACCTGACGAAAGGCAATAGATTGGAGATGGCGTCACGTTCAATGGTATAGCCTGACGCGCCCTGTCCTCTCTTGGCCAATCGGGATAACGATGCAGCCGCCCATCATTGAAACGCATGAACTCGAGCGCCGTTTTGGCAACGTTACCGCTGTTGATGCGCTAACGCTGTCCATCCTGGCGGGAGAAGTGTTTGGACTGCTTGGCCGTAACGGCGCCGGTAAGACGACTGTCATCAAAATGCTGACGACCCTGTTGCCGCCTAGCCAAGGATCAGCGACAGTTGGCGGCTTCGACATCGTGCGGCAAGCGGGGGCGGTCAGACGCATCATCGGTTACGTCCCACAAGCGCTGTCAGCTGACGGCGACCTGACCGGTTTCGAAAACCTGTTGGTGTTTGCCAAGCTCTATGACATTCCGCGGATCGAACGCGCGTCGCGGATTCGCGACGCGCTGGCGTTCATGGGCCTGAGCGAGGTCAGCGGTCGAATGGTCAAGACCTATTCAGGTGGCATGATCCGCCGGCTGGAAATCGCGCAGTCCACGCTGCATCGACCGCGCGTTCTGTTTCTCGACGAACCCACAGTCGGACTCGATCCTGTGGCGCGCATTTCCGTGTGGGAACAGGTGGAAAGCCTGCAGTCGCGATTTGGCAGCGCCATTCTGTTGACGACCCACTACCTTGAAGAAGCGGAACGCCTTTGTGATCGTGTAGCCATTATGAATCGAGGCAGGATCACAGCAATTGGTGCTCCGCGTGAGTTGCAACGAGCGCTGGGGGAAACCGCCAGTTTCGAAGATGTATTCGAACATTACACGAGCGAAGAAGCCGCGACGCAAGGTGCCTACAATGAAACCTCTCAAACCCGCCGTACAGCCAATCGGCTTGGTTGACACATCGTCACCGGAGCAGCCGGCACGGCGGTGGCCCGCGATGGGATTTTTGTCCAAGACGATCGCGATCGCCGATATGGAAGTGCGCAAGCTGCGCCACGATCCGACTGAACTATTGACTCGGGCGGTGCAGCCTGCACTTTGGCTGCTCATATTCGGGCAGGTCATGAGTCGGGCACGAGCGATCGATACTGCGGGACTACCCTACCTGGATTTTCTGACCCCGGGCATCCTTGCGCAAAGCGTGTTGTTCATCGCGATCTTCAACGGCATTTCGATCATCTGGGAACGCGATCTAGGCATCGTGCATAAATTCCTGGCAAGCCCGACTCCGCGAGCATCGCTGGTGCTGGGAAAAGCGTTGGGGGGAGCAGTACGCGCATTGGTCCAGGCAGTAGTCGTCATGATTCTTGCGGCAGTACTCGGGGTCAAGATGCGCGTAGATCCGTTTGCGCTGGGAGGAGTTGTGTTGTTTGTCGCGCTGGGCGCCGCCGTGTTTTCGAGCTTCTCTTTGATTATCGCGTGCCTGGTCAAGACCCGCGAGCGTTTCATGGGTGTCGGACAGTTGCTTACGATGCCACTGTTCTTCGCCAGCAATGCTATTTACCCTACCGCCATGATGCCGCGCAGCCTGCAGATCGTGGCCCATCTGAATCCGTTGACCTATGAGGTCGATGCGCTCAGATTGCTGCTTCTTCCGGGGTTCGCCGGGACGCCACATCTAGGACTAGGGGTGGATCTAGTCGTACTCAGCTTGACGCTTGCAGCGCTTGTGGCGGTGAGTGCGCGACTCTACCCGCATATCGCGCGCTGATAGAAAAACGAAGCATTCGTACGCGGGCTATTGATTTCCCAAGTCCGCTGAACAAGTCTCGGCAGGAGTTGAGCTCCTCAAAGAATCGATCTTTAACGCCGGAACCATAGTGCAAACGCCTGAAATCACCACTTCGTTAATCGGTCCCTAGTTATTTAGCAATGCTATATTATTTCCAAAAATTACCTGCACTACGCATACGTGTTCGGCGCCACGAGAGCGGGAGCTTGGGTGGAGTCTTTTGATTTCAACATAGGAGAGAAAAATTGAACCGTCTCAACGTCTTGGTACCACTCGTGGCGCTAATTGTCGCTAGCGCCTGCGGGCCAGCAAGTGCCGCGCACGTTGGCGTTGGCATCGTTGTTGGAGGACCTTACTACTATCCAGTCGTACCAGTGCCCTATTACTACCAGCCAGGACCCTACTACTACCCTCCTCCTCTTATGGTGGTGCCTGCAGCGCCACCGGATGACTATGTCGAGCAGGGGCAAGTGGGAGGGACCCCGCAGATGACTAGTGGCCCAGGACCGCAGAGCGGCTCCTGGTACTACTGCGATGCAGCGAAAGCGTACTACCCGTATGTGAGGGATTGCCCAGCCGGTTGGCGGCCGGTAGCGCCCCAACCTAGTTCCTCCAATTAAACGCTGAGCGAAAGGTCACCCCGTGAAACATGCAAGGCTTGCATTACTCGGTTCATTGGGCGCATCGCTGGTAATTTTAGGCGCCTGTGCCGTCGTCCCGACAGGGCCCAGTGTCATGGTCCTCCCTGGCACCGGAAAGAGTTTCGAGCAGTTCCGTGCAGACGAGGCCTCGTGTCGCCGGTTCGCCTTCGAACAGGTTGGCGGAGTCTCGGCCAACAACGCCGCCACCAACAGCGCGATTGGTAGCGCCGCCGTCGGCACAGCGCTCGGCGCGGCGGCTGGTGCGGCGTTCAATGGTGGCTCTGGGGCCGCCGTGGGAGCGGGCGTCGGGCTGCTGGCGGGCAGCATGGCCGGCGCAAACGCCACTCAAGGATCTGCTTACGATGTGCAGCGCCGCTACGACTACGCATACATGCAATGCATGTATGCGACCGGCAACCGCGTGCCGGTCCGTGGTGCGATGATAAGCACGCAGCAGGGTGTCGGATCCTATGCGACCCCGAGCCGGGCTTCAGCTCCACCGCCTCCGCCGCCCGGTATGCCGCCCCCGCCACCGCCGGGTTATTGACGCTCTCGACCCAGATGGCTATACCCGGCCCTCGTCTTGTCCACTTCGCCTCGTCGATCTGCCGCGCGCTGTGCCTTCAGGCGCCTCCCGTATCGCGGCATTGAGTCTCTTCCGCCCTTCAGTTGATCGACATCAGTCTCGGAGCATTTCTCGGCTGCGAACGTAGTTCGGAGCGACGCGCCAAGTTAACACAGATCGAGCATCAAACGACATCGTGCACACCAGTTGATCTCGATCAACGACTTAAATCAGATACGCGCCATGCTTTTTATAAGAGGTGGTTTCAAAAAGACATTGCGGGGCTGTTAACTTTCTCGACATGCTGTAATGGGATGGTCACCCCCACCTCTCAGCGAGTAGGCTGCTGAAACTTTCCAGCGGAGGCCATGCCATGCAAGACGTCACGTTAGTCGGGATTGATCTGGGCAAGCACTCATTTCACGTTCATGGGCAGGACAGAATCGGCAAAGCTGTGTTTCGTAAAAAGCTCTCGCGCAAGCAGGTGCTTGAGTTCTTCGCCACCTTTCACGGCTGCACTGTCGTGATGGAGGCATGCGCTGGCGCTCATTGGATGGCACGAAAGCTCAGAGATCTCGGACATGCCGTTAACCTTGGCCATCGTGACGACGAGACCAAGGGAATGGACAAGCCGATCATTGACGACGAATTATGGAAGCGAATCGAACCCTTACTGCCAAAGCCGAAGGCTCGACGCGAGAAGTATCCAGGTCGCAAGCCAGTACCCGACCGCGCGGCATTGAGCGGCATTGTCTTTGTATTACGCACAGGGCTACGTTGGCGCGATCTACCCGCCGAAATGGGTTGCGGCTCCGGGGTGACCTGTTGGCGCCGCTTACGCGACTGGCAAGAAGTAGGCGTGTGGGATCGATTGCACGAACTGCTGCTCGACGAGTTACGCGCAGCTGGACAGATCGACTTGTCGCGGGTGGTTGTCGACTCATCTTCCGTGCGGGCTATTGGGGCGGGCCAAAAACTGGGCCGAACCCCGTAGATCGTGCGCGGCCCGGCTCTAAGCACCATGTCGCTACTGACGCAAACGGGGTACCGCTCTCGATTATCTTGACCGGTGCCAATCGTCATGACGTCACACAATTGTTGCCGCTGATCGACGCGATTCCAGTCATCCGTGGCATTCGCGGCCGCCCTTTGCAAAAGCCCCAAGTCGTCTATGCTGACCGCGGATACGACTCCGAAGCACACCGACAGAAATTGCGCGAACGGGGCATTAAACCTGTACTCGCCAAGCGCCGCACTGAGCACCGCAGCGGACTCGGAAAGTATCGATGGGTAGTCGAGCGTACGCATGCTTGGTTCCATAATTTCCATCGTCTGCGAATCCGCTACGAGCGACTCGCCAAGATCCATGAAGCCTTCTTGAAGTTCGCTGCTTGTCTGATCTGCTGGAATACTCTCCAGCGATCTATTTCCGCTTTTTGAAACCACCTCTAAGTATCAGTTTGGTATCTCCTGGTCGTGCTTCGCAGTCAACGAATGACAGTGCCTGCATCGCGATCGCTCGACCTTCCTTCTTGCCTTCTTGTATCACCGCGGAGTTAGCATGTCTGCATGGGGACCACGAACGGCCGTACAGGTCATTCTCGCTGAGCACGAACAGTTGACGACTGTGATCGGGGGAATGCTCCGGTTTGTCGATATGCTGGACGCGGGAGGCAAGCCTCCGAGCCTGATGGTTTTCAGGGCGATGCTCTATTACATCCGTGAGTATCCTGACCAGGTCCATCACCCGAAAGAAGATCGCTTTCTGTTCACACGATTGCGCGCACGCACGCATGAACTCGATGAAACCATCGAGGAGCTCGAACTTCAGCATGCTCAGGGCGACGTACGGCTTAGAAATCTGGAGAATGCCCTAACCCGCTATGAATTGACGGGAAAACCGGCACTCCCCGCGTTGCATGTGTTAGTGGAGGAGTATGCAAAGTTCTACGCCAACCACAGGCAACTGGAAGAGGAGCGAGTTCTGCCGGTTGCGCAACGGGTGCTAACGAAAGAAGACTGGAACGAGATCGACCGTGTCTTCTGCGCTAATCGCGACCCCTTCGAGGGTGTCAAACTTGAAGAGGATCTCGACAAGCTGTTCTCAATCATCGTTAAAACCTTCCCGGATCGGAATTGATAGGCGGACACGGGCTTGCAATAGTCCAACAGCGTCCCTTCCGATGCAATGGCGCGGAATCTCCCAGAATATAACGACCCGCGCTCGCCAAATGCCCCACGCCTTTAGCGTGGCGCAAGCCGCTGATTCCAGCTCCCCGTTGTATCCGCGCCGAACGGCGACTCAATCGCTAGAAGGAGCGTCGGGAAGACGCGTCTCAACTAATCGATCGTCGTCCGAGTCGAGGTGCACTCTTTGTGAAGCCGAGTCGCGGTCGCGTGTTTCGCATAAAGCCTGCACGCTCTCACGCAACGCAACGATCTCCTTGTGCAAGTGCTTGATGTCGCGATGCATTTCCCGGCGCAGTACTCTTTCTTCCTGACCCACAAATATCGCCGCGATGCTCGCAAACACTAGGGACAGCATGCCGTAGCCAAGCAAGACCACGAACGCGGCAAAAATGCGGGACGCCGGTGTCGTCGGCGCGATGTCCCCATACCCAACTGTTGCACTGCTTTCGAATGCGAGCCATACGCCCTCGGCATAGGTATGCACTCGCGGTTCCAGCCAGTAGAAGCCAGCGCCTGCCGATGCAAGCAGGGCCGCACCTGCCAAGAACAGCAGGAGCAATCGGTTAGGCGAGAAGAAGTCGCGCAAGGACAACACGATCCGCAGGGCTACGAAGGCCATGAATGAAATGCGAAGCACCCATTCCAGCGACGACCACGGGGACGTGCCCCACGCGACGCTTGCCGCTGATCCGAGCAAGATTCCGACGTCATACCGGTTGCGAAGGAGAAATCGCGCGGGTCTGCGACTCAGGTGGGTAGCCCAGGCCAGTGAAGCCGCGAACCCGGCGAACATGCACGAATACAGTATTCGCCCAAGGTCACGAAAGAAAGAGGGTCCGACCGTCAACTGAACGTAGAAAGCGGGAATCGCGAGCACGCTGAACGCGAGTAGAGCCCAGTGAAGCCAGCGCCACGCGCGCACGGCCCTGGGATCATCGTGCGGATCCATGCCCTCCAATCCGGGAACGTGAAAACCATCGTCCATTTGATGAGCCGTAGCAGGGGTAAATTCAGACCTGAATGCAAACACCTTCCGGCAAAGTGCTTCGCCGTGGCACAGCGCCGAACCGTGCCGGATTTGCTCATCCTATAAGAACGACTTCAAATATCTTTGATCCGGATCAGACATATGAAGTGCCATGCTTCCAACAGATTAGCCAGGCCGTTGCTATGAGAGTTGGCTGCTCGACTCGCAGCCGTCTTGCCGGCCGGACGGTGGATCAACGGGCTCCATTTCGTTCCAACCTAAGCCGGACGAGCCGGAACCAAACAGGTAATACGATGTGTTGCGTAGCCATCCGATGACGGTGTGAGCCATGAAGGCCGATCTGATTGAGCGTTACGCGGCGAATTTGCACGGCGTGCTGTCGTGCTTTGACCGAATCCTGATCACGGGCACGCTGCCCGGCGCGTGCTACGCCGCGGGCATGACGAGTTTTCTGAACGCCAACGGCATTCGCATATTTGACTACGCCAGGTTCGCCGAACCGCTGCGCGAACGCATCCGGGTGCGCTCGCAAGAGGTCTGCGCCGCCGCCGGCATCGAGATTGAGCACGTCAACAAGAGCCACATCCGCAAGGAAGATTTGGTGGCACGCGTGCTGCAGGGGCGTGGCGATGCACCCGGGCTGGTGCACGTCATCTCGGCGATGGAGGCCTGCCCGAGCTACAAGCCGTGGCACGACAAGAGCAGCGGCAAGACCTACCTGCGCCCCGAGACGGGCAAGTGTCTGCACTACTACTTCTACTTCTACTTCATCGATGACGAACTCGGGCTGTGCTACCTCAGGGTCCCGACCTGGGCACCGTTCGGCTTGCAGTTTTACTGCAATGGCCACGGCGCTGTGGCCCGTGCGCTCAAGCGCGAGGGCATCGGGTTCGTGCAGGCCGACAACGCCTTTTTACGCATTGCCGATGTGGACCGTGCACAGGCCATAGCCGACGCGCTGAGCCCCGATATGCTGCATGAGCGGCTGGACCGCTGCGCGCAGTGGCTGTGCCCGGTGCCCGACGTGTTCGGCCAGACCTACCACTGGAGCCTGCGGCAGGCCGAGTATTCCACTGACCTGATGTTCCGCAGCCAACAGACGCTGGTGCCGCTGTACGACGTGCTGTCGCGTCAGGCGGTGCTGGCCGCGCACGCCGGGAAAGTAGCCAGCTTCCTGGGCAAGAAGGTCACGCCGCAATTGGCACAGGAGATCGGCTCGCGACTGTCCACCCGCATCGAGGGGCGCTGCATCAAGCACCACATGGGCGTTGCCAGCGTCAAGGTTTACGACAAGTTCTCCCATGTGTTGCGCATAGAGACCACCATCAACGACGTGAGCTTCTTCAAACACCACCGCAAGGTGGAACACAAGAATGGCCAAAGCACCTACGAACTCGCAGCGTTGAGGAAAACCATCTACAGCCTGATCGACCTGCGCGAGATCATGCTGGGCTGCAACCAACGCTACCTGGCGTTTTTGTCCAGTCTGGATGACCCAAGCGCTGGTGAGCGCGACCTTCAACGTTTGAGCCAGCCGCGCGTAGGCAGTGATGAGCGCAGGGTCAAAGGACTCAACTTCTTCAACGGCTGCGAGCAAGCACTGCTACGTGCCTTGCAGCGCGGCGAGTTCAACGTGCATGGCCTGCGCCGTGCCGATCTGGCCAGGCATGTGGACATGAGCGCCTCAGTGCTGTCCCGACAGCTCTCGCGACTGCGCACACTCGGCTTGATCAAGAAGGTCGCCCATACCTACCGCTACTACCTCACGCGTCTGGGCCGTGCCGCCATCGCTGCTGCCTGTTCTCTCACTCGTTTCAACATCGTTCCAATTCTGGCCGCAGCACACTGAAGTCTTCTCACAAATCGCGAAGACTTAACTCCTTAGTTACTAAGTTCTTTGAGGCAGAGGCGCGACAATTCAAACTTTTGCGTTGTTTTCTCTATCGCTTACCGTTGGAGCAGTCACTTGATCCGCATCAACGTATATGTACGATGTAGGACGTCAAATGCATGAAAGGCGATTTCCGTGACTAAAGTGCCGGCCGCCCCTTGGAACGCAGTCTGGTCGACAGCGCCCCCAGATCCGATTCGGAAGCAATGAGGAGACTGGACATGTTTCGCGACATACTGGTACACGTGGACGGGAGCGAGTCAGGGCGACGTAGACTGCACTTCGCTGTCGACTTCGCTATGCGCTCGGGCGCGCGACTCAGCGGACTACATGTGACCCCGCCGGCAGAAGTCCCGCCACGATACAAACCAACTCGAGTGGCAGACATCGCCGCACATCTTTCCTCGAAGTTGGCTCTTGATGCCCGAGCAGCAGCGACGGCGTTCAGCGAAGAAATCGCCGGTCGCTTGGCTGATTCATGCTGGTTCAGCGCAGAGGGCAACATAGCCGAATGTATCAGCAACAGGGCTCGCTCTACCGATCTTGTCATCCTGGGGCAGAACGATTGGCAAGGCTCGCCCGAAGCCCATCCGCTGCCGATCGCCCACTCAGTCGTACTGCGTTGCGGTCGCCCAGTTCTAGTTGTGCCCGCTGCATTGCAGTCGAGCTCGATCGCGAACATTGTCGTGGCGTGGGATGGTAGCCGCGAAGCCGTAAGAGCAATCCACGATGCGTTACCGCTATTGCGTCTATCCCGATCGGTTCAGATCTTGACCGTCACCTCCCAGTCTGCTGCGGACAGCAAGGCAGATGCGGAAAACCTGTTCGCGCACTTGGCCAAACACGGTGTCAAGACCGGATCAGACGAGCTGCAACTCAGCGCGCTCGAGGATGATTATTTACTCCTGGAGCAGATCAAGAAAGGACCCTACGACCTAGTGGTGATGGGAGCGTACTCACACCCCGCGTGGATGGAGTTCATCTTCGGTGGTGTGACCCAGTCCGTTCTCCTGTCGTCGAAAATACCGGTGCTTGTTTCTCATTAGACAGGTGAATGTATGGACGTCAATGGACTGCCCCGCTCAAATGTGTTTCGTGTCCTTTGGGAGCGCCTGAAGGAGCACCCGCTTTCGCGGGTAGGACCGGGGCTCATCACTGGCGTAGCTGACGACGATCCTAGTGGCATCGCCACGTATTCGCAGGCCGGCGCTCAATTCGGTCTCAACATGCTGTGGACGATGGCGCTGGCATTCCCTTTGATGGCCGCGATTCAATCGATGTGCGCGAACATTGGCCGAGTCACGGGGAAGGGACTCGCTGCCAATATTAAGACCGCGTTTCCACCGGTCGTGCTTCAGGGGGTCGTACTGTTATTGCTTGTAGCGAATACGCTCAACATCGCAGCAGACGTCGCTGCCATGGGGGAAGTAGCGGAGCTCGTCACGGGATTCAACCGCCATCTCATGACGGCCTTCTTTGTGTTCGGGACGCTTCTACTGCAGGTATTTGTACCCTATCACCGTTACGTCTTTTTCCTGAAGTGGCTGACGGTCTCCCTGCTTGCCTACGCCGCTGTTCTGTTCACGGTTCACGTCCCTTGGGGCCAGGTCGTGTTGCGCACGGCCTGGCCGCATTTCACGCCAGATTCTACCGCTGCCGCCGTAGTCGTCGGGGTCTTCGGAACGACCATCAGCCCGTATCTCTTTTTTTGGCAGGCATCGGAAGAAGTTGAGGACATGCAGGCCAGAAAGGGCATGCCTCTCGTGCGCGATGCACGTGCTGCAGGAACAGAACTTCGCCGCATCCGCTGGGATACCTGGAGTGGCATGCTCTACTCCGACATCACCGCCTACTTCATCATCCTTGCGACCGCCGTGACACTTCATGTGGCAGGGGTTACCGACATCAACACAGCTGCGCAGGCGGCCAGCGCGCTTCGGCCGCTGGCTGGCGACTTTGCCTACATGCTCTTTGCGCTTGGCATTCTCGGCGTGGGCATGATCGGCGTGCCCGTACTCGCGGGCTCTGGCGCCTATGCGCTCTCCGAGGCGATGGGTTGGAAAGAAGGTCTTGAACGCAAGGTGAGCGAGGCGCGCGGATTCTACGGCATCATAGCCATCAGCGTGCTCGCCGGACTGGGTATCCAGTATTCGCCGATCAGTCCGATGAAGGCGTTGTTCTGGAGCGCAGTGATCAACGGTGTGGTTGCTGTGCCGCTGATGGTTGTGATCCTCATTCTGGTTTCGAAAAAATCGGTCATGGGCGCTTTCACTGCGAGTCGGCCGCTCATCATCCTTGGCTGGATCGCGACGGCGGTTATGGGTGCAGCGGCCGTGGCGATGTTCATCCCGGGCTAGGGATCGCGGCCGGGAAGCACTCGACGTTAGCTGGCCAATTAATCCGCGTCCGATGTTGATTTAAGGGCTGGCGGGGACTCGTCAGTGACCAGACGACCCGAAATACCTCTGGTCTCGCATTCTACGAAGGGACCTCCCGCTTCACGCATCGGAACCGCCGGCTACCGTGCACGCTGTATCTCCACAGGCAGAGTGCGGCCGGTGCATTTGATGAGCCTGGTCGGTACCCACTCCATTTGGCGGCACGCTGATGTATTCAATCCTGCCTTCGCCGGAAAATCAGCCATGCGGCCAAGCTTGTCAGGACCGCCGACATCATGGCGACGATCCAGAACCCTTTGTTGTCGTACCTTAAGGGAATGCCACCAACGTTCATACCCATCAAGCCGGCGATCAGATTTGTGGGTAAAGCGATGACGGTCACGGCCGTCAGGATCAGCACGCTGCGGTTGGTGTGCTCCCCTACTCTGTCGGCGATGTCCTCTTCCAGCATCTCGATGCGCTCTTGAAGACCCGCCATGTCGCGTAGCGTAAGGGAAAATTCCTCGGCGGACTGCCTCAGCGACTGAGCGTCATCTTCCTTTACCCAGTGCGGTGGCCGATTGACAAGACGGAACAGAGCGCCGGGTTCCGGTGCCAAGAGGCGGCGCAAGCGCACGAGATCGCGGCGAATACCGCCGAGGCTGGAGCGCGTGGGCAATCGGCCGGCGAGCAGCATCTCTTCAACATTGTTGGCGGTTTGGGCGGAGCTCCGGACGATGCCGAGCAGCGCGTCGGCTTGCTGTTGCAGGAGGTGGATCAAGAGGCCCATAGGGCTATGAAAGGCTTCCCCTCGCTCGACTGCTAGGCGCAACTGATCGACCGAACGCAGAGGAAGGCTACGCACGCTCAGAAGACAGCGAGCGCCTGCATTCAGCCATAGCGTTGCGACTTTGAGCGGCTTTTTCCGCTCGAAGTCGTAATCGACGTCATTGATTACGGCGATGAGGTTCTTTTGCACATGTTCAATACGAGTGGAGCGAGACGCCTCTTTGAGCGTGTCGCCGAATGCCTGTGGCAGTTCAACATGCTCTAGCGGCCAACCGTCCAGGACGGTCGGGATGTCATGAAACTGCAGCCAAATGAATTCCTCGCCCGCGCCGTCCTGACGCTTGAGCCACTCGATAGCTTCTTTTGCATCGATCTTGCGACCCATCCCGCTCACGGAGAACAGGTAGCCATGGTCCAGCGGCCAGTGATCAGGGTGCCGCGCTGACGGAGATTCGGTGGCCATTCCAAGTTCCTTCCAATCGAAGAGTATCCGCCCGCCCGACGTTGCTACCGTGGTCGCATTCGACGCCCACGGCGCTAACACCCATCCGGTCAATCGATTGGGACGCAGACCTTTGCTCCAACGATCAATCCCGCCGCATCCAGACATCACTGACCTTGGTGTAGGAGCGTTTTACGGCTGCCCAGGCAATCCGGCGAGCGATTTCCTCCTGGCGCGGATCTCCAGCATGCGTCGCATAGGCGTGGTTGAACGCGGCGCGATAGATGTCTTGCGCATGTGACGGCAGATGATCATGTACTGAAGCAGGTAGATCGACATTGGATTGGTAGGGCATGGGTCTTCCAAACAAGGATCACATCTACCCGCATCGGCGAAAATCGCCCTTCCTATTTTTCAGAGACCGCCACTAAGCTGGCAAGGGCTGAGGTTCTTTGGCAAGCCGCTGGGTGAGCATAGCCAGCACCGAAGAATCTAAGACGCGTCGATTCAAACCGCGACAGCAGGCCACGCGTGCCGGCAAGCTGGGCAACCTTCATGCGGAAACGGGGATGCAGGCACACAATCGTTAATACAATGAAAGCACCGGGCAACATAAGGAAACTGAAAAATACGAGGCGTTTTGACATGCTGCACTCCTGTCTGGCGTGTACCGGGATGCAGTCAGCTTAGGTGCCGGGCGCGCAGGGACGCTTGATCTGGGTCAATCGACCAGTCGCCCTCATAGCGATGCAGCGTGGATCCGACACTCGCCCGCGGGTACGGCGCAGGCGCCCTTCACGGATTCGGCTTGCCGTGACATGGTGGAAATTCTCGACGGTCATCGCATGCACACGCCATGCTGGTGACAAATTCCAGCGAACCTCTTGCACGATGCCATCTGCGATAGCCGCGTCTCCGAAGTCATGCTTGTTCAGCTCGTGCACCATGCTCGCGGCATTACTCTCCGCTTGCGCACAACGCAAAAACGCGCGTCGGCTCGACCGGAAGTTGGGAATCAAATGAGTCAGCAAGATCCCCTGTCGCTCGGTTTGTTCGCGATGGCATGGAATTTTGCCCGCTTTGCCGTGAACTCACGATTCGCTGGCCATGGCATGGTCGTTCATCTGGGTGGAATCAGCCGCGTGGCAAAAGGTGTGCCGAGCACAGTCGCTGTCCGACTACAAACTCGGGATTGATCGCAACCGGACGACCGCTGGGAGCGCCGGATCGCCATCGTTTGCTGGTCCGTGCTTGCTTGAATACGCTGTAAATGATCGCCCTCGTCCGTGAGAGAGGGCGGGTAAACGCTTATCAGCGTGGTTACGACAAATGTTCGACAGACGGCTATATTTTCATGGAAACTCTGACAGAATTAAGCGTTGACATCATACTTCCGAGGTACCAGGCGGCAATTCGGTGGCAAACCCACTCAGTTCATTCTCGGGAAATACAATGGACGCCGGCTCCGAATCTCCAGAACTGCAAGGTGAACACGCATCGGGTTCCGAAATTCCGATCGCCGAACGTTACCGTCTGCTAATCGACGCGGTCACGGACTACGCGATTTTCATGCTCACTCCGTCGGGCCATGTTGCTACGTGGAACATGGGTGCACAGAAGATCAAGGGTTACTCTTCTGATGAAATTGTTGGTCGCCACTTCTCCGTTTTTTACTCGGACGATGACGTTGCCCAAGGAAAGCCGGACAAAGAAATTGCTATTGCGGTCTCGCAAGGCCGCGTGGAGGACGAGGGCTGGCGCGTACGGCGTGACGGCTCACAGTTTTGGGCGAGCGTAACCATTACAGCGGTCTACGATGCGTCGCGCACGTTATGTGGGTTCGCCAAGATTACTCGTGATATGACCGAACGCCGGCGACTGTCGGAACTCGAACACGCCAGCGAATTGGCTGCCGAAATCCAACGCACACGTGAAGACGAACAAAAGCGGATCGCCCGGGAATTGCACGACGACCTCGGACAACAACTAGCCGCCTTTAAGATGGCGGTGGCGATGCATGAAAGTCACCTAGGCGCGAGCGGCAGCTCGCGCCGATTGCTGTCAGAGACCCGTGGGTTGCAAGAGCAGATCGACGCTATGGCGGCAACCGTACGCCGCATCGCGACCGATCTGCGCCCGCCCATGCTCGATGACCTTGGACTGCTCTCCGCCCTGGAGTGGCTCGCAGACGATTTCAGTCGACGTTATGGGGTAAACGTGGCTTTGAATCTTCAAATGGGCGATCTGGAATTTACCGAATTTGCCGCGACGGCGATTTTCCGCATCGTGCAGGAGGCGCTGACGAATGTGGCGCGGCATGCACACGCCAACGCAGTGACCATAGAGATGGCTTGCACCGAGAACGTCTGCACGGTACGAATCCAGGACGACGGCAATGGCGTCCAACTCGATGCGCCGCGCACTCAACGATCCTTTGGTCTGCTTGGCATGCGCGAGCGAGCCCGTCAGCTGGATGGCACTGTCTTGATAGATAGCAAACCCGGTTGTGGATTCCAGATTGCGATTCAGTTTCCTAAGCGTGCTATAGAGCGAAATGGCATTGGGGTAACAAGGCCCCTGTGCGAGCGCCCCGATCAGTAGTTTGTATGCTCGGATGCGTAAGCTCCTGTCTGGCGCTTCGCTATGAATGGCCTATTAATACGACGGTCGGCGCCTTGTTCTCTAATGTGCAACTTCATTTTCTTAACTAACCCACCACCGGCAAAATGGCCTTACGTTTCGTGATTCCAAGTCAACGCCGGTACGTTGGTCGCAAAGAAGAAGACTCCGGTCTGTCGCTTACGCCGTCGTTTGAAAAGCGATAAAAATGGCTTCTGTCTCAATATTGGAAGAATGATAACAAATGGTGATAGATCGTATTACTTATGAAAGTGTAAAGTGTAGATAGGCTGGATGCGGCAACGAAGTCTCGTTTCGATACCGCACCACACGGTCCGTACCGACGCAGCAGGACTTTTCACGGCCACCACTCAGTGCCGTAAGCAGAATTGACTAGACTCAACGCCTCACCCGCGTCAGACCGGACAAGCGGCACGCATCTGAGTTCACTAACAGCATGAAGAGACACCGACTGGCATCATTCGACGAGTCTGACGCTTTCTGCGAGCACGAGAAGGCAGGTGATACGCGCGGCTTGAGGCACAACTCAACCTGATGCGTACACAGCGGGTCGACCACGCTCGGCTACAGGGCGAGCGCACAGTCGGGATTGGCGGGTTTCGCGGGTTGCAGCCGCCGGCCGTGCGACTGAATGTACCGCCTGCCTCGGCCTCCGCTCGAGTCTCTTTCTTTACGCCACGACCAGATCCAGCATCCAAACGCTGCCCGTGATCTGCGCCGAGCCCGTCTCCAGATCAAGTCAACGACCGACGCGCCTGGATATACGATTTGTCGCGGGCCAGCGCCCAGTTCCGAAGTGGCGAAACGCGAAAAGTGTAGTCAAGCGTGGTCGTTCAAGCAATGTACCATCGCTGGCCGCCGCCGATCTGCGTATGCGCTGGCACCGCGCGACGTGCAGACACCGCTGTGCCCCGCCCCCGATTCCGGTGACCTCCCTGCGCGCACCCGCTCAAACGGACGGCAGCGATCTGATCCGCTTGCCGAGAGCGAACAAATTCGCTGCCTCCATCCTGACTAGTGGATGAATTTGACATGGATCATGTTGTTCAGCGCTTGTGCGCCGATGATGGATCCAGTTCCGATACGAGCAGACATTCCTCTGCGCTAGGCTTCTATGACGGAAAAATTCGTTACCGCACCGACGCCGTCCGCTCCCTCGGCTGCGCGACACGATCCGTTTGCGCAGCAGACAGCGAAAACACGCGCGACCGACACCGAGACACAACGCCGAATTCGGCACCTAACCGAAAGCGCGAGCTATCGTCAGGCCGACGAGGACACGGCTTTCCTGCAACGTCCCGAAATGTGCGGCGTGCGCCTGCAACTCGATTACTGGAAGGCTGAAGAACTGCTGCAACGCCACCGGATTGATCACACGGTCGTCGTCTACGGCAGCACGCGGCTCGTGGAACCACGCGCTGCGCGGCTCAGACTCGAAGCGGCGCATCGCGCTCTAGGGGCCGCCCCCAATGATGCAGACTGCATGCTCCATGTCGGCATCGCTGAGCGCCTTCTGGAAAAGAGCAGGTACTACACGGTAGCGCGCAAACTGGGCCGCCTCATCGGGCGCTCGGAGGCAACGACGACGCTTCCGAAACTGACCATCGTCACGGGCGGCGGCCCAGGCATCATGGAAGCCGCTAACCGTGGCGCCTTCGAGTCCGATGCGGCAAGTGTCGGCTTCAATATCTCTCTGCCGCACGAGCAGTTACCGAATCCATATCTGACGCCGGCTCTCTGTTTCCGATTCCACTACTTCGCCATCCGCAAGCTCCACCTGCTGGAGCGCGCGAAGGCAGCGGTATTTTTTCCTGGCGGTTATGGCACCTGCGACGAACTGTTTGAAGTGTTGACGCTCCTGCAAACAGGCAAGATCAAACCTCTGCCGGTACTGCTCGTTGGCGAGCGCTTCTGGCGCAAGGCATTCGACGTCGAATTCCTCGTCAACGAAGGCATGATCTCCGTGAGCGACGCGAAGTTGTTCGTCATTACGGAAACGGCTTCGCAGATCTGGCAAACGATTGTTGAATGGTACGAACGGGCCCGGCATCCATGATGGCTGTCCGGGCGGTGCCCCGCATCCCTTTGTCCATTTGCAACCACACCGGACGTATCGATCCAAACCAAGAATCCGGCAAGGTTAAGGTCTCGAACACGGACGGTCTAGTTTGACCGGGATCAATCGAGCCACACCCGCACCATATAGGCTGGACTCAAGCAGAACCGGTGCTCAAGGCAAACATCGGACGACCTGGCGCATCACCCGTGACAGGCTACAAACCCGGAGGTGGACTATGTTGGCCGTACCACGAGTCTTTCATCAGAATGCGGGTGACCTGCTGCTCAATCGCGTGAAGTCAATGGCCGAAACTTTCAGAATGACCCTCTGCCGTGGCGAGCGTAACGTCATCGTCGAACGGCCCGATAGATCGCCGGTGGTCACGCCGGCACCCATGCACCTCCGAAGAAGAGTCGGCGCAATGTGTACAGAGGGCAGTTCGACGCTCGACGATCAATTCGAGATTGTCCGCAGCTCTCCGGGCGAGCACGACTCCTCCACACACCCGTTCATGGAAGGGAAATACAGCGTGGTCGTGCTTGGCTTGCAGACTATTATCGAGACATATTCCGGTCGACTCTCCCCAGATACGTATGGCGGTGGCGCATGATGTCTACGCGAATTTCACAGACGTCGGAGTTGCCCATGGCTATCACGCGGTTCTGCTTTCGCTATCGAGCCGCGCGTCACCACGTGAGGCTGTATGACGTGCAGATCGCGCTTGATAGAGAAGGCGGTGCGTGTCGCATCGAAGTCCGTCATGCCGCCGCGGCGGCAGACGATCTGCCACCTCTGTCTAGCGGCGTGCTGAGTGCCGCGCGCTTGCGTACAGCTGTCGACATGCTGGGCTTGGTCGAACACATCATCCGCACCGACAGAACCTCCAATGTACCCGGCACGCTCGTCAAGGTGGTCCACCTAAAGCACAGTGCTTTGCCAAAGCAGACCCAGCTCGGGCTGACGCGCAAGACCTGCAGCGTCGGTCAGCAATCACCTGCCGGAACTCGGGTCGACGGAGTCTGCCATCCGTCATCGCCTCTAAGAGCCGTGATCCGCACGAACCTGCCTCCGGCTCTCGCCGCTAACCGCACATCGCTCCTGCGCGCTCATGCCCGCCGTAGATATCCAGTGCGTCGCCCCTGACGCTCCGCCGAAACCCGACTGTTGCTTTTATTGAGGTGCCGCGCTGCCATGAACAACGATCAGGTTGTGAACGCCCCCGCTACCTCAAACCGACTCCTCGAGATTGTAGACACCCTCGCTAAAGAAATGCATGCCGATGAGCATGCACCCGGGCAGGTGAAGCTCGATACGCAGTTCGAGCGCGATCTCGGTTTCGACAGCCTTACGCGTGCCGAACTGCTGGCCCGCATCGAGCAGACGTTTCATCTCCACTTTCCGGTCGATACGTTCGCCTCCGCTACAACCCCGGCGGACCTGCTGCGCACCCTCCTGACGGCAGCTGCCGAGCCAGTGCCAGAACTGCTGGTCACGGGACACGCACGAGCCGAGCCAGCCGGCGCGATCGATACACCGCAGAATGCCGGCACACTGATCGAGGCATTGCAGTGGCACGTGGACCGGCATCCCGAGCGCACCCACGTCGTCCTGCTCGAAGACGGAGTGACGCCCACGACGCTCAGCTACGGCGCACTCCATCGCGGCGCTATGGCCATCGCGCTTGGCTTGCGCGCGCGCGACATTGGACCCGGCGATACGGTGGCGCTGATGCTGCCCACTAGCTTCGAATATTTTGTCTCGTTCATCGGGATCATGTTGTGCGGCGCGATTGCCGTGCCGATCTATCCTCCGGCCCAGGCATCCCAGCTCGAGGATCATGTTCAGCGGCACACCGCGCTCCTGTCGAATGCCGGGGCAAAGATGCTGATTGCGTCCCTTCAAGTTGTCAGTGTTGCCCGGCTATTGCGCCTGCACGTTCCAACCATCGAGCACGTGCTGACACCGGCAGACATCGGCACTGATCTGACGGAAGAGCCCGTCATGCCAGATCCACAAAACATCGCGTTGCTGCAATACACCTCGGGTAGCACGGGCAATCCGAAAGGCGTCATGCTCACGCACGCCAATCTCCTCGCGAACATTCGCGCGATGGGGCAGAAGATGCAGGTCAATGCGAACGACGTGCTGGTCAGTTGGCTGCCGCTCTATCACGACATGGGTCTGATCGGCGCCTGGTTTGCGCCAATGTATTTCGGCATAACGCTCGTAGTGATGTCGCCGCTCACATTCCTCGCGCGCCCGGAGCGTTGGCTGCGCGCAATCGACCGATATCGCGGCACAATCACTGCCGCACCCAATTTCGCCTACGAGCGCTGCGCCCGCCACCTCGACGAGGCGGACCTTGATGGCCTCGATCTTTCTTCGTTGCGCTTCTCCTTTTGCGGCGCGGAACCGGTCAGTCCGGATACCATGCGAGCGTTCGCCGCGCGCTTCAAATCCTACGGGTTCGACGAGCACGCGCTGACATCGGTGTATGGCCTCGCCGAAAATACGCTGGGGTTGACGTTCCCGCCGCCCGGGCGCGGCCTGCGAATCGACCAAATCCAGCGTGAGCCGCTTGGGACGACACAGAAGGCTCTTCCAGCATTGAGTGGGAATCACTTTATCGAACTCGTCGGTTGCGGACAGCCGCTCGCCGGTAGCGAACTGCGGATCGTCGACGCAAATGGCCTCGAACAGCCAGAGCGGCATATTGGACGCATCGAATTTCGGGGTGCATCGGCCACTTCCGGCTACTACCGCAATCCCGAGCAGACTGCGCGTCTGATGTGCGATGGATGGCTCGATACCGGCGACCTGGGTTACTTCGGTGACGGCGAATTGTTTATCACAGGACGCACCAAAGACATGATCATCCGCGGGGGACGGCATTTCTTTCCCCAAGAGCTCGAGGACGCCATCGGCCGCCTGCCGGGTATTCGCTCGAACTGTGTCGCGGTGTGCGGAAGCACCGATCCGTCGAATGGCACCGAGCGCGTCGTGATCCTCGCCGAGACCGCCGAGACCAATTCCTCCGTGCGTGCGCAACTTGTAGCGCACATCAATGCTGTCACGATCGCGCTACTCAGCGCACCGGCCGAACAGGTGAGCCTCGTCCCACCGCTCAGCATCCTGAAGACACCGAGCGGTAAGATACGCCACGCCGCGACACTCGAGCTGTTCCAACGCAGCGGGCAAAGACTGGCCGCCCGCCCGCTATGGCGGCAACTAGTGGATCTCGCCCGCGACAGCATAGCGCCCGTGTTAAGACGCGGCGCCCGCCAGGTCGCGCATATTGCCTATGGCACCTACTGCTGGGCCGCTCTTGCCGCAATCGCTCCCGTCGTATGGTGCATGGTCGTCCTGCATCCGAACACACGCCGCAACTGGCAACTGAGCGCAAGCGCGTGCCGCCTTTTCCTACGGATGGCCGGACTGCAAGTTGAAACTAACTTCGACCCACGAACCATCGGGCAGGAACGCGTGATCATCGCCGCCAACCATACAAGCTATCTCGACGGTCTCGTATTGCTCGCGGCGTTGCCTCAACCGGTCAACTTCGTGGCGAAACGCGAGTTGTACGACCAGCGTTTCGTCGGGCGATTCCTGCGTGCGATTGGCACGTGCTTCGTCGAACGGCGTGATTATCGAGGCAGCCTCGAAGACGAGGCCCGTCTCATCGATCGAGCAAACGCAGACGACACGCTGCTGTTCTTTCCGGAAGGTACGTTCAGTCGCGCCGCAGGGTTGCGCACCTTTCATCTGGGCGCTTTCCGCGCGGCCTGTGTAACGAAGCGGCCCGTCATACCGGTCGCACTGGCAGGCGTGCGCTCGATACTGCCCGATGGGAATTGGTTGCCGCGCCGTGGCCGCATCGCGTTGACGCTACTCGCGCCAGTCGTACCCCACGGTGATAACTTCGCCGCCGTGACCCGGCTACGCGACGACGTGCGCCACGCGATCTCTCTGCACAGCGGGGAACCCGAACTGACAAGCAATTCCATGGACCCTAATGCGTGAGGACAGGGGATGCGGTTCACGTCCGTGCATTGTGTAGGAAAACACTGACACGACTGCCCGATGGCTTACACCAAGTTCAGCGCCGCCTGATTTGATTCCCGATGCCGGTGAACAATACTTAAGTCCATGGATACGCACGTCCAACGACTGTTACCGTCACGGGACATCGCACCCGTCAACGGACGATACAAGGAGATCGATCATGTTGAACCACCCCGCTTTTGCTCAATCCGTCCCTACGCCTGCGGGGAAACACGACCCCGACTCAGCGCGCGGCGAGTTCGATGAAATCCTCACGCTTGCACGTGAGGCCGGCATGCTGATCACGCTTGACGGACAGATTGGCCGAGAAAAGTACCAAAGCATCGCCGGGTCCATCGCATCGTTCAGGCGTTTCGCCGAAGCCCTTCGCACGACCCGGCTCTGCTGAGTTAGAAATTGCCAGACCAAGTCTGCGCGATCCTCTCGGCACACCCGCCTGACCCCGATTCGAACTATGCGGGACGACTCTTCTCAGTGTCACCAAAGCCGAGTAGTGGACGAACGCGGTAAGGGCAGTTCAAATCAACGGAAACGATGTTGAAGGAGCCACAAATGAACATCGGAGAACAGTCTCTGCGTTTGCTGGTCGAAAAATGGTTTGCGCCAACTGCGGAGACGCCGGTTCGCATAACCCGATTCGGTCGCACACATGCCAATCAGGAGCGCTGTATACGCGTCGAGACACTTCGCACGGAAGGTGCCGTTGCAATTTTTTTCTTCCGGCACGATGACGGTATCTGGTGCGTTTTCCCGCCTAAAGTCCGGTGCCAAACGATGCGTGCTTATGAAAGTGCATTGTGATCGGGCTGTCAGCAGCGCAATCAACGGCGAACATGTCTACCGGTTTATCGGAGATCACCCTGATCGACGGCATTAAAGACGCATATCCCTCGAAAATGCTCGGAACATGGAAATGCGAGCGTGCGCCTGATACAAGGACGCGTGCTTGGATTTGCAGCGCATCCTGTTCGTACAGCGTAATCATGAGACACCGACAGGATCATCGTCAGGACGGCCAGTGTCCGTCGAAGCTGAAGACACAAGCATCCGTCACAAGCTATGAGCAACTCTGCAAACGGCCCTTGTCTAGTAGCCGTACTATCTGTGATACAGACGACAACATGGAGATTGAGCGAAACCCCAATTCACGATACTAGCAGCTCCAATCTCCACCTGACATATCGCACTCCACCCGTGTAGAAGGCCTTCTTATGAAACTGACATTCCTCGGTGCAACAGAGACCGTCACCGGATCGAAGTACCTTCTCGAGGGTGCGGGTCTTAGGCTGCTGATAGACTGCGGCCTGTTCCAAGGCACGAAGAACCTGCGCCTGCGTAACTGGAGTGCGTTGCCCGTCCCAACCGATACGCTTGACGGCGTCATTCTGACGCACGCGCATCTTGATCACAGCGGCTACTTGCCCGTACTTGCGCGCATGGGATATCGCGGACCGATCTACTGCACCAGTGGTACCCGCGATCTGTGCGGCGTGATGCTGCGCGACAGCGCGAAGCTGCAGGAAGAGGAAGCGGATTTTGCCAATCGGCACGGCTTTTCGAAGCATCATCCTGCACTACCGCTCTACACGCTCAAAGATGCAGAAGATGCACTGCAGCTGCTTGTGCCACGCGACTTCGACGCGCCAATGAAACTGAACGACCGCACGTCTTTCCGCTTGCTGCCGGCTGGCCATATTCTGGGCGCCGCAAGCGTTGTGCTCTGCATGGAGGGCAAGGTGATCGCCTTCTCGGGCGATCTCGGCCGTCCGGATGACCCCATCATGCGTGCGCCGTTGCCGCTCCGTCACGCCGATTACCTGGTAGTCGAATCGACCTATGGGGACCGTCTGCACAGCACGACCGATCCGGCTGCCGAACTCGAGGACATCTTCGCGCGCACGTTCAGGCGTGGCGGCGTGGTCGTGATTCCCTGCTTTGCGGTCGGTCGCGCGCAGTCCATCCTCTACTACATCGCGCAGTTGAAAGCGACTGGTCGGATGGCCGACGTACCCGTCTATCTCGACAGCCCAATGGCAACCAGCGTCACTGAGCTCTACGAGCATCACTTGGATGAACACCGGCTGACAACGACGCAAGCCAATGCGATTAGTCATGCGGCCGAGATTGTGCGTACCGTCGATGAATCGAAAGCGGTAGCCAGGCGGCACGGCCCGATGGTAATCATCGCCGGCAGCGGGATGGCAACAGGCGGGCGCGTGCTGCATCATTTGAAGGCGTTCGCACCTGACAGCCGCAATACGATCGCGCTCGTCGGCTACCAAGCCGCGGGCACCCGCGGCGCCGCACTCGCGGCCCACGCCCCGAGCATTAAAATTCACGGCGAATATGTACCGGTTCACGCTTCAGTCGAATCGATTTCTTCGCTGTCGGCGCACGCCGACTATCAGGAGACCCTGGCGTGGTTGGGGGCTATGTCAGCGATGCCCGAGCGCACCTTCATCACCCACGGAGAGCCTGCCGCCGCCGATGCGTTGCGCCGCCGGATCGAAGAAACGCTCCACTGGCGATGCGATGTACCGACGTATCTCGAGTCTGTCGAGCTGCCGGCATCCGCGAGTGGCGACAGCGTCCATCCATGCTCGATGGTGCAGACCGCAGACAGTACTAGCGAAGCAGGTGCCGATCAAACGGCCGGCCCCGCTTCCGCGGCCTAATCGAGGTGTATCCGCAGAATGGAGGGATTTTTTCGAGAAAAACTCGTGGATGATTGACGGGCGCTTTCGTCGCGCGCTCACGTAAGACGGCCACAGCTGCTGCATCGAAGCGCTCGAAGCTCAGTTTGCTGAGGGCTCTCGTCATGGGCTCGATGATCGGCCACGAGGTGTTTCACCGCCGCAGAAACATAGACTTGGGCACCAACACGGATGCCGTGCTGCTCGCCCTTTTGATTACCCGTGCGGGCATGCTGCTGATACCCACTTCATACGAAATAACCACCTCAAAAAACAAGTCCACCTTCAAGATGGTCGAACAGTCGCCACCGGATCGAGGGCGTCATCCAGCTCGCATTTAGCTGGGAAACCAGCCTGCTTGGGTAGTATGGCGTTACGCTAGATCTTGACGCAGATCATGATCTAGCTCCCTGGGATACGGAAAATAAAACCTATCGCGGGCGGCGGTAACCACGCGGGCCCTCACGAGGGTAAAGTCGCTCCGAGCTCTTCGGACATGCGTTGCCTGCCGTAGTTATCAGTGGAGGTAATAATGGAACTCAAGTTGCATTCTCACCACTTTGAGCGCCGATCTCCAAATTGGCGTGCAGCTGCAGTTTCAGGCATCGTGGCCGGCTCGGTTCTCCTCCTCTTGGCGTCGATACTCGTTGTCGCGATGGGCGGAAACGTTTGGGGACCGCCTCGCATGGTTGCCGCCATTGCTTTGGGGAAAAGTGTCTTCGTGCGGCCAACATCATTCGATGTAGTGATGGTGGTCGTAGCGCTCGCGATTCATTTCATCCTGGCGGTAGCGTTCGCAGTCGCTCTTTCGGTGCTCATGGTGGCGTTTAACTTGGATTCCAGTCTAGGAATAGCGTCGCTAACCGGAGCCTTGTCCGGGACGGCTATTTATGTCGTCAACTTTTACGGTATGACGGCTGCTTTTGCCTGGTTCCTAGACGCTCGCACATGGACTAACTGCGGACTACACATCGTCTTCGGCCTAATAGTCGCGATCTCGTACACGCGTATCGAGATCATTCGAAAGACGCGAGAAGGTCGGTCGGTGCGCTAACTCTTTGCCATAGTCTTGGAAGCCATATTCAGTGCGGTCGAGACGGAATCGGCCTTTTCGAATGATCAGCCACGAAGCTGCACAGGTTCGTGCAAGGGCAGTTGGAAAGACTTTTTAACAGCCAATCATCAAGCGACGGAACACTATAGCGCCTGAGGTATTTTCAGCAAGTGGATAGTTCTAAATTATTCATATACCTTGACCCTATGTCTCGACATGGTTCCTATGTGGAACTGTACGGTGCTCCTTGTAACGCAATTCACTCGGTTGGCCTGGGTCACGCAGGACCGACGTAGGTCCTGCAAACACCAAATGTATTGCCCACGACAGGAGCTCGCGAAATGAGTTACAAGACCATCGTTGTGCAACTGGACACGAGTGAGCACACACTTCGACGGCTCGACTGCGCCCTGCATTTAGCGAAGCGCTTCGGCGCACATCTATCGGCCGTTTTCACAGACTACGCATCGGATCCTAGATTTTATTATGAACGTGCGGCTGCAGAGCGCTATTGCACTTCGCTGGAGCAAACCTGCATCGATCGTCGCAAGAGAGTCGAGAAACTGTTCCGGGCCAGGCTTGCTAAGACAAAGGTCGCAGGCGATTGGGTCGCCAATGAAATGTATGCGCCCATTTCATTGGCACGCTATGCGCACTGTGCAGACCTAACTATCACCGGTCAGCACGACCCGGACGACCCCGAAACCTATCTTGCCGATCGATACCCCGAGCGATTAGTTCTGTCTGCTGGCGGACCAGTGTTGGTTGTTCCATGCACCGGTCCGGTGAACCCTCTCGGATCCAAAGTCGTTGTGGCGTGGGATGGTAGCCGGGAAGCTACTAGAGCCGTTCATGACGCGTTACCGTTGATGCAACTTGCCACGCACACTGTCATGGTTACTATCAATGAGAAAGGTGAGGATCGAGATAATCGCGCTTGCGTTTCGGACCTTCTTGTCGCGCTCGCAAGGCAAGGCGCACGAGTCGAGTATAGAGAAATTCAGGGGGTTGACGGTGCTGGGCCTGGGGAAACCCTATTGTCGTTTGCATCCGGATTCGGCGCGAACATCATCGTGATGGGCGCATACGGCCACTCGCGGTGGCAGGAATTGATATTGGGCGGCATGAGCCGCACAGTATTTGCGTCGATGCGAATTCCGGTGCTTATGTCGAATTAGATCGGGCGGCGGCGGATCGGCGGACTCGCCAATGTTGGAGCAGCACTGCTGCGCTGAAACACACGGCTAACGTGCACTTCACTATTCAAGCTCGGCGGCTTTCGATACCTCAAGGCTTAGATCGCTTTCTCGAACAAAGCGCTTCACACAGCCGCCTTCCGGCAAAATACTACGATCGTCGCTAAAGTGACAATGCAGATCTATGTATCAGCCCGACCTGAAGGAGATACTCTGAAAACCGTCGGTAGTTTTCAGCCAGCCCTGCGACAATGTCTTCAAGGTCATCAAGCGAGTAGGAGAGTTTGTCTTCGTTGCTTTCGATATAGTGCTCGCCCGACACGTCGGAATCATCGCGCACGGGTTTGATGCTCGGAGGAAGCCTGAAGATCCATTTCGGCTGGATCAAGTGGGGAGATTCGCTCAATATCCAGGTCGAATGGGCTATGTCGTTGCGTAGACGTGTCCGCGTATGCGGCATCGTCAAATATTGACCGACACGATCCAGTTGATCTATGGGGATGGATCGATGGCGCAGCAGGTCGAGCACGACCGAGTGTTTTTTACTGAAGTCCAAGTCGCGCGTCATCAGCATGATGGCAGCGACATCCGACCCTGTGACATTCGCTATGATGGCCTGCATCAGAAATTCGTAGCGCGCGAACCAATGGATGATCGTGCCAAACAGCGGAAAGTGCCTATCAGTAAGGCAATTCAACGGTTTTTCGGCCATCTGGATGCTCCTGTGAAATCCCATTCTTGGGACGGGCAGCGCCCGATCCCCCATATAGTCGCGTGATCATCGATATGCTCTTTGGGGTTCACGTTTGGAATATTTTCTGCAGCACGCGCGCTATCCGTAGTGCTCGCGACGTCGATAGGATCGATAGGCTATTTTTGGAATTGCGGTGCTCACGCAAACAGAGCGGGTCGACGTGAGATTGTCTCCATAGGCACGCAACCTGTGATTAGCTTAGGAACTTCATGCGAAGGCCACCTTGGCCTGTATCAAACTCAGGTGCGTCTGCCCTTAGCCGCCACGCTTGCCGCAATGCATCCATTTCCCGCACCTGTCGCTCATCGACTAATAAGCTGCAAGAGCCGAGAAATAACGCTAACCACAGGTTTGCGCTATTGAGGAATGGCGGAAAGCCTCATGTTTGAGATCATGTCGAATAAGTTTATGGTATGAAAATTGGCTGCAGGACGTTCTCCTTGAATTGTTCACGAATGCGTTCAAGGTCACGTGCCCTTTCTGCCTCCAAGAGAAGTTGCAGATGCTCGTCCGCATTTTTTTCGTCTGTCGAAAGGCGAGCACGTCCACGCGCTATATTGTCGACGCTGTACGAAAACGTACTCCACCACCAGCATTCGCGCTCGTCTCCCACCCGGTGACACCCTCCCGCGTCGCGCTGGAATGTCATTGCGGTCACGGGTGCATCGTTTATCTCGACTAATGCGGCCGTCGCCGCACGACCTGTCTTTGCCGCCGCGACCGCGAATGCCCTGAAATCCTCATGGTGTCTCTGCTCATTAGTTTGCAGTGCATATTCTTGAAGAATCGCAAGGCGAAATAACGCACCCGCCAAATAGGCATGCGCGGCAATAGGAGAATTTCGCTGCAAGGCCTCGAGCGGGTCGACAGGATACGCATCAACCTCCACTATCATTTTTAAGATGCCACGTCCGTTGCGAGGCAACTCTCTATAGTCACTTAACAAGCATAAAAATGAACGAGTGTCGGTGATACATTTGCTTATCTGCTCTTTGTCGATGTTTTTTTACCACCTCGCGGACACCCGCAATGAGCTCCTTGATCAGGAGAGGAAAATTCTGTTGCTCTTGCCTCCTATTCATTGCTCGCGACTACCCCTCCTGCGGATCCCTCGAGCCGAAACGCTACGTGATCCTGACGGCAGATGGCGTGCATCGCCGCGCGCGCGGTCATCCGTAGGCCAAATTAAATGCGTCACCGACGGAGCCTCGAAATATCGGGCCGATGCGCCGTTGAAGTGACATTTTTGCTTACAGTCCGAACGAAATAAAAGCGTCAATTCGCATAACTTATACCCTGGACATACATAGTTGGCCAACAAGTGACTGCAGGACTCGACGTGACGGAGCTGCCAGCGGCTCACCGAAACTATGTAGAAGTACATCGTAATACATACTTCCCTACCGTAAGCAGATGCGCGCACCGGTGCCGTTCCTTGTTACGAGGATGACGACAGCCTCATTCCTTTCATGGCAGAGATTCGTGTTGGGTTAATTGCGACCTAGGATTTTGCGGATGGCCCTCGCGAAGCCAACGTCGAATAACGTTCGACCTTTCGCGTTCGTGATTTCGCCATGACTGCCTTCTTGCCAGCCCTGGTCCTCTAGGAATTCGTGCGAGATGGCGTTTTGCAGAGCGTTGCGCTCAGACGGCGTCAAATGTTCGGACATCGTCGCCACCGCTGCAGAGTACGTGGATGGGGTGGGTACAATCGTGGCGCCGAGCGGACGCCGGTCAACCGTAAGTTGCGTTTGCGTCTTCAGTACATTGAGCTGGGCTTTGAGCTTATCCCGCTCAGCGATGATTGCTTGCATGATGGAGCGGATGGCGGGGTCCTCAATGCGCATCAGATATTCATAGCTGGCCAACGGCTTGGATGCCTTTGGCGCAGGCGGACCGGCGTACGTTGCCCACGCCTCAATGAGCGCGCGATAGTCGGCGGACTGGGCGTTATACAGCGCACGTCCCTTGAGCAAGCCCTGCGCCTCGCACAGGCGTCCAATGGATGGAAGCGAGAAGTCGCGCGAGCCAACGTCGTACTGACCGCGGCAGAGCTCATGCATCTGTGCCAGATTGCGACGCCGTTGCGCCCGAGCACCTTTGGCCAGTAGCGACTCGAGTACAACATCGGGATGAATCTCCGTCGTCATGTTCATCGTCTGCTCCGCACCAATAAGTCGCGAGTGGGCAAGCGGTGCGCCGGGCCAATGGCAGGTAGCAGCGAGGTCAGGTCGATGCCGAATTGCCGGCTAAGACTTTCTCCGGCATCTATCAATCGAATCACCTCTCGTCGTCCTGCCGCGGAATTCGGGTTCATTTGCTCTGCGAGCCGGGCCATGAACGCGTTGCCCACCCGGAGTTGTTCTTCTTCCGACAGCAACATGAACATCGGCGGCAGATTGTCACGATACAGCGCGGCGTCGAGCAGCTGGCTTCGGCGGAACACCGCCTTGCCGGGTTGAAGGTCTGGATAGACTTCGCCAGACTCGCATACGCCCGCCAACTGCAATAGTTCGGATTCGGTTTCCTCGAACACCAACTGCACGTCGGCCGGCATGCCGACGGCGACCATTTTCATTCCGCTGCCGTGGAAGGGCTCAAGGGCGGCCTTGCAACGCTCGATGAGTCGATAACAAGCGACCAGGTCCTCCGCCAGGTCGCTGAACCGCCTCATCGCGGATTCCCACAACCGCTCCGCTTGCCCGTACGTGTCGAGGCGGCTAAAGGGCTGCCGGGCCTCTTCCGCTTCCGCCTTTTGCTTCTTCAATTCCTGCAAAGTCGCTTCGTGGGCAAGACAGGCGTTGCGCGCCTCGTCAAAGTGGTACGCCAGCGTGTTGAAGTGCGCGGCCAACGCTGGCAGATAGTGGGGCTCTGTCACAAACCAACGGCAGCGCACGCAGTTGCGGCTACCGCCCGGGACAGGGCCATATTTTGGACTGACCGAACTGCAGCCTGCGGTAATCTGAGGTCCGCCGTTGTAACAGCCGCCGATGGTCGCGACGCTTTCTACTTCGCTGGTGTTGCCACCGACGAGGCACAGGCCGTGATGCATGGGCATCCAACCGGCAGGGTTACGCGCCGCTGGGTGCTGCGGGATAGCGGCGGACAGGCTCGCGGGGCTGTTGCAAATGGCCTGCTGGAGCAGCAGGTCATGCTCCGTATCGAGCAGGAAGTTTTGAATGCTCGCCTGCTTGGCTGCTTCGAGCCGTTGGGCGGCCCCCACCAACACGTCGCGGATTCGGTTCGAACCCGGCTTGGTGTAATAGAGTGTCATCATGAGGCGGCTGTGGCCGACCAGCTTCTGCAGCACCGGGAACGGCACTTGACCTTCAAGGGCCAGAGCCGTGACCAGCGAGACGCGCAGGCTGTGCAGCGGGAAGAGCGTGACACGGCTGCCGCTCCGTTGCATGGGCCGCAGTAGTCGTACGGGTACCCCGTTGCAGTGGGTCTCGCCCCGGTCAGCGAGGCGCGACTCGAAGGCTTCGAGCAGCGTGAACCAGCAGATCTCCAAAGCGCCATCACGTATAGGTAGGTGGTATTCCCCCGCTGGCGCCTCCGGTAGCCGAAAGAGGAAGCATGTGTCTGGGTAGCCCGCAAGTTGCACCTGACTCTTGGCCTTCATGTGGCGACCGTCTAATTCAATCCAGGCGGTACGACAGCGCACGGGGTTGTACTTCTCCTGCCAGTTACGCAGCTTCTCCAGCCAATGGAAGACATGGCGGGCTCAAAATTGAAGCGCAACACCGAAGCGTATAAGGTGTTGTAATGCACAAAGCGAATCAGTACGAGCAGTTGCAAGCCGAGGAACGTCTGGAGATTGCGAGCCTGCGTCAACGGGGATCGAGTATTCGGGCCATGGCCCGAATACTCGGGCGCTCGGCCTCTACGCTCAGCCGTGAACTGAGGCGCAATAGCTCTGTGCTCGGTTATGTCCCAGCGGCGGCGCACGCGCTCAGTTCGGCGCGACGAGCTGACACTGCCGTCACGCCCAAACTCGGGCCTCACAGCGCCTGCTGGAGGGTCGTCCTTACGCTGCTGGAGTGGCGTTGGTCGCCTCAGCAAATCTCTGGAGTCCTCAAGCGTATGTTTCCCACCGATCCGACTTTGCAGGTCTCGCACGAAACGATTTACACAACCATCTACGCCCACCCAGGCGGAGAATTACGGCGTCAACTTATTGCTTGTTTGCGTCGTGCTCATCGCGCCCGCATGTCGCGCACACGGGGCAATGATCGTCGCTGGCAAATTCCCAATATGGTCAGCATTCACGTGCGCCCACCTGAAATCGAGGATCGCGTGATGCCCGGGCACTGGGAGGGCGACTTCATCAAAGGCGAAGGCAATCGCTCCTCAGTTGGCGTGTTGGTGGAGAGAACAAGCCGTCTGGTACTGCTCGCCAAGATGAACGATGCCACAGCCGAATCTGCACTGGCCGGCTTCTCGGCCAAGCTCAACTCGATTCCCGAACACTTGCGTCAAAGCTTCACTTACGACCAGGGGCGTGAGCTCTCACGACATCAAGAACTTGCCGCTCAAACTGGCGTGAACGTCTATTTTTGCGATCCACATAGCCCGTGGCAGCGCGGAACTTGTGAAAATACCAATGGCCTGTTGCGCGAGTACTTGCCCAAAGGCACCGACCTTTCCGTCCATAGTCAGGCGGACCTCGACATCATTGCCGACAGCTTGAACAACCGACCTCGTGCCACACACGCGTTTCATTCGCCCTTCGAGGTATTCGCCGCGACGCTACAAGCAGCGGATCTAGCAACGTCATCTAAACATTAACCTAGCTGTTGCACTTCGACTTGAGACCGCCCATCCTGGTGCACCGGGCCGCCGGCAGCCCACGGCAGGATGTAGCCCTTCTCTTGCGCTGACCTGACGAAGTCGGCGGTCTTGTTCGTGTTGATGTAGAGCACCGTGCAGGCGGACTCACTGTCCGAAAGCAGCCCGCCGCGGCGAAAGACGCCCAGGCGCAACGGCCGGTGTTCGCCGTGTGCAAGCGGGTGTAGGTTGCGCACCCAGCGGCCTGCTTCGTACCGCCAGGTGTCGGCTTCGCCTGAATCGAGCATGCGCACCTGGAACGTCCGTAGCGGTAGGATGAGCTTCACCAGCAAAGCCACCCAGCGCACCGGACTCCACATCTCCAGCACTGGGCCACCACCTGTTTGCGTGCGTTCACGGATACGCCACACGCAGTCCGGATCGGACCGGTCAATCTGAGTTTCGCTCACCGGGAACCAGTCAGGCGCTGGGTATCCGCGTTGCCCAATTCCTACCCCCAACGCGCTGTGTGCCCACTGCCAGTCGCGGAAGTGCAAGCCCGCCGCTAGCATCTGGCGCAGCTCGTCAATGTAGCCATAAGGCAACGGCGAGTGCACGCTCTCGTCGCGTTTGGGTAGTCCGGCTCCGGAGCCGCGCGCCACCGGATTGTGGTAAGCGGGCGATATCACAAGGTGGCCATGGTCGTCCGACACGCTGAATTCGTGTAGTAGGACGAAGTGCAGGAATGCGTGGATGGCATTGTTGTACGCGATACCACCGTAGGAATCGGGACATGCGGTCCGATAGAAGTCCGGCAGAACGGTGTGTCGCGCGAGGAATACTGCCGGGTCGAGCGGAAGGTCCAGCCTAACCAGGTACCTCTCGAAGAAAGCACTCAGCGCGGAAAGTCGGGTGCTCACCCCCAAGGTCTCGCCCTTAAGCCACTCGACAGCAAGCAGGCGCCAAGCGGCCAACTGGGGATATTCGCGCTCGACCCAGCTCAGCGCCGGGTCACTATTTCGCTTGCACCCCTTAACTTTGTTGGCGGGTACGGATCTACCGGATGCCTTCCCTCTGGATGCCTTTGCCACTTCGTTCCCTCACAGAATAAATTCAAAGCCCCCGGGCGTAGGTGGGTGCCCCGGCGATGCGTTGCCCTGCAGCCGCTGCGCGGCGGCCATCAGCGCGGCCAATGCCTCTTTGGTGGTGGCTTGCGTATAGATCTCCTGGCTTTCGGGGGAGGCATGATGCATGAAGCGCCGAATGAGTGCGCGCTCGATGCCGGCGTTCGTCAAGCGTCGACCATAAGCGTGGCGATGACCGTGTGGCGTTGTGCCAAACGCTTTGGCCACGGTCAAGCCGATGCGCTCGCAGGCTGCTGCATGGGCCTTGTTGTACTGGGCGAGTGAATATGGTTTGCCCAGTGGGTCGCGGCGCAGATTGATAAATGCGAACGGATGGTTACGCGCGACGCGCGCAACCTGTTCGAGGTAGCGATACCACAGTCTCAGAAACAACTCGCCGTACTCGGGCAAAAACCAGTAGGCCCGCTTATAGAAGGCGGCATCGTGCGTGCCGCCTTTCCAGCCCGCCGCGCGCCTGTCCATCACTTCAGTACGCGGCACGAGGCCAAATTGCTCCGCGAGGTAAGCCGCACGATTTCCCTTCTTGGGTCGACCACATTCGTCACGCCAATCCGACGGCGCAGTGCCAAAGCTCGGGTGGTGAATGAGCACCATGGCCTGATTGGTGCTCTGCGGATTGGGAAACACATCGCTGATATAGAGGTGGAACGGTTCGGACTCACGGAAGCCCGCGCCATGCAGCAACAGCGTGATGAGCATGTTCCGGTAGTCGTACCGATTGCCGGCTTTGAATCCCTCGAACAGCAGTTCCGCGAAGCGCTCCTCAGGGAACGCTGGTGGCTCATCCATTTCGACTCTTGGCAGGCGTCTGTATCGCGCCCGATGTCCAGTGTATTCGGGGGTGGCGTTGACTGCCCACGTGTGCCCCAGAAACGCATGGTTGCGCCGATATTGGTAGGCCACCTCGTCGAGCATGCGGTCGTAGGCACCGCCGGCGTATCGAGGAATTACCGCGGCGGCAGATGGCCGTATGTCGCTAAGCCAGCAAAAGAAGTCGGTGAGCTGCGCCACAATATGTTGCGCGTCGTGGGGCGAACGCGGCGCCCAGCATAGCCAGCTCGGGTCCAGGTGGCTTTCAAGTTCAAAGGTACCCGTATAGAGCCGCTGCGCGAAGTTGAGGAATAGGCGATGGCGGTCGGTCTCTGCGGGGTTGCTTAGCAGATAGTCAAGGAACATTCGTACCGACCGCACGACCTTCTTCATCCATTCGAGGCTTCGGTCATGGCTGCGGGCGAGCAGATAGTCAAGCAGTGGCTCCAGAGGTCCCGCAGGCGTCAGCAGGACCGGAAGCTCCCTATAAGCGCCGCTGGAATCCGTGTAGACCTTCGCTTTGACGGTCACGAACATGGGAGCGGTACCGCTACGCGTTCAACCGTCGTAGCAGCGCGATGGCGCTGCGGAAATCGAGACGGTGCAGGTACATTACCAAATCCACCGCGCCCCCACCGCCGCGGTTGGCACGGGTGTCGTAAAACTTTGGTCCGTCGGTAATCAGTTCATAATCTCGGCCACAGACATTGGCCTGCCAGCGCTCCGTGCCTTTTCCCTTGATGGGCACAAATGTAGCGTCGCACTTAGAATGAATGGTCAGCAAAGGAATCAACAGATTGGCGGGCAGCTCTCGCCAGCGGCGTAACTCAGTTTCATCAACTCTCGGCACTTCGCCACCTCCGCCCAAGCTACTCGGCTTTCAAAGAAAGCCAGCTACTCGACACCGTCATTCCCGGATACATAGCGCAACGAACGAAACATAGAATGTATAAATAGGATATAGCTTTATAAAACGCAAGGTAAAAACAGCCATTTTCGAGAGGTGTTTTCTAGTCAATTCGCCTATATCCGCCCCAACTATGTATCTCCAGCCGGGGGGGAATATTCGCATAAGTCCGTATTAAATTCGTCACCTCGCCTCCTACACTTCGAATCCCGTCCGTAAGGCCCTGACTTATGGAAAATTCTCTGTATATTCCAGAGCCAGTCGCGCTCGCCCGTCCACGCGGCGGCCACCGGCTCGAAGTATTCAGCCCGAAGCTTGCGCGCCGCGTCATGTTTTACCGGCGTCCGCTGCTCGACCAATGGCTGCTCCTTGAGACGAATCCCAAAGTGATTGCGTTTTGCGAACGCCCGGGCTATGTGATGATCAACGGATCCCGTCGTCTCGCTGACTTCTGGGTCCATTACGTCGATCTGCGAGAATTAGTTATCCTCATAGAATCTGAAATTGATGGATCGGTTACACCATTCCCCTGCGACGATGAGGAAAACGAGTTACTGATCCGGTTTGTCGCGCCGGCTGAACTAGCCGCTGCGCGTGTATGGCTCGACAACTGGCAGCGGATGCTCCCCTACCTTGTCACCAACCGCGGTCTCATTCCGTCAACGCTGTCCGGAACGATCGCCCGTTTCCTGAAGCAATCTCAACGATTGCTCGATATCGAGCGGGAATTCTCGTCCACCGATCCTGTTCTGGTTCGCGCTGCCTTGTTTGGTCTGCTTCATGACGGCCGGGTCAGCTCACACGAGATTCAAACGCAACCCCTGTCCCTGCTCACGCCATTCGTGGCTACGGAGGCACCTTATGAATCGCCGCAAACCAGATCTGCAGGCGATCGACGTTAGCGCCTGGCCCACTGTCGCCTATACCGAGTTTGACCAGGCGACGCGGAACATGTTCGAGAAGCGCCAACAGGCCATATTGCGCTACGTCGCCGGGGAATCGATCAGGGAAATTGAGCAGTCCGCCGGTATCAATCGCCGTCAACTGTACCGCTGGCTCGAACGCGCGCAGCAACAGCATCCTGACGGGCGCCCTTTCGGCTTTCGGGGACTTATCCGCTACATGCGCATCGCAGACTATGAGCGAGTGCGCGACGTACAGGTGCACGGCGAACGCGGCAGTCGAGGCGCCGCTGGCGCTCTGGCGCAACTCTTTGAACGCTATCCGGCGCTTGCAGGATGGCTGCTTCTTCAGGTCAAACGTCGCAGGGTACTGCTTGAGCAGATACATACGGACGGTCACTTACGAACTCGCCTGCGCGGTCTGCAATCGCTACACGATGACTTCCTGCACCAATGTCGGTCGGTAGGGTTGACGGCAGGTGACTATCCGTTCAACACAGCCGACCGTGCACTTCGTTCGCTGTCACGACGCTTAAAGGATGAGATGTTGCGCACGTTCGGGACGGCGGCCCGCTCGGCCGGAGCGCCGCACCTCAAGGGCTTGCCTCGCCTCGACGCAGCAGGTACGCCCGCGGCGACGCGTCCGTATCAGGTCGTCGAATTCGACGGCCACCGGCTCGACATCCGGCTCAAGGTTGTCGTACGCGATCCACTCGGCTTTGCACACGAATTCGAGATGGAGAGGGTTTGGCTCCTTGCAATCATAGACGTGTGTACGCGCGCCGTGCTCGGTTATCACATCGCGTTAGCCATACGCGCAAGAGAAAAACGATGGACATCAGGCGGAGCCTTGAAAATGCTGCAATCGGCAGACTGCGGGTTGTCCATTAGATTGGGAGAAAAAGTGGACACAACGACCATCGCGTGTCCATTTTCCTCCGCAAGTTTGCTTTATTTTATTTCGACATCTAGCGCGACTGCAACGGCAGGACACTACCGCTGCGCAGCACGGCCAGTTCTTTGCGCAGGCTGAATACCTGACGCAGCAGCGCGAGTTCACGAGCCAGCGACTCGTCAAGCTGTACCTGCAGATCCTTCGCGTCGCCCTTCGCGCGGTTCAGACGTTCCGTCAGCTCGAGCTTTGGCCGCTCGGCTACAGCGTTGGCCGCATCGATTGCTTCGATCAGCCCGGCGAACTGAGGGCGCGACTTCTTGATGCTGCCTTTCTTGCGGCCCGCCTCGATCGCCACGGTATCGTTGTTGATACGCGCACCCTTGCGCTTCTTCAGCCGCTCAAGGGCGGCGTAGTAGTCGGTCATGGCATCGCTCATGCGGCCTCCGGCTTCATCAGTTTCTCTTGCGCGTCAAGCAGTCGTTGCAGCGTCTGTGCCTCGATGCGGCATTCGACGCTCGCCTCATCGGCAGCGCGCAGCTTCTCGACTGTGGCCTGCTGCGCCTTGATCACGCGCTGAAGCTTCGACGGCATGACCACGAGGTTACGGCAGTTCGATTCAAGGCAATCCAGACGCATCCAGTCGAGCGCCGTCGACTTGCACGGCTCGACGCTGGCGCAGCCGCCAAGCACCGTCTCGCGGTACGCCAGTTCGCCCTTCCCGAACATCCTCACCGTCTGCTCGCGTGAGTAGACCGACACGGGCGACGCCTGCACGGCACGGCTCTGTGTCCATGCTGCGTGCCCGCCGAACAGCCGCTCGTCAGAGAACAGCACCTGCTCAGCGTACGCAAGGTACTCGGACAGGCCCTGTGCCTCGGCCCATTCCTTCGCGAAGTGAGCCTTGTCGGTGTCGATGAAGCCCTTCGCAAACGCCGAGCCACGAGCGTAATACATGCTCATTTCCTGCGTGATGTGCTGCAACTGACGCTTGAGCGTCGGCAGCGTGACGAGGCCGCTGCGTTGCGCATACAACGCGAGCGAGCGGCGAAGCTGATGACGCGTGAACGGCCACTGCTGCCCGACCGCGTACTTCGGTTCGTCTTCCCATGCGCGGTGCATGTCGACACGCTTCAGTTCGGCGATGTCTTCGGCCGTGATCGTCGGGAAGACGCGCTCACGAAAGCCTTCGACATCGTTATGTATGGTACTGGGCGCCCGGTTTGCCACGTACTTAAGATGCAGACCCATCCGACAGAACAGCAGGCGGGAACCGTCCGTCGATTCGGCGTAGCCTGGTGCGCTGTGCGCACGGTGCGCCTCGCCCGACAGCCGTTGCGCGAGCCTGACGGCGCGAGCACCGAGCGGGCTTGTCACCCAGCATGCGCGTTTGGGACGCCCGCCGGACAGCTTGGTCGTAACGCCCTCGATGGCATAGTGCGTCACGCCATCCAGCCGGGCCTCGCTCAGACAGTCGTACGGCAGGTTCTCCGCTTCCATCGCGCGCATGCCGGTGAACGACAGGATGACAAGCTGGCATAACGCGCTGATCGACGCCACAAGCGACAACACGATGTAAGGGGAGTCCTTGCACCCGAAGTGGACAGCAGCCGTCTTCAGTGCGGCACAGACGTCAGGGCGTTCGCCAGCGTATGCGCGCGCGAGGTAGTCCGACAGCGCGTTCGCGACGCTCTCAGCGATCCCGAGGTCATGCTCGCAGGTCGACAGTAAGTGTTGGTAGATCCGCGTCGGGATGACCGCGTATTGTGAGTTTCCGGCGCGTTGCGCGGAGCGTTCGAGCAGAGGCTTATGCAGTTGGGCCAACGGCACACGCAGCCCTGTGGCCTCGGCGCCCAGCCGGTGAAGCTTCGCCAGAATCGAATGAAGGCGTTGGGCCTTCATGTCGATCCCAGCTTGTGCCACATAGTCCAGAACAACAGCGACGTTGGATAGCCCTTCATAAAGAGTAAGCTGGTGTTCGGCGGCAAAGAAAGTGAAGTCCTTCAGGTAAAATGAACAAGATTGAAGAGTACTGGACGCCGGTACCGTCTCGGTCACTTCGTGCATAAGAAAGTACATGACCTGCTTCCACTGACGCGTAGTCGTGGCTGAAAGGATGCGGCCTGCGTCGTTAAGCGGGTGACCCCTAAAGTGGATATGGGTGCGGCGCGATCCAATCGTATATGCACGGATGTCCCAGGCGTCGTCACCAAACAGCGAAGCAGCGTTCCCGGCCTTGTCGTGAGTGACGACCGCATCGTCTTCGATCCGATACCAGTCGGGGCGCTCGGCGAGCGCTGCGATTAGCGTATTGTTCATGCCACTCCCAATTCGTAAAGCTGATCAAGCTTGGTCGACCAGAAAGCGTCAAGATTTCCATCAATATCAACGTCGTGCTCGATCTGACCGACCAGCGCGGCGTCGCGCTTGCATAGTTCATTCAGGAGGAATTCGACCCGTCGCAGCACCGCGCCGAACGAGCTCTCGTATTGCTCGAACGAGCCAGCACGCCCGCTCGCGAGCCTGATGCAGTGACGGCAACTCAGCAGCTTGCGGATGTCGGTGGCGTCAGCGTGCACGCGGTACTGGTCGCAAAAGAGACACCCTTCGGTCGAGCGGCAGTCAGGCTGTACGGTGACCGAAGCGGCGATCGGCGCAGGCTTGTGGAACTCGATGCAGACGCCCACCGCGCTCTTGATGGAGCCCGCCGGGTCGTTGCCGGCCTTCAGCACGGTCTTCTCAACTGAAGCGAGGAATGCGCCCATCTCAGCCTTGTGCGCGGTGTCCGTGCCGTTCGAGTACGAGCGCAGCGCCGTGGCCAAGGAGTGGCCCATCAGCCTGGCTGCGACGACAGGGCCGTGATTGCTCACCGCCCAATCCTGCTTTGCCGCACGCCACTGACGTGCGCTAATGCGCGGCAGCACAATCCCGAGCGTACCGAGTCGACTGTAAAGCCGATCAAGGAATTGGGTTGAGAGACCCGTTAGCCGCCGCAGCTGCGCATGATGCCCGACTACGACGAACAACGTGTCACAGTCTGCGTCCTGGACAAGATACTTGCGCAATGCCAGATACGCCTTGAGCTTTGGCATGAAGGCCAGCGAGACGGTGAACGTAACTTCCATTCCACCTGCACGGTACTTAACCTCGCGAAACTTCTGACGTACAACAGACGCATCCCGCAGGCTCGCGGCGAGCTCCGGGCTCCACTTCATTGCCAGCAGCTGCGCGAGGCTGACGCCCGTTTCAGCCAGAAACAGCGCGGCGAAGCAAGAGGCCGCCATCGAAGCATGCGAGCGGCGGATCGGTGACTGTACGTCCTCGTTGGCCGCCGTAAGATGTTTAGCCGTTAACCGCGCGATGCCCCACGAACGATGGCGAGGATTTTTAGCTCCAGCCTCGGCCAAGCGCCTCGTGAGTTCTTCCCGGGTGCGCAGCTGTCCCGTCTCCAGATTCCAGCCAAACAAGCCGTTCGAGTCGTGCCCTTCACCACGGCCATGTGTGTGCGGAACAAGGCAAAGATTCTCACCTCGCGCCGTGGTCACGCGCACCGGATATGGCTTGAAGTCGAGCACCAGCGTGCTGATGCTGCTGAAGAGCGCGTCAGCCCACGCGAGCAAGGCGGCTTGTGCCTCGGCGTCGGGCACAACTGTCGGTGCGTAAGCATAATGTTGCTGGCGCAGCACCCTCGCATCGGCGCAGAAGTCGTCGTTTCTGAATAACTCACGTAGCATCGACAACAGATTAGGCTGAAGGCGCGCGACAGTATTGTGGTTCAGGTTGCCCAGCGAGACCTGTTCACGCTTCTCACGAAAGTAACGATGAACCGCCTCCGCCGTAGCCTTCTCGTCACAGAGCACCTGATGCAAGCCCAGCCTGTCGGCCCAGTTGGCGAAGTCAAGCACGCCGCGCAGAGCAAGATAGACCGTATTCGGACGCATTGCACCAAGGGTCAAGCGCTCGGAAAGCTGTTTCACCAGCATGCGTACGACCTTGGCGCGTTCGCTGCTGAAGCTTGTATGGTCGAAAGTGTGTCGTGTGTGCCGCGTGCTCGACGTGTCACGCGTCAGGTAGCAGATCTGCCCAATATCGGAACGGTTGCTAATGCCTTCCCACTTGAGCAGCGCGCGCTCGGGGCGCAGCAGCGTCGTGCCTTCCGTGAGCGGCATGTGCACTTCCTCGTACAGCCGGTTCATGATGCCACCGCGCAATCGAGGGCGAGCGTGACCAGCGTCGACAGGTGCGCACTCCACCCGTCCTGCACAGCGTCGAACAGCTTGCGGTTTTCGCGGTAGCCGAGGTAAATCTCAGTCGTAGACGGCCGGGCGTGCCACATCAACTGCCGCAACTGATCGAGTGCCCGGGTGTACTTCGTCTCATTCGCTGTCATCGTGTCGACCATGTTCAGCCCGTAAGTCGCGCGCAGGTCGTGGAAGCTGACCGCATACCTGGGGTTGCCGAGCTGCACGCGCATCATGGGCAACAGTTCGTCCCTGATGAACTGACGCACGGCCTGCCCTGTCTTGACGTGACGGCGTACGTGCGAGCCAGTGCTCACCGGGGCGCGCGACGCGCAGTCCTCGTAGAGCGGCGCACCGCGATGGCTCAGAAAGAGCGGCTGGTCGAAGTGATCGCCGCCATCTGCCATCTGGCGACGCTTGCGCGCACGATCGCTGTGCACGTAGACGTACAGCCGCTCATAGAAACCACGCGGCAGATGCAACACGCCCTTGACGCCGCCCTTCGTGTCGATGCCGGTACCTGGCCCGCAGGGGAGACGGATGTCGTCGCCGTGAAACCCGTCAGGCTTGTGCATCACGTGTTTCGCGCGCACGGTCAGTACCGTCTGGATGCGGGCGCCCGTCAACAGCGCGAAGAGATGAACGAGCGTCATCTCGGTGTTGCCTAGTGCGGCTAACGATTCAAGCAGCGCCGACTGCTCGGAAGAGGGGAGCGGGCGCAGGCGACCACCGTCCTGGATGTGATCGTCCCATGGGTCTTCTACGCGCCGGCCACTGATCGACAGGTCGGTGGTCTTGACTTCGATCACGCCGCTGAAGCCCTTCTCGTCCTTGAACTCAATGAAGCGATCAGATTCGACCCACGGCGCGTTCGTGGGTCGAAAGCCTGCTTCGGTCATCAGCCAGCGATAAAAGCGCACCACGGTGCCCATACGACGCTTGGCAACGCCCGGAGACAGTTCGCCTGCCTGCACCGCCATCTTGATCGAGCCGCTATATCGGTAGGTCGGACGTTGCCGCTTGTTCACAGGGAAGACGAGCCAGTCGATACCCTCGTCATCCAGATAACGACGGAACGCTACCAGGTCGTCAGCGATGCAGGCGAACGTCAGCATGTTCGGCGACAACTTCGACTCGATCATATCGATGAGCCAGAGGTTCGCCTCAGCCCACGGCGCGCCGTCAACAAGTCGGACAACGGGAAAGAGGGGGAAGGTGCCTGCGATCCACTTCGGGCGGGTGTCGCGTCGCTTGCCGGTGTCGGGGTCTGCGAGCGGGACCGTGTGATAGATGGTGCCGCCCTCGGGGGTGGTGATACTGACCGGCGTCGCGCCGGGTGTGTCGCGGTCAACGACCTCGGTCAACGGCAGTTGCCGGATGGTCGTTCGTCTTGCTGTCATGATGCAGATCCTCTGCTGTGTTTGTGCGGGCGTCCGCTTTAACACAGCCTGCGAGTATCGGGAAATCGTTCTTCACTTGCGCATATAGCCAGAGAATACAGCCGCTACGACGTCATCAAGACAATCGAGAATGCGCTCGAACCTCATCACGCGCGGGCGTTCACGATAGCTGGCCTCGCCCGTGGAACGCAGGACGGCTTTCCGTCGGAGCGCCTACCCGAACTGGCGTATGCAACCTGGGAATGGATGAAGCTCGACAACGCGAAGGCAAATCTCGCGAATGAGACCTTGACGGCGCTATGCGAGTTCGTTGGCTGCGTGGCTGACGCCGGACCGAAATACAGTCCCGACGAACGGCCTTATATCGAGCGGTTCTTCGGCACGATCGCCAGTCGCCTCTCATCTCGGTTACCCGGCTACACCGGTTCTCATCCACGAGACCTGCGTCGGGCACTCGCTGATCCTAAAGGCGACCTGCGCCTCTACGTCTCCCTTGACGAATTGGGTGAACTGGTTGAGTACGCCATCTCAAGTTACAACGGTACGCCCCACACCGGCCTCAACAACGCGACGCCGCTGGAAGCCATGGAGTACTTCGTGGGTGGCAGGCAAACGCTGCTGGCGTGGCTCGCTGAACAGCGTCGCCGAACGCTCTGTCTGATGCAATCGGCAAGGCAGTGCCGCGTTCGGGCCTATATCGGGCAGGGTGTGCGTCCGCACATCAACCTTTACCGCGTCCGTTACACAAACCGTGTGCTTGCTGCCAGTACGCATCTGATCGGCCAGCGTCTGCTGATCTACATGAACGCGGACGATCTTCGCTCCGTACGGGCCTTTCTCGCGGATGGCACGGAGTTGGGCGTACTTGACGCTCAGGGCGCGTGGCAGTTGGTGCCGCACAACCTCAAGCTACGTCAGGAGATCTGCAAACAGTCAGGCAAGCGCCAGCGATTCTCTGACGCCGGCATGAATCCGATCGAAGCCTACGTTCAGGAGAAGTTCACACAGGCGAAGAAGACGCGCAAGGCGGCGACCGATCTTGCCCGTACGAAGCAGTCGCTGGCGTCGGCATCGACCGTACGCACGCCGCTCGGGCCGAGCCGTCCCGCCGAGAGCGAAACTGCAGTTACAGCGCGCACGCAATCATCGACGCAATCGCAAACCGACGGGCTCGCCTCACTTCCGCCACCCACGCCGGTGCGTCCACGAAAGCTCTCGATTGGTACTGGCCAAGTATTTTAACTTCGTCATTTTAGGGAGTGTGTCATGTCGCTGAAGATACCGCGTCCGGTCGATCCATCGCTGCATCCACTCGTCACTGGCAATTACCGTCTCGCCACACCCGCGATCGAAGGCTTCTACGAACTCGTCACGCGCTGTCTGCGCTACCGGATCATGGGTGCGCTCATCTATGGCCCGTCGCGGGTTGGCAAGACCCGCGCCATCGAGTACGTGCGGCTTCTACTCGCACGCGAATACCCGAAGATCACCACCTACCATGCACAGTGCGAGCACAAGCCGCGGCACGCCGAGGGCCCGTTCTTCGCAACGCTGCTTGAGGCGGTCGGCGACACTTGTCCGAATGCCGGCACAACGTCGACCAAACGAACGCGACTCTCGTTGCGCATTCGCGAGGCGGCCGCCAGGGCCGGAAGTGGCACCGTGATCCTGTTTTGCGACGAGGCGCAGAGACTGAATGACCACGAGTACGAATGGCTGCGCGACGTGCACGACGCGCTCGATCGTCAGCAAATCAAACTGTTCACGTTTCTCGTTGGACAGGAGGAACTGCTTGCACAGAAGACGGCGCTCCAGGTTGCGCACAAGACGCAGATCGTCGCGCGTCTTATGGTCGAAGAACTTGCCTTCTCCGGCATCCGCAACGCCGAGGATGTCGCAACGTGCCTTAATGGTTACGACCAGACCGCCTATCCCGAGCGGACCCCCTGGAGCTTCACGCGCTTCTATGTGCCTCAGTCCTTCGACGCCGGCTATCGACTGACCAGCGACGCCACCGTTCTGTGGCAGGCGTTCGAGGACGCACACCACAAGGCGAGCTTGCCGGGGATCCTGGACTTGCCCATGGAATCATTCGCACGCGCTGTCGAGATCGTGCTCAAGGACAGCGAACTCAAGGATGCACCAGGCTACTGCCCCGACGCAGCTTTGTGGACTCACTCGGTGCGTCACTGCGGTTACGTTCAGTCTCGACATGCCACCGGCCGCGTGCTTGCGACGGCGTAAGCCGGCGGCGCTTAAGCCGCCTCGTTTCCCGATTCTGGCGTTTGACGAGCGCGAACTCCGTCTGGCGCTCGGGAGCGTATTCAATCTCAAATGGCTAGTACCGGGAGAATCACTGGTCTCGATTCTGTGGAAGTTCGGCTGTGCAAACGCACTCGCTGCCGATTTCCTCGTTCAACTGATAGACCCCGATATTGACCCGTCTGTAGGCGTGGCTCCTGTGCGCGAGGTCGTCAACCTCAAGCGCCTTCGTCGTCTGCTGCGCCTGCCCGAGAACGTGCTGCACGCATCGCTGCTCGACGCGGCGGTCCCTGGTCGCTACCACCCCGCTTTCCGGTATTGCCGACAGTGCGCGGCACATGGCTACCACAGTGTGCTGTATCAACTCAACGATGAAGACCGTTGTCCTGCGCATCGGCAATCGCTCGAAACGCGATGCCTGCACTGTGGGGAAGAGACGCCCTACATCGTCAACACCAGCCTCGTCGAAGCACCGTTCCGATGCGTCTCGTGCCGCTCGCACTTCAGCTACGGGCGCCTTTCGCTACTTTCGACAACCCCGGCGATGCGCAGGCGGGACCGCGCTGCCATCAGTCATCGATTGCGTGTTCGCTCGGACGACAATATGGACGTCCCTCGTCCTGAGCAACGTCCACGGTCGCCGGCTGACGACTTACGCGCCATGAGGCGGTGACACTTTTAATTCGCGTCCGACAACCTGTTGAATTCTCGTGATTTTTCTCGCCGCCGCCGTTGCATTTAGGCGAATTGACAGATTTACTAGCGAAGTTGTGACAGATTTATTTCGGTCTACGCCAAACGCCGGCCCCGACGCGCCCACTTTCGAGCTCACCACTACTCCCGAGCCCACACACGAGCGTGCTCTCGCGCTCGTCCAGGCGATCCATCCGTAGACAGAAAACCGAACCCCGATTTCAAGCCAAGCGCTTGAATCACAATACAAACTTGTCTATCTCGCCGTGGAATCTCAGGCTAAAGAGATCCAACGCTTCGTCGGCAAGTGTCGTCGTCTTGTCACTAGGTCCGATGGCCTGTACTGGGTACCGATTCCCGCCAGACGTGATCAGCTACGCGGTGTGGTTATACTACCGATTCCCGCTCAGCCTACGCATGGTCGAGGCACTGCTGGCCGCACGCGGCATTGAGCTTACGTATGAGACGGTGCGGCGCTGGTCGGTGAAGTTCGGGCTGGGCATCGCCCGGCGCATCCGGTCTGCCGCGTTGGGCCGGGGCGACAAGTGGCACCTCGATGAAGTGGTCGTCACGATCAACGGCAAGAAGCACTGGCTTTGGCGCGCGGTGGACCAGCATGGAGCAGTGCTCGATGTGCTGGTGCAAAGCCGGCGCGACAGGCACGCGGCCAGGCGGCTCATGCGCAAGCTGTTAAAGAAGCACGGGCGCGCCCCACGTGTACTGATCACCGACAAGCTTAAGAGCTACGCGGCGGCGAACAGGGATCGGGGAATAAACGTCGAACACCGCCAGCACAAGGGGCTGAATAACCGGGCGGAAAACTCACATCATTCAACACGGGTGCGCGAGAAGGTGATGCGCCGCTTCAAGTCCGCGCGTCACCTGCAACGCTTCGCGTCGGTTCACGATCAGGTGGGCAACCTGTTCATGTACTGCCGCTATAACACGAACGCGCAACAGAAGCGAGAGGCGCGCGACCAGGCCTTCGAGGCTTGGGAAAGGGTGACGTGCGTCCCGATGCTGGGACGCCTCGTCGCGTAAGTTCGCCATCCTCGTGCGCCGCGTTTTCGCTCGGCCGCGCATCAACAAGTTGACAATACCGAACACACCAGTGCCCGTTAGAATCGGTGGATGATACCCACCCCCGCGGCGAGTTGGTTGCGTGAGGACGACGGCGCAGTCTGGAAGCCGTCGCCAATTGTAGCCGTTGCGTTGATGATATTGCCCGAACCTCCTGTGCCGAGCGTTTTCCCGTTACTGCGCTGGAATGTCTGCAGCGCGTAGAACCCAGTGCGCTTCGATAGCGCCCAGTACTCGGACAGATTGAACTGATGGTACTGAGCGGCGCTCTGGATACCGTTCGCCAGAGTCGCTCGCGTGTAGCTGTAACCTGTCGCAAAGTCCCACGCTGCGCTTGCCTTCCAGTGCAAGACCGCACCGGCCGTGTTGAAGATGGCTGTATCGCGGAACCTCGAGTTGATGCCCGGGATGTACTGGACGTTCGAGTAAGTCGCCGAGACATCCCACGCGCTGTTGAACGCGTAGCCGCCGACCACCGCAAAGCGCTGCTGCGCCTGTGCCGTCTGATAACCGTTGGTCACCGCCGACACGCCCGACTGGCCACCTGAGTTGGTGGTTGAGTCGGCTCCAAATGCGCCACCGCCAGGCGTCGAATTGTTGATTCGCGTGATACCTGCTGCAAGCCCGACCGGACCATTCGTGTATTGTACTGCCCCGCTCCATGTCGCCCCCTGGTTCACGCTGCCGGGTACGCCTCCCAGCGAATATGAACCGCTGAAGGTGAAGCCATATAGCTTCGGCGACGCATAAACAAGCGAATTGTTCGTTCGATAAATAGTGTCTAGTTCGTCGAGGTCGCCGGGGTGAGCGCCAAAAAATCCGGTGAGCCATGTGGTCGGTCCGTACGGAGCGAGCAGCGTGTAGTACGAGGTGTACTGCCGCCCCACCGTGAACGTACCGTATGAGGGGTTAGTCAGTCCGACCCACGCTTGACGGCCGAATAAGACGCCGGTGTATTGTTGAGCACCATTGTTTACGTTGAAACCGGACTCGAGCGCAAAGATCACCTTCGTCTGGCCTCCCAGGTCTTCAGCGCCCTTCATCCCTATGCGGCTGCCCGCCCAGATGCCAGACGAAAGTTTCACGTTCGAATGGCCACCGTTGTTCGAGCCGAGCGCGGCCTGGCTGTTTTGATAAACCAGCGAATCATCAACGATTCCATACAGCGTCACGCTGCTTTGTGCAACTGCGGGCGTCACAACCACCGCCGCCCCTGTAAAGAAAGCCAGCTTCACCGTCCCGAATCGATTCATCTGCATCTTCTCCATTGATTGATTTTTTTTGCAATGCGTGCACCGAACCGAATAAACCACGCACGCCTTTCCGTGTTCAAAATTGTGTCTGAAGCGCGCTAAATTGCTGCCGTAAGCGTCCATGCTGTGGGGACCAGAGGTGCATTCCCCCAGCACCAATACGTGCATATAGGACGTCAATTCGGATATCTAACTTATATACATGTCTAATGCGTCCCCTCCTTTTCTGGTTCTGATGAAATTCAACTTGCAGGCAGCGGTTGCTGGAGTATTGACGACTACGTACAGAGATGACTGGCACGCCTGCCGTTTCGTCATTCCAAGCGGCGTGACGCCAGAGGCCGGAATGACCTCAACGCTCCTCTACGCGAGAACCAACGACTGAAACGCCTGATCTAGCACGAGCGCCCGTCGCAGTCGCGGTACGCGTTGTCACACAGCGGGATTCCAGTTTCACTTTTGCTGCACGAATCGCCTGATCGAAGGTCGCTTCGCCTGCGACCTGGCGATGATCGATCGTCACCAGCCAACCGGAGTGCGAATCGCACCAGCGAATGCGTCGCTCTTCAAGCATGACGGAAAACCATCGCCAAATTGCTGCGTCCTCTGCATTTGCGGCCGCGGCCGCGTCCTGTCGGACAGCATGCAATGCGTCCGCGGTCTGCCTCGCATTTCTCATATTTGTTAGCGCCGTCCTTTCGCCACTGCAGTGAGATGCACTGTCACTTCAGATAGAGCACAAAATAACTTTCCAACGTTTCTGGTCACCCGCGACCGAACTATTGATTCGGGGTTCTCTTTTACTGCAAGACCATTCCGTCATCCTCGAACCCGCAATCTGCCTGACGGTTGGCAACTACTGAGCCGCCGTCTTTCGGATCTGTCCCGCCTGGTTGCCATGACGAACCCTGAGCGCGACAGTTGCAGCTCCGATCGCGTCTTCGCAGTGCACAAAAAAATGCTCTGAGAACGATGTCATAAAAGTCTACATTAAGCGCCGATCCGAGCGCAACCCGCATCTTCGGTTGACCACTACAAGCGGCGATATCGAAGGAAAATCTGACTGTCAACGGCTCTACAGATAGGTGTAAACGATAGATTCGAAATAACCTGAGTCGCGTTGACAAGAAATGTAATACACATTTAATATCTGAAAACGTTGTCATTGCGACGTTCCGTCTGAGGCTAGCGCCTACCCCCTGAAGCGATCCGCTGGGTCCCTGGAGCGAGAAGCATTCGGTGTTTCATCTCCTTGCGAACGGGGCGGCCTCGCTAATAGGCCGAAAACGGCCAGGCTCAGGCGTCGGCACTTGTAAATGAATTTCCTGGAGGATTCATGCTGCACGGCATGCGCGTCATCAGCTTCTGTCATTACCTGCAGGGCCCTGCATCAACCCAATACCTGGCGGATATGGGTGCGGACGTTATCAAGGTCGAAGCGATTCACGGCGCTTACGAGCGCAAATGGTCAGGCGCGGGCGTGTATGTCAACGGCGTCAGCGGATTTTTTCTGTGCGCAAACCGGAACAAGAGGGTAATCGCGCTGGACCTGAAGACGCCGGAGGGGCGCGATATCGCGCTTAGCCTGATCGATAGCGCCGATGCCGTCGTCGAAAACTTCAGGCCTGGCGTTCTTGACCGTCTCGGTTTGGGCTACGAGGCCATCAAGGCTCGTAAGCCGGAAATCATCTATGCATCGGCCAGCGGTTTCGGCGCGACCGGACCGATGAAAGACAAGCCAGGGCAAGACCTTCTTGTGCAGGCGCGCAGCGGACTGGTGGCAGCCTCCGGTGGTGGAAGCACGGCGGTCGGCGCTGCCGTGTGCGACCAGCACGGCGGTGCGCTGCTTGCCATGGGTATTCTCGCGGCCTATGTGAAGCGGCTCGAGACCGGGCACGGGACGCGTGTGGAAGGCAATCTGTTCAACGCCGGCATCGACCTCCAGGCAGAGGCCATCACCAACTATCTCACTGGCCCGAACAACACCGAGCTGTTCGAGCGCGATCCCCACCTGGCAACCTGGTTCCACCAGGCGCCTTATGGTATCTATAGGACTGCCGATGAACGGCCGATCGCGATCTCGCTCAACAATCCCGCCACCTTCGCCGATGCGCTCGATGACGACGGCCTGCGCGCGCTGGCGCGCATAGACCTGTTCAAGGACCGTGACGCGTATGCGCGTGCCACCGCTGCGGCCGTGAAGAAGTACAACTTCGAGCCGCTTGCGGCCGCGCTCGATGCGCTGCATATCTGGTGGGCCCCGGTGAACGACTACAGCGATCTGGCGAATGATCCTCAGGCAATCCACAACCGCGTCTTCGAGAAGGTCGAGGTCAAGGGTGGCACCGCCACCCTCGTCAATCACCCGCTGCGATACGACGGTGAAGTGCCGCCCGTGCGTCACCTGGCGGTGGAGATCGGACACGACACGCGGGAATTACTCGAAGAACTCGGCTACGACGCCGCGCGCATCGCCCGGATGGCTGAGGCCGGTGTCGTAGCGGGGGTGGATCTCGCCCCCGTCAGCGAACAGCTTTGAGCCTGCCGTGGAGCAAGCGACACCTGGGCTTGATGAACAGCCCCAGACCACAACAAGAGGATGTTGCAGTGACAGAGAAAAAGGTAGCCCTCGTAACGGGCGCGCGGCGGGGCATCGGGCGCGCAACAGCGTACGCTCTCGCCGCGGCGGGCTTTAACGTCCTCATCAACGACCGGTGCGAACGGCGTGAGGCTGAAGAAACCTTGTCCGGCATTGCCAAGCGCGGCGGCAGGGGAGAATTCTACGAGGCCGATATCGCCGATCTGAATAGTCACGCCCCGCTCGTCGGCGAAGCCTACCGTTCCTTTGGGCGACTGGATTGCCTCGTCAATAACGCCGGTGTCCAGATCGCCGTACGCGGAGACATGCTGGATGCGCCGCCCGAAGAATTCGACCGTCTGATCAACATCAATCTGAAAGGCACCTTCTTCCTGACCCAGGAAGTGGCCCGGCGCATGATCGCCGAGGACCCGTGCCGCGAGGGACGCAGTATCGTCACGATCACGTCGGCGAACGCAGCGATGGTTTCGCCGGAGAAGTCGCTGTATTGCATTTCGAAGTCGGCGTTGTCGATGGTGGTTCAGTTATATGCCGTGCGCCTGGCGAAAGCGGGCATCGCGCTCTTCGAGATTCGTCCCGGCCTCATCGCGACGGACATGACCGCGGCGGTGCACGATTTCTACAGCGCGCAGATCGAACGCGGACTCACGCCGATGCCGCGCTGGGGTACGCCCGAAGATATTGCGACGGCCGTCGCGAGCCTGGCAACGGGAGCCCTTCCGTACAGCACTGGACATGCCATCGATATCGACGGCGGGCTCCTTCTTTCGCGTCTCTAACTTTCCGGAACTACAAAAGGTACTCAAATGGATCACCCACGTGCGTTCGTCCCCGAAGGCGTCATTCCGGCCTGCCTTCTTCCTTTCGACTGCAACCTCAATATTGATGAACAAGCCTATCGATCCCACCTCAACGACATTGCATCGGTCGAAGGGGTGTCCGCCATCACAATCAACGGTCATGCCGCGGAAGTGCATGCGCTGACACTCGACGAGCAAAAGCGCGCACTCGTGGTGACCCGGGAGACATTGGGGGAGCGCATGCCGATCGTCGCAGGCGTCTTTACGAACAGCAGCCTTGAGGCGGCGCGCATGGCCCGCACCGCCCAGGACGAGGGTGCCGACGCCCTGCTCGTCTTTCCTCCCGACGTCATGGCGCTGGGCGGCCATCTGCGACCCGAAATGATCAGCGAACATGTCCGTCGTATCACGGACGCATCGGACCTGCCCATCGTCCTGTTCCAGTATCCGCTTGCGTCGAACTTGAGCTACTCCCTCGGCAGCCTGCTCGAACTGCTCAACCGGTTTCCACAGATTCGCGCCGTCAAGGACCAGATTGGCGACGGCAACCTTCACGAACGCCATATCCGTGAACTGCACGCACTTGATCAGCCTGTGAAAGTCCTCACCACGCATAGCGCGTGGCTGCTCGGATCGCTTGTACTTGGCTGCGACGGATTGCTCTCGGGCGCCGGCAGTGTGATCGCCGATCTCCAGGTGGCGCTGTTCAGGGCGGTGAAGGCCGGCGACCTCAAGAAAGCGCAGGCCATCAACGACCGGATCTATCCGACGGTGCGTGCGTTCTACGACCCCCCGCTTCTCGATATGCACAACCGGATGAAGGAAGCCCTGGTTCATCTGGGCCGGCTCAAGGAAGCGCACGTCCGGCCTCCTCTGATGAAGCTGCACGAAGCTGAGATTGAAAAGATCGGGCGGTGCATGAAGCAGGCCGGCATCAATCGTGAAATGGCCTACGCGAAAGTGTCCTGACACCCGGTGTCGGCGCTCCATCGCGTACCGGGCGCCGGCAACATGAACCCACTCACTGGCATCCGCACGATGACCCATTTCTATCTCAACGTTGGTGACGAGGTCGAGCTCGAGCGCGACGTCACCGCCGAAGCGGTGCGCATCTTCGCCGACCTGAGTGGCGACCACTCGCCTAACCATGTCGATGAGGATGCGATGTCCACCAGTGCCTATGCCGGCCGTATCGCCCACGGCGCGCTGCTTGTCGCTTATATGTCGGCTTGCTCGACGGCCATCGTCGAACGCGTTCCAGATGTGCGCAAGCTGGAAACACCGGTCTCGCTCGGGTATGACCGAATCCGCTTTCTCCTGCCCGTGTACATCGGGGACAAGATCAGGCTGTGCTATTCGGTGCAGGAAGTCGATGCCGAACGCCGCCGGTGCCGCTCGCAGATTCGAATAACGAACCAGAAGAACGAACTCGTGTGCGTTGGCGAGCACATCTTGAAGTGGGTCAAGTGAGATGAACGACAGCCTGATCGCTCAGCAACAAATTGACAAGGTCGCGCTCCTCACTCTGAACCGGTCGAGTCGCCGTAATGCGCTTAGCAAAGACTTGCTGACGGACTTGGATCGAATGTTGCGCGTCATTGCGGACGATAGCGGAGTATCGGCTGTCGTGATCACAGGCGCCGGCGAACGCGCATTCTGCGCAGGTGCCGACATCAACGAGCAACGTGAATTCACGCCGGAAGACGCTTACGCCCACATGCGCTTTGGGCAGGCGATCTTCGACCGTCTTGAAGCGCTGCCGCAGCCGACCGTCGCGGCGATCAACGGCTTCGCGCTCGGAGGCGGCCTGGAGCTCGCGCTTGCATGCGATATCCGCGTCGCCAGCACGCAGGCACTCATGGGCCTGCCCGAAATTACGCTGGCTAACCTGCCCGGCTGGGGCGGCACGCAGCGCCTGCCACGTCTGGTGGGCGTCTCGGTCGCCAAGCAAATCTTGTTGACGGGCGCCCCGGTCACCGCCGCCGACGCTCGGCAAATGGGCCTCGTCAGCGCGCTCTTTGAACCCGCCGGGTTGCTCGACGGAGCAGTCAGGATGGCGCAGCAAATCGCCATCCATCCCGGTGAAGCGCTTCGCACCATAAAAGCCGTGGTCGCGGTGGGCCTGTCGGAGGGCCGGCGCGAGGGACTCATGGCTGAGGCACGCGGTGTGGCCAACCTGTGGGGGACACCCGCCCAAAAGGCGGCGCAGCACGCTTTTTTTTCGCGCAACAAGTGATCGCTGCCAGCACGCGGCGGCCGGTCGCGAGCAGGCACATCTTCAAAGCGGATCCGGCGGTTCGCCAAGGCGGCTCCGCCCGGTAGTCATAAATCATCCAAAGGAGACAGGTTTGACCCAGCCCAATATTAAACGACGCGCAATCCTCAAAGCCGGAGCCCTTTCGAGCCTCGCCATGGCAGGAATCGGCTTGCCGTCCAAGCAGGCAGACGCGGCAATTACTTTACGACTGTCGACTTCCCTGACCGCAGACCCTGTCTATTCGGTCTCCGCGATCTGGTACAAAAAATTCAACGAACTCGTGCAGAAGAACTGCAACGGGCAGATTGCGGTCCAGTTCTTCCCCGATAACCAGTTGGGCAAGGAAGCCGACATCGTCAGCCAATTGCGTCTCGGTATCGTAGACATGATGATTGGAGGTTCGTCGATCTGGTCGACAGTCGTGCCAGAAGTCGGCGTCTTCGACATGGGTTATCTCTTCAACGGTTGGGACAGCTTCGGCGCGGCGCTCGACGGCGTACCGGGCAAGACGGTATCCAAGCTGCTGGTTGACCGGTCCGGCGTGCGTGTGCTTGGGTGGGCATTTCCACCGGGAGTACGAAGCATCCTGGCCAAAGCACCGGTGTCAAGCTCCGCTGAGTTGAAGGGAAAGAAGATCCGGGTGCTGCCGGTCACTTACTTCCTCGAGACCATGAAATTGATGGGCGCCGTCGCGACGCCTTTATCGTTCGGCGAGGTCTACACCGCGTTGCAAGCCGGCGTAGTGGACGGTTTCGAGCACGATGCGCCGACCGTGCTGGCGGGCAAGTATTACGAAGCCGCGAAGGTTCTGACGCTGACCAAACACATCTATAACCCTTACAACCCAATGATCTCGGAGCGCTCGTTCAACAGCAAAATCCCGAAGAATCTGCAGGAGGGTTTTCTCGCTGCCGCTGCAGACGCAACAACGTATTCGCGCGGCTTGGCGATCACGGCCGAAGCGCAGGCCATGGCCAAGCTCAAGGCGCAGGGCGTGCAAATTGTCGAAGCAGACCGCGCCGGTTTTCGCAAAGACGTGATGCCACTGTGGACGCAGTTCACCGATAAATATCCGAACATGAGGCCGGTCGTCGACGCGATCCGGACGTCCAATGCATGACGCCGGGGCCCACACGCCCCCGCTCGCCGACGCACAACTCAGCACGCCGCTCGGCATCATGCGCACCCGCGTCGACCGTTGGGTCGGGACTTTTATCGACGCAATGGCTGCGGCTTTGCTGGTCGTCAACCTGGCAATCGTCTTTGTGTCGGTCATCTTCCGGTACGCGCTGCATGCGCCATTCGAGTGGGCGGATGACGTGCCGCGCGTGCTGTTGGTTGCACTGACTTTCTTCGGCAGCGCCTCGGCGCTGCGCCGCGGACAGCATGCAGGAATCGAAGTGCTGCGCAAGAAGGTCAGCCCCGCTGCACGTGACGTGCTGGCCGCATTCAGCGTGCTCGTCACGATCATCGTGGCGGGTTGCCTCGTGTGGTTCGGTATCTCGCTGGGCGGCGATGTCGCCGCGCAGACCACCGCGAGCGGCATCTCGCAAGCATGGTTCATCTATCCGATGGCGCTTGGCGGGGCGGCCATGCTGCTATTCGCCCTGAACAAACTGATCGACTTCAGGCTCCGGCCGATAGTTTGCGCAATCGCGCTTCTTGCGGCAATGGCGGCATGTTGGCTGCTCTACCAAAAGCTCACACCGTCGATAGGATCGAATCCTGAACTCGTCATGATGCTGGCGGCGTTTCTCGTCTGTCTTGCTGCCGGCGTGCCTATCGCATTCAGCCTGGGATTTTCAGCGCTGACCCTGCTTGCTGTCGACGGGAACATTACCGGCGCGATCTTTGCGCAACAGGCGTCGTCCGGTGTCGATAACTTCGTTTTGCTGGCAGTCCCGTTCTTCATCCTCACTGGTTATGTGATGGAAGTGAACGGCATGTCGATTCGGCTCATCGAGCTGATACAGCGCGGCGTGGGCCATATCCGCGGCGGCCTGAACGTCGTCATGGTTCTGAGCATGATCGTGTTCTCGGGCATCTCTGGCTCCAAGCTCGCCGACGTGGCCGCCGTGGGCTCCGTGCTGATTCCGGCCGCTCGCCGGTCGAAGCAGGACCCTAACGACGCCGTCGCGCTGCTCGCTGCCTCCGCAGTCATGGCCGAGACGATCCCACCCTGCATCAACCTCATCATACTCGGCTATGTTGCGAACATTTCGATCACCGGACTTTTCATTGCCGGCATAGCGCCTGCACTGCTGCTCGCGGCCAGCCTAATCGCCATGTCGGTAATCTTTGCGCCGAAACGCGCCGTCGCCGTGGAAAGCCTGATGCCGGGGACGAACACCCGGCGGCTGCTGGTGAGCGCACTGATCTGCGGAGGCATGGTCGTGATCATCTTCGGCGGCTTCCGATCGGGTTTCGCAACGGCCACCGAGATATCCGCCTTCGCCGCGGTGTATGCGGGCGCGGTTGGCGGAATCGTTTTTCGCGAGCTCACCTGGAAGAAGACGTGGAACATGCTGGTTCATTCCGCATCGCTTGCAGGCATGGTCCTGTTCATCATCGCACTGGCTCAGACCGTGGCCTTCCTGTTGACGCTCTACCAGGTTCCACACGCGATTGCCGACACGCTGATCATGCTGTCGAAGCCGTTTGGCGCATGGAGCTTCCTGCTCATGTCCATCCTGATCCTGATCGTGATGGGCGCAGTACTGGAGGGCGCGGCAGCGATCATCATCTTCGGGCCGCTGCTGGTACCGGTGGCCATGCAGGTGGGCATCAACCCACTTCATTTCGGCACGATCCTGATTATGTCCATGGGCGTGGGCATGTTCCTGCCGCCGCTCGGGCTCGGTCTTTACGCGTGCTGTGCGATCGGCAACGTGCCCATCGAGGCGACAGTCAAATCGATCATCAAGTATTTCTCGGTGCTCCTGGTTTGCATCTTCGTCCTCGCCTTCTTTCCAGAAATCACGATGGCGCTGCCACGCCATTTCGGTTTCATGCAGTAGTACACAGACAACATAGGAGTGGTTCATGCAGACACAGGGACGCTATTACGACGACCTCGAAGTCGGGGATACGATTGATCTGGGCGGGATGTCCATTTGCGACGCGCACATCGTGAATTTCTCCGGCATTGGCGGCGACTTCTATCCGGTGCATACGGACGACGTGGCGGCGCGCGCGCTCGGCTTCGACCGCAGGATTGCCCACGGCCTCATGATCGTCACGATGGTCGACGGCATGAAGATGCGCTGTCACTGGCAACTCCAGGCAGTCGCGACGCTGTCCGTGACCTGGGACTTCAGGAAGCCGGTGCTGGCGGGCGATCGGATCTCGGCCACCATGCGAGTCGAGTCTAAGCGGACGACGAAGCGTGACGATCGCGCGATCATCGTGTTTGCGTTGGATGTCCGCAATCAGGACAGCGCTGTTGTCCTGACAGGCAAGAGCATGACCATGATGATGCGGCGAACAGCCGGCGCTGCGTCGCGCGTATCGGGAGTCGCAGCATGAGCGCCACGGTTGCCGAGACGATTGATTACGAGGAACTGCGCGAGGCCGCACGCCGCTTCGCCGAAAAAGCGATCAAGCCGATCGCCAATGAGCTTGACCGTACCTCGGCATTCCCGCAAGAGCTTTATCGTGAGATGTGTTCGCTTGGTCTCTTTGGGATCAACGTGCCCGAGGAGGTTGGCGGGGTGGGCGCGGATTGCCAGGCCTATGCGCTCGTCATGGAGGAACTGGCGGCGGGCTATGCGGCGATCGGAGATTATTTCAGCCTAATGGAGTTGCTGAGCACGCTGTTGTCGCGGTTTGGCACGAAGGAACAACAGGCCGGCTATCTCACCCCGCTGCTGGCCGGCGACAAGCTAGGCGCGTTCGCACTGACCGAACCGGAAGCCGGCTCCGATCTCGGCGGCCTGAAAACCACGGCGACCCGAACGCCGCATGGCTGGAAGCTCAGCGGGTCGAAACTGTGGATCCAGAACGCCCCGGTATGCGATTTCGCTCTCGTCCTGGCGCGCTTGTCACCGGCGGACGGACCGAAATCGATGGGTATCTTTATCGTCGATGCGGACCGGCCTGGTTTTTCGCGTGGAAAGAAAGAAGAGAAGATGGGGCAACGCGCATCGCAGATTGGCGCGCTCTTTTTTGACGAGATCGAACTGCCCGACACAGCGCTGCTGGGTGAGGCCGGCAAGGGCTTCAAGATCATGATGAGCGTGCTCGACAAAGGCCGTGTCGGGATGGCTTCGCTCGCTGTTGGCATCCACCGCGCGGCGCTAGAAGCGGCGATCGAACAGGCCAAGCAGCGCCGCCAGTTCGGACAGCCCATTGCCGATTTCCAGGCGATTCAGTTCATGCTGGCAGACATGGCGAAGGATCTCCATGCGTCGAGGCTGCTGGTCCAGGATGCTGCGCAGCGCATTGATACCGGAGCGGAATCGACCCAGTACTGCTCGATAGCCAAATGCTTCGCTACCGATGCGGCGAACTTGCATGTGTCGAATGCGCTGCAAATCTTTGGCGGCAGCGGATACATCAAGGACTTCCTGGTCGAGCGCCTGTTTCGCGACGTGAGGATCACTCAGATCTACGAAGGAACCAATCAGATTCAGCGGATGATCATCGCTAGAAAGATCCTCACATAGCCGTTGAAAATGAGCGCGGCGCTCAGGTCTTACGCGGCGCCGCGCGATCATGAGCCGAACACCGACCTCACGATGCAGCCGTCGCCGTCACCGGTGCCCCCACCGTCCCACGAATGATCAGCTTTGCCTCCAACTCAATGCACTCGAGCGGCGATTTCCCGTCCAGTTTTTCGAGCAGGAAATTTCCCGCATGCACTCCCATGTCCGTCGCCGGAACCTGCATGGTGGTTAGCGGCGGGTTCAGATGCGGGGCGAATTCAAGATCGTCGAAACCCGTGATGGAAATCTGTGACGGCACGCTGATGCCCGCCGCGATGCACTCGGAGATACACCCGAACGCAAGAATGTCGCTGCTGCAAATAATGGCTGACGCGCGTTCCGGCTGGCTCAGCAGCTTGCGTGCGGCGTCGCGTCCCGACGTGATCGCATAGGGCGCCTCCACGATGCGTTCCTCCGGTACCCGCAAGCCACGCTCGGCCAACGCTGCGCGTATGCCTTCAATACGGGAGTTCACGCGGTCGTTGTCCTTGCGCACGCCGGAAAGAATCGCAAATTCGCGGTGTCCGACACTCATCAAATAGTCGGCGACCTGTTTCGCGGCTGCGCGATTATCGAAGCCTACGCAGGGATGCCCTGCGTAGGGATCGTAGACGTAGGTATTGATGTAAGGCACTTTACGGATATGAAGGAATTCGTAAAGCGCCTTGTCGTGCGACGTGCCAACGAGCACTACGCCCTCCGCGCCGCGCTCGATCAGAAGCTGCGTCTGCCGGAACTCTTTCCGGGCATCGAAACCTGACGTGGTGACGATGAGCGAGTAGCCCTCTTCTCCCAGGCGGTTTTCAAGCGCGTTAGCGACGCGTGCATAAATGGCATGGTCGAGCGTGGGCAGCACCGCACCGATCATGCGCGTGCGCCGTGACCTGAGCGCCCGCGCAGCGTTGTTCGGCGTGTATCCAAGTTTCCGCACGGCGGCCAATACGCGTTGCGCTACCTCGTCGCGCACGATCTCAGGCGTATTTAGAACTCTGGAGACCGTTGACGGCGAACAGCCAGCAACGCGGGCAACGTCCAGCAAATTTACGGTTTGTTCCGCTGATTGAAATCGTTCTCTCATCTTCGCTTTACTTTCAGGACCCGGCGCGAGTCTTTGTTGCTGTCATGGATTTTTCCTTTACATCAAGGGCTTGTCATTTTCCATACCAACGAGATGATACCGGAGACGCGGAGTTTTGGAGCGGATGCCGAACGCATTTTGACAGCGATTTCACATCATCAAGTCTGCCGTTACATGGAGTGCCACTAAACTTCGGGGATAGAGCGCAGAGCGTCCGGGAATCCGCTCAAAGGCCCGCGCACACGGCATTGTGCCTTGTCCCGCTTCGCGCCCGAGCTCGTCACGCGGCGTGGTTCATAAACCGTGCTTTTTGCGTTACACGGCACTGCCGCTGCGCGCACGATAGCGAACAGCGCATGACGCGTTGCCAGATCAGGGCCCGCCAGTGCCAGGACGTCGCGCTCCAGCCAACGGGCAAGCGTCCGAAGGTCCTCAGCGAGCTGATGCGCCCGTGGCTTCGAGGCAAAGCAGTTCGGCAAGCCGGGCGATGAGCAGGCTGTCCTGAGAGCGTTGACGGGGGTTGGCGAGGCGGGCTTCGAGTGTTTCGCGTTCCGAGCATACGCCGCTGGCGATGCGTGCCCAGATAGTGACGAGGGTACTGCTGATGGATGTGGAACACGTCGGCATGACACGGAGCACCGGGCCATGCGAGTTTCTGGCCGGCGCAGACCCGTGCCGGCGTCGGCAATTGTGTAATCGGGGTTCAGTCCCTGCGCCTGAAGATCCAGCAGATGGACAGCCCAGGCGCCGCCTGTCGCGATGCTCTTCGGCGGCAAGCAGATAGCAATAGGTCGCGGCGGCGGCGATGCCGGCGAGCACGGCCAGCGGCCGTGACACCTTCCCCCGATTGCGAGCGGTCAGAGAATTTAGCCTAGAAAAGCTGATTCAAACCGATCATGACGCCCGTTTGATCAAAGCCCCCCGGCGAATTAAAGTCATAGGTATTGAGCGTGAATGACGTCCCTCCGTGATTCTTGAGAACGCCGCCATAGGCATAGAGGCTCGTTCGCTTAGATATCGAATAGGTCGCCCCGGCTATAAACCATGTGGGCTGACCTTGGTTGTCATTCGTATGATAGTGGGCAGCTTCACCGATCAGGGCCAGCGCCGGAGACAGGCGATACTGCAAGCCGCCGTAGTAGGTGTAACCAGCCGGCGAGAGATGCAGGTCACCACTGATGTCCGTATAGCCGCCGTAGACGGTAGCAGCGCCGATCGAATAACGCAGTGCGGCATTGACGCGGCGATCGACTTCCGACGATAGATCAGCGCTCGTAGTCACCGACCCGCGACTCTGTTCAAAGACAACGTGCGCGCCGAATGAATTGTTCTCGTACAACAACGCCCCGCTGGTGAAGCGGCCCGCGGTTGCGTTGCCGGCCACTTGCTGCCCGAAGCCATACATCAGTATGCTGGAAAAGCCGCTGTAGACCGGACTTGACCATTTAACCGAGTTGTTCTGATTCAAGCTCGAAACTGGAATGTAATTGGTAGATTGCGATGAGTATTCGGCCAGATAAGTCGGGTCATAAAACAGCGATTGCTCGAACAATATGCTCCGCTGACGGCCGAGCGTAACAGTACCAAAGTTCTTGGTGCTCAATCCCACGTATGCGTATCGGTCGAACGGTGTTCCAGGAATAGTGTAGTTGCCGGTGCCCAAATTGAAGCCGGACTCGAGCTTGAAAACCGCGGCGTACCCCTCTCCCAGATCCTCCGTTCCGGTAATACCGAAGCGGCTCGGCTGCTCGTTACCTGACTGGAGGCCGATCGTTCTTTCGCCGCCGCTACCCGCGTGCGTCAGATACTGAATCCCAAGGTCGACGTCCCCATAAAGGGTTACGGACGATTGCGCGTGTGCTGACGCGACAAGCGAAAGGGAAAGAAGCGCAAGAGTGCATGTAGAAGTTTTCATCTTCGTATGTCTTGATCCATATTTAAGGGCTTGATAGACGATGTTTGATGTCATGGATTCTAAAAAAAATTAAATTGGATTACTAAATAAATATCCCGCTTGCTTTAACTTCAAATGCGCTGTCCGCTGCGACCATAATTCGGTCGCGCGGTCAGTCACAAACCTTCGGCTGGTTATGAAATTCGCCTTCTCATTGAGGCGTGTTTACCGCGGCAGAACCCCGAAGCATTCTTGATCATTCTTCTTTCATGACTTGCTCGGCCAGAAACGAAACATGCGCCGAAACAATCTTCCAACCTGCGAGGGTGCGCACCCATGTTTGGCTCTGACGTCCGAGGCGGCTTTCGTTCTCGTTACGGAACTCAGCGTTCACAGTCGCAAAATCCCGTCCATAGGTCGTAGTCACAACGCGAAGCAGTTCTCGCGGCCGCGGTCCTTTTGGACGGCCAGCTCGAAACGAAGCAATCTGCGCGGCGCCGTAGAGATTTTCGGTATCGCCGTATCGTAAGGTTAGCGGATCATTCCAAAAGAGCTCCGTCAATGTAGGGACGTCGTTCTCGACCAGGGCTTGCTCGTAACGTGCGAACACCACGCCCACCTCGTTTAGTACCTCACTGAGATTGATATCGAGCACTGGCGACCTAGAGCGCATCGCGCTCTAACCACTCGATATGACGCCGCACTGACGCATCGAATGCGTGCTCGCCGTTTTTTGCAATGACCCGGTCCCAAAAGGCACCATACACGGCATCGAAGTGCCAAGGTTTAATACGATCTGCTATCTGCTGGACCGCCTTTACACCAAGAGGAATAAAATTCGGGTAGCTTCGCATGAAGCCAAGATGCTTACGGTCCGCGACCACTTGCAGGATATCGCCCGAAAGCAGTGCGCCCTTGCCACCGGCGCCCTGCGCCCAGTGCATCACGGTTCCACCTTCGAAATGACCGCCGGCCCGCAGCAGAGTCAGGCCCGGCGCAATTTCCTTCGTGTTGCCGTCCCAATACTCGATGCAGGAATCGCGGTGCATAACCCATTGTTGGTCCGCCGCGTGAAGATAGACAGGTATGTCGCCGAAGGCTCTGCTCCACTCGACCATTGTCGCGTAGTAGTGCGGATGGGAAATGGCAATTGCCTGCACGCCTCCCAAACCGTTCAACAACTCAACCATCGTGTCATTGACCAGACTGACGCAGTCCCATAGGACGTTGCCATGCGGCGACCGAACCAGCAATGCACGTTGGCCGATTGCAAAGGATGGACTCGTGCCAATTCCAAGCAACCCCGCATCGTCACGAAACGTGATCTGGTGACTTTGACTGAGCTTGGGAAGCGTCGTCCAGCTCTGCCCGGCCGGCAGAACAAATTGACGCTCTTCCTCGCAAATAACACAGGCCTCGGGCGGATTCACCGAAGGCGAATATTGCGATCCGCACGTTGTGCAGATATATGAGTTCATCGAATGCAGCCTCCATGGAATGTGTTAAGCGGATACGTCCGGATCCATCGCTGCCTCGATCGCGGCGGCAAGGTTGAGGATCGATTCGTCTTTTTTGCCAATACCGGCGACTGTCAGACCGACCGGTGCATCACCCGCGCGATGAACTGGAATTGATACCGCGCAGCCATCGAGGAAGTTGATGACAGTCGAGTTTCTCAACACCAGCAAGTTAGTCGACGCAAAAAGGTGGTCATCCCTTTCCAGCGCGGAAATACTGGGCGCGATAATCGGCACGGTGGGGAAAAGGACCGCGTCGTAAGGCGCCAGATCGCGTTTCATCGCGCGGATAAATCGTTTCCTGTTCTCGGTCAAATCGAGGTAATCGGCGGCGGACTGCTGCCCGCCTCTAAGCAGGCGCGAGCGCACGCGCGGGTCATAAGCGTCGCCGCTCGTCTCCAGCCATTCGCGGTGTGTAAAATATCCTTCCGCTGCTGGAAAACCACCCTTGGAATTATAGGTACCCAGGTTCTCTAGTGCTGGAAGCTCTCCTTCAACCAGCGTCGCTCCGGCGCGTGAGAGGCCGCTAAGCACCGTTGCAAACGCTTCGCTTACCTGTTTGTCCATATCGTCGACAAGATAGCGGCGAGGGACGAGCAGGCGCACGGAGCGCAGATCAACCGGCGTCCGGATAACTCGCGCGGAAGCCATGACGGAAACCAGGGTAGAGCAACAAGCAACGCTGTTGCCTAGCGAACCGATGGAATCCAGAGAGTGGGAAAGCGGCATGACTCCGCTGCGCGGAATGCGCGAGGCAGTAGGCTTGAATCCTGCGATACCGGTGAACGCCGCGGGAATCCGGCATGAGCCGCCTGTGTCCGTGCCGATCGCCCCAAGCGCCATGCAGTCCGTGATAGATATTGCTGCGCCCGAACTGGAGCCGCCAGGAATGCGGCCGGTTGCGCGGTCCCACGGATTCTTTGGCGTGCCGTGGTGCGGATTCAGGCCGAGTCCCGAAAAGGCGAACTCAGTCATGTTCGTACGCCCAATGACAATGAAGCCTGCGCGGCGCAGACGCCTTACCGCCATGGCATCACGTGTCGCCCGCGCTGCTGATTGAAGGAAAGCAGAACCCGCCGTCGTTACCTGGCCTGCTACGTCGAGAATATCCTTGACCGAGATAGGGATACCCGCGAATTCGCTGCAATGGACACCGTGCGCGCGGGCTGCATCGACGGAGTCCGCCTGCGCCCGAACCGCGTCCGGCTCCACATAAATGAACGCCCGGGCGCCTTCGCCTGACTTATCGCTGATTCTCTCCAGGCAGCTTTCGACCAGTTCCCGGCTCCGGATCTTGCCGTTGTTCAACTGTCGTGCAACCTGCGCTATGGTCGTATGTGGCATGTCGGAAAGTTGATATTAACTAAATGACTGAATGCGCTCAGCACGTCGACGTCGGGCACATTTCGCCGGTCATCGAAAGAACAGTAGTTGCGCCTTCCCGTCGCTTGTCACCACCGCTAGGCGCACGCCGTCCCGATCCCATGCAAGCGAACAGACTGAGCTTCCCCGCGGAGTGGCCAGAACAATCTCAGCGCCATCCCTGACCCTGACGAGCAGCAGCAGTCCGTCCGCATAGCCCGTTGCGACGATTTCTAGTACAGGGTTGCAGGCGACGATCGTTACCCTCTCCGAGTACGGTGCCCACAGTAGCGGCATGGTGGGGCCACGAATGCTTTGATCGACTTGCAAAGGCCACAGCATCAATCGCTCGGCACCGGAGGTCGCCAGCCAACGTCCGTCGCATGTCCAATCCATGCTTCGCACGCGCTCGCTGTAGCCCGCAAATCGAATCGACTTTTTATCGGCGAGATGCCATCCGTTGACGACCGATTCCTGCATCGCGCTCACGAGAAACCTGCCATCCGCACTAGCCAGGAGTTCCGTGTGCACGCCCGGCTTCTCGAGGGTTTCCGGAGGGCGATCGGGCGACCACAACGTTATCCCGCCAGAATGCGCGACCGCGAGGCGCGCATTCTGGCCAAGAAATGCCATGCCACCGCCTGCTGAATCGACCTGAAACGACGCTTCGCTACCGGCCTCGCTTCTTACGGTCACATCCTTGCCCGCTGACCACGCGACGAGCGAGGAAGAACCGAGTGCTACACGCTCGATCCATCGCCGCCTTGCATCTTTCCCGATGACATCGCTCGTCCGCAGATCCGAACTCGATACAAGGAGCCCGTTGTCGCAACCTGCCACCAGTCTCGAGTCATCCGCGGTGATGCAAAGAATCGCGCCGGGACCGCAATTCAGTTGCCACTGATCACCCCGCTGCCCGATGCATTCGGCGCCGCCGCTTGCACGCGTGAACACGGCATCGCCGCGAAAAAACGTTGCGGCGACGATTGCATCGCTACTTTCGACGGTTCGGACGCTGTCGACGAAAAACTCAGTCTCTAACATGTGCGGGCGCCCCTAGCCGCTCACTAAGCATTCATCGAAGGCGCTTTGAATCACAGCCACGGGAAGATTTCGTCCTATAAAAACTGCCCGGCTCGAACGCGGTTCACCATCACGCCACCGACGTTGGTGGTTCGCTTCGAGAATCATATGGACACCTTGGAAGACAAAGCGTTCGGGATCGTTGACGAGGGAAAGAATACCCTTGCAACGCAGCACGTTCCGCCCTTGCGCGGCAATGAACGGCTCGAACCAAGCCATGAATTTCTTGCCGTCGACGGGGTCGTCGGCGAAAATACTCAAAGACTGGATGTCGTCGTCGTGAGCATGATGATCGTGGTGATGGTGGCCGTGGTGATGAGTGCCGGTAGGCTTCCGGGCGGGCACATCCGGCTCTATATCTTCGATGCGGGCGACGTCGAATGCCCCCAACCCGATCACGTCCGACAACGCCATCGAGCAGCGTTGCGTCCGGTGAATCTTTGCCAGCGGGTTGATCGCGCGGATGCGGCGCTCTGTCGCTTCAAGCGAAGCGGGTGTGACCAGATCGGTTTTGTTGAGCAACACTACATCGGCCATCGCAAGCTGGCTTCGCGCTTCGGGCGCATCATCCAGCCGGTCGGACAGCCAGCGCGCATCTGCGACGGTAACCATTGCGTCTAGCCGGACGAGGCTGCTGATTGCATCATCGGCGAAGAAAGTTTGAGCAACAGGCGCAGGATCGGCAAGACCCGTCGTCTCCACAATAATGGCGTCGAACTTGCCCTTGCGGCGCATGAGACCTTCAATGATGCGTATGAGATCGCCGCGCACATTGCAGCAGACGCAGCCGTTGTTGAGCTCGAAAACTTCCTCGTCCGCTCCCACGACGAGGTCGCCGTCGATACCGACCTCACCAAACTCGTTCACTATGACGGCGTAGCGCTGGCCGTGCGGTTCCGTGAGAATGCGATTCAACAGCGTTGTCTTGCCCGCGCCAAGGTAACCCGTGAGCACGGTGACCGGAACTCTCTCATCCATTTACTTGACCCTCGTAAGCCGGACTCTGCCCGCATTAGACATTCCCGGATGCTGACTGCCGCGGCGCCTGAAGCGCGCGGGCAGGCTTCAGATGGTGACAACGCTTGAGCTAAGCACGAAGCGGGAAAGCTAAAGGGCGAATAGGCGAGCCGGTTGCGCCACGAAGGCGAATCGGCGCTCCGACGAATGCAAATTCGTACACCTGATCACGAGATAGGCTTTCGAGGTCGAGACACTCGATCTGTGGAACACCCGCTTCGGTAAGGAAATGGATGTGACCCGGCAGCCATAGATTGTCGTTGTTAGCGGGGGTGCGTTCGACTGCCTCATTGTCCGCGCCGACGACCACGGCCTTTTGAGCGGTGATCCACCTTGCTGTCTCCACGGTGACGCCCGGGCTATCCCCGAATACCTTGGAACCATCGGGCCAATATCGCATACGCCCGGTTCTCAGCAACACGACATCTCCTTCCCGCACTGGCGTGCCCTGCCGCTTTACCGCTGCCTCGCAATCGTCGACGGTAATGCCGTAGGACGGCGGTAAACAGTCGACGCCCTTGAGTGCGGCGATATCGAGCAGCACGCCGCGCGCAACGATAGGGCTGATTTGCTCGCTACCGCCTTTCTGCCAACCGCGGCTGCCGAGATGCGTGTCCGCATCGAAACCGTTGTAAATTTTGCGGCCATAGCCGAAATGATTGAGCGCATCGATGTGGGTACCGGTGTGCGTATACATCAAGACCACGTCGCCCGAATATCCACAGCACCTGTTGAGTCGCTCGCCAGCGCCGTTCAGATTGTCGACGACCGTCCCACCCGGCGTGTGCGTCATCCACATCTGATATGCGGGATCCCCGGCAGCCTGAAAGCTGGGCATGCCGAGGAAGTAGTCGACGCTCAGGTCATAGACACGCGAAGCATCGACACGCGACATGATGGCGTTGCGCGAGTCGGCGGTCATCAGATTCAACGCGCCCTGCTGGTCTTCCGGTCCCCAGGGACTCATTCCCACCGAAGGAGTTTCGTTGGCCGTTGTGCTCACGAGGCTTCTCCTTCGGGCGCCAAAACGTAATCACACACAGCACGCGCTGCGAACATGGGCAGCAAACGTTCGACCGCTTTAGTATGAGCCGGATGGTTGGAGTATCGTTCGAGATCCTCGAACGAATCGAAGTCGGTAGTCAACCCGTAGTCCCACAGATCTCCGGACGCGCCCGGCGCGCCTTCATGCTTGCCGATGCTCCACCCACGCGTGCCTGGAATGACACGCGGCAGTTCGTTCAGGATTTGCACGACTTCTTCCGGGTCCGCACCCTTAACGACATTCCACAGGAAAATATGACGAATCAATTAAACACCTCACTAAATTATCCAAGCGATCACGCCCGTGGGCTCCGAGTACATGGGCGCCAGAATTGCGCCGTCTGTCCGCCGCAGAAGTTCGAGTCGGCATGGTCGCAGGCCCCACTCGCGACACCTGCTTCCGCATGAACAAAACTTCAGACCACTATCTCCATGTACCTTCGTAACATAGCTATCTATAATATCTTCGTCAAGGCGTTTATACGACAGCTCGCGGTTACTTCCGAATGTATTTTGACGCGTGGACGCGAGGGTTGCGCGGGGTCGGGAAAGCGTTTCATAATAGTTAATTTACATCGCTAGGAAAGGAAAACGAATGGCCAGAAAGTCAACTCCAACGGTGACGCGCGAGGAACTGCTAGACGAGGGAGCGGATGCGGAATTCCGCGTGCTCGTACATGACTTGCTTGCATTCTCTGCACGGATAGGCGCCGTCGAGTCGGGTTTGGGAAACCTTATCGGAATGACGCAGACGCAGTTCCGGATCGTAATGTCAACTGCATATCTGCAGGCATCTCACGGCGTCGGCGTCAATGCGCTGGCGGAACATCTTCATTTCAGCGGGGCTTTCGTCACGAGCGAAGTCAACAAACTGGTATCGAACGGTACCATCGAAAAAACGAACGATCCGGTGGATCGGCGCCGGGTACGCCTCAAGTTGACGGCCGCCGCTCGCCGCCACCTGGAGGATCTGAAGAAGTTTCAGGCACCCGTGAACGACGTGCTTTTTTCGAGCATTACGCGAGATGAATTTGTCATGCTCCGCTCGGTGATGAGCCGGCTCGTATCGCATGGCGACGAGGCGCTTGCGCTCCTGGATTTCTATTCGAAGACGGAGCGCAAGGAAGCTGTCTGAGGGATCGGCAATCGCACTGTCAGGGGACCAATCCGGCGAGGCGCCGGTCCGCATCCGTGCAATCCGACGATTAGAAGCCGCTCACTTTCTCCACCGTATGCTCCACAGCCGGGGCGCCATCAATCAAATGGCCGATCAAACCGCGCAACGCCTGGAAGTCGGCAGAGTTGCGGAACGTCGCGAGGTGGTCGTCGACGTGCTCCCACTTGACCATGAAACGATATCGTCCCGGCCGCTCTATTGATCCGCGCAATTCCATGCCCCTGCAACCGGCCGCACGCTGAAAGAAAGGCACGGCCTTGGCAACCGCCGCTTCAAACTCTGCTTCAAGGCCTGGCTTGATATCCATCTGGCAGATTTCTAAAAACATCCTGTGATTCTCCAAAGACAAGGATTGCAAACGGGGCGTGAATCCGCTGAACTGCTGCGCGACTTTAAAGGCGCTCGTTCAACGCTCGGCCTCAAAAAAGTTCAGCGAGCAGCAGCACGCGATGAAGTCTGATAGCGGTCGAGGAGCACCGCGCCGACCAGTACGAGTCCGATGAGAATCATTTGATAATTCGACCCAAATCGCAGCAAGTCCATACCATTGGCCAGGATTGTCACGAAGAGCGCGCCCAACACAGCGCCTATGACCGTCCCTTGGCCACCTCGCAAGGAGCAGCCGCCTATAACGGCTGCAGCGATGGAGCGCAACGGGAATTCCGCGCCAAGCTGCGGTTCTCCCGACGAAACGCGAGCGGTGAGCAAAAACCCCGCATAAGCCGTGATCACCCCGCACATGATGTAGGTGACCGCCAGCGTCCCCTTGACCGACACGCCGGCAACGAAGGCCGCACGCGGATTCGATCCGGTTGCAAACAGGAAGCGTCCATAGCGCGTCATGTTGACCGCGAAATAAACGAGCAGGAGCACGGGCAATGCAAGCAGCACGGCAACCGGCACTCCGCCAATAAAGCCCGAGCCGATTGTGTACACGAAGGGATCCGGAAGGCCTCCGACCTGCACACCCTGACTGATAATCAACGTAATGCCCGACAAGATGGAGGCGGACGCGAGCGTGACGATGAACGGATTGACGCCCAGCACGCTGACCCCGATCGCGTTACACGCGCCGGTGAACAACCCGACCACGACGGCAGCGCCGCCACCGGCCCAGACGGCCAGGATCGGGCTTCCCGGCATCCATGTTTGCACAGCGACCATGGCCGTTGCGCTAACGATACTTGTCAGTGCCACACCTGCGCCGACGGAGAGATCGAAGCCGCCCGAGACTAGGACCAGCATCTGGGCGACGGCAATCAACATAAGATAAATGCTCTGCTGAAAGATATTGAGGACGTTCACCTCACTCAGAAAGCGCGTGTTTCCCAATTGAAAAACCAGAATCGCAAGCAGGATCAGCAACGGCAACACGCCTACTTTTCCAACGACGCGCTGTAGATTCCAACCGCTTCCCGATTGACTCTGGACCCCGGGCCCGACGGGCAATACCGACCGTTTCTTCATTTTCTTCCCCTTATCAACTCACCTGACTCGGCACCGTGCGCGTTAAGCACTTCCGGCGAAGCCACAGCCAAAAAATGTTCATCAGGCTGAACGCCGCCCAATTCCCGCTGTTGAAATACTTCGGTATCTATATTGAAATACCGACATATCCCCTCTCTCAAACTGGTCAGGCGGCTACTGCTTCATCACCGAACGCATAGCGGACGACAGTCTCTTCCGTACATTCATCGCCAACGAGTTCGGCTGCGATCTTGCCCCCATGCATCACATAGATGCGGTGTGACAAATGAATAAGCTCCTGCAGATCCGACGTAATCAAAAGGACAGCGGCGCCAGCTTCACATAACAGCTTGATCTGGTTATAGAAATCGAGCCTTGCGCTGACATCGATACCGGAAGTAGGTTCGTCGAAGATGTAAACGTCACGGTTCAGCGTGAGCGCACGCCCGAGAACGACCTTCTGTTGATTCCCCCCGGACAGGCTCTCCACGTTGACGCGCCCATTGGTCGGACGAATATCGAGCCGCTGGATGATGCCTTGCACCAGTCGTTCCAATGGCTTTGCCCGCAACCAGCCGAACACGCTGTAATCGCGCGAACGAACCACTTCGAGCACAATGTTCTCGCCGATGCTGCGATTGAGAGCCAATGCCTCGCCGCGCCGATCCTGCGGCAAATACACGACACCCTTCGCAAGCAATTGTGCTGGCTTCTGTCCCGCGACCGATTCGCCTTTTAGTTGGACGACCCCGCCTTCGGGCTTGATTAGCCCGAAGGAAACACGGCCAAGCTCGGCCTTCCCGCATCCGACCAGCCCACCGATGCCGACTACTTCACCGCGGCGGACGCGGATGCTGGCGCCGTCGAGTTTTCCGTCGGACGTGCGCACTTCGTTTAGTTGAAGCGCAACCTCGCCCGGATTCGCGATGATTTCCGGATAAAACGTCGTCAGCGGCCGTCCCACCATTTCCCGGATCAAATGCTCATCGTTGACACTCGCTATGTCATGGACGCCGATGAGTTCGCCATTGCGCACCACCGTCACCCGGTCGCCGAGTCGACGCATCTCTTCGAGCCGATGAGTGATGTAGAGCACTGCCCATCCGTCGTGCCTGAGCTGATCGACAATCGAGAAAAGGCGCTCGCTTTCCCCGTGACTCAGGGCAGCGGTGGGCTCATCCAAAATGAGCGCACCGGGGACCCCGCCAACCGCACGCGTGATTTCCAGAAGCTGCTGTTCCGCCCTGCTCAGCGCCGAAACGGGTTTGTTCACATCAAGATCGACACCAAACTTGATCAGCCTTTCGTTCACGAACCGGCGCATTTCCGCCTTCTTCAACACGCTGAACCGTGTTGATTCGCACCCCAGAAAGTAATTTTCCGCAACCGTCAGGGACGGCGCAAGACTGAAGTCCTGAAGCACCGCGTTGAGTCCCAGACGACGCGCATCGGTCGGCGAAAAATGTTCTACCCGGCGGCCGCGAATCGTCAGGGAGCCTTGGTCGAGCGAGTGACTGCCGATCAGCGCACCCACGATAGTGGACTTGCCAGCGCCGTTCTCGCCCAGCAGCATATGGACCTCGCCGCTTCGCAGGGAAATGTCCATACCCCTCAGCGCCGCGAAGGAGCCATAGTATTTCCATGCGCCTTGGAGAGAAGCAATCTCCTCCCCTTTAATCGCCTGTCCGGACCCACTCATTTTCCGTCAACCGAAAAGACCGCCTTGAAGCCCACCGGGGCAAACATTTCTTCACGCGGAATTGAATTAATGTTGTCCTTTGTCACGATGGTGAGACGCGGGCCGGAATAGGTCGAAGGCAAGGGTTGATGTTCTAGCGTGCGTATCGCCATATCCACCGCCATGCGGCCCTGCATGGCGGTGAAGTCGGTCACGGCAGCCTCTGCCGTACCGCGAGCAATAGCGTCGTACACCGGCGGGATGATCACGTACGAGGCGATTTGCACCTTGCCGGTCAAATTCGCGTTGCGGGCTGCCACGACCGCGGCTTCTGCGGCAATATCGACACCCACCAGATAGTTGATGTCCGGATAGGCCTGCAGTGCGTTCTGGATCATGTCGAGCTGCACATTGAGGCTTGTATCTCCACGACGTGTCACAGCTACCTGGACATTGGTCGCCGGCTTGAGCGCGTCCGCGAGACCCCGCACTGCATCGTCTGAGAAGCCTGCGCCTTGAGGGCCCGGAAACCATCCCACCACCACCTTCTTGTCCTTGTTGGAGTTGGCAATGTACTTGCCTAACGCGTTGGCCGCCTGATACCAGCTGACGAGTGCATGCGCGGAAACCAGCTGGCTCTTGATGCCGTTACTGACATCGATAACCGGAATGTTCGCCTTCGACGCCTTCTCCACCAGCCCTCCGACCCCGTCTGAACTGATGGCGCCAATCACGATAGCGTCCGCACGCTGTGCGATGCAGTTGTCCATTTGGTTTAGCTGCGTCGACAGATTGCCGTAGCCTCCCGCCTCGTACACCTGCATGGTGGCGCGATCGCGTGACGCCTCGGAAGTCACGCCGTAGTCGACTGCCATCCAATACGAATCCTTGAGGTGCGGAAGCAGCACGCAGAGATGCCACGGCCTGGTGATCTTGTTCTTGGCGATCGGCGTCCAAACCCCGTCGACCTGCGCGCCATTGATAGTATTCGTCACTGGAATCGACCAGTCTTCGCTGGTCTTTGCCATCGCGGTATCGCCAAATGCAAGCAAGAATCCTGCGAACAGCAGGCTGCATTTCAACAAGTTCCTCAGAAACATTGCATTCCCCTTCGATAGGTGTGGTTTGGAAAAGGCGGTCACTACTATTCACAATTTTTTATAAGCATAACTTACCAACAAACTTGATCCATATTCGAAAACATTTTGCCCGCGGTCAGGGTGCGGCACGCTTTGCGAAGGCACTGGGCGTCGGATAGCTGTTGAGCAAGCGATTCAGCAACGCGGCGCCGTTGGTCCAATCAAACGTTCTATAGGCATTCGCGCGAGTGACGAAATTCGCGCCGTTATAAAACATCTCGTACTGCAAATGGCGAGATCCGAATTCAGAGCCAACGGCGTCCCACGCAAGCTTGAAGAATTTGACGCGCTCTTCCGGAGATACGGAGGAAGACTTTTGAGTCTTGTAAATGATTTCAGCCAGCATTGGGTTTGCGAAGTCTTCGACGCTCGACGGCAACATGATCATGCCGCCGCCCGCCAGTTCGCGCAGCACATGAATGACCTTTGGGTACAGCTGTTGCGTCAGGACCTGCGCGGAATAAAGCAACGCCCGGTCCGGCATGAAATAGCCGCTCGCCATCTGGCCTTTCGCTTCCATCCCGTACATCAGACCTTCTACGAGTCCCACTTCCGCAGCAAGCTGGCCAAGTGTCTCTTTCACTTGCGGAAAGTTGTTTGTGCCATTCACTTCAGTCATCTTTTTACCAAGTGCCGCCAGAAAGCGCATCTTGACAAGAAGCCGAATCTGGCACTGATAGTTTTGATAGACATGTACCGGGATATCGTGGAACTGCTTGTGCGTCATCTCGATGTCCTGATTGACGAACACGCGGTCCCATTCCACCTTGACATCGTCGAAATAGACGATCGCATCGTTCTCATCGAAGTGACTGGAGAGCGGATTGTCGAACACAGAGGTAGCCGACTCCTCGTAGGACTTGCGTGAAACGATCCGCAGGCCCTTTGTGTTCATCGGCACTGCAAATGAAACCGCATACCGTTCGTCGCCCGCCCGCATCGGTTGAACGCAACCGACAAACAGCTCATTGGACATGATTCCGGCTGTGGCGAGCATTTTTGCTCCGCGCACGGTAATGCCCTGCGCGTCTTCATCGACCACGCCCAGCGTGAGATACGGGTCCGCTTGCTCATGCGTGGCGCGTGACTGATCCGCTTGGGGATTGACGATCACATAGCTGAGGTACAGGTCATTGTCGCGGGCGTACCGATAATATTCACGCACCGCCTGTGCGCGTCTCTTGTCGTATTGCTCGAACAGATCAATTCCCATGTACATCCCGCTGATGCAGCATGCAACATGATCTGGCGAGCGTCCCAGAAACCCGAAATGTACTTCGGACCATTGCTCGAGGGCATTTCTGCGCTCAACCAGCTCACGGTAGCAGGTCGGCAACTGCCACGCGCGATTGACCCGGTCGTGGGTATCCGGACTGACATAGGTCATCAGGTCGATATTCTCGGGCGCTGCCTGAAAATCGTACAGCGATGCCGCGGTCTGCACGGAATTGCGGAACGCTGCGTGAGTGGTGACATCGTCAACGCGACCACCATTGATGTAAACGTCGCGGCCGTCCTTTAAACTTGCCAGATGCCTGGAACCATCCTTAACCCTAACCATAGCGAACTCCGTTGTCGGCGCACAATGACGGCGCCGTGTTTGATTTAACATTCAGCGATTGCGTGGTAGCCGCCACGAAAGAACAACAGGGGCCGGCGACCGCCGTTCTTCACAAATCGGCTGACTCGACCCACGAAGATCACGTGATCGCCCCCGTCGTATTGTGCGAATTGCGTGCATTCGAAGACCGCCAGCGCATCCGGAAAAATCGGGCTTCCATTTGCAGAACTAGTAATCTCGAGTGATGCCCATTTATCGGCCAGTGCGCGTGCAAACCGAGAGGAAACGTCCACCTGCTCGGCATGCAGCAGATTCACCGCATACCGTTCAGCGCGCGCGAATGCGGACAAACTGAACGCACTACGAGCAATACTAAACAATACGAGCGGGGGCTCCAACGAAACGGAGTTGAATGAACTTACTGTCATGCCAATACGTTCGCCATCTTCCGCCGTGGTCGTGACAACCGCAATGCCCGTTGCGAACTCAGACAAAGCGTCGCGAAATGCACGTGGATCGATGTCATCTACCTTTGCTGCGATGTTCACGATTTCCCCTTTCATTCCGGTCCAATGGCTTCGTCATCCGACACGCTCCGGCGTCGAACGGCGACTGTCTGCTATGGCATCTCGGCGACCTCATGGGCAACCCAATGAAGAACCCAGTCAGTAACATTCCTGCATAAACAGCAAACTACCTTTGTAAGTTAGCTATTCAAAATAGCAATGTCAAGAATTTGTACTTTCCGGATAGAAATGTTTGGTTGCATCTCCCTTGGCGCTCTTTGGGTGCAAACGTGCGGGGGAACTGGAACCGCGTAAGCTTGCTACCCCGGCGGACGCGCGACGCGCTCGGCATAGGAAGCGTTTGAAGATTCCGGTGGGGCGTGATGCCCGGCCGACTGACTTTTGAAGCGCGAATGCGCTAGCTTGGCGGGTGGCGGCGACTATTGACGGTCCGCGTTCAGGATCCGCGGACCAGAAACGCCACCACGTCATCCAGCCCACCTAGTTTGCGCAAGCCCTCGACCGCTTCATCGGAGGCGCACCAGGGATACGCCAGCGACTCGGCCCAATCGATGACTGGATCGCGAGCGCCTGCGGGCAGCTCCGTCATTGCTTCTATTACAATTCGAAACCTCTCGACGCGCCGGTCTGCGGCGGCTGAAAACTTCCACGTGTATTCGCCACAGCCCACACGAACCGCGCCATCGGACTTGTTTGACATGCATACGAACCAGTCGCACGTGAATTCATCCCACTTCACTGCGGGCGGCGGTGCTCCAAGGCAGAAGGTGTAAATGTTTTCGTAACGCGTCGCAAAGTTTCGAACCAGTTCTTGCGCAATGGCATCCACGCCCTTCAGCACCGAGGGAAACTGGATAGTCGAGGTTTTGACGTGCATGTCGACCACAGCGTGACTGGCGAAAGTGCGATAAGCCAGACTGGGCCGATTGCCGTCTTTGGCGCGGATATAGGAGTGGATGCGCTCACCGGGAGTGGGTTGATTCTGAATCGCCATGAGAGAAGGCCCTTATCGATAGTTGGGGTTTGAAGATGTCGCTGGATGGAAGGCACAGGGAGCGCCGGAACAAGGTGTCCGCCGGACGACCGTTGAGATGAGCACCCCGCCTACTTGACTTAAGCGCCTCATATAGCTATGTTACATAGCTATTAATCGATACTCAATCGTCGTGGAAAAATCTGTGCCGCAGGGCAAAGATGAGTAGCTGCCCATGTTTGTCTACGCATTTTATTGAGATGCTTCGAGACGTGAAACTAGTTCGCAATTTCCGCAGAAACGCCGACGACCTCCCGATCGCGATGACGATAGGAAAGTTCGATGGCGTGCACCTCGGGCATCAGGCGCTGCTTAAGAAGGTAAAGCAGGCAGCGACCTGGTTGGGCATCGAGACGGCAGTGATGACCTTTTCCCCGCATCCGCGCGACTTCTTTGCCAATCGCGGGTCTGCCAGTATGCATTGCGCGCGGATCGGTGCGCGCATATCAAACCTTCGGGATACGTTTGCTGCTCTCTCGGAAGCGGGCGTTGACCGGGTTATCTATCAACGTTTCGACGAAACGTTTTCGCGGATGACCGCCGACGCGTTCATTCGTGACGTCCTTGTGAAGGCCCTTCATGTGAGATGGATAACAGTCGGCTGTGATTTTCGCTTTGGCGCCGAACGCAAAGGTGACGTGGACAGGCTCAGGCGAGCGGGACGTCTTTACGGTTTCCATGTTGAAGCCGTCCCGTCTCTTTATGTCGAGGGTCAGCCGATCTCGTCGTCTCGAGTACGGATCGCCCTTCAACACGCAGATCTCGACAGCGCACGCAAAATGCTGGGGCGTTCATACAGCGTTTCAGGACGACTGACTCCAACGCGGGGAAGCTCGCCCTTGTCCGGCAAGGATCCTTTGAAACTCCACAGTGCTGCCAAGACATTTTTACCCATCGGCCTTTTTTCAATACGTCTGCATGGAGCTGCTATCGAGCCGATTCACGGGACACTTCGAATAGTGCGCGGTCGTCAAGATGACCCTTTTCCCGAAGTGGGTGCGTGGATTGAGCTTGAAGCGTCGATCGCAGTCGACCGTAAACGAATCGTTACGATTGAAATGTTGAGTCCTCTAGAAACGAACGCGCGCGTAAGATGAAGCGTGCAAGCCTGATCGACTTGAAAGGAGCGTTGGAGCCTTGGCTGCCGGCGAGCGACGGCTTCAAATGGGTGACTGAAGCAAGCTTTGAGGTTTAAATAACTTCGCGATTCTCGAAATGGGCAAAAAACATCTGCGTGACGATACGGGACCCAGTGGGTCGTCGGCCGCCGTTGTGCTCCGCAGACAGTCGGCGAGGTCGACATTCTCGTGAACAATTCCGGAGGCCCTCCACCCACGTCCGCTGCCGGGGTTGACCCGGCGGGCTGGGAAAAACACTTTCGTTCGATGGTCCTCAGCCTAATTTCGATTACTGATTGGGTCTTCCCAGGCATGCGCGCGCGCCGCTGGGGACGCGTGATTACCAGTACGTCCTCGGGCGTAGTCAGTCCAAATCCGAACCTCGGCCTTTCGAATGCGTTGAGGTCGACACTAGTCGGATGGTCAAAGACCCTCGCAAATGAAGTAGGAGCCGACGGTGTCACCGTCAACGTGATTTTGCCGGGGCGAGTCGCGACAGGACGCATCCGCGAGCTCGACGAAGCGCGGGCATTGCGCGAAGGCAGAAGCGTCGAGGAGGTCGTTGGAGAAAGCACCCGTAGCATCGCGGCGAGACGTTACGGCAAGCCGGAGGAATACGGAGATGCCGTGGCATTCCTCGCCAGCGAACGGGCATCGTACGTAACGGGTTCGGCGATCCGGGTAGACGGCGGCCTGATTCCATCAATCTAGAAACAACTGAAGAACATGGCGAGACAACCGTCTTTCATCGAAGTTACCAGTACGCCGCCTCAAGTCCGAGAAGCAGACGGCGCGGGAACATGGATTATCCGGGGAGCGAATCTTGTTGTGGCGGTGTCGGAGGTGAGCCCCGGACAATCGTTTTGTTGCAATAGCGGACCCGATGAGCACATGCTGCTACTGCCGCCCGGGGTGAGCGCGGATGTTTTGGCCGGCGGTCAAACACTGCAGATCGCCCCCGATTCTCTCGTGATCGTGCCACCGGGCGCGAGCACGACTACCGCGATTGATCACGGTTTCATTGCACGGATCTTTTCAAGCCGCGCCCATCCGTTCGCGGACTTAGCAAGTAATGCAGCCGCGTACGCGAACGGTGCGCCCGAGGTTGCACCGCTTATCGACGGACCGGTACACGCGAACATCATGCGTCTGAACGTCTATCCGCTTGACTGTGAAGCCCGTGGCCGGGTATTCCGAAGCACTAACCTGATGGTCAACGTATTCGAAAGAAAAACCGTACGGCGGGATGCGCGTCGCCTGTCGCCCCACAGTCACGAGAACTTCGAACAGATAGTCCTGACCCTCGCTGGGAACTTCGTCTATCACCTGCGCACCCCTTGGACCGCCGACTCGACCGCCTGGTAGGACGACCTGCATCTTGATGCTTGGTAGTCCATCAATGATAGCCATCCCCGCTGGCGTAATTCATACGTCACAGGATATAAGCGAAGGCGTGACCTGGATGATCGATATCTACGCACCGCCGCGTGCGGATTTTTCCGCGCAACCTCGCCTGACCTTCAATGCGGACGACTACCCAATCACCGGTGTGCACACACCGGGAAAAGGTAGCACAAGCGGCCCATAGTTTTTCGGCGTGGTTAATTAACACGGTTATGGCTGCTCGAACGGGGCAGTCCACGACGCCAGACTTCGATTCCCCGCCCATCTGCTGGAAGCGACGTCGACGTTCGCAACTGTCTGGCTTTTGCAGAAGGATGTCTCGATCGTCCAGCTCGCATCGACCAACGTTGCGGGCTGTTGCATCGTGCACGGCATTTCCTGTGCGCTGCCGCTGCGGTCGTCGTCACAGAGAAACCTATGAAGTGTTGACAGGGCGCAACGGTTCCTTGTCCTCTGGAGCGCGCATGCTGATGCTGATGGGAAATAGTCGCCGCGGGCGCGAGATAGTTCTCGCCATCGCGACGGGCGGCCCGCAGGATATCGCCCAATGGCGGCGAACTAATAAACCACCGGTCAGAATTTGGTGTTTGTCGACACCCGGCAGCGGCTGGCTAGTGGCCGTTGCCTGGCGTCGTCAGGCGCCCATGACAGTGGGCGAGGACGGTTTCCCGCATCGTCTCGATTGGGCGCGACTTTGTCCCGATGCGTAGCCATGTCGTGTTCGCTCGCGTCTCCTTGGCGGGGCACGACGCGGTCAACCTGGTGCTGATCCTTCTCGTCGATTTCGTTCAGTTCGCCGCCGCCAGGCGCATGGGAAGCGTTTTTGGATTTGCCATTCGGTTACCTCTGAGGTCATCATTGAGAGGGGTCAAACACGGAGCAACGATTGTTCCCGAGGCCATTATTCTTGTTCCGTCGCGCCAACGCAGCAGGAGTAGTCCAATCGCGTGCAGCGCAGGATCCGATCCGTGAATGCCTCGACGTGGCGGAGCCCCCCCGCACCGTCCATCCGCCGCCCCGTCCACACTCGCCTGAGACGACGACGCGTCAACCGCCGAGGTAAGCGGCCAACACCTGCGGGTCGTCAAGCAGGCTTGCCGCACTTCGTTCAGCAATGACTCGGCCGGTCTCGAACACATATGCGCGCTCCGCAACAGCGAGCGCGTTATGCACGTTCTGCTCGACCAGCAATACGGTTACACCGTGAGCATTGATCTCGCGGATCACATCGAGGATTTCCTGCGCCACTCGGGGGCTCAAGCCGAGGCTGGGTTCGTCGAGCAGCAGCATGCGGGGCTCCGACATCAGCGCCCGGGCGATCGCCAGCATTTGCTGCTCGCCGCCGCTCAGTGTGCCTGCCAATTGGCCACGTCGTTCGCGCAGGCGCGGAAAGCGCTCGAACGCCAATTCCATGCGACTTGCCACGAGTTCACGCGAACGGCAGAGATACGCACCCAGCGCGAGGTTTTCAACCACCGTCATCACGGGCCAGATATGCCGCTCTTCCGGGCAGTGCGCGATCCCCGAGGACACGATACGGTCGGCCGCCACGCCCCCGACGGGGTTGCCATTCCAGGTTATCGTCCCTGAACTGAGCGGCAGCAAGCCGGAAATGGCGCGCAACATCGTGCTCTTGCCCGCACCGTTTGCGCCGATCAGCGCAACGATTTCGCCCGGCGCCACTTCAACCGAGACACCATGCAATGCGGGCGTTTTTCCATAGGCGACGTGGATATCGTAGGCCGCGAGGATAGGTTGGGTCGGAGCACTCATGCGGCACGCGCCTTGCCGAGATAGGCTTCGATCACCAGCGGATCTTGCAAGATAGCCGCAGGACTGCCCTCGGCGAGCTTTTCGCCAAAGTGCATCACGACCAGGCGGTCGCAGGTACTCATCACGAGATTCATGTTGTGTTCCACCAATACGATCGAATCGACTTCACTGTCACGCAGGTGGCGCAGCGCCTTGCCCAACGCCACGGCCTCCTGGCTGTTCAAGCCCGCGGCTGGTTCATCAAGCATCAGCACGCTCGGCTTCGCGGCCAGCGCTACCGCCACCTCGAGCAGGCGCACTTCGCCACACGACAGCAGATACGCAGGTGCATGGGCACGCCTGCTCAATCCCACCAGTTCGATGATTCGCCAGGCGTCCTTGCGCGCCTTTTGCTCGGTCTCGTGCACGCGTCGATTGGGCAGGAACACGCGGAACAACGACTGACGCGCGGCCAGGTAACCTCCGGACAGAACGTTCTCGAAGACGGACAGTTGCTTGAGGACATTGGTCTTCTGGAAACTGCGGATCACGCCTTGCCGGGCGACGACATGGGGCTTGAGTCCCGTGATGTTCCGGCCGCGGAATATCACCTCGCCCGCGCTCGGCCGATAGAAGCCCGTAATCAGATTGAAGCAAGTGGTTTTACCCGCCCCGTTCGGTCCAACCAGACCGAGTATTTCGCGCGGCATGACGTCGAAGCTCACATCGCGCACCGCCGCTACACCGCCGAAATGTTTCGAAAGGCCGCATGCGCGAAGTAACGGCTGGCTCGTATCTGAAAATGTCATGCCGTGCCTCCCGGCAGCGTTTCGTGTTTGACGACGTCGGGCGCATTGGCGCTGACCCGTTCCCGGCGGGTAGAAATGAAGCCCATCGCTCCGCGCGGCAGGAACAGCACGATCAGAACGACAATCGCGCCGAACAGCGTTAATCTCAGCTCTTGCGCTTCGCGCAGACATTCCTGCAGCCCGGTCACCAGCAACGCGCCGAACAGCGGCCCAAGCAGGGTGCCCTTGCCGCCGACCAGCACCATGATGATCATGGTTGCCATGAAGCCGAAGCTGAATACTTCACTGCCGACGAACGATATGTAGTGCGCATAAAATCCGCCGGCCAATCCGGCCAGCGTGGCGCCCAGTACGAACGCCTGCAGCGCTTGCGCGAACGGCCAAATGCCGACGGATTGCGCGACGTAGCGGTTTTCACGCACGCTCACGGCCGCCCGTCCGGCGCTCGAATAAACGAAGCGATAGGCGAAATAAAGCGCGGCAGCCGTGATGCCCAGCATGATGTAGAAATAAGCTGTCTTCGCCTGGAGGTTGCCCGCGCGTGCAATCCAGTCGGGCTGCAGGACGCCGGCGATACCCATCGGTCCGTTGGTAACGGCGATCCAGTTATCCGCAATCAGCCTCAACACTTCGGAGAAGGCCAAGGTCACGATCACGAAGAACGGCCCCTGCAAACGCAGCGTGATGGCGCCGATCACCGCGCCCGTGGCCATCGCCACCAGCGCGGCCAACGGCACGGTGCACCAGATCGGCACGCCATAGCGAGTCGAGAGAATCGCGGCCGTATAGGCGCCGATACCGAAAAATGCCGTGTGTCCCAGCGAGAACTCGCCCACATAGCCCGTGACCAGATTCAGGCTCGTCGCCAGCACTGCATAGAACAGCGTCATGACGCCAAGGTGAACCAGATACGAGTCGTGGACCACGAGCGGCAACAGCGCCGCCAGAAGGCCGGCGATCAGCATCGCGTTACGTTCGAGTTTCATCTCAAGCCCTCTCCGCGCGTACCGAAAACAAGCCGTACGGCCGGAACAACAAAATGGCGATCACCAGCAGGAAGCCGATGATGTCGACGAGGTTGGTGGACACATACCCTCCCCACATCGCTTCGGCAATACCAAGCAGCAGGCCGCCGACGATGGCGCCGGCGAAGCTTCCCATCCCGCCGAGGATCACCACGACAAATGCCTTCAGGCTGACCGCCCCGCCGACGGAGACCTGGGTCGAATAAATCGACCCCAGCAACATGCCGGACAACGCCGCGAGCGCGGTGCCGAGCGCGAAGGTGGACGCATAGACGTGTTCGGTCTTGATGCCGGCAAGCCGGGCCGCCATCGGGTCCTGGAACGTCGCGCGCATGGCCCGCCCGAGCGTGGTGCGACGGATCAGCAGATGCGCGGCTGCAATCAGCACCGCGCACAACACGACAGCCATTAGCCGCATCCGCGTGAGCACGATCGGGCCAAGGAAGATGGGGCCGTCCGCCATCGGTCCCGAGACCTTGTGCGGCGCGGTGCCGACCACGAGCAGCGCGGCATTCGCGATGAAAATCGACAAGCCGATCGTCAGCAGGATGCCCGCCTCCTCACCCTGGTCGCGGACTCGTTCGATCAGCAATCGGTCGATCACCCATCCGAGTGCAGCCATCGTCACCGCGACGATCACGAGGCCGGAAAAGAAATCGAGTCCCAGGCGGGTTGTAAGAAACCAGCCGAGCAGACCTCCCATCATGTAGAACTCCCCGTGCGCAAAATTCACCACGCGCATGAGGCCGAAGATCAGCGTGAGTCCTAGCGCGGACAGCGCATAAAACGCACCGATGACAATCCCGTTGGCCAGGAACTGAAGGCAGAGATCCATGAACTAATCCTGTTTCAAATTTCAATGAGGTGCACTGACCGTGGCGGTGGAGATGACCTTCGGCGCCTTGGCATGAATTTGCACCAGCACGACGCTGAATCCATAGGCCTGGCCTTTCGACGTGAACAGATACGTACCGTTCGGCGCCTGATAGTCGGTTTGCGTCAACGCTTGACGAATCTTTTCCGGATCGGTGCCGCCCGCGCGTTTGATCGCCTCCAGCAGGATGTTGACGGCGTTATAGCCGGAAGCGCTGTATTTGCCGGGCGCCGACTGATAGGCCGCGCTGTATTTGCTCACGAACGCCGTGTTCGCCGGTGTCGGAAGCGACGAGGCATACGGCACCGCGGCGTAGATTCCTTCAGCGGCGGGACCGGCCAGTCCGACGAAGTCGGACGTGGCCCACGAGCCGACGCCAAACACCTTGATGTTCAGGCCAAGCTCCTTGATCTGCTTGACGAGAATCGAGCCGTCCTGGGTTTCGGCGGCGACGAACAGACCGTCCGCTTCGGACGCGCGCAACTTGGTCAGCAGTGTGTAGAAGTCCGTCGTGCCGTGATCGAAATAGTCGACGGAAGCCGTTTTTGTGCCGACCTTCTGCAAGGCCTGCTGGAATTCCTGGACGCTGCCACGGCCCCAGTCGTCGTTGACGCCGACATAGGCGACTTGCTTCAACTGCAACTGCTTCGCCAGCAACGGCGCAAACGCCTGTGCGAGCAAGCCGTCGGTTTCGGCCGCGCGGAAGAAGTAATGGTTGCCGCGTTCGGTCAAGTCCGCCTCCGACGACACGCCGGTGATCAGCGGGATTTTGTACTTGCTCGCGACTGGCATGATCGCCGCCGTGGACGAACTGCAAAATGCACCGATCAGTGCAACGACCTTATCCCTTCCAATCAGCTTTTCTGCAGCATCGACCGAATTGGCGGGATTGCACTGGCCGTCTTCGACGATGAGATCGACAGGCCGTCCCAGCACCCCGCCCGCCTTGTTGACCTGCTGCACCGCGAGTTTCGCCCCGTTGACATCCGCCTGGCCGTTATAGGCGACCGAGCCGGTCAACGGCTGGATCAGGCCGATCCGGATCGGCTCCGCTGCCTGACCCGGAACGGTGAATAAAGAAGCGCTCGCCGACAGGATTACTCCGGCTGCGAGTGCGGGCGTGAAACCGGCACGGCGCGGCGCGCGTGCAATAAGCGTGGCGCTGCGGCCGGCGGAAAAAAAATAGCTGAGCATAATGAGGATCGGATCAGTGGATCAGTAATTGAGGTGAAGTGCCGGGCGGTACGCTGATGGCGTGCCGCCCGCCCCGCCGCAGGTAAAAGAATGTGCGCGGGTTGTGCGCAGCTTGTGCGCAGTTTGTGCGCGGGTCGTGCGAGCGTCGGTCCGGTCAGAACTTATGAACCATTCCAACCCGCACCATCAACTGCTTGTCGGTCGATGACGCGCTCGCAATCGCACCGTCCACGATGTCGGCAACTTTCGCCGAGCCCGCGGCCTTCTCGTAAGCACCAAACACATAGACCTCCGTTGTTTTGGATAACTTATAGTCTCCCACAAGCCCAAATTCGTGGTACTTCGGCTCCTGTCCGTTGTAGTCGACCTTACCTGAAGAGAACGTATACACGCCGCCGACGGTTGCCGCAGCCGTCAGTTGGAAATTTCCCCAGGCTTCATAATTGTCGAATTTAACGGCATCTTCCGTGCCGTTCGCGTCATCGAACGATGTGTGCGTGTAATCGAGACCCAGCGTGGCGGTCCCGATCTTGTAGCTGCCGCCGGCACCGAAGATTTGTTGACTCTTCGGATGTCCCAGGTAGCTGAAAGGCCCACTTGCACCGATAGCGGCCCCGCTCGTATTCGCGTCGAAATTGCCGTCCACGAACAGGTCCGCAGGATTCTTCGCGTAGAAATAGGCCGCACCCAGCGTCAGGTTTGCATTGGCATAGCTCGCCCCGGCACTCCACATGCCGGTCGTCGACGTTCCCGGTGCATTCGAATTCGAAAACGCGTAGACCCCTCCGAACGTCAAGCCGTTAAGGTTGGGGCTCACATATTTGACGGCGTTGTCGACACGAAAGGAATTTGCCGTGTTGTCAATGTCGCCGGCGTGAACGAAGGGACCGCCCCACTGGCCGTTAAACGTGATTGGCTGCACATAATCGACCACCGAATCGTACTGGCGACCCACCGTCACGGTGCCAAGGTGATCGCTGGCCAGACCTACATAGGCCTGACGCCCGAACTCGAGGCCGCCCTGGCGCATCTGGCCGTTCTCGAGACTGAAGCCGCTCTCGAGCCTGAATACGGCTTTCAGTCCGCCGCCAAGATCTTCGGTCCCTCTCAAGCCCCAGCGGCTGCCGTAGATGCCGTCATACGTGCCGTCGCGCATCCTCACAAGAGAACTTCCGCCACTGTTGTTGACGTAGTCGATCCCGGTATCAATCACGCCGTACAGCGTGACGCTCGATTGCGCGTGGGCCTGGTGAAAAGCGAGCGGAAGGCAGACAGAAGCGGCCATCATTGCACCGGCGCAGACCTTCCTGGTCGGGCCGCCCTTAAACGTCTTGTTCATGTAATGAGTCATCCTATATTTAATATTTTTTTGAAAACAACTTCTTTACTTCTCCACTTCGCTTCATGTCGCTGGATCGCCCCTCCACACTTCAATCCATGTACGCCTCGTCATTATTATATGACCGTAAAAATAATATTTGCAAAGCACAAAAGTTTTCACGCAATGCGGGGAAGCGGCCCCTTTAGTTGTCTGGGTCTGCGTGGACGTTCAAACGGTCGAGGAACACAGCAGCATCCATGACCGCGGCATATTTCTGCGCCATATCGAACAGGTTCGCGTCATGTGGACCGATCGCGCGGTCTCCCACGCAGTCGGATAGCACTACCGGGCGGAAGCCGAATTGCATCGCATCCACCACGCTTGCGCGCACGCAGCCGCTCGTCACGGCGCCGGCCACAACAAGCGTTCGTACGCCGCGCTGAGCCAGCCAGGCGGCAAGCGGCGTGCCGAAGAACGCCGACGGCACGGTCTTGCGGACGACCAGTTCACCGGCTAAGGGGGCGAGTTCATCCACGATGGCGCTGTTGTAGTCATGCTCCTTGAGAGTCAGCATGCCAGGTACTTTCAGGGAGAAAATGTTCTCGTCGGCGTCGTCGTCGGCAAACACGATCCTGCTATGCGCGATCGGCCAGCGACGCTCTCGTGCTTCATTGAGCAATGGCACAGTCCTCGCGATAGCGTCCGGGATATTGCCTCCCCCGAACACTGCGGGATCCGCGAAGCTGTTGACGAAGTCGACGATCAGCATCCCGAAAGGGGGCAACAGCTCAAGCGTGCTGCCAAAACCCTGGCGCTGATAGGTCGCAATCTCATCGTGCATGGTGGGCCTCGTCAAGCAGTCGGGTTGTGGCACACTTGGCCGCCGGTGACGACGTCGTGTCCGTCCAGACGTACAGTGCAATTGCGCATTGGGATATCGATGTGGCATGCGGTGGTCCGACTGCCGCCCGCCTCGTTGTTCGGACCGAGTGAAATCAGGAAGTTGCCTTCAAAGGCACGTGCGTCCATCCCGATGGTTGCTTCCCGGTCGTAAAGGCCCAGCGTGGACCAGCGCGCCCGGGGCTGAAGACCCCAGCCGATGTGGGAGATTGCATAGGCTTCCGCATCATCGAATGACGCCATGTATTCGGCCAGCAACTCGGCGTCCACTCCGCCTTCGATCTTAGTCGCAAACCCGTTGCTCACGGTCAGGCGGATCTCTGTCGTGATATACGACTTCTGCGGCAGAAGGATGTCGCCGGGAGCGAGCACCACGGTGCCGCTCGCAGCGCCTTCGTCGGGCCAGGTGAGTACGAAACCGCTGGGCCAATGGTCCCAGCGTCCGGGCTCGTCGACAAAGCCGTATTCGCTGATGGCAGGAAATTCTCCCAGCGGGCAAATCAGGTCGGTGCCCGCTGCGGACAACACCCGCATCTCCTTCGCGCGCGCGAGGCGTTCAGCAGCCGCTTTCACCCGCGCCCGGTCCCTGGCCGTCGGCACAATGCGTGCGAGCACTTCGGGCGGCTCCGCCGCCAGGAGGATTTTGGTGCCGCTCTTGAGGATCTCGTGCTGCTCTGGTGAGAACAGCAGCGTCATCAAGTCGAGGACGAGATCGCTTTCCTTGAGTGCCGCAATCGCCGCCCGATTGCCGGTGAGCGGGGTGCTGCCCAGATAGGCAAGTGCGTCGCGGCTCAACGCCTTGTCGCCGTTGACGGGCGGCAGGTCGAGCCGGTTGACGACCGCGCCCATCGCTGCAGCGGCGGTCATCGCCGTCGATACCGTTTGCGGATGGCTCGCAGCGCCGGTCAAGACGGTGACCGTCTGGCCGGCTTCAAGTTTCGACAGCGTCAAGACTTCTTTCCACGCTTCAAGCATCACATGATCGCTGACTGGCATAGCTTCTCCTTTTCAATCCGATGTAAGGTTCAATGCATCGCGTTTTCACACGAGCGGCGCGCCGAGGAAGGTGCCGAATGCCGCATGGAAACCCGCTTCGTCGTCCCACGGAATCATGTGGCCCGCTTCGGGCACCCGCGCTATTTCCACGCGACGATTCAGCGCGCTTATTTCCTCTATATCCCCGGCACCAACCACATCGCCGCGACCGGCCACTATCAGGAGCGACGGCACCTCGATCGCGGGAATGTCGGCGTGAATGTCGTCAGTCTGAAACCCGTCGAAGCTCGCCCGCACCGCGCGTTCATTGCAGGTATGCAGCCATTCGGCGCGCAAGCGCAATTGCTCGTCGGTCCAACTCGGGCAGAAGGTGCGCATGGCGTCAAGGTCGGCGCCTGCACTACAAAGCCTGATCGAATCGACATACCAGGCTAGTTTCGCCGGATAGGCGCGGCGCCCGGGACCGGACACTGGCGGATCAATCAACACCATTCGCGTCAGACCAGGCGCTCCCAGGCGCGCGGCGCGAATCGCAATTCGCGCGCCCATCGAATGCCCGACGAACGCGTATCGCTCAAGACCCAGTGCGACGGCAAACGCGATTGCGTCGGCGGCCTGCGCATCGAGGCTGTAGTCAAGGGCGTCGTGCGCCTCGGACAACCCGCGTCCGCGTATGTCGAGCACATAGGTGTCGAACTGTTCACCAAGCCGCTCGCCGACGAAACCCCAGGTCACGGCGGGACTCGTGATGCCCGGAAGCACGATCAGCGCGTCGCGCGTTGCGCGCGCACCAGTGGCGCCGCCATAATGCAGATAGTGTTGGCGGATACCGTTGGCGCGCACGTTGGCGCCGTACAGGAAGGAACTCATGGTCATGCCCTCAGTAGGCGCCCGAAAGCAACGCGCCCGCGCCGGGCACCACGCGCTCCAGGCCCAGCGCCTTGAGCATCGCGTAGGTGGTCGCGATCGCAGCCGTGACCACGGGCTTGCCGGTCATCGCTTCAACGCGGGCAACGGCCGGCAGCGACGGCATCTGGACGCAAGCGGACAGCACGATTGCATCGGCGTCGCGCGTGTCCATCTGCGAGACGATCTGCGGCAATCTGGCGGGATCGTGGCGGCCGACTTCCAGGTTGTCGGGAATTTCGAGGGCACGATAGTCCAGCACCTCGTATCCCTCGTGGCGAATGTAGTCGACAACCAGTTCAGTCAGCGGCTTCATATAAGGCGCGACGACCACGATCCGCTTGGCCCCGATAACCTTCAGCGCATCGATCAGCGCACCCGCGCTGGTGATCACCGGGGCATCCGCGCCGTTCTCCGTGGTATGAGCCTGCAGGCGGCGCTCGGACGCGCGGTGGTAGCCATGTCCCATCGCCATGATAGCGACCAGGCAAGCGTAGCCCAGCACGTCCACGCGCGCATCGCTCAGTTCGAGCGCGCAACGGTCGGACTCGGCATCCATGGCCGCCAGTTCCTCTTTCACCACCTTCTTCATCCGCATGCGGCTCGAGTGGAACGTGAAACGCTCGGGACGGATCTGCTGGCGCGCCAGCAGCATCGCGGGGATTTCCGTTTCCATGGTCGTATTCGAGCTGGGCACGATCTGGCCAATGCGATAGGTCTTCTCGGTCATGTTTCGTTAGTCAGGAATAGAAAGTAAATTTTCAGGACCGCGTAGTTCACGCGGCAGCGACGGGATGCGCCTGAAAGTCGGCCGCGTTATACGAATAGACCCAATCCGCCTGGATGCCCGACGCGTGCGGATTCAGATAGGACTTGAATTTGTAGACGAGGTCGCGCTTCTTCTGCGCGAAAACGCTCGGCATGTGATAAGTGCGGCCACGTTCGCGCGACTCGATCTGAACGCGGCTCGTGCGCGGCAGACGTTCGGCTTCGTAATCGCACAGCGCGGCCGCGACGTCAGTACCGTGCGCGGCAAGCGACCGTGCCAGCACGTAACCGTCCTCGATCGCCATCGCGGCGCCTTGTGACAGGAACGGCAACATCGGATGAGCCGCATCGCCTAGCAGCGTCACGCGTCCTTTCGACCAGGCCGTCATCGGATCGCGATCGAACAAGCCCCACTTGAAAACCGAGTCAGCCCGCTCGAACAAGCGAATCAGGTTCGAATGCCATCCTTCGAACGTCGTCAGCAATTCTTCCCGGCTGCTTGGCGCATTCCACGATTCCTCGACCCAGTCCGCGGTCTCGGTCACCGCCACGATATTCACCGCCGCGCCGCGGCGGACGTAATAGGTCACTACATGCGCCTTCGGCCCGAGCCAGAAAGACGAATCGGGGCTGACGAATTCGGGCGCCGTATCGAACGGCACTACCGCGCGAAAGCACATGTTGCCCGTAAAGCGCGGCGCTTCCTCGCCAAACAAGGCATTGCGAACGATCGAACGCACACCGTCGGCGCCGACAATCAAATCCGCTTCGAATTCACTGCCATCCTCGAAGGTAGCCACCGCGACATCGCCCTCCTGCCGCACGCCGGAACAGGCCGTGGAGAGCTGCGCCGATCCCTGCGGCACCAGTGACGCGAGCAATTGATGCAGATCGGCACGATGCACGTGATAGAACGGCGCGCCATACAGGCGTGGACATTCTTCGGCAAGCGGCGTGCGAAAGATTTCCTTGGCGGAATCCCAGTTGCGCCCGACGATAGCCTGCGGCAGGAACGCCATCGAGCGCAGTCCGTCGCCAATGCCGAGCGCTTCCAGGACCTTGACTGCATTGGGCGTCATCTGGATGCCCGCGCCGACATCTCCAAACGCGCTGGCGCGCTCGAAGATGCTGACATCGAAACCTTGCCGCGCAAGCGCGCCCGTGAGCGCCACACCGCCAATCCCGCCGCCGATCACGCCGATTCGAAGTTTTCTACCCATCTCTTGGTCTCTTCCGAAAAATTGGTTTAATAATAGCCAGTGAGCCGATATTATATGTCCGTATAAATAAATACAAGGAGGTACCTTCCCTATCTGGGCATCGTTATCATGGCGCCCTCCCCCGCAGGGTTGCCGCGAAGCAATCGCGACTCGCCATGCCAGCGGCTGCCTCCGTAACACTGGACGTACAATACCGGCACGCAGCTGATCTCATGCCCTGCGCGCTATCCTTGACGGCGAACCTGCCTCTCACACGGCCTGAATACCTATGGCAAGAGACACACCAAGCAGCTCATCTTCACGCGCTGCGCCGAAGCGGCGCAACAGCCCCGGTCGGCCAGTGGGCGTAAGCAATCTTCGGGAAAAGATCCTCGATGCCGCCGAAGTCGATTTCGCCGACCGCGGTTATGCCGGTACGGCGTTACGTGAAGTGGCGACCCGGTGCGGCGTCACACAGGCACTCATCACTTATCACTTTCACACCAAGCAGCAACTGTTCGAGGAGGTCTTTCTACGCCGCGCCACGCGCATTTCCGAGCAGCGCCTGGCGTTGCTCGGCCAACTGCGGGCAAGCAAACCCAGGTCCCATCCGACGGTGGAGGAAGTGGTACGAAGCTTCCTTCAGCCAATGCTCGAACTGCGTGGTTCGCCAGGAGGGGGCGCGTTCGTCCGCCTTCACGCCCGGCTGCACATGGAGCCGCCGGAAATTTCCTATAAGCTGCGCAATCTCGCGTACGGCGAATCCACTCAGGCTTACGTCGAGGCGCTTCGTCAGGCACTCCCGAACCTTCCCGAGAAGGACTTGTACTGGCGGGTTACCTTGATGATCGGCGCTTATCTGTATGGCTTCTCCGACAGCCATCGTCTCGAGGTCTTGAGCGACGGCGCGTGCAATCCGGGCGACCCCCTGGAAACCCTGGAGCAGCTCACTGCGTTCGTGGTCGGCGGATTGCAGGCCGGGAAGGTTGAAAAGCCAACCGCGCCGGCTGTCCCGAAGGAACGCAAGCGCCCGGCTCGCGCGGCCAGCTGATCGCCGGCCGCGGTGTCTTAACGATGCAGCGACACCTGTAGCGAGCCGATGATCTGGCTCATGGTCGCGTGCATCGACTGCGTCGTCGGACCGGGCAGCCCGGAACTGCCGGTCGCGGCGATCATGTCGTTCAGCAGTTCCGCGGCATCGGCGGATGCCTCGGGCGGCAACACCGACGCCAGCGCGCTGAGCGCCGCCACGAGGCCGTGAATCTGCCCTCGCAATACTTCAAGATCGTTTTCCATCAGCTCTCTCCAGTCAAAAAATTATCGGGTGTGCAATGGCTTGCGGTATCCCGCTCAACCAGCGACGACGTACCTCGGCGCCGACCGGGCGATACAGTCATTTCGACGGGCCCCAAGTGGACATATTTACCGTCGCAACGGTGCGATAATTGCTACGGCCTAGCGGCGAAGGTTTATTTCATTCGCCGAACGTCGAGCTATCGTATGAACCGATCGGACCTCATGACCCGGCGTGCTTCGTCAGGTCTAAGCTGTACGCGCGCCGGAACGGTCCGCCGCGCGTACAGCGGGCCGATTCATCTCACTGCTGCGTCTGCGCGTGCAACGCGTTCTCTCAGAAAGCGTGGCGCAATCCGGCAATGACGGCTGCCTGCGAGCCCGTCGAGGATGGCGACAGCGTGTTGATCATCGCATTGCCGAGCACCGAGTCGGCGGGAGCGCCGTGGACATGCTGATACACGCCTTCCAAATAGACATCCGTCCGCTTGCTGAGCGCGTAACCAGTCTGCAGCATCGCGGTGTGCCATATTGGCGACGCGTTTGTCGTGCCATCGCTGTATGCACCGTCGGTGAAGGTGTACGCGGCCGATACTGTCCAGGCAGGTGTCAGCGAATAGCGACCGTTGATCTCGTAGTTGTCGACGCGCAGCGCGCCGGCAAGTGGCATGTAGCTAGCGAGTCCAATTGACAGAACGCTCGACATGTCGTCGTTCTGCGTATGGGTCCAGACCGCCCCCACCGTGGCCGCGCCGAAGCTATAGCTGCCGCCCGCGCCCCAGATACGCTGACGCCCGGCGATAAAGTTCGCGCTGCCATCCGAGGATGACACGGCACCGCCCGGATTTACCCCAGTCATCCCGCCGCCCGCGTCGTTGAATTGCAGGTAGCCCGCCGCGAGTGCCAGCGGTCCTCGCGCATACGACAGGGCGAAGCCATAAGCGCGATTGTCTGCGAAGGCGCCTGCGGCATTGCTCATCGCGTACATGCCTTCGACGGTCGCACCGTAGAACGTCGGGCTCACGTACTTAACGGCGTTGTTCGGCACCACCGAATTCGCCGCCAGGTTGTCGTTCTCGAACGGATGCGCGGCCAGGCTACCACCCCATGTGTTGAAGCTCGACGACATCGGCCCGAGCTGATCATTGACCACGTCGAACTGGCGGCCAAAGGTGAGCTTGCCGTAAGTGTCGCTTTGCAGGCCGACCCACGCTTGCGAGCCGAAGCCATCGCCGGCGAACGCCTGCGTGCCGTTGTTCGAGTTGAAGCCCTGCTCGAGGGCGAACAATGCGTGCAGCCCGCCGCCCAGATCTTCCGTGCCCTTCACCCCGAATACCGTGTTCTGCGTCGAACCGCTCGAGAGCTGCAAGTTCCGATGACCGGATTGGTTGTTCGTATAGATGATGCCGGTATCGATCAATCCATACAGGGTGACGCTGCTCTGCGCCTGCGCGCCGGCGCCGAGCGCTCCGCACACGGCGCCAACGCCCACAGAAAGCATTTTAGTTTTCAATTTGTAATTCCTTTCAAATCAGAAGCGCAGCACGGCTTTCACGACCTTACCGGTCTCGGAATCGTTCATCGCTCGATTGATGTCGCTGAACGGGTAGAACGCGATCAGCTTGTCGAGCGGGAAGCGCCCTTGCCGGTATAATTGAATGAGGTGCTGAAAGAACACATCAGGGTTGGATTCGCCCTGAACAATGCCGCGGAACGTCTTTCCGTGCGTCATCATGTCGACGATGTCGAGCGTCAGCTCTTTGGCTCCGGCCGGCACGCCGACCGTTCCGCACACGCCGCGCGGCGCCAGCGCATCGACGCATTGACGTAGGATCCTGGCGTTGCCTGTCGTATCGAATGCATAACCGACCCCTGGACCGGTCAGCGCCTTGATTGCCTGGACTGCGTCCTGTTCGGCTGCGTGAATCGTACCGGTCGCACCGAGCGTGCGTGCCATCTCGAGCCGGGCCTGATTCAGATCGATGGCGAGGATCTGCGTCGCGCCCGCTGCATGCGCGGCCATGATCGCCGCGAGACCTACGGACCCCACACCGAACACGGCAAGCGAATCGCCCACTTTCACTTTCAGCGCGTTGATCACGGCGCCTGCGCCGGTCTGGATGCCGCAACCGATTGGCGCGAGGACGTCGAGCGGCAAATCGTCGGCGACTTTCACGACGTTACGTTCACGGCACAGACTGTAGTTGGCAAACGACGATTGCCCGAAGAAGTTCGCGAAGACCGGCTCGCGGTCGGCGCGCAACGTCGCGGAACCGTCGCCGCGCAAGCCACTGAAATTGAACTTGAAGAAGTGATGGCAGTAAGCGGGCGCGTGCTCGACGCAACTCGGGCAAACGCCACACGAGTCATAGTGCATGATGACGTGGTCGCCCGGCCCTACCTTGCGCACGTTCGGACCGACGCGCTCGACAATTCCTGCGCCTTCATGCCCCAATACGAGCGGATGCGGCACTGGGAACTGACGATCTCGCATCGCCGCGTCCGTGTGACAAATACCGGTGGCGACGAGCTTGACGAGGATTTCGTCGTCGCGTGGATCCTCGAGCTCGAAGGTCTCGACGGAGAGCGGCGCCTGAATGTCGCGCGCAATCGCTGCAGTGATTTGCATGGTTGTGTTCCTTAGAAGGGGTAATGAGGCTGGCCCGTCTCGATCGTGACCCAGCGAAGTTCGGTGAACTCCTGCACGCCCGCGCGGCCGCCGAGACGTCCGTAGCCGCTCGCCTTCACGCCGCCGAACGGCATCGGCGCTTCGTCATGCACGGTCGGGCCATTGATGTGGCACATGCCGGATTCGATCTGTCGCGCGACAGTGAGGCCGCGCGCGCCGTCGCGGCTGAACACACCGGCGGTCAATCCATATTCGGTGTCGTTGGCGACACGGATCGCTTCCGCATCATCCCGCACGCGCACGATCGACACGACCGGCCCGAACGATTCCTCGTGATAGATGCGCATATCGGGCGTCACGCGATCCAGCGCCGTGGCTTGCATTACTGCACCGTCGGCTTCGCCGCCCGCAAGCAGCACCGCGCCCTTCGCGCGCGCATCGTCGAGGAGTTCGCGCAGGCGCTTGACGGCTTGTTCGCTGATCAGGCTGCCGAGCTGCACCTTGCCGGTACGCGGATTGCCCGCCTTCAGCGCTCGGGCGCGTGCGCCGAACTTCTCAGTGAACGCATCGGCCACTGCCTCCTGCACGACGATGCGCTCGGTGGACATGCAAATCTGCCCTTGGTTGAAGAACGCGCCGAAGATCGCGGCATCGACGGCCGCGTCGAGGTCCGCATCGTCCAGCACGACAAGCGGCGCCTTGCCGCCGAGTTCAAGCACCACGGGCTTCAGTTCGCTCGCGGCAAGCTGCGCGATGATGCGGCCGACGCGCGTCGAACCGGTGAAGCTCACGCGCCGCACCGCCGGGTGCGCGATGAGTGCCTGTACGACGTCTTGCGCGTCTTCGGGCGCGTTGCTCACGACGTTGACGACGCCCGGCGCAAAACCGGCTTCCTGCAGCACGTCGCCGATCAGCGCATGGGTCATCGGACAGAGCTCCGACGACTTGAGCACCACCGTATTGCCGCAGGCGAGCGGCAATGCGATGCTGCGCACGCCGAGGATGATCGGCGCGTTCCACGGGGCGATGCCGAGCACGACGCCCGCCGGCACGCGGAGCGTAATAGACAGGCACGCGTTACGCTCCGACGGAATGACGTCGCCCTGTATCTGCGTGCACATGCTTGCCGCTTCTCGCAGCATGTTCGCGGCTAGACGCGTGTTGAACGCGGCCCAGTCCGCGGTCGCGCCGGTTTCCAGCACCATCGCCTGGACCAGCCGCTCCTGCCACGCTTCAAAGACGTCCGCGGCCTTCAACAACAGTGCGCGCCGTGCGCTCGGGCCGAGCGCCGCCCATGCCGGCAGCGCGGCGGCGGCCGCGTCGGCTGCCGCCAGCGCGTCGGACGCGACCGCGGCAGCGGCAATGCTCGCGACTTCGCCGGTCAACGGATCGCGCCGTTCGAAGCGCCGGCCGCCGTTTGCAGCGCGCCGCGTTCCTCCAATCAATAGCAATGCTTCCAACACTACGTTCTCCATGAGTGTGACCGCCAACGAACGATGTCTCGCTGGCGTCAGGTTCAACGCCGAAAGATTAAACGACAAACATCCACACCGCCGGCCGTTCCCCTGCCCTGCGGCTGCATCAGACCGTTCAGTCCACCTGCGGACGGGTCGGGGACGCGACGATTCGGTGTCCTCCCATATACTTTGCAAGCCAGTAGTAGATGGGTGAGACCGCGGCTACTCCGATGAGCCAGGAAATGTCCGCGCCATGCAGCATCTTTGCGACGGGGCCGGTGTACAGCGCGTTCGAAACGAATGGCACCTCGACGACGATTCCAATCACATAACAAGCGAGGGCAGGACCGTTATATTTTCCGTAGATGCCGCCATCCGGTTTGAAGAACGCATCCACGTCGTAGCGGCCTTTGTGAATCAGGTAGTAATCGACGAGGTTGATCGAAGTCCAGGGAATCAGCACGTAGAGCAGCAGCATGATGAAGTTCTCGTAGTTCTGCATGAAGTCTTCAGTCGCCGCGAGCGCGACGCCCATGCCGACGACGAACAGTACTGTGCTGATCACGGCGCGCGCACTGGCGCGGGGCTTCCACTCGGGGCGAAACGTCTGCGCGATCGTGATCACCGAGAGGGTGCCGCAATACAGATTCATTGCATTGTTGCACGCAATACTCAACGAAAAAATGATCACCACTGGCAGCGCTGCGGCGCCCATCGTCGCGGTCAGGCCCGACACGGCATCTCCTTTCGCCGCGACGATGCCCACCACTGCGCCCAACACCATCGGCAGGATCGAGCCGAGTGCGGAGCCGGTGTAAGTGGCCCAGAAGGCGGTCTTCACGCCCGTATCGGCGGGCATGTAGCGCGTGTAGTCGGAGACGTAAGGCGCGTAACCGAGCTGGTAGAGCGTCGCGACGGACAGCATGCCGATGAAGCCCGTCGTCGTGAAGCTGCCTTTGGCAAGCGCGCCAGCAGGCACGCCATGCACGTAGAAGAGCCACACGAATGCGACGACTAGTGCAAGACCGGACACGTAGGTCAGGATCCGACAGTAAGCGTGGATCAGGTCGTATCCGTATATGGCCGCCGCGAGGCTGATCGCACCTACCGCGATCAGCACCGGACCGCCGTGCGTGATGTGCAACGCATCCGCGATCGACAGTGCGCCAAGCACCGCATTCGCGGCGAAAAAGCCGACGTACATGAAGACCACAACCGCGATCACGAAGATCGCGCCGACAGCGCCGAATTGTCCGCGCGTCTGGACCATCTGCGGCACGCCTAGGCGCGGGCCCTGCGCCGCATGCAGCGCCATCAGAATGCCGCCGAGAAGCGTGCCGGCGATGATCGCAAGTAGCGTCGATCTGGCATCGAGCCCGAAGAGCGTCGTGCCCAACGCACCGGTGATGATGGTTAGCATGTTGATGTTCGAGCCGAACCAGATTGTGAACAGATCCTTGAAGCGCCCATGACGCGCTTCCGCAGGCACCGCGTAGATGGTTTGCTGCTCGACCCCGAATGCGGCTTGGGCCTTGTGTGACGTTTTCATTCCCAGCATCGTGCTCCCCTTTTGCAGCAAATGAATCGCCGGGACTCCGTGCGCGTACCCGCCGATTCGGACTCTTAACGCCTGGCGTCGCATTCAGCATGCGAACCGCCCAGGTTACTGACAGCGTCTTAATTATATGTTCGTAAAATTAATTTGTGCAAGCTGGTGAAAAAGATTTCGCGCCGTCTTCAACTGCCTGTCAGAAGCGTCTCTCTCACCGTTCCAAAAGCCGGCAACTTTGCATTGCGCTTCCCCCGCGTGCGAGCTCGTTAAACGCTCGAACGGGTTTTACGGACCAGTGTCAGAGCGCAGATGCCGCGACGAAAAAAAGCGTCAATGACGAATATGGCACGAGCCAGTCCGGGCCCTGATTCAGTATCGGGACAAATGTATAGGCCTGTCACGGTTCGCATTTCTGGGCGCGAGAGTTGTCCTCGCTAGGGCACACGGTGCGCTTGTTGCCCACGCAGTATGTAAAACCGTTTCTGGTGGGCGGAAAGAACGCAAATGACGCGGCGGCCATCTGTTCTGCGGTATCCCGGCCCCCGCCGTTCGACATCCAACGCGACCCCGAAGTGCTTCTGTGCCAATTGATCCAGCGCCGGCCAACTCATGCCAAACGCCAGCAACCGATAGGTATCGGCATTTATGGCCTTGAGAGCTTCGCCGCCATAGACGTCTGGGATTTTGCGGGATAGGCGCAGGTCGAGCCCGACATCCTGGAACCATCGCAGTGCATCAGCCTTACCGTACTGTCGCCAGCCACCAAGGAGGATGTCGGCAAGGTCGTCGCCGATGACTTTCGCGAGCGTGTGATGGTCGGCATTATCGAGACAGTCGTAGAGTGACCCGCCCAATCCTTCCCACAGCCAGGGCAATCGCATGAAAAATTGTTTACACACAATGGGTTACGAATGGGGGTTGTAAACTGCTGCGAAGACCTTACTATTACCCACAATTTTCACGCCCCAGCCAATATCCAAGCTGGATGTCCATGAGACGATGCATACCTCGCCAGATAACCGTGTTGCCCGGTGGGGGATCATTGGCGCGCGCGAGATAACCGCCGAGTTGCGCGAGCTTGATTAGACTGCGTGACAGCGGAGGTGCCTGTGCAGTGCGTGCGGTATCTTTGACGAGTCGCTCGAGGAAGTCGGTCTCTGTTTGTGTAAGCGCCGTTTGGGGTGGCGCGTCCGGCGCGCATCGGTTGAGTTCGGTCAGCCAGAAGACCCGTCATGAAAGGATGCAGAAGATGGCGATCAGGTTCGTCAGCCGGCTTGCGGTGCGCAGTTGCGACTCTTCAGCCTTGCAGCCGGACTTCAGGATCTTGTGGAACGTCTCTATTTTCCAGCGCATCGCGTACCAGTCGATCTTTTGGATCGCCTCGAGACGTGAGTTCACCGGCCGGTCTGTAATCAGCTTCCATTCGATACGTGGTCGACCCACTGGCTCGCCTCGCTCCAGCGCATGAATCACGGTCAGCTTGAGTGCCGGATAGTGCCGCTGCTTGCTGACGGGCGGTAAGACCGTGATGCGCCGATATCTGATTTCCAGAAGCGCTTGCTGGGGACACCCCTTGGAGTCGCGAAACTCGATCCAATGCAATCCCTTGACCCGCACCTCCGACATCTCGTCCGCAACGGTATGTTCGCCGTCGCCAGCCAACCTGTTAGTACAGGTGCGCACCAAAAAATGCGTTCCAACCTCGCCGGCAGTGCAAAACAGTTCAAAGATGTCGCTCTCCCTGTCACCGATATGTACACAGCGATCCGGATCACCGAGTCGTGCCGTGGACTGCCGAAGGTTCTCAAGCCAGCGGTAGCTCTCTTTCTTCTCGATCGGTACGCGCGTGAAATTAACCTTGCGGTTCAACTCCCTGGTGTTCTTGAACTCTTTTCGACTCCAGAATTTGATGGCCGTCAGCCCGAGCGGCAACCCGTCTGTTGTAACCGCCAGACTCGAATGCATCAGGACGCCGCATTGGGAGCTTGGCTTGGGACGGCCTCGACGCTCGGCGGCGGTTATCGTATTGCTGGCGTAACCGATGAGTTCGGGGTGCTCTCTTTCATACAGGAACGCGCTCGTGTCGTGAAGCACAAGAGCCGGCCCTTCGGTCACTGCAAAGCGCTGCGCCGTTGCCTGAAAATGACCGCTTTACGGTTAATATTCCCAACTAAATTTGACATAAATAGAATTTATCACCTTTTTACATAAATGTTCTGCTAATTGGTAGTCTATTGCATGCCAGTGCATTTTTAGGACTGTCGTGTTTTGATGCTGCTGCGATGCTGGGAGCTCCGATCCATCGATGGCAGCTCGCCATGCAGTCAACCGAACTGGTTGGGCCGTCACGACCTTAATCGAAGCGGTATCCAACACCAGCCGTCCGCCTGCTGCACACGGGCCGAAGTGGCCGCCACTGAGACGACTCAGTCGTTTCAACGTCATGAATCGAAAACATAAAAACATGCTTTCAGGCATAGCATCCTCCCGCAGTCGGACACGACGCAGTTCGCGACGCCTGGCATTTGCTGGGCTGAGACTTTTTCGCAACACTCCAGATCTTAATGCGCCGATCGGCATTGTTTTACGCTGAACTTTGTTATGTTTAGATGGAAGTTGTAAACGGCAAGATATCAATCGCTCGGATGCGGTCGTCTGCTGTCCAGACGCAAGCGACCGGACATAGGGCGACGCGGCGGGAGAGATCAATATGTTGCGATGGATAGCGAACTGGGCGGCGCGTTGTGCGCCTACTGTGGAGCAGCAGGCGCAAAAGGCTTTGCCTGAACTACGTCTGGAGCTTTTTCAAGCCGAGCAACGAATTCTTGATGCACAAGTGCACGCGGACTACTATCGCGCGCGATTAGCGTTTTGCGAATCGGTGCTGAAAAATGGTATTGAGCATGTCAGCGACAAGCGAAAGGAGCCGGAAACGGTAGTTGCGACGTTGCGCAGCGGCCCCAAGCTAACAGCAGCGCAATCGGCTTGATGACGTCCCGACACACGACGTGAAGAGTGGGCTACTGTTGTCGTGCGGTCGGGGCTTCGCAATTGCGCGTTAAGGTCAGCGAGGCGTTCGCGGGGAAAAGCCACTGCGCAATGACCGCTTAAACCGACGCCGCACCTTGCGCCGATCTTACTACGTCTCGCACCTATATTTAGCATACCTAAGAATGACGATGTGGGCTGTGCTCCGCCCAGTGATGGCCGGCAGGCGGCGAACCAAGCGTACCCAGGTCACCGAATCATCCGCTGGCGATCCGCCATTCACCGTTGACGGATCCCACCGGGGAATGCCCGGCGCGGCGCAGTCATCGATAGAGGCGGTTGTCTCCGTGTGATATACATCGACCCGTCGAAATTCGCACTCGTCTTGCGGAAACTTAATCATCAACGGGGTACGCTGCGCCGTCTCAACGTCGGGGAAAACTTGCGCGTCGTCTAGCCCCGCCGGATTGCAGGCTAACAAAAAAGGAATTCCATGATCTTCACGTAAGAGGGTTCCGCAGTGAGCGCTGTGTATGACTTAGCCTACCTTACGTTCCCACGCGATTGCCAGAAATCCCTGCTCGGACGCTGAACGCGCAGCGTTCACCATAGTTCTTGTCGTGAGCTTCGCATTGATGGATCGAACGTATTGGCGCCGCAACGCGTAAAGCGAAATATCTAGACTCTCGGCGACCGAATCGATCCGTTCACCGCGTGCGATAGCGTTCAAGATTTGTAGATCGAGCGTCGTGAGTCCGCTATTTTTTTAGCGCCAACGCCTTTCGACGATGCGACCGCTTATGGACGGGGTCTTTACGGACGAGTTCGAACAAGCTGCCAAGTCGTCGCGTAGATTCCGTGGAAGCGGTTGAACTGGCCAAGCGCCATGCGCTCGCATGGCGTGTATTGTCAGACGCCTTCAACAATGCGAAAGTCACGCTCTGCGGCGTTCGCGAATACCTTGAGTGCCTCCTGATAAGCGGCAGTGTCGCGGGCTGCGATGGCAGCCCGCACACTGTCGAATTCTACGACCGTAGTGCGTTGCTTCAGGCCTGCTTCATACACTTCGGCAGCTACGCCGCGGACAAGGAAGCGTCCGCCTGCCGCCTCGACCGCTGGGCCTGCAAGCTTGGCATAAGCCGCGAGCGCATCTGGGTTGGAGATAGAGCGGTAGGTGCTGATCCAATAACCTTTTGCCATACAATTCCTTTAAATTGGAATGCCATTCGATGCAGCATCAGGCATGCGTGGTCGTATGTTCCGGCGTTGCCCCCGAGAATTCGAGAGGAATAATATAGTGCCATGGATCGGGTTAAGACGCTGGACTTAGGCTTGTGGGTTTCAAACCCGGATAGCGCAGACTCGCCGTCTAGAAGCCAGTCGACGCGGTAACTGCCGTCAGTGAAAGCAGCCTTCATGAGCTCGTCAATCGTCCTGTCGTCCTCAGCAGGCAAGACTCTCGTCAACCGCTCCTCGCATGAACCCCGCTGGCAGATGGGCGGACGTGCAAGCGCAGAACGGCCTCGGGCGGCGACGCTAGCCAACCTCTTTGCCTATGTTTCTCAGGAGGATCTCAGGGCGTGATACGGCATCACTTCGCGCTCAAGCGGCATCTATTGCGCGCCTCGCTTAACGCACACAAGCCTGCGAACGCTTTGTCTCGTAGCATCGCTTTATTCAACTCGCCCACAATCAGTCACCTGCTTCATGACATGTCACCCGCCTCGGTCGGTAATGTGCACGTTCGCCTCAGGTTGATAACGCCTCAGAAAGGTCTTGCATATCCGTGCGTAGCGCGTCTAATGGCGGACATGATGAATGCCTGTGTCGCACACAACAACCGCGAGCACAAGCGTTTCGCTGCGCAACGAATCATCCGGGAGCGGCCGGTGCAAATTGGGGCACAACTATGCAATATCCGGTGTACGTCCACCGCGACACAGCCACGGCTTTTCGTGCCAGCTTCCCCGATTTTCCCGGAGCGGATGTAGCTGGAAACTCGCTGGAAGAGCTGAAGCACAACGCGCAAAATATCGTGGAACTGAAGTATGACGGCAGCGAGCAGCTCATTCCAACTCCTACCTGCGACACGTCGGAGTTGCGTAGGCTTGAAATGGACGACGGTGAAGGCATCTGGATGTTCTTGGACATCAATATGTCACGGGTGACTTCGAGGGTCGTAGGTCTTCACATAAGCCTCCGTGAGACCGTTCTTAATCGAGTCGATTCTGCCGCACGAGAGCGGCATTTGACGCGTTCGGCGTTTTTCACGCTCGCCGCCTTGCACGAGTTGGAAACCCAAGCAGGACGATGATCGTCTTCCGGTGCCGCGCTGACGACGAATCTGCGCACTTTCGGCGTCAATGTTCGCGCTGCGACGACGCATGTGCGGACGGTAAGGTGCGCGGGCGGCACCACTCCGCGTACGCCAGCGATCGCCCGGCGCCCTGGCGACGCCTTCTGCTTTATGGAGAAACATATGAACTTCACCCAGACGTTCCCTTCTAAACCCAATCAGACACGGTCTGTTGCCATGCCGGCGTCCCGGCCGACAGCCGAGGCAACCCCAACGCCAGCGCGGAAGCCCGCAGGCGAGCCACCCTTGTCGCCGTCCGAAGCGGCCCGAGAAGAGCATGAAAAATCGGTTGAACACACGATTCCGGACGACCCGGTCGGAGACTATGCGTAGGCCGACATAGCGTCACACTGAGAAAAGCCCGTGCGAGCTTCCGCTCGTAGCGTTGGCCCTAGTGGTGCGCGTCGCGATCAGCAGGTTTGAGCTAAGCGGACTCTAAACCGTCGCGATGTGGAAGGAAAAATGAAAAGCCTGATTGTTCCAGCATGCTTGCAATGCTGTCTATTTCGGCCCGCTCGTCTACGTAAAAAAGCGGACCGGCGCAATAACCTCGTAACATGGTGTTTGTCTCTCGGCGCTTCAGGCGACTTCGTTGGGACGGACATTTGCTGTTTTGAAGATGAAGTGGAGCATTCGAGCTTCAGTAAATTTATGCGCCAAAACCTTCTTCACGGAACATAGATTATCCACACGTGTTCGTCAGCCAACGCTGTCAGTAACACGAAAAGACATCATCAATAAGAATACCTCACCGACGGTACTGTGCAGCTTTTCAAGTACCGAAACACGACCATCGCGAGCGTTCGCCCCCCAACGGATTGACTTGCGCCCACATCACCAACGAATCGACAGATCGTAGCGCGTATAGGTTCGCGACTCTGATTCCGGTGCAGTCCCCGTCTCAGATGAATGTCCGGCCGCACCGAATGGTTGGATCGTCCAAGGTCGCGTCGGTCGCGCTTAGTTTGAGCACTATGAACAACGCAGCTTCCCGTTTCGAAAACCCTACTTGCCCGCACGAGTCAACGAATATCGGTAGGAACGGCACGGGCTAATGATTGGGCTCATACTAGGATCGCCCAATCAAACGAGGTAGCCTATGAAAAATTCGTTTGTGCACAAAGGCTTTACCGTCTCGATGAACGCGGTGAGAAATGACACCAACCCTGAGCGTGTGCGTTTCGATGTCGCTGTTTCCATTGAAGACATCTCCACGGGACAATTTCTTCTCAACGAAACCCGGCCGGTGGAAGCATTGGACGAGGAGCAAATGACTGCGGAACGCGTGTTGAACCACTGTGCCCGCGAGGCGCGCAACTTGATTGATGGTGGACACAAAGCTTGAGACAGGTGACCGCCTCACTCGTTTCCCTGGGTTTTCGTCGTAGCAGCGTCGCAGCCCAGTGGCGCTATCGCTTCGTCGAGCATGACGCCGCTGACAAGGATGGAGTATTCAGTCATAGTTGGGTTCTTGAGGGCAGGAAGGAGTCGGGCATGCCAGAAGAACTCAGTGCCAAAGCGAAAGCCGCGCTACTGGGGCTCAACGAACGCGCCGCGAGCGACCAACCTCTCATGGTTGAGTGGGACATCCAAACGGAACTGGAAAAGAGCGAACTGGTTTCGGCGGTTCCGCACGGTGGATGCCTGATCACCGAAAAGGGACGAGCATATGTGCGAGAGATGAATGGCTGATTCAGCCACACGTTTCGCAGACAGACGCGCCAGAACGGCGTGGCGCGAGAGGCAACGACCGAAGGAGCCCTCCCTCATACCAAGATCCCTCCACCATAAATACGGAGACCACCATGGTGTTCAAAGAAACGAAGGGCAACAAGACCGTCGAGGTGTGCGTGATGCCCGCGCCCGGCGGGATGTTTAAAGGCTATATTCGCATCACATCGAAGCGAGGTAGCCACACCATCGAGAGAACGATTGGGCGCGGCTGCGGTCGTCCGGTGAACACCGAGCAGGAAGCGCTGGAGTTGGCCAAACCCGAAGCGCGACGAGTGCTGGCCCTGTAACGCTCATAACCTCTCCGCAAAGCCGTCAGGCGTCGCGTAGGCGGTCTCTGGCTGCTCGACCGTCCTCCGCGTCCTTGCCTCTATTGCGTCGGCTTTCGCGACAAACTAGGCGGCAATCAGATTGCGGACTCAGTCCACTGCACACGCATCAATCTGTTTGCACTAAGCGATCACAGCTCATGTCCCATCGGCTCCTCGTTGAACTGGTCCTAAACGTCTCTTCAGATACATGTAGAGTTTTGCGGAGGACTAACGAGAGTGACAATTTTCGAACATGTTTAGTACATGATCAACTACGCTGCTCTGACGCAAAACCTACAGCCATAATGGAAAAACCAGCGCGCCGGTCAAGGTTGAACCTGATACGGCGGAAATGCGGACAGGCGCTGGTCGTCCACCGCACCACCGACGGTAAAGTGATACAGGCTTTGCCAGGCGTGATCCTCCACCCCGAGCAGTGTGTGCATTTCATCATCGAAAAAACAGCCAATCCCCGTGGCGCGTACGCCGGCGGCTTCGGCTTCAAGATAGAGCGCTTGGCCGAGAACGCCACATTCCCAGAAGAGGTGGCGATAACGCCATGGTTGCTTCAACGCGATGTCGAATGTCGCGATCATCCCCAGTGCAAAGCAGGAATCGGCGGCGATATCCTGATGGCAGCAGATCAACTTTGCCACGGCACGCAAATCGTAAGGCAGCAAAAAATAGAGTGGCAGATAGTCCGGACCCGTCTTCTGCCACAGCCATTCTGGGCGCATAGATTGCTTGAGAATCGGCAGCGCTCCCGGATTTCTCACGAGCATATACAGGCCCGGCTCCAGGTCATCGACGCGATGCACCAATAGCGCTGCATGCACCGCGGCAGGAGACAGCAGTGCATTCCACGGCGGCGTGTTACGGCGTACCAACAGGCACGCCAGCATGCTAAAAAAGGCTGCGGCGGTGATGCGCGTCACGCCATCGAAATTCACAGCGCTGCGACGCTGCCGGGCGATCCGGGAAAAGCTGAGATCGACGGCAGGCATCTCGGGCGACGGACATTCATTCGGCGTCAGCAAGCTCGGCTCGCGAGTACGAGACTTATGCGTGACGCGATGAATCGAATCGATATCCGGCCACGTCACATGTCCCAAGCTTAGCTGATTCGCGCATCCGCGCCATTGCGCCCTATCCAAAACAGTCAGCATGCGCTCAAGATCAGGTCGTAGTTCGGGCTTGCCGATCCAAAGCAGGACATCTGGCGCCTCTCTTTCGGCCGCGCCGAAATCTTCGCTGCGGTCCAATCCAAGCAATCCGGCGACTGCATCATCTGCAGCTACCTCCACCAGCCGCGTCTGCCAGCCGAGCGCTGCCGCTGCATAACTTACCGCTGCGATGACATGGCCGCAATCCTGCTGACAATAGCGCCAGGCGCGCATGCCGTATTTCCACGCCTCGCGCCAGTGGATCGAACTTATGCCGACCAGAACACCGCCGTTCGAGAACGCCTCGGTCCATCGCGGATCATCCACTGCAGCGCGATGTTCAAATACATGGTCTCGGCTCAGGTAGTGGTAGACCCCTGCGGACAACCCGGACAGAGGCGGACACAGAAGATAGCTTTCCGTTGGATGCAGATTCCCGCTCGACGGGTTGCAGCGCAGCGCCCACCGCTGGGCGTCATAGGCTTTCCAAGCCGACAGGCCCAGCGAGAGTTCGAACAGGATTGCCAGATTGGAAAGATCAAATCTGCGCGGCGGTGGCAGGGCGCCGCGGCGCAGCTCGTTGTAGCGTGTAGAGAGCGTATCTGCGGCTAAGGGCAGACCGATGCGCGGTGCGCCGCGAAAGACCCGGAACGGATCCGGCTGGTTTGTCCAGTCAAGTCCCCTGGGACCAGGAGCGTAGTGGTCGAGGCGATGCTTACTGCGTTCGTGATATTCAAGCAGCTCATGTTGTAACCGATCCATATTCCCCTCGGCTTAGGAGTCTCCGGATATGTTGTGCGCGTTGCCCTGGGTGTGTCGTCTCGAGTGTCTTCTCAGACGTGACAAAATAGGCCCATCGCAGACGAATTCGATCTTTTGTGCTGCAGCACGCGGCCGCGAGGTGGCATGCGTTGCGCAGCGCGCTGCTTATTCGATTCACCTGGAGTTCCGTCATGTCCGTCAGCCAATGCGCAGCTTGCGGCGCCATCGTGCCGCAGCACGACACCGTCAATACCGTCAGCGAGGGACATGGCGACCGATTGTTGTGCACCGCCTGCTTCAACCGAGAAATGGCTCACCACACCGGTCTTGATGATTTCGGTGAAGTCAAGTTTAAACCAGTGCACCTGTCCGATGCCAATGGAACCGCCCACGAGTTCCATTTTCGAAGTCTTTTGTTTGGCGACAAACTTTCTCTGGAGGCATTCGACTCGACGAGCGAGGAAGAACCATCGGGATATCGCTTTCAGATCCTCGGCGATCCGCTATCGGATCAATTCGTTTTGCTGGGAAAGCTGATTGAAAAGATGCGCCGTTTGCTTGCGATCGCCCACGTAAGAGACGGCGATCTCGGATTGCAGATCGTCGACGAAACCGTCCGCGGCAGAATCGAATGGGACGGCGTCGAGGATTCACGTCGGCCATGCGTCGTCATAGATGGTCGCCGCGTCGAGTGGGACGAACTCGGACGCATGCTGATGCCGTTTGAAGGATGGCAGTTCAAGCTCGAAGTGCGCGATCCGAGTGACGAGATTTGGCGTGGTTCAAAACCCGTGTTTTTTGCGTTACACAGACGAGCTGACTCGTCCTGCGTTTTCAGGCAGACGTAATATGGAATACGAATCAATTTGAGGTTTTTCGACCTCAGGCGATCAACTTTGCCGAGGCTGAAGCGGACCGAGTCCGAGTAGTGTCAGCCAGTGCGGATGGTCCTGGCCGGTCATCGCTTCACGCGGACTTTTGCCGATCCGCTCGCTGCACCGGCTGCGCATGAAGCGACGGTGATTGAAGAAGAACTGCAGCAGGCCCAGCCAGGCGCGGCTACCGTTCAGATGGCGCCGCAGCGTCAGGCAGTTGCGCAGCCGGGAGTTGAGGTTTTCAACCAGCGAGCTGCTGCGTGGCGTGCTCTGCATGGCTTGCGAGACCGCGGTCCAGACCCCGTAGAACTTGCGCCCCATAGCGGCATGCAGCCGGTTCCAGCCTTGCCAGAAGGCAGCCGAGGTGTCGGGCTTGCGATGCAGCATGCACGTTGCGCGGACCAGATAGTCCGGTACTGCCGCCGTGCGCGCGATAGCGGCCAGCTTGTCATCGAGCACGCCGACGAAGGCGAGCAGGTCGTCGCGCTGGTTCTGCAGGGCGACGCGCATCGTGCCGATGCGTGATGGATCTTCAGGCTCACGTTGATGAAGTTCATCGACGATGAAGTCGAACAGCTCCTGACGGGCGGCCCGCTCAGGACCCGCCAGCGACAGAATGTCACGTTCGAGCCACTGGGCGAGGGTGCGCAGGTCGTCCGCCCGCTCAGACGAGCGCGCTTCAAGCTGACGAAGCGCGACCAGCTCAGCCACGAGCAGGTGATCCTGGCAGCGCCGGCGCGGGTTGGCGAGCCGGGCTTCGAGTGCTTCGCGTTGCGAGCGTACGCCGCTGGCGATGCGTGCCCAGATGTTGACGAGGGTTTCGAACTGCTGACAGATGTGGAACACGTCGCCATGACACGGAGTGCCGGGCCAGGCGAGTTTCTGGCCGGCGCGCAGACCCGTGCCGGCGTCGGCAATCGTGTAACCGGGATTCAGTCCGCGCGCCTTCAGGTCGAGCAGATGGACGGCCCAGGTGTCGGCGTCGCGATGGTCTTCGGCGGCCAGCAGATAGCAATAGGTCGAGGCGGCGTCGATGCCGACGAGCACGGGCTGCGAGCCCTGAAAAAGCTCATCGTGCAGTCCCACCCGGATCGCCGACAGCTCAACGCTGTCTCTGATGACGATGGCGTGCTGCGCCGCCCGTTGGTGGATATTGTGCACGGTGCCCAGACTGATGGACACGCCCAGCAGATCAGTCATGAACTCCATGACGCCGCGCATCGAGGCGTGAGCAACCATCGTCAGCGCCAGGGTGACCTGCTCCAGCCATCGTTTGGTGACCGGCAGCGAGAACAGCACCTTGTCTTGGCCGTTGTCGCTCTGCGCCGGCGAAAAGAGCTCGTCAAGCGCGGCGCGGGCCTTGTCCATCTGCCGGTAGACCAACGGACGACTCACGCCGTGCCGGGCGGCCAGCGCACTGATCGGTTCAGCGCCCGCCAAAGCCCGAACGGCCATCACCTTACGGTCGTCGGTAGTCAGTTTTATGGAGGCTGCGCAAACGGATAAATTCATGGCGACGTGGCGTTGAAAATGGGGTCGCATTATCCCGCATTATTCTTCGCTCCCTCGCATGTGTAACGCAGCTTTGAACCTCGCCAATGCCATCTCCGCCAGTCGAGTGTAACACTCGTGATTGACCACTGCGCGTGGGATATGCGTCCTTAAGAGTCCAACTATTCAACTTTCGACAGGCTGACGGATATGGGCTCAGCATGCTCTTCAGATTCGTCTTTCGAGAGGAATATCCGCCTGTACAGATCTTCCCCATAGCTGGTATGCAAGGGCTCCGCTTCAGTCAACTTGAATGTGCGCTCGCCGTCCGCGCGCCGCTCCGCTCTCAGGAACATTATGCCCTGCGCCTTCTGCTCATACAGTCCGTGAGCCAGCGCGTACAGATGCGTCACCAAGACGATTTTTACACGCTTTCGCAACAACGCCGCGATGATCTGGCGCGCGATCTCGGAACCCTCGCGCTCGTTGGTTGCCGCGAATGACTCGTTGCACAGCAGCAGCGAGTGTTCGCGAATGTGATCGACGATTTCGCTCATCCGCTTGAGTTCCTCGTCGAGCTTGCCGCTCTTCATCGACGCGTCTTCTTCGCGCTTGTAGTGCGTAAATATCCCGTCACACACGTTCGCTGAAAACGACGCCGCCGCAACGAACATTCCGCATTGCATCATGACCTGCGCCTGCCCGACGCCGCGTAAGAACGTCGACTTGCCACCTTGATTTGCACCGGTGATGACAACGAGGTCGCGGCCATCCCCAGTTACGTCGTTGCCGACAGGCGAACGCGCGGTGCGCAATGCGATACTGGCGTCATACAGCCCATCAAAGGCGAGCCTCCTTTCAGTACGTTCGCGTGGCACGGGAACGCACACGGCCAGGCGCAGCCGCGTCAGTTGGTGATGCAGATTGACGCATCCGATGTAGAAAGCCAGTTCAGTGCGCAGCATCGTAAAAAAGCTGAGTATGTGTTCCGCTGACTGGGCAAGTGCATTCGCGACGAGATTGATGCCGCGTGCCTCCAGGTCCGACAATGCTCTGGCGCCAGCCTCATCCCGGTCCGCGATGTGAAACGTCAACGAGCGCGGCCGTTTTGCGAATAACCGCCTCAGAAGATTGGAATCCTTCTCGTGAGGTTTCCGAAGCACGTAGTGGATTCCCTTGTTGCCCTGGCCCAGCCCCGCACTGATTAGCACGCCGTGGTTGAACCTGAGCTCCTTGAGGCAACGCTGAATTATCACGAAATACTCGTCCGTCAACTCTCGCTGGATCATCGAGAAGAATTGAGCAAACCCTTCCGATTGAAACTGCTCTGCCTGCGTGTCGGCAACATCCCGTAGCTTCTTCAATACGCCCACGAATTGCTGAATCAAGTCACGTGCGCCGTGCAGCACCGAACTGGGTGACCCCGAAAACACGCCGTAGTAGCACTTTCGCTTGGTTTCGATCCCCTCGATCGCGATAGCGTATATCTGCCTCACTACCGCTTCGACGATGATGCAGTCGCTAAGGATTGCCTGACGATAACTAATTTCGTCCAGGTTGATAGAGCTCGCCGGGACCACCCGTTTGGTCACGTCGTAGACGAACGCATCGCCCTGCGCCATCGCTTGGTAGAGCGTGTTCAATCTCAGGTCCTGTACGAGTGCTGGCTCATTCCACACGGCCTCCTGGCACATATCCAAGTCCCGGTCCCGGTATAAAAGATAGGCCTTCATAGTCCGAGCCGCTCCGTCAGATGATCATAGGTCAGGCCATAAAGCTCTGCGACCGACACTGCATACGCCCGGCCATCGGCTGACCTTCTTCTCACCCGGAAGGTGCGAGAAGCCGGGTCCTCGGGCTTGACTTCGCTCACCATGCTCACAGCCCAATCGTCGAGATGAGCGAGCTCTTCGATGAAGGTCACGCAAACGCACAAGGCATCGCGTTCCAGTATCTCGCCGATGATTTTCTTGCTCAGAAACAGCGCGTCGGTCAGCGTTGTAGAACTGAATATTTCGTTCATGATGATGACGCTTCGTGACGTGGCGTGCGCCAGGATTTGATGGACACGCATCAGGTCGTCCTGGAGCTTGCCGCGCAGGTCCTTCGTATTCTCTTCGCGCTCGAAGTGCGTGAACAGCTGGTCGCACAGAAAAAGCGCCGCGTTCCGGCCCGGTACCGGACAGCCTATCTTCGCCAGGTAATGCAGTTGGCCGAACGTACGGGCAAATGTCGTTTTCCCACCGTTGTTGGGACCCGATACGACAATCAGGCGTTCCTCGCCATCGAGATGGCAATCGTTACAGACCACGTGTGACTTTTCGATAGCGAGCTTGTGCGCGAGCGCCAAATCAAACGTCTCGTCGCAGTGCGCCGCTTTGCTGGTCGACGACATACGGGGGTAGCAAAAGCTCAAGCCCGCAGATTTGCAGGTGCCGATGTAGTCTCGGTACGCCAGGTAAAATTGAACTTCACGATCGAACGTCTGGATGGTGGCGTCGAGATAATCCACGTTGTTCACGCAATAGGTAGCGAGTTCGACGAACACCTGAGGATGCAACTGGGCGACAAAATCTAGTACACAAGCTTCGACATGATTCATGTCCAACCAGTCGCGCAGCTCTGCGCTGTGATCCTTGACCTCCCCTTGCTTCAATTTGTCGAAGATCCTCAGCACGTCGGCACTTTGATCGATTTCTGAATCATAGTGAAGCACTGTGACCGCGCTCCCCTTGATGCGAATGCAATACCGAATCGCCGCCAGATTCTCCTTGATATGGATCGCGTCATGCGTGAGCGACTGAAAGCGAGCTGATGCAACATACCCGCTCAGGGTTCGATGAAACTCACGCAGACCTTTCGAGCCCGGCGCGGCCAGCGGCAGATCATGGGCAAAAGTCTCGAGTGTCTTGCAATACACCGCGATCGCTTCGAGAAACCACCACTGACTTTGGCGCTGGTAGTGGAGCTTCTCCGCCTGTGCCAGATGCTGGCGCATCTTGAGCATACCCGTGGCGAAAGCGTTGATGCTGTCGAGCACGGCGACATTGTCGAGGTCGCGCATGACCTCATGCCGGTAGGTGATTGCTTCCTCGCGCGCCAGCTCGGTGTGGAAGAAGGGCTTAAGCGTGTAATCGTCCCGCCCCAGCGTGACCGCCGCGACGATCTGGTCGAGATTGAGGTCGCCGAAAAACGCCGGCTCCGGCGTATCGTCGCGCCTTGGGCCGTCTTCCGGCTTTTCGAACAGGATGCTGTGAAAGACCACGCGTATCCCCTTCTTGTTTGAAGACTACTTGCGCTCCCGGCAGATCAACGAGGCCAATAGCCCGTCTGCAGGACGCCTCCACGTTGATTCAGGCAGGCCATGCCGCTAGCGGGCTGGCGCTGAACCGGATAACGCGACACCATGCGGCGCAAAAGGGCACTCCGGGCAGCGCGCACCCGTGCGCCCCGATCGAATGGAATGTCGTAAAGAGAGGCTCGTAGGCCGATATTCGAGAGATCGTCGATCCATCATGCTTCCTTGTTCACCGGGCAGCCTAGGCGATCAAAGCGGATCGCTAAGAAACTGGCCGGACGGTGATGGAAACTGGGATCGTGCGCCGAGCTAACGATGGCGCATGTTTAAGGCAAGTGAAGCCGTTGGACGCGCACCCACAGTGCCATACCCAGGCCTGTAGGCATCATCAGCCCGTTGCGGGCGGTTGCGGAGGAATGCCATCTCCGACGTCACTTAAAGTCTACGCCTTGTAAGATGCGGACACAACTCTCCCTGTCTGGCAGCGGTCACGTGCTCGTTTATTCCGTGAAGGATGTCCAGTTAGCTATGCTGTTCGATTGATTCCTGGCGCTGGCTACTCGAGCAGATAGTGACGGACGTCTCAATTTGATGGAAAAGACCAATTCTATTTTCTCGTGAACGGATATTTACGGAAGGTCGATCACCGGGCGATCGACCGCCGAACCGGGCCCCTGATGAGCTTTAAGGATTCCGGTGTGCCCGCATCATCCCCTCAGGGATTGAGACAATGCACATAATCAGAAAAGGACCGATGACGGACGACGGCGTCACCGAACAGCTGACGCGCTGTTTTATTCTCTGATGGCGTACGGAATCCTTACCCTAGAAGAGTTTTTCGCGTTGTCGACCTTATTGCGGCACAACCGTCGTGGCCGACTCATGTACCAACCTGCATCCCGCAATGGCATGCTCTCGCCGGACATCAAAATTGGACTCGCCGAGAAGTGCAAAGCGGGTGAAGATCGTACGGCCGGCGGTATTCCTCAGCGCATGGGACAGGACGACGACGCGTAACTTGGGGGTGGAAGACCTAGCCTGGGAGTCCAGTACATGCCAAGGCGTCGCTGAGCTGATCCGCTTTCGCTGTCGCCTCACGTCCACGATGAATCGAAGTCGCCTGTCCACCGGTCAAAACATCGTCCGGATTCCAGTCGCTACGATGTAGTTGTTTGACTCTGATCCAATAAACGCTGCGCCGTTAAATTTAGAAAACATAAATCCGGCGTAGACATCAGTACGACGCGTAAAGCTATAGTCAGCAAGTACCGAGTATTGAAGCTGATTGCCACCGGCAACACCTGTCGACTGAACCGTTTGCGTATCGTAGACGCCTGCAGCGACATCGAAGGCTGGTGTGAACTTGTAATCACCGCCGCCGAAATAGACGTTAGTCTTCGTCGGATGAACAGTATTGGTCAATGTCCCAGAAAAGCCGAAGTAGTCAGTCGTGCTACCGGCAGAAGCAGGGTCCGATGGAGCCTTGAGTTCGTAATGCTCATAGCCGGCCTTGATTGTCGCAGCGCCAAATGCGTACTTGGCGGCGATCATCACGTCTTCGTCGTTGTTAAGCGTCAGTGTCCCTACGTTCGTACCGGTTAGGGCACTGCCCACCGGATTCGCGCCGACCAATGCGCCCGAATGAACCGCATCGCGGGCACTGTAGTAAGTCGCCTGAACGCCGAAACCGCGGTCTTCATAGCCCAAATTTGCGCCAAAGGTCGACCCCGCTCTAAAATTGCCGGCGACTCCGCCTAAGCTGTATGAAAGGCCATAGTTGATCGGGCCCGTGTGGTTCGTATATTTGATGTTGTTGTCGGTGCGTGAGCCCTCCGTAATGCCACCAGCTGAGTACGAGCCGGAAAAGCCGAGCGGAGAAAATAGCTGTGCCGCAAGCACCGGGTCATAGTTCACGATTGTGTCGTAGCCGAGCGTCGTTGTTCGCCCGAATGCCAGGGATCCGTACTGGTCCTGCTTCAATCCCACAAAAGCGCCCCGGTTAAAGAGCTGGCCGTTCAATGCCGACGCAACCCCGACAGTCTTGTTAGAACCCGCTATCGAACCGGCCGCGTTGTTGAGGTTACCCGATGGAACATTGATCCCAGACTCCAAGCCAAAAAAAGCATGCAAGCCTGCGCCCAGATTTTCGGTTCCGCGGATGCCCCAGCGCGAATCGGATATCCCGCCGTTAAACATTCCGATTACCGAATGGTTGAAGGCCGTGCTAACTTTGCTCACGGGATTTACCGTAGCAGGGAATAGCGCGCTGCCATTCGCGCTATGCTCAACTGCACCGACTGCCACGTCCATGATGCCGTAGAGAGTGACGCTGTCCCCCTCGTCGGCGTGAGCGAAGCCAAAAAATGCACTAAGAATCGCCGAAGCGAGCAAACGTTTCTTCATGGTTTTCATATATAGGTCTCTTGAATGCCCGAGCACAAATTCATTGCTTCATGCAGCGTCACGCAATAAATAAGGCTTGCGTTGGTTAAGTCAGTGCAATATTTTCTATAAAAATGCGGCCGAAGCTGGCTCTTTTCGTACTTTTCGCCCCGCCTTCTCAACACAGTGAGACGTACTCGTTCCGGAGAGTCAGCAGAGAACGCACGTGAATATAGCGACACTGCGCCCTAGTGCACGCGCAAATCTGCCTTTCAGAAAATGTGTTGGAACGGGGCCAACGCTGACACGAAATTGACCAATTCCAACGTTAAAGAGCAGGCGCTCATTCGATGGTAGCCGCGACGATGCGCTTACGTTTTATTGAAATTGAGAGGCAGTGACCAAGGAACACCGCGATTCGATCATCCCGCGACCCGGTTCATCAGGCGAATCGGCCAGACGCTTACGAGCGAACGCAAGTGAGATGACACCCGATCAGCAGCAGAGGCTCGGGACCGAAGAAAGTTGACCGAGCGCGCACGATATCGAGTACATGTTTCTCAAACAGTTACGCGAAGGCTGCCGGTGACCGCGTTCAAACAGCCCATTGCACTATCTTCTTGGGCAGTGACCACTGTCGATTTGATGTGTATAGAATGGCGCTCGGGCCGCCTCTGATAATTCCTGCGAGCACACTATTCGCTCGTCTACCGTTGGACGGAGCAACCGGCTTTTTCCACGATATCTTCGCTGGCGCCCAAGACAGCTCTATTCAATTCTTGCAGATATACGTCTGCGAGGCCAACGCGACTGATGCTCATCCATGTCTCGTGGCATTGCTTAGTATCCCTACTTTCTCTCAGATGTGGACGACTACGGCGCACTTACGGCTTTGCGTGCTTGCACCGTCAGTGTCCACACCGCAGGGCATGTTCAACTGTCTGGGCGTAAAGCCAGTTGTCCCATGCACGCTTACATTAAGGAGGAAGCGCCAGATGCTCCACGAGGCTCCCAGCTTCGTCAAATTTTCATCCGTTCAGAATCGGAGCATGAGGCGACGGTCAAATAGCGCAGTGGTCCGAATGAGCTCGTTCAATACGCTGCGGGATCAATGCTTCCGCGATCAACGGTCAAGTCGATCAAAACGCCAGGGACGAGATAGACATGTCGAATAATTTTAGAATGCAGTCCCGACCTAAATATCCCTATCGGAGAATTGTCTCTCTCTATAAGGATCGCCACGGCTTGCGACCGTAGAAAAAGCACATCCGATCAGCGATGTCTGCGCTTATTTCGACTCTGTCCGCGGCGGACCGCCATCGGTTTGGGGTGCACAGTCTCTTCGATACTCTGCTTGCAACTTGCCTTCGGCACTCATCAAGTCCGTCGGATAATCGTTGTCGTCGGCTGTCGGGTCGTATCCCACCGCCTCCAATTCGGCTAGCTCCTGCATCAACTGAGCATGCGTGATCTCGCCGCGGGGCTGCCTGAATGGGTAGTCGTTGCATTGTTGTGGCGTAAGCGACGGGCTTGCGATCACTGCACCGCTCGCAAACAGCAGCGAAGATAGAATAGTCGTTCTGAAGAATCTCATATCAGTTTTCCTAAGTGACTCGTTGATCCTTTCTATTGCCTCGGAAAGCAGGAAATATCGCTGAAGGCTTATGTCACGAAGGATAACGACTGCGGACCTCTGATTCACTTTCATGAAAATGAAGAGTTTTTTATCTGCTGCGGAAGTGCTTTTCCAGCGATCTTAGCCTCAAAAATCCGGACGTGCGGTCAGCTAGGAGAAACCCGCTCACAAGAATCAGCAGAGCTACCGCGGGACGCTGGTCCAACCGATCCCTTTCAGTTCAGGCCTAGCTCAGAAGAAACCGATCGACCCGTTTATTCCGATAGGCGTATCAGGGACTCACGACGCGGTCAACTTTCAATGATCCGTTTCTAGAGCACTTGCTGGACCGCAAGCACCCCACAACCACCCTGCGATCGAGCGGCCCTGTCGCAATGCATGCATGCCTGAATCTTACTCGCGGGTATGAAACCGCGCCTATCAATGGTCCCCGCCAGGGCGGATATTATTGCCTAGTCGTTGGGTCAAACCTCTAGCGTGATTCGGCATTCACGCTTGTAGAGCGTTACGCTATCAGGAGTCGTACCCATATACCGTCAATTTCGTCCAGGCGCGCCGGGCTGCTAGGCATTCGACATTCCCCTGGGAACCCACGCACCTCAAGCCGCCGTCGATGTCAGTCCTGTTGATATATTTAAAAAAGAGCCCGCTGCGAACAGCGGGCAATCACCTTCGTGAAAACGTCAGGGTAAAGGGAATCTGGTCGAGGTTGTCTAAGCAAACCGGAATAAGCGTGACATCGCCACCCGTTACCACTCACTCGTCCAAACCTGCGACTACCGACGCCGACATCCATGCTCGCGCAATATCACCAAGCTCATTCAAGCCTTTCCACCTCCCGACGAGCCTCGATAAGGCGTTGAACATTGGCCGCATTCGTAATACATCTTTCAGCTAGGCGCCCGAACGGAGATTTTGTTCGTCACGGACGTCACGCCATCCACGCTTTGTGCCGCTTCAGTTGCTAAGTCGATCTGGGCCTGGCTCACCGCCGAGCCTGTCAACGTGATAGTGCCACCAACAGCCTTGACGTAGATGTGAGTTGGATCAAGACCTTTTTTCTTGGAAAGTGCACCGTGAACCTTCCTTGCGAGCGCCCGATTTAAGGCCTTAGTAGATGGAGCCGCCGCTGTAGATGAAGTTTTCGACGTGCCGCTGTCAGCTGCATACGCATTCAGCGTGAATAGCACAGCAGCGATGCAGCCCAAGGCCTTCACGATTTCCATTGATTTCATCAATCTTCTCCTCCGTTGCATTAGAAAAATGTGCTTACCTAAACTCGAGCGTTCCATTCTGCTTACCCTAAGAATCGGCCGCCCGGCTCGGAAATCGACGTGAATTTGCGCATCGATCTCGTGTAGATGGGGCGCAGGCCATCATTAAATTATCAATTGCTCCTTTAGTGCAATGCACTTATGACCTAGCGTGCCCCGCCTACTCAAATGACGCACATTAAAACGTTGTGGTCGGCATCGACTGATGCCGATAACCTCCCAGAGGACGTTCATCCTCTAAATTTGTCGCAACTACTTGCCGTCAGTGAAACATATTTCGGAGCTAAAACCGAGTCCGCAAGAAGAGGGGAGACAGCATCGCCCACTCTGTGAAGCAAACAGACATGACGGCAACATCCCAACGCTCCAATACCGGGGAAGTATTAAGTTGCACGTAAACTTCTCTTGGGCCGTTCGCACGGCAAGACAGATTTAGAAATTAGTCATGATGCCTGCGAACACGCCGACCTGCCCGTGACCATAGTTCGGGTTAGTTGTGCTGTTTGCAGTTGCGGGATCGTTGTTTGCGTTCGCGCCGTACGGATCGCTGTAGCCGTCACCCAGCCCGATGTTCGATGTCGAGCTATTGTGAATATAGCCGACCTCTGAGTACAGAAAAGTCCTCCGCGAGAGATTATATTGTCCCGCCAAGGTGTACATCGTTGCATTGCCGTTACCGTTGTTCGCATTCGCGTGATAAACGGCAGCTGTGACGCTCGCAGCGGGAGAGAATTGCCACGCGGCCCCAGCGAACTCATGATCGACCGCCGTCGGCAAAGAGGTGCCCCCAGGCAGGGCAGTTGGCGTTGCAGTGCCGTAATACCCGGCGTTCGAGGCGTTGGGTGCGCTCAAGTGCTGATAACCTGCATATAGCTTCACTGGCCCAAGGGTAACGTTGCCACCTGCCAAGGCGGAGCGCGATGCGAGATACACGTTACTGAACTGGCCGTTTTGATCTCGGATCTCATCGTAGATAGCCTGCAACTCGAAAATCGACGCGTTGTACTGTGCCTTGATCCCGCCAGACCGTCCTTGTGCACTTCCCAGCCCAGTCGACGTACCCAACTGACCTGGCGCGCTGCCTGGACTTCCCGCATTCCACGTGTAACTGTTGGTCAGATCGTACTGCCCTTTGATGCTCAATCCGCCGAAGGTCGGCGAGGTATATTCAAGGCCATTGCCTGCTTGAGACCAGTTGCGACCCCGCACCAGGGTTGAGATTGCGAAAGCCTGCATGAGTTGCGGATCGACGTCGAAGCTGTCTTGCTGGATTTCACCCGCGCCCAAATTGCCCATCTTGAACGTTCCGAACGTCTGGTTCGACAGGCCAACGGTCGCGGCCCGACCAAACAGTGAACCGTTTCCATACGATCCATTTTGCGTGTCTATGCCCATTTCCAATTGAAAGATTGCGTGCGTACCGCCACCAAGATCCTCGGCGCCCTTAACGCCGAATTCCGACTGACCAAAATCCCCGCTTTCCGCGCTATACGTGTGGCCGTGCGGAAGACCGGACTCGTACTGCAACCCGTTATCAAGCCGACCATATATAGTGACGCTGCTTTGGGCTTGCGCGATGCTAGCCAATCCAGCCAACAAAGTTGCTAGGATAGTTCGTTTCACTACGTTCTCCTAAAAGATTGAATAAACTACGTCCGGGGTACGACCCATCTGAAGTGACGCCGGAAAGAGCTTTCTGATTTCTCCCGACACACATCGGTAGTGAGTATAGTTTTCATAAAGCGCCGTTCAGATATCGGGCCGCCTTCGGACAAACACCAGTGCGAATTGAATTGCAAACATTTTTTCGACACTGTAGACGGAAGGTGCGAGCTAATTCTGAAAGAATTCTAAAAAACGAAACCCAGTCGGATCAGGCAGTTGCGATATATTTATTGACGCAAATTACAATTATTAATTCATCAATACAAAACTAAAACGTTTTTTAAATTAAAAATTGGAATAATCGTTAAAAATCAACGTTCTTATTGAAATAATGGAGTTTAAGTGCTGCGATTTTTTTTGTGCACCGTTGCTTAACCGCAACCTTGGCTTACCCGTCGCTCTGGGCGTGCGGGTGCAGTGGGCCGTCTAACTCAACGTGATGCGCGCCCGACGGCAATGTGACTCAATCGATTGCCCCACGATCCGGAGTTCATACCCTGTGCAAAGTAAGCTTCCTTAGCTCGGTTCTGAGCATGCTATCCGGGCGATAAAAACAAGCGGCAGTGACTGAGTAAAATGGTCACAATTATGAACATTCGAAGATAGAAAAGATTGCGCAAGTTGTAATATGAATCACGATGTAAAGCACGATAATAATGACAAAAATTACTTTTACTTCACAATTCCCACACCAAAATAAACGATAAAAATAGTTTTTATCAAAACTGTTCATATGGCCTAGTTTTTGGACTAGATTCTTGCATCTAGACATAACACACGTCCACCAACTCGCTCTCAGCGCACCCATCATTTACTCGCATGGTCGATCGCAGGTTTATTCGATCTCTATTCTATTTTAGAGAATCAGTTTTAGCCATTCAATCTTGGTTTTGTAGAGGATAATTAAGGCCCGTGCATTCACTGAAGTTTCGGTTGTCGCCCTTACGATACCGGTCGGGGCGGTAGGCCCTATCAAAGGGGTTGTTCTGCAAACTTTCTTTCAGTTGGCGGGAAATTTTTATCATTTCGATGTTATGCCTGTTGTACCTTTATTCCTAGTGGAAGCGGGGAGCTGCTATTTTTCAGATTCATCAAGCGGCTGTTTTCGTTGATGAGATAAATATTTCATTAGCAATATTGATAAGCAACTGGATGCGGAGATGCCCCATCGTTTCTGGCGCGCACCACCGGAACTTCATGCCCACTCTGAGCAAGCTCTAGGCAGGTATTGAATCAACCTTCCGATTATCGACCTCCGTTCAAAATCAGGGAGCTAACGCTGCCAGATCTGGATACCCCTCAAAATTCGGTGAATGATCTTTATCATCGTTTAATGAAGATGACTACTCCGCTGAGGTTGCAGCGGACCACAAAGCGTAACCTGCTCAAAATTTTGCGGAGTTCAAGTTTCAAGATAAGCGTCCGGAAGGAGGTTCCGAACTCCTCTCCGACGGCTGGGCAGAGGTCCGACTCGATACATTCCTCTTTCATGCCACGGCTGAGCCAATAGCTAGTTTGCTTGTCCGATCTCCTCCAATCCCCATGAGGATGACATTCTTAGCGAACATCTCTGAGACACCTGGGAGCACCTCGCCAAATCCCACAGATTGGCTTTGGTGGTTCAGTACCCTACGACATCTTCATACTGCCTCGAGTGGCAAGGCCTGATGAGTTTTGCTGGTAAGAGCTGTAGCGTGCGACTTAGCGGAAGTTGTCGGCGAGCGCTAACGATATGCGACAGTTAATGCATTCGAGTCTGCCGGCACAACCAGTCGAGTATCGTTGGCCTTTGCGGTAGTCATCGTGGACGGGAAGTAGGTGCAAGGGCTCCTGTACCCGACTAAATTGCTTTAATCCGACTCTAGTACCTAATGTAAAAGCGTAACAATGTCGTAAGCCCGAGAATCGAAGGCAATCAACAAAACCGTTCATTTATCGAATCAATGCGACACTATAAATAGTCGTGAAAGCAAAAAAGTTTCGACCCGCCGTGCGCCATGCCTTACCTTCGAGCGGCCGCTTGCGTACTGCCCTTGCCGCCTCTAACGACATCTCCATTCTATGCGCGACTAGGGAAATCCCGAATAAAAAGATGCACACATTTAACCGTCTCAATAAGCTATCTGAATTTTAGTTCCGTTCACAGCCTAATTATCAGCCGTACAACACTTTTTCCGAAAAATAGAATTGCGTTTTAATTTTATTAAAAAAACATATATTACAACGCATTCCATACGGAATACCCACGACTGATCGCACACCAGACGATCACCGCTATAACACCTATTGCGCACGCTCTTTATGAGCGACGCCATATACAGAGGAGACATTTATGAAAATCACAAAAATGCACATATTCGCATCGTCGATCTTAGGATTATGCGTCGGTGCGGCGCACGCGGACGACGGGAATAGCGTGACTTTATACGGCATTATCGATGTTGCAATCGGCGACGTTCAACATAGTCCGAACGGAAATGCGCTCTTTCCTGCGACAATTAACCCCGTGAGCAAGGTCAGCACGAAGTTCAACAATAACGTCGTTGGTATGTTTAACGGAGGCATGTCTGACTCGCGTTGGGGCATCCGCGGTAAAGAGGACCTCGGCGCTGGACTCCATGCCTTCTTTGGTTTGGAATCCGGATTCAATGTTCCCTCTGGCAATCTTAATAACACCGCTGGGTCGATCGCCGGTGCGAACAATTCGGTTGGAGCTGCCTCAGCGCTAAACGGACAATTATTTAACCGCGGAGCGTTCGTGGGGTTGCGGCAAGACCGGTATGGATCGCTGGCCTTCGGTCGCACCACGACACTCGGATTCGATACGATCGTCAATTATGACCCGGTTTTCGCGGCACAGTTGTTTTCCCCAATCGGCTTTTCAGGGTCATACTCCGCCGGTGGGATCACAGAAGGTTCTCGCACTGATAATAATATCAAGTACACGAATATCACCGGTCCAATCAACTATGGTGTGTCCTATAGTTTAGGCGGCGTCGCCGGTAACTTCAGGGCGGGGTCAACCTTCGGAGCTAACGTCGGGTATGAAGCTCATAATTTTGGCATTCAGGCGACATATTACAACGCCCGCGACGAACTACATTCCGGAGCGCTCGTGGGCGCGAACGCCGTCGGGAGCGCTTTGATCGGAACGAACGTCGGTGCGCTGACGCTAAACAATGACGAGGATGTGATGATCGCAGTCAAATACACAATTGGAGATGGAACAATCAAAGGGGGATACGAACACTACGAGCTTAAAGCGCCATCGGATCCAGTCGGAACGGGCGCCACCGCGGACTACTTTGGCTACAGCGGAACGGTGACAAATACAGTGCACCCGACGAAGGTCAATGTGTACTTCGCCGGCGGAGACTACAAATTCACCCCGAGCTTTGATGTGGGCGTCGGTGTCTACGATACTCAGACCATGCAGTCCTCAGCCGTCGCGGGGGGCAACCAATGGCAATACTCAATGCTAGCGGTCTATAGTCTGACGCGCCGTACGGATGTGTACGCCGGCTTTATGTATTCAAAGTTTAACGGCGCAGCGTTTATCGGCTCGGAACCGACCAATTACATCATTGCGAGCGGGATCCGCACGTTGTTTTAACTTTTGTCCGTCCGGTGTCGGTGGGATGCAACGAGACCGTACAAAACCCGTGCACGCATGAATGTGAGTGATCCGAATAAGCTCGGCCTCAATCTCGCACGAGTAACGCGGCGGTCCAAGCCGACATACTCCGCGATCATTCCAATCATGCGGCGTTGACAACACGGTGACCCGGGGTGCCCAGGGCGTTTGCTATCGCGCCTTCCCTATCGCATCGCACGGTCCCAATTAGATTTAGCCGTCTGCATGTACGCTCGCGGCTCGAATCTGAGTGGGATTTAATGCTGCACCGACACCAGCGACGCCGATGGTGGGAAGTTTAGAAGCCACCCGTCGGGTACCTACGCTCAATGCTCAATGCTTATTGCTGATTGCTGGCTTGAAAATTTCGAGGTCAAACCAACCTTCTAACGCTGAATTTTAAATCCCGAACAAAGGCAAATCATTTCGGTGCCAGGGAGAGCTTGTTGACGCTAGAAATAGTGACGTCGGCAAACTTATCATTATCGAGCAAATGATGAAGCGTCAGCCGTGCCTTTGCGATCAAATACGCGGGCATCGACTGCATTTGCACGTCATGCAAAGTCACGACTTGCTCGAGACACCAACTATCGTTTTGGTCGATCCGCCAAACGCCGTCACGCTTAGCGCTGGCCACGCTTCTCCTCAGTACGTCCTGGGTAGTATTGAATGCTCGAAGCTTAAGCTCACCCAGCGGCTCCTCATGTAACAAGTAAGCCAAGTACATCACTCCGAGCAGGTGCGTCGCAATAACGAATGATCCCTTCCCCTCTCGCATTGCCACTAGACCCAGGTGGGCTCGAAGCGACATCGTCTGAGCGCTAATAGCCGGCACCGGCAATAACATGACACGGGGAATATGCGGGTCAGCCCGACCACTTCTTTTCAGCTTCTTCGCCATCTAATCAAACTCTCAGGATTAGTACCCCAATCATTCATTGGGCTTTTAGTGCACCATAGTTGAGTGGGTATAGATTTTTGGTAGCTTGAGAGGTCGAAAGATAGCTAAAATCATATCCTATGGTACGTGTTGCACGGGGGTCGTATTCTTGGGAGCACGGCCATAATACTAGTGGCCATTGTGCCTGCCCGTCACGGTACATCGCAGGCGGAAAAACCCGTCGCGAGCAACACAGTTCATCGCGGGTTCCCATTGTCAAATCGAGCGAGCGTCGGACCGCGCTCTGTGCCGCGATACCAAATCATCACCTTCCTATTTGATACAGGCGGTGTTATTCGTCGATTTTATTTCGAACATGAGCTCGCCTCCACTCCGGAAGTCCGAGACGCTTCGCTCTTGGTTGAACGCAATCTACTGGATGACATTTGGAGTACGCTCTCCACGTGCACATGCGGAAACCGTCTCAATGAACCTCTTAAGGCTGGCTCTCGGTATGGCGAACCCGGCCCAACCGAACCCGGTGTGCCGCATGAAAACGACAGCACCATCGAGTAAGGGGTTTCCTTCCGTGTGCCAAATTGGATTGGTTTCGATCACGTACTTGTGTGACTTACTAATCGACGTAGGCACCGCGGGTTGCAACTTCGTGCGGTAACTACTCAAATTTTCGATCAAAGCATCAATCTCAGATGGATCGAGCAGTACCTGACTCTCTTCCATTGACACTAGCAACGAATGTGCACCGTATTGGTTAAGCAACTCAAGCTTCAGCACGGCTGCATCCTCCATCTCGTTAGGTCAAGCGATGAGACTTAATATGAAGTGCCGGGAAAGAACTAATCGTCGTCGAGACCGTTCAAGGCTCGGCAATGGCATGCCTCCCGAGGTCCGACCCAGCTCTTCTCCCAAAAATACCTCTACCCCGCACATGTCATGAATTGCGCGAAAACGTGCAGCGTCCTAATTTGCGAGGCCAACGGGACTGAGTGGCGCGTTCGCGTAGCTAGAAAGCTCTTCGCAAAGCTTTACAGCTTTGCGTCGCGATATGGCGAAACCTGCCCATCCGATTCCTGTATCCCTCAGAAATACGACTACGGCGTCGGAGGTGGGATGTGGCTCTGCGTACCAACTGGGATCGACTTCGATCGCATACTGATGTGTTCGAGAAACTTTGCCTGGAACAGCAGGCAGCATTGCGGCCCTAAATGCACCCAATTGCTCAATTAGCGAATCGATATCATCCGCATCTAGGTGCACGAGGTGCGAACCGACCTCAAGACGGACAACTTGTGCATCACCTTCATTGACTAGCTGGGTTCTCATTTGGCGCCGCATTGTTACCCTCCGCGTTCAATTACGAAGAATTATGACGCCTTTCGCATCTGCTTTTCTTAAAAAAACAATGCTTAAAGATTAAAGCTGATACATCTTTGGGATTGCAAATCCAGTAGAGTAACTGTCGACTACTTTCGAGTACTTCACAGGCATCACACCTCGATACCTATGAAGTATTCATTGGAGAGCGATGGCGCAATCACGCCACGCTTCATACTCCCCGAGGGATTTCTCCAACCTTAAGGCATGTCAGAACCGGTGACGCATGCCGACCGTCACAGCAACCTGCTTATTTGTCGATGACTGGTCCAAACCGTTGATACTGGCGTCGCCGAGCAGCGTGCCATCCCCACCGGCGGCGTGCTGATATACGCCTTCCAAATAGACATCAGTGCGCTTGCTCAAGTCGTAGTCTGCCTGAAGAGTGACCTGATGATACTTGGGTTTGGCATTTGCCGTCGCCGAGTCGAAAGCACCATCCGTAAATGTGTAGGCACCTGCGAGACTCAAAGCCGGCGTAAGGGCGTAACGCCCGTTCACCTCATAGTTGTCAAAGCGCAGGCTGTTGCCTGCCAACGAGCCATATCCGTCGCCTACATTTACCGCGCCCAGGCCATCGAGCTTGGTGTGCGTCCAGACAAACCCCACGACCGCCGGCCCGAACGCGTAGTTCGCGCCCGCGCCAAAGACACGCTGGCGTGCTGCAATAAAGTTCGCCGTATTGTCCGTGCTGCTCACTGCTCCCGCGGGATTCGCGCCCGTCAGCCCCCCTCCTGGATTGTTAATCTGCAGGAAGGCCGCCGCAACGTTCAACGGTCCGTTGGCGTAAGAAGCGCCAAGACTGTAGGCCCGGTTGTCAGAGAAGCTACCTGCAGAGTTGGAGAAGCCATACAAGCCCCCGACCTTAAAACCGGCGTAATTCGCGCTCTCGAATTTCACGGCATTGCTGATACTGAAGCTCTCCGCGAGATTGTCGTTGTCGAACGGGTGAGCGGCTAGGTTATTACCATAGCCAGCGCCCGCCTCCGCGATAGGAGACAGATAGTCCACCATGAAGTCGTATTGCTTACCGACCGTGACCGTCCCGTAGGTGTTATTTTGCAAGCCGACCCATGCTTGGCGACCAAAGATCTCGTTGGATTGCGTAAATGCGCCGTTGTTCAGGTTAAATCCGTTCTCCAATTTAAAGATCGCATGCATCCCGCCGCCAAGGTCTTCGCTGCCCTTCAAGCCCCACAGTGTTTGGCTGAGGTCGCCGCTGCCCATGCCGAAAACCCGGCCCGAGTTGGTAGATCCCGGTACTTGCTCACTGCTTGAATAGATCAGGCCGGCGTCGAGCACGCCATACATGGTTACGCTACTTTGAGCCTGAGCCGTCGTAGCCGCGAACAAACCCGAAACCGTTGCTGCCAAAAGCAATTTCTTCATTTTCAACTCCATAAAATCTCACGCCGAAATGCGGCGTGATTTAAGCAATAGTGTTCTACGGGGTGGCGAGCCGCACGTTGACGCCCGCCAGCGGTATCCCGTGGACCGAAGTCTACGAACCCTTTGCCGTTGAGTAAGTGCGAAAAAATTGGAAAGCATATTTTCAAAAATTGAAAGAAGCACAACGAATGAACATCCCTGCCCCGCCAGTAATGGTTTTCACCGATTTAAATCCATTGGGTGTGTCGGGCCAAAGACCTGTTGCGAGCGTCGTTGATCCGCAACACCACGTTCGGTCTTTCTGCGAGCGCTTGCCCGGGACCAAAGCGAATGGGAAAAGTTCACCCCAATCTGCGGTGGCTAGAAAATGACGCTTTGTCTGCATAGGCAGTCCCAGTGGACGCATGCTTGCGAAACGAGAAAGAAAGACTCATATCAGAATGTTAAAAAAGACTTAATGCGTCTGATCGTGAGCTTTTTTCCCCTACCTGTGATCATTACCTCGTTCCTTTCTGGGCGACCGATCATGAATCAACTTCAAGCTATGCGGGTATTCACTCGTGTAGTCGATTTGGCAAGTTTCGGACTTGCCGCGAAACAACTTGGAATGTCGGCAGCGGCGGTCACTCGGAGCGTTAGTACGCTTGAGGCACACCTGAACATGCGCCTATTGAACCGCACGACGCGCAACGTTTCTCTCACTGAACAAGGTGAGGATTACGTCGGAATTTGCAGAACTATCATCGATCAACTAGACGATATGGAGTCTTCGCTAGTCCGGTCTACGCGCGACATGAGCGGAACATTACGTATTGCCGCATCGACCGTATTCGCAAATACGGGGCTTACCGGGCTACTAGCGACCTACCGCAACATGCATCCCCAGATCGGCTTTGACGTGACCACGTGTGACACCACCATCAACATGGTCGAGGGCGGCTTCGATGTCGGATTTTCGACCCAGCGGTCTCTAAGTAACTCAACGCTTGTATGCCGCAAACTCACAGCATTCGCCGAAATCGCCGTCGCCTCACCTAACTATCTTGCAAAGTGTGGTTCTCCAGCAAGTGTCTCGGCCCTGAATACGCATAACCTTTTGTCCGCGGCTGATGGCGGTGCTCGGATGTGGGAATTCTCCGACGGACGTGATGTGCAGCGAGTTTCGGCCGGTGGCGCACTTCACGCAACCAGCAGCGAAACCATTAGGGCTGCCGCGCTGGCTGACATGGGTATTGCCCTCTTGCCCGTGCCGCTCGTAAAAGATGATCTTGAGGCAGGTCGGTTGTTGCCCATACTTGGTCAGTACCTAATCACGAGTGGCGCTAGGCCCTTGTCGATCGTATACGCGGGAAGGAACTTTCTCTCTGCCAAAGTTAGGAATTTCATCGACTACACGGTCAGTCAATATCGCGCTCCCGAGGAGGCGGTGATGTTGCGCGTTGTAGCGTAGTTCAACCCATTATCAGGAAACGTCACTATGCCAAAAGTGCTCTCTGTCGAAGACGACGAACTGATGCTTGACGAGATTGTCGGAGCATTGTCCGAGCCGGGCTACGAAATTGATATGGCTCGTTCTGGACGTGAAGGCATCGCAAAGGTCATGACAGGCGACTACGAATTAATAACGCTTGATCGGATGCTTCCCGACCTTGACGGCCTATCTATACTTACCACTATGCGCAGCGTCGGCATAGATACACCTGTATTGGTCATCAGTTCGATGTCCGATGTCGACGAACGAGTACGCGGACTACGAGCGGGTGGCGACGATTATTTGACAAAACCGTTCTCTCCAGCCGAACTACTTGCACGTGTGGAGGTTCTGCTTCGACGCAAATCGCCGCTTCGGGTCGAAGAGACAAGCTTACGCGTTGGCGCACTTCAACTCGATTTAATCAAACGAACGGCAACTTTTGGCAAGCAAGAACTCAGCTTGCAGGCAACCGAATTTCGTGTACTTGAGTTTCTGATGCGCCACCCTGGACAGGTCTTGACGCGCACGATGATATTCGAGGGAGTATGGGGATGCCGATTTGATCCGGGAACCAATCTGATCGATGTCCACGTGGGCCGATTGAGGAAGAAGGTCGAATCGCTGACGGTGCGACCGATGATCCGAACCATACGTGGATCGGGTTACCTCTTCAACTGAGACAGTGATTAGTGGATCGGGAGATTATGCTCACCGCTGCGTCCAATAAGTTAGGTCGCTCTTGGCACAACGCCGTCAGTTTCGTTCACAAAGTCGAGTCAACGATCTATGGCGTTTGGGTCACAGCTAAACTCATCTCGTTATACAGAAGTGTCATAGCCGTCGCGCAAGATCTGGATGGTGATCACAGCATCCATGACTCGCTGCATGCCAATCCACAGGGTCTTCGCGCCTGGTTCGCCGTCGCTCTTGCGCCCGAGAAATCCGCCCAGTGAGCCGACCATTCGTATCATCTGGTTGAGCGTCGGCGGCTTTTTTGGACGCGCTTTCTTACAGAGCACATGGGCGCCGTGTATCTCGTCAGCCGCAAATAACAGCGACGCGTCCAACTCCGGCCGAGGCTGTGTGAAAACGCATTGATCGCCTAAACTGAATCAACGCATTGAGACCGGGTGACTCATGAAGCGATTCGTTGAAGGCGATGACCGCAAGCAGGTTGCACTACTTCCCGAATGTGTTGACGACTACATCGAACAGGACAATCCAGTCAGGGTCGTAGATGCCTTCGTCGACGAGTTGGACCTGGCGGAACTTGGTTTCAACGGCACCATGCCGGCGCTCACGGGCCGCCCGTCCTATCATCCGGGCGTGATGCTCAAGATCTATATCTACGGGTATCTGAACCGTGTACCCTCCAGCCGGCGTCTTGAGCGCGAATGCCAACGCAATGTCGAGTTGATGTGGCTGACAGGACGTCTGGCACCAGACTTCAAGACGATCGCTGACTTTCGCCGCGACAACGGGCCGGCCATTCGCAGTGTATGCCGTCGTTTCGTCGAACTGTGTCGCGGACTGAAGCTACTATCCAGCGACATGGTGGCCATCGATGGCAGCAAGTTCAAGGCTGTGAACAGCCGTGACAGGAACTACACGGCCGGCAAGATCGATAAGCGTCAGCAGCAGATTGAGGAAAGCGTTCAGCGATATCTCGACATGATTGAAACCGCGGATCGGACCAGTCCGATAGGTTTCGATGTGAAGACCGTGCGCCTGTACGAGAAGATCGCGCTCTTGCGCCAGCGGATGCGTGAGCTCGAACAAATCAAAAGGCAGTTGAAGAAGCAACCGGACGGACAGTTGTCGCTTACGGATCCGGACTCCCGTTCCATGACCAGTGGTGGCAAAAGAACCGGAACGGTTGGCTACAACGTTCAGGCCGCTGTGGACACGAAGCATCATCTGATCGTCGAACACGACGTGACGAATGTCGGAAGCGATCAAGGCCAACTCAGCAGGATAGCTTTGTCAGCGAAGAACGCGATGGGCAAGCCGAAGCTGAAGGTGCTGGCTGACCGGGGCTACTTCAGCGGTCCGGATATTCGCGCGTGCGAACTGACCGGGATCAAAGCGTATGTCCCGAAACCACTTACCTCGGCATCAAGGAAGAAAGGGCTCTTTACCAAGCGCGACTTCGTCTACGTTGCAAGGAGCGATGAGTATCGATGCCCAGCAGGCGAGCGCGCAATTCATCGATTCACGACGGTTGAGCATGACATGAATCTGCAGGTGTACTGGCCCAGTGCATGCCCGCGTTGCCATCTCAAGGAGCGATGTTCGTCCAGCGACTATCGCCGAATCCGACGATGGGAGCACGAACATATTCTGGAAGCCATGCAGCGCCGGCTCGACCGGAAGCCTGATGCAATGACCATCCGCAGAAGTACCGTTGAGCATGTATTCGGCACGCTCAAGCAGTGGATGGGTGCCACACACTTTCTGACTCGGACGCTCGGACGGGTGAGCACTGAAATGAGTCTTCAGGTATTGGCCTACAACCTGAAGCGCGTCATGAATATACTTGGGGTTGCCCGGACAATAAAAGCGATGAGGATGGCTGAAACCTAAGGCCCTGCGGGGCTTTTTTTGCGCTCGAGACGTTACGTTAGCGCGGGCTCGACCAACCAAACTCGAATAGTCACGCTGGCGGCTCGCATCCACCGATAAAAAACAGTTTCCACACAGCCTCGGACAGGTTCTGCCCACACGCATGAGCCGCGCGATACGCCACGACACGACCATGTACAGCACGAGCGCCTTTTCCACCCGCTCCATCTGTGAGAGTTGCAGTGCCTCGACCCCGCAGGCGTTCTTCAGGACGTTGAAGAACATTTCTATTTCCCACCTCGCGCGGTACCAGTCAACGAGTTCGATGAGGGCATGCGCATCACCTGCTTCGCGGTTGGTCACAAGACGCCAGATAACGGGCTTCACACCCGCTGGCGCATCCACTTCATACGCCTCGACGCAGGTTAGCTTGACACCGGCACGCCCAGGCAGCGTGACGCGCTCGCTACGCAATTCCTGCCTCACTTCACGCGCCTTCTGTCCGCTGCGCCCGGGCAGCACGAAGCTGATGTGGCCGAGCACCTTACTGGCGTGCACCGTCTCCCACAAACTTGCTTCGCCCTTGAGCGCGCGATTGTGTTGCGAGCGCATCAGCCAGTCCGCCGGTTGACCCAGTTCCTGCGCACGCTGCATGAGCGCGGCGATGTCGCCTTCACGATCGGCCACATACACCAGTCGCGTGTCAGGAAGGGCCCGTGCCTGTTCGGCCACGATCTCATAGCTTTCGATCCACCGCGCACTTTCCTTAACGCCGCCACGCCTGCCGTTTGCATCGCGTGGTTCGCGCGCCCACATCCATGCGTTCATCACACCCAGCGGCTCCCGGTCCGGTGTCACCGCATAGGTCGCGTGAAGATACATGCCTACCTGTGCTTCATAACAGAGCGGGCCAGCCCCTTCGATATCCTGACCGTTAAAGTTCAGCTCTGTCGTATCGGCAGTGCACAGCACCACCGGCAACTGCCCCATGCGTGCCGTGGTACGGTCCCAATGCGGCTGCATCATGTCGCGCCAGTCGATGTGCTCATTGCCCAGAAAGCGATATGCAGCGATCGTCTCTGACCAGCCTTCGCACGCGCCCGGAATGCTGGCCGTGGGCCGGCTGGCGAACCGTTTGAGCAGGTCCTTCGCGCGCCGGTCTCGCCGTGGATTACCCAAATCCAGCGTCTCAAATTCCTCGTCCACCCATGCTCCTGCGTCGTCTCGGATCTTCATGCTGAAAATCCGAGAGTAAACGCGAAATCCGCACAGTTAACAACCCCCTTGTGGCTACTTTTTTACTCCACCATCGTTGCCGCAAGTGTCGAGTTGTGTATAAAGAGATGAGCTAAACTCGCTAAAGACCGTCGAATGGCGCGCTCGCAACCTAAAACATTCTTCATGCTTAGGTATCTTGATCGATACTCCCACTCGCTTATTCTATCTCTACCGAGTCGCGAAGCTGGCTGCGTCTCGCAGTTCGGTCAACTGTGCTCGGCCTCTATCAAGGAGCTCTCATGAAAACGACCCTTATCGCCGCCCTGTTTTTGTTTGTTGCAAGCAACTCGGCATTCGCCCAGACTGCGCCCAGCTCGATGAATCCCGGAACAACCGGCGACTCTGCAGCAAGCCCCATTCAGATGGGCTCGACCGGCCAGGGTACCTGGACGCCCCCGTACGGCCAGGCTATTGCGCCCAAGACACGCGCACAGGTCTACCAGGAACTGGTCGAGGCGGAACAAGACGGGCAGCTCGCCTATTTGAACAGCACGTTGTATGCCCATCACTAAGCAATAGATCGAGATCCCACTCGTGTAAATCCGCATTCCGGGCCTTTTTTTAACGCATGGGCAATGCGGAATGCAAGCCGCAGTTTTGTGGCCAAACCGCGCCATGGACAAATGTGCCCGGATCGGAAATGCTGCATACGCGGCGAACCGGGCACGCCGGGCAACGATCGCGGAACGAAAAACTCTCCCCCACGATTGGTTTTTTTGCCGGACAAACGTGTGCGATTTATCTGCTAACTAATCATTGCTCGGAAAAGCGAGAAGATTGTTGGCTTTCTTCGCGCACGTAGCTGCACGCTGGATTTCTATGCATGTTAGGTCGGTTCGACTCAAAAACGTCTATCGTTTCAGTCGCCCCCTCCGTGCTGACGCCTGCTCAGCTGATGCATCGCGATCGCGTTGAATAAGTGAACAGTGGAGCTCGTTACTTCAGCCGAAACGACATGCTATGAGCCGTTCAGCGACCGCTCAAGAGAATCGCTCGTCCCGGCATTCCCTCCAACCACTTTCGCCATCGCTGGAACTGACCTCGAGAACGACAAGGTCTGGATGAATGAAAAAGTCTTCACCCTCCCGAGCTCGTAATATTCGAAAATGGTCACTACTCTTGGCTATATCCAACCGGTTTCTTGATCTTATAGGCTGGTAGGAGCGAGTTAACTTCTGTGTACCAGATACTTCGGAGAACGTACATGAATACTCTCTGCAAATCACTTCTATTTGGTGTTTTAGCAATTGCGAGCACAGCGGCTGTAGCGGCACCCCAGCTAACGCCACAACAATGCAACGACTATCCGTTCAAACAACCGGTGGGGGAGATCACCCACGCTCAGTTGGCCCAAGAACTGGCTGAGCTTGAGGCAGTCGGCTATCGTCCCGGCGTCGATGACCCGCACTATCCACGGCTAATAAACCGCGCCGAACATAAACTACGGCAAGAATATCGTCGAGATTGCATGGCTCCTGCGCATTCCTAAGTGCGGGGCTCTCGGTTTCGTCACGCCAATAGGCAGCCAGCGCGCTAGAAAACGACACCTCGAGTGACGTACGCTCCCCAAGGGAGTGCGCGCACAAAATCGGGCAAATGTTGATGCCCCAATGCATACGCCATGCAGCTGTTTCATTGGAGCAAATGACAAGCCAATATTGTGCCGTGCGCAGTGATCTTATGGAATACCTATGACGATAGTTCGTTACAACATAGTGCTGTTTTCGTTGCAACACTCGCAAGCTCAATGACGCTTGTGGCAAAGGCCAAACGCCGCCGCAATGCAATGACGACCTGCCCTGGCAGCCAACCGGTTAAATTAACCACGCTCAGTCGATTCGAGAACCAGCAGAGTTTGATGGAGCGGGCCATCTGCTCGCTGTTGGCGATGCAGACAATGATCAACAAAATCAACCTTTCCTGAATGGAAACTACGTTGAGCGCTTAGAAGGTACAGGGACCCTATTTGTTACCGTATCTATAGAATGAGGTGACCGCTATAATTCCCATGGCTTTCGTAGTCGGGCAGATTTAGGAGCGGTAGCTGCGTAGGATGCAATTTCGTCCCTGACCGTTTAAGTGGTGGATTCATCTCGCATCATGCCGTTCAAAGCAATTGAGATCGATTGGACGCATGGACAATCCAGACGACCGCATAAATCTACATCAGGCGCAATGATGTCGACGATAGGAATCATGCCAGAATCAATAGGATCGGATATTTTTGCCAATAACGAATACAAAGATTCGGCCCGCTGACGCGGCTGAGACAAACGTTCGATTCACGGCTAGGCGTTGGCTTATCAGTCTGTGCGCCGTTCTTATAATCTGCGCAGGCGATACGTTTTATCATGCCACCCGCAACAAAGCGCACCAGCTTAAGACCAACGAGACAGCGCAGCGCTGCATTGATGCCGCGCTCGCGAAAGCTTACCGTTATTCCCCGTCGGTACAGAACACGCACGCCGTTATAGAGGGCGAGATCGAGAAATTGGACGACATCGGGGAATCCCATGTTTGCCTAGTTGCGATTGTAAGCCGGAACGATCAGAAGATCTTCCGCTTCGGCGTATTGTTGGCCCCCCACGGAGAAACGATCGTGAGCTTACTCGAGTGAAAAGGCCTGCATTTTAGAACGTCGACTCTTACTAAACATACCGTCAAGATTGGTGTCTCGATGAACGTAAGCGCGGATGCACCTTCGCCAACACGCTAGTGAGTGGATAGGCACGACGCATCCCGCGACAGTTGCGGTGCTACGCCTGAGCGAATGTTTGGTTAAAAACACGGCTTGGCTCAAGGTTCCATCGAAACTCAATCATTCGTGCCGTCGTGCATAAAGTGGACCTAAGTGAGGCAAAATGACAATGTAAATACCTTGAATATGAATGCAGCTGAGTTCATGACACTGGAGATGCGACGGGTGAAGGATCGAGCGCGCATAGCCGGGGAAGTGGGGAACTAGCGACCTCAAACATCTAATGCTAAGTCGGCACACGCTCAGCGTCAGAAGTTCGCCACACGCCGCTTCGACGATTGATTTCATCGAGTTGGCGCATTGTTAGTCTGTTGACTGTATAACCACCTTGTAGCGTTCATCTAGAGCACCTCAATTACGCGTGCCCGCTAGGCGATCATTGCATTCGCGTCGTCCCGAAATACATTCACAGCTCCAGCCTGTTGCGGTTGTCAATCAGGCTGACGCAACTGCAAGCAGTCCCTCTTGTACTCCGCCTGCAGGGTCGCCTCGGCCTGTTGGAGATCGTTTGGATAGTAGGCGTTGTCGTCTCGACCGGAATAGCCTGCAGCCTGTAGTTCGGCCAGCTCCTGCATCAACTGTGCGTGTGTCACCTCGCCCACCGGCCGCTTGAATGGATAGTCATCGCATTGTTGCGGGGTAAGGTGCGCATCTGCAAAGGCGCTTCCGTTAGCAAACAGGAGAATGGACGAAACCGCGAGGCATTGCAAAGTGTTCATGATACTGTCCTAGGTAGTTTGTTGGTTGCCGACCGGCGAGTAAGAAGCGCACTCGAAGCAGCTTGCTAAGTCGGCCGATTAGTCAGAATACCTCTGGCCAAACACCGATTCGCTTTCGGATGAGTGAAGTTTTTTTTAATAGAATTCCACCAGCGAGGCATCTGCCAAAAGCAAATAAAAAGCCCGGACCTGTTGTTGGGCTCCGGGCTTTAATAAAACATCGAATGACGCTGCAGGGTTTGACTTACGAATTAGAAGCGATGCGTCATAGCGACGCGGTAGAGCACTTGGTTTGCGGTTGAAGATATGCCAGCCGACGCAGGAGTTTGGGCAAAGTCGAAATCGGTGCCCGTATTCGCGCTCACAACGTGCTGATAGGCGCCCTGGATGTAGACCGATGTACGTGGGCTTAGGTCATAGTCGAGCATGAGCGATACTTGATGGTACTTCGGACTGAAGTTTCCCACGCTGGAATCGAGTTGAGCTCGGGTATAGGTATACGCTCCGCCGAGCCAGAAGTCAGGCTGGAAGTAATATTGCGCGTTAACCTCAAAATTGTCGAACTTCCATGAATTCCAGTCGCCGCCGGCCGGTTGGGTGGCATTCGCAGTGAAGTAAGCGCTGCCGGTCGGATCGTAGACGTCTGTGTGTGAGTAGGCGAAGCCTACCGTCATTTTCTGGAATTTGTAAGACACTCCCGCATCGATGTCTTGTTGCGACGAGCCGGTAAAGAGACTACCGCTCGTTACAGCGCCCGAGGAGTTGAGGCCCGGGTTGTCAATCTTCATGTAAGCGACCGCCGCCGTCAAACCACCCATTTGATATTGCCCGGCCGCGCTGTAAAGGCGATTGTCTGCGAAGCCCGTGCTATTGCTGAAACCGTACATCGCTTCGCCGGAAAAGCCGCGAAACGTGGGGCTCACATACTTGATGGAGTTGTTAACGCGGAAATCCCAGTCCGAGTTATCGTTATCGAACGGATGCGCCGCAAAATCTCCGGCCCAGTTACCGGCAGCGGTCAAGTCGCTGAACATGTCGATCGTAGGATCATACTGGCGACCGAACGTGACCGTACCATAGTCTTTAGACGAAAGTCCGACGTAGGCTTGGCGACCGAACTCGAGACCACCCTGTCCGAGAGCCCCCGTGTTGGTATTAAAACCATTCTCGAGACGAAAGACAGCACTGTAGCCCCCGCCAAGATCTTCATTTCCTTTCACGCCCCAACGACTGCCGACGACATCGCCGCTAACCATCTGATAAGCGCTATGCCCACGGGCGTTATTGGTAAAGTCGATGCCATCATCGATCAAGCCATAGAGCGTGACACTGCTTTGGGCGTGCGCGACGCCGCAGATGAGTAATGCAGGGATCCATGCACCCCAGTAAGCTTTCATTTTTTTCACCGAAATAGGATGTGGTTGAACGTGTTTGCCGCTCCCATATCTGTCCTGGGAGAAAGCAGTGAAGCGCACTTCTAGAGCGCGGTCAGAGTGTACGTAGCTGAATTTCACACAGGCATCAAAAATATCCGCAAATCTATCTTTCAGAAAATGAAATTACGGAACAGGCCGTTTATTCCTATATTGTGCTAATCAACTTATTCAGAAGATTGAAGAGAAGCGAGCCACCTAAGCACATCGCGCCGGAAGCACCTCTCAAGCAGGGTCAACCTCAAACCTTTACTGCCCGGATGTCTGTGCGGAATGCGTACTGCTTGCTCGCTTTTCTATGGCTTTGGTGCGGATTAGCGTTGGATCTAGGCGATGTTTACCACAGGCCCTTCGCTGTTGACCTCAAGACCGAGTTAGCCGCCTCGAAGTCACGGGCCGCGGCCATTTGGATGTCCAACAGACCGCACTTTCTCAAGTTTTACGAGCTTCCGATTGTATTGATGTCCGAATTGACGCGCTACGCGCCAGTGATGCGGCTTGACAGGTTATACCGTTCTGTTTCGAAATAATTATGAGGAGTACCTATCAGATTGCCCTTCACACTCCAGAGGCGTGCGCCCCTGAAAACCTCGGGATATCGAATGGCTCAAGATCTCGCACGCCCGCATAGCACTTACGTAATGCGGTCATCAGCTTGTAAAGCACCACACTCACCGGATCGCGAATGCCGCCATCCATACCCGGCGGGTGGATAATGCATCAGCGTAGTGTGATGAAGCGAGCGCGCTTCAGCGAATCCCTTCGTGTGATATTTCCGCTACCGCTTCCTAGTTCGCTAATCCACCAAGCGGACCAGCGAACGAACCGAACGGATCCGACGACGCGATCGCCGAGGGTTGCTATCGGGGATAGATATTTTAATGGCATTGTGAGCTATTTTTAAATGCAGTGAAGATGGAGTGAGTCGGCAACACTACTACTCTTGGCCAAAAAACGACGTTGGCGTGGTACTTTGGGGCTAGTGGTAACCTAAGTGTGACCGTGAAATCATTCAAGAAAATTTGCAAAATACTTTTTCAAATTTCGATATCTATGCGTTATGCCGCGGAGCATCGAAACGTTCCACGTGTTACTAACCGTCGAACTTCATCCCACTGTTTATCAGATCAAGCAATAGCCTGCCCTTGGTAACGTCTCCGAAAGGCAAAACCCCGGATACGGATCACCACGGACGACGAAGTGAAACCTCAACTAAAAAAATAGTGAGGGCGCGGGCGACCCGGCCGATGCGCATCGCGCATCGGCTAGACCATAAAAAACTCTTAATCCGTCAGGCGTTGCTATTTTAGACGTCGTCGTTGAACATGCGTCGCTTATTTAGTGAAGAATGCGATATGAATCAATCTCAGTCCATGCGCGTCTTGATCCGTGTTGTCGCCTTTCCCCGGCTCGGACTCGCCTCGAGACAAACGGGTATGTCGTCTTGCACGGCGAGACCAAGAGTTTCCATGTTCGAAGCACATTCTGAGACCCAGACACTGGCTTGGCGGCCCGGACACGTCTCGCTGACCGATGTGATCCAACAATGTCTTGAGGCCTGCTGGTCGCTCATCGGGCAACCCGCAACGCGAATTCCCAATCGGGCTTACTCCAATGGCGAACTGCTTGACTTCGCGAGCATCTCGTCAACGACGATGAAGTTTGTGGCCCTGCTCCCGAACGGTTCGACGTCACCAATAAATCGGGCGCGGTGTGAATTCTGGACTCCAGGCGCAACCATCCGTCGGCCACGGTAGACGCCCTTTCACATTTTGGCAATCTTGAACCGCGCACGCGGGGCCACGCTATGTCTTCCGGCCTCCACAACAACTAACTTAATGGAATAAAAAGATCATGCAGAAAATGGCGTCGGTAGACCGAGACGATCCAATCATTCTAGAACCTTTCACCTCCCGATTAGCCAAGGGGAAATGGTCACTCAAGAGTCCTGACCGCGGCCACCGTCGCAAAGCAAAGAGATAGTCGAGTATAGCCATCCATCACTTATCTTGTTGCTCGCGCAGCGCAGTTTTACGCAGATTTTGTCCGGATTTTCCGACCGCACCCTATGAACGCTCTTGTCCTAGTCGCGCTACGCCGACCTTTGACCTTCGTGGTGATGAGCATCCTGATCGTGCTTTTTGGCGGCATGGCAGTGTTCAAGACCCCGACGGATATTTTTCCAAACATCCGGATCCCGGTGGTCGCCGTCGTGTGGACTTATAACGGTCTCTCGCCACAGGACATGTCCGGCCGTGTTATCTACTATTACGAGCGAGCTCTGACCTCGACGGTCGAGAACATCGAGCATATCGAAAGCCAATCGCTCTATGGGCGGGGTATCGTGAAGATATTCTTCCAGCCCGGCACAAACGTGGCCGCTGCGCAAGCACAGATCACGGCGGCCTCTCAAACCGTTCTCAAGCAAATGCCAGCCGGTATAACGCCACCGCAGGTTCTCTCCTACAACGCGTCTTCCGTTCCGGTGTTGGACCTTCAGGTTTCCGCTGCGGGTATGACTGCCTCACAAGTCTACGACATGGCATCCAACCTGATCCGCCCGCAACTCGTTGCAGTACCCGGTGCAGCGATCCCTACGCCCTATGGAGGCGCATCGCTGAACGTCGAGATCGATCTTGACCAGACCAAGCTGTTGGCACATGGGCTGTCGGCCTCCGATGTTGCACATACGCTGAGTTCGCAGAACGTCGTGCTTCCGGCGGGCGACCAGAAGATCGGTGGTCTCGACTTCATGGTCGAGACCAACGCAAGTCCTATCGCAGTGTCGACCTTCAATAACCTTCCGATCAAGATCGTCGGTGGCGCTACCGTCTATCTGCGCGACGTCGCCTACGTGCATCGCGGCTCGCCACCCCAGATCAATGCGGTTCTGGTGAAGGGCAAACAAGCCGTGCTGATCCAGATTCTGAAGAGCGGTGATGCATCGACCCTCGAAGTGGTCGACGGAATCAAAAAAGCGCTTCCGGGTATCATCCGTACTCTCCCCCCAGGAGTGAAGATCACGACACTAAACGACGCTTCGGGCTTCGTTCGTGATTCGGTGGATGAGGTCGTGCAGGAGATGATCACAGCGGCCATTCTGACCGGGTTGACCGTGCTGCTCTTTCTTGGCAGTTGGCGCTCGACGCTTATCGTCGCTACGTCGATCCCGCTCTCGATTCTGTGTTCGGTGCTAGTGCTCTCATGGCTTGGTCAGACCATCAACGTGATGACTCTGGGCGGTCTGGCGCTAGCTGTCGGTATTCTTGTAGACGATGCGACGGTTATGATCGAAAACATCGACTCGCATCTCGAAGCAGGGGCAGAACTTGAGCCTGGAATCATTGCGGCTGCCAACCAGATCGTCGTCCCTACTTTCGTGGCAACCCTGTGCATCTGCATCGTGTGGTTACCGCTATTCCAGCTTGGCGGGATTGCGGGTTATCTCTTTCTTCCGCTAGCAGAAGCGATCATCTTCGCAATGATTGCCTCCTTCATCCTCTCGCGCACGCTGGTGCCGACAATGGCCGCTTATTTACTCCGGGGCCAGGTCGAGGAACACAAGCATGGTCGTAGGGCCAACCCGGGTTTCTTTACACGATTTCAAAGGGGCTTCGAGCACCGGTTTTCCGACTTTCGCGACAGTTACCGGATTGTATTGACTCGGGTCGTAGCCAAGCGCCAACTCTTTATCCTCGTGTTCGCCGCCGCCTCGTTCGGCTCATTGGGTTTGATTGGCTTTCTCGGGCGAGATTTTTTCCCAAGCATCAAAGCCGGCGAGATTGACCTGCACATGCGCGCGCCAGTCGGTACTCGGCTAGAGGATGCATCCAAAATCGCCGTTCTCGTTAATGGCTCGATCCGGCAGATCCTGCAAGGTCAAGTGAGCAATGTTTTAGACAACTGCGGTCTGCCCGCGAGCGGCATCAACGAAGCGTACAACGCTACCGGCACAATCGGCCCGCAAGACTGCGACATCACAATCAGCTTGAAGAATGATCGGTCGCCGGTTGACGACTATCGATTCAAGCTGCGCCGGCAACTTCCTAAGCTGTATCCAGGTACCACCTTCACTTTCCTGCCGGGCGACATAACGGCAAAAATCCTCAATTTCGGTCTGCCGGCCCCGATTGATGTGCAGATCTCAGGTCGTGGGCAAACCGCCAACTTCGCGTACGCACAAGCCATGGCAGCACGCATACGACGCATCCCCGGTAGTGCCGACGTCAATATTCAACAGACTTTCAATGAGCCGACACTAAAGATTGCGGTGTCTCGATCCTTTGCTTTAGGTACTGGCTTGACGGAATCCGATATCGCCAACAATGCACTGTCGACCTTGTCCGGCAGCGGCCAAACCGCACCCACCTACTGGCTCGACACGAGCTCCGGTGTGTCGCATCTTGTCAATATGCAGACGCCGCAAAACCAGCTCACGTCGATGAACAACCTAGAAACAATACCGATAGACAAGGGTGATGGCGACCCCACCGGCGATGGAACTCAACTTTTAGGGGCACTCAGCCGAATCACCCAGACGGGCACACCGTTGCTTGCCTCGCACTACAGCATCCTGCCGGCGATCGACATTTTCGTAAGCAACCAGGGGCGCGATCTTGGAGCGGTGAGCGACGCTGTCGGACGGGTTGTCGCGGACATGGCCCATGACGTTCCGCAAGGCGCTACGGTGCACCTGCGCGGCCAAGCGCGGACGATGAGCAGCGCCTACATCCAATTGATAAGCGGCCTTGCTCTTTCGATTCTGCTCGTCTATCTGGTCATTGTCGTCAATTTCCAGTCCTGGCTTGACCCCTTCATCATCATCACCGCCTTGCCTGCAGCCCTGGCCGGAATCGTATGGAGTCTGTTTCTTACCCACACGACCTTATCTGTACCGGCACTCACGGGGGCGATCATGTGCATGGGCACTGCAACCGCCAACTCGATCCTAGTGGTCTCTTTTGCCCGAGACCATTTGGCTGAGCATGGCAATCCCGTCGCCGCCGCGATCGAGGCTGGTTTCAGCCGTATTCGTCCGGTCATGATGACGGCTCTTGCAATGATGATTGGCATGCTGCCCATGTCATTCAGCAACACCCAGAATGCGCCACTAGGCCGCGCTGTGATTGGTGGCCTGCTGATTGCAACGTTCGCAACCTTGCTGTTCGTGCCTTGCGTATTCGCTCTTTTGCATCGCGACAAGAACAAAGACATGGAATCACACGTATGACCACCCGCCGAAACACTCCCCTCTCGCGCCGTACTCGAATCCGACTGTTGATGACGATTGCCGTTCTGATCGTTGTTGGACTGGTGGTCCTCGGCATTGTCCAGCGACGCAATGCCGTCGCCAATTTGCGCGACATCGCTGACGAGGATTCCCTACCTCAGGTGCAGGTGATCTCCCCTACGCCAGGACCGGCAACACGCACCATGACGCTGCCCGGAACCATCAAAGCCTGGTATTCAGCGCCGATCTACGCACAAGTCTCGGGCTATGTGCTCAAGTGGTACAAGGATTATGGGGCTCCAGTGCGAGCTGGCGATTTGCTCGCCACTATTGATGCACCCGCTGTAGACGAACAGTACGAGAGCGCGCTAGCGAATCTCGACGTAGCACAGACCAACTATAAGCTAGCGGTGGTGACCGCCAAACGTTGGACGGCGCTCGCGGGCACAGAGGCTGTGTCGCAGCAGGAAGTCGACGTGCAAGTGGCCGGCGCTGCCGCGCAACAAGCCCAGGCACGCGCAGCACAGCATCAGGTTGCGCGCTACAAGGTTCTGGAAGGGTTCAAGAGGATCGTTGCACCGTTCGACGGGATTGTCACGTCACGCAATACCGACGTGGGTAACTACGTCAACGCTGCCGGCGGCGACGTCGGCGCGCGAGGTGCCTCGGATGAGTTGTTCAGTGTCTCTGACATTCACGAGATGCGCGTGTTTGTATCGGTGCCGCAGGACTATTCCGCCATGCTTAAACCGAATCTGACAGCGACCCTCTCGTTGCCTCAATATCCTGATCGGAAATTCAAGGCAGTCTATGAGACCACCGCTAATGCCTTCAACCCTCAAACGCGTACGGTGGTGACCGAACTCTTGGTGCCCAACCCCGATCATCTTATCTGGCCCGGAACGTATGCCGATGTCAATTTCGTCGTCCCGTTAGATCCGAACGTACTTGTGGTCCCGGAGCAAGCGCTGCTATTCCGCGCACAAGGCATGCAAATCGCACTAGTCGGCCCGGGAGACAAGGTGCATCTTCAGAACGTCCGACTCGGCCTCAATCTCGGTCAAACAGTGCAGGTCACGTCCGGCTTGAAGCGCAGCGACCGGTTGATCATCAATCCCTCGGCTGGCGTCCTGGAAGGCCAGCAGGTGCGGATTGTCCCGGGTGTACCCGGGATTGCACCTGAGGCGCAGTTCCGCGTAGATGGGAACGAATCAAAGAACCTGAGCTCAGCACAGCGCGCGAAGGTTGAAGCTGCACGTAACGACGACTCGGACAAGTAATGCTCAGCGCCCGACCTACCGGATACATTGCCTGTCTCGCACTAACGCTGCTTTCCGCCTGCGATCTGGCGCCTATCTATTCGCCGCCACACATGATCCTGCCTGCCCAGTATCAAGGCTCCGGGCCCTTTGTCGTCGCGCAGCCGCAAGATCAGCTCGTGCGGGGTCCTTGGTGGCGGGTATTTGGCAACACAGAACTGGATCGTCTCGAGGCACAGCTTGATGCCGCCAACCCCAACCTGCAGGCGGCCGAAGAAACCTATACACAGGCCCGGGATATTGTCGGCGAAATACGATCGGGCCTTTATCCGCAACTGACCGCCCAGGCATTCGTCAGCGAGAACAAGGAATCCGTTCATACCCTGTTCCACAGTGGAACCGGCCCGATCCAATCTCAGTCGAACGGCTACGGCGCAGTGGCTTCGTGGGAGCCCGATTTCTGGAGCGAAATCCGCAACCGGACCAAGCTTGCCCAGCAGGATGCGCAAGCTACAGCCGCGCAGGTTGCATCGGCACGACTAAGCTTGGAAATGGAACTCGCCAACGACTATATAGCGATCCACGGTCTCGATGCGCAGCATGCCGTCTACTTGCAGACGATTACGTTTTATGAGAAAGCCGTCTCGATCACGCAATTGCGCTTTGCTGGCAAGATCTCCTCGGGCCTGGACGTTGCTCGCGCCGAGAACCAGCTTGCCTCCGCGCAGGCCTTCGACACCGAGGTGCAAGCACAACGGGCACTGCTCGAGCATGCCATCGCGGTCCTGGCTGGCGTCAATCCTAGTACTTTCAAGCTACCAGTGATCGCGGATGCCCAAATCACCATTCCCACGATCCCGGTCGACGCGCCCTCCGCGCTGCTACAAAGACGCCCTGATGTCGCGCAAGCGGAGCGTGCGATGGCAGCGGAAAATTCCTCCATTGGCGTGTCGCGAGCCGCGTTTTATCCGAACGTCCACCTTAACGCGAATGCCGGATTCGAGGATACCGGATTTGGCCTTGCCTCACTGCCGAACGCCCTTTGGGCCTTTGGCGCGTCCGCTGTGTTGCCACTGTTCGAGGGTGGCCTGCGAAAGACAGAATTGCAGCAGAGCTGGTCTCAGTTTTACCAAGCGACGGATAATTATCGCGCGACTTTATTGCAAGCCTTCGAGCAGGTTGAAGACAATTTGACATTGACCGGCAAGCTCTCGACCGAAGCCACTCAGCAGGAAGCCGCGCTGAAAGCAGCGGTCAGAGCGCAAAATATGGCTCTCAGCTTATACACGGATGGGTTGGATAACTATCTGAATGTTACCGTGGCCCAGATCGCTGCGCTGACCGCGCAAATTGCCGAAGTGCAGGTGCAGACTCGACGTCTACAAACAGCAGTTGCCCTCATCGGCGCCTTTGGTGGTGGCTGGAGTAGCGCCGATTTGCCTACCGCAGAACAGACCCTGCCCTTCAATCCGCTTAGCCCGCACGACGCCCCTGGCGACGTGCATGAGCCGCACTAGATCATTTCACAAAATCTGGGGATGGGCCGCGAAATGGCATTCAAGGATATTCTGGTTCACGTGGATTCGAGCGAGTCCGGCAGGATGCGATTGCGCCTCGCTGTCGACCTCGCGACAAGACATGGCGCACGGCTGACCGCTTTACATATCCGGCAATACAGCATTGCCCAGCAGCGTAGACTTAAGGCGTCGGAGTTGGGACTGGTACCGGGCAAGAAAACGGATCGACTAAACCACCTGATCGAGGGCGAAATCGACACCAGTATTGACGACCTGCACAAGCTACTGCAGCAACTAGAGCAGGACCCTGCAGTCGACGTAAAATGGGTCGGTATTGAGGGCCAAGCACATAAGCTGGTTCCCCAATATTCGCGCTATGCCGATCTAACGATCGTGGGACACGACTCATCCGAGAATGCGGACCTTCCGGATGAGTATTCGTTTGCCGAAACCATGATTTTTACTTCCGGGCGACCACTGCTCATAATTCCCTCGGAGGCGGCGACGGCTGTGAAGCCCCAGTTGGGGCAACATATCGCAATTGCTTGGAATGGCAGTCGTGCATCCGCACGGGCATTGTCCGACGCCCTGCCACTAATTGAACAAGCGGAGCGCACGAGCGTGCTGCTCGTCGATCCGCATCCACGCGGGCACCTAAACAGCTTGCCAACGGCCTCTATTCTCGAGCATATCGGTCGCCATACTGCGAACCCGCATCTTCAGTCGCTGCAAGCGACAGACCTCTCCACTGCCGACATGCTGCAGTCGGCGGCGCTCTCACTCGGAGCCGATATGCTGGTGGCTGGCGCCCACGGTCGACCGGGACTATGGGAGAAGATGCTGGGTGGGGTCACTCGTGACCTTCTAGCCCGAATGCGCCTACCGCTCCTGATGTCATATTGATCAATCTGCCTGTTCACGTCGCGCGATGAGGAGAAGGTTCGACTGTCGGGCACGTCCAACCCTCCGCCGTCGCCCCCTACATGCATCGTTCGTCCATACCTGATTCCGTACCGTTGCAGTGGGATTGCGCTCCAAGTATTGTGCGCCGCTGACAAATCGTAGCTGAACTTACACGTCGCGATGCAAGGAACTCGGCTTTCGGGACGAGCTGCGTTTGATCGTGATGACGGACGCCCTCGGATGCCCAATCTTCCCCAATTGCCTTCAAGAACGGAGCGTCAATAGTGCGAAAGCGACTCGGATTGCGAATTCGACAATATAGCTCCGCGCCTGAAAAACAAATATTGATAGTTTTTCCCAGAAGGTGTGCTGTTGGCTCGATTTCATGCGCAGATTCTTGGCGATCCATTTGGCGCGGCCGCACAAATCCGAGCGTTTATAGAGCATCCGCGTCGTCGCTGATGAATGATTCTTCATGTTCATGAAACGACAATCATGTTCATGCGCATTTATCATCAGCACGTCTAATGTTGCCATTCTGAGTCGCAGATTTTTGCTTGACTCGCGTGAAATGTTCGCCGTCGTCAGCAATCTTTTTTCCGTTACTTGTGCCTCCCGGCCTCGTGGTGTCGCTTCTTCATGCTCAGCAGAAAGCTGCTCTCAATACTTTCGTAAGCAGAAGCGACCGTACACGATGCACAGAATAACAATGCAACTACTGTTGAGCCAATGGGCACCAAACGCAGAAGAATCGCGATGAGCTCACCCAACTCATCGCGCAGCGGTTCATTTATTTCACTCGGGCGCGGATGGCACACGACGACTTTCAGATGGCTAACGGTGTACGCCGTTGTGTTTACCATATCGATCATGTCGCTGCTTGCTTTCGTCGAGCAGTCCGTTACCCGTGCCATGGAAAACGAAGCGGACAGCGGCGTTCGCTGGCAACTTCGTTATTTCGATTCGATTACCGACGCAGATCTCGCGAGCGCTATCGATAAGCGCGTGCAGCATGAACAGCACCGGTCGAACTATTACGGTCTATTCGCCGCCGATGGGCGTCGGCTCGCCGGAGACATTGTGACGTTGCCGTCGCCCCTTTCGATCACACAAACCGGAGAGTCACGCAACGATGCAATCGGGCAGACCGTGTCGCTCGCTCACAATCCTTCGATGCCGACAGTGCGCGCGTTAGCTGAACGCCGGGCAAGCGGCGTTCAGTTAGTCATAGGCCGGAGCGTAGCCGATATTATTGATATCAGGGATGAACTGATCAAGGCGCTCGTGTGGGGAGGCCTGTCTTGCGCGGCCGCGAGTCTCGTGACCGGATTGTTACTGAGCATACGCCAAATAAAACGCGTTCAGGTCATTCAACGCGTGACGACGCAAATCGCCCAAGGCGATATCAAACAACGCTTGCCAATCAATGGCGGGGACGAACTCACGTTACTCTCGCATCTTGTTAATTACATGCTCGATGAGGTGGAGCGACTGATGACCGAAGTAAAGACTGCATGCGACGGAATCGCGCACGATTTGCGAACGCCACTTGCACACGTTCGCACGCTGTTGACAAACATCGCGGAGCGCGCGAGCGTCATCGGCGACAACCAGGTGCAAGACCTCGCCAAGCAGGCATCTCTCGAGGCCGATTCGCTTCTGGGCCGTTTTCGAGCCCTTCTGCGGATGTCGGAGATTGGTGCACTCAAACGGCGCGAAGGCTTCCGGTCACTCTCTTTGCCGACACTTATCTTCGAGCTATGTGAACTATACGAGCCTTTAGCCGAGGAGATGTCTATTCGCCTCAGGTGGAACGCGGAGTCGATGGAACCCATCTATGGCGACCGAGATTTGCTATTCGAAGCGTTCAGCAACCTGCTTGATAACTCGATTAAGTTCACACCCGCAGGAGGTGACGTGAGCGTTGAGTTGACATCTTCGACATTAGGTCCACGGTTAGTTGTGCTCGACAATGGGCCGGGAATTGCGGAACACGAGCGCGAAGCCGTGCTGCAAAGATTCTATCGAGCTGAGAAGACGCGGCATGTGCCAGGTTCGGGTCTTGGCCTCGGCATCGTTTCGGCGGTCATGCGCATGCACGACTTTGGGCTAAATATTCGCAGCGCAAACCCGGGGGCAGTCTTCGTTGTGGAGTGTTGGCCTCACTCTTTGCAATAGGAACCGTCTCGCGATGCGCGTGCTACTGATATCTCCACCGGAGAGGGAGGCGAGGTACTTTCACAAGGCGCTCGGAGAGAGTGCCCACAGCGTGCGGGCTGCGGATGATCTCCGACTTGGCTTGTCTCTCGCTTCGAGGGAAGAGTTCGATGCGGTGGTCATTGCGGCGATTAGCCCAATTCCTTTAGCAACTTTGCTCGAGGTAATTCCAGCCTTCGCTCGTCTTCCTGGTCCACCAGCGATTATTGTCGTACGCACACATGCTACGTCACAAGAGCGTAGCCTGATGTTGCGCGCAGGGGCGGACGCATGTTTCGTGCAGCCGTATTCGTTTATCGAGATCCATGAACGGATGCTAACTCTGCGGCACACGTCATCGCCTATGAACGACTCGCGTTCTGCAGTGGCCGCGTTAAAAATCGATTCGCTTACACACGAGCTGATCGAGGGGAGCAGGCGGCTACTTCTCACCAAACGCGAATACCTGCTCGTAGAATGCCTCTTACGTCACAACAACGCACCCGTAGCGCGGGACCAGTTGATTGAGTATGCGTGGCCCGAAAAGGAAGATGCGGACCCTGCCAGTGTGAACCTGCTTGTATCGCGTTTGAGGCAAAAGCTAAAGGTCCAGGGGTTTGAAACGAGGATCCTAACGGTCAGCAGATATGGCTACCAACTCAATACAGATCGGGCCTCTGCATCGAGCTAATGAGCTTTGGCACTAGTGGCGTACTCAAGCGGACACACTCATTAATTGAAAGACTTGCCTCAGGTTCCGGCGAAAGAACACGCAGTGGCGGTTCTTTGCGTGCATCTCCCTCGCACCGGGCCTCTTACGGCAAGCTAACGAGATCGGGGGATCCTGCCGCTAAGTAATATTCGCATATTTCACAATTGTGTATCGTCGAAACGAGGGTTTTCCCTATCTTGAATCTAATCTATGCTCCTTCCATTCGCTTCTCATACAGCCTGTGTGAGTGAAGCAAAATCGCTTCTGGAGGTAGATGATTATGAGATCTTTAATCAAAGCTGTTGTGTTAACCATTGCGATCGCCGCTCCGGTTGCATCCTTCGCGCAATCGAAGCAATCACCTGTGACACGCGCACAAGTGCGCGCTGAACTTGTTCAGCTTGAGTCGGTTGGGTACAAGCCAGCTGCCGGTCGGGATCCGTACTATCCGGCCGATGCACAGATCGCGGAAGCACGCGTGGCCGCTCAAAACGAGCCGATACAAGCGGGAGTCGCCGAAACCAGCTACGGTACGTCCTCAAGCGGTTCGTCACAGTCGGGGCCCGCAACGCCAGCCGGCCGGTCGCCGTCGCAATCCATCTACTTTACTGGTCGATAGTCGACGCCAGGCACGGCAGTAGCACGCACGGAAGGCATAGCTGAAGGCTCGCGCCGTGCTCGTTAGGTGGGACGCGGCGCGGCATCCTGAAGAGGTTTCTGTGCCGGACTGTCTGTGACGCCGGGGGAGTGCGAAGGCTGTTTTAGCGATCGCAATGGTTTCACATTAATGCGTCCGGAAAAGATCTTGCGATCGACGTCAGCTCGATAGGGCGCATATTGGACACAGTGCGCGGTTGGCTTTCCCCGTCACTCTTTCATTCCCGTCGGTGCGCCGCGCGGCGTGCTTTGGGGGGGTATCCTCTGCTCTCGCGGCCGCGGCGGCGAGCACTGACCTTCTGATGTGACGGCATTCGCGCCCGCGGCGAGTTTCATCGTTTCTGCACCGCTTGCGGGGTTGGACCTTTGCGTGACGATTCGAGGGCTCAAGCTGCCGTTGTTCGCGCTGTTTTGAGCTAGTGCACCCGTGCTTCCGAGTGCACCGAGTAAGTACAACCCTATCACCGATATTTTCACGATTGCCTTCCGTCCGGGGACCGTTGGGGCCGATATCATACGATTCCATAGAAGCAGCAGCGCTTATGCTCCTACCCACGCGGGGGCGTGAGCCGGCATATCGTTCACCCGTTTGTGCCTGACGCCGCGCTCCGCCGCATTACGATTTGTTCCGCGCGATTTCATCGAGCGCGTCAGACAAGCGACAGATTCGAAGTCGCATTTCCCGCTTCGACGCTCCGGATGTACCACGGAAATCACGCTCTCTCAGATCTCGCGTATTTTGCCAATTTCCGCCCGATCAAATTGCGCGACAAAACTCGCGGCCTCGCGGCCTCGCGGCTAGCTTGCCGGCTTTGTCTGCGTCACGTGTGGCACCGGCATTATCGATACCGACGAAACCGGACCCTTGCTGTTCGCGCTCGAGTTGTAATACGGAGTTGCATCGGGCTGACGTGGTGGGTCGCCCGCGTGCTCGATCCACCCCCCACCGAGGGATCTGTACAGGCCAACCAGGTTCGTTGCGCGCTGATATCGCGCCGTGATCAACAACTGCTGAGCCGTGTACAAATTAGTCTGCGCTGTCAGCACAGCAAGATAGCTGTCGACGCCATTGGTAAATCGCAATTCCGCTAACTGCAACTCGCGTCTTTGCGAATACACGTAGCGTTCCAGCGACCTGATCTGGTCGTCGTAGGTCCCGCGCGCGGCCAAACCATCGGCTACTTCCCGGAACGCCGTTTGGATCGCTTTCTCATAGTTCGCTATCTCGATGCGTTTCTGTACCTCTGCCAAATCCAGATTCGCGATATTCGTACCACCCTCGAAAATCGGTAGCGAAATCTGAGGGGCAAATGACCATGCTGCCGTCCCGGACTTAAACAATCCACCCAACGAAGTCGAGAGCGTACCGAAACTGCCTGTCAACGAAATCTTTGGAAAAAATGCCGCCCGCGCTGCTCCGATGTTCGCATTCGCCCCACGCAGCGTCTGCTCGGCCGCTACGATGTCCGGACGCCGCGTCAGCAAGTCAGAAGGCAAGCCCGCGGGGATATCGGCAAGCATGTCCTGATTATCGAGCGCTACGCCCGGCGGCAGGTCGGCCGGCAACTGCTCGCCGACGAGCAGCACCAGAGCATTCTCGTCCTGGGCCTGCGCCCGCATTTGTGATTGCAAGTTTGCCGAGACTTGCTCTAGGATGCCTTCCGACTGCCTCACATCGAGTTCCGTACCCACGCCGTTATCGAACTCCAGTTTAGTAAGCCGAAACGACTCCTGCGCCGTTTTTAGCGTGTTACGTGTGACGGTGAGTTGGTCGCCGTCGGCGAGCATCGACAAGTACTGGTTCGCGACCTGAGACACCAGCGCTATCTCCGCTGCCTTACGCGTTTCCGCCAGCGCAAAATATTGCGCGAGCGCCTGATCCTTCAAGCTGCGGATCCGGCCGAAGAAGTCGATTTCCCACGACGCATTCACGCCCACCGAATACTCGTTAACGATCGTACCGGGGAAGAACGAAAGGTCTCTCGGCGTGCGTTGCTTGCTCTGAGACCCTACCGCGTTGAGCGTCGGAAAGAGGCTTGCGCGCGTAATCTGGTACTGCGAGCGCGCCGCCTCCACGTTCAGCATCGACACGCGCAGGTCGCGGTTGTTCTTAAGTGCCATTGCGATGATTTGCTGCAAGCGTGCATCGGCGAAGAAATCCCGCCAGCCGACATCAGGTGCTGGAGTGCTCTGTGCCGTGCGTCCAACTGACGCCTGCGAAGACGAGGCCGCCTGCTTGTCATAAACACCGCCCGTCGGAAACGACTGACTGACCGGGGCCGCCGGACGCTCGTATTTCGGCTGCAAGGTGCAACCGGCTCCAAGGATTGCAACGACCATCGCAGTCAAGGAAGGATGTCGCATCTCAATGCTCTCCCCGCATCTGGACCTGAATCGGCGAACCGCTGCTATTCCCGTGTCCGTCATTTCCACCGCCACTTACATTCAGGCCCCGCGGCGCACCCTTACTCTTCGATATCTTGCCGACCCTGATCAAGAACGACGGGATCGTGAAAATCTTGAACCGCATTCCCGTCAGCATCGCGCCAATCGCGGTCATGCGGACCGTATGCGGGGTGGCTGAACCGCCACCGCTCCTACGGGAGCGCTGCAACATCCCAGCAAAGAGCAACTCGCCCGACACACCGTACGCAACGGGCACTCTAGTCAGCGACAGCTGCCAATAAGCCGCTCCTCGAGAGCCGCTCGACGCTGCCGCCGGCACGATCCTGTTCACACCGGCGCAGCGGCGAAACAATTCAACACCCCAAAATCTCCTGTTCATCGCCCGTGCCCACCACCGCGGCCGCCATGCCCCGCGCTTTGGATAGCGCCATTGGCATGTCCGCGCCCAGTCCAACGACCATGGCTATGGCTATAGCTATGCCAACCATTCTTACCATGCCGATAACTGGTGGCATCCCATCCCTGGCTTCCCCCCCAAAGACCAAATCCCGGATACGCGGTCTGGGAATCGATCGCATACGGATCGACATACTCATTAGGTACACTGAATGAATATTCGGATTCGAGATATTCCTCGTATCCATGATCTGGTGCGGTAGCACAACCGGTTAAAGCCCCTACAATTCCTAACATGACAACAATGCTAAGCACGGTCCTTTCGTCCAAAATGATCGCCAAAACAGACGTACCTCGTTCAATTCCGAGTGCATCCAACGTGGATGGCCTAGTTGCAACTTAGACGTTGTTGGACTCATTAAGCTGCTCGGCATACCAAAGATGGCCTTAGTTGTGTTGAGCATTTGCATATACGTCGACGATATCAAATGTTGTTCGCCATTTTTCTAACTTGAGCAACTGCTGGCATCCATCCGATCGAGTAGCAAGTACGGTTTCGCGGACGTCACGGTAAGTGCAGTAGAAGCGAGGCCAACAGCGCGCGTAGGAGCGTCGCGACAAATTAGAATCATGAGGAGCCTCCCAACCTACGAAAGCTGACGGACAGAAGCGCGAAGCCGTCTAAAACGCATCGGCAACAACTTCCATAACAAAAATCTGAGAGATGTAGCGACGGCAGAAGCAGACCACCAGCAACGTCGCTTTTCAAAGCGCTTCCATCTGGAAACAATGCATCGATTCAATACTCTGCGAAGTCAGTGTAACCTTGATATCAACCGAAGAAGCTGACGCTAGTTCGGCAACGTTTTACCGCTGAAGAGCCATCACATCTGTATAGCCAACCGCAATCTGCAGTACCGCTAGAGAGGAGGATCAGCCACATCTTTTCGGCGTCAGTTCTGGTGCCACGACCACGATGGCATTGAAGACTGCCAACAAGACGATCGCAGCAGTATTGCGACTGCAGCTTCACGCCACATCACTCAATTTCAAGCGGGAGCAATGTGAAACTCCTCATCAGGTGAAAATCTTTAAACTACAAAGACCACGAGTGATTGCTCGAAAGACGCTGCGCCATCGAACTGCCCTAGTATAGTTGGTATCAGTTTGAAAGATGTTTCACGATGGTGAAGCTTGCTTCATCTCCCGTATACGAAACGTAACGTGCGTAGAGGCCTAGATTTGAGAAGCCTTAGTTTCGATAATTTGAAGACTGAGATCGGCTCAAGAAAAGTGGACATCACCATTCGGTAAAATTGAAAGAATCGAGGCACAGACGAACCAGTTCTCCGAAGCGCTGTACGCGGAGGACTTGCAAGTTCAGAGTGACGACCAATTTGACGCACAACCTGCCGGCAGCGCCGAATTACTGGATCAACACTTCAGTGCCAACGCGCCGGATCAAACGTAGTGTTACCAGAGTATCTGCACCCCGACTGATGACGGCCGGCTGCTTATGACTTGGACCGCAGGCACGGCAAGTCAGCACTAGCCATAGATGATCGCAGCGGCCTTCGTACCGGAGACAGAGTCTGAGAAGAGCCAGTATTTTTTGTCATGAAAAGACTTGCAAAACAGCTTATCACTTTACATACATGGAGGTTGACGGATAGGCCGCGTCAGCCGCGGCTTAGGTTAGGGCATCGTGGAAATCACGCTACTCAACTGCACTTCGCAAGGTCAAGGGCTTCGGCAGGAACCGACGCTCCAAGGCAACTCGACATCGTCAAGACGAAGCCTGCAGAAAAGCATAGCTCCATCTGGTTTGACAAGAGCGTTCATGCTAGGCTTCTTCTATACTAGCCATGGAGGTCTCTATGTCCGACGCCGTGTTTTCCGAGGAAGGTGACTATTTTACGTTTTCACGTGTATTCGAAAAAGAACCCGGACTTTTCGAAGCCTCCATTCTTTTTGAGCGCAAAAGTGATCATGTACATGTGCGCGTACCAGCGATGCGCCACAAGCTAACAACGACATTCAGCGACCGGAATGAAGCGATGCAGGCAGCGTTGAATTACGCTCGAGAACATGCCAAAAGCAAGGACGTAGGCGTCTAAACGCATCACCGTACCCTTGTGCAACCCGATTTCTGTGATGCCAGACTCCGATTCCCGTGGCGATCTAGCACGATCGATCCAACATCCAGGGCCGCTTTCCCTCGTTTTAAATCTTGGTTGCTAGCAGCAACGTGGCAGATCACCAACTATTAGTATAGCAAATTGTAGTACTACGAAATTACAGAGTTCGACGGGAAAAACGGATCATCGTCGAACTCTCCGACAGGCGCTACGCCGCTCGGTCAGCATCGTAGCTTCGGATCCGCATCCCGGATCTCCGCGCAAGTTCCGCTTACCGTTATTCCGAAGCAAGACACTATTGGACTCGTGGGCATTGCCCGTGCGAGGCGAAGCGCCCACAGCTGGTAATGCCGCCAAGTTACTGGTTGCAGATCTGATGAATGACGCATCCCTGCGGATGTGCCAGGCCGCCAGTAATCGACAACATTGCCATCCGTGCCTGATTGTCGTCCTCTCTGATCCTCCCGCGCATCCCGGACTTCGACAAAGGTGGCCGGTGTGCGGAATAAATCCGGCGATAAGGAGCAGAGTCCCAAAACAAAGTTTCTTCGAATCGAACACTGGATATCCTTTGCCGTTGTCTTTGTGCTTGTCCGCGGAAACGCCTTATTTAAAAGGATCTTGCGATCAAGTTCGACACATACGACATAGTGGGGACTTCCAGTGCATCCCCCAAAGCGTCGCGTCCGAGTGGTCGATCCAGAGATGCTCGATTGAATTGAAATTCTATTCGGGGAATCCTTCGATTCAAGCGGTCCGCCTGAGCCCAGCTGACTGGCGATAAGCGGTGTTTCAATGCCAAACATGCTCGTGAAGCGACGGATCATTAAGAATTTTAAGGGGCAGGAAGCAACTGCTATTAACCATCTGATTACGCTGCGTTGTGGCGACATATCACGATCTCCTGATTCGATCTTGCGAAGCACCGCACGCTCGCACCTGCGCGATGACCCGATAGCAAGCGGCTAGTGAACAGACCTCTATCTGTCGGGACCCGTGTTTGAGACATCGCGGATCCTCACTGAGATAGTCGTTTAGACTGCATCTCTCAAGGCAGTTCTCCTAAAAATCGGACAACTCCGCCATCGATATTTAACGGTTCAATAATCGTCTGCTACCATGATCAGCAGCTTGAACCTGAGCGCGTCGGGATGCCATTCCATTGCAATGACAATTGTTTTATTTATGGAACAATCCACTGCGGCCGTCAACACGAGAACCACTGAGACGCACACATCGCCCCCGGAGGAACATAGTCACGGGCCCAAGAAAAATCTCATTGAATATGAATTTCATAAAGAATACAGGAGATCACATACCGTCGAGTCTGTTCGCCATGTGTGCAACGGCCGCGCAGTCTGCTGCCCGACGGAACATCGGCGAGCACACAACCGCAAGGCCAACTCTAGTTCAGACGACCGAGATCTGTCCGGAAACCAGCGCACAAGTGCGGACGGTAATTCAGGAACAGAACGATGGTTAGCTCGCTTACTTGAAGAAGACGGCGCTCCACCATCAATGCTTGAATCAAGGAAACGATAACTGAAGCAGCGAAACCGATTTCATCGTCGGGAACTTGACGCCCCGCAAGATTGCGAAAATGCGAACACTGGCCCGGTAAAAAAAGGGCTACGGCCTTTTCGAATTTCCGCTGCAGGCCCGCGACCCGATGTTCCGGCGACGTCGAAACATCACTTCGCGAGAGGTTATTCGAGGGTATGTGGCCAGCACTCAACGGTGATCGCCGCACCGGGATTCGCGCTACCGATCCTCACGCCGAAGTCATGCATCCGGATGATCGCCGACACGATACCTAGACCTAGTCCAACACCGGCCAAATGCCGAGCCACCTCACCCCGGTAAAAGCGTTGAAAAACGGCGGTGCGCTCACGCTCGGGAATTCCTGGCCCATTGTCCGACACGACGAGCGAGGTACCAACAGCGCTGGATTCGAGCTCGACGCGAACGGTGCCCCCTTTGGGAGCAAACTTGATTGCATTGTCGAGTAGGTTGCTGAACGCCTCAAACAGCAATGCGCGATCCCCGTGGATAGGTAACTCCATATTCATACTGCTTTCGAGGCTTATGAGCTTCTCCTCCGCAAGTGGCCGATAGAGATCACATAGTTCATCGACAAGACCCTGCAAGCTCAACATGTCGAACCCGCCTCGTCGATGTAGCGCTCCGATCTCTGAAATCCGCAACATAGCTCGGAATCGATCAAGCAACGAATCAGTCTCGAGACGTGCTTGAGCGAACATGCGTGCCACGTCTTCATCTCCCAGGTCCTGCGCTCGAACAGCGATGTTGCCGAGCAAAGTACGCACATGTGCGAGCGGCGTGCGCAAATCGTGTGCAATACCATCGCAGACGCCTTTGACCTCGTGCATAAGTCGCTCGACCTCGTCCAGCATGTGATTAACCAAATGGGAGAGCATGTCGAGTTCGTCCCGACCTCCCACTGGCAGTCGCAGCCTCAGGTCGCCTCGTGCGATCTGCAAGGTGGCGTGCTGTATGTCTGTTATTCGACGCATTTGTCGCAGGCTCAGCACTAGACCGGTTGCCAAGCTGGCCACGAGACAGAGGATGCCGCCGAGGAGCAAAGCCTTGATCAGCTCCGCACGAATGTGCCGGACTTCGGCAAGGTTCCGGGCCACTACCAATTTCGTTCCATCAAACCGGCGCTCGGCGATGGCACGCACGACCGAAGTTGATGCGCCCTGCCCAAGCGTCAACGTGCGGCCTTCGAATAGGCTATGGACTTGCGCTGCACTGTCGAGCTTAAGGCCATCAGGGAAGGAGGATATGTTGCCAGCGAGGTACCGACCGTCAGAAGCGAACAGGCCATAGTAGTCGGAGTGCAACTGCTCTCGCCCGATTCTCTGCGCCACGACCATGGAGACGTCCGTATCATCCAGCGAGTCGAAATAGCGTAGTTGCCAACGAATCCCAATGTCCGCCTCCTGTTCCATCGCGTGAGTCGCCGACACTTCTATGCAACCCAACAGCGACATGCTCGACAAGATAAAAATGACCGCATATATCGATAGCCAACGAAATGTCGAGGTGTGCCAACGACGCCCCAACCGGGAGGAGGGAACGGAATCCTTCAAGTCTGTTGCAATCATTGGGTCCTCGATTTCGATGCATTCGGCGAAAGCGCCGCCAACGTCAGGTCTGCAGCGGTCGTCTGCGAGATTGGTAGCGTCGATGTGTACAAGGCTACAGCGTACACAGCATGAAGCTGGATCGGGCCGATCACGGCCTTGGGTCGATGTGACGTCTGCCGTGATCCTATCCAACTTCTGCGCACAATGTCCGGCGACACGGCTGTAAAAAACTCATGAAAATGAAGATTGATTTAAGCCAGTTTGCATGACGGGACCACGATGCTTTTCACCGCAAGAACAAGCGATACTTGCGCTTCGCCCTCATCGAAGGCGACTTGCTATTCCTAATACTGATCCCACACCCACAAGCTGGAAACACTCTAACGAACTCAGCTATCGGCATGCTTACGCAAGCTCATAAGCAGCAGTAAAGCGCTCTTTTAAAAAGAACTCTTAACGAAAATGAACTGCCCTTGTTTCGTCCCTCCGATTATGCGTTAGCTCAAACCTGACGGGCTCGTCAAGTTGGGCCAACGTCACGCCATGCGTGTCTTTGCTCACGTAAACGACCTCGCAAGGTTGGGCCCTGCCATTTGGTTGCTTGAGACATTTGCTGCCACAACCACCCCGAAGCATCAACCTGCTAGAACCGCCTCTTGGCGTGAGGCTATTCGCCGTTCCACGCGAATGCTATACCTTTCGGAATCGCACAGTACATAACTCGAAGTGTGCAGCACGATTGTCCGAAAACTCGGTGCGCTCGAGTGCAGCCTGACAAGCGAACGCGCGAGTCAGTTGGAAAATTCAGCATTTTCGCCGCTACCACGTTCGCAGCGAGCTCCGGGTCTTGCTTCGGCCCTCTTGCTGCCATCGGTGGCGCCCCCTGACCCCGTTCCTTAACCCTGGCATTGTGAAAAACGTTTCATTATTGCGTGCCCGTTTCGACACCGTTTGAGCGCTAATGTATCCAAGACATTGGGCGGTGTATAAAGCGCCGCGTCACAGACAATCTGCTAATTCAGCTCTGAGGAGAACATATTGCAAAAACTATCTGCAATCCACACACGCAGGCGCAACATACTTTGTTGCGTCGCAATCGTCTTTCTAGTGTCGGGTTGCGCTTCCATGAATGGAAACTCAACGGACCCTAACCAGTGTGTCGGCCCACCAGGTTTCTGTACGCCGTATTTCGGATCGTGACCCGCGTGAGGCCGGCTGAAAAAAGTGGACACCTCCATTCCGTAAAATTAATAAATGGAGGCGTGGATGATCCGCATCCCCAAGGCTGTGTGCACGAAGGAGTTGCGTGAAGAGTAGTAGAGCTGGCAATGACCGAAGACATCGGCATGTCCGAACCCGCGCGCTGACTGCCAATACCGATGAAGACTTTGGCGAACTGCATGCGTGCAGCAAAGGCTCGCAAGCTGAAGAGCGTTGGGCAGTATCGGAAGCCCCTGACGGAGGTCGAAGTTGAGGCTGAACTCGGCTGGGTCAAGCGGGAATCAGTCGAAGTGAAAATGCGGTGCGATTTGCTAAACAAATTCCTGAGGTACTTCGCGAAGGAGCCATGGGGAAAGCCGGCGTGATTGTAATAGCGCTATAAGCGCCCGACTGGCGCAGTATTGTGCGTGATCGCGTTTGTCGCCGATCAGCCAACGAAGCCGATCCACAACGTTGCGAATCGGTGATCGAAAGCCAGCGCAAGCTGGGGCGTGCCAGCCGCGCCTGGGTTGCAAGGGAAAAATCTCGGATGAATGGAACATGGCTGATCAAGGAACGTTTATGCCAAGATGTACCCGGAGCCCCGAACCGTCTGGATGAGCGCCTTGGTGCCCTGCTGATCAATCTTTCTGCGGAGGCGCCCCATGTGAACGTCGATCAGATTCGTACCCGGGTCGAAGTGGTATCCCCAGACCACTTCAAACAGCATCGTCCGCGTGATCGTCTGACCAGAATGCCTGACCATGAATTCAAGGATGCGGTATTCAGTTGGCAACAATGCAACTTCCACTTCATTGCGAGTGACCTTGCGGGATACCAGATCGACCTTTAGCGGACCCGCCTCAAGAACCGTTGTGTGGTTCGGTAAGTGATTAAGTCGTCGGCGCAACAGCACGCCCACACGCGCAGCGAGCTCCTCAGGATCGAAGGGCTTAGTAAGATAATCATCACCTCCGGCTCGCAGACCGCGTATTCGTTCGTCAACATCTCCGAGCGCGCTAAGCATCAGCACAGGTACTTGGATACCGGCGGCACGGATGGCGGTAAGAATCGTAAGGCCATCCAATCCCGGAAGCATCCTGTCCAGCGTGATAATGTCGTGTTCGCCTCCCATCGCCCGGACAAGGCCATCGTGGCCATTGCTGACGCACTCAACGGCGAATCCACCTCTCTCGAGCTCCGCGACAATTTCGTTCGCGCTCACTGGATCGTCTTCTATAGTCAATACGCGCGCTTTGGTCATTTCCCCCGCTCCCTCGATTGCGCCGACAGAAAGGGAGACGCCGTTCCCAACCACTGTGCAGAAACGATGTCGCGTGCGGGCCGTCGGCAGGACGCCACATACAGGCTACAAGAATGAAGTCGATAACCGACCTGTGGGGGCCGCAGGCTTAAACACGGAGGATGCGTACCAACATGATCAGCATGTCGGCCGAAACGTCGAAGATCAAAACCGGCATTCAAGGAACGCGCGTACCGGTCGATATGGTCAGGTGACATCTTCCCTGCCTGTCTCATTTATCAACTCGAAAGCAGTATGAAGGTGAATCTGCAACAACCTTACGATATTGTCGGCAGCTTCACCAAAGCATTTTCATGAAACTTTATTTAAGTTACTGATTTGACGATGGAGGCTTCGTCCTGACGACTGAAGTGTCTGCGGACGAACAGGCTTAAATCACCGATAATTTTCTCGGAGGTTTTAGTAGTGTTGGTAGATTTCGATGCCTGCGTGACTAAAGAATGATCAGCAATCTTTGGCCGTGGATTGCGTATGCGGCGTACTGACAGGATTGCAGCGGACTGCGAAAACGCTTCCCTTGGCTTGAGTCGCGCGCCTGCCTCCATCCTGTTGCCAGGTTCGTATGGCCTCTTCATACGTCCAACGTCCAGCGCAAATGGAGACCGGAACAAGCGCAGCGGACTAACGCGCGACTGGCACCCCACGGAATCCAAGTTTACAGCTTGAATTAAAACTCCTCAGAGGTGATGAGCCCCGGTCGAGCTCACCCTCGGTGAGCCGATGAAACCGCCAACATGAACAAAAATTCACTTAAAGGTAGCAGTGGCCTAAAATATCAACTGAGTCGTCAAGGAGTTTGATATGCCTCAGTCAATGATTGGCTTCGTGGTGGGCCTGGCAGTGCTTTTGGTGATCGCCCTCGTGCCTGGGCGCCGTTATCGGCAAGGAGGCTCCCGAGAGCCTCTTGGAGGACGGAGCGACGCTGAAGGATCAACCGATGCGAAACGTTGAAATTTTCATGAATAGCTAGGAACCGCTGAGAGATTCGCCGGTTGCGTCGAAGTTCGTGGGCCTGTAAGGACGCACCTTGAGCGAGACGAATGGTTCTCTATCGCGGTAGGGAAAAGCGGGGGATAATCGGGACGACGCGAATACATCATGGACTTGCGCGTCTGCAGGGCAGTTCGCTGCGTATGTACCCTGTAACTAGCGCGATCGCCATCATCCTAACGAATTGCTTCATTTTCACTTCATAGACTGGATTGCGAACCCAACTTGGCCCTCCGGCCACCGGCCCCACAGTCGCTGCATACGCAACGTAGCTTTATTGAACAGATGCTTTTTTGTGATTCTACGCTCTGCAGCCGGATCGTAATGGCCAGGTCTTTTTGAGCGGCGTTGGTGAAGAATGAGCGAGGGGCTGTAGAACGGGCGCCGCCCAGCAATTTCCGACCGGCCCGTCGCTCTGTCCAGCTGTCTGCACGAGACGCTCCGCATCGAACTATCAGCGGAGTATCAGACGAGAAACCGGATGCGTCATCATGCTTCGCGGCGCGGTGTGACCAGACCGCTTTACAACGAAGCAAGACAATGCGTCAGGGAAACGATTTTGCCCATCTACCTCGGCCTTTCAATGAGTGGCCTGATCAATTTGAACGATACCGGTCGAGATCGATCGAATCGCGCAAAGCTAACCGAACCGCAAATTTCATATTCGTGATCGACGACTGCCTCTTTTGTATGCTGGCCGCCTACGTTCACGAGCCATGGGCGGCCAGCTACAATTTTAGGAGTCCGATGACCGTGCAGCTCCTGAAGTCACTCACGCCGGCACTGCACTCTTGCTCGATAGCAACGGCCACTCCGCAATCCTATTTTCAACAGCACGCTGACAATAGCGGCAGTGTGGCGAATGGTCATTCCCCGAAAACATTGGTTTGCCAATGAAACGTCAAACCAAATTATGCGGAAAGCGCGTAGCAGAAGTATTCAGCCGGTTAGCCCTCTCCGAGGGCTGATACGGGGAAATGCCGCTCTGGCTCAATTGAACTGACGCTTTGGCCTAGTGATGAGGATACAGCAGACGAGGTGCCCGGTATTTCAGCTTTGGAGTAGAAGTCTCATAGGACCCTCCATAAGAAAATCCGTAACCAGAGCTTGCGCCCCCGGAAAGTGTGCTTTTCGGTTGCAATGTTCTAAAAGGTCTGAGAGAGAGAAAACAGCACCTAAGCCCATGTCCGCCACTTTTGTGAACGTGCGGCGGGTAGCTGGAAGACGCCGGCGATTGATCGAGCTCCACAGCTAACGCTAGCGGTATCGGTGCAGCAACCACTGCAGCTGCAATCAGCAAGGCTCTCACAGTATCTCCTGTCACATAACCCGTTGGTACGAACCAACACGTGGTCAGACTAAGTGTGGCATCAGCGATGGTATCGGAAGCCAGTTGGGCTGTTGGTTTGCACTGAATCCTGACCCAGGATTTGCATCGAATATTGACCCACCCTTTGGACCGGTTTTCGGGGTTAGGTAGTGGGTGTTTGGGTCTTTTTTCTCTCCTTTTTAGGTTGTGTCGTGCTGTTCTTGAAACGATAGCTATCGTTTCCGGTTTCCACAATGTGGCAGTGATGCGTGAGCCTATCTAACAAGGCGGTCGTCATCTTCGCTTCGCCAAAGACACTTGCCCATTCCGAGAAGCTCAGATTGGTGATGATGACGCTCGTGCGCTCGTAGAGTTTGCTCAGCAGGTGGAACAGCAAGGCGCCGCCGCTCTGGCTGAATGGCAAATAGCCGAGCTCGTCGAGGATCACGACGTCGGCATACATCAGACGCAATGCCAGTTGACCCGGCTTCCCCACCAGCTTCTCTTGCTCAAGGGCGTTGACGAGTTCGATGGTCGAGAAGAAGCGCACACGGCTTCGATCTTGTTCGATCGCCTGTACCCCGATCGCTGTCGCCAGATGCGTTTTACCAGTGCCAGGTCCGCCGACCAGGACTACGTTCTGAGCTGATGCCACGAACTCACATCGGTGCAACTGACGCACGGTCGCTTCGTTGACGTCGCTGCATTTGAAGTCGAAGCCGTTCAGGTCCCGATATGCTGGGAAGCGAGCGACCTTCATTTGATACGCCAGTGAGCGTACCTCGCGAGCGGCCATTTCCGCTTTGAGCAATCCGGCCAGCACCAGAGACGCGGACTTGTAGGCAGGCGAATCCTGTGCGGCCAACTCGCCTAGCGCCTGCGCCATGCCGTGCAGCTTCAGTGACTTAAGCATCTCCATCATCGCGTCAGGCTGCATGATGATCCTCCCGGTCTCTCAGGCGGTCATAGCGGCTGACGTTGGCTTCGGGCTCGACCCGCAGGGCGAAGGCTTGGGGAGCCTGTAGCGGCGGCACTGGTGCCCCATCAAGCAGCCGGCTCAGGAAGTTCAGAACTGTTTGCTTGGAAGGCGCTCCTGCTTCGAGGGCTAGTTCGACGGCGGTGAGCACGGCTTGCTCGTCGTGAAGCAGAACCAGCGCCAATATCTCGACCATCTCCCGATCGCCGCCAGGGTGCTTTAAGAGGATCGCTTGCAGCCGCTTAAAGCCCGCGGGGAACTCAGCGAACGGCGCGCCGTTGCGCAATGCACCGGGTTTGCGCTGCAAGACTGCCAAGTAATGACGCCAGTCGTAAATGGTTTCACCACGATCATGGCTGCGGTTGATGCACCGGACGTGTTCGGCGATCACCTGACCTTCGGCGACGAAGACGAGCTGGGCCGCATAAACATGCAGGCTGATGGGCCGGTTGGCAAATGCCGCAGGCACGCTGTAGCGATTGCGATCGAAGCTCACCAGGCAGGTTGGAGAGACGAGCTTGGTGTGCTCGACAAAGCCGTCAAACGCCTGTCCCACCGGCATGAGATGAGGGCGCTCGATCGACCACGCGTCCCAGATCGTCGTGTCCTGCTCGGGGTGCTTGGTCTGCTGCCAAAGCAACACGCATTGATCCGCCAACCAGTCGTTCAATGCAGCAAGCGAACCGAACGCCGGCACCCGTTGCCACAGCCGATGGCGACTGTCCTGAACGTTCTTCTCGATTTGGCCCTTCTCCCAGCCGGACGCTGGGTTGCAGAACTCAGCATCAAACAGGTAGTGACTGACCATCGCGCCGAAGCGCGCGTTGACGTCCCGAAGCTTGCCGCGGCGGACCTTGTCCACGGCGGTCTTCATATTGTCGTAGATGCCTCGGCGCGGAATACCGCCCCACGCCACGAATGCGTGGTGGTGCGCGTCGAACAGCATCTCGTGCGTCTGCAGTAAATAGGCGCGTAGGAAGAACGCTCGGCTATGACTGAGCTTGAACTGCGCGACCTGCAACTTGGTGCGCTCGCCGTTGATGACGGCCCAGTCCTCGCTCCAGTCGAACTGGAAGGCTTCACCGAGCGCAAAGGTCAGCGGCACAAAGGTGCCTCGCCCAGCGGTTCGTGCGTGCTCCTGCTGCTCCTGGCGCCAGCGCCGCGCGAATGCGGCGACCCGATCATAAGAGCCGGTGAAACCCAGCGCGCTCAAGTCACCGTGGATCTGCTTGAGCGTTCTGCGCTGCTTGCGCGGTCGCTTGGCCTCCGTGTTCAGCCAATCGGCGAGCTTCGCGGCGAATCCATCGAGCTTACTGGGGCTCTGACGTTCGGGATAACTCGGCAACACAGTGCCGGCGCGGATATAGCGCCTGACCGTGTTTCTCGATACGCCGAGGCGTTTGGCGATCTCGCGCAACGAGACATGATCGCGATAGTGCCAGCGTCGAATGATGCTCAATATTGCCATGTCGATCACTCCGTTCTCCCGCTCGTCGCTTGAGCGGACCAGTGTGTTCTACGTGGGTCAATATTCGATGCAAATTACCGCGTCAGGTGGGTCAGAATTCAGTGCAAATCAACAGGCCAAGCGGCAACGTTGAATGGCGCAGGTGTGGGCTCCGTCTTCCACATCACCGCCATTGCGGCGAGTTTGGAGGGCTGGGCGTGACCGCCGACAAATCCTAGCGCGTCACCCAGCGTAATGACGCCCGCCCTAGCGTTCGCCGCTTTGTTTCGCGTCGATTCAGATCACTTCGGCTACGTGGCGCCCTTTCATGCGACTATGCAGTCGCATGAAGCGTCAGAAGCAATACAGATGCGCGGACACAACTTCACGGTCACTTCGCGAGCCGCTTGCGGATAGCCTGTAATTCCTGCCGTCGCTTTGCGGTCGTTGTTGGATAAGCCATTTTCAGTTCTTCCAGTGCATCGAGCAGAATCTGGGACACGATCAGGCGCGCGTTCTCCTTGTCATCGGCAGGAACGACATACCAGGGCGAATCCCGGGTGCTAGTCGCACTGAGGCACGCCTCGTACGCTGCCATGTACTGTTTCCAGAATTTCCGCTCCTCGATGTCCGCACCGCTGAATTTCCAGTTCTTCTCCGGATCGTCGATACGTTCTAGGAACCGCTTGCGCTGCTCCTCCTTCGAGAGGTGGAGGTAGAATTTTATGATTCGGGTCCCATTAACGCGTAGGTGCTTTTCTAAATCCACGATCGAGCGATAACGGTCGTACCAGACTGTCTTCTCATCGAGCAGTGCCTCCGACAATCCTTCGCCGTGAAGGATCTCGGGATGCACACGGACAATCAGTACCTCTTCGTAGTAGGATCGGTTGAAGATGCCGATCCGCCCGCGTTCCGGTAGATCACGGGTGGTGCGCCAGAGAAAATCGTGCTCAAGTTCGGTGGCGCTGGGATGCTTGAAGCTGAATACCTGGCAGCCTTGGGGGTTGACCCCAGACATCACGTGCCTGATCGCACCATCTTTGCCCGCCGCATCCATTGCCTGGAAGATCAGCAGGATGGCACAGCGGTTGGACGCATAGAGAAGCTGTTGCAGCGAGCTAAGCTGCGCGACGTGCTCCCCGAGTAGCTTTTGATAATGTTCCTTCGACGTGTATATGGGCTTTATCCTCGTTGGCCACTTCCGGAAGTTGACCTCATCGCCTTCCGGCACGCGAAATTCGCTTGATCTGATTTCCATTCGTATCCTCTAGTCTGCGCGGCCAACCCGAGTCACTTTCATCGTTTGAGGTACCCGATCCCGACCTCTCCCGCTGCATCACCTCCACCGATCGATTCTCGTGACTAACGCCACCACATTGCAATATTGAGACCCGGGAAGGCTCGGATAACGCTCTACGCGACCCTGAAGTGAGCGAATACGGGGACCTTCACCAGGCCCATGACTAAAGCGAAAGCAGCAGCCGCGGCAAGCACGCCCGCCACCATTGAAACCGGCAGAGGCGTCATAGCGATCCCGCCGATAGCCAATGTCATGCGATCACAATATCGGCAACGGACGATACGACGAGCCAGAGGCTCGGCCGGGAGCCCCATATGTGCTGGCGCTCACGAATCGCGTAGAGCATCGCCTGGCTACCGAACACCAGGACAACAAAGGCAACGGTTCTCAGTTCGTCGCTTCCGAGGGCCATCTCAAATTTGCCGATGGCTAACACTCCAACGCAGAAGGTCAACAAGCAAACGCCCAGAAGAACACCCACGATCGTAAGGTTGCCAATGCACCATGCATTCGGCAACTTCGAAGGCTGCACATTGTCCGTCGTCAACGACATGGCAAGGAAGTCGCCGGTGATCATCACAATTACCATCAATAGCGGGTTCAGGATGGCGTGCCCGGTCATGATCAAGCCGAGTACCAGGAAAAGTACTGCCACGACCTTTTTGATAATTGAGTTCAGCGTGTACGTGAGGATGCGCTGGAATGTCACCCGCCCTTCCTTCACTGCCGCAACGATGCCGCCGAGCCCAGGTTCAGTCAGCACCATGCCCGCGGCCGATTTGGCGACGTCATTCGCCGTCGACACCGCGATTCCAATTTGCGCCTGGCGCAGCGCTGGCGCGTCGTTGGCGCCGTCGCCGCACATACCGACGATCTGTCCGCCCGCCTGGAACTGCTTGACGAGTTTGTATTTGTCCTCAGGCAGCACGCCAGCGAAGACCGCGAACGCTGTCGGTTGCAACCCTTCCGGGATTGGACCGGGCGGACATGTGGCGCCATCGAGTCCCACCGCGCGCGCCACAACGGCTGCGGTCGCCGCCGCATCTCCCGTCACCATTAGCGTTCGCACGCCCAATCCGTGCAATTCCGTCACGAGCGCTGCTGAGTCTGAACGAGGTGGATCGCTCAGCGCGACCAGCCCCGCGAGCTTCAGCGCCGCCCCGGATCCCGCCGCGACTGCGAGAACCCGGAAGCCCTGCCCCTCAAGTTCGTTCGCCGCCGCGTCCGCAGTCTGTGATGGTTCTGCGAGCCCTGCGACCCAAGTGAAGGCCCCCTTTACAATCCGTTGTGTGCCCCCCGCCGAATCTGTTGCTATCGCTTCTGACATCTTTTTCGTCGGATCGAATGGTGTGAACTTGATCAATGTAGGCACGTCGGAAACCCCGTTGTTCGAGGCCGCAACCCTAATGGCCCCGTCGACAGGATCCTGTCCGCCATCTGCACTCGCCAGTGCCGCCAGCGTCAGGACGCGCTGCTTATCGAAGTCTGGCATTGGCCAGACGGTGGCGACCGCGAGCGCATTGCGCGTCAGGGTGCCTGTCTTGTCGGCGCATAACACGCCCATGGTCGCCGCTTCATCCACCGCGGAGAGACGCGTCGGCAACACGCCACGCTTTGCCAACTCCCGAGCGCCAAGCGCGGCCGCAAGAGTAAAGGTTGCCGGAAGCGCAACCGGGATCGATGCCAGCACCGCCGTCAGCACAAGCGGGACGATCTCTGCAGTTGGCATTTTGAGGAAGTAGGCATAGACCACCAGCATTGCGATGACAAGACCATTGAACGCCCCGAGATTGCGCACTACGCGCAGAACCGCCTTTTGCTGGGAGCTCACTACGTGGGCGGTACGGACGAGTTCGGCGGTCCGGCCGAACTTGGTGAGCGCCCCGGTCGCGGTGACCACCGCTACCGCCTCGCCTCGCCGTACCAGCGCGCCGGCAAAAGTTTGCGCGTCTACGCCAGCTTCAATCGGCACTGATTCGCCAGTGAGCATTGACTGGTCGAGCAAGACTCCTCCAGAGATGAGCCGCATATCCGCAGCAACTACACCACCGAGCGACAGCTTGACCACGTCTCCTAGAACCAATTCAGCGGCGGGTATAGTCAGCCAGGTACCATCGCGCCTGACCGACGCGGTCAGGGCCAACCGTGATTTCAACGCAGCGAGCGTCGCCTGGGCACGGCTTTCCTGGAATAGACCGAGTGCAGCATTGAAAACAGGCAGACCGGCAATGATTCCAGCTTCGACGAATTTCCCCAGTGCACACTGGAGCACGATGGCAGCTTCGAGCATCCACGGAACGGGCGCCCAGAACTTTTCTAGGGCCATGCGCAACGGGTTCGCCGACGTATCGGGGATCGCGTTCGGGCCCGACGTTGCCAACCGCCGACGAGCTTCATCGCCAGTGAGGCCATCTGCCGAAGCCGCCGTCGAGGTGTGGGCTACACAGACTGTCGACGAGCTCGTTGCAGTGGGCGGAGTAGACATGGCCTTAGCTTGTTTGTTGTGCGAGCACCCGCGACGGTGAACGGTCGAGGGGGCGACGTGCTCTACCATCGCCACCCGCTCCAGCCAGACAGCGTGATCTTTCACTGGAGTTCGCAGATTCGCAGGGCGAGTATACGCTCCCAATTTAGATATCTTATGCTGAGGGGGGCCGGTTTGCACTGCGCCCCTTGTTCTTTGCTTTTCCAGACCGACAATCGGGTGACAACGGTCTTCGCCGCCTGTGGTCTCATGCAAGGCGTCCGATAAACATCCGCCACGAAGCGATTCCGCATGGACGAATAGGACACGCAACCGAAAAGCCAGACGAAAGAGATTCGGAGTGGTTGCTGGACGTCCGTCGATGCCGGAGCACTTGCAGGTCGAGCACTTTGCATTCTTGGACGGTGCCGCCGGCAAGCGCAAAAACCAGCGATAACGGCGGAACAGCCGCCTCCCCCCAAAAAAAGTCCCAGAATCACGTCCCGGCCCCTGAAAGGGGGTTATCGCATGGCTATCTCAGAACGGAACATAACCGCACCGAGCTTGGCCTGCGTTTCCGGCCACCTGAAGTACGCGAGGTACACCGCCTTGGGCTCTCTCAAGTTGGCAGGCTAGACTACCTGTATAGCTGAATAATAGTTATCCTTATCAGATAGCTTTCTCGACTGCATCAGTAACAGTCCAACCATGCCATGTGGCGAACCGTTCCTTGAGTGCGGTACGACGACATGCCGCGTTCATTTGATGTCTGGGCAACGCGAAGTGCTGCCGGATTGGTCCGAAGCATGAGAGAAATGCCTGCATGCGACGCGCATCGCGAAAACCGCACATCTGGCGTTCGCACCTGCGTGTCGGCTGGTGGCTGTCCTCGGCACGGTTGTTCACGCGTGCAGCCGCTTTGACGAAAACGTGCTTCACATGAGCGAGCTCGGGAATGTCAGCCTTCGCCGCTGGATAGCTGCGCAGCTGATCGGTAACGATTCTGTGCGGCACCGGGTTTGAACGCATCCGCCCCGGAAGAAGCGCTTTGCCGCAGCCTTGTCGCGCCTCTTTTGCACCAGCACGTCAAGTTCGGCACCATGCTCGTCGACCGCTCGCCATCACAGATATGTCTCGCCACACAGCGTCACGAACATTTCGTCCAGATGCCATGTGCTGCGCGGCTTGCGCCGCGCCGCTTTGGCGCAATGGGCGAATCCAGCGCCGAACTTGTCGCGCCAGCAACAGATCGTTTCGTACCTGACCACGACACCACGTTCGAGCATTAACTCCTCGATGTCGCGCTCGTTCAGGCTGAACCGGAAATCCCAGCGAACCGCGCAGCTGATGGCAACGGCGGGGAAGCGGTGACCGTGATAAAGCGATTTCGTTTTCTTCATCACTTCATTCGACCGCCGCCTTCCCATCAACCCGACAGAGCCGTCCATCACATCAGAGCCACCCGCACGTGGCTCGAGCGGAACGATAGCGACATGACGGCCCGTGGTGCTGCAAGGCCCGGCTGGCTGGCGTCATCCGGCTTGCTTCACTTCAGATAGCCCGCCTGACGCACGGCGCGCTCGGCCGTGGCCTGCCCGGCTGCCAGCGCCTGATCGACCGTCATCTGTCCAGCGAGCGCGCCCGAGATGCTCTGGCCCACCACGGTACCGAACGACTGGAACTCAGGAATGCCGACGAACTGCACACCGGTGTATGGCACCGGCTTAAGCGTCGGGTGATTCGGATCCGCCGTTTCGATCGCCTTCAGCACAAAGTCGGCAAACGGAGCCGCCGCCTTGTACTCGGGGCGCGCATAGGTCGACTGACGCGTTCCCGGAGGCGCCGAGGCCCAGCCTTCGTCCTTCGCGACCATCTCGATGTAGTCCTTCGAGGTGGCCCATTCGATAAACTTCTTCGCGGCTGCGTTCTGCTTCGACGTCTTCGGAATTGCCAGCGCCCAGGCCCACAGCCAGTGCGAACCACGCGGCGTGACTTCGATCGGCGCGGCAGCGAAGCCCACCTTGTCGGCGATCTGCGACTGCTCCTTGTTATAGAGCATCCCTGCCGCCACCGTCGCGTCGATCCACATCGCGCACTTGCCAGAAGACATCAGCGTCAAGTTTTCGTTGAAGCCGTTCGAACTCGTTCCCGGAGGGCCGTCTTTCTGCAGCAGGTTGACGTAGAAGTTAATGGCCTTTTTCCATTCCGGTGAGGTCAGTTGCGGCTCCCACTTCTTGTTGAACCAGCGGCCGCCGAAGGTATTCACTAGCGTGGTTACGTACGCCATGTTTTCGCCCCACCCGGCCTTACCGCGCAAGCAAATGCCGTAGACGCCATTGGCCTTGTCGGTGAGCTTGTCGGCAAATTGCTGAATCTGGTCATAGGTCGGCTGATCGGGCATCGTCATGCCCTTCGCCGCGAACAGGTCCTTGCGGTAGTACGTCATCGAGCTTTCGACGTAGAACGGCAACGCGTACAGCGAGCCGTTATATGAGAGCCCGTCGCGGGCCGTCTTCACGACGTCGTTCAGATCGTAGCTGGCGGGCAGGTTCGTGAGCGGTGTCAGCCAGCCGCGCTTGCCCCATTGTGGCGTCTCGTAGGCGCCGATCGTCACCACGTCGAACTGGCCGCTCCCAGTCGTGATGTCGGTAGTGGCGCGCTGGCGCAGCACGTTTTCTTCGAGAATCACCCAGTTGAGCTTGATGTCCGGATTGGCCTTTTCGAACGCCGGCGACAGCTTCTTCAGTTCGATCATGTCCGGATTGTTCAAGGTCGCGATCGTCACCGTCGCGGCCGACGCGTTCAGTGCCGCGCACGCGACAGCTGCTGCGCCGACCACCCTGAGCGCAGGTTTAAGGGCTGCTTTCATCACTTGTCTCCTTTCTAGTGCTACATCGTTAAAAAACGAGGAATTACTCGCTCATCTTCAAGGCTTGTGATGAGAGCGATGAGAATTGCAACGGAACGGTTTAGGGGTTGGCCTCCTCGCACCCCAATCGAGTGCTCGATTTTCGTAACTCATTCGCGGCCCGCACGCAAAGAGGAAATCGTGCGTACCGAGACACGACCACCCCTACGTCAGCAGTGCCTCATTGTCCAAAGGTACCGTTACATTGAATCCCCGTGGAGCAAGTTCGAATATGCGGACTCCCGGTCTCACTATGAATGTTGAAGACGCCACCATAGGACGTGTCCGATGTGGCTTGAGTTGGTGAGTCGGCCACATGACGTACTTGTCCATAAGACATGTCGGTACTTGATTGCGCGGACTCGTCGGCGCTCTGGAGCGTTGTCAAAGCAATTCCCCTTACGCGACATTGAGGCCTGCATGCCGAATTGTTCAACCAGCTTCCGATAGTCATGAGCACAGTATTGACTTCCACGGTCCGAATGATGAATCAAGCCTTTCTCGGGGCGTTTGTTGCGCACAGCACGCCACAGGGCTTGCGCCGTGAGTCCTTGTGTCATGCGCTCACCCATGGCGTATCCAACCAACTCACAGGTGAAGACGTCCTTAATGCCGGCGACGTAGAGCCATCCCTCGTCGGTGGCACAATAGGTGATGTCCGTCACCCAGGCTTCGTTTGGCCGCGTTGACGCGAACGTCTGGTTCAGCAGATTGTCGGCGACAGGCAAGTTGTGATTCGAATTCGTCGTGGCTTTGAATTTGCGCTTCTGCTTACAGCGCAGATTCAGCTCTCGGCGCAGGCGGGCGATGCGGTCGCGCCCGGCTATAAAGCCTTGTGCCTCAAGCTCAGGCTGCACGCGTCGCGTGCCATAGGTCTCGCGGCTCTGCTTGTGCACAGCCTTGATGGCGACTTTCAGGCGTTCATCAACCTGCGCACGTGGAGACAGCTTACCTTTTGACCAGGCATAGAAGCCGCTGCGCGAAACCTTAAAGGCACGGCACAGGACAGCAATTGGATAATCGAGTCGCATCGTATTCATGACCGCGTATTTGGCAGCGACTCCTGCGCAAAATACGCTGCCGCTTTTTTTACGATATCTCGCTCCATCCTGGTCTCCGCCAGTTCCCTGCGTAGTCTGGCTACCTCGGCTTCTAATTCGGGAACCGTGCGACCGCCTGGCGCCGTCACGGCGCCATTGCCAAGCTTGGCTGCTTTGACCCAAGTGGCCAAAGTCCCCATCGGAATGGCAATTCGCTTCGCCGCTTCATCTAGCGTCAGGCCCTGTGCAAGCACAAGCTTTACAGCTTCTTCACGAAGCTCTGGTGTGTATGTTCTTGGTTTCGTCATGTGTGCTCCCATTGATAAAGTTTATCAAAAAGGAGTGTCCGGAAAATTCAGGCTACCTCATTTATAGCAGCCCCTTCGTGTACAGGCGAGAGTTAAGTGAACGTAGGCGTGGACGCCGTTATTTGTGAAAAAGAACAATCGCTGGATATACTTCCATTGACGGGCGAAGCCTTGGACGTTGGTTGGTCACTTAATTTTTCCTAATCGGTACCGCGAGATTACATATGCAAGAGATTACAATAAGACACAGCAAAGAGGCCGACATCGATTCAATACAGCAAATTTATGAGGGCCCTAAAGCCTATTCCGGCACGTTGCAATTGCCGTTTCCGTCCGTCGAAAAATGGAAGAAACACTTGAGTGACTTACCGCAGGGTCTTCATAGCTTGGTCGCCGAAGTTGACGGGGCGATAGTTGGGCAAATCGGCCTAGAGACGATGCAGAATCCGCGTCGCAAACACGTCGCCACCGTTGGAATGGCCGTCAAAGACGCGTATCAGAACCAAGGGGTGGGCACCAAATTATTGAGTAGTGCAATTGACCTTGCCGAGAATTGGCTGAACATAAGGCGCGTCGAGCTAACGGTGTATGTCGACAATGATGGAGCTATAGCGCTTTACAAAAAACAAGGCTTTAAAATCGAGGGGGAGTTGATTGCTTATGCATTTAGAAACGGACAGTATGTGAACGTCTATCAGATGGCGAAAATAAGAGAGGGCGTTCTGTAAAATAGGTTAATGTCGCATTGATCTCGCTGCTCGAAATGTCCCCGGATCTACGGCGGGATTGTCAACAATCTAGGCAGCGATGTCGACTGGCCGTAACTGGCCGCTCACTGCCCTTCCGCGTCGGGTGGTCGCGTGCCCTGTTGCGCTAAAATGCGGCTCGCGACAGGGCCTCTACCCCAAACGTGGATAGAGACGTGAGGGCTCCTCATCCACGGGTACCGTGTGCGATTCACGGGAGGCCCTCCAGCACAAGTGATGAAAATGGTAGACACCGGGAACTTACAGTAATATCCGCCGCCAACTAGAACGCGTGCCGGTTCGGCTCCGCCCTCGCGCACCAACGACGACCAGTAGATAGCCCAGATGTCGACAGCCGGCTGACCCAAATTTTCTGAACTTTGCCTCGAAATGCGCATGGCAGGAACCAAGCGAAAAGCCACCCGGCCCGGTGCCAACCGAAAACCTCTGAGCAAGTCGTTGCTGCTACCGATGTCGGCGCAATCGGCACGCGAGATGTCACTCGCCCACCACCTCGCGCTGGCTGCTTGCCGAGGCGACAGTGCGAACCGGCATCAGATCAACGAACTGGTCCGTTCGGTCTATATGGCCTACTTCCTTCAGCGCATGGGGTATGGCGATTTGCCGTTTGAGTGCTACGAACGCGCTGAGGCGGCGTTCGAAAACGCTCTAGCGGTGGCCGCGAAAAGTGCCCGGTGGATGATCAGCGACCAGGACGCGCCCGTGATCGAACGCTTGCTTGCGCTGCACGACCAGCAACTGAGTGAGGCGCCGATGCACCGAGTAGTGGAGGCCGAAAAGCAACTGCGTCAATTCCTCGCCGGCACCGGCGTGTCGCCACTGGTTCGACCGAAATCGGATTAACGGGCGGTCTCCCTTCCAATGCACGCATTCACTTTTCAGTCATGCCGCGCAACAAACGTGTCAGTTCCCGCGGCCGCCTCCTCCTGAAGACACGTCCCAAGCGCGGTGCGCTGGTGCGGTACGGCGACCGAATTGCTGAGGTGCTGGGTGAGGTACGGGGCGAGCGCGTCATGATCCGTTCGCTGCACGCCGATGGTGTCGAGCGACGCAGCGCGGTGAAGTGGAAAAATCTGAGGTTGCTCGACGATCAATTGTTCTAGTGTGAGCCCGCAGGTATCAAGCCGAGCTCATTGCCACCGCCTGCGACCCGCGCAGGCGGAAAACGCGTTTAACGCTCTACTGGTTCACTGCGTCTTTGAACGCTTTGCCGGCCGTAAACTTGACGGTCGTTGACGCCGCAATTTGAAGCGCCTCACCAGTCTTCGGGTTGCGACCCGCACGGGCCGCACGCGCGCCCGTGCTGAAAGATCCAAACCCGATCAATTGAACTGGGTCGCCCTTGACCACCGCGTTCGTCACGGTCGCCAAAAATGCGTCGATCGTTTCTGCTGCGGCGGATTTCGCGATGCCCACTTCGCTGGCCACTGCATCAATGAGTTCCTGTTTGTTCATGTTCGCGTTCTCCGATTTAAGCGAAAGACAACCTATGTACCTGCAAGGTCCGGAGGATACCGCATCGGTCATACCTCGTTGGTGCGAGGCAGCGCCGGTATTACGGTGGGAGCGCCCTGCGCCCGCATTTGAGTCGACTGACCGCGGCTAACCTTCGGCATCCGCATAATATTGTGCGGATGCATCGAGCCCAGCTTAAATACGCAGCGTGCATCAACTCGTTGACGATGAAGTTTCACGTCGATTTTTCGACATGTCCGCGCGGGAAGTGCGCACTAACTCAGAAGAACCCAAATCGCTCGTGTGCCTAGTAGCGACATGGATCGCGTCGATACACACGGTTCGGGTGGAATCGATTCTTTGTCCGAATGGGTCAACGCGATCTCAGGCGTGACAATATGGGCTGTCGGATTCTTCGACGAAAATCCGAGGTGATCCTCGCACGGCAGCTCCCTGCACGTAACAGGAGACCTATATGCTCGACGGACAAAAGTCAGTACCCGAATTCGCGTAGCCGATCGAAACGCAGTCGTACCTGTTCGGCACTGAGAGGACGACGACCTCCCGCCCTCTCGACTCATTCACCTATCCACACAACCAGACCTTCGCGGCAACAGGACAACCCTTAGCAGACTTCCTCAGTCTGGCGCACGCGCGGCAGCATCCTGTCGAACTCGCGCTTGACGATGCCATAGCATTCGCACGCCCGGGCTTCCAGACCTGCGCGATCGAGCACCTTGATGCAACCACGACTGTGATGGATCAGGCCGGCGTCATGGAGCTTTCCGGCCGCTTCCGTGACCCCTTCGCGACGCACGCCCAGCATGTCCGCGATCATCTGCTGCGTCGCGTGGAATTCGTTGGACGGCGTGCGGTCAATCTCGATCAGCAACCAGCGGCACAACTGCTTGCTCAGCGAGTGGTGACGGTTGCACGCAGCGGTCTGCGCAATTTGCGTCAGCAGGGCTTGCATGTAAAGCAGCATCAGGCGGCGCAGGAAATCCGAGCGATTGAACTGCTCACGCAAGGCGCTAGCACTCATGCGATAAGCAAAGCCTGGGCATTGAACCTGAACGCGGGTCGGCATGGTATCGCCACCGGTCAGGATAGGAACGCCGGTCATGCCTTCCCGGCCGATGGCTGCGATCTCGGCCGAGCTGCCGTCTTCCATCGAGTGAAGCAAAGAGATGATGGCGGTCGTCGGGAAATACACGTGATGGATGCGCTGTCCTGAATCGCAAAGCAACTGGCCCGTACGGAGCTGAACGAGTTCCAGGTGCGGCGTAAGCGCTTGCCATTCGTGCGCCGGAAGCGCTCCTAACAAATGATTGCCGTGCAGGTCGGATTGAAGAGTCAACATGTTTTTCTTCTCTGATTCGTGCGCTGTGCGCCGTATTTTTATTCTGGTCCACCCCGCGTCCCGTGATGCATCTAACGGCACCCATCGAAGACGTATTGCGACCAGCCCCGTAAGCAGCTCTGCCAAAGTCGTTTGCTTGATTTTGAATTTCGACATTGGCTAGTGCTGCACCACACATATAGCGAGGACCGTGCCAGTAGGCGTAAAACCCAATGCCATCATGAAGCGCCCTAGGATATGCAGTAGCGCACAGTGGGGATGAGAACGTTTTTGATTCAGTCTTGAACAGTGCCTGATCGAACCGGCGCTATCCGTCCGATCAATCACGCAAACGCTTTCGTCTGTTCAATGCCTTACTGGAGGCGCATCCGATTTCTATAACACCATTTGAAACACCTGTATCTGCGACCTTGAAACCGTGATCGCATAAGCATTTGTCGGTTGTTTTAAAAGTGATACAGAAATGTCCGTCCGTTTTGGCGTGACCCGGGGAAAGTTTGCGTCGGGGACCCGGCGGGGGAGCGCTGTCGCGGCATTAAGGGCCTTCACACCTCGATGACAGAGCGGAGTTGTCAGCCTTTGATGGGATCAAAAACGGTTGCATGAATTGCGCGAGATTCAGCGACGGCCGTCTTCAGTAAAGGACAGGGTGGCGATCCGTGACATGCTCACCCGCGTTGCATCAACCATTTAGCATCGCACGCGACGATGTAGCTTGGCGATCCCTCTCCCCTCGCAAAGAGCACCAGTTCGACGAGCTCGCCAACATGCTGGAGATCGTATCGGTGATCGCCGCGTCGTCGTCCACCCTGCCCTTTCGAAAAAGTCCGTTGGCAACGTCGAAGCTCGAATCGTCTGCGGCCATCGGCCCAGCCGACCAGGCCTCCTTCGGGACGTAGTGATTAATACGTTTTACATCCTATCCAGTACAAACGCATTATGCGGTGGGTATTTCGCCCTTCGCCAGCGCAAAAATTGCCGTTGCAGTCGCATCGGGCCCAAAGAAGCTTCGCGGACGCGTGAAACATTATTGCGCTTAATGCTTCGGGTCCATGCTGGATATGGCTTTTGCGTCGTCGTATTTCGATGTCGATTGTTTCACGGTCGTAGTTGCGGATGCTAAGGCAAAAGCCGACAACTCCATTCGCTTCGGTACTCGGTCCGGCGCGCTGGTCAGCAAACCTCACCACTCCCTATCAACGAACGCGGGCCGGTGCTGGTCGGCAGTAGAACCCCGCGATGCTTGGGCTGGCGGGCAAACTACTGAACATTATGAGCGATAATGTCCAGTAGTTTCACATGGCCCGTGCCGCTCAAACATGCAACCAGTTTGGCTGTGCCGCCGCGATAGTCCCCACGCTGGAATTCAGTTGGCCGACCCACCAATATGTAATTATCAGAGCAGGTCGTCCCACAAAAACGCTCGGATCGCGCTAAACCCGCTAGGGCGAATTCAAATCATCGGGCAGCGTGCGCGTCAGGTGAATGCAAGCGCAAGATCTCGTAGATCGCCGCCAAGTGTCGCTCCCCCGCAGCATCCGTACTCACGTAGTGGCTCATGAGCCTGGGAACGGACAGGCCGAGTTGTCGGCAGATCACAGATAAATACGGTTTCGAATCGCCGCGAGTGCAGGCCTGCGCCGCCGCTACGATCGCTGCATCCCTTACCCGTTCACGCCGCCATGCCAGCACCTGGCGGTCGCGCTCGTTTTGCACTCGTACCCACTATTCCATGGCTTTCTCGTAGGCTGTATGTTTATACAGTACTCGAATGCCGCGCCTCTCTGATGACAAGTAGCGGGCCTTCTCCGCCATCGAAAATTAACCGTGTTGTTGCTGCGGTCGCCTTGGCGGGAGACAGTTAGTTGCATATGACACAGACCGGTGCAATGTCATTACACGTCCAACGCGAGTTTCTCCATAGATCGATCCGCCCAGCCGTTCATGTGACTAGAAGCCCTTTCAATCGAGAACCCTCGAAGACTTCACGTGTTACCTCAAATAAATCGCGGAGAGCCAGTGGTACTGCGCTTCTGGCAGCCTTCAACGGTTGCAAAGTTAACTTGCGAATGGTCAGTTTACTGAGTACGCTTTGGGAAATTAAACGCTCAGCGTGTTTTTTTTCGTTGAGCGTTCACTAAATCATCCAGCGAAGAACTTTTGGCTGACCAGTTTGACACGGAGTCCAGAATGACGACTGCTGCTCGAGCACGTGCAGAGAAGCCGATTGTATCGATTAAACCTCAAGTGAGACACGTGCCCAAGCGCATGCCGTTGTCCGCGATAAAAGCCATCGCCGACAACGCCAGCGGCATGTTGGTCGACGTACGCGAAAGCATGCTCGCGCCGCACCCGCGAAAGAACCCGCCTGTCTTCACGACTGCCCAAGTCGGAGCTCTTTGCAGAATCGACCGTCAACGAGCCAATTATTTTCTCCGCGCTGAATCCGAACTTCCGCAAGGAACTTTGCATGGAAGCGGCCGTAGCCGCGAGTTTTCGCTGGCCGAGGCACGCGTCTGGATTGATAAGGTTGCGCCGTTTACAAAACGACCGACGGGAGTCAAAGGGAAAAAGATTGCAATCGGAAACTTCAAAGGTGGCGTGAGCAAGACTACAACCGCGATGACTCTTGCGCAGGGACTTTCCCTGTTTGGGCGTCGAGTGCTAATTATCGACTTGGATCCGCAGGCTTCGCTGTCTGCACTGAACGGGATCCTTGCAGATAGTGAAGTGTCCGATGAACAAACGGTCCTGCCACTCATCTACGGCGACGCTAGTAATTTGGAATACGCGGTTCAGTCGACTTACTGGGACGGTATTGACCTAATTCCAGCGAGCGCGGCGTTATTTGGCGCGGAATTTTTCCTTCCATTTAAGCAATCCAAGGATTCTTCATTCCAGTTTTGGGATGTGCTTAATAAAGGAATGGAATCTTTGTTGGATATCTACGATGTAATCATCATCGACACGCCCCCAGCTTTGTCCTACATGACCATAAATGCGTTTATGGCTGCGGACGGCTTGATTGTGCCTACGCCGCCAAGCGCGCTGGACTACGCATCTTCAACACAGTTTTGGAGTTTGCTGTCCGATCTGTCCGAGAGCATGAAGCAGGTTGCCCCTCACTTAGATAAGAGCTTCGACTTCATTCATGTCCTTCTTGCGAAAGTGGATCACAGCCAAGCTGCAACCCACATTGTTAGGGAATGGATAAACAAGACCTATGAAGGGCTGGTTCTGCCGGTTGAAATCCCGACCACGACGGTGACACAAAGCGCAGCGGCTGAGTTCGGCACGGTCTATGACATTTCAAGATATGAAGGAAGTCTGAAGACGTATCAGCGCGCCCGGGAGGCGTATGACCGTCTGGCTGAGCTGATTGACCAGGAATTGGTTGCGTTGTGGCTATCAGATGCGGAGGTCGCATGAGCATTAAAGATAGGTTGGCTGCGAAATCTGCCACGATTGGGGCGAATCCAAGAGTCCCCAAAACACTCGATGATGGACCGGCCCGTCCAAAGACGGCTCCCGGCCAACTTATGTCATCGCTCCCCTTCCTCGCGGAGAAGGAGCGTGAACTTAGCGCAATGTCTCAAGAGAACGAAGAGTTGCGCGAACAATTGCGGAACGGGGGCGTTAGCGAAGTGGCCATATCAGAACTGCACGAAGTTGAAGGACGCCGGCGCAGGCTGACGGTGGAGCAATATTCGGAACTCCGAGAAAACCTCCGCCAAAACGCGCTCGTGCAAGCCATCACCGTTCGCGCAAGGGATTCGGGCGGGTACGAAATCGTTTCTGGTCATAACCGTGTCGCGATTTTCCGTGAGTTGGGCAGAGAGCGCATCCCGGCTGCCTTCTTCAAGGAACCAGATGACGCTGCAACCGAAGCGAGCGCGCTGTACGCCAATCTTTTTCAGCCCGATCTCACCGACTACGAAAAGTATTTGGGGTTTAAGAAGTTGCTGGAACAAACCGGAAAGCAACAGAAAGAATTAGCTCGCGAGTCCGGAGCGGACGAAGGTTCGGTCTCTCGGTGGATGTCGTTTGGAGACCTTCCGCGAGACGCGCTTGCGATCATCGAAACAAAGCCTTCGTGTATAGGTGGGAAGGCAGCGATGGCGCTAGCTTCCCTTTCGCGAGAAGGGAAATCCGACGCGGTCGTGCAAGCGATCAAAGCCCTCTCTACAGGGAGCATTACTCAGGAGGCGGCGGTTCGACTTGCCAAGGAAAATAAGGCCGCGCCGGCCAAACCGGTCCGAGCAGCACCGGTGACCTTCCGTCAGGGTGCGAAGGTTTATTGCAAAGTAATCGGGGCAAAGGAGACGATTCGAATCGACTTTCATTCCGAGGAGGCGCGAGTTGCAGCAGAAGAGGCGATTCACGCTGTGCTGGCAAATTTCTCAGGGTCGAAGCGATAGTCTCACGGTGAGACTTATTTAAAATCAACCACTTATGGTTTGGATCAAGAGAATCGAGATGATTTAATCAGACTTGGAAAAACAGAAGCCTTCGGTTGGCGCCGAAGGCTTCTGAATATTGGGCTTGCTGTTGCTCACCCTGCTGCTTCACTTCCCCGACGGCAAATCGGGTAAGGACTCACATCTCGAAGTGTAGCGGATAGCGATCGGCAGTCAAGCGTTTGTCCTCCATTTTTTCAAATGGATGCATGACTATGCTTATCGCGCAACGCTTCGTTGCTGGCGAGGGTAACGATCGCCCCTCCCCGCTCGAAATAGACTCTCCAAACCTCGACAGTGAGGCGCTTGATAACTTCGCGTGTGATCGCTCCAACCTACCCTGGATAGTCTTCCGGGCAGCGCACCGCGCGAATCACATTGCAGCCATTCCTTCACGCTCACGTGCCCTCCTCGCGGCACTCGCACGTACCGTCGACGCGCAAAAGCCGTACGCCGCTATCTTCGCCCGTCGCGAACTCCTCACCGGTCGCGCACTGCAGTCAATGCGCACGTTCTACCGCAGTCTTGATGATCTAGCCGAAGTCGGCCTCATCGTGCGAGCCCCCCAGAAGCGCCATGGTGATGCGGGACTATTCGGACGTGCCTATATTCATCTCACGGAAAAAGCAGCCGAGCTGCTGGGATTCGTCGAAGAGAAAAATCCGCCAGCCTTGGCACAAACGTCGAAATCCACAGGCGCCAGCCCACAGAATTCAGAAGCCGATGCCCAACAGGACCCTTTACTCATCCGCCCGTCTGCCACCGTGGCAGACGGAGGTATATATAAGGATCTATTCCCTAAGAATCAAAAGAGACAACCAGGAACGCTCCCGCTGGACCTTCAACGTCTGCTGAGCTTGGGTTTTCATAAATTTTTAGTTTTCAAACTCATGCGGGAAGCAAAGCAACACGGCAAGCTTCTGACCGAAGTGGTCGAAGTAACCTGGGAACACCTGAGCGCGGCGAAACGCCCCATCAGCTATCTCCGGTCTTTGCTCCGCTCGCCAGTCGATTTTGGTCACCAACTTCGCTCCCATTACGCAAAGATTCACGAACGACGCACGCGATTGAATGAGATCAAAGCCGTTGACGATCTCGTAGCACGCCACGCCGGACAAGTCTTTTTCGACGAAGCCATCAACCGGCGCTTTGAGATTTCTGCGGATGGCTGCGAGATCGCTATTCGCGATTGCCGTGAACCCCGCGCTCGCGTGTCCGCGGCCGGCTGGAAGCCGGATTTTGTCGCAGCACTCCGGGCCGGTCGCCTGCTGAGCGCATCACCGTCACACGACGCTGCGTTTGCCGAGAAATGCACGTCTTTACCTTCGGTCGCCAGCGTTAGCGTTCGCGCGGAGAGCGCTCCGAAGGAAGGCGCCAGGTCCAACATCAAACCGGCCCCGGCAGCTGCTATTTCCGCACGCCTCGCGGACATGAAACAGCTCCTTCGGGCCACATGCGCCGGCGTTCGAAAAGATGTGGCTGCGCAACCCAATGCCGCGAACTGATTGCTGGTCGCAGAGTCTAGAGAAGTAACCTTGAAGCCGCTTGCTGCGCCCCTTCGCCATCGAGAAAGTCTTCGAAATCCGCCAGCCTTTGGTCCGCAGACTAGAGGAGAGCACAGAGGCGGCGGGGGAGTGAGCAACTACACTCACGCGAGCGCACCGCATCCTAAGTGACATCGTATCCGCAGCGGTCAGATCATAGTTGTGGTGGTCGGACGAAAGAGACGCGATGTGTACTTCGCTATCTAAGGATGCAGATCTCTCATTCTTGGGCTGGACCATTGATTTTCATGCGACCCAATACGGTTTGATTGTTTGATATCCGTAACGAAAAATCTAAGGTCGCTGGGGGACGATCATGAGCCACACAAGGGAAAGAAGCACGGAGGAGGCGAGGGTTGCGCCATCTCGCATCCGAAGTCAACATCCGAAAACTAACGCACTCGCTCACGGTAAGCGCACTATCGACAACGCAAACGTGACGATCTATGTGTCGTTACCGCAATCAGAAAGAAGTCGGTACCGTATGCGCCTCGTGAGCCAGTCATAGGTCAAAAATTAGTAATCCTAAAATTTGGCGGAGAGTATCCATCTAAAACAGGATGCAGCCCTCGTCAAGGCACAGCCATTCAAGAGAGAGGCGCTCATAGTGGCACAGCGAGTTGCGCGCGCTGAAGCAGAACTCGGCCGGAGAGGTCCTTCCCGCTTAAATGATCAGAATGAGCCGTCGTTCGAGGTCATGGTCAGGTTGCTCGCCTTGGTTTGCAAACTAATGTCGCCGAAGGCTCAACTCGAGATTTGTGCCTCCAATGTTTGGCAAGATCGAATCGTTCAAGCCCCGGATGTTTTTGAATCTCAATTGAATCGATTGGGCTTTGCGCCCCGAGGCAAGCTTGTATAGCCGCCGCCCGCGTGTGTTGTGCAAGGAAACGATTAGATGGTCTGCGAAGCTGGGCGAGTGCGAGACGGCAAGAGGGGGAGGGCGCTCTGGAGTTGTAGCGCCTCGCGGACACATTTTCTGATTCCGAAGGGCCAGTTCCTAACCTGTGCATCCGGTGCCGGCCATTAGGCCCTGACTCGTCATTCACTGGCCGACAACAACGCCTCGCCGCTCTTTGGGAGCACCTGCCTGCCCGCCAAGACGCGCGTTAGCGTGGATCACCCGCTGGATTGCTTCAAACTCGTCCCAGTCAACGTATCCCTCGTGGGCATTGGGGGTCAGCGCCAACCATTGATCTCGCGGTTTGCGTTGGTCACGTTTGCGCGGTTCTACGTCCTTGTAGTGGATCGAACATTCCGTCTTGCCACAGGCATATGCGCCACCGTAGACCGGCCTGGTCAGGATCTGATACACCGTTCCGTAATACGGTCGCTTCCAGTGGACCTCGCCGCGCGGCGTGCATGCCGGCAACTGCAGGCCATGCTCCAGGAACCATAGTAGCGTCTGGCGTACCGAACCAATCGCGGCGAACTGGCGGAACACCGAACGGATAGCTTTCCGCACACGCAAATTCGGCTCCTTCTCCAGACGCTGGTCTTCGGAATTGCGATAGCCGACGGGCGCCGTGATGATGAGCTCGCCGCGTCTGGCTTTCTCGCGGCGCGCTTCCAGCGAACGCTGACGCAGAAGATTCAGTTCGTATTCGTTGTGGCTGCCCTTCAATCCAAGCAGCAAGCGGTCATTGCTTAGGCGTGGCGCGTACACTGTCTCCTGATCTATCAGTACGGTATCAACGACACGGCAAACTTCGACCAGTTACTGCCACTCGCGACTGTCGCGCGCGAATCGCGAAACCTCGCGAGCGGCAACCGCGCCGACGCGCCCAAGACAGACCTCTGCCACCATCCGTTCGAAACCCGCGCGTGTCTGCGTGTCTGCGTGCCGGCTGCAGAGCGGCCCAGATTCTCATCTATTACTTCAACCTCGTGCCAGCCCAACCGGTGCAGACGATCCAGCATCGCGTACTGCTGTATCTGGCTCTCCAGATTGTGGCTGACCTGGTAAGCCGACGACTGGCGCAAATACAGCATCGCCTTGCGCCAGTTGCTGCGCCCGGATCTTGTCACTCATCGCACACCTCCTGTTGGAGTGCGGGGGCGTACAGCCCGCGTCGGTGTTGCCGCAGCAATTGCACCAGCAAGCGCGTCGTCTGCTGCCGTACCTCCGGCGGCAGGTTCGTCCACTGCGGTGTCTTCGGGTAAGGATGAAACAGGTCGAGTTGATCGCCAGGTCGTGGGATTGTCGCGCGTCGCATCAGAACCTCCGGCAAGGAGCAAAGGATGGTGCTGGGCTTGTATCATATTCGCTTGCACGGAAAGCGACGTATCAGCCAGCAAGCGCTTCAGATCGCGCAGCGCCTCACAGGTGACGACGGGAGAAATTGCGGAAGTAACGTCACAACAGGCAGCCGGGTCGAACATCCACGGCGGCACCTCCGATACACGCGCCGTCTCCAGTGGATCGAGTGCGCAGTGCAGAACGATCTCGCCGTTCTTCTCCACCGTATTGAAGATCCGCACCGTACCTCCGTACCACGGGTGCCAGTGATAGAGAACTTCCCGCGACTCGGTAATATGCGTGTTGTGTTGACGGCTTGTATAACCGCCAACGGCGCCACTCGCGCCTAGGAAATGTCGCGCCCGCGTTGTTTGCCGAAGCGTTCAGCAAACAACAACAGGCGGCTTAAGAAAAGAGTGGCGGCTGTTGACAGTGCACCTCATACAAAGCCGAGCTGATTCATCGTCGAGTGCCCTGGAAGACCAAAGAAGCTGTGGAGTTCGCCACGCTGGAATGGGTGTCGAGGTTTAACAACCATCGACTGCTGGAACCCATCGGTTACATCCCTCCCGCTGAAGCGGAAGGAAACTACTACCGGCAACTCTCTAATCCAGCTGTCCCAATGGCAGCGCAACTTAAACCGAACAGCCTCCACGGAACCCGGGGCGGTTCACTTTTTCTGCGAAAACCTTACCCTATATGGCGCAGACCTCATCCGATGGCTCACGCGACTTAGCGACGCGATCTCAGCATTTCGCGCTTTCCTGCTGGCAACGCTCCGGGCGCAAACGTGATTGGTTCGGTCATTGACTACCAACGGTAACCAAATCTTAACGAAGTACATTTCCTTTTGGTTTAAGAATTGTTGCGATTGAAACGTTCAGTATCAATCGCAACGCATCGAGGTCTGCTGCCAAAGATCCCGTCTCGTCTGGGCAGTGGAATTCAACCACCAATTTCTTTCGCATGCGCCTAGCCTTGACGGTGATCGCCGGCCAACCTCCTGAGTTGCCTGCAGCTAAAATGGTTAGTTTTTGCTGGTTGGATAAATTGCAATCTTTCTCGGCGGTCCACGTCGCGCGTCGCACTAATGTGTTGGGACCGTACATCGCTACTAGCTTGGCGAGTTTCTGACCGGCCGACAGAGATAGGGTGCCTGCCTCGAAAAGATCCAGTACGGACCTAGGAAGATTCGATACGGCGACCGCTTGATATAGCTGATTGCGCAACCCGAGCTGTCTGCTCGCTTGGTTAATATTTTTCCATCGCTTCGATGCGAGTCCTGCATGATACTCCGCGACCAACGATTGAACTTGAAGCCGTCTGACTTCATGCTGTCCATCGTCATTAAGAAGTCTCAGTATTCGGCGCCGATCCTCATCGTCGGTCGCCGGCGTAATTGCTGCGGCTTTCATAATGAGGTTATCAACTCCATACTTCGCTTTGGCGCTAAGAAGCCGCTGTCGCGTGTAGGTGTTCAGTTCGACTTTCGCAAAAAGAGCAAGGATCTGAGGCGGCAGCGATAGGAGCGATCTAGCGTGTTTCAACTGTGCCACGGTGACCTTCGGTTCCGTCTTCGAAAGTACGTGTGAAGCCTCCGCTAGAGTGTGCCAAAGAAGCCCTTTGCCATTATCGTAGAGCCTCGCCAGTTCGAGCGGTTTCGCAATCAACGTCGCTTTATCCATGCTGTCTACTTCCCTGTTAGGCAATTTCATCTTCTACATCGAATTTTGGCCAATTTCTTGCGTTGCGCTGGAAATGTCTGGTCCACTTCTGAAATCCCATACGCAGCGATTTGGTCGCGAACCACCGCCAAATCGACCCATTAACTTTCTTTTCGTAAGGAATACACCACGTTTTCCTATTTCATGATTCGCTCAAAAATTCCATTAAAAGCTTTTAAATCAAGCCACTATTGTTTTTTTCTTGGTAGGACACCCTAAGTGCCGATTAGGGTCATGCGCTCGATAAGAGTAATCTCGCTGCCTGTCCTATTCAGCACTGAGCCGGTTCAACCACCTGCCATGCAATTTAAACGCATTAACTCGGAGGTTCCTCAAGGCAGTCGGCAGCATGCTTGAACTTGTGCAAAGTTGGTCCTGGAATAAATAGCAGAAGCAACAGGGTTTTGGGATTGGAAAGAGGGTTGATTTTGGTGCTCTTTCTGCAAAGGACCCTGAGCGCCGCTTAGGGTCTCGGGCTTCGCGACAGCACACGGATACACACTGCTCACGTATCCGGTCAAAGACGCGCAATTTCGTTCGTCTTTCCACCAAGTTTTTGGGCGTAGCGCTGTTTCAATGGTAACCATTCAACAAGGGTTGCCATGCGTCTTTTCAGAAACCAGCGCCAAGCTGCACTCGCCACCGCTCCAGGCATGTACGCCGAGGAAGATCCGAGCAAAGTCATTTTCGAAACCAGCACGCGGCTCAAGCTTGAGTCGAATCGCTGGATGCTCATCGCATTCGCCTGTGCAGCCATCGCGGCGGGAGCCGTGTGGACCCGCCAGCCCCCGCCTTCCGTGGTCCGCGTCGTGGGCGTCTCTGCTGATGTGACAGGCCATCCTGTCACAACCGAGCTCGTCGCGTACAAACCGGATTCCCAAGCGATCCGCGCCCACGTCAAAGACATGGCCGTCCGATGGTTCACGATCGAACCGGTTTTAACGGATCGGCTCGAAACGTCTCGCATGACGACAAATATCAACTCCGTCAAAGCAGAGATGATTGGAGCTGGTTCGAGTCAGTTCAAGGCTTGGCTTGATCAAGACGCACCTTTCCAGGCGATCATCGCTAATCCGAAGTTGATCCGTGAAGTCAACGTCCGAAACATTGCGCTCCTGGAAGATTCAACCGTCCTCGTCGAATTCACAACCTCGACATCACAGGCCGGCGGCGCTGGTAAGCCGGATGTCAAAGCCTATGCGCTCACCTTGCGCTACCAGATAGTCGCGCCCACTGCGGATGCGGCGCTCACGTCAAATCCATTCGGGGTCTTTATCCCGTTCTTTCGCCTCGAGCGGACTGCCTAAGCATGAACGCCAATCTCAAACACACTAGCCGGCGCGCAATCGCCATCTGTGCAGTCATGGCGATAACGGTAATCACCGCGCCTGCGGCGATGGCCAGGAAATCGGTCAGCGACGCAACGACACCTGCGATGATCGCCGACAACCCCATGAGCGCGCTCAATCCGTTCAATGGCGGCGCCGATCCTGTGACGATGCCCGGCGACGCGCGCATTGGCGTCTTTCCGTACAGCCGGGATCAGATCTACCGGGTTCTGACGGCACCGCTCAAGCTCACCACGATTGAGTTGGAGAAGGGCGAAAAACTCATTGCAGATCCCGCCATGGGTGACAGCATCCAGTGGGAGATCGACGACGACAAGTCGAACCACATCTTCATCAAGCCCCACAAAGCTGATCTTGTGAACACGCTTCACATTACGACCAACAAGCGCGAGTACGACTTCACGCTCATTGCTTCGCCGGCAGGGGGCTTTTTCTACCAGACCGTTCGCTTCCAGTATCCGCACTCGCCGATGACCCGTGTGACCTCGCGTGATGACCAGAGCGCTGGTGCGGATCGCGGCGGTGTTGATTCCGGGTCGGTCAGTGTCGCGCCAGACAAGCTGAATTGGGATTACAGCGTTGACGGCCGGACTGAGTTCACCCCGGAAGTGGTCTTCGATGACGGTCACGCCATCTGGATGCGCATGCCCCAAAAGGCGCAGTCGTGGCCGGTACCGTTTATCAAGGATCACGGCGACGCGGTTGTCGCCAACTTCATTCGTCGCGGGGATTTTCTTGTACTGCAGCGCCTGGCAGATGAGATCGTTTTGAAATCTGGCAAAGACGAAGTCACGGTCACCCGCGGTCGCCGCCGCGTGCTCGGGCTGTTCTGAACACCATGGCCAAGAAAAACCCAGCTGACAATCCCAACGAAGAGCAGATAGCGCTCACGAAGGGCAAGACGCCTCGCAACGCCATTATGAGCATCGGCATTCTTGCCGCGATTGTGATCGGTGTGTTGGGCTTCTTTTACGAACTGAAGGCCTCGAACCAGGCAGAGCAGGACGCGCGCGACAAGAAAAGTCTGGCGCTCAAATCGAGCACCGAGGGCGCGGGCGACAAGGGGCCAACTGATATAGAGCAGGAAATCCGCAAGCAGCGGGATGCAGCGGCGGCAGACGCAGCAGCGCGCGCAGCGTCCGATGCGGCCGCTGCCCAGCATCCCGTCAAGCCGATGCTGACGGGGACCGATTTCCAAAGCGAAATTGACAAGGGTGGGGCGGATACGCAGGCGCTTGCACGCAATGCAGCTCAGGACGCAATTTACACGTCCTCCGTGTTCAAACAGTCAGGCGGGTCGCGCAATAACGCTCAGCAAGCGACAACGCTTCCCCCAGGTGTTCTCTCGTTGGAAGAGTTTCGTGCATCACGAGCCGCCGCGGGTGACCCCAGCGCGGAGCAGCTGGCCATGCAGCTTGCGAAGCAGGGGCAAGCACCTGAAGACCGGGATCGCGCGTTTCTTCGTGAGGCCGCCGCACAAGGGGGCATTGAACAGACAACGTTCAACGGTCGCTCACGCGGCTGCACGCTTACGCCCCCTCACAACATTCACGTAAAGACGATTGAAGGCCTAAATTCGGACAAGCCGGGACGTGTCGCGCTCATGGTCGATGAAGACGTATACGACAGCCTCCAAGGCGACTGCCTGATGATCCCTAAAGGCTCGTTCATCAACGGCCAATACAGCGCGGACGTCAAGGTTGGTCAGGAGCGCTTGCTCGTTGCCTCGACAAGCCTGCGCTTGCCCAACGGAAAGAGCGTGCCGATGAATGGCATGCAAGGTGCGGACCAGAATGGCTATGCCGGATTCTCCGGCGACGTGAACAATCACTTTCTCAAGATCTTTGGTGCTGGCTTCATCACTGCGATCCTGCTGAAGTCATTTGACAACGGCGCGCAGACAGCGACGAACTCCAGCCCCAATGGCGTCACGACCTACGGCAGCACTGCAGGTCAGGTCGCCGCGACGACGGCGCAAGCCGTCTTGCAGCGCAACCAGAATATACCGCCCACGATCACGGTCGATCCGGGTGAGAAGTTCCTCGTGCAAGTCACGCAGGACATCGTTATGGAGCCCTACCATGACTAACGCGCTCCTCGCGGCAGCGCTGCTTTTCATTGGATCCTCATGTCATGCGGCCACGATCGAAGAGATCATCAGCCCGACACAGTTTGTCGTATCGAGTGCCGGACAGCGCACGATCCTTGATATCGAAGGCACCCCGGTTTATGCATGCGGTATGAAACCGTTTCAGTCGTGGGCGCAACGGCTTGAGGGTCAAGCAGTGGAAATGGGGCAGGGCGCAACGCCGACCGTCAAAGTTGATGGAGCGCCCGTTAGTCTGCTTGCCATCCTCGTGAGCGGTGGATGGGTACAACCCGGCGTCCTAAGCGATGACGCGCAGGCTGCGATGACCGAGCGGCGTGGCGGCTGGGCATGCGCATCCGCGCAAGCGCCGTTCGACGCGATGCATTCCACAGTCGACCCGAAGATCCTCGCCGGGATAGCACTCAACGAATCCGCCTACAACGGTCGGGCGTGGCCATGGACGCTGAACGTGGCCGGTCGCGGATTCTTCTTTCGCACGCGCGAGGACGCCTATCGCGCGATTCGCATCCTGATCGCGGATGGTCGAAGTGACTTCGACATTGGCATCATGCAAGTGAACTGGGGATACCACTCGAAGTGCTTTGCTTCGCCGTGGGACGCCTTGAGTCCGGCGACCAACATCCACGTCGCCGAAGACATTCTCAACGAGAACTATCAGAAGACGCATTCCGCGGTGAAAGCGGTGGCGTACTACCACAGCGCTAACCCGCAGCCAGGTCGTGAATATCTCGCGCGGTTCGTCCAGCACCTCTCTCAAATCGATCGCGGCTTATGAAGCAATCACTCACAGTCGTCTCTATGGCGTTGGCACTGCTCTCAGTGAATGTCGCGCTCGCCGGCACCGACCCATTCGACTTCGACTACGAAATCGCCGGCAACGTGCTCGAGCGTCCCGCGCTCGTCTTCAATGATGGAAGTTCGACGTACTTCCAGCCCCGGGCGGGACAGAATCTGCGCGTCGAGGGCGGCCACAACGAAGGACCTTACGTCGTCGTCCCGGGCACCCCGGACGTGATCCATTACTCCACGGGGCAAACCACTGCCACGGCGTACTGGAAGAAAGCGAACCGCTTCATGGGCGACACGACCCGCGAAAGCGACGATCTCCCGTCTGGGTTCACGGGGTTTTCAGGTCGACTCGCGCTTATCGGTGCGCACTCGCACCTTGAAAGCACGCGCGCGCTGAACGCCACCATGCCCCTGTCGCAGATGGTCAAGGCGTTGGTGCCGCAGGGGTGGACGGGGTCGGCGCAGAAAGATATCGACCTTACCGCATCAACGAGTTTCGCAACACGGGATGGCGAAAACTGGATGCAGTCGTTCGACCGGCTGATCGCCTCATCCGACATGTACGCGGATGTCGATTTTGATGCGCGGCATGTCACCTTGCGGCGCTCGGCACCCAAGTCGGTGGCGGTGAACTATGTGGCGAGCAATGGGCCATCGGCCTCGACATCGACGATCGCGGATCCAATTGCTGCGATTGCCGCGAGCTCTGCAGACGCCCCCGTCCGTGATTCGTTGCTTGCCTCAAAGCTTGGCGCGGTCGCCATTCGCGACGGCGACGATGCACATGTCCAGATCAAATTCGCGGCGAAACCCGCAGCCGAAATCAAAGTGGTCGATGAAAGCGGCAAGTCGTTGCGCCCGAAGTGGGATGACGCCGGCAATGTACTCACGATCAACCGCGCTGAGCGCTTTGTTGTATCGAACGGCGCGGACCAAGTGGAAGTGGCCCGGGTCGCTGGAACGGTCTACGAATTCGACGCCGGGAATAAGGCCGCGTTGGAGAGTGTGTTCGACAAGGACGGATCGACGTTCTTCAAATTCGCCGATTCGGTCGGTCACGTAACCGTGGCTGATGCGAGGCATCTCGGTACGGGCGAGCAGAAAGGCCGCTATTACAAGTTCAACGGCACGTCCGACCAGTTCATCGTCAATGCGGACGGCAACGTTGTGAATGTGACGCGTCGCCATGACGTGCGCTTCTTCGACAGAGCCAAATCGTGAGCACGGCCGTCATGACGATCAACCATCTTCTTGCTGGCGTCGTGCTGTGGCTCGTGGCTGCCCCGTCGATCGCACGCGCCGATTGCCTTGATGATGCAGCTGCATTTCATCGCGTGAATGTGGTCCTCGTGCGCGCCATTGCGCAACAAGAATCGGGCATGCGTGCAAACGCCGTCAACGTGAATCGCGATGGCTCAGAAGACATTGGCCTAATGCAGATCAACAGCTCCTGGTTGCCAAAGCTATCGCGGTGGGGCATCACCCGCGAACGCCTTTTCGACGCATGCGTGAACAGCTACGTCGGCACCTGGATCCTCGCGTCGAACATCAAACAGTTTGGGCCGACCTGGCGCGCTGTGGGCGCGTACAACGCCGTGTCCAGTTCGAAGCAACTGATTTATGCCACCCATATTTATCGCCGCATCCAGCGCGGCAACTGACCTCATGACGTCGAACACTCTTATGAAAACATCTTTCCTGTTTCGTCCGGTCGGCCGCTTTCTCGCGATTTTGATGCTGGCCGCGGCCGCCAATGCGATGGCGGCCGATCCTGATCAGTCCCGCTTGGCAGCGCCGGCTGGCGACGGTTGGCAAGTGTTGTCCGCCACGAGCAGCCCCAAAGCAACTGTGGCGCCGATGAAGATGGCGCCTGCAAGCGCGGCTTCCAACGATGCCTTTGCATCGCGAGGTACCAGTTCCGTGGACACCAAGCCGATCCAGATAGCCTTGGCTCCGACATCGACTGCCGTTGCACCGGTCGTGCTTCCTTCGCCGTCGGCTGCCGTCGCACCCAACGGCATCCTGACCTTCTCGACCACACCTCAAGACTCCAACCTGCGCAACGCGCTTGATCGTTGGCTTCAGCAGCAGGGATGGCAACTCGCCTGGAAGATCGATGACGATCTGCCGCTTGAATTCAATGCGACGTTTTCCGGTGACTTCAAGTCGATCCTCACACAGGTCATGCAGGCCACCAATCACATGCGCACGCCCACCCGCGTATGCAAGCACACCAACAACGTGATCCGCGTCGTCGCACGCGCGGCCAATTGCCAAGAGTAATCATCATGCGCCATAACACGATCAAAATTGCCGCGTCGCTTACCCTGGCCTCGATGCTCTCGGGCTGCGCTGTTAGCCAAATGGACGTCAATCGGGCGTACTCGGCGGCCGCCGCTGACGCGGCGAACGCAATGGGCAATGGTCCAGAATCCATGCCCCTCGTTGAGGAGGTACCGACTGCATTTCTCGGCGACCGTCTCGTACCTGTGGCTTATGAAGCGACGCTCCCGGCGGTCTTTCGCGACAAGATGGTGACGTTCCCGCCGAACCTGCCAATCTCCAGGATCGGCACGCTCGTTTCGAGTGCAACCGGGTATCCGGTCCACATTAGTCCGGACGTGTTTATCCCGCGTGAATCGCTGATTCCGAGAAGCGCCGGGTCCGCATCCGTTGCTCCGGCGGTTGCGGCCGGCGCGCCGATGGGTGGATTGGGCGGACCACTGCCTACCTCACTGGCAAGCGCAAGTGTCAAATCAGGCGTGGAGCCGGTGTACGCACAGCCCTGCGATTGCAAGGTGGGACAGTACCTGCGCGGCGTAACCGAAGATCTCGGGCTCGACTGGAGCTTCGACGGCACAACAATCGCGATCTCCCGTTTCGTGACGAAGACGTTCACCATTTCTGCAATCCCCGGAAAGGTTAGCGTGAAGTCGTCGATGTCTAAAGGCACGGACACCTCGACCGGCAACCAATCGTCGGGAACGACCGGTGGCTCGTCGGGCAATACGGGTTCCTTCTCCGCTGTGACGTCGACCGGCCGGGACGGGTCGTTTGATCAGATTGCGTTGATCCAGGACGAATTGAATCAGTTGAAGTCGCCCATGGGTGTGGTGACGGTGAATCCGCAAAGCCGGCTCGTAATGGTGCGCGATACGAAAGAGGCAGTCGATCGCATGGGTGCACTGCTTGCACGCGAGAACGCCATTTCGACGCGTCAGGTTGCGTTGCGTGTGCGCACGCTGCAGTTCGACATCAACGACGGAACGCAAGCAGGCATCAGTGCCGATGTGATCTTCAACCGCATCTCGGACGGCTTGAAGAAGTACTCGGTGGCCTTTGGTTCGCCGACGTCACTTGCGACATCAGCCGGTTCGGTCGGCTTGTCCGTCCTGCGAGCCAACTCGCCGCTCGAAGGCACGAACGCTGTGATCAACGGCGTGAACAGCTACGGCAAGACCGTGCAGGACAACACGGTTACCAAGATGACCTTGAACGGCCTGCCAGTGTCAGTGGGTTCTTTCGAGACGAAGGGCTATCTCGCGGCCACGACGCCTTCTGCAGGCGGAATCGTCGGATCGTCGGGCGGCTCTGTCGGGCTGCAACCGGGTTCGGTTACCGTTGGCGACTTCGTGAACATCTTGCCGTCTGTCAACGATCACAACCAGATCGTCTTGTCGTACTGGAGCGATAGCTCGAAGCTCAATGGTCCTTTCCAGACGATCAGCGCGGGCTCGGGCGCTACGCTGCAGCAAATCCAACTGCCGGACATCATCGGCAGCAAGGATGACCAGACGATTGCCCTTTCCGACGGTCAGACAATGGTTCTGTATGGGGCTGTGACCAACCACTACGACGCGGCGAGCAATAACGGCATCGCCGGGTTGAGTGGCGCGTGGAACAAGTCGCGCACGTTCCAGGTGATCATGCTCACGGCCACCGTTGTTTCGTCGATGTGAGCGCCGGTATGCATCTCGAACCTATTCCAGGAGAGAAGGGCGCACGGCTCGCGTTTGGCCTTGAGTGGCGCGCCTACGCGACCAAGGGCGCGGCTGCTGAACGACGCCGCTATGCCGAACAATTTGACGCGACGCATTACGTCGAGCTCAAAACGAACGGCGAGACAATCGGGGGCTTCTGCAACCTTGACCCCGATGAGCGCAAGGGCTTAAAGCTTTACTCGGCAGCCGCTCGCATCGCGCTGCTTGAAATCGTGCGCGCGAAACCGGCCGTGCTTGTATTGATCCAGAACGACCAGCGCGTGCACTTTGTTCACGTGTTGCGTGGTGCTGTGTCGGTTGACGAAGACGTTCCGCTCGTCTCGCTCGATGCGCGGCGCGTGGCGCTCGAGGATCAGTGCGCGAAGATCAACCTCCCGTTGGTGACGCTCGGCCACGGCGCCCAGCTTCACAACCTCGATGAGCCCTTTCCTATCCGCGAGTTGCTCGCTGCGCGCAAGACGGCCGAGATCAAGAAGGTGCCGGTCAAGCTTCCGACCGCACTTCCTTTGCTTGTAATCGCGTGCGCAGGGTTCTTTGGCGTGAGCAAAGCAATCGACTTCTTCAATCCGCCGCCGCCGCCCGCACCCCCACCGCCCACGTACATGCAGGAATATCAAACTGCGGTCGCGCGGGTATTTACGGCGCCGGCCCCGCTTGCATCGGTGATGGCGCCCCGACTACTCGCCGCATTCGGTGGGCAGGAAAGCAATTTCGCCGGATGGCAGTTCTGGAAGGCGACCTGTAACGCGACCGGCCCCTGCAAGGTCACATACAAGCGGCAGGGCGGAACGTTCAAGGACTTCGACGCAAACGCGCCCGAGCGCGTCCGACCTGTGGTCTTCAATGCCAACGGCTGGCAGCTCGATACGAAAGGCCCACAGGTAATCGTGGTCGAGCGCGTCGCGCTCGCTCAGGCCAAAACCTGGCCGACATCGCAAGCGCTCATCAAAGCGTTGCAGACAGAGCCGCAAAAGTTGTCGGTCACGCCATTCACGCTCGATAGCCACGGGTACGTCGTCGATATCAAAGAGCCGGAGCGCATTCTCGCGCGCCAGCCGCAGCCGGGAGAGATGCATGGGCCTCTCATCATGCGCGGCCAGTGGGAGATCGATGGATACAAATGGCAAGCACCGCTGCTCGCGCGCCTGCCCGACAACATGACGCTCGACTCCTTGGACCTCGAATTAAAGGAAGACGGTACCGGCGTTCATTTCACCGCAAAGGGTAAATATTATGTTTATAAGTAAAACCGCTCTGGCCGGTGCAGTGGCACTCGCGCTTGCAGGCGGGCTGCATGCAGAAGAAAAACATCTCACGCTTGACGACATCGACACGCTCGCGCGCCAGAAGATAGTCGACAGCATGAAGAAGACGCCTGACGGCAATGCGAGCCAACAGGCAACCCCAATGCTCGGGGCGTCGCTGCCAGCGGCGCCTGTGCCCGCTCAGGCGGCTGCAGAAGCCTCCAAGGCCGTGCCGCGGCGCACCGTCGCCCCGGTCGTGCGCGCGATACCGGTCACGTTCCTTGGCGCATTCAGCGACTCGACGGGGTCGTACGTCCTGTACGACTACATGGGTGCGATCTACCCGGGCCGGCAAGGCACGAAGCTTCTCAATGGCTGGACCGTGTCTCGCATCGATGGCTATCAGGTCACCGTCACGGAGGGCAAGCGCAGTTGGAGCCAGGTGATCGTCGCTCAGGCAATCCCTGTGGCCGACCCATCGCCTCCTAGTTCGAGCATGCAGGCGCTTAATGATCTGAACAGCCCGTTGCCCAGCGCACCGGGCGGAAATTCCGTTTTTATTCCTGTGGGGAAATAAGCCATGAGTCTTTTTGGTGGAATTGACGATGATGTGCCTGAGGCACGCTCAGGGTTCTTCAAGCGGTTGCGTACCCCGAAAGCAAGCTTTGTAGAGCCGGCCGGCGCGATTGAGCCGCGTATGCAGCCTACGCGCGCAACTGTCGGCCCGGTGAGTTTCCTTGGGCGTAATCTGTCAGCGGACGTCGAGGATGTGGAAAGCGTCGACGTTGACGAAGAGCTAAAGCATAGCGAAGCAACGGACACCACCGTTGTTACGGGCAAGGAGAAGATTGTTGCTGAGCAGGTGGCGATTGAGTCGATATCGCGCGCGATCGATGCAGCGAGCGCCAGCAACGTTGAGCACGGTGACGAAACGGCGAAAGCGGTCGATAGTGGGCAGGCGGCCGCAACGGCAACGAGCGCAACATCAGACCTAGCTAAACCCGTCTCGCCAGAGCCTTTCGTCGTCCCGGAAATTTTGAGCGACGAAGACAAGGCATTCAACGAAAAGGCCGACACGCTTTTTACGCAATCTGGACGCCCGCACCTCGTATCTGCTGAAGCGCTACCCGACTACAAGCGCATTCTGACGGCCGCTGATGATGACGCGGCGTTGCGAATTCCCGCTGCCGCACGCAAGGAATTTATCGCTGTCGAGCTGCAACCGGGTGTTGCGATTTCGGTCGCGACGGCACGGTTTTGCGAGCGTGCCCAATATGCGACTTTCATCAAGGACTTGGCTACCGCCGACGTGTTCGTGCGCGAAGAACTGGTCGCGGCAGAAGAAGTGATTGCCGCGATCTACGCCGGCAAAGCGGTGGCAGCAGTGAAGGGCGGGTTGCGTGAATCGTCGCGCGCCATCGGAAACTTTCGTGACGTCATCGAAGCCGCGCATCACTACGGCGCAAGTGACGTGCACTTCGAGCCGCGAGAGTTCGAAAACGACGTGGAGGTGCGCTTCCGTGTGAACGGAGACCTCTATACCTACGAAAAATTACCGAAGACCATCGTGCGACGCGCCTTGTTCGCAGCCTACAGCGACCTGGTTCAGCGCAACACCAACTCGGGTAATAGCTTTCAGCCGAGCGCGCCACAGTCTGCGATGATTCCGCTGGTCGTGAAAACCGATACCGTCAACCTGCGCTGGCAATCGTCACCGCTTGTTGGCGGCTATGACGTGGCGCTTCGGCTACTCGATGGCAATTTCAAGAACTACAAAGTCCTCTTGCCCAAGGACATGGGCTTTGAGCCTAGCCAGCTTGAGTTGATCGATACACTCAACTATGTGAGCGGCGGCATTACGGCTTTGACCGGCGAAACCGGTTCAGGGAAGACGACGACATTGCGGGCGCTCTCATATCAGCTTCCTGATCGGGATCTCAAGAAGCAGTTCGCCGTGAACGAGCCTTCCGAATATCCGATGCCCTGGCTGTCGGACTATTCGATCATCCGCAGGCCCGACGAGACCGACGAAGAAGCGAACCGCAAATACGCGGAAGTGATCCGTACGCTGATGCGTCAGGACCCCGACGATCTGACCATCGGCGAGGTGCGGGACAAGGTGGTGATGGGTCTGGTTGCGGAACTCGCGCTTACTGGTCACCCCGTGCGCTTCTCGCTGCACGCAGGCGACATCATCGCGGCCATCATGCGAATGGCGGGTGGCCGTTTGCAGTTGCCCATCGATGAGCTTGCCTCCGAGGGCTTCATCAACGCGGTCGGCAATCAGAAGCTCATCCCGACGCTTTGCGACCACTGCAAGATCCCCGCTGAAGATGTCATGCCGAAAGCCGACCTCGAGATCCTTCGCCGCAAGTTTGGTCTGGACACTTCGAAAATGGCATGCCGGAATATGGAGGGGTGCGCTCATTGCCGCTTGGTCGGGCTGACGACGCGTTCCGGAAAGGTCGCCGGCGGCACGAAGCGCCAATCCGTTGTCGCTGAACTTTACCGCCCGACGCCCGAGTTCCTCGAGCGGGTGAGCCACAAGGATTGGGCTGGCGCGCGTCAAGTTTGGCGCGGTTCACGTAAATCCGGGTTCGAGGATGGGGACATGACCGGAAAGACGCTATATGAACACGCTCTTTACAAGGTTTCGCGCGGATTAATTGATCCACAATTTGTGAATCGTTCGATGCAGGGCTTTTCGCAATACCGCGTCATGCCCGGCGTCGATGGTCTGATGCCCTAAGCGCTTGCGGATACACCATGTTCAACCTAATCGGAAAGATGTTGCCCGCGCGGCAGCGGGAAGCGTATGCACGCTGGCGCTTTCAAAAGGTGCGCGAAGTCTTCTATCGCGAAACGCGGTTGGATATTGCGAAGAAGGGGTTGCGCAATACCGAGACGCTTTTTGACCGGCTCGAAACGTACGAGAAGCGTAATCGTTCTCGCGGGCAGGTCGTCTGGACTGTTTTCGCGAGAATCCGCGAGACGATGCAACGGGGAGAAAGCTTCTCTGTCGCGATCAAGCCGTTCATCCCAGGCGACGAATACGCACTGCTCGATATCGCCGACGAGTCCGCTCAACAAGACGCGGTGGTTCGCGGGTTCGAACTTGCCGAAATGGCGGCAAGCGCCAAACGCGTGCTGTCGGCTACGACGCAACTGCAGATGGCGTATCCGGCATTGCTGCTGGTCTACATGTACGGCTACTGCATGTTGTTCGGCGGGGCGATCTATCCGCAGATCCTGGATTCCAAGCCGCTGGACCAATGGCCGGACGCGGGTCGATGGCTCTACCACGTCGACACCTTCGCATACGACTACTGGTGGTTCTCGCTGTGCCTGGTGATCGGCCTCGTAACGATGTACTTCTACTCCCTCAAACGCTGGACCGGGCATGTTCGAAACAAGTTCGATCGCATGCCGATGCTGTGGCGTAATCGGCGAGACCTTCGAGCTGCGCTTCTGATCGTGTCGCTTGCTGGTCTTTTCGATTCCAACTTGACCCTGCGCGCTGCGCTCGACCGGTTGCTGAAAACATCCGATCCGTGGCTGCGCTGGCACCTGAAATCCATGCATCGGCGTCTGACCGCGCGATCGGACGAGCCGATGCGTGCGCTGGATACCGGCATCTTCTCGTTGGAGATCGTCGACACGATCACTGACGCGGCGGGGCGCGATCAATTCGAAGCGGCGATCAAAAATCTCGGTCGGCAGTCACTGGATCGCGTGGTCGACTCCGTCAAGCGAAACGCGCGTGTCACGCATTACCTCATGCTCGGCTTTGCGGCCGCGCTGTTCCTCACCATCGGTATCGGCTCCTATGTGATGACCGGCGCCATCAGCATGACACCGGGTGCGCCCGGCGTCTCAATCAACTAAAAGGAGCTTGGCCATGAAGCACAACGAACAGGTACACCTCGACGCCGCTGCGCTTGCGAAATCAAGCCGTCGGCAACGCATGCTCATGATCGCCCGCAGGACGAAACAATCGGGCGAGTTGTCCATGATCGAAGCAGGCGCGGTCATGGCGGGCGCTGCCTTGCTCGCGCTTGCGGTGTATGCAGGGGGCAAGTATGTGCTTGACCTGATTCACTCCTCGCAGTTCAAGAGCGAGGCGCAGATGTTCCACACGGGCATTTTGAACGCGACGCAAAACGACGCGGACTTCTCCGCTGAGACGTTGCAGGTTCTCGCGCAGAACCATGCTTTCGACTCGGCAGGCTCGCGTGTTTCCACCGACAAGTCGACGATCAAGGGTCTCTTTAACGGCACGCTCTCAACCAGCGTGGGTACGCTGGTGACGGCGAATGATTCGTTGATCTTGACCTATCCGGTCACGGCGACGATTTGTTCGCTTAGCGTTGCGGCATTGACCACGGTCTACACGCAGGTATCGGTGAACGGTACGATTGTGGCCTCGCCCACCTTGCCGTTTAGCTCAAGCACTGCGGCCACGTCGTGCGCCTCGGCCGGTGCGACGGCGAGCCTCCAGCTGTACACGACTCGCACGTAAGGCGGGGCTGCCGACATGGGAAGCATTCTGGAGATGTTGATTGTCCTGGTCGGCGCGGCCTTGCTGACAGTGCAGGGTATTAAGGAAGACATCGCCGCCAAGCACACGAACCTGCTGCAGATCGAGGGCCAAAATCTCGCGTCGATCAATGCGGCGCTCGGCAGCTACGTGACGGCCCAGTATGGATCGTTGATTCCGGCCGGCTACTCGCAAACGGTCGCGACGCCAATTACACCGCCATCGCTGTTGCAACTCAGCGCCTTGGCCAACAATCGGGTGACTTTTAAAAACGGGCCGTTCTGGGGCGGCACGTATCAGATTGCGATGATGATCGTGCCCGACGCCTGTTCGACCGCAGCGGGGACGTGTCACATCGCTACCTCGCTATACCCGAGCTTGCCGTTGATGAAGGCGGGATCCGCTGACATCGAAGGCGCCGGGATCATCGCTTCAGCAGGCGGTAGTTCGTTTGGCTACTCGACCAACCGAGCGCCGTCTGTCATCACAGGCATCCAGGGGAAGTGGACGCTCGCGAATCCGAATGGCAACAAGAGCGGCACGATCCTGGCCATCAACGGCTTTGGCGCCGACGGGAATTCTCCATATTACCGGCGCGACGGCACGCTGCCCTTGACCGGTACGATGAACGCGAACAATCAGGACATGCAGAACATCGGCAATATGTCCGGGAAGACACTCGCGTTGCAGGCGGGCAATAGCCTGAATATCGGCGGAGGTGCCACTTACTACGGCGACGGGACAAACGCGGCTGTCCGGACCAACGGTGCACTTTTCGTCCAGAACCAGGCAGGCACTGCTGCAGCAAACGTCAATATGGGCGCGCTTAATGCAACCACCGCCACTCTATCGGCGAACGGGGGAGCGCTTACGATCGGTACCGCGGGTGTGAATTTTTACGGTGACCAAAACGGCAGTGCGGCAATTCGCGGAAACAACGGTCTGTACGTGCAGGATTTGGCTGGCAATCCCGCACCGATCCAGCAAGTGGCGAGCATCAATTCGACGGGAACGGTCACTGCGCCGGTCGTCAACTTTAACGTCGCGGCGGGCAACTGCGCATGGAACACAGTAACGATGCGCGGTGCTAATCAGATGTGGGTCTGCAACAAGTACGGCAACTGGGTGCCGTTGAGCAATCTCATCGGCAACTTTACTACTGACGCGCAACTTCAGGGGTACTACAACGGGTGGCAAATTGCTGTCCCCGCCTGCGGACCTGGGGGTTCGGCATGGTGGAAAGTGATTCCCTCATCGGTGAGCACCAACTACGCGACAGCGAACCCTCCGCTAGCCGGTGTTCGCTATGGCATGGGATACACCGGGGTGAATTGGGTGCTTCAGATCTATGACGTTCTCGCAGACGGCAATAACTCCTTGGTGCAGGATCAGCTCAGTTTGCAGGCGGAAGTTGACACTGGTTGTAGTTTTGGAAATGAATAAATGAAAACAACGAAATGGATGGCGTCGCTGGCTGTGGGCACTGCGCTGGTCGGCCCGACGCTCAGTGTGAATGCTCAATATGTGCAGAACGCTATCACGACCCCAATCGCGCCGGGGTGCGGGCCGGGAGAAAGCTGGACAAAGAATGGCGCGCGATATCAATGCGAGACACCGCAACCGTCATGTCAATACGGTTTCGCGTCTGGGCCAGTATGGACCGGTAGCTCGTGGAGTTTTTCGTGCAACGCGCCACCGCCGCCGGTGCAGCCTACGCCGGCAACGGGAGGCAACACACAAACAGTAACAAGACAGGACGAGGAAAATGCCTGTACAGCCGCGTACACGGCGTTTTGGCGTAAGGCTCCCATTGGCGGAGCTAGTGCCATGACGGGTCCGTACACAGGCAGCGGTTTAAACCAGTTTAATAATTCGGTCGCGGCAATAGCAGCGACCGGCGTTTACCTCAGCACGGCTGCGCCCGAGGTTCAAACGGGGAATCCGGGCACACCGGCTAATAGCAATGATATGTTCATTTTTCAAAACGGCGCGTACTGCTGGCTCCAGCCGGGTACAACCAACGTGACCGGCTTGGCTCTTCTTACGTGGTGCAGTCCAAATGGCGGTAGCGTGCAGTGCGGTGGTGGTGGTGTTGGCAACTAGGTTTTTACGACTTGCCGATAGCTGAAGCAAAAAGAACGCTCTATAAAAGGGCGTTCTTTTGAGGGAAATTTCACGTTTTTGACTAACTTGCGGCGGTGGTGAAGCTCCATGTAGCGCTGATCGGCGTTCCGTCACGCGCGCCGCTGAAGGTTGCGGTGTACGTCGTGTTTGCTGTCAGCGGCGCGAGCGGCAGCAGGAACGCAACGCCTTGGAATAGGGCGTTGTTCACGTCGGCCGTGACACCAGCGGATGATCCAGTCAGTGCAGCGGACGGCACGATGATCCGTGCGGCCACCACCGCCCCATTGGCCGCAGTCAACGTGAAGCTGCTTACTGTCAGCACGTCTCCTGCGTTTGCCGCGTTCACTAAAACCATGATCGGCCGTCCTGGCGCCGCGATATCCGGTGCCACATTCACATCTTCTTTCATCATCGCCAGTGCGACGTTCGGTTCGTTGACCAACGGCGAGTGCGCAATCGTAGTGGTTGGCATTTGCTGACCGCCCGACGCGTTAAACGAGTTGGCTTGCGGTGCACCGCTTACACCGGCCGTCTCGCCAAAATCGAGTACGCAGCTGTAGTTGGGATAGGAGCCGGAGTTCTGCTGGAAACCAATGCCGATCGTTTGTTGATTGCTCGTTACGCTTTGCAAGTGATAGACGGTATCGAGATAGATATTGACGCAGTTGGAGCCATAAGCAGCCGCGCTGGTTTGCGGATAGCCGGCCGCGATATCTTCACCGATCCATTCGGTTGCGGGAGCACCCGCGAGCTGCGCCCGACTCAGGGGCGTGGCACTGTAGTAGTTCGCGAAGGTCGACACTTCGTCGTGCGATAGCGCGGTCAAGTTTCCGTTCGCCAGATTCGAGTCTAGATACAGCGCATGTGCCATGGCCGAGGTATCCAGGATCGGGTCCTGAGCTACCTCACCTACGCCCATCGAAAGGCGGTAAGCGTTGAGCGTCGAGAAGGCGCTCGCCTGCATGGTTCCCGTGCCATACGTGGGAGCCGGCACAGACGTCTGCACCGCTACGGCACCAGAGGTCGTGGCGGGCGGGCTGCTCGCGCTGGAAGCAGGTGCAGCGCTATTGCTACCGCCACCGCCGCCACCACCACAAGCTGCGAGAACGAGAGAACCCGCGATAGCCAGCGCGGTCAGTTTGTATGTTTGTTTGGTCAGCATTTCTATATTCCTCGTAGGTCGTTGATGCAGTCGCATTTTTGCGATCTGCTTATTACTTAGCTTACCGAGCGCCGTGCGAAGTCAAGTCTTCGCCGCCGGTAGTTCACGCATTCAAATTAAAATTTGTGAAACTTGGCCGCGTGCATTGTAAGGGCCGGTAAGGCCGTCAGGCGACGCCCCGTTGCCCGGACGCAACCGTTTGCTATGGGTGCCGCGCCCGGCCGCGCCATCTCTTCACGCGCAGAAATATAAACGCGCCTACAAGAAACGCACCGGTGGCAACAGGCTCAGAATGGCCGACCGTTGGAAGCAGTGAAGACCCGATCCAGAGAAGCGTCAGCGAAAACGCGATTTGCTTGAACAGCTTGCTATCCAGCATCTCGACGATTCGACTTCGAGCAGGCCGGCAGATTGTCGCGTATCGCTCGTTGGATGCTTCGAGGTCGAACTCCGCCGCGTTCGCTGCCGCAGCACGCGACGCTCGATAAAACTTCTCATACCGGTGAAAGCGCGCGTCGCCTCGGCCATTAAGCCAGGACGCGGCGCTATCCGGGAACAGGTAGGCAAAGTCGTGCATTGCTAATGGGCAATATCCGAATTGAACTCGATCGCGCCGATGACGCCGTGGATGCACTGTCCATCGACTTCCGAATGAAAGCGACCAGTGCCAAGGTCGCGCCAGCCGAACTGCGCGCGTCCGTCCGTCGTAAAAACGATTAAACCTGCTTCAACTGAGAACTGCGCACTCGGGCCAACGGCTCCTTCGGATTTGTTCAAGATTTCACCTTTCGTTTAGCCGCTTGAAACTTGGTGGTAAGGGTGAGCTGACATCCCGGGCACGTAAATTTGTGTTCCAGCTCGATTTTGTCTTCGCCGTTGGCGAGGATGTAATGCGTTCCGCACGAACGACAAGGCCCTGTGCGCAACAACGAGTCGCGCGCCATCCTTCGTGTCAGATGGTTGCCTCGATCTGCGGAGATCAGCAGATTTTTGCCGAACGTTTTGGCCATCAGATCGTTCGTGGCAATAAGCGCTTCCGGGACATTACCGCCGCTTCGCAGTACGCTTCGATACAGCCAGGTGTACATGCTCGCCTGCACGCGGCGCACCGGTTGGTCCACGTACCACGTGAGGGAAGTCGGGTTGTTGCCAGAGGGAGACTTGACGCCGTGATACTCCTTATAGATGAGTCGCGTCTTGGTCGGGTGGATGTCGAACAGGTTCGAAGCGGTCGAGGAACGGCACCCCTGCTTCATCATGGCGCGTGCGTACACTTCCTTCGTGACCCGATCAATGCGCAGGCTGGTCCATACCGTCTGATAGGGAAGGTCGCCCGAGCGAACCGGCGAAGTTTGCATGAGGTAATGACCAACCGACTCTTCGGTGAGAAAATTCGCGCTGTATTCCTGCCAGAAGTTTTTATCGCTGAATCGCCACCTGAACAGCGGAAACTTGATCTTCGCTATGGCCGTCTCGAGCTGCCCAATAGGCACGCTTTTGAGGTACGCGGCGAGTTCGAACGAAAGACCAAGAAGAGGCACGGCCAGCAAGCTCATGTGCATGACATCCATCAAGAGCTTCACATAGTCCTTGTTGTAATGAAAGATGTCGTTGGCTGTGACTCTGTCAATCAATGGCATCGCAAAACTGAGCTGGTCGACCTTGGCGGAATGCGTGAGCCCTTCAACAATCGATTTCCAATCGCGCGCGTCGTCCAATACTGGTGCGAGTGCGACGAATGGCATGTTCATAATCGCTGCCATGGGCGAAGCATGTTTACGAAAAATCATCATGTCAGGCATCGAGACAGCGAGGACTCTCTCCATCGCCGCATTTTCCGAGAGCGCGATTTGCATGAAGTCGGTGAGCGAGTAGTTGGTGCGCTGAATCTTCTCGATCAACCAATGCGGGACGATCGTGTTCGCCGGTTCTGCGGCAGCGGTGGTGAGCAGTGTCATTTGTGTTTCTTCTTTATGGTCTTCGGCGGCGCAGGTCCTTACGCCGTGTCTTGTTGAGTGTTTTGGGCGAGTAATCGATCAGCTGCTTATTGCCTCGTTGCGCCGTCTACTTCCGACAAGCATTTGCGCAACATCGCCGAGAGCGATTTCAGCGTAGGCGTATAGAGGGTCGGCTCCGTAGAGGCCTGGACCGCGAGCTGTGCCGTAGCAAATTTGGCAGCGAACCCTTCCCACGCGCTGATCAACTGGGCCAACGTTTGTTGCACAGAGCTTTCGGATTCCACCTGAGCGCGGCTGGCCGCAATTTGGTCGTTTATTTCCTCCAGCTCCCGCTCGGCCCGTTGCTTATTTACTTCAGCGGCTTCGAGCGCGGCCATCCGGTCTTTGAGCGCTTCGGTCAACGTGCTAAAGCCTTCCGGTACCTTCTCCACGATGACTTCCTGAGTCTCGACGGTCTTGGCTTTTTTTGCGGCGGCTAATTCGGCGACGACCCGGTCGAAGTCTTTAACCTTGTCCTGATAATCCTTTTGCAACTGGCCAAGTCCTGACGTGCGTTCCTTGACGAAATCACTTTGGGCTTGAATCTGCTTTTGTTGCTCCTGGAGCGCACGGTTGAGTTCTGCGAGCTGGCGCCGCAGGTGTTTTGAATCGGCCTCAACGCCCCGAAGCTGATCCTTGCTGTCCTCGAGCAAGCTCTGGACGTTATCCAGTTCCTTGTCCTTGTCTTGAATTGTCTGGTCTTGCTTGCGAAGCAGGTTAAGAAATTCCCGAACTTCGTCCTGAGTCATTTTGGGATCGGCGAGCTTTTTCTTCCATACCTTGTCGATCTCGTCGTCAGTGACGCCCGGAGCGGAAAGGATGTTTAGCTCGCCGATATTAAACATTTGAACGGCTTCGTTATCCTCGCCGAACTTTTCGAAGCAGCGCATGTATTTCCTAGCGGCGTGACTCGTGAGCCCCAGCGATGCATCGAAATACTTGTATGCGAGATGTTTTGCTTGATTGACCGCGAACGTGGAATGACCGGTTTTAGCAATGTGGTTCTCGATGATGAGTTCCGTTGCGTTGAAGAGGCTGCCGCCAAGTAATACGAGTTCGCTTGCGATTTTCTTGCGTGACGCGGACACTGAAAGCATATATTCAGTGAGTCGTGCGTTCAGCTCCTCGTTCTCGGGTTTGGCACCGAAAAGCTCTTGAGCAGCCTTCATGATCTTCTCGCGGCCCGACGACGAATAGTCGTGGTTCCCGAGGAAGTCAAAATCCTGCACTGGGTCCAGAACATCCTGCTCGAAGAGGTTGAAAGGAGCGACGGCGGTGCTGCTCGCTTTCTTTAAGGCTAAACCATTCAACTGCATATTAACTCCTCTGATTTGTGAACCGAGCCTTGCTTTTGACAAACACGGTTAAGCGGAGCGCACTACCAGTTAATACTTGGCACGCGCATTAAGACCGGCCCAAAATAATGGGGACGGCGAAGCCTTCTCAAAGTGCGGTAAAGGCGCGATAGGGGCGTTGTCTGAATAACGGTAATTTTTCGTGAGACTGAAGAGCATTATGTAAGCTTTTACCGAATTTACACTCTTATATTTCTCGTGACATCGCGAGTTCATTTTGGTAGATGCGCTGTTTATGCTCGATCAATGCGTTTGGATTCGAATCGATAAACTTACATATTGCTTTCCTTGCCATATCGATATCGATGCGTGACACCCCGGCGTGTTGCCGTTGATGGCGAATCCAAAAAGGAATTTCTGCAAGGCTGATTAAATCGAGGTCCAGGTCAGCAGAAAGCCGGCATTCGCTGGATGAGAACACTCCAGCGCCAGCAACATGCCAGTCTCGTGGCAGGACGGAGCGTAGGAAGGCAAGCTTGGATCGGTTCTGCGCAATGGGCGACTTTCGCTCTTCGGCTCCGATGGCACCTGTTGATCGCAACAGGGCATCCGGATTGGAGGACGGCTGAATCAGGCCGCTCCAATTCTTCGTCTCGAAGATGAAAACGCCGAAGGGCGTAATGGCCAAGTGATCGATTTCGATGGTGGGATAGCGGGTCCCGGGGGCATGCTCGATGATGACTGAACCATCGTGCAAGTAAAACTCGGGTCCGCAGCACCACCCCAGGGAGTCCCGAAGCTTGGCGTGCGTCAGCTTTTCGCCGAGCATCCCGGCGGCTTCTGCACGTGCAGCTGCCGCTGCCGGAGTACGCCAATCCATTGTTTGTGCCTTCGTCACGGGCGTTCGCCGTACGAATCGCCGGTACCCATATACCGCCCCTGCCGCCAGCAACATCTCGAAGAACATGCTTTCCTCCAACTCGTGTGTGATTAAGACCAAGTCTGGCAGCCTGAGAGCGTTGTCAAGGCGCGATGCCGTAAAAGCGCCCAACTAGACTACACCCAATAATCTGAGGATTGGATTGCTAAGAGGGCCGGTTTTAGGTGTCTTTCTGCGAAACAGCGCTATCTAAGTAGGTGTTTCGAAGAAAAACCGTGAAACCTTACGATTGTGTAATTGTTTTTAGGGGGCGCGCTCGAGAGCCAAGGCACATTTCTTCCGTTGAAAGCCACTATGAAATCGTGAGCTTTCGAAGCGCCGGTGGGCGCGATCTCGATTAAATTCGTTTTCATACCTCGCGTTTTCTACGCATCGAACTAGGCCACGGGCAATTACGTCCGCCGCGCCTCCATTCCTTTCTCCCCGCTGAGCGTTTCCGCCAAGGCCCGTGAATGAGCCTTGACGAAAGCGTCTCTCCGCGCGCCTGTTTTCCCTGCTCATCCGAGCATCGAAACCGTCTGGACCTCGGTCCAGCCATTCCTTAGTGCGTTAATTTTTCTGGAGAGAAAAATGCCGAAGCAGTTGGTACATATGGCGACCAAGTCGCCGTTGGTTTTCTTGGCTGTGTGTTTTGCGCTGTGGTTTGCGGCGCATTCGTTTTTCGCCGGCATATTCGTGCTTTTCGTTGGTGCAGCCTGGATCAAGAAGTCGATCTTGGCGGCGGCAAAGTCTGAACCGACCGCTAACGAATCAAAGGAGTCACCTGCAACGGTTAGTGCAGCACCAACCGCAGTTGCCGAGCCTCAAGCGCAACCGGCAACTCCGATCAAGCGGCAGTACGCAAAATCGGCCGTTGTCGTTCCAATTAAGACAGGCACCGACAACTAGTCGCCACGCCTTAATAGCAAAGCCGCCAACTGGCGGCTTTGCAACTTCACCCCTACGGGAATCCTCCCGTTCGGGGCATGGGATTCCCGCTCATCGGAGCACTCTCATGCAAAACGAAGTGACAGCATGGCAACTCGACATGTTCGGGGGACCGTCTGCAATCGTCCCAGCCGTTATCAAGCCCGATCCGCTTCCTGATCCGCAATTCTGGAGCGATAGCGTGATCGACAAGATGGTCGACGCGCTCGTCAGTCTTGCGACTGACAGCCGGCGCGGTGACAACATGCCGGAATCGCTGATGGACTGCTGCACGCTCTTTAGCGAGCGGCTTAGAAACAGAAAGAAATTCGACCACGAGGACTACCGGGCGACACTCGGCTGGGTGATGGGTTTTTGGGATGGCGCGTTGCCATACCGATACGTCTGCGCGATCAATGGGATTGATCCGGAGATCCTGCAAGACATCATCACGAGCAATCCCTTGCTCAAGCGCGACATGGAAGAAGTGCGGTGTGAGTGCTTCGGCACGCTCTTATAGGGAGGCACCATGACTTCAATCACGTTTGGCAAAATTTTCGATGGCCTTTTCGCGTCGCGCCCATCGGCCAATCCGACTGCACCCTCCCAACCGCCAGCGCCAACCGCGCCAACCGCGCCAACCTCACCAGCCGGACCGGCCGCACCGATCACCGTCGGTACGGGGGCGTCCAACGAGCGTCAAGTGACGATCGCCGGCGAACCGGTGCTGTTTCGCGACGAAGGCGATGTGGTCGTGCAATTCAAACCGGCCTTCGATTACGACCTTCGAGAGACAACAGTCGGTATGAAGCTGATTCCGGCTCTCACGCCGCATTGGACATTGGTACGCGAGTTTTCCTGTTCGGTCACCGAGGCGATCGCGACTGCAATCAAGGACGCTGCCGGCTCTATGAGACGTGAGCATCACGAGTCGCACGAGCGACAGAATGAATTCTCTCAGCGCTTATCGGCAAAAGCGGATGTGGTCGTTGACAACTCGGTACCGCATGTCGAAGACGTCGTGTCCAAGGCTTTGCAGCCTCGACGCATCGAGCGTCCGCGCTTTGGCGTAATCACGGAATGGGGCGAAAAGACCTTTCCAGACGGCAAGCGGCCTGGAAAGACGTATGAGTCGTTCTGTTTAACGCTTACTCACCGAGGCGAGGTTCACGTTCTGCAAGGCGAAGGGCTTCGTGACGCGATTGCGGATGCACGGTGCACGACGGGCGATTCAGTTGAGGTCAAGCGCCTCGGCAAAATCAAGGTTCCGGCAGTCGATAAGCAAGGTCGACCGAAGCTCGATGGTCAAGGTGCTCAAGTCCTTTGGGACAAGTGGCAATGGTCAATTCGAAAAAAATCTTAAGGAGTTTCTGATATGGCTTCAGTCAACAAGGTGATTCTCGTCGGTAATCTCGGCGCGGACCCCGAAACACGTTTTCTCCCCAGTGGAGACGCAGTTGCAAACATTCGACTCGCGACAACAGATCGCTACAAGGACAAGGCGTCCGGCGAGATGAAGGAAGCGACGGAATGGCACCGCGTCACGTTTTTCGGCCGCTTGGCCGAAATCGTGAACGAGTATGTGAAGAAGGGCTCATCGCTATACATCGAAGGCAGAATCCGGACGCGCAAGTATACGGACCAGGCTGGTGTCGAGAAATACGCAACTGAGATTGTGGCTGAGCAGATGCAAATGCTCGGCGGTCGATCGTCGGGAGACCGCGGAGATTCGAGTCGTGACGGCTTTGAGTCGCAAGATCGAGCACGGTCGGCGAACCTACCTGCTGCTGCTTCGAGACCCGCGCCAGATCGACAACCGGCGCGCGGAACACCGGCACCGGCGAGCTTTGGCGGTGGCGGGGGCTTCGCGGACATGGACGATGACGTGCCTTTTCGCGCCGTTTACACGCGGGCGGCTTGGTCATTGATCTGATCCCGTAAAGCCTCACTTGTTCCTCCTGTAAAGCCTCACCTTTCGTTGTTCTGGTCCATCCCTCGCGGGATGGGCTGGATCACGACATATCTTCAGTCGTCGTATTGCGACTAGTCAGCGCGTATGCGCACACGCACACCATTTCGCAAATTTGCTTTGCTGAAAAAAGCCGTTCGCCGAGCTCAACCGCTCGCGCTCGGACGGTTTTTTTGAGCACGGTTTTTACCGCCTGTTCAGGCATCGACCCTCAACCACACCAACCCTGGAGTGACCAATGAATGTAAAGGACATCAAGCTGTCCCCGGAACAGTGGCTTGCGTTGCTCCAGCGGTATGGAGTTCCGGCCAGTTCACTGAACGGGAAGGGCGCGCCTTGTCCCATCTGCGGCGGTACCGACCGCTTCACTTATGACAACAAGCGTGGCCGCGGTGATTGGGTATGCCGCAAGTGCAATGGCGGCGATCGGATGGCTGGCGATGGTTACCAGTTGATTTGTCGTTCCGCCGGACTGTCGTTTCGAGAACTGATGGTAGAGCTCGAGGGCGGCACGTTGGCGGAATCGCAGCGGCAGGCCAAGCGCATGCCGGCGTCGCCAGCGCCTACCCAGAAACGGAAGATCGACCCGGCTTGGGCCCAGAAGCATCTCGATTCAATGTGGAATCGTGCCGTCGGGATCGGCTTCGACAGTGCGGCCGCGCGTTATCTTCGTTCGCGCGTTCCCGGATTGACCGTTGCGCCTTCACCGGCGCTGCGGATGGGAATGCTCGAGTATCGGCACGAGAAAAAGGTGCTTGGCCAATGGCCGGGAATCTTGGCTCGCTTCACCTTGCCGGATGGTCAGCTTGGAACGTTGCATCGAACGTTTCTTGACCGATCGAAGGCTGCGAAGGCCAACGTCGTTACTAACGATGGCGAGATTCTGGCGCCGAAGTTGAATGACGTGACACTGCGCAGACTCAACGGCGGCGCAGTCCGGCTGATGGATCCTGTTGACGGAGAGATCGGTGTAGCCGAAGGGATGGAAACGGCTTACGCGGCGCACATGCAATTCGGCGTGCCCGTGTGGTTCTGTCTGAATCGGGTTCTGCTAGCGGACTTCGTCGTGCCCGACGGGCTGGGCATTCGTGTGGTTCACGTGTTCGCCGATTTTGATGCCGTTGATCCCCGAACCAAAAAGTCGCCGGGCGTCGACGCGGCATTGACGCTGGCCAGGCGGCTGAGGGCTGAGGGATTCACAGCGATCATTCATCGGCCGAAGAAACGGGAGACCGATTTTGCGGACGAGTGGGCAGCATCACGGCCAACAGTTTCAACGTCTATCGCGGTGCGTCCCGACGTACAGAACCAGCATCACGGGTTGAGCGTTTAGCTTTTTAACGGCCCTAGTGGTCGCATCATTTTATTTACCACCCGGTGGGGATTCGTCCCCACCGGGGCCGACATCCGCCCGGGTTTTACACTTGGGAGAAGGTCATGAGTTTTAGCGTGAAAGTCGGTTGCTTTGAGATCGTCGCGACTTCAGGTCGAAAGAACGGGTCATTGCCCGTCAGTAAATCCGAAGCAGAAGAATTCGATGTGTTCGAGCGCAAGCGCGCAGGTAGCGTGCAACGTGCGCAACAGGGACTCAATTTTGAAACGGCTGTGACGTACTGCGTCCAGCGAGTGGCAGGTGCAAAGGGAGAGATCCTTCTGCATTAGCGGTAAAGAAAAACCCGGCACGCCGGGTTTTTTTTCGCCTATACGGTCTAGAAAATAAGGCTAGATACGGAGAAACACTGTCGCGAACAGCATCATCGCGAGAAGCAGCTTGATGAAAAGCAACGTGGGTTTAAACATTCCAAACAACAACCAGGCCGCGAGAAAACACCCTCCAGCAATCGAGTTCCAGAAGGGTGTGGACGGGCACAAGCTCAGGTTGCAAAGAAACAAGAAGAGGCACAGGCAACCAAGGATCGCCCTCTGGTAGATGCGCTCAAGGTTCAGAAAACGGTCAAGCATCGCTATTCTCCTTTCCTGCCTTCAGTTTCATGCCACGACGCAACAGGACTGCTGCTTCCCAGAGTGCTACGGCCGCCGCGACGAGAAGCCAGAACCGCACTGCGCGGGTCCAGTCCAGATGCATCAGGGTATCAAATATGGTCATCGAAATGCTCCCTTCGTAGGTGGCTTGTGTAAGCCGATAACTCATATTGACAGTTCTGTAGCGAAGTCAAGATGCCGAAAACGGCAACGAGCACCGGCGGTCGCGGCGGTCCGTTTTCAGCCAAAACCTGTCAGATTATTTTCGAGGAAGTCGTAGTGCTCATCGTCTTCTACTGTAACGGGTGCAGGACTACTCTTCGTTGTCGGAGCTGCTTCGCGGCTGACCGCATGCGTTTGCGTCGCCGGAAGCGAAGCGATTGCGACTTCGGGAGGTGGGTGCCGAATGCCTGGCGGTAATGGTTCGAGAACGCCAACCTGAGCGTGTCCTGGGGAGACGACTCCCTTTAGATAGTCGTCCGCGAGGCGTTTAAGCAACGCAGCGCGTTGGCGGGGATTCGAAACGCCGATCATGGTGCGATAAAGCTCAGGCGTCGCAACCGCGCTGATCGTCACTTTCATGTCGAGCGTCTCTTTCATGCGGCCGCTCCGTGCTTACGCATATCGCGGCGCAGCGTCGCTTCGCCGGCGGCAAAAAAACCATTAACGTTGGCGAAGCATGGCGCCTCTAATAGGTCGATCCTCACGCGCTGAAATGCTTGCTGCATCACCGGCCGATAGAGAGCTGCTCCCCCCCCGGTCAGAACGATGGAGCGAATATCATTCGTCCGTCCGACTTTGTTTTGCATCTCTTTAACGGTTGCGGATATGACCGCTTGTGATTGCGCGAGATACGGAGCGAGCGGGATATCGTCGCCACAGAAAAGCAGTGGCAGATTCTCACGCAAGCATTGATCGATCCGTTCAATATCGTCAGCAGGTTCACCCTTGTCATTTGAGATAAGTTGGGCAATACGCTGATAGATTTGCGATGCACCGCCGGGTGCACCGCCGCTGCGCCGATCGTCCATCGTGAGCCCTTTCGCGACCACCCAGTCCGTTGTGAAATAACCGACATCGACGACGAGGTGGGAGTTGACCTGATCAAATTGGTCCCGGTGATACCGTGAAAAATAGATCAGGGCTCCCAAGGGCTGTGGCATCACCATGACATTGTTGATGGTTACCTCGGTGCTGCCGAAATTCATCTTGCCCGTGAAGCGCTTGCTGAGGTCCGTGGCGTACTTGCTATAGGTGTGAACGGGCAGACCCAACACAAGGCGGTCAACATTGTCGACGTTTGCGAAATGCAATGCGCCACCAAGCAGCGCTGCATAATTCGCCGTCGTGCAGTAATCCTCCGACAACGTGCGACCGGCGTTTCCATAAGCGGAAGAGAGCGCTACCCCAGGGCCAACCTCGTAAGATGTTCCCTCTACATCCCCCCGCGTCAGAATACTTGTCGCTCCAATAGAATCAATGAACCGGGGGCGATGATGAGAAAACGAATTGGCAAAATACGGACAAGCATTCAAGGACAGAGCGGTTGCGCGGTTGCTGCCGCCGGAGAGCGCGGCGTTGGAAGACGTTGCACGTGAGGTTGGCGTGGGAGTTGGGACGCTGGAGCGCTGGCGCAGTGATGCGCTGTCCAGGCCCGCTCGCGAGCGGGCCTGGACAGCGGCGGCCCGATTTGACGCCGTGCTGACGACCGCTGCGATGGACGAGGCTGCCAAGAGCGCATGGTGCCGCGCCAACGGCGTGTATCCGCACGAGCTGGCTTCCTGGCGGCAAAGCGCCACGCAGGCGCTGGCCGAGCCCGAGGAGGCGCGTGCCAGCCCGCAGCAGACCCAGCAGGACCGGCGTCGTATCAAGGAACTCGAGCGCGAGCTGCGGCGCAAGGACCGTGCGTTGGCTGAGACGGCGGCGCTGCTGGTGCTATCAAAAAAAGTCGAGGCGATCTTCAGCACGGGCGAGGACGAATGATCGACCTCGAAGATCGCCAGTCGCTGGCCCATGATATCCACACCGCGCACAAGGCCGGCGCACGGCTGCGCCTGGCTTGCGAGACGGCCGGCATCGACGTGCGCACCCTGCAGCGCTGGAATGCCGGCGAAGGCCTCGTATCGGGCGATGGAAGACCTCATGCGGTACGCCCGCAACCTTCCCATGCGCTGAGCGCCGCCGAGCGTGCCGAGGTGCTGCGCGTGGCCAACGAGCCGCGCTTCGCCGATATGCCTCCTGCGCGCATCGTGCCAATGCTGGCCGACCAAGGCGTGTATATCGCCAGCGAATCCACCTTCGCCCGCGTGCTGCGCGAGCACGGACAAACCGCACATCGGGGCCGGGCGAAAGCGCCCAAGGCTGGCCGACCGCCGACCACGCACATCGCTTGCGCACCACGCGAAGTCTGGTGCTGGGATATGACGTACTTGCCCGCCGAGGTCGTCGGTCAATGGTTTTACCTGTACCTGATCCTGGACCTGTACAGCCGCAAGATCGTCGGATGGGAGGTGCACGAGCGCGACGATGCCAGTCACGCTGCCCATCTGGTGCGGCGCACGGCGCTGGCCGAGGGCATCGCTACTCTGGCGGACAAGCCGGTGCTGCACGGAGACAACGGCTCCACGCTCAAGGCCACGACCGTGCTGGCCATGCTCCACTGGCTTGGCGTGAAGCCATCGTACTCACGCCCACGCGTCAGTGACGACAACGCCTATGCCGAGGCGCTGTTCCGCACGGCCAAGTACCGCCCGGAGTTCCCCGCCACGGGCTTCGCCGAGCTCAATGCTGCACGCGACTGGGCGAGCGACTTCGTGCATTGGTACAACTTCGACCACCGTCACAGCAGCATCCGCTACGTCAGCCCGGCGCAGCGCCATGACGGAGACGATCACGCGATCCTCGCCGCTCGTCACGAGGTGTATGTCCAGGCGCGGGAACGTAACCCGGCCCGCTGGTCAGGCTGCACGCGAGACTGGACGCCCATCGGTGCCGTCACGCTCAATCCGGAGCGCGAGTCAGTCGTCACGATGGCCTCGCACGCCACACTTAAACAGCCTTTGGCTGCATGACTGAGGCGACAAGTACCTTGACACGCGCCGACATCGATGCATGCGATCTTACGTGCATCAAGCAACCCATGACCGAAACCGGAGATAGCGTTCTTGACTGCGAGGGGCGCCAGCGAAGGAAACATCTGGGTCGCGATTTCCGAGCCGTTTCGGAAAGCACTTTTTGTGTTGCCATATCCAACATCGATCGCGAAAACATTTGCGGTTGATTTCATTTCTCTCTCTCCAGAGCGGAAGTTAAGTTCCGGCGGTACTGCCACTTTTCTGTCAGTTATCTGGCAGATAACTGATAGTTCGATGGGCACCTTCGAGCGTTTTGCGGAATCTGACAGATATCTATTAGTTAACTGTCAGATCATGGAGGCTTGCCGATGGACGCTTGAAGAATCTGACAGTTATCGGGTACTTATCTGTCAGATACCATGCGTTCGGGTTCAACTCTACCGAAGTGCAGGCCAAGTCAAGCCTTCGAAAGCTCACTACATTTACGTAGCTTTTGACGTGGGCTTTGCATGCACATGCGGTTATTCTCCGTTTCATACCCCGCGCGTTCTGCGCATCGACCTCCAAGTTTGACCATCGAGGGCCTCGCTTTGCCTAGCGAAAAGCCCTTCTGTCCGGGCCCCAAGTTGCTGGGGCCTTTTTCTGATTCGAATCAAGTACACAGTGGTCAAAGTTGAGGACCACTGGACAGCGATATCCATTGGGTTTGCGGGCTGTTCAGCCCCTGTAAGTGAGTTGAGACACTGTGTATGCGGACACCTCGGACATTTTCCGGGTTCGCATCGACAGCGCTCAAGCTCACATGGACACATCCTTTCAGCATACGAAGCTGGGTGCGTTACGCGAAGTCCGACACACGGCGACTGAGTGAACGTGCTTGGGGATGGGGGTATCGGCGATCCGGTTTACGGATTGGCTGATCCCTGTACGGAAGACGAACGGTAGGCGCAGCCGGAGAAAGAAATGCGCAAAAAGTATTACCGAGCAAATGGCCAGGGTGTGCGCGAAGCGCGAGCAACGCGTGAGCACACAGCGACGCAGCAGTGCGTCTAGGCCGGCGCGGTAGCCGTAGCAGCCGCATAGCCGGGTTGCGGAGCGAAATGCTCTGCCGACCTGACCAGCGACGCAGCATGCCGTACCGAGCGACAGTGATCCCGCAAAGCGGGGCCGGTTCGATAGGGCGGATGCAGCATGTTCGCAGGCGATCTTCACGCGGGAGCGTGATGGATTGGCAGCAGGCAGCAGGACAGTCGAACACGTTTCTTCCACGTGTTGGGTTGATCGAATGGAATCGCTAAAGGACAGGAAGGTAGGACCCGGCGGGGTACGCAACGCGCAGCGCGATTGAGGCACGGCGGAGATAGGCTCCCACCGACTCTCGCGAAGCGCACCACGGCAGAGACTGTGAGTGGCCACCCGGCTTGTGTGGCGGGGGATCAACAACGGACGAAGGGTTTTGTAGAGGATGCGTTATGCAGATTAGCAATCGTCAGGGCAGCGGAGATTCGTTGCGTCGGCTTGTCGCTTTCGCCGTGCTCGGCGCGTCGATTTGGACGGAGACTTGATTTATGTCGGCCATTTTGAATGTATCGGCGATCCTGAAAAGCTATCGCTTTCCGCCTGATTTCCGAGGTGCATTCGAGAGATTGTTCCTAGATAACGTCAATCGAGTGCATAGCCGCACGCGAATCAGTGCAAAGCCGCTTTCGATCAAGACACAGGAATACCGCATGCGAAAGCTGTGCCGATCGTTCGAAGAACTTCGCGAGAACGGCTATGGGCTTCAAAGTCCGTATTCGCTCAAAGGCAAACACATTCAGGCGCTTGTCGATTTGTGGGTGGAGGACGGTCAATCGGGCGGGACAATAGAAAACAAGCTCACGTACTTTCGAGCGCTCGCCGAGTGGATGGGCAAATCCGGCCTGGTCGGCGCGCTGTCGGATTATGCGGACAGAAAAGCGCTCGGGTTGGTCAGGTCCTATGTAGCGCTTTGCGACAAATCCTGGGAAGGAAACGCGGTAGATGCGGTAGCCAAAATCGAAGAAATTGCTTCGACAAACATAAACGTTGCGATGCAGCTGAAGTTGCAGGCCACATTCGGTTTGCGGGTCGAAGAAAGCTTCATGCTCCGCCCCACTGAGGCCATTCGGGACGCTGCCTTCTTGGCGGTCGTTCGTGGAACAAAGGGCGGCAGAGCCCGAGAGGTGCCGCTGGAATTTAAGTTTGCCATTCTCGAAGAAGCAGCGCGAGTGACAAATCCCTATACGGGTTCAATGATGCCGCACGGGCGGACGATGGCTCAGTGGCGGAATCACTACTACTACGTTCTCCAATGTCACGGGGTGACAGAGGATGGGCTCGGCGTAACCAGCCACGGCCTGCGACATCAATATCTTCAACAGTTGTATGAGCGCCTGACGAGCGTTCCGGCGCCGATCAAGGGCGCGCTCGAGCGCGTGGACCGCGAGACGCATCGTGCAGCTATTCAGCGTGTTGTGGAAGCTGCGGGTCACAGCCGCGCGACCAAGGCGAACGCCTATCTTTCGACTTATCGGATCCAAGCGACAGCGCAGGCGCCGAAGGTCTCGCTTGAGCAAGCGAACGCGGCACTCATCAATGCAAGCGGGAACAAGAGTCACGCGGCGGCTGCCCTGGGAATCTCCCGGCAGGCGCTTTATCGGCTATTGGCTCAAACGGACTTGTCCAGCTCGCAGTCATAGGCGGGCGAATCTGCAAGCGCAGACAAGGGGGGCGACCTCTGTTTAAGCGTCGAGCATGGCGAAGGGATGAAAGTTTTTATCAACGAGGGCGGCAGCTTGTCGTGGGTTGTCGGCCGGTATCCAACGAAAGGGGATTTAAAAATGGAAGATCGCATCTACACAGGTTCAGAGTTGGCCAACATTATCGCAATCGGTATCGACCGTACCTCGCTTAGCGCCTGGCCCATGGTGACGCCCCCGTATAGTGCCGCGGAATTCGAGGACTTTCGGACCAGCGGCCATGCAGCCGGACGCGATCTTGCAGAATTTGCTGGCCCGCGCAGGGGTATCCGGACCGCCTGGGGTTACGTCACGGCCGAGATGCGAGAGGACAGCAGTCTCCGCAGCTTGAAGATCCGTCTCGAAAATGATCCGTGGTTTCGCGACTCGGCGTCAGAGACCGCGGGTGACGGGCAAGCCGAGGCGGGTATCTACCTCAGTGACATTGCGCAATGTGATCTTGAACGCGCGATTGGCGACGACATCGATGTGTTGGAGGAAGCCGGTGCCGCATGGACTGACATTGGATCAGTCTATGTAATCGGCGAGTTTTACATCCTCGAGGGCGCGTCGCTCGGGGAAGTTGGGGCAATTCTGGCCGACGTTTTTCGTCGCGTTGATGTCGCGGCGCTTATCGATAAAGCCAAGCTGGAGGCGGTAGACGGCGGGGTTGAGGTGTAAGCGCGAGTGCGATTTGCGTCGCCCGAACTGGCGTAAATCGCAATTTTTGGCCAAATATGATTTTCCAGATTTTTTTATTTGTTATCCGACCCAAAACGGACGTTTTTTCTTTATAAATCAAACAACTAACAAAATCGGGCGAAAAAAAGACCCTAAGTGCCGCTTAGGGTCTCGCCGATCGGTGTTTCGATGTTTTCACGCCGAGTCGGAAAAGCGACGGGCGGTGGCCCGGGCAGATTCCGCGCAGAAGGTTCGGTGCCGTCGCTGTAAATGGCGGTCAAAGTTTGGGTGACGATATTGATGTGTCGTCATGCGCATCGCGGCGTTAGCGGGGCGCGAGTGAATTCAGCGCGCTAACCAATCGAGCAATGGGCTGGTCATCGCGTGATAGCTCAGGATCAAACCCAGCACGGCGATGCTCAGTAACTCGAGTTTCAGCTGAGCGCGGTGACGGTAAGCCGCACGAATGTATTCGATGGGTGACATGGCGTTCTCCGGAAAAAGTGCACGGCAAAGCGCCGGGCATGCATTCAGTATTGCGCGTCGTTGGCGATGTCAAGGCGCACGGCAAAGCGAAGGCGGCAGAGCCAGAGCAGGGGAAGCGGGAAAAATTGATGCTGGAATTAGCTGCGGGAAAGACGACTTTGCCCCTTTCCCGACGAATGTAGAGGGTCGTGATTACCAGCGACTGCGCTCGGGCAGATCATCGACGGCCGCGGCGATACGCGTCTCAAAGGCGCAGTCGTCGTCACCGCCTGTAGCCGGGATGCGGGGGAATTGCACGGATGCGACGCCGTCGATATAGACGAACTTTGCCAATTGAACGAGTGTTCGGAATCGAGCCGCATCCTTCAACACGGGATCGACCGGCCAATAATCGCGCATTGTTATTTTTCCATCGACCACCTTTTGGGCAAGCATCGCGAAGATCGGCCCGCGTGTTTCCCAGTCTTCAGTGGTGCGCGACAACAAATCCAGAATGTAGGGGATATCGACTGCGGAGATTTCCTTGCGGGCGAGGTCGAGTAAATCACCTTTCGTTGCAACGGGTCGATTGAAGCGCGTATTCCATATGATGCCGGCGCGATCCAATGCGGCATTCTTATCGGTTCCGATCGGCTCCCACGGAGTTTGCATTCCGCAGTCTTCGCATGCGATACACACGACCTGCTCGGTCGGACGCTCCTCAGGCGGACGGGGTTCCGTGTCACCCATCCTCAAGGCACGACCAGCGCCAGTGCCCCACTTGGATAGATCCAGTTGAGGTCTTGATGGCCTGTCTATCACGCGTTGTGACCAGCCAAAAGACCAATTGCCGCCACAATGAGCGCATGGGAAAAGTTCGTCGGTCATCAGCTAAAAGTTATGATTTCAGATATAGCGAATCATCAGATGAATTGATATCGCCCCGCCTATATTGGCCGTCGAAATGTTCCCATAAATAGTCGAACGCCGAATGCTTATTTTAGTGTCAGGCGCGTCGATCGGCGATGCGGTTATAAGCTTCGTGACTTAAAAGCTGCAATGGTTCGAGCGTCGGTGCGTCAAAAAGTAGACGGTACGAGCGGCCAACGGGAACGGAGATAACCTGGCCCGCACATGAACGCAGTGGTTTTCCATTGAGCGCGAGTGGATGCTCGCCGGCGCTTACCTTGCGTAGGATCTCCCGCGCCTGTCGTTGAACGGTACTCAGGTGGGTCACTATCGATAGGTCGACGCGGTCACCTTCAGCGGCTCGCTGTTTCGCCTCCCGGGTTTGTTCACGAGCAAGCTTATCGAGCTGCCTGGATTTTTCTGCGGCCGTGCAGGCGTGACAGTACTGGCCTTTGCCGGTGTGCGCGCAAGAGAACGTGCGCTTCATGGTGTGAATGGTGCGAAATTGGATGATCTCATTGCACCACGAAAGGGGCACTAGTCAAGCGTCGGAACGTCACTCATTAGTGTGTCTTTCTGGATCGGCGAGTGTTGTTCATCGAGTGCGGCGGAAAGGGTGAGGATGAGTTCGTTGGCTTGCTTTAATCGATTGTCCAGCCGGGCGATATTCGCTAAGGCCACAGCGTATTGCTCCGAGAGCATTTCAAGCGCCCAGAACGCAGACAGTGCGGCGTCGCAGTTGCCGCAGGTGACGAGGCCGCCATGGCGGTCGAGCTTGATGTGCCGATGAGCGCATTCGCCTGGTCGGTGAGTACGCTCGTCCCGGGTGATTCGGATCTTCCTGATATCAACGACCTTGCTCATGCGCTCTCGGGAAACTCGTCATGTTGCCGAGCGTCCAGAGTGCGCCCTGACGCGCTCTTGCCGAACCATCCCATAACGGCGATGTCTTCGCCAATCTGCCCATTTTCATCGGTCGGTGGCTCGCCGGTATGGTTTGACCAGACTCCCTCATCGTCAACGAGCCAGCACAACCCATGCTGAGCTGTTCCAGCATCGACCCATGCGTGCGCATGGCGCTCTTCACCGCAGTGGGTGTAATGATCTTCATTTGCGAACTCGCTCCATTCCCCCCACTGCTTGAACAAGAAGGGAACGGCCGCGACGCGACACTGATCCCGAATTGATTTTGGCCATGCAGGATGCATAGGCCGCGCGCGGTGCCCGCTTTCGCCGCCGACAATCACCCAATCAATGCCGGCGTCGTGTCCGGTCCAACTGCCACGCTCACCGCAGCGCGCACAAAGCGGTTCATGTTCGCCACGGTCGAGGACGGTTTCGACTTCGGTCTCGAGCACGTAGCGCGTATCTGGGCAGACGTCCGGACAGTGAACGCCGGTGGGTGTCAGAAACCGACGAAGGTCGATCGGACCAAGCATTGGCTCGATCGACAAGAATCGTAACGCCGCTGGGATATCTAATAACTTCGGGATATCTCGGTCCGCTTCGGCTTGATTGACGACCGTGGCGCCGATCCAGACGTTGGACCATCCATCTCCCCAATCCGTGGGCAACATGGCGGGGACGTTACCAATTCGCTTGGTGAGAAGAAGCCAGTCGAGCTGGGGCGTGTGCTTGATCAATGAGAAAAGGTCCGCGCGCCATTGGGGGTCTACCGCGTTGTCGAACACGTCCGCTAGACTGGAGCAAAAGACACGTTGCCGATGACCGTGCTCGGCGAAGAAAGCGTCGTGCTCCGAAGCCCACTTGCGTGGCTTTGACCAGTTGGCAGCGCTGGTACGACGGCGGGGCGCACCTGGACCCCAATTGACAGCGACGCCACCAGCAAAGCGGGCGTTGCGGGCTTCCGCGTAGCAGTGGTCGCACCCGGGGCCGACCTTTTGGCAACCTTCCCACGGATTGAAGCTGTGCGTAGCCCAATCGATTTTTGTGTTCTTCATCTTGCAGTCCCCGCTGCACGGCGCGCCGCATTGTATTGACGCATCCAATCCAAGGCGTCGGCGGGTGTGCCAAGCTCGCCGGTGACTCGTCGACGGGCGTTCATCGCCGCGGCTTGGCGCATGGTGATTTCGACAGCGCCGACGGCAACGGCTATTGCGCGCTTGCTTAGAGCGATGTCGTAATGGCTTCCGCTTGTGTTCGTCGGGCGTTGCCAATGCTCGCGTGCTACGCCAATGCGATCTGCCATTTCGTGGAGCTCGGATTCATGCGACGCGAGCATGTGGCAAAGAATTAATCGGCCATAGAGTGCGCGCATGTCGTCGACGTAGACGGTCATGCGAGTCCGCCGATTTGATCATCGCTTGTCATCTGACTGCGGCGGCGATAGGAGCCGTCGAGCTTGGCCGGGCGGCGAGCAAACAACGCATACGCGCCGTCTTCGGTTTCCTGAATTTGGAGGAGCACCCATCCCGCGCCGGCGGGAGGCGTCGGCATCCACTCGGAGAAGTCGAACGCTTCGCTCATTTTTTCCTTGGCATCAACCGAAAGCGCGTCCGACTCGAGATCAACCAACCTGGTCTCCAATCCAAACGCCCCGAGCAGCTTGTCGAGACGTACGTCTTCATCGCACGCGGGCAAGCTGGGATGATTGAAAAAGCCGTGACGGTCGCGAACGATCGTCACAGGCGCGAGCAAGCCATCAGCAAAACCTTCGAGTGTAGGTGGAGCGGCTCGAGCCGGCAGAGCCTCGGCGAGAGAAGTGTTGAGGAGCCCACTGTGCTGCATGCCGTCTAGAAAGACCGCTTTCGCGAACTCGACAATATGTTCCGCGCGCTGTTCAGGAATAGAGATGTGGGCCAATCCTGCGGCTAACCTGTCGAGGTCGAACTCGCTCGCCCACGTATTAACCAGTGCTTGATGCGATGGCGCGATCTTTTTTTCTTCGTTGTAGAGGTTCATGGTGGTCGCGGTAGGTTGGTTTATGCCAGTGCGTCGATGAACCCGTGGTTGGCGGGAAACAGGACGCGTGAAATAGACGCATCGCGTCGGTAATTCGCCTCGACGCTCGTGAGATAAGCCCGAAAAGCCAACTCATCCGAGAGGTCGCCGACGAGTGGCCGGTTTGCAATCCGCACGTCGGTGGGAGCGTGAGCGGCTTCTGCTAGTACGCGCTGGGCGGCGGCGTCGGGCAACCACCAGCGATTCCAACGAAGCGTGAACCCCAGCCACGAGGAAGCGCCGCGCAACTCTGGCCACGTCGCCTGAAAGTCCAGGACCGCACCAAGGGAGCTGAAGAAGACCATCCGGAGGCGCATTTCGTCGGCCGCAGCGACGACGATCTGCTTGCGGTCTTCGTCGGCACAATCGGTGGAGCTGGCTAGCGCCAGTGCAGGGTACGCAAGCTGCCAATCGGCGCCGCGCGCGATGGCCCGTTGCAGGAAAAATGAAGGTGCGTGCATGGGAATGTCCTTTGTTGGCAACGCTCATGCGAGCGGTGCCTTCAACCTACGCCCGGCTTGTAAAAGTCAAGCCGCCGCCGGCAACCGAACCGACGCCAAGTCCGCCGGAGGCACCCATTCGACGCATGGCGTACGTCTCTGGGCGTAGATCGCCTGCTTCTCTTCCTTCCTGCGACGGTAGGCATCGTGAGATTCCATCCCGTATACCTCAATCGCCGTTGCCGCTGCCGTATCGGTCAGCACGAAGTCCGGCAACATCTCGTCGCCCGGCATAAGTCGCAGGGGCTTGTAAAAGCGCCTGCCTTCCGCGACGAGGCGATTTGCCATCGCAACCTCGTAACTGGAATCGCAGAAGATGAACGCTTTGTTGCAGAGCTGCACGGCCAGATCGATGACGCGCAGGTTGCCGTCCTTCGTGCGTTCGAGAACGAGCACCGCGACAACGCGTGCGTCGGCGTTGCCGATCATTGACCATGCGTACCGGAATGACTTCGCTGCCTTCTCGATCAGGTCCTTCGGAGCGAAGAACGATTCGAACGTCTGCCGGATCTTGACGACAAAGCTGTATTTGGACGGGTCGATTGATTTGATTTCTGCGATGAGGATGCCCCGCTCGGAAGCGTCTGCGGTAGTTTGAATTCGTGCGAGAAATTCTTCGAATTCGGTCTTGATCGCGGCCTGCTGTGTTTCTTCGTATCTGCGCATGACATGCAAGACCTCCTGGATCGGACGCCCGTTGAGTTTGCCTTCCCCAAGCTGCGCCAGGACCTGTGCGTTACAGGTTCCCCAGTTCCGCTGGGTGCCGCCGGACCATTGGTTGAGTCCCGCGTCGCCCCAGACCCGTTGGAGAAATCCGAGCAGGGGCGCAGCGCGCCTGCCCGCGGTGGACGTTCGCGCCGGATCGCCGGAACTCTGCACACGACCCACTGTTCGAACGCTCAATGAAATATCGAGCTTCGCGTTTAGTCCGTCAGGCGTGTTTCGAATAGCGTCTTGCGCAGGACCGGCCGACCCGCCAAGAGGACCGGGCTTCGCGAAGAAGGGACACGTCGTTGCATCGTGCTTGGCGCCTTCATCAGGCCAGCGCGCGAGATGAAATAGTTTTCCATAGCGTCGAACGACCAGTCTCAAGGGTGCCAAGATCGAGCTTGGCTTGCAGCCACACACCGCGTATCCCGGGTTCTTTTTCGCGCGCTCAAGGTGCAGTGCAAATCGAGCGGGATTGTTCTGCACCTCTTCGAGAGGCTGGCTGATACCGTCGAACGAAATGAGGGGCATGGGAAGGGCCTATAAGCGGTGGTGTAGGGGCAGTCGAGCGGAGCAGCATCGATATCGGCACGGGTCGCGAGGAGGCGTTTATGCGCCTCTGCGTTTGACAGACTTGCGATCGTCCACTTGCTGCGACGATGCCTTGCCGCGGTGGGCGCTCGCAGATCGCGACCGAACGCAAGAGATTGCTGCCACTATCGCGATAATTCCCACTACCACCGTCGATGATCCAATCAAGAGCCAGCCGAGTGAAACTGAAGGTCCAAGCAAGCGCAGCGCTGCTGCCGCGACAATGAGGATGAGCAGGGTAGGAGTTTGCGCGGGGTTTGTGAGTGTCATGGGCATGGTGCCGGTTGTAGTTCAGATATAGACGCCCGCTTAACCCGCGCTTTGTGGCGTAGCCAATGCCGTTTGGGCGGTTGAATCGGGCGTTAAGCGAATGACACCGTCTGCAGGCGTGCCGACGAGACGCCGCACGCGACTGTGGATGTCGCGCTCGAAATGATCGACGTACCCAATGTCCATTCCGAAGAACGGGAATACAGCGCCTGCGAACACCAACGCAAGCAATGAAAGCGTTGTCCAAAGTTGCCCGAAGCTCGCGACATCTTTGGTTGTCAGCGTACTGGCATGAGCCAGGACGTAGGCTGTATCTTGTGGGCTCACGACGGCACTGATCGCAAGGGCCCAGACAAGCAGGAGCGGGGTGAGGATTGCGACGCGGCCGATCGTCGCAAGCGCCACCCGAAGAAAGTTGCTCGCTTGGGAAATGTAATTACCGGGGGCAAGCAGCGCATTCAACTGTACCTGCGCGTATTGCGTGTCTTGAATCTTCGCGACCATCACGTCATTCACAAAGACTGCCCATGTCATAGCGTTGTTCGCGGCAACCATTCTCCGCAGACGGCGTACTTTCAAGCGCCGACTCAATTCATAAACTGCGGGAAAGCATATGACGGCAAGAGCAACTGGCCAGACGAGGCGGGCAGTGCATCCGTAGAGAAGCGCAACGGCGATGGCCGCGGGCAGGCAGAGGAGTGCAACGCTGCCCCAGTTTTCAGAACGTCGGTCGAATAATTGCATGATTGATTTCGAAGATCCGGGTTGAAGGGATTAGTGAGTCGCGCAAACGACACCTGTCGGTGCAGCGTCAACGGCCTACCAAATTCTCAACGCTGATGAGACGGCCGAGTGACTGAAACGTGCGAGAAAACATGCGCTATTCGGGGTCGGCGTCGATCCGAAGCGGGAAGCGTCCAAACTCGGCCCAGTTTCCGACGTATCTCGTGGGAATCGCGGGACGCCAGTCGACCACTCAGTGACCTCGAAGAGGCAATGGCACCTCAAGCCATGACTGGTATGGAGCCACACACACATATCCACAGCTTTGCCCACACAATCTGTGGACAACCGCAGCTCACCGCCCAACGCTTTTCGAACCTGATGCCAACGAAAAGAAGGTGGTTTTTCGAAGTCTTTCGACTGCCGGTGAAGGGCCACAGGCTATAAAGTACGATTTCCATCCGCGCTTATTTGCGCATCGACACCGCGCCGTCAAGCAGTTCCGACTGCGCATTTCCTTTTGATCTTCGACAACAATCCCGCAGGGGCCAAGCCCCTTCGAGGACTTGCGCCTGCATTTTCATGGAGAATCACATGCAGGCATTTGATAAATACACCAAAGTCTGGAGTCAAGTTCAACCTCTCATGAGCGCCAAGCTCACGCAAATACGGAGCGGCCTTGCTGAGCGGGTACCCAATCGACTCGGCGATATATACGAAGGCGGCGATGAAGAATCCCGCCTGAGTCTCGACGTGTTTGCGGACTCGCTTTGCATCATCAGTCTGGATTTCACATTGCTAGACGCCACCGTCAACGGCGAGGAGCCGGGCGGATTTGGTATCAGTCTTTCGGTTACTGGCTATGCGGCACTTGCGTTGGGCGGATACATGCCCAAGGCGTACACGCCAGAGGCTTATACCGACGACGTTTCTGAAATCGTTGATCGCATAGAAGCACTTGATACAGAAGCGTTCGTGCGGCACGTGTGCGACGAGGCGCTCACCCACGAAGGGTTGCTGCGCGAACTTGCTCAGGCAGGTTAAGCGACTCAAATCTAGAAGCTCATTCATTTATCCCGCAGGGGCATCGCCCCCCCGTGGGCGTGCGCCTGCTCATTTCCTCTTGGAGATCTGCATGTTCACAAATCTGGTTCACTTGTTTAAAACGGCACAGGACGCGGCCGAGCGCGCATACGGCGGCGTCCTCACGGCGGAGAAAGAAGCGTTCGCGGATCTTGGCGGGGGTTACACCGCCATGAACACCCGAAGCTCTTATGCTGCCGAGCGAGAATTGCAGGAGTTCTGCAGCCGGCTCGTCGGGCGTCTGGTGATGGAGGCATCCCGCAAGTTCGCGCCTGGGTCCGGGCGACTTGATATCGACAAAGATGCCGAGCTCAAGCGATTCGGCTTAGACGTCAACGAAGTGCTCCAAGCGGGAAAGCTCCCTGATCTCGACGGGTTCTGGCAGCACCTCGGAAAGACGTACTCGGGCGATGCCGGCCGCGAGGTCGCGTTTTCTCAAGCTGCGAAGGCGATCATCGACGGCTTTTGGTTGAAGCCCGATTCGGAAATCAAGCGCACGAGCAGTGCCGTGGTGCTTGAAATGCGAGTCTCGTCCGAAGTGTCTTTCAGCTCTTCCGGAAAAAGACGGATTCACTACGGCTCGGGGCAGCGAAGGCACGGTCACGGTGAAACGTGAAGGCTCAAACCGGGCGGTGCTGGCTAAGATCCTCGGCACTGTCGAAGTCGACGGTATAGAGGTGATTTGCCTGGATCGGTTGGTACACGAGAGCCACGAGTCGACGTTTGGCGAGTGGGCGCTTGCGGGCGCGGTTACGACACTCCTCTCGCGGCCGATCGCAACTTCCGTCGCAGTGTAAGATTTGGTCGGCAGTTGACTACTGCCTCAGTGTCCTTTTGTCAGAACCCGGCCGTGAGCCGGGTTTTTTTTGCTCTTTACAGCTTGGCCACCTATCGACAAGTAGGTCAGTTTGCGCAACTTCTTGCGTATTCTTGGTAAAAAGTTGCCGTCCACGATTCGTTCTATGGGCCGGTACACTGGGGTTGTCGCGCGCCGTGGATAAGGTGCGGAGAAGGTAAAAGGAGGCATCGATGTGCGGTCGATTTTCGCGTGCTCGGCAAGGCTTGGACTATGTCGTTCCTTTCCTACCGGACGCTGTCTACGATGACAATATCTTTCGCCCGAGCTGGAATGCCCTAGTGAGATGGAGAGCGCCGGTATGCGGTGCGGGTTCCCCTACGGCCACCGCGTCATATGCCACTCGCGGCCATAGGCTACGGAACTTAGTCCTCGCTCAACGGGCGGGAGTCCTGGTTTTGCAGGAGTCGCACCCTAGCGGCGCGATTTGTTGCTCATTCACCAACGCCGGCGATCGTTACAGTCGTGCCAACGGCAATCTTGGCGGTGCCGCTCTTCCCATTCACGGCGGCGCCACTCCCTTTCGCGCCAATCGTTCCCGTAATACGCGCCAGGAGGAACGTAGGATGGAACTCCTGGCGGGACACCATAAATAGCGGGCGGGGGACCGTAGACCACTGGAGGCGCGCCGTACACGACTGGCGGCGCTTCATAGACCACGGGCGGTGGTCCATACACCATAGGCGGCGGTTCGTATACTACCGGGGGCGGCGCATACTGCGGCGCAGGCGCGTAGATTCCCACACCGACATCGATATGGGCCGATGCTGGTATCGATACGCATAACGAGGCAATCAACGCCATCACCCACGACGCTAGCTTGAACTTTGTAATCACTGATAATCCTCGGGCACGATGTAGCTTTCTTAGAGCCATTGCAGCAGCGAAAGGTAAGTTAAGTGAGCCAAACTCGGCTCACGCCTACCATTGGTTAACGGCACCACACCGCGAGCGTGGACAGGCAAGCTGTTAGAAACGTAAGTAATTGTCTGAGCGCTGCCTCTTTCCAGGTACTAGATCGGAGGAAATGCCGGTTAGACGTCGGCCAAGACCGGTCAGTTGCAAGCCCTCGATCAGGCGACGATTGTTGACTGGTTGGCCAGTTAAGACTGGATCTGTCCATCTTGAACGCGCGTCGACCCAACGGCTCTTGTCGTCCAGATTGAAGGGTTATGGCGAGTTGTGTTCAGCCGATCGCTGAAAGACAGAGTTCGGCCACAGGAAGCGACGCTCGTTCAACGAAGACGTACGGCTGAAACTCGACGCGTTTCGGTCATTCGATCCACTTGTCGTCGGCTATCCGCGAATGCGCGGTCGAATTCGTTCGCCTGTACAATTCCCGCGCTGGTTCACCACCAGGGGAGCGGGAAATGGAGCAGGCCTACGCGGCGATCGGACGCGCGGTAATCGCGATGCAGATGTTCGAAGTGACTTTCGTGTCGATCCACGAAGGCTTCAAGATGATCACGGACGAGGTTTACCGCGAGGCGTCGGGCGGCATGATCGACGAGAAGAAATACAGAACTGCATCCTTGAACGTGGTCAAGGCGCTCTCCGATAGAGGCCAGATTGCCATGGATCTGGAGGATCGGTTAAATACTCTGATAGAGCGTCGGAACGAATTAATGCACCGATGGTTTATGCATCACGGCTGGCCGTGGCCCGAGACTAACAATGCGGCCGACTATGCGCCCGTCATCGAACTCGCAGAGTGGGTCAGGACCGAGGCGAACGCAATTACGCACATGATGGCGGGCTACATGGTGCAGCACACCCATCCCGACGACGCCCAAAAGGACCCCGAGACGTACAGGCAGGCGACGGCCGAGCTTTTCCAGAAGCTGCGCGCGCAGGAATAGATGGCATGCACATAACAAAGATCGCTGCCGCTCGAAGGCAACTCACTACTGCCATTCGCCTTTTCTTCGATGGCGGGGACCGAGTATCCGTTTACTCGCTGGCATCGAACGCGTGGGAGGTTATTGACGTGCTCTGCACGAGCGCGAACGTGGAAAGCTTCTCCAAGCAGGCGCGCGAAAACTTGCCGGACGGACACACGCTTAACCACTACATCAACGAGCCGTGTCGAAACTTCTTCAAGCACGCCAAACAAGACCCGGACCCCGATAGCTCGGTCGAATTGCTTGAGTCTAACGTTGCCGCCATCTTATTTCTGGCTGTGGAGGATTACATGCGACTTCGGCAAGGTGGTCCTGTAGAGGCGCAAGTCTTTCAGGCATGGTTTATTGCCGTTTTCCCAGAAAAGGTTGCGGATGAGCCTGTCGCACAATCGGTTCTCGAAGACGTCAACCTGGCCTTTCCAGGCATCGCCACACTCGTCGCGAGCGATCAGATCGAGACGGGCAGACGGGTACTGGAAGCTGCTCTCAATGACCCCGGACTCACGGCTGATCCGAAAACCGAGCCGAGCCTCTGAGTCTCGTCTGCTCCCGGCCTGCTTTTGCTCAGTCACGGGAGCAGCCGCCGGATACACGGAGTTGCACTTGGCTAAACCATGCATCTCCGCGCTCTTATCAAAAAATTAGCTCGTGGACAACTCAGATGGACGATACCCGATCAGAAATCGAAGAATTGAAGCGAATTGTCGACACCGCCCGACAGGAGATCGAACTGTCGGTTATGTTCCATGAGACTTGGAAACCCGCAGCATATGACGGCGCGCTCCAAGCACGAATCGGGACGTCCTATGCGACGCACGCCTTCCAAATCATTCGCTTGTCGCTGCGTCGTGAACTGTTATTAGCGCTGACACGTGTGTGGGACACCAACAAACAGGCTGTGCGAATGAGCCTGATCGCCGATCGCCTACGGAACAAAAAATTGTTCGAAGCACTGGTTCAAGACCGTGCTAGCCGCCTCGGCCTTAGTTCTAAGTTCGCGCCCGACGCGATGAGAAACACGCTGTCGCCAAGGCGCGATGAGATACTGGAATTGATCGCCAAATACAGTGCGAACGGCGCCAGCTTCGAGGTCCTAGAGAAGCTTAAAATGCTTCGCCACCAGCATCTAGCACATCGGCAATTGCCCAGAGCCCCGGTTGGGCCCACGGAATCGAATACGGCAGCGCAGCAACAGGAGGAAGGTGCGCCACCTGTTTGGGCCACCGACGACGAGATTGAGACCTTCTACCAAGACAACCTCAAAATCATGCGGCTGCTGTTGAGCGTCGTTTTGGGCATGGCCTACGATCTGTCGGAGGCAACGGAAGTCTACGAGCACCATGCAAAATACTTCTGGGCGTCAGCACGTGGTGAGCGCACCGAGGGCCACCCCGACTATCGTCCGCCGCCGGCGGCGTCTGAGTAAAGGCGAAAGCCAATGAGTGCACATCCACCCGCGGCGATACCGCAGACGCGTGATGCTCGACTGGCGCGTCGACAAGCACTACTGAGTTGCGCGATCATCCGCAATATTGCTTTTTACTACGCTGGCTGGGTCAGCGAAGATGGCCGAGGGCAGTTAAAGGACGACACGGAATTGGGTCGCACGATCAACAGTAATTTTATCGACATGGCGGTTCTTGAGTGGGCAAAACTCTTTGTCGACGCCCGAGGACGGCATCATTGGTATCGGTTCGTGCGGTCCGTAGAAGCGCGCACCGCGTTCAGGACGGGATTGCTGGCGAGCATTGGGCTTGACCTACCGACTTGGGAGCAATACCACGCGGACGTCAGAGTCTACCGTGATCGCTTCATTGCACATCTGGACGATGATGACGTAATGACGACACCGCGCCTTCGCCTTGCGCGTGACAGCACACTGTTTTTCTATCAGCACCTAGCCGCCAATGCGCCTGTCGGCGCTATCGCCGGCCGATTGCCTCACGATCTTCGCGATTATTACGACGCTTGCTCTGACCTCGCTAGTACTTACCGTGTGAGCTATGTAAGTGACGGGATCTGAGCCTGCTGCAAGATTCAACGGACAACAGAAATGGCGCAGGATATAGCGAAACAGAAGACTCTCGATATGTACGCTTCGCTCATGGAAGAAGTGAAGCTTCGCGAAGCAACGGTCTGGAAAGTTATCGCGGGCGAGATCACGCTGCCGCACCCATGCGCCCGTGAGTATTGTTTCCTGCAGATCCGGATGATTATCGAAACAATGGCCTTAGGCTGCCTCCTCGTGCATGGCGATATCCCGGCGACGCAGAGCAACAAACATTTGAGCCAATATTCTGCGGACCAGATCATGAAACTACTCGGGAGCCTACATCCCGAGTTCTATCCAGAGCCCGTTCTCCTGACTACCACTGTCTCATTCAGTGGAAAGAAACAGCACCATCTAGAACCTCAAGTCAACGACTTTCTTCCGAAGAAAACTTTACTGAAGTACTACGCACGCTGTGGTGACGTGCTGCACCGTGGGTCAGTAAAAAATTTGTTTAAAGAACGTGGCGTACAGTCAGATCTCGACGAACCGAAAACCATGCTGGTTAGCATTCGAAAATTGCTGGAACAACACCTGATCGCGTTGTTCCAGCCCGACGCCAAATTCGTCTGTCTACTGTCTGACCCAGAGGCTGGGGGTAAGACAACGGCCGCAATCGGATCTTCCGGCTAGTAGTTTTCACATGCCCAGAGTCCCTTGCGCATCCCGGTTCGCTTGCGTTCGGCAGCCAATAGCTGTTCGGCGCTCCACCGATCAACCATCGACAGTTCAACAAGCGGCATTGCCTCGCATGAACGAAAGGCAGCTGGACAGTCGGAAGCGGACCTTGCGGCCCAAAGGGTAATTGACGGCAACGGGTCGATTCCGGTCTTTCAATTAATCGGAAGGACTCAAGTACCGCGCGAAAGCCACCATGTTTTGGTCACCTTTCTGATTTAAGCGGGCGGATATAGCGACTCGTGAGTGCCGAGTTCTTGCTTGTTTTTCTTGGGCCCGGGCTTGTTCTGGTCTCGGTGCTCCCCATCCTGAACGCCGATTCATTTTCCGGTGATGCGATCCGGCATCGCCGGTTCCCTTCGTGCACCAGATTCATCGTCAGGCGGCAGTGATCACACTCACGTCGCTCCACTCCTCACTCAATGCCTTGATGCTCTCGTAGTTGACTATCTGGGGCTCACATCGCTCAGCACGTCGCTCGCGATGGACTCAGTTCGGATCTTCCTGTCCCGCGTATCGCTCATCGGTCAGTATGCCTTGAACTGGTTCGTGGGGCCCTGTACTGGCGAGTGAGTGAACCCACGCGCATTTCATCTATCGCGGCGAGCATCACGTTGATCGTCTTGATTCGTCTTTCAATTTGAAGAAGCCGTTTGTGCCTTCAAACCGCATATTTATGCAATACTTTGGAGTACAAAATAATATAAGGGATAATGATGACGCTCTGGACGGCCTGGTGGGACGCGATCTGGCTGCTGCGTCCCGCGTTCTCTCGCCTGCGCAGCTTCATGTGGTTCGCAACTGTCGTGGCTGGCTTGACGGTACGCACCGAGTTGTTGGGCGTGACCAGCATCGTGCGTGCGCTCAAACTGCGACCGGCTCTGTACAACAAGCTGCGTGACAGCCTGCACAGCGACGCCGTGCAGCTCGATCGGCTCTCGGTGCTGTGGACTCAGGCGGTGCTGCGCCTGTTCCCCGACCCGCTACGCGTCAATGGCCGGCGTGTCCTGGTCGGAGACGGCATCAAGGTGGCCAAGAGCGGCAGGAAGATGCCCGGCGTCAAGCTGCTCCATCAACAGTCGGACTCCAACACCAAGCCCGAGTACATCATGGGACACTCCATGCAGGCCGTCAGCATACTCGTACGGGCTGCTCAGAGCGTCTTCGCCGTCCCGCTGGCCGTGCGCATTCACGAAGGCCTGGTGTGGTCGAACCGCGATCGGCGTACCTTGCTCGACAAGATGATCTCGTTGCTGGGGATCGTCTCGGTCAACGAGCCGTTCTACTTCGTCGCCGATGCCTACTACGCTGCTGGCAAAATCGTCAAAGGCCTGCGGGATCAGGACAACCACCTGGTCACACGCGTGAAGTCCAATGCAGTCGCCTATGCCCCGTACGTGCAGCAAGGAGCCCGCAAACGGGGCCGCCCCAGGCTCTACGGTGCCAAGATCAAACTCAAATCGCTGCTGTCTGATCCACAGTCCTCACAATCAGCTCCCAGTCCAGTCTATGGTGAGCACAACGTCACCATCCAATACCGTGTCTGCGATCTACTGTGGCTGGCGGGTGGACGGCTCGTTCGCTTCGTGGCAGTGACTCACCCCAGCAGGGGTTCGTGCCTGCTGATGTGCACCGACCTCGGTCTGGATGCCGTCGAGATCATTCGCCTGTATGGATTGCGCTTCAAGATCGAGTACAGCTTCAAACAGGCGGTGCATCGGATCGGCACATTCGCGTACCACTTCTGGATGCAGGACATGAAGCCGCTCGGCCGCCGAAATGGCGATCAATACCTTCATCGCGAGTCACTCGAGTACCGTAACGCCGTCAAACGCAAGATCCACGCCTACCACGTTTTTATGCATGCTGGCATCGTCTGTCAGGGACTGCTTCACTACCTGGCAGCGGTGTTCCCGTCACAGGTCTGGAGTTCCTTTGGATCCTGGCTGCGCACCATCCGCCCCGGCATCCCGCCATCGGAGTTGGTCGTCGCCAACGCATTACGCCAATGCCTGCCCGAATTTCTCGTGAATAGCGCCAAAACCCATTTCTTCGCAAAATTCATCGCAGAAAGGCAGGACCCCGACACCTTCGAGATGTTCCGCCTAGGCACATAGCCGAAAAACCGCGCCTGAAGTCGGCACTCTCGAGATAGCGAGTATCTTTCCACTATCACCCGCGTCCTTGACGCATCGACCTGAGCCAGCGGTTTCCGCTTCGGCCATCAATTTTCGTTCTACCTCACAACACTGTCCGTTCGGAGGTGCTTGTGCTGCCTGTTTGTCTTGCTACCTATGGAGAAACACAATGTGCAGTCTGACCTGCGCGCTCGACGCTCGCGTTAACTGGGCGCATTACCGCGTCGCGACAATTGCTGGAGATATCGATGCGGCAATCGAATATCTGCAGGAGGCGTCGCAAAGTTCGTTTATCAGTGGGTCCGAATCTTACGAAGAGGGCTCGGTAATGCCGAACTTAGTCGCCGACCTGCCCCGACTCGCCGCCTCCTGGCGCGCGGGATGGAACAATCGCGGCCTTTCTGCAGAAATGGATCTGTGTCCCGTTTGTAATAACGGATCGGGCAATCCTTGTCCGATCCATGATTAGGGCATCGTCTTCCTCGTACGTGGCATCTACTTAAGCCGGAGCGCTTCGGCTATTCATTCGTTGTTCAACCCTTCGGGAACCTCTCCCGATCGGGGCAGGTTCCCTCTTGGAGCCTGCATATGCAACAGCACACTGTCCTCGAGCAACAATCCCCGGCTAGCGCAGCATTCGCGTTAGCTATGCCGTCACTCAAGCAACCGACTTTGCCGCTGAAGGCGATAGTCGTGCGCCACAACCCGCGGAAGTACTTTGATCCGGCTGAGATGGATGAATTGGTGGCATCCGTGAAGGAAACGGGCGTCATTCAGCCGATCATCGTGCGCGTCGACGAGGAGGGTGTCTTCATCCTAGTCGCGGGCGAACGCCGGTACAGAGCGGCAATGATTGCTCGCGGCGAGGACTATGAAATCCCGATCACGTTAGCGGAGATCGATGAGGTTGAAGCTAAGCAACGCGCGTTAATCGAGAACGTGCAGCGTGCTGACATGGCGCCGTCCGAAGAAGCTATTGCCGCTGCCGAGCAAGTCGGCATCTGCAAGGGCGATCGTGAGGAAGCGGCGCGCATGATTGGCTGGTCGCTCGCGACGCTCGAGGCCCGCTTGGCGCTGATGAACTGCAGCAACGGTGTGTTGGAAGCACTCAACACCCGCACGATCAAACTCGGTCATGCTGAGTTACTTGCGGCGCTGCCCAAAGAAACGCAGGATAAGTTGCTGCCTGTGATCATCAAGGAAGGCAAATCGGTCGGTGAAATCAAGAAAACGATCGAACAGGTTGCTTGCTCCCTGTCCGCCGCGATCTTTGACAAAACCGATTGCGCAGGCTGCCACCACAATTCGGCCAATCAGGGCGAAATGTTCGGCGAAGCGATCACGACAGGAAACTGTACGAATCGCGCGTGTTACAGCCAGAAAAGCGAGCAGCAGCTTGAAACGGTTGTGACTGGTTTGCGTGACGAATACCCGGTCGTGCGCATTGTGCGCGCCGGCGACAACGAAACGCGCGTACAGCTTGCCGTTGACGGTCCGAAGGGCGTTGGCGCGGAACAGGCTATTGCCTGCCATGCGTGCCAGAACTACGGCGCCGCGGTTAGTGGCCTGCCTGATTCGATGGGTAAGGTCTACAAGGGCCAGTGTTTCGACACCGTCTGCAACATGAAGAAGGTGGCCGCGCGCCTGCAGGCTGAGAAAGCTGCAAGCCAGCCGCAGGAGACTCAGGCGAACGCCGGTACCGGTCCTCGCACAGCCCCGGCGAAGAAAACCGCCGGTGCTACAGGCGCAAGTACTCCTTCCACTAACCCTTCCGTCACGACAGTTTCCGAGTCCGACAAGATGAAGACGTATCGCGTGGCGCTCTGGCGCAAAGCGTTGCGTCGCGAAGTCGGTCGAGATCCGGCGACGGCACGCAAATACCTGATTGGCATCGTGCTTTCGGGCAATGCACGCTGCATCGACGAGACGACGTTTTCGGGCATCTGGGAAAAGATGACTGAAGAACGGATTCCCTCGAAGGATGTGACGAAATCTGTTACGGCCGTGCAGGCGGCGTCGGACGATACGCTCGACAAGGCCATGATCGGAATCGCGGTCGCCGCAATCGAGGGGTTGGATGTCAACTATCTCACGCAATTGTGCAAGCACCACAAGCTCGATTTAGGTCTGCACTGGAAGCTCTGCAAGGAGTTTCTGGAGCTGATCACGAAATCAGAAATGATGGTGGTGGCCAACGAGTTAGGCCTTCAGGCCGCGCTCGGCGACAATTTCAAGAAAGTCTTTGGCAAGTCCAAGGCCGAAGTCATCGACGCGCTTCTCGCCGTCGAAGGCTTTGACTACACGGGCAAGCTGCCAAAGGTGCTCAAGTATTAACCCGCGCTTCATTGCACATCTACCTGCTGTTCCATCTCGTTCAGACCGCCCCTCGTGGCGGTCTATTTTTTTAACAGGAGCTTTTCCATGTTTGTTTCTCTCGAACCGCTGCTGCGCAGCTGCACGAAGCTCACGCTTTCGTTGCAGATGAAAGGTGACGATGTCGTGGTGTTCGTCAAGCCGGAAGGCTCGGCGAAAGATGCCGCGATGCTGCAACCGCTCGTGCTCACCGCTTCGGCGGCAGAACTCGATGCCGGTTTTGCGGATGCGCTCGCCGCTTACACGGGTGTGCGTGCGTCGCTCGCCGACCAGTGCTCGCCGCTTACACGGGTGTGCGTGCGTCGCTCGCCGACCAGGTTGCCGCGACTACCGCGATTCTTGAAGCCGCCCAAACGACGCAAGTCACGAAAGCGACCAAAGCGCTGTCTGGTAAGAAGGTGACACCTGCGGCCGCCGCCAAATCGTCTTCCAACAACGAATCGGACGAGGACGACGCGGATGACAACGCTGAAGGCGAGCAAAGCACCGCTCCCACCGCAGCAACATCAACCGTCGCGCCGGCAGCAGAAAAATCCGGTACCGACCTGACTTCACTTTTCGACTGAGGTTCACATGTCCATTGCTATCGCCAAGCTGCTTCGCGAGTTTGTCTACAACGGCGTGAATCTGGCCGATCCCGGCCCGACCTTTACCGCTGACGAAGTCCGTGATCTTTACTCCGCGCAGTATCCGGAGTTGACCACAGCCGCAATCGACGGCCCGGAGTACTCGGGTGAGGTGATGCGGTTCAAGTTCGTGCGCGCGGCCGGTGCCAAAGGCTCCCATGCGTGAGCGCGAGTTACTCAAGGCGTTATCCAACCCGGACAACGCCACATCCACTAACGAGCCGCCCGGAAGGGCGTTTTTTTTTCATGATAAGGAGGTCGGCGAATGCTCTTCGATCCTCAGCACGCTGGTGCGCTCATCGCTGTCGCGGGCGCCCAATGGCAATCGAAACGCGCTGCCGCTGCCGGACGTGGACCTGCCCATGATTTTCTGACGCTTCCGGCCATTGCCCCCGTGGTTCCGACCTCGGCGGTGATGCGCTGGCGGGCGGAAGAGGATGTCTGCCGTTTGATCTCCGACCAGTTCGTCACGGGCCCCATACGGGCGCGCGATGTTCCCAGGTTCTCAAGCGCGGGTGAGGCTTTCGCACGAGGCTTTTTTGCCTGGGCGAAACGGGAAATGCCACGGTTCAAATGCCTCAACTTCAACTTCGTGATCCACGACGTCGAGGCCGTACGCGAGCAGATGCAGTATCAGTACGACGCGCGCGATTTCGAGCCCACTTCGCCCCTGTATCTCGGTATCGAAATGCAGGAAGAAAACATCTTCGATATCGGCGAGAAGGTCGCACAGCTTCGAGCCGTACACCCTCGGTTGGTCCCGACCACGATGGCATTGATCAATCGTGCGATGGGCCGAACGATCTGGGTTCGAACGCCGGACGAGTTTCTCGGGATGTTTTCCTCGTATTACTGGGACGGCGACAGCAAGGCTTCTGATGAGGACGTGCTGGAAATCCTCAAGGATCGCTTTGGCGACGATGAAGCGGAGTTAGAGAACTACCTTCCTTCGGTGGTGCGAGACGAGCTTTGTCCGAGCGACATGGACGTCGGCCGGTACAACCGAAAGACGCACCGGTTTTCTCTTACGCCTGCGCTCAGTGCCGCGTCACTGCGGCAATTACAAGAGTGCGGTCCTCGTTCGGTGCGGCGCGTTTGCCGAGAGCTCGAAGCGTTGACGCTCCTGCTGAAAACCAGCCGGCCGCGGTGTCTTTTTGATCTGCAAGCTAGACCTGAGTGTGCGTATGCCGCAGCGACCCTGATTGCCTGCGACAGCCCGCGAATTAGCGAGCTGCTCGATGACCACTACGAGCACCTCTCTCAAAGCGGTGAAGGCTCGACGTTTTACGGCTTCATTCCCTTTGCTTCTAAGCCTGAGTCCATCCGCAAGCAGTACGCGGACTGGTCGCTGGCATTTTCCATTCTTGGCCAACTGGATCGCGTCATCGCGGCTCTTGCGGCATAAACAACCGGAGCTTCATATGAAAGGTTTGGATATCGGCTCGGATCGCCGGGAAGAGGTGTGCGCAACCAGCGCCATCTTGCTTTACAGCGGACGGGATAACACGGCGCATTACGGGACGGTGCACCCGATCAACCCTGGAAAGGGCGGTCGGGCATCGATTGGTGCGGGACGGCCAATTGATCGGGCAGCGCTTCTGAAATGCCTGACGGAACTGTCGCAAAACGCGGCACCGAGAGCCGAGTTTCTTCCAGAAACAGTGCTCGCGGTTTCGCAAGACGCGGTGACGTGGTGGTGTAGACCGGGGATGCGACGCGTGTTCTTTGATTGCCCGGAAATCGGCAAGCGAAGCGCGATCGTGCCGCATCCGGGTTTGGTGTTCAGAGCAGCGTCGAGTGGATTCAGCGTGTTCGCGCTGAAAGAAGACAGCCGCCCAACCCCGGCTTCGACGCTGCACGAACCGCCTTACTTTAACACCTGGGATTTTGGAAAAATTTGCATCGGATCGGCTCATGTTCCGAAGCGAATTGACGTCTCCTCGATCGCCGGCTGGGAGAGCGGCTTTTTCGAGTCGGCGTTTACGCACCCCAATCACGGCGGCAAGCGTGTTTCCTATCCCAAGGGTGAATTTGCTTTCTGGAAGGCGATGCTCGACGGCACGTTCGGCGAGCAATTCCCAAAGAAGTCACTTGTTTCCATGAAATTTAATCTCGGCGCGCTTATCGCCGGCAAGGAGCGTTGATATGAATGCAGCAGATAGCGTGTTGCAGCGCTCGTTTCCGACGGTTATGGTTCCCCGGCGCGAGCCGGTTGGACCCATGGTTTCGGCCGGCGAGCGGTTGTTGGTTGCTGAAAACGGTGTGTTCCTCGAGGTCAGCCTTCCGTGGATCTCGCTTGTGCGGCGCGTCGCCAGCTTCACGGCGCCGATCCCGATTCCGTATGGCAGCGTGGAAGAGCATACGAACCTGGTTTGTGGTCGCGTGCCCGAGGAGCTGATTGGCGAGTTTGTCGCGATGGCGCGCGCTGCGTACCCCAACGAAACCGGATCATGGATCGTTTGGAGCACCAGGACGCATCAGTTTCGGCTGCTGCCGGTGGTGATCCTCTCGCAGTCGAGCGGGTCATTGAAGTACGACCGGCCGGAACGCCACGACGATGAGGTGTTGATCATCGACTGCCATTCACATGGCCGGCATCCGGCGTATTTCTCGGGCACCGACAACGAAGACGACAAGCACGACATCAAGTTTTCGCTTGTCGTTGGGAACTGCGCGTCGCACGTGCCGAGCTTCGCATTTCGGCTGTGTGCGAAAGGCATTTTCGAGGAGGTCGAGCGGGTACCGGCTGCGTGGTACCGGGTCAGCACACGAGCGGAGGCCGTATGAGCGAAGCCATTAAGGTTCGCCACGCGATCCCGTCGGATATGTTGTCGCGGCCCTGGCAGGTGATGGTGGTGGGCGCCGGTGGCACCGGAAGCGCGGTGCTTCCGAGTCTCGCTCGGTTGCACCACGCGATGGTGGAACTAGGCCATCCGGGCGGCATCGATTGCACGGTGTTCGATGACGATACGGTCAGTCCGACCAACGTTGGCCGGCAAGGCTTTTATCCGAACGACGTGGGCGAATTCAAAGCCTCGCTCATCGTCAATCGGTTGAATGCGTTGATGGGTACCAACTGGCGAGCCGAGACGCAACGGTTCACGAAAAATGTGAACTGCTACAGCGCAGACCTGATCATCGGCTGCGTGGACACGCGGGCCGCGCGCAAGGCAATTGTTGATGCAGCGCAAAACGCCAACGTCTATTACCTCGATTGCGGGAACGACACGGACCGTGGCCAGGTGGTGATCGGCCAGCTGATGGCGTTGAGCGAAGCCAAGAAAAAGCCGGAGCGTTTGCCGCATGTTGGCGAACTGTTTCCGGACCTGATCGACGCTGCGCTCGACGCAATGGATGAAACGCCGTCCTGTTCGATGGCCGACGCATTGCGCAAGCAGTCGTTGGTGATCAATCAGGCGATCGCGGTTCAGGCGTTCAACCTGTTGTGGACGATGTTTCGGACTGGCGCGGTGCCCTTTTCGGGCGTGTTTGTGAACCTCGCAACGGGGAGAACGAACCCGATTCCGATCGACCCCTCTGCATGGGCCCGTTTTGGCTACACGTACGTGGCGCCCAAAGCACGGAAGAAGAAGCTTCGGAAGGGCGAGGCTGAACCTATCCCGTGGTAATCGTCTTTATTTGTTTGTAATCCTCCGACTCCCTTCAAGGAGTCGGCATTTTTTTGTTCTAACGGCGGCGTCTCGCGTGGCCTTCTTAACCTTAGCGGGTACGCAGCCCGTTGGGGGCTGCTCCGCTCTATTCTTTGGAGTCTTGTATGGGTGCAACTGTCTTGACGGGCAAGCGTGCTGGCGCTTTTCAACGCGCTAATGGCGAATGGATTTTCGCGTTGTTCGAAAGAACCTACGAGAAAAACTGCTATCCGCATCGCGACAAATGGTCGGGCATTACGATCGGAAACTATGAGAGCGTGATGCGGCGAGTCTTCCACCATGCCAGATCGTGTGAAGGTGGGATGCTGCAATCAAGATCCGGTGATATCAGACCCGAACAATACATCGAGTCCTGGCGCCAGGAACTGGCAAAACCCATGATGTTGCACGATCGGCAGATCGACCTCCGTGTGGGGAGCGCTTTCGATGCGGCTATCCCAGAGAAGTCGCTGGATGATGTGCGCCAGCGACTTGCTCACGTCGACCGGCACAGTCGTTTCGATGCGCTGGTCGCCGGTAGTCTATCCGTCTCTCTGCACGGGGATGTCGACGTGCTCATTGCGTTATATGGCGAAGGCGGCCCATTCAGCTTATGGCGTGTGCTTTCCGTTGAAGACTGCGGATCGGTGCAGGTGACGGCTTCGGTTCCGCGGTTGCTGCCGGCTGCTCAGGTCATGCGCCAGATGCCCGATGTCAGGTGTCATGCGATTGACGGTGAAAACCGGGTGGTGTCGATCGACGGAAAGCCTTGGCATCACGCTGGATGGCAATACAACGCTGTCGGATCGTTCATTACCGACTTCGCGTATGACCTCGATATGGCCCATCCCGGCTTCGCCAAGCGCGCCATCCCAGAATACCGGGACATGCTGCGCAAGGCGTCACCGGTGCCGCGCGATACCACGCTGACCATTTCGCGTGCGCCTGAGGGTGTGAGCAAATGGGCGGTGGCGTCGGCAGATGAGCTTGCTCAGGGTGTCGGCATCGTCGCATCGGATCAGGATGCCCCGGAGGAGTACGGCTTTCTGTTCGGGAAGCTCCTCGCAGATACCGATGCCAACTTGCTCTATAAATTGGGGCATCTCGATCGCTCGCAGATCAAGTGGGATGTCCCCTTGGACCAATCGACCAACGAGCCACCGCGTGAGGCGTGCATCGAACAGTTCTCTCTATCGCTGTTTTAAGCCTTTCGCAAAGCCGCTCCCAATTGAGGGAGCGGCTTTTTTTCGTGTGCGCCCAGCATGGGCGCAATCTTGGAGGCCCCCTGTGTCAGGCTACTTGTCGTGTGTCTTTCTTGAAATAAGAATGTCTGATCTGGTTTCCAAAGTTGGGTTTGGTTCGGTTTTTTTGCTTCATTTTTCGAACATCCTTTCCGGAGTTAGGGGGTGGGTGTTACGGGTGGAGCGCAGCGGAAGCCGCCCCCTCAGGATGCCAGGTTTGGGATTTCTGTTCGCATCGGAAAGGCGCGCACGGCGTTCATCGTCCTGCGGCGGGACTGGTTGTCGTCTCTAAATATTGATCTCATATATAGAGGCAGCAATGACAGCAAAGCATTCTGAAGCGTTTATCGAGCAGGCCCTGGTCAAGGTCTTTTCACGCGGCAACCGATCGGTTAAGTCGGTCGCAGAAGACCTGAATGTCGGCTACTACACGTTAAAATATTGGATGAAAAGGAAATCTGTGACCAAGAGCGGTGTGCCGGCGACGCGAGAGAAACGCCCCCAGGACTGGACTGCTGCAGAGCAGTTGGTCGCTTTGCAGGAAACCCATGGCTTGTCCGGGGAAGCCTTGCAGGCGTGGTGCCGCGAAAGAGGCATATTCGCCCATCATCTGACAAGCTGGCAGACCGCCTTTTGTGCAGGCGGACAAGAGTCATCGGGCACCCGCGAAGTACGGACGTTGAAAGACGAGAACGTGAAGCTTAAGCGCGAATTGGTACGCAAGGACAAGGCACTGGCGGAGGCGGCTGCGTTGCTGATTCTGCAAAAAAAGTTCCGCGCGCTGTGGGAGGACGAGGCGCCATGACCTGCCTTCCAGAGCGCGAGCAGGTGATGGCCATGGTGGCCGAGGCGATCGTTGCAGGTGCACGCCAGGCGCGTGCCTGCAAGGTCATTTCGCTGAGCGAACGCACCTTGCAACGCTGGCAAAACGATCAGGCTGCTGGTGCCGGCGATCGCCGGCCGGCACGGGTACAGTCGCCCAAAAATCAGCTGAGCATGCTCGAACGCCAGCGCCTGCTGGCGATTGCCAACTCGCCCGAATTCGGCCATCTTCCGCCAAGCCAGATCGTGCCCCGGCTGGCCGACCGCGGGCAATACGTTGCCTCTGAATCGACCTTCTACCGCGTGCTGAAGGCCGAGAATCAGCTCAAGCACCGTGGTGCTGAAAGGCCGGCAAAACCGCGCAGCAAGCCGCGTGCGCTGTGTGCGACTGCGCCGGCCGAGTTGTTCAGTTGGGACATCACCTATTTGCCGACACAGGTCAAGGGGATCTATTTTTACCTGTATTTGTTCATGGACATTTTTAGCCGAAAAATCGTTGGCTGGCAGGTCTATGAAGGAGAAAGCAGTGAGCTGGCAAGCGAAGTGATGCGTGACATTTGCGCACGCGAAAACATCGCGCGCGATCAGGTGGTGCTGCACTCCGACAACGGCAGTCCGATGAAAGGCGCCACCATGCTGGCCACGCTGCAGGCGCTGGGGGTGATGCCCTCGTTTAGTCGCCCGGCGGTGAGCAATGACAATCCATTTAGCGAATCCATCTTCAAAACGATGAAGTATCGGCCGAGCTATCCGCAGCGCCCGTTTGAGCACCTCCTGGCCGCAAGGCAATGGGTCGGCACGTTCGTTCATTGGTATAACGAAGAACACCGTCACAGCGCCATCGGCTTTGTGACACCTGCACAGCGCCACGCGGGCCTCGACACTGTGCTGCTCAGCAAACGGGTCGAGCTCTACGAAGCAGCCAGGCAAAGGCACCCCGAGCGCTGGAGTGGCGCCACGCGAAACTGGCAGCCGGTCATGATTGTGCACTTGAATCCGGAAAAACCGGCAACCCAAAAAGCTGACCGGAAGGAGCAACACCTGGAACTCAAAACGGCCGCATAAATGCAACATTCAGGCGACAACTAGATTGAAAATTTCCGGAGGTGCGAGTCCTCCCGTGAGTTGACCACAGCGAACGAAGCGAAGCGCAACTGCGTGAGGGTGACCGAGCGTGGGGAGGAAGCGTGGAGCGAAGCCGCGAGCCGATGGACAAGAACCGGATAGAAGGCGGTGCCGATCAGGGCGAGCAGGCACGAAACTGCGAAGCTCTCGTGGTCAAGGATCAGGTGCTGTAGATCCGGCGGTTGTGCGGTGAAGGATTGCGTTCTTACCTGGGGAGATCTCGCCTCGTGCCTGAAAGGGCGACGGCGTCGAGTCGGAGCGAGAAGTCAGCAGAGGCCGTACTAGTCACAGGATAGGCCGGTGAGGCTGAAGCTAGTGATGAAGGGCCGAACGAGAAGGAGTGTTCAGCGTCATGTCGATGTGGCAGGCATTGCGTCAGATGCCCGGGCAAACGGGGCGAGCGGGAGTAGCGCGCGGTGAAGCTGCGCGTGTACCCGTGAGTGACGAAGCTTGCCGCCCGCGGCATGAATCCGGGAACACAGGGTCGGCGCTGCTGGAAGCGGCGTTGACGAGAGAGAACCTGAAGCAGGCGTTTAAGCGGGTACGGGCAAACAAAGGCGCTGCGGGTGTAGACGGTCTGGATATCGATCAGACCTCCCGACACCTGGTGACGGTGTGGCCTGTGATCCGCGAGCAATTGCTAAAGGGGACGTACCGGCCGAGTCCGGTACGGCGAGTGACGATTCCGAAAGCGGACGGAGGCGAGCGCGAGCTGGGCATCCCGACGGTGATTTCATATTGCACCTCTGCCAGTTGAGTGTTGGAATGTTACCGCTGAAGATGCCCTGAAGTGCGTACCCAACGCCGCAGTTGCTGTTCTTTGGCACGATTGAGCGTGATCCACCAAGGACCGCGTCCATCGAGCTTGCGGGCCTGGACAACCTGGCGCTCGATCCAGTAATACACCATGTGTGTACTGATGCCCAGCCGGTCAGCGAGTTGCTGTACCGTAAGCTCGTCGGTCCGTTTGAAGCTGGTTGCGACAATCTCGTATCGGTAGCGAATCCATTTGACCATGGAGAGCGTGAACGATTTGCCAGTCGCACTGCGCAAGCCTTCCTGATTGAGGTGCGCAACGATTTGTGGGTCGGACAGACGCTGCGACAGTTCGCGCACCCGCTCGACGGTCTCCGCCGGATAGCGTATTGCTTCGGGGCGCGGCCTGGGCAGATCCACGGTGATATCAGTGCATGCGCTGCCCTGCCAGCGGATATGCAGCACGGCTTGTCTCGCGGCAAATAGTTTCTCGACCGTGATGTCGCGGATGAGCAGCCGCAACATGCGCTTGCGGTCCTTCGCTGAAGTCGTCGGCGCACGCCACAGGCGCGGCAGATTGCGCGCCAACGCGAGGACCTGGGCCTTCTGTTCGGATGTGGCGACGTGTGCCTTCTGGCTCTGGAATTCGGCGGCTTGGGTCTTGATCTCATCGAGCCGAAGCATCGCGTCGTTCCAGCGCCGCTCGAGGGTACCCGCGACCAGACGGTTGGCCGGATCGCATTCCTGGTAGCGGCGTTCGGCGAGTGCGACCTCATACTCGGCTCGTTCGATACGCATGTGCCACTGACGCATGACGGCGTGATCGCGCTGCTCAAGTTCGTTCAGGGCAGTGAGCGCGAGCTCGAGTTCGGCTGGCTGCAGGGCGGTGATTACCGCCTCGCCAATTGCGTTGTCAAGTAGTTCGCTGCGCATGCTCATGCAATCGGTCGTCGCCAGCCCCTCGCGGCGGCGAGCACTGCATAAGTACAATGGATAAAGGCCGCCGTTACCTTGGTAGCGAACGGTCAACGCCCGACCACAGCAGCCGCATATCAGCAGTCCCTGAAGCAGCGCCAATCCTTCACGCGCCGCACCACTGAGCACGGTACCTTCGCCGTTGGTCCTGTTGAGCGCCAGGCGGTCCTGGTTGCGCTCAAATTCCTCCGGGGTGATATATCCATCGTGATGGTCTGGCAGATGAACGCGCCACTCTGCCTTCGGAACCGGCTGCACGCGCTTATGGACCTCTCCCTGTGGCGTGATGCGCTGCCGATACTGGTATCGTCCAAAAACATAGATGCCGGCATAGGAAGGATTCCGTATCAAACCGAGAACACGTTCGTGACTCAGGCGCCCCCAGATGAGTCGACCCGCCCATGCACCTCCATAGGCGCGCTTGGGAAAGCGCAGGCCCTCTTCGGCAAAGCGCTTGACAACCGCGTATGCGCTGCCGGTCTCCTGAAACAGACGAAATGCCAGTTGCACGGCACCGCGTACCTCGTCATCGGGATCCAGGACGATGCGACCGTCGTCGTCATAGCACAAGCCGACAGGCAGTGGGAAGCGCAACTCACCTTTCTTCGCCTTGTTGAGTTTGCCGCCCTGGAGGCGCCCGCGCAAGAAATGGAGCTCCGCCTGTGCCATCGTACCTTTGAGACCCAGTATCAGGCCATCGTTGAAGTCGCCTGCGTCGTAGCAACCATCGGCATCGATTACGAGGGTATGTGTGAGCGCACACAACTCGAGCAGGCGATGCCAGTCCAGATTCGAGCGTGCCAGGCGGGAAACTTCCAGTGCGAATACAGCACCCACGTTCCCCATCGAGACGTCCGCCACGAGGGTCTTGAAGTCCTCGCGGCCCGTCATCTGTGCTCCCGATTGACCGAGGTCGCGGTCCAGGATCCGGATCGCCGTCTGCGGCCAACCCAGTGCCAGCGCTTTGTCGCGCAACGCATACTGACGCTCGGTGCTCTCCTGATGGTGCCGTACCTGGGCCAGCGTACTCTGGCGGATATAGATGTACGCCGGTTTGCTCTGATGTTGGGGGGTGATCTTGCTGTTCATCGAAGGCCTCCTCGGTCAGCTCCAGCGCGGGCCCGGCGGTGAGCCAGGCCTCGAGCATGTTGGCGATGAGTACGCCGGCCGATTGCGGATCGATGATGTGGGTGAGTGACAGCGGAGACTGGCTCACCGGCGCCCCTCAGAGCGCCTCGCGGCGGCGCAATAGTTCGCGGTTGATCTCGCAGATCTCCTCGATGATCTCGCGGACGCGGTGATAGTTCGCCAGGCGTTCGGTGACGTCGGCGTGGTCTGCTTGCGGCACGTAGTCCATTTGCGGCCGGCGGCCGGGAAAGCTCACGGACAGGTAGTACTTGGGACCGTGACCGGGACCCTCGGCGCACTTGCAGCCGGGTTTGCCGCAGCGCTTGTAGCGCTCGATGAGCGAGCCGCGCAGAAGCGTCTCCAACGCCGGCATTTGCTTGAGCAATTGCGCGCGGCGTCTGCGCAAATAGGATGACGAAATATCTTCCATTGGCGGACCACGTGTAAGACTGGTCTGATAATAGGACAAGGAATCGCATTGATCAAGCTCCTTTGGTCGATGACTTCTTGGGCGGCGAAGCGGCAAGCTGGTCGATCAACGCGATCAGCTCCAGCAACATGTGCAGATCGAAATAACACACGGGGCCGATGGTGTCGTCGTGGACGGACGGTGTGCCCCAGTCGGTCCATTCGCGCGCAATGCTGAAGCTGCCACGCTCTGCATCACGCAGAAGCAGCGTGTCGGTACCCGAGACGCGGCGGGTCTTCAGGACGGGAAAGCGTTGGCCCTTGAGCGGATGAAAAGGATGGCGGATCTCAGCCCAACCCAAATGCTCGCTGAGCTCCTGTGCAGTTCGCGTTGACCGTCCCGACGGTGACGGATCGGCTGATCCAGCAAGCACTGCTGCAGGTGTTGCAGCCGATTCTGGACCCTACCTTCAGCGAGCATAGCTACGGCTTTCGGCCCGGGCGCAGTGCGCACGACGCGGTGTTAACCGCGCAGTCGTACGTGCAGTCTGGGCGGCGGGTTGTGGTGGACGTGGATCTGGAGAAGTTCTTCGACCGGGTCAATCACGACATTCTGATCGACCGCTTACAGAAACGCCTTGGCGACGCCGGAGTCATCCAGTTGATCCGGGCGTATTTGAACAGCGGCATCATGGATGACGGGGTGGTGCAGCAAAGACATCAGGGCACGCCGCAAGGCGGGCCGCTATCACCATTGCTGGCCAACGTGCTGCTCGATGAGGTGGATCGGGAATTGGAAAGGCGGGGTCATTGCTTCGTGCGCTACGCCGACGATTCGAACGTGTATGTTCGTAGCCGCCGTGCAGGTGAACGAGTGATGGCACTGTTGCGACGCTTGTATGGTCGGCTGCGCTTGAAGGTCAACGAGACCAAGAGCGCGGTGGCGAGCGTGTTCGGCCGCAAGTTTCTGGGCTACGGCTTGTGGGTAGCTCCGGGCGGTGTAGTGAAGCGCAAGGTAGCGGCCAAACCGCTCCTGGCGTTTAAGCGTCGCATTCGTGAACTGACCCGCCGTTCTGGCGGGCGCAGCATGAAGGAGGTGGTGGAACGGTTACGGCCTTACGTGTTGGGGTGGAAGGCATACTTCAGGATGGCGCAAACGCCCAGTGTGTGGTCGGCACTGGAGGAGTGGATGCGTCACCGGCTGCGCGCTATCCAGCTTAAACACTGGCGCCATGGCCTTACCATCTACCGGGAACTCCGTGCGTTGGGTGCATCCGCTGAAACAGCGCGCCAGGTGGCGGCGAATAACCGTTGCTGGTGGCGCAACAGCGACCGTGCTCTCAAACGCGTGCTCACTATCGCCTACTTCGATCGACTGGGGGTACCTCGACTCTCCTAACCTCAACTTCTCGAACCGCCCGGTGCGGACCCGCATGCCGGGTGGTGTGGCAGGGGTACGGCCTCTTGGCCGTCCCCTATGCCGATCCTGCTTTTCGTCGTGCTCCGGCCGTACAGATGACCGGGCGAGTATGGTCCTTGCGTCGAAATGGCTTCGAAGAGGAGAACATCGATGAAAATAGTAACCCTGTTGGCACGCTCGATTGCTTCCGGTACGGGCGCGGCGCTCGCGTCCGCTGCGGTCGCCTCGCGGGAGGCAGTGAACAATGGAGCGAGCGCAGTCGCGCCGCTAAACGCGGTCTCGCACGTCATCTGGCCGGCGCAGGCGTTCCTCGAAGAGCGTCCGAGTCTCCGGATGACCGGAACTGGCGCTTTCATTCACTTGGGCGCGAGCATCTTTTGGGGCGCGCTATTTGAAACGCTGCTTGGCCGCCGTACATCAGCGCAAAGCATCGTCCGAACCGCTGCGGTCACAGCGGTCACGGCGTACGTCGTGGACTATCACGTCGTGCCAGAGCGCATAACACCTGGTTTTGAGGCGCACGTGTCGCCGCGCTCCTTCGTGCCGATCTACGCGGCGTTGGGCGCGGGCCTGGCGCTCGTGGCGCTCGCTACGAGGAAAAGTTAAGCCGCGATTCGCGACATTGGGTTCGCGGGTGCTGCGCGTTCTTCGTTGGCCACCGCTGCAAGCGCGCGCGAGAGCTTGGCGACTCGGTTTTTCTGTTGAGGCAGGAGCTCGTAGCGGTTCCCGAGCTGCTCGACGCGGGAACGCCAGTAGGCTAAATCAAGCCGAGGCAGGGCAGTCGTGGCAAACGCTCGCGAAGCGAGGCTTAACACTGCTTCGAGGTGGTCGATCTCGTGGTCTGCGACTCTGGGTGGCATTTTGCGTGTGTAGTTATGCATCTCTCTCTCAGGGGTATGGTACTAATCGCATTTGCCAGATTTCGGAGGTTTCTAAAATGCAATTGCCGTGCCTTTTAAACGAATGCTGGTGAAATAGGCGAGAGATTTCCCTAATAGTTGTGTGCGGCGGATTTTTGTTCATACAAAACGTTTGCGCGACTCTACAAAGTTTGTTTCTCAGGCCCGGCTGTCGTGCCTCTCAGTGCCGGGCTTTTAGCCGACATGTAAAAACGTCGGCTTTTTTTCTATAATTTTGCAGACTTATTTGAAAGCGACACTGAATCCGTGACCTTTTCACGAACCGCTGGCTCGGGACCCCGCTAAAGTAACCGTATTCCCCGCGCTTCTAGCGCATCGACACAAGACGCTCGGCATGCTGAGCTCTTGCATTTACCTCTCTCTCAGGCTGTTCCTCCTCGGTCCAGTCTTTATGGCGGCCACATTGTTGGTCGCCTTTTTTTCTTCCCAATGGGAGCTTCTCCCATTCCGGGACAGCTCCCTTTTTAACTGGAGTTTGTCCCCATGATCTCGACTGCAAAACACGCTTTCGTCAGCCTCCGCTGGTACGCCAGACAGGACGCCGAAGCCTGGAAGATGTTGCTTTTTATAGCGAGTGTTGTACTCGTCTCGGCCGGTATCGCATCAATCAGCTAACCCGGTCCTTACCTTCATTTTTCGTTGTTCATTTTTTCCTACCCAACGGGGCAAACCACGCCCTCGGGGATGGAATGCCTCGATTCTCGTTGAGGCGTCCATGTTTAAAGCTCTGCTTTCCCTTCTCGTTATCTCAATTCTCAGCGGTTGCGCTTCCGCGGATTTCGGCTCGCCGAATACGTACCAGCGCTACGACGTGCAGCGCATTGGCCAGATGGAACAGGCAACGGTCATCCGCGTGCGGCCGATCACCATCGAGAGCAACTCCGATTCGTCGGGTTTGTCATCGATCGTGAGTTCGGTCGCAGGTGCGTTCCTCGGCTCCCAGGTGATCGGGAACGGACGCGGCCGCTATATCTCAGGTGCACTGTCGGGTTCGGCTACGGGTGTCATTGCCCAGCGCGTGAGCTCGATAATGTCGCGCCACAGCGGTCTCGAAGTGTTTCTGCTTCGCGCCAACGGCCAAACCGTTGTCGTGAGTCAGGTCGATGACCAGCAGTTCGCCCCGGGCGAGCATGTCTATTTGATTAACAGCGGCTCCGGTTATCGGATCACGCATTAATCCAGCGCGTCTTCTCTTCACTCAATCCCTGTCTTAGGAACTCAAGATGAACACTTACGAACTTGCTGGACACGGTTGCACAACGGGTTGGGACGCAAAGACCAACGACGTGAATGGCGAGAATATGTACAAGATGCGTCCGATCGAGGTTGCCGCACAGGCTGCAAATGTGACGGAGTTCCGGGCGATCATGCTTGATCCAGCATTTCAGCCGAACGGCGCACGTGTTCGCTATTTTGCGGACGTCGGGCGTCTCTCGACTGACATGGATGCAGAGGCGCGGTATGCGCGCTTGCGTCCCGAGCTGAAGTTGTACGAAGAACGTTTTTCCCAAGTAGCTTGATCAACGGCGGCGTCACTCGACGCCGCTTCAAATCCTTCCCTTGCGGGCAGCTCCCGCAAGGGACCTGCCTCGCTTTTTTTGTGAGGTAGCACATGAAGTTTCCCCGTTTGTTTTATTCGGACCGTACCGCGGCGAGCGCCGGCACAACCGCCGCACTTCAGCGGCACGCCGCGCGAATCTTGCGACGGGTCGCGCATGACCTGCGGTTGCGCAGTCATGAAATCGTCGTCCAGTCCGGCCGCCGTGCTCGGTCCGACCGCGTCTCGCTTCGCACCGAGACGTTGTTCCTCGATGTGCTCGACAAGCCGTGCAAGCAGGGCGTCGCTTTTTCCTTCCGCACGCGCCGGGACCGAAAGGACCTGACGGGTGGAGGCGAAAACTACGTTGCGCTCGAGCAGCTTGAAACGAGCGCGGGTTATCAAGCATTTCTTGACGGTCTACGGCTGGCCGGCGGGATCAACACTTCGTCGCGAGCGCGTAAATGAAGCTCGCAACGGTGAAGGTTGAATACACCTGCGGACTCACGTTGACAGACCGGGTTGCGCTGGACGACACGACCGGAGAAATGCTTTTGCCGCCTAGGCTTGTCGCGGTAATGGCAAAAATGGAAGAGTCGGAATGCTCACCGGCGTTTAGTGTGCGACACGAAGGCTATGTTTTGCCCGTGCAAGGGGGACCTAACGGTACTTATAAGGCTCAAATGCCTGCAAACGCTCCGTTAGGAATTCGCCGGCTTCTTCATCCGATTGCATTGCCGACGAAGGACCAGCGTCAGCAGAATGGGCGGTTTTTGCAGACGCTTTCGGCAGCCTCTATCGTCGGCGCGGTTGGCTATGCTCATTCTGCGGCGCGGTGGGATTTAGCAACGTTGCTGAATACAGCCTCGCTCGCCGTCCTTGGAGTACTATTGTGGTACGCAGGCCTTTTAGCCATGAAAGGAGATTAACGTGGGTGCGACGATTTTCACATTTGTACTTGGCGTGTCCATTGCTGCTTTCTTAGCGTGGTCAAACCATAATGGGCAGAAGCATGATCGCGAACGCGATTGGCATTGAGCAATTGATTTAGCGGGGCGAAAGCCGCGCAAAAGAACGAAGCCGCATCCCTCGACGGGATGCGGTTTTTTTTCGTCTGCGCGCCGAACGGCGGGCAATCCACCTGACGCGCCTCGGCGCGTTTTTTTCGTTTACGGAGCAATAATGATGCAACTCGGACAAGCTGTTCTTGGACAGACAGATCTCGCGGCGCGGGCAGTTGCGGCCAGCGCTGAAGCGATCGCGGTGGACCCAAGCGCAAAAATCGATACTGACGGTAAGACGGTCAATCAAGTGTACGGAGCGCTCTGGGCATGTCTTTATCGCACCGAGATGGAGCCTGAATGGCTCTCCTTGGCAAACACCCGAGACCACCCCGACGAATATGCATACGGTGCGCGGCACGCCAGGATGTGGCCGTCACAGTTCATGTTCGACCGGCTTTCGGTGTCTGTTTGTATCGGCAATTCGGAGGGCTGGATCATTCACGTGGACTGGGTGACGCGGCCTGAAGCCGAGGATCTCGAGCGCCGCTACGCGATGATGCCCTTGCTTCGCGCAAAGGTGTTTAACCGCAACCGGGCGTGGGACTTGGCACGACTCATCGCCCACAAACTCGACGTCGCTTAATTACCTTCGCAGTTCTTCTTCGCGCCGACTGGCGCTTCACCCTGACGGGCATCGACCCGGCTGGGGACGATTGCCCGTTTTTTTTATGAGGCAATCATGTTCCATCTTTCAACCACCAAGTTCTCCCGCTCCATTACGACGTTGCTTGAAGTTCTCCAGCTTTTCCGCAACGACTCCCATTTCCGGGCCGTCGATGCGGCCGACGTCAGTCTGAGTCATGCCGGCCATCCGATGTGCGTGACGAAATTTGACGGCAAACTGACCGTGCGCATGTCGGGCTCAATGCCCGATCTATTCTTGGCCATGCTCGACGAGATCGACGGCGCCTATTTTCGTCCGAACGGCAAGCTGCTCGAACCGTGGCAAATTCGACCCGCCCACTGGCAATTGCTGTTCTTCGCCTTTGAGTTGTCGACGCGGCCGCTTTATCTCTTCACATCCGAGCAGGTCATTTCGTTCGCCAATCTAGGATCGCCCAGTCTGTTTCAAGTGTGCGAAAAGGAAGCGCGTGCTCGATTTGGATTCGGCGCTGGCGGACCTCCCGTGGCACTCGGATCGGGGCAAGTCAACGGCCGACACGAAGTGCATTTGGCCTACGCGCTGGCTGCTGGTGTTTCTGTTCCGGAGGCGGTACTCGCCGACTATGGGTTGCATACCGAGCCGTTCGGCAACGACATTCGCTGGGCGAGAGTGTTGCTAACGGTGCCAGAGTTGCGCGGGGCCATGCCGGTCGCAAAGCTTCGAGTGTTGGTGAGCGTGATGACGCATTCCCGCCAGGCCATATCGTCAGCGAACGCAGCAGTGTTAGCCATGGTCGCAAGGCTGCTTCCCAACGAGCCAACCTACGTGGAGGTCGACGATCTATTGTGTCGCCACGGTTTGCTTGACGCGCGTGCATTACCGGAGACGTATTTCGAGGCGGTCGATATCGGAGCGCCTGTGTCGCCGTTTGCCACAGTTCTTCGGCGCATTATGGCCGACGAGCGGAAATCTTCGACGCTAGAGCGCCTGGAGGCGCGGCGTGCGGCGCGTGAAATCAGCCAGCGTGAATACGATCTGCATCAGCACCTTGCGGCGCTGGACCACGGGCGTTCGACGTTCGAGTTCCCTAACCGAATGGCTACCGCGATTGCGAATGCCGACATGCACCAGTTGCTTGATATTCTGGATCGCCCAGACGATGCGAATCGATGGACGAAAAAAGCGGTGCGCGAGTTCTATGGCGTGAAGCTGACCGGGATTACAGCCAAGGCGCGCAGGCGAGCGATCTTTGCGCTCGCTGGTCTGGACGAAGCTCAGCAGCTGGAGTGGGAGCAACGGGCTGACGCGAGCCGCATAGCTAACTCGGCCGCTCGTGATGTCGACCGTGCGAAGGCGCGGGCGGAGTCCGCTCGATATCGGTACGGCAATAAGGTGATAACCGGCGTGCAACATGTCGAGCAATCGATCGCGAGCGGATTTAGCAAGATCACGAGCTATCGATATGGAGCAAGTCAGCGCTACAGCCTCGTGGCACCCGCTCACGACGGTGTCGAAAGCAGGACACTTCGCGCGAATGACGGCACGCTTGCGTATGCGCAGTATCTTCTTTCGCAAGGCCAACTGGCCGAACACGCAACGCAATCCTCTTGACCCCAAACCCGGCCTTCGGTCGGGTTTTTTTTCGTTCTTTCGAAATCGGCATTCATCGAAAGCCGGTATGAAAAGGCCACGTTTCGCCGGGATTGCATCGCCTGGCGTGGCTAAACTGCATTCATCAACCGCGTCTTGACGCATCGACCTTCCGTGCCACGCTCACCCGTCGGCCGGCTTCATCTACCCCACAGGGACTACGTCCCTTTGGGCGTTGGCTTTGTGGGGTTTTCACTTCAGGAAAACCACTATGCAAGTCACGTCCTCGCAATTGTTCGAGCTGCTCTCGCTGTATGTGCCCAAGCGCCTTCCCGTGTTGATCACTGGACGCCCGGGTATCGGCAAAAGCGACATCGTGGAACAGGTCGCGCAAGCCACCGACCACGAACTGCTCATCAGTCACCCGGTTGTCGAAGACCCAACCGATTCAAAGGGGCTGCCGTTTCCATCGCGCGATGGTCTGACGGCACAGTTTCTTCCCTTCGGGGATCTGGAGCGCGCCTTGTCCGCAAGACGCCCTCTGATCTGGTTTCTTGATGACCTAGGGCAAGCCTCGCCGGCTGTTCAGGCTGCCAAGATGCAACTCCTGCTTGCTAGACGCATTGGTGAGCACGTGTTGCCGTCCAACGTCACCTTTCTCGCTGCTACTAACCGCCGCACTGACAACGCCGGCGTGACGGGGATTCTTGATCCCGTCATATCGCGGTTTGCAACGGTTGTTGAGCTCACGCCGACGATTGATGACTGGACGGCTTGGGCGGTCAAGTCAGGGATTGCGCCTGCGCTGATCGCATTCCTGCGGTTTCGTCCCGATCTGCTCTCGGTTCAAAAAACCAATCGCGACATCGAAAACACGCCGAGCCCGCGCAGTTGGGGCTTTGTCGCGAAGACGATGGACGTGGTGCCAAAGGTGCTCGAACTCATTTCACATGCAGGTTCGGTGGGTGAGGGCGCGGCGTCGGAATTCGTCAGTTTTCTGCAGATCTTCCGCGAGCTTCCATCGCCGGATGCGATTCTGCTCAATCCGGACAGGGCACCAATTCCTGAAAACGCCGCTGCGCTGTATGCGACGGCCGCTGCTCTGGCCGCGTATGCGACCGAAGCGAATTTCGACCGCGTGATGGTGTACGTCGATCGAATGATTGCCGGCGGCCTTCGCGAATACAGCGCCTTGCTGGTTCGCGATGCGCTGCGCCGTACGCCGACCATCGCTAATTCCTATGCGTTCATCAACGCGCAGGGTGGCGAGGTAGGCAAGATCATCCGCGGCGAATAAGCAGGGCACTCAAGCTCCGCAATCAATCGTCGCACCTTCCCGTTTCACCTTTCTCTTGAGGCACGACGCGCTGCACTAGCGCGCCCGCCTCTTTTCTCGTTGTTCCTTTTCTCGCTTCACCAAACCCATTCCTATATCTGGAGTTTCATATGAACACGTCTATTCAATCGAAAGTCATGCTGTGCTCGGTCACTATTTCCACGTGGGTTGCTCGCCGTTTCGACGGCAAGGTCACCGAGGAAGTCGAGAAATCACATCATGCAAAAGGCATCGGTCGCTTCAACAAGCGCCTCTTGCCCGAGTACGCGCCGAGCTTCGCCGAAGTGCTCACGCTTGCAAGCCGCATCAGATCGTATTTCTACGACCACACGTTGAAGTATGACCAGTTGGGGGTACGGCTCTTGCCGACGATGGTCTACATGGAATTTGCCGAGAAAATGCGTTCGTTGAAAGACGAATTCGACTTGGCGGTTTCGATTTTTCAGACCGATTATCTTGACCTCAAAGAGCGTGCGCGCATCGAGCTCAACGGGCTGTTCAACGAGGCGGACTATCCGACCCTCGCTGAGCTGAATACGAAATTCGGCGTCAAGATGGCCGTGCTGCCGTTTCCTGATGCCAGCCAGTTTGGTGTCGAGCTGCCGGATGACGTACTCACCACGCTCAAAACGGAACTGGATCAACACGTTCTCGCCTCGATCTCAACGGCGAACGATGACCTGGTTGGCCGTTTGTACGAAGCGGTTTCGCAGATGGCTTCGCGCCTGTATGCGAGCGGCAATGTACGACTGGACGTGGCCAACAACGTGCGCGAGTTGTGCGCGCTGTTGCCCAAGCTCAACTTCTCGAACGATCCGAAGCTCACACACATCCTCGAGCAGGCCAAGACGCATCTGGCCGTGCACACGGGAGCGGATCTGAAGGATTCGTCGGTCCTGCGTTCTCAGGTGGCCAGCAAGGCACACGAAATCGAAGGATTGATGGCGGCGTTCATGGGTATGTCGCCGTCGGCCCCAATTCCGGAGGTCGAGGACTCATCAGTTATGCAGCTGCGCCTTGTGGCCTAAGGGGAGAAACGCCATGCAATCCATCATCGCAAAACGCATCGTTGCAACGTTTCATCCGCAGGCGTGGGTCAACAACCATGCAGTGGACGTGGATGCTCAAGGAGAATGCCAGTTTGACGTGACCGAGTATGTGTCGGCGCTCGGCGAAGAGAAGGCTTTGGCGATAAAAGACTACTCCGACTCGTCGGATGATCTTGTGTCGCTCGCCAAGGCGCCGGACTGGGCTAGAAGCTGGCCGGGACCGTTCTTTGTGACTGTCGAGCAATCGATTGGCGAATACTTTAAATTCGCCGACGTCGCGTGGGATTGGTTATGAGCATCGATCCTCGTATTGCTAAGCAACGTACGGCGCTCGTGCTCTCGCAGCCTTTTTTCGGTGCACTGGTGCTGCGGTTGAAGGTGGTCGAGGATCGGTCCTGCGAGACGTTCTGGGTGGATGGGGAATCCTTGGGCTACAACCCGGATTACCTGGCTACATTGAACGACCTCGAAGTGCGAGGCGTTCTCGCGCACGAAGTTCTTCACGTGGCCAATGGCCATTGCTGGCGAATGGGTGCGCGAGACCCCGAGCGCTGGAACGATGCAGGTGACTACGCCATTAACCCGATCGTCATCGACGCCGGCATGGTGTTGCCAAAGGGTGTTTATCTGGATGCCCGCTATACGGGCAAGTCGGCCGAGGAGATTTACGGCCAACTGACCGAGGATGCGCGCAAGAAGGCGAAGCAACCCGATAGCAAAGCTGATAGCAAGCCTCAGCAGGCGAACCCGTCGGGCAAGCCGGAAAGTTCTGATCGGGGGAGTGATCGCGATAATCTGGCAAGTCCGGCTCAGCCTTCAGAATCAGGCGGGACGGCAAGCAGTACCGAGCCCAAGCCTGCATCGGTTGGTGAAGTCCGTCCGTACCAGGGCGAAGACAAACCAACGAAGGAAGCGGAGTGGAAGGTAGCCGTCATTCAAGCTGCGAAAGCGGCGCAGATGTACGGCAAGCTTCCGGGTTCACTTCAGGCGATGGTCTCTGAAGCCGTGCGACCGGTAGTGGATTGGCGGGCGGTGTTGCAACGCTTTGCCCAACAGGCAACGCCGAGCGATTACAGCTTTGCCATGCCTAATCGCCGGTATCTGCATCTTGGGTTTTATCTGCCCTCGCTGCATACGCCGGCGGTGGCCGATGCGGTGTTTGTGCGGGATTCAAGTGGCTCGGTCACAGCCGAGACGCAGGCGCAGTTCAACGCGGAGATCCTGTCGACGTTTTATTCGCTGCAACCGGCGCGCTTGATCGTGATGGATTGCGATACGCGCGTCACGCAGGTGCAGATTTTCGAACGGGGCGACTCGCCGGAGATCAAGCCTGTGCGCGGTGGCGGTGGCACGGTTTTTATCGAGCCTTTTGAAAAGGTGCTGACCGAAGGAATCAACCCTACGTTTCTGGTCTACCTGACAGACATGGAGGGGCGGTTTCCGACGCAGGTGCCGTATTTTCCGGTGCTCTGGGCGTCGACCACGCCGCTTTCACGGGCGAGGAAAGCGCCGTTCGGAGAAACGATGGAAGTAATTTGCTGAACCTGGCGCAAGCCGGGTTTATAGGTTGAAGACAGAACCCGGCCTCGTGCCGGGTTTTGTCGTTTACGGACGTTCAGGCGCGTTTCTTTTGCGGCAGCGGCTCGGGTTCGCCAGCCTTCAGTCGCTCGAGACGCTCGCTCGCGCCTGCAAGCACGCCAAGCGGGGCGCGGTCCAGTTGCGCATCGTGCATCGCCAAGACAGCCTCGACGCGGGCGGATCCATCGGCATCGATCTGCCAGACGGCTTCGTCCCGCCCTTTCACGAACGCTGCGTTCAGTGCGGCTTCAGCATCGAGCCACGTTTCGCGCGAAATTTGTCCGTATCCCGCCTCGGCGACGAACGAGGTCAGGATCAGAATCTCGGTCAGCGACTGCACGCCGTTTAGCCAGCCGTGCCCGTCGATGAGGGCTTGCAATGCGCAGTGGGCGTGCAGCGAGAGAAGGTCCGCCTCTCGTTTAGGAATCGGAACGAGAGAAAGTTTCGCGAGGCGCGCACGGGTTGCTTGCGGGCTGCGATTAAAGGGTAGGGTACGGGCCATTGATCGGAAAAGGGGTTGCGTTCACCGGTTAACGAACGGTGGGCGCTTATTCTGAAGGGGCGCGATCCAGGCGGGAACGCTCGAACTGCTCAATTACGCCGACCGCTGCCCGACATTGGTCGGCGTCGAGGTGATGGATAGTGCACGCCTTCTCGTCAATCTGCAGGGCGCTCGCGAGCCACCGGTAGCCTTTGGCCCGAGCCTCGAAGATTGATATCCCGTCACGCCGCGCTTTTATCACGGCCATTGGCTCGAGCGCCGCATGCAACTTCGCCTTCCATTCACGAAGCTCGGCGTTCGCAAGTCGTCCAAGCGGCACGTTCCGGGTACTGCGCGAGTAAATACCGATCCACGCCTGGCAGGGCTCGCACAGCCATAGCGTGCCGCGGTCTTCGCGATATGGATAGCTGAGGCCGCCGACGCGAACCAATACGGCGGGTGCGCCACAGTATTCGCAATGAGGCTGAGGTAACGGCTTGACTGGACGGGCGACGCGCATCGTGATCTCTGTTTCAGGAGACCCTAATCGGCACTTAGGGTCTCGCGGCACGCTTGTTTTTCTAAGTGTTTGATTATAAATAAGAAGATTCGAAAAACACCCCGGATAACAAAAAAAAAATTTGGAAAACGGTTCTCGGTCATTCCGGGCTTCCTACATCCGTTTTGACCGGTTGAGTGACGCAAAGAGATACGTTTTATAGCGTCTTTGTGAGAAAGACCCTAAGCGGCGATCAGGGTGTCGCCTCTTTCAAAACAACTCAACGTGCAAAGGGGTGCTTTCTTCGCCCAGCGACATCATGCTAAACCACGGAACCGCTGAGGCCAGATTCGCCGCGCCATGGACATTTGCTCTGGAAGCATCCGTGCCGCCGCGCATGCATTTGATGAAAGCGATTCGATTTCGTGCGTCTTTCGGCGACTTTCCGCGTGTCCCGCACTAAACAATAGTCGGATGTTAAATCGCCCGAAAAGGCACGCATGTCCGACTTTGCCGATAGCCACCTGCTAAAGCTGCGCCCGCTCGAAACCGAAGCGGTAAACATGTTTTTCGAAGCGCTCTCGCCATTAAAAGAGCAACTCGACGCGCCCGACCTCGCGGAAATCATGGTGAACGACGTCCGCAATGTATGGGTCGAGCATCGTGGTGTGATGTCAAAGGTCAATGTCGACCTTCGCCCCGCACATCTGGAAGCTGCAATTCATTCGCTCGCTTCGTCCGTTGATAAGTCCGCGCGCGCCGGCAGCGACAAGGGAATCATTAACGCCGGTCACAAAAACCTGCGTATTGCAGCGGTGATGAATCCGACAGCAATCGATGGTCATGCACTGAGTATCCGAAAGCACCGGGAATCAAAGCTCTCGCTGTCCGACTATGTCGCAATGGGCGCCTTCGCGGCCGTCAATGCCCGTCCTGAAATTGCCGAAGCCATCCTATTTGAGGAAGGCATTGAGAACCAGGCGCTCATGCGCGCACTGGTCGCGCTCGTCCAATCGCGTAAGAACGTGCTGGTCGCCGGCGGCACGTCAGCCGGTAAGACAACCTTCTTGAACGCGATGCTCGAAGCAATCCCCGCCGACCAGCGGGTGATCACAATTGAAGACACGATGGAACTGAAGGTGCACGTTCCCAACCGTGTTCGTTTGCTCTCAAACGCCGACACGAACGTCACGACCCAATTGCTTGTTGCGCTGTGCCTGCGGTTTCGGCCCGACCGCATCATCGTGGGCGAAGTCCGGGGCGGCGAAGCGTATGACTTGCTCCAGGCGTTGAACACTGGCCACGACGGGGGCCTCGCATCGATCCACTCGAATAACGCTCGTACGGCGCTTAGCCGTCTAGAGAGCCTTGCCATGCTCGGTATCCCGCCTGGCTCTAGATGGGAGCTGGAAGACATGCGCAAGAACATCGCCGATTGCTTCAACTACGTGGTGCATTTCAAACGCACGGGTGAGATGCGCCACGTCTCCGAAATCCTTGAAATCCGGGGCTTTCGCAATAACGACTACGACCTTAAACGCGTTTTTTAATCGGGAGCATCACATGAAACACAAGTTTTTCAGTTCAGCCGCCGCAGTCGCACGAAAGCTCAAGCCGGGCAAGCCACTGTTTGTAGGCGCGGCCCTGAGCGTGGTTTCGGCCGCTGCCATGGCTGCCGGCGACTTCTCGTCGCTTACGGGTCTCACCGACATCATCTGCACGATCAGTAACCTGATCAGCGGACCGTACCTGTACGGCATCGGCATCGTGTTGATCACGATTGGTGGCGTCGCGGTAGCCAATTCAGAAAGCAATATTGCCAAGACCTTCTCGGTCGTCCTCGTGGGCCTGGGCATCGCATCGGTTGCCGTGCCGATCATGCGCGACCACTTCCACCTCGCCCAAGTCTGCTGATATGCGCCAGCACAAGGTTAGCCGGGGTTTATCGCTGCCGCGTCAAATGGGCGGGGCGGACCGCGGCCTTGCCATCTTCAATGGCACGCTGACGGCGCTCCTTTGCTACACGAGCTGGAGCCTGTCGTTTCTGGTTGTAGGCGCGCTTGTGCATATCTTCCTGCGTTGGAAAAGCTCGACCGATCCATGGTGGCGCATCGTGATGCTCGTCTACAACCGTTATCCGGACGTCTACGAGCCGGGACCCAACGCCCAATTCAGCGCGCGCTTTAAGCGCCCCTACGGCTTCGATCAGGACCTCTCATGCTGAAATCCATGTTCGCCAAGCGGTCGGTGCAGGAGATCGCGCCATGGATGACCATGATCACGCCCGAGATCGTGCTGGATAAGGATGGATCGCTGTTGACCGTCTTCGAGTTCGAAGGGATCGATGCGGATACGCCGAACCCGGGCGACATCACCGCGGCGCGTGACAACCTCGATCACGCATGCCGCAACTTCGATCATCGGATCACGGCGTGGTGGCGGATGTCGCACCGCCGGGTAAAAGGAGAGATGTCGGGCGAATTCGCATCGAAAGCGGACGCCCGGATCGACGCCATCAATCGGGCGAACATAGGCAGCGGCAAGTACTTCCGCAATTCTCACTCGCTCGCGCTCGCGTTCACGCCGGAAACGGGTATCTCGCGCATCTTCGACAAGATCGGCTACCACATGACGGTTGGCGGCAAGAATCTGGCCGTGGCCATGTTCGAGGCCGCGAAAGACCTGGTGCTCGCGCGAAGTGCCTTCGTTTTCGACTTGTCGAAGATCCAAAACGAAATCAAACGCTTTGAAGCGGTCATCGACGGCTTTACGGGCGGTGTCACGCGGCTCAAGATGAAGCGCTTGCAACTGCAGAATGCGCTGTCGTTCCTGCACCAGCGCGCCAATCCGAGCACGCCCAAGCGGCGGGTACGTTATCCAGTCACGATGCTCGACACGCATCTCACGGAAACGGAGATCACGATTGGTGCGTCCGAGCTGATGTTCGAGTCGGCGCACGGCAAGATCTACGCACGCATCATCGGGGTAAAGGAATGGATGGGCTTCCAGGAAGCCGCGCTTGACGTGCTCGCGCAAGTGGATGCAGAACTGGATGTCTGCGTAATGTTTCGCTTTCTCGATACCTCGCGCGCGAGTTCGTACATCAAGAAGATTCGCGGTTTCTACAAGGTTGCGGCGTTCAACCCGATCGCGATCTTGAAGCAGTGGGCAACGAAGGAAGAGCAAAAGAACGACGAGGGTCGCGAAATGCTCGCGAAGGAAGCGGGTGAAGCCTTGGCCAAACTCGATGCCGAAGGGCAGCAATACGGGTTCGCAAACATTTCGGTGGTCGTCTACGGCAGCACACCGGAAGAATGTGAAGACGCAACGCGCCAAGTCGTGGGCGTGATCGGCAATGCCGGATTTGGGGTCATCCAGGAGCGCACCAATCTATTTGCCGCGTGGAGTGCGACGCTGCCCGGGCGATGGGATCAGCAAAAGCGCTTACAGTTTGTCGAAACGCCAGCGGTGTCCGATATCGCGCCACTTACGAGCGTGGGCGAGGGTTCGAATGTCAACGAATGGTTGACGCAGCAATCCGGTACCCCGATGGGTCCGCTCACCTGCTTGCCAACACGCCACCGCACCTTGCAACGTTTCGATCTCCACCACCCCGGTGGCAAGGCGCATACGTTGGTCGTCGGCCCGATCGGCGCCGGCAAGTCGGTCTTTTTGAACTATCTTATGTCGCAGACCGGCCGGCACAATGCGCGCCGAATAAGGTTCGATAAGGATCGCTCAACACGAATCCCCACGTTGCTTGGTGGGGGGCGGTTCATTGACGCGACCGGGCGGTTCGAAACCGCGACATCGGTCAACCCGCTTTCCCTGATCGGCGATTCGAAGCATTGGCCATACGTGGCCGAGTGGGTAAAGCTCGTGATTGAAGGCGAAGACTTTACGTGTTCGCCGACCCAGGAAACCGAGATCTTTCAGCGCGTGAAAACGCTCGCCGAGGCGTACTCGCCGGATAAATGGCGGCTCTCGGGGTTGATCACGCTGCTGCCGGCGGAATTACGTGAACGGCTTCAGGTGTGGACAGAAGGCCAAAAGAACGGTCGGTTTTTTGATCATGTCGAGGACGGCTTTGCGCTGTCGGACGATCTCTCGATCGAGATGGGGGACTTGTTCCAAAACTACCCGGTCGCCGCGGCGCTCTTCATGGACTACGCCTTTTACCGTATCGCTCAGATTCTCGACGGCAAGCGCTACACGGTAATCGAGATTGAAGAGGCGGGGTTCTTCTTTACCTACCCCAAGTTCTACGCGCGCCTTGAGATCTGGGCGGTCACGATCCGCAAGCTCAATGCGGCGCTGCTCATGGCAACGCAATCGCTCGGGCAATTGGCTCGCGTCGCTGATTTCGAAATTCTCAAAGAGAACATCCCGAACATTATCTATCTCCCCAACAGCGATGCGATCAACAACAAACTGTATCGCGACACATTCGGTCAGACCGACCACCAAATTCGGATGATTGCGAACGCCGTTCCGAACCGAGACTACCTGTGGGTCACGGCTACCCAAACTCGGATGCTGCAAATGTCCTTCTCGAAAGAGTCGCTGGCGTATTTGCGCTCGGACGGCCGGGCGCAAACCATTCTCGACAAGCACGTCAATTCGGGCGTGGACAACTGGCAAGACGCGTACGTGCGTGATGTGCTCGCCAACGCTTGAAAACTATCAACGAAAGGATTAAATCATGCTGAAGAAAACGCTCGGTAGGCTTGCTGCGGTTTGCGTGATGACGTTGCTACCCCTAAGCGCCGCCCATGCATGGGGCATCGTGTTCGACCCGACAAATTTTGCGAAGAACACGATTACAGCGGCCGAAGCGGTCAAGTCCGAGGTGTACCAGGACACGAACCTGATCTATCAGTATCAGATGATGCTGAACCAGCTCAAGCAGGCGACCAATCTCAATCCGGCGGCGATGCTCTCACAAGCGCAGACGATTTCGAGCGACCTTAGCAGCCTGAGCAAGTACACCGATGGCCTGAAATCTCTCTATGGCGGTCTGCAGAGCAACGCGCAGTACCTGACGAAGGTTGTTTCCCTCGTCACTCAGTCCGGAAAGACGCCGCAGCAATGGCTGAGCGACCAGAGCACGCTGTTACAGAACAACGATACGACTGCAAAGCAGCTATTCCAGCAAGGCAGCGACGTCATTTCCCACGTCGGAGTTTTGGCGAAACGTCGCCAGGAAATACAGGACCAGTTGAATCTCTCGCCCACGCAAGAGGCGACCGCGCAATTGACGACGCACATGCTCGATATCGTATCGAGCCAGAACGGCGACATGTTGACCATGATGGCGGCCAAGCAGCAAAGCGAGGCTGTGGATACGCAGGCGAAAGTTGCTGACGCTACCGCTTCCAATGCGGCGCGGGCAACGTTGCAGTCCAAACAGGATCAGGAGCGCGCTGCCTATCAGAGCTCCATCGGAACCTCGACGGTGTTAGGCCAATGATGATGAATATTTTTCTCGCAAGCTATTGGCGCCGCCTGAAACTTGTTGGAATCGCACTGCTGTTCCTTGCAGCGTTCGGGACTCAACTTGCTCACGCGCAGTTGGTAACACCGGCCGACACGCCTAGTGCGACCAAAACCACTGGAGATGCCGCGAGCGCACTCGCGAGCATCTCGAGGCCCGGCGATCTCGGCGAAGGCACGGGAGACGCGGTCGCGCAAATTGCGAGCTTGCTCGTCAATCTGATTCCACACGCGGTCACGCTGAGTCAAACGGTCCTGCCCGAGGCGAACAAATTTGCGTGGGCGCTTAGCGTGATAACGATTGTGCTTGCGGGCGTTCGCTTCGCGGGGACCCATCATCCGGTGTCCGCATGGATCGCAGTGTTCGAGGAGATCGCTGTGCTTGGCATCTTCCTCGCGTTGTATCTTGGATACGCCACATCGGCGACCGGCTTTTGGACATGGTTCCAGAATCTTGCGACCGCGATCAACGGCTCTCGCCCAGATGTGGCCTCTCAGATGGCGCACCTCGGCGGGACAATCTTCGATGGCTTGAAAGAGAGCTACGGTATCTGGGGCACGCTGACTCATCCGGCGCAGGCCTTGGGCGACGCCGTGGTTTTGCTGCTTGCATTTCTTGTGATGACAGTAGCTGCGATCTTCTACGCGTACTTCACGGCAGTGGGCCAGATTCAGGCCGCAATCGGAATCGTTGTTGGGCCGATCGCGTTGGCATTAGGCTGTTCCTCGTACACCCGCGGCTACTTCCAAAAGTGGCTCGACTGGATGATCAGTGCCGGGATGTATATCGTCGTCGTGTCGATTCTAATGGGCTTGGTCAACACAGCGGTTTCGTCGGCATTTTCGAAAGCGGCTGCTGTGGGCGGCCATACCACCTTGAATGCCGCGTACGTGTTTGATCTTTCGATTTTCATGCTTCTGCTTTCGCTGGAAATTCCGAAGCTTGCAGGTATCTTCGGCGGTGGAGCGGGCGCAAGCGGCACGGCTGGGGTGCGCATGGCCGCGAAGGCCGCTACCGGTGGGCTTTTCTAAAAAATGTCCGACATTCATAAACCTATCGACGCCGCAGCGCTTCTTAAGCTCTATGCGAAGCGCATTGAGTTAGTCCGTCAGTGTGCCAATGAAAGTACGCAGGCCGTGTTCGAGCGCAAATGGCTTTCGGTGCTAACCCGCTGCGCGCAATGGTTCTCGTCGATGCCGCTCACGCCGGAGCTTCATCGTGAGCCCGGTGGTGCGTTCCGAGCGACCATCGAATCGACCTTCTACGCGATGCGCCTTGCCGGCGGCCAAAAGTTTGCCGCCGACCTGACCTCGGAAAAGCGCAGGCGGCTTGAACCGCAATACAACTTCGCCGTATTCCTCGCAGCAGCGTGTTCCTTGCTTGACGAGCCGTGCCGTCACTTCGAATTCACGCGGCTTGCTGACCATGCGCGGTGGAACCCTGCCGCGCACGGCGCTTTCGGGTCCTGGCTCGGCGATGGGGGATACACCATCGAACGACGCACGGCGCCACTGAAAAGCGAGCGGATGCGCACGGCAATGTTCGCGCAAACCGTCATTACCGCTGAGCTGCTTTCAGGACTCGACACGGCTGTGCTCGCCGATCTTTTTGGCGCCATTAATCCCGAACGCTCTCCGCAAGGGTTTGAGGCGTTGGTGCACAAGGTGGTGCGCCAAGCCATGGATGTCGCCGTCGACTTCGAGCGCAAAGCGCAACGCGGCGTTTTTGCACCGGTTAAATTCGATGTTCCTTCCGCCGTGCACGTCGCCCTCGAGCTTCAGCCGCAACCGGCCGCGCCAGGTGCTTCGCCAGCTTCGGTGCCTGCCGCCGCCGCATCCGGAGCCGCTGCCGCTCCTGTACATTGTGCTACGCCGCCCCCGATCTCCCCGAGTGTTGGAACATCGGCCCGTCCGGCAGACGCGAGCGCGCAATCTCCCGCTATCGCGACAGCGCCTGTCCCGGCGGTGGCCAGCCCCGCAGCAACAACGCCGCAGTTCTCGCAATCCTTGCTTGATGCATTGGAGCGCAGCGAAGCGTTGGCGGCGTCGCCGGTCTCCGCGGACGCTAGTCCCGAGGTGGTAAAGCCCGTCGCCGTAGATCCCGCGGCGGTGTCGCTGCCGGTCTCGAAAGCGGGTCGGGCCGGACCAACTGACAAAGAGCTCGACGAGTTGTTCGGCGCTGGTTCCGTGATGATGCGCGAGTTCTTCCGGGCACTTGCGGACGATGTTGCAACGGGCAAAGCGAAGGTTGCTTGGGAAGAAAAGGGGTTGACCGTTCAGAAGCGGCTGATTGGTGCGTATGGCATGACAAGCGATGCGCTGGTGGAGCAACTGAGGAAACGCAGCTTGCTCATGCGCGCACACGGCAACGACATCTGCATCGTGGAGCGCGCGGGGCGGATCATCATGGAGCGACCAGCCGCATGAACTACATCAATCACTTCCGCCCGATTTATGAGGTGCGACCGGCTGTGGTTTGGACCTTTGCGATTGTCGGTATTCTTGTGTCCGGCATGCCGTATAGCTGGGCATTCGCACTCTTCGGCTTGGCCGTGCTGACGGTGCGAGGCGTACAGATTTGGCGCGCATTGAGTTTTCGCATGGCGATCTCGACCAAGTGGCTGAGCAAGATCCACATCTCTAAACTGCTCGCCACGCAGAAAAACATGCGCGAGCGCGAGGATTCGATGTATCTCGGCACCGGGTTCGAATGGACGCAGAAGCATACGCAAATTGCCCATGACATCCTGCGCATGCCCACGACGGACATTCCATCGTTACCGCGCTGGCTGAACAAGACGGACCTCGGGCGCGCAGTTGAAGCGCGCATTGAATCGGTCTTCGCGCCGGTAGACAGCGTGCGAGATCGCATGCCTCAGGGGTCCTCGTGGATCCACGGGATGGAACCAAAAAAAGTTCGCGTGCCGTTTCACTATAAGGCGATGGGCGGTCACACGCTGGTCGGCGGCACGACCGGTTCGGGCAAGACCCGCACCTATGAGGTCATCTCCACTCAAGTGATCCACAACCCCAAGGATGTACTGATCATCGTCGATCCGAAGAACGACGACGACTGGAAAAAGCGCGTTGAGAAGGAGTGCAAGCGCGCCGGCCGGAAATTCCTCTATTTCAATCAGGCGAAACCGGCAGAGTCCATTCGGTTGAATCCGCTTGAAAACTGGTCGCAGCCGTCGGAAATTCCGTCGCGTATCGCGCAATTGATGGAGGAGGGGCCATTTCGGGACTTCGCGTTCCTTTTCATCGACCGCGCGGTCAAGGGTGAGCTGTACGTTGGTGACAAGCCGAATCTACGGTCCATCCTCAAATACGCGCAATCGGGTATCGGCACGCTGTTGGATCGCTGCTTACGCCGCTTCTTCGTTGAAAACGGATTGCCCGATTGGGAAACGCTTGTCGTAAGCTCGACCGTTCAGCAAGCAACGAAGGGCAAGAACGATGTTTCGCTGGTTGACGGTATGGCCAAGCTTTACATCGACCGGTTTGCGGCAGTGGATCGCGGTCATGAAACGCTCGACGGCCTGATCGCCACCCACACGCATGATCGCGAGCACTACATGCGGATCATCGCGTCGGCATTGCCGCTTCTCCAGATGCTCGCCACTGGCGAAACTGGTTTGATGCTCGCGCCAAAAGCTGACGATTTCGAGGATGAGCGGGAGATCTGGGACATCGACAAGATCATCAAGCAAAAAGCAGTCTTGTACATGGGCCTGGATTCCCTCTCGAACAACATTGTTCAGAAGGCGATCGCATCGATGGCGCTGTCGGATGTGGCGGCGGTGTGCGGCTCGATCTATAACTTCTATGCCGAGAAGCCCGACGTGGTCTTGATCATCGATGAAATCGCCGAGGCAATCAACGAACAGGTGATCCAGATCCTGAATAAAGGTCGCGGCGCAGGGTTTAAGGCGTTTGTGGCTTTCCAAGCGCGTGCGGACCTTGAGGCGAAGCTTGGAAACGCGGCAAAAATGCTGCAGGTTTTGGGTAACTTGAACAATCAAATAATCCTTAGGCTTGAAGACAGCGACACTGCAAAGTGGTTTTCGGACAAGGTCGGAGAAACGGCGATTCGCGTGGTCAACATTTCGAACAGCACGAACACTACGACCGAGTCGCACGCCATGGAGTTCAGTGGCTCGCAGTCCCGCACGCTTCAACTGGAAAAGGCGCCGCTCATCCCTATGCGCTTAATTCACAGTCTGCCGAATTTGCAGTACTTCATGCGCATCTCTGGCGGTGCGGTGTATCAGGGTCGTATTCCCATCATCGAAGGCTAATAAAAAAGATCATGTCTGTCGCATTCAAAAACATCATCCGCGATCACAAGCTATCGCAAAAGCTCATCCCGGTTTTTAATGTGGCGCCCGAACTGGAGCTCGCGTGCTCTCGCGTGGTCGACTTCGTCGGCGAGCGCTTTCGCGGCGACAAAGGGCCGCTCGCAGCGGAAATGATTCACTCCGCGTTGAGCGGCTTCAAACGCGCCAAGCGCACCGGGGACGAACATATCGCCTTCATGCAAGGTCTCTTCGAGCCGGCAAAGGCGCTGTATGCGCGTCGCTATGTCGCCAGGCGCGGGGAGAAGCTGAGCGTTTGGTCGCCGATGCTCGAAGCGATTCCAATGTTCGAAGAACGCCACGCGAACTGTAAGTTCGAGACCATCGACGAACGGTGCCCCGAACAAATTACAGAGCGCACGGCGGCGTTCCAACTGGCTTCGCGCGTGCTGCAAGGCGAGGCTTTCCGCTTTTATTTCGAGGAATACGATGTCGCTCACCGTTTCGATCATAGCGAAGTTGTCGGGCGTTGATGAACGTACCGCGCGGCGGGCGCTCGATACCGTCGTAGCATTCGACGAACCTGGGGCCATGCCGCCGGCCGAGTTTTCGGTAGGTGCCGCAGCCCGCTGTTATGCGCTCGCGACGATTGCGGACCAACGGCCCGGTTTCTTCTGGCTGGGTCTGTTGGCCCTTGTCGCGGTTCCCGTACTGATCCTCGTGCAGATTTTCCATCATGGCTAGTCGGTTCGGCTCGCACCTTAAAGTCTGGTTCCTGCTCGTGCCCGTGCTCGCCATTGCGGTGATGCCGGCCATTCCAGAACGCTCACTATTCGAAATCCCGGAAGCGGAAACCGCTTCGTTGGTTACGTCAGTGGGCGCCGAACGTGCAGATGAAGCCACCCGCTCAGCCAACGCGCTTTTCAGGCGTTCGTTCGTTGACAATGGTTTGCTGCGCAGAACGCTTGCCGCCTCAGGGCCGGTAGGCGGCATGACCGACGGCGGATTCTCGACCTTCGCTCATACGTGGACCGAAAACTTCTGGCTGCTTGTCTATCGCATGATGTATCGGGCGATGGTCATGAAGATTTGGATTGCTGGGACCGCGCTGTTTGCGGCCGCTATGTTCTTCGACGGAACTGCCCGGCGCAAGATAAAAGCGTCCGCCGCTGGCTTCGTGAGTCCGCTGTCCTTTCACTTGGCCGGCCACGGCCTTTTGCTCGTGCTCGGCACGCTATTTGGCGTACTTGTCGTTCCCATACCGGTGATCGCGACCTACTGGGTGGTTGTTGCTGGTCTGCTAGGCGGGTTGCTTTGGAAAGCCGCCGAGTCGTTTCAGTCCTCTCGGTAGGAGAGCCACAGCAGGAGACCTGGCGCGAGGGAAAAGTCGGCTGCGTTCTTCAGGAGAGGTTATACGCCGTATAGCCTTTCCTTTTTTTTGCACGGCAAATCGCATTGCCGGTCACCGCTCGTGCTTACGTCGAAGCAAAGCCACACAAAATAGTGCGCCTTTCGCGCTCTCGCAGCCCGATGGACCCGTAACAATGACATTTATAGGCAGCGCTTCGCGCGCCTTGTTTTCCAACGACAACCGGGCGTATGCCCGCCAGGAGAGGCCGAATGAGCACTGTTGCAGAAACCCAAGTCAAAGAGAATTCCGCCATCGACGGCGCGGTTTTGGAGCCCGTTATGGTAGCGGGGGTCTCGGCACCAAGCACGGTAACCGACGGCGCCGATGACGGCGAATTGGAGCTTGAGCTTACACAAATGGAGGCCGATGCCGACCGGCTGCAGAAGGAAGGCGTGATTTCACAAGACGACGCGACCATGAAGCGCGCCGAAGTGGCCAAGACCCGCAAGCTCTTTCGCGACCTGCCTGGCGAGGAGCGCATCGCCATCATCAAGCGTCGCCGCGAAATCGGCCGCCAACTTCTGGACCGCCAGTTGTCGGGCGCCGCCGTCGTTTCGGCGCATGTTCGCCTGAACCACACACGGCTGAAGCCGCTTTTCGAGCAATGGTGGCCGTATCTGAACCGCATGAGCATCAACATGCAACGTTTCGGCAATTCCACGTTTGGCAGCGAGAACAAGGAAACCGTGAATGGCTTCTTTGACAAACAGCTCAAGTCCCTCGAAGAATACGTCGAAGAGCAGCATCGGGTCGCCGAGGGGTATCGCGTGTCGAAGGAAGCTGAGCTTCGTGCGGCCAATGATTTTGTGTTTGAACCGAGCATTCCGATGCCGGCGCTCGAAATCGAGGTCGAGGCGTATTCGCGCTTTTCGATGCGCATCTTGAGCGCGCTGATGAAGTTCGACAAAGCCATGGATCATTACGACTTCATGGTATGGAACGGCATTCGCGATCAGTCGGATGTGGATGACGAAACGGTGCGTTTCCTGAAAAAATTCAACCCGCTGGGCTTGCGTGGTTACATGACGCACCTGCGGCTGATGACGACCGTGCGCGGCTTGTAAGGCTAATGCGATGCTGGACGAATTGAACCCCCAGCAACGGGAAGTCGCCCAGTTGCGCCAGAACTGTGTGGCGATCGCTTGTCCTGGCGCGGGCAAAACCAAGACGATCGCGACCAAGGCGGCGCTGCTGCTTCAGGAAGAGGCCGTGATGGTGGGCGCGGTGACTTTTTCTAAAGACGCTGCGCTCGAGCTGCGCGATCGCATCCTGGCTACCGCCGGCAAGACCGTTAAGAAAAGGCTGATCGCAGGAACCTTCCACTCGCTCGCGTACAAGCAATTGCAGCGTCCCGGCAGTCGGCCGCTCGACATTGCATCCGAGGGCGACCGTCTTGGACTGCTCATCCGGGTGATGCAGGAAATCGGTCGGGAAGGAAAGGCTGAAGACGTCATCCCGGCTATCGAGAAGATCAAAACGAACTTTGGTAAATTCGATCCGCAAAGCGAAGACGGGCAACTGTATGCGGCCTATCAAGACGCGTTGGCGAGAAACGGCAAGATCGATTTTCAGGACATGCTGCGTCTGGCTGTAGAGGGAATGGAGAACGGCACGATCCTCCCGTATCCCTTCACCTTCCTTCTCGTTGACGAGTTCCAGGATACCGACCCGCTTCAATATCGCTGGATCGAGCTGCATGCGAACGCAGGTTCGATCGTGACAGTCGTGGGCGACGACGATCAGAGCATCTATGCATTTCGCGAAGCGCTGGGCTACCGGGGCATGGAAGCATTCATCAAGCAGTTCGATGCTAAACCGGTGGTGCTTGGCAGTAACTATCGGTGTCGCTCCGAGATCTTGGCGGCCGCCGACCGCGTCATACGCAACAACGTCGATCGCATCGCGAAGGTATTGCGAGCCGAGAAGGGTGCGGGCGGCCGTGTGATGGCTTCGCGGCACGCCGACGAATACGCGGAAGCTGTCGCTGCGGTTGAGGCACTGGCGCCACTGCTCGTCGCCAAACAGTCGTGCGCGATTCTCGCTCGAACAAACCGTATCTTGGATCCGCTCGAAGCGGTTTGTCGTTCGCATGGTGTGAAGTACTACCGCGCGTCGGGATCTTCTGTGCTGAGTCGGCCAGAAGGTGCGCTCATGTGCAATTTGCTGGAAATTGTCGAGCGGGTGAAAGAAACCGGGCTGGATTCGGTGCTGGCTCACCTGGGTCTTCGCGCCGAGCAATTGCGTGCGCTTCACGCAAACATGGGAGCTGAGCTGCAGCAGCGCGGCAGGGCTGACCTAGTCGAGTTGGGTCTGCCGGAGGACGTGGCTACAAACTATCGAGAGTTCATGAAGCGGCTCGCCGAGTGGCGCGGGCTCTGCGACCGAAAGTTCTACTCGTTGACGCTTTCCGGGGTCAGCGAGTGGATGTTGAAGTACGCGAAAAAAGAGCAAGCGATCCGCGCGATTCAGGCGACGTACGACGTGCTCTCAAGGCTCTCAGGAACGTTTGCTGAACGGCTGCTATTTATGCGCCAGGAGAACAACCACCCAACGCCCGGCGCACTGATTCTCACGACGATGCATAGCGCGAAAGGGTTGGAATGGGATCACGTGTGGATCGCGCGCGCCGAAGAAACGATCGCGCCAGATGCAAAATCGACTGAACCCGAAGAGCGTCGGTTGTTTTACGTCGCGATGACGCGTGCACGCGAGTCCCTGATGATTTCAGGTACAGCCAAGAACTTTGCGTCCAGGTTCGTGACCGAAGCACAAATCGAGGCGCCAGCTGAGCCGGCACTTGCCGCATAGCAAGTGCATTTGAGCAGCGAAGCGCTACACAAAATAGGGGAGTAACAATGAAACAGAAACTGATTCTTGGGCAGAAGGCAATTGGCGCAGCGCTAGTCGTGGCGGCGGGGGCAACTGTGATTAGCTCCGCAATCGCCTTCACATCCTTCGCCACGAGTTCCGCCGCCACACTTGCGGTTGTTGGCGAGGCGGCCAACTCCTCCCAAGATATGCGGACGTTGCAGATAGTAGAGCGATTGACGGGTGACGAGCGGGAACATGTTCTTACGCAGTACGGCTTTCATTCCATCACCGAGCTGAGTCAAAAGATCGAAAAGCGGCGCATAGCCTTTCAGCAGCAAAGAGAGAACGTAGTGCGCGCTCAATCCGCATCGCAGTTATCGCTAGCATTCTTTGTAGCTGCCCTTGTTGCTTTGTCGCTCCTGTCTTCGAGCGCCGCAAACCTCCTATTTAAGAATGCAAACACGCGACGTCCGGTCCCCGCATAAACGGCCGAAACACGCGACGAATCTATTTGAAAATTCGAGTCAATCGACTCGATACCGAAACTGCGGATACAAGGCCACCTGATGAAAAAATTTCTCTTATTCGCACTTTCCGTTTGCTACGCATCACTTGCCTGCGCGCAGTCCTTGCCTTTGCAGAATACGGCCATGTCCGTGACTGGAACACCCAAGATCACATCCGAGGACGGGCAAAGCATTCGCGTCGTGAACACCAAGGGCTCTGCATCCCTCGCAAAAGTGTCTGCTGGTGATTCGTGCTCGACTACTGGCCTCTTGATGGAAGGCGCGGCCGGGAATACTTTGCTGACCTGCGCCAGTGGTAAGTGGCGTGACCTCAGGGATCTGGATCAAGCCGCCGTTCAAATGACAATCGACGGTCCCGACGAAGGCACGTTTTCGCGGCATATCCAGTACGCATTCGTTGCCCATGTTGGCATTCCGACCCTCCAAACAACCGAGGAAGCCGGATTTAGGGTGTTTCGCTCGCAATCGGGGTTTGTCCAGCCGACCAAGACTGCCGACAGCCTTTACGTGGATACGAACGTACTAGCTTTTAATCCGGATAACACCGCCCACTTGCTCATCGAGCTGACGTCAATGGATGCCGCTCACGAGTGGACGCAGCGGGTCGATGTGACTGTGCCGCTCGGCGTCAAAACAGCGATTGCGAAGGATGGGTTTGGCGTCGAGTACGCGGTCCGGGTAACCAAACGCGCTTCGTAAAGCGCAAAGGAAAAGGCCCGGAACGATGCCGGGCCTTCAAACCAGGGTGGGAACCCCCGTTACCGCCTTGGTAGTGTTTCTCTCGGAACTGACCTGTTGCCTCTGCGTGTTGGTTTTATCGACGGGCGCTTGTTGTCGGTCAGCAAGGCAATATTAGACGGCAACCCGCTTTCCCTTATGTGGGCGATCCCACATAAGGCTTACTTTTGGTTACAGGTGTTGCAAACTGTGTACGACGCAGCGCCTTCAACAAAAGACGCCGGGCAAGCCGGCGTTATCTATAGAGCGTGTTTAATCAGGGTGCGCGCTTTTTCGCGCCGTCTTTCACGTCTTCCTTGATGTCGCCATACTGTTTTTGGGCCTCACCAGCGCCTTGCTGCAGTTGGCCCTTGGCCTTTTGACTTGCGTCGTCCGTGGCATTGCCCACAGCCTCGTTGACCTTTCCCTTCACCTTCTCAGCCGTACCTTTCACTTGATCCTTATTCATAGCAAACCTCCGATTCGGTTATGCGCCTGAATTTGGCTGCAATCGAAGGCTTGCACAAAACGATCCCGGTAAGAGTCGACGCGTAGGACGAAAAAAAGCCCGCTCAGTGGCGGGCACAATCCATATCAGTGGAGACATGGAGGAGACGAAATAAGTATAAACCCTAGTCTCCCAAATGCAAAGTTTTTTCCAAAAGGTCGCTCAGGAACGCATCAGGCAAGACAAACGGGCTTCGGTGGGCAACGGTCTCAGGCATTGCATGGCGGTTGATGAACCGACCGTCGACGAGCATGCAAAAGCACAGATCCTCGAAGGCCGCTTCCTGCGCGGCGGCTTCCCATGTGTCACTTCTGTAGTCGGTTTCGGGTTTTGTTGTCATCGTCATTGCGGCCCGCTGTGAGAGAGCCGCGATTCACGGCATGACCTGTTATCGGATCGTCTCCTACAATCTTTACCCCGTCCGTTCACCAAGGCACCCGTTCTAGAACGCGGCCGTACGATGTAGCTCAGTGACGTTCGAGTCACCCTTTTCGGATACGCCTTCGACGGGAGAGATCGCCGCAGTCGTACTAGGTTCCTCCTGCGGGGTCGCGTTGCTCGGGGGTGCCACATCGATCGTCAGCATTCGAGCAACGCGCTTGAGCGTGCCATTAAGCGACGCGTTGGGCCCTAATCGGATCGTGCCGCTGTAGAGAATGTCGCCGGAAACGTGTCCGTTGACCTCGAGCGAATCGCGGGCGTGGACGTTGCCGTCAACGCGCCCGTCGATGCGCACGTGTTCGCCTTGCGTGCTGCCCTTGACCAGGCCGCCCTCGCCGATATGCAGCAAGCCGCGCGTCGAGATGACGCTGCCCGCACACAATCCGAAGCAACTGACACCGTGATCGACAATCATGTCGCCGTTGATTGCGCAGCCTGGCGCGATGAGCGTAATGCAAAGTTCGTTTTTCATGACCGAAACTCCCTAGAACATCTGTACTTCGTTCGATCCTGTCCGGCTCGCCGGAGCGGATGGCGTGAGGGCGCGCGTTGCCGTGTTCGGCTCAACTACGCTCTCCTGTTCGACGCGCGATTTCGAGATCCGATGACGGGCTGGATGCGTCTGCTTCGTCGTGGTTGCTGCGGATGCGGCGGCGACCGTTGGAGAGGGCTGGCTCGCGGCTACCGGCGCGACAGTGACCGATTGCCGCGGCACTTGCTGCACGACAACAGGATCCGCCGGCTTTGCTACTGAAGAGAGAGCTGGCGAAACCACGAGCGTCGGTGCGATCCCCGTTGCAACGGGAAGGGACGTCGGGGCAACAGTAGGTGCGACGCTGCTACGCGGCGCGCTCCGGTGGATAGGGGATACCGCAGCACGTTCGGTGTCTGCCGTCATTTGTACGGGTGCGGGCGTCGTGATCGCCCCCTGAGCCGGGATGCCGGTCGTCTTGAGCGATTTTTGGAATTGATCAGCCGTCAGCCCCAATGATGAAGCGCCGATGAGGTCACTTGACCTGAGTCCAGGCGCATTCATGACTGGCTGCGCAGGAGCCGCATCGATCTCCTTGACTTGGTTTGCGTCTATCTTGAGCGCGTTCACCGGCTGTTTGGCCGGTGATTTCGTGGGGGCAGTCGTCGAGATCGAAATAGGGCTTTGCGATGTGCTCAACGCCTTGTAAAGCGAAGCAGCGCCCATTCCAGCCATACCCACAACGGCGGCGACGGCGAGCGCGAGAACGCTCACGCGCACGATGGGACCTGTTTGGTCCCAGCGCCGGCGCATCGTTGGCGCAACGTCATCTCGAGCCATACTGGCCGGTGCCGGAAGCGCCGCGATCTGTCTCGGCAAATCAATGGTGGTCATATCGGGTGCAAATTGGGCATGAAGCCGTTGGATATCGCGTAAATCCATAGTAGACCTCGTTTGTTTATTGTCTTGAGAGCGTACCGCCCGCGCGTCGCTGTCAAGCAGGACGGCGGAGAAATGGGGGAGAGCGCTTAGTTAGCGCGATCTGAGTCCGGCAACAGGATGCCTTCCGGCGCGTATCGGTCGTTGTCCGGGATGCAGATGAAGGGAAACTGGTGGAGGCGCGCTTCGGCAGCCGCCAGTGCGGATTTGCGCTGATGCGAAGATACGACGCCGAGGAAGAGGCCTTCGAGCGTTCTGACGAAGATCACGTCGTATATCGCGAGAAGACGCACCAGACGGCCGGACAAGGCGTTCTTCACCTCGATCGTGGCGCTTTCAGGCTTGATGCTGAGCTTACGCCTCGGCAATTTGTTGGTCTGCGCCAGCGCCCGCTTGAACCACTCGTCTGCAACTCGGAACTCTTCCTCAATCGCAGCGCGCTTGCCGCCCCGTGCCACTGACATTTTGGCGGAACAGAAGTAGTAATGCGCGCGGAGGAACTCCCGCATGAACTTCGAATGGTACGTAAGCTCGGTTTGAGCGTGCGTGTCGGGGATAATGCGCGCGATCCGGTCGTCGCTAGTCAGCCTTGCGAGTGGTTTGAGTCCAGACTCGATCGCGGCGTTTGGCGATGTTTCGGGCGCAACAGGTGCGTTATCTTGGGGCGCTTCCTTCGGAACAGCTGACATGGTTTTCTCGGTCTGTATGTGCTCTCTCAGACATAGATTCTCAATCAATGAAAACGCGTCGAGCCGTCGAAAGACATATCAAATTCGTGACCTTTCGAGTCCACAGCACATCCATTTCCCTGAATACTTCAATCCATACCCCGCGTCTCTGACGCATCGACCTCGACTCCTATCCCGGAGTCCATCTTTTTTCTCCAAGCCGTGCTTCTGAGCATGCTCCGACCAGTTAGCTCCTGGTGTGGATATCTTCTTGTGTCGAGTGCCTAGCTAAACACTCCCCAATTTCAGCCGTGATACTCGTAACCCTGGATCGCATTCATTTGCGCCGGGTACATCGTTCGAACCCAGTTTTTCGGGTGTTCTCTCTCCAGAGCCTGTTCTGGGTAGAACGATCGAAGTTGGCTGATCCGTGATTCCTGCGGCGGAATGTATTTTCCGAAAAGGGCTGTTGCGCAGCGTGACCATGCTGCGCGAGGACGACTTTACGTCCTCTGATAGAGCCTTTACTGGCTCCCTGTGCGCCACGTCCCCAGAAGGGACGTGGCGTGTAGGTCTTATTTCCCCATTTCTCAAAGCTCGCTCCCTCACCGGAGCGGGCTTTTTTTTCGCCTGTCGGTTTCCGATGGGCTTTCTCTGGAGGTGCTTATGTTGCTGCAAGACCGCCTCAACCAGCGCATTGCAACCGCGATCAAAGACAAGATCGAGTTTGAGCGCGCTGAATGGGAAACAACCTCGAATGCGTGGCGCACACGCTGTGAAGCGGCTCGAGTCGCAAGTTTCAGCGACGCCGAGCGTTCCGTTTTTATCCATCAAGTGACCGAACGCAGAGGCAGCGCGGCCGCCGGCGAGATCCAATCTCAGGCGACCAAACTGCGCACCGCGGCCATCTTCTTTCTCGCGAGCTCAAAATCATGAATGCAGTCGTATCGATGCTGGACCTCACGCCGCGCAGTCTGGTAGAGGAGCGGGCGCTCCGGCCCCCGACCATGGGCAAGATTCGCCCGGGTATCAAAGTTCTCACGCGTGCGATGCAGGCGAATCAACAAGCCGTCGAGCTGTACAACGCGATGGCGGCCGCCGGCGACTCTTACGAGACGATCGGCAAAATGCTCGAGAGCAAGCTGAGGCTCAAAAACGCGTTGGTGCCGAAGAACGTCCCGTACTTCGTGTGCAGGCGTTCCGACTTCTCCAACCCAGCGACGGCCGATGAGATCCTCCGGATGTATGGCGAGGATCGGGGCGATGGCATCAAGCTCTATCGTTTCCCGGTGATGTTTGCCTTCGACGATTGGCTTCGAAACGTCCCCAACGAAATGGCGGTGTACACGACGACGAGCCGCCAGTTCTTCTCGCAGTATGGACCGGACGGCGTGCGCTACTGCAAGACCTATGCGCCGGTTGAACGCGATGAGCGGGCGACACGCGTCAGACGTTCTTTCGGCGGCAGACTCATTGTTCACCGACAGGATGACGACATACCCGATGGCAAGTGCGATCCGCATGCGTGTCCGCAGTACCAAGCGCGCAAATGCAACCTCTCTGCGTCGTTCCTGTTCGTGATTCCGGAAATCAAGGGTCTCGGGCTGATCGAGCTGCCAACCAACTCCATCTACGTTCTTCAGAAAGCTTACGGCGCCATGCAGACGGTGGCGCTTGCGCGCGGTCGGCTGACAGGCACCCGGTTTTGGCTGTCGAAGCGTGAGTTCGACATCACGCGCATCGACGAGAACGGCCAGGCGGTTCGTCAAAAGCAGATGCTGACGGTGCTCGATGCGGATATCGATCTCGGTGCGTTGCTTGATGGCGCGGACGGTGCTGTGCCAGCGTTGGAAAGCGCGAATCAGGCAGTCGCGTTGATTGAGGCCTCGGGCGATACGCACGTGATCGATCAAAGCGCGGCTGACCGCACATCTGAATCGACCGGCCAACCACCGGCCGATCCCATTGACTACGAGCCACATCCGAATGAAACGCTGGAAGACAAGCGCGAGCGCATGACGGATCTGTTGCATCGCCTTGGGCTTAATCGTGAAGAGCGGCAGCAAGACGTCAGAATCCTTGGCCAGTTTCGGTACGGCAGGGGTTGGACGAACAAGCTCGATCAGGTTGACGCGATGAATCGGTTCCTGGCCAGCGCACTCGTCGACAGGACTGAACTCGAAGCGGAAATTGCGAGCGCAGTGCAATCGACTAGCTTCGTATAAGGGTTGCAATGGGGATCGCCATTGCACGACTTTACAACGCTACCTGGGATGAAACGTATCTTCGAGCAGGCACGAGCACAGTGTCGGAAAATCACTTTCATCGTAACAACGGGTATGACGCAGTCGATATCCAACGCATTGAAGCTCTGAGGGTCGAAGAGCAAGTTGAACTCGATGAAGGTCATCACCTGGTGAAGCGAATCCAGTAGTTCCCGGTAACCCTCTCATTCGCCGGCCCTTCGGGGCTGGTTCACCTTTCCCGATGTCGATACGCGAGAACCCTTCAGCAAACACGCGTTGCTAAAGAGTTTTCGACCGCGCTCCCCTGCGCATCGAATCCGTCCGCTTCGGCGGCCCATTTTCTGTTTTTGAAGGACTATTCGATGCGTGAGATCGGCAACTTTACGTTGTTCTTCGGCGCTGACGATGCACTGAGCAACTGGCATCCCTGTAAGTTTGTTTATCGCGGCTTCGAATTTCAGAGCGTCGAGCAGTTCATGATGTTCTCGAAAGCCAAGTTATTTGAGGATGCCGCATCGGCCAACGCAATACTGGCCGCACGTTATCCAAAAGAGCAAAAAGCGTTGGGCCGAAAGGTCAAAAGCTTTGATATGGAAAAGTGGCTAAACAAGCGCGAATCAATCGTCTACGTCGGTTGTCGAGAAAAGTTCTTGCAGAACCCACGGTTGCGAACAGTGCTATTGGCGACCGCATCGACTGAACTGGTCGAAGCGAGCCCCTACGATCTGATCTGGGGTGTCGGACTTGGCGAGCGCGACCCGTTGATTCTTGACAAGTCCAACTGGCGCGGAACAAACCTTCTTGGCATTGCGCTCATGAAGGTGCGGAACACGCTGCAAAGCACGTAAATTCAAATCTTTCTCGCCACTCGGCGACAACAATGAAGCTGCCTACGGGACACCGAGGCAGCTTTTTTCATTTAAGGAGGCGATATGAAAATCGCTCATTTTTCTGACTTGCATTACGCGCCGGGCAACCTGGAGGAAGCGGACCGCTGCTTCGGGTTCGCCGTGTCCACTGCGATCGAACTACAGGCAGGTTTCGCCGTGATTTCAGGCGACGCGACGGACCATCGGCTCGATGCGCATGCGCCATCGCTCAACCGGCTCGCGCAACAGATCCACCGTCTCGCTTTTTCAATGCCGGTTTTGATGCTGCAAGGGACGTTCTCTCACGAGCCACCTGGCACGCTGAAGAACTTTGCGTTGATGGGCGACCGATATCCCGTGTTTATCGCTGATCGCGTGCAGCAAGTAAGCTGGTTCGAGGGGCAATTCTTCGCGTCGGCCGGGCCGGTATTTGACCCCGACGAGCTGAGCGGTGTTCTTAAAATCGGCGCGGATGTCGTGTTCACGTGTTTGCCCACGATCAACAAGGGGCAACTCGCGGCCGCGGTGGGCGCGAAGGATGCGGCAACGGCGCTTGGCGACGTGCTGAGCGACTATCTCGCGGCGGCCGGGCAGGTCAACCGTGAGCTACGCGCGGCTGGTATCCGAACGGTCGGTGTGTCGCATGGCACGGTCAACGGCTGCACGACTGAGCACGGCGTCACGATGGCCGGCTTCGATCACGAGTTCTCCCTTGGTGCGTTGTTCGACGCTGAATGTGATGCTTTCATGCTGGGACACATTCACAAGCACCAGCAATGGGAACGCGCAGGGCGTGTGGTTGCGTATCCGGGTTCGATCGGACGCTTTCATTATGGCGAAGAGGGCGATAAGGGCTATCTCCTGTGGGATCTGTCTGCCGGTGACGCGAGAGCGCAACTGGTCGCCACACCCGCGCGGGAGACTGTCTGTATCGATTTCGACGGGCTGCCCGATATGGCGCGGCTCGCCGAGATCGCGGCCAGCTCAACGGACAAGTTTGTTCGCGTTCGTTGGCAAGTTGACGAGGAGCATCGACAGGCGGTTGATCGTGAGGCGATCGCGGCGCTTTTTTCCGGCGCATCGGAGTTGAAGGTCGAAGCGCGCATTCTTCCGGTCACACGCAGCCGCGCTCAGGGGATCAGTCTTGAGGCAACCGTCGAGCGCAAGCTCGAACGGTGGTGCGAACTGACGGAGGTCGGTGCAGCGCCGTTGCTTGAGCGTTTTCAATTGCTTGAGGCGAACGACGCGGAATCGATAGCTGCAAGCATCCTATGTACTATCGACTCGCTGCAATCGTCGCCGTCTAGTCAGGCGTCTTTTGATGCTGCAGAAAACGGTCGCGAGGCGCAAGCCGAAACAGTTGAAGCTCCGGACGCAACAGTCCAGATTGTTTCGCCGCCGGCGTCGTGGCTCGAGGATGATCTTTTTGCAGCGTGAGCTGCCAACCCAGTGAGAGAGGCCAGTACGGCTCTCTCACGTGTGAACACGAGCCGTGTTCCGATAGCCCGTTAGGTTATCGAAACAAGGTTTCACCGCGTCCTAGACGCATCGACGTAGGCAACACCCTTTCTCAGCAGTTCCATTCTTCTTCACCCTGGCGGGGAGCGATCCCTAACGGGCGCACTCCGTCTTTTTTCCTAACGGAGTGCAATCATGTTTGGCCTTTATCCTGCCGGATCCGATTGGATTCGTACTTTCGTGTCCGAACACCGTCCGGCGCGTGAGATTCAAAAGTCGCTCGTCGACCACGCCGGCTTCACTGCGGCGATTTTTCATCAGCCATTTGGCGAACATCGCGGTGCGGTCATTGCCCAGTCCGGCAAGGTCCTCGTGATGTCTGCAACCGCCCCGGGCATTTTTAACATCGCAGTCACGCCAACTGTTGAGCTGCAGCACCTCCTCTGGTCATATCGTGAAGGCTATGCAACTCAGTGGTCCGCGATGGAGATTCGCACCCTGACCGGTCACTCGGGCTGGGATGAGCTTCTCATTAGCGCCCAACGCGAGTTTGCGAAGGCCTGCGATCTGGTGAGCGCCGCAATCGATGGCACGTTGAGCGCGCCTCGCTTGCCCGAACCTGTTGCCGCATCCGCCGTTGGGACCGTTCACGACGCGTTTCCGGACGATGACAACGACGGGTTCTATGCGCAATGGGTTGAGATGTCGCAACAAGCATCGGAGTTGCCGCCATGCGCCCACTGAAACTCACGCTGGAAGGGTTTTACGGTGTCCGAGATGGTATGCACCGCGACAGTCTCACGCTTGATCTGGAAAGCTTGCCGGAAGGCCTGATTGCGTTGACCGGACCCAACGGGGCCGGAAAAACGACGATCATGGACAACTTGCATCCGTATCCGATCATGCCGTCGCATGCATCGAAGATATCGGTCGATGCGTTCTCGTATTGGGATCACATCTGTGCGCCCACCGCGCTTAAGGAACTTGAATGGGAACACGATGGCATCCGCTATCGGTCCTCGTTTTCGTTTCGAAAGCCCGGCAAGACTGGCAAGGCCGAGTACTACCTGGCTTATCGATCAATGGATGGCACATGGCGTCCAGTGTCGTTACCGGACGGCACCGTGTCGGACGGCAAGGCGGACACATACAACCGCTGCGTCGAAGCGATCAACGGCTCACTCGAGACGTTCTTCACAAGTGTGTTTTCGGCTCAAAACCGAAGGCCGCTTGCGTCTTACGGATCGGGTGAAATTAAAACGCTGCTGGCCGAATTGCTCGGGATCGAGAATCTGAAGGCGTTGTCGGCGAAAGCTGCCGACGTTGCAAAGATTCTGGGTCGTGCGCTCGACGCCGTCAACGCTGAGATCTCCTCGTTGGTCCTCAAACGCGAACGGGTATCGGACGTTCAGCGCCTGGCCGATCGAGAATTCGAAGCACTTCGATCTGCTCGCACGGACCGTGATAAGGCGGTGGCGGTCAGCACAAGCCTGACTCAGCAGCGCGCGACGCTCGCTGTCAAGCAAAGTGAGTCGGCCGCGATTGAGGCTCGTCTTCGCCAACTCGGCGTGCGACGGGACGAACTGAACGGTGCTCTGAAGACGCTGAATGACGACGACACGGCCGCAAAGACGCGTACGCAGCAACGCACGTTGGCGCTGAACCGGTCCATTGCCACACATCAGGCGACGTTGACCCAACGAGACGCAATTCTCGGTGCGGCAGCGCAGCGTGATGAGGCACAGCTTTCTATCGGCCGGGAGGCCGCAAGAGTCGAGCCTTTGCAAATCGAGATTGCAGCGCTGCAGGCGAAGCAGGTTCAGCACGCAGAGTTGCAGGGCAAGTTGCAGGGTCTCGAAAAGGAAGGGCCGACCAAAGCGGCTCATTTCGAAAACCTCAGGCAGCAAGCTGCGGTGATCGACTCGGTTCCCTGTGCTGGCCATGACATGCACACGAGATGTCCTCTGTTGTCGCAGGCGCGTGAGGCTAAGGTACAGGCAGAGGTTCAGCGGATCTCGGTGGCCCAACTACGAACGACTTATTCGGAAACGAGAAAGTTGGCCGTGGAACTGGCGCCGGCGATCGAGCAGCATGCTGCAAAGCGTGCTGAGCTGAAGACGCTGAACGACGCCATTGCAATTGCCCGTCAGAAGCTTGAGAAAGCGACTGAACTCGCTGCGAAAAAACCGTTGCTAGAGGCTGCAACCATTGGCCTCGAGGCAGCGCAAACGGAACTCAAGGCTTTGGCCGAAGAGGAACGGGCACGCCTGCTTCGTATCGAGTCCGATAAGTCTCGGTTGATGGCGCAACTGACGGAGCTTGTCGAGGAAGTTACGCGTCTTGGTGCAGTCGATGTGACTGCTGCGATCGCTGAAATCGACCGACAACTTTCCGTTAGTCGAGAAGGTGTTGTGGCGTTGGATGCTCGAATCGAACATCTGATCCGGTCGCAGACAACGTTGCAGGCTGAATGCGAAAGGCTGAAGACGGAGTTGATCCCGTTTGTCGCGACCGAAGTGCGCGCCAGTCGGCTCTCCAATGAGATCGCACATTGGAAGCTTCTGGCGAAAGGTCTTGGCAACGACGGTGTTGTTGCTTTGACGATTGACGATGCGGGGCCGGCGTTGACGCACACCGTGAACGAGTTGTTGCTGGCTTGTTATGGGCGGCGCTTCACCGTCGAGATTCGCACGCAACGGGCGCTGGCCAGCGGAGAAATGCGCGAGGGATTTCAAATCCTTGTGCATGACGCCGACAACGACAGCACCAAACTTGTCGAGGTGATGTCGGGTGGCCAAAAGGTCTGGATCAACGAGTGTTTGACGCGTGGCATTGCGTTATACCTCGCCCAGAACACCGGGCAGCCTTACCAGACCCTCTTTAGCGACGAATCGGACGGCCCGCTTGATCCGCAGCGAAAGCTGCAGTTCATTCGCATGAAGCGAGAAGTGTTGCAGCAGGGCGGGTATCAGCGGGAGTTTTTCATCTCGCAAACACCCGATCTTGTCGCAGAGGCTGACGCGATTATCGATGTCCAGGCGCTTGCCGCCTGATCAACTTTTTTAACCCTTGTGGGGAGCGACTTCCTGCAAGGGGTGCTCCTCGTTTTCCTTAGGAGCACCCGCATGCAATCCCTCGAACACGGCCGCAATACGGAGCCGTCACTTTCAACTGAAAAGGCAATCGCCACCGAAGCGCCTCGCGTGCGTGAGTACCGTTTAAACGGCTCCCTTCTGCGTGACGTGATGGTGCAAGGCCAATGGCTCACGGTACGCGTGTTGCCGTTGTGTACCTAGCCGCAGACTCATTGACGGCATAACCCTTCTGGCGCCCACTGCGGCGCCAATTTTTATTGGTGAAATCATGGCAAATCTTTTGATGCTGCTCTTGGCTGTGTCCAGTGGTCCTGCGCATTCGCATCCGCCGAAAGCGCCGCGTCCGTCAGTTGTCTCACCGCACTCCGATGTACGCGGGGCGGTGCTGCTTCGACACACCTTGGAGCGTGCCCACCCACTGAATATGCCGCGACTTCGTCGTTGCTAAAACCTGCAGAAGCCCCGTGATCCTCTTGGACGCGGGGCTTCTGCAGTAAACCTTCCACTTAAAGGAATCTATATGAAACGTTTTCGTTCCTTCTGCGTTGCTTTGGCGTTAGCCGCATGTACGGCCATTCCGGCACCTGCATTCGCGGCTGAGGCTGACGTGCAGGTTGCTTTTTCTCCTGACGGCGGAGGCGAGGCGCTTGTCCTTTCAACGATTCAAAGCGCGCGGCAATCGATCCGGTTACTTGCGTACTCGTTCACAGCAGCGCCGGTCGTCCGGGCGCTTATTGCGGCCAAACGAAGGGGTGTAGATGTGGCTGTTACGGTCGACTATCGAAACAACGTTCAAGAGGATCGCAGTGGCAAGGCCCGTGCTGCGCTGGGCGCATTGGTCAACGCAAGCATCCCGGTGGTTGTGGTCAGTGCATACCCATTGCAACATAGCAAGTACCTAACCGTAGACAGCGCTGTGATTCAGACAGGTTCGTACAACTACAGTCAGCAGGCGGCTTTGTACAATTCGGAAAACGTAATTGTGGTTCGCGGTCGGCCAGACATTGTGCGAGCGTATCTCTCGAACTGGAACGACGTCTCCGCTCGAGGTCAGCGGTACAGCGCGCAGTAGATCAACCATACACCTTCTAACCCAGCGGGTTCGCAGCCCGTTTGGGGCTGCTCCGCATTTTTCTTGGAGCAACAATGGCTTACTCGTGCAGTGACTTCACGGATGACGTGCTCAACACGCTGATCAGCTTAGGTCTCGTGGACTGCGATGCAATCGCAGACAACGACCCTCAGGCGCAGGCGGAATTAGCGCTGAGGGCGATCGCCGACGTGGCTCGTAAGTCTGCAGACGCAGCTCGCATTCTGGACGCAGATCTTTTCTTCAACGAGGTGTGCGCCTCTCAAAGCAAGCTTCAGGATTTGACGGATGAACAGGGCGCTCGCCCGCTGATGTTCATTTTTCTTCTGCACAACGCAGTCCTATCGAATTCCCTTGTCCAACTCGATCCCGAGGACATACCTGTGGTCAATCTCGTGTGTGCGCTGCCGTCAGGTGATCATTGGCGGACGTTCGTGCTCATGCCGAATTAGCCGATATCCGGATCGGGAAATCAACTTAACCCCTGCGGGATCGATCCCGTTTGGGGTCGCTCCGCATCATGAGGAGTCGCTTATGTTTGAAGCAGCAAAGAACCGCTTTTACCCGGAAGTCTTCAGCACTGAAGAAGCCGCACGGCACTATATCGGCGATGCGAAAGCCGATGACGTACGCCCATGGATAAGACGGACGGACGTCAAGCCGATGATAGACAGTTTTATCGTCGTCGCGGGCAAGGATGTTCCGCGGAGGGTGCCACGGCCATGACCACCGATCACTCTATTCCGCAATGGCTTGGGCCTTACGCACGTGGTGAAAAGGCAGGCTGGTCGCAAAATCACATGGCGTACGCTGAGTACGGTGTCGACGGCTCGGCCGACGACGGCGAGTGCGATGAACGCATTGCGATGCAGCGCCCGTTGATGGTGGGCTATGCGAGCCGTACGGGGACCAGACGGAACCTGGCTGCTTTGCGCGATGCCGGGTGGCGCCTTCTCGTTTCCGCCAAAGGCGAGCTTCGCACCGAGGGCATGCGCTACGCCCTGGACAATGGCGCCTGGTCGGCGTTCGTTCAGCAGCAGCCATTTGATGAGGACGCATTTCTCCTTGCCGTAGATCGGCTTGGAGAGGGTGCAGATTGGATCGTGCTGCCGGACATCGTAGCGGGTGGTCTCGCATCGTTGGAGTTTTCGTTGCGGTGGAAGGAACGACTGCGCGGCATGCCAACAAGGATGCTGCTCGCCGTGCAGAACGGGATGCAAATCAACGATGTTGCGAGCTTGCTGTCACCGGCTATAGGCATCTTTATTGGTGGCACGACCGAGTGGAAGGAAGCCACGGCGCAAGCCTGGGGTTCTGTTGCGCGACGGCGGCACTGTCACCTGCACGTCGGGCGGGTGAACTCAGCTCGTCGGATTCGCATTTGCGCGGCCGCCGGCGCTGATAGCTTTGACGGTTCTGGCGTTAGCAGATACGCAAAGGCGTTGCCGCGACTCGACCGTGCTACACGGCAAGGCGATATGTTCGCCGCCGCGGACGATTCGCTTGAGGAAGCACGGCGAGCAACTGCTCAGCTGTTCTTGTAGCAACTTTCGACAATCCCCAAGGCTTGCCTTGGGGATTTTTTTTGGCCGTCGTAGGTGCGCTGCATGTGGCTTCAGGTACTTTCCGAGGTTGGTAGGCGGGGTGCGGTGCTGTGCTCGAAAAACAGCCTCACGGTTTTTCTCTCTGAACACGATCGATTCCCTACACGTTCAGAGGTTCGCTATGCACCCACACATCAAACGCGCCGAAGTACTATCCCCCAGCCAAATCCGGCATCTCCTTCGAGTTACGGATGCCACCAGCCGTCACCCGGCGCGTGACGCGGTTGTTTTGCTACTGGGGCTGGCATGTGGGATGAGAATCACCGAAATTGCCCAGGTTACCGTTGCAGACTTTTACTTCGCGAGCGGCGAGTTACGGCGGGAGGTCTCATTGCGTGCGGCGATTACGAAAGGATGCAGACAACGCTGCATTTATCCATCGTCGCCCAAAATTATTGCTGCGCTGGGCCGCTACGTTTCGCACAGGCGCGAACGGGAGATGGGAACAGCAATGGGCCGCACGGATTATCACGGTTTTAATTCCCACCTTCCTCTCGTGCTCAGTCGGAAGGGTTATCCGTTTTCATTGAGCTTGAAACCCCGTACCGACGCGCAGGGAGCTGCAACAGGCTATTGGGCGGCTGATTCGCTACAGGCGTACGTCACCGGGCTATACCGAGCTGCTGGCACGAAAGGAACAAGCCACAGCGGCCGTCGAACATTCGCGACAAGGCTGCTTTCCAATGGCGCGACCATCGAGCAAGTTCAACTGCTTCTCGGGCACGAGAGCATTGACCAAACGAGCCGGTATATCGATGTGTCGCTCGCCGAGATGGCCCGAGCCATCGCAACGGTCATTTGATGCATGGGAATTTCAGTTTTGGCGCGATTTTGCCGTAATCAAAGGGCTAGCGCGCTATTTGGCGCTTGCTTTTATCGCCACCTTACCATAAAGTAAGGAATATTGGAGGGTGACTATGACAGCAGCAACTATCACATCGAAGGGCCAGGTAACGATCCCGGTGGACGTACGCAACCACCTTGGATTGGAGTCGGGCGACCGGATCGAATTCAGCTTCAATGAGGTCACGGGCCGGTACGAGGTTTACCCAGCGACGCGCTCGCTTGCGTCGCTCAAAGGCATCGTGAAGAAGCCCGCTAATCCCGTGTCGATTGAGGATATGAACCGGGCCATCGCCGAGCAGGGAGCATCACCGCGATGATCGGTCTGGATACAAATGTTTTGGTCCGGTACCTCGCCGAGGACGATGCCTTGCAGTCGAAGAAGGCGACGGCCCTTATGGCGTCTCTGACGGCAGAGCAGCCAGGGTACGTTTCGCAGGTTGCACTGGTCGAGGTCGTGTGGGTGCTCGGGCGCTGCTACGGCGTCGAGCGTGAGCAGATGAAGGACATTATCGATTCGATAATCGGTACCAAGGAACTGGTCGTTGAAGGTGCGGACACGGTGCGAAAAGCACTTCGCGTTTTCGGTGCATCGGCGAAGGCGGATTTCGCGGACTGCCTGATCGAACGGTCGGGGCACGTCGCCGAATGCGAGTACACGGCAACTTTCGACGTGATGGCTTCGAAGGTCGCCGGGATGCGTTTGATTGCGTAATCACGGCGTGGGCCGATAACGGAAAACAGGACAAGGGGGAAGCTGAGTGTTGATAGAACTGCCGAGCGTCGTCCGCGAATTGTGGTGCGCGCAGCAAGCGCTTGCTCGTCATTACGCAAGTACTGGGCTGAAGTTCACACTCGACGGCCGACTTGTAGGGGACATTGCAGAAGCGTTGGCGCTGCACCACTTTGACTTAGTAGCCCCGGAAAAACGAACAAAAGGGGTCGATGCTCTCACCAGAGCCGGGCGCACGGTGCAAGTCAAAGCTACAGGACGGCCGAAAGCGGGACCCGCATTCACGCGCGGACGAGGCTTTGCTGAGTACCTCTTGTTCTTTCGGATCGATTTTTGTGTGGGCACGGCATCGGTCATCTACAACGGACTCGAAGCGCCGATTCGCGCTTTGTTGCCGACCAAGTGGGACGGCACTTCCGTCGTCTCCCTTGCCGCTATCACAGCAGCGGCGAGCACCGTGGTGGGTCACGAAATGTTACCGGGCCGTCTTACGAGCTTGGTATAGGAAAAGAGCCACAGATGAACAACCAGCAATTTCAGTTCGGCAACGTAAGCTACCTCGATGAGCATAGCCGGGAGGTTGGCATTCAGTCGACTGTGCGAGTGGGTATCAAAAGTGTTTTCACCAGCTGCAACTGCGGGCATTACTGGCTCGCGCAAACTGGAGCCGGCCTCGCCAGCGTAATCGGTGGTGTCATCATCGCCTGCCCTGAGTGCAAGGTGTCGGCCAAGGTCTCAGGCAGTGAACTGGAAGCGTAGGAAAACATGCCTAACTCATACACACTAGAACTTCGCCGCAAGCTGTTGCTCGCTCACTTTGAAGAGCGTTACGAGGAAGACTTAAAGCTGGCCCGCGAACGTAGCTCGTTCGTTGAGGTAACAGATGACATTATCGCAGGCAAACACGGTGCAATGACTGCGACAGTCACGTTGACCACCACGTTTAACGGCGAGTTGAGCAACGCCCGTGCGCTCTACGTATATCGGTTGGGCTCACCATCCGGTCAGCCGAAAGGTTGGCATTGCTATAACGATTGGAAAGACTAAACCGCGCAACGGAAAACATCGGCCTGCGAGCGCTTTGCATTGTCCTAAAACTTTACGGAGTTGTCGAACATGGGAGACACGGAAATTTCGTTTGTTAAAACCCCCGGGCTGATACTGGACCGAATCCTTACGCTGCTCGCTCACAAGGGCCGCGCGATAGCGATGGAAGCGCTTACCAGGGCGGTAAGTGAGGACGTACAGGAAAATAGTCGAAATTCCGGTTACACGCCTCGCACACTGCTTTGGTATGTAATCGGGGTCCGTGTTAGCGGAGACTCAACGTTCCACACGCAACCGGCTTTTGTTGATGCGCTGGGTCTCAACGCCCACGCGCAACAGATTTACCGCGTACACCTGTCAGCCATCGATACGTTTCTAGCGCAAACCAAAACTGCCACATAAGCCGGGAAACAAACGTATGAACAATGAGAAGGATTACATCAATGTCCTTAAGGCGTTGGACCGAACTGGACCCATGTCCACTGCCATGAATCAACTCAGCGAAGTGGCCGTCGCGACCGAGGATGAAAAGTTGCGAACAGCGCTTGAGGGAATTTGCGCCATGGCACGACAACAACTCGTGCCGATCGGGGCGCAGGGACGGCTGCTCGGGATATCGCCGCAGAGTTTCCCCACGCTTCATAAGGCTTTCGGGAAGCTCGCCAAGTACTGCGAGCAACAACGTGATGCGTCTGAGAAACAGTGGGAGATTTTGGCGAGACGGGCGGGCTGGACGCCACCAAATTCCACCGGCGGATGAGAATCATCGAAGACTACTTCAGGGATACTCCGCAGGCGGCTCGGCATGTACCGCCTTTCTTGTGTGGACCGCGAAGGTAGGCGGAATGGAAAACAGGGAATCCAACATGACAGGTAACCAAAACGTTGATGAGGCATGGAAGGCGCTGGCCGATCCCGTGCTCAATCAGTCGATCAAGCGGCGACGTTCCGAGATACAAGCGCTGGCAGGATCAACAGCCTTGATCTTGGTCGCGCGCGTGACCGTGGGCGATGAAACGTTGATCGTCCGGGCGGACGAAATCACGGCTGCATTGACGGCCCTGAATGGCGAGCCGAAGGCGGGTATGCGGTTGAACGCAAGGATCGAGTTCGATGCCATGACGCCCGCCGAGTTTGCTTCGATCCCTGAGTATCAGTAACGGCATCGGAAAACGGAAGTCATGAGAAAGCAAAAGATGCCTATGGTCCGCGTTCACAGGGTCATCGCCCGCAATGTGCACAATCAAACTCGCGAGTTCATGGTTCCTGCCCCGAGCGAAACTGCAGCATTGCTGAATTTTCAAGATAGTAACTGGCTATACGATTGCAAATTCATCCGATACAGTGCCCCCGAGATTCATTGGGGTACGTCGGGTATGTCATTCCATCTGGAGGGAGACGTGATCGAGGAAGGGCATCCTAGCTACGAGTACATGTATGCCTATTACGCGCGAGACATTGCGGCGTTCGTCGTAGATCTTCAGCGGACCGGTCACATGTTGCCCGACGATCCGCTCTGAACTGACCCGATACTTCTTAAAGTCGCCACTGCGCGACGGAAAATCATGGCGACTATTCCACGACCCCGCAAGCCGCGTTATGTCGTTCGCGATAGCGCAGGGCGAGCGTTGCGCGAGACTGATTCCAAGCTGACCGCCCGGTGGGTCTGGTTCAAAAATCGACGCAATGGCTCAACCGCACATGACCGTCTTAGCTGGATCGAGGACGAAAAAAGCTGGCTGCGTTGCGGCGATCTACCGCCCGAGAAGCGGGCAAACTGAGAACGGAAAACAGAGGAAAGGACATGGACAAATTTGAACCTATGGCCGATCTGGTCAAACGCCTAAGCGGCTCCGACGCATCGGCTCAGGCGAAAGCGGTTGTCGAGGCGATCAAGCTGATTGAATCTGCACCGGGCTACCTCGATCAACACAACCGGGCGACGGCGCTGTATCACCTGGCGGTTGCGTTGTCTGGTCGTGACCACGCCGCAGAGACGTTGGAGACCGCCTCCTTCCTCGCAAGCGACATCCAATAGCTCGGAAAACAGTTATGAGCGAAGCAAAACTCAAAGACCCGGCGGAGCAGCGTGCCGGGATAGATCAAATAAACCGGGCGCGCGAGCTTTGCGGGCGACCGGTTGCTCTGAACGCGAAGTTGGATGCTTTCTTGAACGGGAAGCCTAATCGCGGTCAGATGGTCGAGTTCATGAATGACTTGAAAACGACCGGACTGCAACAGCAAATGGATGCCAACATCGCGCGCATTTGCAAATCTGTTGGCATTGAAGAACCGACCGGGACCGACAAATTGCTCGCCTTGCAAATCGGCCTCCTTCAGGAACAGAACGAGGCGTTGGCCCTACTGGCGAATTGGACCGGCCAAGTCGTCGACCAAACGAAGCAGCAGCCATCCATCTTCGGCCCCGTTCTCGCGGCTCTCTTGATCGGCAAGGCACTTTAGGCCATCGGAAAACATTGGCGCACAGACTTCCCCCTCATGTGAGAAATCAAGGATATTTATGGCAACAACTATGTACTTCGAAGAAACCATTCGAGACCAAGGCGGCAAGGCAACGTTTGACGTTGAACTAGGCCGGTCGTCGTTTTATCCGGAAGACAGCATCTATCTGACCGTCGACGGGAAGACGGTGATTATGGATTACGACACTGCAAAACGGTTTGTGGAGGCTGTTGTCCATGTGGGGCGATACCACCGCATGATTGACTAGGCCGGACCACGGAAAACACCCATGCCGACAAGACCATTGGCTGACCGTATGTTGGACGCTGATGTAAGAGCGTCAAGGTGGCTGGCTGACGCCAACGAGGCGCGTGAGCGCGGCGACAATAAATATGCCGCAGAGTGTGACGCGAAGAGTCAACATTGGTTGGACCGCTTCAATCTTTTGAGCGGTCGCGGTGATCGGCAAGCACCAAAAAACTGAACACGGAAAAGAGAATGACACTGAGCTTTACTACTGATCCGGTGGTTGACGGCGAGCTTCAATTCACGGCCGGTATGTGGCTCGTCACACGCTCTCAATTGCTGAAGTGGGGCGGTGCAAAACGACTCTTTTTCGCACCGGGTGGCACCGAAGCTCGATGCCTGAAGATCGATAAGGCGTTCGGCAGGTTGGCTTGCTGGACGACTTTTTCTGTCGGTGCGGAATATCTTCTGAAGGGTGCGGTGCTGGCCAACAAAATCGAAATTCGGGAGGCCAAGCCCATGGCGGTAAAACCGAAGGATGCCGACATTGTGGAGTGGTGCCGTAAGGCACGCCGTTACAAAGGGGATCCTTCGAAACTGGAGACCACCGCATATGCAGACTATGGCGCTCTCACGAATCTACTCCAGAGATGGGTGCCGCTGATGATCGATCATCACAAGCCAGGCGCAGCTTCCGACCCAGCGGAAATCGAGCGCTTTGAAGCGAGGGCCGACCTGATGTACGGCGCGTTCGTTCTCCTGACTCAGATGATTCGCAACCGCGATGCGCACGCGTATGTGCCCAACGTGCGGAACCAGCACGAAAATCTACTCGTAGATATGTTTGTTCCTGCGTTCAACACGCTGGTGGATTGGATGCCGCGACCTCCCGTGCAAATCGATGAAAGTTATAGGAAGCGCAAGACTTTGGTACAAGATCTAGTCCGGCCAACGCTTCGCTAACTGCATTCACGGAGCCATTCGATGGGATTTCGTCGCGCTGGAAGAATGAACGAAGGAAGATGCGGAGCGAGTCGGTATGCTGGCCGACGTGGAGCGCAAAGCGATCGCGGCAGTCGAAAAGCTGCTCGCGCAATAGGACGGGAAAGCACATGACCACACATATGGCGCGGCTTCTCTTTGATCGTCGGGGAGACGTAGGCAGGTTGGACTATGTGACTGCGTGTCCAGCCGACTGGGCGCCAACTCCCAATCGTTGTCACGAAAATGCGGCTGCATGGGTGGACAGGTTTCCGTCCTGGGAGGTGGTTCGCGGTTGGTTGCTTGTTGCTGAAGACGAAGTTATGGGAACGATGTTCGATGCGCATTCAGTGGTGCGGGATGAGAATGGCAACCTTTGGGATGTGACGCAAGGTGAAGTGCATCGCTTTCTCGTTCATCCTGGGGATGACGAAGAATTCGTGGAACGGGTCGACGCGGGACCATGGGTTCGGTTGAGTTATATCCCTGGCATGTGAAACAAGGAAAAGAGCCAGGCGCAGGAGCGCCCCGCCGCGGCCGGTATCGCTGCATTTCGCGCCCGGCACGACGAGCTCGCATTGACCAAGATTGGTAGGCCGTGGCGTCAGGCATTGACCGCGATACCCTGCGGAGGCTGTTCAGGGCAGCGGTTTCGGTGCCAACCGTGGACATGCTTCGGTGATAGAAGGGATAAATGGAGGCTTCGTATGGACGATAAGATCGCCGGTGAGGCACCAACCGAGCAGAGCAACAGCGGCAATAAGGGAGCAGGGACAGATTCCGGCGCTCAGCTAAAACTCGGCGTTATAAGTTCGGTCACATCAGTGGTCATTGCTGTGATTAGCGCGATCGCTGCTTGGCATGCGACAACAAAGAGTTCGTCTGTCGAAGCACAAGTTTCAAGCATAAACTTTATAGCAGGGACTGTTAGCACCGGAGGAAATGCCCAGTTCGGCCCGTTACCTGCGGGCTTTGAAGGCAATATGCCGCAAAACTGGCGTGCATGGCGAAGGCAGATTTCGTTTTGGAAGGATGAGAGTGGCATTGCCCGACCGGGCGTTCGACCGTTTTCTCGTCCGCCCCAAGTTTTTGTCACGCTGAAGTCGATAGATGGGGGCGGGCCCGGCACTGGCAACGTTCGTATCAGCGTCGCTGCACCTCCTGCGGAGGTAACACGTGACGGCTTCGCCTTGTACATGTACACATGGGTCGACGAGAGTGGCAAGACGCATGCGCCCGCATGGGTAGAGGTATCGTGGTTCGCCTATGATGGTCCTTCATCGACTCAATGACAGCAAGCAACGGAAAAGAGGAAAAGCCGTGAAACTTGAACAAGGCGCCGCCGCTTCGTTTTTTGCCGGATTGGATGAGGATGGATGGTTATTCTTTCCCAATCGATTTGAGTGCGGTCGATGCGGATACGGCGTGACGTTCTCGTCCAGCGCGTTGGTCAACGCCAGTGCCTATCGATGGAACGGCGCCCGTGTCTCGAAGCTGAAGGGTTATTCACGTGGAATTTTCGATGAGGTCGAGAGGCGTTTCTCTGGGGAAGACCCTGAACGTTTCTTCCTGGACTTCCATTGTCCGCAATGCAGGCTCGCCACGGGAATCGGCTTCGAAAGGTACGAATTTCACATGGCAGCGTACAGATATAGACCACTGGCGGTTTGGACCGTCGATCGCGAAGAAAAGGTCATGCCACAAGAAAGCGAGATGGGAGTCCGGGTGCAGTGCGCGATTTGCGGGCGCGCGCTTGGCGATGTGGACGACCCGCTCAGCGTCGATTGTGGCGGCGACTGTCTGCGATGCATGGCAGACTGTGGCGATCCCGATTGCATCGCAGCGATCGATGCCTTGAAGAGCGCTGGCCGGGTTTAACAAGGGAAAAGCGGCTTCGGCTGCGAGACAAGGAAAAGACATGGACGCGATACAGGCGGTATACACGGCAAGCAAGTGGCTGGACTGCATCAGGACTCAGCAGGCCCGCGATGACCTCAGCAAAGCGCAGAAAGATACTGTGATCCGGGTCGCACTGGACGAGATAGAGAAGGTATTAGCCGAGGCAAAGGCGGCCAATCCGGTTCCAGTCATGTTGAGCCAAATCGATAGGCTCCTCCTCGAAAAGTTTGGACCCGACGCGCTCAAGCAATCTACGGAAGCGGACAACGAGCCGAAAGCGTAACTGAGCAAAGCATCAACGCCAAGACCGTCGCCACGTTTGACGACTTGAGGAACTCAGACAGAAATTCGCCTGCATCGCAGGTACCAAGGACAACATAATGAAAATCGCTGTGACAAGATTCGACTATCTGAGGCGTGGTGGACAGGCGTGGGTGTGTCTTGAAGACGATTTACCCGACAGCAACCTCGACACAACGCCGAGACTGAAGATGCACATGCACTGCGCAGTTCGCGCGACACAAAGTGTCCCCGCCACCGATGATCAGATCGTCGTGCCGCATCCCATTGTGGCTGGACTCCATATCGTCGCTTGGTTTCCGTCCGCCGACGAGAAGACCGCTGACACCCAAATTTGGCCCGAGCGGAACGCATACCGCTTCAAGGCCGTCCAGCTTGTGGCGAACCTCATCGCCACAGCGGAGCTCGATGTATTCGGTTCGCACATTCCGACCATCATTGCGTAGGAAAACCGCTCGCGCCGATCGTGCGGGCAACACGGACAAATCATGAACGTATTTGTTGTTATTGATGATGCAATGGGCGGGGATCAGTACGCTGGTGTTCATCGGACACAACCTGATGCTCGGCCAGGAGCCAAGGTGATTGAAGTGAAGGTAGTGGGTGCGCAGACGGACCCGCAGTTCGTGTATATCGCACAGACCTATGATCGGGCGATGGACGTCCATCGTTATGAAGGCGTTTACGGCAACTATCAAAGCGCGCACCAAGCATCTGGCCCAAAAGGCTCGACGCTTGGCGTCAGGATCTGAGCCAAGGAAAAGCTCGCGCCGGTCGCGCGGGCCAAACAGGACAACAAGGATCGCGAGATGGGGCAAGCAAAACAACGCGGGTCGCGGGAAGGACGCATTGCGCAAGCGCTGGGCCGCGCCGAAGCCAAGGCCGCGCGAAGAGCAACGCTTCCGGTATCCCTGCATGGACATGAGCCTGACGGAAAAGGTTGTAAAAAGAATCCGAACGGAAGAAGAGGCGACCTCGCCGCTGTCCGAAGTGGAAGCGAGGCTTGCGGCTGCCGAACTTCCGTATGACGATCAATGCGAAGTCGCGGTTGTCCTCTATTTCGTGCGCGACTTGATCGCGGAGGCGTATCGGGGTGGGCTTGCGGGTGGCATTTTCTCAACCTCGGAAGTGGATTCGGAACTGGGGAGGAGAAATGCTCTGCTCGCTTGCAAATGCGTGCTTTCTGGTGATGGGCACCTCAATGACCGCTTCCGAGATGTTCTAGTGAGCGTCCTTGATGGGCGTGATGTCGGTGAGCTCGCGGACGTCGATTGCGGCAAGACTGCCGCTCGGTATTGCGAGTGGCTCGAGCTACCTCTCGACTCCGCGTGGAGAACCTTGGCATACAACTCCCGCAGCTCCTGCTGATTCAACGACGGAAAAGACGATGTCTGCATTGACCACATCACTTGCGCTGCGGGCCGCGATTAACGTGCTACATGACTCGGCGGAATCGCGCAGGATGCCGTCAGGAGAGCCGTTGGATGGTAACTGCACCTCGACGCTGCGGAGACCCTTGAAGAGTCTCTGTCGGACCTTCGTGATCACGAGTAGGAACAGCAAAAGCCACGATGAAAAGCGCCAATGATGTGTTGCTTTGCGACTTTTGCGGAAACAGCCAGCACGTTGCCAGATTGCTCGTCCGCGGCATTGCGGACGCGACGATATGCGACGAATGCATAGATGCGTGTGGCGAGATCGTCGCCGAGCGTGGCGCGCAGAAAATGGACCGCATGCCGAAGATAGTGAACGCCGCCAAAGAGTGGGCGGCCAAGGCCATCGGGAAGCGGTGAGCTAACAACTTGGCCTAAATAAAAGGCCGGTTCGCGCCGGCGTACAGGGAAATAGGAAAAGCTATCCATCCGCATTGATCTCAAAGCCGCGGTGCGACGCACACGGTAGTCACGACCAACACCGACATAGAACGCAAATTGGTCGAACGAGCGCTACTTGAGGCACGACGCCTTGTGCCGCGAGCTCAGAGCCTAATGGGATCCGTGTCACCAGGTTGCCAGCCCTGAGCTCGGACGGAAGAAAGTCGGGTGCAGATCTAAAGTTTTCCTTTTTTAATCCGACAACACTTGTAGGCTGGTAGGGCGCGAGCCTCCGGCGGACTGCGGCCGAACGCGACTCGAGCATTCGCTCAACCGGCATCTCGCAGAACTGGGGTAAGGAAATATCTTGTTAAACACTGCAATAATAAAAATCGGAAATCGCATGAATACGAAAAATATCGTGGCTATCGGTCTTGCAACCGTGTTATGTGGCTGCTCGGCATTGCAACAGGTCACATCACAACCGCAGACTACGCCGACGGCTTCGCCATCTCCAGCAGGAAGCACCCAGCAGTCAACTTCTACCGCCGATGGTCGCAGCATCCAGAAAATCCATGTCGGTGGAATTGACGGTGAAATTGTCGGTATACCTGCGAAGAGTAGCAAATTCGCGAAAATTCGGATTGGTATGGGTCAGAAGGAAGTCGAAGATTTGATTGGTGTTCCGAATGACTCTCACGATTACGTTACAGGTAAGGCATTTATTCCGTTCTATTTTGGAAAAGACGCTTATCGTATTCAAACTTTTTACAAGAAAGAAGGCTCTCTCACCTTTCAGGGCGGCGGGATCACTGGGACCAGCAAAGTACTTATCCGCGTGAGTGTCGATACGACAGCGGACGGCTACGCACATGACGGAAATTAAATCATCTTTATGATTGGGTACGCACGCCGAGCGCTGGGTTCGTACGCGTTCCGAGCGTTGAGCCTGGCCCTCGGTGTACTGGCGACGGCAATGTTTGTCACGGTTCGCGAGAGCCGGGAGCCAGACAAAAAAGTACGAGCCCAGATGACGCGCACGTCGAACGAATGTGCTCGGCTTGCTAACTCTCTGCGCGTCCGAAGGGGGGTGCGGAACCCAATGCGGCCCGACATTCCTTGCGCGAAAGCGTGACGGTCATAACCACGGAAAGGTTTTTCGCGCGTAGGCGCACCGAAGCCGGCCGGCCGTTTTTCGCGCGTAGGCGCACCGAAGCCGGCCGGCCGCCGGTAACAAGGAAAAAAGCGATGGTGCGTAGTTTGATTTTCGTGGCGTCTGTGTGTGCATTTTCTCTGCTGGGTGGATGCGGGGATCACGGCGGAGATATTTACCTCGGGAAGTGGTCAGCGCCGACTCGGCACACCACTCTTGAGATAGCAAAGAACGGTGACAACTATCTGGTCGCCGATACGCATCTGAACTTTTTCGCCGGTGGTGTGAAGACCGACAAGTTGCCCGCCGTTTACAAAGACGGAATGTTGGTCATCGGCACGGGGTTGGAATCGCAAAGCTTGGGCTACGACAAAAAGAAGGACGTCGTTCTAATGCAATTTGCCGACGGGACGGGAGAGCTTCAGCGTGTGAAGTGAGAGGAAAGGCCTGTAAGTCAAAGGGAGGTGGGTATGGCAACGTTCAGTTACGCACGGCAGAACGCTATAACGTCGAGTGTGGATCGGACTCGCGTCGACGGTGGCGTGCAGTGAGTTGCCATTATCTCTTTCAACTACTACGATACCTTCGAGCCGCATCGAAATCGAACTCTGAAGTTGAGAGCGGAGGTGACGGGGACTGGAGAGCCAGCGGCGAGCAGGGGCCAGGTACACCTCTGGACTTCCTCTGGATGGAAATTGATTTTCAGTCGCCCCTGGGATTATCTGAAGGCCGACATCAGCGTGTTGGACGACATCGGCAATGCCGAAGCCGAGGCATTCGCATCGGACATACAAAATCTCTTGAAATTCGGTTTTGAGACCGCATCGGAATAGCATCGTGAGAACAGGGAGCAACGATGAATGAGTGATTCTGACGGATATGTTTACCGCTATGACAGCTCGGCTGTCGCATCTCGACTTGTTCGGCAGCCAGTTGCGCGCGCGCCACTGGAGTTGGATAACAAAGGACAGTCATCCGCACGTCTCGCTGATCGAAGCGAAAAAATCTCTGTCGGCAGGACAAGGGATCTTCCGCATCAGCTTCTGGAAGAATTTTGGAGCAGCGTTGCAATCGTTCGGCGCGACTTACCGCACGAGTCTCGCAGTGCTGCAACGCGTGCGCGATGATCATCCCTTCCTGGCGAGCCTGACACGTGAAGACGATGACTGGCTCAAGCCAACCGCGTGGCTCTACTGGAAGATCGACGCGCATGCCCATGAGCAGGAGTGGTCTGTCGATGGGATTTTTCTGGACGACGTCGAAGTACAGGATTTGGACGGAACATGGCGTCGCTTCAAGGACGCACTGGTTATGAAATCCGCAGAGACGCGGCTTGCCGGCCGGGGATTCCGCCCCATTTTACTTCGGCGGTTACATTTCCTCGATGGTCTGGCGAATGCGTACCGCCGTGCGATGGCTCGACAGTCCTAACAATGAACTGACCTGCTCGTTGGTTTTTCCCGCTCGCAGGTGCCGGCGGCAGTACGTGTTGCGCAGCAGTCTAGGGCTCATGTCGGCGGCCGCGACATCGACCTCTGCGAGCGCCTTGCGCACACATTGCCCCAGGGTGTCGTCTTTCACAGGCTTGCCGGCAGCGGTGGCTACGAACAGCCACTCGCTTGTGCATGTCATCTCGTTACGTTCGGCGACATACGCAGTCAGCACCTCGAGGGCGAACACGTCGATGGGTACTTTGCGCCCAAGGCGGGGGCCGCTTTTCGCGATAGCAACGTCGGGTCGGATGCCGCCCACCGCAAGGTCTGCGCGTTTGAGGCGCTTCAGTTCTGCGGATGTAATCCCGCTGGCCGCCAGGAGCGCCACCACGGCCTTGTTCCGAATGATCTTGAAGGATGGATCATCCGGCACCACGAGAGACCGCTGGAGGCGCTCGTCGTCTTCGAAGGACAGATAAACCGGAGTGGGCTCGTCTTCCGGCCACGATTGTGTCAGCAGCATCGTGGTCGCCGGATTTTCTTGGCGCACGCCCACGTCGACCAGATGCCGCGTCAGACGATCGATGAGTTTAAGGTAGCGGATCTGCGTAGTCGTGCCGTCGGCGCAATCGGGTGCGATATGGATAAGGAAGCCATCGATATGGTCTGAACCGAAGGTGGCCACGGTTTGGCCGCGTGAGGCGAGGTAGCGATGAAAGCGCGAGAACATCGCGCGATGCTGCACGATGGACTGTTCAGCAAACGGCCGGCGATCGGCGCCGGCAGCTTCCTCGGCTTGCCAGTTTGCGTAGGATCCTTCGGGGTCGATGAGCCAATGGGTCAATTGCATAAAATCGATATACTGAAATGGCGCCTTTCACATCCTACGCGAAGCGACGCTTCGCGCATCGGTTTGCAAGGAGAGGGGATATTTTCGTGCTATTCGCGCTGGTTCTTGATCCTCATGCCGAGCACTCACGTCACTCACGACGATCTATGCGGTGCAGGCCAGCATCAGATTCGCGCTGAGACCAAGCTCCTCGGCGATATAGCCCCAGTCGTGATGGAACGCGTCGCTGCGAGAAACGTCGAAACCCGCAAGATAGACGCGCAGCGTCATCGCAGCTCGCTCGATAAGCGGGGAGGGCGCAAAGAGGCACTCGCGCACTTTTCGTCGGATACGGTCCAACTGCTTCTGGACCGACGCAACGAGCTTTCCCGTTCGGCTCGCGAGCTCTTCGACGCTCAGCCCTTGGTCAACAAGTTCGAGGGCAATAATTGTTTTTTCGTCAGCCTGAGCATTGCCCTGGACTAAAATTATCAACTATGCTGGATGGACGCAAGACTCGTTGCAGAATACGGCGACCTGCTGAACGCTGGTCCGAATCGCCATAGGTACGTGTCGAATTAGCGAACGGACAGTCATCCAGTCGGTAGTGCCAGAGACAGGCTTTGCTGGGAGCCGCAAAATGGAATGGGTGGCCGCCGAAGACATGACCGCGAGACGGATTTTGCAACTTGCAAGGACTGACTTGGTCGAAATTCTAAGTGCCGTCGTCCACGACAAGTGCGCGGATCACCTTCCCTTAGAAAAACTCGGAGCGGTGGCTCCTGCGGTCAAATCAGGTCTGGTTAGCGCATGTCGCTTTCTACTGAGAAATCCTCACGATATTCGCGATGAAACTTTGTGGAGAGTCTTGTTCGGGCTGCCGTCATACTGGGAACCAGCCGTATCGAGATCTGAACCTCCTTGGCCGCATCATCAGTTGCAAGCGTACAGATGGACGGCGACCATCGTCGCCTACTCGGTTCGCAACGCGCTTGAGGGCCTTCATACGGACCATATTCCAGATGAGTCGATGCCGGCGTTAAATCGCGCTGTGCGGAATGCGGTCTACGATTTATTGTTGCGCACTCCTACTCTCGGTTGGAGACTGAGCAAAATGCCGCGAGCCTATCTCACTGTCGCTGCCGAGACTGGTGAATTTCTACAGCTACCCCGTCCCATCGGCTAGATACCTTGGTCACCTCGAAATCGGCATGCCTACGTGGGCGCGACAGCTCAAGCCGCCTTACGGTCGTCGTAGTACGGTAGGTTCCGATCGTCAAGAATAGCGTCGTATTGCGCCGCGAGATTCAAAGGGTCTGGATCGAGCCATTCATCGTTGTGCTCGGATTTGACCGGGATAATGCAGCGGTCATGGCCAGCAAGTGCTATCTCTTGCGGGTCCGGCCCGAGTTATTTGAGTGGCTGAAGGTCTACACTTAAGCGCGCTTCCGACGCGACACCACGACACCATTTCGCGACTCGGTTACCGATCCTGGTCCGAAGCCGTAATGCTCTCTACGCCAAGCCATCGTCGTATTCACCGCGGCTGCGACGAAGTCGGTCCAAATGCGCTTTGAGGCGTTCGAATCTTCGTAGGCGGAAGCAAAACACTTGGTCGCCTCTTCTAGTGGCATTTCCATTTTGAAGACGTCCACCGCATTGTCTTCGACGTTGACGGCAAGTGTTACCAAGCACCTCGTCATTACCGTATTCCTGTTCCATTTCGTTGCGCATCATGCCATAGGTGTACAGTCTCTTGCGCGATCGAGGACGCTGGCTTGACACAATTAATGCGCTCAACGGTTTTTAAAGTGCATTGCAAGTGTTATCCCCCTACGCGCCGGATCGCCTCTTGCGCGGCCAGCGCGGCAATCTCGGCCTGCAGCTCCGCCCACTTGCCGACCAGGGTCGGATCGGTAGTCAGAAATAGTGGTTTCTTGGCCCATCCGGTGACGACGTCGCCTCTTGAACCGACTTCGAACACGCGCAGGTCCTCGTCCTCGCTCACGCCGTTGTCAACCAGATCGCGATACGAATACAAGTTGTACAGTTCCAGATCGTCGGCGGGCCTGCCGACGATCAACGCGATCGCAGCTTCAAAAAACCGCCGCGCGGAATCTCGCGTGGATTCGAGTGCAAACGCCTGGACACTGCCCTCACCACTTTCCCAGATGATCCGATACAGGCTTACGTGGCAATCGTGACTGAGCATGGTCATTGTCCTTCTCCTGGTGCTCAACGAAGTAAAAGGGTTGGCGTTCGTGTAGAACGTCGTTCAAAAATTTCACCATCGCGACAATGTAACCGTTACTTCGCTCACAGGCTCGCTTGTGCAGCGATTGCCCTGTCTGTTCATACAGCCCGGAGTAGACGTGAGTCACGATCACCCGACTGGGTGCGAGCGGGTGTGAAATCCCCGTCAAATTCTTGTTCCGACTTTCAACGGCCCGTTGCGACATCCGAAGCCGCTGACCGTTGGCCTCACATAGGACGGCACAAATCGCAGCTCGTTGGACGCTTTGAAGGTCAGTCGGTGGCGGCCGTAGGAGCATCGAGATCGGGCGGTTCAGTTCGCATCAAGTCCCCGATGAAGTAGGAGTGGATGTCGGATCCCACGAATGTCTCAGTCGTGACGTCAGCCTGCTTGAATAAGTCGGGCGCCGCCCAGTCCCCGAGCGCCAAGGCAGGCATGCCTCGTACTCTGCGCGACGGGTAGGCAAAGCCGTCGGGCCGGTCCTCGGGCGGCAAACTCAGCATCGCTTCCCTAAGCCGAAGTCCTAGCCATTGGCAGGCTTCGTGATCACTCGACGAAATGATGTCGTGGATTCCAAGGCGACTGCTGTGATCTTCTCCAAGATTCCAGAGCACGAGTTGGCGCTTAAACCTAATTCTCGCGATCACCCCACGCGCGGTGGCCTTGCGCGTGATGTGGTAACCGTTTCCCGCGCCGCGGTTGCTCAAGACGAGTTGGCTTTCCCAAGACGCAACGAGGCTTTCGCCCGCAATATATACCCAGGTGAATTCAAGTGATCCGTCCGCTTTCACAAATTCGGGCGGGGGTCCAAAACGGTGCGCACTAAATGGCGAAGCGGTTGCGACATACTTCTCATTATCGACCGCACGTACGAATTCCTTGCCAACGTCATAGGTATATCGTTGTTGGCTTAAGGCTCGAAAGATTTGCTCCGCGGTTGGAACCAAACCCTCCAGCCAAGTCGGCATGCTCTTTTTTAATTCATCGTCTATGGACATCGGTTGTTTGCTCAGTCCGGGTCCGCGACCTCCAGTGCTGCGAGTGCAATGACTTTGTCCTGCCGCACCTTTTCAGGGAGCGACAGCATCCGCGATTGTTCGGGCGCGATCGCACCACGATCCTCGAACGGCAATCCTGCGAGTACCTCTGCAGGAGACAATTCGTTCAGTGCGTCTCGTTCAGACACGAAGAAGCTATTGACCTGTATTCTCGATTTCCTGTTGAGGACTTCCAGCACTTTTGGTAGGTGAGAAGGGACATCGCCCACGAACTGCCAAGCCGGATAGGCTCGGCCGTTCTGCATCGTTGGCGGGATCACGCTGTAAAACTTCGTATGATCGCCGCGGTATAGGGTGCTCTTCGACATACCAGTGTGCTTGAGTACCTCTTCAGGGCTCCATCTGGAGACTGGCAACGATTGCGTTTCTTGTGGCTCGGGGACGCCGTCGCCTAACAGCATCTCGGCCAGCGACGCGGCAACCGCTTCGCGCGTGGCCTCGCTCGCCAAGAGCTCCTTGTCCTTTTTGGCGAGAGACGTCCGCAGCCCATCAGAAACACCCTTGAGCAAATCTTGCGCGACCCGATCAAGCAACATCGCCGGATCACCTGAATACTGCCCCACCACCAGCGCGAGCAGATCAGTCTTCGTCACGCCCTTGTTTCTCTTCGTTGTCAGTTCCATTTCAGATCCTTCCTGCTCAGGAAATCGACGGCGGCGCGCCGATCGGCGCAACCATGCGGGTTCGCGCTGCGGCGCTTCGCGTGAGAATGCTTGGAACGCGGCCCGCCAACCCAACCGCGCCACAACGGGCGCGCCGCTTCGCTAGCGTACGGTTGCGCAGCGATTTCAGGAGTTCACCGCCGCGTCGAACGGACAGAAGCGCGTATGTGCGCTGGAGCTGCTTCACCCAGCCGGGCGCTTCGCCCGACGCACCCTCGAAAGTCACCGGGCGGCCGTTGCGCCGGATCACTTCGTAGTCAGTAGGTTTAGAGCCTAAATATTTTTCAAGCCAGCCCCAAGGCACGCTGATGAGGCGACCGGACTCTGGCAGCCTTTCCGCAACCTGCGCAAGGCGCTCACGGCGAAGCGCCGCGACGCGGTCTTGCTCGGCGCACACGCGGGCAAGAAACGCGTCGCGATTCTGATCCGGCCGCGGCATTGCCTCGAGCATTGCACGGGTGCGTGATAGCTGGACAAGCACTCTATCAAGCCCAGAGGTAGCAAGCTCTCTTACCCGTCGCCGCTCTTTTTGTGAGAGCTCAACTTCATCGTCCCAAGTAAGCATGGGGTAACCCTCACTAGGGCAATGTCGTAATGAGGATAGCTTACACCATTTTTCCCATTTTTCCCACTTGTCTCATTATTCCCGCGATCGCACGGTTTCAAAGCTGAATGCAAAAAATCGGTTAGCTCGCTCGAGCGGCAGACGCTGGTCGCCGCAGAATCTGGTAAATGCTGGCGAGATGTCGCTCCCCAACTTCGGCAGTGGCATGCCGGGTAATAGCATACCGGGGCGGCGTCACCCCAAGTGCGCGGCACACCTTGGACAAATACGGCTTGACGCCCGGGCTGGCACAGCGTTGCGCCGCGGCGGCGATCGCTGCGTCATCGACCTGGGCGCGCAACCACGTCAGCACTTGGCGATCGCGCTCGTTTTGAACTCGCACCCACTGTTCCATGTGGCCTCCCAAAGCTGTATGTATATACAGTACTTTCAAGATAGCCCAAGCTTGTGACAAACACAAGGCGGCGCAGCTAGAATTCTCTGGTGTGCCGGAGGTGGGGCGCCATAGTCAGGGGCCCACCAATAGGTCTTGCAATGCTGCGAGATTTCCAAAATCTTTCGGCGCCGCGCTGCACCTGGGACGCCAGCGAGAACCGTCCTCGCGGGCTATCGTGGTGAGCCTCCCAATACGTCTGACCCGTGGTATCAACTGCGATGTCGATTCAAATCAGAGCGACACGATTTGTCGCAATAGTTCCAAGGCTTTCATTTCGTCTAGGCGACCAGTACGCGCTTTGCCCGCGAGTGTCTTTATCAGCGCTTCGGCTATCGGTTCGATACCTAGCAAATCGTCCAAGCTAGTTGCCGAAGTGAGACGGTGCGGCTCGGTGATCACCTGCGTTACGGGGGCTGGCGCAAGCTGCTGACGGGCGGCGGAGAACGAGACATCGTTATCACCGGTTTGCCGAACAGCCGGCTCGACAGCGGACGGAGCCGCTTGATCTAGTTGACCCGTGACCAAGTTCGGCTCAGCGGCGTCGCTTGCTGGACCGCCTGTGCCATTCGCATCAGGGGGTAGGGCGAGTCGAGCACCCGCAGTTTTCGCCTTCGTACTCGCAGGCTTCTTCGCCGATGTCGCTTTTGGCTCAATCGCGGGTGGCAGTTCTTGCTGAGCGGATGCATGGTGACGCGACGGGGGAACAAGCAAATCCGACACCGACTCAGGGATGTCGGTTACTGAATGCGGAACGTCCAACCAGCCAGTCGGCAAACCGAGGCGTTCGGTGAACCGGTTTGCTTCGGCATCGTTCATACGTTTCTGTCCGTAGAAACGATTGGCCATGTTAGAGTCGCTAATTTCCATCACCGCGCCGAGCCGCACCTTCGATCCTTTGCGGGACGTAAGCACGTGCAGGTTAGCGCGACGAATGTTTTCCAAAGCTGCGACGTCGTTCAACGGCAAGGTTTGCTGAGCCCCCGACTTTGAAGACGTTTTGACTTTCGCAGGTACCGATTTCAGTGGGGTTGCTGGGACAGGTTTCGCCGCCGTAGTGTTGCTCTTCGCGACGGCCCGTGGCGACCCGCCATTTGTCTTCTTTGGCATTTCTGGTTCTCTGGGCAAACGATCGGTTAGGGTAGGGGGGTGATTGGCCTGCGTAACAGGAGCCGGCTTCAACACTTGCTCGTACGTAGACTCTGGTTCGGCGTTCACATGAATGAAGTCTAGTGGTGACCTCAATCGTGCAATGGTCTCGGGCGTGAGGACAGGATTGGGCTGATCGAAAAACCCATCCGGTAGTCCAAGCGTCGTTTCGATATGAAAGGCTGTCTCAGGCGTGAATCTCTCGCCGTTTACCAATTCGGCCACGCGCGTTAAGTTGGAGTCGAGTCCCAGTGCGATGTTCTCCGCGCCGACCGCGTCTACCAACAATTTAAACGAACGCGTTTTGAAAATGGACGCCGTCTGGGCCGGATCTCGAGTAGGTGGAGCTTTTACGTATGGCTTGTTCTGTCGGTGGGATGTCGTTTTTGAAGGTTGGCGCGATTGACGCTGGCCATTGTCTCGAGATCCCGAGTATCGCCCGTGTGCTTGACTCATAAAGTGGGGCTCCCCGCCGTGAAATCACTATCAGTTTTGGCATTATAGGCGAGGGTGTTGACACACGACTCGCCGTCAGGCGATGAGCCATTCTGGTAACCCGGGTGCTGACTGTCTTGTGTCGGTGAGCTCTATGTCAGGATCTAGGGACAGCTTGCGGCTAAATAATTCGTAGATGGCGAATCTTGCCGATGCGCACGGAGCGTTTCAGGATGAGATCAGTGATGTACTCGGGAAGAAGGGCGCGCGGAATGTTCGCGGGCACGCCTTCGACAACTTGCGACGGAACCTTGGCGATGTAGTCGTCGGGCGCGCTCGCCAGGCTGTGCTCGTAGCTGACGCGATAGTCCATGATGGGGGAGAGTCCGGGGAAGGTCGTTGTCACGCCCGATTTTATCAGCGCGGACCGTTTGCCGGCTCCTTTTACGGTGACATTCCGGCTTACGTTTTCGGCGTCCACATGAAGCCGCCGTTCATTAGGCGCTTCACCCACGCTCCACGGTTCCCGTGTTTCGCCATCAAACGAACGAGGCCTCTGCGAAATGCCGCGTCGTTCTTGACGCATGCGTAGGCCTCTGCAAGATCCTGAAGAAGTTGAAACGCCTGACCGTATGCGTGGCCGGACCCGCGCTGTAGTGTGGTGTCGATACGCTCCCATGTCGCGCTTTCGTGCTCGATCAGCGAATCCAGGTAGCGGCGCCGTTCGGCAATATGGCGCACCTCTGCAGCGTCATTTGCTGCCCGTTCGCGACGTAGTCGAAGTGCGCGGGCAGCATCGCGTCGAGCGTCTATTTCAGCAACCGTCCGACGCGCCACTGGCTCGGCCCCGCCGGGGTTACGAGTGCGATCCCAGTTTAGAAACCGAGTGCGCAAACCACGTTCGGTTTCCTGAGCGTTCCCACGAAGCAGTTGGCGCAAAGCATCACGCATTTCCGCTGCGGTGAGTCCAAGCAACCATGGCTCGAAGCGCGCGTCGTCGGCGACGTCGGCCAATAGAGGCGGGCTGGTTTCGGCTGCTGCTGCGAGCCAGTCTGGATCGAGCATCATGAACTCTGCCAATGACGCCTGCGCAGGCGTCAGTGTTTGCAGCCCGTTCGGCAACGGGGGTTCACGGTCGCTGTCGCGGAGTTCGCCATTGACTAGCCGGGCGAGCCAGCCGAGGTACAGGGGGCGTGTGTCGCCTCTTAGTAGTTCATCGCGCAAAGGCAACAGCCTTGCCATCCAACCCGGACCGTCTGCCTGTTCATAAAATCTGGCGTGTTCGCCGGAATCGTCGTTGAACGACCAGTCAAGAATCGAGTGCTGAGCGGTTCGATTTACCTCAAAAGCCGTCGGCATGGAAGCATTCGCCGAGAGAGTCGGGGAACCTACGCAGTCGAGTATGAGCTTCACGTCGATGACGTCCCGTGGGATACGGAGCAGCAGGCGGCAATTTCCCCAACTCGAGGAATAGACATGAGCGTCGAAAAACCGCTCGACCCAGTCAAGCGGTTCACCCTTCAGATTGCCCCAGTGATATTCGTTGATAAAGCACGATGCCGTGATCGTCGCTCGTGTGGAACGGCTTCTCAATTCGGATTGAGCTTGCTCCGTCAGTAGTTGGTCAACCGCGGCAAACTCGTAGTATTGATATTCGCTCATGACTTATTTCGTAAACGCGTTCAGGGCTGGACAGGCGGATCGAACTTCAAACCATGTCAAGTCTGGTTTTAGGCACGAACTTGTTCAATCAACGGGCCAGGCATCGGCCCACGTGGCTCTCGGCATCAGTTAGATTCGCATTGCGTGACCGGCCGAGACTCCGCGGCAGTACATCGACCTCGATTGCAGCCACCACACCTCAAATCTCGGGCGAGGTTCAAAGCTGCGTTACACATGCGAGGGAGCGAAGAATAATGCGGGATAATGCGACCCCATTTTCAACGCCACGTCGCCATGAATTTATCCGTTTGCGCAGCCTCCATAAAACTGACTACCGACGACCGTAAGGTGATGGCCGTTCGGGCTTTGGCGGGCGCTGAACCGATCAGTGCGCTGGCCGCCCGGCACGGCGTGAGTCGTCCGTTGGTCTACCGGCAGATGGACAAGGCCCGCGCCGCGCTTGACGAGCTCTTTTCGCCGGCGCAGAGCGACAACGGCCAAGACAAGGTGCTGTTCTCGCTGCCGGTCACCAAACGATGGCTGGAGCAGGTCACCCTGGCGCTGACGATGGTTGCTCACGCCTCGATGCGCGGCGTCATGGAGTTCATGACTGATCTGCTGGGCGTGTCCATCAGTCTGGGCACCGTGCACAATATCCACCAACGGGCGGCGCAGCACGCCATCGTCATCAGAGACAGCGTTGAGCTGTCGGCGATCCGGGTGGGACTGCACGATGAGCTTTTTCAGGGCTCGCAGCCCGTGCTCGTCGGCATCGACGCCGCCTCGACCTATTGCTATCTGCTGGCCGCCGAAGACCATCGCGACGCCGACACCTGGGCCGTCCATCTGCTCGACCTGAAGGCGCGCGGACTGAATCCCGGTTACACGATTGCCGACGCCGGCACGGGTCTGCGCGCCGGCCAGAAACTCGCCTGGCCCGGCACTCCGTGTCATGGCGACGTGTTCCACATCTGTCAGCAGTTCGAAACCCTCGTCAACATCTGGGCACGCATCGCCAGCGGCGTACGCTCGCAACGCGAAGCACTCGAAGCCCGGCTCGCCAACCCGCGCCGGCGCTGCCAGGATCACCTGCTCGTGGCTGAGCTGGTCGCGCTTCGTCAGCTTGAAGCGCGCTCGTCTGAGCGGGCGGACGACCTGCGCACCCTCGCCCAGTGGCTCGAACGTGACATTCTGTCGCTGGCGGGTCCTGAGCGGGCCGCCCGTCAGGAGCTGTTCGACTTCATCGTCGATGAACTTCATCAACGTGAGCCTGAAGATCCATCACGCATCGGCACGATGCGCGTCGCCCTGCAGAACCAGCGCGACGACCTGCTCGCCTTCGTCGGCGTGCTCGATGACAAGCTGGCCGCTATCGCGCGCACGGCGGCAGTACCGGACTATCTGGTCCGCGCAACGTGCATGCTGCATCGCAAGCCCGACACCTCGGCTGCCTTCTGGCAAGGCTGGAACCGGCTGCATGCCGCTATGGGGCGCAAGTTCTACGGGGTCTGGACCGCGGTCTCGCAAGCCATGCAGAGCACGCCACGCAGCAGCTCGCTGGTTGAAAACCTCAACTCCCGGCTGCGCAACTGCCTGACGCTGCGGCGCCATCTGAACGGTAGCCGCGCCTGGCTGGGCCTGCTGCAGTTCTTCTTCAATCACCGTCGCTTCATGCGCAGCCGGTGCAGCGAGCGGATCGGCAAAAGTCCGCGTGAAGCGATGACCGGCCAGGACCATCCGCACTGGCTGACACTACTCGGACTCGGTCCGCTTCAGCCTCGGCAAAGTTGATCGCCTGAGGTCGAAAAACCTCAAATTGATTCGTATTCCATATTACGTCTGCCTGAAAACGCAGGACGAGTCAGCTCGTCTGTGTAACGCAAAAAACACGGGTTTTGAACCACGCCGACCTCAAACGTGTCATCAGACATTTGTTCGTGACTCGCTGGCACGTGGATCGGGCCTTTCCACCTGACACGCTGCGCGCAACTGAAAACGCCATCCAGGAAAGCCATCGCGCGCACATCGGTCAGATCCGGGTTGCTGTTGAAGGCGCGCTGCATATCGCGGCCTTATTGGACGGAATGTCGGCGAGAGCACGTGCTATCGACGTCTTTTCCGAATTGCGAGTCTGGGATACGGAACACAACAATGGGGTACTCATCTATCTGGTGCTCGCCGATCACGATGTGGAGATTGTTGCCGACCGCGGGGTGCATGCCAGGGTGAAGCCCCCCGAGTGGGAGGCCATCTGCCGGCAGATGGAGGCCGACTTCGCGCTCGGCAAATATCAGACCGGAATATTGCGGGGCATCGAGCAGGTAACGGCGTTGCTGAAAAGACATTTTCCGCCTCAGCAGGAAAATCTCGACGAATTGCCGAGCAAGCCGGCCGTGCTTTGAGCACTTACCCACTCGCGCGGGACGATTTTGGCGCTCGTGCAAGGTGTTAAGGGGATCGCGCGTAGCCCAAGCCACCGCGACGCTGAATGTAACGTTCCTCACAGAGGAACGAAGTTGATCTGAAAGTCCTTTACCGACCCAACAAGGAGTAGCCATGAGCACCAATACTGTTAGCAAGATACTTTCTGAATTTGATGATCTCGCGTCGAAAAGCGACGACATAAACGTCCAGGCCTTGATTCGAGCAATGAAGCTTCATGCCGAACTGACGAATGCGAGGCTCTTGTCACTTGAACAAGCATTGCTTGCCTCATTGAAAAAATAAGGAAGCAGTAAGTTGGGGCCACGGCCGCAGGTAGGTCTTGCCGCCGCGTTTTCTGAATCAGTCAGCAGACTATCCGTCAGTCGAGTGTCAGCACCGCGCGGTCGTCGATCTTGTCGTTCTTCAGATTGGCGAACACGCTGCTGATGTTTGCCGGGCGCTCAGTGTGAATGCGCGCGCGTATCCCACCTTCGGCTGCAAGTTCAAGGGACTTCTGCAAATCCCGTCGCGTCCCGACGATCGATCCACGCACGGTGATGCCATTGAGCGCCGTTGAAAAGAACGGCAGCGGAAAGTTGCCCGGGGCAAGCCGTTGAGCACGACGGTACCGCCGCGCCGGATCATACCGAGCGCTGGAGCGAAGGCGCGGCGCGATACGGCGGTGACGAGCACGCCATGGGCTCCGCCGATTTCCTGACGCAGTCCCCGTTGATACAGGTCAAACGGGCCGCTCCGAATTCGGACACGATACCCAGGGACATATTCAACGGGGTAACGCTGTGGAGCACCACGCCGAAGTTCTGCGAGGAGGAACATGGCACCAGCACAGTCCGAGCTGGCAGGATCTTGCTGCGGTGCTGCTGGTGTTGGGCATGGTGATCCTGCTAGGCGTGGGTGCCCGGCAGATGGTGGGGCCGCTTGTGATCTCTCATCAATCGGGCATCTCGCTGGCTCCCGCAGCACTGCCACTCTATACGCTAAGGACGATCACGCGGATGCTGGCCGCGCTTGGCGCTTCGTTGATCTTCACTTTCACGTATGCCACGCTGGCGGCAAAGAGCCGCCGGGCCGAAATGGTCCTGATCCCGCTGCTGGACGTGCTGCAATCGGTGCCTATTCTCGGCTACCTGTCCTTTACCGTAGTCTTCTTTGTCTCGCTGTTTCCTGGCAATGTGCTTGGTCCGGAACTCGCTGCCATTTTCGCCATTTTCACCAGCCAAGCCTGGAACATGGCGTTCAGTTTCTATCAATCACTCAAGACGATTCCGATCAGTCTCGACGAAGCGAGCCGCAGCTTCCGTTTGTCCGGCTGGCAACGCTTCTGGCGCCTGGATGTTCCCTTCGCCATGCCGGGTCTCATCTGGAACATGATGATGTCTATGTCGGGAGGATGGTTCTTCGTCGTTGCCGCAGAAGCCATCTCGGTTGGCACTCTCCAGATCGAGCTTCCGGGTGTCGGATCGTACGTCGCGACGGCGATACAGCAACGCAGCCTGGGTGCGGTAGGCTGGGCGATCCTCGCGATGACGATCGCCATCGTGCTTTACGATCAGTTGCTGTTCCGGCCAATGGTTGCCTGGGCCGACAAGTTCCGCCTCGAGGATACAGTTGCGCAAACCGCGCCGAGAAGCTGGGTTCTCGATCTGTTTCGTCGCTCGAAAATCACTGCGCGCCTGAGCGAACCAATTGGAATGGGCTTGCACAAGGCGGCACGCGCCCGGTTAGTCCCGCCGGTCCATGTTCGTATCAGAGGCGGGGCGCCCCTGTACCGCCTTGCTGATGTCCTCTGGATGGCTCCCATCCTCGCCGCCGTCGCCTACGCCGCGTGGCGCCTCGCAAGGCTTGCCGGGGGCGCACTTTCGTGGAGCGATGTCTGGGTTGTCGCGACCAACGGGGGGCTTACGCTGGTACGCGTTGCATTCCTCGTTTTTTTCGCGTCCCTCGTCTGGGTGCCGATCGGCGTTGCCGTCGGCTTACGGCCCAGGTTGACGGCACGGGTCCAGCCAGTTGCGCAGTTCCTTGCCGCCTTTCCAGCCAACCTTCTGTTTCCCGTGTTCGTTTATTTCATCGTGCGCTTCGGTCTCGCGCCCAGGATCTGGCTCGTTCCGCTCATGATTCTGGGGACCCAGTGGTACATCCTGTTTAACGTCATCGCGGGTGCCAGTGCATTTCCGAGCGATTTGCGGGAAGCGGCCACCAGCTTCAGGGTGCGGCCCTGGCGCTGGTGGCGCGACGTCATGCTTCCAGGCATCTTCCCTTATTACGTGACAGGCGCGATCACCGCATCCGGAGGTGCATGGAATGCGAGCATCGTCGCCGAGGTGGTTAGCTGGGGGCCGACCAAGCTCAGCGCGGGCGGGCTTGGCGCCTATGTCGCGCAGATGACCGACGCAGGCGATTTTCGCCGTATCGGACTCGGTATCGCGATGATGTCGGTGCTCGTTATCCTCACCAACAGGCTGTTGTGGCGGCCGCTTTACGCCTTTGCGGAACGCCGCACACGGCTCGATTGAGAAAGACATCATGGACAGAATCGCGACCGCGACAATACACGTGCCGACCATTGCGTTCGACAAGGTCTGCATGGCCTTTGCCAAGCCGTCCGGCGAGCCCTTGCCCGTGCTCGAGAATATCGACCTGGCATTGCGGGAGGGGGAGATCCTTGGGCTGCTTGGACGCTCGGGGTCGGGGAAATCGACCCTGCTGCGCATCGCCGGCGGACTGATCAAACCGACCTCGGGGCAGGTGCTCTATCGGGGAGCGCGATTGACCGGCCCATCGGAGGGTATCGCCGTCGTGTTCCAGACATTCGCGCTTTATCCGTGGCTCACCGTCCTCGAGAACGTGGAGTTCGGCCTCGACGCTCTTGGGCTAGCGTTGGACCAAGTGCGCCGCCGCGCGATGTCGGCCATCGATCTCATCGGGCTCGATGGCTTCCAGTCCGCCTTTCCGCGCGAGCTCTCAGGCGGCATGCGTCAGCGCGTCGGCTTTGCCCGGGCAATTGTCAGCGAGCCGACTCTGCTTCTGATGGACGAGCCCTTTTCGGCGCTGGACGTGCTGACGGCCGAAACCTTGCGAACGGATTTCCTCGATCTTTGGGTCGAACATCAACTCTCTACCAAAGCCGTGCTGATGGTGACACATAACATAGAGGAGGCAGTCATGATGTGTGACCGGATTCTCGTCCTTGGGGCGAATCCCGGCCACATTGCGGCCGAGATCCAGGTTCCCTTGCCGCAGCCGCGCAATCGGCTCGATGCGTCGTTTCTCGCCATCGTGAACGAGATCTATTCGATTCTGACTTCGCGCATGAGCGAAGCGATCGACAGGCAAACTCAGATCCACGGGGGATTGGCGCTGCATCTGCCGAACGTCTCGATCAATCGTATCGCCGGGTTCATCGAGAACCTGACTTCACCATCTTATGAAGGACAGGCGGAGCTGGCGAAGATCGCCACACCTCTTGGCCTTAAGAGCAGCGACGTTTTCCCCATCGCAGTGGCTCTCCAGATTCTCGAGTTCGCTGATATCAAGGACGGAGCGATCAAGCTCACCACAGCCGGTCGAGTTTTCGCCCAGAGCGACATGGATGAACGTAAGCGCCTCTTCAAAGAGCACCTGCTCCGCTTTGTGCCTCTGGTCACTCATATCCACCAGGTACTCGATGAACGCGAGGAGCACCGCGCGCCCCGAGAGCGCTTCGAGCTGGAACTTCAGGATCATCTGAACCGTAACGAAGCGGAGAATACGCTGCGAACGGCGATCGACTGGGGGCGATACGCAGAGCTCTTTACCTATGACGACCGGACGCGAACGTTTGGGCGCGATGAAGCGAAGGAATAGTCGAACCATGGCCCACCATATTCATCGTACGCATCGTGCGGGCTGGCTACGCGCTGCTGTTCTTGGCGCCAACGACGGTGTGTTATCGATGTCAGGTCTCATGGTCGGCGTGGCCGCGGCACAGACACAGCCGCACGGTATCCTGGTCTCCGGAGTGGCAGGATTGGTAGCGGGGATGCTGTCAATGGCTGCCGGAGAATATGTCTCCGTCAGCTCACAAGCTGACATTGAACGCGCCGACCTCGCAGTGGAGAAACTCGCACTAGAAAACGAGTACCCTCTGGAGCAGGCTGAACTGGCGGGTATCTACGTTCGTCGTGGCCTCGAGCCGGCGCTCGCGACTAGGGTCGCCGAGCAATTGATGGCTTTCGACGCGCTTGCGGCCCACGCGCGCGACGATATTGGCATATCGGACGCAATGACGGCGCGGCCGATTATTGCGGCAACGACATCCGCCGTGAGTTTTGCCAGCGGCGGTATCGTACCGCTGCTGAGCGCATTGGTTGCACCGGGAGCCACGCTCATACCTGTCGTTGCCACTGTTTCGCTTGTCTTCCTGGCTGTGGTAGGCGCTCTGGCGGCACACGCTGGCGGCGCACGCATCATTCCCGGGATGTTGCGGATGCTCGCGTGGGGCGCGATCGCGATGGGCGTCGCAGGCTTAGTCGGGACATGGTTCGGTGGGGGCGCCTGACGGAAACTCCGATTCCCAGTCCGGATTCGCCTCAGTGGCTGTATTCAAGCCTCGGAGATCAGGGTGAGTCGGAATATCGTGGCGCGGCATTTGGAATTCTCCGGTACTCCTATCAGGCCGTGGCGGTGGCTCCGTCGGCTCGTGTCACGCAAAGCCTGAAGTTCAAGATCAGTGCGGGCGTCAGTTCAGCCATCACGACCGTCGGTGCCGGTGCGGCGTATCAACGGCAGGGCATGGCTTGCGCTGGCGACGGCTTGAGTACGGCGCCCCTACTGCGCCGCCGAAACCTGCCACACCCCACCCAGCGCTTGAAACAGCGCCGCCGTATCTGCGAACCGATCGGCCTGCGCACGGGTGCGGTCGAGCGCGGATTGCAACGCCTGCCGCTGCGTATCGAGCAAACCAAACTGGCTGACCCCGCCCGCCGAATACTGCGCGTGCGCGATGTCGAGGCTCGCCTGCGCCTGCTGCGCGGCATCATCACGCGCCTGCAGTTCATGCGCGTCGTTCTGGAGCGCTGTCAACGTATCCGCCACCTGTTGCAGCGCCTGCAGCACCGTCTGCTGATAGTCGGCGAGCGCTACATCGTAAGCCGCTTGCGCCGAACGCTTCTTCGCGCGCAATTCGCCGCCGTGGAAGATCGGTTGTGTCAGATTCAGGCCGACATTCCAGATGTTCAGCCCGCTCACCACGTCTTGAATACTGGTGCGCTCCGAGCCGATCCCCGCCGATAGCGCAAACTGCGGATACAGGTTCGCCGTCGCCACGCCGACATTTGCGCTTGCCTGATGCAGCAGCGCCTCCGACGCACGGATATCAGGCCGCTCGCGCGCGAGCGTCGACGGAAGGGTAAGAGGCAACGTCTCCGGCAGATGCAGCGAATCGAGGGTGATTTCGCCGAAATCCGCCTTAGACGGCGCAACGCCAAGCAGGATCGCAAGCTGATGATCGGCTTGCGCGAGTTGCGTCGCGAGCGGCGGCAACGACGCACGGGTTTGCGCGAGCAGCGTGCGCTGGCTGCGCACATCGAGCTGCGAGACACTGCCTGCTACATAGCGTCCTTCCATGATCGAAAGTTGCTGTGCCTGGGTGTCGGCGAGGCTTTGCGTCAGCGCGATCTGTTGCTGCAGCGATGCACGCCGAACCGCAGTCGAGACCACATTGCCCGCGAGCGAGAGCCGCGCCGCTTCGAATTCGAACGCCTGATAGTCGACTTGCGCCATCAGCGCTTCCAGGGCCCGGCGATTGCTGCCGAAGAAATCGAGCGCATACGATACGCTTACCGATGCGTTATACAGCGTGAACGGCCCCGGATTACGCACATTCGGAATGCCGAACTGCGCGATATCGATTTGCTGCCGCACACCGGATAGGTTGGCGTCGACGCTGGGGAATTCGCTAGCGCCAAATTGCGCGTTGTAGTTTTCGCGCGCCTCGATGAGTTTCGCGCGGGCTTGCGCGAGCGTCGGGCTCTGCCGCAAGGCCTGCTCGACCACACGATTGAGCGCGTCGGATTGAAACTGTGTCCACCACATCGCCGTGGCGTGCCGGGCAGCGTTGAACGCTTGCGACGCCCCTGCAGCACCGTTTGCGGCTACCGTCGCGGTGGGCTGTGCCTCGCGCGTATAGGTCCGCGTATCTGGCGCCGCAGGTACCTGAAAATCTGGTCCAACCGCGCAACCAGATAGCGCAGCGACGGCAACGAGAACGAGCGGTTTCATCGACCCGCCCCCCTAGTCAAGCGTGCGCCGATAGAAGCGCAGCGCAATGCCCATCACGACGACAGTGAACAGCGCCACCGGCCATACCGACGGCCACAGATCCACCCAGCCGTTCCCTTTGAGCAGGATGCCGCGAATCAGCCGGTTGAAATACGTGAGCGGCAGCAGACTACCAATGAAGCGCGCCCACGCTGGCATGCCCGCGAACGGAAATATGAAGCCTGACAGCAGCAGGTTCGGCAGAAAATAGAAGATCGTCAACTGCATCGCCTGCAGCTGGTTCTGCGCCAGCGACGACAGCGTAATACCGACCGTCAGATTTGCAGCGATAAACAGCAGCGCGGCCAGATAGATCGCAATGACATTGCCGAGGAACGGTACATGGAACACAAAGCGTGCCGCAGTAAGAATGATCGTCGCCTGAATCAGTCCGATCATCACGTAAGGCACGATCTTGCCGGTCATCACTTCGATCGGCAGCACAGGGGTGGCGAGCAGGTTTTCCATCGTGCCGCGCTCGCGTTCGCGGGTGATCGCGAGGCCGGTCATCATCACCATCGTCATCGTCAGGATCACGCCCATGAGGCCCGGCACCACATTGTATTGCGTGATGGCTTCCGGGTTGTACAGCTGGTGGACCTGCACGTCGAAGGCGGCGGGGCTGCCGTTCAGGTGCGCGAGCGGTCCGACAATGTCCTTGTCCGCGACCGGCTGCACGAGGCCGGGCAGGGCTGCGACGGCGGTGCTGGTTGCGGTCGGGTCGGTGGCGTCTGCTTCGACCAGCAGAGACGGATGTTCACCACGCAGCAGACGCCGCGAAAAGTCTTCCGGTACGCTCAGCACAAACTGCACACGACCCTGGGCCAGCGCGCGGCGGCCGGCTTCTTCGTTGGGCAAGGTTTCGACGATGTCGAAATAGTCGGAGTTCTTCATACCCGCGACGAAGCTGCGTGAGAAAGGGCTCTCGTCGCCCATGATGACGGCGGTCGGCAGATGCTTCGGGTTGGTGTTGATCGCGAAGCCGAATAGTGTGAGCTGGATGATCGGCACGCCGACGATCATCGCAAACGTGACGCGGTCGCGCCGCAACTGGCGGAATTCCTTCAGCACGACGGCCCACCAGCGCGTCAGCGAGAACAGGACGCGCGTGGTCACGATGGCGCTCCGTAGTTGTCGGTCGAATGGGTCATCAGGGAAATGAAGACGTCTTCGAGCCCGGTTTCGATGCGCTCGGCGCGTAACGCTGTACCTTCCGTGGCCTGTTTGACCGCGGACTCGAGCGCAGCGTGGTCGCTGCCGCTTACATGCAACGCTGAACCGAATACGACGGTCTGATCGACGCCGGGTGTCTTGCGCAATTGCTCCGTCAGTCGGCTCATGTGCTCGCCGTAGATGGCCCACGTGGCGAGGTTTTGCGATTCGATGATCTGTTTCGCCGTGCCTTGCGCGAGCAGTTTGCCGTAGGCGATGTACGCCAGCTTGTGGCAACGCTCGGCTTCATCCATGTAATGCGTGCTGACGAGAACCGAAATGCCGCGCGCGGCGAGCCGATGCAGTTCTTCCCAGAAGTCGCGGCGCGCGGCGGGATCGACGCCTGCGGTCGGTTCGTCGAGCAACAGCAATTGCGGCTCATGCAGCATGCACGCGGCGAGCGCGAGGCGCTGCTTCCAGCCGCCGGATAGCGCGCCCGTCAACTGGTTCGCGCGGCTTTGCAGTCCTAGCGATTCGAGCGCGCGGTCGACCGCCTCGCGCCGGTTCGGCATCTGATAGATGCGTGCAACGAAGTCGAGGTTCTCGCGGATCGTCAGGTCGTCCCAATAGGAAAAGCGCTGCGTCATGTAGCCGACGTTGCGCTTGATCTGCGCGCTCTCGCGCACGATGTCGTAGCCCAGGCATGTACCGGTGCCCGAGTCCGGCGTCAGCAGGCCACACATCAGGCGGATGGAGGTCGTTTTGCCGCTGCCGTTCGGCCCGAGAAAGCCGAAGATCTCGCCACGCGCAACCTGCAATGACACATCGATGACGACATGCTTGTCGCCGAAGCGCTTGTTGAGCTTCTGCGCGTCGATCGCGTATTGCGGCGCGGGCGAGTTCATTGCAGCGTGACCGCGACAGGTTGGCCAGGATGCAGCTTGACTGCGTCGGCGGTAGACGGATGGGCTTCAACCATGAACACCAGCTTCGCGCGATTCTCGTTGCTGTAGATCACGGGCGGCGTGTATTCGGCCTCGCTCGACAGGTAAGTGATCTTCGCGGCAACGTCCGCCGCACAGCCATCGCAGTGGATCGTCAACGCACGGCCAAGCGCGAGCTTGCCGACCACCGTCTCCGGCACGAAGAACCGCACCTTCACATTCTGTGGCGGCAGCATCTGCACGACCGGATTGCCGGCCTGGACCCACTCGCCGACGCGATATAGCGTGTCGTACACGAGTCCTTCTGCGGGCGCACCGACGCGCTTCTGGTCGAGCTTCCATTGCGCCTGTGCGACGACTGCCTGCGCCGCGGCGACCTGCGCACTCTGTGTGGACAGTTGCTGCGTTCTGCCTGGCAGTAGCGCGACCTCAACCTGGCTGGTCAGCTCGTGGACCTGCGCCGCGGTGGCGTCGGCGTCGGCGCGCGAGTTGTCGAGCTGCGCCTTCGCGATGCCGCCCACGCGGAACTGCGCGTCGTCGCGCGTCAGTTGCAGCGCGGCCTTGCGGGCATTGGCGACGGCTTGCGCCAGCTGAGCCCGGGTGGCATTCACCTCGGGACGGCGCTTGCCGGTCTGGATGTCCGCTAGTTGCGCGCGTGCCGCGGCGAGTTGCTGCTGGGCTTGCTGGAGCGCGGCGGCTTCATTGACGGATTCGAGTGCGAAGACAGGCTCGCTTGCCGCGACGGTTTGTCCGCGCGCGACCGACAGTTGCGTCAGCGTGCCGGACTGCGACGAACCGAGATACACGAACTCGCCCTCCACGTACCCTTGATACGTGTTGTCGTCGTGATGCGAGCAGGCGGACAGCGTCAGTACAACGAACAGCATACATACGCAGGCGCGCAAACGTCGGGTCATGACTTGCTCCGTGAAGCAACGCGGCGCTTTGGCTGCGCCGCACGGGGTAGCGGCTGCATGCCGCCGATCAACAGCGCGCTCACATGCCGGCGCAACGCGTCGCGCTCGATCACGGGCAGACCCCGCACGCTTTGCCAGATCTTCGCGGTAGCGAGTGGCAACATCACCAGCGCGAGTATTGAGTTGAACAGCATCTGCGCTTCGAGTTCACTGTTGACGGTGCCATCCTGCTGAGCTTGCGCGACCCGAGCGCCAAAGCGCTTGATGTTATGGAATGGAATGCGCCGCAGCATCCGTTCGCGCAGCAGGCCGCCCTCGTTGACGATTTCCCGCAGCCACAACGGCGGCAACCACGGCATGCGCTCCGTCACATCGAACAGGCGCGCGACGAATTCCTGAGCAATCGCGAACGGATCGCCGGCGGTGTCTTCCGCCGCGGGCTGCCAGACGAACTCCGCTGCCAAGGCAAGCCGCTCCTCGACCACCGCATCGAGCAACCGTTCCCGATTAGTGAAGTAGTAATGGACTAGCGCTGACGTGACATCTGCCGCAGCCGCGATCTGCGCGACGGTGGTGGCGGCAATGCCGCGTTCGGCAAAGAGCCGCGTTGCCGTATCGAGCAGATGTTCTCGCACGTCGAAGTCTTCGACCGCTGGGCGGCGGCCGAGTGGCTTCGTGGGCGTGTGTTTTGCGTTCATTGCTTCACAGTAATTGATGAGTTAGTTAAATTCAAGATCGGGTGCGCCCTATGCTATCTGGATGTCTCTGACGGATGCGTTGCCGTATCTGTCTCGGGAATTGCAGGCAACGGCGCACAGATGGCCGATCTCGTCTTTATGCGTGAGTTGAAGAAATGACTGCGCTTCAATCCGCGCCAGGCGCTCGAAACAGGTGATGGACTATTTAGCGCCGTGAGCGGCAATCTGATCGCACCGACTTGGGTTGGTAGCCTGCTGTTCGATCTCGCCTTCCGTGTCTCGGTGGAAACGACAACTACGCTCGTCGGCAGGGATCGCCGTCTTTGTGTCGGAACGCGATATTAATCGCTGGGGTCATAGCGCGCACGCCGCAGTTGACGTCGACAAATACCATGTTCAGGTCTGTACGAAATCGAACACCGGAGCCCATCGAAGGCGGCAAAAGAAGCGGAAGTAAGCAGGAGGTGACGCCTGATAGCCGCGCATGCTGCTGATGTAATAGGCAGTTCAGTGGATGCTGGCGCAGGTAAATCGATACGCACTTGATATAGGTCAACGAAAGCCCCGACATCACCGCTGCTGTCAGGAAAGCGTCATATGGGCAGTCGAGACTGGATCGCTCACCCAGACAAACGGCTGCCATGATGCAAAAGACCCAAGCGATCGCTGTGATGCGACAGAGCAACCCAATACTTGTTGGCAAACAGGCCCGGCGACAACATTGACCCACATCAATGGCCCCGGGTCTGTCATCGCATAGTCTGAAATTTGGGCAAACGGCTCGGCTATCGTCCTTCAGACGTCAAGTGCTGGCGCGTCTGCAGCACGGACACGAACGACGGTTCTAGAGAGTTTGGGAAGCAACCCGGACCGTTTGTAAAAGCCCGACCGGAGGACAAACTGGTCGTCGCGAAATCGTCACCTATTCTAGTCAGCGTAAAAGCGTACGAAAGACCAATTGAGGAGGCTAGCATGCGCGCATCGGATGTAATGACCACGGCCGTCATAACGGTAAAGCCGGAAATGGCCGTGCGTGAAGTTGCCAGATTGCTTTTGGAACAGGGAATCAGTGGGGCACCGGTTATCGATGCAACTGGAAAAATCGTCGGGATGATCACCGAAGGCGACCTGATTCACCGGACAGAGGTCGATACCGAGAAGCCCACACGCTCTTGGTGGCTTGATCTGTTTTCGTCGGACCGTGATGCAGAGGACTATGTGAAGTCTCATGGCCTGAGGGTTAGCGACGTTATGACCTCAGATGTGATCTCGGTTGATGAGGCGACCTCTTTAAGTGAGGTTGCTAACTTACTGGAAACACGACGAATTAAGCGGCTTCCTGTTATACGGGCCGGGCAACTTGTGGGTATTGTCAGCCGAGCCAATCTCATCCAGGCGTTGGCCAGTTCATCGGAGGAGGATGTGTTGAATGAGGCGCCTACAGACCACGAGATCCGCGCGATGCTGATGGGCGAACTAACCGGTCACAGTTGGGCTTTTGCGGGCCGCAACATTGTCGTTAGCAACGGCGTTGTCCACCTGTGGGGCACGTTTCGCTCAAGGGAGGCGGTGGAGGCAGTGCGTGTTGCGGCGGAAGCGACTCCTGGGGTCAAGCGCGTTGATGATCACACTGAGGAATACCCGGTGGTCATTTCAGGGTTTTAAGGTTCGCAGGAGGAAGGGGAATAAAGGGTCTGCACGGCCTTCCGTAATTCACCCTGATCCGCGTACCGATCGGGTTGATGTGGCGTCGCGCCACCTTGCACGAAGCCGTGCTGCCGGTCCCAAGCTACTTCGACCGAAATGATTTCCCGGAGCATGACATGCGATCAATTGGACGTACGGGCTCAATGCGCGCCTTCAAGTCGGGCGCTCCAGGACCGTCCGCCCTGAACGCTCAAAATCTTCCGGCCATCGACCGCCGCGAACCGCCAGCATCAGCATCCAAGGTCTCGCAGGTCCTGTCGGCCGCCATTTTCGATGTGGACGGCGTTCTGCTCGCTTCGCCTCACGAGCGCGCCTGGCGAGAGGCGTTCCATGACTTTGGCGACCAAGCACGCTTTACCACGGCGATGTATCAGTCTGAGGTCGCGGGCAAACCGCGACTCAGCGGCGCACTGGCCGCCCTACAGGCGTTGGGCGTACCCAATGCTGAGAAACAGGCCGCGGCGTACGCAGAGCGTAAGCAGACGCGACTGGAGGAACTGATCGGCGCAGGGTCTGTGAACCCTTTTCCCGACGCGCTGCGTTTCGTCCTGGCCCTTAGAGGATTAGGTTGGTCGCTCGCCGTCGCCTCATCGTCGAAGAACGCCAACGACATGATGCGGCGCATTTCCGTGGATCCTGATCACAGCCTGTTTGATGTCTTTAGCGCCAATGTCTGCGGTGTCGATCTGAGGCACGGTAAGCCAAACCCTGAGATCTTCCTGCGTGCTGTCGCGGAACTACGTGCCGCGCCCGCACAATGTTTTGTGGCCGAGGATTCGCCGGCGGGTATTGAAGCCGCCCGTGCAGGCGGAATGGTAGCGTTGGGGATCGCGCGGCTGGGTGACGCTGCGCTGCTTTGGGCGGCCGGGGCGAATCTGGTTGTGACTAGCCTCGATGAGATCGACATCAATGAACTCGCGCGCGGGCGCCTGTGCCGGAGATCGCCGTGAACGGGCGGGGGATTCTGGACCGAGCGTTGACGCCAAGCACCGACCCAGACTGGATCATCTCCGAGGCCGGCTACGACCCACTACGTGCAGCCAGTCGGGCATCGCGATTCGCAATCAGCAATGGCTTTCTCGGCGTGCGCGGCGCGCGTGCAATTCATCGCGGAGGCCGTTGGGTTGCTGTGTCCCATACGATGGTGGCCGGGCTTTTCGACGCGCTCGAGGAGGAGGACGCCATACCGCGCCTGGTGGCGATTCCCAACTGGCTTCAAACCCGGATCCTCCTCGGGAAGGAGCCCCTGGTACACGCAGAGGGTGACGAGAAATCGCAGCAGCGGATCCTGGATATGCGACGGGGCGCGGTGGTCGCTGTAGACCATCTTTCGAACACAGAGGGCATCAGCGTCCGATTACGGAGTCTGCACCTCACCTCGCTTGCCGAGCGGTCAATCGGCCTTCAACTCGTCCAGTTTGAGATAGAGCAAGCTGGTATCGAGGTCACGCTTGAGGCTGCCGTGGACAGCGTTGGCATGGGCCTGCTGTCGGAGCACGTCGAACAGGGTTTCGGCGTATGGCGCACGAGTTCTTCTGGCAAATGTGTGGCAATCGCTGCTGCATTGTCGCTGCGGATTGACGATCAGGATGTCGTGCCGACGGAATGCGGGCCGTTGCGTTGGTCCTGGAGTTGGAGGTCACAGCCCGGACAGACGATTTGTCTAGCGCGTTCGGTAGCTGTGACGCGCAGCGATGTTGAAGACGCCAAGTCCGGCCGCGATGCGCAGATCTCGCTCGACGCTGCGCAGAAACTCGGTTGGTCTGGCGTGGTGGCCGCGCATGAGGCCGCCTGGACGAGCCGCTGGCACGATAGCGACGTCGAGGTGCAAGGCGATCCGGCCGCACAGCGGGCATTGCGGTTTGCGCTCTATCATCTAAACGGCGCCGCCAATCCGGCAGACGAGCGCGTCTCGATCGCAGCTAGGGCGCTCACCGGCACCGATTATCATGGGCATGTATTCTGGGACACCGAAATTTACCTGCTCCCGTTCTACATTCTGACCTGGCCCAAAGCGGCGAGGGCGCTTCTCATGTACCGCTTCCACACGCTGGATGGAGCTCGCGCGAAGGCGACTGCAATGGGCTGGAAGGGTGCCCTGTATGCCTGGGAGTCGGCTGATACCGGCGAAGAGGCGTGTCCTTCCCGGGTGATCGCACCGGATCGCAAGCTTGTCGACGTTCGCTGCGGCAAGCAAGAGCAACATATCAGCGCGGACGTCGCCTACGCTGTCTGGCAATACTGGGAGGCGACAGACGATGATGTCTTCCTGCGCGAAGCCGGAGCCGAGATCCTGTTCGAGACCGCCCGTTTCTGGTCGTGCCGGGCACAACTTGAGGGGGACGGACACTATCACATACGCGGCGTTATTGGTCCCGACGAATATCATGAATCAATTGACGACAACGCCTTCACCAATGGCATGGCGCGCTGGAATATCCGGCGTGCGCTCGAGGTGGCCGCATTGTTGCGCACACGTTGGCCGCAACGCTGGGTGAGCTTGTCAGCCTCCCTTGTCCTGAACGACAACGAACTGAAGCAATGGCATAGCGTTGCCGAAAGAATAACGACCGGATTTGATCCCCGGACCGGGCTCTTCGAGCAATTTGCGGGGTTTTTTGCACTCGAGGACATCGATCTCGGTAACTATGCGGGTCGTTCGGTGCCGATCGACGTGGTGCTGGGGCGTGAGCGAACGCAACGATCCCAGGTGGTTAAGCAAGCTGATGTCGTAGCCCTGCTGGCACTGCTACCTGACGAGTTTCCCGGCGACTCAGCGATGCGAAACTTTGACTACTACACGCCGCGCTGCGGGCATGGGAGCTCGTTGAGCTTCGCCATGCACGGGATTGTCGCTGCCCGGCTGGGTAACACTGAAGCCGCGTTGGATTTTTTTCATAACACATCGGCGATTGATCTCGACGATAGCCACCCAACTATGGACGGTGGCGTACATATTGCGAGTCTGGGCGGGTTATGGATGATGGCGGTATTTGGCTTTGCCGGGCTATCGCTTGGGGGTGACCACCTCGCGCTCAATCCAAACTTGCCAGCTTCATGGCAGTGCCTTGCCTTTAGCGTGCAATGGCGTAACAGGCGTCTAAAGATCAAGCTCGTGCCTGCTATGCAAAGCCTCGAAGCGACGCTGGAAACGGGAGAACCGATGAAGCTTGCGGTAAGCGGGAAGGTCTTTGATCTAACTTCGCTGGAGACGCTTCGAATTGCAACAATTTCGAGGACCAGCATGTCGCCGGGCGAATCGAATGGATGATCGCTACGTCAGCGATGGTGGCTTTCCGCATATCATCCAGCTCTATAGCGGAGTTCTCGATCACAGTTCGACGCGGAAAAGACACTGAGGAGATGTGCTATATCGAACTCGACCGTTAACGACCAACGCGACTCCGCGCAGACGAGCTACGTTGCTTGCCGCCACGTTCCGCTGATAACCTGAGGCCACTTCGCCCGATAGCGTTACGCGGCCCTTCTCAACTTCGATCCTAACCGCTCCCTCTGTCAAACCGGCAATCCATCTAAGGACTGAGCGAGCAGCCGACGCGATCTCCTCGTCGGCCCGCTTGTCGCTGTCCGGAATCCGCACGTCGAGTCCGATGACGACCGCCTTTACTCCTTTTACACGCTGAGCCGCTCTTTCCGCCCTGATTTTGCTATGGCAGAACTTGCGACTTGCTGTCTGTCAATCTGGCCCTGCATTGCAATTTGCTGCCTCGGACCGACTGGTGGGAGCCAGCGAGGACATCAGAAGGGCAGTTCTCATCAATCGGCCCGATCGCCCAGTTAAGCGCGCAGACCACGGCCTCGTTGGGCGTGCGGAACGATTCCACGTCCTCGGACAAATACTTGCGATAGTCGCTCGATACTTCTTCGGGCCGCAAGTGGCAACGGGCGGCGACCGGGAAAAATGGGCCGCCGGCCTCGCGTGCCGTGGCACTAATAATGCATGACTTATAGTCGAAAACGCATGGAACTCTCTCCATGTTGAATGAGGCGGCACCAAATCAGGACGGCGGTTCGTCGTCGAAGCACCCACGTTCACGGCTCGTGAACGGCTGCGCAAGGGTCATTGCCGCACTTCGTTGTCCCTTTGGCGCTCGAGTTCTGTCGACTTCAACTCGTTCATAGCAGCGTCCTTGTCGGCCTTGCGGTTGATCTTCGCGTTGGCGACTTCTTCCTTGTATCGGGCCTTCGCTTCCTCGACGCTCGCATGCATCTGCTGTTTAGATGCCTTCTTCGACGCACGATATTCGGCGGCCGCCTGGGCATTGGCATTTCGCCGTTGCACGAAGGGGTCGGTCGGAGCCGGCGTCACCGGTCGCTGCGCAGGTGTCGGAACGCCAGCGGCAGATGCTTGACCGTTCGAAATACTGGGCGCCGGCACGTCGGCCGTGTTCCGGTCGACGCGCTCCTGTTCTGCCATCGCGGGTCTGGTGCTCAAGGTATATGTAAGCGTCATGAGCGCAACCAACACGCCGACCAATACACGAATTCGAATCTGAGTCATATAACGCTTGCTCCGAAAATATCCTGGTGTCCAGTCATGGCGCTGAGAGTCGCCATACCCTCCAGATTACTCACGCATGCGTGATTGTCGACCTGCCGTTTGGCAGGCGGAAGCGGGCCGCGATGTGTATCGCTTGCTTCAGCCGACGAGCCAGCGGGCATTTCATCACTGGCGAAGTACCCACTGAACGAGAACATGTGCATCGTCGCGCGAGAGAAGACCGCCGCCGCGTCCAGCGGCTGATGGCATCGCCATGTCTCCCCAGTGCGCCCGGCCGCCCAGCCGTAGCTTGCCTTCGAGCATGGCGCTGGCATCTGGCACGCGGCGATAACGTGCGGCGATCTGTTGAAAGGAGGGGGCGCGAAACGGTGTATCGACGGTGTGGCAAAACATGCAGCGTTGCTGGTCTAAGAGCGCCGTGGGTTCGCCCTCGGCGAACGCGCAGCCAACGCCACCGAGTAGCGTTGTGGCGGTGCCGAGCACGCGGAACAGATGCCTCATGTTTGGCCGATTCAGGATGACACTCCAAGAAAGCCACGTTCTCGGCACAGCGTACGTGCGCAGAGGTCTGCTGCCTTGATCCAGGTCAAGTGACATTTCGTTTGGCCACGCCCGTTTTGCGTCGAAGCGGTTGCTCTACCTACCCCGAAATTGCCCGACGCTTGAGTGTCGACCTATGACGGTTGGTGCGCCGCGAGTTGGAGCATGGACGGAAGTGTGAAGCCCGCTTTTTGCGTGCGGTGCATACCTTCGCGAACGCCTTGAAGCGACCTTCAACATCCGATCGACAGATCAATCGTGGCCGACATGGCGGCACCGGAGTGCGCCGAAGTTCGCGCGATGCGAGCTAGCTCTTTACTTCTCGCCAGGCAGCCGGACAGCGATGTCTACCGGTCCTTTTTCTTTACCGAACAACGTTTCCGGATGCTGCCGATAATCTGCATTCCTATATGGCGTCCATCATACAGGGCTAACCCACGCGATCGGCCGGCGTTTGCCCCATTTCTTCAGCCCCAGGACAGCTGCGGGGACTGCTACCGTCACGACCACGAAAATAGTGATCCCGATCACTAGCGGCAGGTTTAGCCGATGCTGCAGCCCGAGCATGCCGGCGCTGGCGAGCACGACGATCAGGTAGGCAATATCGTAAGACACGAGGCCGATCAGCATCGCTGCCATCGCGATCTCCGGGGGAACGTGTCGTCTGATCAGACCAAGTACCACCAACATCGTGCCGCTGATGCCGCCGCTGGGCAGTACCTGGTCGGTGAAGACCTTGGCGACGCCAAGCGGAACGAGAGTCCGCAGCGGCAGTGGATGTCCCGCGCGATGCAAGGCCTGACGCCACACGAAAGCTGCACTGACGTAGGTTCCCGCCTGCACGAGGAGCGCCACGAGTAGCCACGCAGGATGTGCCGATCGCACAAGCTGGAGCAGCTTTTCGAGCGAACCGAGATGCAGTGTGACGAGAATGACCGCGAAAAAACCCAGCAGGCCCACCACCCAAAACATCAACGATCGCAGCCGTGACGCTTTGCCGAGCAGACCCGGCGCGATCCTGACAATCCCTGTCTCGGTAGAAGGAAGGGGCCTTCCCTCCTGCGGTAGGACCTTGCTCTCAAGGTTTTGGGACGCGTGGACGGTGTGAGTTTGCGGAGTGGGCTTGTATGACCTGTAGCGAGACAGGAAAAGGCTGCCGATGCTCTCGGTATTGCCTGGTCGTTGGCGCCGACTTGAACATTGTAGTTGGGGTTGGGGTTGGACGCCACCATCCTGAAGGAAGAATTTCGCCGTGGCGGCTCGCTGCAGCGGCTGTTGCCGCCACCGCTCCAGTCGTGAGCCGCGTCGGTTGCATGCGCAAAGCCAGACACTCACTCGTCCGTTTCGAGAAACTCCCGCGTGGCGCGCGCCTGCGTCGAGTTATGCAGGGCATCGAGAGCGCGGCGTTCCTTCGATAACCGTGATAGCCGGGGAGCGAGTGGGTTGACCCATGTCAATGTGGAGGATGAGTCGCGGAATAGAGTGAATCGGGGCGCTGTCACCGGACCGGTTGGGACCGGCTGGCAGTGCACATCACTCGCCCGCGAAAGTACTACCAATTATCCGAGGAAACATGCCGGTCCACAACGCAGACATCGGGGCCGCATTCACTGAAATCGCGGATCTGCTCGAGATCCAGGGCGAGAATCCGTTCCGCGTGCGTGCGTACCGCAATGCGGCACGCTCCGTGGGCGAACTCGGACGCAGTGTGCAAACCATGATCTCGCAGGGCGAAGACCTGAAAGGCATTCCCGGCATCGGTGACGATCTTGCGGCAAAGATCCAGGAGATCGCCGCCAGTGGGACGTGCACGCTGCTTCAGCGTTTGCGCAAAGCGTTGCCTCCCGCGGTCACGGAGTTGCTGCAGATTCCGGGGCTTGGTCCGAAGCGGGTTCGTGCGCTGCACGAGGCACTCGATATACAGACGCTGGAAGAACTCGATCACGCGGCAAGGCAGGGGCGGATCCGTCTGCTGCCGGGTTTTGGCGAAAAGACCGAAGAGCACATCATCGAGAGCATCGAAGCGCGTCTGAACAAATCACGACGCTTCAGGCTGGCTGTGGCCGAGCAGTACGCCGAGCCTCTGCTTGAATACCTGCGAGCCGTGCCAGGTGTGGAAGCGGTGCTCGCCGCAGGCAGTTTTCGTCGCATGCGGGATACCGTCGGCGATCTCGATGTCCTTGTCGCGGCACGTGACAGCGCCGAGGCGACACGGCGCTTCACACACTATGATGAGGTGAAGACGGTCCTTGCCAGTGGCGAGACCCGGTCGAGCGTGGTTCTGCGTTGTGGCATGCAGGTCGATCTGCGTGTCGTTGCACCGGAAAGCATTGGTGCGGCGCTGGTCTATTTCACGGGATCAAAAGCGCACAACATTGCCTTGCGGCGCATGGCTCAGGCGCGGGGGCTCAAGATGAACGAGTACGGTGTGTTCAGGGGCGCCCAGCGCATCGCCGGAGAGACGGAAGAATCCGTCTATCAATCTGTCGGGCTCGTGTGGGTCCCACCGGAATTGCGCGAAGATCGCGGTGAAGTGGAGGCGGCGCATACAGGACATCTGCCGACCTTGATTGAACTGGGTGACCTGCGCGGCGATCTGCATGCCCATACGAAAGCAACAGACGGCCACGATAGCCTGCGTGACATGGCACTGGCTGCGCGTCAAAGCGGATTGAGTTATCTCGCGATTACCGAGCACTCGCAGCAGCTTGCGATGGCGCATGGATTGGACACGGTACGCCTCGCGAAGCAGATTGATGAGATCGACCGGCTAAATGCGCAGCTGGAAGGCATTACGCTGCTCAAGGGCATCGAAGTCGACATACTCGAAGACGGCAGTCTCGACCTGCCGGATTCCATCCTTGCCCGTCTGGACATTGTGGTGGGCGCGATTCATAGCCACTTTGATTTATCTCGTGCGAGGCAAACCGAGCGTGTATTGCGCGCGATGGACCATCCGTATTTCAGCATTCTTGCTCATCCCACCGGGCGCCTGATGGGTGAGCGGGAGCCGTACGACATCGACCTGCAGCAGGTCATCCGCAAGGCGCGTACCCGTGGTTGCTACCTAGAACTGAACGGGCATCCTGAACGGCTCGATCTGCTTGATACTCACTGCCAGATGGCCAAGGCAGAAGGGGTTCTGGTCTCGATCAATTCGGATGCTCACAGTCGCTTGGAATTCGGAAACCTGCGTTACGGAATCGGGCAGGCCCGTCGTGGCTGGCTGGAGAAAGCCGACGTACTCAATACGAGATCGCTTGCAGAGTTGCGCCCGCTACTCGCGCGCACGCTCTGTGCCGCGGAACCGACATGAACACAGGTGGATGCCGCCGTGCCTGAGCTGTTTCCCCAGCCTGCTGCTCATCGACCTGTACGAACTGACGAAGCTCCATTCATAGTACGGTGACAGGGCATGAAACATTTCGATGTGTTCAATGGCGATGCCGACGGAATCTGCGCATTGCATCAGTTGCGATTGGAAAAACCATTGAGGTCTTCGCTGATCACAGGTGTCAAGCGCGACGTCGAACTGCTCGCCCGCGTTCCGGTCAGCTCCGACATATCCGTGACAGTGCTGGACATCTCCCTGGACGTCAATCGGACAGCATTGCTTGCGTTGCTCCAGCACGGAGTCAAAGTTGAATACTTTGATCATCACTTTTCCGGAGCAATTCCTGCACATCCCAACCTGAGGCCATACATCGATACGACGCCAGAAACTTGCACGAGCCTGCTCGTGGACCGTCATCTGGGAGGACAACACAGGCTCTGGGCTATCGTCGGCGCCTATGGCGACAACCTCTTGCATGCGGCCGGAACGCTTGCTCAGAGCCGCACGCTGCAACCTGAGCAAGTCGAACAGTTGCGTGAACTCGGAGAGTCGATCAATTACAACGCCTATGGGGACACTGAGGCGGATCTGTTAATCCCACCTGCCAGGCTTTACGAAAAGCTGCACCGTTATTCCGACCCATTCACTTTCGTGACAAACGAGCCGATTACGCAGGCGCTGCGTGACGCTCGACGCCAGGACATGGAGTTGGCACAGAGACTGCGGCCCGATGCTGCTCTCGCATGCGGAGCAATCTATGTGTTGCCAAATGAGCCATGGGCACGAAGGGTGCGTGGCGCTTTCGGTAACTTCCTGGCTACGAGCTTTCCTGATCGTGCCCACGCCGTCCTGAGCGAGGACGTTCAGGGTATTTACACAGTGAGCGTGCGCGCGCCGCTGGCGAACCCTTACGGTGCCGTTGACCTGTGCAGACGGTTCGCAAGTGGTGGGGGGCGGGAGGCTGCGGCTGGTATCGGTCGGCTTCCACATGATCGTCTGAGGGAATTCACTCTCGCATTTGAAGAAGCGTTCGTGAACAGTTCTCAGGTTCAGACCATCTCCACTCAGACTGCGCGACCATCCACGCAATGAGGGCTTTTGGGCAGCGCAGTGGGCTGGTTTGTACGCACGACCCAGTCACCTATTCAGCGCCGCCTACAGCCACATCGACGGGCGGGCACGCCAACACAGGGCGTGATGCGCTGCGCAATGTGCGCTCGGCGACGCTCCCGAGCAACCATCGAGTCGCAGCTCGCCGGCCCCGCGTCCCCATGACCAAAAGCTGAGCCCCCCAGCGATCGGCGTCGAGTGCAATCGCTGCATGTACATCGCGCGCATCTGCGGACGTATCGATCAACTCTGTGTCGCCCGTTCGCCCGTATGCTTTTAGGAAGGCTGCCGCGCGGTCGAGGGTTCGCCTGCCATCCCGGGTCAAGACATCATCTGGCCAACCGTGCATATGCAGCACGCTATCCACCACAAACACGACCCGCCACATCGCCCCGTGCGGCACCGCTTCTAGCGCGGCGCACAGCGCGCGCATTGCCGTTTCACTGCCGTCAACTGCGACGAGGACGCGGGAAGGCGCGGCCACGTCTGATTTCAGGTTCTCTGATGGCACATACAGCACTGGAACCCCAACCATCGCAGCCACATCTTCTGGATCGAGGCGCTCGCCCCAGCCTCCTGCCGTCGCGCGCGGATGCGCAGCGATGGCGACCAATGTCGCGTCCCATTGCTGCACCGCTTCGCCCAACACCTGTGCGGCGCGACTGCCATGAACCGAGAGGTCGAGAAGTTCTGTCTCCGGTGCGAGGTTGGGGCCTTCGATATCTTTCTTCGCTTCGGCTAGCGCTGCCTCGTTCACCCGAATCGACTCGACGTGCGCGTCGTGCCAGTCCGAATAGCTCAACGGAAGTGTCGGAAACAGCACGCGCGGATTTCCAACGATGCTCACGAGCCTGACGGCTGCGCCCGGCTCCGCGAACCCCATTGCATAACGCGCAAGCGACCTCATCCCCGTGCCACCGGCCACAGCGATCAATAGCCGATTGAACGGACGATGCCCCAGCGTAGCGTTTACTAGACTGCTCATCGGATCACCTCTTTCCAAAAGGATCAGTTGGTCGCCACAGTTAAGGGTCCTTTTCCCTCAACTGTCGAAGAATCTGGTTCCATCATGGGCGCCGGAGGGGGGTGCCGGTTGATTTGTGTCAAACGAACCGCGCGCTATCCGACGCGCCTGACAGACATCAGTGTCTGCCAGGATGCCTGGCCGCGACCGCACGCCCAAGTGGCACCACCGACGCTCAGCGCGAACCCGGTGGTGTCTACGTGCTGCGTAAGTGACGAGCAGAACGTGCATCAGTTTTTGCCCGTCTGCCGCATCATCGCAGGGTTGCTCACTGTGCAGCGAGCTTCGGGGAATGACTCACACTACAACAATTGATCGTCGAGCAACCTCAGATTTTTCCGCTTCACCGCGCTGCGCCGCTCGACCCCATCGGCGTGCAGCGAGCGGATCATGATGCGCTCGCCCCGTGCCTCACCCAGCACCTCCGCAATTCGGTCGCCGTACCGCACCAGCGCGCCGCTCTTGGGACGTACCTTTAGCAGGAGGCGGGCGCGGGAGCTGACAAGTTGGGTGCGCGGCATGGCTGAAAAGTGAAAGCGTTCATCGGCAAAGGAGACGGCCCGTTAATCCGGGCTCGGGCGAACTAACGGCGACGCGCCTGCGCCGGCGAGAAATTGACGTAGTTGTTTTTCGGCTTCCACCACCCGGGGCATCGGTGCCTCGCTCAATTACTGGCCGTGCAGCGCCAGTAAGCGTTCGATCACGGGCCCGTCCTGCTCGCTGATTATCCATTTGCCACATTTAGCTGCGACGGCGAGGGCGTTTTCGAACGCCGCTTCAGCCTGTTCGTAACACTCAACGGGCAGCTCACCAAACCCCATGCGCTGAAGGTAGTAGGCCGTATACACCGAACGGACCAACTCGTTGATCTGATGCCGATTCGAGCGGTCGCCTCGGCAAGCAGCCAGCGCAAGGTGGTGGGCGAGCGACAACTCGCGTGCTGATTGTGCCGGCATCGGTAAAAGCGCCGACTTGCTCAGCGGTTTGCGGATTGCACCCGGGCGGGTGGGCTTTCGCTTGGGCATATGCCATGCGCGTATTGAACCAAAGTTCACAAAAATTTGGGCCATCCTGCTATCGACGTCTCAGCTGGCTACTGGTCGTTGTTGGTGCCGAGGCCGGAGTCGAACCGGCACGCGCTTCGAATGGTGGCGGATTTTGAGTCCGCGGTGTCTACCATTTTCATCACTCGGGCTGGAGGGCCGGCCTCCCGTGAGTCGCACACGGTACCCGTGGATGATAAGCCCACCGAGTCTCCAACCACGTCTGGGATCGAGCCCCAAAGTGCGAGCCGCATTTTTGGGGCAACAGGGCCGGCGCTCCACGATGCTGAAGGGCGGCGAGCGGCCACGAAAACCATTCGCTGGCGCGAAAAATCGAAGCTTCGGCCGTCAGCGCGGCATTAATTGGCAGCCATTTCGTTGGCGAAAGTTGGACATTGCTTCGCCAGCTCCCAGGTCTTTCGACATTCAGCGCGTTCGAGGGGCAGCGATTGTTCGCCCACTCTGGATTGATGCAGTCGGTCGGGGCATGAGACAGCTACCGGATTGCACGCTCATTGCTTTCTGTTTCGGGGCGCCTGGTCGACGGGCATTGATATACGTCAATTGCACGGCAAGGTGCAGAGATAGGCTATCAGTAACGCGCAGTTGCTGACAGCTGCCAAGGCGCACGGGAGCGTAGATGACGAGGGGTGCCGCGCGGACGCCAGCCCGCACGTCGGCACGGGCTAACAACACCGCGAGGCAACTCCATGGGATTTTTATTATTGGCAGCAATCTTCCTTTCATCGACTGGATTGCTTATCAAAGCTTCGGTAGCGCCGCCGCCGGCGGTGATTGCGCCGGCCCCTGCTTCCGGCTCGGGAAAAGGCAGGACCACGGCCCCGCAGCCGCGTCCCGAGTTGCCGGGGATGAGTGCTCCACTCCCTTAGCGGGATCCTGATCCGCCCTCACCAATACTGCGTCGAACAAACGCATAAGTGTGGATGCGTGTCCGAAGCGCCGGTTCGATGCAGTGACGATATGTGCAATGGCAACGAATGGTAGTTGTCCGATTAAATACGGTCGTTGTGACCCTCCAACTCTGAACGGCCGCTACCGGGGGCGTGAGCTGTCTCTCGAGATCCATCAGCGGCGCTGCTTAGGAGACGCGGAGCGGTTAATTCGGGTGGTTAATCGACGTAAGCAATTGAAGGGCGGTTTAAGGGTGAAGTGCAACATGGGTTTAATGTTTAGAGGTTGTCTTGCTGAAGCCAGGGTTGCAGCGAAGACCTCGGAGGTGACAAACAGGTCCAGCTCGTCCAACGCGACGAGTAGGACAATCATTTGGAGACAACCATGCATTTCGACTACCAACAGTTCCACATCGACGCGTCGCCTCTTGATGAGGGCGGCCACTATTACGCCCGCGCAAAGATCTACCGGCGCGCCTCCGTGGGTAGCGATGCCGTCGAGGTAAAGTATTCGGGCGATCTCGGCGATTATTCCTCCGACGCGGCTGCTATTGAGGCGGCACAGCGCTGGGCGATTCAGTGGTGCGACGAGAACTCGGCTCAGGCCACGAGCTACGATTCCTCTAGAATCACAGTGGAGACACATATGGCCGAAGGGAAGGAGCAATTTGAAGAGCACGAAGGCTTCACTATCCGCGTCTTGGTTATTCCGGAGTATTCGCCGCACCCACCAGACATCCAGTTCGGGTATGTCGGATACGTTTGTCGCCCCAGCGCAGATATTCGCTATTCGCCTAGCAAGGTGAATTTCTCTCACGCGGTACCTGACCTTCCAAATGCAGAGGCCGCAGAGCAAGCCGGGTTCGCCGAAGGGCGGTCGATCATTGACAGGACGCATCCGGACTTGACGGTTGATGGTCTGTAATTTCGCGCGTCGCCTTCCCGAAGTTCGATTACCGTAGACATGAGTGGCCGTTCGACACCATCCTACCTACGTCAGACCCCGTGTCCAGCGGGTCATCCTGACTGGCCGCGACGATTAAATGGGCGCATCGGTCCCGACACCGCGTAGCCAAATTTGTACAGTCGTCGATGGCGATCCGTTGCCCACACCTGTTGGCGCGTTGACCTATCTGCTTCAAACCACGATCCGCGACAGGGATGATCCATGTCAAACGACCCCGAGCTTTCCACGCATAGCCTGAACGGACTGCACCTGGCAAAAAGGGAACAATTTTTGCCAGAAGCGGTACTGTCGAAATTCGACTAATGCACAGGAATATAGGATCGAGCAGCCAACGAAAATCAACCATATCTGCATCTGAAGTCAAGAACAGTAACGTGGTATCGGTCAAACCTCAGATGACAGTTCGTGAGGTTGCAAAGATGTTGATGGATCACCGAGTCGCAGTCCACCCTTTACCGCTACGGCTGGGCGTCTCATCGGCATGATCAGCTAAGGCAACCTGACTGATTGGACACAACTCGGTACTGGTACGCGTCGCAACTCCTGATGGCACAAACTGGTTTCGTGAGGCTGTGACGTGGAGTTACGTTGAATCACATGATCTGAAGGTCGAACGCGTAATGACGGTAGATGCCATTTCCGTGGATCAAGGCACGCCGATAAGCGAGTTCGCCAATATAGTGGAACCGCGACGGTGTAGGCCGAGACCGCAATGTTGTTGTCGATTTCATCCTTTTTCACTCAATAGCAATCTCTCAACGCCATGGAAAACACGCAAGATCATTCCGCGAGCCAGTACCTGATTCCCGCCGACGAGACGGCGCGAACTGATCGACAGGTCAACGCACCGGACGCGAGCGCCGCACCGGAAACCGCGTACGAAACTGAAGCACTGCTCGCCGAAGCGCAAGCACGAGCGACGTCGCTGCAGGAGGAGTTCTTGCGCGCGAAAGCGGAGACGGAGAACGTACGGCGCCGGGCACATGAAGACGTGCAGAAGGCGTATAAGTTCGCTATCGAAAACTTCGCGCAAAGCCTGCTACCGGTAATCGATAGCCTGGAAGCGGCGCTGGCGCATTCGTGCGACGATTTTACGCAATTGCACGAAGGCATTGAACTGACGTTGCGGCAGCTGACCGGTGCGCTCGAAAAAGGAAGGGTCGTCGAAGTAAATCCGGTTGGCGAAAAGTTTGATCCGCACCGACATCAGGCCATTTCGATGGTGCCCGCCGAGCAGGAAGCCAACACGGTCGTGTCGGTGCTGCAAAAAGGCTATGTGATAGCGGATCGCGTATTGCGGCCTGCACTCGTGAGCGTTGCCGCATCGAAAAACGTTTAGTTAAAGACACTGCTGTGATGGCCATATCCCTGCCGAGCTCCGAGCCACACGAGATCCTGACGCTTGGGCGAGCGGCCGGCTGGGACGACGCGAAGCGCATGAGCGGGTTTCACAAGGAGCGTTTCGAACGGCTGAAAAAAAGACCGATGCGCATCGGGTTTGGGTCTTGAGAACCGTGCGAACGAACATATTTGAAGTTAAGAGACGGTTTCAAAAAGGCTGAACAGATCGCTTGAGGGCACTCCAACAGATGAGGCAAGCGGCGAACTTCAGGAAGGCTTCATGGATCCTGGCAAGTCGTTCGTAGCGCACTCGAAGACGATGGAAATTATGGAACCATGCATGAGTACGTTCGACTACCCATCGATATTTTCCGAGACCACTGCCATGCTCGGATCGGCGCCTCGCAAGAACGGGTTGGATACCCCGATCGCGCAATTTCTGCCGGTGTACATTGGAGTCGTATCCGCGATCAGCGTAGAGGACTTGAGGCTTTTTCAAAGCGCGACCGCGAATACCGCGAATGGGTGGAATCGCCTCAACGAGCGGCAACAATTGTGTGATGTCATTGCGATTGGCACCGGTCAAAATGATCGAGAGTGGCACCCCATTTGCGTCAGTAGCGACATGGTGCTTGGAGCCCGGTCGCCCACGATCTACGGGGTTTGGCCCAGTTTTTGGCCTGCCCCGATAGCCCGCACAGAAGACGAATCGACGATCACCCGTGAGAGGTCGATTTGGCCTGCTGCACGTAACTCGGCAAGCAGCAGTTCGTGCAGTCGATCCCACACCCCCGCTTCTTGCCAGTCGTGCAAGCGGCGCCAACAGGTCACCCCAGAGCCACAACCCATTTCGGCGGGTAGATCGCGCCAACGCAGCCCCGTGCGCAGCACAAACAAAATGCCGCTCAATGCTGCGCGATCGGGTACCGGCTTGCGACCTGGGTACTTCTCGCGTCGAGGCTTCGGCTGTGGCAGTAAGGGTTCGATTCGTTTCCACAATTCGTCGTCAATGATTGGCTTGTTCATCCCCTTGACCTCGTTGTCATGACGACCAAGGTTAACAGCATGTCCATGAAGTTAACAGCCCCTTTCATGTCTTTTTGAAACCGTCTCTAAGGGTTGAATCTTTGGGCAAAGGAAGGAGGTGATAGAAATGAGCAAAATCATCGGTATCGATCTGGGCACGACGAACTCGTGCGTCGCGATCATGGAAGGCAACACGGTCAAGGTGATTGAGAACGCGGAAGGGGCGCGCACCACACCGTCGATTGTTGCGTACGGAGGCGACAACGAAGTTCTCGTCGGGGCACCCGCGAAGCGTCAGTCGATCACGAACCCGAGGAACACGCTGTACGCAGTCAAACGGTTGATTGGCCGCCGTTTCGACGAAAAAGAAGTGCAAAAGGACATCGCGTTGATGCCTTACAAGATCGTGCGCGCCGATAACGGCGACGCCTGGGTCGAAGCCCGCGATCAAAAACTGGCACCGCCGCAAATCTCGGCTGAAGTGCTGCGCAAGATGAAGAAGACCGCTGAAGACTATCTCGGCGAAGAAGTGACGGAAGCCGTCATTACGGTTCCGGCGTACTTTAATGACAGCCAGCGTCAGGCGACGAAAGACGCGGGCCGTATCGCCGGTCTGGAAGTGAAGCGGATCATCAACGAACCGACCGCAGCCGCGCTCGCGTTCGGTCTGGACAAAGCCGAAAAGCGCGACCGTAAGATTGCAGTGTACGACTTGGGTGGCGGCACATTCGACATATCGATCATCGAAATCGCGGACGTTGACGGCGAGAAGCAGTTCGAAGTGCGGTCCACCAATGGCGACACGTTCCTCGGCGGCGAAGACTTTGACCAACGCATCATTGACTACATCATCTCCGAGTTCAAGAAGGACCAAGGCGTTGATCTGTCGAAGGACGTGCTCGCGCTGCAACGCCTGAAAGAAGCCGCTGAAAAGGCGAAGATCGAGTTGTCGTCGGCCGCCCAGACTGAAATCAACCTGCCGTACATCACGGCGGACGCGTCAGGTCCGAAGCACTTGAACCTGAAAATTACGCGTGCGAAGCTGGAGTCGCTGGTTGAAGACCTGATCGAACGCACGATGGAACCGTGCCGTATCGCTATTAAAGATGCAGGCGTGAAGGTCGGCGAAATCGACGACATCATCCTGGTCGGCGGTATGACGCGTATGCCGAAGGTGCAGGAAAAGGTTAAGGAATTCTTCGGCAAGGAACCGCGTCGTGACGTGAACCCTGACGAAGCCGTGGCCGTTGGCGCCGCGATTCAAGGCCAGGTTCTGTCGGGCGACCGCAAGGACGTGTTGCTGCTGGACGTGACGCCGTTGTCGCTGGGTATTGAAACCCTCGGCGGCGTGATGACGAAGATGATCAACAAGAACACGACCATCCCGACCAAGCACGCACAGGTCTATTCGACCGCTGACGACAACCAGAGCGCTGTGACGATCAAGGTGTTCCAGGGCGAGCGTGAAATGGCAGCGGGCAACAAGCTCCTTGGCGAGTTCAACCTTGAAGGCATTCCGCCGGCATCGCGCGGCACGCCGCAGATCGAAGTGAGCTTTGACATCGACGCGAACGGGATTTTGCACGTCGGCGCGAAGGACAAGGCAACGGGCAAGGAAAACCGCATCGTCATCAAGGCGAACTCGGGCTTGTCGGACGCTGAGATCGACAAGATGGTGAAGGACGCTGAAGCGAACGCAGACGAAGATCACCGTCTGCGTGAACTGGCCGACTCGCGCAATCAGGGCGACGCGTTGGTGCACAGCACGAAGAAGGCCGTGGCTGAATACGGCGACAAGGTCGAAGCGGCTGAGAAGGAAAAGATCGAAGCGGCGTTGAAGGATCTTGAAGAAGCACTGAAGAGCACGGCGAGCGACAAGGCCGCGATTGACGCGAAGATCGAAACGCTGGCAACGGCGTCGCAGAAACTCGGCGAAAAGATGTATGCCGACATGGCTGCAGCACAAGGTGCGGCGGGCGCGGCAGCGGGTGGGGCGAATTCGGCGGGCGCAGCAGGCGGCCCCGGTGCGCAAGCGGCACCGGAGCAGCACGACGATGTTGTCGATGCCGACTTCAAGGAAGTGAAGAAGGGCTGAGTCGACCGAGCTGCTGCTTGAGCCGTGTGAGTGCCTCAGCGATAAAGCCAGACCCGTGCGGCTATTGTCATGGCGCAGGCACGGTGAGGGAAACGAGAACGCTGGAGGTGAAGATTCCGCCGGCTATCAACGGCGGTCCGATCGGCGATTTATATGTCGAGATTCACATCAAGCAGCACTCGGTGTCGGCTAAATTAGTTCACCCCCCACAAAAGGAAAAGCGGACCGTTGTAACCGCAACTACTCTTCGAGCCTGCGCCGGGCCAGAGGGCGTGCCACGATAGACGCATGTACGCCGAACTGGCGGGCCGCGTCCGCTGCTGTCTTCTATCCGGTTTCGATCAGTTTCACGATTTCCCGCTGCTGGCGGGGCTTGAGCTTTGGCCGACGGCTGCCGGGAGGGCCTTCCCTACGGGCAGCAGCGAGGCCATGGCGGGTCCCTTCGCGCAGCATCTCCCGTTCGAACTCGGCGAACGACCCGGCGAAAGAACGGGCACCGAAGACGAGGCCAGTTCCACGTCTGCACCACAACCGACGAGGTGCGTGTGGCGCCGGTAATGCTTTAGGAAGCGGCCGACCGGATCTGCGGGAAACGGCTGAAGGCGGTGATTCCGACACTGATCGAATTCATGACGTGGTATAGACATCTTTCACTGTCGGACGGCTTACTCGAGGGGATTCTCGGCGTCGAAGGAGTCGGCAATGCGTCGCGCCGGCTCTACGCATGCCCGTTTTCCGGCAGAATCGCGACGCGCACATTAGCATCGAGCGCGGCCGAGAGTAAATGTGCGTCCCACCTCGCGCCATGTCGCTCGACATCGAGCAGCGCGGCAACTAGCGACAAACGCTCCCGGCATGCCTGTGCGTTGGCAGCCATCGATGCGTTGACATCCGTGTTGTCGACCGGCCGCGGTAATTTCTGGTTGCTACCCGCAGCAAGCAGCACGAGCGCATTAAGTGCCACGAGCAACGCTTTCATCATGCGTGCCCGTTTGCCACATCCGGTTGGCTTGCGATCGATCCTTCGGCACGTGCTGCGGTTACACCTGGTGGAGACGTTCACTAACGAACGCTTTAGTCGAGGCGACCTACACTATTGCGCCTTGGGTCGACCCTTCACACCACGCTCAACTTATCCACGACGCGCTGTACTCCCTTCGCCGACCACGCAGCCCCGCACGCCGCGCGCTTTTCTGCCAGCGAACTGACCATGCCCGTCAGCGTGACCACTCCGTCACGGGCGTCGATTTCGATGCCTGCGAACTCTCGCTGCGCACGTCGCGCAAGCGCTGCAGAAATCTGGACGCCAACATCGGCGGCGACCTGATCGGCCCGGACTGTGATCTGGTTCATCACACCCATCACTCCACGCATGCGGCTCACCAGCATTTCAGCGGCATGGCGCTGATAGCCCCAATCAACTTCGCCAGTGAGGGTCACGCAACCGCGTTCGACCTCGACCTGAATCGCGTCCTTGGGGAAGTCTTCCTGCCACTTGAGCGCCGATAGGATCGCAGTGGCGAGATCTTCGTCGCTGTGCGTCGCAGGCGACGATTCCGGGACATTCACTTCCATCACGAGCACGCGGCAGCCAGCCACGCGTTGCGCAGCCTTCTGCACCGCGAGTTTCTGCGCGTAGCTCGGCACTACCCCCGCGAGCGTAACGATGCGATCGTGAACGGTCACCCTGATATCCCGCGCGTCAATCGCCGGGTCCCAGAGCAATTCCTGCTCGACGTCCTGCTTTAGCGCTTGATCTGACTTCATCCCGGTCTCCTCCTCCAATCGTCCACGGCACCGAAGGACGCCGCCATGGCAATTCCGCATGCCCGCGACGAACAATTTCTAGCATCGCCCGAGGCGTCCAGAATATGTTGACATGGATCAAGCCGGAGCTTTGTCGTGCGCGCATGCGGGTGCGCACCGCGCACCCGCTGCGACGGCGATCGGTGACTGCCGTAGTCGTCGCGGGCTTGGTCTACCTGCTGGAACCGTTTGAGGAAGCCGGTGCCCGCTTGCCGCACGAAGTTTCACCCTTTACCGACGATGTGGCGGCGAACGGCACCACCACGGCAACGACGCACGGTAGTCAAGCGAGCCGAAAATGGTCGGCCATCTCTGCCTCGGACGTCCGCTATTGAGCGACTCGACCGATCGGTCAGGGTCGGCTTCTGCCGGACGCTGACCGATCAATGGCGGCACACTCCGCCAGTTCAACGTCGGACCGACAAGCGTCGGCCATGAAGCGTCATTCGCGAGCAACTTTGCTCAGACATTCAGGCGTCGGCTCCACTCGGGAACCGGCCATTCAATTCGCAATGTTGAAGCATTGCTTGTCGGACAGTCCGATCATTCGAGCCTTTCAGTGTTTGGCCAATTTTGAATGACCGGTCTCAGAAAAATCGAACAGGCGCTAACGCCCCCTTAGCCGCCAGTGCATCCAAAAGCGCGAATGCCAATGGCATCTTGATTGCGCAGGGCAATCGCGCTCCGACGTGCAGCCGGTCTGCTACGAAATTCGCCAGGCGGCGCTCAGGTGTTGATCCAGACGCGTGCCTGCTCCAGCTCGTTGACGTGGAACGCCATGACTTCGGCCTTCGTAAAGAACCGCGCCAGATGCATCGAGGCACGGATCCAGCCCGCATCGGCCACGACAGCGGCGCGCGTGACCTTGCGGGCCACGGAAACGCCGAGCGTTATATCGGTCCACAGCGCTTTCGGCTCGATGCCGGCGAAATGCTCGATGCGTTCGAGCACGCGGGTCTTGCCGTTCAGTTCGAGATCACCACGCATGCGCTCAATGGCTTCGCGCAGATCGTGGTCGGTGATTTTGCCTTCGACGGAAATTTCGATGACAGGGGAATCGGGCTCGGTGTGATACAGGATCATGGCAAGACCGCCTGACTAGGGAGACGTTACACGCTCAGGCGCGGCGCGGATGAGCCCAGCGTTCGATAATTTCTTCACGATACCCCTTTTCACACGGCTCGGTTAGCCGGGTTTAACGCCGTCGAGAGTACGTTGATGGCCCCGACCCGTTATCATCTTCCCGCCCGTGCGACACGTGTCGCTGCATGGCCGTCCGTTCGCTTGGAGTAAGCGCAGGGACGTGCGGCGCCTCGCGGCCATCTCCTGCCATTCACCGACGTGTGCCCGCAGAAGCTCAAACGGCCGCTCCGCAGTAGGCAGCGGAGGTTCACTCGCCAATCACTCTCACCGTATCCTCGGCCGATTCGGCCATTCGAGCCTGTCCGGCCTGGGCATTCCTGAATGTCCATTCTCGAAGACGCCCGATAGGGCCGATGCGCAACTGAGCGGTTTGCCCGACCTCGAACGAACGGATTCAGCACTGCTAGACCCCATCGAGCACGCGAATTCTGGCCGCAAAGTCAATCTCCAATGCGGTCTGGGAATTACCACATAACGATATATACTGTTTATATCGTTAAAATGCCGGGAGATGGGCATGGTTGAGCCCAGCATCAGGGAGCCAACGAAGAAAGGAGTGAGCATGCCAGAGAAGCATCTTTCCAGACGGTTCGATTCGGACTTCGACCTTCTTTCATCGAGACTTCTCGAAATGGGAGGGCTCGTGGAGTCAAAAATTGGACACGCGTTAGATGTCCTGAAGGAATTCGATTCGGCCCTCGTTGACGAGGTCATCGAAGGCGAACGTCGGCTCAATGCGATCGAAATCGGAATCGACGAAGAGGTTATCAATATCATCGCCCGTCGACAGCCCGCCGCGCTTGACTTGCGACTCCTGATGGCTACTTCGAAGTGCATTACCAACCTCGAACGCACGGGCGACGAGGCGCGGAAAATGGTGAAACGCTTGCGGCGGATCCACGAGAATGGCGCGGCGCCAGCCATCAACACCGCTGAACTCAAGGTCTCCGGAGAAATGGCCTTAGCCATCCTGCACAGAGCGCTGGATGCATTTGCGCGGATAGATACGGTTGCCGCTGCACAGATCGTTCTTGACGACGAGGCTATCGATAACGAGTTCCGCGCATTCATGCACAAGCTCGTCACGTACATTACGGTAGACCCTCGAACAATCTCGATGGGCCTGGACTATCTGCTAGTAGCGAAGGCCATCGAGTGTGTCGGCGACCACGCGAAAAACATTGCCGAATATGTGATCTACGTTGTCAAGGGTGCCGATGTTCGCCATGTATCCCTGGATCAGCTTGAGCGCGACGCCCAGAGTAGTTGAGGCTGGAGGGGGAAGCGTTGAAAACCGTGTGGTACGGAGGCCTTGATTATTGGGCTCGTGAGCTTGTTGCCAACGTTGAGGCCCACTGGGGCTCGGCCACCCACTGTGGAAAGCAGTGCGGCTGTGCGTGCCAGAATGCATCCGGATGGACCTTACAAAAGCGATGAATGAGGCGCTCGAACATGTGCCCGCTCACGACGCGTGCTATCTGCGGGAATGGTCCGGCAGGATCGAAACATCATTAAGCGCCGAATTTCCTCAACCTCCACGTTTTCGTCCAGCACTTCCAAGATGACCATTGATACCGGGCATGCCGCTGCCGTACACCTACAGGATCCGGCACATTATGCGAGTCTCGGGGAGTCGCCACCGCCGCGTCGTGCGCGCATCGCGCACGACGCGCTTGCGGGCGTGTCGATTGCCGGGCTTCTGGTGCCTGAGGCCGTTGCCTATGCGGGGATCGCGAATCTGCCACCCCAGGCGGGGCTGATTGCGTTGCTTGCGGGGCTAGTCGTCTATGCACTGACGGGCAGCAGCCGGTTCGCAATTGTGTCGGCGACGTCATCGTCGGCGGCAGTGCTGGCGGCGGCAGTACGCGCCGGCCCGGGTACCATCGGTGCACAGACGGTTTACGCCGCAGCCCTCGTCGCGACGACGGGCATCCTGTTCATACTAGCGGGCGCGGCGCGTATGGGCGGCATGTCGGACTTCATTTCGAAGCCTGTGTTGCGCGGCTTTACGTTCGGCCTTGCGTTGACGATCGCGATCAAACAACTGCCCAAGATCCTCGGTGTGCCGTCGCGTTACGGCGACACTCTGCGTATGGCCCTTGATCTGGTCAGCCAGGCGCCCAGTTGGAACATGCACAGCGTCGTGATCGGCGCGGCGGCGCTCACGATCCTGTTCACGCTCGGTCGCCACGCCCGCATGCCGGCGACATTGGTGGTCATCGTGCTGGGCATTGCTGCGGGTTACTGGATCGATTGGCACCGGTACGGCATTGCGGTGGTCGGCACAATCGATCTTCGGAACGTAAGCTTCGGCTTGCCGGCGCTCGATCGGTCGCAGTGGTTACAAACCGCGGAACTCGCGTTCGCGCTGATGCTGATTCTCTATGCGGAATCGTACGGTTCGATCCGCAGCTTCGCGCTGAAACACGGTGACACCGTTTCGGCGAACCGGGATCTCGTTGCGCTCGGTTGCGCGAATTTGGCCGCCGGGCTGTTGCACGGGATGCCGGTTGGTGCTGGCTACTCGGCGACGTCCGCCAACGAAGCCGCTGGCGCGCACAGTCGCCTCGCCGGGCTTTGTGCCGCGATGGTGATCGCGCTGGCTGTCCTGTTGCTGCGCCCGCTTCTTTCGCGCACGCCCGAGCCGGTGCTCGCGGCGATCGTGATCTTTGCAGTGAGCCACTCACTGCATCCAGAGGTGTTCAGGCCTTATTGGACGTGGCGACGCGACCGGCTGGTCGCGATTGCGGCGCTGCTTGCAGTGCTTGTGCTTGGCGTGCTGCATGGGTTACTGGCGGCAATCGGCGTGAGCTTACTCCTCACGCTGCGCAGGCTATCGGAGCCTGCCGTCTCAGTGCTCGGCCGCCTGAGGCAGACCCGCGATTTCGTCGATGTGTCCGTGCATGCGGATGCGGCACCCATTCCCGGCATCACGATCGTGCGCCCGGAGGTGCCGCTCTTCTTTGCCAATGCGGAGCGAGTCCTGAGCAAGGTGCGCGCGATGTTGCGCGAGCAAACAACGCCGGTGCATACGGTGATGCTGAGCCTCGAGGAGACGCCTGATGTCGACAGTTCGGCTATCGAGGCCCTGCGCATATTCGCTGCGGAATTGAAGTCGCGTGGACAGCGGCTGCTGCTCGTGCGGCTCAAACCGCGTGCGCTGTCCGTGCTCGAACGTGCAGCCAACGAGTCGCTGCCTTGCGATGCGCTGCGGGAGCTAAGTGTCGACGAATGCGTGCAGTCCATTCTTGGCGAGGCGTCCACGGCAGGAACAATCGATCCGGCCAGAGCCTCGTCCTGACGATGCGTTCGGAAGCGGCTTACGCTAGCTGAATGACTGCTGTGGCCGAAAAGCGTAAGGGGTTCCAGCGTGAACGAATGGCGGTTGGATTTTGAGAACGTCCGTCACCGTCGCGACGACCTGAATGACGGCAGTGGGTCGCGTGCCGCCTATCGCGGACACTTCCAGCCTTTCCGCCCTCGCGCCGCATTGGCAATGATGTGGTAGGGAGCTAACCCTGCTGTGAAGCGTCGAGCAGGTGTACGCCCCAGATGACAACAAAAAAATGCGCGGCGAGCACCACGCCATTAGCGCGACACTTTCGATCGCCTCCCATGGTTGCTGATCGGTCTGTTCCGCCACCGTGGCATGCATAACCATCACCCAAGTCCGCGCAATTCGAGCGCGTGGAGCCGCGCAGGCCACGATCTCCATTCGGATCGCATCAAATAAGAGGAACATTTCTGTATCACTTTTTCAAACACGGCCGGACTTGCTGATTGTCGCAGTCCATTGCCCGGTAAGTCTGGCATAGCGGTCAGGATAGTCGGGTCTGATCTCATCCGTCGCAGGCGCCCGCGGCGGTATGACCTCTAGCAGGCCCCGGCATTTTGCGAGTCCGGTTTCGCACCCTGGGCGGATTCATGGCGGTTGTCTTTCCAGCGGAATGTGACGTGTCCATCAGTGATGTCGATCAGGCGATTGTTCGAAATGGCGACCCGATGCGTGTAACGTCCCAGGTAGTCGAGCAACTGCTGCGGGCAGCCGAACCTTTCCTTTGCGTACACCACTCATTCGGTGCGTCTTGGGCCAGCCAGATGACGGGCGAACGTGCGTACATCCTGCAGGGAAGCGAGGGCGTTGAAGAACTGCAGTCGCCTGGTGTCAAACGCACGATGCAGTCGTTCGAGGAACAGACGCCTGAACAGGCGCGAGAGCACGCGCACCGGCAGGAAGAAGTCCGGGCGGCAAGCAACCCAGCGCGATTGGTCCGGCGCAGTCCGCCACCCGAGACCGCGCAGTGTAGGTGCGAATGGTCCATCAGATTCTGGCCCCACGTATGGAGGATCGCGATGAAGCCGATACCAGCGCCGCGGTGTTTCGGATCGGCCGCGATGATCTGCATTGTTTAGGCGGTGGCTCCAGAACAGAATGTCGTAGACCACGGCCTTGTTCTGCTACGCGATCGCCGCAATTTCCTCCGGGACCGTGAGAACGACGTGGACGTATGGTATCGGCAGCAGATCGGCCCGACGGTCGTCGAGCCATTGTGCCCGGGCAAGCAACTGACACTTTGGGGTAATGCCGATTTCTGCGCCGAATGGAGTGCACGCCGTAAGGCGTTATCGCAATATGGGCGTTGGATGAAGTCGTCCATCCGCCGTCGAAGCGGTCGTCACCCGTTCGCGCATCCAGCAGCCAAAGCGAAACTCTGCCCATTTATTGAACGTCAAGGTACTCGATCGAGTAGTCATCCCATTGGGGAGTCTTGCGCAACACCCAGCCAGGACGATACTGTCGAGCCTCATTGGCGTAATCCCAGGTGAGAGTCCACGCCGGCCAATTACCGTACCGCAGCACCCACGCTGGTTGTCGCGCAACCAGGCTCGGACGGGAAGGGAATTGCGATGGCCCGTCGCCCGCGAGCAGCGTATTGATGTCCTGAGCCGGCTCATTGTCGTCGATACACGCATAGAGGCAGTTGTTCACGGAGAACCAGTATTTCCCATGCGCACCCCCAGCCCGTTCGGCGAGCCCGCCGTGCGGGACCGGGCCCCGGACGACCACGCTGATAGGGCCCGGTTCTTCGATCAACGCATAGTGGGGGTAGCTGAATGCAGTGGGCGGTGCATGTCGTAGAGGCGGCTTGCCCATGAGCAGGCGTAAAAAGAGCGCGGATTTCGCGGGCGTCGCGGGATCCAAATACGCTCCCGAGAACACTCGACGCGCCATGTCGCCGCTGACCCGGATCACGGCATCATACTGAGCCATCGCGTGGCAGACCGTCACGGCCGAGAGTTCCACACCCACAAGGAACAGGGGATTGGCAGATCTCCAGTCACGAAGTGCCTGGATTACGCGCTCGATATCGGCCTCAGTCATGGATACTCTTTTCCCGTACCTACTGGATCCGACCGTAGCGTGGGACCGGACCCAGCAAGCAGGCCGCTACGGCATCAATTCAAAGCGGGTTCTCGTGACACTCAAGGCAATACGGGCACGCGCCTGACACATGTACGTTGAGAACTCTCCCTAGCCGCGATGTGTGCGGCCCCAGGTTCAATTGACCGTCGCTCTGGACTCGCGCAAAAATAGCATCGACCGTTCGCCTGCGAAGGTTTTGCGCGTCTTAGCGTCGTTGATGCGGCGAAGCGCGAGCTCGCGTGGCGGCACCTTCGGCCGCGTGCTCCGTAAGCAAGCGCCGCATGGTCGCCAGCAGATCCGGTACGTCGACGGGCTTGCGCAGAAAACCGTCGTATTGCACAAAGGCGGGTGGACTCGAGTCGGCCGAAATCAGGATGAAAATCGTTCCAGCGAGTCCTGGTGCGTTTCGGATGTGATGGCACAGGGCACTACCGGACATTTTCGGCATGTGCCAATCGGCCACTACGACGTCGACAGGGCTTCCCATCAGGACGGCCAGTGCCGCTTGGCCATCGCCTGCGGCTTTCACATCGTACCCATCGTGTTCGCAGCACATTTCCCAGCCGGCCAACGTCTCGGGTTCATCGTCCACCAGCAGCACCGTCGTCATCCGTCACTCCTTTCCCCGAGCACGACCCTGCGGGGCTCGGGAACCCACACGACAGACACCGAGTCGGACTGGTCTGCAGAAGCCGCATCTACCCTGAGCGCGGGTCAGCACGTATTCCGTCCGAACGCCCCGGGGCTCGGGGTCTGCACCAGCGCAGTTCATGCTTGCGCGGCCGCCGAGCTGTCGTCGACGACAAGTTGGTACATGTCGGGCCGGCAAGGACGATTCCAGTAAGAGCATGGCACTGCGTGCAGCACAACGCGTACATTTCTACATACTAATCAATTTGTCACATGTGCGGAGTTTAATTTCAGCTGGAAGATCCTGCGGTCCCCACCGCCAGCGCAAGGCGCAAACCCCCGACGCGAAAATCTGGATGATGCTGATCTCGCGAGAATTGCTGCAAGGTGCATTTTCCCGTCTCAGCCAGTTCGTTGGCACCTTGCTTGGGTGGGCAGTCGGCTTTCTTGCGTGCAGGGGGCGATCATGCGAACTTCCGGTCAAAGACGATCTCGCAACGATTCAAAGGAGATTTGCCGCCGATATCAAATACGCGCGAAAAATCGATCATGAATGACGCACTGCAACATCTCGCACTCCAATGCTCGCTACGGAACAAAATCGAATTCAAATGACGCGAGCATCTGCGCATGTGCTGGACGCAGGTCACTTATACAAAAGATTAAAAACTTAATTACATTGATTAATCACGTCTAGCCGCATTATTATCAAGTTGCGTTTTTATATGAAGAAATAGGCAGAGAGCATTCTGGATGGCGGATGGGTTACGTCGGCGTTGCCATCAGGCCCGCGGCATGATCGCGGACGGGTGAGGTCCTTAACCAATATGCTTCCCCACCAAGAGATGACGATGCTGGGTCGTGAATTGTCATTTTGATGCTGATCAAGAGGTTTCCGACAGAATCGGCGCGAAGTTACGCGGGTCCAGGCATACTGCTGTTAGTAGTAACCAGACACGCTTACTATCAGTAGTACATACAAATTATCGATATTGTAGCTTTCATGCAGCAAAGCGGGGCCAGCAAGTTTTCACAGGCATCGATCAAATACGGCTCGTCGCGCAAACGTTTGCGTCCGGCTCCCCGGGCACGCGACGAATCGACTTTCAGGAGCTCGCCATGAGTTTGTCGTCACCCGAACAATTCGCCACCGCGCAGAAATCCAATCTCGATACGTCGTGGGCCGTGGCTAACATGATGTTTGAAGGGTTGCAAAAGCTCGTTGAACTGAACCTCCAAGCGGTCAAGTCGACGCTCGCCGAAGGCCGCGAGAATGTGGGCAAGGCGCTGCCGGCTAACGATCCGCAAGATCTGGCATCGGCTCAGGCGCGCCTGATACAGCCAACGGCAGAGAAGATTCAGTCATACAGCCGTCAGGTGTTCGCGATTGTGGCCGAGACTCAAACCCAATTTTCGAAGCTCGCCGAGGCGCAATACCAGGTGCATAACCACCGGGTGCAAACGCTAGTCGACAATGTCTCGCAGAACGCGCCGGCTGGGTCGGAAGCGGTCGTCGCAGCATTTAAGTCGGCTATTACGGCCACCAATGGGCTCTACGAAACGGTCCAACGCGCCACCCGACAGGCAACTGAAGTCGCCGAAAGCAACTTCGAAACGGTCGTTGCCGCCGCATCGAAGGCAACGCAACACGCCGTCGAGCAAACGTCCCGAACTGCGAAGAAATCATAAGGGACACGTGCGGTCACCTTTGGTTGTCGCGACGCAGCGCGCGCGGCGATTTCGCGGCTGCACGTCACTTCGTCCGTATGGCTGGAGAGCTCTCGCCAGCCTCGTTGATCGCCAACCTTTGAGAGGAGATGGAGCAATGGAAAAACAACTGGCCTTGGTGACCGGCGGAATGGGTGGACTGGGCGAAGCCATCAGTGTCAAGCTGATTGACGCCGGTTATACCGTGGCGGTCACCTATTCGCCGAACAATACGGGCGTCGAGCGATGACTCGCGCGGATGGTCGCTGATGGCCGACAGTTTCACGCGTATGCGGTCGATGTGAGCGGGTACGATTCCTGTCAGCAATGTGCGAAAAAAATCAGGAACGACCTGGGTCCGGTCGACATTCTCATCAACAACGCGGGCATTACCCGAGACGCCAGCTTCAAGAAACTGGACAAGGTCAATTGGGACGCGGTGATCCGGACCAATCTCGATTCGGTGTTCAATATGACGAAGCCGCTGTGCGAGGGCATGATGGAATGCGGTTGGGGCCGCATCATCAATGTATCGTCGATCATCGGCTCCAAGGGTGGCTTCGGTCAGACCAACTACGCGGCCGCGAAGGCCGGTATGCACGGCTTCACGAAATCGCTGGCGCTGGAAGTGGCGAAGAAGGGTGTGACAGTCAACACGATCTCGCCCGGGTTCATCGCGACCAAGATGGTGACCGCACTGCCGCAGGACGTGCTCGACACCAGGATCATTCCGCAGATCCCGGTTGGCCGGCTAGGACAGCCCGCCAAGGTGGCGGAGCTCGTCCTGTATTTATGCTCGCGCGAGGCTGGGTTTGTGACCGGTGCGAACATCGCGATCAACGGTGGTCAGCATCTACAGTAACCCTCGAAAGGCAGTCGAACGCGAGACAAGGAGTTCGCCATGACCGAATCGTGGATGGGAATTGTTGCCGGATCAGTCGTACTCGCAATTGCAGCGACGGTGATCATTGGTCACTATCGGCGTGAATATAGGCGGGCGCAACTGCTCAGGCGAATGGACTTTCGTCAATGTTGGGACGTGATGCGTCGCAGGCATTGATGATACCGCTTGCGCATTAAAATCTATTCGTTATCCTGATAAATAGGGGTAGTACACTGCACATGGTTGCAGCGGATCCGCCCAACAATGCTGCGCTCCTCAATCTCGTTGAGCGCAGTGGTCGTCCTGCGTGTGATGCCCAGGACGACCACTGCGCTCACCTTCTCGAATTCCTTGCACATCTTGTCGCGCAATGCGCTCGCGCCGCAGTGCCGACCGATTGCACGGATACGCCTAGTTCCTGCACACTCACCGTATTCGAGCGGCCCTCATGAGCCAATAACGGAGACCGCGCCAAAGCAGGGGCTTGAATCGGCCCCGGAAAAATAACCGAAGGAGGTGTTTATAGTGGGTCGATGGACTCCGACTCCTCCGAAGCCACTTCCGTTCTCCAGTTGCGAATCAGTCTGCGAGGCGTTAGCCCGCCGGTCTGGCGGCGACTCCTACTTCCCGAGCAGATCACGATTGCGCAGCTGCATCATGTGATACAGCTCGCCATGGGCTGGCACGACGAACACCTGCACCGCTTCGTCATCCGCGGATGGCATTACGGTGGACATCGCGACGGTGCGTTGCAGTTCTTCGACGGCCCAGAGACCCTGTCCTTGGCTGCGTTTGGCCTGCACGAACACGAGCGCTTCACCTATCTGTACGACTTCACCTCGTGGTGGTTACATGACGTGCGCGTCGAGCGGCGAACGTGCAACCACTGGTCAACGCCACTACCACGCTGTGTCGCGGGCGCCGGGCGTTGCCCGCCAGAAGACGCCGGAGGTCCCGAGAGATATATGAACGCTCTGGAAGTTCATAGTGAGCACGAGTTTCTCGAGTGGATCGAGACTTTACGCGAAAGCCAGATCGAGGTGAACGATCTACGCGTTGAGGTCGATGAATGGCTGATCTGGCTGGATCGGTGTTTCGACCGGTGTGCGGCGAATGAGCGGCTGCAGACGCTTGCGCGGTAAGCTGATTACCCAGGCGACGGTTGAGCGGGAGGCTGCGATGCAGATCAGCGTGCAGATTGTGGTTCGGACGGAAGTCGACGAGCAGGCAAGCGTCACGGAGATTGCCCACTTGGAACGGGAAGGCTTCGATGCCGGCTCTCTCGGCTTGCATCTTGATGAGGCAAAGGCGCTGCTGGGCCGGCTGCAGCGTTCGATGATCGATGCCCAGGCCGCTGAGGCAATTGCTCGAGTGAGCGTGTGTCCGCAGTGCGGCTCCCGTCTGACCGTCAAAGGCCACCATCGTCTGGTCTACCGCTCCGTCTTTGGTCGGCTATCGATCGACAGCCCGCGGTTGTACCAGTGCCGTTGTTCCGGAAGCGGGCGACGGTCCGTCAGTCCACTGGCCAGTTGCCTGCGTGAGCGGACGAGTCCGGAGCTGCAGTATTTGCAAGCCAAATTTGCCGCGTTGATGTCCTACGGGCTGACCGTCCGGGTACTGGGGGAGGTGTTACCGCTTGAGCATGTGCTGGCGGCCACCACGATCCGGAGACGCGTCGCCACACTGGGCCGTCGCCTTGAGAGCTCGAGGGCAGCGGTCGCCGTCGAGCAACGGCGATGCACAGATCTGCCTGCTGGCCGATGCAACATTCCTCAGCACAGTATAGTGCGCGCCGTCGGCATTGACGGCGGCTATATCCGCCTCGCCGGGCACAGTAGTCGACAGGACGGCTGGTTCGAAGTCATCGTCGGAAAATCATTGCGCGACGACGGTAGCGGACACAGCTTCGCGTACGTTCATACACTCGAGCACGCGCCCGTCGATCGTATGCTGGCGTTTCTCGCGCAGGAAAGCGTCGCGGCGGATCAGCCGGTGACTTTCCTGTCCGATGGCGGTGACACCGTGCGTCGCGCGCAGCTCGACTTTGGCGATTGTGGCGATTGTGTACTCGACTGGTTTCACGTCGCCATGCGGGTACAAAATCTCGAACAGATGATCAAGGGGCTGCCGGATCGCGACGAACGGCCAAGTGTCGACGTGCTGATCGATGTGCTGCGCAGGGCCAAATGGCACCTCTGGTACGGCTGCCCCTACCCCGCACTGCGGCGGCTCGAAGGCCTGAGCTGGGAGCTCGATGCGGATTGCAGCCTCGAGGAGGCCAAGCTGCTGGCCAGACTGGAGGAGTTCATCGGCTACATCGAGAACAACCAGCGCTTTATCGTGAACTACGGGGACCGCTACCGTCATGGCGAGCCGATCACGTCGAGCTTCGTCGAGTCGGCGGTCAACCAGGTGGTCAGCAAGCGCTTTGTGAAGCGGCAGCAAATGGCGTGGCGACCGGCTCATGCGCATGACCTTCTGCAGGTGAGGACCGCCGTTCTGAATGAGCAGCTGCGATCACGCTTCGAGCAATGGTATCCGGCACTCGCGGCCAGCAATCAGGCTCACCATATTGCGGCATAGAGCCCCTGCTTTGGCGCGGTCTCCATGCTCAAGGAAGTTCTGCCGCTAAACAAGGGCATTTCGTTCAGCGGCGCCCGGAACCGGATTCACACCCTTGGAAAACTGCTCGACGCCGATATCGAGCGCGACATCTCGAAGCTGCCCCACGGGCGGTCATCGAAGTTGACGCTACCCACGAAGAACATTCGGCTCTTGTTGATTTGTGTCGCCAACGAGAAGCCAAGGCGCGCGCCAAATTTCTTGAGCGCCACCTATTGGATGCCCGCGAGCAAATTGTGGGCATCGTAGAGAAAGTTCTAGCACGATAGATAGTCTACCGGTGCCCGTCTTTCGAGGGTTCCGTCTGTACTGTCCGAGCCGATGTTCGATCACCCAGCGCAGCCTCGCAGAGAATCAAGATAGTCAGCATAGTGCTGCACCATTTTCCGGCGATGCGTGAGATACAACGCCTTGTTGTAGGTGCCCGCGACCTTGTTGCGGTGTACGTGCGCTAGTCGCCGCTCGACATCCTGAGGGGGAAATCCCGCTCGTGTAGATATGTGGACGCGGTGCCGCGTGCGCCGTGAGCGGTAAAGCCGATGCTGCCTGCACCGGCAAAGCCCAAGCTTTGCAGCGCGATTGATAGTCGTGGCGCTCATGCCTATCGCCGTTCAAAGAGCTCGCACGCTGAACGGCAAAGTCGCAGTTCTGCTTATGCAGATATCAAATCGACAGTCATCTTGCTACCAGTTGAGTCTCAGCCCGGCCTCTGTTGCACGATGCCGATCGTCGTCGTCCGCATGCAGGTATTGGCTCGTGGTCGAGATCGATTCATGGCCCAGGTTGTCCCGCACGTATCTGAGATCAACTTGACCATCCATCATGCGCGAACCCGTTGTGTGCCGCAGCCAATGGGCAGACGCCTGGCGCAACCGTTCGGTTGCGCGCTCGCGCGCTTCGCCTGCTGATTGCAGATGGTCGATCGCGTTGTCGAACACCTGCTTGATGATCAGGTGCACGGCGCCACGGGTCAGCGTCCGGGGCGTGCCACCGATCGGCAAGAGCAACGGCGTCGTTTCACCGCCATAGGGCAGGGCCGCGAGACCGTAGTGTCGCCGATAGCGGGTCAGTTCCGCCATCAGTTCCGTCGTCGCTGGCAGCAAGCGCTCCTTGTCGCCCTTGCCGGTGATCGCGAGCCACCAGCGGTCCTGACCGTCGCGATCGCGCCGTCTAAAAAACCCGCCCATCGGACTACTCACGACTTCCGAGATGCGCAGACCCATCAGATACAAGAGCGAGATCAGCCAGCGTACCCGCGCGTAGTGCTCCTGCTCACGTGCGGTGCCACGGGGCATCGCGTCAATCGATGTTTTGACGGCCTGCCAGAGATCGTCCTCGAGGAATCTCGTCACCCGTGGCTTGGCCTTGCGCGACCGCTGACGCGATAGGGACAGCGGATTGCCGGCAAGGTAGCCCGCGCTGACCAGCCACGCGAAGAGCGTATTCAGAATCACAAAGGCCTGCCGTTCGCTCGCGGGGGAGAGCGGTCCCGCGAACGGCCGCCACGACGGGTCCGCGCGGGCCACTTTGCGGCCGGTCATGACCCAGCGCTGTGCGGGTTGCGGGTCGGCCAGAAAGCGCCGATAGAGGAGCAAGTCTTCGTGCGTGAGCGAGGAGAGGGGTTTCCTCAGTTCGGTGGTCGACCACAGCAGCAGGCGTTCGGACTCCTTTCGGTAGGTGTCGAAGGTCGCCTTCGTGTCGACGAAGCGCGCGAGCCACGCCCGGATCGCGTCGACGTCGTTTTGCGCGGCGATTTGAGGGCGCGTACCGAGTGCGCGGTTCGAGCCATGGCCACCGTCCAGCTCGGACGGCAGAGACAGCTGTTCGAGCTGCTTTGGAGACAGGAGGGCGCCGTCGGACAGGCGGAGGGGCTCGGGAAGCGGCATGTTGGGTGAGACGTCGGTTTAAGTAATTTTGTTCCCATCAAGCAATGGCAAGTTGGCGGCAACGTCGATCATTGGGAACAAAATTGCTTTAAAAAGTTTTAACCAAAATTGTTCCTTCGGCTGACACTTTAAGCAATTTTGTATGATTGCCGGGCTGATCGACGGTTGAGCCCAACACCGGCCGCCGGGTGCATCGGCACGAAGATTTCAACCCAGGGGGCTGAGAACAAAATGAGTTTAAGAATGGACACAAATTCGCTTTAACCAACGGTGGACGTAGTCAATTCACGCAATGCGTCATTTTACTCGACATTATCGTCATAATGTCTAAATTGTTCTTTCGTATTCAGCGAAATTGACGTTATACGTTATATTATCAACACACAATCCTTTGGAACTGCTCGCCATGGATGCTTCGCCCGCCCTGGAGGCGCAGCTACACGCGGACATCGCGCAGGAAATCGAGCAGCTGCGCGCGCAGTTTCCGCGCACGCAGGAGCTGTATCGCGAGGTCTGCGTGCTGCTGTTTTTCCGGCACGGGATCACGCCGACCGCCAACCGGCTCTATCAACTGGTGAAGAAGGGCAGCATGAACGCGCCGGCCGAGGCGCTCACGCGCTTCTGGGCGACCCTCCGTGAAAAGAGCCGGGTGCGCATCGAGCATCCCGACCTGCCGGCGGAACTGCAGTCCGCGACCGGCGAGCTGGCGGCCGCGCTCTGGACGCGGGCGGTCGATATGGCGCAAGAACAACTGGCTGCCGCGCAGTTCGAGGCGCAACGCTCGGTCGCGGACGCGCGGACCCAGCAGGCTCAGGCCGAGGCCGAACGCGACCAGGTGCGTCAGGAACTGACGGGCAGTGCGGCCGCGCTGGACGCCGCGCAGACTCGCATCGCCGAACTGGACCAGGCGCTGGCCATCTCCGTCGCCGCGGCGTCGACGCTGCAGGAGCAGGTACGACTGACGCAACAGGGCGAGCAGCAGTTGCAGCGAGCGCTCGAAACCGCTCGACATGACTTCGCTTCCGAACTGGACAAGCTGCGTGCCGACGGCACGCTGGCGCAGGAGCGGCTCAAAGCCGCCGAAACCCGGGCGCTACTGGAAATCGATCGCGAGCGGCAAGCAGCCGCCCGCTTGCGGAAGGAGCTGGACGCGGCCAACCGGAAAGCGGAGCAGGGCAGTGTCCGGTATCGCGACGACGTGCAGAAATTGCAGGCTCAAGTCGGTAATCTGCGTCAGCAAGTCGGTGTGCTGGAGGGTAATCTGGATGCGCTGCGCACCGCGAACGCGCGTTATGCCGATGAAGCGGCGCAGGCGCGTGAGCAGAGGGACCAACTGGCGTTGTCACTGACGCATGCCACCGTAAAGAAGGTACCAAAGACAAAGCAGACCGCCGGCGTGCGCACAAGCAGTGCACCAGTGCGCAAATCGCCGCGCACGCGAGAATCTTGAGTGTCTCGCACCCCCGTGTCCGAGAGCTGAGTAGAGCATATTTGCGAAAAATATTCGCTGTCAGCGAATATTTGTTGCTTCTTGGTTAAGACCTTGCTAATCTAAGTCCGTGGTTTGGTAAACAGAGAAACCTCAAGCAAGTTTGAGCTTCGGCTCGCGGGATACATGTCGTATGTGTGTTCCAAACCTATGCCCCGTTCTGATTTTCACGACGACACGGTGCGTACCTGATCGCAGAGGGATGCGATCAGTCAAGAGTGGATGAAGGGTTTTCGGTTTGTTGTCTCTGCTCAAGAAAGTGTGAGGGGAGAGCCGTTGGTTTTACATCGGTCATCGATCGGTGTCTTTCGGCGCTCACATCGGTCATCGATCGGTGTCTTTCTTGGGAACTGTCCGTATGAAAACACAGACCACACAACAACCGAAGTGCATTAAACGGAAGCTGGGCGTAGCTGACAAGCCTCGTTCAGTGCCGAAAGCGGACAAGATGAAGCTGCTTTGTCTTGTGCGTAAAGTGCTTCAGAAGTGGCTTCTGCATCCTGCAACCTTCCACTGGTGCCTTGTGCATTTCCCGGCATTTGTGGAGCAAGCGGAAATGAAGACTCGCGATTTCTTGGAGTTCATTCGCGTCTTACGTTGACCTGCACGCCCTTCCATTTTTGAACTGGAGAAAGTCATGATTAGTAACGCGCTAAAGGTTGTTCGTCAGTATCACAATCTCAACCAAACCCAGCTTGCTGCAAAGCTGGATATCTCCACCTCCTATCTGTCAGAACTTGAGGCGGGGAAGAAAGAGCCTACCCTGGAACTATTGAAGCGGTACTCGGCTGTCTTCAATGTGCCACTGTCGTCGCTGGTTGTGTTTTCTGAGTCGTTGGATGGAGTGCACAGCAAAAGTAAGCTGCACGCGTTTCTTTCCAAGAAGATGTTGAAAATTCTGGAGTGGATTGGGGACCAAGATGAAGAAAAACCAGCCACCGAGCGCAAAGCGATACCGGCTAGATGAGTCTCCGCTGTTTGGTTTGGAGAACCGACGAAAACTTGCGGAGCTTCTAAGAGTAGACCCTAGCAAGCTGCATTCCGTTGAAAAATCGGGACTGGCAGGTCAATACAAAGTTTGGCCTGACAAAGAAAGCGGCCGGTTAATTACTCAACCGGTAGGAGATTTGGCGGTGGTACACGAGCGTCTTTTGACGCTTCTAACCAGAATAGCTCCCCCGGCCTACCTACACTCGGCGGTAAAAAAACGATCCTATAAAACGAACGCCGAGGAGCATCGATCTGGCGCCGTCCTAAAGATCGATATCCGCAAGTTTTACCCGTCGATTCGGTATAACTTCGTCTTCTCGTTTTTTCGCGAAGTGATGATGTGTTCGGTCGATATCGCGACCATTCTTTCGAAGCTTTGCACGGCGACCACACATCGGCATGGCGTCCATATGCCCACGGGGAGCTGTATCAGCCCGTTGCTATCGTATTGGGTAAATTGCAGGCTGTTCGACGCTCTACACGCGCTGTGCGCTTCGAAGGGTGCGGCATTTACGCTCTACATAGACGACATGACAATGTCGGGCGTTGGCGCGTCGAGAGCTTTGCTTACAGCGGTCGCGTTACGGATCAAAGGCTTTGGCTACGACTATCACAAAATAAAGACGTACGAGAGCGTCCCGGCCAAGGTCACCGGCATCATGATCGTTAACGGACAGCTTCGGCTCCCACATTCCCGATTAAGAAAAATCCGCGAAACTCAGTTAATGCTCGAAAGTGCGACGGGTCAAGACCGTACCAAGCTGCTTGCCAGTTTGGTTGGACGCCTATCAGAGGCGGAACAGATAGACCCGCAACTTCGCCCCCAGCGCGAGCGTATCTTGCAGAAATATCGTGACGAGTGGAGTGCTGTTGTTGCCGCCCGAGCACAAAAAGCGGCAGCAGCAACGCGACGCAAGCAACAGCGTGCGTCTGACAATGCCGCTGCAAAAAAGACCAGCCCTGCGGTCGTGTCCGGCTGACCCCGCGAGCGATTTGAAGGCCTATGGACCTGCTCTTGCAATGTGAGTCCAGTCTGGTCAGCACCAGCGGGGCTCCCGGGACGCATTGGCGTGTCGATCTGTGCCATGGGCGCGGGAATGAACGCCGTTGTGCGACCGATAGCGCGGCCTGGTTCTCCAGGATGTCGTCCGCTTCAATGAGGTGGCGCACTTCATAGGATTTGAGCGCGACGCGCATAGCCGTAGCGCTCGTCAACGTGGTCTCGTCCAGATGTTCGTCAGCCCAGTCCAGTTAGCACTGTCCGGCTGTAGCATCGATGCTACGCCTGACAGTCATCCACTACACTGAGTCGCTCCATGCTTTTTGGAAGTCATCCTGTCTTGATAGCGTTATATCTGAACGGATCTTCGGCAGCCAGCTTACCTTCGATGACCAGTATCGGTGAGCGCTGGTTGCTGAGGGCGGCAAGTAGTGACCGGTGGTCGATGATCTTAAGCCAGACGCTCGTCCCGTACGTCGCGGGAGTCTTTTCATAGGACGAGCGCCCCTCCGCCGCGCCGTAACCAGACTGACGATCGTTGGAAAGTGCCTGGATCGATTCGCCACTTGTGGTTTGTAGCCAGCGTCACGACAAACTGGTAACAACGGATCGTAAAAGCCTTAACCCTCGCGTAAGTGGGTAATCAAGAAATCAACCTTTCTATGTGGTCTCGAATGAAATTTTTGAAGGCGGTCCAGAATGGAGATGTACCCGGCCCGTTGCGCCGAAGTTTCAAGGAAGCAAAGTGGTCGGCGACGTATGCGAACCTTGGAGAAGATACCGCTGATGAGAACCTACATCGTGCGGGTTTGATGATTCATAAGAAAATGGAGACTCTTAGGGCTAACATTTGGCTTACCAATGCGGTCGATATCAACGCGGCAACGAAAGTTCGTAGCGTGCTCGCGATGGCCAATCACAGCGTCGATAGGACGATCAGACGGATGAGATCCGCCATGGTGAGACCATTATCAAAAGAGGAGGCCGTATCACCGCTAAATCAGTTGAACATCAAGTTGCGTACTCCAGGCGGCGGCGACCATAGCCCCGACGAACTAATGGAGGCAGCAGAGAACGCGGTCAGCGTGTCGGTCGGCAATATCCTGCGCGATGCAAAGAAAGTCCCCGGAGAAACTAAGGTCGAAAAGACAAAGAGCCTCTCTGGCAACATTACGTTCGCAAAGGTCAACTGGGAGGGCGCTTTAACGGAATTCAACGCTGGAATCCAGTTTGTGTTCATGGAGGAATTGTGGGATGACTTTCTATGGAACGGTTTTCAGGTAAAGAACGGCAAAAACGGGGTAAGGCTGGCAGCGAGCGATGAGGAATGGTCAGTCCGCTATCGGATTTCCACCCGACGCATGGACAACCTGATCATGCAATTCTACGCACTGTCAATGCAGCACCTCCTGACGATGCCACAATCGTTCCTTTACGCCAACTTTCCCAAAGCAATCGAGAGCGTGGGCAAACGCAATGGCAAGCTGTCGGTCTTTGTCAGCCGCAACCACGTCGAAGACTTTGAAGAAGCCGCGCGCTGGCAAGCAATGTCAACCTACGCTCAAGAGCCGTATTATGGGGTGTTGCTGAGCGCTGCCCAGGATTGCCTTGGCGGAGCTTCAATCCGCGAACTTATGACGGCCTGGTCAGTTGTCCGTTCGATTTCTCTCAAGCTCTGCGACTTCACGATCAACGACGAGGACGAGCGCATGCCCCACGAGTGGATTGCTGAATACGTTCCAGTCATTCAAGTGGACGCCATTGCCCGAGGAATTCAAGAAGCGACTGGCTTTGCGTTTGCTCATGCGCAAAAAATCGTGCAGTTTCTAACGTATCGAGGCGATCAGGGACAAGAGTTGTACAGCCAACCGCTTTTGCCTGTTGGCGAGGCAGTCGTCTCCCCGTGTCTTGCGGCTATACATTCTCCCAATCTGCGCCGCCTTTGCGATATATGGCTGCGGCAGCTGGGGGTCGACCTTGAAAAACGCGGGCCAGCTTTCGAAGCACACATCCGTTCACAGGTGCGCAGCATGATGGCATCATCGCCTCTCCTTTCCAAGGGTGTGACACTAGCAGATGCGATGCACTTCGATGAGCCGGATGAGCGGGTCGAAGAAATCGACCTAGTTGCAGTGGTCGGAGAACTGGTTATCTTGGGTGAAGCGAAATGCATATTACAACCAACCGAAGCGAAAGAGGTCGCAATGCATCGAAAGCGACTCAGCGATGCGGCGATCCAGATTGGCAGAAAGGCGGCTGCCGTAAGCCGTAGTCCCGCGGCGTTCCGGCAGCAACTTGCCGCGCTGGGCTGCGCCTGTCCGGAGGTTTTTGAGGTGCTACCGCTAATTATCCTGAATAACGCCGTGCACGCAGGTTTTCCTGTGGATGGCGTGCCGGTCGTTGACGAGAACATCCTTGAGGTGTTTTTCAGTGGTGAACTGCATGACGCCGCCGTTCAACGCAGCTCGGGCGCCATCGACGCTGTTAAAAAACGCATTCTGTATGACAGCCTTGCGGATGCTGTGAGCAAAGCCACCGATTACTTCTCTGCCCCACCCCAGTTGGACATTTTCAAGAGGTCGGTTGTGCATCGCTCCATCCTGGTTCCTCCGATGAACCAGGATGACTGGTACGGCGAGTACATCACGGTGGAGTGCGAGGTAAATATTGATGCTGACGCATTGTTATCCGGTAACTCGCCTGGCGCCTCATCGACTTGACCGGGGCGCGTAGACCGTCGGGATATGACCCGCGATGAGCTGGATGCTCTTTTACGAGCCAACAATGCGGGTTACTTGGTCCTCGAGCAGCAGTAACTCGCAGGTCGACCTTTCGAAGCCTCGCGTTCTTTGCTACGGGTGATGCCGGGCCGTGGCCGTCCGCTACGGGCCAATCCCGACCGCTCGATCTTTTAGAAAGCTGCCATTCGATACTGGCAGTTTCTGTAACAACTCGAACGTCCTCAATGGCCGAATATGCACCCCTCGGATCACGATATGATCATAAACTCTGCAAGATTCGGATCCCAGACGGAATTTGTCCCGCATGACAAACGAATTTGATGGATGGCTCCGACCGCGGCCGTTGAGAGTCGCTTTTTTGGTCGAGGACGGTGAACACGCAAAGCTGACCTTAGACGGCATTTTCGCCGATTGCTATAGCCGTTGGGGGGGCCGCTTTAGTCTCATCGTACCTTGCATCAACAAACGGCTGATGGCCGAGTACTGGGCGTGGCTTGAGGCCTTCGATCCTGACGTCATATACTCCTATGTTCATCTTGAGCGGCCTGAGATACTTGAATTGAATGAACGGCTGTACCCGGCTCAGTATATTTTCCATAATCAGCAGGGAGAGCTGAGGCTCGATGTCTTTGGCTTCAAGCCGAGATATCAGTTCACGCCGCTTGCTTCAATGTCTGTTATTTTCAGGCTCGCACGCTACGGCGGTCTTTCACGAGGGTACGGGATAGTTCGGGTCATCGATAGCTGGCACACTGAAACTCCGTCCAGGCTTTTGACGGACAATCTTGGAACGTACCATCATAGTCAAGGCGGTAGCACCTTCCCGGCTGATGCCCTGGCCGCTTCCAACCTACTTACAGTCGTTTCTCCTGAGAAGAAGGCTGACCGTCGGTACGGCGTCCCACGGGACCTCGATACAGTCGATAACGAGATGTCGGTGCTTAGCGCGTTTGTGAACAAGGAGGCTACTAGCCTATCGGTCCTCTCGGCCCAGTTCGCATCTAAGCTCAACATACGGGCCGGAAATTGGAGTGAATCGTTCAATCTTGTCGTTGGCGACGAGTTTGGAGATCGAATCATGTTCTGGAATGCGCGGCTCATGATTCCCGATTGACTTGACAACGATATCTGTTGCTTCAGTGTCGACCTTGACCACCTCAAGGACCCCGACTTTCTGCCCATTCTGGGAGACCTGCTAAACCAGCGAAACCATGTGAATAACGGTACTGGAGGCCAGCCTCAGGTTTTCGTTCGATCTGCATCACTTACCGCGGCAGAACTTGCAGAAGCGCATGCACTCGTGTTGTCGGCCAAGCCGTGGGGGGGTATCCGCATCGAGTCGGTCTCAGGACTAGCATCTGCCATCCCTTCGGATGCTGCGCTGGACAACGCAAGAGAAGGCAACAGATTTGGCAGCGGTCCATTTGCTCGACCGGATTGGACTCGGTTTCGATGGTCGCCTCCCAGAGCTCGCCCGCCGGTCGCGACCCCTGACCACCTATTGGACGCGCCAGTCAGACAGGCCTTTACTACTGGCTACTGGTGCACCGATCTAAGTTTGCAATATGACGGCCCAGGTTCGCGGTCTTCAGATAACAACTCTTGGGCAATCCCGCGTCGCTGGCGAATTGCAGGTGCGTTCAACGCAACCGTTGTTGGAGCTACTCTCCATACGGCTCCGCCGCTTTTACGGCGGAGCCGCGAGGGGAATCTAGCAATTCTGATGTGCATGGACCATCCTCTGGAGGAGCTCAGGGTACCCACCCCGTATGAAGCCATCCAATACGCGCTCGCGGCAGATGGAGCGTGGAGCAACCCGTCGGCCAAACACGGTGAGGTGCAAGCTAAGAACAAAGTTGTTTGGACAGACCCGTCTAATGAAGCGCGATACCTCGCCGGTGTCCTTGGTATGGCCGGAGGGCTTCGTAGGGCGGGCCAGTTTTTGCTGCATCCATTTCTGCGGGAGCAGTTTTCGAAGCTTGGTGGTACGCCACGATTGCCCATGGATCAGGTGCAAGTGACCGCGAACAGACTTCAAAAAATGTCGCGTCAGAAGGCCACTTTTGACTTGAGGAGCGAGACAGAGCGGAATGCGCTCGCGGAGATAATTGCGAAGACAGCCCGAGCGATCAAAAGCCCAGTGGAATTCGTAAGCTATGCGGGCTTGAAGTCAGACTGGAAGAAGTATCGCAGTCGCTACTGGGCCGAAAATCCACAACCGAGTGACCCAAATTCCAACTTCGACTGGGATTCTCACGAGGAGCAGTCGCTTGACACTTGCCTTATTGAAATGCGGCGTCGGCAAATGATATTTCAGGGACATCGTTGGACATGCTCGAACTGTCATCACAGAAACTGGGTCAGCTTGACCGCGCTTTCATCCGATATCCCCTGCGAGGTTTGCAAATTGCCCACACCGGCGCCGCTCAGTATCGGTTGGCTCTTTCGTCCTAGCGAATTTCTGATTGAAAGTCTGCGTGACCACAGCGTTCTCTCGCTCATCTGGGTGTTGGAGGCACTGCGTTGGAACTCGCGGCGCTCTTTCATGTTTGTAGGCCCGACAAATTTCGGCTTCAACAGTGATTCACAGAGCCCCGATGCTGAGGCAGATCTGCTGGCTGTCGTGGACGGACGCGCAGTAGTGTGCGAAGTTAAATCGTCGTGGAACAGTCTCAGGGCGACGGACATCCTCACGCTCGTGGAGTTGGCGAAGCGATTACGACCTGATGTTGCCTTACTTGCCGTGATGGAGCGTGGCGTGGGACTGAAGCCACAACTGGATGCAGCAAAGAAAGAGCTAGCCGACGTAGGGATAGAGTTCAGGTTGTTTACTATTGACAACTATGATGTCTCAGACGATCCCTATCTGACTTTTGAAGATCTTTCATAAAATCGCGGCACTGGCAGATCGTTGAGGTAGGCGGGGCTGGCACGCCCCATCTTGCGGTCTGCAAGACTGTCGCCTTGATGAGCCAACGGACACATCATTGTCTGCGAGTAGCGAGAGGGGAAGGCGCGTGTCAAGTGGACAATGAGGGACGAGTCTTGTTGTGTCGAGGCTGGGAATATGATTCAGAACAATAATAAAATAATAATACGTATTCGTAAATTTTACGTAAGCGGTGTTTTCCCCACACTGCGGAAGAAGCATGAGGATCGGCGCTCCCCTAGAACGGCATATCGTCGAAACGCGACGTGGCTAATGACCGTTTCACGGACTTTAGCCAGCCCTTAAGTTGCTTGAGGTCGTCGAATATGAGCAGGTCATGTTCAAGGGCGTGGAGGCTCTCCTGCAGCGAGAAGATATCAGCGGCAAGATTGCGCATGATGGTGCCGGGCGACACGTCGATGAAGGGTGGAATCCCATAGCTGTGCTTGAAGCCGTTCTCGACATGCAGGATTTCGTGGTCGAGTTCACCGACCTGTTCCTTCAGAATCTTGTTGTAGTGTTTCAACCGGTCTTCGCCGATGTTGTTGATGGCGCTCTGGTCAATGTGTTCTAACTCCAACTGCAACTCAAGCAATTGCAACAGGCTATTTTTGCTATACGCCTGATTCACCCTCTGCATCAGGGTGGTCTTGCGCTCACGTTCCTGCGGATCGGTTTCGCGGTCGGGATGCAAGGCGCTGGCCAGTTTGCGATAGACCTCGCGAATCGATAAGCTCAGTTCGGCCTGCTCAACTTGTTCTCGTGCCTCTGCTGCGAGTTGCCTGGGCGTCTTTTTTCGTTTGGCGTGGCGCGCTTCTCGAGCCTGGTTTTCGAGTGCATCTTGTGCCTGCCGCTGTTCCATTTGCGCGTGCGCGCGCTGCAGCACATCCTCGGGCGAACTCATATCAACGTCGTCGCCCAGCTCGACCCCGAGCATGGCCTCGAGCGCCGATTTCATGTCCTCCAACTCGGCGGCGGCTTCACTGTCAAAGTCAGATTCGCTGTACCGGTTGTAAATCGATTTAAGCTCCGGATCATCGCTCTGCGCGACCAGCTCACCTGCCAAGTCGCTGATCAGGTCTGCAATCGTGCGTCGCTCGGATTTGGTCAGCCCCTTCTGACCGTACGCCTGGTCCAGGCGATGCACGAGCTTGGTCCGCAAGTCGATGGAAGTTTGCTCAAGGGGAGCGAACTCGCTTAGGTATTTCCGGTGGAAGGCAGGCATTGCAGCCTCCCAGGCACTCAGCCGGGCGCGCCGCTTTTCGATCTGCTTGATGAGCGTGTTGAACGCCTTTTGCCCTTTCGACAGATGAGACTTGTTATGGTCGGGAGCAATGCTGATGGACCTGAGATTTGTCCTGGTCATAGGATGGTTTCCGCTGGTTGATGCGAGAACGAGCACGCCGCTATTTTAGCCGAGGCCGCGCTGGCACCCGCGTTGCGATAGCGAGCACGCCTCCGTTGCCGATCGATGGTCGGTTCGTGCCGGAGCTCGTGGAGAACGAGCATTGGACCCGAGATTGGGGTGCTTCAGGGGTGGGTTGTAGCGAGTTGCACTCGTTTGGCGAAGTTGAACGGCAGCAGGTCGCTGATGTCGGCGTCCGGTGAGCGCTGCGGCAGTTCGGTCAGCACATGCAGCAAATACGCATACGGTTCGACGCCGCATGCGCGACACGTTAGCATCAAGCTGTACACCGTCGCACTCGCTTTTGCACCGGCAACCGTGTCGCTGTACAACCACGATTTTCTCCCAGTGCAGAATGGCCTTATGTCCCGTTCTTATCCACGTGACGGAATTATGCAGGGCTCCTCCCGAGTCCAAAGCGTATCGCACGCTGCGCCTGCTCTGTTGCAGTGCACGGTGGGTTGCTCTTGCTGAACATAATAAATGGTGCTTTTCTGAGAGACTCAATTGTCTCAGAGGAGAGCTACCATGGAAGAGGACCAGCTCGGAGTTCGATCGTGGCGACTGCTCGAAGATAGTGTTCTTGCAGCGAGTCGTCAGGCGTATGTCGGCTACCTTCAAAGTCACGGCTATGCCCTTCACACCATCGGACATTACCTTGCCAGCGTCGCGCACTTTTCGCGCTGGCTCACCAGAAAGCGAATCAGGCTCGATCAGATCGATGAGAATCTGGTACGTCAATTCATCTCCGTGCACTTGCCGAACTGCGACTGTCCCGGGCGAAGGAAGTGCGCATTAAATTTCACGCGGGCAGCGCTCAAACATTTGCTTAAGGTGCTTCGCGTGGACGGTCGTATCCGACCACCGGCGCTTCGGTTGCCTGGCACTGTCGTCGACGAGTTAAACCACCTTGACGTTTATCTTGACGAGATCCGTGGTCTTGCCGCGAGCACCCGCCGCAACCACCGCGACTGCGTGCGCGACTTTCTAGTCGATCAATTTGGTGGTCACCGCATTGACATGCGTCGAATCAAACCGGCCGACGTGCTGCATTTCATCGTCGAGAGGAGTAAGGGCCACACCCCGGCGAGCGCCGGTACCATCGCAAGCAGCGTGCGCGTGTATCTGCGTTTCCGTCAGTTCAGTGGCGACCATACCGAGGCATTAATCGCCGCTGTGCCAAAGGTAGCGGTATGGTCAATGGCTCGCTTGCCCAAATTACTGACGCAAGCCCAACTCGCACAATTTCTGAGTGCTTTCGACACACAGACGGCGTCTGGCCGGCGAGATTACGCCATGGCGCGTTTGCTGGTAGATCTAGGGTTGCGCGTCGGAGAGGTGGCCGCACTGCAACTCGCAGACGTTGATTGGCATGAGGGAACGTTGCGCATCAGGGCAACCAAATGCAAGCGTACGGATCTTTTGCCGCTGCCCGTACAGACCGGGCGCGCGCTGTTCGATTACGTGCGTTTCGGTCGACCCCAGACCTCTAGTCGTGCGCTGTTCGTGCGACATCGAGCCCCGTTCGATCGGCCGGTCACCCCGGCTGTTGTATGCAGCGCGATCCGACTGGCCTATGCCCGATGCGGTTGGCCGAGCGCGTCCATGGGTACTCATTTACTGCGGCACACCGCAGCCAGTCGCATGCTGGGCAATGGTGCTTCTCTCAAGGACATCGCGGATGTGTTGCGCCATCGCAGCATCAATACCACCATGATTTACGCAAAGGTCGATTTCCGCAGACTCGCGGCGGTGGTCTCCCCTTGGCCCGGGAGCAGATCATGAATCGCTTGTGGTCGATGACTACCCGGGTAGAGGATTATCTCTATGCCAGGCGTCAACTTGGTTTCAAGTTGAAGAGCCAGGGGACGCAACTACTTGCGTTTGCCCGGTTCGCCGAGAATGGCTGCCATCAGGGCCCTGTAACGTTGGAACTTGCGTTACGCTGGGCCCGGGATTCCGACTCTGCCAAGCCAATTACCGCAGCGAAGCGGATTGAAGTGCTCCGTCCGTTCATCAGATACCTTCAGCAGTTCGAACCCGCCATAGAAGTCCCGCCACCCAAGCTACTGGGCTCTACCCATCGCCGACCGGCGCCTCATATCTACAGCCACGAGGAAATCGAGGCGCTCTTGGCTGCAGCTGGACACCTGCGTCCGTCAGGTGGGCTACGGCCAGCGACTTACGAAACGCTCTTTGGCCTGATTGCCGCTACCGGCATGCGAATTTCGGAAGCGCTGCGACTTGAGCGCGTGGACGTATTGCTTGAGCACGGTGTGTTGATCGTTCGCCAAAGCAAATATCGCAACTATGCCGCGTTCGTGGCAATGCCGATCAAGCCGGGATTGGATCACGATGATGCTTTAAAGAGCCCGCAGGAGGTCATTCTCAGGTCGCCCGAATCGGCATAGTTTTAATGGCTAAAGACCCTTGAGAAACGTCGCGAGCTTACTGTCAGGCCGGTATCGTACGGGCTTGCCATCATGTGGTCCGACACGAGCGAGAATTTTTTCCTTCATCTCCAGACTGGCATCCAGGTACATCTGGGTTGTCTGGAGCGATTCATGGCCCATCCACAGGGCAATGTTGAATGGATCCACGCCAGCTTGCAGTAATTCCATGGCTGCCGTGTGCCTCAATACATGCGGGGTTACCCGTTTCTTGCGCAGCGAAGGGCATCCCTTGGCAGCCTGGGTAGTGTACTTTTTCAGGAGACGTTGTACCGCGTCCGGACTGAGATGGCCACCTCGAATACTCGGAAACAGCGCATCACTGTTGGGTATGCGAGGCTCTTTCATCCAGGCTTTTAGAATAGCGGCGGTCTGCTTGCTAAAAGGGGTGACGCGCTGTTTTCGACCTTTACCCACAACATCAATGTGCGCGCCTGTGCCAAGGGTCACGTCCTCGCGTGTGAGGCCGGTCATTTCCGACACACGAAGTCCTGTCTCCACGCCCAGTCGGAGTAAAGCATGATCGCGACGACCACACCAGGTGTGCTTATCGGGTGCGGCGAGCAGCGCCGTGACTTCCGGCCGCGTCAGAAAGTGAATGAGCCTGCGATCGTAGCGTTTGCCGGGCATCGACAGCACACGCTGGATCTGCGCGGAATACGCTGGCGCCTCGAAGGCCGCGTAACGGAAGAACGAGCGAATCGCCGTCAGGCGCAGATTCCGGGTGCGGACACCGATGGCTCGGGTCTTCTCCAGATCATTCAGAAATGCCGTCACGAGCGGCGCATTGATGTCCTCAAATGCCAGATGATCCGGCGGTTTGTGCAGTCGCTTGTAGGCAAAGCGGAGAAGCAGCCGGAACGTGTCGCGATACGAACTGATGGTGTGCGGACTGGCCTGCCGCTGTTGCATGAGACGTTCCGTAAAGAACCGCTGCACTAACGCTGGGAAGCTGACGGTAGATTTCATGACACATCCTTCCAACGATGCTCCAGGCGCTTCATCGCCTGCTTCATGAGTTCTGGGTGCTGCTCTACATACCAGTACGTATCACGCGCCCCCTGGTGCCCGAGGAAGGTCGACAGTACCGGCAACCAACGCACCGGGTCTTTACCCGATCGGTCTAACCTCATCAGCGACGTGACCGCAAATAGATGCCGATAGTCGATCAGGCGCGGGGCGCGCCTTGTTGATGAATCGCGTAGACCGATTTCCCGTGTGAGCGCCGTAAATGTATGAGAAACCATGCCTCCATTGAGAGGCTTGCCTTGCGAAGTGATGAACACATGGGCTTCCGGGCGCCCGGCAAGACATCGTTCACGACGTTGAAGATAGTTTGCAAGTGCATCTCGAGTGGAGGAATGAATGGGAACCCATCTCGACTTGCCAAATTTGCTTCCCCGCACCGTCAGCACGCATTCTTTCAAGTCAACGTCTTCAAGTTCCAGATTGACGGCTTCACCGGGGCGCAAGCCCGTGACGCTTAGCAGACCTATCAGCGTAAAATAAGTCCACCGCCGGAGTCCCGATGCCGGAGGAAGAGCCAGTGCGGCAGCCAATATCTTCTCGGTTTCCTCATCGGTGTAAAGGTAGGGAGCACGTCGATGATACCGGTGCGGCAACAATTCGGCCCGTGGAATCTCTGTGTGCGGATCGAAGGCACTCAGATAGCGTGCAAAGCCACGCACTACACCCAATCTCTGAGCCCAGATCACTGGTTGAACAGACGGGGATTTTTGTGCCCAGGTCAACGCAAGTGACGTATTAATGTGAGAGGCCCGACGCCGTTCCATATAGCAGACGAAGTCTTCCAGCCGTTGGCCTGCTTCATGGAGTTTGAATCCCAAGCGACGACGCATCGCCAGGTACTCTTCCATTGATTTGCGTAACGTACTCATGGTCGGCTGCTCGGCCATGGCCGCGCCAGGACCCGCAGTGAATCCAGATCGACCTTCGCATATATTCTCGTCGAGTCGGGATTTTTGTGCCGCAATACTTCGCTAATCTCGGCCAACGAAGATCCTTGACGCAGCATCTGCGTCGCTAGCGCATGCCGGAATTGATGGGCTCCTTTTCTCGGCGAATCGATACCAGCCCGCTCCAGAGCGTATCTGACTACATTGCTTACCGCTTTTTCCGTCTTGAAGCCACGGATCGGCGCGTTTATCCGCAGGAAGACACTCCGACTCTTAGAGTCAGCGCGACCGTTTTTCAGGTAGTCGGCGATCGCTTCGCCCACCGGTGCGAGTAATGGCAACGGCGACTCCAAACCGCCTTTTCCGTGAACGTTCAGCGTGCCGGTTTCCCAATCGATGTCATCCAACGTCAAGGAAACCACCTCGCCACCGCGCAATCCCAGCCGGGCAAGGAGGAGCAGGATCGCGTAATCCCGGCGGCCGATGGGGCGCCGCCGGTCGCAACTGGCCAACGCTCGTCTGGCATGCTCAGGGGATATCTCTTTGGGGATTGACGCCATTGACCAGTGGGCGACCTTGGGGATCACCGCAGCGAGGTCAAGCTTGATCGACCCCCGATAACGCGCATACTGCAAGAACGAGCGCAACACCATTGTCATCGCTTGCGCTCGCGTGGGATGCTGAGCGGCCTCATGCCGAACAAAGTCGATGATCTCTTGCGCACGGAGATCCGACAGCCGTGTCGCTCCATCACCGAACTGCTTTGTCAAAAACAAATGCGCACACCACCGGTATTTCCTGATCGTCGTAGCTGCCAAGCCTCGTTCCTGGTGCAGATACAAAGCGTATTCGCTTACCAATTTTTCAACTGGTGTCTGCGCAACGGGCGCGTCCCTCGCAACCTTTCCGTTTTCTTGCAGCAATTGTACAAAGCGTCTTAGCGCATATTTTGCGCCGTTCCGATGACAGCGGTGGTGTTCTCGGTAGTGCAGATAACGCTGCGCAGTTTTATGAGTCACTTCCTCGATCGACATCTTCTTGCACTTGAGCCATACGCTGAAATCGGCAACGAGAAGTAAGTGTCTTCGAATAGACTCCTGCGCGTAACCTTGATCATTCAGCACACCTTCAAATGCACCGAGGTGTTCAGCAAGGGGGCCCTCAGGTGTATCGAGTGAATGCGACCGCGTTTTCGAGCACAACTTGTCCATGACCTGCGCCTCATTAAAAGCGGGTCTAATGTGAGTAAGACTATGCCGAGCATTTTTCGTTCATCGCCCTTGAATTAGCTCTCGGCGTGCACACCGCGAACATAGTTTACGATGCGGCATAGTTTCCGAACTTCGCACCACGGATCGTCAATACTCCGTTGACCAGATCAACGTCGTCGCGATCAAGTTGCAAGGCCTCGTTGACCCGTAGCCCCGTAGCCACGTAGAGGCCGAAGAGCGTGAGGAATGTAAGAGGCCTCAGACCTGTCAGAGACGGAAGGCGGCGGGCAGCAGCAAGCAATCGTTCGATCTCTTCGTCACGGTAAATGTATGGAGCTGGACGATGGTAGCGGTGGGGAAGCAGGTCTGCCGGAGGTACGGCGTTGCGCGGATCGTTTGCGCTGCAATATTGCGCGAAACGACGCAACATGCCGAGGCGGTTTGCCCACTGGGCGGGTTGTGCGGTGGCCGGCTGCATCGCCCATGCGACTGCGAGATCGGTAGTGATGTATTCGGCACCCTCGCGAGAAGCGAAGTCGACGAAGCGTTGCAGCAGTCGGCCGGACAGGCGCAGCTTGAACCCGAGGGCGCGACGCACTGCCAGGTACTCGTCGAGTGCGACCTGTAACTTGCTCATGACGCACCTCCCGGCCACGGCAGCGCAATATCACGTAGCGACGCTATGTCCACCTTGGCGTAAATCTGTGTAGTTATTGGCTGACGGTGACGCAGCAGTTGACCAATCTCACTCAGCGTCGCACCGCGGCGAAGTAGATTAGTGGCAAGGGAATGGCGTAACAGGTGAGCCCCTTTGAACTCAGGGTCCAGACCGGCCCTGCGGAGAGCGCGTCGAACAATACTGCAAATCGCGACCGGGCCGGCAAGTCCCTGGTAGGGAGCCTTCATCCGGATGAACACGCGACGCGTCGTGCACGCCGGACGAACGTCGCAAAGATAGCTAGCCAATGCTGCGCCAACCTGAGCGGGCAGTGGCAAGCGTTCCAACCGCTGACCTTTGCCTCGAACTACGATCTCGCCGCGCTCCCAGTCCAGATCGTCTAGCGTCATGGCCAGGACTTCACCACCCCGCAACCCGAGTCGGGCCAGAAGGAGCAAGATGGCATAGTCGCGCTCGCCGGCAGGTGTGCTGCGATCGCATGAGGCGAGCAATCGTTCGACCTGATCGGGAGGCAACGACTTGGGCAGATGTGGCAGTCTCCAGCATGCTACCCCAGGCAGAGTACAAGCCAGGTCTGTCTGAATGGCACCACGCTGCAGTAGAAATCGCAGGAACGAGCGCAGCGCGGTGACGGCCATCTTGCCCTCGCTGCGACTAACACGCTGGATCTCGTGCAGAATGAAATCGTGGAGATCCTGTGGCCGCAACCGGCCAAGATGCAGGACCTTGCACCCAAACCGCTTATCAAGGAAGCGCCGGATGACGAGCAAGTATCTGACGACTGTTGACCGTGACAGGCCTCGCTCGGTATAGAGAAATGCTTCAAAGTCGCGAATAAGGCGGCTCGAGTGGCTTCGATCGATCTTCTGTGCTGCCGGAGCAATGTCGCCCTGGTCGCGCAGATACGCGAGAAGTTGCTGACCAGTAGCCAGATCGCCTCGTCGCACCCTGTTCCGGAGCCGACGAGCTTCCTGGAACTGTTTTAGCAGCGTCTCATTTAGGTTTGCCAAAGGAATCTGACGCCGTTCGAGCCATCGGCTCAGCGCAGCCAGAAAATCACACTTTGTGTGGACTGTGCTCGGCGCGTACCCTATCCGCGAAAGTTGAGCAGCAAAGCCTCCAACGTGAGAGGCCAACGGCCCGCCGCAAAGCTGTCTATCGGGAGAGGTTGTTCCAACGTGGGGAGTGAGCATCATGGCGTCTCCTTAAAAATCCGGAAAGATTCCCGGATGGAGACAACAGAATAATGCCGAGAAAGTGGGCGCCATTTCCGAGTTCAGTCAAGCAACGACGCCTCATGTCAACGACGATCGAGATCGCACTCGGAATAATCTTGGCCTCGGAGTTATGAGGCTAATTCCGAATGCGGAATTAGAGGCATACGTTTATCACGAATGTAAGCGGTGTTTTCTCCACACTACGGAAGAAGCATGAAGGGCGGCGCTCCCCTAGAACGGCATATCGTCGAAACGCGGCGTGGCTAATGACCGTTTCACGGACTTTAGCCAGCCCTTCAGTTGCTTGACGTCATCGAATACGAGCAGGTCATGTTCAAGGGCGTGGAGGCTCTCCTGCAGCGAGAAGATATCAGCGGCAAGATTGCGCATGATGGTGCCGGGCGACACCTCGATGAAGGGCGGAATTCCGTAGCTGTGCTTGAATCCGTTCTCGACGTGCAGGATTTCGTGGTCGAGTTCACCGACCTGTTCCTTCAGAATCTTGTTGTAGTGTTTCAATCGGTCTTCGCCGATGTTGTTGATGACGCTCTGGTCAATGTGTTCTAACTCCAACTGCAACTCAAGCAATTGCAACAGGCTATTTTTGCTATACGCCTGATTGACCCTCTGCATCAAGGTGGTCTTGCGCTCACGTTCCTGCGGATCGGTCTCGCGGTCCGGATGCAAGGCGCTGGCCAGTTTGCGATAGACCTCGCGGATAGATAAGCTCAGTTCGGCCTGCTCAACTTGTTCTCGTGCCTCTGCTGCGAGTTGCCTAGGTGTCTTTTTTCGTTTGGCGCGGCGCGCTTCCCGAGCCTGGTTTTCGAGTGCATCTTGTGCCTGCAGCTGTTCCATTTGCGCATGGGCGCGCTGCAGTACATCCTCGGGAGAACTCATATCAACGTCGTCGCCAAGCTCGACCCCGAGCATGGCCTCGAGCGCCGATTTCATGTCGTCCAATTCGGCGGCTGCTTCACTGTCAAAGTCAGATTCGCTATACCGGTTGTAAATCGATTTAAGCTCCGGATCATCGCTCTGCGCGACCAGCTCACCTGCCAGGTCGCTGATCAGGTCTGCAATCGTGCGGCGCTCGGATTTGGTCAGCCCCTTCTGAGCGTACGCCTGGTCCAGGCGATGCACGAGCTTGGTCCGCAAGTCGGTGGAAGTTTGCTCAAGGGGAGCGAAATCGCTTACGTATTTCCGATGGAAGGCAGGCATTGCAGCCTCCCAGGCACTCAGTCTGGCGCGTCGCTTTTCAATCTGCTTGATGAGCGTGTTGAACGCCTTTTGCCCTTTCGACAGATTAGACTGGTTATGGTCCGAAGCAATGCTGATGGACCTGAGATTTGTCCTGGTCATGGGATGATTTCCGCTGGTTGATGCGAGAGCGAGCACGCCGCTATTTTAGCCGAGGTCGCGGTTGCACCGCGCTGCGATAGCGAGCACGCGCACGTTGCCGATCGATGATCGATTTATGCCGGAGCTCGTGGAGAGCGCGGATTGGATCCCAGATCGGGATGCTTCACGGATGGGGTGTAGCGAGCGGCACTCGTTTGGCGAAGTTAAAAGGCAGCAGGTCGCTGATGTCAGCGTCCGATGCCCGTTGTGGCATCTCGGTGAGCACATGATGCAGATACGCATAGGGCTCGACGTTGCAGGCCCGGCACGTCAGCACGAGGCTATAGACAATGGCGCTCGCCTTCGCGCCCGCAACTGTGTCAGAGAAGAGCCATGAATTTCTCGATGTTGCCATTGCCCGTTCATTCTGCCCATATCGGGCAGGAAGTTGAAGTCCACTATCGTTGGCACCCGCTGTATGGGCACCGCGTCAAGGTTAGAGATGTCGAGCAGCGCGGCGGAAGCCGAGTAGTCCACATCGATGCCGGATGCGGTACGGTCAAGATGATTGCTGGGTGGATGCTGGATGCTGCCGTGTGTTCATCCATGAAGCTTGGTGACCCGAGAGTCACCGTGATGGCGCTGCGCAATCTGCACCAGTTGCTTGTTGATCGGCATTTGCGAGGAAACTCACCGGACGATTCCACCATCGTCCGGGAGAAGCGCAATGGGCAAGCTGCCAAACGTCGTTCCAGCAAGTCTGCAGTCGTTGCAATCGATACCGCGCCAGATGAACATGACGTTCGACGCCGTCGAGCTTCAGGGGATGAGCGCGGTACAACGCGCAAGGGCAATCACCCATCTGGCGAGCCTGCTGATGCAGGCCGCCGGCGTCGCCACGCCAAAGGAGCATAACGATGACGAATGTTGATCGTTTACCTGAGCTCCTTCTCAAACGCAAAGCAGTGGTCTATGTCCGGCAGTCGACCCAGACTCAGGTCCAGACGAACCTCGAAAGCCAGCGTCGTCAATACGACCTCGTGAATGAAGCAAAGCAGCGGGGATTCCGCGACATCGAGGTTATCGACGATGATATGGGCCGTTCTGCCAGCGGCGCAGTCGCCCGGCCAGGATTCGAGCGTCTCGTGGCTTTACTGTGTGCTGGCGAAGTCGGAGCGGTCCTTTGTATGGACGCCTCACGTCTTGCACGTAACGGGCGCGACTGGCACCATCTGCTTGAACTCTGCGGGCTTGTCGAGGCCAGGGTAATCGACCTGGACGGTGTGTACGATCCTTGTCGGGCAAACGACCGGTTGCTGCTCGGAATGAAAGGCAGCATCAGTGAATTCGAGCTCAACGTGCTTCGTACGCGCATGCTCGATGCCAAACGCGCGAAGGCTTACCGCGGCGATTTGCGTATCAGCGTGCCGTTCGGCTACATCTGGCATCGGGAAGTTGGATTGGGTCTTGATCCGAATTTGCGATTGCAGGAAGTCATACGCCTGATCTTTGCACGCTTCCGCGAACTGGGCAGTGCACGGCAGGTTCTACTGTCGCTGCGAGCTGAGCAGGTCCACTTCCCGCGCCCCTCTGATGGCAGGACGTTGACCCACTTCGACTGGATACCGGTGCGCTATCGAAACGTGATCTCGGTGCTCAAGAATCCGTTCTACGCCGGAGCTTACGTATATGGCAAGAGTGGCAAGCAGATGGCGATCGTGGACGGGCGCGCGCGCAAGAGCTACAAGCACCCCAAGCCGTTTGATGAATGGGATGTCCTGCTCAGGGAACATCACGAAGGCTACATCGACTGGGCTGAATTCGAGCGCAACCAGAAGCAGCTCGCGGCCAATGCCCACGGCAAGGCAGGTGACGTAAAGTCGGGCCGTGGCGGCCGGGCATTGCTCGCCGGCCTGCTTGCCTGCGCGCGCTGTGGGCGCCGCCTGTTCGTGGCCTATACTGGGCGCATACCGCAACCTGTCTACCGATGTGCCCGCTTTGACATGCCACCGCAATGCATGAGTTTCGGGGGCTCTCGCATCGACGCCGCTATCGGGAAGGAGCTATTGCGTGTCGTGGAACCAATGGCAATCGAAGCAGCCCGGCAAGCCGAGCAAATGCACATGGATACCCTGAACGAGCAGCGACGGATCGTGGAACTTGAACTGCAGCAAGCGCAGTACGAAGCCACACTGGCCGAGCGGCGCTATGCCGCCTGCGATCCTGACAACCGCCTGATTGCCGCGCAGCTGGAGAAGAATTGGGAAGCAGCATTGCACCGCGTACTGGCCTGCCAGACGCGCCTGGAGACGGTAAGCACGCCGGCGGCGGATATCCCCACTCCTGACTTTGCGAAGCTTGCGGAAGAGCTCACTGCTGCCTGGAATGCACCGAACGTCACGATGAGCATGCGCCAGCAGCTTGTTCGCGCCATGATCGTCGATATTGTTGCCGACGTGGACGAAACGGCGCGTGAAGTCATCCTGACGATTCACTGGCAAGGCGGTCAGCATTCGCAGTTACGGGTCCGCAAGCCCCGATCGGGCGAGCATGGATGTAGCACGTCCGACGAAGCGCTCGCGGTCATCCGCAGCATGGCAGCCCGATGGTCAGATCAGGACATCGCCGCATCATTGAACCGGATGGGAATGCGGACCGGCCAAGGCAAGACCTGGACCGCACACCGTGTCAGCTCCATACGGCGCGTGCGTGACATCCATGCCTACAGGCCGGCAGAGAAGGATGGGGAATGGTTGACGATGTCCGAAGCCGCAAAACAGCTAGGCGTCACCAGTCACGCGATCCGGCGGTTGATCAACGATCGCATCCTGCCCGCCGAGCAGGTGATGCCCGATGCCCCATGGCAGATTCGCGCGAGTGATCTACGCAGCGAGGCTGTTGCGGCGGCGTTGACGCGCAAACATCGCCCGTGTCGCAACGATGTCGAAGGACAAATCCCAATGTTTATCGAGGTTTCGGAAGGAGGTGCACAATGAACGCCCCATTACAAATGGCCTGATATCTCTTTCCAGAATGTTATGCCGACTCCCGGATTATGCCGCGCGCCCCGAGTCGAGGACGCACAGCCGGGCGATGCGCCGTTTGCGGTCGCCCGGCTGTCGGCATTATCAGAGGCTCTCCAGGAAGACCAGCAAGGGATCGGGCGGTTTGTAACGCGTCGGCACAACGCCGCTCTCGTTGGCGTGCGCGAGAGCGCGTTGCTTGATTTGCACGTCGGCATGCAAATAAATTTGGGTCGTTTCCGACGACTCATGACCAAGCCAAAGTGCGATCACGCTCAGGTCGACGCCGTGCCGCAGCAAGCTCATGGCCGCGGCGTGTCGAAGGGTGTGTGGAGAAACGGATTTCCCCTCGAGTGAGTGGCAGCTCTTGCATGCAGTTGCGACATGACGCGACACGAGTCGCTGAAGTGCGTCGGCACTCAGCGGGCCACCCCGCGAACTGGGGAAGACTGGGTCATCGGGTTCGCCAGGCTGACGCAGCAGCCATTGCTTCAGGACAGCAATAACGTCCGGCCGCAGAGGTGTGCATCGCATCTTTCGTCCTTTGCCAAGGCAACGGACGTGAGCGCCTGTGCCAAGCGCCACATCCTGACGCCTGAGGGAAGTCAGTTCACAGTTGCGCAGGCCCGTCTGAACCGCGACAAGAAGCAGCGTTCGATCTCGGTCGCCAATCCATGTTCGCGCGTCGGGCGCGGCTACGAGCGCTGCGGCTTCGTCTTCGGTGAGAAACTCGACCGGTCCGTGTTCGCAACGCTTCGAAGGAATCGCAAGGATCCGCTGACACTGCAGACCCAGCGCCGGCTCCCGGATCGAGACGAACTCGAAGAAGGCGTGCACGGCTGCGAGGCGAGTATTGCGCGTGCGCACGGAGTTGCCCCTGTCCTGTTCGAGGTGCCGAAGAAACTTCTCGATGAAGGAGACGTCAAGCTCTTCAATCTGCAAAGATGACGGCGCTCGCCCGACGTGCTTGGCGGCGAAGGCTAACAGCAAACGGAACGTATCGCGGTAGCTTGCCACCGTGTGCGGGCTTAAACCTTGTTGCTCAAGCAAGCGCTGCGTAAAGAAACGATGAACAAGGGATGAAAGGCTGGCGGTGTTCATTTCCGCTCTCCCAAACAGTCTCTGTCCAGATAGCAAGCCGCAAGCTGAAGCAACTCGGGAACTGCTTCGATGTACCAATAGGTCAGACCCACATCGACGTGTCCGAGGTAGGCGGCAAGTTTCGGCAATTCGCGTGTCACGTCCAGTCCGGTTCGATACCATTCAACCAGCCTTCCAGTCGCAAAACTATGGCGAAAGTCCTGAAGACGTGGACCGTAACCATCGCGTCCATCCTCCGTCGTTACCCGCAAGCCGACCGCGCGCGACATTCTAACGAACATGCTACGGGCAGTATTGGCCTTCAATCTCGTGCCGCGCTCACCAATGAGGAACGCCTCACTCAACCGTATTGGACAAAGACGGTCACGCTCTTGTGCATAGTGTTCGAGAGCAGAGCGTGTTGACTCCTCTATCGGAACAAAGCGTGATTTACCCAACTTTGATTCTCGGATAGAAAGTATGCCGTTCACGAGATCGACGTCGGATCGGTCAAGACTAAAAGCCTCACCTGGCCTGAGGCCTGTTGTTACAAGAAGTCCGATAAGCGTTGTATAGGTCCTTGCTCGCATGCCCGTACGCGAATGCAACCGCGCAGCATGTGCCATGAGTTGGCAGATCTCCTGGTCGGTATAAATATGAGGAGAATTGCGCCGCCGGCGAGCACTCAATAGCCGTGCAGGAGGAACCTCATTCCTGCTGTCAATGACGATCATCCATTTGGCAAATCCTCTTACTTGAGAGAGGCGGCGCCCCCATGTGGCGCGTTCGACCGATTCGGACGCCATCGCCCAACGCAGAGCTACATCGGTGGTGACGAACTCGGCCTCCTCACGTTCGAGGAGATCAACGAAGTGATTCAATGCTAATGCCGGTTCATAGAATGTTGCCCCAAGAGCCCGACGGACGGCCACATACTGAGCTAGAGAATCGCGGATCGCACTCATCATGCACCTCCGGTCGTTGGCCACGACCGCGCCACACCACGCAGTTCTTCGAACGCGACCTTCGCATAGATTGCGGTACTGTCCTGGGAGCGATGCCGCAGCACCTCGGCGATTTCGGCCATTGACGCGCCGCTGCGAATCATCATAGTTGCCAGACCATGGCGGAACAGATGTGCGGCGCCGCGGCATGCGGGACGGAAGTCGGCCCGAACGAAAGCTAGACGCACAATATGGCCAATTGCCGCTGGACCCGTTAGGCCAACGCGGGGCGCCCACATGCGCAAGAAGACCCGTCGGGATGCACTTGTGCCGCGATCTGTTTGAAGGTAACTGGCGAGCGCCTCCCCAACATCGGATAGAAGCGGTACGTGTTCAACCATTCGTCCTTTGCCATGTATAACGAGTTCTCCTGACCGCCAGCGGATGTCGCCAAGCTCAAGCGCGACAATTTCTCCGGCACGTAACCCGAGCCGAGCCAACAACAGCAAGATGGCATAGTCGCGGCGCCCGCGCGGAGTTGATCGGTCAGTAGAAGCAATGATGACTTCTTCTTGCTCAGGCGTGAGGAATGTTGGCACGGACGATTGCCGGCACTTGCGGACCGTCGGTACCGATTCATACAGGTCATGTGGCGTATAGCCACGCAGAAACAAGAAATGGCAAAACGAGCGGAGGGACACCGTCATGAGTCGCATGTACTCGCCGGACCGACCTCTACTGCGAGCAAGCAAGTGATTTCGAATCGTTACGGCGTCGAATGCATCGGGCAAAACAGTGCCGTTACCGACATCCTGGCAATCGAGGAAGTCGCGAATGAATGGTCCGTAGACGAGCACTGAGTTCTTTGCCAGCCCACGTTCCTGCCTCAGGTAATCCACGTAACGGTCATGTATATCGGCGACCGCCGACTGACAGTTTACCGACGGTAAATGCACGATTCCTTCGTTACGCAAATAGACAAGAAACAGCCGTAATACCGCAAGCTCAAACTGAACTCGGGGAGCCGGTGCATTGCTCAGGCGTTTCATGAACAAGGCGGCGTCGGACTCGTCGAGATGGGCCAGGTCGATGTTCTGGCTCTTCATCCAGAGAGAGAAGGCTGCCAAGACCCTTCGCTTCTTGCCAAGCGTGACCTCGGAATATCGCGCCGCCCTTAGACGGTCAAGGAATGCATCAACGTGACGGGCCGGCAGTCCGTCGGATGAGCCGACTGAGTTTCTCGCCTTCATGTGATTTCTCCTGGCCAGCGCAATAGCCAGCCTAGAGAGATCATAGGATTATGCCGACTCAATCGTTATTCGAGGGCGTGCCCTGCACCATGGGCGACTACGACGCGGCATAATCCGGGAGTCGGCATAATCCCTGTCATGCCGCTAGCGGCATGAACCCAGTTGTTATCCACGGGGGCACGCCCATCGATCACGTAGCGGCTTAAATATTTCCATTGGTTTCTCGTGTAGCTGATCGCCTTGCCCAACAAGCTTTCAGGCAGTACTTGGAGCGCCTGCGTGTCCAGCCAAGCCTTGAACGCTTCTAGCAACGGCACGCTGTGTTGCTGCCGCAGCCCGTAGGTGTAGTCGACTTGCGCCTCGCCATCGGGCAGTTCTGCCCGGGCCAGGGTCTCGACCTGATACAGCGCCTTGAAGTACTCAAGCGCCTGCAGCGCGCGACCACCCGTTTTCTTCTTCTGTCCCTTGTGCGCGTCAACGAACAAGCGCCGTGAATGGGCGATACAGCCGAAGTGAGTGACACCTTGGAGCGTACGCCAGGCACTGTATCCATCGGTCATCAGCATGCCTTCGTAGCCAGCGAGAAACGCTTGCGGGTATTGCTGCCCGCGCCCCGGCTGGTAGTCGAACAACACGACCGGCTGCTCGCTGTCCCCGGCGCTTCTGTACGTCCACATATAACTCGTGCTTTGCGGCGTCTTGCCTTCTTCCTTGAGGACCTGCACCGTCGTCTCGTCGCCGTGAATCAGCGGCTGCGACAACAGTGTTTGGCGCATCGCTTCGTACAGTCGGCCGTAGTGCATCTCGGCAGGCCTGATGATCCAGTTCGCCAGCGTGCCGCGGCTCACCGCAATCCCCGCACGGGCCAGCACGTGTTCCATCCGGTACAGCGGCGTGCCGTCAACATATTTGCCGGTTGTCACCGTCGCAATCATCGCCGCGCTCGCGCTGCTACCCGGCAACGGCTGCACGGGCATCGGCGCGATTACCATCGGCGTGCGTTCGGCGTTGCGCTCGCAGTGGCGGCACGCGTATTTGAAGCGCACATGTTGCAGCACCAACGCCTTGATCTCGATGTGCAACTGCTCGCTCGTCTGTTCGCCCATGCGGTGCAACGCGTTCTGGCAGCACGCACAGATCTTCTGCTCATCGGGCAGATCGTACTCGATGCGCCGGCGCGGCAGCTCGGCCGGCAGCGGCTTGCGTCCCCGCTTACCGTGCTTGGATTTATCAACCTCCGGCAGTCCCGTATCGGGGAGCGCGAATGCGTCATCCGAATCATCGTCACCGGGTTCGGTCGCGGCGATCTGCTCGGCTTCATCGAACACGCGATCCTTGAGTTTCTCGCTGCTCGGCGCGAAGCGCTTGAGCTGCGCCAGACGGAACAACTCCTCGAGTTGCCCGATACGTTGCGCAAGTTGCTGGTTATTGGACTGAAGCTCGAGAATGCGCGCGATCAGCTCATCGGGCGAGAGCTGTTTGAGATCGTCCTCAGCGGACGGGGAGCGGGCGTCGGTATTCATGTGCTCCACGATAGCGAAGCCGCACAACGAATGGGTTTACGTCAAAGTGTAACAATCGCGCCGGGCGTCGCGCGCACTACGCCCGGCGTGCTGCTACTGAACGTTCAGCACACGTGTCGGTACTGCCTCGAAGGGTGACGACGCACTGCGTCGATGTCGATGCCTTCGAGTAACCAGTGAAGCTGCTCGCTCGTGAGTTCCATCACCGCCTGCTGTCGGCGTGGCCAGACAAAACGGTCAGCCTCTAACCGTTTCATCATCAGCCAGAAACCCGAGCGCTCGTAAAACAGCAGCTTGATGCGGTTGGCCCGCTTGTTACGGAAGGCGAAGACCGCACGGGCAAATGGGTCAAGCTGCATGGACTGCTCGACCAGGATAACAAGACCGTTAATCCCGTTCCTAAAATCGACCGCGTCGCGGTGCAAGTAGACCCGCAGTTCAGCGTCCAGTCGGAACATCACAGCGTCCAAGCGTTTCTATCATCGCCGACACCAACGTCGCGTCCTGGGCACCGCACTCGAGTCTGAGCGTGATGCCGTTGGGCATTTTCACCGTCAATCGTGACGGTGCCGCCGGGCGCTGCGCTACAGGGGGCGCTTCGCGGTGTGGCGGCGCCAACCTGGGTAACTGAGGTTGCGCCTCGGTGCCAGCGCTCTCGACGACCGTAACAAACGCCGCCGCGTTCCCTGACACCGGCGTCACTCCCGTGTCGCGGTGTTCCTTCTGGTGCTCGCAGATCCACCGGCGCAGTAAATTCGCGTTCACGCCAGCCCTCAGCGCCATGCCAGCTACCGATACTCCGGGCTGCAGGCAAGCCTCGATCAACCTCTTCCTGTCCCGTTTGTCAAAACGTCGTTTGCCGTCCCGCCCAACGCTGACAACCTTGAGTGGCAAAAAATCCAAATCTGAATAGTTCTGTGTCATGGAAGGTGTCCACTGATTTCAGTGGACACATCCTGCTCCGTCCGCACCTAAGATGCCATGTGCGCTCAATTCACCGCTTACTCACGAATTGCCTGGTTCGCTGGTATCAGCACCAGATTGCGTATTTCGGCGAACGTGATCACCGATTCCGGTTTAACGTGATCAGTGAATCCGGAGGAAGGTGATCAGTCATTTCGGTTGATGGTGATCGCTGATCACCCGTTTCCGAAACGACTGATCATCTTGCCGAAACAGGTGATCACGTTCCCGGAATGAGTGATCACTGGACCGAAACAGGAACGCTATTTCGGTCTGGCGGTGGTGTTGCGTATGACATCAACGACGGGCGTTAGCCTTGTCTCTTTTATAGGGGACAGGTAATGCCGGCACATCGGATGAGCATGCGCAAATTGAAAGAAGTCCTGCGGCTGAAGTGGGTGTGCGGCTTGTCGCACCGCCAGATCAGCCGGGCCGCGGGTATCAGCGTGGGTGCGGTATCGGCGTATGCAGCGCGTGCAAGCGCGGCCAATCTGGACTGGGCGAGCGTCGAACCGCTGGCTGACGACGAACTCGAGGCCAAGCTGAGGCTGCCGGCCGATCAGAATACGCAGGCCCGGCGTGTCGACCTGGACTACGCGCTCGTTCATCGCGAGTTGCGGCGCGCAAACGTGACGCTGCAACTATTGTGGGAGGAGTACGTTGAGGCGCACCTCGGCGAGCGTACCTATCGCTACACCCAGTTCTGCCAGCGCTACCGCGACTGGGCGCAGACGCTCAAACGTTCGATGCGTCAGCAACACCGCGCCGGCGAGAAGCTGTTTGCCGACTTTGCCGGGCACACCATGCCGATCCTGGACGGGCGCGGTGGCGTTGCGTTTCGTGCGCACGTGTTTGTCGCTGCGCTCGGCGCATCGAATTACACGTATGCCTGTGCGACGCGTTCGGAGGGCACGCACGATTGGATCGGCGGGCTTATCGGCGCCATGGAATTCTACGGAGGCGCCCCGAGCCTGCTGGTCCCTGATAATCCGCGCGCATTGATTGCGCGACCTGACCGATACGAACCGGGCCTTGGCCGCACGGCGCAGGAATTCGTGAACCACTACGCGACAGCGATGCTCCCAGCACGGCCAAGAAAGCCCCGTGATAAAGCGAAGGCCGAGGTAGCAGTTCAAGTGGTCCAGAGATGGGTTCTTGCTCGTCTGCGCAACCACCGCTTCTTCAGCTTGGCCGAGTTGAACCGCGCGATCGCTGGTCTCATTGCTGATCTCAACCAACGCCCCTTCAAGAAGCTTCAGGGTAATCGCCGCGAATGGTTTGAGCGGCTCGACCAGCCCGCGTTGCGGCCGTTACCTGCCCAGCGCTACGAGATCGCGACCTTCGTGCGATGCGTCGTCAACATTGACTACCATGTCGAGGTCGATCACCACTACTACAGCGCCCCGCACAGCCTCGTGCGCCAGCCAGTCTATGCTCGCCTGACCCGTTTCGGCGTCGAGATCCTCCACGGCGGCAAGCGCGTCGCAGCTCACGCCCGCAGCCACCTGCGCAACAAACACACGACGTTACCCGAGCACATGCCCGTAGCTCACCGCGCTCACCTGGAGTGGACGCCCGGGCGCCTGCTGAACTGGGGTGCCTCCATTGGCCCCGGCGCCGAGGCGATCGTCCGGCACCTGCTGACCAACCGCCCGCATCCCGAAATGGGCTACCGGGCTTGTCTGGGACTGCTGGCGCTGGCCCGCAAATACGGTCGCGAGCGCCTTGAAGCGGCATGTCAGCGCGCCCTCGTGGTCGGCTCCCCTACACGTCGCTCTGTCCTCTCGATCCTCAAGTCCGGATTGGACCGCCAGGCATCGCTGCCGATCGAACTCACTGAGTGGCAATCCCCCGAACACGAGAACGTGCGCGGGCCTGACTATTATCACTGACCCGAAGGAGGTCACCATGTTGATGCAGCAAACCCTCTCGCAACTCCGGAACCTGAAACTCGACGGCATGGCCCGCGCCTTCGAGGAACAAGCCGCACTGACCGCTAGCACCAGCCTGTCGTTCGAGGACCGGTTCGGCATGGTCGTCGAACGCGAACTGGCTTGGCGCGACACGCGCCGTCTTGAACGCCTGATGAAGGCCGCCAGGCTGAAGAACCCACAAGCCTGCATCGAGGACATCGACATCCGGCAAAGCCGCGGCTTGGACCAGCGCGTGGTTGCCACGCTCGCTAGTTGCGACTGGATCCGCAACGCCCAGAACATCATCCTGAGTGGACCGACCGGCGCCGGTAAAACCTGGATCGCGTGCGCCTTTGCGCAGCAGGCATGCCGCCAAGGGTTCTCCGCGTTATACGTGCGCGCTGCGCGCCTGTTCGAAGAGTTGCGCATCGCCCATGGCGACGGCAGCTTCACACGCCGTCTCGCTCAACTCGCCAAGATTGACGTGCTATTGCTGGACGACTGGGGACTGCAGGAACTCGATCAGGGCGCGCGAAACGACCTACTCGAAGTGATCGACGACCGCGTGGGCTCGCGCTCGACGATCATCACCTCGCAGTTGCCCCTTGAACATTGGCATGCGTGGTTGCAAGACCCCACGCTCGCCGACGCAATCCTCGACCGGCTCGTGCATCAAGCGCATAGGCTTCCAATAAAAGGCGATTCGATGCGAAAGACCAACGCAAAGCAATCCGACTCATCCCCATCGTGATCACCTTCGTTATAATTCTCTGACCGCGCAACACCAACTTCCAAACTGATCACGTTCACCGAAACGGCTGATCACCATCGCCGAAATCCGCAACCAGATCAATGTCGATAACGCGATCGCATCGTTATCCACTTATGTGGGGCATGTTCGCGTCACCGACACCTATTGGTATGTCAGCACCGTCCCTGAACTGATGGCGTTGGTCTCTCAACGCTTCGAAGGTTACGCCCGGGAGATTTCAAATGACTAGTTCCGATCCAGCAGTACGCTTCTCGACCTTGATTCAGCAGTTCTTTATGGACCGTCTGATCGAGCAGCGCAACGTAAGTCCTCGCACTGTGGCCAGTTACCGCGATACCTTCCGGTTGCTGTTCAGCTTCGCGGAGAATGACTTGAACAAGCCACCGCATAAGCTCCGGTTAGTCGACTTCAATGCAGAGCTGATTCTCGCTTTCCTCAAATATCTGGAGACTACACGTCACAACGCGATCCGCAGCCGGAACGCGCGGCTGGCTGCGATCCGGTCTTTTGCCCACTATGCAGCGTTACAGGAGCCTTCGGCGCTGCCCGGGCTTCAGCGCGTGCTGGCCATTCCCATGAAACGCTTCGACAGACCAATGGTTGGTTTCCTCAGTCGAGAAGAAATGCAATGCATCCTTGCAGCTCCTGCTGCAAACAGTTGGTGCGGTCAGCGCGATCAGGTTATGCTGGCTACGCTCTACAACACAGGTGCACGGGTCTCTGAACTCATAGCCATGCGCGTCAGGGATGTCGTACTGGACCGCGGCGCCTGCGCAAACCTGCACGGCAAAGGACGAAAGGAGCGGACCGTGCCACTGTGGGCGGGCACCGCGAAACAAATCCGCCGCTGGCTACACCAGATTAATCCAGATCCGGATCAGTGGCTTTTTCCTAATCGTGCTGGCGGCCAGATGACCCGGTCGGGCGTAACTGACAGACTGAAGGTGGCTGCGACTGGCGCTTCAATCCGCTGTCCGCAACTCAAGACGCGAAGCGTCACTCCACACATCGTTCGACACGCCACGGCCATGCACATGCTTCAGGCTGGTGTAGATGTCACGTTGATTGCCTTGTGGCTTGGCCATGAAAGTGCCGCCACCACCCATATGTACATCGAAGCCGATCTCGCCATGAAACAGCGGGCACTGAACGCCATTCAGGCACCGCAATTCAAACAGCACCGGTTTCGTCCGCCGAAAGATATTCTCGCCTTTCTTGATGGCCTGTGATTATGCTTGCTTCGTGGGTCACCCTCATTAGCCACTTAGCATGAACGTATCGCGTTTCCGAACCCCTCCGAAGAAACGTCCGGCCCTCGGCGGTCGGACGCACGACTGACGTCAAGGCGCAGAAAGTAGGACTCTGCATAATTCCGTCACGAGGATAAGAAAGACTATGGATTCGAATCCATAGTCTTTCGATGACGTTGTTGTCTACGGGGGCTTGACCGTACATCGCGTAACGGCTTAGGTACGGCCACTGATTCCGACAGTAGCTGATCGCCTTGCCAAGCAGACTTTCGGGCAACACCTTGGGCGCCAGTTCGTCGAGCCACGCCTTGAAGCTGTTCAGCAGCGGGACACTATGCTGCTGGCGCAGACGGTGCCTGTAGCCGACGCGTGTTTCGCCGTCGGGCAATTCGCCCTTGGCGAGCGCTTCGACCTGATACAACGCCTGGAAGTATTCGAGCGCCTTGGCAACACGTGGACTGGGCTTGTTCTTCTGCCCCTTGAGGACGTCGGTAAACATCCGTCTCGCGTGCGCCATGCATCCAAAGTGCGTTGCCTTTTTGAGCGTGCGCCAGGCGCTATAGCCGTCGCTCATCAACATCCCATCGTAACCGGTGAGGAACGCCTTCGGATATTCCTGGCCGCGCCCTGGCTGATACTCGAACAACACGACCGGCTCGGCGCAGTCCTCGGCACTACGGTAGCACCACATATAACTTTTGCTCTGCGCGGACTTGCCGGGCTCCTTGAGTACCTGGACCGTTGTTTCGTCACCGTGAATCAGCGGCTGCGACAGCAACGTTTGGTGAAGCGCGTCATACAGCCGACTGTAGTGCAGTTCGCTCGGCCGTATGATCCAGTTCGCGAGCGTGCCGCGCCCAATCGGTATGTTCGAGCGCGCAAGCACGTCTTCCATCCGGTACAGCGGCGTGCCGTCGACGTATTTCCCCACGGTGACGGTGGCGATCATCGTGGGACTCGCGTGGCTGCCGGGCAGTGGCTGCGCCGGCATCGGTGCAAGAACGATCGGGGTCCGCTCGGCGTGGTGCTCGCAATCCGCATCGGCAGGCATACTTGAAGCGCACGTTTTGTCGCACCGTTACCTTGACCTCGATATGCAACTGCTCGCTTACCTCTTCGCCGATACGGTGCATCGGGTTGTCGCAACTCGGGCAGCCCTTCTGGTCCTCAGGCAGATCGTATTCGATGCGTTCGCGCGGCAGGTGTGACGGCAGCGGTTTGCGGCCACGTTTGGCAGGCACGCTCGGTTCGACTGCTGGCAACCCGGTGTCGGGCAGTTCGGGCAAGTCGTAGCCCTCGTCGGCCGGCTCGGTCGCGGCGATCTGCTCGGCCTCATTGAACACGCGGTCACGGCGCTTCTCGCTCTTCGGCGCGAAACGCTGTGCCAATGCGAGGCGATACTGCTCTTCGAGCATCTCGACGCGTTTGGTCAACTCCGCGATCTGCGCGTCACGTTCGGCGATGCGCTGCGCATCCGTGCTCGCGCGCGCTTCGAGATCGCGGATATAGGTCTTGGCAGCCGGTGGCAATCGGAGGAAGTGGTGTGCGCTCATGCGTTCCACAGTAGCGAAACGCGGCCTCACGCAGGTTTACGGAAATGTGTAAATGGCGCGCACGCCGTTGTTTACCGGCAACAACCCAAGGCACCGTTCAGCTCACATGGGCGTACTGGCGCTTCGGATGGCGGTGCACAGCGTCGATATCGATGCCATCGAGCAGCCACTGGAGTTGCTCCGTCGTGAGCTCGATCACCGCCTGCTGCCGGCGAGGCCAGGCGAAATGGTCCGCCTCGAGTCTTTTCAACATAAGCCAGAATCCGGACTGATCGTAAAGCAAAAGCTTCACGCGGTTACGCCTGCGGTTATGGAAGGCGTATACGGCGCGCGCAAGCGGATCGAGTTGCATCGACTGCTCGACCAGCGTCACCAGACTGTTGATGCCGGCCCGGAAGTCGATCGGCTCACGATGCAGGAAGACCCGCAGCTCTGTATCGAAGCGAAACATCAGCGTGCTCCCAATGCGACAATCATCGCGCTCACGAGCGCGCCATCCTGGTCCGAACATGCGAGTTCAAGTTTCACGCCGTTGGGCAGCTGGGCAGACAGCCGTGCCGATGCACCTGATCGTGGCGATAAACGCGATGGCTCCGGTACTGATACGCGCTGCGCAGCGGGTGATGAAACCAGCACAGGCGCTGCGTCATCGATCGCGACGACCGGCACGAAGGCTGATGGCGCGATCGCTGCGTCACCCCTCACGGCGGCATTTGACTGTTCGCGCAGCCGAACCCATTTGTGCAACTGGTTAGCATTCACCCCCGCCTTCAGGGCTAGGCCCGACAGCGATGCTCCCGGTTCTAAGCAGGCATCGATTAACCGCTGCTTGTCGGCCGGGTCAAAGCTACGTTTGCCTCCAGCTCCAACACGCGTCACCCGCAAGGGCAAAAAGGTCAAGTCATTCTGGATCATGGATTGCGTCCGCAAGTTGTTATTGCGGACGCAATCGTGAACCGTCTTAAACATGGAAGCTACGTGTGCGGAAACTCGCGCTTACAATTTTACTTAGGCGAAATTGTCGACAAAAGGCGTGTGGGAAGAAAGGGGCGCTTGGCTCACTCGCCGCCAATTTGGGAAAGTGGCGAGCAACAACCGAGCTGCCGTTCCCTTCAAAACATGCATATTTATGCGAAATTGATCACGGCAGACCATGAGTTAAAACTTGCTGGCTTCCAGATTCTTGATTTGACGGCCGCGTTACTTGGGGAATCCGCAGCATCGAAGATCAAGACGTTTGTCTAAGCACTCGTGAAAGGTAAGGCGTTTCTGTGAATTTCAGCCATTACTTGGCCGCCCCTGTGTTCTCGGCCTATATCGGGCCGTTAAATACGACTCGGAACTCGAGACGATGTGCTGGGCTGCCATGCATTGCTCACATGCCGGCGGCCTCCCGTTAGGCCGCGTGGTTGGTTCCACGCAAAGCGCCGACGAATCAGATGAGGCTAAGGTATTTCAGAGATATGCCGTTAAAGAACTATTTAAGACGTTAAAGGCACCGTGGAATCAAGACAACTACGCAGGTGGTTCATCAAGCTAGCTAACGAAAATCGGGTTTTCGTGGCGTCGGTTGGCATTCTAGCGCTCGGCGGCATTCCAATGCTGTTCTATGCTCTTTACATAGGGCAGTTGCCAGACTTCACGCTCACCGATTTGACGGGAAATCTTATCGCGACGTTTATCACGGAGGTCGTGGTTAGTTTCACATTAGGCGGCTATTTCTTGCTCGCGGGATTCTTCGCTCGTCACGTGGTGAGTTTATTTTACCCGATAGCACTGCCGTGGTCGAAGAACGATGCCACCAAGGTGGTAGAGCAGATCGCTCAGACAAAAACCGTTGAATATCTGTTCAAGGGAAGATTCATCGTCGGAGCAACTCTTTTCTCTCTCATGATGTGGGCGAGCATATTCCTTTATCTGCTGACAAAAGACCATCCGGGCGCAAATCCGTCGACCCTGAGCTGGATGACGTTGCTAGTCGGCCTCGGCTGCGCGGCTTTTTTGACTTTGGTTGACTGGAGAGTCTTTCCGCTACCCCGGATGAAGTATGCGGTTTTAGTCTTGCTTCTTTCATCGGTTGCAACCTGGGGGCTTATGTTGGTCGACTGGCCAGCAGTCTATGTAGCGGCAAACAGTCCAGTCAAGCCCGCCCAATTCGCGTCGATGCCGCCCGCAGTAGGAGCAGATTGGGTTGCCGCGATCGTACATGGCTTGTTTACCGCAAGTAACGGGTACAAGCTCGCTGTCGCGTTTCTGATCCTTATGGTGTTGTCAGTTTTGGCGTTATGGTATCGCCAGGTTGGAACTTGGCTCAGAATTTTGACGACTCGCCGGCAGTTAAGACTTGTGTTGGCGAAAATAGCTACCACGACAGCTTTTGGTCTCTTTATCATTCTGCCGGCACTATTCATCTTGATGACCAGCAGTGATGGCGCCCCCGAACGGAATATTCTGGCGGCAATCGTTGCATGCGTGCTGATCCCAATGCTTAATTGGATGATCTTCTCAGCAAATGACGTGAAGATGAGGTTTGTGACCTTTATCTGCACAATCTTCATTTGCTTAGTGTATGTTCCCATGGTTACCAACAATCCGATTCTTTACGCAAAAGTACTCGTAAGTAAGCTTGGATTTGCAAACCTGCACGCTACGAGCGTGACTTTGTCCTCACAGCAGTGTGCGACACTTCGGCCTTATGGAGTCGACTGCGAGTCCAAGAAGGACGAAAGCATTACGATCACCGACGTCAACATACTGAATCGGATCGGAAACACGGTGCTCTTGGAGCTACTCGTCCATCATGCTGACCAGTGTGTCAGCGAGTTGGGCACACTAAGGGATTTGGACAAGGCCGACGTGCATGCTGCAATTCAGTTTCGACAACTCAATGTGTGCGATAGCTTTCTGCAAACGTCCATTGCGAAAAATTCCTGTGATCAACAGTTGATGCAGCAGGACGATGCTAGTCCATACACCGCAAAGAACCAGCTAACGTGTGTCCGCCTTAGCGTCCCGAGGGACCAACTGGTCGGATTTGCAGCCGATGGACAAAGACGATATGACGGGCGCTTTTCACAGTTTGTCGACGTTGTCAAAAGGCTAGATCTTCCTCCGGTTAGACTCCAAACACGCAAGAAGAGCAGCAAGACTACGCAGGACGGCAGATGCCGGGAGGGCGTCAATACGGGCGGCTGAGACAACCACTTACGAGGAACGTGATAGCAGTGAATCAAGAGCAAGGGGAGCGCACGAAGGTAGCTGCCGCACGACTGCTAGGAGATGCGACGCAAGGAAAATGCAGGAGAGCACGTCGAGGTGGATTGACGGTAGGCTACGGAAATCTAACTTTTTGACACCACCCTCCGTGGGTCAAGATTCAGTGCAAACCAACATATCTTTGCAAACTCATAACGCAATCCTGGTTTTACTATAGTGAACGTAATTGTACGAGCCCAAGCGTCCACGACGATGTCGATCCACTTTTTTTTGATCGCAGGTGTGGCAGAGGCTATGCCAATCACGCCGGTCCGTTTCGAGCCTGGGGTCACCCACGCCGGCAAATGTTCGATTATCTGCGCCCGAACGACCGCAATCATCAGGTCAGTACGCCGCTGCGACGAGCAAATACGCAATCGTGAAAATCAACTAGTTTGTCGGACGCATAGGCCGACCGATCCTGACTTCAATACTTGCGGTACCGTGTCGGCTCGTCTATACCGGACGTCATTCCACCCTGGAGGTCATCATGGTCGTTCCAATGGTGATGCCGCGCCTGTTCTGCGAAGTGTTCGAATGGGCCGGCGCCGTCCATGACGGCGAGTCGCAGGTTGAGCACCACGAGTTCATGCATATCGGAGCACACCTCGCCGACTGCTATGGAGATGATCCCGGTCTGTGAGAAGGCGCTCGTTGCCGTAGCGACTGAGGTCTTCAACGATGAGGGCGCTCGAGCTTGCTATCTCGCACGCGCGCGGATGCGCTCGGTTCGTTGTTTGCCAATGCAGGCTTGATGGAGGTGTGGGCGGATGGTGGATGAGTGCGTCGCTCCACGACCGATCCGGACTGTTTCGCTCTTGCACGGTTCGTCATCGAGGCAGCTGCGATCTGCCCGCTCGTAGAGTACGGTCCCGGGTTCGATCTGCGTGACTTCCACGCGGCGGTATATCGTCGTGCAACCGCTTGGGGAGTGGAATTCCGGTGACAGAAAACATTGCCTGAGAAGCTTTTTGATTCCCCGGCCTCGTCAATTCACCTACGCTGAGAAACGGAGACATCGATAACGCATCGAATACCCATGGGCGTGGAAGTGGCCGCCTTAACGCAGCTGGTATCCGCGTCGACTTTCGAACTCTCGATAGTCGCGCGCTACCGAAGGGTCGTCGTATTGCGCGGCTTCGTCAGCAGGCTGGTCTACCCCATCAAGTCCGGGCATCTCTCCGACGGTCATCAGCCACTGATTTCTCGGAATCTGCGGGGCGACGAACTGCTTCAGGTATTGATCAAGATGGCCAGAGTTGGGTGACTCAATCTCTGCCGTGAGCGCTGTCAGATACGGGAGCTTGTTTGTCTTCGTCCAGTCGATCGACATCCCAGCCCTGAAGCAAAGTTCTGCATGAACCAGCAACATCGCGCGGCCATTCCCGTCGAGGAACGGATGCCCATATGCGAACATGCCCATGATGAAGCCAGGCCGCTTCATCATCTGCTGTGCATCGTGACCATGCCTCAGCCCATCTTCGATGGCAAGGCGGCAGTCACGCGGATGGCAAAAGAATACTGACCCCTTGGTGATGGCCCTCTCGGGCAGCACCTCGGCGCGATCCTTCCCTGCCCAAGAGGGATACAACGCTTCAAACAGAAGTCGATGGACTTCAAGGAAATCCCCGTATTCAATACGCTGGCAATCCGCGAGGAAGGCCAACGCGGTGGGCAATTGAGCCCGAAACAAATTGTGTTCGGCGGCTTTTACGATCTCGAGGTCTTTCTCGGCATAGGTGTTCCGTAAATAACCGGCCGTCTCGAAATCTCCGAAAGGATCAAACATGCTTTGTCGCGCGATGGTGTTCCATCGTGAGCTTCACCATCTCATTCGGCGAGAGCTTGCCCGCTCGTGTTAATGCGACGAGCAAATCGTCCGTAGCGTCACTATTAATGTCATCGCCGGCGAGACGGGTTACCGCGCTGGCCCACTGGTCAGCCAATGTCGGCTCGAATGCGACCCCTGCCTGCTTGGCAAGATTTTTTACTACGCGCGCAGCCTGCGTCAGGCGAGAACGCTTTCGTCGCTTGACCGATAGATGAAGTTCGCGGGTTTCCACAGTAGCCGCCGCCAGGAGCGCATCACGTCCCACCTCGGCCAGCTTGGACGGCTTAGCGTACACGCCGCGCGCTAAACGGGTGATAACACCCTTTGCACATAGTCTGGTGAGGGCCACTGACACCTGGCTCGGGCTACCGAAAGCTCGAACGTGCCGCCGCAGCAGCAACCCATTGCGGCGAGGGCGAACAGCTTGCAAGATTCGTTTCTCGATGTCCATGCGGTTATTATACATCAACCGATAAATCTCTTCTAGATCATAGCGTTACCGTATTTTTACATGCCGGCGCTTAATGGGGTTGGCGGAGGTACCCGTATACAAGAAATCGGCCCAGGCCTCGGCTTCTTCCATCGACACGGCGCGGCCCCGTTAACGTCGTCCAAACCTTCCCGAATGAGGCGTCTCAGTTCCGAGTTTGGCGCGATGTCCGCGATCAATGCCCGTTCGACCACCCTGTGTTTGGGCCTTCTATTTGCGCGGCGAGCGCGCCTATGTTCCAGGCTGAGAAGTCGGCCCCTGCACTGAAATGATTTTGCTCATTCGGGACATGTTCGCCTCGCTTTCAAATAGTGCTGTAGCCGTACGGACACTTCGCACGAGGTGAGCGCTGACCGGCAGGGCGGACGCAAAAAAGCTAGCAGTCCGGCAGCAAAAATGCACGCGTATGCCTCTCGGCGGGAAAGCCAAAGCGCTGCGCCGACTTATCTGGAGTTTTACGCGCGATCCGGATACCGGACTACCGTCGGCCACATTGTCGGCAAATGGGCAATGGCATCCGCGGCTCTTGATGGCAACCAAGGAGCATGTAGCGGCGTTGCTCGATGGGGTGAATTCCGAAGTCGGTCGTATTGGCTATGTCGCTGTCACGCGCGCAAGGAACCTCCTGTGGCTAGGCGTCCCGGCCAACGCCTTGAAGGAGCTTCAGCCAGCCTTGTTGGCCAGTGGTTTCCGGGAAATGATCCCATAGCCGCCGCTGAGTGCGAACGCGTGTTCACGGCAATGTCGAAAGTTTAGGAAACAGATCCGCCATTTCCGCGATTCTTGCGAGACGATAGGACTTTCCCACAGCGCACCGTTGATCCGCCGAACACGCGCTGTATCATGGTGACCTACAGCGAGGGAAAAAGAATGGCGCGCGACGCCACCTATAGCTTTCTGACCTATTCCGAGAAAACCCGGCCGAACAATCCGTCGGGATTGGATATTGCATTGCAGATTTGGTCATATTTGACGCAACAACTTGACCTTATTGATGCTCAATCGCCCAAAGTTCGGCCCCACGAACGGCGCAACGTCCCAAGCAGTGACCAAGAGAGTTCGCCATGAACCCAAAGCGGCGCACCGCGCAAATTGAGATTCTGGCCCAAGGGATAACACGCATCGGCCCTGAGTTTGAGCGGTTTGGCGCCGTGTTCATGGACGCTCTGCTGGGAGTGCCAATGACGCACGCGGGCACCAATCTCTTAGGCTACCCGGTTTCCGGCGTGGTCGATTCCGTCAGCGATGACGAGTGTGTGGCGGTCGAGTACTCCGATCGGGCGAACTATTTCGACGGCGAAATGAAGAAGGCCGAGGAGGATCTGACCAAAGCCTTGGGCGACAAGCCGAAAGCTGCAGAAATTTTCTTACTGTCCGGGACGCAGCGACGGCCTCAGAAGGCCGACACGTTCCATAAGGTTGTGATGGCGCGGCCCCAGATGCTGGGCAGGACGCTCCATATTTGGGGAAACGAGGAGATCGCCGCCAAGATCATCGACCATTTGATTTTCAGCGACGAGGTGGTACGGCGGCTTTCGCATTACTTGCCCGACCTCCAGCGGCTCTGGGATGAGGAGGCAGCGAGCGCTCTTACGCCGAGTCCCGAGGCCGCCAGCCTGTTACGCGCGGATGTGGACTGTGAGCTTTCCCGGCGGCTTGCCATCATGCCGGTCGTCGCCATCGCCGGTATGGCTGGGCTTGGAAAATCGCATGCTGCAGCTGCTTTCGCGAAGAAGCACAGTGACGAATACGATCTGGTCGTTTGGCTTAAGGCTGGGGAATGCAAGCAAATCGAAGACCTCAAGTCGCTGCCGCTGATCCGGGCAGGCGAAACACGCAACATCACTGCACTCCTCAAGACCCGGGCTTGCCTGTTGGTGATTGACGACGCAGATCCGGGCCTTGCGAGCGGTCAGCTCTCGACGCTATGCGGGCCGAGATCGCACATCATCCTGACTCAGCGCCACCGGAGCATTCAAGCCTACGATCTTCCGCTCCTTGCCGAAGACGAAGCTAGAACCATCTTGGACCAGGCTGGCACGCCGTGTCCCGAAGACATCTTTCGCACTATCTGGTCGACCGTGGGCGGCCATCCCCTGAGCCTAAATCTGCTGCGGGCGACCGTTCAGCAGCAAAACGCCAACTGGGCCGAAATTGCGCTCGATTGTTGCGTAGTGGGTGAGCTTCCTGACGACAAGGGACAGCGCCTGGCCGACCGAATGCTGGCACGCCTGCGTCCGATGCTGCAACGGGAGCTTTCCGTCTTTCAATGGGCCGCGCTTGCGGCGGTCAACCAGGATTTTCTTTTTGAAGTGCTCGCGCCCGTAGGAGTGCGAAAGCTACGAGACGCGGGCCTGACCGCCACTGACCGTTCCGGTACCGTGCGTTTGCATGACATCGTCTTCGCATCCGTGCAGGGTGGGACTTGGTGTGACGACGCGCGGAGCGCCGAGCTTACCGGCGCATTGGAAATCTACCTGACTACGACCGCGAGCACAGCAGGATTGCAGTTCTGGGCCATCGCGCGCAGCCTGAGATCCAAGCTTGAGAAACTGATCGCCTCCGGCGACCGCCGTACCGCGTTTCTCTACGCGCTTCTGTCGGTGTGGGAAACAACCGAAATTCGTCGAGACCTCGTGGGTGAGCCGCTCGAAGACGCCAAGGCGTTGATGGGGCAAAAACGCGACGAACTTGCCGTCATCGCCGTCATCGAGGCGGTCGAGCAGTTCTACCTGCTCGATAAGCATGACGGAGACGAGGTCGCCCGGCAACGTCTAGACGGGCGTATGCCAACGTTTGACGTTCTGGCGGAGCTCACCGACCCGACCGATCTCGAACGTGCTCAGATCCAACACCACAAGGGAAAGGCGCTAAAGCGGCTGGGCCGCGCGTCCGAAGCGGCGGCCCTTTTCGAGGCCGTGCTAGCCGGGCCTTGCCGCTTGGAAGAGGCGCGCTTGCAACTAATCGACATTTACCGGAAGGACCCTGAAAAGACATCGGAGACGATCGCCCTGGTCGATGGTATCTTCGAAAAGCTCGCCGGTAACCGCGAGGTGACCTTCTCGGTGTTGCTGGGCGTTATCGAACGACTTCCCGCCGGCCACGGAAATTGGCGCAACGACATCATCGCCCGACATGCCGCGGCGATCGAGAAGACAATCGTCGATGCGGCTAATCTTGGTGTGGGTCAGGCGTTCAGTGCTTTTGCGCCGCTCGGACGTTTCTTGTCCGGCGAAAACCCCGCTCTTTTCACCGCCATCTTCCGTCAGTTGCCTGAACCGGGTGTCGAGAGCCTCGACAGCGATAGTGATCGCTTCGCTTGGGCCGAGATTTATGCCGAGGCCGCCAAGCTTCCCGGCTGCGATCGGGACCGGCTTCGAGCCAAGGCGTTGACCCTTTACGAGGCCCTAGCCAAGCCCGTTGCCTTTCGCCAGCAAAGACAGGCCGAACTGCTGATTGACATGGGGCGCCCCGGTGACGGCGAGGCAATGCTGAAGATGCAACAGCACTTGGCCGAAAGCGAATGGCTGCAGCGACTCATGGCGCGCGCCCGCTTGGTGCAGGGGGATGCGCAAGATGCCCTGAACTGGATCGAATCAGCGCTCAAACGATTGAGGGCGGAACACTTTCGCAGCGAGTTCTTAGAATTGCGCTACGACATTCGCACGGCTTTGAGCGAGGCTAATGCTGGTGCGGACTTGCTCGCGGCGCGCGCGGTCAGTCAAAAGGTAGGCGAAGCCGCCAGGCTCGACGAGCGAATTCGCGCGGCTGGCCTATCGATGTAGAGTCCGTCGGGGCCGTGAGAATTTCAGCCTGTGCAGACAGTTTGATTGCGTTGGCAATACACGGCATGAAAACATCAGCTTACCCGCTGCCAGTCCACCGCTACCTTGATGCATGCGAGCTCGCGTACTGTCTTGGCCTTTCGTCGCGCGCCATCCTTCTGCGCGCAGAACGCCGCGTTCAGCTGCTTTCACCGCGTGCCGAATCCTACGCCGCGTAAGTCGCCTATTCGAGAATGTCGAGCCAATCCTTGGGTACAAGGTAGTCGTTTCCACGCCACTCTTCAGCCAATGAGACCGCTTCAAGTTGGTCCCACACATCCGGACCCGCATGGTCGAGTACGATTATTTGTAGTTTTCCCTTGAAATGGGCAGCGAGCTTGCCCATGGCCTCAAAGAAGCGGCGGATCGATGCAACGTCTTCGTCACCGATGTCGTCCTCTTCACTTTGCGCGGTGGGTCGCGTCAACCGCTGGGGGAAATAGACTTGGCTTGGCTGGTCGAAAATGATTAGCGCCGGTACCGGCGAATGAAGTTGCCGGAGGAAGAATACGTGAAGAGCCAGAATCGCAGCCACGTGATATGAGAGCCAGTTTGCCCCACTACCCAGATGCCATAAAAAATCTTCGCGACCGGCGTCATCTCGCACGCCGACTGTGAGTTCTTTAATGTCGAGGCGCGCTGGAGCATCTTTACGTTCGACATCGAGCTTCGCAGCGATTCTGGTTATGTCTTTCGAAACACGGGCCGTTGCAGCATCAAGCTTGAGCGCGTACTGCTGCTCGGAAAGGGATTTCCGTAGGTCTTCGATACTATCGTTCAGCTTTTCAAGTTCTTCGTTCAATCCACCCGGTGCAGAGCGCGCCGAAAATAGCTCAAGCGCCTGCTCGACGCGGCCTAGGAAACGGGCAACACGTGCTGACGTCTGTTCTCCTTCCCGGATCGCTTTCGAGCGTGATTCGATTGCTCGCTTTCGAATCCGGACCGCTTTCAGTTGGTCTTCAAGCAGCGACAATTTGGATTTGACGTCGACGAGATCACGGTCCAGTACAGGTGGCGCCATCGAGACGGTATGCGTTTCGTTCTCAATCGTGGCCAGCGCGTCACACAGTTGCTCAAGCTCACCGCTCGACGACGTCATCGCACTATCGCAAATTGGGCAGCGGGCGCCATCATTTGACAACGTTCGCAGCCATCGCGAGACGCCGAGGCGGGCAGCCTGACTGTCTAGCGCTCCCTTGTAATAACCCACTGTGCCGCGGACCGCAGTAATCTGATTCAGGCGATGCCGCGCTACGCTCAAGTCAAGAACAATCTTCGACTCTTCAGTCTGCAGCGCCGCGTATTCATCCGCTGATGCGCCCGTGCCCTGCGCAGAGAAGCCATTCCCTTCTTCTCCAGCAGCGAGAACCTTTTCCAGAGCAACGATGAGGGTTTCTTCGGTGGCTTCCAAGGCATCTCCACGGAGCAAGCCTAGTTCGCGCGCCTCCGTGACCCACACTTGCAAGTTAGCAAGCCAGGTCGCAGAAACTGTGTCATGCGCTGCACGTTCTCGTTCCTTGCGACGGAGTTCTCGCAGGAGATTTTCGAGCTCCCATTTTTTTGCGAGACGCTCAGCGGTCGTTGCTCCGAGTACATACGGGAAAATCGTTCGTACTTTTTCGCGATGTTCGTTAGTGTCAGCCCTGAAGTACAGGACGTCGGGGTTGGCGACGATATTCTGAGGTTGAAAGCAGAACGCCAAGGTGTCGCGAAAACTGGGGCGTCCTTGAAAGCCACTTCGAGGCTCTTCCGGATCGAAGCCCAAATTCGAGAGACCGGCTAGTCTGTCCAGAAGGTGTTTGACCGCCTGCCGGGTTGTGTTCTTCTTTGGAGTATCCGTCGGCACGTCAAGCACCGAGTCCTCAAGCAGCATCATCTCGTCGGTGCTTTGCTGTTTTCCAGGTTCCCGGCGTGCGAATATTTTTTCCCCTTCGCTCGTTTGAACCCGGATACCGAACCACGCGCAAGCTTCGCGAATTGTGCCCGCGGGGATGGCGCAGAGTCGCGACCCGAGGCAGTAGTCGACAATCGGGATGACCGATGATTTTCCGCGCTTCGATGCTCCACTGATGACGTTAACCTTACCTGGCTCGAACGGGACCCGGCGTGGTGGAAGGCCGGCGGCTTTTGGCCAAAGAATGACTTCAAGGATTTGCAGTTGCACGATTACAGTTCCAGACGAAGCGCGAAGCAGAGTTCACGAAGCGATGTTTGCTGGGCCCAGACGCCAAGCTTTTCGGCTGCTGATGTGAGCGGAGAGACTTCGGGCTTTTGGGAATGAGGTGGGGTTGTACTGCGCGGCCACACTGTCGCGGTCGCTGGCGTCAAACTTACGAGGCCGGTTGAGATGCCGATTGCAAGCGAACGACGGGATAGGTCGAGCATTGCCTTAGCGCGTTCCTGAATCGATAGCAGGAGGTCTGCCTGTTTGTCGAATTTGCTCTCGAATTTCCGGATGCCAGATGATTTGTAGGTGCTGCCTATCACCTCGCGCAAATCCTCATTGAATACCAGCGGCAACACCAGGAACGCGAGAATCATAGGGGCTCCGTCGGTCTTGCCGCTTGCGGAGTAAAAGCCGCAGACCGAACGCCAGATTAGTGTCGCGCCAAGCGCAGGGTTCTGGATTGCATCGATTTCATCAAGCAGCATGCGCTTGGTCCTTTGTTGAAACTAACAGGTTTGCGAAGTCCGGGTGCCATCCGATGTGCAGTGAGTTCGCCAACTTATGGAAACTCCCCGGCGTGAAGTGACTCGGGACGTGCTTCCCCTGCAGATCAATGTTCGCTTCTAGGCAGCTTGAGAGTAGGGTGATTCCCACCTCGACCGGTTCTCGTCCCCGCAATTGAACATTTACCGCGGAACGCTTGGCACGCCATGTGCGAGTAAGAGCCGCCTCGTATTCGAGCATGCTGCTGCGGTGGACGTATCCTCTCTTCGCCCATTCGACGCGATCCGTGGACGCCATCAAGTACGTGTTGATTGCGTCGAAGACAAGATCCATGTCGGCGTTGATGAGTTGAAGTTGATGTACATAAGTCTCACCCAAAAACTCCACCTGTATTTCGTCGTCTGTCGGAAGCTCTGCGAAAGACGGAAGTACCGTGTCGGCACGGTCGAATTTGCGAACGGCAGCCAAATACTCCACAAAGAAATCGTCGCGACCAATCGACACTGCCCGCCTGTTCTGAATCTGTTTGAATGTCGTCGTTCGAATCCAGCCGGCAAGTTGATTCAATATTTGCGGAACGTTTTCGGCGCCCACAGGCGCGTTACCGATTTCGGCGGCAATCTCCTCGTATGGCGAACCGATACCGCATTCCAACGTAAATGAGCGAATTATGTCCGCGAGCGCTGCGTCCTTTGCAGACAGGACGACATTAAGGTATTTCCCAAGCGACTCTGGAATCAACACTTTCTTCTCGAAATCTGGCTTTGTTCCCCAGAACTGCGTTCGCAACCAAGCGATTAACGCTTTTGCCTCTTGCAGACCCTGGCAATCGCTCATCTTCTGAGCGACTTTCCCCTTGTATGGCTGTGCGACGTACAAAATGAACTTCGTTCCTGGCGGAATATAGCCACTACGCCGCCCCTCAAGCCAGTTCGCAAATGTTTTCCAAAGGTCAACTGCGTGGTCGCTGATCGGGTTGTGAGCTAGCCCACTTTTATCCTGCTCGGCAAAGGACTCGCCCGCCTTCACGCCCGACACATCGTCGACCCATTCCAACGCGACGGTATCCCCCGAATGAGACCGCAATAGATGATGAAGAAAGCGGGCCTCCTGAACTCCATAACCGTACAACTGACCAAGCGCCGGTTTCGGCGCACCATTTGGTCTTTTTGCCATGTTACCCCCGAGGGTTAGCGCCAACTGGCCCGTGATGTCGGTGTTATTCAAACAAAGGCGGGAAGCTTTCAACCAATAATCGTGCGCGGATTATGTATTTCAAGAGACAAATAGGCAAACTAATGCTCCATGAGCGGGAAGCGCTCATCATCTCCGGCGAATCCTCGCGCTTCAGTGCTGTGCAGTTTATTTCGTTCTATCGCTCCGACAATCGTGTTGCAGGCAAGATGCCGCCCCGGTGCATGGGCGAGTGTGACAGTTCGTATAGCAAGCCGCTTAGTTGAGCCGCGCAACATCTGGAATTCACAAACATTGCGTTTTCTTATTTGACATAATCTTATTCACCAAAAAATAATAAAGTACGAATTTTGCGTAAATAAATCATAGATAATTTGATAAATAGCGCAGATTATCGATTATAAATTCGTTCAATGGCGATAATACCGGTTATCGCCATTGAACCGGCTTAAAAATGGCCGAAAGAACGGTTTCCGTTGCACGCACTGCGGGGAAGCAAATGCAGGTGTCGTAATAACGGCGTTATCACACCTGGAACAGGCCGAAGCGGAGCGGTTTCGAGTTCAAGACGACGACCGGGAAGCGCGAGGGAATGGCACGGTGGCGTCGGCCGGCGTCACGGCTGCCCCGTGTTTGCCTGTACTCAGTCCGACGCCGGTGGGCGCGTCAACTAGACACAGTCAATGGCAACTCGAGCGCCTGAAACTGTCCCGCCTGGCGGCATGGAGCTTGCTGGAACACGCGCACTCATTCCAAAAGGAGAGGCCAAATGTCCGAAATCCACAAGCCCGGCGAGACCGTCAAAACATCCGGCATCTATAAGGTCGTGAAGGAAGGAGACGGTGCGGCAGCTTTCGAAGTGACGTGTGTCGAGGGGGAGCATTTCCCGCCGACGCGCAGTGGAAAGGGCGCGCACTTCGAGCTCGTGCATGCGGCCACGCATTCGCATAAACATGAGGAGCTGGGCACCAAAGATAGCTGAGCCCCGTACCGTATCGCCGTCGGGCGACCAGCCTGTGCGCTTGCGGTCGAACCCGAGGCACTGGAAAGCAACGTCGTCACAGAAGTCCGCAATGCTATGGATATTGAAAGTGTGAAGGCAAAACTCGTTTCGCTGCTTGGCGACAAACCGCGCGGCACCGCCGCCGATGTTACTGAGCACACCGTCGTCTGCCTGAACGGCACGCAGCTAATCGGCTTTCGCCTTTGCGCTGACTATCCTGGCTTCGACGGAATATTCGACATCGATCACAATTGCTGCGGGGACATGCACGAGCATTTGGTGGAGTGGTTTGCTGACCCACGGTTTTCTTCGCGTCCGGACCTGCTGGATTGGCTGGATCGAGCGGCTCTGACAGACGGCCTCAAGCCGGATGCGTGAACCTCATGGCCGGGCGATGGGGTTCTGCGAGCCGAAAGGCGCCCAAACGGGTCATGGAAGACCCGCCCGGCGCGATGCCGTCATTCATTGAACCTCAACTCGCAACGCTTGCCAGTCGTGCACCGACCGAAGGCGACTGGTCCTACGAAATCAAGTTCGACGGCTATCGAATGTTGTGTCGAATCGAGCACGGGTCATCTCGGATATTTACCCGCAACGGGCACGATTGGTCAGACCGCTTGCCAAAACTGATCGTGGCATTGAATGGGCTCCCCGTTGAGGACGGGTGGCTGGACGCCGAGGCCGTCGTGCTCAATGCCGCGGGTATGCCAGACTTCAACGCACTTCAGAACGCATTCGATCGACGCAGCACTTCGGAAATCCTGCTTTTCGTATTCGATCTGATGTATCTCAATGGCACGGATCTCCGAGAGCAGCCGCTTCGTGCGCGCCGTGACGTCCTGTCGGATCTGATGGGCGAGGTCCATCACGATTTGCTGCGGTACTCGGAAGATTTCGCGCAAGACCCGGCATCACTCGTCGCATCCGCTTGCAAGATGCGGCTCGAGGGCATCATTGGCAAACGCGCGGACGCTCCCTATCGTTCTGGCCGCTCCACGGATTGGATCAAGCTCAAATGCCGTCTGCGCCAGGAATTTGTCATCGCTGGTTTTACCCGGCCGAAGGGCGCGAAAACAGGCGTTCGCTCGCTCATGCTGGGTGTCCATGAACCCGACGGATCATTGCGGTTCGCCGGCTCCGCGAAGCAAAATCTGCGGCCCTCGCAGCTTTCCACTCTCCAGAGAAAAGCGAAGCCGCTCGCACGCAAGACGAGCGCTTTTTATAATCCACCGCCAGCGGACAAAGATCGGGACTACGTCTGGTTGGAGCCGCGTCTGGTTGCCGAGATATCGTTCCTGGAATGGACACCCGGTGGGGAAGTGCGCCAGCCTATCTTTCACGGGATGCGGGAGGACAAGCCGGCAGAGGCCGTCACGGAAGAGCCGGTGGTCGACGTCGAGAACGGTGAGCCAGTCGAAGCGCAAACAGGGTCGACCCGGGTTCAACCTGGTCGGCGTGGCAACGTGACACTTTCGGGCCAAAAGATCTCCAACGCCGAACGCGTCATCGATCAAACCACGGGTCTCAAGAAGATTGATCTCGTGCGCTACTACGACGAGATAGCCGAATGGGCGCTGCCGTATTTGCAAGATCGGCCGGTGTCGCTGGTACGTGCGCCTGATGGGATAGCCGGCGAGCTATTCTTTCAAAAGCACGAGGAAAGATCGCGCATTCCCGGCATCACCAAGCTGCCCACCGCCTTGCATCCGAATCACCCGCCTTTGCTCGCGGTGGACACCCATGAAGCGCTCATTGGTCTGGCCCAAATGAACGTGATCGAGTTGCACACCTGGAATGCGTCACAGCCAAATCTTGAGCATCCGGACCGATTCGTCCTCGACCTCGACCCAGATCCGGCCCTGTCGTGGCGCATGATGACGGAGGCCGCTGAACTGGCAAAGGTTCTGCTCGACGAGGTCGGACTTCAATGCTTCGTCAAGACGAGCGGCGGCAAGGGCTATCACATCGTCATTCCGCTGACACGCCGACAAGGGTGGGACGAAGTGAAGTCGTTCTCGCAGGCCATTGCGAGGCATATGGCGAAGGTGTTTCCGGATCGGTTTTCAGCCGTGCTCGGTCCGAAAAACCGCGTCGGCAAGATCTTTATCGACTACCTGCGCAACAGCAAAGCGGCGAGCACGGTCGCAGCCTTTTCCGCGAGAGCGCGCTCTGGCATGGGCGTGTCGATGCCTATTGCATGGGAAGAGCTACGAGAAGTCAAAAAGGCGGATCAGTGGACAATCCACACGGCGATCAAGCGCCAACGAACTCTGGGCGCTGATCCATGGCAGGGTTACTGGCGGTGCAGACAGGGCCTGACGAGCGCCATGCGACGTGCGATAGGCACGAAATAGGGGCGCGGACAATCGGGAGATAGCGAATGGACGATGGTATCGAACGACGTGCGCTGCTGCTACACCTGGGCGATGTATTGGAAGCGAGTGCATGCGTGATGAAGTGCGCGCTGCGCTTCAATACGGTGGGCGAAGCAGCCGCCCAAGAGGAGTCGCTGATGAGTTTCCCGATCCTGCGAATGGTCGATCCGGAGATGACGCCCTACGAGTTCGCCAAGCGAGCGGCGAGCGCGTTTTTCTTGTGGCCCAAGGCGCTGCTTGAGAAGGAGCTCAACCGTCCACTACTGGCGAACCTGGTGCAACACGATCTTTTCGTCGGTCACCAAAGCGGATGGGACAGTTACGTGTCCGAGCTTCGACAACAAGTCTCGTGGTTTGGAAAGGGGTTTGACACTGTGCCTGAGCCCGACCTCGAAGGCCCATTGTTGTCAGTCGGAAAAGCTTCGAAGGAGGATATCTCGTGAAGGCGATCATTTGTCGACAAACCAAGCTGCCTGAAGGCCACGAAGAAGTTCATCGTTTCACCTTCGAGTTGCACGATGGGAGCTCGATGTTGCCGGTGCGCGAGTCGATATCGCTACGTACTGCGCGCGTGGTCGTTGCGCACTTGGCAGACGGCAATGCATTAATTCAAATGTTCAGAGCCATTGTCAGCGCCGATCCAGCAAACTATCAAAGCCTCGTCGGACAGGTCTTTCAAGACTCGTATATAGAAAACGGCCCGAGCGACAAAGTAGACGATGCGGGAGCCGGCTGGCAACAGGCGCAACAGACATAGCCGGTGGTCGGCAGGGTGAAACCGGTGCAGGCATGACGCCGAAAACGCGCAGCGCGGGGGTGCAACGATTCCCACAGAGGGACGCCTTACCCCATGACGACTCTCAAGATCGCCACCTTCACGTTTGCCAGCGCTGCTCGCCTGGCTGTGCGAGGCGTCTACCGACTTCGTCTGTCTGCAGGAGTTATGGCCTTCCCGCTTGAGAAAGCCGGCCGCCGCCACGTGTCGACCCAAAATGGTAGGCGCCATCCACCATGTGCAGGCTTTTACTGGCCCAGCGCCTGCCCGCGTTGCCATCTCAAGGAGCGATGTTCGCCCAGTGTTGAGGGAAGCCGTTAAAAACCTTGGGATGTTTTCTGCCAGGGCCACGTAACACGTCGCTGTCCAATCCACGGAAACTGTCGTTGTGCAAGTTCCTGGAATTCTTGGTTCAACAGCGCGACGCGCAATTGCACGATACTGTGTGCTCCCATGCGACTCCAGCGCATATGCTGGCTCTTGCACATTCGACGGCCAACTATTCGGTTAATCGACGATTCGACGAAGCCGGTGGAGATTCGCCGTCCCACACGTTGCCAAGTGCGATAGTCGATCAGCGACTCAACGTTGCTCTTGAGATACGTGACCACATTCGAGAGGCTGTAGCTTGCATTCTTGATTTGGCTACTCACTGTCGGATCTCGTTTCTCGCGCAGATCAAGCAAGTGAGCGAGCTTAGCTGCGAACTGCTGCCAAGCCACCGTGTCTCCGACCCAAACGTAGTGGCGGAAGCGGACAAATAGGTCCCACAGTTCGAACGCTGATCCATTGTCCGTGAGTCGCCCGTATGCCAGAGGCGCGATAGCTTGATCGACGCGTCGCAACATTCGCCCAATGTGCGCCCAATCGAGAATCCACTCACTATCGTAGGGAAGGTCGCTCGCGATACCGACCAGGTCCAGAGCTCCATCAGTCAGGACTACGACTTCATTAGGGTCCGCGTATCCACTGTCCTCCAGGAATCGCGTCATTTCTTGATTCAGTCGCTTGGTGCGCGGCATGGCTGAAGCCCACACTCGTGGTTGCTCACCGGCTTGGCCCACAGCAGCAACGACGACTGCGATCGACGATGACCGGTTCCCGGCTTCTGCGCGATTGTCCTTCGGACCCTTGCGATTGCAACGTGCGCGACGGACATAGCCGACGTCAATGCCAAGCTCCGCATTCGGCTTTGTCGTCTCGCACCATCGGCGCACAGGTCGTGCGTGCTGTATCGATTTTCCGACAGTCACGGTGTGATTGCGGATGGTTACATGATTGTCGCGGCCTGATGTGGGTAGCAGAAGGTCCATGACGCACTTGGCTTGCCGATAGGGCATCGTGGCGCCAAGCTCCGCGTGCAGCCATCTCAGTTCACCGGTGCTTGCCTCCGTCAGGTAGTTCTTGAGCGGAGAAACATATCTCGAACCGTCAGCACCACAATTGCAATCCTTCCATCGTTCGCGGCAATAGAAAACCTTTCCCAGCGCGGTCTTCAGCTCCGAGCAATGACTATCGTGCAGGCGACGCTGTACGCCGCAGCCCACACAAGATCTACGCGACGCGCAAAAACGTTCGATCTGCTCGACAACGAACTCCTGCTGCACACAATTGAGCAAAGACTTGCCTTCGGCGAGTGACAATCCCACGTCTCCGGGTGTCTGGTCTTCGATGGGCCTGTGAAACCGCATGACCTCAACTCGCTTCACCACACTCTCATCGCCGTTATCGAACTCAAGAACGATTGTGCATCGCATGGCGGCTCCCCGTCTCGTAGTCAGGGAGACGATACCCTTTCGTGCGCCCGGCTCCCAGCCTTTTTAACGGCTTCGGCGAGATGTTCGTTAATTCTGCTAGCGCATTGGCCCTGCCCATTAATTCCGCTATTACGTCATTCTTCAATTACCATAAAATATAAAGCGATCCTAAATAAAATATCGTGCAATTGTGACACTGTCCTCCGGGGTTTCCTTAGTGCAAGGACAAAACGGGCGTCGCAAAGTTGGCGGGGCGCACTCAGGCCTGCGAACGTGAATGAGTAACCGCCCACGCTGGTTTCAGAAACGCGTCGGACAGAAAATCGACCAGCCGCCGAACCTTGATCGGCAACTGCTTCCGGCTGGGATATACCGCGTAAATGCCCAGTTCGACCGAACGGTAATCGGGCAGGATTCTCACCAGATCCCCGCGCTTCAGATCCTCTCCAATCATGAAACTGGGTTGCAATATGATGCCGCCGTCGCGCAATCCGATCGCGCGGCAGGTATCTCCATTATTTGAATAAACCCGCGCACGCGTGCGTACGACCACTTCGCCGTCCGGGCCCTCGAATTTCCATTCGTCCCGCCCGGCAAGGTGCGAGTACGCCACGACCCGGTGGGCAGCAAGTTCCTTCGGATGAGCCGGTATGCCGTGGCGCGACAGATAACCCGGTGATGCGCATGCAAGCATCTCCGTCTCTGCAAGCTTGCGACACACCAGCGATGAGTCCGGAAGTGTACTGATCCGTACCGCCAAGTCGTAACCTTCGTCGACGAGGTCCACGACGCGGTCGTTGAGCGTGATGTCCAGATCGACCTGCGGATGCGTTTCCATGAAGGCACCCCATAACGGCGCCAGATGCATGATGCCGAAGGTCAACGGCACATTGACACGGATCAGTCCGCTGGGCTCCTGCGTGCGCGAGGTCACCTCCGATTCGGCGTCATCCAGCGAAACCAGAATCTCTTTCGAGCGCTGATAGAAGAGCCTTCCTTCCTCAGTCAGCGAAAGCCGGCGCGTGGTGCGCTGTAGCAGGCGGACGCCAAGGCGCTGCTCGAGGGAGTCAACATGACGGGAGACCGCGGCCTTTGACATCCTCAGTGCATCGACCGCGCCAACGAAGCTTCCGGCATCGACGACGGCCGTGAAAACGCTCATTTCAAGAGTTCGATCCATTTTATTGTCTCGATAAGTGGGACTATATGTCCAGATGATAGCGGTTTATCAGCCTGCGTCGAGTCAATAGAATGGACTCACTGGTTACGGCTATGAACAAAAAGGTTCGCAGCTGAATAGCCAAAACTCTGAGGTACGCCATCATGAAGTCGCTCATTCAAGCCGTTGTTGTTGCCGCTGCATTCGCCGCTCCCGTCGTATCGTTCGCCCAATCAAACCAGCCCGTGAGCCGCACTCAGGTACGCGCCGAATTGCTCCTGCTCGAAAAGGCCGGTTATAGCCCCCATGGCAGAGATCCGTACTACCCGGCCGACATCCAGGCTGCTGAGGCTCGGGTGGCTGCACAGAACGGCGCGGCACGAGCTGAAAACACCGGCTTTGGTGGGGCAAGCAGCGGCTCGTCGCAATCTGGTGTGTCCGCAGCGAATACCTCAGGGAAGTCGATTTACGCGGGTCATTGACCGTCGGATTGGCGAGCCGCGAGCAATTCACTGCTGAAACGCTGCGCGCCAAATGTGATTACTTTCTACTCAACGTGTCAGCTTAACGAGGTTATTGATATGAACATCACCGTCATCGGCACCGGCAACATGGGATCGGCATTCGTCAAGCAGCTCGCCAACGCAGGCCATGCGGTCCGCGTCACCGGCCGCGATATCGCCAAGGCCCAGGCAGTTGCCGCTGGGCACGCTGGTGTAAAGGCCGCTCCCCTCACCGAAGCGCTGGGTAACAGCGAGCTTGTCATTCTCGCGACGGGCTACGGCGATGCCGTGGCTGCCCTGCAAGGTCTGGGCGACCTCACTGGCAAGGTCGTCATTGACATCACTAATCCGCTGAATGCCGACTATTCGGGCCTGATCATTGGCCATGACACGTCGGCCGCGGAAGAAATTTCCAAGGCAGTGCCCGGTGTTCAACTGGTCAAGGCGTTCAACACCCTGTTTGCTCAGGTTCTAGCCGACGGGCCCGTCTTTGCCAACGAGCAGACCGCACCGGTGTTCTTCGCCAGTGACAGTGAGCCTGCCAAACAGACCGTCAAGGCACTCATCGAAAGCCTCGGTTTTAAGCCTATCGACGCCGGCCCGCTGAAAAACTCCCGCTACCTCGAGCCTCTTGCGGGCCTGAATATTTATCTGGGTTATGGCGCGGGTCTGGGCACGGCGATCGCGCCCACCTGGATCGCAAAGTGACGGCACACGGAGTAGAGCAGATCATGAACGTCCTGCACGAAGACGCCGCTTCCGGTCTCGCGTTTCGTCTACGCCCGGCAGCGGGTCAGCCCGCCGCACGACTCTTTCTGCTGCATGGAGTCGGAGGCAATGAAACTAACCTGCTGCCGCTTGCAGACACGATCGACCAGCGGGTGCAAGTGGTCTTCGTGCGCGGCCCACTGGAGCTCGGCTCCGGACAATATGCCTGGTTTGATGTGCGATTCGGCTCGCAAGGACCGGTCATCAATGCGGCCCAAGCCGACGAAAGTCGCCTGAGCCTTCTGAGGCTGGTCCGGGCCATGGCCAGCACCGACGCGAACGCATCGGTGCCGGTCTTGATGGCGGGGTTCAGCCAGGGCGGGATTCTCAGCGCGAGTGTTGCTTTGTCCTCGCCCGAGGACGTGGAGCGTTTTGCCGTCCTGAGCGGTCGCATTCTTCCGGAGCTGGAGCCGCATCTCGCACCAGCCGAAAAGCTCGCCAGACTCTCGGCATTCATTTCACACGGCCGACTCGACGACAAACTGCCAGTGAAGTTCGCAGAACACGCTCACTCGTGGTTGACCCGGCTCGGTGTCCCGCATGAAATGCACTTGTATTCCGTGGGCCACACCCTGACGGGCGACATAGTCGGTGACTTTTCACGCTGGGTCAGCCAGCAAACCAATCTCGTTTAACCAGAACTGGAGTTTCATCATGACCGATGACCGTACCGCTCCTTATGCGGCTTTCCTCCTGCGCTTCGCGCTGGGCATTATGTTCCTTGCGCACGGACTGACTAAGCTGTTCGTCTTCACACCCGCAGGCACCGCAAAATTCTTCGAATCGGTCGGCTTCGCAGGCTGGTTCGCATGGCCAATCATTTTGTTTGAAATCGTCGGCGGGGTCCTCCTGCTGACGGGCGTTTATGCGCGCGCCGTCGCGGCAGTTGCCGCCATCGAGCTGTTCGCCGCGTCGACCGTGCACTTTGGCAACGGCTGGTCCTTTACCAATCCGAACGGTGGCTGGGAGTACCCAGTTTTCCTCGCGATTGCGGCTGCGACGCTGGCGCTGCTTGGCGATGGTGTCTTTGCTGTGAAACCGACCGTTCGCAAGGTCTGAGCGCGACGGACCATTACGACGTCACAGGAAGAACGCAATGGAATTCGGCATTTACACGTTTGGCGATCTTGCTCCCGGACAAATCAGCACCGAGCACGCGCGTCAACGCCTCGGCGAGATCGTCAGTGCGGCGCGGATCGCCGATGAGGCCGGAATCGACGTCTTCGGTGTGGGCGAACACCATCGCCCGGATTTCGCCGTATCGTTTCCATCGGTCGTTTTGGGCGCGGTAGCGAGTGTGACACAACGCATCCGGCTCACGAGCGCCGTAAGCATACTTAGCTCCGACGATCCTGTCCGACTCTACCAGCAGTTCTCCACGCTCGACCTCCTGTCGGGCGGACGTTCCGAACTGCTGGTAGGACGCGGCGCATATAGCGAGTCGTTTCCGTTGTTCGGCCATTCGCTTACTGACTACGACTCGCTGTTTGACGAAAAGCTGGGCCTCCTGGTCTCGATCAACGAACCAGCGTCCGTCACATGGTCAGGTAGGCACCGGCCGCCTCTGACCGACGCCAGGATCATGCCGCGACCGTTGCATGGTCGCATTCCAATCTGGGTCGCCGCGGGCGGAACGGCGTCGAGTGCTATTCGTGCTGGCCGTGCAGGCTTGCCGTTGAATCTTGCGAACATTGGCGGAATGCCCGAGCAGTTTGTACCATTCGTCAACCTTTATCGGACTGCGGGTATGGAGGCCGGGCATTCCCCAGCACAACTGAAAATGGCTGTCTCCGGCCATCTCCATGTTCAACGCGACGGCCGACGTGCGCGAGAGGAATTCTTTCCCTACTACCGGCACTACATAGCAAACAATCTTCCCCGCGGGCACGCAGAGATGTCATGGAGCGACTACGAAGCTGTATCTTCGCCGCGCGGGGCGCTCTTTGTCGGAAGCGTAGAGGAAATCGTCGACAAGATCCTGATGGAACATCAGCTATTCGGGCATCAGCGCTATATGGCGCAGCTTGACATCGGTGGCCTTCCATTCGCTATGGTCAGGGAATCGATTGAACTGCTCGCCTCCGAAGTAATCCCCGCAGTTCGACGGGCTATTGCATAGCCGGCGAACTGCCTGCAGCACCACACAGGGATGCTGGCCGGTGCTTCTCATCATTCACGAAGTCTGCGTATCTACCACCGGCCGCAGGCCGGTTCATTGCTAGTGATCTGCCATGTATAAAAAAGGTGTAGCGGTTGAAATTCAGTTTTCGCCTGACCGTCTGAACGACGGAGCCGGCGATCCGTATTGGATCGATCTGACGCGCGAGGAAGCACAGGCGCTGTTGCAGGCATTGCAGTCGCAACTGGAGGGCGGCACGACCGCCCCCGTAGTGTTCAGTATGGACTGCTCGGGTAGCGATGCCCTCGAAGGGCACAATGCAGATCAAGGAGCGGTTCCTGTTAGCACGTCTACTGAAGTTCCATCCAGCGATTTCAAGCAATGGGTCTGCGTGATCTGTGGCTGGATTTATGACGAGTCAACAGGCCTTCCCGAGGAAGGCATCGCGTCCGGCACCCGATGGGCCGACGTCCCCGAGGATTGGCGCTGCCCCTTATGCGATGTAGGAAAGGAAGACTTTGTCTTAGTGGAATTTTGAGGATGCTACGGTTTGGCGGGGGGCCAAGAGCCCGATAAAAGTGTTGGTCCGAACCCAGTGAATTGATTGGGACCAGCCCTCGGCCATCTCGTAGTAGCGACCGGTGATACGCCCAGGCCATGAGCCGAAATGAGCCTGGCGCCCACACATGGGCAACCCTCGAATTGTATGCATACCTGGACATTTTCCTGGAACCGACGGTATTTGTGAAGCCCGATTTGAGCGAGCGGTGAGCGTCAAAGCAGCGACGGTCGCCTTGATCCCGATGGGTTACTGGTGCGAATCAGTTCCGCAACCAAGCAGACGAGCTATCGGACGCGTCATCTAGTAACGCGACACCATATGGCTGAGCTCGTTTGCAACGACGCAAGAGAATGCGTCAGGGAGACGTTTTTCCCTTTTACCCTGGCTTTTCAAGGGGTGACACCTTTATACGCGGAACGGTGACTGCGTTATCTCGGTTGCCACGAGACCGGCATCACGGCGTTTGTTCCCAAGACGAACACCCCGGGTGCGACCTTCGACGGCCGCTTCGGCAAAGAAAATTATATTTACGACGCTGAGAAGAACGAGTATCGATGTCCGGCGGGCGAGTGTCTCATATGGCGCTACAGGACAACTGAACGTGGCCTGAAGTTAGATCGCTACTGGAGCTCGCAGTGCCAACAGTGCTCATTGAAAGATAAATGCACCCCAAGCGCCGCACGCCGGGTAACACACTCGGAGCACGAAGGATTGCTCGAAGAGATGCAGGTCTGGCTTGATCTAGCCCCGGACATGATGCGTATCCAACGACAGACCGTCGAGCATCCCTTCGGCACGATAAAGGCCTGGATGGGAGTGACTCATTTCCTAACGCGCACTATCGAGCGGGTGAGCACGGAGACGAGCTTGCACGTGCTCGCCTACAACATGAGCGGGTTATCAAGCTAATCGGTTCAGAAACGGTTATGAGGGCGATGCGGGCGTGAAGCCCGCCCGGGGCGGACGGGTCCTTGCAATACGTTCAGCTCTGATCTGACCTTTGTGGTGCCGCGATCGATAAGCTGCGATCTGCTCTGAGAAAGCGTGCCGTCAAATTTCCAGCGGCTACGCGTTTTGACACATTCTGGGCCATCTACGGCCGCTCGTCGAGAGAGACATTTGGACGTTGGTTCCACCTTGGTAGAGTACGTTGGATGGTCGTGAAAATTCGCGGGCCAGTGTGCGCTTTCACGTAGGCGGCCAGCGGGCAGTTCGAAATGAGCCCGCCCAGGGCCGCCTGACAACTAACAGTGCACCCGCGTTTGTTATCTGGGAGTCCGCGATCAATGAATGTGACTGCCGCCGTTTACGTCGATGGTGGCGCCCGTCACATAACCTGAAAGATCGGATGCGAGGAAGAGACACGCGCCGGCAATCTCGACGGGTCGTCCAGCGCGCTGCAATGGGATGCTCATTTCGATCTCTTTCTGCCTCTCCGCAGTCATGCCATCCAGCATCCCAGTTTCCGTCATCGACGGACACACGACATTCGCGCGAATTCCCAAGGGGCCGAACTCGCGGGCGATAGTGCGTGTAAGGCTGATCACGCCGCCTTTGGAAGCGGCGTAGTGCGCACCGCCGACCAGCCCACCGCCACGTTGCGCGGCCACTGAAGCCACGTTGACGATCGTTCCGCTCTTGCGCTCTGCGAATACTTCCAGCGCGCTCTTGCAGAGATTAAAGGCGCCCTTAAGGTTCACGCCCATGATTCGATCGTAGTCGGCTTCCTCGATTGTCAGCATGGACTGCGCCTTTACAATCGCGGCACTATTCACGAGGCAGTCCACCGTTCCGTAGCGCGAGAGTGCCTCCTTAAACAGTTGCCTGCAATCTGCACTATTCGCAATATCGCAGCGGATACCTGATACATACGCGTTGCGTCCGGTTTTGCTGTCAATGGAAGCTTTGATCTCGCTGGTGATGATGTCGTTCATCAAAATATCGACGGCGATGATCTTTGCTCCGTGCTCCGCGAACAGCTCTGCCACGGCATAGCCAATCCCTCTGAGCGACGCCGCGCCGACGATGACACAGACCTTGTCTTGTAAAAGCATGTTTTTACACTCCAAATGCTGCCAGTGCGTGTCGCACGAGCGTTAACGTTTAATATCCAGGTGCCGTGTCTCAGGACTGGCAATGATGGCGATCAGCGAGGCGCCTATGACAACTGCGCAAAAAGCGGTAATTACCCAGGTCTGTCCGCCCGCATGCTGAAGCAGCCATGCGCAGATAAAAGGTGTGGGGCCGCCCACCAGCAGATTCGCACCGGTATATGCAGCGGCGGAGCCCGAGTAGCGGACGTTCGTCGGGAACGGTTCCGCAAAGAGAGCAGGCTGTACTCCGGACTGGATCTGAAGCGACCCGACAAACGCCGCTATCGCGAAGAAGATGACGTACCAGTTCTTCGTGTCGAGCAGCGTGAAATAAGAAAGCGCGATCGCGAGCGTCAGCACCGATGCAATCAGCATGGTCGGCTTGCGGCCAATCCGATCGCTCACGGCACCGCCCAATATCACCGTAAATATTGCTATGAGGTTCGCGCCCATCAGGCAGAGAAACGCGGTCTGAGTCGGAAGGCCCAGATTCTTTGTGATGTAGCTGAGCGAGAAGACAGTAATCACGTAGAAACATGCTGTAGGAGCGCACCAGATTATGAGCAGACGGAAAATCGTCCCCGGATATTGAGCGAATGCCTTCACGAGTGGCACGCGTTCTTCCGCGCCTTTGGCGTGCGCCTGAATGAAGGCGGGGGTCTCCGAAACCCGCAGGCGAATATAGATTCCGACAACGACGAGCAGGAAGCTCAAAAGGAAAGGGATACGCCACCCCCACGCCTGGAATTGCTCCGCACCGAGCGTGCTCGTCAGCACAAACAGCATTCCGCTCGCCAGTGCTGCGCTCAGGGACGAGCCAGTGTTAATGAACGATCCGTACAGTCCCCGGCGGTTCTGCGGAGCATGCTCCATCGTCATCAGTTGAGCCCCGGTCGCCTCGCCGCCCAGCGCGAAGCCTTGCAGGAAACGTAGGAGTACGAGACACAATGGTGCCGCGAAGCCGATGGTAGAGTAGGTCGGCAGGCAGCCAATCAAGAACGATGCGGCTCCCATGAGCGACAACGTATAGAGCAGGATGTTCTTTCGTCCAATGCGATCACCCAACATTCCGAAGAAGAGCCCACCAAGCGGGCGTGCAAAAAACCCAATCCCAAACGTAGCGAACGCGGCGAGGATTCCGATGTTCGGATCCATTTGAGAAAAGAAAATCTTGGGAAAGACGGTTGCAGCGACCGCGCCGTAGGCGGTGAAGTCGATCCACTCCAGCGCTGAACCGACGGTACTCGCGACGGTTGCGCGCTTCGCCATCGAGTTCTTTGGAGTGGTTGGCGCCTCCATGGTTAATGTGTCTGTCATCGGGATGTCTCCTGGTGGGTGATTGATTTGCTTTATAGAGAAATGGCTGAGTAATCTCGATCAGGAATGTCTGGGTTAAGCGTTGGTCACACCCAACCGGGGAAACGGGAGGACAGAGTTTCCTGCGAGAGGCGCAGCACTTGATCCTGACCGTCTACCGGAGATGGATCCGTCGCTGCACCTGGCGCAACCTAGCGCCCGAATACATTCGGTTGATGCACTTCGATCACGTTTCCATCGGGATCCTGCAGGAAAACCTGGTGCCAGCCCGCGATCGCCCACCGGCCGTAATCGGAATATCGGATGCCCTGTTGATCGAGGCGTCGCTTGAAACCCTCGATGTCATCGGTGCGGAAGCAGAAGTGTCCACGCGCCATAGGATTGACGATCTGGTTCATCTTGAAACCAGTATCCAAGTCGCGCTCGGCCCAGTGAAACTCGATGTCCCCATCGCTCAAAAAATCGACTTTGCCGTTGTAGCCGGTGGTGGTGCTCTCGGCGTTAACACGAGCGTGTTCCTCGTCGTTGATCGTGCCGAGATCGAAGAGGGTTTGATAGAACTTGGTCAGCCGCGGAAGGCTGTCAGTGCACAGATTCAGGTGGTGGAATTTGAAGTTCATGTCGGGTCCTTATCGGTTCGAAATGGGTGGCACCGCGCGTGGCGGTGCTGTGATTTGCTCCAGGGAGCTACGCACCTTCTCGTCCCTCCCGAGGCACGCTTGCCTTCAGTGAGGTGGCTGAATTGCGCCGGCCCCAGAGCGTGATGTCAAGGTAAATGGTTTCATAGGTGAAGTCAACTATGCATAGGTGCAAACACCTACAAGTTTTTTCAATGAGTGATCCTCCATTTCCCCTTAGGGCGCTGGAACCCACGCCCTACATCATCTGATGTCCAAGGCTGGGCTTTGCGCGATCAGTATGCGATGCAGCGTAGCCGACGAACTGGGCGTGAGTCGGAAATGCGGTCAATGCCGAGGGGTTGACCAATTAGGGAAGAAATCGCAGTTGAAAATCGTAATTTCACATATAAAATGACGATGATAGACGGAAGTCGTCAGTGAACCATCGCGTGCCGCAGGTGTGCCGGGACGATCGGGGGCGATTGTGCGAGTTCACAAGTTCATTTCACGCGGCCCGCTTTTCCAGCCAGAGGGCTAAGCGATCCAATTGCCGCAATAGAGGAATTTGCTATGAAAGACGATTTCAGCGTGGCTGAGAAATCAACCGAAGCCAACGCAAGAAGCTATTCCGCGCCTGCGCTGGAGAAGGGCCTCGATATTCTCGAGGTGCTTTGCCGCAGTCAGAGTCCCGTGTCGCTGAAAGACCTCGCTGGGCAGGCGGGCAGGAGCGTGGGCGAGATTTACCGCATGGTCCTGTGTCTGGTAAACCGCGGCTATGTGGCTCAAGTCGACGACAGTTACACTATTACGACCAAGCTTTTTGAGCTTTCGCAGCTGAATCCGCCGACTCACAAGCTGCTGCTGGAGGCGACGCCGATCATGAACAAGCTCGCCAGCGAATTGGACGTGTCGTGCCATCTAACGGTGTATAACCATGGCAAGCAGGTGGTCGTTGCAAAAGTCGATACGCCCAGTGGCATGGGGTTCAGCCTCAGGGTTGGCTCTGATCTGGATGTGTTGATATCCGTCTCCGGTCGGGTGCTCGTTGCCTTTCAAGACAACGAGACCAGGAATCTGCGAATTGCCGAGTCGCTGCAGCGCAGGGCTGACCAAGAGGACCCACAGATTGCGGTCGTCCTCGACTTCATCCGCGAGTGCGGCTATGAATCGTCACCTAGTTCGCAGGTGCGAGGGCTGTACGCTGTGAGCTTCCCTATCCTTGACTCTCAGGGTCACGCGAACGCGGCGCTCACCGTCCCCTACGCCGAACGGATCGACCAGGCGCAACGCAAACCAATTGCAGTCATACACGAGGCGCTGGCTGAGGCAGCCAAATTGCTATCTGAAAAGATAGGGTGCCCCTCGCGATAGTCAGGCCCCCGCTCGAGCGGGTCGAAACCGGTACGCGGCTGACTTATGAATGACCGATACCCTCTAACAGGAGAGCTGATCCACGGCTGCGTGCGGCCAAGATCCGCTCCGACTAGGCGCGGGACTTAGCTTGTGATGGTCCGCCAATGCGCGCGCAGAGCAGACGTGCTGTCTCTCCCAACGCATCTTCGATGTCGGAAATTGACTTGCGCCGCGCCTGGTCGATCCGTTCGGCGTAGGGAACGGTCAGTGCAGCGATGGCATGGCTTTGTGAATCAAGGATCGGGTAACTCACAGCGTATAGTCCACGAACCTGAACGCTGGGCGCGGATTCATACCCACGTTCCTTGATGAATTCAAGGAGGCCTTCGATTTGCGGATCTGTCTGTTCAGGGCGTCGACTGAGCGACTCGTCGATACGAAACTGTCGGGTTTCACGATCCTGAAACGCGAGAAGCACCCGGCCGGATGCGGACACCAGTACGTCCAGCTCGGAGCCCACCCGCACGCTGAAACCCATTCCACTTGGCGTGTCCACCTTGGCGATAACGATCTGCCGGCCTTGTCCGTACATCGTCAAGTGGCACGCCTGATCGAGCTGGCTCGCGAGCTTTTGCATAAGCGGCCGCGCCTCGGTGAGCAACCGGTGCGTGGGTGGATTGTTGTGCGAGAGTTCGAATAGCTTCGTTGTAATGTAGTAGCTATCGTCAATCTGCGTCACGTAATTGCGACTCACCAGAACGGCAAGCATCCGATAAATTTCGCCGACACTACGTCCGAGGTGATGCGCAATCTCTTTCTGTGGAAGTGGCGTTTCTGTGCGGCAAAGCATCTCGAGAATATCGAGGCCTTTCTCGAGGGCGGGCGCGGAATAGCTGCGGCCTTCCGCTTCAGGCGCTTGCGCGGTGTCAGTCAAATCATCCTTCATGGCGGCCCTTCTGGATTTTCGCATTGCTGCCGCCCGGTTTTCCCCACATTCACTTCACGGTAGGCGGCGTTTCATCATCGAAGCCTTGGCGGCGCCTGTCAAATCGATATGGCAGCGCTCAAAGCGGAGCCGGTCACTTTACTGGATCGGCTTGCTCACTTCAATCATGTTCGCGCCCTCACTACAGTGTTGTCGCGGGCGCTACGTCGGCCTTGCGCTCCGCGCGAACGCGAAAAATGTCAACTGTTCAGGCCTGCATTCGTGCTTTTTCACTGTTTTCCGTCATCAGCGAGTCGTTTGTGGCCGTTTCCCGCATTCATCGGGCAATTCATCCAGCCAAAGCAGGCGCGTTGTGTTCGAGCGGCGCAGTGACCAATCGCTACGAACTTCCAACCACTCGTACATTGCTGATTTTATATACGAAACATGACATAGCGTTAACCATGGCTTACGTTAGTTCGATAAGCGAATATAATCACCAGTGAAATAATAAATGCATATATGCAATATAGACGTTGCTGGCGAGAATTGAAACACGCCGGCATAACCCTCAAGGCTAGAGAGGAATCGACAGATGTTTGATAACGGCGAATATCAGCCGGTAACGCGCAGCGAAGTCTGCTCTCTTTCCGCGGCTCGGCGCGTTGCTGCGATGCTGGACCTTCCGACCGAGTCCATCTCAGAAGGCGATCCGCTTCCGAAAGGTTGGCACTTTTTGCTAATGGCCGCCGACACGCGCCGCTCGGACCTTCGGAGCGATGGTTTCCCAGGATTGGGCGTGCCGATGCCCGACCTTGGGTTCACGCGTTTGCTGCTCGGTGGCCGAAGCACCGCGTACCACACTGAGATCCCGGTTGGCGCGAAGGTGATTCGGACCAGCGGGATCACGAGCCTGACGCAAAAGAGCAATGCGTCCGGGCCGATGGCCGTCGTCATCATTGGTCATCAAATTCGACTCGAAGGCGCCACCGAAGCCGCCGTCACTGAGACGCAGACTTATCTCCTGCTACCGGGTCAGTCACGCTTCAAGGAGTCGGTGCAGGCGGTTCAGCCCATAACAGCGGCGAGGACGCAGGTTGTTGTGCCTGACGAAACCCTGCTCTTCCAGTACTCAGCGCTGGGCTTCAACTCGCACAAGATTCACATCGAAAAGTCCTATGCGTGCGAGGTCGAGGGTTTCCCTGATCTGGTGGTCAACGGTGGTCTGACGACGCTCCTGCTTACCGAGTTCGCGCGCAGGGAACTCAAACTTGACCTGCGCAATTTCAGTATGAAAAACGTCGCGCCTCTCTTCTGCGGCCGGCCGATCACGCTTGCGGCCGATCCTCACGGTGAAGGATGGACCCTGAAAGCATACGACGACACAGGAAAACTCGCCGCTGAGATGGAGGCTAACGTCAATGAGTTTTGAACCGCTGAAGGGAATCCGGGTTCTTGATCTGACCAGTGTGGTGGTCGGCCCGGTATGCAGTGCGAGACTTGCACAATACGGTGCCGAAATTATCAAGGTCGAAAGCCCGGATGGCGATCTGATGCGTGGCCTGGGCGGACTATCGCCGACAGGCCAGCACTCTGGCGCATACCTGCATCTGAATCGCGGCAAGCGGAATATCTGCTGTGACCTGAAAAAGCCTGGTGGCAAGACGATCATGGAGAAGCTGGTCGCCTCCGCTGACGTCATCATTGCAAACATGCGTCCTCAGGCACTCAAGCGCCTGGGACTCGATGCGAACACTATCCGAGAAAAGCACCCGGACAAGATCTACTGTCTGATTACCGGTTACGGGACCAACGGCCCCTATGCCGGTCATCCCACCTACGACAGTGTGGTGCAGGCAGCCACGGGCATGACCGGCCTCACGCTTGCACGCGACGGCGTGCCCGCTTACGTGCCCATGCTGATCTGCGATCACGTCGTGGGCGAAATCGCAGCCGGGTCGATTCTTGCCGCCATCATGAATCACAAGGTGACGGGCAATGGCTCCAGCATTGAGGTTCCAATGTTTGAGACGATGGCTGCATTCGTGTTGCAGGAACATTTGGCGCAGCAGAGTTTCGATCCGCCTGTCGGACCGCCGGGCGACCTTCGTCTACTGAGTCCGCACAACAAACCGGTGAAGACTGCGGACGGCTGGGTAGCTTTCACCATCAATACCGATCAGCAGGTCCGCGCATTCTTGAAAGCGGTCGGGAGAGACGAACTCATCGATGACTCGCGTTTCGCAACGGTCGCTGCTCGTGCGCAAAACGTCGCGGAGTGGTTTGCAATTCGAGGTGCTCCACTGACCGACAGGACGACAAAGGAGTGGCTTGAGATACTTCAGGCAGCAGATATCGCCGTTAAACCGTGTCATACGCTCGAAACCCTGCCTCACGATCCGCATCTTGAAGTGGTCGGGCTGCTGCAGTACGAGCAGCATCCGACCGAGGGCAAGACAGTGGCGATCCGGTCGACCATCAGCTTCGACGACGCCTACCCGCCGCTTCGATCGTTCTCGCAGCCACGCGGGTGGGAGACGCTTGCTGTTCTTGAGGAGATCGGTTACTCGTCCGGCGAGATAGAGAGCTTGCTCGCGGAAGGGGCCGCCGTCGCGAACGTCGAGCAGCAAAGCTAACGCCGATGAAATGGGGATGGCCGGCGGTAGCCTGTGGTGATGACCGAGGTTGAGCGATCGTGCAAGCCAACTTAACTATCTGGATGAGGACGAGCATGACTGAAGCATTTTTGTGCGACGCGATTCGTACCCCGATCGGCCGTTATGCGGGCGTGCTCTCGTCGGTGCGCGCCGACGATCTCGGCGCCGTGCCGCTGCGTGCGTTGATGGAGCGCAACAAGGATGTCGACTGGGACATGGTCGAGGAAGTGATCTACGGTTGCGCGAACCAAGCGGGCGAAGATAACCGAAATGTCGCGCGCATGTCGTCGCTGCTCGCGGGCTTGCCCGAAGGCGTGCCGGGCACGACCGTGAACCGCCTCTGCGGCTCGGGCATGGACGCGATCGGCATCGCAGCGCGCGCGATCAAGTCGGGCGAGGCGAGCTTCCTGATTGCTGGGGGCGTGGAGAGCATGAGCCGCGCGCCGTTCGTGCAGGGCAAGGCCAAGTCCGCGTTTTCGCGTCAGGCCGAAATCTACGACACGACCATCGGCTGGCGCTTCGTCAATCCGCTGATGAAAAAGCTGCACGGTGTCGATTCGATGCCGGAAACGGCCCAGAACGTGGCCGACGACTACAAGGTCAGCCGTGCCGATCAAGACGCGTTCTCCGTGCGCAGCCAGCAGAAGGCGGCCCGCGCGCAGCAGGACGGCACGCTCGCCCAGGAGATTGTCGCGGTGACGATTGCGCAGAAGAAGGGCGATCCAATTGTCGTCTCGAAGGACGAACATCCGCGTGAGACGAGTCTCGAAGCGCTGGCGAAGCTGAAAGGCGTAGTACGTCCGGACGGCAGTGTGACGGCGGGCAACGCGTCTGGCGTGAACGACGGCGCGGCGGCGCTGATCCTCGCGGACGAGGGCAACGCGAAGCGCTTCGGGCTTGTGCCGCGCGCACGCATTTTGGGTCTCGCAACCGCAGGCGTGCCGCCACGCGTGATGGGCATCGGCCCGGCGCCCGCGACGCAAAAGCTGCTCAAGCGCCTGAATATGACGATCGACCAGTTTGATGTGATCGAACTGAACGAAGCGTTCGCTTCGCAGGGCCTTGCGGTGCTGCGAATGCTCGGCGTTGCCGATGACGATCCACGCGTCAATCCGAATGGTGGTGCGATCGCGCTCGGACACCCGCTTGGCATGAGCGGCGCACGACTTGTGATGACTGCGAGTTACCAACTCCAGCATACCGGTGGCCGCTTCGCGCTCTGCACGATGTGCATCGGCGTCGGGCAGGGCGTTGCTATCGCCATCGAACGAGTCTGAGCGAGCCATGAAAAACGTTGAAGACGCGAAGATTGGGATCGTGGGCGCGGGAGCGATGGGTCAGGGTATCGCCCAGATCGCTGCGCTTGCGGGTTTGGAGGTGCGGCTGATGGACATCGATGCCGCCGCGTCAGCACGCGCCATCACTGCGATCGGCACCATGCTCGACAAGCTCGCAGCCAAAGGCAAGCTCACCTCGGGGCAGGCGCAGGCGGCACTGCAGCGCATTCAGCCGGAGGACTCCGTCGGCGGACTTGCCGATTGCGATCTGGTGGTCGAGGCGATCGTCGAAAAGCTTGAGGTGAAGCGGCTCCTGTTTGCCCAACTTGAGGAAGTCGTGCGCGACGACGCGGTGCTCGCTTCGAACACGTCGTCGTTGTCCATCACGGCGATTGCCGCGGGTTGTCGTTACCCTGAGCGGGTTGCAGGCTATCACTTTTTCAACCCGGTGCCGCTCATGAAAGTCGTGGAAGTGGTGCGCGGACTGCGCACCAGCGATACCACGATCGAGTGGCTCGCATCGCTCGCCGCGCAACTGGGACACACGGCGGTCCGCTGCCGGGACATGCCGGGTTTCATCGTCAACCATGCAGGGCGCGCGCTCAACACCGAAGGCTTGCGCATCGTCCAGGAGGGCGTGACCGACGAAGCGACCGTCGACGCCATCGTGCGTGAGCAAATGGGTTTTCGAATGGGACCCTTCGAACTGCTTGATCTCACAGGTCTTGACGTGTCACATCCTGTGATGGAGTCGATCTATCGACAGTTCTATGACGAGCCGCGGTTTCGGCCATCGCCGATAACGGCGATTCGTCTTGCGGGCGGTGTCCTGGGACGGAAAACCGGCTCAGGGTTCTATGAGTATGCGCAAGGCGCGAAGCTCTCGAAACCGGCCGTCCTTGAACCGAATGCCCCGCAGTGGAAAAGCGCGCCGGTCTGGGTGAGTGGTCGACACTCGGACGAAGCCCGGCTCGTGCGCGATTTGCTCGAGAAGTTAGCTGTCGAAACGGAGTCGGGCAGTGCTCCCAGCGACAACGCATTAATCCTGGTTACGCCGCTCGGGCACGACGCGACCACAACCGCAATGTCCGAATCGCTCGATGCCACACGCGTGATCGCAGTCGATACGCTGTTCGGCTTCGATGAAGGCATTAGGCGCGTCCTCATGCCTACTCCGGCAGTCCGGCCGGACATGCTCGCGAGAGCGAAAGCGCTGTTTGCAATCGACGGCTCGGCAGTTTCCGTGATCCGTGACTCTGGCGGCTTTGTCGCCCAGCGCGTCGTCGCCAGCATCGTCAACACTGCGTGCGAAATTGCCCAGCAGCGGATTGCCACGCCGGCTGATATCGACGCGGCCGTCCGTCTCGGACTCGGCTATCCGCTCGGACCACTGACGCTCGGCGATAATATCGGCTCCAAAAGGATCATTGGGGTGTTGCAGGGGCTTGTCGAGGTCTATGGCGATCCGCGGTACCGCCCGGGCGTCTGGCTGGCGCGCCGAGCGGCGTTGGGACTGCCCCTCTCGCTAGTGGACTGAGGCGGCACCTCGATTGCCAGCCATTTGGGTACCGCATGGGCGGCATATATTGCAGCGCAGGCTGCCAGGCCACGGTGAAGGAGAACGGCGCATATCTGGACCTTGTCTGGTTCGTCTGCGTCGAACATGCGGACTGTGGACCGAGACTCGGCTCTTGGCGTAACCAGCCAAACCGGGGACGAGCTCGAACGGCCAGTTCAGCCAGTTAGCCGCCGCTGATTCGCTCCCGGCTTCAACGTGTCAGATGGTCAATTCTGTTAAGAGGTCTTTTTTATCCCAATGATTAGGTTCGTTTAAATATTGAAGGACGAGAATTAAACCGTCATGACGGGTCAACTGGATAGCGGACAGGGCAAGGTTTTCTAATCGTTCAATCTCGATAATCACGTTCCTCACTGCCACCTGCTGCGAGGCATCGACCGGGCTATCGATCTCGGCGACTTGCGTCAACATCTCGCGCCGTTCTACAGTTCGATCGGTCGCCCTTCGATTCATCCAGAATTCGTGATCCGCATGCTCATGCGTGGGCTACTGCTTCGGCATTCGCTCCGAGCGCAGGCTGTGCGAAGGGGTCCCTATCGGAGATTGAACTCACCTATGTATCTGTGGACAGGCGGACCCGCTTCGCCGGGGGAAGCTGCAGCGCCGAAAGATCTATTGATACGCTTCAGGATCTCCGCATATTCAAGCAGGTGGTCAAATATGCGAGCTTCACGGCCGCGGGAGTGCCGCCGGATGTAGCTAAGCGAAGGTTTCGCGCGCCGGTCTTAGAGTGCGCTTGCGCACCCGTCTTCTGCATATAACAACCCGTCGTATCGCGCTTACCGAAGCTGGCGAGTGATGCCGTGCGCCTTGCAACATATTTATTTGTTCACGCTATCATGACCATTTCAATATCAAACGAAGAAGCCATGCCTCGATTAAATACTGTCTCTGATTTCGTACTCTCAGGTGTTTCATTACGCCAGTCCCTTTACAAGGGAGAGTCGGCGTTCGAATTGAAGATGCTGTCCTCTTCCTACCAAGATCCGGCGAAGGAACAACTGAGCGATCGAGACTTCATGGCATGGCTCCCGATTGATTTTCGCAACGGGACAATAGAGGTCGATCTCGCCAGCGACTTGGCGCCCGACGCGCCCGACTATGCAAGGGGCTTCATTGGGCTTTCATTTCGAATTGACGACGCAGCGCGATTCGAGAGCATTTACCTGCGCCCGACAAATAGCTTGGCTGACGATCAGGTTCGGAGGAACCATACGGTGCAATATGCTGCCTACCCAGACTTTAGGTTTGCTCAACTTCGGACTGATTCCCCGGAGAAATATGAAACTTATGCCGATATCGCTCTCGGGCAATGGATTCACATGAAAATCGTGGTGGACGGCAATCGGGCGCAACTTTACCTCGATCACAGCGACAGGCCGGCGTTTCTCGTAAATGATCTTAAATTCGGGAGCGCACAGCGCGGTGGCGTCGGCGTTTGGATCGAATCCGGCACGGTCGCGCATTTTAGAAATCTGCGCGTCACGAATTTCAACTAGCGCCGCGACCGTACATATCGAACGGGGAATGCGGTTCGAAGAGAGAAGCAAAGCTGGTGACGATATTCTTCATTACAGGGCCCTTTGTTGTCGGAAATTTTTGCGCCCACGTGTGTCACACTGACGATCGCCCACCACAACAAATGCTTTTCAATTAGGATAACTTCGTACGCGAGACGAACCTGGTCGTACCCAATGACCGTCGGGCTAGTTATAACGGGAGACGACGCCGTGCTGATAGGCGCGCTTGGGTGCGGTCCGTGAGATTGGAACGGAGCAGGCCGAATGCGATGTAGCGGTCGTCTGACCAGGCGCAGCCTGGCCTCGGGGGAGCATTCAGACAGGACAACTTAGGTTATCAGGCGACCGCGAAAATCGGCTTGGACGAAGCATCAAGGGATACCCTGCTAGCCGGTTCCATCCCTGCCATTTGTTGCCGGTAGCGGATGAGATCGCGGATAGTAATGAGGGGCAGCCCATGGAGTCGCGCAAAGCTCTCCAACTGTGGACGGCGCGCCATACTGCCATCGTCGTTCACTATCTCGGCAAGTACACCGCCTGGTTGCAAGCCGGCCAGACGAGCTAGATCGACGGCAGCTTCCGTGTGTCCGGGCCGCTTCAGCACCCCATCGCGAACTGCACGAAGAGGAAAAACATGGCCTGGGCGAGTGAAGTCGGCGGCACGGCGTGCGGGATCGACAAGTGCCCGAATCGTCGCGGCGCGCTCGCTTGCCGAGATTCCGGTAGTGGTCCCGTGACGGAGGTCGACCGATACAGTGAAGGCAGTGCGCATGGAATCAGAATTCTCTTGCACCATCGGCGGAAGTTGGAGTTCCGATGTCCGTTCGCGGGGCAAGGCTACGCATAGAATGCCACTCGTCCAGCGTATCATGAAGGCAACGGTCTCAGATGTCGCCATCTCTGCTGCGACGATCAGGTCGCCTTCATTCTCGCGATCTTCATCATCGACAACAATCAGTGGGGTGCCGTTGGCCATGGCCGACAGCGCTTCTTGAATTGTGGTACTGGTCATTTCGCCATCGCTGGTGACGCGTGCAAGGTCCATCATGTCTCCTGTTGAGGTGTGTTTATTCTCAACAGGAACATTGCAGATAACATGCCAGTCGGTAGTTCCTTGAAAATCAAGGGGTAGAGTGGGGCAGCACTGTTGCAGATGACACGCATTGCGACAGTCACTGTCGCGTCATCCCCTTACGTCGGTGCGATTTCGTCATCGGGACGATCGATCCCGAGTGCTCTCATTTGCCGATGTAACGTGGATCGCGAGATGCCGAGACCAGTTGCTGCTTCGGACACGTTCCACTGACTGCGTTCCAATGCTGTCTCAATTGCATTTCGTCTACCGCGGCCCGTTGCCGACATATCTGTGCCACCGTGGGCATTCAAGGGTGGCGGCAGATCACGTTGACCGATCACACCATCGGTATCGACTGCGATGGCGAAGCGGGCGGCATGGTGCAATTCACGGAGATTTCCCGGCCAGCGATGTGCCGAAAGCGCACGCCGAGCTTGCTCATCGATGCATGGCGTGCGTTTCCTTGCATTCTGCGCGGCCTGTTTAAAAACCTGCTCGAACAGGTGGTGCCGGTCATCGCGCTCCCGCAGGGCGGGCAACCGAACAGTCGCCCCGGCCAACCGGAAATACAGATCTTCTCGAAACTTCCCTTCGCGAACGAGCTGGGGAATGTCATGCAGGCTTGCCGCCACCAGTGCGAAGTTCACTCTCACCGGACGTGTAGCACCGATTGGAACGAACTCTCCATCGGATAAGACCTGCAAGAGTCTCGTCTGCAGCCCGAGGGGCATGTCGCCGATCTCGTCAAGAAAGAGCATTCCACCATCGGCATCAAGCAAGCGCCCTCTGAAACCTTGGCGAGAGGCGCCCGTGAACGAGCCCGGGCGGTAGCCAAAGAGCTCGCTTTCGATCAGCTCAGCCGTGATTGCAGCGCAGTTGATAGAAACGAACTTCGCATCGTCGCCACCCGTGTCCATATGAATGGCGCGTGCCAGAGCACTCTTTCCCGTTCCCGTCTCGCCTTGCAGCAGAATTGGAACGCGGTTGGCAACGAGCCGACGAGCAATCTCAGTTGATTCTCGAATCCCTTCATCGTCTCCAATCAGCTCGTCCAGAGATGGACGAGCTGATGCAATTTCATTCCTTGGACCCTGAGCCCGTTGGGGAGATGGGATTGACGAGGCGCGGCGTCTGTTCTCCTCCATGCGCAGATATACGCGGCCGTTCACAGTATCGAGCGCGGCGGTCGGCTGAGCCGCGGCGTCGAGCCACGCCTCCATGCCTTGTACGCTCGATAAAGGTTGTCCTATGAGCGGGAGCGCCCGATTGCGCAACAAGAGATGCGCGGAAGGCGTCGCTTCGACAATGTGACCAGTCGCATCCAGCGCCACACGCACTTCGGCGGCTGTGTCACAAAAATCGTTGTGCTTGGATAATCGTAGGATGAAATTATCTGCGTTACGTCGGTCGAAATAGAGATTTTCGATGCGACGCGCGGATGCCGAAACGATGTTTCGTACTATCGCCTGCGCCAGATGGTCAGAAGGTCGCAATGTTGTGACATTGAGCACGGCGATAATCTCGCCAGTCCCGCCGAAAATTGGGGCAACGGTACAGCTCACCGTTTCCAACGACGATGCGAAATGATCGCCCATCACGACGGACACCGGGCGTTGTTCTCGGAGGCACAGGCTTACGCCATTGGTGCCCTGAGTTTGCTCCATCCACATGGAGCCTGGTAGGACCCCCGCGGCATCGCAGGCATCAAACGTGAACGCATTGGAGCGAAAATCTAGCGCTATGCCATTCCCGTCGGTCAACATTACGACGTAGTCCTGCTCCGCAAGCACCTCGAAAAGTCGATGCACTTCTCCCTGCGACAAGGCGAGCAGCTCTGCGACAGGCTCGCGGTGATCCTTGAGTTCCGGCGCGGTCAGCACAAGGGGACGCCCGATCCGATCAGGACTCAGGCTATGCAGCGTAACGCAGCGTTCCCACGAAACAGGGACGCTGCTGTCAGAATGTGGTCCAGCTTGCAATGGGTGACGCTCGACGGCCGTCAACACCGCGCGAGTATGGCGATCTGGCTCCATTGACATTGTCTCCATATCCGAGCCTTGTGGCTCGTGTCTTGTATAGGCATGATACATGCCGGCCGGCATTTCTTCTCGGTGCTGACGAGCAGCCACGTTGCATGCTGGTTCTGCTCAAAACGGCCAAACGGCCATTGAGGTTCGTTTCTTCTGCGGAAGGCCCCTTGTCGTGCTCATCTACGACCGCTTTTGACAGATGAACTGCGGCAATCGCCAATATCAAGCTCAGCGAACGGCTCTTCTGGGGTTCGCTGCAGGTAATGCCGTATCAGTAATAACGCTCAAACATTCGCGATAGTAATCGCTCGTACATTCAAGTACTGGTCCAGAGCTTCAGGACCACCTTCGGATCCGAACCCTGAGTCCTTCATTCCACCAAACGGCATCTCGGCGGAGGTCGCAGCGGCCATGTTGATCCAAAGCATGCCAACCTCCAGATTTCGCGCAAGCAAGTCCGAGCTTTTCAGCGAGTTCGTAAACGCGTAGCCCGCAAGTCCGAACGGAAGGCGATTGGCCTCCGCTATCGCATCCTCAAGCCTGCTAAATGGACGAACCGCCGCGATCGGACCGAAAGGCTCGTCATTGAATATCGCCGCAGATGTCGGTACGTTGTCGATAACGGTAGGCTGCCAAAAATTACCCGTTTTGCCGATGCGCTTGCCACCTGCCACTATTTCCGCACCTGCGTGGATGGCGTCCTCCGTGAACAGGGCCATTGCGTCAAGTCTACGCCCGTTGGCCAGCGGTCCCATGTTTGTGTCCAGGGCCAAACCATCCCCGACTTTCAAACTTCCGGCGTATGAAGCCAGCGCGCACACGAAATTTCTATGGACGCTCTCATGCACGAGAAAACGCGTTGGCGATATACATACCTGACCTGCATTACGGAACTTGGCGGCGCCAACCGTCCTGACCGCTAGGTCGATATCAGCGTCCTCGCAGATGATCACTGGCGCATGGCCGCCGAGCTCCATGGTCACGCGTTTCATATGTTGGCCCGCCAGCCCCGCAAGCTGTTTGCCCACGGGAGTCGAGCCCGTGAACGTAACCTTGCGAATCACGGGGCTCGCAATCAGATGGCGGGAGATTTCCGCCGGGTTACCATAAACGAGACCTAACACGCCTGGCGGAATCCCGGCGTCAACGAACGCTCGGATGAGCGCCGCCGGCGAGGCAGGCGTTTCCTCCGGTGCTTTTACGAGGATAGAACACCCAGAGGCAAGAGCGGCGCTTACCTTTCGCACCGTTTGGTTGATCGGGAAATTCCACGGGGTAAATGCCGCAACTGGGCCAACCGGATCCTTCACTACCATCTGCCGAACGGAGAGACTCGTTCGTGAAGGAACGATGCGTCCATAAATGCGAAGGCCTTCTTCAGCGAACCAGTCGATGATGTCCGCCGCCGCGAGGCACTCTGCTCGTGCCTCAGCCAGCGGCTTCCCTTGTTCGAGAGTGAGGTGCCGGCTAGTCGCGTCGACTTGACTGCGCAAGGACGAAGCGGCGTCGTGCATGATCCTGGCCCGCTCTGAGGCCGTCATCGAGCGCCAGCGTTCGAAACCTCCCTGGGCGGCCGCGAGCGCTCTGTCGAGATCGGCTGTGCCCGCGTAGGCAACTCGCCCGATCTCTTGGTCGGTGGCTGGGTTCAAGACGGCCTGGGTTCGCCCGTCTTTTGCATCCTGCCACCGGCCGTCTATATGGAGTTGTGTGTTCAAGTAGTTCATGAAGTAGGCATCGGCAGGGGAACTTTGAAGCGAGAGGCATCCTGACCAGCTTGCTTGTTGCTTCCGGGCAAACAAAAGGCTGACAGGATGACCATGCGACCGAGACCCGGATACGGCAGATCTGCCAGGCGCACCCATTGCGTTGTCGGAAACAATCGCGTCGTTGTATCGCGGTCAGACAAACAACATGCCGCCGTCGATCAGGAGCGATTGTCCAGTCATATAGTTCGAGTCAGGTCCGGCGAGCCAGGAAACGAGCCCGGCAACATCTCCGCCCGTCGAGACACGACCCAGCGTGATTCCTTGAGCCATAGCTTTCATCGATTCGCCCTTGCCAACCTTGTTGATGGTGCCGAGGTCGCGATCAACCTCAACCCACATCTGCGTGTCGACGATACCAGGACAGTAGGCATTGACAGTAATGCCATGACTCGCCCATTCCTGCGCGGCCGTTTGAGTTAGCGCGCGGACGCCGAACTTCGACGAACAATAGACGCCAAGAAGCGGAAACCCTTTGTGCCCAGCGATGGAACAGGCACCGATGATCTTGCCGCCCATGCCTTGCTTGATCATCTGCCGGGCCGCTTCCGTGTAGCACAAAAAAACGCCACGGCCATTGACGGCATGTACCTTGTCATATTCTTCGGGCGAGACATCGAGAAGGGCCTTGGTCTGCACAATTCCCGCGTTAGCGACCATCACATCGAGCGATTCCAACTGCTTGGCCGTATCTTCAATCATAGTTCGGACCGATCGGGGGTCGGAGATATCGCCGTACAGACTGATTGCTTTGACGCCTATTGACTCGATCTGATTGCGGGTGTCCTCGAGTTCCTTTTCCATCGAAGGAAGATCTGAGACCGCAATGTGGAAGCCATCTTTGGCAAGCCGAAGAGCAATGGCTTTTCCGATGCCGCGCGCCGCACCGGTAACGTGTGCAACTGTCATGGTTTGTCTCCTTGATTCGAATAGATCGAATTTGACGGCTTGATAATGACCAAGGCGCAGGAATCACGCCGTTGGATCGACGAGCACTTTCATCCTTCGCCCGGCGCGCAATTCCGCGAAGCCCTCCGTCAGAACACTCGTCAGCGGAACAGTTTCCACCCAGCCCGTCGTCTCGTAGTGGCCTTTCGACATGAGGTCAATAACGGCCCTATAGTCGTCGCTGGTGTAACAGATCGTTCCTTGGATGCGTCTTTCACGTAACACTGCGCTGAGTAACGGCGTCTGTATGGGCTTGTCATAGATCGCAACGCTGACCAGAGGCCGACGTTCGCCCAAGCAGTCAAGGGCTGAAGCGACAGCTGCCGGTACCCCTGCTGCGTCATATGCAGCGTCCACGCCATCCCCGTTCGTCTGTTCAGCAATTAATTCTGTGACGTTCACGCGGCTCGGATCGAGTGTGCGGGCGCCAAGCGTTTCAAGGGTCTTACGACGGAATTCGGATGGTTCGACAATCTCAATCTCGGTGAGACCCATACTGCGAAGTGCGAACCAGAGACCAATACCTATTGGACCACCCCCAAAAATAAGCGCCCGGCTTTGATCGTTGACCTCACCGAGCTTTGCTGCGTGATAGGCGACAGACATGGGCTCTACGAGAGCACCCATTTCCACTGGCACCGTTTCGGGAAGCTTGTGGACCATATTGCGTGGAACGACCGTGTATTCGGCCATTCCGCCGTCCGCCATCAACCCATGGAAGCCTATGCAGTTGCATAGGTTGTAGTAGCCGCCTCGACACGGTCGACATCCTCCGCACCGATAGATGGGTTCGATCGTAACGCTGTCACCTTCGTGTAGGTCGGTTACACCGAGGCCTACCTCAGTGACGATGCCAGAGAACTCGTGGCCGAGAACAATCGGGATTTTCTTTCCAGTCAGTGGGTGTGGGTCCACTTTCGGCACGAATATTGGGCCGTCGTAGTACTCGTGCAGATCAGTTCCGCAAATCCCATTGCGACTTACCTTAATCTTGACAGTCCCTTCAGATACTGACGGCTCAGGAACATCCTCAATCACCAGGTTATTGTTGCCGTAGTAAACCGCTGCTCGCATGCTGTCTCCTGTTTCCGTGCCCCGGTGCTAGAGGCAATGGCTTGAACGTTGTGCGAGAGGTCCATTCAAACTGGGCCTCTCGCAACGTGCTCATTGCAAAAAGCATCATTCAGGTTCTGATTGTTTTATGCCGGCTGTGCGGCTTTATCCGATTGAGCTGCGGCACTACGCAGACCAGGCATGACTTCGGTCGCCAGACGCCGCATCGATTCCCATTCCCATTCACGGTTCTTCCCAGATCCGTCCATCGAAGCCATCATCAGACCGCCAAACGGACCCACTCGCTCCCTGAAAGCGACGAGCTTGTCGAGAACGGTCTGCGGCGATCCATAGATAACCATGCTGTCGATCAGTTGTTCTACTGTCACCTCATCGTCTGGCCGTTTCGGGTCGTCCTTCATCACCGCCGTATAGTCAACGGCCTTCAAGATTCGCCACATGTAGTCGAAGTAGTAGTAGCTACTTCCTTTGGGATCCATCACGCGATCACGCGCTTCTGCGTCGCTTTCAGCAATCACCAGATTGCGCGCCACACGCCAGACATCACCCGATGGCTCACGACCTATCGCGTCACAGCCCTCCACGTATTTCTTCCAATGGCTGGCAACGACATATTCTGGGCAGAAGTTTGCTGTCATTGCTCCGAAGCCCCGCATTGCAGCAACCTTGACACTGCCTGAGAAGGGCGACATCGCTGTCATCGAGATCTCTGGATGAGGCTTCTGAAACGGCTTGGGCATGAAACCGACGCCTAATTCGGGGATCACCGACTTCTTCAGCGAGATGTTCCAGTGTTTCCCCTGGATGTCATAGGGGGGATCCTGCGACCAGATCTTCAGGATCGTGTCGATCGATTCCATCATCCGTTCGGTGCGATAGGCAGTATCCTCGACGTCAAACATTTCCATGTCGCTGGAGAGACCACCGGGGCCGATGCCGAAGATGAACCGCCCCTGTGACATATGGTCGAACTGTGCGACTTCAGCTGCAACGAGCGCGGGATGATGGTTCGGCAACGCGATGACGCCAGTGCCGAGCTTGATCCGCTTCGTTTGGCGAATTACTGAAGCCAGCAGGATGAGCGGCGAAGCGATCGGCTCAGTGGTGCAAGAGGTGTGTTCGCCAAAAAAAGCCTCATCAAAGCCGATCTCGTCGGCGTAGATCACCTTCTGAGCGTTTTCTTCGGCGGTATCGCGCAACGAACGAGTGGGGGGGTGAAGCGGCATGCCAAACAGACCGAGTTTCATATCGTCTCCTTCTCAGTTGTAGCGAGGCGGTTGCCTCGAAAATCAAGTCATGAATCGTGGGAAATAAATCAGGCGATTGCTGCTTCACGCGAGACGCTTGCACTGGCACCGTTGAACCAGAGAAGCGGATCAACGTCCTGGTCGAAAAGACGAACACCGGTGACTCGGCCGATGAAAAGCGTGTGCGTGCCGTAATCGACGTGGTGATCGAGTTCGCAGAAGATGGCCGCCGGCGCACTGGTGAGGTAGAGCAGGGAGCCGGTCCCTTCGCGCCATTCATCCGAGGCAAACCGTTCGCTGCGTCTGGAGGATTGCGAAAACGGCGGCAGAAGATCCAGGTGCGATTCGCCGAGGAGGTTGATACAGAAGTGGCCCGTTGACTGGACTACCGGGTGCAGGCCTGAGCTGCGATTGGCGGCGACCAGCATTGAGGGCGGGTCCATCGACACGGGTATGACGGCCGAAGCCGCCATACCATGAGGATTGCCATGACTGTCTCGGCTCGTTACCAAGGTCACCGATGAGGCGATACGGCGCATTGCAATGCGAAAGTCACCTGCAAGCGCCGGATCAAACATGGCGTCGCTAAGATTGGAGGTCTGGCTCATGAGGTCACCTCGTCAGTGAAGGGGTTGAAGGCCCACCATATAGAGCACGGCCCTTGCCAACTGGTTCTTTCTTTTTAAATCAATGACTTGCGTTCTTCCAACATGTCGCAGATGCGACACCGTGCGACACCGCGGGACACCGCGGGACACCGCTGTCGCGCGCCAAATTCGGCTGCCGCTTGAGCTCTGATGCACCCCCGTTCATGCTCGACCATTAGGTGTTCAATGGTTAACCAGGAATACGCTTTGAGCCCTGATGGGAGCTTGCTGCACACACAAAGCATCCACGTTCTTCGTCAAAAGTCGCGGGCGTGCTCCGTGCTTAGTGGCAACCACTACACTGCTCAATGTTCAGCACAGAAAGCCGCGACTATGAGCGCGGGGTCGAGGAGAATCTCGAATGGGCATTCGGTATCGGCGGGTGCGGCCGGAAAAGTGACCGCAGCGTCCACCGTTGGAGCTAGAAAATCCTTGCTACGCGAAGTCGTATGCTCGAACTGTCTGACTTCGCGGCCACCTCGGCTTCGAACCGGTGCTGAAGTTGGGGCATGCAGAACTGACGTCCTGGCCGATAAGGGGTGCAGTGGGGTTGGAGGATCCAACTGCGCATCCAAAACCGCTAGTTCAAGCGGAAACTCTCCGGAGTGAGTCTGCTCTCGTGGGGGTCGGCCTTGCGACACCCGATCCCGCACGAATCAAACTTTAGACGCGCATGTCCGCTTCCGAACGAGAGGACTAGCTTTGTTTGAGGTACTGGCAACTACGGCATGTTCGGCGAGAAGTTGTTCAATTTCGATTGAGAAGTATCCAATCTCTTCCAGAACTTCGAAGGTCTCCCGTCCGCGCGGCTGTGAAAATGTTCCTGGAGAGGGATAGGCGTCATCGGAGCTGATGGTCGACCGGATCGCCATTGTCTTGCCCTCGGTGGGATGGTCTTCGTGTTTAAGTAACCCGACCGCATTCAAATGCGGGTCCAGAGGTAGGGTCTTGAGCGTGTGGCAGGTCTTGACAGGCATGTCCGCCCGCTGGGTCTTCTCCCACAGTGGCCATGTGCGCGCCACTGACCGACAGCATCCTTTCCCTTGCGTCTGCGGCACTATCGCGCGCATCGGTGTTCTCATGGGACGGGCGACCACAGATGTAGATTTATTTGCTACCTGGGTGGCGACTATCTACCTGCGGCCCGCGCTATGAGCTTTGTCAAGCATAAACTCTATGAAGGTTAGCGTCGCGCGGGTGTGGTGGCGATTGGGCATGTAAAGCATGTACATGTGAGTGCCGAAAATGCTGAGGCGCCACTGGTCCAAGGCAGTGACGACGTCGCCTCTAAGGATGTCTTCCTGGACCACATAGTCCGGCACGATACCAACGCCAAGTGCAGCGAGAATTGCCTTACGCAGGAACAAGAAATTCTCCGAAATAAGGCCCGGCTCAAGCAATACCTCGTGCCTATCATCGTGCAGATAAGCAGCGACGCGAAGTTGGCGTCCGACGACAGCAGAAGTGATCAAGGGCGCAGTGCGGAGGTCTTCGAGACGGACCGGCATGCCGTGTTGCTCCGCATAAGCAGACGAGGCGCAAGCGACGTAACGCACTGGCCCCAAATCGCGCGCGACGAGGTTTTGTGGTGGGTCTGACATGACGCGTACTGCAATGTCCACTTCATCACGCAACAAGTCTTCGACGCGGTTCTCGAATATCACGTCGAGTACGATGCCAGGGTATTGACGTCTGAACTCTATCAACCAGTCGGACATGACGATCTGCCCGTATCCGCTTGGCACTGAGAGGCGAACGCGTCCCTGGAGACTTTGGCCGAGTGTTGACACAGATTCGTTTGCCGCAAGCAAAGCGTTCTGGATAGTCCGGCCGTGTTCGTAAAGCTTCAGCCCGATCTCGGTCGGTTCGACCCGCCGCGTTGTCCTGCGCACCAACTGTAATCCGATCGACTTCTCGAGATTGATGAGGTGATAGCTGACATTTGCTCGGCTCATTTTGAGTCGGCGCGCGGCCTCGCTGAGGTTGCCGGCATCAAGAATCTCGACCAACAGGGTAAGGGAGTGTACGTCCACCATCTACCTCAGTGTCAAAAAATACTTGACAGTCTGTCAATGACTGATGTGATTGTCAATTCCTGTCGTCGACGTGAGAATCATCGAAACGCTTCGCAACCTAGGGATACACGGCCGATGACGCCATCCATCGCTTCTCAATCAGTCGTCGTTACGCACGAGCTCCATGGAAATATTCTGCTTGTCATCGTCGACAATCCGCCCGTCAACGCACTGGGCGTCGAAGTGCGACAAGGTCTCCTGGCCGCGGTCGAAGCAGCAGAAGTGAACGATGCCGCGCGTGCAGTGTTGATCATCGGTGCGGGCCGCAATTTCATAGGTGGCGCGGACATTCGCGAGTTTGGCAAGCCATCGCGACTCCCGACGCCGCCGGACGTCTGCAATGGCATCGAGTCGTGCCGCAAGCCGGTTGTCGCGGCGATTCATGGCGCAGCGCTTGGCGGAGGCCTGGAGGTGGCTCTGGCATCACACTATCGGATCGCGGTGGATGGTGCGAAGCTCGGCTTGCCGGAGGTGCAACTGGGACTGTTGCCCGGCGCGGGAGGCACTCAGCGCGCACCACGCCTGATCGGCGTTGAGGCCGCATTGTCCTTGATGCTGAGCGGACGTCACGTTGGTGCACAGGAGGCCTTGAGCCTCGGTCTCGTCGACCGTGTTGGCCAGAGCGACGACATCCTCGCGGAAGGACTCGCATACGCGCAGGAGTTGCTTCTGGCACACGCACCGGTTCGTCGCACACGTGATGCACTGGGACTCGCGCATGGAGAGTCAAGCGCTCCCGCGCTCTCCGCGGCACGAGCAGACATTGCAAGGAGTTCGAAGGGTCTTTTTTCGCCGTCAAAGATTGTCGATTGCGTCGAGGTCGCGGTAAGCATGCCATTTGAAGAAGGTCTGCGCTTCGAGCGGGAGCAGTTCCTCGCATGTCTGAACAGCCCGCAACGTGGCGGCCTCGTGCACGCATTTTTTTCCGAACGCGAAGTGCAGAAGGCGCCTGAGACCCGTACCGCGGTGCCACGCCCGATTCATGCTGTCGGTGTGATCGGCGGCGGCACGATGGGCGCAGGCATCGCAGTCGCATTGCTCGATTCAGGATTGCCCGTCACGATGATCGAGCGCGACGACGCATCGCTCGCACGCGGTCGCGCACACGTCGAAAAAGTCTACGACGGACTTATTGCAAAAGGTCGCCTGACAGACAGCGAGAAGGGAAAGAAGCTTGCTTGTTTTACCGGCAGCATCTCCTATGACGCGCTCGCGGGCGGCGATATGGTGATCGAGGCCGTATTTGAGTATATGGCTGTCAAGCAGGAGGTCTTTGCGGAGCTAGAGCGCGTGTGCAAGCCCAGTGCGGTGCTCGCGACCAATACGTCATATCTGGACATCGACGCTATCGCCGCCAGCATTTCTCGCCCTCAAGATGTGGTGGGCCTGCATTTCTTTTCTCCGGCGAACATCATGAAGCTCTTGGAGGTCGTGGTGCCAGCACGTGTCAACGCTGAGGTCGTCGCAACTGCGTTCGACCTTGCGAAAAAGCTCCGCAAGGTTCCGGTGCGAGCCGGAGTGTGTGATGGTTTCATAGGAAACAGGATTCTCGCGGTCTACCGCGCGGCCGCTGACCACCTGATGGAGGATGGCGCCTCGCCGTACCAAATCGACAAGGCGGTGCACGACTTCGGCTTTCCGATGGGCCCTTACCAGGTCATGGACCTTGCTGGCGGCGACATCGGCTGGGCTACCCGCAAGCGCCGCGCGGTCACGCGAGATCCGAACGCGCGCTATGTGCAGATCTCGGACCGGCTGTGCGAACGTGGCTGGTTCGGCCAGAAAACCGCGCGCGGTTTCTGTCTCTATCAACAAGGCAGTCGCACGGGTACGCAGGACCAGGAAGTCAAGGCCATCATCGCTGCGGAGCGCGAACGCGCGAGCGTCACGCCGCGCACTTTCAGCCATGAGCAGATCATTCGCCGCTACATGGCCGCGATGATCAACGAGGGTGCGAATGTTGTGCACGAGCGAATCGCGCTGCGTCCACTCGATATCGATGTCACGCTGATCAATGGTTTCGGCTACCCCCGGCATCGCGGGGGGCCGATGAACTATGCGGACACCGTTGGTCTCGCGAACGTGCTTGCCGACATCCGCGAGTTCGAAAAGGAAGACCCCTTGTTCTGGCGTCCGTCGCCGCTCTTGGTGAAGTTGGTCGAAAGCGGAAATAACTTCGCCAGTCTGAACCAAACTGCGTGATTGTTGCGCGTTCACATCTTCGAAGAGACTTATCCAATGGACCTGAATTTTAATCCCGAAGAAGAAGCATTTCGGCTAGAGGTACTGCGTTTTTTGAGCGAACGGCTGCCGCGGCGCATCGCCGACAAGGTACATGCGGGAAAGCGCCTTACGCGAGATGACATGGCCGAGTGGCATCGCATTCTGAATGACAAGGGCTGGCTCGCAAATCACTGGGCACGAGAATATGGTGGCCCCGGCTGGAACGCGGTGCAAAAGTTCATTTTCGAGAACGAATGCGCAATCGCCGGGGCTCCACGCATCGTGCCCTTCGGCGTCAACATGCTCGGACCAGTGCTTATCAAATATGGAAGTGAAGCGCAGAAGCGCTATTGGTTGCCACGCATTCTCGATGGATCCGACTGGTGGTGTCAGGGTTATTCTGAGCCGGGTGCGGGTTCCGATCTTGCGTCGGTACGCACGACAGCGGTGCGACGAACCGACAACGGCGAAGACTACTACGAGGTGAATGGCCAGAAGACGTGGACGACACTGGCGCAGTACGCGAACATGATCTTCTGCCTCGTGCGGACCGCCACAGACGTGCGCAAACAGGAAGGTATCAGCTTCCTGCTAATCGATATGAACACGCCGGGCGTCGAAGTGCGGCCAATTATCACCCTGGACGGCGAACACGAAGTGAACGAAGTGTTCTTCACTGACGTCCGGGTGCCGGCAGAGAATCTCGTTGGAGAGGAGAACAAGGCCTGGACTTACGCGAAGTACCTGTTGACGTACGAGCGAACGAATATTGCGGGCGTCGGCTTTTCTGTAGCTGCGCTCCAGCGCCTTAAGGGAGCTGCGCAAACGGTCAAGCGCAATGGCCATCCTCTCCTCGATGATCCGCAATTCGCTGCGCGGCTGGCGCGCGTCGAGATAGACCTTCAGAACATGAAGACGACCAACCTTCGGGTGATTGCAGCCGTCGCAGGCGGCGGAGTACCCGGCGCCGAAAGCTCGATGCTGAAGATCCGCGGCACCGAGATCCGCCAGGAGATCTCGTCGCTCCTACGTCGCGCGATGGGTCCTTATGCGCAACCGTTGATCGAGGAAGCGCTTGAGGAGGGCTATGACGGTCCGCAGGTCGGCCCAACTGAGGCCGCTAGCGCCGCATCGCAATATTTCAACAATCGCAAGCTGTCGATCTTTGGCGGCTCCAATGAAATTCAGAGAAGCATCATCTCGAAGATGATTCTCGGGCTGTAAAGGTACCTCAATGAATTTCCAGCACACTGAAGAGCGCCGGATGCTCGCGGATTCGCTTAACCGTTTCATCGCCGAACAATATGGCTTTGAGACACGCGACCGGATCGCGACTTCCGATGAGGGATTTAACGTCGACATGTGGCACCAGTTCGCCGAGTTGGGCGTGATAGGGGCGTTGTTTGATGAGGAGGACGGCGGCTTTGGCGGAGACGGCTTCGACGTTGCCGTTGTATTTGAATCCCTTGGGCGCGGACTTGTCGTTGAACCCTTCCTGGACGTGCTGATCGTCGGGCGTGCGATTGCGCAGTGCGGCAATGAAGCACAGCGCATGCAGATTGGGCGGATGATCGAAGGAACGCGCATTGTCGCTCTAGCGCATGACGAGCCTGGTTCTCATTATGAGGCGTCGCAGGTAGCGACTCGTGCGGAGAAGTACGGTGAGGGCTGGCTTTTAAATGGCGCGAAGGGTGTCGTCCAACATGGCGAGCACGCAGATATGCTGCTCGTTTCCGCACGGACCTCTGGGAGTGCCGGCGACGAGACAGGGATTTCTTTATTTCTTTTGCCCAGCGACTTGGAAGGAATGCACGTGCGCGGGTATAGGAAGATTGACGGCGGGCGCGCGGCGGAGATCGTACTTGAAGACGTGGAAGTCGACTCTGGCACTTTACTTGGAAGCGAGGGGCAAGGTCATGCCACGCTTGAATACGTTATTGGTTACGGCCTAGTAGCGCTCGTTTCTGAAGCGGTCGGCGCAATGGATGTCGCGAAGGACCAGACGCTGGACTACCTCCGTACACGCAAGCAGTTTGGCGTTCCTATCGGCAGTTTTCAGGCCCTTCAACACCGTATGGCGGACCTGTTACTTGAGATTGAGCAAGCGCGATCGTCAGCGATCAATGCCGCTGCGGCGCTAAGCGCAAATCGCACCGACCGTGAACGTTCGCTTTCAGCTGCGAAGTACACCATCGGTCGGGTCGGTGCGCTTGTCGCCGAAGGATGCATTCAGCTTCACGGTGGAATCGGAATGACGTGGGAGCTTCCGGTTTCGCATTATGCCAAGCGTCTCGTGCTCATCGATCATCAACTAGGCGACGAGGACCATCACCTTGATCGCTACATCGCATTGTGCCGTGCGTCGAGAGAATCCTTCATGGCAGGCAATCGATCGCAAGAAGTGGACAAATAGCTTTCGCTGCTACTGTCAGTACAGGAGTTGAGCAATGAAGATGCTGATCGCTGCGAGGCGGTTGATCGACTATCACGCGAAGATTGCGTGAAATCGGACAATTCGAATGTCGAGTTCGCGAATGAAAGATATCAATGAACCCCTTCGATGAGACCAGCTGTTGAGGAAGCGGTCCGCTTGCGCGAAGCCGGTGTGACGGCTGAGGTCGTTGCTGTGTCGTGCGGCGTGACGTAAATCAGGAGATGCAGTGTGCCGCGATGGCGACCGCCGCGGATCGAGCGATCCTAGTCGAATCGGCCAGGGCACACCAGTCCATTGGAGCTAGACATGTCGATTGTCCGTCCCGGACAGGTGCGGTCTGACGCAGCGAAGATTGCTAACGAGGAAGACGCATCTCTTTGGCGGTGGTTCTCCGGCCTTTACGATGAGGGCCGTATAAGGTGGTGTAGATCAGCTCAGGGGTGGCTTGTGAGTGTAGATCACAAGCACCTCGCGACCGAACCGGACTTTGACTCTGCTATTCGAGTGTCTCGGCGCCGCTATTTCTCTCGAGGTCGGCACCGACTGACAAAGCCCCCTTAATCCCTTGCCGGAACTGCCACTCAACAGTGTGCGATTTGCTGCGGCATCCGGGATCAGAAAGGGACGTGGCGTAGCCAGATTGCGGGAAATGCCGCGTCGTTCAACGTCTTCGCCACCGCGCGTGATTTTCCAGCGAGGATCATTGCGTAGTTGGGGCGTTCGCCACAGGGGATGAAGCCGAAAGTCAGCCATGCAGCACACGACGTCCAGTGCGATCGATGCAAAGGACAATGTCGACGTAAGGTGCGATTCGATTGCCGATCGTGAAGCAGCCAGGCTCCGGTTAGTCCAGAGCCACGTGCTGACTAACCCAGCGGCAGAAGTCGCTAATAATGTCCGCTGCCTGATCGATTGCCTGTCGGATGCGTTTCGCGCGCCGCCACGGGAGACGCAATTGCTCGTGCCGAGGTGCGAGCACGGCGGCATATGCGCAACATGTCGAGCTCAATCGAAACGTCCCTGACTTCCTAGCTCGATGAGCGCATCGACGACATGCCGGACTTTCGGCCGCAGGTGAGCCACCTTCGGCCATATAGCATGGACATCTACGGGATCGGGCCGATAGTCGTCGAGGACCGTGACGAGGTGGCCCGCTTCGATAGGCTTGCGGAACAGCGACAGTGGCATTTGGCACAGACCGAGCCCGGCCGCGGCAGCGTCGATCATCGCCTCGCCATCGCTTATCTGATGCGTCGGTGGAGGATGCAGCCGGAATGACTGGCCATCTTGCTTGACTCGCCACGATAAGGGCAGGCCGCGGCGGTAGCCAACAACGCATCGGTGCTCGTCGATATCGTCGAGGTTCTGTGGCGTGCCATGACGTGCCAGATACGCGGGGGATCCACAAATCACCCATTGTTGCGATGCCAGTCGCCGTGCCACCACGCCGCTCGAGTCTGCCAGTTCGCCGAAACGAATGGCGAGATCGACTCCCTCCTCGACCGGATCGATCACGTGGTCGGTGAAGGTCATCGTGAAGTGCAACCCGGGGTAAGCGTTCCCGATCTCCAAGAGGATCGGCAGCATAAACTGCCGGCCGAATGCAGACGCCATGTCGATCCGCAAGCGCCCAACAGGCTCACGGGAGCGCGGGCCGAGACCGGATTCTGCCGTGGCGATTTCATCGAGCGCCGACGCGCATGCGGCAAAGTAAGCCTCGCCGTCGGCGGACAGGGTTATGCGCCGAGTCGTCCGGTGAAACAGATTGGCGCCGAGCCGCTGCTCCAACCGGGCAATCGATTTGCCGACCGCCGATTTAGAAATGCCGAGTTTTTCCGCGGCTTCGGTGAAGCTGTTCGAACGTGCCGTCGCGACGAACGTGGCGACCCCGTTGAGCGATTCTAATGGAATCATAGGATGGCCTAGGACGAAGATAGTCGACATATTTTCTACAGAATGTCGCATTTTAGCGTGTTTATCAGCGGTCAATTCGCCGATAGCATGATAGCCGTGTCAGCTGCAACGAATTCGATGCAGTGACCGCTTGCGCCCGATCCGCCCGAGATTGCGATGCAGTCAGCCTTTCTTTGGTCTACCATTCTTGAGGTGCCGTATGTCTGAAGTTCAATATCAACCGTCTATCCTAATTGTTGGCGCATCGCGCGGCATCGGTCTGGGTCTTGTTCGCGAATATCTCAGCCGAGGATGGAGAGTGATTGCGACCGAGCGCAGGCCCTCAGTCGCACTGGCTGGCTTGGCGGCGAATGCGGACAGCAGACTGGTCGTCAAAACGCTCGACATTAACGATCGCGATCAGATTTCCGCGCTGGCCGACAGCCTGCGCGGCGAGTCGCTCGACGTCCTGATCGTGAATGCTGGCGTCAGCGATAACGCAAACCAGACGATCAACGAAATTACCACGGAGGAATTTGCGCACGTGATGGTCACGAATGCGTTGAGCCCACTGCGCGTGATCGAAACGCTGAGTCGCGTTGTAAAGGCCGAGGGACGCGTGGCCGCTATGTCGACAGCGCTCGCCAGCATCTCCACCAACACGGATGGCGGCTATGAAACGTACCGCGCCAGTAAGGTCGCGCTCAATATGTTACTGCGCAGCCTCGTTGTGCGCGCCGGCGGTCAGCGTTCGTTCCTGGCCCTGATGCCGGGTTGGGTGCGAACCGACATGGGTGGACCGGATGCGCCAGTCGAGGTGAAAGAAAGCGTGCGTGGCCTCGCCGATGTGATCGATCAGCATGCTGGCAAGCCGGGTCTTGTGTTCGTCGACTATCAGGGCAACACGATCCCTTGGTAAGGACGCTGTAGCCGCGAGAAGCAGGGTGTCGGCGGTCATACTTCGGGCGGCGACCGGTATCTCCTGGGGCATTCGCGATCATCGCGGCGCTGTGGGCGGTATTGACTGTCCTTAGCCCCGCTTGCGTTTGCGCTCTCGTCGGTGGAATGAGCGTTGCAGGGCCACCTTGCGGTCAATCTTTCAGCCGGAGGGAGGGGTCGTGATGGAGGGCTGTTGTTCGATCGTGTCTGAATGTGGGGGAGAGCCTATTACATCGGCTCGCGCAAACCGGCGCTGACGAAGTATTGACCGACGCTCGTGTCAAGGCGTCAAGCATCACGATGCCGATCTCTATCGCTGGCATCCAGATACATGGCAGATTTGCTTAACTAGCTGATGTCATGTCTGTTCGAGGAACACCGCCGCGCCCACACGGTGGGGACAAAGCGTGGCAATCCTATCGAATTGTCGCGAGCGGCGAGGGGAATATTAATCCCAGCGCTTGAAACCGTCGAATTGGGAGAGGTAGATTGGGGCGAACGCGTTGAGTTTCTGGCGTGCCCCAGTGTCGGGATTGCCGTAGACGACGAGCCCCTTGACCTTTACGAGGGATAGAAACCGCTCGGCGTAAGGTCCGAACGTCTGTTCGACGTGTTCGACGATCGCCCGGGAGTCCCGATAACGCTCGACGATATGTGCGGTATTGCCATCGTGACTCGCGCTGTATTCGTACATGATCGTACCGGGCTCAGCTCCGGCGAGCGGGACTATTTGCGCTACCAGTTGCTTGAACTCGTCGAATTTCCCGGGTTGGACTTCGAGGGAAAAAACACAGGTGATTTCGTTATGCATGGTATCTCTCATCGCGTTAAATTTTGCCGCTCGTCACGGCATCGAGGCGTTGCCAACCTGATCCGAATGTCTGCGAAGACTCGCGCTATCGACCTGTTGTCGGAGAGGGCATCGCATTTAAAGATACGGCTGCCGACTTTTCAAAGGCGAAGAGCGCGATAAACGCGAACTCTCGCGTCCCAGCGAACGCAGAGACGAGAGAAACGGCGGCCGGACAAACCCGCCCGTTCTGCAGTGATGGCGTCAGGAGGACTTTGGACCTTCTCCAAACAGTTGACCAGCACCAGCCCAATCTGACGGGGCGATGTCTTCGAAGATGACATAGATATACTTCGGATCGGTACCGGTGTTCTTGACAATGCTTTCGGTGATTTCGGCGGCGACTGCCTTTTTGGCGGTAGTGTCCTTGCCTTCGAACCAGCTCACACGTACGACGGGCATGACGGAGTCCTCAAAGAATATGCGGTGGATGTTGCGCAGTAGCAGCGGTATGGGTGAGCCGCCACGCCAGCGGGTGAACTTCGAGAAGCAGTCTATCGGAGTCGTCAACGAGGATAAACAACCGGAATATACGATTAGAGTAGAAAAAAAGTCGACAATGAGCGTTTTGAGATTGAAAATCACCTGGGCAGTTTGATAACAGCCGGCCGGTAGGTTGCGAGTCAGCCACGGCCAACGCGGCTCCGAGCGCGTTTCGTACGAGTGATCAGATTGATTGTGTCCGCATATCGTCGGCCTGCGATGAAGTTCTGCCAACGACGATATCAAGCTCGCCGCGTTTGGGCTGTTGAATCAAGGCTACTGTCGCAGATCGTCAGCGCACTGCCGATGGATTGCGATTTGATAACTTATCCGTGCGGCACGGGCGTGTGATAGCACGCGCTGAAAGTGAGCAGAGGGGTCCATAGGCCGAACGCCATACGTCCTAGTAATGGCGCTTAACTCCGCCCAGGTGCGACTTTGTCATTCACCGGGAACCAGTAGAAAACGGGCGCTCCCTTGCCCACTCTCTAGTTGCTGGTGGCCGAGTGCGGCATCACGTAGCGGCAACGTACGATAGGGGATCGAAGCGAGTTTGCCGGAAAGCACCGCCGATACGATCATTTCGATCGCAAGGCGTAACCCGTCACCGTCAAGGCTCTCGGTCGAGTAGCCGGTCAAAACGATGGGCTTGATGAGGTGCCAAGCGTCAAAGCCGACGTTGCCACCACCCACCGCGCCCACGAGCGACAACCTACCTTTTGGGCGCAACGCGGCGCATAGTTTCGGGAACAGAACACCACCTACTGTATCGAGCACACCGTCGAACTGATCTTGTCCGAGCGGTAGATCGTCCCCCTTCGGTATGACAACCACGTCTCGTGCGCCCAGTCGGCGTACATGTTCCTCCTGCTCCTGTCGCGCGATTAGCGCAACGACCTCTGCGCCGGTTGCGCTGGCGATCGCGGTGGCGGCGGAACCCACGCCGCCCGCCGCACCGGTCACAAGGATGCGCCGATTCGTCGAAGTGCCGATGCGCTCCAGTCCATGAAACGCCGTCACGGCAGCCAGACCAAGTGCCGCTATTTGCAGAATATCGATATCGCCCGGCAACGGGGCAATCGATCCTTCCGCCACGTCGACGTATTCCGCATACGCGCCTGGACGCCACGCGCGAACGCCACCCAGCCCCTGCATCATTGTAATGACACGCTGGCCAACCCTAAGACCCGTCACGCTCTCGCCGATGGCCTCGATCGCCCCCACCACCTCGACACCAGGAACGTAGGGAAACGGAGCCACCTTTGCAATTGGCCAGTTCCCAGCGCGGATTTTGAGATCCGTGTGATTGATGGCGGCCGCCATTGTCCGGATCCGGATGTCGTTGGGAGCGAGCGGGGGCAAACGGGTGGTTTCGAATCGCAATACGGCCGGGGGGCCGTATTGGCGCATGACGATCGAACCGCTGACTGATTGCATGACATACCTCACTACATTGCAGGTTATGGCTGCCAGAAATGGTTGCCTGTACTCTATGGGTTAGCAAGGAATTGCCAGGCTGTAAATCGAAGAATTTTCTATCACGATAGGAACACCGTGGCCGACGCCAATGCACATTGTGCACAATGCGAAGCTCCCTTGCGTGCGTTGCAATTGATTCGTCGCGGTCGTCACCAGACGAGCGTCGCTCATGCTGAGCAGATGCCCAAGTGCAACTCCGTCGCCGTTCGGGTTCACGCGAGCGGCGCCATCCGCGACATTGAGTGTGAGCATCATAGCGATGCATTGCGATGCGAACGGCTTCGTTGAGTTCGATCTCGTCGAACTGGTCGATCGTCATGTTCAGATCCGACAATGACTTTCGCGTCGCGTCGCGTCGCGGGCGCCGGGCCGATCTCTATCACGCGCGACGCATCCGCGGCCGTTGGCATGCCGTGCAAGCGTGTACGCGGCGTGAAGCAAGGCTCTTCGCGCTTTTCTCGTTGGCGAGCAGCGACGCCGCCGCGCCGTCTTTGACGCCCGACGCATTACCCGCATCATTGGAGCGCGATTTTCTGGCCTTTTCTCCAGTAAGTAATTGGTAAGTGCATCAGACATACAGTCGATCCCGTCTCGCTTCATTTTGTCAGGAGCGACTGTGAAAAAAAGATGTTACCGGAAGCAACCTTTACTGTCGGCCATGGCATTGGCCATTCTGTGTTCGGGAACAGTTGCGGCCGAAGCTGAAAATGCGGAGCTCGTCGGCAGGCCGGGAGACGGATTTACGTGGTTAAGCGATGCACCGAATGTCACCCATTGGAGCCTGGGTGCTGGACTTGGCGTAATGCCTTCTCGGTACGAGGGCGATCGTATGCGGTACCTTCCGATTCCCCTCCTCGTGTTCGATAGCAAATGGACGCGCGTTGCTACCACGAAGGCGGATCTGAAGGTCGGCACCTGGAGCGGCGCGAGCCTCACGTAGCCTCTCCACTGGCAAGGTGCCGCACATTACTCCGCTAGTCCAACGGACCATGAAAGCAACAGTTTCAGCTGTCACTTTCTCTGCACCGACAATCAGGTTACCTTCACTCTCTTGATCCTCATCATCGACGACGGTCAGAGGCGAACCGTGCGCCATCACCGGTAATGCGCGCAAGATCTATCGCCGATCTTGTTGGGGTTGTGCTTTTCTTCGTGCACAGTCGAGGCTAGAGGGCGAATTCGTCGAACACAAGTTGGCGCAGCCATTGATTGCTCGGCTCGCGATGATTTCTCGCGTGCCACAAAACATTGATAGTGATGTCCGGAATTTTGACCGGGCATGGCGCACTCAGCAGATCGAACGGCGCGAGGGTTCGGTTCGCATATGCCTCTGGGACGACGGCGACTAAGTCAGTTGTCTGCAGGATGTGCCCGACAGCTACGAAGTGGGGCACGCGCAGTCGCACGTTCCTCTGTATGCCTGCCCGCTGGATCGCAGTATCGACCATGCCATGTCCGGTGCCCTCCGCAATGATTGAGACATGCTCAGCGTTGAGAAATGACTTCATTGTCAGACCTGCTTCCGCGAAAGGGTGCCCTTTCCGGAACAGGCAGACGTAACGCTGCCGAAATAGTCGCCGCTGAAAAAAGGCTGTCTTGAGATCTGGTAGAAACCCGATCGCTAGATCGACCGCGCCGCGCTCCATTTCGTCACGCAGCGTGTCGGATTGATTCCGTACCGTGCTTATCTTGATTCCTGATGCCTCGAGTGCGAGTCGTTTCATTAGACCGGGAAGGAAATAGATTTCGCCGATGTCGGTCATCGCAATGGTGAAAGCGCGAGAGGTCGTGACGGGGTCGAACTCAGGCGTCACGTTCAGCGTGTTGTGGATCGTGCCCAGCGCATAGCCGATCGGTTCAGCAAGTGTCTCGGCGAACGGCGTGGGCACCATGCCTTTGGAGGTGCGAAGAAAGAGCTCGTCGCCTAGTACCTTTCTGAGCCGGTTTAGCGCGTTACTGATAGCCGGCTGAGATATCCCAAGGCTAGCCGCAACGGCCGAAACGCGCCGCTGCCGCAGTAGTTCATTGAAGACGACGAGCAGGTTGAGGTCGATTTCCTGAAGTTCCATCCCTTGTCTCCGAAAGCATGTCATATATTATTGATCCTGGTGATATCAAATATCAAGAATGTTCTATTTATCAATTTTGTCATTCGAAGCATCATGGGGCCATAAGTTGTCCAGATCGGAGACACTGGTTCCATGGAAGTTTCAATCCTGCCGCTTCAGCGCACGCTTGATGTACGTCCGGGCGAAAATCTGCTCGAAGCCTTGCGTAGCAATCAAATTCCGGTTTCATACAGTTGCATGGCCGGCCGATGCGGTACGTGCCGGTGCCGTGTCGTTTCGGGAAACGTCCTTGTAACTGGCGCGACTGATTCCAATTTGCCTGCCGCCAACGGGCAATCGGTGCTGGCCTGCCAGACGACGGTCGTGGAAGACTGTGTGATAGAAATCCCGGAGGTCGACGAGATCGTCGCGCACCCAGCGAAGATCATCAAGACGACCGTTGTGGGGATCGAGGACCTGACGCACGACATAAAACGGGTGCGGCTCGCACTGCCCAAGTTATTCGAATTCTCGCCGGGACAGTACGCCACCCTGCAATTCACGCCGCAGCATATTAGGCCGTACTCGATGGCGGTCACAGCGAATTCGGACGAAGTCGAATTTCACATTCGTCTGGTGCCGGGCGGCCGCGTCACCTCGTACGTGGCGACAGATCTCACAGTCGGAAAGACAGTGCGTCTCAGCGGCCCGCTCGGAACAGCGTACCTACGGAAGAAATATACCGGTCCGATCGTATGTATTGCAGGAGGGACGGGGCTAGCGCCTATTCTCTCGATCCTGCGTGGTATGGCCGATGCCCGCATGCGCAACCCCGTGCACGTCTATTTCGGCGTTCGTTCGTCCGAGGACGTATATGGCGTTCGTTGGCTCAATGAGATTCGCGAGGCGCTGCCGGACCTCATCGTGCACGTCGTGGTCGCGGCCGGCACAGCGGGTAGCCCGTATCGCGCGGGCGTTGTCACGGAAGCGGTGAACGCTGACTGGAAAAACATGACCGGCTGGCGCGCCTATCTGGCGGGAGCACCGGTGATGGTGGATGCTGCTTCCATCCTGTTGCGCCAAAAGGGTGTCGATCCCGACCATATCTACGCGGATGCTTTTTACGCGAGCGGTGTGTAGACACCGACGTTGTCAATTAATTCCGTATCAGGAGACAAGCCATGAATGAGGCCCCCATTGTCTTTACACGGCCCGAATGGAAGGGAGACGGCTCAAGCCGCATCCCGTTCTGGGCATATACCGACGATTCAACCTATCGCAAGGAGCTTGAGCGCTTCTTCTATTCGGGCCACTGGTGTTACGTAGGGCTTGAAGCAGAGATTCCAAATGCGGGTGACTTCAAGCGCACCGTGGTCGGTGAGCGCTCGGTTATCGTCACGCGGACTAACGACGGAGAGGTCGCCGTGGTGGAGAACGTGTGCGCCCACCGAGGCGTGCGCTTCTGTCGCGAGAAGTCTGGCAACCGGAAGGATTTTACATGCCCGTATCACCAATGGAACTACGACCTGAAGGGCAATCTCGTTGGTGTGCCTTTCCGTCGTGGTGTGAAGGCAGACGGAAGGGTCAACGGTGGAATGCCGGCGGACTTCGATCCTAAGCAGCACGGTTTGACGAAGCTGAAGGTTGCCGCGCGTAATGGCGTCATTTTCGCGTCGTTCGATCACGACGCGCCTTCGCTTGAAGACTACCTAGGTCCAATCATCCTTAGCTATTTCGACCGCGTATTCGACGGTCGCAAACTCAGGATCTATGGCTATAACCGGCAGCGCATTCCAGGAAACTGGAAACTGATGCAGGAAAATATCAAGGACCCGTACCACCCGGGCTTGCTGCACACGTGGTTCGTTACGTTCGGGCTGTGGCGCGCGGATAACAAGTCCGAACTCAAGATGGACGAGCAGTTCCGCCATGCTGCGATGATCTCGACCCGGGGTTCTGGCGGGAAGGGAGACGTCACGAACGGCGTGTCCAGCTTCAAGGAGCAGATGACGCTCAACGACGACCGTTTCCTCGACGTGGTGCATGAGACCTGGTGGGGCGGCCCGACTGCAGTTCTGATGACCCTGTTCCCGAGCGTCATCATCCAGCAACAGGTCAATTCGCTTTCCACACGGCACATTCAGCCGAATGGTCACGGCTCGTTCGACTTTGTCTGGACGCACTTCGGGTTCGAGGACGATAACGAAGAAATGACCCGCCGGCGGCTGCGCCAGGCCAACCTGTTCGGCCCAGCGGGGTTTGTTTCCGCCGATGACGGCGAAGTCATCGAGTTTTCGCAGGAGGGCTTCGAGCAGAAGCCATTCCATCGAACCATCGCTGAACTCGGGGGGCGAGAAGTCGCGGACTCGGACCACATGGTCACGGAGACCCTGATTCGTGGGATGTACGCCTACTGGCGCCGTGTGATGGAGGTCTGAGATGCTCGATTTCGAAACCTGGCAACAATTGCTTGCGCTATACACCGACTATGCCCTTGCTTTGGATAGCAACGATTGGGATCGTTGGCCGGAGTTCTTCGTGGACGATTGCGTCTACAAGATTCAGCCGCGCGAAAACTATGATCGTGGCTTCCCGCTCTCGACGCTCGCGTTCGAAAGCAAGGGCATGTTAAAGGACCGTGTCTACGGCATGACCGAGACCATCTTCCATGACCCGTACTACCAAAGGCATGTAGTTAGTATTCCAAAGGTAACAGCAGTCAATGCGGGGCACATCGAGGCGCAGGCCAACTACGCGGTATTTCGTACGAAGCCTGACGAACTCACGAGTGTGTTCAATGTGGGCCGCTATATCGACTCAGTCCGACGCACGCCTGACGGACTAAAGCTCGCCAGCCGCATCTGCGTGTTCGACAGCGAAATGATCGCGAACTCGATTATTTACCCGATTTGAGGTGAAAGATGGCAAAGCAGTGGACGAAGGTCATCGAACTGGTCGCCATACCGGCGGACGATGTGACGGCTGTAATCGCCGCCGGACGCGAGGTCGCTATCTACAGCGTCGATGGAGCGGTCTATGCAACTGACAACGTCTGCACGCACGGACACGCCCGTCTGTGCGATGGATTCCTCGATGACCACGAGATCGAGTGCCCGCTGCACCAGGGCAAGTTCGACGTACGCAGCGGTAAGGCCATGTGCGAACCGTTGACCGAGGATATCCAAACGTATCCGATCAAGGTCGAGAACGGTTCGGTCTACATCGAAATTTAGCCCGACACCGGGCGCTGAAGAAACTGTCGCTCGGCGACACATTCCGTGAGCTCTCGCACCGCGAGAGCGTAGATGCAGGGACGACCATCATCAGGAGACACGCATGACTGCTAATACGGTCAAAGAACAGCGCGCTGCCTATTATCAGCAACTCTCGACACAACAGCTATCTCCGCTCTGGGAGTCGTTGCACAACCTCGTGCCCAAAGAGCCGCGACCGCAGGCCAAGGCAGCTATCTGGAAGTACGCTTCAATTCGCGATCTGGTCATGCAGGCCGGCTCGATCATCAGCGCCGAGGAAGCGGTTCGGCGAGTACTTGTGCTCGAAAATCCAGGCCTGCCGGGCAAATCAAGTATTACACCGGCGCTCTACGCCGGCCTGCAGTTGATCCTTCCCGGCGAGGTTGCGCCGAGTCATCGCCATACTCAGTCGGCGTTGCGCTTCATCATGGAAGGCCGGGGTGCTTGGACCGCGGTCAACGGCGAACGCACCACCATGCATCCCGGTGATTTCATCATCACGCCTTCCTGGACCTGGCATGACCACGGGAACCCGGGCGTCGCCGACGGTGGCGAGCCGGTTGTGTGGCTTGACGGTCTGGACATTCCTGTCGTTGGGGCGCTTGACGCTGGATTCGCTGAAAGCTATCCCGAATCCAGCCAACCGGTGCTACGCCCGGAGGGCGACAGCTTTGCGCGGTTTGGGCACAACATGGTTCCTGTCCGTCATGTGGTCAGCGATCCAACGTCGCCGATCTTCAGCTATCCCTATGAGCGCAGCCGGGAAGCACTCGATACTCTCCATCGCAATGGCGAGCTGGACGCATGGGACGGCGTCAAACTCCGCTACCTCAATCCTGTGACGGGTGGCTGGCCGATGCCTACCATTGCGACATTCATGCAGTTTCTGCCAGCCGGATTTTCCGGGAAGACTTATCGCACGACCGACGCCACCATCTTTTGTGTCGTGGAAGGCAAGGGTAGCGTGCGTATCGGCGATGCACACTTCGAGTTCGCACCACACGATATCTTTGTCGTGCCGTCGTGGCAGCCAGTGAGTCTGGAGGCCAATGACGACAGCGTGCTTTTCAGCTATTCAGATCGCCCCATCCTTTCAGCGCTGAATTTGCTGCGTGAAAAGCGCGACTAAGTTTTCGCCTTCGGTGCGAGGGATGCGCTGAGCGTTCTTCGCACACATTCGTCCAGTCAGTTAGCTATCAGGAGACTCTTGTTATGGAATTCGTTTTTCAACCTGACGCACCCGTCGCTGTGCCTATTGTGGGTAGCGATGCGCATTATGCTGTGCGCCGCGTCTATTGCGTCGGCCGTAACTATGCTGCACACGCGCGTGAAATGGGCTTCGATCCCGATCGCGAACCGCCGTTTTTCTTCTGCAAGCCCACAGACGCGGTGGTGCCGGTGGCCTATGGCGAGTCGCTGGAGTTGAACTATCCGCCTCAAACTAACAACTTCCACTACGAGGCGGAGCTGGTCGCGGTGATCGGAAAAGGTGGGTCCGACATCGCGGTAGCCGATGCACTCGATCACGTCTGGGGCTATGCCGTCGGCCTCGACATGACGCGCCGCGACTTGCAGATGAAGATGCGCGAAATGGGGCGTCCGTGGGAAATCGGCAAGGCCTTTGATCGCTCCGCGCCGATTGGCCCGATTCACAAGGCGGGTGACGTCGGGCATTTTGAAAACGGCGGCATATGGTTGACGGTGAACGGCGAAACGAAGCAGCAGAGCGACGTCGCGCATCTGATCTGGTCGGTTGCTGAGACCGTCGCCGACCTATCGAAGTTCTTCCGCCTTGAGCCGGGCGACGTCATCTACACAGGAACGCCAGAAGGCGTTGGCGCAGTAAACGCAGGGGATTCGATCACGGTAGGCGTTGAGAAGCTGGGCGAGCTTCACGTCCGCGTGGTGTAGAGGGGGGCGTCATGGAACTGCACAGTTTTTTCAATAGCTCGACCTCGTATCGGGTACGTATCGCGCTTGAGCTCAAGGGCGTTTCGTTTGACTACGTTCCGGTCAACATCCGGACCGGTGAGCACCGCAAAGAAGCGTATGTCGAAGGGGTAAATCCCTCGGCTGCCGTTCCGGCGTTGACGGATGGTGAGTTCAGCCTGGGCCAGTCACTTGCGATCGTCGATTGGCTCGACACCCGCTATCCGGAGCCGCAGCTCATTCCTGCAGAGCCCGAGCAACGTGCGCGTGTGCTGGAAGTGTCACAGCTGATTTCTTCCGATATGCATTCGGTCAACAACCTTCGTGTGCTCAAGTACCTCGATACTGTTCTGAATGTCACGCCGGAGCAGAAGAGCGAGTGGTACAAGCATTGGGTAGCCGAGGGGATGAGCGGCGTTGAACGGCTGCTCTCGAAATATGGCAGACTCCCCTGGTGCTTTGGTGAACAGCCTACGTTGGCCGACTGTTGTCTCGTTCCACAGATTGCGAACGCGCTGAGGATGGGGTGCAACCTGGATGCGTACCCAACGAGCATGGCCGTTTATCGCCACGCGATCTCTCATCCGGCGTTTGATGCAGCGCAACCTGGACTTCAGCCCGATTTTGTCTCGCCGTAACAGAAACATGGCCAGGCGCTTGCCCTGGCCTGGTTTAGAGCTCCCATGGAATGGGGCGCGAGGACAATGTTATTTATCCTCGCGCCAGTTGGGCTTGAAATGCTAATCAGAATGGGTACGGCTGTCCCGCTGGCTCGATCGTAATCCACTTGAGTTCGGTGAATTCGTCGATGACCGCACGTCCGTCGAAGCGGCCGTACCCGCTTTGCTTCATTCCCCCGTACGGCGCCTGCGCTTCGTTTTGCACCGTAGCACCATTGATGTGTACGCAGCCGGCATCGATTCTGCGTGCGACAGCCAAGGCACGGGTCACGTCGCGCCCAAAGACGGCGGACGACAAACCATACGCGGTATCATTGGCTACTCTCACTGCCTCCTCGACTCCAGATACCCGTACAACCGTTGTGACGGGACCAAAGGTTTCCTCGTCGTAAATCGCCATCGTCGGATCTACGTGGTCGACGATCGTGGGTCGCATGACTGCGGCGGCTGCTTCGCCCCCTGTCACCACCTTCGCGCCTTTCGACAACGCATCGTTGATGAGCGAATTGATTCGCTTACCCGATTCCGCGCTGACCAACGGGCCAACTACGCATTCGGCACCGGTGGCCGGGTCGCTGACCGGCAGTTCGTTTGCGCGCGCGGCAAAACGGGTAACAAACTGGTCGGCGACCTTTTCGTCGACGACGAATCGCTCGGTCGACATGCAGATTTGACCCTGGTACAGAAACGACCCGAATGTTGCCGCATTGACGGCCGCGTCGATGTCCGCGTCGTCGAGTACAACAAATGGCGCTTTGCCGCCCAGTTCAAGCAGGCAGCGCTTTAGCTGGCTCGCCGCTTTCTCTGCAATGATTCGACCTACTCGCGTTGAACCGGTGAAGTTGATTCGGCGAACTGCGGGGTGAGCGATTAGCGCGTCGATGACTTGTGGTGAATCTTCAGTAGCGCAGGTGACAAAGTTCAGCACGCCCGGGGGAAAACCCGCTTCGTAGAGACTCTGTGCGACGGCTAGGTGGGTCGCCGGACTGGTCTCGGACGCCTTGAACACGACGGTGTTGCCGCAAATCAACGGGTATGCGATCGCGCGGGCAGCAAGGAGTACTGGACCGTTCCACGGGACGATGCTTAAGACGACACCTACTGGATGCCGCTCCGTAAAGGAGAGCGTGTCAGGCTTATCAGTAGGAATTGTTTCACCTTGAATTTGCGTCGCTAACGCGGCTGCCTCGCGAAAGAGAGCGGCGGACCCCATGACGTTGAAGTCGGACCACAGGTTAGATGCGCCTATCTCGTTGGCCATTGTCTCGCGCAGAGAGAGAAGCTTGCCTTCGAGAATGTCCGCTGCCTTCAATAGTAGGCGACGACGCTCTGAAGGGCCCACCTTACTCCAACTGCCTAACGCTGCTCGCGCCGAGTCCGCTGCGGCGATCGCGTCTGCAACGGTCGCCGCTGCGCCTACCGTGACCACGCTGCCCGAAACCGGGTGGTAACGTGAGAATGTTTTACCGTCTCCAGCGTCTTTGGTTTCGTTATCTATGACGAGTTGCGTCTTCAAGTTTCTGCTCCTGTAACCCAGATTGAGCCAGTTTTACTGGCCTTCAAACATCAGTACCGGCTTGATCGTCGCTCCGCTCTCACTGTCCTTCATCGCCTCGTTGACTTGGTCGAAACGATATTGCTTGATGAGCCTGTCGAACGGGAAACGTCCTTGGCGGTACAGCTCGATGAGAGTGGGGATGAAACGGTGCGAAAGGGCGTCGCCCTGAACGATGCCCATGATTCGTCGGCTGGGAATCATGACGTCGTTAATATTCAGCGAAACCTCAGTGCCGATTTTGGTGGCACCCACGATTCCACACGTGCCGAAGATTGACAGACTGTCAACTGCTTGACGAAGCACCTCGGGCCGCCCACTGCATTCCAGTGTAAAGTTCGCACCACCCCCGGTGAACTCGCGGATCGCCTCAACCGGGTTAGCCAGTTTCGGGTTGACAGTGTGTGTGGCGCCAAGCTGAAGTGCCAATTCGAGCCGATTTGGCACGATATCGACGGCGATAATGGTAGTCGCGCCTGCTACTCTGGCAGCCATGATGGCGGCCAGTCCGACTGCCCCTGTCCCGAACGCCGCAAAGCTTGAGCCCGCTGATACTTTCAGAGAGTTCAGCACGGCGCCGGCACCCGTCTGGATACCGCAACCCAAAGGGGCGAGCAGTTCCAGTGGGATGTCTTTGGGAACCTTGATAACGTTGCGATCGCTTGCGAGTGCATAGGTTGAGAATGAAGATTGGCCAAAGAAATGACCGTGGACGGAATGTCCCGCGCAATCGCAGAGGCCACTCGTACCATCTTCTCGCGCTCCTCCGAAATTCAGAGGTGCCATGTTTTCGCAGTATGCAGGGTGCCCGGACACGCATGTATCGCAATGTCCGCAAGACATGTATGTCATCACGACGTGATCGCCCGGCACAACTCGCGTTACCTCGCTGCCGACGGCCTCGACAATTCCGGCACCTTCGTGACCGAGTACAAGTGGGAGTGGCGTGGTAAACAACTGGTCACGGATGACCATGTCCGTGTGGCAAACACCAGTGGCAACTATCTTGACAACTACTTCGTGTGGTTGCGGATCTCCGAGAGTGAGTTGTTCGAGCGTGAGAGCACCGCCCGCGGTGCGGACGATGGCTGCAGTAATCTGTTGTGGCATGAAATGTCTCCTGGGGAATCGCGTCGGGTCGGCTTTCGGGAGCAGTAATTTTTTTGCGAATAGGCTGCCGCCGCTGCTCTGTTTCTTCGAGAGATCACTGACCGAAGTTTGACGCATCAATCGTTTTATGCATGCACGGCGTCAGCTTTGCTCGGTGGTGTCGACTTACAAATAATGGACGACAGTGGACGTTGGGCCAATAAAGCCACGCTTAATTGGCATATTCACGGGGTGAATATTGCTTCGTCGGGAGGAGCGCGATGGATAGGCCTCGCAAGGTTCGCCGTACCTTCCTGGCTGGCAGGTTTGGCGGTAATGACGCACGAGGCAAGCGGGACCTTGGAAGTAACGCGACCAGCCGAATTTTCAAGGATAGCGACCAAGTGAACCGATGAGCCTTTTCGTCTAGTTCAGGTATCTCGGCGTAGGCGTCGACACATTGCCTCGTGCACCTAGCGGGTGAAGCTGCTGGCTCTAGTCGGCTCACCGCTCTGCTAGGTTGGCAGTTCGGGAGATGCACATGGGCCGCCCCATTGCAGGTACTGGTGTAGAGCCGCTTCCATATCTTGTGGCGATGATCTGCTGCGGTTCGTTTTAGTTTTCGACCCAATCCACCATCCGCAGCAGCATATCGTGAGCTTCGTCAGGTGGCACGAAACACGGATAAGGTTGACCTAGTCTCATGCCTAGACTATGGCCGAAATCGCTGCGGAGGTGGGTGAGGAAGACGTCTTCGTCGTCTGATCACGAAAGGGATACGTGTCGCGTTTCGCGCATGCAAAGCATGCCAATAAGGCCTACCGCTGAGGCTACGGATACATACGCGCCTACCCAACTCAAACCGCCGTGTGCGGCTAGCAACTGAGCGATATATGGCGCGACCGACGCTCCAAGGATACCGCCCAAGTTGTAGGAAACGCCCGCCCCGGTGTATCGGACGTTTGTCGGAAAGAGTTCTGGTAGCAGGGCGCCCATCGGGGCGAACGTTGCACCCATCAGGAACAACTGAATGACGAGGAAAAGCAGGATCAGCGTAGTGGAGCCACTTCCGAGAAGCGGCTCCATCAAGAATCCCGACAGAATAGCTGCAGTAATGCCCGCGATCATCACAGGTTTTCTGCCGCAACGGTCTGATGCCCACGCCGCGAGCGGTGTAGCGAGCGCCATAAATACCACTGCAATGCAAAGCAGGCCGAGAAAGGTCTGACGTGGCATGTGCAGCACCGACACGCCGTACGAGAGGGAAAACGTGGTGGAGTTGTAAAACAACGTGTAACAAGGCACCATCGCCAACGCCCCGAGCAGAGTGGGGAGCCAATGTTTCGAGAGGAGTTCTGCGCTTGGGACCTTTATACATTCGCGCTTCTCAATTGCGGCGCGGAAGGCGGGCGTTTCGGCAATCTTGAGACGGACGTACAGACCCAACACAACGAGGACTGCGCTGACGAGAAAGGGAACTCGCCACCCCCAGTCGCGAAACTGGTCGTCAGTCAGTGTCAACGATAGCGCAAAGAAAAGGCCGTTCGAAGCAAGGAAGCCGATTGACGGGCCCAGTGCGGGAAACATGCCGTACCAGCCACGCTTACCCGCGGGAGCGTTTTCTGTGGCGAGCAGTGAGGCACCTCCCCATTCACCGCCCAAGCCTATACCTTGACCGAAACGGAGCGCGCATAGCAGAACCGGTGCGAGACTCCCGATCGAGTTGTAGCCAGGTAAAAAGCCGATCAAAGTGGTTGACGTGCCCATCACCAGGAGTGAACCAACTAACGTCGACTTCCGGCCGATGCGATCACCAAAGTGACCGAACAAAAATGATCCTATAGGACGGGCAATGAAGGCGATCCCGAACGTCACAAATGCCGACAGGGCTTGCGCGGTTGCCGATCCCCGTGGGAAAAATACCGGGCCGATAACTAACGCAGCGGCTGTCGCATAGACGTAGAAGTCATAGAATTCGATGGCTGTACCTATAAAGCTCGCGAACAATATCTTCGTACTCCTATTTTGTTGTTTGACGGAGTTTACTTTTGTAGTAGGTACAGATGAGACTGACATTTTTAGGTTCTCCGAGGCGTGGCTACGTCTGTTCTTGTGGTGGTGTAGAGGTTGTCCGACCGGCGTGCCAGTGACAACGGTCTGCGATCGAATCAGGGCTGAACGAGGCAGATGTCGTCGACGGCGGATTCAAGTGTTCGCAGCGGTAAATTTATACATGAAATATATTGTGCATATGTAGAAATATGATCAGGATAGTTCCTGATAGGGTAAATGCGTATAACTGGCGCAGGCCTCGTTTTCCATGAAATATGGCGATTAGGTCTTGCCAACGTGCAAAGGCAGTGCCAGCAACTATTTCTTCTGGATTGGTATGAAACATAGAATTCGTATGTGAATACTTACCGTTTTCAAATGTTCGCGCAGTCTTCCACATGAGACGGCGATCTGGTTGGCGCGTGTCTTGCAGCTGTTGCACTGGCTCAGTAGGAATGCACCAAGTGGACGCCAATAGATAACCGCTAACCCTGCAGTGTGCGACGCGTTCATCTGACCAGTGTCTTACTAGAGGCGCGAAAGACGGGTTCAGAAACTTGCCGGCGCGTCTCGCGCTGCTCGACGATGTCAATCATTGATGGGGAGGCAGTGGTCGCAAGATCGAGCCGACGGAATCATTACGGTGGACTTGACATCCGGTTTCCGAGAACACTACCTGGCGCCCTGCATCAGACCGTTAGTGGCTTGTCAACGACTTCCTGGTTAGCGCTGAGCCTGTGGTTGCCTCTTCGCTGCTGATGGCGGAAATGGCGCGCGAACATCTGTCACACGGTTGGTTGCTTATTGTGTCGCACCCGATGCGGTGTTTCTAATCGGATTCGTGGTACCGACGATCGTCATTCACGTGGACGAATCGGCTCTTCCAGTGGTGAGCGACGTATAACCCCGTGCTGCGTCGAAGCCAGAGATGAGAGGCGTCCGTAACGAGCGTCGTCGATTGCGCGACGCAGTCTTGACGGTTTCTCGCTGTCGTCGTGCATCGACAATAGCAGCATTCCGCTGGCAGAAATCGCGTCGCACGTGTTTGTTCAACGAAGCACATGCCCACGTCGGACAGCGGTAATACGCCGGTCGACGTGGGGGTAAGGAGAGCCGACCGGCGGTTCAGAAACCAGCATGTCCTTTGGCGACTCGCCATAAGGCGTCGGAGCCATGTCCTATGGTAGATAGCCGCTTTCTTCCGGGCTCAAAGCGAATCAGATCGGGACCCAATTTCCCGCCGGCCGAAGTAGATCGAACGATGACGCATGCTAGTCGCAGCCCGCGACTAGCAATCTTCAATCAGACGATGTTGCGACGAGGTCGAAGTGCTCGACCTGAGGTGCGCAGGCGAAGTAGGGGTCGACAATGCTTCGCCACTCAACGGCTGCGAGGGTGCCCCGAAAGCCGAGTGTGTGGTCCTCCAAGCTATCCCATTCGATCTGAAGGATATAACGCTCCGGTGATTCGACGCTTCGCCGCAATGAGTAGTGGCGAAAGCCCCTTGCTTTTGCGATGACCGTCTCGACACCGCGTCGCACGGCTTGCTCAAACTCTGCTTGTTGGCCGGGATAGGTGAGCAGATCCGCTAGTTCGAGAATCATGGAGGGTCCTATTTGGTTCATGGGGACAGATGGGAGTCGTGTCGTGTGGGCATTTCGTTCAAGATCCACGATGTGACCGACGCGTGTTGAGGCGACCATCCCAGATCGTGCCGCGCGCGCTTGGCGCGGACGCGGCTGTTGCTGCCGAGCGAGTAGAAGGCAAGCGGTTCGCTCCAGCGGCTTGCGGCTTCTTCGGCGTCGAGCGACTCAACGGTGCCTAGCCCGAGCCTTGTCGCGATTGCCGCCCCAATCTCGGCGAAGGAAGCCTCTCCGTTCTCCACAAAATAGAATGCGCCGCTCGTCGCGTTGTCAAACGCGAGCAGATAGAGCGCGGTGACGTCGTCGATATGGACATTCGACCACCGATTTGCGCCTTTGCCGACGATCTGCACCACGCCATTTTCGCGCGCGTTCTGGACCAGAGAAGGGATCTGTATGCTGAGCGGATTGATTCCACGCCCAACTCCATAAATGAGGCTGGGACAGATCACAGCCGACCGGATGCCGCGATCTGCCGCGCCGAGAATGAACTGGTTCAGCGCATGCCTGGGCTGTTTGAGCGGCTCGACGACGAACGGCGTGTCTTCATCAAATATCGCATCCGCGGTCCACTCGCCGCGGGCATCGTCGCCGATCACCTTGACCCGCTCGTATGCAGAAATACTTTGCCCGACCCTTGTAGGGCTTCGAGCATGGCTTCTACCGATTCAAGGTCGTCGGCACTTGCGGTGTTGATCACACCGTCGGCGGCTCTTGCTTCGAATTTGAGCAGATCGACATCGGCAAGCGATCCGAAGACCGGCTCGATTCCGGCGTTACCGACCAGTTCGGCGTTAGCTGGCGAACGAACGAGTCCGCGCACACGATGCCCCGCGTCCTTCAGCGCCGCGGCGACGCTGCTACCGATGTATCCGGTTGCGCCTGTAAGGAAGATGTTCATTGGTGAGAATCCTTGATGAAGTTGCGGACGGGCCGCGCGCGGCAAATCTATGTTCGGGTCGGCAGACTATCAGCGTCCGTCGACAGCGTATGTTGACGCTGCTGCCTCCGCCCGCGCACCGCAAATGCCGCAGTGCGACGGACCCGATTCCGCCGCCTCCGCCCGTGACGACCGCGATCTTGCCTCTGAGCCGCGGGCCATCAAGTTTCCTTGTTCTGTGTATGCAAGCCTCTCGAACGTTGGTCGGACGTTCGAGTCATCCGACACGTTAAAGTCTACATTAATTCATATGTGAAGTATTAAGTGTACTGGCAAACAGATCGGCAAGTGCGGATCGAAAATGTGGCGACATTGATGTTTTTATGCGAATTCCCTATTGTGCTCGGAGAGCGCAGCAATCTGGATGTCGGCCGGGTAGTACAGATCGCTGCCGCGGGCTGGGCTATAGCCGGCCTTTTCGAGTTGGGCCAGCTCGGCGTACTTGCGGGTGACAAGCAGGTCCGACTGTGCGAACGAGGCGACCGGAGCGGTGAGCACCGCGGCAATACGGCGGCTTGAATGAGCAACTTCACGATGACTTACTTCTGAATTCTTTCTGTTCATGCTGCGAACACGCTTGTTGGTAGCCAGTGAGCCATTCTATTAATTCATTTGATGCGGATAAACAGCTGTCGCCTAGACAATGAAACGAATGGTTCGCCGCCTCGCACATGGCCGTGACAATGCTCATTAAGGCTGCCGTCTTGCGCCACGTCAATTCCGTTGAACAGAGCGTGGGGTGTTTCTACACCCACCGATCCATCTTTTACTTTCCCGTTCACGTGACAGTCGGTGCGCTACGCGTCACTGATCATGAAGCCACAGAGGGTCGTTTTCGACGATCGCGCAAGCGCCAATCGTCGCCCGATTGCCGTCCGCTCGCGCGGTTCGTCACAAATTCGAGCGCGTCCGGCACGACAGTCGGCGCGACTCGCATCTCCCTTCGCAGCACCTCCCCGTCTCATGGCACCTCTGCGTATGTAGTACCAGTTTCACAAGCGAAGCGCTAACCGAGCCCGCTCAGAACGCGATGCGCCGTCATCTCGCGGCACTTTTCGTTGTCGTCATAGGGTTTGCCCTAGCCGGTTCTCCACCTATAGAGTGTTTTATATGCGCACACTATATTTCTTCCGTAAAACTTGCATTGCTGGCCATCGCCTCATGTCTGTTCTGTCGGGTCGACCGATAACAAATAAGTAGTACGAACATTATGGGATACCTGCCTATGTCTGCATTGCCCTTTTTCGACAACGCAGGCTGGGCTGTCGTGGGTAGGCGCACGTATCGATTGCATCGGCCGCCGGATTACTCGGCATGCTCGCAATGAACGAAACGAAGACCGTCTCCCTTTCCTGAAGCGGGAACGTTCAGCCATTGCTCTCGTATGCGTATCTTGCGCAGAGGTCATCTAGCCTCTCACTTATTGCCGCATCATCCTTCCGCATTCATCAACGTTCTAAATCGACGTAGGCCGAAATTTGCTGACGTCTGCTCCCAAGAAAATACCGAATTAAGTCAGCCTCAAGGAGACGACATGAACATGAGAAAGAGTGGCCAGGTTTTCGAGGCATCGCGGCAGATGGTGCCTGCTGTGATGGCATCATGCGTGGCCGCAGCAGCAATCGTTTTATCTGGCTGCGGAGGGCACGGCGACGGCGCGCCCGTCGTTAGTCCCGCAGGCCCCGTAACGAGTGCGCAGGTGCCATGCGAAACGCTTACAAACACGGCGATTCCTGACGGTATTGTGCAGAGTGCACAATCAATTGCAGCCGGAAGTTTCACTCCACCCGGTCAAGCAAGCGCGATTACGGGATTACCGGCTTTTTGCCGCGTGACGGTGCTGATGCAACCAACGCCGGATTCTGACATCAATGTCGAAGTCTGGCTCCCACAGACAGCTTGGAACCGCCGCTTCCTGGCTACGGGCAACGGAGGAGGTGCCGGATCAATCGCTTACGTCACAGGCATCGCGCAAGGACTTCAGCGTGGCTTCGCGTCAGCCAATACCGATTTGGGCACATCACCAAACATAAACAATATGATTGGTCATCCGGAGCGCTGGAACGACTTCGGTTACCGCGCGAATCATGAGATGACAATTGCCGGCAAAGCGCTCGTCAATGCTTTTTACAAGACAGGCCCGCAGACTTCCTATTTCTCTGGTTGTTCCACCGGAGGACAGCAGGCACTCTCCATTGCCCAGCGGTATCCGACCGACTACAACGGAATCATCGCGGGTGCACCAGCGTTCAACCGAACGCACCTGAATGCCATGTTTTCCTGGAACCTGAAAGCTCTTAACGCGACTGGAGCTCAGATGACACAAGGAAAGCTGAACATGGTCACCGCTAACGTTGTCGCATCGTGTGCGGGTAAGGACGGTGGAGCGCCGACAGACGGATTCCTCACTGATCCGCGCCAGTGCAACTTCAATCCAGACACGTTGCCGAAATGCTCGAGTAGCAACGACGACACCTGCCTGACGCCAGCACAGCTAACAGCGCTGGAGGCGACATACGCTGGCCCGACGAATCCTCGCACAGGGGAACGGATTTTTTCCGGCATGCCTTTCGGTACCGAGAACCTGCCCTTGGGTCTCGTAAATCAGCAAGACGCTTCCGCGTGGCCGTCTCAACAACTCTACGATTTGTTGTGGACGTTCGGCGCCGGCTACGACTACCTGTCTTTCGATTTCGACCACAACATCGACACGGTTGATGCATTGCTCGCGCCCCCGCTGAATGCCAATAGCGCTGACCTCAATGATTTCAAGTCCAACGGCGGAAAGCTGATCATGTACAACGGCAGTTCGGACCCAGGTGTTCCACTCCCATCTGAGATCGAATATTACGAGCGCGTCGTACAGGACCAGGGAGCCGATCTTAACGCGACGCAGAACTTCTTCCGCTACTACATCGTACCGGGCATGGGACACTGCGCCTCTATCGGCGGAGGAGCTGGGGTTGGTGAGTTCGGGCAGTCCTATGCTACTTACCTTCCTCCGGACAAGGCGCACGACGTACTTTTACAGCTGGTAGATTGGGTTGAGAATCAAACGCCTCCTATACAGCTTATAGCGAGCAAGTACAGTACGGGAGCAAATCCTCAGCCGGTGATGCAGCGTCCGCTTTGTGCTTATCCGCAACTGCCGGTATACCGGGCTGGGGACCCCACTGCGGCCAGTAGCTTCATTTGCAAAGATGGCCCTCGTGGCGGAGTTCCTACACCCGCGCCCCGCTACCTGAACTGAGTGCGCACATCGTGCCTCAATACCCGTGCATGAAGCCGTCGCGAGTATTAGGGCTCGCCTTGATCTTCCACGCCACGCGTATAAGTTCCTTTTACCGAAGTCCGCGAACGGTATTTGTACGGCAAGACGCTTTATCTGAAGCAATGACGACGATGAATTGCTCGCTAGATCAGCGACCACGGGTATCCTCGCGGGCTCCGCAGTTTCCGACACTTGCACTACAGTCATGATCGGGCCAAGTGTTTCCTCGTGGTAAGTCGCCATCGATGGAGTTACGTGTTCGATGATCGTAGGCTGCATCGTGTCGGCGGCCCTGGTTTGACCGCCCGTCATACCACCTTCAGCCTTTCGACAACGCGACACTGATTAGCGAACGGGTTCGCCTACCCGATTGTGTTAAGGGTGTCACTCTGGCCACTGATTCACGCTGCGGACTTTTGTCCGCACTCTCCAAACGGTGTGTTGATCCATTTCGGTAATGAAAAGGTAGCCGCCGTGAATGGTGACGTTCGACGGAACCATGCCGGCGCCAGCGGGCATACGGATGGCCCCGTAATAAAAGCCGTGGGAATCGAAGACATCGACCTCGCCGGCGCCATAGTGCGCGGCATAAACATTGCCGTCAGAGTCAATGGTCATGCTATCCGGGCCACGACCGCCGTTGAGATAGGCAAAGACCCAGGCTGAATCCACATCCAGTTCTCCCGGACTTCTGACCGGAACGGCAATTATCCGATTCGAGCCCCAGTCGTCGATGTACAGCGTTCGCTCATCCGGCGACAATACAATGCCGTTAGGAAAAGCAAGATTTCCCGAGATTAGCTTACGTACGTCGCCGTTTGTTGCGAGATAGAAAACCTGACCTTGTGGATGAAGCACACTCGATCCATATGCGTCGGTTAGATAAAGTCCTCCTGCGCGATCGAAATAGAGATCGTCGAGACCGTGAAAGTTCTCGGTTCGATATCTGTTTGTTACGTAGGTTACCTTTAGTGTCTTTGTGTCAAGCCAGAAGACACCAAGCTTGTTGTCTACGCCAAATAGACGACCATCGCGTGCGAATCGCGTTGCATTTGGAGCCGGAGTCTGAGCAACTACCTCACAGTGTCCGCTGGGCGTTACGCGAAAAATGCTGCCGGTTGCCGGGCTGACCATCCAGAGATTCCCATCTCTATCAAAACTCGGTCCCTCGAGGCGCCCAACGCATTCATCGGTGAACTTCTCAAGCTGACAGGAACCGCAGATAGCTTCCAGTCCGAGAGAGCGGCCCGGCATGCCTATCTGACTACCGAGACTGACGCTGGGTTGCGGCGATGTATAGGTAAAGTTCGACGACGGCATTGGATAAGCCGACGGTTGCGCCATAAGCAGTCGTGGCGAGGGCAAAAGGGCAATTAAAAAGCCTGCCACACCGGCAATCGCCCGATAATTGAGTGTCATGGAATTTCTCTGAAGACATGTCGGTAACGGGAAAACCCAGGATGAACGAGATGGAAAGACCCGGCAACGAGTCAACGAACCGTGACGGGTCTCAGCTTCGCTTAGAACTTGTGCCTTATCCCCATGATCACCGAGAGTTCATGATCGTTTCCAGAAGGCGCTGTACCGCTCGTGAGATCAGCTACAGCGCTCTTTCCAAGCGAGTTTGTACCGGAAGCTTTTTGATATGCAGCCGTCGCATAAAGTGAAGTTCGCTTTGAAACTGAATAAATGGCGCCCAGATTCATTTGTTGATACTTCGCGCCTTCACTATTATTCGCCCCGCTATCTCTCGTCTGACTGTAAGCAGCGCCGAGCAGTAGCGCTGGATTCACCTGATACGTTACGTTAATTTCGCCAGTGTTGAACGACGCCGAACCACGATACTGTGCCGCCGCGCCTGTCGTCACGCCTGTAATACTGCCGAGCCCACCGAATTTGACGTTGCTGTAGAGCAAAGAGACAATAGCGGGACCTAAGGTATATCCTCCACCGACCACAGCTATCTGTTCTGATTCGGCAGACGCGTACCCCGCGACTGTGACGTACGGGATGTTGCTTCCTGTCAGACTGTCGCTGGGCTTACCCCCCCAGAAAGAGAAGTTGGGATCCTTCGCAAAAAAATACGATGCTCCCATTTTGAGCAAACCATTGTCGTAACCTACTGCAACGTCATAAATATTATTTCGGGTGAAGTTACCCGCCACGCCCCCCAGGCTGTACATACCGGAAAAGATCAAACCGCCGAAGTTTGGGGACTGGTATTTGACGGCGTTGCTGATGATATTGATGCCGTCGAGGTTGTCGACATCCACTGCATGGGTACCATCCGCAGTTCCGCTTGATGCCCACGTGCCGCCCGCTGACAGGCGTAGATAGCCCGTCATCGTGCTGTAAGAAGCGTCATTCTGTCTGCCGAACGTCACCGTCCCATATTGATCGCTGCTAATGCCAACAAAGGCTTGGCGGCCGAAGAGGCTACCACCTTGCTTAAGTGCACCCATGGTCGCACTGAACCCATTCTCGAGCGTGAAGATGGTTTTCAACCGGTTCCCTAGATCCTCCACACCAGTCAGTCCCCATCGACTTCCTGTCTCGCCGCCGCTTGTCAAAGCGACTTGATGAGATCCACCTACGTTCGATGTATATGTGATGCCAACGTCAACAATGCCGTAAAGCGTAACGCTGCTCTGAGCGTATGCGCTACCGGCAAAAAGTGTCCCAATGACGGAAGTTATGAGCGTTTTTTTCAACTTCTCCTCCTTTTTATCTTGTACACGGCTATAAAATATTCGTATTCCTAATCAACCTAAAAACTCGAGCAAGCGCGACCGTCTGGATATGGTCTACGTTTATCGAAATACCAACAACTCCCTTGCTAAATCTCGCGTTCCATTTCCGGGCTTTGACTCAACAGGGCGAACGAATGCCCCGCTTCATGGTTAAGTTCTAAGCTGCTTCGCTCCAGTGGCGGCCCTACTGCGCAGCGATGTACAAAGCCACCACATCTTTGAGATGGGCGATCTGAACGTCAACGCGTATCGTGTCGTCTTCAACCTTATTGTCGGAACGGACAACCACACCTGATGCATCTCCCGTTAGAACCTCAAAGGAATGATATTTACGTGCCGGAAGGTCCAAGGCGATCGATATATCCCTGACCGGGACGAGATCTACAACGGGACGCCGGGGCGAGGACGTGACGTTAATGACGTGCAGCAAAAACCCGCCTTCGTCATTGTCAACTTTCGAAATCGTCATCTGAACGCTAGCCGGCGCATTCGTGCTCAACCTGTTGGCATCGCCAAGCATGTACGACACCGTATTTCCCAGCAGCATCGAGTAATCCGGGTGTCCGTGATGCCAGACATTTCTGTCCACTTCGGTGGCGAAGTAAATGGACCGTCCGTCGCCGAATACGTTTTCGATGACAGTTGCGTACGGAGTCTCCATCGACGTTAGCCATGCTTTTTCCGGTGGCTGCGGATAAATGGCCGGAACATATGTGGCCAGTGATTGAGCGCCGCTTCCTTGATGCACTTCGACCAGCAAACATTCACCCCAATTAGCGATGAGTTGAGTTTGCTCGAAATCGCGCATGACCGGGTGCTCCCGTTGCCTGATCCACTGATATCCCCACTTCGATGAATCTTTGGACAGACCTGAGTAAGAGCAGCCGAAGACGTCGGTCAAGGCAAAATCGTCCCGAAGCTCCCCAACCTCATTGCGAAGCGCTGTAGATCCCGTCGAGATAACATGTCCGCCAGCGGAAACGAAAGCGCGAATAACTTCAGCATGCGTGTCCGATAGCAATTCACAATGCGGAATTATCAATAATTTCTTATTCGTAAGCTTCTGGGCCGAGAAATCAAGATCGAGAACGAAATCATATTGAAGGTGTCTATCTTGCAGAGTTTGCTCTAGACCGAGAATATTAGTGAGATAGTGGTCTTCCGCCCGATTTTGTCTGCGATGTTTTATATTTGTCTTTTGTGAATAGAATATTCCGACTGGCGCGATCGACTTCTGAGAGTGCAGCTTACCCTCGTGTCTCTTCATTACTCTGAATACGTCGCGAACCACAGCTTCGTTGCGCCGATCGTAGGTTGCGCCCGGGTGTTGACCGTTGAAGATAACATCCCACAGCGAGCCGCCAGCACTCAGTGCCTGCCACATCCATATCTTTAGTTCTGCCGGCGAGTTTGAGACGTAACGAAGTTGATTATCCATGCCCAAGTGACCGAAGAGAACGACCGGTGTCTTTTCTTCATCTAACGCCTTCAGAAACTTGGTGAGGGTCCCAGGTCCATTCAACGGCTCATGATTTCCTATAAAGAGCGGAGTAACCAGAAAGTCCATTGCGTCTTTTATGTTGTAGAGATCATGCCCCGCGGAGTTGTAGAAGTCATAGAACAAGCCGAATATTTCGGCGCAAAAAGCCTTGTCGTCTCCGAACTTCTTGATCTCCCGACGAAAAGCGGAGAGATGGCGGTGTAGCATTCGGGACTTCCACGCCCTATATGTATCGTATTTCGATTCAGCGAAGTGTCCGCCACGTGGCAATTCATCGTCATGGTCTTCCATAAACGCTGCCTGGCATCGCTTGCAGTAGCACACTCCCTCGTGCATTGAGGCGTTTTCCCAAATTCCGTCCACGTTGTATTCTTCGAACAGATGCCGCGCGAAGTCGAAGGCATGCTCATTGCGATACCAGCCAAGGTAGCACGGCGTGTATAGGGTTTCTGGAAGTGGATGCCCCAGGTAGTTGAACACTTGAGGTTGGCAAGCTTCGTCTACCGCAAACGCATCAGGTCGCTGTTCGAAGACTCTTTTTTCGGCGCCCCGAAAATCAACTCGCGCAATGACTCGAATGCCGCGCGAGTGGCACTCCTCTGTTAGCTCTTGAATGATGTCTTTCGAGCCGACAAATTTGCTAATATTTGCGAATTCGAGTTTATTCTGAAAAAAATCAATCACTCCACCTGCGTTGATGACGAGGCAGTTAGCATCGGCCGAGACGAGATACTCCACTACGCGTGCAGCGTCGTAATCGATTAGATCCACTTCACGCAGTACTGTCTGATATATCCTGAGCTGCTTTTTGTACCAAAGCTGTTCTTTCATGGATGCACCCTAATGTGATGTTTCTTCGTAAATTGCTTTTACGTGTGTATATCGAGAAGCACGCGCTTTGCAGCGTGCTCTCACACGTTATTTTCTTGAACTTCACTGATGGCTGTTTCTCCTACAACGTTCTTGACGAGAAGAAAAAGACTGAGGCCCGCAAGCATGCAGATGAACGCACTCAAAAATAGCGCGGACCGAAATGATCCTGTAATGTCGATCGACAGACCGGTGACCAGTGGCGAAAGGGTTGCGCCGAGGAACGCTGCGAATGTCGAAGTAGTAATCGCAGATCCCACCAGACTCTTCGGGAAGAAAATCGTCACAGCGGCCCATTGAGCGGTTCCTGCCATCTGCATGAAAAAGAGGGCACAGAAGCTCGCTGCGATAGCCAGTGCCGGAGCGTTCGAAAAGCCTACGACCGCGGTAGCCGCTCCTGCACCGCAAACGCCTACAAGAATCGGTGCTTTACGGCAATTAACACGCCCGATCCCCCGACGTTCGAGCCAATCGGAACCGATTCCACCGATGAAAGCACCGAAGATTCCACCCAGAAACGGAATCGCAGCAAGCACCCCTGTCTTGGCAATACTGACATGAAACTCTAGTTCAAGATAAAGCGGCAGCCAGCCCGAGAACATCAAGCCCACCCAGCCGAGGCTGAAGGCACCAATCATGAGTCCCCATGTCGTCCTGAAGTGGAAGAGCGCTTTCCAACGCGCAAACGTAACGGGTACGTGAGCCGCCCCTTTTACTGATCCGCCTTCGCCATCCGAAAGGAGCCGTCGCTCGCCGTCCGAGAGCTTTGCGCGACTCAAATCTCGATACATGACGAAATAGACAATGGAAAAAACGATTCCAGCGACACCCATGCACAGAAACATGTTCCGCCAGCCGAGATGTAACATCGCGCCAGTCAGTAGAAGCGGGGCAAGAAAAGGGCCGAGTGAGGTGGAGGACGTGTATACCGCAGTAGCCAAGCCGCGCCTGCGGATCGGAATCCATGTTGAAACCATCTTGGCGTTCGTGGGCGCGGTTGGTGATTCAGCGACGCCAAGGACAATGCGAGTGGCTAGCATTGGAAGGTAGCCACGGACAAGACCACCGGCCAACTGTGCGCACGACCACACCATGATGGCGCACGTCATAAGGTATCGAGCGCCAAGCCGATCAACGAGGTAACCTGCCGGCATGTTGCACAAGGCATAACTGAACGACCAGGCTGAGAGAAGGGCGCCCAGTTGCACTGCCGTGAGGCCAAGGTCAGACCGCATATGAACAGCAGCAATACTGATCGTACTTCGATCAAGGTAATTTATAACAGTCATTACCAATGCAAGAATGACAAAGGTCACCTGTTTTCTGCGGAGACTACTTGCAGCAATCCGATCGTCCGTCAATATTCCCAAATTTAATTCACTCATTATTTCACCTGAAACCGTTTATTCGTAACGCTTAAAATTAGATCCAAGCAAGCCGCGCGATGCTGACCCTCTTGGCTGCAAAACCAGATAAAACGTGTCTGTCCAGAAATTGGAAGCCCCCAATGACGGAGAAAGGTTATCTCCTAAACAATCGCTACGCGGCGATCTAACGATCGGATATTGGAAATACACACCTTTTTTATCAAAACATAGGACTACTTTACATAGCAAATACTACCTGTTTAGCCGGCCAATTTGCCTACTGCCGGCTTTCGAAGAACGGACCACCTCGATGATGCTGGGGCCACCCTCTATGTGTCAGATTTTGTACCATCGCCTGGTATCGCCAGCGATGCTTCTAAGTTTGACCAGGCTGATGGGAGCCCAAAAAACACTTCTTGAAGTTGAACTTGGAGATCGTTTTTCTCGGTCTAAGTTATCCTGCAGATTTACCAGTCGATCGTGTTGGTGGGTTCTACGCGTTGCGCTGGCTTTCCTGGGCCGTTAGCGGATTCCAGCCTCAGCGAGTCTGCGAGCAGCGTTGTATAGGTGCGTTTGAACAGCAGTGCGTGCGGCCATTGGATCGCCCGAACGAATAGTCGCGGCGATAGCCATATGCTCTTCACGGACTTGCCGTGAAAACCGCTCGCTCATCGCTTCATTGTGACGCGTCACAATAACGCCGGCCTCGAAGTACTGATTTAGAAATGTCAGTGTTTTGATAAAATAGGGATTGCCCGCAACAACTGCGATGGAATGGTGAAACCCGACATCTTCGGCGACCCCATCGCGTCCCTCTGCGACCGCGTCGTCAATCTTGGTCAGAGCAGAATCAATTTCCAGCATTTGGGCGTCAGTACGGTGCGTCGCTGCCTCAGACGCCGCTTCGGCCTCTATTGCGCGTCGCAGCGCAAGTAACTGGAAAATGGAGCCGCCCTCCGTCGCCTCAGCGTAGTCGATTCGCAAAGGACGGATCGCCCCATGCACTGATATATAGATCCCGCTACCTTGCCGTGGCTCCACAACACCCTCGTTTTTCAGTCGGGAAATCGCTTCGCGAATCACCGTACGGCTAACGCCGAACTCCTGCGCCAAGACGGCCTCCGTCGGCAGTTTACTGCCTCGCTTAAAGGCTCCATCGGCGATCTCGGCGAGCAACTTCTGCGCAACGGTGTCGCTAAGTGCCACGATTGGTAATTTTTCTAACATGAAAGTTTCAGAGAGCGTGCGTTGGTAAGTCATATTGTTATAGTACAAATTCGCGGTTGTCGAAGCATTCGGACAAACCCTTTACAAGAGCGTCTGACGGGAACGTATGGAGATCTTTTAAGCAACTATCCGCACGAGGAATCTTCTGTCCAAGCCTTATCCCACCTTAAGTTCCACGACTTGTCTCCAAACGCACAATGCCCATTATCAATTTCAGTGATATTTGATATCACAGCGAATCAAACCCAATCTCGGGATCCTCGAGACAGGGATAGGACAACGTCGCAACGACTACCGCAGCATCAGGGAAGTGCGTCTGTGGATGCAGCGCCATGAGGGCGGCGGCTGTCCGGCTGCCGGGTGTTGATCTCGACATACTTGTGCCATACCTCAAGCACGATCAATTAGCGCGAGTTTGCGTGGTACTCACCGACAAACCCGCTGGAAAGGCGCGCAAGTGGGTCCTCGCGTTGCACCACCCCTGATCAGCGATAAGTGGCGTGTGTCACTTCAAGCGCGAGCGTCCCGACAACCCGTCCTGAGTTGCATTGACCGTCTCGGGAGTATCGCGTCCGCTTAACGAAGGCTTGCGCCCGATATGCCATGCACCCTCACGAGGCTGTTGCCGCCACGTGCGCAGAGTGGCGGTGCCGGCCACGCCAATCGAAAGCGCTGCGCGAGTCCCGTCTCAACAGGCGCCCGAGATCTTCAGGCGTTTGCACGAAGCCGATCCACGACGACCCATGCCATGAGTTGGTCAACGCGGTGATCGCGTGGTCGGCGATGCGCGCAAGCCCGAAGCGCAGATACGCCTCGGGATCGACATCGTTAAGTTTGGCCGTGCCGATGAAGCTGTAGATCGCGGCAGCGCGTTCGCCGTCCGAGTCAGCGCCAGCAAACAGATAGTTGCGGCGACAATGCAATTATGTGCACTGAAAAGGAAACGGGCTTCGGGTTCAGCTCGCGCGGGCCGGCGTCAGGTGAACCGGACACGATGCTCCCAAGGCTGCTACGTCGATGCAAGATGCCATCACTGGCCGCTTACGGCGCTCCGCGCCCACAAGATCATAAACGAGATGAAGAAGGCAAAACGACAACTACTCCTCGGGTAACATTCCCTCGTGAGGCAACACGAGCGGACTTCCTAGTTGTCGCGCACCACCGGCTTTGTAAGCGCATGCAGTCCAAGGGGTCCCACGTGGCGTTTGGCTATGAGGCCGGATCGTGTGGGTTCGGACTGCACCGCCAACTGACGGACAAAGGTCATACTTGCATGGTCTGCGCGCCGTCACTGATTCCCAGGACGCTTGGCGAGCGAGTGAAAACTGATTGCCGCGATGCGGCCAAGCAGGTGCGATCGCTGCGTGCCGGGGGATCTCTCGCCTGCGCACGTGCCGACGGTCGAGGACGAGGCGTTCCGTGATCTGGTGCGTGCCTGGGGCGCGGCCAAATAGGATCTGAAGCAGGCACGGCAGCGTCTGAAGACATTCCTGCTGATTCCCGACGTGCGTTACTCCGGCCGCGCTGACTGGGGCCCGGGACACCGACGCTAGACAGTGGCTATCCATTTGATTCACCGTGGCAGCAACTCGCATTCGAGGAGCACCGCCGCACGATCGAGTACCGACTGACCCAATGCGAACGGCTGGAGGCAGCCCTGCGCGAAGTGGCACCACAGTGGCGTTTCTTCCATGTGTGAAGACTCTGCAGGCACTACGTGGCATCCAGTTCACCACGGCGATCGGCCTGCTGGCCGAACTCGGTGTCGATGTCCACGCAGAATTGACCCTAACAGCAATGCGCGCCGTTTGCTGGTCAAAGTAGCGTGGTCTTACCGTCACCCGGCCAAGATCAGCCAAGCGATCCAGAAGCGACACGAAGCGCTACCCAAGCCCATCATGGACCGTGCCTGGGATGATCAACTGCACCTGTGCAAGCGCTACCGCAGACTTACTCACGCGGCACCCCCCCAACGTTGCTCTGGCAGCCGTCGCCCGTGAGCTGGCGGGTTTCGTCTGGGACCTCGCACAGATGACGCCCATCACCGCAACCGTGCAGGCCACGTAAAACCATCGGCTCAGGCCTCAGTCACGCGAGGGAGGATCAAGAGTCTTCTGAAGGCGGTGCGGCGCGGTCGGCGAACAACCCGCGAAGATCCTACGAGATGACATCTGATGCTGACTCCCAGTCATAGAGCGCGGAAGGTTCGCCAGACGGAGCCCTGTAATGTGCTAGCCAACCCACGAATATCAGAAGGATCCACCGTCGAAGTTACAGGCTGCGCCGCCTTGAGGAGATTCAAAAACACAGTGATGCACTAAGACAACGCGACCCGCGGTTCTTGACTACGGAAGTCATATCAGGAGCTAGTAAAGATCAACGCAGTCGGGTGGGCTACCGTTCTTTTAAGACAGAGACTGTATCCGCTCGTTTACCAAGCCACTCCACTCCGTCAAGATTGCTCGCGACGGAAATTCGCTCTGTAATGTGCGGGCGACAACTTCATTGCCTTTTTGAACGCTGTGCTGAAGGCACTTTCCGATGCATAACCCAATTCGTTGCCGATGTTAGCGACGGATCGGGCACTTTGCGTTAAGTACACAACGGCGCGCCGCATCCGCAAATCGCGCAAATATGCCTGTGGGGTAACGCCCACGCTCGTGCGAAATCGGCTTGCATAGCTGGTGCGAGACATATTGCAAGCATCGGCAAATTCTTGAAGTGTCCATGGATGCTCGGGACGATCATTCATAAGCCGCAGTGATTTAGAAATCCGTTGATCTTGGGTCGCGAGTGGCCAGCGTCCGCCGAGCGCACCAGCACTCTCCGAGGCCGTCTCTCGGTAGGCTCGAAGCACTCGGAGAAAGATGATTTGTGTCAACTTATCTACGGTCGACTTAGCGCCGATGTCGTTAGCCCGGACCTCATTGACAAGTTCGTCGTAAAGTAAATGCAATGTAGATTGACTGTCGTGACGGGCTCTGATAACAAAATAGTTTGGCAGTACGTTCATTAACATGTTCCCTGCACTTTCTTCGAGGGAAACAAAACATGCCAACGCCACGCAAGCCGACGAATGGTATGCGTCGCTTGTCATTTGCGCATCCTGGTGAAAGGTGACTTCGCCGCCTAAAGGCGCATCAATCGCACTTGACATGGTGTACGCATTTCCGCGTCGCACCAGGAAGAAATCTCCCCGATCCGCAAAAATCGGAAGGCCCCCCTCCAATGCGAAATAACAACGGGACTTCATCACGAAGAGCTTCAGAGATTTTGGGGATGGCAGGCGTGCGGCCCATTGTCCGGATGCAAGTACGGCACCGCTGATGCTGCAGCGCGCCTCGGCCAAGTCGACAAGATCTGAAAATGCGTCGGACATAATGTTGTACGAAATAGCAAGAAATGCGTACTCAAGAGTGTGCAAGAAACAAAAAATCCCGGCTACGATCCATCCCACTGCAGCGTACCACCAAATTGAACAGCGAAAAGGCGAATGAAGCTGCCGGATGCCACTCGAAACCTTTGGCGGCCGCCACGAGAAAGTGTCCCCAACAACAATGCGTCGCTTTTAGGCGCCAATTTAAGATGCAGGAGAATTGACTTTGACCGGTCCGTCCACCACACCCGTACGTTCCGATCGCGAATTGCCTAAATCGGCAGATGTGGTCGTCATCGGCGGCGGTATTGTCGGGGCATGTATTGCGCTGGAACTTGCGGAGCGTGGCGTTCGGGTAGTGCTCTGTGAGAAAGGCAATATAAACGAAGAGCAGTCCAGCCGAAACTTGGGATGGGTGCGGCTCACAAACCGTGCACCCGCCGAGATTCCTCTCATGATCGACTCGATTGGCCTTTGGGCAGATATGGATCGCCGGTTAGGTCGCGCCACGGGCTATGTGAAGTGCGGGATCGTGTTCTCGGATCGCACGGACGCTCAGGCCACGCAACGCCAAGATTGGTTGCTCAACTTGCGCAATACCGGTTTCCGCGTCGAGGAGTTAACAAAGGAGGCAATGGGCGCTCGTTTTGGTGGCAGCTCATTTCCCGCAACCTACAGCATATTCAGCCCTTTCGATGGACGCGCCGAGCCGCAGCTTGCCGCGCCCGCAATCGCCGAAGCGGCGCGGGATCGAGGCGCACTCATTTTTCAAGATTGTGCAGTGACTGCCATAGAGAAGTCTGGGGGAAAAGTTAGCAGTGTTGTCACTGAACGGGGCACAATCGCCACATCGACGGCGGTGATTGCTGCGGGCGCGTGGAGCGGTGCATTGTGCGAGAGCTTGAATATTCCGCTGCCGCATCTGGATGTTCTGGCTACCGCCTTTCGCACCACCGCCATCAACGACGGACCCGACGTCTCATTTGGCACCGGTGATTTCGCGGTCCGCAGGCGGCTCGACGGCGGATATACCGTTGGAAGCTTTCGTTCGCGTGCCGAGCTCGTGCCGAACTCATTTCGGTACGGTTGGAGATTCCGCAGCGCCCTACGTACACCCAATATGGGTATCCATGTGGGAAAGCGCTTTTATCGCGAGCTGAAACACACTTTTGGCAAGGCCGGCATCTTGGATCGCCTCGCGGGTGGACGGACCCTCGATCCCACGCCATGGTTTTGCCAAGACGCGGTACTTGACGAAGTGGCCGCCTACTTTCCGTTTCTTCGACAAGCGCGGGTAGCGCAGGCCTGGGCCGGCTGTATCGACGTGACGCCGGAGCAAATTCCGGTTATCAGCACGCTTGGAAAAACGCTAGGTCTTCACATCGCCAGTGGTTTTTCCGGCCACGGCTTCGGATTGGCACCAGGTGCAGGCCGACTCATGGCCGACTTGATCACGGGAAGATCCCCTCGCGTGGATCCGGCTCCATTTCAATTTTCTCGATATCAACGATGAGGAAATCCGACGCCAGCGGGACGTCAGCGTCGCCGAGCGATTAGCACACCTTTTTAATGAGACTATCGAAAACATGGAAATAACCACCACTGTCGGCCGCAACGGCCGTGTTTACGTACGAACCCAATCGAAGACCGAGAAATGGGTTAAATACTCGCGAGCCATCAAAGACGGCGAATGGGTGTTTGTATCGAACACTTCCGGTTTCCGTTACGACGAAAACCGCATTGATGAAGGCATCGTAGATCAAACGCGGCAGATGATCCTGAATATCAAGGCCGCGCTGCAAAGCGTTGGCGCGGCGCCGGAGGACATTGTCCGTGCCGTGATTTATTGCCCGCGTCCAGACGAATTTCCAAAAGCGCTCGATCTCATCGCCGAATTTTTTTCCTCCATTGAGCCTGCCGTTACCGCAGTTTGTGCGCCGCTCGCGGAATCAAGTCTCCTGATTGAAATGGAAGTTACCGCGCTAATGAAGCGCGCATAAACTTTAGCGGGAGAGATGTCCTGCTGCGGCGCGGCGACGCGCGAGTGCGTCGGTTCAAGATGTAGCGATGAGTAACCCGGGGCATAGTGTAAAGAGCATGATTTCAATAAACGATGTATCTAAGTGGTATGGAACGCAGCGAGTACTCTCGGGATGCTCGGCGACCATCTCAGAGGGGGAGGTTGTAGTGGTTTGCGGGCCGTCTGGTTCCGGAAAATCCACTTTAATAAAGACATTGAATGGCTTGGAGTCTATTCAGTCGGGACGAATCATCGCGGCGGGATGTGACCTGGCCGATCCCAAGACTGACTTGAACGCGTTGCGTTCGAAGGTAGGGATGGTTTTCCAACATTTCGAGCTGTTTCCCCACTTGACCGTGGAGGAAAACATCCTGCTTCCGCAGGTGAAGGTTCTCAAGCGCTCTCGCTCCGATGCGCGAGAGCGGGCAAATACACTGCTGCGCCGTGTAGGTCTGTCGCAAGTGGCGATGAAGCAACCGTCCCAGCTCTCTGGTGGGCAGCAACAACGCGTCGCCATTGCCCGCGCGCTCGCGATGGATCCGGTTGTGATGTTGTTTGACGAACCGACGTCTGCCTTGGATCCTGAAATGGTCAACGAAGTGTTGGACGTGATGACCGAACTGGCGCGGCGAGGGATGACGATGATCTGCGTGACACATGAGATGGCCTTCGCGCGGAAAGTCGCATCGAGGGTGCTGTTCATGGACCAAGGGTGCATCCTCGAGGATGGCGCGACGGAAGCGTTTTTTTCCCATTCCAAAACAGATCGGGCAAGGAAATTTTTGTCACAACTCGCTCACTAGAGCTTTCAGGCTAGGAAGGAAAAACATGAAATTACCAACCCTACTTAAAGCAATCTTATTGCTGCCATTGGTCGCAGCATCCATTGCGAACGCACAGGGCCAATCGGACGGAACGCTGACGCCGGGTAACCTCCTGGTCGGCGTGGATGCCAACAATAAACCGTACACGTATGTCGAGGATGGAAAGCTAACTGGATTCGATGTCGAAGTTCTGCGCAGTGTGGCGGAAAAAATGAACCTTGATGTTGATTTTCGTATCCAGGACTTCAGTGGATTATTGCCTAGCGTCGCAAATCGCCAGGTGGATGTGGCAGCGGGATGTATCGGCATTACGGATGCGAGATCCAAGATTGTAGATTTCAGCGACGGGTACTTATTGGGCATTTTGAGTCTCGCCGCGTTGCCCCATAGTCCAGTCACATCAAACCCGAACTCTCTCAAAGGAAAGCGAATTGGCGTAGTTCAAGGCACGATCGAGGATACGTCGGCCGACACCTTTATCGCAGGTGCACAGATCGTGCGCTTTCCTAACGTCAACGCGGGATTTCTCTCGCTGCAATCGCGGTTCATCGATGGCTATCTTATCGACAAGTCGCAACAGGATGCCTTGGCAAAGAAATATCCAAAAATTGGCTTGATTAGCGTGATCGATCTGACCGCAACGACCTTGATTGCTGGCTTTCCAATGCACAAAGGAAACGATGCGTTTAAAACTAAGTTCAACGCTGCATTGCGGGCAGTGGTCGCTGATGGAACATGGGCCAAGCTTTACGAAGAATATTTTCCGAATTACCCGATTTCCAAGGCCCTTCCGCCTGGTCTTAAGTGACGCTTGACAATTGATAACCTCTGGATATCCTGAACGATGGATGCACTCCTGAACAACTTTCTCGATTGGTCCCTGCTAATCGAGACGTTCCCGGCGCTACTCAAGACCGGCTTGCTAAACACCCTTGTCCTGTCCATGGTGTCGACGGTGTTAGGGATTATCGTCGGAATGGTTTTGGCGCTTTTTGCAGTGTCTCGGAAACGATGGTTGACGATCCCGGCGTTGCTGTATGTCGACATATTCCGTGGTCTTCCCGCGGCACTGATAATCTTGATCGTTGGGCAAGGACTCGCGCCGGTCGGACTATCGCTTTTTGGCCCAAATCCTTACCCGCTTGCCATCGTCGCTTTGGCATTGATCGCATCTGCTTATATCTCGGAAATTTTCCGTGCTGGGATCCAGAGCATCGGGCCAGGGCAATTGAACGCCTGCCGCGCGCTGGGGATGAATTACTGGACCAGCATGCGCTACGTGATCGTTCCGCAGGGCGTTCGACGAGTCCTGCCTGCCCTTGCGAACCAATTCGTTTCAATAATCAAAGACTCGAGCCTCGTTTATTTCTTGGGCCTGTTGACGTCGCAACGCGATCTTTTCACCATTGGTCAAAACATTTCGGTTAACTCTGCGAATCTAACGCCACTGGTAACATCCGGCTTGGTTTATCTCGTCATAACGGTTCCGCTCACGCACGCTATTAATTACATCGACAGGAGAGGTCCTTTGATCTCCCTTCGCAAAAAGAAACCTGCCGTTGCTGTCGATGAAAATGGTGGTGTTGTGGAAAAGTCGGTCGCTTAACCGGGTGAACTCGAACGTATCGGGAGAGGTGATCGTTAAATCTCGTTGAGTGAGCTCTAGTACGTTCCAGCATGACAAATCTCAACAATTTAGGACTACAAAATTAAAGATACGCCCCGGAATGGTATGTCGATACCAAGTATTCCAGGCGTCAAGATCGCGGCGGGGATTGTTGCGTCTTTGGTTTGTCAACTTGCGTCGGCTCAAAGCAGTGTCGTACTTTCTGGCCTCGTCGACGACGGCATCACCTACACGAATAACGTCAAAGGTCATTCGGTCTGGCGTACCGATCAAGGTTTCGCGCAAAGCGGGCGCTGGGGCCTGAAGGGCATTGAAGAACTCGGCGATGGCTGGGCCGCGAATTTCGTTCTAGAAAATGGCTGCGATATAAATAGCGGCCGCTTATCACAAGGAGGCCGCGAGTTTGGGCGGCAGGCTCGCGTTGGATTGACATCCGCGAAGTTCGGCACGGTGTCGATGGGACGACAATATGATTCGGTCGTGGATTTCCTCGGTCCACTTACTGCAAACGGTGGGTGGGCGGGTGCCCCATTTTCGCATCCGTACGATAACGACAACACCGATAATTCGTTTCGTGTAAGTAACTCACTGAAATATCTGAGCCCGAATGTCTATGGTTTCACTGGTGGAACAATGTTTGCTTCCGGCAATGACACTGACTTCTCTAATAACCGCGCCTGGAGCGTCGGCGCGCGTTATGACCGAGGACCAATCCTCGTGGGCGCAGCCTATCTCCGCGCAAACCGATCAGGGCAAACCGCTGCGGGAGCAATCAGTACGACAGATGCGGTTATTTCCGCACAAGGGCAGCAGATCTGGGGCGGTGGCGTCAACTATAAGGTCGGGAAAGGCGTAATCGGCCTCAGCTATACCAACTCCGTATTCTACGGTCCAGGGATGAATAATCTCACGGGCATCGAATACAACGGCTCGAAAATGTCGTTCCAAAATTTTGAGACAAGTGTTCGGTTTTTCGTGAAGCCCAACCTTCTGGTGGGCGGCATGTACACCTACACGAAAGGCGAACACACGGAGTCCGCGGGTGAACAGCACACGCATTGGAATCAAGCGGGACTCATGGCGGATTACTTCCTTTCCAAACGTTCGGACTTGTACGCGATGGCAGTTTGGCAGCGCTTGGGGGGCGATCACACTGGCGCAGGTGGGATGCAGGGCGCGCTCCTACTCGGGGCAGCGGGCGTGTCGGCCACCAGCAACCAAGTCCTTGTTCACGCGGGTATTCGCGTGAAATTCTGACAGCTCGCTTGCGTTTCGCCAGCGGCTTGAAAGCATTTCCCCTTCCTCGTTGCCGAATGGGATTGCAGGCCACTCGGGCAAAAAAAGCACAGTCTTCACACAAACCCATGTTAGCCGGCATGATGGGCGCCGACCCGGTCGAGGACCTCGCGTCTGCCTGGAACGGATGCAGAAAGCTCGGCGAGCAATTCGGATACTCGGTCGTTGTGACCGCCGGCCCGCATGGCGCGGCGTGGAAGGATCACGCGGCTGACTATGGAACAGTTGCGGGCGAGAGAGTTGACGTCATCTCATCGCATGGGGCGGGGGATACTTTCATCGGACATCTGGTTGCACAGTGGGCAAGCGGGGCGCAGCTCGGCCAGGCGGTCGCCATCGCGAAAAGGCAGGCTGCAGTTTTCGTGTCGACGCCTCGAACAATGGCAGTCGCAGCGTGAGCGAGCCGCCTTTTAGTCCATTGACCCCTGCCAACGGAGCAGTTCCGTTCGACGCGGTGTTATTCGATTGTGATGGAACATTGGTTGAGTCGGAACCGATTACGTTCCGCGTCCTCTCGGACATGTTGCACGCGGCTGGGTGGAAAATATCCGCCCACGAGTTCTCGGAGCTCTTCTTTGGACAATCGGTGAAAAGTCGGTTCGATCTCATTCGATCGAGGACAGCAGTCGTGGATATCGAGGCCTGGTATCTCGATTACCGCGACAGACGCGATCAGGCGTTATCGCGAGAGGTTGCTGCCACGCCTTTTGCCGGTGAAACCGTGAAGCATCTGGCGTGGCACTCAGTTCGACTTGCAGTGGTTTCTGCCTCGAGCCGATCCAAGATCACACTACAACTTGACAAGGTTGGACTGACTGACTGGCTGGTTCGGTGGCCACATCTACAGTGGACAACACTCGCGACGAAATAAACAAATAAACCGTGGCCGGACGTGTACCTTGAGGCCGCATCGTTGTTGGGTGTCGATATAAGACGGTGTGCAATCGTGGAAGATTCTCCTTCCGGGGTATTGGCAGGAGTGTCTGCGGGCGCGACGGTGTACGCGTACAGTCCGTCGCACCGCGAACTAGGTCAATGCGGCAGACTGCTCGCAGCAGGCGCGAAGGACGTGTTTGGGGATATGCGGATGCTTAAGCGCCTGTTGACCGGAACGAGGATGGTGTGACAGTCGGGCGGGGAAAACCAACCCTATCGTGCCTTCCGGACAACCAGCTCAACGTGAGGTGATGTGAGGTTGTAGCGCACGCAGCCAGCAGGCAATGGCGACCGCGCCACCATCCGGCGAACCGAGCGCGCGGGCACCAAGATAGCTGGCCCGCCCGGCGCGCGGTGACATGTGCGCCGTATCCTGCGCGCCGGACTCCGCCGCGCTCACTGCGGCCGCCCACGCTTCAGCGGCATTCAGGCCACGCTTTAAACCCCCATCGAAAGCCTCGATAGCTGGCACCAGGGCATCAAGCATGGTGCGATCTCCTGCCTTCGCTCCGCCCAGTTCACTGATAGCGTCGGCGCTGCTCCTGAATGCAGCGGCCCAATCCTGAGCGGTCGGTTCAGCTGCATTCGCCAAGCTGCGCGAAGCGCGCACCAGCGCAGTAGCGTAGAACGGCCCAGAGCTTCCAGCGATTGCCCTTCGCAAAGCAGTGCCCAGTGTTGCAAGTGCACCGCTCGGAGTCGTCAAAGCGGTCGTTGGGACAGCCACGATCGCATCCGCTGCGCGCTTCATGCTTGCTCCGAGATCACCGTCGCCGGCCTTCGAGTCGAGATCCGTCAGGATCGCTTCATTGGCGATCAGCGCGTGCGCAACCGCGTCCAGCGCGGGCTTCAATCTCTGCGCCCAGCCGGCATCGTTTTCATGGGTGACCGTGCTGTTGGGCTCGGACGTGAGGTTCGATGTGACCGCGATCGGAATCCGTATGCTTTGATTCACCTTCCCGCCACTGGGCCATGAACGAGCCTCGGTTTCCAAATCCAGCAACGCCAGCCGTTCATCGTCGACGCGCAGCACGGAGATGGAGCAACCGGGCATATTGAGGGCCGAGAGCAGCGTGCCGCACCACGCTCGCTCGACCGTCACATTGCGGTGGGTGAGATTGTCGAACGCGGCGCGAAGCACAACGGCCAGTTCCATATCGGGCGTGGCGCCAAGTCCGTTCACCAGCAGCACGACACGCTCGCCGCTCTTTACTTGCAGATCTTCGATGATGTTTGAAAGCAGCGTCTCGGTCAGATGGTTTGCGGGCATTGGGGCCCTGCGCTCCACGCCTTTCTCGCCGTGAATTCCAAGTCCGAGCTCGATCTCGTTGTCCGCCAAGCTGAAGCCGGCCTTGTCGGCACCCGGTAGCGTGCATCCGTCGAGCGCAACGCCCATCGTCCCGAGATCGGCACAAGCTTCGCGGGCAGTTGCGGCTACTTGAGCCAGTGAAACGCCACGCGCGGCCATAGCGCCTGCAATCTTGTGCACCAGTACCGTACCCGCGATGCCACGGCGCTGATTGCGCTGGGATTGGGCGCGAAGTGACACGTCATCGGCCACGGTCACTATTTCGACCGGAATTCCCTCTGCTCTGGCAAGCTCCGCTGCAAGTCCGAAATTGAGCCGGTCTCCCGTGTAATTCTTCACAATCAACAACGCACCGTTCGGACCAGACGTTGCGCGGATCGCTTCGAGAACGGCGTCGGTGGACGGAGAGGTGAACACTTCACCGCAGACGGCGGCACTGAGCATGCCGGCGCCGACATAACCCCCATGCGCCGGTTCATGCCCGCTGCCCCCGCCGGAGATGATGGCTACGGGGCGTTGCGGGGGCGCCGGCACTCCCCGTCGGACAAGAACGTTTTCATCCCCGAGAATAGCGACGTGCGGGTCCAGGCGGGCAAGCCCTTCCAGCATTTCGCGGACAACATTCGACGGGTCGTTGAGAAGTTTTTTCATGGCTGGAGGCAGTGACAGTTTCGGATCGATTGGCGCTGAGTTTGCGATGCGTACTGATGCACTTACGCACTGACAAGCGCAGCACGAGACTCGACGACCGCGGCCGCGAGCACCGAACGCTCTGTTGCGACATCGAACGCGTGGGGCGCGTCAGGCTTGTGTTGCAACGTGATCGTCTTGCCAATTTCCAGTCCGGGCTGCCGCTCGAACTGAGCAACGACCAAACAATTCCCGACCGTCACCTGGACCATGACCTGAGAACCCAGCGGCTCGACCAGCTCGATACGTCCCTGCATCCAGCCACTTGCGGAATCCGTGAGACCGTCGCCGTCCGCTGCCGGAAAGAGATGCTCGGGACGAACGCCGGCGATGACTTTCCGGTTCGACAACTCCTTGAGCGCCCGGGCCATACGGTTAGACCCGCGCAGCTGGAAACCCGCTCCTCGCATCATCTCGCCGTCGCCATCTATCGTTGCTTCGAGGAAGTTCATCGACGGGCTTCCGATAAAACCAGCGACAAATCGATTAATGGGCTCGTCATAGATACGCTGAGGCGTGTCGATCTGCTGGGCGACGCCATCGCGCATCACAATGATTCGATGCCCCATGGTGAGCGCTTCCAACTGATCGTGTGTCACGTAAAAAGTTGTGACCTTGAGTCGCCGGCACAGCTTCGTGATTTCGCCGCGCATGTCCACGCGCAGCTTCGCGTCGAGGTTCGACAGCGGCTCATCCATGATGAAGATGCGCGGTTCGCGGACAATTGCTCGCCCAAGCGCAACGCGCTGCCGCTGTCCGCCGGAAAGCGCTGCCGGTTTGCGCTGCAAAAGCGGCGTCAGTGACAGTGATTCGGCAACGGTACGCACGCGCTCGTCAATGCGCGCCTTGGGCCAGTTGCGCACCTGCAGGCAAAACGCCATGTTTTCGTACACGCTCAGATGCGGATACAGCGCATAGTTCTGGAAAACCATGGCGACGTCCCGATCAGTTGGCGACAGGTTCGTCACATCCTGGCCGTCGATGAGTATCGAACCATCGGTTGCCTCTTCAAGTCCGGCGATCATCCGCATCGTCGTGGATTTTCCGCAGCCGGAAGGACCGACGATCACGATGAACTCACCGTCCTCGGTCGTGAGATTGAGCGATTCAACGGCGTCCACGCCACTGAATGTCTTCTTGAGATTTCGAATTTCAACAACAGCCACGTTTGTCTCCTCAATAGGGTGTTGCCAGCTCTTTGCCAGTCCGTCTGGAACCGGCACGCTGGCCGCTAGGCGGTCCGCTTTTCCTTAAATCGATCAAGCCGCTCCCGGAACTCCGGGTAGTACTGCTCGTAGATCTCTTCCCATTCCGCGAGCGGCTGGATAAACCGAACGTGCCGCTGAAAGGGCAGCCGTGTCTCTGATGACTCGATCGCATCGCGGGCGATCAAGGCGGCGCCAAGCGCAGTCAGCTCGCTTTCCTCGACCGAGGCGACTGCCTCGCCAAACACGCTCGCGCGCAGTTGCAGGAGCGCATCGGAACGCGCCCAGCCGCCGACCGCATAGATGGGCGTGGCCGATGAGCCCGTGTCTCGGATCGCTTCAAGCATCCGGCGGGCGTACAGACATGCCGATTCAAGCGTTGCCCTAAGCTGCACAGCGTCGCCATATGGCACCGGGTTGATTGTCGGAACCAGACCACGTTTCAATGCCTCGGCAATGTCCCCGGCCTCGCTGGGCTTTCCGGGCAAACGGCCGCCGGCAAGAAATGATCGTAATGCGACGCCTGCGTCTCGTGCGCGGAAAGGCTCCAGTGCAGCCGAAAACTCATAAACCCCAAGACAGGCGACACCGGGCGTGCCTAAAGCCGGTACGGAAAACGCCACGAAGGGATCAGTGCGCGGCTCAACGCTCTCGATCTCCGTGTACATGAGATTGGCGGTGCCCAGGGAGTCCACCAATGCCTGCCCGTTCAAACGCCGTACCGCAGAGGCGGCGATCGGATGGTCATGCCCGCCGGCCACAATAAGCGTATTGCCGGAGGCCGCTCCACTCTCGAGCAACGGACCCGCTGCAACGGTTCCGACTACGGTGCCGGCGGCGAGAACGGGAGGCAGTGGAGGCGCGCCACACGCGCCGAGCATGGCGGGCATCCACGTGCGACTGAAGACGTCATAACAAGCGGTGCGGGTCGCAAGCGTTTCACTGATGAACGGCGTGCGGCTCCACCAAGCGGCCGCGTAGTCCGTCAGCGTCAACCACAGTCGGGCGTCCCGCATGACCTCAGGGCGATTCTCGCGAAGCCACAGCCACTTCGCCGCCGTGCGAGACGAATCGATCGAAACGCCTGCGCGTGAAGACTCTCCAGCGAAGTCGCGCAGTCTTTCGCTTTCGTTGTCGGCACGCTTGTCAAACCAGGGGATTGCCAGGTCAAGCGGCCGCAAATCGTCGGATACAGGAACCCCATCTTCGCCAACGCCCGTGATCGAGATCGCGCGCAGAGGAGTCGCGGCACCGGTAGCACGCCACCCTTCGATAACCAGGCCTTCAAGCGTGGCAACAAGCGCCGAGGCGTCCGTTGCTGGCAGGCCGCCCTGCATGCTCCGCGGAACAGGAATCGCCTTGGTCCATACGGACCGCGCTGACCTGTCAACGAGGATGACCTTTACATTGGTCGACCCAACATCAATACCACATACAAGGGAATCCATTGCTAGCCTCTGCCTCTCGTCTTCCCTTGCGTAAATGGCATCCGGGTAAATCGCTTCGTGGCCATTTAAATCCCCATTGACGACTTAGGCGAAGCTAAGCTGCGTCTTGACCGCGTGCCCCGACTCCATGCTCTTTACAGCCGCGGCGAAGTCCCATACAGAAAAGGTATCGCCGATCAGTTTCGCGGCCTGTTGGGAAATGTCGGACATGAGGTCAACTGCCCCCGCAAACTGATTCGCCAACGAGTTCGAACCGATAATGCGCAGTTCGTGTTCGTAGACAGTGAACGGGTTGATATCGACCTTTGCGTCAACACCATGGACGCCGACCTGCACCAGCACGCCCGTCTTGCGGATAAGACCTAACGCTTGGCGCAGCGCCGGCATTGCGCCCGCGGCCTCGAAAATCACTTCGTATCGCTCATCGCGTAGTTCGTCGGGCGATGCGGCCCTGTTCGCACCGACTTCAAGAGCGATTGCATGCTTCGCAGGGTTCGGGTCAACGACGGTCACATCGGCCGCACCGAAATGCTTCGCGATGATCGTAGTGAGCAAGCCCATTGTTCCCGCACCCATCACCAGCACGCGCCGGTCCTTGATCCCCTGAGCGGACTCGACTGCGTGCAGCGCGCAAGCAAGAGGCTCGATGAGCGCGGCCACGCCATGCCCGATGCTCTCCCGCACGACAAACGCGTTGCCACCGGGAACGGCCACTTGCTCGGCCGCCGCACCGGCGCGACCGACCCCGATGGGCGTGAGCGCATTGCATAGATGCGGTTTGTTTTCCCTACACCATTCGCAATGTCCGCACGAGACATTGGGGTTCACCGCGACAAAGTCGCCTTCCTTGATACCGTTCACATTACGTCCGACCGCCAGCACGTGTCCGGCGAATTCGTGCCCAGGCGTGACCGGGTAATTCGTTCCCGGAAATCCATGTTGGCAGATGTGCAGATCGGTTCCGCAAATTCCACACGCAACGGGTCTGACAATGAGTTCGTCCGGCGTTAGTGTCGGAGCGTCGAGCTCGACGACGTCGATCATGTGATTGCTTCCAATACGGACAGCGCGCATTTCGAATCCTCAAGTGTTAGATCAGGAAAGACCAATTACCGAACCGCGCCGAACGTCAGACCGCGCGTGAGGCTCTTCTGAGCCAGCCAACCCGCCGCGACCACCGGGATGTTCAAAAGCGTTGCGACGGCGGCGACCTGAGCCGTGTACAGCTGACCGAAACTCAAGAACTTTTGCAGGAAGACCGGCAACGTGCTGACTGTCGTCGTGAGATTGACCGCGAGGAAAAACTCATTCCATGCAAAGATTCCGCATAGCAACGCTGTAGAAGCGAGGCCCGGCATGATCAGTGGGACGACGATCAGCAACAGCTCCCGAAAGAACCCCGCGCCATCAACACGTACCGCATCGAATACTTCAACCGGGATCTCGTTCATGAACGATCGGATCATCCATATCGCAAGCGGCAGATTCATCGACGTGTAGACGACGATCAGGACCGAGGCGCTATTCAAAAGCCCGAGGCTCTGCGCGACAAGGTAAATGGGTACGATCCCCGCTGCAATCGGCATCATCTTCGTCGAGATGAAAAAGAACAGGACATCGCGCCATTTTTCCACCGGCCTCACACACAGGGCGTAAGCTGCCGGGACCGCAAGACAGATCACGATGGCGGTTGATATGCCCGTCGCCAGCACTGAGTTGATCGCGAACGAAGCAAACTCATTGTCGAAGATCTGGCGGTAGTGTGCCAGCGTAGGCTTGAAAAACAGCAGCGGAGGTGAGCTGACCGCATCCTGCTCGGATTTGAAGCTTGTCAAAACCATCCACGCGATCGGCGCAAACATGGCAAGAGCGCCCAGCCACGTCAACACAGTTATCAGCGCATTGAATGCGCCCTTGCCGACTTTGGAGTTCATGCGCGGCCTCCGGTGCGGAAGATACCGGCAACGACTTTCAGCATCGGCATCACGAGCGCGATGGCGATGGCAAGCGAAATGATGCCGTAGGCCGATGCCTGGCCAAGATCAAAGGCGCTAAACGCCTCGAGATAAACATAGTAGGACAGATTCGTCGTGGCGTACGCCGGGCCCCCAGCGGTGAGGGTGGCGATAGCAGCGAAATTTTCGAGCACATACATGGACGCAAGAAGCGCCGTCAGCTCGAAGAATGGTCGCAGATGCGGCAACATCAGGCGACGAAACGTGAGCCAGCGGCCAGCGCCGTCAATGGCGGCCGCCTCGGTCACTTCAACGGGAAACGACTGCATTCCGGCAAGCAGGATCAGCAACGCGAACGACGACCATTGCCAGGCGGTGAGAATAACGATCGAAAGGCGAGGGTATTCGCTGACCCAATTGATCTTGCCCAAGCCAAGCGCCGCAGTTGACCAGCCAAGGAGGCCGAAGGTCGGGTCGAAGAGGCCAGCCTTCCAGAACAGTGCGGCGGCCACCGGCATGACGAAAAACGGCGTGATGGCGAGGGTTCTGGCAATGCCGCGCCCTCGGAAGTTACGATGCAGGCCGAGCGCAAGGAGCGTCCCGATCACAATGGCGCCCGCGACGATGCTGAGCGTCATGCCGGCCGTATTGGCGATGGCTTTCAAAAACACCGGATCGGTAACGGCACCCAGGTAGTTCTTGATGCCGACAAACCGCCTTGAGGAGGTCGACACCAGATTCCATCGGAAGAGGCTGTAGTAGAGGGTGATGACAAAGGGCGCCTGGGTCACCGCAATCACGACAAGCAATGCCGGCAAAAGCGGCGCCCTGAGCCGCCAGACCTTCAGTTGTTTTCTCTTTCCATCAGTCATTGGTTGCGCGACTTTGGGTGGAGCAGTAGTAACGCTTGAATAAGACATGACCGTTCTTCCCAGGTTGAAACAGCCGGCGTCGCGGACGCCGGCTCCGTTCTGATGAACTCAACGTGACTTTCGCATTACTTGGTGTATCCGCTGTCCTGCATGATGTCGACGATCTTCTTCTGGGACGCGTCGATCGCCTGGTCAACTGTGATCTGCCCGCTGATGGCGCCGGCAAGCTGCTGCGACGTGAAGTCGCCAATCTGTTCAAACTCCGGAATATCGACGTACTGCACGCCGGTGTAAGGGACTGGCATGATGGTCGGATGTAACGGATCGGCTGCGTTGATCGATGCGAGCGTCAGATCGCCGAATGCAACAGTGGCTTTCTTGTATTCCGGAATCTGGTAGGTTGACGTACGTGAACCGGGAGGCACCTGATCCCAGCCCGCTTTCGTGCCGGCCAGTTTGATGTACTCGGGGCTGGTCAACCAAGCGATCAGCTTCCACGCCGCTTCCTGGTTCCGGCTCGTCTTCGGGATGGCAAGCCCCCATGCCCAGAGCCAGCCGGAGGCCTTCGTCGCGTTCACTGGCGCCATCGCAAAGCCGATGTTGTCTTTCAAGCCCGGGGCCGCTTGTTCGAGGACCGGACCGGCAAACACCGTATCGTCGTACCACATCGCCGCATGGCCCTGAGTGAACAGTTGCAGACATTCCTGCCATCCATCTTTTGCCGCATCTGGTTGCCCGTGCTCGCGAAGCAGATTGACGTAGAAATTGATTGCGGCCTTTGTCTTGGTTTCGGAGAGTTGCGGCTGCCATTTCTCATTGAACCAACGGCCGCCGAACGTGTTGATCACCGTCGTCAAAGGCGCAAGATTCTGACCCCAGCCAGGAACGCCGCGCAGGCAGATTCCGGCTACCCCCGCGCTCTTGTTATCGAGCTTGGCTGCGTACTGGGAGACCTGGTCCCAGGTGGGCGTCGGCGGCATCGTCAAGCCTGCCTTGGCGAAGAGGTCTTTGCGGTAAAAGACAAATGATGACGATCCGTAGAAGGGCGTCGCGAAGAGCTTTCCCTGATACGAGACCAGATTGCGGATCGGCTTCAGAAGGTCAGCCTGGTTCCACGCGGTATCCGCGCTTGCATGGGTACTCAGATCGGTGATCCAGCCCTTCTGCGCCCACAGCGGTACTTCATACGCGCCAATCATCACGACATCGTACTGACCAGACTTCGTCGCAACATCCTTAAGCACCGCTGGCCGCAACTGGTTCTCGGGAAGAGTCTGGAACCGCACTTTGATGTCGGGGTACTTCTGCTCGAAATTTCCGATCAACTTCGCGGCCGTCTGCATCTGCGGATTCGCCGCGAGGGCGACCGTCAATGTCACCGGCTCGCTGTAGGCGAGGGTGGAAAATCCCGCAATCGACGTCACGGCAAGGACAACCGACAACGTCAACGAACGCAACTTCGCTTGGCTAACCATTTAAGTCTCCTAACTTTGTTGTTTGATGACGTTGAGCGGATCAACGTCTGAAATGACACGAACACTGGTCGTTATTTAATCGCTACTTAGTCATTCCCTACGGCTGCCTGCGCTTCCACCGTTACCTTCACCACATCACTGCGCAACCACGACGTGTAGAAGTCGAAAGGTTTGTTATTTCGATCCCATGAAACGGACGTAATCAACAACAGCGGCGTGTGAGCCGGAACGGCGAGCAACTTAGACAGCTCTTCGGTCGCCGCAACGGCCTCGACACTTCGGCGTGCGCGGAATACTTCGAAACCCGCCGACTGCAATACCTTGTTCAGTGAGCCGCCGCCGGACATCACCTCACTCGATCGCACTGCTTGTTCAATCTCCGGAAGCATGTAATTGACTGAATAAAGCGCGAGATTGCCGTCAAGACGTCGAACCCGTGCGAGCTTGAATCCGTCGTCTCCGCCCTCCAGATCGAGCGCCACCGCTGCAGCATCAGGTAACGGACAGCACATAGCTTCTATCACTCGCGTTTCAACTTCGCGATGGTGATGGTCGACCTCGGCTTCAAAGAAGCCCTGGGCCACCTGTAGCAGCCAGCCCGAACCGGTCTGCTCGGCGACAAACGCTCCACGACGCGGCACTACTTTGATGCGGCCCTCGTCGACCAGGTGACGCAACGTTTCCCGGACGGTTGAGCGCGCGAGGTCGTAGTCGCGGCAAAGGTCGCTCTCGGTCGGCAGCCTGTCCCCGGGCGCGTACTCGCCACGGTCGATTGCCTGCTGCATCAGCGTTGACAGTTGCAGGTAGTACGGGACTGGCGAGGTTCGGTCGATACCACGCGGCGGACGAATAGCTTTATTCATAAGATCCGTTTTGTAGGTGTTGTACGTACAAGACGTACCAAGTATATGCGTGTGTTTTGGCCAAGGGTAGGGAGGGATAAACCCTATCTTGGTGCGACGAAATTCGTGTGTAATATGTTGTACGTCTTGTACGTACAGTACGTATTTAGTCATCAATTCATCAACCGGGCCGCGTCCGCACTGCGCCCCAACAGCATTCAAGGGAACCGTCATGTCAATGGAATATCGCCTGCGCCGCACTCTCCCCAGTGATCGCGTCGCCATCATAATGCCGGTGGATCACGGCTTGATTTTTGACCGGATCGAAGGACTGGAGACGCCGTCTGCGCCTTTCTCAGCATGGGGAAAAAACGATGTGACAGGCTTCATGATGACGCCGGGCCAAGTGCGGCAAACGGCAGGTTATTTCGCGGCCAATCCGCAGCTGACGCGCGTGCTCACCATCGACACCTACTATGACTACCGAGAGATGGACGGCGGCGGATCACACGGCCTGATTACCGATATTGAAGAAGCCGTGAGAATGGGCGTGGACGCGGTAAAGATGCTGTTTCCATGGAACATGTCCAATGCAGAGCGCGTGGCGATGTGCACACGTGTTGGGAAAATCGTCAATGAATGCAACCGCTGGGAGATTCCCTTGGTTCTCGAGCCGGTGATTATCGGCGCGCCCCGTACTGAGGAGGTGATCGAGCAAGAGGAGAAGATCGCGCGAATCGCATATGACCTTGGCGCGCATATCATCAAGATCGCGTTTCCGGGCGAAGATCGCACGCGACGTCTCGTCGAAGAACTGAAGGTCCCCCTCGTTATTGCCGGCGGGCCCCTCGCGGGGAACCCAGCGGACACCGTCGATGCCGTTGCGCAGACAATCCGTTCGGGCGCTCGCGGCGTGATTGTCGGCCGTAACATATGGCAGCGCGAGCGTAGCGAGGGAGAGAAGGTGCTGGCTGATATAGCCAAACTCACGCGAGAAGTAAAGTTCAACGACTGACATTTGCTCGAGAAGTCGAACCGCGCTACGAGGATTAACACGCAGAAGTAATGCCCGCGATGCTATCTGCGTGTTCTTTCAGGAATTCGCAGCTCGCTTTCATCGATTACCGCTTCTGCGCCAACTGCCGTCGCAAGAAGCCGTTAATTGTCGACAGCGCATCCGAGTGGACGGAGCATGCGCTTCGTAGTATCCGACTATATATTACGGACGTCGAATCCGGTTGGTGACCGAACGACAGCGCGCGGAAAAGGGCCTTGATGCGCGTCGGATTTTCAATCTCGTGCGTGCGTCATGGGGTGCCCTTCTATGACCAGGAAGTTGTCAAGATCTTTTGTAAGCGCCCGGTGATGGCACTGATAAATCAACCTGACAGCGCCGTACGGAGGCATGTCGATTTTCAATCTTGCCTATACTGCGCCCCAATTCGGTGTGTCTGGCGGTGTCTGCATAACCGCAGGAGGTGTGGTGAAGGTCGCCTTACGTAGAGGCGTTTTCGTTGAAGGTACGCACCCTACCCTGAGAGGCGGCGGCTGGTTGACGGTCATTCCCGCGGACGGAAACCTCTCTACAAACCTTGGAACATCAGCAGAAAAGACCAGGGTGATAACAAGCACACTTACCAGTGCCGTTACGATCGGAACGATCCAGATAAGCAGTGTTTGATAGCTGCGCCTAATGACGGTACTGGGTGGAATGAAGGAATTCATAAAAAGTCCTGCTGATTGAAAGAATGCCATCCTGCGGATGTTGATGAGACTTCCCGGTGCCAGTCCATTCCCTCGCCGGGGAAAAACTTTATCGTTAGGTTTGCACACATCCAAGCGGCAGCGCTCAAGTGGGACGTAACCCATCACCACGGCATCCATCATCGTCTTAGTTGCTCGCCCGACGTGACGGCACGGTGCACATTGGCATCGTGAATGTCGGGGTATATGCCAAAAACAAACGTGATGTACAGCAACCCCGCAAATATGCCGGCTAGTGAACCCCAAATATCTCGAGACAATGCGCCTCGCAGGAATTGGAGGGGAACGCCGACCAGCAGGTACACGGCAACGAATATCAGCGCGACCATCAAAGGTGGTGGCGCGCTCAGTGCAAAGAAATTCGCAATCGCGAGCATCACAACAAATCACCAGGCGGTTCGAGTTTGTGCGGGGCAGGTGCAAACAAGGCACAGGCAGTCATTTCGAGCCTTGTGCGTCGGGAGGTGCATGTTCGCGACCTGCGCCAAAGACCGGGGAGCGGCCGGAGTTAGCGGAGCTGGGCGAGCAATGCATCTGCTCCCTTGTCAACGCCAACCTTAGCCGCCCCAAGCGATCCAAAGCTGGCAGTGATGTTCATCGCATTCGGATACTGCCTGGTCAAGTAGGCGTTCAGCAACTTGTTATTCGACGCATCGTAGATCTCGACGACGTAGGACACCGATCCGCCAAAGGCGCTCTTCTCGCCTCGAACCGCCTGCACGCCGTTATAGATGTTGCCGAAAATGTCGAAATGGGTGACTTGCCCGGCCACTAGTTTGGTCGACTCGGCGCCAGTCAGGATCAGTTTGACCCGAAGTGTGCCGGGTGCCGCCTTCACTGTGGGCTCGAACATGGTCCCCAGCTTTTTCATGAACGTCGTCCTCAGATACTCAGCAAGGGCCGCCTTGTCCTCATCACTCAGGTTTCCGAACTGGCTATCTTTGCCATCGTAGATTTCGACGGGATCAACCATCACATTCGAGTAAGACCGCCAGTTCACGGCCGTCGAATAGCGATAGGGGACGCGGCTGGAATCGTCCTGAGCGTTCGGCTTCAGGTACGACGACGACGGAATGCCAGAGTAAGGAACGGGCTGTACACCCGCACAGCCTACCAACGAAAAAAATGCGATACCGCACAGTAGTGGGCGAAGATTTTTGATGAGATTCACTTTGGAGTCCAGGTTGGGCGCTCGCGAGCGATTGCGCCGATCGGATGGCCATTTGCCAGCTTGCGCCAGCACGCGATTAGGTATAAAACCGTCTAGACGGTTCGCAAACGGGTGCATCAAAACACGTAGTTGGCAAAAGCACCATAGGTAATCTGGTTCTTCTTTTCCACGACGGGGCTGCTGCCAACTGCTCCCGGCAGCCTCGTTGCGACAACCCGCGCGCCGAGGTTCCAGTGTTTGTTGAACTTGTAATTAGCACCTACTGAGAAGCGGACTGCAGCGATGCCCGATCCCGGGTTGTACTGCGGCAAGCGCGATCGGGCGCTATCAGCTTCGCTGATGCCGAAGAAAGTCTGGTTGTACTGGCTGCTCGCCCAGGTCACGCCCGGTCCTGCAGTCAGAGTGAGCTGGCTGACGGGGCGATATGCGCCAAGCAGGTCGAACGATGCCGTCGTGCCCTGATGCTTTCCGCCAATGTCCTGCGAGACAGCAGCGACTGCGGAAAGCCACTCAAGGTTGTAGCTGGCGAACAGCGTCGCGTGCGCTGTTCGGTCGATATCCCCCAGCCCATGCAAATGTGCATCGTCAGATTCTTTGCGGGGCTTGACGAAGTCGTAGGAGACGGCAACGCCCACACGAAAGCGGTCGTCTCGGTACAAAAAGGCCCCAAGCCCAAAAGGAACGTTTGCGTCTGGCACGGACCCGAAAAAGAATCGTCCATAGCCTACCCCGATGAGAGGGGCGGGCGTAAACCGGTAATCTCTTGCGCCAGGATACTTTGGGACCATGAATGCGCCAGCACCTAGCGAGAAGCGCCATCCGTCGGCAGTGAGCTGATCGTTCGTTGATGACGCGGCAGCAGACGGTGCGGTGCCGGTTTGCGCCATGGCCTGGCCGAAAGGCAGGGAAGTGGCCAACAAAATTAGGTATCCTGAGCATACATGTCGCTTCGCAGATCGCATTTGCTTCCCCATGAAATGTGAAAAGGTACTGGCCGGTCGACTGGCTATTTGATCGAGCCGGGAGCCGGGAGCCGGGAACCGGTCCGGAACATCCATTGACCAAGAAAAGCCGTCTGGACGGTTTTTATTGGTCTTGTAAACATTACGGAAGGAAGTCTATCATGAAAGTTCAGGTAAAAAAACGTCTGGACGGTTTTTGTAATAGAATTATCGCTACGGTCTTCACGCCATGGCCTAACGCACACGGTCTGATCGCTTCCAATGTTCCCGTGTCGTAGAGTAGGTGTGTTCGTCCGGACCCCTTGGGGGCCCGATCAACACTGTCTCCGTTTGGGGGGGATCGGAGTAGCTATTTTTGGGAGACAGAATTTTGGAAAGTCCTACGCGTTCAGAGCAAACCCGAAACGCAATTGTCGAGGCGGCGTTGACAATTCTGGATCGAGACGGTGCAGCCAAGCTAACTTTCGAGGCGATTGCCCGTGAGTGCGGTATAAGCAAGGGTGCGGTGACGCACCACTTCCACTCCAAGAGTGCTCTGCTCAAGGAAGTGTTCCAATATCGAAGCGACAGTTTCGAAGTTTTCCGGCGCAATTACCTTGCGTCCCGAACGCCGGAGGATGGGCAGCAAGCACTGGCGTTACATATCGCGACCACGCGTGAAATGGTGGAGCGGTCGCGGTCGCCCGCTCGCGCCATGTTGTCCATCCTTGCGGATGATCCAACCCCGATGGAAGTGCCCAGGAAAATGTTCGCGCAGCAAGTGGAGCAGATCAGGAAGGAGGCACCGGACCCGGATCTCGCATTGTTGCGTTGGGAGGCAGGATGGGGACTCGCACTATACACACTGTTTGGCCTCTCTCCGCTGTCTGACGAAGAGCGAAGCCGTCTGTTCGACCAATTGCTTGACAATAGTCGATGGACGTCCTTCGAAAGGCCATCCCGATCGGATTGATGCGATTGTATCGGCTCTCCCTTCTGTTGCTTGACGCGCAATGATTCAACCTAGTAATTTGTTGTGCCTGCCGGCATCCGCCGATGCACACTCAATCAGGACAAGATGGACAACTCGACCCGTTCGGAGCGCTCAAGAAACACCGCGATCAAGGCGGCGCTCGCCATCCTTTCACGAGACGGTCCCGGTGGCCTCACTTTTGATGCGCTTTCACGTGAAAGCGGTATCAGTAAAGGGGGGCTGCTGCATCAGTTTCGTACAAAGACGGGCGTCCTGAAGGCACTGCTGGATTATCAGAGACGATACTACGGCGAGGTTGAAATTGCTTATCTTCGATCCCACCATGTTCCCGAAAGGGCCCAGCGTCTTGCTGCGCATATCGCGACAATGAGGGAGACCATCAACCAGCGGTATTCGGTCAATCGGGCCGTTCTTGCCGCGCTTGTTCAGGAACCGGAACTTCTCGATAGCATTCGCGAGACTCACGCGGTAAACTTGACGAGGCTTCGAGAGGACGCGTCTGACGGGGATCTGGCGGTGTTTCGTTGGGCTGCAGCGATTGGTCTCGCTTTCACCGATCTGCTAGGCATGTCTCCACTTTCAACCCAGGAGCGCGAAAGACTGTTCGAACGATTGCTTGACGAAGAATGTTGGCAGGGCGGGGCACCGTCAGACACATCGACGGCTTGAACGGAGGCTGCGGATGGACATAGTTAGTCTATGCTTTTCCCAGTCGCGGTTACAGTGGCCTCGGCTTGACAGTTCAGATCTTCGGAGGGCGCTGTTCAGCCATTTCATCCCGTGCGGCGTGCATGAGGCCGTCTACATTCTCGACGGGTTGATCAGGAATACATCCGACGTGCAGCCCGATACCGCTCACGGCGCGACGCAGGCGCAAAGCACGCCGGTATTCGGTCTCACGCACCTGCTCGGAATCAACCTGATGCCGCGCATTCGCAACATCAGGGATCTGAGGTTCTACAAGGCCGACCGCCTCAGGTGCTATAAGAACATCAGCTCACCGTTTCGCGAGTCCATCGACTGGGCACTGATCGAACGACATTTCCCCGACATACTGCGCGTAGCCATCTCGATCAAGGCGGGCAAGATGAAATCCTCGACGATCCTGCGCCGCCTGGGCTCGGAGACCCTGAAAAACAAGTTGTATTTTGCGTTCCGCGAACTCGGCCGTGTAATCCGCACGCTGTTCCTGCTGAAATACATCAGCGATCCGCAGATGCGCCGCACGAGTGACGCCGAGACCAACAAAAGCGAACAGTTCAACGGTTTTGCGCAATGGCTGATGTTCGGCAACCGGAGCGTCATCGCCGAAAATATCCGGCACGAGCAGCGCAAGGTCATCAAGTGCAATCAGCTCGTCGCGCACATGGTGATCCTCTACACCGTGCAATGGATGTCGCGCGCGCTCAAGGCACTGCAGGCGAACCTCGTAGACCGACGAGTGGACGCAAACAATTAAGGTATGCCCATAGATACAACATTCTTCGCGTGAAACCGTGAGTTGGACTTACGGCCGACACCGAGCATGCGCCGCAAATTCGGACCATCTGGCCCAGCAGCAAGATTCCGACGCCTACCCGCTGTGGATGGCGGTCGATCTATATCACACGAAGCGATCGATCGCTGAGCGAGTTGAGGGGACGCTTAGGCAGTGGCACATGCGGAAACTATCCAAGTTAGCGTATTAATTCGGTAACCTAATTAATTTGACATAAAGCGAATGACCGAGTTTTTAATCGTAGTCCTTATTAATCGTTGCCATCAATTCACTAGCATCAGCTATCTCAAAAGGATGCGATTCGGGCGCTCATTTCGCGGTCGACTCTACGTTCAGTTGGCTGATGAATGACGCCACGGGTACTCGATATGCAATATTGGCACATCGCAGACGAAGCCGACCTTCTATGCTGTAGCTTGCGCGGACGACTCTCTTGAAAGGTGCAAGCCGGGGACAACAGTATCATGCCCGGTGTCGCCCGGGCGTGAAAAACTCGACGAGACGTTTGCCGATATCGTCTGAACTCACGCTGTCTTTCAACGAAACGCGGACAACCGACTAATTGGTAAAACGAAACAAGTTCTGTTACAATTAACGCCCGCGCGTTTTGTGCGCGATTTCAACCGACCCACCTTATAAGCGGGTTGCGTCCTTTGCTCGTTGCGATCCTTGCAAGTCATCAGTGCCTGAAGCCGTGATCCTGTTCATGTCGCGCAGGCCACCACGTTTGTGGCCATCGTCTCGCCGTCGCCGAGCAAACGTTTCGAGGAGAACGGATGGCAAATTTTGATCGGGAAGATCTAGGACCAGAAACGGGAGCAACGGCGCGGAAAACTCCGGCCCGTCGCTCATCGAAGGGCAAGCTCGCCGCCACCTTGACGACGATGGACGCCGCGTCAACGGCGCTTCAGGAGGATGAGCGGCAGCGTCAGTTGCGCGCGCTCATCCAGTTGGGCAAGGAGCGCGGATACCTCACCCACGCGGAAATCAACGATCACCTGCCTGACAACTTCGCGCAGACCGCTGCGATCGAGAACATTGTCAGTACGTTCAATGACATGGGCGTGGCTGTCTACGAGCAGGCACGCGACGCGGAGACGCTGCTTCTTAACGACACCGCGCCAGCTGCCGTGTCGGACGACCAAGCCGACGAAGAGGCGGAGGTCGCGCTGTCGACGGTCGATTCTGAATTCGGCCGCACGACCGATCCGGTGCGCATGTACATGCGTGAAATGGGTGCGAACCAATTGCTGACCCGGGCCGGCGAGGTCGAGATTGCGAAACGCATCGAAGACGGTCTTCACGAAATGATTCAGGCGATTGCGGCGTGCCCGACGACGATTTCGACGATCCTTGCGAGTGCGGAGCAGGTTGCGGCCGGTGAACTTCGCATCGACGAACTGGTCGACGGCCTCAACGAAGACATCGCAGAGGACGAGGTGTCGGCCTCGGGCTCGCTTGCATCACAGGGCATCGATACGGACGCAGCCGAGACCGACGACGCGCATGGCGATGACGACAGCGATATCGAAGCGGCCGATTTGAACAAGGCGAACGAAGCGCGCTTGAAACAGTTGACGAGCGACAGCCTCGCTATTTTTTCGCGAGTGGGTGAGTTGTTTGACCAAATTCCGCGAGTCGACGTCATGCAAGACAAGGGCGCGGCCGCCTTCACACGCGTGTGTGAAGAGATCCAACGCGAACTCGCGCCCATTCGCTTCACGGCGCGAACCATCGACCGGTTGTGCGCCGATGTCCAGCAGCAGGTGGCGCAGGTTCGCACGGTCGAGCGGCGCATTTTGCAAATCGCCGTGGACCGGTGCGGGATGCCGCGCGAAAAGTTCGTCGAGTCGTTTCCGGGTCACGAGACCGATCTGGGTTGGACCGCAAGCACCGCGGCGTCCCGCGAGTTCGGTGCAGCTCTTGAGCGGAATCTTCCGGCAATTCAGGCCGAGCAGCAAAAGCTGATCGATATCGAAGTGAACGCGGTACTGCCGCTGCAACAGTTGAAGAAAATCAACCGGCAGATGATGGCGGCCGAGTTGAAAATGCGTCAGGCGAAGCGCGAGATGATCGAGGCCAACTTGCGCCTCGTGATCTCCATCGCGAAGAAGTACGTGAACCGCGGCATGCACTTCCTGGATCTCATTCAGGAAGGCAATATCGGCTTGATGAAGGCGGTCGACAAATTCGAATACCGGCGTGGCTGGAAGTTTTCGACCTACGCGACGTGGTGGGTTCGGCAGGCCGTGACGCGCTCGCTCGCGGATCAAGGGCGCACGATCCGCGTGCCGGTGCATATGATCGAGACGATCAACAAGCTCAACCGGATATCGCGCGAGATTCTGCAGCAGACCGGGCAGCAAGCTCATCCTGCCGTGCTGGCGGAGCGCATGGAGATGCCGGAAGAAAAGATCCGCGGCATCCTGATGATCGCCAAGCAACCGGTTTCGCTCGAGACGCCGGTCGGCGAAGATGCCGACGCGACCCTCGGCGACATGATCGAAGATCCGAGCGCGGCATCTCCCGCGGACGCGGCTGTTCGCGCGAACATGCGGGCCGCGATCGACGAAGCGCTCAACGCGCTGTCGCCGCGCGAAGCGAAGGTCTTGAGGATGCGCTTCGGAATCGACACAGCGTCGGACTACACGCTCGAGGAGTTGGGCAAACAGTTCGACGTGACCCGTGAGCGGATTCGCCAGATCGAAAACAAAGCGATGCGTAAGCTGATGCATCCGAGCCACGCCGACAAGCTAAGGGAATATCTCGACCGTTGAGCCAGGTATTCAGGCATCGGCGCGTCAGATATATCGGATGACGAGCAGCGCCTGCGCTCGGTTAGAAGGGCGCCCTTGCTCGCGTCCACCCATTTCGCGCTGCCGCAGCGGGCTGCGGACAACATACGAGCCTATATCGGTTCCGTAGCGCTACCCAAGACGCCGTCGTTTGCCCTATTGGCGTTCCGGCAAGTTACGTCGGCCCGACGACGTGTTCAAATTGCGCATCGCCCTCGTTGGTTGCTGCCCACCGCGCCAAACCCTGAATCAACATCAAAGAGTAAATTTCACTGCATGGAAATTGGAAAACCTAGCCCCAAAGAACTGCTCGCACAGCGTCAAACGCTTCAGCAACAGGTGAGTGCGGCACGCCAGCGTGAAGCAGAAGTGGTCCTCACCGACATCGTACGCAAGATGCATGAATATCAGATCAGCCTCGCGGATCTGATGGGTCGAAAAGGGGAATGTTAAAAGGACACCTCGGCACGCGCCCCGAAGTATCGCGACCTACGAACCGGTGCAACGCGGAGCGGTCGAGGTCGGGCGCCGCACTGGATCGTCGACAAGAATCGAGACGTTTTTCTCGTGCGCGCCCAAGGCCGAGGCTCTGGCGAAGTGTCTGAGGCAGGTCGAAACCCGTAGACGTCAACGGGTTAAGCGGCGACTTGAAATCGCCCCGCGAAAGTAACGCACTACAAGGTAGTCAAGGCACTCCTGATGGGCCGTTGTAAATAATTTCGATGTATTGCGTGTTTCCTCTGGCGCGTGCCTTCTCGCGTCATCACACCCAATGGCGGCGTTAAGGACTTTATTTGCATACTTTTCGCGGGGCGAAGGCAGAGGGGCTTCCAGTCGGTTCAGGAGAACTAGAAGGGATCTCCCAAATGGGAAACGCTTGTTCCCCGTTTGAGAATCGGATACACTAAATCTCAATTGGGCATCAATCGTTGCCCATTTGGGAGACCGCCATGAAGGCAGAGACAGTCGCAGGACGGCCGCATTCGCGGCGGGTAAAGCCTAGCGTCTCAGCGGGAAAGTCCGCGACGGCTGCCAGGCTCGCGCACATCGCGACAGACGGGCTGGGCGCTCAGGATGACGACTTTACGTTCTTTCTCGGGCTCGACCCGATTGAACAGTCACGCCTGATTCGTGACGGCATGGAGGCGGTAATCGTCAGCCGAATCGCAACAGAGTTGCTGGATATCCCGGTACAGACGCTGCTCGCGAGTCTGCGCCTTCCCAGCAGCACCATCAACCGCAAGATCTCGCAAGGCGAGCGACTCAGTGCGAGCGAATCGGACCGTGCAGCACGCACGATGCTGATTTACGCGCAGGCCAAGGATGTTCTAGAAGACGGCAAGCTGGCCGCCGAATGGCTGCTGCGGCCCAACGTTCAACTGAGGGGTGAAAGACCGCTGGACATGCTGGATACGCAAACCGGGTTTGACCGTGTACGCGACATTCTCGTGCGTCTTGAACACGGCGTGACCGTATGAAGGTGTTTCGTCTTGCAAAAGAGAAGCCCGGCAGGTACCGGGCCGATGACCTGAGCGGCAGTGGTGCTGCTTTAGCTGGCGGACGCTGGAATCCGCGGGGCGTGCCGGTGCTGTACACGTGCTGCCATGCGTCGACAGCGGTCCTTGAGGCGCGCGTTCATGCGTCGGGCCTGCTGCCAGTAGCCAACTTTTATCTTGTCACGCTGGAAGTGCCGGACAGGGCTGCATCGACCGCTTACGTGCCGGATCTGCCCGACGACTGGAACACGCTGGATCACGACCCGGCCTCGACGGTGGACCTTGCGCGGCAGTGGCTGGAAGCCGGCAAGCGGCTTGCGATGCGGGTTCCGTCCGTTGTCTGCCCGAGTGACGACAACTTGATCCTGAACCCAGCGCATCCAGGCATGAAGCACGTGGTGGTACTGCACAAACAGCGTTTCGAGCTGGACCGGCGGCTGTTCAAATAAGACCAGTGGGGACCGCGGTTGTGCGGTTGCCCGACGAACACGACCATCTTGACCGGGCTGGTGGTTGCGGCGCCGGTGCCCAATTTTTTCATCAACTAAATGCATGTCCCGAATTCAACAGCAACGTTGGGCCAACTGCACATCGTTTCCGAACTTGGCCGCGTCTTCGGATTTGCCCAGTTAATTGCGTCTTGAATGCCGTACGAGCTGGTCTACCAGTTACCCTTTAAGCACATCGGCAAGCTAGGCAGCTATCTAGCGAGATGACTCGCAGTCTGCGCGGGGGGCCAAGGTGCAATGACCCGTGCCGTGATCACGAGACCTGTACGATGTCGAATTTCAGCAAGTCGCGTACGGCTGGATCGGCTACCGCACCCAGCCGTACCAGAGCGCCAGTTCGAACGAGAGGCAAGTAGAGGGAGCGAACAATTCTAGAACGTTAAGAATCCTAGCCGATTTGACATAAGCTTTATTATCAACCTCAGTGGTACCTAAAGAGGTGTTGCGCATTTAGGGCATCCGGCGACGGTCACTCAAGGCTCGCGACCGGATTTCGCGCAACAGAAACGGCCAAGCCAGCGACGCAACAGTTCCAGCCACTTTTTCATTGCAAAACATCACTCTAACGTCGATAAACGCTGACGTTGGCCGTTCCCTTTGTCGTGCAACACCTCGCCGTAGGTGCCAAGAATCAACTTTTTAGCTGTAGGCCCCAAGTAGTAATGTCGTACTTGAGCCAAGTGTACTTGGTCCGTGCCATCAAAAAAAGAGAAACGGTTGGGACGTCATGGGACACAAAGTCTCCTGCCGATGGAATGCATACCACCAGTTCCCGACGAATACAGCAAGGCGCCGTAAAACAGGATGGTCGAGCGCAGAGGCTGGCAATGTGATGGTAAGTGGCCGCGGTTCTTTTATTAAAACCGACGGCCATGAGGAGTTTGAGAGCGGTGATCGATGAACTTTCCATGGATGGCGCCCACTGGGTACGGCGGCGTCAGCCCTAAGCCGCCATCGCGGTGCCTTCCACGCGCATACCTTCAACTGCCGGCGCGGCCACGCCGACGGCGGGCGAAGGGGCACCCGTGCAAAGTAGTAGAGACGTGAGGATCTCTCCCAGATACGAATCCGTAAGGCAGCACTCAAAGCGGCTCTTTCATGGATGGTGCGTCGCCGGTAAGCGATAGGCACGATCTAGTGGACAGTAACAGCGCCGAACATGCTCTTGCTACCGAAACGTTAATGATCCTTCTCTCGAGGACCGGGATCTGCGGCTGGCCGCGCCTCCCAGTTCATCCGATGGCGTTTCACTGTTTCGCTGTGGCGCTTGTCCTCTTCCTCATGGAGGTACAGGCTCGTGGTGGTCAGCGAAGCGTGCCCCAGATTGTCGCGAACTGTTCGCAGGTCAGAACCACCATCGGCCTGATGCGAGCCCGATGTATGGCGTAGCCAGTGCGCCGAAGCACGGTCCAGCTCATCGGCGCGATCCGTGAACTCGAGCCCGCGCGAGCGCAGCCAGGTTGCGGCGTTGCCAAATACACTCTTGATCGCCTCATGAATGGCCGAGCGCGACATGGATCGGTTCTTTCCCCTGAACGGCATGACGAGCGGCGTTTCCTCGGCGCGGCTGGGCAGCGACGGCAAGTTGTTCGCCGTCCTGTAGCGGGCCAGCTCGACGATCAGTTCGAGCGACGCCGGCACGATCCGTTCCTTGTGCCCTTTGCCGAGTACTTCAAGCCACCACTGATCAACTCCATTCGCCCCGAGTCGCCTCGAGAAGTCACCCATCTTGCCGGAGGCGACCTCGGAAATACGCATACCTTGCAGATAGAAGAGGGTGGTGAGCCACCGGCAGCGGGCGTAGTAAGCCTTCTGCAGCTCCGTTTCCTGCGGTAACTGCTCAACAAAGTCTTTGACCTCATCCCACAGCGAGATGGACAGGTAACGGGTGATGCGCGGCGCCGCGCGCTCGCCGCGGCGCCGTAGCAACGCCATCGGGTTGCCGCGCAGATAACCGGCGTCCACCAGCCAGGTGAACATGACGTTCAGGATGATCAGCGCCTGCCGCTGACTGGCGGTCGACAACGGCCCATTGAACGGCCGCCAGCGTGCGTCGCCGCGTGGATACTTGCCGCCATTCGCCGACACCCAGCGACTGGCGGGCTGCAAATCGGTGAGGAACGCCTTGAAGAGCAGCAGGTCCTCGTGTGCGAGCGACGACAGCGGCTTGCCAAGCTGCACGACGGCCCACAGCAGCAGCCGCTCGGCTTCCTTGCGGTAATTGTCGTAAGTCGTCTTGGTATCCGCGTAATTGGCGAGCCAGGCACGCACCGCCTCCAGGTCATCGCGCGCTGACAACTGAGAATTCTCGACGTCACCGCGGTTGGTGCCGTCGCGACCGTCAAGCACCGCTGGGACGACGAGCGACTCGACGGGTTGCACGGACGTTATCGGCATGTTCGTCACGGTTCAGATGGCTCCTTGAGGCGTGGCGCGATTTCGGGCGAGTTGATCCAGATCGATGGCCGTGATCACCGCTGGTTTGAATAATGCGCGCCGGCCCGCACGTTGCCGGTATTTATTGGCGACGCGCCCGGCCGCCTGATGACTTTGCTCATTGAGCGTAACTGGCTCGGACGTCGTTTCATCAAAAAGCGACGGGAGACTCATCAAGGAAGTAAAGTTGGAAATAAAGCGAATGGAAACTGTTCAAGGAAGCAAAATTGGAAATAAAGCGAAATTCGGGGGTTTTTCGCGTTATTTCCAACTTTACTTCCAGTTTGGGGGAATTTCAGTATGGTTTTACGTTTGGGGCCTGCGGAAACGTGACATTTCTAAAAAGCCCTGACAACTTAAAAGTTGATAATTTGTATTATGTAAAATTAATACGTTATGAATTGACCAAGCGTACGGTACACCGCGCGCACGGTCGCATATCCGGTTCTTTGTTCGCCCGACGCCAACTACCGATCACAGTCTATGCGGACCAAAGCCGTAGCAGTCACTCTGTATCAGCCGCTCATAACACCGCATCATTTTGGCAAAATTTGCCAAAGCGTGCTAGAGTTGTTTTATGACGACTATGAACATTTCCCTACCGGATTCGCTGAAGGACTACGTCGATGAACAGGTTGGCGAGGGCGGGTACGGCACGAGTAGCGAATACGTCCGCGAACTGATCCGAAAAGACCAAGATCGCAAGCGTCTGCGCTCAATAATCCTGCAGGGCGCAACGTCTGGCCTCGCCGCCCCTGTTGACGCCGATTACTTCGAATCGCTGCGCGCTCGCGTGCGTACTTCTCGCAAATGAGGGCTAAGCCCGTCATACCGACAAGGCTAGCCAGGCAGGACGTGGAGGACGAGGTGACGCGCTACCTCGTAGACGAAGGCTCGGAGCAGGCTGCGCTCGGATTCATCGCGGAGATCGAGCAGGCTTACGAGCGTCTCTCCAAGCACCCGAAGATCGGGTCTCCCCGTTACGCGTACGAGCTGGGTATCCCAGACCTGCGGTCGTGGCCACTGGATCGCTATCCGCACCTAATCTTCTATATTGAGCGCGAGGCTCATGTGGAAGTCTGGCGCGTGCTCAACGGCAAGCGTGATATTCCGGCTTGGCTGGAGAGCAACGACGATGAGACTCATTGACAGCCTCTGCACGACACCAGGTCCGTGAGGAGCATTCACGCACTTCCCCCTTTTGCCGCCCCATAGTGCACGGACATTGCATCTAACCAGCAGCCCTCCCCGCCATGCGCAGACTGTCACCTCGCACCTTGGAGGCACCATAAATCCGAATTTGTGCAGCGGCCCGCTGCACAAATTGATAACCCGCTCGCTTTAATACGCATAGGAATGCGAACTAAATTTCGAACATTGTATTTATGTCAAATCTCTTGCGTTTGCTTGCAAAGAGCCTCCGATTAATTGCTTACTGTTGTCACTGCCATGTGCTTGGCTAGCCGACCGGTCGAACACATCCAGCGAAATAGATCAACTCGCATTCGCCTCTTGCATTGCCTTTTGTCTTCGCTGACGATTCCGCAGTGATCGCTATGGGCCGACGTGACTGTGTCTCATCGACCCCCGAACGGTCACTCGGGCTGATCGAAAGCAGACGCTCATCGTCTATCAACTGGCCGAAGAACCGCCTTCATACTGTTCGCCTGCGCCGCTCGTACAACAACGCCGTGGCAACGAAAAATATCGTATGCGCGAGGGCGAAAGTAAGCATGCCCAGCCACGTGAGGACACGATATCCCGCGAAGCCTTGACCAATAAGAGGGAGA
>NZ_CAXUSB020000005.1:0-105738 GCF_964253815.1 Caballeronia sp. LjRoot34
GTTAAAGGATCAACGTGGGTTCTGTGCGCGGATACTGACTGGCGACACATCGCAGGCCGCTACGACCTAGGCAATGCGGTGTGCTGGAATCGATGATGCCCCAGTCCGGCTCGCCGGTGCCGCGAAAGTCGGCGACGCAGGCCATCATTACATCCGCACGCCGGATTGCTGGGTATTGTTCCCCGCTGTTTCGACCGGTCTTTTTAGCTTTCTGGAACAGCGAACGCGGCGGCCTCTTTAGGGAAGACGCCTATCAGCTGAGAAGGCGGGTTCTTTTCCCGATCATTTCTTAACGCCCAGTCAATCTGGACCGCTCCGATGAGTTTCAATCTGCAGCAACTGATGGTGTTCACTACGATCGTCTCCGCAGGTAGTCTGGGCCGAGCTGCGACCATGTTGAACATGACCCAGCCCGCGCTAAGCAGGTCGATAAAGCGGCTTGAGGAGTCGGTAGGTGCCCCGCTCTTTGAGCGCCATACAAAAGGGATGCATCTGACACCGCTTGGCGAGGCGCTGATGCCGCATGCTGTATCGCTGCAGAGAAAAGCCGAACAGGCGCGCGAGGAACTTGACGCGATGCGTGGGCTTGCCAAAGGGGTAATCAAGGTTGGCGCGGTGGGCAGCATAGCGAGTCTCGTACTACCTATGTCCGTCGCTTGCGTGCTCGAGAAATGGCCGAATTTGCGAGTTGAGGTGATTGAAGGCGTGTGGGATCGTCTGGTGGAAGGCTTGCTTACCCATGAAATCGATTTGGCGCTTTGTACGTCGGGAATCGAAACCGAAGACGTCGCCGCAATCTCCGACTGTTCGTGGACGGACAGGAGTTATGTTGTCGCGGCGACCCATCACCCCTTGCGCGCAAAGGGCAAGCTTCAACTCGACGACACGCTGACACAGCGGTGGGCCCTCACACCTATGGGAACAGGGCCCTACACCCATATGAAGGAAAACTTCGAAGCGCGCGGCCTCCCGATGCCGGTCATCGCAGTCGAGACGCGTTCGGTAACCGTGCTCAAGAGCCTCGTAGCACGTTGTGGTTTTGTCTCATGGATGGCCGAATCAATGTACGACACTGAAAGCAGAGCCGGCGTCGTAGATGCTCTGGACATCGAAGGCCTTGACGCGCAGCGGACCTTGACCGCGTTCCGACGCCGGCAAGGCATTATGCCTACGCCCGCCGTCAAACTGCTCGACGAATTACGCCATCTCACGGGGTCTCTGCGCAAGGGCTAGCTAACTGGCGTGCGGTACGGCGGTTATCTACTCAAGGTCCTCACCGAGTTGCCGCAGCGTGCTGACAAGCGACGACATCAGTGACTTGTTGCCATTCAACCTCGCGAAACAGCAAGCCGTAACGAACACCGCTGATGCCGCAAGAGCACGCCTCGACCATTCGTTTCGCGGGCATTGCGATGACCTCGGTCACTCCATCGCGGCCACCTATGGAACATTGAAGGAGCCAGTTTTGTTGTACCGACATAACCCGTCGAACCGAATTTATTGGGGTATAAGAACTTGGCGGCTTTGGTCCACGGGTCGCAACCTTGATTGAACGCCGCGCGAACTTCGGTATACGCCTCGGAAGAACGGTACTTCTTATCGAAAGATGTCTGTGCGACACCTATGAACTCGTCACGTCGTTGCGAGAGTTCCCGATATAGCTCAATGAGATGGGCGTTGGTGTCACCGAGCACGTATTCCTTGAAGCTGGTTCCGAGAAAAACCGAACCGCCGCCGACGAACGGTTCGATTAGCCGCCGACACGCTTTGTCGCGCAGCATGAGGCGGGCGAATTACCGCTTTTCATCGACACGGACAGCGAACGTTATTTGCGGAAGCGGCTCGCCCTGCTCAAATTCAGCAAGCTCGACACCGAGCGGCTGGTACGTGCGGGACGAAATCTGTTCCAAAGCGCTGGCCGAACCGGTGAACTATCAGCGCGGCCTGCCCTTGCCGCCGGCTGGGGCGCCGGCAACACCTTGTCGTCAGACGGCCAGTTCTACCCCGTCGGCGGCATCGACGAACACGTCAGACAGGTCAATCTGCGATATGGCACACGCCTCGGCGTCACGCTCTAGACACACGTGTCCGGTCGCTAGGCGCCGATCGTCTCCACCACGCACGCTGCGACGTACGTGTTGGACGGGCTGCTCTATCACGAGTTCGAGCTTGGAATCGCCGAGCACTACACCGACACCCACGGATTCACCGATCACATCTTCGCGCTGTGTCACGCGCTCGGCTTCCGGTTCGCACCGCGCATTCACGATCTCAGGGAAAAGCGACTCCACGTGCCCGATGATGCGAAGCATTACCTGGCCCTGAAGTTACTTCTGGCGGCAAAACAAGCGTGTCAAGAAGGGCGGATTCCGCCCGCCACGCTCCTCCCGTCCAACAGCCTACTGTACTATGGGCGCCCCGTTCGTCAAACGCCCCCTTCAAGGGCTCCTTTCGGAATCCTTGATTCAAAATCAGGCTGCCACCGCCACACTTTTTACGGGTCCTTACCCTAGTCCACCATCACTTCGACCAGAGTCGGCCCTTGGGTAGCGAAGGACCAGCGAAGCGCCTCGTCCAGCTGCCGTGGCTCCGTCGCACGTCGGCTTTGCATCCCTTGAGCATGAGCGAGTTCGCAGAAGTCGATGTTTTCGAGCTTCGTTCCAACAGGCTGCTGGACGCCGAGCAGCCGGCCGAAGCTTTCGAGCGCTTCGTAGCGACGATTGTTCACGATCACGAAGCTCACGGGCAGATTGAGCTGCGTCGCGGTCCATAGCCCCTGGATGGCGTACATGCTTGAACCGTCACCCAGAACAGCGATCGTTTTCCGCGTCGGCTGACCAAGCGAGATACCGATCGCGGCGGGAAGCCCGTGCCCAAGGCCCCCGCTGGCGCAGGTGAAGAAACTATCGGGCTTCCGGATCGGCAGATAATCATGCATCGCATCCCGGCTCGAGGGGGCTTCCTCGACGATGATGCTGTCATTGGGACGAAGCTGAGCGATCTGTTGGAAAAGATACGCAACGTTGAAATGGCTGCCCGAGACCGCCGGTTTCACTGCCTTGACCGTCTTGGCGGCGGGTGACGCCGAGGCAGGGGCACCGAGCAGCTGCTTGAGCGCTGATTTCACATTGGCGACGATCGCGTCACCCACCGGAGACCAGGCCGCATGAGCGACGTTATCTCCGATCGTGATCAGATCCGCGCCATCGGGCAAGTGAGGCCCAAAGCCTTCAGCATGATAGAACGACAAGGGGCCGCCGAGGGCCAAGATCAGATCATGGCCGCCAAGCGCTTTAAAGATCGCCTGACGAAACGCCGGCAGGAAACCCGCAAAGAGCCTGTGGTCTTCCGGAAATCCGCATCGCGCAGAAACCGGCGCGACCCAGACCGGCATTTCATGGCGCTCCGCCAAGGCCACCGTTTCGTTCCAGGCGTCGTCTCGTGCCGCCCCGGCAGCGACGACAAGAACAGGGTTTCTCGCCGCCGCCAACCGCGTGGCGACGTTTGCTATGGCCTCAGGGTTACCAGGATTGCCGGTAACAACCGAGCGCAGCACGATCAGCTCGCACTCCTTGTCCCAATCATCGATCGGAATCGACACGAAAGTCGGACCGCAGGGAGGTTCCATCGCGATGTAATAGGCGCGTGCGATCGCCGCGGGCACATCCTCGGCGCGCGCAGGCTCGATCGCCCATTTGACGTAGGGCCGCGGGAATTCCGTCGCTCGCTCGGCGAAGAGAAACGGCTCATACGGCAGCATCGAACGCGCCTGCTGACCAGCCGTGACGACGAGCGGCGTCTGATTCTTGAACGCCGTGAACAAGTTGCCCAATGCGTGCCCGACGCCTGCCGCAGAATGAAGATTGACGAGTGCGGCCTTGCGTGTCGCCTGGGCGTAGCCATCGGCCATTCCCAGAACGATCGATTCCTGGAGCCCGAGAATATAACGAAAATCGGCCGGAAAGTTGCGCAAAAAGGGCAATTCCGTCGAACCTGGATTGCCAAAAATTGTCGTCATCCCTGCTTCACGAAGCAGCGACATCGTCGCGTCCCTGACTGTACAACTGGTGTCCATACCCGCTTGCCCTCCATTCGACATCTTGATTGCATTCATTGAGGGAGGAGTTCGGGCCAACGCTCGTCCTCGCCGAGGATGCCTTCGCCACAGCCCATGGTCGCGCTTTGTTGGCCGCTCATCATTATCGGTTCCTCGCCCCTTTCCAGGGCGCGTGCCGCGTCGATCAACATGGTGCGCATGCGGCTTACGGCGGCATCGCTTCCGCCCGCGGCTTCTTTGCCCCGATCGGGGATGGGCCCCATCGAGGCGAACACGGCCATGTCTTCGGCGATGGGATTGAGCAGCCCGCTAAAGCTGCGGTCCATCGTGCTTCGATCCTGGCACCAGTTGTTCTCAGCCGTACCTAGGTAACGCTGAACCCTTGGCGCGACGTTCTCGGCCAGAAAAGGCGGCAGTTCAAATATTTTTCTGCAAAACTCCGCGTCGATCGGCTTTTTGCCATAAAGGATGCCAAATGACATCGTGTTTTCGTCATCGATCGGGACGTGCTGAGCCAGGATCGGGAAGGGAACGAACGTCCCGAACGGCATGACGTAGTTATGCACGCGGGCGTAGCGAAGCTTCTCGCCGTTCAAATCCACATCGCGGATCGCCGTCGTAAAGAAGCCACCGGGATGATCCTTCACGAGAATGGTGGGCCGATCATCGTCCCAAATGACAACATCGCGCATTTCTGGCGTCGCGCGTTCCTTGCGCTCGCCGAAGAAAGCGGAGTCGTTGTGAAGAATGCCGATATGGGAGGAATCCAAGTTCGATTCGAGACCCTGCACGAAGTTGACGTTCCAGATCTGACGAAAGGCGTAGGAATGATCCTTGGGCTGCCGCATGAACTCGTAACTGGGAAAGTCGGGTTGTTTATCGGCCGGGCCGAGATACACCCACAACAAGCCGCCGCCTAACCGCGCAGGATAAACCGGAGCGCGTGCCTTGCGCGCGAGGTTCGGATCGCGCAGGTTCGGCATATCGAGGACATTGCCTTTGACGTCGAATTTCCACCCGTGAAAAATACAGCGGAGGCCGTCGCCCTCGCACCGGGCGAGCGACAGCGAAACCCGGCGATGCATACAATATTCCTCGAATAGCCCGATACCGCCCTGGGCATCTCGCCAGATGAGGAAGTTTTCACCCACCACACGCACCCGGACCGGAGCTTCGTTGGGCCCCGGCACCTCATGTTCGAGGAGAATCGGCATCCAAAAGCGACGCAGGAGATTGCCCATGGGCGTGCCAGGGCCAACCTTGGTCAGGTATTCGTTGTCTTCCTTTCTCATTGAGCTCTCCTCGTAGCCAAACTGTCCCCACTCATCGCCCGAGCGCGAATGCGGTTCGGGCGTTTGAAATATTCAAATCGAAACAAGGGTTTCTGAGTACGCGCCGATCACGCTCCGGTCGACAACTTTATGCCTTCGGCAACCAAGCAACTGTGCACGGGTCCTCCTCGGAGGGGGCTTTCGTACACGATGCTAGTTTTGAGGCGTCTTCATGCCCTAGCTTCTCAACCAGCAGGACCGCCTAGAGGCACTCCGCCGATGCAGCCTATAAATTCTCATAAAATGACATTTGTGTCAATCGATCTCGCGTGCTTCGCCCTCTCCGGACTGCTGCCCCGCTCTCGGGCGGCCGACCATTCCTAGAGCTCGTCGACCAGTCAGACTTGGGAGCCACCGCCGCAATGCTTAACCAATTAGATTCATACTGACTAAGCATTTCCCGTCCATTCACGATCTGGCATTTCATCGCTTCCCCTAGGTCCTTCGCTCCCCAGCCATGCGAGCTGAATACAGGCCGGTCCGTGCATGGTCCAACCATACAAAGTTATATAATTATCAATATTCGATAATTATATTTATCACCATCACAGAGAATATCACCTACCTTATCTAGGTGGGGCCTCTGTCGCCGGAACAGCTCGCGGCGCCTTGTCGTGGAAGATGATCACCGACTCGAAGCGCTTGCTCGATAAGGAGGGCTTGAAATGTCGAAGGTGGCACTCATAGAGTTTTGGCGTGACCTGATTCTCTCCGATGAAGCGATGGAGCGGTACAAAGCAAATCGCGAGGATGCCGTCGCACGGTACGATCTGACCGAAGAGGAACGGCTAAGTCTCTTAAATGATGATTTTGCCGCCATCTACAAAAGAGGCGTTCCGCTGGAACTGCTTTTTCAAGGCATCCTGCTCGCCGGAATCCATCCGCGTGAATATATGCGAAGACTTCATAGAGGCCTGGAATATACCGGCCGCGGATTGATAGCTTCCGGAGCCGAGTCTCGAGACAATTCGGGGAACTGGTCAATCCTCACAAGCTAAGGATGTCTACGTAATGTCTTGGCGGCGAAGGGTCCCGTGTGGCTTGGGTTGCGGCGGTCGAGGCCGTGTTCGCCCGTGCACGAATTGGATGACGTTCTCCGCGATATGACGAAGCGGACGGGTAAATCGCTAGGCGTGATCCCGTCGGACAGCCAACGGGGCAGGCACGGCCGGATATGCGCAATCGCGCGTGTGCGGTCGATCTTGAGCTGCGCGCTGCCAGGCGACTGGAGCACGGCCGGCGCCCCTTCGCTGATGTGGCCATCGCGCTCGTAGAGCGCTTCAAGACACACCAGCGGGTTGAGGCTGTCGTTGATGGTTTTGGCAGCGAGGTCCTGCTGATGCGCGAGCCAGCTCAGCCTGAGCCACTTTCAAGGTCAATGCGATGCGTGACGCGCCGAACCGCCCCCTCCACCCGCCAGCGCTGATGGTAGAGGGCACCGAACTCAGCGGCAGGCCAGGTGTGGGCGTCGAGCAGGCTGGTCCAGATTAAGTTTTGCAACATGTGGCAATTCAGTCTTACCGCGAAGCGTGCATTTGCTCGGCGAATGGAGGAAATCCGGTCGCCGGCCTGGTAATGGCTTCGTATCGACGACTGCCCCTATAGCGCGACAGGGAAAGCCTGTACATCACTTATGTAACTACTCATGGGTGCATCGTGGCCAAGAACATACTTTCCAACCCCTGTGCACGACCTTTCGGACGGGACAACGTGGTGGAGGGCTGCCATCGCTAGTGTCATGAGTTGAAAATTCATGACATTATTTAGGTCGTTGTTTGTCTTTTGCAGAGTGGGACCTGCTCGAACAACAATACGATAAGGCAACGCCTTTTCAGTGTTTTCGACCGAAGCATGCTTCAGCAGCTTCCGCAGGTAACAGCCCGGCGTGGAAGTAGCCTTGAAGACGCATTACGGTCGCGGCGTCGGGCCGGTAGGGCGATCTGACAAAGTCCCTTGCAACGGCTGCGTCGTACCAAGCACATGTCCACTCGTCCAGATCTCGCAGGTACTCACATGGTAGTTGGTTTGATTCGTTAAACACAGCGAACCCCTTCTCGGTTGTATACGCGACCGGCGTTCGGTCGCATGCGTGGATATCCTAATCGCGCCGCACATCAAAAAACACTCATCGCCGGGCGTTCGGCGTCAGGCGCGAACACATCCCAGGTACCGTCGCGTTGACGGAATAAATAGAATGCAAACGTGCCTGCCGATTGCAATGCCTCGACGCAGACATAGCGCCTCTGATTCGAGCGTGCGCCACTTCCTCGTGTCACCCGAACCGACACCGAAGGAACCATCAAAAGCCATTTTTCCACCATGAATCGCAATGACCTTTCAGCCGTTTCCATTTGCTTCTCCTTCGAACTCGGCTCTGCTTAAGGGTCGGCCGACGTTCCCTCTTCCACTTCGCAAGTAGTACCCAAGGAGTTCGGTCTCTCCGGACAATCCGTAAGCAGTTATCGCGACAACGCATCCATGGTTGCTAGGGCGTAGGTTTTGTATGCGAATTTCTAACTCATGACACTAGCGCGTGGCCCGGGAGTCGACGTCGCGGAACGCAAGCAGCGCCTTCAAGAAGTAGTAATCACCATAGGCCGTCGACTCGTCGATCCCAAGGCCGTGAGGGAGGTCCGCGGTTGCGTGTGCGAGCACTGACTCTTGATCTTCTGACGACAAGCATCGAGTTGAGAGCGCTTCCAGGAGAGAGCGAGCTAATTGCAGGTATCGTTTCTCACCCGTTACGGTGGCCAAGCGCACCAGACCAAACGCTGTGATGGCGCCAGCAGACGAGTCCCGGGGCACATCCGGCCCGACGGCGTCATAGTCCCACGGTGGGATGGGGTCGCTCGCCAGTTTGCTCTCAACAAAGCTCGCGGCTCTTTTTGCAGCTTCCAGAAAGTCAGTGCGACCTGTCATCCCGGCGAGCATAGCCAGTCCCGCAACAGCCCACCCTTGTCCGCGTGACCAAGCGCTTTCTGCTGATAGGCCCTGATAAGTGTCACCTTCAATGGGCGCGCCGGACGTCGCGTCAAACTTGAACACGTGATAAACGGACCCGTCGTCGCGAAGATGATGTCTTATGGCAGTCGTAGCATGCGCAACGGCAACCTCAAGCAAATGAGGATCACCGCCGTTCTCCGACGCCCAAACAAGCAAGGGCAAGTTCATCAAAGTATCGACAAGTACTGATCCCGACCAATCGTGACCTCCGAAGAAGCCCCAGCCGGGAATAAAGTTGCCCGCAGGGTTAAATTGTCCAGCAAGACTCTGCGCTGCCTTCACGGCGGCCCTGACGTATTCTTCGTGCCCCGCGATCCGCCAGCCGTAGACAGCACTCGGATAAAACATAAACCCGAGATCGTGGTTCCGATCATCGCCCGCGCGCTCTAGCAGTCTTTCGGTAAAACTCTCCGCAGCGACACGGAACTTCTCGTCTTTAGTCTCGGAGTACGCTAGCCAAAGAGATCCGGCCCAAAAGCCGCCGGTCCACACCCCGTCCTTGGTGTACACCCATTTTCCGCCCTCCGTTATGTGCGGAAAATCCGGCTGACGTGACAACTGAAGCTCAATCTTGCTGAGAGCGAAGTGGATGGCTTGGTCGATCAGGGAAAATTGCTGAGTCGTCATGATGTGATTATGTAGAGATGTGTTGGTCAGGCTTCGTTCGAGCTTTTCTCAGCCCGCGGTTCAGTTTCTAACGTTCCAATTGCAATGACGCCGGTTCGGTGCAACTCGGCGATGTCTTCTGCCGCGTACCCTAACTCGTCCAATATCTCCTCGCTATGCTGCCCGCACGACAGAGCGATGAAGCGCAGTCCAGGCTTGCTGCCATCATAGGTAATGGGGTGGTTCACGAGCGTCGCGATGCTGTCCCTGATCGCGTGTTGGCTAAAGACATTGTTATTTATCGCCTGAGGATCGTCCGCGAGATCGTCGTACGTTTGTACCGGCGCGTACCAGATGGAAAACGTATCAAACGCGGCCGAAATGTCCACGTAGTTCCACGTTGAAAGCACTCTCGCTGTTAGCTCGGCGTAGCGATCTCTTTCCGCGTGGCGGTCGATGCTCGCGAGTTCAAGCAGTTCATCGCTTCCCAACGCCTTCGCAAATTGAATCGGATCAACATTCGAAATCGCAATGAACCTGTCGTCTTGTAGCCGATAGACGCCATAGGGTGCGGCATGGAACCAGGTGCCCAGTTGGTGTGCCCGGTCCAGTTTTTCTCTCTCGAATCCACCCGAGTAATAGTTTGTGAGTGCTTCCTGCTGCAGGTCAACGCCGGCATTAAAAAGGTTAGATTCAACCCGCGTCCCTTCACCAGTCTGCAATTTCTTGACATAGGCCCCAAGGATGCCCATCGCAAGAAGGGCGGCGCCATGCTGATCCACCGGAGCGCAACCGACTGAAGATGGATGCGTCGAAAGATGGCCCGTTGCTGCAATCAGGCCTGTTCGAGCCTGAACAAGGAGGTCTTGGCCGGGCTTGTCTTTGAGCGGACCGGAAGAACCAAAACCCGTGGCCGAGGCGATGATCAGCGTTGGATTGGCAGCGCGCAGCGCTGCTTCTGACAGCCCCAATCGATCCATTACCCCCGACCTGAAGTTGTCGACGATAACGTCAGCGTCCTTTACTAGTTGCAGGACAATGTCCCGACCCTGAGTGGACTTCAGGTCGAGCGCTATGCTCCGACAGTTTCTATTGGCGGAGATGTAGAAGCCACTCACACCATCGACAAAAACGTTCGCCCCAGACCAGTGACGTTCAAAAGCGCCTTTGCGAGGCTCAATCTTGATCACGTCAGCACCCATGTCCGCAAGGTATTGGACCGCAGCCGGACCCTGAAGATAGTGACAGAGGCTGACAATCGTGATGCCGCTCAGAGGAAGCTGTCCCGAGCTAAGTTGACGGTCATTATTCGGTTGAACGGAGGCATTCATGCCCGTTTCCCCTTGCGGCGATAGGCCTCAAACAAAACGGCCGCAATGATGATCGCGCCTTTGATGATTTGTTGAGTGAAAGGGCTGATACCCAGTAAGTTCAGCACATTCGCCAGCACCGCGATGATCGCCGCGCCAAGCACGGTGCCGACCACGCCTCCCTCACCACCAAAAAGACTGGTACCGCCGATCACGGTGACCGCAATGGCTTCTAACTCTAAGCCGGTGCCCGCGGTCGGCTCTCCGACAGTCAATCGTGAAACGTAGATAACTCCCGTTATTGCCGCCGCAAGGCCGGAAATAACGTAGACTGCAAAGGTCACGAGACGGACGTTGATGCCGGCAAGGTGCGCTGCTTCGGCGTTACTCCCGACGGCGTACACCTGCCTTCCGAACGATGTATATCTGAGGACAAGAAACGCGATCAACGCGATTCCGGCGAAAATCCAAACCGGGACAGGGACTTGAGCGATGTACCCGGTCCCGATGAAATCGAAGCCACGCGTATCGGGAACATTAATCGGCTCACCGTTCGCTAACGACAACGCCATACCGCGAAACATCACCATCGTACCGAGGGTCATGATGAATGCCGGAAGGCGTCCGAACGAAATGCCTAACCCGTTGACGACACCGAGGGCCACACCGAGAAGCGTCGCGGCAATCAGCACAAGGTAGATCGGGTAGCCATGCGTAAGCATCATCGCGGTGCAAACGGCGACCAGACCAACGATTGATCCGACCGAGAGGTCGATGCCGCGCGTGATAATGACGAAAGTCATGCCCACGCCTACGATGCCCAGTAACGCGACCTGTCGCAGGACGTTAAGCAGATTCATCGCTCCCAGGAAGCTGGGCGACAGCGACGTCGCAATAACCCCGAGCGCGATCAAAACCCATACGAGGCCGAGGCTTTTAAACACTGTCACTATATCGTGGCGACGGGATTGTTCCGCCGGATGTGCTTGAACTGTGATGGTCATGTCCGTCTCCTGATTACTTGTCAATTTCCGCAGAACCAAATGCTTCAGCGGCATTCCGAGCTTTGATGTAAGCCAGTGCTTCAGCAACACCGCCTGCGTCGCAAGACGCGAAATGTAACGACGCCATACGCTTTATTGCTGGCGTTGCGTTCGCGACCGTCATGCGTAGATCGGAGAAGGCCAGCAGCGACAAGTCGTTTTCGCTGTCACCAATTGACGCACACTCTGAATGCGAGAGGCCAAGGCGGTGTGCCACATTGGCCGCGGCAAAGCCCTTCGAAACGTTTGCTGAGGTTATTTCCAGAAGGTCGTCGCGCGACTGCGCCGCACTCACCGTCGGCCCGCCGATAGCCATGAGGCCGCGAAATGCCACCGGTGCTGCTTCGGGGGTACTGATGCAAAGGACTTTGAGGACGGGGCATTCAATCCGGTTCAATCCATCTATAACGGTAACGATCTCACCGGTACGCTGGCTGTGCGTTTCGATGCGAGGTGTGAGCGTTGATGCGTATATTGCGGTCGCGGTATAAAGCAACGCGTCGATGCCGTCTGCCAACGCGTGACCTAAAATCCGCTCGACTATGTCCGGCTCGAGGTATCCAAGCGAATGCCCGTCGTCCTCATCTACGCTTCCGACCCATGCGCCGTTGAGACAGATGCAGGTTTGGGTTAGCTTGAGTGCGGCGGCGTAAGGTCGGACGGCCATAGGTGGACGCGCGGTCGCCAGGACAATTTGGATCCCTGCATTTCGCGCAGCTTCGACAGCGCTACAGACCTCAGGGCGCAACTCATAGCCGTGGGTTAGTAACGTCCGGTCGACATCGCTGAAGAGCAATCTAATCATTGTGATGCCGCGGGAGCGACGCCAAAGGTATCGTTTCGCTTTCCGGTATGGATGAGAATGGACTTCAATACGGTGTACTCCTCGATCCCTGCTTCGCCCAGCTCACGGCCGAATCCCGACGATCCGTTTCCGCCGAATGGCAACTGCAGCGCACCATCGAGCGCAGTGTTCGCCCATACAATGCCCGACCGGAGCGATTTCGCGACAGTCATAACGACATCAATATTCTTCGACCAGACGCTGTTGGCGAGGCCATACTCGCTGTCGTTTGCGAGCGCAACAGCGTCTTCAAGGGATCGGAAACGGGTAACCGCAAGCACCGGACCAAATATCTCTCTGCGGAAGATCGACATGGAAGGTCGAATGTCATCGAGTACGGTAGGGGCAATATGAAGCCCGTCCCGTCGCGCAGCTTCAATCCCGCCACAGACTAGTCGGGCGCCTTCGAGCTGTGCTTCTTCGATGTGGCGCAACACACTGTCAAAGTGCTCGCGGTGAATCATCGATCCCAGGTCGGTCTCTTCGTCAAACGGGTCACCGATCCGAAGACTAGACATCGCCGTCGCTAGTCGCTGAAGAAACTCTTCTGCGATATCCGCATGTACAAGGAGACGCGAGCCCGCAACGCAGCACTCCCCTTGGTTGAAGCTGATGCTTGTCAAGGTTCCACGAACTGCGTCTTCGATGTCTGCGTCGGCGAAAACGATCGTCGCACCCTTTCCGCCGAGTTCGACAGCAGTACGGGCCACATGCTCGCCTGCTCTCGCAATGATCTGCTTTCCAACGCGCGTCGATCCAGTGAACGACATCATACTCACTCCAGGATTTCCAGACAACGCATCGCCCACGACGTTGCCGTATCCGGTTACAACGTTGACGACGCCCGGCGGAATCCCTGCCTCGGCAGCGAGCTTTGCAAGCTCCAGCGCAGTCCCTGACGTGAACTCGGACGGCTTGATAACGCATGTGCACCCGGCGGCCAGCGCAAAGGGCACCTTCTTCGCAAACGTCTCTGCCGGAAAATTCCACGGGATAACGACACCAACTACGCCAACCGGCTCACGAAGAACAATGCCCGTCCGATTCGCGCCGATCGACGAGTATGCAAGTCCGTGTGATTGCATCCCCAGGCCCGCAGCATAGTCGACCAGGGCGCAAACGGTATCAATATCTGCGCGGGCGTATTTGAGAGGTTTTCCGACTTCCTCAACTTCGATACGCGCCAACCGCTCGCGGTTCTCCGCGATCTTGCGGGACCACAATCGGAGAAACTGCGCCCGCACACCCGCGTCCATCCGCGGCCACATTCCCTTATCAAAGGCTATCTTTGCTGCGGTGACGGCATCGTTGACGTCGTCTACAGTCCCTTCTGCAAATCGAGCAACAATCTCGTTGTTCGTTGGAGAGAGGCGCTCTATCAGTGCGCGCGACACAACGCTCGTAAAGCGGTTGCCGATGAAGTGGCCATATTCTCGGACCATGAAAAGCTCCTTAATGTCGCGTTGCGTGTTGCATGATGATTTCTTCGCTAGCCGCTTCTCGCGACAGCTCAGCCGAGAGTTGCCCCTCCTTCATCACAAGAATTCGGTCGCACATACCCAGTATCTCGGGAAGTTCGGACGACACCATCACGATTGCCCGATCTGGCGATCGCAGGACCTCGAGGAGCACCTCGTAAATGTCTCTGCGTGCGCCGACATCTACGCCACGCGTGGGTTCATCGATCAAGAAGACTTTCGTTCCGGCGTTGAGTTGGCGGGCGATCGCGCACTTCTGCTGATTGCCGCCAGACAGATTCCGAACGTGCGCTTTGACCGATGGCGTCTTAATCCTCAGTCGCTGCACATATGTTTGTGCGAGCGCACTTTCGCTGCGAAGCTGGAGTGCGCTCGGGCCGCCGATAGTCTTGAGATCGCCAATCGTTACGTTGAAGGAAACGCTTTGATCAAGAAATAGCCCATCGACCTTTCGGTCTTCGGAAAGAAAACCAATGCCAAGGGCACGTGCCTGTCGTGGCGACCGGATTGACACCTCGTGTCCGAAAAGCTCAATCTGACCGCCGTCCAGAGCGTCAGCACCTGCAATCGCGCGTAATACCTCTGTTCTCCCCGAGCCTGCCAGCCCACATAGACCGACGATCTCGCCAGCGCGTAGGTCGAAGGAGATATCGCTGAGGACGCCGCGCCGATTCAGCCCCTTCACCGACAGCACGACGTTGCCGAGGGCACCGGTCCTCTTCGGGTAGACCTCGCTCAGTTCACGACCCACCATCTTGCGGATCAGATCCTGAGGGGTTACGGCTTCGATTGGCTGCGTGTCAATCACCGCCCCGTCGCGTAGGACGGTGACGTTATGGCAGATGTCGAACACCTCGTTCAACCGGTGCGAAATGTAAATGAACGATACGCCTTGCTCACTCGATAGCTTACGCATCATGGCAAATAAGCTCTGCAGCTCACTGTCTGCCAATACCGCAGATGGTTCATCCAACACTACGAGCTTTGCGTTCTGCGAGATCGCCTTCGCAATTTCGACTATCTGCCGCTGCGCAACACTCAAATCAGCTACGCGTGCACGAGGATCCAGGCGAAAACCAATGCGAGATATAACGGCAGATGCGTCTGAATTGAGCTTTTTCCAATCAATTGTGCGGATCCTCGTTTTTGGCAAACGACCCAAGAATACGTTTTCAGCAACGGTCAGATGAGGGGCCTGCGCTAACTCCTGGTAGATGACCGCAATCCCGTGTTCACGCATGGCATGCGTCGATGTCTGACGCATCATATTCCCGTTGATCGACATCTCCCCTTCGTCCGCCGTATAGGCGCCGGCAAGCACCTTCATCAACGTCGACTTGCCCGCACCGTTTTCCCCCACAAGACCATGAATCTCCCCGTGGGCAACGGCGAACGACACACCTCGTAGGGCGTGCACACCGCCGAAGCGCTTGTGAATTCCTCTCATTTCAAGCAGATTTTCTGACACTGTGCCTCCTCGAAAGTGCTACCACCTAGTCAGGACGGACCTTGGGTAGCTCTAACACCCTGTGTCTGTCGCGCTAAAAATCATTGAGTGATTTACTATTGGTAGGCGTCATCATCTTATCGTGATAACGTTTTCACAATTAGTGCCAACCCTACCCCATCTACGATTACAAAACCGCGGTAATGGCCATCATGTCGTGTGCTAGTATAATTTCTGCGGACAAGACATTCCGCTGATGGCTAGCAGATAACGTTTTCTTAACTTGATGAAAGAGGCATGACTGTGAAGGCCAACGTATCAGAGACGGCAAAAGAGACTCGGTCCCGTGTGCGTAGCACGCGGGTAGACGCGAGCGTCACCCTCGTTGATGTCGCGCGTTTGGCAGAGGTCTCGATCGCGTCGGTCTCCCGAGTCCTAAACAATCCAGACAAGGTCGGTACCGAAATCCGCACGCGCGTCGAGTCGGCCATCCGTCGCCTCGGATTCGTGCCGAACGGCGCTGCTCGGGCACTGCGCTCGACCAAGGCGCGATTGGTAGGTGCAATCATCCCAACGCTTAATTACGCAATTTACGCCCGGATGGCCGAGGCGCTTCAGCAACGCCTGTCCGAGGAAGGGATTTCCCTGATCCTCAATTCATCCGGATATTCGATCGACACCGAGTATCGTGAAACTCGCGTTCTCATTGAGCGAGGCGTGGATGCGGTCGTGCTGGTAGGAGATGCGCAGCGACCGGACACGGTCACCTTACTTAGGGAGCAAAAGGTTAGCCTGGTGCTGACCTACAGCAATTCGGACGATTCGACCGTACCCTCAATAGGATTTGGAAATGCCACCGCGGCAGGCGCAGTCGCGCAGCATCTCCATTCGTTGGGGCACAGGAAATTTCTCATGATCTCTGGGGTGTCGCGACACAACGATCGCGTGCGCGACCGGAAGCTAGGTTTTCTGAGCGAACTCGGCGCGCTAGGCGTGCCTTCAAGTGACGTTACGGTTGTAGAGGAAGAGTATTCGATGGCGGCCGGATACGCAGCCATGCAACGTCAACTGCAGTCGCCTCACGACTTCACGGCGGTTTTTTGTGGCAGTGACGTGTTCGCAGCGGGCGCCTTGAAAGCCTGCGATGAAGCGGGCGTGCGGTGTCCCGAAGAAATGTCACTCGTTGGCTTCGACAACCTAGAGTTCGGAGAGTATTTAAAGCCCGCGCTGACTACGGTCGACGTTCCCGGGGCCGAGATGGGCAAAATGACGGCAGAGGCGGTCTCCCGGTTGCTGGCGGGGCAGGCAGACTCGCGTCAAGTCCGGCTTGACGCGTCACTCGTGATCCGTGGAAGTACCTCGGCACCGCCGCGCGCGCATCGGAAAGTCTCGCGCGAGTGATGATCCCTCGCGCGAGCACCGCTTAGCTATTGCTGTTACCTTCTGTGATTAACGCGGCTAGCCTTTCGGCGATCATGATGGTCGGCGCGTTCGTGTTACCGGAAATCAACTGCGGCATGACCGAACAGTCTGCAACCCGGAGGCCTTCTATACCGCGCACTTTCAACGAGGGATCTACTACGGCGTTATCGTCAATCCCCATGCGGCATGTACCGGCGGGGTGATATCCGGTTCTTGCTTGCTCACGCACAAAGCGCTCATATCCTCCGGGACCCTTAAGGGCGTCTCCAGGAAAGTGCTCGCGGCGCACAAACTTGGACAGCGCTGATTGACGCATGATGTCCTGGCCAAGCTTGACACATTCGATTGTGTACGCGAGGTCGTCTGGATCGTCTAGAAAGTTCGGATCTACCACCGGAGCATCCGTCGGATTTGCTGATCGCAGTGTGACACTGCCTCGCGATTTAGGACGGGTCAAGTATGCGTTGAGCGTACATCCGTTACCGCCAGGTACGTCTGGAATGCCGGCCTCAATCCCCGCTCCCGCGAGAAAATGAAACTGCACATCCGGGGTGCTTTGCGTCTTGTTCACCCACCAGAACGCTCCGCCTTCCACAACGTTAGACGCGACGGGCCCCGATTTAAATAGCGCGTACTGCGCGGCTGCAGCAAGTTGCCAACGAAACTTTTTATACTTGTCGTAGCCATGAGCTCCCGCAAGCTCATAGATCATGAAAACATCCAGATGATCATGTAGGTTTTGCCCGACGCCGGGGAGCTCGTGCTGCACCCGAACTCCGCTTTCCTCAAGGTCCCGTGCTGGGCCGATGCCCGAGAGCATCAACAACTTAGGAGAGCCGATGGCGCCTGAAGAGACGATCACCTCGGACTGGGCTCGCGCTGTCTCCAGCCTTCCGTTCTTCAGATACTCGACGCCTGTAGCACGCTTACCCTCAAGAAGCACCCGCGTAACGTTGGCGCCCGTTATCACCGTTAGGTTAGGTCGCGAGCGAGCCGGACGAAGATATCCGACGGCCGCGCTACAACGTCGCGCGTCACGATTGGTAATTTGGTACAGACCGCACCCGTCCTGAGACGCCCCATTGAAATCGGCGTTATAGCGAATGCCAGCCTGTTGGCACGCTTGGACCCAAGCCTTCGTGAGCGGACTTGTATGGCGCTGGTCAGAAACGCCCAGCGGTCCATCGGTTCCATGGAATTCGTCGGCGTAGCGCTCGTTGCGCTCCGCCTTTCTGAAGAAAGGGAGCACGTCCTCGTACGACCATCCAGCGCAGCCGTACTCGTTTTCCCACCTGTCGTAGTCTTCCGCAACGCCCCGCGTATAAACCTGCGCGTTGATCGAGCTTCCGCCGCCTAACACCCGGGCCTGCACATAAGGCATAACAATGTTGTCCTGAGAACGGCTTGGCGCGGTTTCCAAACCCCAGGTCAGAGATCCCTTGGCCGTTTTGTAATAGGTGACTGGAAAATGAATGTATGGATTCCAGTCGCTGGGCCCCGCCTCAAGTAGTAACACCTTAACATCTGAGCGCTCGCTCAGGCGTGCTGCGAGGACGCAGCCGGCTGACCCCCCGCCGGCGATTATGTAGTCGAACATATGGACCTTAGCTATTCCTTTCTCGTTACCCATTTCAACAGACCTGTGGCAACACAAATTTGTTCTGCCCTTTGATTCGTCACTTCGATCGACGCCTTCGTGCGTCTTTTCTCTACGTCGACCTCGTCAATCCTATATCGAACAGTGATAGTGTCACCAAAGAAGACTGGCCGAATGAACCTTATGCGGTCGTACCCAAGCGCGACGGGCGTCTCGTTCAAACCAGGCATTTCTTTGGCACAAGCCACCATCATCGTCGACGTTGTCGACATGAACCCAATGAGAAGCGCGCCATGTGCAAGTCTTTGTCCGTAGGCGGACTTGCTCATGACTTCGGCATTCACATGAATCGGAGCGAAGTCACCAGTGATGCCCGCAAAAAGATAAACGTCGGTTTCCGATACGGTCTTGCTAAATTCGACACTATCGCCGACGGACAGGTAGAAATCGGGCATCGTTATGTCCATTAAATCTGCTGGGCATGCGCCGCAGGCAAGGGCGCCGCATGCCCGGCAACGGTGATTTAGAAGCCTTTGCCGATGTACTGGCTAGCGTTATCCTTGGTGATCATAGTGGACTTGAGCTTGATCTCACTCGGTACGCTTTCTCCCTTCGCGACCTTGTACGCCGTCTGAATCCCTTCCGGCGCAACGAAAGGATAGATGAAGGTGGCGGACATCTTTCCATCGGCAACAGCCTGGATCGCGTTGTTTTGCCCATCAATGCCGACGACCGCTACGCCATCAAGGCGTCCCGCCGCTTGAAGAGCCTGCACAGCCCCAAGCGCCATCTCATCGTTATGAGCGTAGACAGCCTTAATCTCGCCCGGTTTGAAGCGTTGAATCTGATCCTCCATGAACTTCATTGCTGGCTCGCGGAGGAAGTCGCAATTTTGAAAAGCGATCACTTTTAAACCAGGGTACTTGGCGATTGCCTCACGAAAGCCTTTATCGCGATCGATTGCGACGGAAGCCCCTGCCGTACCCCCGATTTCTATAATCTGTCCTTGCCCGTTCAACTGCTTGGCGATGTACTCTCCAGCCAAACGTCCAATCGGAAGATCTTCAGGTCCAACATGAACGGTGACCGGCGTGTTAACACGTCGGTCCAGCGTCACCACCTTGATACCATGGTCCATTGCCTCCTTAACCACCGGCGTCAGTGCCTGGCTTGTCAACGGGCTGATCATCAAGACCTTGATGCCCTGCGCCATCAACGCTTCGACGTCTGATGTTTGCTTGGAGGCGTTGTTTTGTCCGTCCGTGACAATAAGCTTCACGTCCTTGTAGTGCTCCGCGGCGTACTTCTCGTTGCCCTCAGTCTGCGCCACTCGCCAAGGATGATTGAGGGTGGACTGGCTGAAGCCGATGACGATGGGATCAGCGGCTGATGAAACCGGAGAATACGCCAGAATGCTGGCAGAAACTCCGAGGGACAACGCTGTACGGACGATGGTTGAGACTTTCATGGCGCTCCTCCTTTGTGTACGCGGCCTCGAGAAAAGGCCGCTTGTCTACCTGTTGTGGTTAAATCAATCCTTCGACTGCTTTTCACTCCATGGCCTGGTTTCGCCGATCGCGATCGACTTGTTGCTGGCAAACGTTTCGATGTCCGTATCGCTGTAGCCGAGTTCGAGCAGGATCTCCTTGGTATCCTGTCCGGGGCGCAGCGCGAAGCGTCTGAGTGGGGGCACCGCCCCGTCATATCGGACAGGATGGTTGACGAGCGTCACCTCAGCCCCGTTTATTTCGACAGCACGAAACACTTGGTTGTGTTGAAGCTGCGGATCCGACGCGAGGTCTGCGTAGGTTTGCACCTTGGCAAACCAGACACCGTGCCTGTCCAACCCGGCTGCAACGTCCTCGTATGACAGCGTGGCCAGAACATCTTCAAGCACCTGCGCATAGCGATCGCGTGCCTTGTATAAGTCGAGGTGGACAACTTGACGAAGTACCTCGCTGTCAAGCGCCTCTGCTAAAGTCACTGCATCGGTCAGTGCTATGACGATGGAGCAGTCTGTGAGCTGATATGAGCCGTATGGGGCCTCGTGTAGCCAAGTCGCAAGGCGCGGATGACGCGCAAAGCGATCCTTCCCAAATCCTCCGGTGAGGAAACTGGTGATGCCCTCCATTTGAAGATCGATGCCGGCATTTAGCAAACTGACTTCTATCAGTCCTCCCTTGCCGGTGGCGGCCCGCTTTACCAACGCAGCAAGCACGCCCATCGCCAGAAGCGCTGCGCCATGCTGGTCGATCACGGCCCCCCCTACTGGCGTTGGTGAGGAGCCTGTGGCCGCAGCCAGTCCGCACCTCGCCTGGACCAGCAAGTCCTGACCCGGCTTTGAAACGAGTGGCCCAGAGGAGCCATAGCCAGTTGCCGCAGCGTAAATAATGTTGGCACGAAGTGCCTTGCAGTCGTCGAGTCCGAAACCGAGCCGCTCCAGAACTCCCGGGCGGTAATTCTGAACGACCACGTCCGCCCCTGCGATTAGCGTCGCGACAACGTCCTTGCCCTCTTGCGTTTTCAGATCTACAGCAAGGCTTCTGGAGTTGCGATTGGCCGACAAGAAGAAAACACTCGTTTCATCAACGTAGAGATCCGCACCTGACCAATGGCGTTCGTAGGCGCCTGTGATCGGTTCGATCTTGACGACTTCAGCGCCAAGATCGGCAAGGTATTGGACCGCAGCGGGGCCCTGCAGAAAGTGGCAAAAGCTCACGATTCGAACGCCCGCTAAAGGCAGCGGATCGGCCGCGCTGGGTGCGTCGCCGCGTGGCGAGGCAGTGGTCTCTGTCATATGCGGTTCCTCTAGACAAGTCGTAATATGCAGTTGTTAATAATGTGATAACGTTTTCACGGATACTACGACTCCCACCGAAGTCAGTCAACATATTGAGATTCATGGTTTTCCCTATCAAGATAACGTTTACACCGTGTTGCGATATTTATGAAACCGACGCGCTATCATTCCTACGTAACGGCGCCTCCCGTTTTCGACGGACAACAAAAATTTGCTTCTTTCTGGTTCTATCAGCGCGCCGACTTAGGGAGGAATATTGGAAACTCAGATGAATGATCGTTCCGATGACTTTGTTGCGGCAAAGCCAGCATCCGACTTTTCCATGCTTGAATCACTTACGACGCGAGATCGGGCGCTGATCACGGAGGGTTTGTCACTTCTATTGCTCGAGCGGTCTCGGGCACTTCGCCTTGCATCAGAAGTGGCAGCCGCCCGACGACGGCCGCCGCCTACGGTGGAAGAGTTTGGACTAGCGAGGATCTTGCGACTGCAGCGGGCAATGACCCGCGAGCTATAGCAATGCGGTCAATGTCGAGCGCACGCCCGTGGGATCAATAGGAAACAGCGATGTACGCGTTCTCCTAACTTTATCCTCAAGCTCGAAACGTCCTAGTTGGGTTCCGCATCGAGGACAGAGGCGAAGTGACCGCGACCTGATACCCAGTTGCTGCATAACTAACGGTGAAACCGATAATGGCGGAGTTCTATGGAACTGGTCCGGGCGATATTGAATTGAATGAGATCGTTTCGACCTTGCTCCCCTGTCGGCAACAATTCGTCATAGCCGGCGGCGGGCGCAGCGAGCAGGAATCGTCGTTTCAATACGGCCGCACTCACTTGGGGGTTCAGCTCTAAAGCCAGAGAATTTCAACTCAACAGGACACGAAGCGATATCGTGGCGGCAATTAGCTGATCAAGCTCAGCATCAGTGACCGTTTTGAAGTGACGCCAGGTCAACATGATGGGATTTTATTACTCAATGGGTTACTGTGACCACAGTACACAAATGGCCACGCATATGGGCCAGGCAATGGCCGACATCATGTCCGGGAACGACTCGGCGAATCCTTGGCACTCCTTTGATTGACCAGCGATTCCGGGCAATCCTGGAAGGGCCTGGTTCTTACCGCACGTGAGAACGTATTTCAAGTTCAAGGTAAATTCTATTGATTCGACGAAGGGGATTTTCGCCACTGGCCCTTTTCGTTTACGCCGCGACGTGTTGCCGTCGACGGTTGATATTCAGATCTGTCTGGTCCTGACAGGCCGCCGTGCGAGAAGCGACGATGCGATTCAGTGATGGATGAGCTTTTCCATTGAGGGTCTGGACGCGGACACCTTGTAGCGGAAATCCGAAGGGTCGATGTGCGAAGACATCGTCGATGCGCCGGTGAGAAATCCCTTTCGGGCGCATGATCGCGAACCTCTATCATCATCATTCGTCGCCTGCCTGCCCGGCGCGTGGCACGCCCTGAATGCTCGGAAAAACCAGGCTGTTGCACCGGACGCCATCGCCCTCAGTGAAGACGAACCAATGGAAAACGATCGATCAGGTCCGCACAAACTCACCGCATGAAGTTGCCACTCATCAGACTCGCCTAAGAGCGCTCCTCGTCATATTTTCCGAGGCAGTTAGGCATTGCACAACGGCTGACGCAGGGGATTTCATGAACTTTGTCAACCACGCGCTAGGGTCCTGCGCAAGTAACCGCGATTTGCACACGCTCGATTGACCAGCGCAACGAATCGAGCTCGCCCCTATTGTTATATTTTTACGGATAGTGAATTCGTAAATTAGGTATTTACCCTAGTCTCCCATGCCCCTAAACTCTAACCAAGCTCCCCGCAGCAAGCTGCGGGGTATGAAGTGCGCTTTCCCAAGCAGCCGGTTTCCAACCGGCGTGCGCCGCAAGCGGCGGGGAATGCGACCCGAAGAGATTCAACAGCGTGTACCCGCGTTTTTTGCGGCCTCGAACAAAATAATCCCTGAGGTAATGATAATGAAGTCACTGGTTCAAGCCGTTGTTGTTGCGGCCGCTCTTGCTGCTCCGGTTGCCGTCTTCGCTCAGTCCAACGGACCGTTAACACGGGCCCAAGTACGCGAAGAATTGGTTCAACTCGAGAAGGTCGGCTACATGCCTTTCAGGTCGAACCCGGACGAATACCCGGAGAACATCCAAGCTGCTGAAGCTCGCGTTGCCGTCCAGAACACTGCGGTAGGCGGCGTAGACGGTGGTTCGTCGCAGCACGGTAATGCCGGAGTTGCCCAGTAAGGCAGCAGACTGTTTCTCCGCCGGAGCGAGTGACTATACTGCGCCCGGCCGCTTTTCATCCGGGGCCGCGATCACAATTTTGCAGCGCCCGCTGGAGCGGTTGACTGCAACTGTCTGGATGTCGAATTGCCAATCACTTGGGCGGCTCGGTGGGAATTTCAATCTTCCGTTGCGGCTCAGCTTTTCCATACACGACAAAGTTCACGGCCACGGGGAACGAGAGCTCCTGATTAATTTCATACTGGGCCATGCCACGCCAGCCAGCCTTGCCCAGGTAGCGCGACTCGCGTGTCAGGTTGCGCAGCGCGGTGGCAATCTTCGTGCCGTCCTGGTCGGTTCCGGCGGCCGAGATTGCGTTGAGCAGCAGTTCAGCGGAAATCTGCTGGTTGACCCAGAGCACACTGTCTGGCGCTGGACGCTTCATCAGGCGTTCGAAGTCGGCGTTCATCTTCTTAATGCCGGGGTCTTCGGTCGGGATATGGTCGAACCAGTAGAATGCCTTCCGCTTCTGTGCGCCGCCCGACATCCTTGATGATCTACCCCCACCGACTCGTAGCCGCCCGAACGCACCCTCGTAGCTGCCTTCGCGACGTTCGAACGCACGATGTTAGTCGGCAAGTCGTAAAGTCCGGTCTTGTTCGGCGCCTCAATCTGATGCTTGTGGCCTCTATGTGAAAATTGTCTGTTGGGATCCCGTCTCATCTGGTCTGAGGTTGTCAGTCGCTGGGGCGTAAGCTTCAGCGAGCCAAACCAGTCGACCTTCTAAGACGTCACATACTTTACGTCGAAGTATCCAGCAGATTGACTGTCTCCAATACGCACAGCCGAACCCTTTCTGCCTAGCGAAAGTTCATGCAGATAAAGTCAGACGAGAGCTTCGTCCCCTTTCTGGATTCCGATTGTGGCGTAAGAACTGGTGCCGCTCAGAACTTGCGTCATCGAGCACCGGTTCGCGCCCGACCATTCAATGAGTTCAATTAAGTCGGCGCACGAAAGGTTGTTGTGCTCTGACGTGACGCCGTCCACGCCTTGCGCAGCCTTAGTAGCCAGATCCATCTGGCTTTGCGATTCTACGGACCCACTTAACGTCAACGAAAGATTATATTGCCCGGCCAGCGTGTACATCGTCGCATTGCCGTTACCGTTTTTCGTATTGGCGTGATACACCGCAGCGTTCAGGCCGAAAGCCGTTGAAACTTGCCACGCAGCACCAAGCCATACGTGGTTGACAACTGTTGGCAACGAGACACCTGCCGGCTGCCGTGCCGAAGTAGCCGGCAACAGACGCATCGGGTGCGCTCCGATGTTGAGCACCCAGGTAAATCTTGACGGGGCCGAGTGTGACGTTTCCACCGCCCAGGACGGAACGCGATGCCACGACACGTTACTGAACTGGCCGTTCGGATCGAGGATTTCGTCGTAAGATGGCCAGGACCCCGAAGTTCGACGCGTTGTACTCTGCCTTGACACCGGCAGATCGCCCTTGCGCACCACCCAGTTGGCCCGGACCGCTACCGAAACCTCCGTTACCATTCCACGGGTGAGCCCAGGCTGAATCCTCTTGCTTGCCCTTGTCATACGCGACGCCGATGGTCGGAACGTGGGAAGTTCCGATGCCGCCGATGATTCTTGCCAAGTGTTGCCTCACCGGTGAGGGCTGCCGATGGCTCAGGCCTCGTCGCTGCGCAGGCGTCAATTGGTTCGTACGGGTCCGGGGGCGCCAATCAGCAATCGCAGGAATACGCGGCGATCGGCATCCGCGCTGTCCGCCACCGCGTCGTGAGTAATCGCTTCCCAGGTAGAAATCACGCGCTGATGCTGGTCATCGCACTATTGGTCGCCGCATTTGTCTGCGCGGTGGTTGTTATACGATCGAACGCGTGGCTTACCGGCCGTTGCGCAAAGCGCCGCGTCTGGCGCTGCTGGAAATCATGATCATTGTGACCGGGGTGATCGTGATGGGCGGCTTGCTGCTGCTCGTACACAAGACCAGCCTCGGCCGCGCGATGCGCGCCATCGCCGGAAATCCGGGAGTCACGAGTCTGATGGGGGCGAACCCGATTTCGTGATCTCCGCGACTTCATGATCGGCTCGGCGCTTGCCGCTCTCGCCGGCGTGATGATCGCCACTGAACACGGCAACGCGCCCTTCTACATGGGCTTCATCCCAGGTTGAAGGCGTTCACGGCGGCAGTGCTGGGAGGCAGCGGCTATCTGTGCGCCGGGATGGGACAAGGCGGTCAGCGGCGGCTTCATGTCGACAACTTGCGGGCGATCAGTTCCTTCATGATCTCGGTGGTCCCGCCATAGATGCGCTGCACGCGCGCGTCGGCATACAGCCTGGCGATCGGGTACTCGGCCATGTAGCCGTAGCCGCCGAACAATTGCAGGCATTCATCCGTCACCCGGCCCTGCTGCTCGGTGGTCCACCACTTGGCCATGTAGGCCGCGGCATCGTCGAGGGTGCCGTCGAGCAGGCGCTGGATGCAGTCGTTGACAAAGCTGCGTACCACATGAGCCAGCGTTGCGCACTCGGCGAGCTTGAAGCGCGTGTTCTGGAAATCGTATAAGGCTTTGCCGAACGCCTTGCGCTGCTGGGTGTATTCCAATGTCAACTGCACCGCGAGTTCGATCACAGCGGCAGCGGGCACGGCGAGCAGCATCCGCTCGTACGGGAGCTGGCTCATCAACTGGACGAAGCCGTTGCCTTCGTCCCCGCCCAGCAAATGATCAACCGGGACGCGCACGCCGTCAAATGACAACTCCGCAGTATCGGAGGCATGTTGACCCAATTTCTCCAGCCGCCGCCCTACCTGGAAACCGGCCAGACTCTCGGTTTCCAGCACGACCATCGACAACCCTCGGCTACGGGCTTCGCCGGTGCGGACGACCACCACCAGCAGATTCGCCGTAAATCCGTTCGTGATGAAAGTCTTGGCTCCGTCGATCACATACTCGTCGCCCTCGCGCCGCGCACGGGTGCGCAGCGCCTGGAGGTCGGAGCCGCAACCGGGCTCGGTCATCGCGATGCCGGCCAGCATTTCGCCGCTGGCAAGCTTGGGCAGCCAGCGCTGCTTCTGCGCTTCGGTGCCGTAGTCGAGAATGTAGTGCGCCGCAATCGTGTGCACCGCTGTGTTGGCCGGCAGCTCCGCCTTAGCCATCTCGTCCTGGAGCACGCATTGGTACGCCAGGTTGGCTCCCGCACCGCCATAGGCTTCACCTATTTCGGGCAGCAAAAAGCCCATCTGCCCGAACGGCCTCCAGATCTCGCGCGGGATATAGCCCTGGCGACGCCAGCCGTCCAGATGCGGTGACAATTCCCCGGCGATATAGCGGCGCACCTGCTCGCGGAACGCTTCGATGTCAGAGTCCATCCATTGATGGCGGTACAGTTGGGGCATCATGGCTCAGATCCCCGTCAGGCCGCCGCTGCACAACAGCGTCTGGCCACTCACATAATCCGACTCCGGGATGCAGAACAGGTATACCGCGCCGGCAGCCTCGTCGGTCGTGCCGGCACGACCCAGCGGGATGCCTTTTTCCATTGCGGCCAGCAGGTCCGGATTCACGCCGACCTTGATCTCACGTCCCTCGATATTCGCGGTGCCGCCTTCTCCCGCCGGGGTATCCGTCAGGCGAGTCTTGATCAGCCCATAGGCCACACAATTGACGGTCACGTTTATGCGGCCCCATTCCTTGGCCAGGGTCTGCGTCATGCCCATGATGCCGGCCTTGGCTGCGGAATAATTGATCTGACCGGCGTTGCCGAACAGTCCAGCCATTGACGAGATGTTTACCACCTTGCGCATGGCGCGTTGGCCAGACTCTGCTCCGGTCTTGGCAAGTCCGCGCATCACCGGTTGCGCTGCGCGCAGGATGCGAAACGGCGCCGTCATGTGACAATCGAGCATCGCATACCACTGCTCATCGGTCATTTTCTGGATCACGTTGTCCCAGGTGTAGCCGGCGTTGTTGACGATGATGTCCAGACCCTGGTACTCATTGACGGCCGCGCCAATGAAACGCTCGGCAAAATCCGGGGCGGTAACGCTACCGACGCAAGCTATCGCTTCGCCGCCGGCATCGCGGATGGCTTGCACCACCTGCTGTGCCGGCTCGGCATCGAGATCGTTGACGACGATGCGCGCGCCTTCGCCCGCCAGTTTGAGGGCAATCGAGCGACCAATGCCGCGGCCCGAGCCAGTGATGAGGGCGACCTTGCCATCGAGTTTCCGAGCCATGTGGGTGTTCTCCTTGAACAGGTTCAGGGCAGCGCGACCCAGCGCTTCGCCCGCAATCTTTAGTTAGCCAAACTGATTGATGCTTTGCACGGTTACGGAGACTTACTCGGTCGGCTGCGTTGACAATCGCAGAACGTCGCGTACCGACTTCACACCTTCGACAGCTTGTGCAGTCTTGATGGCTAGCGGAGTCTGCTCTTCACTCGGCACCGTTCCTGAAAGCGTAATATCCCCGTCTACCGCCTTGACAAATATCCGCGTGGCATCAATCCCCTTGGTTCGAACCAAGGCTTTCAAAACTTTCCTGGCGAGCGCCCGGTTGGCTGCTTTTGCGGCCTTCGCCCGCGAAGACATCGCGGCCGCGCTAGTACTCGCAACCTTTTCGTCGACGGCATTTCCCCCTTGGGCACAACTCCACGACGCGGCCAGCATCCCGACCACGGCAAAAGCGGCGCAATTTAACTTGATCACTTTCATGACTTCTCCCCGTTACTCATATCGAGCCGTTTGTATTCCATGGATAAGGTGTGTCGCGCTTGCGTCCCGACAGGTCTATATCTTTAAGTTAAAAATGGGTTACCAGACCCACGGAAGCAGCCAGCGTAGCTTGAGATCCCGGATTGAGATTGAAGGCCGCCACGTTTTCCGGGTCCGCTTTATATGCACCGGAGAAGCTGTTGCGATCAACCTCTACGTAGACTTCCGTACGCTTTGAGATGAAGTAATCTCCGATCAAATAGGCTGTCGTCTTGTGACCGCCTGCTCCGTTGATATTGCCCAGATTACGCGCGATGTCGTAATAAAATGCCGCGGTCAACGATAACGATGGAGTAATCTGATATACCACGCCACCCTGAGGAATGCTGTCGCGTCGCTCAGCAGGTAACTTCTTCGATCCACTAATCAACAACTCCAGATAATTCAAATATAGGCGGGCCTGACCGAGTTGCAGGGTTGCGCCTGCTTGAAAGTTCTGCGCCATCTGGGTCGCATCTGCGTTATACGTTCGTTGATACCCGATGCCTCCAAGCAACGGGCCTCGCTGCGCGGACAGTTGTATCGCATAGTTGGAACCCGCCCGCTGATTGCCTGCCACGCCTCCGGGTGAATAGCTCGCGTCCAGCTTGGCACCATTGAACGCATAAATGTACTTGATGACATTGTTGAATCGCGTATCTCCCGTGAAGACATTGCCGACAGTGAGCGCTTCCGGTGTGGTGGATGCGTCCGCACCGGCGACACCATCCGGGTCAAGAGAAATGGAGAGATCTTCGAGTGCTGTGAATTGCCGTCCCAACGTGAGGCGACCATACTTGCTGTCGAGTCCCGCGTAGGCCGCGCGGTAGAAAAGCAGATTACCTGTCATTGCTCCATTGGAGACGTTAAATCCATTCTCGAGACGGAAAATCGCCGTCACTCCCCCACCAAGATCCTCGGCGCCCACAATCCCGAACCGATCGGGTGTTCGCGTCGCTGTGGACTTGACAGTCGACCCTCCCTTCGTATTGTTGACCCATTTAATCCCGTCACCGACGACACCATACAAAGTGACACTCGACTGTGCGCTTGCCACCATCGGAATCCCGGCGAAGGCCATAATCCAAAGCAGTTTTTTCATTCGGTCTCCATATTTATGTAGTAGTTCTTAACATAAGACATGCAATGAATTGTTCTCGCTCGTCGTCATATGCCTGCGCCAATCAGCCGGCGTTATGCAAATCTCTGCTTCACAACGCTTACAGCCCTTTACGACGAACGACGGATCCGGTCACTTACATCTGGCACTCCAATCGACACCACCCTACGCATGAAACGCCGGTGGTTTGCGATGCCTGATTGCGACGGGGGTGAGGATGATCGCCATGAACACGAAGGCAGCAGGGACATAAATCATGGCTCGAGGTTCAAAATGCGTCAGTCGTGCGCGGCCAACGAGGTGAAGTCGTCCTGGAAGCTGCCCGTGAAGGCGCGCACGGCACCCACGATGACGGTGGATTCGAACATGAGGTTTCCTTTCTTGCATGGGAAGTATGAAAACGATGGGGCCTCAGGCGCACGCTGACCTTTAGCGCGGCGCCAGGCGCACCGCGCCGTCCAGGCGGATCACCTCACCGTTGAGCATGTCGTTTTCGACGATGTGTTTGACCAGCTTGGCATAGTCCTGCGGCGTACCGAGGCGACTGGGGAAGGGGATGCCAGCGGCCAGCGAGTCCTGCACCGCCTGCGGCATACCGAACACCATGGGCGTGCCGAAGATGCCGGGGGCAATGGTCATGTTGCGAATGCCATTCTTGGCCAGATCGCGGGCGATCGGCAGTGTCATGCCGACTACGCCACCCTTGCTGGCCGCGTAGGCGGCCTGTCCGATTTGGCCGTCGTAGGCGGCCACGCTGGCGGTGGAGATCAGCACGCCGCGCTCGCCGGTGGGCTCGGGCTCATTCTTACTCATTGCGTCGGCGGCCAGGCGGATCATGTTGAAGGTCCCGACCAGGTTCACCGTAACGGTCTTGGCAAACAGAGACAGCGTGTGCGGGCCGCTCTTACCGACCGTCTTCTCGGCCTGAGCAATGCCGGCGCAATTGATCAGGCCCATTATCTTGCCTAGCGACAGTGCTACAGCCACCACGGCCCGGCCATCCGCCTCACTGCTCACGTCGCATTTTACGAAGGCACCACCAATCTCCTTGGCCACGGCTTCGCCCTTGTCCACCTGCATGTCGGCAATGACCACTTTACCGCCTCCGGCGGCTAGCATGCGCGCCGCGCCTTCGCCCAAGCCCGAGGCGCCACCGGTCACGACGAATACCTTCCCTTCGATGTTCATCTTCAGTCCTCGTTCAGAAAAAACTTACGCGCGCTCGTACAGCGTGACCACACATGCGCCGCCCAGGCCCAGGTTGTGCTGCAGCGCGAGACGCGCCCCTTCGACCTGCCGCTTGTCGGCCGTGCCGCGCAACTGGTGCGTCAGTTCGTAACACTGCGCCAGGCCGGTCGCACCCAGCGGATGGCCCTTGGACAGCAAGCCACCCGAAGGGTTGGTCACGACTTGGCCGCCGTAGGTGTTGTCGCCGTCCACAACAAATTTCTCGGCACCTCCCACAGGGCAGAAGCCCAGCGCCTCGTAACTGATCAACTCGTTATGCGCGAAGCAGTCGTGCATCTCGACCACGTCGATGTCTTGCGGACCGATGCCAGCGGCCTCGTACACTTGCTGCGCGGCGGCACGCGCCATGCTGAATCCGACCACCTCACGCATATCGCGAGCCTCGAAGGTGATAGGCCTGTCGGTGGTCATAGCCTGGGCACGGATGCGCACGTCACGGTTCAGCCCATGCCGCCGGACGAAGGCTTCAGAGCAGACGATGGCGGCTGCGGCACCGCAGGTGGGAGGGCATGCCATTAGGCGCGTCATCACACTGGGCCATATCATTGGTGCCTGCATCACCTCTTCTTCGGTGACTACGGTACGGAACAGCGCCAGCGGATTGTGGACGGCATGGCGGCTGGCCTTGGCGCGGATCTTCGCGAAGGTTTCAACGCGGGTGCCGAACTCCTTCATGTGCGCTAGGCCCGCACCGCCGAAGTAGCGCAGCGCCAAGGGCAAATCAACGTCGACCAACGCGTTAGTCGCTTCGTCAAAACGGTCGAAGGGAGTGGGCCGGTCCTGAAACACCGCGCCGAGAGCGCCAGGGCTCATGTGCTCGAAGCCCAGCGCCAGCACGCAGTCGACGGCGCCGCTGGCGACCGCCTGGCGAGCTAGGAACAGCGCGGTCGAGCCCGTGGAGCAATTGTTGTTCACGTTGACAACAGGGATGCCGGTCATGCCGACCTCGTATAGCGCGCACTGACCCGCCGTGGAGTCGCCATAAACGTAGCCCACGTAGGCCTGCTGCACCAGCTCATAACCGATGCCTGCATCGGACAATGCATGGCGTGTCGCTTGGGCGGCCATCTGTGGATAGGGTGCATGAGCACCGGGTTTGGTGAAAGGGATCATGCCGACCCCGCTAACGAAGACATCACAGCTCATGGAAACCCCATCGATAAAAAGAATAGTAGGACCTCGGTCGACACCGAGACTGCAAGCGAATAGTGCGGTGCCTACCCCTCACCCCGCAGACCGGTTGTTCTGTCGAGGGCGACGCGCGTTCCCTCCTTCTTAAGCGCAGCCCGCTGGATCTTGCCAGTGGCGGTCTTGGGCAATTGGTCCATACGGCGAAGGAATCGAGGCTTGGCGAACCGCGGCAGCAGGGCATCGGCCTGCTCGCCGATTGCCTCCAACGTCATCTCGTACCCAGGGGCCAAAACCAGCGCCAGCATGACCTCGTCTTCGCCCCCAGGAAGATCCGACGGCACGGCGTATGCGGCGACTTCTGCCACGCTGGGGAGGCTGCCGACTGCCAGTTCGACCTCGGCGGCGGAGATGTTCTCGCCTCGCCGCCGGATGCAGTCCTTGATCCGGTCGACGAAGGTCACTAGTCCATCCGCGGTCATCGTGCCGGCATCGCCAGTGTGGAACCATAGGTTGCGCCAGGCCTCGGCCGCTTTCTCAGGCATCCCGTGGTAGCCAGCCATAAACCCGAACGGCACCTTGGGGCGAACCAGGATCTCACCCAGCTCGCCGGGAGGCACCGGCGCATCAGTTTGTGAGTCGGCAATGACGACCTCGAAATGCTGCTCGTGCGCCCAGCCAGCCGCGTTTGGCACCGACACACCCAGCCGTCCCCAGATGGGGATATTGATTTCCGTCATGCCGAACCCCGACACCACGTCGCGCACGCCAAAACGCTCGCGGAAGACCGCTTCATGCACAGCCAGATTGGGGGCAGTCAACGCAGCGCGCAGGCGGTGATTGCGATCACCCTCGGTGGGCGGCTGCGCGATGATAAACGCGGCCGTGGATCCCAACAGGTTGGTCACTGTGGCGCCGTACTGCTGCAGATCCGAAAGCCATGCCGAAGCGCTAAACCGCTGCCGTAACACAGCCGGAATGCCCCCCAGCAAGGTCGCACCCAATTGCATCAGCAGCCCGTTGGCATGGAACAGCGGTAGCGAGATGTAGTACTTATCATCCGGTTGCATTTGCAGGCATTCGATGGCCCCTACGCCGTACAGCGCGCAATGCGCATGCGGCATCAGTACGCCCTTGGACGGCCCAGTGGTACCCGAGGTGTACATCACGCAGGCCATGTCATAGGCCTGCGGCATCGGCCCTTCCCACGGTGCGGCCGAACGCCAGACATTCCAGTCAAGCAATGGCAGCCGGGCCTGGATGTTGCCAAGTCGCCCCACTACGATTAGTTGGCGTAGTTGCGTCAACCCCGGTACGACTTCGGCAAGTGCGGGTTGCAGGCTGACGTCGACCACTGCGAGCCGAGCCCCCGAGTTATTCAATTGATGCTCCAGAAATGCGCCCCGCAGTTCGGTGTTAAGCAGTACAGCCACAGCGCCCAGGCGCCCCAGTCCGAGCCAGACCCGCACGAAGTCCAACCCATTGTGCATCCACACCGCGACGCAATCGCCCTTCCTCACACCCAGGCCCGCGAAGTACCCGGCCATCCTGCGCACATCGTCGGCCATCGCGCCGAAACTGGCCTCATCGCCATCAGTAGTGCCGACCCAAAGGGCGTGGGGCTTCTTCTGCGCCATCTCCTCCAACACCGCTGGCAATACCCAGCGGGATGAATCATGCAGACCCGTGAACATAGCTTGACTCCTTTACCTGGCAGCAACACGCCCGATCAAGGGACGCTCCCGTTGCCCATTTCTCTATTGAATGAATAACTTCCCGCGCTGGCTCCATACGCGCAAAATCGGTTTTCATCAAAAGCCCAGCTGATGCCGCATCAGCGCCAGCCATGGCACATGTGCTACCACTGTGGCGGGCTCCCGCTCGAGTTCCGATCCAATCAGGCCGTTCCAGCGGTTAAACCAGCCAAACAATGCAATTGCGCTCACGATTTCCAGCAGTTCGTCCTCGCTGAAATAATGGGCGGCCTCATCGAACGCGGCCTGTGCCGACCCTACCGGCAGGGTGGCGCCCGCAGCAGCCAACCCCAGCGCCGCCAATTCGGCCGACGTAAACAGCCCACTGTCCGCGGCGTGATCGAGCGCCGCCAGCCTTTCCCAGGAAATGCCCTGCTGGTGAGCCGCATGCACCATGTGGGCGGTGCTGTAAAAACACTGCGCGACCCGGCAGGCATCGCAGGCCACAAGAAAGCGCAGCTTTGGATCAAGCAGCCCTGGGTCGCGCAAAGCGACGTTCACCATCTGGAGTACAGCCGGCAGGAGGCCCGGCTTGCGTGCCATGGTGAACAGTGCATTGGGCCGGTAGCCCACGAATGACATCAATTCGTTTAACTGATCATTTGCCTCACCCTCGGCACGCTTGAGGGGCACGATTCTGGCTGCCATATCGCTCCTTTGTGTCAACATTGGGTTGCGCGGGACTCAGGCATACAGCCAAGAGAGCACTTCTTCCCACTCGTCCGCGATACCCCGCCGGCCCTGCCACGCGATGCGGCCAACATCAATCAGCGCGAAGCGCTGAATCAGACAGCCCCGACGCGCGCACTCGATGACATCCACTGTGGTTTGCTCACACAAGCGAATTCCCTCGCTCGTCCCCACCTGGCTTTTTGACGCACGCCCTCATAACTTGTACTCATTTGGTGATTGTACAAGCTTATTGCACTATAATCTTATGGTGATTACCCTGTGACTTCGATATGGTTACAATTCCGCTGTTTGTTGTTGGTAAGCTGATGGAATGTCCCAATCACGCGTGTCACGTAAAATCAAGCGCTCCCAGCCAAATCTGCACGCAGAGGATCAGACCTTGAATCATGCTTTCGCCCGCGAGGCGAGCATCGATGTTTCTGAGGCGACACCGCCTTGGAGGCTCGGCCTGCTTTTGCACTTTTTCGCCCATATGGGCTTGGCAGCTGATGCTGACGCCCCGCTGACGGAACGCGGCTTTGGCCGCGTTCACCATCGCATTCTCTATCTCGCCCATTTCGCGCCCGGCATCAGCGTAGGGGAACTATTGACCGTGCTGCGCATGACGCACCAGAACGCGCAGCGCGCTCTGAGACAGCTGGATCAAGAGGGCTTAATTGAATTCAAGCTTTCCAAGGAGGATCGTCGCCTGAAGTTGCTTCACAGCACCCCGAAGGGCGATCAGCTCCTGGACGTGATAACGACGCATCAACGCGAACGGATCACCAAGGCGTATGAGCAGTGCTCGCCACGCGATGTCGAAGGCTTCTTCGCCGTGCTTGGCAAGATGATTGACAGCAATGATCAGCAATGGATCGACCGGCTTGCGGCGGCCCGGCAACCGGGTCAATAGCATCCGTTCCGACCTCCATTTGCCGCAAGCGAACTAAACATGGCGACCGGAGTTAAGCTCGGTCCAACAAACGGTGGCATGAAGCCGAATGAGGCTACACAAATAGACTGACGAACTTCAAGGTCGCGCGCATCAGCAAGCTGTTGTCTGATTTCACCGATCAATGCACGCCTGGCGGCTGCCAGCGCCAGGTCATAGATCGACGTATGGGATCGTGCGAGGCGCAGACGGCGGCACACGATCTCGCGATGTGCACGCCCGACGTAGACCATCTTGATGATGTCGCAATGCGGGATCGCCAGGCGCCGCCAGGCCTTCGTAATCAACTCGTATTCGTGCAGATCCTGCGTGCTCAACCCGTCCGGGCCTGCGCGTGAGATGCTTCCCCATCGCAGCAGCCGGCTCTCGATCAAATGCGTATGGTCATGGTCGCGGATGGCCTCCCTAATCTCGCGCATAAGCTTGCCCTCATCACACTCGTGCAGGCCAGCGCCTCTTCCACAACTTCGTACCGGGCACGAATCACTGCACCGGCGGCGACTACGCGCTGGACAGCTTCGATTCCCTTGATGCGCTCGTCGCGTGGGTCGAACAGGGGAAAGCGCCTGATTCGATCACGGCGCGTGCGGGCCAGCAATCCGGCGCGAAGCTGCAGCCCGGCATGTCTCGCCCTTTGTGCCCCTATCCACAATCTGCACACGACCTTGGATCAGGCAATCCCGACGACGAGGTCAATTTCGTATGCAAAAGCTTATGAGCTGAGACCAACGAAACACAGATAGCGCTCCAATGCCTCGATATCACCGGAAGCGACGATCGCACCGACATAGCCATCCGGACGCACCAGCGCCCAATCGCCGGACACCATCGCGTAGGCTTCGCGCAGGTGCCCGCCATTGTCGAGAAGATCGCCGTGCGCACCGAAGGTATGGATGTGCAGCCCCGGCCGCGGTGGCACGAGATGGCGCTGGACGTCGTAGCCCAGCAGCGTCCAGTGCGTGCCCTTGAACAGTTCGAACAGACGCCTCGGCTGACCGGCGGCGCCCATCACCGGCGCGTCCGGCGCCCGGTCGCCTGCCAGCAGGACGTTGGCGCGTTCGGGTTTCTCCAGCGCAAGCGGCGATTCAGGGTAGCCGATGTCGAGTTGATGAACCTCGCGCCCGCGCCGCATGTCGCCCCGCTTTGCAGCGTCGAGCAGCATCGTGGCAAGACCGAGCATTTCCGCCGCAACCGGCCGCCGTTCCTCCTCGTAGCTGTCGAGCAATGTCCCGGATGCGCCGTGCGCAGTTGCCGCCAATTTCCAGCCGAGATTGTAGGCGTCCTGAATACTGGTATTGAGGCCTTGGCCGCCGGTGGGAGGATGAATATGCGCAGCGTCGCCAACCAGCAGCACGCGACCGACGCGGTAGCGATCCGCCAACCGCGCGTTCATGCTGAACGCCGACGCCCACGTGACCGAGTGGATGTGAATGTTGCCGCGGCCGGTACGCGCGGCCACCATGGCGGTAAGTCCCTCGGCGGTGAGGTCAATGTCGCCTTCCAGTGGAATCGGCGCTTGTAACTGGAACAGATCCGTTCCGGCGAGCGGGCACAGGGACATCTGCGCGTCCATCGCGCCTTCATTGAAACGATGCCAGGCGTCGCGCGCCAGCCCTGTCAGGACAACATCGGCCACCACGGCGCGCACGCCCAGCGTCTTGCCCGGAAAGCCGATGTCCAGCGCATGGCGCACGAAGCTGCGGCCGCCATCGGCGCCGACCAGATAACGCACACGAACTATCTCCTCGCCCGCCGGGCCGGCCAGCCGCGCCGTGACACCGCCCTCATCCTGCTCGAAGCCGGCCAGTTCGCACCCGAACACTGGCCGATGCCCGAGTTCGGCCAGCCGCTCGCGCATCACGCCCTCGGTCAGGAACTGCGGCACCAGCAGCGGGAGGTGATAAGGCTCTGCCGGCGTAGGCGCTTCATTCGCCATGACAAGCGACTCGGCGAAGCTGCCGTCGGCGCGGTATTCCCGCTGGGGTGGATACAGGCCGCCGGCCGCGACGACCCGGTCAATGATGCCCAGATCCTCGAAGACTTCCTGCGTTCGCGGCTGGATGCCCTTGCCGCGCGAGCCACGGAAAGGGCCCTCCATCTTCTCGATAAGGCGAAAGGACACCCCTCGCCGCGCCGGCTCCGCAGATGAGTACGTCGCAGGAAAAGTTCTGTGTCATTGTGGGCTCCAATATGTGTAATATGCACGCAATCGGAGTGAATACTATGTCATCAAAGAAAAATGTGCAAGATACACATATATCGGCGCGACTGCGGGCGTTGCACGGTGCGCTGATCAGCATTGTCAGCGTCATGAACCGCCCGCAGCGCGACGAGGCGATGGTGCGGGAAGCCGGCATATCGCTCGACCGCGCGTTGTTTCCGCTGCTGGTGGGCATCGAGCGGCTCGGGCCGATCGGGGTGGTCGATCTTGCCGACCGGGTTGGACGCGACTACACGACCGTCAGCCGGCAGGTTGCGAAACTGGAGAGGATAGGCCTGGTCCAGCGTCAGGAAGGCGCCGAGGACCGCCGCGTGCGGGAAGCGGTCGTGACGCCGAAGGGCAGGACCATGACCGATGCCGTGGACGCCGCACGGGAACGGCTCGGGCGGGCGATATTCGCGAGGTGGGAAGAGCGGGATTTCGAGGAGTTGGTGCGGCTCTTGCAGAAGTTTGCGGCAGACATCGAAGGTGACGCTCCCGGCGAGCGATAAGCGGTAAGCGGTAAGCGCCTATTGGCGAGTCCAGCGGTTCTGTTGCAATCAGAGTCAGCCCGCGTTGGCGCGCAATCAGGATTTGGCTGAATAGAAAAATTTTTGTTGTTTGAAGATATTCAAAGCAGCTTTTTTTATTGTCCGCCCTTTCCCATAATGAAGCTGAACGTTGTCCTGCAAAGCAGGTGCGCCGCGCCACTCCGCGCGCTTGCCATGCCTTTTTCACTCATTACTACGCCGGGTTTCTCCATGTCCACGCCCAAGTCCAAGCCAGAAGATTCACTCCCCGCGCCGGTCACCGGGATCCGCAAAGGTCTCACCAATTACGGCGACAGCGGTTTCTCCCTGTTCTTGCGCAAAGCCTTCATCAAAGGGGCGGGCTACACCGATGAAGCACTGGATCGCCCGGTCATCGGCATCTCCAACACCGGCAGCGCCTACAACCCGTGCCACGGCAACGCGCCGCAACTAATTGAGGCGGTCAAGCGCGGCGTAATGCTGGCCGGCGGCTTGCCGATGGATTTCCCGACCATCTCCATCCACGAGAGTTTTTCGCAGCCGACCAGCATGTACCTGCGCAACCTGATGTCGATGGATACCGAGGAGATGATCCGCGCCCAGCCAATGGACGCGGTCGTGCTGATCGGCGGCTGCGACAAGACCGTGCCGGCGCAATTGATGGGCGCTGCATCGGCGAATATTCCCGCCATCCAGTTGATCACGGGCTCCATGCTGACCGGCTCGCACCGCGGCGAACGCGTCGGTGCGTGCACCGACTGCCGCCGCTATTGGGGGAAATTCCGTGCCGACGAAATCGACAGCACGGAGATTGCCGCCGTGAACAACCAACTGGTGGCCAGCGTCGGCACGTGCTCGGTGATGGGCACCGCCAGCACCATGGCGTGCGTGGCCGAAGCACTGGGGATGACAGTGCCGGGCGGCGCATCGCCGCCTGCCGTGACGGCCGATCGTATCCGGATTGCCGAGCAGACCGGCGCACAGGCCGTGCAGATGGCGCGCAGCGGCCTGACCATCGACAAGATACTGACCGCGGATGCATTCGAGAACGCCATCCGCGTGTTACTGGCGATCGGCGGCTCGACCAACGGCATCGTGCACCTGACCGCCATTGCGGGACGGATGGGACTGGATGTGGACCTGAAGGCGCTGGACCGCATGGGTCGCGATACACCCGTGCTGCTGGACCTGAAACCATCCGGCCAGCATTACATGGAAGACTTCCACCACGCCGGCGGCATGGCGACGTTGCTGCGCGAACTCAAGCCCCTGCTCAAGCTCGACGCGATGACCGTCACCGGCCGCACCTTGGGCGAGGAGATCGAACTGGCTGGTCCCGGCTTCAAGCAGGACGTGGTGCGCACGATCGCCGACCCGATCTATCCGCAAGGCGGCATTGCTGTCCTGCAGGGCAACCTCGCCCCTGGCGGCGCGATCATCAAGCAATCCGCCGCCGATGCCAGACTCATGGAGCACGAGGGCCGCGCCGTGGTATTCGAGAACGGCAAGGACCTGGCCGAGCGCATCGACTCGGACGACCTCGACGTGACAGCCGACGATATTCTGGTGCTGAAGAACATCGGCCCGAAAGGGGCGCCGGGGATGCCTGAGGCCGGTTATATTCCGATCCCGAAAAAGCTGGCGCGCGCCGGCGTCAAAGACATTGTGCGTATTTCCGATGGCCGCATGAGCGGCACCGCCTTTGGCACCATCGTGTTGCACGTGACGCCTGAAGCGGCCATTGGCGGCCCGCTGGCCTATGTTCAAAACGGCGATCGTATCCGGCTAAGCGTGGCCGCCCGTGAAATCAGCCTGCTCGTATCGGACGCGGAACTGGCACGCCGCGCGGCGGCCGCTCCCGTGGAGGCACCGACAGCGGAACGCGGGTATCTGAAACTGTTCCTCGATACGGTGCTGCAGGCCGACCAGGGCGTCGATTTCAATTTCTTGCGCGCCGCCAACATTCACGATACGACACCGAAGGGTTAGCCGCGCCGTGCTTTACCACGTGACACGGGCCGGGCGGCTCCGAAAATCGCCTGCGCTTCCTTAAAAAAATCGCGAGCCAGGGACGCGTGCGGCCCGTTGCTGGCCCAGATCAGCCCACTGCGCCGCACGGGAGCGCGGCCCGGCAACGGCAGCCGCGTCAGCGACATGCCGCTCGACCAGAGCGACACCCAGTCCGGCAAGAGCGATGCGCCAATGCCCTGGTCGACCAGCGCGGCGATCGCCAGCAAGCCATCAATTTCAAGCCGCTGGTGGGGATGAATCTGATGATCGCGCAGGTAGCGGTCGGCCAACTGACCGCCTAACACCGAGCGCTCGTAGCGAATGAACGGCTCGTTGCGCAGCACCTCGTGCGCGTCGCGGCCGGCCATCGAGGCGGGCGCCACGACCACCAGCGGTTCATCCAGAAAGGGGCGCCACTCGCAGGTCTTGCGAATGGCAAACTGCGGCTCGACCACCACCGCCGCGTCAAGCTCGCCGCTGCCTACCTTGCGGCAAAGCTCGACGGATGCGCCCGGGGTAATGAACAAAGCCAACTCCGGATAGCGCGCATAGAGTTTTTTGAGCACGGGCGGCAGGACGTTGGTGAGCGCGGAAACGAACGCGCCGAGCCGCAGCTCACCCACCCTCGCACCGTCGCTCGCGATCACACGCAAGTTGCGCTCGTCGCGCAACAGCGCGCGTGCCGGTTCAAGAAGCTTGAGGCCGGCTTCTGTCGCCTTGACTACCCGGCCGGCACGCTTGAGAAGCTGCATATCGAGGTCCATTTCCAGCGCCCGCACGCGGGCCGCCAGCGCGGCCGCCGTCACGTCAAGGCGGCGCGCCGCTTCCGCCATCGAGCCGCAATCGACGGCAGCCACGAAGCTTTCCAGATAGTCGGTATTCATCGTTTTAGCTTAACTGATGAAGATCTCTCAAACAGAAAATATTTTATGGTCTGAACCCACCGGAAGGTGCTTCTTCTCATGCTCTGAAAAAGTGACACTGCAGCCACGGATACCGCCGCGACTGCAATCAATAAACCGGAGACAACACTTGAATACCCACCCCCACAACGCGGCGGCCGGCGCGAGCATTGCCGAGTCCGCCGACGCGGTCTACAGGCGCATCGCATGGCGCTTCCTGCCTCTCCTGTTCGCGTGTTACGTGGTGGCCTATCTGGACCGCGTCAATGTCGGCTTCGCGAAGCTGCAGATGCTGAACGATCTGCAGCTCAGCGAGGCGGTATACGGTCTCGGCGCGGGCATGTTTTTCATCGGCTACTTTTTCTTTGAAGTGCCCAGCAACCTGCTGCTGCACAAGCTTGGCGCGCGGCGCTGGATCGCCCGCATCATGATCACCTGGGCGGTCCTTTCGATGTGCACCGCGTGGGTGAGTACGCCGCTGCAGTTCTACATCCTGCGCTTCTTCCTTGGCCTGGCCGAAGCCGGCTTCTATCCGGGCATGCTGCTCTACCTGACCTACTGGTTCCCCTCGCACCGGCGCGGCCGGATGGTGGCGTTGCTGACCGCGGGCAACCCTGTGTCAGGCATCGTGGGAGGCCCCCTGTCGGGCTACATCATGACCGCGACGGCGGGCTTCGCCGGCATGCATGGCTGGCAGTGGCTGTTCATCCTGGAAGCCTTGCCGGGCATTGTGCTCGGCGTAATGGTCTACCGCCGGCTTGACGACAAGGTCGCGCACGCCACCTGGCTCAGCGTGGAGGACCGCGCACGGGTCCAGTTAGACCTCGACATGGAAGGCAAAACCAGGACGCATGGTTCAGTGAGTCAGGTGTTCCGCTCCGGCCGCGTCTGGCTGCTCGCGCTGATCCTGTTCGGCATCATCATGGGCTCGTATGCACTGAGCTTCTGGCAACCGACCATCATCAAGGGCACTGGCATCAAGAGTCCGGCGCTGATCGGCTTGATGACGATGATCCCCTACACGGCTGCGCTGGTTGGCATGCTGCTGATTGGCCGCAGCGCGGACAAGCGGCGCGAACGACGTTGGCACGTGATCGTGCCCACCCTGTTCGCTGCGTGCGGCTTCGTGTTGTGCGCCAACGTGGGCGGCAGCTCGGTGCTGTCAATGCTGGGGCTGACGATGGTGGCGGTAGGCATTATCAGCGCCTTACCTATGTTTTGGGCTTTGCCGACGTCGTTTCTGGGTGGGGTGGGCGCCGCCGCCGGAATCGCGCTGATCAATTCGACCGCGAACCTGGCCGGGTTCGTCAGTCCGACCGTTATTGGCTGGTTGAAAGGCCAGACCGGCACGCTGTCGTCCGGGCTTTACCTGGTCGCCGGTACGCTGACCCTGTCCGCCTTTTTGGTCTGGGCGTTCATTCCGGCGCGGGTGGTGAACCGCTGAGGTCGCTTGCGTCTCAATCACATTCCGCGAACGGCCGAAGACTTCCCAGGATTGCCTATCAAGCAAGCTATTGAAGTCAGGTCTGGGTACACAGGTTTGAGGGACAAGCGTTATAGATATTGACTTCATAATCTCTGGCGATGGCTGCGATGCGCGGAATGGATGTAATGCAAGAAACCCTCATTTTCTACGGTCAAGCTGGCGGCTTCGTCCGGCGGATCACTCGCTGAGACCGTTTCGACGGCTGGTCAACGAAGCGTTGAAACGGCTCAACGAGCAGCTTGACAAGATGTTCTGTTTGACACTCGGGGTACGCGGACAAATATGAGTGCGGGCCAAGAGGCAGAACCTAACCGGCGCTTGTCTTCTATTTAGAACACGCTAAGCCCAATTGTTCGCCCACGCCAGGGTCTGGTTATCGCAGGCGACCTGCAAGGGAGACTGTTGGACAAGTGGATATGAGAACGCCGAAAAAGCGAAGGTGGTGGGTAACGGCCACATAGTGCAATCAACACCCTGCCTACAAACCCTGCGGATCTTGCGCCTCATATACTTCGATCCGCGTTCCCATACACCTCTTCGAACTCGTTAGCGCCTCTTATCAAACGGACCGCATTGCGGCGCTCGTCCTATGAATAGTATGCATGGCTGCGTTGCAGTAGCTCGACAAAAATCGACGGCGTTCGGACTAGGGGCGGCGATTCAGTCAACTCAACTACACTCTCAAGCGACGGGGCCACCAGTAATGCACTGGTCGATGCACGTGGCCCATAAGTAGGGCCCCGTAGTAATGTTCCCCAAGCAGTCGCTGGGCTGCCTGATCGCCTTCAGGAAGGGCTCGGATCCTCCAGGTGTCTGTTGGGGATGGTCCACGGGGTTACGCGCGTGCAGGTGAACGATGGCCGCGCCAGCTTCGGGCTCCGGAAGTCTGGAAGTCGGTAAAGCGGGGGCGTTGAGATGTGAGATAGCATTGCCTGTAGCTGAAACCAGAAGATGACGAAGAAAATCCGGCGCACGCACTCAGGGGTGTTCAAAACCAAAGCGTCACTGGCGGGTAATGTAACGCTGCCTGCTTCCACTGGCCGAGCGCTGCAGTAGCACATCAATCGCGCGCGTCTCGCCACCTATACACCATCATCGCCGCGATAGCAGTTCGCTTGACCAGCGAATGAGCGGCGATGCAACGCATCGGCTCGAACGGCAAAGCTGAATGAGCGGGATTGTTGGCGAACAGCGTCTCTGTGAGGGCCGGTCCCAACGCCGTCGATAAGGCCACGCCCCGCCCGTTGCAACCCATCCATGCGAAGAGGCCGTTGTCAAGCGTGGCGAAGCGCGGCAAGCCGTCGGGCGTGACCGCGAAGTTACCGTGCCAAAGATAATCGAAGCGCAGCGGCAAGCCTTCGAGTTGCGGGAACATACGCGTGAGTCTCGCCGCCAGCCGTTTGCGCAGCCGGCTTTCATAGCCGAACGGAACGATCAGCGCGCCGCCGGTCAACAGCCGTCCGGTTTCATCGAAGCGGGCAAGATGCAGGTCCCCGTGCGTGTCGGACATCGCGTGACCATGAGGCAGGATCGTCGCGCGCAGTTCGGGTGGCAGCGGTTGGGTCGCCAGTTGATAGGAGCGCATGGGAATCAGCGTGTTCGGCAGCTTGGGCCACGGCGACGCTGCACCCAACTCAGCCAATGCACCGCTATAAGCATGCGTCGCGATCAGCACCCGCGGTGCGCTCACGTGACCTTGCGGCGTGCTGACACGCCAGGCATCCCCCACGCGCGCGATACCGGTCACCGGCGAGCGCGCATGAATGCTCGCACCGGCAGCTTGCGCCGCGCGCGCCAGACCGCGCACGAACGCCAGCGGATTGATATGGCCGCCCGTCAGGTTCTGCCATCCGCCAAACCAGAAGTTTGAACCAATAAGACTCCACGCGCGTTCGCGATCGACCAGCTCCACGTCGAAGCCGCGCTTTTTCCATTGCTCAAAGCGGCTTTGCGCAAGTGCCATCCGGCTGGCGCGATGCGCGGGCTGGATCCAGCCGTTCTGGACCGCCGCACACTCGATCCGATGCTTGCGCGCAAGCTCGAACAACGCGTTCCCCGACCCGCCGATAAGACTCACCAGCGCCTCGCCCTTCTCTGCACCGAACGCATTCACGATCACGTCGGGATCGGCCCGGGTCATCGCCGGAATGACCTGACCATTGTTGCGTCCCGACGCCCCCCAACCGATCTCCGCAGCTTCCAGCACGACCACGCGCGCGCCGCGTTTCGCCGCGTGCAGAGCCGTACTCAGGCCCGTGAAACCCGCACCAATCACGATCAGATCGGCATGGTGGCCGCCGGGAGCAAGGGCGTCGAATAACGGCGCTGCAAACGCTGTGTCGGCCCATAGCGAAGGCGGCATGCGGGACGGATCAAGAGAAGGATCAAGGCTGGCATCGACCACGTTCACGCTTCCGATTGCATGTCGCGGCGCATCTTTTGCAGCGCAGCCATGCGGCGGTTGCGCCAGGAGCGCTTCGCCTCAATACCCTCCAGCGGCAGCTTGGCCCGCATCTCCGCATCAAGCCGCGCGATCAGGTTCGGGTTCAGCACCGGACCGGGTTCGCGAACCTCCATCGCCATGTCGTCGAACATGTGGCCGAAGCGATGCAGATAGTCGGCAATCCCGCCCGGCGCGTTCAGGTCCACGCCTTCGAGTGGTCCAAGAAAAGCCCAACGCAGACCGAAGCCGTCGCTGATGAGTTTATCGGCGTGATCGGCGGAAATGACACCCGCCTCGATCAGCCGGAACATCTCGATGAGCAGTGCGCCCTGCATCCGGTTCATCGCGAAGCCGGCGATTTCCTTGTTCACGAGTACGGGCGTCTGGCCGAGCGACTCCATCAACGCGAAAATGCGTTCAACCACGGGTGCATCGGTCCACGGGCTCGGCACGATTTCGACAACCGGCATCATGTGCGGCGGCGTAGCCGGATGAACGATCACGCAGCGCCCACGGCCGCTCAGTTCAGCCGAGAACCGTGACATGCCGAGCGCGGAAGTCGAACTGCCGAGTATCGCGCCGGGCGGTGCGAGCGCATCCAGTTCAGAGAACAGCGCGCGCTTGAGGTCCAGTTTCTCCGGCACCGACTCCTGCACGTAATCGGCGTGTGAGACGGCATCGGCAAGCGTCGTCGCGATGCGCACACGGGTGAGCGAATCCGCAGGCACGGTCATGCCAACACGATTGAGGTCCTCCGCGTAGGCGGCCAGCGTGTCAAGCGCGCGTGCACGCGTAGCCGGGTCCGCGTCGTAGATAGCCACGCTGTGCCCTCGCCTCGCCCAGACCATCGCCCACGAGCAGCCGATGATTCCGGCACCCACTATTGCTACCTTCATTGTGTTCATTACGACGCTCCGGGCGCGGTCGGACAGGTTATCGGATAGGTGAAAAATGAATCGGATTGAGAATGCGCGTGTTCTGCACATCGATGAAATCCGTCACGCGATCGAGATAGGACTGCCACTCCGGCATGGCGAGCATGCGTGTGCGTCGCGCCATGCGGTCATCGAGACTCGTGAAGCTCCACCATGCGACCACATGATTCAGCTCACCGGTCTCCGTCACGAAGTACCCGAGCAGATCCCCGAGACAGGCTTTCTGGATCGGCAGGCCGTGTTCCTCATAGAGCGCAACAAAGGTCTGCGTCTTGCCGGGCTTGATGCGGTAGTCACGTTCTTCAATGATCATGGCGGTGAGGGTCTCTATCTTGCCGGGCATATGGGGCAGCGGTGCTCATGCAGTGTTGACAGGCCGCGTTATCGCGAAAGAAGCGTGCGATTTCCGTTGCCAGGCTCAACGCGGTCAGCGCGGACGTTTTGGGGTTATCGGCGGAGGGCGCGTTTTGAAAGCGGAACGTCGCTGTTCCGGCCGCGCTGCGCATCTGGATCTCGTGCGTGTTGAGCGCGATACGCGGATCGGCGCGCACCGTCACACGCGTTTTCTCCATGCCAACGCCGCGCAACGCCAGCGTCGCCGCGACGTTGAGATTTTGCGGATAACGCAGCGCGGCTTCAGCCGCCGAGCCTTCGAAGAGCGTGTACGGTTCGCGCAACGCATCGGCGTCGATACCTTGACGAGCCAGTTCGTCGCGCCACGCGTGCACCGGTTTCGTCGACAGGTATTCGACCTCGAGCCCGGTCTCATTCGCGACGGCATCGAGATAATCCAGGCCGCCTATCGCCCCCGACGGCAAGACCACGCGAGCGCGTCCACGCGCCGCCAGGCGCAGCATTTCGTGAGTGGCGCAATCCGCCAGCGCGCCAACCGAGGCGAGCAGCACGGACACGCCATCGGCCAATAACAAAGGCGCCAGCGTGCGCACGGCGTCCTGCCCCGCGCACTCGACTGCAAGCTGCGGATTGAAAGCGCGCGCTTCTTCATGGGAATGCACGGCGCAGTGTGAGCGCCCTTCAGATATTGCCGTACGAGACCAGATCGCGATCTCATAACCACCGGCTGTATCGAGTTGCTGCCTGACCGTCCGGCCGATCGCACCGTAGCCGATCAACAGCACCCGCTTGCTCGTTGTCATGCCTGCTGCTCCAGCCAGTCGCGCAGCGGCTCGACAAACGTCTTCGGCCTGATGCCCGGAAAGAAGTGGCCGCCCTCCGCGCAGAATCGCGCGGTAGAGCCCGGAATGGCTTCCTGTAGTTCCACATGCAGATAGTTCGGGATGATCTGATCGTCACGCGCGCCGAGCACAAGCGTAGGCTGCCGGATCGTGGCGAGCGCGGCTGTGCGATCGAATTCGAGCAGCGCTTCGATCCGCGTGAACACACGATCGTCCACTTCTATGCTTGCGTCGTTATCAGACAATGCGAGCCGTTCAGGTTGCTCGCGCAGCCACGCAAGCGGATAGCCGATGACACGCGTGAGGTCCGCGTAAAGCCGCTTGCCGCCCACGCGCATCACATTGCTTCGTAATGCGAATAGATATCGCATATAAGCGTCGGCCTTCGCCCAGGTCGAACTGAGCACGAGCTTTGACACCCGCGACGGGTGATCGAGCGCAAGCGTCTGAGCAATGGCGCCGCCAGTCGAATGGCCCGCGACAATTGCCTGCTCCACGCCCGCGGCGTCCATGATAGCGAGCGCATCGGCCGCAAGCAGATCGATCGTGCAGATGCTCCCGGTCGTGCCGCTCACACCGAAGCCCCGCTGATCGAAGACAATCACGCTGTGCCGGCTCGCGAGATCGTCCATCACCGGCCGCCAGAACTTCGCTTCCCCCGCAAGGCCCGCGATCAACAATATGGGTGGCCCGTTTCCTTCTCCCACGCACTGGAAGCCGAGCCGCGCGCCGTCGGCGGCGGTGCAATAATCGATAGTCGAGATCATCGGCCGCTCAGTCCCTGGCCGCGCCGCTGGTATTGTTCGCGTCGCTCACGTCGCTTACACCGCTTGCAAAAACGGTGCGTGCTTCGATTTCCCGCACGTTGTCCGGCCGCGCGAAAGGCTCGGGCGCGAGATCGCCCGGACGGCGCACGCGCCCGACCGACTCGAAGAATTCCTCGATACCGCCCGGCATCAGGAACCACATGAAGCTCAGGTCATCAGCGCCGTTGTTCACGAACTTATGGCGGCAGTTCATGCCGAGATACACAGCAGTCTGCGGCTTGACGGGATACTCGATGTCGTCAATCACCACGCTGCCACCGCTGCCCGCGTAGAAAAAGATCACCTCTTCGCTGCGGTCATGGGCGTGCTCGCGCACATAGCAGCCGCCTGGCGCAACGGTTTGCGTGCCCATCGAAAACGGCGTCGTGGTGCCGAGCTTTGCGCCGTTCAACAAACACCGGACAAAACCATTGGCCGGGACCGGCTGCCAGAAGCTGGGCCCTTCCTCGGCAATAAAAAAACCGGCTCCGCGGCTGTCGACGTCGGCCGTGTGTTCGCTTGCCTCTTGATGCATGTCGGATTCCCTCGAAATGAAACTGCGGCGCTCAGGGACAACTCAGGGACTATTGACTGACCACTCACCGTTGGATTCATTGTAGATAGACGAATTTTTGCGAACAATTCTTAAATTTCGGCTTATATTCCTGACAAATTCTTCGCAATCACGAGAGAGCCGTCATGGACAAGAGCAGCGAGCTATACGTGTTCGCCACGGTCGTCGCGCATGGCAATTTTGTCTCGGCAGCGGAAAAATGCCGGCTGACGCCTTCCGGTGTCAGCCGCAAGATCTCGCGTCTTGAAGATCGGATGGGCGTGAAGTTGTTCGTGCGCACGACTCGCCGGCTATCGCTGACTGCCAAGGGCGAGTTCTTCCATTCGAAGATCAAGCAGGTGATTGCGGATATCGAGGCGGCTGAATCGGCGACCGCCAAGCAGCCGCAAGTGCCGCATGGCGTCCTGAGAATTCGTTGCCCTGCAGCGTTCGTGGACAAGCATCTCGTGCCGCTGATGCCCGAATTTCTCGGGTTGTACCCGGAGTTGAAGGTCGAGATCGTAGTGGGCGACGTGCCCGCCACGCCCGACGATCGCAGTGCCGATGTAGCAATCCGCTCGAGTCTAGCGCCATCGGAGGATCACGTCAGCATTCGTCTTGCGCCTAATCCGCTGGTGATTTGCGCTTCGCCCGCCTATCTGGAGAAGCACGGCCGTCCGGAGCGCCCCGAAAGTCTGGCCGTGCACAACTGCCTCACCATGGACGCGCGCGGCGTCACGCAGGCCGAGTGGATGTTTCGCGACGGGCAGCGTCGCTATTCGGTATGGGTCGAGGGGAATCTGGGAAGCATTGGCACGGCGGTTCATACGGCTGCGCTGGCGGGTCTGGGCATTGCGCGCATTCCCAACTTTCTGGTCGCGCCGGATATCCGTGCCGGGCGCCTTGTGGAAGTCCTGAAGGATTTTTCTCCCGACGATGGCCGCGCAATCTATCTGGTCTATCTTACGACCGACAATCAGTCGCTCAAGTGCCGCGCACTCGTGGACTATCTGCTCGCTAAATGCACACCCGTGCCACCGTGGCTGATGTGAGGCCGGCACGACGTGCTGCGGCGGCTGCAACGATTCCATCGATTTTTTCAGGAATATAAGCTGAAAAATAGGAATTGTGATTAAAAAATCGTCTATCTACACTCGATCTCAATCGAGCGCTCTTAGCGGCCGGAAAGCCCAAGGATGCTGCGATATCACACCGGGATCGAGGAACGCCATGCGCTGGAAGAATGTGTTGAACGTGGTCGAGTGTCACGCGGAAGGCGAGCTCGGCAAGGTTGTCACCGGAGGATTGTTCGCTGTCCCGGGAGCGACCGTCTTTGACAAGATGCTGTATCTCGAAGAACAGCGCGACGATCTGCGAAAGCTGTGTCTGTTCGAGCCGCGCGGCTCTGCCGTGCATAGCGTCAATTTCCTGGTGCCGTCCACGAACCCGGCGGCGCAAATGGGTTATGTGATCGCGGAGTCGACCGAGTATCCCGTCATGTCCGGCTCCAATACGATCTGCGTGGCGACGGTGCTGCTCGAGACCGGCATCCTGCCGATGAGCGAACCCGTGACGTACATCGTACTCGAAGCGCCGGCCGGGCTGATCCAGGTGCGCTGTGAATGTCGCGACGGCAAGGTCACGCAGGTACGGTTCACTAACCAGCCAGCCTTCGCCCAGCACCTTGAGGCGTCCATCGAAGTCGAGAAACTCGGCACCATTCAGGTGGACGTGGGATATGGCGGCATGACGTACGCCATCGTCGACGCGGAAAGCCTCGGCTTCGGCATCACGCGTGACGAGGCGCGCGAGCTATGCGAGCTGGGCCAGATCATCAAGGTTGCCGCAGCCGAACAACTTGCCTGTGTGCATCCGACCAACCCGTTGATCAAAGGTATCACGCAAACCGAGTTTGTCACCCGCCTGCAGCGCGAGGACGGCGTGGTGAAGTCGCGCAATACCGTCATTGTTTCACCCGGCCGGTGCGACCGCTCGCCTTGCGGAACGGGTACATCAGCGCGGCTTGCCGTCATGCACGCCAAAGGCCTGATAGCGCCGGGCGAAACCTTTTTGCATGAGTCGATCATCGGTTCTGTATTCGACAGCCGGATTGAATCGCTTACCGAAGTAGGCGGCGTGCCCGCAGTCGTACCGAGCGTCGCGGGCCAGGGCTGGATTGCAGCCATGTCGCAATACGGGCTCGATCCGAGCGATCGCTTCCCGGAGGGTTACACGCTCTCGGACACCTGGCTTGAAGCAGTCGACGACAAGCTGATCCGCTCGCGCACCGGTTAAGGATAGCGGGCAAGGTCGCCAGACCCCTAACAGATATTTTGAAAAGGAATCCTGCTTAATCCGCCGGCTACGCGGCAGGCCGGAACACCTGCGTCCGCACGTCCTCGATGCAAACCGTTATTCGTTTATCCACATTGCCGTTCAATTTCAGGACATAACCATGAACACCTCATTCAAGCTCGCCGCCCTTTGCTGTTTGCTTGCCCTCGGCACCGCTGCGCAAGCGGACCAGACCGTGTTGATTGGCATGTCGGGACCGTTGACCGGCGGCCAGTCCGGGACCGGCAAGGACAACGAGAACGGCGCCAAACTCGCGATCCGCGACCTCAATGCACAGCATCTATTGATCGGGGGTTCCCCGGTGACGTTCAAACTGGATTCAGAGGATGACCAGGCCGACCCGAAGATCGGCGTCCAGGTCGCGCAAAAAATAGTCGATGCCGGCGCCGTAGTCATGCTCGGACCGAACAATTCGGGCGTCGCGATCCCGGTCTCACGAGTGCTCAACGGCGCCGGTGTGCCGATGGTGCCCGTGGCCTCCAATCCGGACGTGACCAAGCAGGGCTATGACAGCGTTTTTAGAATCGGCGCGAGCGATTCGCAGATCGGCGGGTCGATGGCGGACTTCGCGAAAGATGAATTGAAGGTGCACACGGTCGCCGTCATAGATGACCGTACCGCGTATGGGCAGGGTGTGGCGAACGAGTTCAAGACGCGCGCCGAAGAGATCGGCCTGAAGGTCGTGGCGCAGGACTACACGAACTCGAACGCGGTGGACTTCAAAGGGATCCTGACGTCGATTAAATCGAAGAATCCGGATGCGATCTTCTACGGCGGCTACATCACTCAGGCCGCGCCTCTTGCGCGTCAGATCAAGCAACTGGGGATGTCCGCCAAGTTGCTGGGCGGCGACGGGTATTGCTCATCGGAGCTGGGCAAGGTGGCTGGCGATGCGACGAATACCGTGTACTGCGCGCAAGGCGGCCCGTCGCTGACAAAAAGCGCGGCGGGACGCGACTTTATCAAGCGCTACAAGGACGCGTATGGAATCGACGTCCTGATTTATGCCGCGAACTTCTACGATGGTGCGCAGATCATTGCGCGCGCCATGCAGGCCGCGGCGACAACAACGGACAAGGCGAAGATCCGCGCGGAACTGGCCAGGACGGATTATCACGGAATCGCCGGAACGTACACGTTCGATGCACAGGGGAACATGAAGAATGCGCCCACAACTGTGTACCGGTATAAGGACGGACAACTGATTCCGTACTAATCGATGAAACAGCCACCGATTATTCTGCAATTGAGCTACTGCCGGGAGCGACAGCAAAAAACTATCTAATGGAGAGAGTCCTCGCGGACAACACCGGCCAGGGCGCCATAAAACTTCAGATGCGGCGTTCTTTATTGACCACATTGTACAATTTAGATTAGCATTTCGACGCGTCCAGATTGGACTGCGTTGAGGTGCATAAATGCTGATAGTCGATTCCCAGATCCATCTCTGGAAGGACGGACCTACACCGCCGCGCCGGAGGTCATTAACAGCGACAGGCCTTCAACAGAAGAAAGCGCTTCGACTACCCGCCTTTTGCCACGCGCAAGCTCCAGCGACGGTTCTGCCTTAGCGTCCGCACCGCCCGCACCGATTATCGCGCGCGCTCCTCTTCAGGGCGCTATGCAATGAATCTTTCGCTCACGTTAATCGTAACTTCAACTCTCTTATTTTATCCCCGTGTACCTGGCGTCATTGTTTTCATGGTCGGTCTGGCGACATCCTTGCTGATCAACTACCCGTCTTCGGCGAAACAATTAGCCATGGTCAAACGTCAATCGTCCGAAGCATTACTCTTGGCCGCGATCCTGTTCTGCGCGAGCGTTTTTCTGGGAATCGTGACCAAGAGCGCGATGATAGATCATCCCACCGACGCGATGAAAAGTATCATGTCAATGGAGATCGGCAGATACCTTTATCTCTTGCTTGGAGTGATCGCCACGCCGTTAGGAATGAGCAGTAGATCTGATTCATATTATTTCGGAATACTACCTGTTACGATAAAAAATCCTTCACCCTACGGCATTAGACCTGAAAGCGTCGCAAGAGTAATGATGATCGCGGAAAATGTTGGATTCGCAATAAGCCCGATGATCGGCAGCTACTACTTAGCCGCTGGGCTCGCAGAGGTTGATTTCGGAAAACATATGCGCCACGCATATCTAAGAACCCGGTTCGTTGCTCTGGTTGTACTTGGCGCAAGCGTCGCGTGCGGAGCGATACAGGTATAGGAAAGAAGAAATAGGCCAGACGCGAACCGTTATCCGACCATTCAGCCACGGAGACCATCCGCCGTCGTGCCTGCGGATCCAGATGCATGGCGATGTCTGGTCCTGAAAATTGACTGACGTGCGGCTGCGACCGGCATGAAGCATCTTCGATCAGTTGCGCCGTGTGGCATAGGCGGAAGACAGTTCAGACGGGGCGCAGGCAATGACACTCTGGTTGTCAAGCCCGCAGTCTTCAAGGAAGGTGACCGGTGCGAATTCGTCGATGACCAGTTTCGGGTAGGTCGAACCGGCGTCGCGGTATTGGCGCATCAGATCCAGTTGTTCGTTCTGAAAACAGACGGTCTTCTCAGGATCCTGGGCGATCCATTGCGGGAAGAAGATCACACCGTGCAACTGGCGTTCGCTGAAATTGATTGCCACGCTAACCGTCGTCCCGGTAGGCTCGTCCCACGAAATCTTGCAGACGTCATCGCTCAGCCGAACAATGTGAGCCTCCTGGTCGCGCACCCAGCGACCGCCGACCATGCCGCTGTGGATGCGGTAGTCGATAGTACGCTCGTTCTTGATGTACATCTCGTATTGCCAACCATTCTCGTAGGTATAGATGAAGTGCTTTCCAAGAAAGTGGGTGAGCTGTTCGGGACGGGTGGACTCGAAAGGTTTGGTCATCATTTTTCTCCGGTAAATTGCGCTAATAAATAAACAGGCGACGATTCATTCTAGGGGCATCAGGCTTGCTGTCGCCAATGCTTTGTTTCTTTAGAATGGTACTTTTTAGGTATGGATGATTCCAATGGAACTGCGTCATCTGCGGTACTTCGTTGGCGTGGTCGAGGCGGGAACCTTCACGCTTGCCGCCGAGCGCCTGCACACCGTGCAACCATCGCTTAGCCGGCAGATCCGGGATTTGGAGAACCATGTCGGCACGCCGCTCTTCGAGCGTTCAAGCCGTCGTGTCCAACTGACGCAGGCAGGCCATGTCTTTCTCGACGAAGTGCGACTTGTGCTCGCACAGGCAAACCGCGCCGTAGAGCGTGCACGCGAGGCGGCACGAGCGCAGGCGGGCCGACTGACGCTCGGATTCGTGCCCGGCGTCGAGGTCGAGCACCTTGTGCAGATCATGGACTCCCTGCATGGAGAGCTTGAGGACATCGAGCTTGCAATGCAGAGCCGGTCGTCGCCGGCACTGATCGCCGCGCTGCAGGAGCGGCGTCTTGACGCCGCGTTCATCCGGCCCTCCGAACAAGCGAATGGCCTGCAACTCTGCACGGTCCGGCGTGAGCGTCTTATCGTCGCGATGCCCGCGACTCACCGTCTTGCAGCCAGTCGCCGCCTGGACATTGCCCAGCTTGTCGACGACCGTTTAATCAGCGTCACGCACGAGCATGCCCCCGTGCTTTACGAGGCGATTCAGGCCTATGCTGCCCGCCACGACGTAACACTGCTATGGACATATGAGTCGGAGAACCTGCAGTTGGCGCTTTCTCTCATCAGTACAGTCGGGGCGGTATGCCTGTTGCCGGAACATTCGGCACGTCTTTTTCCCTCGGGTGTCGTAGGCGTGCCGCTGGAAAAGGATGCTCCAATAGTCGAGCTCGCCCTGGCGTGGCATCCGCAGAACGAATCCGAGGTTCTCGCGCGGTTTCTCTGCGCTTTTCGCAACGGTATGCGGGATGCGTCACAGCCCTCAGCAGCTTGGATCGTGGAATGAGCGATTATTTTCCAATTGGTATTCCTTATAATATATAAGTTATCAACGAGTAAAATCGGGCGGCAATGTACTGATGGGACTCTATCGCATAACCACTGTCGCGATCGAGTTTTACTATTCTGAAGAGGTGTCGGCATTGTCACCGGTAGCGAACGACGTGGATGCCAGCTCGTGGTGATGACGGGCAACGATCGTTTGTGTTTCGTTCGGCCCGCCAGCGCGTGAAGCGCCGCAGACTGTTTAACGGATTAGGGCGACGACGGTTGGCTAGGGACGACTTGCACGGCATCATGGATGGACAGAAACTCACGACAGACGAGGAAAACAGATAGGCCGGCCAGTGCCAAACCAAACAACCCGGCTCCGTAGGTCCAGTACGAGCGAGCCACCGATTTTCTCGCCTGTACTGCGATGGTCATGTTTGCCTCAGTAAGATCGCCGGTCAACGCGAGAACCAGTCGCCGTGTGACTATGATGTGATGGACGACTCCTTCCGTTCAGGGTAGGCATATGCCAAAGTGGAGAGGTCGTGACTTCCACGGCAGAGGAGCGTTCATCATGAAGATAGAGACAGTTGGACTGGATCTGGCAAAAACCTTGTTCCAGGTTCACGGAGTGGACTCGCAGGGACATATCGTCGTACGCAAGCCACTTCGTCGCGCTGGTGTGCTGCCGTTTTTCGCGAAGCTTGAGCAGTGCGTGGTAGGCATGGAGGCGTGTGGCTCGTCGCATTATTGGGGCCGACAACTCACGAAGCTCGGACACACCGGGCGCTGGATTGTAAGACGCACCTTGCGACGGGCAGTGGCTCAAGTCCGATCGTAAATCGCATGGGGGTCGTCAAAATTCGTCTTGGTAATTCCGTTCACAACATTAATGGGCGTAAATAATTTAAATGCGTTGAGATTCGCCTCGATCCCCTTATTCAGTTGCTCTGCTCCGTTCGTTGCGGCCCAACTAATATGCGGCGTCAAAATCAGGTTCTGATTGAAGCGATCTAGAATGGGGTCCGTGGGTTTGGGCGGTTCGTTTGGCAGTACGTCCAAGGCTGCCCCACCAAGAAGTCCATTGGCTAGCGCGTCAAGCAACCGAGATGTATCGACAAGGGCCCCTCGCGCGCTATTTATCAGCATAGCGCCGGGCTTAAGCAAAGCTAGTTCGCGTTGCCCTATGAGGTTGCTCGTCTCGTCAGTGAGTGGGCAGTGCAATGATAGAACATCCGCTTGTTTAAGCACGTCCTCAAACGGATAGTAACCGTCCCGCGTCTCAGCGCGCCCCCGATGTTCCGCAAACATCACGCGCATTCCGATTGCGGTTGCTAGACGTGCGGTCGCTTGCCCGATCGCTCCTCGACCGACAATGCCTAGCGTGGTCCCGGCGATGTCGAGAATAGGCGTCCCATGTACACAGAAGGATGGAGATTTTGCCCACTTACTCAGTGCCAGTTCGTTGTACTCAAACAGATTCCGACGTAAAGCGAAAATGGAAGCGATAACCCATTCAGATACGCTTTGCGCCGAGTATCCTGGCACGTTAGAAACCACGATCCCCTGCTCGCGACAAGTGCCGATATCGATACAATCGTAGCCGGTAGCAGCGACGCATATGAAGCGCAACCAAGGCATCCGCAGCAATTCAGCGCGTCGGAGCGGGACCTTGTTAGTAATCACGATAGTGGCGTCGCCTATCGCACTGACGACTTCGCCAGGGTCCGTGGCCCAATATTCAACCCAACCTGTGGCCCAAGCGGGGCGGGTGAGAGGGATCGGAAGCGTTCCGGCATCGAGTATGGCAATTTTCATGAGGTTCGGTGTCAAACGTTTTGTAGAGCAGACCATGTGCCTTAGGGACCACCAAACGCCTCGGCGCTTACCGGTTCCCCCAAGGCAGCACCCGTTCAGAACCTGTGGGTCATGCCGATGATGGCCGCCAACTGGTGTTTGTTCGATGAGTACGAGGATCCGTAGAGGTCTGCGACAGCCGGTTTGCCCGTCGAATCGGTCCCCGAAGCGGTCTCGAAAAACCCGGTCGCGTATAACGACGTACGCTTCGACAAAAAGTAAATGGTGCCGAGGTTGACCTGGTTGTAACTGGCGCTGCCAACGCCATCGGCGCCGCTGTTATGCGTATAGATGTAGGCGCCCGCCAGTTGAAGAGATGGGGTCAGCGCATACTTCACGTTCAACTCGCCCGAATTGAACGTAGCGGTTCCGCCGTTGTATTTGGTGCCGAAACTGCCCACCGCGTTGACTGAGCCAAGGTTCTGGAACTGCGTGTTGGAGTACAGCAGGGCGATCGTCGCCGATCCCAGCACGTACGAGCCCCCTGCGGTAATGATCTGCTGCGAGCCGGCCGACGCGTAGCCGCCGTAAATCGGATTCGGCATGTTGTTGGTCGCGCCCGTGGCCGAAGACGACGGCGACGACGAGTTGCCCAGATCACCAAATGTCGCGTAGTACGGGTCCTTTGTGAACATGTAGCTCGCGCCAAGCTTAACCGGTCCGTTCACATACGAAACCCCCGCGTCGGTGACTTCGTTCTTCGAGAACTGCCCGGCCTGCCCACCCAGGCTGTACAGGACGCCGACCGTCAGACCACGGTAATTGGGGCTCGTGTACTTGAGGGCGTTCTGAACGCGGTTCGACGTATCCACGTTATCGACGTCGCCTGCGCGCGTACCGTAGCTGAGGCCGGATGCAGCCCAATCGGCGCCGGACGCGAACGAGGATGTCGCGTCATTGCTTGCGGAATATTGGCGGCCCAACGTGACCGTACCGTAGGTATTGCTCTTTAGACCGACATAGGCCTTCCGTCCGAACTCCAGTCCGCCCTGGCCCAACGCGCCGGTGCCAAGGGTGAAACCGTTTTCCAGGTCGAAGATCGCCTTGAGGCCCCCGCCCAGGTCTTCACTGCCCAACAAACCCCAGCGCGACGAATTGGCGCTGGTTACCGAGTATAGCTTCTGGCCCTTGACGTTGTTATTGAAGAGAATTCCCTCGTCGACGAGGCCGTACAAGGTCACGCTGCTTTGAGCGTGTGCGGCACCTGCAAATGCTCCCATCGCTAGGATGGCAGCCGTGGTCTTTTGAATTTTCATTTTCTCTTCTTCCTTGTCTAAAAGAGGACATAGCCTCGTTGATAATGTCGGAACGCCCAGAAGGGTTTGGTTGTTCCATTTCTTTACAACGAACCAAGGGACCAAAATGAGCACGTAATCTGGGCCAAAACCATGCGCTCGCTGGAGCTTGAGTACAACAGTTGCCAACCGCACTCGGTCAAGATTTGCCGGGGCGATGCTTGGTCGACCACCTTTTGAGTTAGCTTCGTACCTTGGTGCAGACAGGCTTCCCACGTCTTTACAACTTAGTTAAGCTAAATATAAGTTGGATGCAACACATAGCCCTTGGAAAACAGAATCATCAGCCTTCAAAAACTTCGCTTAATATCGCCACATACAAGTGGCCGCACAATCCCACTGCGCCGCGAAGACCGTCAGCATCGCCCCCTCAACGAGTGCGGCTAAACCGCTGCGATCACAGAGATTTCAACCGTGTATTTTGTGTACGCGAGGCGTGACTCCACGCACGCGCGTGCGGGTGCGTCTTGGCTTGGCACCCAGGCATCCCACGCTTCGTTCATTTCGGCAAACGTCTCAAAATCGGCAAGCCAAATGTTTGCAGATAAGATCTTTGTCTTGTCCGATCCAGCCACTTCGAGCAAGCGATCAATCTTCTCCAGAATCTGGATAGTCTGACCTTTCACATTGAGCGCAGTGTCGTCAGCGGTTTGGCCGGCTACAAATCCGAGGTTGCCGTACACAACCAGTTGGCTCATGCGCGGACCAGCTTGGAAACGTTGGATTTTCATGGAACTCCTTTATAAAAATGGCATCTTTGAGACTTTGAGCTGACGTATCGGCACGTTATCTCATCAATACGTTGACGTTAAACAGGAAAAGAAATCGATCGTCGCGACGTGGTACGCGGTCAATGAGTCAGAATCTTTGACAGGAAATCCTTGGTGCGATCGTTCTTCGGGTTATCGAAGAATTCATGCGGAGTCGCCTGCTCGACGATTTGCCCCTGATCCATGAAGATCACCCGATTGGCTACCGCTTTTGCAAATGCCATTTCGTGGGTTACACAAAGCATGGTGATACCCGCGCCGGCCAGTTCGACCATCACGTCGAGCACCTCCTGGATCATCTCCGGGTCCAGCGCCGATGTTGGCTCGTCAAATAACATGATCTTCGGCGTTAGACATAGCGATCGTGCGATCGCAACTCGCTGTTGCTGCCCGCCAGATAGCTGTAGCGGGTACTTACCTGCCTGCTCCCCAATGCGAACCCTCTTGAGTTGCTGCATTGCACGTTCATCGGCCTCTTTCTTTGGGACCTTGCCGACCCACATCGGCGCCAGCGTCAGGTTCTCAAGCACAGTCAGGTGCGGGAACAAGTTGAATTGTTGAAACACCATGCCGACGTCCTTTCGAACGCGCTCGATCGCCCTCAGATCATCGACCAGTTCGGTACCATCCACGACGAGGTTTCCCTGCTGATGCTCCTCCAGCCGGTTGACGCAGCGAATCAGTGTTGACTTGCCCGACCCTGACGGGCCGCACAGGACGATACGCTCGCCGCGCGCTACGGTGAGATTGATGTCACGTAACACGTGGAACTCGCCGTACCACTTGTTAACGTTCTTGAATTCTATGATCGGGGTTTCAGCAATCATATGGTTTCCGTGAATAGGCGGATGGAGTCCAGGTCATTGACGGCGGGTGCCGGTATTCAGGTGGTTTTCCACCCAACGGCTGTAACGCGACATGGCGAAGCAGAAAACGAAATAGATCGCTGCAACAAACAGCTGTCCTTCGAGGAAGAACTTGCGCCAATCCGGGTCACCGAGCGCCAGCTGTAACGCGCCGGTCAGGTCATACAGACTAACTATCGAAACAAGAGAGGTATCTTTAAACGTTCCGATAAAGATATTGACGATAGCCGGCACAACCAGTCGCAGTGCCTGTGGCACCACGATCTTGCGCGCGATCTGCCAGCTCGATAGACCGAGCGACTGAGCGGCTTCGACCTGTCCCTTGGGCAAGGCATTCAACCCACCACGGACGGCTTCGGCTAAATAGGCAGCCGTGAACAGCGTCAACCCTACAAGCACGCGCACCAGAACGTCGATGTTGGAGCCTTGGGGCATGAACAGCGGGAACATGAACGAGGCCATGAACAAGACCGATATCAATGGCACGCCCCGGATGAGCTCCACATAAACAGCGCACAAGGTACGGATACCCGGCATGCGAGACTGCCGGCCCAGCGCCACGAATATGGCGAGCGGGAACGCGAGTCCCAGGCTGATGGTAGACAGCAACAAGGTAAGGGGAAAACCGCCCCATCGTGCCGTTTCCACTGGGACCAATCCAAGAACGCCACCCAGCATCAGCGTGAAAAAAATGACCCAGGCCAGCCCCCAGGCTGCTAGCAGGCTACGCCGCCAAAACGGGCGATAGCAGCTCGCGACCAGTAGCGTAACCAGCAGCACACTGGCTACCAACGGTCGCCATTGTTCGCCGAAGGGGTAACGTCCAAACAGGATCAGACGGTACTTTTCCGCCACCACGCCCCAGCAGGCGCCTACCCCGGCTGCAGCGCGACAGGCAGCATTGTCCGGCGCGAATACCGCCCTGAAAAGGACCCACTGCAGCACGTGCGGCAAGGTCAGTGCCAAAACGCTCAATACAAGCACGCTCGCCAGTGTGTTTCGCCATCCGTCGAAAAGATTGTTTCGCAGCCAGACAATGGGGCCATCGACGGACCGCGGCGGAGGCCGGCTTGCAATAGGCTCGAATTGAGTTTCGCTAGTGCTGATGTGAGTTATTTCCGCGTGGCTGATCATTTCACCGCTCCTTGATAAGCGAGCGCTTGTTGTAGACGTTCATCAACGCAGCCATCAGCAGCGACAGCGTAAGGTAGCAAGCCATTACCAGGGAGAGGCATTCGATCGCACGGCCGGTCTGGTTGATCGATGTATTGGAGATCGAGACCAGGTCTGGGTAACCGATGGCCACCGCCAACGATGCGTTCTTGGTGATGTTCAGATACTGGCTGGTCAGCGGCGGGATGATCACCCGCAATGCCTGGGGTAACTGAATGAGTCGGATCTCTCTGCTGGCCGATAACCCGAGAGCTGCAGCCGCTTCGTGTTGGCCAAACGGCACGGACTGAATGCCCCCGCGTACAATTTCAGCAACGAAGGACGCGTTGTAGATAGCCAGTCCGATCACCATGGTCAGATACTCAGGCGTCAACGATCCGCCTCCGACTATACTTAGCGCGGTCCTCTCGGGGATATCCATAGTCGACGGCGAGCCGCCGAGCAGCCATCCCACCAGAGTGCCTGCTACCACAATAGCCACGCAGGGCCCGAAACTTGGCCGCAACCGGCCGGTAGCATAGAGATGTCGTGTCGCTTGACGAGTCCAAAACCACGCACCGACGACGCCTGCAACCAGCCCGGCCAGCGTCATCCATTGCCCGCTGGCCCACACGGGGATTGGGAACTGCAGGCCATTCTTGCTCAAAAACAGACCAGCGACTGGCTGGATCGCGGACGTGACGGGCGGCAGCAACTCAGTCATCACGAAGTACCACATGAACAGCTGTAGCAACAAGGGAACATTGCGGAATGCCTGAACGTACGCACTGCAAAGAGTGCGCAGCAGGAAATTACGCGATAGCTTTCCGATGCCAATCGCCGTGCCAAGCACGGTCGCCAGGACTACCGAGGCGATAGCCGCCCGCAGGGTATTGGATAGCCCAACAAGGAAGGCCTTTCCGTAGCTGTCATCCGAGTCGAACGGCACCACACTTTCGCCGATGGAAAACCCAGCCGACTGGCTGAGAAAGTCGAAGCCGCTGTGAATGCCTCGGACGCGCATGTTCAGCGAGACGTTGTGCATCAGGTAGGCGCCAAGTGCAATCACCAACACCAGCGCAATCGCCTGATAGGCGAGCCCACGAAATGACTTGCTACGCCAGCTAAGGTAGCTGGTCTTTGCTGGATGGGACGAAGGTGTCATGACAATCCTTGATGGACGTGGATTTCAGCTTCTTAGCGCACCGGCGGCGCAAAGATGAGGCCGCCCTTGCTCGAGAGGTTGTTGATCCCGCGCGGAAGTTTTAAGCTCGACTTCGAACCGACGTTGCGCTCGTAGATTTCTCCGTAGTTGCCGGTCGCCTTAATTGCCCTATACGCCCACTCCTTATCGAGTCCAAGCGCCTTTCCAAGGTCTTCGGAAGTGCCCAAGATGCGCATCACCGCAGGGTCCTTACTGTTTGCCTTGATCTCATCCACATTCGCCTGAGTGATGCCGTATTGCTCTGCCTGGATCAACACGAATCCCACCCACTTGACGATGGCAAAAAACTCGTCATCGCCACGGCGCACGACCGGGCTCAGCGGCTCCTCCGAGATCAGCTCGGGTAGGATCACTTGGTCGTCGGGGTTGCCGCTTTCCTTGTCGCGCACTGCTGCAAGACCGGATGCGTCTGAGGTGTAGGCTTGGCAACGACCTGAGAAATATGCTTTGGTGGCCGCTTCCTGAGTCTCGAAGACCACCGGCTTCAGGTTCAGCCCGGTCGATTTGGAGTAGTCGGACAGATTTTTTTCAGTGGTAGTGCCCGACTGGACGCAAACCGTGGCTCCCTTCAACTGCTTGGCGCTGGTGATGTTGACGCCGATCATCTTCTGTGTCTTGGGATCCAATTTAGGTTTGGGCACCATAAACGCCTGTCCGGTATAAAAATCAACTCCAGTGAAGTTAAGCCCGAGTGACGCGTCGCGCGTCAGAGTCCAGGTCATGTTGCGCGTTAGCAGATCAATCTCCCCAGACTGCAAAGCCGCAAAGCTCTGCGCCACGCTGAGTGGTACCCACTTGACCTTTCGGGCGTCCGATAGGACAGCTGCGGCCACGGCTCTGCATTCATCTACATCCAGGCCAGCCCAGTTGCCCTGGCTGTCGGCCGCTGAAAAGCCGGGAAGGCCAGGATTGACACCGCAACTCAGCTGTCCACGACTCTTTATGGCGTTCAGGGTTTGCCCGGCCTGTGCTGGCATGGACGCCAATATTCCGAGAGCAAGCAACGCGCTGCCAGCGATGCGGGAGAGGGGCTTCGTCATCCTTGAAAAGCTCCATAAAAAGGGGGGCACCAACCCAAGCTGCGATGCAGTTCGGGTTGGTCGATGTCACTCAATTAGTAGTTCTAATTTATGTACACTCAAACTGGAATTCCGGGTACTTCAAGAATTACAGAGCGTTCAGCTTTTCGAGTGCGATCTTGGCACGCTTCAAATTTTCCTCGCGGCCCCTTTGCAGAGGAGCTCGGACGGGGCCCACCGGGTGCCCGATAAATGCCATGGCATCTTTAAGCGAACCTGGATGGTCAACTGTATATAGCGCTTCAACCAGAGGAAGCAACGCGTAGTGAGCTTTGCGAGCCGTAGCCAAGTCTCCACTGATCGCCGCCTCGAAAAGTTTGCGATGGAACGCAGGGATCAGATTGGCCGTCATGAAGATCCCGCCGGGGCTTCCCAAAAGAAAAGTCGGAAAGCCGAGGTCGTCGTCACCTGACATGATGGCGATTCGGTCGCCCACTGCGCTGATCTTCGCCGATACGATGGCTAAGTCGCGCTCGCATTCCTTGAGTGCGACAATGGACGGGATCGCCGCAAGTCTTTCCAACAGGGGCACATCAAGGTTGATACCGGTGCGCCCGGTGTTGTTGTAAGCGACAATCGGAAGCGAAGTGGAGTCCGCCACGCGTTCAAAGTGCTCAAGTACGCCGTCTGAGCTGGCCTTGATATAGTAGGTCGGTAAGACCAGTACCGCGCTGGCTCCCGCTTTCTCAGCGTAGCGAGCGGTTTCCTGAACTTCCCTCGTTCCCGGAGCTAGCGCTCCAACAATCACTGGAACACGATTGGCCGTCTGATCGATTGCAACTTCCACAACTCGTTGGCGCTCGGCGGGCGTGAGGCTGACGAACTCGCCACTTCCGCCAATGACAAGCAAGCCCGCCGCACCTGAATCGACCTGGAAATCGATTAAGCGACGAAAAGCTTTCTCGTCGAACTCATCATTTGCGGTAAACGGCGTAACAATCGCCGTATAAATTCCGTCAGGAGTGAATTGCATAACATTCCTTTATTCGTGCTTGAGTGAAAGAACCGACCAATCGCCCGACATCTCGCGGAAAAGACATTCGGCGATCCAATAATTGCCATACGGCATGACATCTTCCTGAGGGAACCTTCCCAGGCGGGGCTTCCCGGGCTCGATATGCCGCATCCGCCCCCATGTTCCATGCAACACGACTCCGCCAACCGTGAGAAAGTCCGCGATTAGAGCCTTGAGAGTTTCCTGTGCCACTTTCCTGTATTGCTCAGCGCGATCCGGCAGCCATCGGGCCAGACGCATCAGAACAGCCGTCGCAATACAAGCTGCGCATGAATCGTAAGGAAGCGTTTCGCGCTCAGGGTCGTGGTAGTCGTACCGCGGCACCCAACCGGATGGAGCATTCTCGACATACCAATCGGCCGCCCGCCGTGCTGCGTCGAGATAATCCAATCTACCGCTTGCCTCGTAGCCATGAGCGAAGCCAAGCATTGCCCAACCTTGCCCACGGGCCCAGACGCTCTCGTTGGTCCATCCTTGCAAACTGAAGAGGCCAGTGACAGCGCGGCTCTCCGGGTCGAGCGCCGCCGCATGGCAGTTCGATCCGTCGCCACGCACCAACCCGACTTTAAGCACAGTATCGAGATGCTGATAGGCTAAGGTGCCACGGTTCGGCTCCCATTGCGATGCCCACAACATCGACGGCAAATTGAGTCCAGTATCGATGACGATACGGTCAGCGTTTGCAATCTGAAGAAAAGCGCCCGCTTTGCGGTCAAAGATGTTCGCGAAATTGTCACCGCCTGCTAGCGTCCAATCCTTCAGAATCTTTTCGTTGGTGATCTTATAGCCGAGCGTCAGGGCGTAGTACATATCCAGTCCGGTAGAGGAAAATACCGTCGGGTGCTTTGCGAGAACCGGCCCTATGCGCTCGCATATATGCATCGCAGCGTCAGCGTACCGTTGGTTTTTCGTCAATGCATGCAGCAACCACATGCGACCCGCCAGAAAGCCGGCCCACTGAAAATTGGCCCAGCTGTCCCACACATAATCGTTGTCCCAGCTGTAACTCCCGTTCATGTAATTCAACCGGGGGACCCCTCCGGTTTGGGATACGCCATCGCAAACTGCGTCGGCGCCGTTACAGAGATATTGAAGGGCCTGCTCAAGCGTCTTTTTATATTCTGGTTCCATTACATTCCTCATGGTCCTACGCTGTTTTCCGAACCTCAAACCAGTCAATGGTTTACTAATGCGCCTGCGCCCAGTTCGTCGTCACTGAGACAGATCAGACGATGCAGACCGCCGCGAACGTGCGCAATAGCGAGCTTTTCTGCGCGATCACCGTCGTGGTCGGCAATCGCCGCGATGATGTCCAGATGCTCCGCATGAATTTCTTCAGCACGACGAGTCTGTAAGCTCGCAAGCCCAGCCGTCATAACGAGCTTGATTTGGTTGCAGATGCTCTCCAGCAGATGAGTCAGTTCCACACAGTCAGCCGCTGCCGCGATCGACGTATGAAAGTCGACTGCGAGAGCAACAACTCTAGAATCGGTGTTGGACTTTCTGGCGATGGTTGCAGCGTTAAGTTCTTCCGCATTAGCCCTGAGAGACTCAACAAGAGCAACTGTGGCCTTTTCGGCAGCCCAGCGTGCAGCCGTGCCCTCTAATACCGATCGGATTGTGAAGATCTGCCGGATCTCTTCCGGAGACGGCCTCCGGACGACTGTTGGCCGGTTGATATGGCTGACCACGAGCCTTTCTCGTTCGAGCAGAATCAACGCTTCGCGAACCGGCGAACGACTTACTGACAATTGCCGGGCGAGCGTGGTCTCGTGAAGCGGCTCTCCAGGTCTTAACGATCCATCCAGAATAGCCTTGCGAAGAATAGTCGCCACTGACGCGCCCAAGGCGGCGCGAACCGGAAGTTCATCCATTGCTTAATCACCGAAGTTTGTGTGGAGTCGACTGTATACACGAGAAAAACTCGACCCAACTCGTGAAAACCCGTGCCTGTGTATGGGGTCGACTGTATACAACCAAAATTCAGGGAGTCAAGTCGTTTTTTGAGGCTGCAAGTTAGCTCGTTATAGTGAGGCGGCTCAAGAGCTAGAGGACGACCTCATTCCAAGGGAGCAGGCAGAGGTGGCTTCACTCGGGCTGCCCATCTTGCGAGAGACGGCAGGATTGTCGGCGCTCTGGGATAGCTCGCTTAATAGGTGACCCATCGGCGACGACTTGCTCCGGGGTAGAAGGTTTGACTTTGGGGAAGATAACGTCGTGTCGTTGCGACCTAAGATATCCCGTTCTCCACCAGCGAAATGCTTTTGCGGAGCGGCTAGATAATTGCGGAGCAAAAAAGCTCAGCGTGCGCCAGGCTTTTTCGCATGCCGGTCGCGAACTGCGGATTCGAATGAAGGCAATTAACTCATTGATTATATTTTAATGTTGGAATGAGAATTCCACGGTCGCCCTCCTCTTGCCCCCGGTCCTTTTTCGTCGCAAATGGAGCCCCAATTGCACAAAGGGTTCCATCACGATCAAGGCTGTTACATCGTAGCGGCGCCGCCCGGTTTGGGCCCGCGCCTCAAGCCGGCCCGATTCGACGTCAGCCGCTATTTCGGGCTCTGTCGCAGTAAGGTCAGCGGGTCAATCAGTGGTGATATGCGGAGGATTACTTATGAAACGAGCGAGTAGAACTGCTGTGCGGGAGACAGCGGAGTCTCGCCCCGACATTTCATCTGCCCTTTCTTGATCATGTGCATTAATTCGACGCCACTCAGAATGACGCGCGCGCAGTGGAAATCCTTGAAGCCCAGCATCGGTCGGGTGATGCGTTTGATGGCCCGATGGTCCTGCTCGACCACGTTATTCAGGTACTTGACTTGACGAATCGTGATGGGCGTCTCTCGCTCGGCGTTCACCGCGTGCAGTGCGGCCAGATTAGAGCCGCTTTTGTCGATGGTTACCGTCTCGGGTACACCGTTCTGAGCGATCGCCTTTTCAAAGAAGCGCCGCGCTGCCACCTTGTCGCGCTTGGCTCTGAACAGAAAATCGATGGTTTGGCCCGCCTTGTCCACCGCCCGGTAGAGGTACTTCCACTGGCCTTTGACTTTGATATACGTTTCGTCCATCCGCCAGCTCTTGCCTACCGGCTGCTTGTGCTTACGGAACGTCTTCTCGAACAGCGGCACCAACTTCATCACCCAACGATGCACCGTGGAATGATCAACCTCAATACCGCGCTCGGCCATCATTTCTTCGAGATTACGCAAACTCAGTGAGTAGGCGACGTACCACCGCACGCATAGCAACATCACATCGAGCGGATAGTGAAGGCGCTTTAGCACTCGGGCGATGCCCGCAGCAAGCGTCTTTCGCGGTGTTTGGGTCTTCTTCATCGGCCAGCCAAAGCTTATTTGTCAGCCTCGAATGCTACCTCTCCCGCCTTAACGCGACAAAACCCGTTTAAACACGCGCGCTAAGGCTGGCGTCAGGCTCTGTTTCATCGGGCAAAGACCTCGTTTGGGTGCCGAACATAATAATACCGCGCCGCCTTATTGCGACAGAACCGATTTAAGAGCTTTTGTTGCGCCCGCATCATTTTAGGCGGTATCGAACTCATGCACATGATAGCGAAAGGGCAGAAGAAGAGTAACGATGGACGGCGTCGTTCAGTCGCCGAGCAATTCTACGATCTCGCGAAATAAGCATTCCTATCCGTTCTGTCTCACCTCCATCTAATTTCCTTACTGCGACAAAACCCCGCCCATTGGTTGGCGAAAAAGCATCGTTTTGGGTTGCGAAGCCATAAAGCTGCGGATCGGTATTGAGCCGCTGAAGGAATATCTCGTTCTGAAAATAGAAAATCCTGACGCCAGATCGTGCGAGCGGCACCAGATCGTTAATGCTTGCTGCGGTGGCCGCCGCGGCGTATTGCGAAAATTTATTCGGACCGCCTTCTGCACTCAGGCCCAGATTGCCAGGGTCTACGAAAGATAAGGTTCTGGCGACCGCGTTGACCAGCTTCGGGATCAAAGCCGTATCCGCTGCGGATTCGGCCTGGGCACTGGCGAGAATGCGAGTTGGAGGCGTGCCGTCCGGATTCACGTTTTGATCGTTAGCCAAGGGCTCGATGGTGACGAGGTCGCTCGCGTTCAAGCGAGTCCCGGATGCCAGAAATGCGTTGACGGCCGCTGTTTCGGTGAAGCCATCTGTGCCGTTATAGGTGGTCGACCCTCCTACAGCGTAATTAAAAAGCCCCGAAGCCGGAACGCGGTAGAGCAACTGAAGAGCATTGCTGTACGGAACGATATAGCTTGTGATCGGCGTACCCGGCGGAACCGGCAACAATGTGTGGCGCGGATAGGGGGCAATTGGCTGGGCCGTACGCGGCCAGACAGGCGGAAGTGCCGTTGTCAGCGTAGCTTCCATAAAATATGTACAACGAAGTAAACGAGGTCTTCTCATATATATTCGAATAACTAAATAATGGCAGGAAAATCAGCCCCCAGCGCCTTCCAGATACATTTTGGGCGCGCGATCCATGTCGTCATTGCACGTGTGACCGTGCGATTGGTCGGATTGTTTGCGGGATGGGAAACCAATGCATGTATCGTATGTCTCCGGTTGTTTTATTTCGGCCCCGCTTGCATGACCTAGGGAAGGTCTGAACAACTCATTTTGAGCCTGACTGTTCGCCACATTCGAAATTTGGTAGGTCTCGAAAGTCGTTTTAGCGTTGGGAACTGCATGAATACGGACCAAAAATTGAGCTCGATGTTTGTGGATCGCCGCTTTCGCGGCGTCTACCGCTCACATTTTCAGCAGTTTGCGACGCGCCATCCAGAGATTGGACAGCGCGAACAGCGTTGTCAGTTGAGCGGTGTTTTTCTTCAGGCCTCGGTAGCGTGCCTTCGCGAAGCCAAACTGCAGTTTGATCACCCGAAACGGATGTTCTACCTTGGCTCGCACGCTTGCTTTAAGGTATTCGATTTCATTGACGATGCGATCAAGCGCGTCATTCTTGTCCAGCGCCGCGCGCTTGCCAGGGCACATCGCGACCATCCACTCCACTGCCTTTGCGCTCGTACGTTTTTGTATCCCACGATAGCCCGAATCACCGTACACAACAGTCTCCTCGCCGTGCAGCAACGCGTCCGCTTTGACAATGTCGTGCACGTTCGCGGCTGTCCCTGCAACCGTGTGTACCAGCCCGGATTCGGCATCCACGCCGATATGCGCTTTCATCCCGAAGTACCACTGATTACCTTTCTTGGTCGAGCTCATCTCGGGATCGCGCTCACCGCTCGCGTTCTTGGTCGAGCTGGGCGCTGGGATCAGCGTGGCGTCGACGACCGTACCCGCTTTGAGCAGCAGCCCTTTGCTGCCAAGCACCGCATTGACCGCTGCGAGCATCTGGGCCGCAAGCTCATGCTTCTCAAGCAGATGCCTGAATCGCAAGATCGTGCTCTCGTCAGGCAGACGCATGTTCCAGTTATCTAATGCAGCAAACTCTCGAAACAGCGGCACGTCGTGCAATGCTTCTTCCATTGCAGGATCGCTCAAGGTGAACCACTGCTGCATGAAATGGATCCGCAGCATCGTCTCCACTGGAAACGGCGGCCGCCCTCGCTTACCTTCGGGTGCGTGCGGCGATATCAGCGCCACCAATTCGCGCCACGGAACCACCCGGTTCATCTCGTCGAGGAACTCGCGCTTGCGTGTTCGTTTGGTCGTCAAATCCAATCCCAGATTAGCTTGTCTCATGCCCAAATCGTCGCAGTCGTCGCGCTATTTGGCAACTCAAATATGCTCGATTTATGCAGACCTTCCCTAGGGGAAAGGGTTCTGGTGCAAATAGGTTCATTGGATTGGTTAAAGTAGCTATCCAATCAATCTGGTGGCCAGTGATGAGCAAGCGAAAAGGTCTGAAGGGGATGTTCGATGGACGGCATTTTGATCGCGAGATCATTGTTCTCCGTGTGCGCTGGTACCTTCGCTACAAGCTCAGCCTGCGCGATCTGGTCGAGATGATGACCGAACGCGGTCTGTCGCTGGCGCACACGACAATTATGCGTTGGGTAAAGCGCTTTACACCAGAGTTCGTCAAGCGCTGGAATCGGTTTGGGATACCCACGGGCCGGTCCTGGCGTGTTGACGAGACCTATCTGAAGATTCGTGGCAAATGGGTTTATCTGTACCGGGCGGTAGATCGGACCGGCCAGACGGTGGACTTCATGCTCAGAGCAAAGCGAGACGTGGCTGCGGCTAAAGCCTTTTTCGGCAAGGCCATCAAGCATCAGGGCCAGTCGCCGGAGACGATCACACTGGATGGGTATGCTGCCACGCACCGGGCGGTGCATGAGATGAAGGCCGATGGCCTGCTGCCTGAGGACACGAAGGTCCGGACCTCGAAGTACCTGAACAACCTGATCGAACAGGATCATCGAAGCATCAAGTTCAGAACAAACGCGATGCTCGGCTTCAAACGATTCAGGAGTGCCGCGACCACGATTTCAGGCATCGAGTTGATACATCGCATTCGCAAGGAGCAGTTCGACCTATGCGCACTCGGGCTCAAGGACACCGCAGCACCCTCCGTTTGGAATGCTGTCCTATTCAATCAATAAGGTATCCACAATTATAAGAAGAATCTCGGCTTAAGCGGCTATTTGCACCAGAGCCCTGCGATATAAGCAAGACTTCAGAGCAGAATTGGATCCGAGCGGATGCCGTATAAAGCCCGATTGCAGGAAGGTCAAGAACGCAAGCGTAAGAAGCCGACGTATCGGGTAACGAACTGCCACGAATACAATCAGAGCCTGAAGAAGCGCGGGAAGCGTTCTATCGTTTGTTCAACTGGGGGATGAGGCAGATCGTGGGCTATATGGAAGATTACTGAAAGACCTTGGGCCTGGGCATCCCGGTGCCGAGCTTCGGTCACTTGAGCGATCTATTTTCGAAGCTGGATATTGCGGTCAAACAACGCTGCAAGCGGCTGGCCCGACGGCTCGTGAATGGTGAAGACGTCACGGTTACCATCGATAGCACGGGGCTGAGCTTCGACCGGGCAAGCCAATGGTACGAAGAGAAGTACGGAAAGAAGGCGGCACACACGCCGTGGCGCAAGATGCACCTGGCGATTGATCCGGACATGAATATCCACGCGATCGAGATCACGGGCACTGACGTGTCTGATAGCGAAGGAATGGACCGGATCCTGCCAGCGGGCCTGTCCATTGATCGGGTCATCGCCGACGGTGCCTACTACAGCATCGAGCGAGGAGAAGCGCTGAACGATCGCGGCATCTTTGCCGTGATTCCGCCTCCGTCGCACGCTGTGGTGCATGGCGATGACAACACCAAATTGCATGACCAGACGGTGCAATACATCAAGGACAAAGGCAGCATTTATGCATTTCACAAAAAGTACGGCTACGGACTGTGCGCGCTGGTTGAAGCGCAGATCTCGCGCATCAAGCGATGCATCGGCGCAAAACTGCTGACGCAAAAACTCGAGTCACAGAAGAGTGAAGGCGTTGTCATCGCCAACATCATCAACCTGTGGAATTCATTCGGCAGACCCGTTTCCGTTAAAAATGCATAGTTGCGTCCGCAGCGGGGAGATCCTCACCCTTCCGAACAAAGCCGTCGGGATCGCCTTCGACGTGATCCGTTTCCTTCCCATTAGCTTCCATCTTCAGGGTTCCTGCGCGACTAGATCGAACCTTGCGAGCCAGTCAGGTAAGCAATGGTCGCAATCGGAGTATCAGCAACGCTTCGAGCCTGCGCGTCATCGAATGATTCGCGAATAAGCCCCGTCAGCACATTTCCCGGTGGAGACTCGACGAAATAGCGAGTTCCTCTCTCGTACAAATTCGTCATCGAGTCATGCCAGCGCACCGTGTGGGCAACGTTGGTTGCCAGGTCGCGGGCGATCTCGTGCGGGTCGAGCAGCACGCGCGCGCGTACGTTGCCGACATAGGGGATACGCGGTTGCACCAAGGCAACGCCCGCAAATGCCTCGCTCATCTTCGCAGCTACACCATCCATCAGCGCGCAGTGCGAAGGGACGCTGACGGCCATTCTCTGTGCCTTTCTCGCCCCCGCACGCTTTGCTGCTTCGATCGCGACTTCCAGCGCCTGGTCACTGCCTGCGAGAACGATTTGTCTTTGGGCATTCAGGTTCGCAACATACAGCGGCCGATCTTCGCGATGAAGTTCATTCACCAGGCGGACCACGTGCGCTTCATCAAGACCGACCAGAGCGGCCATTCCAAAGCCATGGGGATAAGCGCCTTGCATCAACTCGGCGCGTAGCTTCATCAGCGAAAGCGCCGTTGCAAACGCCAGTGCACCGCAGGCAACCGCAGCCGTGTAGGCACCACTGGACAAACCGGCAACCGCCTGCGCTTGCACCCCTTCTTCGTTCAGGGCCCTCGCGACGGCAACCCCCGCAATGAGCGCCGACAATTGCACCGCGACGGTGGATGCAAGTGCCACTTCGGTGTCCAACCCCCGGGCGTCGAGCGCGAGGACATCGCTCGCCTCGTCTAACGTGGCGGTCACGGCGCGATGCGCGGGCAAATGCGCCAGGAAGCCGGGGGTCTGCGCTCCCTGGCCGGGAAACAGAAATGCGATGTTCATGGTCTGTCCTTGACGATGCCATGCGCCTGATGGCTGCGGCTTGGCGCGACACAGGATCGATCGTAACGCATCACTTCGGCGCGAGCAGCATGATGGCAAGCGCTAGCGTGACTATTCCCGAAACCGAGGAAATGATCAGGGTCGCACCGGCAACCGGGGTTTTCGTTCCACTGCTGGCGCCAAAAACTAACCCGAAGAAGCCCGCCGGAATGGCCGTGAGAAGTGCGGCTTGCGCGGCGATCGCCGACGGAAGCCCGAGCAGTTTCGCGAGACCGAACACGAGTAGCGGTTGCAGAACGTTCTTGACGGTCGTGCCGAACACCACGTCCCCGGTAATCTCGATCGTTTGCGCCGACAGCATCAGGCCCGTCAGGAAGAGACCGATGCCGGCGGTGGCGGCAGTTATCGGCCCTAGCGCCGTCGCCACGATCGCCGGAAGGTGAATCCCGAGCAGGGCGACAATCAAACCGAGCATCGGTCCGACGAAAATCGGCTTGCGCACCGAGTGTCCGAGTGCGATGAGAAACTGACGGCTGGCGGACACCGAATGACCGGTATCCGCCTTGCGGGCCTTGTCGAGTTCGAGAAGCGCCAGGGTCATCGGTGAGATGGTGACTGAACCGACGGCGATCGCAATGGCCACGGAAAGCGCGGCTTGCGCGCCGAAAATGGGCAGCAGCAAAGGAAGCCCGATCGACGCGAAGTTGGGGAACGCGATCGTGAGCGTCTCGACTGCCGCATCCCCCAGCGACAGTCCAAAGAACCTGCGCTGCGTCCAGCCTACGATCGCGTACGTGATGACGAGGCCCAATGCCAGCACTAGGGCAAGCGGTCCGTTCCCGAGTATCACTGTTTGCGGCGTCTTCGCGATCGATATGAATAGCGTGAGCGGCAGCGCAAACTGCATCAGAAGAACATTCAGGCTCGAAACGTTCTGGTTGTCGACCAGCTTGCGTTTGCCGGCAAAATATCCTAATGCCAATACTAGAAATACCGGCAACAATGCCGTGACGATAAGGTTGAGCACGTGATTTCCGTTGGTTTGACATTTTCAGGACCGCACCGCGCCTGCGCGTGCAAATGATCGCTGCGGTCCATCGGACCTTTAGGTTCTTTGTGTGGATTCTTCGTACTGGTCAATACGAAGGGCAGGAGCGGCCTGCGGCCCCGGACCGGGAGCACCCGGCGCGTTTCCTGCCCTTGCTAACGCGGACGTCCTCGCTACCACTGTTCCGCGAGACGCTTTCGCACTTCGATAGAAGCGGCCCGTGCCGTTTGCGCCTCCTTGGAGCGGTAACGCGCCGACAGATCGTACGTGTTGTCGGCCCGTACCGACTCGAGCGTCTCTGTCAGAACCCGTCTCACCGTATCCAACGCAACGGCGTCTGGAGCATCAGCGTCGACGTTTCCAATCAATCGATCGAGCAGTCCGAGCTTGTGATAATTGCGTATGTCGTAGGACATGGGAGGAATGCGCTCTCCCAACTTCACGAGTTCCTCCACGCTACGACGCGTGATGCGGGCCGCGGCCGCCTGTCCCATCGCATGAACCAGCACGTCCGGAGCGTCGAGAGCAATGATGCGGTTGGCTTGGTAGCCGTGAGCGAGGAAAGCGCCCGACATGGCGTGCCCTACGATGAGCGCGATGACCGGATGACCCGCCATGCGCGCGTCGGCATAGGCATTGGCGGCTGCAGCGCAGGCGATGTGAATGCCCATCAATTCCTCGCGACGTCCGTAAGCCTGTCCGATCACATCGACGATCGCAATGATCGGAAGACGCTTACCGCTCCCGGCTCCCGGTGCTTCGTCGATCGTCTCGCGTACCTGCCTGGCCAGCGCCCAGCCTTGCTCGAGGCCCACTTCCCCGTGGCGCGCGCGGGGAAAGCGGTTCCGGGGATCCGGCACGACCGCGATGAAGCGCGCTTTCTGCCCGCCCAGCATGGCGTCCGCCACCAGCACTGAATCCGCCACGCCGGGGCGCTTCGGAGCCTGTTCGGTCAACCCGTCGAACCATGTTCGGCCGCGGCTGGCGGCAGACGCTTCCTGCATCGTCACTTCGTTGCTCATTTCGAATCTCCGTTGCCCCAGAGCGTGACCAGTTGCGCGCCCGTGAGTTGAGTGCCAGTATCGACGTTCTCGATACGCGCCAGATACGTGTCGATATCTTCACTGCGGTATTTGCCCGGGATGCCGCACTGAAAAGCCTTGCGAACGTGTTCCGCGATCTGCGTCGCGTCGTCTTCCACGAGCATGTCGACCATCCCTACTCGCGAACGTTGCTCGCCTCCGATCAGACTCCATATGAGCGCCTTGTCGGAAGCATCGATTTCAGCGATACCGGCTTCCTGCTCTATCACCTCGGGACCGTTCATGCCGACTCTGGCCTGGCGCGTCGCGATCAGGTAGCTGCAGAGTGCCGCCGCGAGCGACATGCCGCCGAAGCAACCCACCATGCCCGCGACAACCCCGACGACAGGCACGTGGGCGCGCAACGCGATGATGGCCGAGTGAATCTCCGCGATGGCGGCAAGGCCCAGGTTCGCCTCCTGCAGGCGAACGCCTCCGGTTTCGAGCAGCAAGACGGCGCGGGTCGGAATGCCGCTCTGGTTGTCGACGAGCGCCCGCTCGAGCGCGCCCGCGATCTTGGCGCCCGATACCTCGCCCATGCTGCCGCCTTGAAAAGCGCTCTCGATCGCAGCGACAACAGCCGGGGCGCCGTCGATCGTCCCCCGCCCGATCACGACTCCGTCGTCGGCTTCGGCCACGATGCCCTGCATGGGCAGCCACGGTGACTTCAGCCGGTCGAACGGGCCCACGATCTCGCGAAACGAACCAGCATCGAGCACGGCGATGGTACGTTCCCGCGCATTGAGTTCGATGAAGCTCTTACGAGCCAGGAAGTGTTTCCAATCCGTCGGTGCATTCATTGTCCGAGCTCCTCCACGGCTTGTTCGAGCCGCAATAGCACGACGCCGGGTGTCGCGCCGAAATCGTTGACCTCGATGGCCACGCACCCGTCGAAACGGGAAAAAAACCGATCGACCACCGCTTTCCATACCGATCCGAATCCGTCCACGCTGGTGTTGATCACGACCTTCGCGACGTTGCCTCCCAACGGCTCGACGAGGACTTCAAGGTCTCCCGAGCCAACCACACCGACATGGACGCGGCGTTGCACGGTCCTCGATGCCGGATATTCGTAGTTGAGTACTTCCATTACCTGTTCCCCTTAAGATGGCGATATCGACGACGGGTCGTCTCGCTCGATGCGGTCCAGAAAAAGTGTGGCGGCGAGCAGGTCGGCCGCACCACCGGGAGATGCGTTACGGGCAAGCAGTGCGCAATCGAGGCGATCGAGGTGCTCCCTTCCCGTCGCCGTGCCCGCGCCTCCGGCGGCAAGCGCCTCGGTCGCACCGCGCTTCGCAATGGACAGCGCTTCGTACCCGCCCCGATGCAACAGGCAGGTATCGTCAAGCGACGACATGATGGCCAGCAGCGCGTCAAGCCTTGCCGCATCCTCGCCGTTGCCTCTCGAACGTGACTGCCTCAGCATCGGAAGAGCAAGGGACACGACGTGCGGAAAGCCGTCGGCCGCTTCACCGCGCGCCCCGCGCACGCCATACCGGCGCTTGACGCGCAAGCCGTTCGACAGGGAAAGCGTTGCAAACCGATCGCGATGGCGGGAAATGCTGGCCGCGAACGCAGCCACATCGACCGGGTTCCGCGTGCGCTCACGGGCGGCGGCAGCCACCAGCAAGCCGAGCACCCAGATCGCACCGCGGTGGGTGTTGCTGCCGTGCGTGACGGCGAGCATGGCGTTTTCCGATTCCCGGCCAATTCGACCCAGCGTCTCACGCAAGGCCTGGGCGGGGCTCTCGGCGGCTGCCGCCATCGCCATCGCAGCGAACCCGGGGTGCAACGATTGCGCCGAGCGCACCATCAGCTTCAGGTCGAGATCCGCATGCGCGCCGTTTCCCATGCGGTCCACCAAGGCTGGTTTGGGCGTCAGCTCCGCTTCATCGATCAGCGCCCGCACCGCGGTGCGGGCAAGATAGTCGGACGCATTGCTGCCGGTCTGCGGCGGCGACATGGCGTCAGGCGAAAGGCAACTCGCCCGCGCAGGGTCGGAAAGAGCAAGTCCCTCGGTCTCGGAGACAAAGCACCTGGGGTATTGCGTGGCGAAATCCATCGGCTCACCAGCTCCGGAATTTCGACGGCGGCTCGTACAGTCCGCCGGACCATGCGACCAGATCGTCGATGCTTCGTGCCGCCAGCAGCGAGCGCTTGGCGTCGGTCCGTTTCACGCCGAGATCTTCCGGGTAGGCAACGACGCCGCGTTCACGCAACCCGGCCGTGCGTTTCGGATCCGCCTGGCGGCCTATGTCGGTGACACCAGCGACGGCTGCAAGGGCTGCCCTTCGTTCTTCCCCTTCGACCTTGTACAAATACGCGATGCCTTCCTCGGTGACGACGTGAGTGACATCGTCACCGTAGATCATCACTGGCGCGACCGCCATTCCGCTATGCTTGCCGACCTCGATCGCATCAAGCCGCTCGACGAACGACGGAACCCCGCCTTCCCTGAACGTCTCCACGGTCTGAACGACCAGTTTGCGACCCCTGACGATCGGCGCCTTCGAGGTGATCATTTCAAGCCACGGCGTGCTGCTATGCCGCCTGCCATGCGGGTCATGCCCCATGTTCGGCGCTCCGCCAAACCCGGCCAGCCGGCCGAGGGTGACGGTCGATGAATTGGCGTCCGGATCCATCTGCAGCGTCGATCCGATGAAAAGATCCACACCATATTGGCCGGCCAGCTGGCACAGCACGCGATTCGAGCGCAGGCTGCCATCGTGACCGACGAAGTAGACGTCAGAGCGGGCGCGAATGTACTCCTCCATGCCGACCTCGCTGCCAAACGAATGAACGCTCTGCACCCATCCGCTCTCGATCGCGGGGATCAGCGTCGGATGGGGGTTGAGCGCCCAATTCCGGCAGATCTTTCCTTTAAGGCCGAGTGACTCGCCGTACGTGGGCAAGAGCAGTTCAATCGCAGCCGTGTCGAAGCCGATGCCGTGATTGAGCGCGGTCACGCTATGGCGCTCGTAGATGCCGCGAATCACCATCATGGCCATCAGGATCTGCAGCTCAGTGATATGTCGCGGATCGCGCGTGAACAGCGGCTCGATCGCGAACGGGCGGTCTGCCTCGACGATGAAATCCACCCACGACGACGGAATGTCCACGCGCGGCAGCACGTCGACGATTTCATTGACCTGCGCAATGACGACCCCGTGGCGGAAAGCGGCTGCCTCGACGATCGTCGGCGTGTCCTCGGTATTGGGACCTGTGTACAGGTTGCCTTCCCGATCGGCCTGAACCGCGCAGACCAGCGCGACATCCGGTGTCAGGTCAATGAACATACGGGCATACAGTTCGATGTACGTGTAAATGGCGCCGACTTCGAGCTTGCCGTCCTCGAGCAGTTGGGCAACGCGCAGGCTCTGCGGTCCGGCAAAGGAGAAATCGAGTTTGCGGGCGATGCCTGTCTCGAAGATGTCCAGATGTTCAGGTCGACTGATGGTCGAAATGAGCAGGTGCACGTCGTGAATCACCGCCGGATCGACCTTTGCCAGCGAACGTGAGAGGAAGTCGGCCTGCTTCTGATTGTCGCCTTCCAGGGCGACGCGGTCGCCAGGCTTGATGATTGCCTGAAGAGCATCGACCAGACGCGCAGAGTCGAGAATCTTACCGCTGCTGAAAGGCCGCGCGGCTTTCAGCCTCTCTTTCTTCGCGTCGCTGCGCTGGAACCAGGAGCGCGGAAGTACAACTAGGTCGGTGCTGCCCGTCATAAGTTCATCCTCGATCAAAGGCTGATTGGCTTGCTTACGCGGCTGAAGGCCATCTTCAACCGCCTCGGTCATATCGATTGCGGCTTTTGCCGAGCACCGCTCGATGCGTATTCATCTCCGGGAACACCTGCGATGTCCGATGAAGATCGGAAATGAAGCATGTATTTAAGGTATACCCTAGCGTCATATAAGCCGATGTCGTTGATATGGATCAATTTCACGTAATCCAAGATGAACGTTCGGGATGGGCAGTCACGAGGTAGCGCTCACGCGCGAGAGCCGGGTCATCGAGCAGCGCGCTAAGGCCGCTGCCACGCGGATGCCCCGGGCGGAACACTCGGAGCGACAAGTGAAGATACTCGGGATGGGTCTTCTGTCAGCGTCGAGCGATGCCATCTCGAACGACTCGAACTTATCCTCGATGAGTCGTCCGAGCGTGGCGGACGCGGCAGGAAAACAGCGGGCAAATAATCTGCGCCGGGCTTGCGCTTCGGCAGAAGCGGACCTTCTTCACCCCACCTCGATGGATGGATCGAAAATCTTCCCGCTTACTTCAATCCACGAGCGGTCGAATTGTCCAGACATGGGCGGCTATACTGAGCGATGACGTTTAGCCGATTATATCGACAGCCCCTACGGCTGCAGCACCTCGCAAACGGCCATACAGTTCCTGGCAATTCGAATCCAATCAATTCCTCATCCGGGGAGGATTCACACGATGAACAACTAGGGCGTGTTCACACTAATTGAATTTACCTGTAAACTTCGGGAATGGAACTTACCGAAGCCCAATTTCAAAAGATCGAACATTGTTTGCCGCGTCAGCGTGGCAACGTAAGCATGTCGAATCTTCAAGTGCTAAATGCGATTCTTTACGTTGCTGAGCATGGTTGCAAATGGCGTGGTTTGCCAAAGCGCTTTGGCCGATGGCACACGGTCTATACGCGCATGAACCGTTGGTCCAAAAGTGGCGTGCTGGATCGCGCATTTACCGAACTGCAGCGTGCCCAGATTGTTCGTGTCAGGATCGAGGCGGTCTCGCTGGACAGCACGATTGTAAAAGTGCATCCAGACGGGACTGGCGCATTAAAAAAAACGGACCGCAATCCATCGGCAAGTGCCGGGCCGGATGGACTACCAAGATTCATATGGTTGCCTCGGATGCTCGAACAGCCATAACGTTTTCACTTTCTCCCGGCCAGGCCGGTGATGCCCCCGAAGGACGAGCCTTGCTACAAAGCCTCGGGCCACCGAATCGGCCACTGTACTTGCTGATGGATAAGGCGTATGAGGGCAACGAGACGCGACAACTCGCACTTGACCTGGGCTTCATCCCCGTTGTCCCGCCAAAAAGCAATCGCCTTGAGCCATGGGAATACGATCGGGAAATGTACAAACGTCGAAACGAAGTGGAGCGACTGTTCCGAAGACTCAAAGGCTTCCGTCGCATCTTCTCGCGATTCGACAAGCTGGATGTGATGTTCATCGCTTTCATCAATTTCGCGCTTATCGTCGATGGACTCAGGTAGTGTGAACACGCCCTAGCAAGTGATCGATGACGTTCCATGCGCTTCGTCTCACGCGTTGTTCAGCTCTCCGCGCCGTAGGGCGAATCTGCTCGCCGGTCACGTCGAGTCGCGCTTATGTCCCCATTCGTGGGGCGAGTTGAAGCCGGCGTCGAAGATTCGCTCGATACGGACCTGGTGCGTCGTCGCATGTCGCGCTGCGCTCCACTCGCCCTCCCCTGCTTTTTCATCTACCTTGCCACCGTTTTAAACCGAAACCGCCCTGCTTCCGGCTGGCTCCAGGTCTGATAAGTCGTATTATCGGACCTGCATTTGAATGCTAGAAGCCGAGTAAATTGGGCCGGCCCTATGCTGGAGGCGGCTGACAAACATCTGAAGAAATCGACAACGACGCGGTTTACGTGCTTTATCATCGCGCGGTCTGATCCCGTCCAACATCGCGTTGCTGATCCCGCGCCTGAGCTCATCGCGCCGGCACGAAGTTTCTGTGTGTGTACTGGTACTTTCGCTAGAACCTAAGTCTGCGCGATCTGGTCGAAATAATGGGCGAGCGGAATTGTTGCTGGCACACACGACGATCACTTGCAACTGACACTGCGCGAGGACCATGCCGTCGCTCGCCACCTGGATCGCTCGGTTTGGGCGCAGGCGCCCTGTGGGAGAAACATGATCGACAGATCGCAGCGGGGCCTACTCGTCCACAACCCGCTGGTGACCAACCCACTGCCTCAGATGACATGGGTGAAGGTCTGGACGCACGAATGAAAAGGGCCCTGCGGCCTTTGGTTCAACGGTCTTGCCGCGTGTCCCAAACCCGCAGGATCGCGATGGTAGTGGGCTCCTCCGCGTAGGGCGGCAGGACTTCGTAGTGCAGTTCGTAGCGGCCCGCCAGACAAACCCAGCGATGCACCTCGCGGGCGGGCGGACCGTCGTAGCCATCGAGTTCTTCGCCCAGGCGATGGAAATGGTCTTGCCCCAAGCGTTCCGCTTCGTCGAGCAGTGCGCTGACGGTCTTGCGGGCAGTCGCTGTGTCGTTGAACCTCTTGACGTGCTCCGCGATGCCCCCAAGGTCGGACATCGCCTTGCTGGTGGGAATGACCTTGATCACGCTTTCGGAACCGGAAGTTCCTGGTCGGTCCCGATGCTGTCCGCCCAAGCGTGAGCTTGCTCCATCGACACGAACCGCCCGGCGGTTACGTCGTCCAGGCCCTCTTGAATCAGGCGGCGCTTTTCCGCTTCGCGCGCGAGAAACTGAACCAACGCCTTCTTGATGATCCACTGCTTGGGGCGCTCGATCTGCTCCGAAAGCGCGTCCACTTCCTGCGCGAGCTCGACGGGCACCTGCGCGGTCAGGGTTCGGGTTTCTGCGACCATGGGCAACCTCGTTTGTTGGCGGTAAATAGAAATTATTTTAAACGAATAAGGTGATTTTGGCGAGTATATGTCGAAGCGCACGTTTGACGAGATTAGTGGCTCTGTTGCGATAGGGATGTCTAGGCGAGCAGAGCTTAGATAATATGGATAACTTATTTGTCCAGTGAATAAAACCGCTCGGCGGAAGTCTGACTGCTCTAGCTGTCTTTCAACTGCCCCTTCTTGATCATGTGCAGTTCGATGCTGCTCGGTAGGATGCGAGCACACCGGAAAGTTTTAAACCCGAGCATGGGCCGAGTGCGACGCTTTCCGGAGAAGTTCCGGTCTGGTCTTGCACACCCGATAGAAGCGCCGGAGTTGCTCAAAGCCCCGCGCTTTTCGAGTCGCGCCGCGCGGATTGAGAATCAGGAAGAACTTATCAAGGTGCTTGGTTCGTTTTTCACCACCCGTAACCGGGAGGAATGGTGCGCCTTGAGGCCGATGATGTTCCCCACGCCCCGATTACGACGCAAGCGAAGCACTAGAAGACCCGCAGCCGAAGCATCTAGGGTTGCTTGTAGAAACGGAGCATCCGGTCATGGGGCGTTTTCGGACAGTCCGCTCGCCTGTGACTTTCGATGGTGAGTGGCCCAAAGAAGTATTGGCGCCTCCGACGTCCTGAGGCACTCGGGAGCACAACGATGCGATTCTGTCTGTGTTGCGCGAAAGTGGACGGCGACAATCAGCAAGTCCGGCCGTGTTGCCTCAGGAAAGAATGTTACCCGATAGATTATTGTCGTTTTAGTTTGTTTTGTTTCTTCTTCCTGGTTTGCCAGGCACATAGCGCCCGGCCCCGCCGACTTTCAGGGTTTCCGCAGATCAGGCTTCAGTCGGCGTGGCAGTATGCTTGCGCAAGCTGCCCAGAACCATTTCTTTCACTCGCTCGACGGGCCATGCTTTAACTCGGCGCTGCAACGTCTTAACTGTGCTTTTTTTGCATCGGCGTCCGGAATCATTCTTGGCAACCGATCCATCAACTCGGTGGCCGACGCCCCGGGCTCGGCGATCAACCAACCTTCAATAACCGACCATGCGTCGGCAAACGGATCCGCACGACTTCTCCACCAATGCTTTGCCTTGGGTTGCTTTCGACGGGTCAGACGAGCTTCACCTTCCTTCCATGCCGAGGACAGACTTGCGAGAAAGACCGTACCATCTGATCCGCCCTTTGGCGCTCCTTCAGCGCTCGCGCCATAGGCCGCGAACTTGCTCAATATCTGCTGGGCCGTTCGCATTTCCTGCAACAACCTAACAGGATCGAGGCTCTTGAACGGCGTCTTGAGCCTTTCTTTAATGGCCGGCGTCCATTATTCGGTTAGTGTGCGGCGGGTTCGCGATGGCTTGCAGTTCCCTCTCTGTCCGACGATGCGAGGCGGGTGGTACCGCTTATGCGCGGCCGTTTTGCAATCAAATCCGATACCATCTAAATGAGATGTCGCTCAAATCCGTACAGCCGCTCCGGGTTGTCGGCCAGGATCGCCTGCCTGAGCGCCGGCTCGCCGACCCATTCGCCCGACTGTCGACGAGATCGGTGTCGCCTGGCATGAGTACTCGCATCGATCAATGCAGCGACGAATGGCCACGTGTCTTCGTACGGCGTAGCCGAGACACCCGTGCTTCGATAGGTGCCCGACAGCTTGACCCACGCGAGTCCTTCGCGCACCAGCGCGAGTAAGTCCTGGAAGCCCGCGTTGCCGGCGCCCTTGTGAGCGGGCACAAGCCGAAGTTCGTGCAACCCGATGTCAATCGTGATGAGAAGTTCTCGACGCACTCTCTTCGCCGCAAGCAGGGCGATATAGTCGAGCACCTTGGTGCCCTCTCCTATCTCCGCCAATGTCGTCCCGTACATCCTTGATACCGTACCCTGCGGTGTTTGCGTTTTGATAGCGATTGAATGGATGAAGCCGACGTCCGCGCACGGTATGGGTTTCCTCGTCTCTCTGGCTGTAAGGGCCCGTGTCTGTCTCGAAGTCCGTAGGACTCTGCCATGCGCGCTTCAACGTGCCATGCCAACGGCCGCGCGCCTCGTGAACAGCAGGTCTGCGACGATAAATACCAGCATCACAGCCGGCACCAGCAAGGGTAGTTGAAGCCAGGCGGCCGCTGTAGCGCCCGCGCCCGCACCAACGCTGTAACTAAGCCAGGCCAGTCCCGGCATCAGGACTTCCTTAAGCTCGGGCACCTTGAGCGACTGCTGTCCCGCGGGTCCTGGCAGATAACGGCCGACCAGTGCGTCTGAGAACTTCACCATGTTGTTGGTCACGACGATGGTTTGCAGAGATACCCCTCCGAACGTGGCGATCGTCTCGCCCTGCATCGCCATCGCCAGCGCCAATAAAGGCAACTCGACAGGAATGCGCACCGACGCGTGCAAGCGCACGACGCTGGCGACGGACAAGATCCCCGCCATCACGAGCAACTCGAGCGGGGGACGCCGCAGGTGCCTCTTGATCAGGCTGGAAATGATTCCGCCGACGAAGAACAGCCCGACCGCGAAAGCGATGAGGCCAAACCGGGCCCACTGGGCTTTGGCAAAGGTCATGCCGAGCTGAACCGTATTGCCCGTCATGATGCCGGGATAGATTCCCCCGACATCCATGAATCCGATGACTTCCACATAGCCAGCCACGGCGGCAAGCACCACGACACGTCGAAGCGAGACGGCGAGTGGCAGATCTGCCGGGGGTTGAATCGTCGCGTGCATAGAATGTCCAATGCTTTCCGTGTCCCGGGAGAGCCCGGTTCGCGGTCGGTAGGTCGACTGACGTAAACGTAAAGGAACGCGGCTTGGCTCCGGCGACGAATGACAAGGACACGCGCCCTGCGCGCCATTCGCTCGCGGCGCCCGCCGGTGCCTAGTTCTGTGCCACGGGAATACGCGAGGCGAACTCGGCTCGCACGGCTTTGCCGTGTTGATCGAGGGTGGGCGCGCCCACCCTCGTTTTCGGATCCTCGTAGCCGCTGATCTTGACCGGATTGCCGGGCATCCGGACCCCGCCCGCTTCGATCAGCATGTTGCGGGCCGCAGTCTGGGGAAGTTCGGCCGCCTCGGCCACGTTCAGGAGCGGAGCAACGGGCACGCCTGCTTCGTGGATCACCTTCAACCAATATTGCGCCGCCTGCTTCTTCAGCGTGACCTGCAATTCCTCCTTCAGCACGGCTTGATGCTCCATCCGATCTTGATTCGCTATGAAGCGGGCGTCGGAGGCAAGTTCCGGACGGCCAATGGCGCTGCACAGCCGGCTAAACAGGTGATCGTTCCCGCAGCAGATGACGAAGTGCTTGTCCGATGCCTCGAAGACATCGAACGGCGCCATGTACGGATGCCGATTGCCGATCCTCGTCGGTGCATGGCCGGTGGCGACGTACGCCATGAATCCGTGTTCGAGGAAGGCCAGCGTAGCGTCGAACATGGCCACGTCGACATGCGCGCCCTTGCCGCTTTTCTCCCGTGCATAGAGCGCGCTCGCAATGCCGCTGAACATGAACACGCCGCCGCAAAGATCCGACAGGGAGGTCCCGACGCGAGTGGGAGGACCGTCGGCAAAGCCGGTCTCGTCCATGATGCCGCTCATCGCCTGGATGATCGTGTCATAGGCCGGGAAAGTCGCAAGCGGGCCGGTCTGTCCAAAACCCGAGGACGATGCATAGATCAACCGCGGATTGATCGCCGAGAGTTCTTCGTAGGAGAAGCCCAGATGCTTCATCGTGCCGGGCCGAAAGTTCTCGGCCAGCACGTCGGCCTGCCGGACCATGTTCAGGAAAATCTCCCGGTCGCCCTCGGCTTTAAGATCGAGCACAACACTTTCTTTCCCGCGATTCACGAAACTGAAATAGAGAGACTGGTCCTTTACAAAGGGTCCATAGGTACGGGTGTCGTCACCGTGACCCGGTTGCTCGATCTTGATGACGCGCGCGCCGAGATCACTCAGGATCGTCGTGCCAAAAGGACCATTGAGAACATGGGTCATATCGATCACGAGCAGGCCCGAAAAAGGACCCGCGACTCTTTCGACTTGGGCGGATGACATTGCAGACTACCTCTATGAATGGTGATGCGGGTTCGCATGGCTTCATGCCGGCAACCCGCGTATCCGAGACCTGCGTGGAAACCTGCATCGCGGCGCTCGTGCATGGTTCGCCTTACTTCCTGCCGCCGACAGCGCTTTGCGGGTTCAGACTTTTGAGATGACCGCTTTCGGTCCCGGTTTTAGGGTCGATCACACAGTTGATAAGTGCCGGCTTTCCTGACTCAAGCGCATCGGTCAGCGCCTTGGAAAGGCTCTGTGGATCCTTGACGTAGTGGCCGGCTCCGCCGAATGCTTCGATGAGCCTTTCGTAGTGCGCATCCTTCATGAGGACGGTCGGCCCGGGGTCCGATTGGCCGCTGCGATTGACATCGTCGCCCCGGTAGACCCCGCCGTTATTGAAGACCACGACGACGATCGGCAACTGGTACCGGCAAATGGTTTCGAGTTCCATGCCGCTGAAACCGAGGGCACTGTCGCCTTCGATGGCAACAACGGACTTGCCGCTGACGATCGCGGCGCCGATGGCGTACCCCATGCCGATTCCCATCACACCCCATGTCCCGGAGTCGAGACGCTTGCGCGGCTCGTGCATATCGATGATGTTGCGGCCGAAGTCGAGAGTGTTGGCTCCTTCATTGACGACGAAGACATCCGGCCTTTTCGCGAGCACGTCGCGAATCGCCCGAAACGAGTTGTAGAAGTCCATCGGGCTCGGATTGGCGTCGAGGTGCGCCGCCATGCGCTCGGCATTGTGCCGTTTATGTTCGGCGATCGCGTCGCGCCATGCGGGGCTGACGCAAACCTGCCCCGGCTTGAGCGCTGCCAGCAACGCCGACATGGCAGAGCCGATGTCGCCGATGACAGGCGCGGCAACGGGACGATTGCTGTCTATTTCCGTGGGACAGATGTCCAGTTGGATGTAGCGCACGGTGGGTGACCATTGTGGTCCCTTTCCGTGGGCAAGCAGCCAATTGAGCCGCGCGCCGATCAGCATCACGACGTCGGCCTGGGCAAGCACGAACGATCGCGCCGCGGCCGCGCACTGGGGATGGTCGTCGCGCAGGAGCCCCTTCGCCATAGACATCGGCAGAAAGGGAATACCGGTTGTCTCGAGGAACGACCGGATATCGTCGTCAGCCTGCGCGTAGGCAGCGCCCTTGCCGAGAATGACGAGCGGGTGCTGTGCGTTCGCGAGCAGGTCGAGCGCGCGCGCAATGGAATCGGGTGCCGGGATCTGCCGGGGCGCCGGATCGACCACGCGGATCAGCGATTGCGCAGCCGTGTCCGCGTCGAGCGAGGCGCCGAGCACATCCGCAGGCAAGTCCAGATAAACGCCGCCAGGACGGCCCGATATGGCCGCGCGGATGGCGCGCGCCACGCCGATGCCGATATCTTCGGGCTTGTTGACCCTGAAGGCCGCCTTGACGTAAGGCTTGGCGGCATTCATCTGATCGAGTTCCTCGTAGTCGCCCTGCTGCAGATCGACAATCGCCCGGTTGCTCGATCCGCTGATCTGGATCATCGGAAAACCGTTCGTGGTCGCGTTGGCGAGCGCCACCATGCCGTTGAGGAAACCTGGGGCGGAAACGGTCAGGCAGATCCCCGGTTTCTGCGTCAGGTAGCCCGAGATCGCAGCTGCGTTTCCAGCCGACTGCTCATGCCGGAAGCCGATGTACCTGATGCCTTCCGCCTGGGCGAGGCGGGCCAGGTCGGTGATGGGAATGCCCACGACGCCATAGATAGTGTCGATTCCGTTGAGCTTGAGGGCGTCGACCACGAGATGAAACCCGTCGGTCGCAGGTGGAGATTGCGCTTCGATAACCATCGTGAAAAACCTTTCGCAATGACTGGATTGCGTAGAATTCGTTTGACCGCGAAGCCATGTCCGGCTCGGTCCTCACGGCAATGACACGGCGCCGTCAGACGACCTTCGCCTCACGCATCCTAGCGATCTGGACCGGGCTATACCCGAGGCCCGCGAGCACTTCGTCCGTATGCTCGCCGAGCAATGGAGACCCGGTGATCTCCGGGGTGAAGTCCGAGAACTTGATCGGGCTTCCGACGGTGAGATAGGTGCCGCGGATTTTCTGCTTGACTTCGACCACGGTGCCGCTCGAACGCAACGCCGGATCGTAGGCGATGTCCTTCATGCTGAGCACAGGGGCGCAGGGAACCCCAAACTTGCGCAGAATCTCCACCGCCTCGAACTTGGTCTTGTCAGCCAGCCACTTTTCGATGTCGGCGAAGATATCGAAGATGTGCGGCTGGCGCGCGTGCGCCGTCGCGTAGGCGGGATCCTCGGCCCATTCCGGCTTGCCGAGCGCCTGGCAGGTTGGGCCCCAGTCCTGCTCCTGGATAGTGAAATAGATGTACGCGTTCGGATCCGACTCCCAACCCTTGCACTTGAGCACCCAGCCCGGCTGACCGCCGCCGCCGGCATTGCCCCCGCGAGGCACCACATCGCTGAACGTGCCGTTGGGATACTGCGGATATTCCTCCAGGAAGCCGACGCGCTCCAATCGCTGCTGGTCGCGCAGCTTGACGCGGCACAGGTTCAGCACGGCGTCCTGCATCGAGACCGCGACCTTTTGGCCCTTGCCCGTTTTCTGACGCCCGATCAGGGCCGTCAGGATGCCGATTGCCAGATGCATGCCGGTATTGCTGTCGCCTAAGGCCGCCGCGCTGATGGTAGGCGGGCCGTCCCAAAAGCCGGTGGTCGAGGCGGCCCCTCCGGCGCATTGCGCGACATTCTCATACACCTTGATGTCCGCATACGGGGAGTTGTCGCTGAAACCCTTGACCGAGCCGAAGATGATCTTCGGGTTGAGTTCCTGGATATGTTCCCAGGTGAACCCCATCCGGTCCATCGCGCCGGGCCCGAAATTTTCGACCAGCACATCGGCTTCCCGAATGAGCTTCTCCATGATCTCCTTGCCTTCCGGCGTCTTGGTATTCAATTCCAGCGACTTCTTGTTGCTGTTGAGCATCGTGAAATAAAGGGCATCCACATCGGGAATGTCACGGAGTTGACGGCGCGTGACATCGCCCACTCCCGGCCGCTCGACCTTCAGCACCTCCGCTCCGAACCACGCCAGTAATTGCGTGCAGGCAGGACCCGCCTGTACGCCCGTGAAGTCGATAACTTTGATTCCCGCAAGAGGTAAGCTCATGGTGTAACTCCGGTGTAAGTGCAATGAATGGCAAATGCGGACTCCATCGGTGCTGCTGCCCAAGACGCGTGCCTGATCGGCCGCGAACGGGTCTCAAACGCCAACGAGTGCCTAGCTATGCCCGGAGCCTGCTTCGACTTCGAAGGCGCCGCGTGGGTGGACCTGGCCGACTCTATAGCGGTAGGAGGCCGCGAATATGACCTGTATCAAACATCGGTCGACACGCGATTCCCGCATTTATTTCTGTTTGTTTATCGTTTTCATTGTCCGACGGGCGTTCGTAAGGAAAGCCGTGAATGTCCGGTCGCGATGAATGGCGATGCCGTCGCAGTTGATACAATCAATCGTCGCAGCTGCTGCGCGGTTAGCGTTGTCCTCATGGCGCAGCGCGGTCGCGAGCAATACCGCCAATGCACCGGTGCTTGCGCACCGAGAGCGATCCATGGAGGGCCCCTCTTTCACAACCGCACCTTCGATGAACTCGCGATCCGCGAATCGGCCTCGCTCGTTCGCCTTGCCGGACTCGACAAATATCCAGCTGTTCGCCGTGATATCGGGCGATGTCAATCCCGCACATGTCGATGCCGCGTTCGGCGCTCATCACAGGTTTGGCCATGCGGTCATGCAGGGCATGTGGACGGCGGACCTGTACTCGGCGCTGCTGGGCACGCGACTGCCTGGACCGGACACGGATCTACCTCGACCAGGAGTTGCAGTTCCAGCATCCGTTCGTGCCGGGTGATCTCGTGACGGCCACGGTGAACGTGAGGGAAAAGCGCGCGGACAAGCGGATCGTGCATCTCGATACGCGTTGCACTAACCAGCACGGCGACGTGGTCCTGCTCGGCGTGGCCACGGTGATCGCGTCGGCCGAGCCTGTGACATGGTCGCGTAGAGCCCATCCGGACGTCTCGGTGCGCCAGCACGATCGTTACCGCGTTCATCCGCGAAGCCAAAGCGCTGCCTTCGCTGCGCACGGCCATCGTGCATCCTTGTTCCGCGGAAGCGATCGCAGCCGCGATCGAGGCCCGCAACGAGGGAATGATCGGCCCCGTGTAGATCGGACCGGAAGCAAAGATCAGGGCCGCCACGGAACGGGCGCAGATGAGTCTCGTAGGGGTGGCGATCGACGCGGTCGAGTACAGCCTTGCGGCCGCGGCGCGTGTCGTGGAAATGGGCGCCACGGGCGAGGCGGCCACGCAAATGAAGAGCAGCCTGCGAACGAGCGAACTGCTCGCGGCGATCGTGAGACGACCTCAGGCTGCGCATCGAACGGCGCATTAGCCACGCGTATACGATGGAGGTCCAGGCTTATCCAAGGCACTCGTTCGTCACCGACGCCGCGATCAATGTCACGCTCTTGCTCAAGCAGAAACGCGATATCTACCAGAACACGATCGACCTACTGCACCTGCGGGGCATCGAAACGCCGCGCGTGGCCGTGCTCGCCGCAGTGGAGACCGCGAATGCCGCGGCTCTGACCGTGATGGCGGCGCGAGGCCAGATGCAAGGCGCTGGGCAACGCCCGCTCGTCTTCGACAACGCCATCAGCCTGAGGCCGCGAGGACCTGGGCATCGTCTCGCCGGGTACGGGCAGGCGGACATCCTGCCCGTACCCGACCTGAAAGCCGGCAACATGCTGGCAAAGCAGATGATCTACTCCGCCTAGTGCTCGGCGCGCGCCCGCGGATCGTCCTGACCAGCCGGGCTAACAGCCTGCGCGCGGTTCGGGTCCGTGACGCTTGCCCGCAACGTCGCGCATCGCAGCCTTCGTCACGTTCAGGGAGCAACGGCATGAGTGACTTCATCGATCTGCGCGGTACAGCATTGAGGTTATGCCCGTGATCGTCAAAGCACAGATCAAAGGGACTAGCGGAATCCATCCGTGCGTCGCTGATAAATTATACGATCCGGAAATATGAGGAATACTTTGCATATTGACCTCTCTCGCGCCTCAGACGATACCGCGAAAAACCTTTCGAAGACACTAGATTCCTGCAAAGGGGCCAACTGCATTGCTATTCTGAGGAAGTTACTGACTAGTGCCCGCACCTATTCCAGCCTTCTTCTCTGCCTTCTGCAAATCATCTGGATAGTTCGGGTCGTCTTGTCCCGGACGATATCCTGCCTCCTCAAGCTTCTTCAATTCGGCGCTTCGCTTTGCTCGGGCCTGTTTGCGCTCAGCCCGGCGTTCCTCCCGAGCCTGCTCTCGCGCCACTTTGCGTTCAGCCTTGGTCGGCTTTGCTTGAGATGCCTTCACGGTTGCACCATTGACGACTGGAGCCGCATCTGAAGCGAAATCAGTGACATGACTACCGGAGCTTGCAGTCTGTTCTGTCGCCGAAGCGATAGAGCAGACGGTCAGTACAGCTGTAGCTACGAGTACCCCAAATTTCTTTTTCGTTAAAAACAACATGTTCCTCTCCCATTGATAAAGGTAATTAGCTCGTTTGCCACAAAGACGACGCAGCAGCATGTGTGTCCCGCTTCGCACGACGGTAACTGTGCATCCAATTGGGTCACCGCATTCCGCGTCAATCGTTACCAGATTCACAATTCAATCTATCGGGGCGTTTCTCTCCGACGACTTTCAGAGTCGCTGCTAAGACCATCGGTTCGTTTTCGCACTGGTGGCTTCGGCCACCCGCTCGATAATGTTGGTTATTAAATTATTACCGCAACGAGAGTCGCAATATTGATCTGTGTCATATGACCAAAAAGTCTACGCGTCTCGGAGGATCATTTGGTCGCCGGTTTTGGCGTATTGTGCGACGCGCACGTTCGGATTGGGCAGCAAGTTGGCAATAATCTCTTGCGGTGTGAATCGCGGCAGGCTCCTAATCTGGCATTCCTTGTTGGGAAGCCCACAACGCGATCGTGCATCGGTCGGCATGCGAGGCAACAGATCGCAAGTCGACGTTTATGGGTCAAACTGTCGGATAACAAACCGCCCTATTTTTTGCCATGAAGGCCAGATCCGAAGGCGGACGTAACGTCGATGCGGCAAAGTGCGCCGGATCTTCGGACACCCGGCGCTCGGTGCCTGCACCGAGCGCCGCGAGCGATGCAAGCTGGTCCAACTTCGCCTCGCAGCGCCTTCAGAAGATGTTTCGAAAGCCGCAGCGTCATCGCCACGCATACATCATCGCGGGGCCGCCGCCCATGATGAGGTAACACTTACCGTGTCAAAGAGTCTCCTGTTGCGCGGCACCCACATGCAGTGCGCCATGCGCATGGTATGCAATACAGTCACCGCAACCCAATCGCTATGGACAAAGCCATCAGCTCCTTGTGTGCTTCGTCGATAATGAGCCACCCGCAATGGCTCCTTGTGGAGGTGTTCGAAGCCGGTCATGGGACCGGATATCTCACGCCGCATCTTTCCAAGCAGTGTTTGCAATTCGTGGTGCCGTTCCGGATCGCTTGCTTCCATGACTTATCTCCTTCAAATTCGTGTGGGATATCAGATTGCGCAGTGTTGCGGCTATAGAAGGCTTCGCCCGGAACAACGCGTGTCGTATGGGTGTTCAGTCTTTTTGCCGCTGTGTGCCGCGCCAGTACCGTTGATATCCAAAGCGAACGGCGTACGTCAAGCCAATGACGACACCTGCGACGGCGAGCCAAAGCAGGCAAACGTAACCCACCAGTTGCCGGAATTCACCAATCCGATCCTGCATGACAGACGCCATATAGGAATGCAGATCATCTGCAGCATCCGGGAACGTAGTTCGGTAAAGGAAAAAGGACCGGCAAATATCGCTGTCCGGCTGTCTTGCGAGAAGTAGAGAGCCAGCTCGCATCGCGCGAACTTCGGCGCACTCTGGTGCCCCCATGCCGACCACGATCGATCTGTCGATTGGATGGTCATAAGTCGAACCAGCCCATGTCATACCGATCGCAATTATTACCATAAGGATTACTACATTAACTGACACGACTAACCATCGGTATCGATTTCGTCGACTCGCGCATCGCATCACTGCCGCTCCTTTTACTCATCCTGACGCAATGTCTAATATCAGGATAAGTTCGACATACCGGCGCGCAATTGCGCCACATCAACGCCGGTGACAACACTGCGCTTGTGGCGCGTTACCGGTTACAAAACTGCGCGTCCTGGAGCAATCGAAGACCGGGCGCGTGAGTTTGCGTTCCGATAGCAGCTGGCGGAAATGCACTCATTCACGATGCTCCATTGCAGACCGTGTGTATCGTTGTGTAGCGTAAAAGCGCGCTAGCAGCCATAAGCTAGCAGCCATAAAAATGCTGCCGCGCGAAGGACCGGACGCGTTCCATGTGCTGCGCGGCCACGGTCTCCGGCAAAGACGGAGCGATCTCGTCGAAATGAAGATGGTCGATCAATTCGAAGCCAGTTGATCGGAAGATATGGGTATCCTGCAGGACCTGCACGGCGTTCCAGTTACCGCTCTTCACCAATAGTGGTAGCGGCGCGCCCGAGCAGGTAATCAGGACTGCCTTCTTCCCTCCTAGCAGGCCGTGCACCACACCTTGACTGGATTCGTAAGCGAAGCCGCGGGCGAAGACCCGGTCGACGTAGCCTTTCATCATCGCCGGCATCGACATCCACCAGAGCGGATAAATCAAGGCAAGGACATCGGCGGCGCGAATCTCATCCTGCGCCAGCGCCACATCGGCGCAGACCGGCTGTCCGGCACTAGCGGGCGTCAACTCGCGTGCAGTCAAGGCAGGGTCGAAACCCATGCGATAAAGATCACATGTCCGCTGGGTATGTCCGAGCTTTTCCAGTTCATCGGTATAGGCACGCGTGAGTCCCATCGTAAAGCTGTCTTCGACGGGATGTGCCACCACGACCACGTGTTTCATATATTCTCCAAAATTTAACCTAACGCATCCTGATAGACTGTTCACTACGGCATCAGTGATCTCAGCCGGATCGTTTCGCCGTCGACGACGAATACGCCATATCCCCGATGGTGGATTGTCTTCGGATTGCGCTGAACCGGATCCCGCCATGCTTTTAGCACCTCCAGCACAAAGAGGTCATATTTATTCACTAGCCGCATCTCGACTACCCTGCATTCGAGATTGGCGAAGCATTCCGCGATCAGTGGCGCTGCGATGCATTCGGCCGGCAATGGCGTTAAGCCTAACGTCTCGAATTTGTCGATCTCGCGTCCCGAGCAATTGCCGATTTTCACCACTTTCGGCGCAAGCTTCACCGCCGGGACTGCGATCACGCATTCGCGGGTCGCCCGTAACGCGGCAAAGCTGTAATCCACGCGGCTGACCACACACGCCACCAGCGGTGGCGTAAATTCGACCATCATGTGCCATGACATCGTCATAACGTTCGCACGTCCGTTATGAAAGGTCGTAAGCAGGACTACAGGACCCGGTTCCAGCAACTGATAGACATCGGAAAGTGGCAGATCTTTCACGGCACCCGACGCCGCACCGCGACTTTTTGGATGATCAGCCGGGCGACCGCCATGCGGCTGAACGTTGCAATGGTAAGCAGTGTGGAGACGACCACAAGCGCCGTCATGGTGATTTGGAGCTGCATGGGTACTCTCCTCATGGATTACCGGAAAGCACCTGCTTCCCGGCCACGGTCGATGGCCAGATGGCTTAAACGTAAACCGGGCACCCATCTGGCACCCATCAAGTAGACGCTCGACAGTTTGCAGCGACCTTGCGTTGGATCAAACTGTGTTCAGCAGGGTAAATCACCGCTGATGACACCCATTAGCACGACTGTCCGTGTGGACTGACGGGTTCCATCGTTGACCAAGGTCAAAGGGGGCTGCCTTTGACGGTCTACGCTCGTGGTGTTCCGGTGCATGCACTGCCGGCCACTGCTAGCCAGCCTCGAGTCGGGCTGCACGCGAGGAGAGATCAATGGGAAGCAGGATAGAAACGGCCCAGGCACTCAGTGACCTGTTTCAACCGGTTCGACTCGGGTCCTATCAGTTGGCAAACCGTATCGTCATGGCGCCGCTGACGCGCAGCCGCGCGGACGAGCACGGTATCCCCGGTCCACTGATTGCCGAGCACTATGCGCAGCGGGCCTCTGCCGGACTGATCATCAGCGAGGGCGTCAACATCTCGCCGGCCGCAAGAGGCTATGCGTTGACGCCGGGCATCCATGACGATGCGCAGGTCGAGGGCTGGCGGCACGTAACAGAAGGCGTCCATGCTCGAGGCGGCCGAATTTTTCCGCAGCTCTGGCACGTCGGCCGGGTGTCCCACTCATCGTTGCAGCCAGGCGGCGCGTTGCCGGTCGCTCCTTCGGCGCTCAGACCGGAGGCCACCTCCTATACCGCGTCGGGCTTCCAGCCCTGCCCGACACCGCGCGCGCTGGATGCGACGGAAATTCCCGCGATCGTCGACCAGTATCGCCGTGCGGCACAAAACGCCCTGGCAGCCGGTTTTGATGGTGTCGAGATCCATGCGGCCAACGGCTACCTCATCGAGCAGTTCTTGCGCGACAGCACCAACCGGCGCACCGATGCCTACGGTGGTTCGCGGGAAAACCGTGCGCGTTTTCTGCTCGAAGTGGTCGAAGCGGTCGCCGAAGTCTGCGGCGGCGAGCGCACCGGCATTCGTCTGTCACCGGTCAGCCCGGTCAACGGCGCGGCGCTCGACAGCGATCCCGCCGCAACGTACGGCTACGCCGTCGAGCAACTGAATGCGTTCGGTCTGGCCTATATCCACATCATTGAAGGCGTGACGCAGGGACCGCGCGAGCATCCGGACGGATTCGACTTCCAGCATCTGCGGCGGTTGTTCAAGGGACTCTACATGGCGAATAACGGCTATGACCTGAAACTGGCGCTGAATGCGCGTCGGCACGATCTGGCCGATCTCGTCTCATTTGGTAGGCTCTACATTGCCAACCCGGACCTCGTGGAGCGCCTGCGTATCGGGGCGCGGCTGAACGCCCCAGACCGGACGACATTCTTCGGTGGCAGTGCGGCAGGCTACACAGACTATCCGGCCCTCACGCCAGCCGAGTTCGATACGGCGAGGCGCTGGGCCTCATGCGGCGGCAGCAAGGACGCAGCCACTCCGGGATGATCGGGTGGCACCGATATTGAGGATGACCCAACGGTTTCGTCACAACAAAACATAAAACAACCGTGTTCGATAAACTCCACACTGCTGTATCAGCACACCGCTTGCAGGTTCTGCTGGCGCTCACGCTTCTCGTTGTCGCTATCGGCGGCTACGGCGCGTGGCGCTGGCCGACGCTGTTCGGTCCCGCTCCGGACGCCCGCGGGATCATCGTATCCGGCAACATCGAGGCGCACGAAAGTGTCCTGAGCGTCACGCAAGTGCAGGCGCCGATTGTCTATCTGCCGTTTGACGAAGGCGCATCCGTCAAACGCGATACGGTGCTCGCACGGCTCGACGATCGCCTGTATCTTCAGCAAACCGAAATAGACCGCACCGACCTGGACGTTGCCAGCGCGCAGATCAGCGCGAACGAAAGCACGCTGGCTGCCGCTCATAACAGCGTCATTAGCGACCAGTTCGACCTTGCCGAAAAGCAGTTGGATCTCGCGCGTGACGAAACCCTCGTGAAAGGCAATGCAGTCGCCGTTCAGGCGCGCGATCTTGCTTTTACTGCCGAGCGGCAATCCGCCGCCACGCTCGCGCACGATCGGGCACTAGTGGAGGTCGCACGCAACAACATCGCGCTCGCGCGCGCGAACCAGGCCGCCGCCGATGCAAAGCTCAAACTCGACCAGGTGATGCTGTCTTACACGGTGCTACGCGCCCCCTTTGATGGGGTGATCGCCGTGCGCGAAGCGGAACTTGGCCAGCTTGCGGGCGCCGGTGTCGCCATCTTTACGCTCGACGAACTCGACCATGTCTGGCTGCGCGCCTATGTGAACGAGCCTGATATCGGCAAGGTTCGTCTGCACGAAGCTGTCGACGTGACGACCGACACTTACCCCGGCAAGACCTATCACGGCCATATCAGCTTCATTTCCCCTCAGGCAGAGTTCACGCCGAAAACGGTCGAGACGCACGCGGAACGCGTAACGCTGGTGTACCGGATTCGTGTCGATATCGACAACCCGACCCACGAACTGTTGCCGGGCATGCCCGCCGATGCGTCGATCGCGCTGTTGGCACCCGGCAAATGAGCACCATGCCAACGGGCCCCGCCATCCACGCGCATGCGCTGATCCGCAGCTTCGGATCTGTGCATGCCGTGCGCGGTATCAGCTTCGACATCGCGCGAGGGGAAATCTTCGGGCTCGTCGGGCCGGACGGCGCGGGCAAAACCACCATCATGCGCATGCTCGCCGGCGTGCTGCGCCCAGACTCCGGCGAAATCCGGCTGGAGGATATCGACGTCGTGGCAGCGCCCGAGCGCGCCAAGGCGGCGCTCAGTTATATGCCGCAGCGCTTCGGCCTGTATGAGGATCTGACCGTCGCCGAGAACATTGCTTTCTATGGCGAACTGTTCAGCGTGCCGCGCAAGACACAACGCGCGCGCAGCGACCAGCTTCTCGAGGCCGCGGGCCTCGTGCCGTTCAGGCAGCGTCTGGCCGGCCAATTGTCCGGCGGCATGAAGCAGAAGCTCGGTCTCGTCTGCGCCTTGATTCACACACCGCGCGTGTTGTTGCTCGACGAACCGACAACCGGGGTGGACCCTGTGTCACGGCGCGATTTTTGGGAAATCCTGTACAACCTGCGTGAAAGCGGCGTCACCATCGTGCTGTCCACCGCGTATATGGACGAGGCCGAACGCTGCTCACGTCTGGCGCTGCTGCATGCCGGCGAAATCCGTCAATGCGACACACCAGCGCGGCTCAAGCAGGCCATGCCGGGGGCATTGCTCGCCGTCATGGCGCCCGACCCACGCGCGGTGCATGACGCCCTTGTCGACGCGCCAGGCGTGCTGGGAACACTGCTGATGGGCGACCGCGTGCATGTGCGAGTCGACGACGCGGCGCGCCGCACGCCGGAACTGGGCGCTTTCCTTGCCAGCAAGGCAATCGTGTACACGACGATTACGCCCGTCGAGCCCGGCATCGAAGACGTTTTTGTCGCGCTCGTCGGCTCGGGAAGCGCAGCATGACCGATCTCGGCGATCCCGTCGTCAAGGCAACGGGGCTGACCAAACGATTCGGCACCTTCACCGCGGTGGATCGCCTCGACCTGTCCATCAGCAAAGGCGAAGTCGTTGGCTTTATCGGTCCCAACGGAGCCGGCAAGTCGACCACCATCCGCATGCTGTGCGGACTGCTCTCGCCGACCGCCGGGCAGGCGTCGGTGGCAGGTTTCGATGTCGGTACGCAGGCCGAGGCGCTGCGCGCGCACATCGGCTACATGTCACAAAAATTCTCGTTATACGGGGACCTGACCTGCCGCGAAAACCTGCGCTTTTTCTGCGGCATCTACCGGGTGCCCCGGCCCGAGATCAACGAGCGGATCCGGCGGGCCATCGCCATGGCGGGGCTGGAGGGACGCGACGATACACTCGTGCGCACGCTCGCGGGCGGCTGGAAACAGCGGCTCGCGCTCGGCTGCGCGATCCTGCATCGCCCACCCGTGCTGTTTCTCGATGAACCGACCTCAGGCGTCGAACCGGAAGCGCGCCGGCGCTTCTGGGACCTGATTCACGAGCTTGCCGCGAGCGGAGTGACCGTGCTGGTGTCCACGCACTATATGGAGGAAGCGGAGTACTGCCACCGCATCGCGCTGATCGACGCCGGCCGACTGGTGGCGATCGGCAGCCCAGGCGCCCTGCGCGAGCACGACCTCGGCGGCAATCTGTTCGAACTGGTTTGCGCGCCGCTTGGCGCCGCCCTTGCGGCGTTACGCGAGACGCCGGATGTGATCGATGCAGCGATCTTCGGCGACCGGCTGCACGTGCTGATGCGGACCGGCGTGACCGAAGCCGGGCTCGTGCCCCTGCTGGCGCAACGGCAGATCGAGTCGACGCCGCCGCGCGCCATACGTCCCAGCCTCGAGGATGTATTCGTGCAGATTGTCTCCCGCACGGACAAAGGAGCCCATCCGCGATGAACCTGAAACGTCTGTGGGCAATGGCCTACAAGGAATCGTTGCAGATCTGGCGCGACCCGCGCAGCCTCGCGATTGCGCTGCTCATGCCGTTGCTGCAGATGGTGCTGCTAGGTTACGGCGTCAGTCTGGACATCAGACGCATACCGCTGTGCGTCGACGACCAGGAACGTAGCCAGATCAGCCGCGAACTTGTGCAGAACTTTGTCTCATCGAACTGGTTCTCCGCCGTCCACCCGCTGAACAACGAGCGTGCGCTGCGCAACGCGATGGACCGCGGCACCTGTGCCGGCGTAGTCACCATTCCGGTCGATTTTTCGCGCGTATTCACTACGACCGGCGTCGCTTCGGTACAAACCGTGTTCGATGCAACCGATGCCAATACGACCAATATCGCCATCGGGTACGCCCAAGGTGTGATCGCCCAGACCACCGCGGCATTTCAGTCCCGCTGGAACCAGGCGCATGGGCTGCCGCCAAAAACAGTCGGCCTCGTCGATCTGGAACCACGGGTCTGGTTCAACGAAGGACTGGACAGCCGCAATTTCATCATACCCGGGGTCGTCGCGGTGATTCTCGCGCTGGTCGGCGCGCAGCTCACGTCATTGACGGTCTCCCGCGAATGGGAACGCGGAACGATGGAGCAACTCATCTCGACCCCCGTCACCGCGCTCGAAGTGATGCTCGGCAAGCTGCTGCCGTACTTTGGGATTGGGCTTGCGAACGCCGCGTTCTGCCTGCTCAGCACGATCTTCTGGTTTGACGTGCCGTTTCGCGGCAACATCGTCACGCTGGTCGCCACCACCGCGCTCTTCACGCTTGTCGTGCTTGGCATCGGCTATCTGGTCTCGGTTCACATCCGCAGCCAGCTCGGCGCGAGCCAGGTTGCGCTACTGCTGACAATGCTGCCAACCAGCATGCTGTCGGGCTATACCTTCGCGATCGACCAGATGCCAGCACCGATCCAGGCCGCGACCCTGCTCGTCTACGCGCGCTACTACATCACCATCTTGCGCGCGGTATTCCTGAAAGGCAGCACCGTTGCCGAGCTTGCCGTGCCGATCCTCGCACTGGCGTTATATGCAGTCGCAATCATCTGGATGGCAGCCCGCGCCTTCCACAAACACCTGGACTAGCCTGTCATGTTCGACCGCCTGCAGGTCATGCTGATGAAGGAATTTCTCGAGCTCAAGCGGGACCGCTGGGCAATGTTCCGGCTTATCGTGCCGCTGCTGCTCCAGGTCATTGTCTATGGTTATGCTGCGACCTTCACGGTCAATCACGTGAGTCTCGCCGTGCTCGATCTTGACCATAGCCAGGCAAGCCGTAGCCTTGTCTCGCACTTCGCCGCCACCGGCAAATTCTATGTCGTGGACAATGCCGGCTCGGAACCGGAGATCACCCATGACATCGATACCGGCGATGCCACGATGGCAATCGTGATCCATGCAGGGTTCTCGCAATATCTGAACGGCGACCGCAGCGCGCCGCTGCAGGTCATCGTGGACGGTACCAATTCCAACACGGCTCTCATCGCGCTCGGTTACATCAGCCAGATAGTCACGCAATTCCAGACCGATCAGATAAGCGAGGCCTGGCCCCAGTCTGCCGGAGCGGCGCCGTCCACCGTGGCGGTCTCGCTGCGCGAGCGCCCCTGGTACAACGATGCCATCGACGACCGCTGGTTTTTCATTCCAGGCGTGGTTGGTACGCTCTCGCTGATGCAGGTGGTCAGCCTCACGGCGTTTGCAGTGGTTCGCGAACGGGAGATCGGCACGCTCGAGCAGATCATGGTCAGCCCGATCAGGCCGATCGAATTCATTCTCGGCAAGACCGTGCCGTTCTTCCTGATCGGCCTGGGCGACGTCGCGCTCGTCACAGCGGTCGGCGTCTGGTGGTTCCACGTGCCGTTCGTCGGAAATCTGTTCGTCATGCTGGCAGGCGCATCGCTTTTCCTGCTGGCGGCGCTCGGTCTCGGCTTGCTGCTGTCGACCTTCTCGCGCACCCAGCAACAGGCGTTTGCCCTGAATTTCTTTCTGATCAATCCGCTTTTCATCCTGTCGGGCTTCGCGTTTCCGATCGCGGCCATGCCCAAGATATTGCAATGGATCACGTTGATCAATCCGCTACGCTATTTTCTCGTCGTGCTGCGCTCGGTGTTCCTCAAAGGCGTTGGCTTTGCCGTGCTGTGGCCGCAACTCGCGGCAATGGGCATACTGGGCGGGGTCATGCTGACAATCAGCGTGCTGCGATTCCGCAAGTCTCTTGACTGAGTCGCGAACACACGGATTAGCCCGAAGTTCGCATGGAACCATCATCCAGGGCGAGGGAGCGCCCAAGGGTATAGAAATAGACGCGGACAGGCTCATTCGCGATGCTTGTCGTAATACTTGAGCAGCGCGATAGCGGTCTCGAATTCGATTGCGAGATCCTGCGCAACGTCGTCTGACCAGCCTGCTGCTTTCGCCAACCAATGAGCGAGACGGCTCGGGGTAAGGTTCGCATGACCAGTCTTGTACTCACTGACAATAAAATGCATCCACTGCTGCTGATCGCTCGGGTGGGCAGAACCCGTCAACTTATTGGCGGAGATGCTGAAGTGCCAGAGCGCGTCCGCCGCTGACTTGCTCGTCCAATCGAGTGGACTTTGCCGGTCCGGGGACAAGTCGATGGTGCTATCCGGGGAAGCAATCCTTACGACACGTTCTGTGAAGTCCCGCAGAACGGCGTTGTACTCTCGCTCATTGAGTGAATGCGTGTCACGTGGGACGATGTTGGTCACTTTGAAGCCACCCGCCCCGTTGGGCCAGAGCGTCATGATCGCAGCTTCCGCGATATCATCGCGCTCGCGCTTGAACACGATGATACCTTCGCTGGCTGTCGACTTTGTCCCGATGATCCGCGATTCCGTCTCGGTATCGTGATACCAAGGCTTTCGTACCTTGGCGACCAACATTGCACGCAATGCTGCCGCGTTTTTATCTGGCGGTGTGAACGAAAGGTCTTGAAAGACCTCCAATGTCGGAAGACTGCTCATAGATGATCCTCAACGCGTAAACGCACTATGTCCTTCTCGTGAAACAGCGTGTGTCGATTTTCGTAGCCTTGCAACCGGTTGTCCCCTGCGAAGCGGCGCATCTTAGCATCGCGAATTGCCCGATAGGCTCGGGCCGTTGCCGAGCAGGATGATTGTTGCATGAACCATGCTACTCCGATGAGGCACGCTGGCAACTACGCGATCAACGGCACCAGTTAATCGCGCGGAACGTGCGGAGGCCCTAAAGTTGATCCACGTCAAAGTGCTGCGCGCGTCCAAGCCTAATCTCAAACTACTCGATGGGTCAGAATAGCTCCGGTCCGCCGTGTAGGACGGAAGTCCCGTTCGATCTCTCAATGACGCGACACATCATGCGCCCACGCGGGCCTAGAGGGAGCGCTCTTCTCTTCGCCGCCAAGGCCGATATAAAACGATAAGAGAATACGCATACTGCAGCAAACTAAGGTTGTTCGTGTCGCACGTGTTTGCTGAAAACAACCGGTGGCTCGACAGCGAATCGGATGGAGACTGTTGTGAAGCATATTGACCCATACAAGTTTGGACTTGACAAGAATGGCGCGAACTATGTTCCGTTGTCGCCGTTAAGCTTCATCGAACGCGCTGCCTTGGTTTATCCGAATCACATCGCCCTGATTCACGGGGAATGGCAAATTACCTGGAAGGAATGCTACGACAGATGCCGGCGTCTGGCCTCGGCGCTCACGAAGCGCGGCATCGGGGTTGGCGATACGGTTGCATTGATGGCGCCTAACGTGCCGGCAATGTATGAGGCCCATTTTGCCGTGCCGATGATCGGCGCGGTGTTGAACACCCTGAATACGCGTCTCGATGCGGAAGCCATCGGTTTCATGCTGCAGCATGGCGAAGCCAAGGTCCTCATTACCGACCGCGAGTATTCTGGAATCGTCGAACGCGCTCTGCTGATGCTCGAAGCACGGCCATTGGTCATCGACATCGACGACTCTGGGCATCAAGGCGGGAAGCTTCTCGGGGAAAAAGAGTACGAAGCATTCCTGCTGGAAGGAGATCCGAACTTCGGGTGGTCGTTGCCACTAGACGAATGGGACGCGATTGCCCTCAACTACACTTCCGGCACCACCGGCAACCCGAAGGGCGTGGTTTACCACCATCGTGGCGCATATCTCAATGCGGTGTCGAACATCCTTTCATTGGGCATGCCGCACCACGCGCTCTATTTGTGGACGCTGCCCATGTTTCACTGTAATGGCTGGTGCTATCCGTGGACGATGGCGGCAAACGCCGGCACCAACGTATGTTTGCGTCGCGTGGAACCGAAGGCGATTTTCGATGCGATCAGGGCGCATAAGGTAACCCATTTCTGTGCTGCGCCGGTCGTGCACAGTATGCTCATCAACGCGCCGGATGAAATGCGCGTCGGTATCGAGCAAAGGGTGAGCGGCTGTATTGCCGGCGCCGCACCGCCAGCCTCAGTTATCGAGGGGATGGAGCGTATCGGCTTCGACATTACCCACGTGTACGGTCTGACAGAAACCTATGGCCCCGCCGCCGTTTGCGCCAAACAGGAGGGCTGGAACGAACTGCCTCTGGATCAACGCGCCCAGCTTAATGGCCGCCAGGGTGTGCGTGCGCCCATGCAGGAGGGTATGACCGTACTCGATCCGGCGACGATGCTGCCCGTACCGTGGGACGGTCAGACGATGGGCGAAATCATGTTCCGCGGTAACTCGATCATGAAGGGTTATCTCAAGAATCCAAATGAGACAGAAAAGGAGTTCGCCGGAGGCTGGTTTCATAGCGGCGATATGGCGGTGGTCGAACCCGACGGATATGTGAAGATCAAGGACCGCTCTAAGGACGTGATCATTTCGGGTGGCGAAAACATTTCCTCGCTCGAAGTGGAGGATGTTTTGTATCGCCATGCTGCGGTAATTGGCGCCGCGGTTGTGCCGCGCCCCGACGAGAAATGGGGGGAAGTTGCATGTGCCTTTGTCGAACTTAAGGAAGGCTCGCAAGCCACGGAACTTGAACTCATCGAGTTCTGCCGCGAACGCATGGCTCGCTTCAAGGTACCGAAGAAAATCGTCTTCGGGCCATTGACAAGAACCGGGAGCGGCAAGATACAGAAATTCGCTTTGCGCGAACAAGCCAAAGCGTTCTAAGGAAGTGACCCCGCCACCACAGTGAGGTGAACCATGAAGATACTCGTGACCGTTAAACGCGTCCTCGATTCCAACGTCAAGGCTCACGTGAATGCAGATGGAAGCCGCGTGGATCTCGCCAACGTCAAGATGTCGATGAATCCATTCGACGAGATCGCCGTCGAAGAGGCGGTACGGCTAAAAGAGGCCGGCGTCGCGACGGAAGTAGTTGTGGTGTCATGTGGTATCGCCAAATGTCAGGAGACGCTGCGTACCGTTCTCGCGATCGGCGCGGGATTCAAAGGTGATCGTTGCTATCAACAAGGATGGAGACGCGCCAATCTTCCAGACGACGGACTATGGCCTGGAGGCTGATTTATTCGAGGCCCTACCCGAACTATGCGATTTGCTGGACTGAAGATGACTGGCTCGTTGCAAAGGACATAAACATGAAAACTTACGTTGCACCGACGCGCGACATGCTGTTCGCGATGAATGAGCTGGCTGGCCTCGCCGAAATCGCAGCGTTGCCCGGCAATGGAGAAGTGACGCCCGACCTCGTCGAAGCGATTCTGGACGAGGCGGCGAAGTTCGCGATGGAGATGCTCGCTCCCATCAATGCCCAAGGCGACCGCCAGGGCTGCAGGTGCAAGGACGGAGAGGTCACCACTGCGGACGGGTTCAAGGAGGCTTACAGCAAGTTTGTCGAAAGTGGCTGGAACGCAATGCCGGGCAGCCCGGACTTCGGAGGGCAGGGCTTGCCTTCGCTCGTGTCCATGGCGGTGCTCGAAATGTGGAAGGCGTCCAACATGGCGTTTTCACTTTGCCAGATGCTGACGCTCGGCGCAGTGGCGGCCATCGCACATCACGGCTTCGAGCGGGACAAACGGCGTTACCTGCCGAAGATGGTGTCGGGCGAATGGACCGGCACGATGAATCTCACGGAGTCGCAAGCCGGTTCTGACCTCTCCGCGGTCCGCACCAAGGCCGAACCCGAAGGTGATCACTACCGCATCAGCGGCACGAAGATCTTCATCACCTGGGGCGAGCACGACATGGCGGAGAACATCATCCACATGGTGCTCGCACGCCTGCCGGATGCCCCCGAGGGAACGAAGGGAATCTCGCTGTTCGTCGTGCCCAAGTTTCTGGTGAACGACGACGGAAGCCTGGGGCCGCGCAACGATCTCATCTGTGCGTCGATCGAGCACAAGATGGGTATCCACGGCAGTCCGACTGCGGTCATGGTGTTCGGCGAGAATGAAGGCGCCATTGGCTACTTGGTGGGAGAAGCGAACCGAGGTCTTGGATGCATGTTCACCATGATGAACCACGCGCGACTCAACGTCGGGCTGGAAGGCGTGGCCATTTCCGAGCGCGCCTATCAACAGGCTTTGGGCTATGCACGCGAGCGCATTCAAAATCGGCCCATCGGCGCGACGAGCAGCGGGTCCGTGGCGATCATCGAGCATCCGGATGTCCGGCGCATGCTGATGAATATGAAAGCGCGCATTGAAGCCATGCGTGCGTTGGCATACTTCACCGCCGCCCAGATAGACCGGGCCCAGTCGCATCCGGACGCCGTCGAGCGGCAAAAGTGCCTGGCCATGACGGATCTTCTGACGCCAGTCGTCAAAGGGTGGTGTACGGAGAATGCGGTCGATGTTACGTCCACCGGGATTCAGGTGCACGGTGGTGTCGGATTCATCGAGGAAACGGGCGCCTGCCAGCATATGCGCGATGCGCGGATAACGACGATCTACGAAGGTACGACCGGGATTCAGGCCAACGATCTGATCGGCAGGAAGGTCGCACGCGACCAGGGGGCCGCGGTCAATGTGCTGCTAGCCCAGATGAACACCACCACGGCCGCCCTCGAAGTGGCGAGTAACAAGGAACTCCGCGTGATCGCTAGATCGCTTCAGGGTAGCACCGAGGCGCTGGAGAGCGCAACCGGATGGCTGCTTTCGACCTACGAGCGTGACCAGGCGAGTGCCGCGGCTGGCGCGGTGCCTTATCTGAAGCTGCTCGGTACTGTGACGGGAGGCTGGCTCATGGCTCGCGCGGCACAGGTCGCCGCGGCAAAGCGGGAGGCTCCGGAGGATGGCTTCTACCGGGCCAAACAGATCACGGCCCTTTTTTATGCGGAACACGTGCTGCCAGATGCGCAGGCTTTCCACGCGGCAATCGTCAACGGTGCTGGCTCGGTTCTCGCGCTGGACGAGTCGCTGTTCTGAGCGAACCCCAATCACCGGATAGAAGGCCATGAACGAGCTCAACGGCTATGACATCGAAGACCTCGCGGTCGATATGACAGCGATCTTCCCCAAGACGATCACCGACGCGGACATCGTGCTGTTCGCCGGGGTATCGGCTGACAATAACGCCTTGCATATCGACGAAGAGTTTGCCGCCACCACGTCCTTCGGTGGACGTATCGCGCACGGGGTTCTGACCGCCAGCGTGATCTGGGCCGCTATTGCCAACAAGCTGCCGGACAGGGAACCATCTATTTG
>NZ_CAXUSB020000006.1:0-97119 GCF_964253815.1 Caballeronia sp. LjRoot34
AGTGGTACCTAAAGAAGTGCTTCGGATTTCGAGCATCCGGCGACGGTGGCGCAAGGCTCGCGGTCCGTTTTCGCGTAACAGAAAACAAGCCGCTGAGGTGCGCGACGCACTCATTCGCTGTACATGATCTTCCGTTGAGCAACGAGCCACCGTAATCCCTTGGGCAACGCGCGGTCGAATGCAGCTTGCCGTTGGCGCTTTAGATGCTGTCCCCATAGTCACGCACAATGATTGCACGTCCTAGTTACTGCTTTCGCGCGGTCCAGCCGTAGGCAAAGTAAACGACGTCGTGGCCAGTTCGCTCAAATGACAGGTAGTTGATCGTGAGAAGTTTGTGTCGGGACCATCATCTGCTCCGACAGGCGTTGCTCGAAGCTCTTGATACGCAGCTTCTCACGCGGTGGATCCTCCCCGGTATCTGGTTCGTAATCGGGATCCTCCAGCCACAGAATGCTCTCTCCGTCGCAATGTATCGACTCCAGGACGTGGCTTCCATCTTTAGCCGCTGGCCGACTCACGACATCTACCACGACGTGCTGATTCTTGCCCGGCAGGGCGTAGAAGCGCCAGACATTCGGGAGTAGGCACTCCGCGATAAAGGCAAAGCTCGGTGCCAGGACTTTGTGCGCCTGCGGGGCAAAAAGACTTTGAAATGCTTGCGTTTTGAACTCCTTGCGCAATTCCACTTCGGGATCGAAGAAGACCTCGAAGAGCATGCCGTCGAGGATAGCCTTACGTTTCGCTTCGACAACCCCTTGGGTACGTTCGGCAAAGGCCGCAATGTAGGCAATAGCGCCCTGTCGGAAAACGGAATTCGTTGGACTAGTGCGCAATTCGCTAGACTCGAAAGCACGGAATTGATTGGACTGCCGGGAAAGCGCGGAAATCGAAGGCTGCCGCGCGGCGCAGGTGGCACCCGGCAGCTTGCCGAAGCGGCGTCAGTTCGTAAGCGCGAATTTCCACCCACCTAGTTTCTGAGCCAGAAAAGACTGACGATTGCGTCCGCAACCACAACTTGCGGACGCAATCCATGACCCATGATGACCTGAGCTTTTTGCCCTTGCGGGCGACACGCGTTGGTGTTGGTGGCAGGCGCAGCTTCGACCCGGTGGACAAGCAACGGCTAATCGAGGCCTGCCTGCAACCAGGCGCATCGTTGTCTGGCCTGGCGCTGAAAGCTGGAGTGAATGCCAACCAGCTGTGCAAATGGATTCGACTGCACGAGCGGTCCAATACGCCTATGAGAGAGGGTACAGCATGCGCGTCATCGGCTTTCGTGCCGGTCGTCGTCGCGATCGATGACCGAACGCCAGTACCGGCTGCGCAACCCGTACCAGAACGGGAGTCATCGCATCTGTCACCACGATCGGTGAGGTCGGCGCGGCTGTCGGCCCAGTTGCCCAACGGTGTAAAGATCGAGCTCGAATGCACGACAGGCGATGCCGGGCTGGTGGCCGCAATGGTTAGCGCATTGGGAGCGCACTGATGTTTCGCTTTGAGGCCGACCTGAAGGTCTTTTTGCATCGGGAGCCCATTGACTTCCGGGCCGGTATCAACAGTCTGGTGATGCTGGTCGAGCAGTCGATGCAGCTCGATCCGTTTGCGCGCGCCGTGTTTGCCTTCCATAACCGCAAACGCAACCGGGTCAAGTTGCTGCTGTACGAGCGCACGGGTTTCTGGCTGATGTTGCGCCGCCTTGAGGAAGATCGCTTCGTCTGGCCACGTCGGCAACAGGCGGTGATTGAGCTGACCACCGAACAGCTGCACTGGCTGCTCGAGGGCATCGACGTTGAGGCAGTGCGCCGCCATCCGGTACGGCCGTACCGCCACGCGAGCTGAACGTCGGGCGTTGCCGGTAAACAACGGCTCGAGCGGCTGTTACAAATTGACGTAAACGCACCGCACGCAGCACTCCGTTATCGTGGAGGCATGAACGAAGAAGACCTCTCCCGATTGCCACAGGCCGCCCAGGCCTACATCCGTGAACTCGAGACACGCAACCAGCAACTGGGTGAACGGATAGCCCATCTGGAGGAACAGTTCCGCCTGGCGCAGAGCAAACGCTTCGCCCCGAGCAGCGAGAAGCTGCGCGATCGCGTCTTCGACGAGGCTGAACAGATCGCCGCGGCCGAACCCGACGACGATGACGCCGGCGATACCGAAGAGACGTTTGCGTTGCCCGACACGGGCCTGCCGGATACGCCCGCGCCGGCACGCAACAAACGCGGACGCAAGCCGCTGCCAGCACACCTGCCACGCCAGCGCATCGAATACGACCTGCCTGAAGACCAGAAGGTCTGTCCGTGCTGCGCGCACGCACTTCACCGCATGGGCGAAGAGCTCAGCGAACAGCTGCATATCGAGGTGAGGGCTTCGGTGCTGCAGCACGTGCGCTTCAAGTACGCATGCCGCCACTGCGAGCGCCATGCGGAACGCACCCCGATGATCACTGCGCCGATGCCGGCGCAGCCGCTGCCGGGCAGCAACGCCAGTGCAGCGATGATCGCCACCGTCACGGCAGGCAAATATGTCGACGGCACGCCGCTGTACCGGATGGCCCATGCGCTGGCACGTGCGGACATTGAAGTGGGGCGCGGCACGCTGGCGAACTGGATCATCCGGCCCGCCGGGTTGCACTACAGCCGGCTCTACGACGCACTGCGCAGGACGCTGCTGTCGCAGCCGCTGATCCACGGTGACGAGACAACGGTGCAGGTGCTCAAGGAGCCCGGTCGTGCCGCGCAGAGCACGTCGTATATGTGGGTCTACCGCAGCGCCGAAGACTGCCCGGAGCCTGTTGTGCTGTTCGACTATCAGCCGGGGCGTGGGCAGGAACATCCCCAGGCGTTCCTCAACGGCTACGAAGGACTGCTGATGACTGACGGGTATGCCGCCTGGCGTACGCTCGAAGGCGCGACGCACTTCGGCTGCCTGGCCCACGCGCGGCGGGCCTTTGTCGACGCCCTCAAGGGTATGAAGAAGCCGGGCGGACGCGCTGCGCAGGCACTGGAGTACTTCAAGGCGCTCTACCAGGTCGAGACGCTGGCGAAAGCGGATGTGCCGCAAGGCCAAACGCGCGCCGACTACACGTACCGGGTGCGCCAGCAGCACAGCGTACCGCTGCTGGCGTCCCTGAAGGCGTGGCTGGACGAACAGGCCCCACAGGTCCTACCCGAGAGCCTGCTGGGAAAGGCGATCAGTTACACGCGCAATCAATGGGACTACCTGAGCCGCTACGTCACCGATGGGCGCGCCCCTGTGGACAATAACGTGATCGAGCGGGACATCCGCCCCTTCTGCACAGGGAGAAAGGCGTGGCTCTTTGCAGACACAGTCGCCGGTGCGAAGGCAAGCGCGATGATCTACAGCCTGATGCTCACCTGCCGAGCCTGCAACATCGAGCCCTATGCGTATCTGCTCAATGTACTCACGGAGTTGCCACAGCGGGCGGCGCATGCCGATGTGAGCGACCTGTTGCCGTTCAACTTCGCCAGACGGCAAGGTGCGCCGACGCCGGCCTGACAACCCGCTGCGCTCACTGTAAGCACGTTGCGATTGCCGTGGCCGGTCACGACGAACCGGAATGCCCGGTCACGTTCGTCCGGAATCAGCGGTCACGTTGAGCCGGAATACCCATCGGCAGGTCCGTCGTTACCCGGTAACGAGCGAATGCTACGACCGGCCCTGAAGTATTGATCCCATTCGGACGTATCTGGATCGAGCGTGCGCACGACCGCGTCATCCTTGCGCGAGACGAGCCGCTCGAGCATCTGGCGTTTAGTGATCCCAGAGCGGCGTGCCAGCCGTTCAAGCGCAAGATAGACCTCGCTGCTCACCCACATATCCAGCCGGCGATCTCCGTTGCCTTGCCTGCCTGCTATTGGGCGCCGTGCCCGATATGCTGCCTGCCGCTGTCCTGCTGTCTGTGCCATTGATTCTCTCCGTTACCCGGTAACCGCCTCATGCCCGAACGTTACCCGGTAACGTAGTTGACTCTCAACGTGGGTTAAATCTATCGCTTACGTCAGTTCAGTAAGGGCGAAAGGCGCTTCACGACCCTTCTGAATCGTTGCGCAGTTCGTGCCTGACTGTCCGTTCCCGCGTAAACAGGAGACATTCGCCGTCGACCTATCGGCCTCCGACTCACTCACGGGAACGTCGGCGACGGCATCTTTCACTTCGTGAAGGTCAGCCTTGGGGCAAAATCGAGCAGAAGCTTCTTGGTCGAATCTATCTCGTAGGCAAGTACCTGCCTGTTCCAATGATGGTAAGAGACTTCGATCCACGAGTCATCGCGACATACAGATCCTTGGCGTCAAGAGCGTCCGCATCGAGGATGACCGCATGGTCGTATTCCAAGCCCTTGACCAGCAGCGTTGTCCCGATGAGCTTTCGATGGCTAATAGGCCGCCCTGTGTGCCTCATCTCGCGCTGGTACAGGTTCGCAGCCTCTGCGAGAGTTGCCCCAGCACCGTCAATGTGCAACTTCAGTACGTTGAGAAATCGATACAGCAGGTCACGACGATAAGCCGACGTCGCTGGGTTGGTTTTCAATGCCAGGAAGAATGATTTGAGTTGGCTGCTTGTTGGGTTGTTAAGGTAAGCATTCGCTGCATGCAAGACCAAGGGGTACTTGGTCCCTTTCCGTTGATTCGTCGCCTCGCCTCGTTTGGTACCGGCCGTCAATGCATCGCCCACGCCAGTGAAGCACTTCTTCGCAAATTCCAATGCGAGAAGGAAGCCCGCCTGGACGGTCTTCGCGGCTCCGAACTTCCTGAGGAACGAGTGAAGATCCTTGCCTTCCACTTCTTCAATGGAGGAAAACCGGCCTGCCATGGTTCGGGCCAAGAGGTGAGTCTTGTTCTTGGACTGCTGATCCCCACCATGCAGCGCAATAACGCTTTCGTTGTGACCCAGCAGATCACAGAGCGACGAATACTGTTTCGAAGCGAGGTATTCGGGATCGGTGTACACGCGAATCACGCTGGGTGGCCGTTCGCCAAGCAGGTCAATCCTCTGGCCTTGTTCTATTTTCTTCCGAACCTCCTTCAGCCAGGCACCAAGCTTTGGATCCCCGGCTTTCTCCCAGCGCCAAGGAATCTCCAGTTGCCCCAGACAGTGAAAAAAGGGATAGACGCTCGCATCCCAGTCCACAGGCTTATCTTCGTCAAAGTCAAAGATGGCTTGCATGGGATCGCCCAAGATCCGGCTGGGCAGGAACTCTGCCAAGGCGCAGACCAACGAGTGCTGTAGATCGGAACAGTCCTGGTACTCGTCTACATAGACACCGGCGTAGGTGGACGCTACGACATGACGAATGAAATTCTTCCGCAGCAAACCAGAACAACACGCATAGAGCTTGTTCCACTGCTTGCTGGTCGGATTTTCCGTCTTCCACCCTGAAGTTTTGGGATACGCCAAGCAAAGGCGCAGCGACCAGCTTGCAATCGTGTCCACCTGATATTTGGATGCAGGAACACCAAGTGCGGTCATCTTGGTCTTGATCGAGTTCACGCCCGCAAAGGTGTGGGTCAAGATCAGTTGCGTGCCGCGAGAAACCCGTGCCGCTAACGCGATGAGATGCGTTTTTCCATACCCAGCGGGCGCAATCACATACCCTTTCGTCGTGCAGTCATTGAGCTTGATCGCTAGTTCGTCAGACATGCTCTGCCCACGCCCAAAGCTTGCTGAGTTCGAATGCAAGGTTCTTCTTGACGAAGGCCGCGTCTTGGAAGGCTGGGCTTATAGCCCTGAACCATAGATCGCCTCTAGTGATGTCCTTGAACCAATTACAATTCTTCGCTGCACCGCCTATGGCTGCCCGCAGTTTGAGACTGTCCTCCCACTTATCCACGTCCTTCTCAAGATCTTCAGGGAACTTGGATCGCACTTGATCGCTCACGGGGAATCCCAGCCCTTGGGCGGCTTTCACGCTGGCCAACACGCTGGTCCAAGGTAAATCCTGAAATGCTCTCTCTTCCAGTGAAAGCTTGTCGCTCCACACGTGGACCGAAACTCCCAACATAACAAGCTCAGCCCCGTCGGCCAGAGAAAAATGCTTCTCAGCGTCGCCATCGGCGAGCACCGACACGTCGTAGCGAAGTGATTTGAAAGCCTTGGCCAGTGCCTTTACCTTGCTGGCTCCCCCCGCGTCTAGCAGTGCTACGCCGTGGAAGGACAATGGATCTTTTTTTTTCTCGACTTGGTAGTCGTCAAATCCTCTCAGGAAGCCGACTTCTGTTGCGCCTTCGCACACCACAACCTTCTTCGCCAGGAATGCTTCGGTGCTTGAACGAATCTTCCCCTGCACTTCATGCTCTTGAAGGCCATCTTGGGCGGCAGAAATGATCTGAACCACACCGCCCTTGCTGTGAACTACATATAGCTCTTTCACGGTGAGTTCGCGCAGCACTGTGGGCGAGTGGGTCGTGAGGAAGTATTGCCCGCGCTTGTCTTCTCTAATATGCTTGATGAGGCGAGTTATCCGATGCGGCTCTAAACCGAACTCTACCTCATCGAACAAGGTGATATGGCCTTCTTCTAGGCCCATTTTTTGAATTCCACACAGGAGCATGCGGCGCGATCCAAGGCCCAACTGACGCAACGGCATGTCGCCGTCATGCAAGGTGAGGCCGCCCACCTTCAGATTTATGGAGGCCAGATCGAGGTGAGCCTTGTATGTGTCCAATACGGGGACGCCCAGCAGCTTGGCTATTTCCTGTGACTTCACCGCCGCAGCGTCAAAGTTCTTAAGGGTGACAGGTCGGTCAGCGTCCAGTGAGGTTCTGGCAGTTCTTGAGGCGTTCGCCAACAGTTCATTCAGGCTCTGTGTTTCAGTCAGCTTCGCCAGCGCGGTTCCAGTCGCCCACGAAAGCTGTCTCTCACTGTATGCACCGATGAGTCCCACGCTGACTTTGTTTCTGTCGGCTTGTTTAAAAGGAACACCTTCGGGATGGCGGTCGCATATCACCATCCACTTCGGCTCCAGATCCTTTTCAATCATGAGCCGCACAGTCAGAACACCCTCCAAGTGGTCATCTGGCTCGTCGGTAAGCTCCAGCGCTGCTGCGTTCCAGCCTCGCAAATACTGCCCATACTTGTTGAGCGAGCAGAACTCTTCAACGAGGTCGCCAATCGTGACTTCGATGACGATGGAATTCTCAACCTTGCATTGGTAAAAGTCCGAGTCGCTTAGGGTGAGATTCCATTGGGGGTAGAAAGCATATCGGATTGCTTCCAAGAAGGTTGACTTGGATGAATCGCCCTTGCCTATGAGGCAGAAAATGTCGGCTGCCGGAAGGCTCCAGTCAAGCTCTTTCACACCACGAAAATTCTTGATCGTTATCTTTCTAATTTTCACGAACAACGTCCTCCAGGACTTCACCTAGTGGGAACTGCTTGTCGGGGTATTGCTCTTCGGCCCAGTCAGTGAATGGTCCGCTATAGCCGATGAGATGGTACGTGACTTGACAGAGCAGCACCTGAACGCTGTGAATACGATCAAGTTGCGTCTGGAAACTCGCTGCGTCAGGCTTTTGTAGGTCTATGAGTTTGGGGTGAACGTGAGCATTGCGAAGATCATTCCACCGTTGAATATATTTCTTTTCAGCCTTCCCCTCAGCAGCCAACCACTTGAGTTTATCGCGTGGGCCGGGAGGATGTTCCAGCATCCCCAGCAGTCCGTTCAATCTATCTTTGACCTCTATGAGCGCACTTTCGCTGGAAACGTATTGTTTCACCAAATTAACTGCTTGCTCGGTCTTCGCCTTCTTCTCCGGGTCTTCAGGCAACACGACAAGACTTGATATGCCTTCCAACGCGACCGAAACACCCATGGCCCACGAATCGATCGAATTGGCGCTGGCTTCCCGTGCGTTATAAAGGTGATATGCAAGCGGATTCCATAGCGTTACGGGACTGCTTGCAACTACATACGCCAAAAAAGCACCGAACAGTTCCCATCCATGGTTTCTGTACTCCAACGAGACATGCTTTATCGGAGGGCAGAAGTGCTGTCGCAAGGACACGTTTGTTTGCGAGATGAGTTCGAGTGTCTGAAGCTCAGGCTCGCACGTCACTAGTGCCCGGTAGTTCGCTGTTCTACCCGTTATGAACTGAAGCGCCTCCTGAATCCTCCAGTGGAAGTTCTGAGGGAATGACTCCTTCGAGCTTGCCTGCACAACGCTTCGTCCGGATCCATCTCGCACGTTGACTTCGAAGCGAGAGTTGCAGGCTTCAAATTCGGCAGTATCCACGACGTGATGCTTGCCAGCACTGCCTTCGACCGTACTCCACTTATGCAACGGCACCTCGTACTCTTCGAAGAAATGCAGTTCGACCACGTAATCCTTTTGCGGAAAAGTGTGTTGAGCCGTGAGCGCTTGCAACTGGCCGCTCACAAATTCGGGTTCACCATGCATGTTCCACGAGACGTTAGGAAAAAAACGGGACGCTCGGAGTGTTGCGCCACCCTTGGCTTCTGCTTCGAGATTAAAGAACGTTTCGTCAGGATGGATCTTTCCGAGGTGGCTGAAGTAGTTGCTCAACTGACTATACGGCGCTGTGTTCCGGTGCTCGGTCACGTAAAGCTTGTAGACCACAACGCCGTCGGCGTCTTGCTTGATATAGCCTTTCCCTTCGTATCGCTCGCCCCCTTCCTTATTTTGAGTAAGGACAATGCGCTTGCAATCCAGCTCAAGCTTACCTAGGCGAAAATCTTCGATCATTTCGTCAATGTTCATTTTCGGTCTCTCTCGTGTCCTGGGCGCACGTTTGTTGTGCCCGGACGCGGCCACCAACAATTTCTTCGATTGAACGATCTCGGGGCTGATGCCGAGTGAGCGGCAATTGGCGTGGGTAAAGCCCGCTGTTGAATATCCGCTCCATCGAGGGGGCTATGCGTCACTCCGTAAGGTCCATGACTCGACCTTCCTGCGATAGGCATTGATGACCTCTTTGGTCGGCGTTGGCTCCGCGGAGTTGCGCGAAAGAAGCACTGCTACGATGATTTTTCCGAGCGCTATGTCCTGCAGTTTAGTTGCCAAGACCTGACGCCACTGACCAACACCATCTGGCACTTTGGCAAGACGAGTGAGTTCATCTGCTGCTTCGTGTGCCACGTAGTTCCGTGCATCACGCGCGGCGTGAAGCATTGCCGCGTAGTCCTCCGGAAGTTTTGCACGTTTCGTAATGAGTTGGTTCAGGTCGACGAGCCGTCCGAGTACTACTTTCCCTACGGCTTCGAAGAACTGCTCATCTGACTGGTCATTCGGCTGAGGCTCTTTCAGTTTGAAAACAAACGCGAGCGATCGGCAGTCACTCTCGAACTCGCACGCGATGTAGAGTGCTCGGCCGAGTGCTGCGAGAGCCCGGGTTGTTTCACTGTCCAGCGGCGGGTCGGAAAGTAGTGGCATCAGACACCCAACGAGATTTAAATGTCATTCCGAAAGCATATCTGGCCGGCTTGCCGAGTAATTAGGTTTCATCGAACCGACTGGTGTGATAGCGAATTTGCCACGCCGGAAGGCCGCTCCCGGTAATGGTGTTCTGGAACCGAAGGGGAATCTCGGGCGCGCGTTGAGGGACTGGGATCTCGGCCAAAGTGATTCCTAGGGCCAACCGCTTTTGAATACCGTGCGCGATGACATCTTCGACAAAGCAAAGAACCCGATCTGTCATGTCGGCGACCCATCTCGTCACCGGCGTTCCGTCGATAGCTGGTTCGGTCACGACGACACGACCGCCGACGTCAACGACGCTAGCACGTGGAAGACTCCAATCGCCATGGTCGAGATTGTTCCGGGTGGTGACCAAGCTGTCTCCCCATCTGCGGGCTTCACGCAAATAGTCGGCAAGTGCCGAATCAGTCTTTTCGATATCGGCCAGACCTTGCTCGAACTTAGCCTGCTTCTGGTGTAGGAATCCGATTTCGACTCCGAGTGCGCGCGTCGTTTGCTGCATGTGATCCTTGAAAGAGCGCGTCGCGCCGTTTAGGAATTCGGTGACCAAGCGGCCGAGTTCCCGGTCCACATTCTCCGTGATCCGAATGTGCACGCCGTGTCGCTCAACGATCGAACCTTCATCAATCTTTCGCAAGTGGTTTTTCCAGGACTTCGTAACATCTTTGGCAGTGTCGCGAATTTCCATCAACGTCGTCATCAAGGTCCCGTGCGCTTTCAGGAAGGGTTCCCGGTCCGCGCCCAATGTGTCCGCCATCTGCATGGGGGCGTAGAAAATGCGCGCCATGAAAGGCGAGCTTGACCCTTCATCGGCGAACTTCTGGACCACAAAGTGACCTTGGCTTAGTCTCACTTCCAGCCCTCCGCGCTGCTCGATATTCCGGAGCAACATCCCGAACTGGCGCTCCCTGATTGGCAGGACACCGGAAATCTGCATGTCGTTACGGGTCACTTTCTGGATGTTGCGGATAGCCTCGTCGTCGATGATTCCACCTAGGAAGAGCAGCATACCTTCGAGAGGCAGCTTGCCCTGCAGGAGAACGAGACCGCCGTCTTGCCAAGGGATGAAACACATGGCCGCTAGCGGCTCCTTCGCGCCCCGCGGGATCAGCGCAACCCATTTCAGCGGGAGCGCCCTGTCGTTGTAGCGCTCTCGCGGCACCGGCCTGAGTTCCCCGGCAAGGTTGTACTGGTACCCGGTCCATACGAGGGCCTGGCGCGGCACGCCATCCAAGACGGTCAAATACTCCGGCGAAACACTTCCAGGAGACCATCTGGCGAGCTGGCCAAGCAGCATGTGCATGGCTAGGTTGAAGGTCCCGGCCCCGCTGGCCGAGATCATGAGCACCGCGTAATAGGAAGGCAGCGTTTTGCGGGATACGCCCGGAGAAGGCGGCAACAGCAAGCTGGATACGGACTGATCTCCGACCCATTGCACCATGTAGCCAATCTGCCCTTTGATGGCGATGACCACCGCGTCAGGCCAATGGTCCGAGGGCGTGCGTGCGTTCAGCCGTTCGAGTTCCGCCGCCATATCTTCGAGGGGCACTGTGGCGTCGACGGCGAAGACCACACCTAGGGTCGGCTCGATCGTGTGATTGCCGGGGGGCGGCACCGTCTTCTTTAGGGCCTTGGCCGCGGCTACTCTGGAATATGCTGCGGCCAGCCCATTTAGGTCCAAGGTGTGCGTCACATCAAAGGCGGCCGCGACGGATTCAGTCGGAACCACGGCGGAGCCGACGTCGGCGCCGACCAATTGGCCGCCGACGCAGATCAAGACGGACAGCGGTTCTGTCCTGCGTCCTTCGGAATCGACAACGATGCCGGTCTCAATGCGGTACGGTGTCGGAACCAACTCTTTCAGCTGCGTCACCAGTGCGGCGCCAACGCGCTCAGCAGGAGCCGCGGTGACGGCTTCGCCAGCAGCGCGAATAATGTCTCCCAAGGATTGCACTCGATACTCCTCAATCGGCTTGTCGCAGTATATGCGAGCACGGTTCCTTTGCAGATTGGAGACGATTTATCCAAGTGTGCCGAATGACGGTTCATGGCCGCACGCAGCCTTTCCGTAGCGGCTACGTTTGCACGTCAGAAGTGTTAGCGCGGCCGGCTTTTCCTCTGTCTGTCATTCACAAGACGCTGCCGATTCGCTCTATGGTTCCGAACTGGACCTCGAAGACGTGCTCCTGATCTAACGGCACTTCAATTGGTAGAGAGGGCAATCCGTGATCACGCATCCAAGCGAATCGATGACGACCATCCGTGAAGATCGGCACACCGTCCTCGTCCAGCGACAATACCGGTACATCCACAAAGCTTGCACCCTCTAACCACCGACCAAACTTCGCGTATCGATCGTCATGTAGTGAACCACGGCCCGCTTCGCCAACATACTCCTCGCTGTCACGCCATGCGATGTCGAGTGCAGCGATAGAAATCCAGACCAACGCGTCGGGCTCGACGTCGTTCCATCCGTCGCCCAAGGTGTGTCGTCGCCACACCGGCGCCTCCAGCCATCTCATCCAACCTCCGAGGCTTTTCCGATATCAATCAGATCGCGCCATGCGTCAACCAGTGGTCGAGTCGCACGATGAGTGGATTCTCCAGTTCGAACGCTTGTTGGGCGGCCTTTGCGTCATCGACACCCTTTGCCGCCGGCGGTAGGGCTTTGCTGCCCATCATCACCGACATCTGTTGGTTCTTAAGCGACTTCTGCACCGTATCTTTTGTCGCGCGGTATGCCCTAAGCTGCGCATCGCGGTCCGGGGCGTCCGGGTACTTAATTGCGAGTAACTGGAGAGTGGTTGTAATTTCAAGCGACGTGGCAATGCGTGCCAACAGTGCATGTTGATAGTCTTGTTGCTCTTGATCTTGCATGGTCATCCTCATTTTTCTTGTCGGCTTCCGGCCGATTGCGTGGCGCCAAAGCGCCAGTTGTTTCCTACTCGTGATCTCAAACGCCTGACAGCGCTTCTTCGGGCGTTTTCGCTGCACTGGTGAATACGGCAAGAGCTTCTTTCCCCTAGCAATCCTGTTCCAACGACGGCAGATCACGCGGGGGTGCATCGGGGGTTGCTGCAAATACCTTGCCTTCGGCCGGGTTCCAGCCCCCCGGCATTAGCCCGTGCAACCTGTCAACGTGGTCGACCATCTCTCCAAGCCACGCTGCAAGTTCGACGAACCGCACTTCATACTCGTGCACGCGCATCCTGTCGATGGTCCTGAGGGTCTGTTGAGGATTGGCCGGGTCATCGGCCGGAACTTCAGGACCGGTCGGCTGAATCATAATCGGCAAATCATTTTTGAGCTTGCCGGCTGCAAGCTCTTCTTCTATGTGCTGCATCTTGTTGCGCATCTTGCCGAGCAGCTCGCCCGCAGAGCCAAGAAACCGGGGTTTGGGCTTCAATTCACAGATCACCGCGCGCTCACGTGCTGTGAGTTCCTGTCGTTTGCGCAGTTCCCGCATCGACCGCACAGCGAGATACATGCCGGTGATGCACGACTCGAAACGCGAAATGCTGCGATAGACCTCGCTTACCTTCATTGCGCGGTTAACGTCCGACGTCCAAGCGCCGCGCAGGTGCTGCGCGGCGGCCAGATAATCTTCGCGGGCGGCAAAGACGCAGCGAACATACGTGGAAGTAAGCGTAATCACGAACGGCCTGTACGAGAAGTGGCCGGTGAAAAGCTGCTTGCCCCAGTAACCGACAAAGGGATCTGTCGGCGCCGGGACATCTGGTATGTCAAATCTAATGAGCATGGTCGTGCGACGGTTGTGCCCCTGTCCTGTTTTCCTCTCGCCTACGGCGCGCTACTTCGATGGGCGTCATAAGACTGTTCCTTGGCATTTCAACCCTTCTTCAGAGGCGAGATCCTCCTCGGGAAAGCGATCGATATTAGTACCTTTTCCTACCGGTTTGGGCCTGGAACAAGTACGGTTGGAATCTGGTCATCGAGGTCGCTCAACGTAGCGTTCGCGATCATGTTCGAAATCAGGCGCGCGATCTGGAGTTTATACGCACCAATCTGTGGTTGTTCGACGCCGCTCGGCCAGTTCACGGGGTGCTTCGCGAGGATGCAGAGGTTCAGCCATGCCGCCGTACCAGGAACCTGGACTAACACATGGTTATCGGGCAAATCGTCAGCGGGCCGGGGCACCACATGGAAACCACAATCCACGCCCAGGTATGACGGCTGATCAAAGGCGCTGAGCTTTTCGTCATGGCCGACCCGAACGAAGGCTGAGCCGCCGAGGTGGTTGTAGTTGAACTGGATGATTATCAATCGCATGGTTTTCGTTCCCTGGTTTTTCATTGCTCCGGGCTGACCGGCTTTTCCGACGTGGGCTACGTGCGAGACTCTTCTAGGATCGCGCGCCCCAATATCTGAGGGGCCCTAATTCCGAAACGATTCTTCGTGGACGGCATAGGGGATCGCGCGTGTCACCGGGACATCGCCGACATGAACCTCAGTGCGCCGTTCGGCCGAGTAGATGCCGACAAGTTCATAGTTGAAAAATGTTCGTGAAGAGCTTGTGCGGCAGAGTTTTCATCGTTCGCATTTGTTTTCCTGTTCGGCCCGCGCGACCGGCGCGAGCGCTTTTCCGTGGTCAGGCTGTCTTGTCGCACGAGATGCTTTTCGTCAGCCAACCGTACTGGTTTGCGTCCAATTTCTTGGCGAGTTCGGGCCTACTGGCTCCGCCTCGGAATACCGCTGTGCCCTTGGCCGTGTCACCGGCCGCGCCGTACATTTCATCCATCGCGGCGTCGTGCTCGTCGTAGCTCATCGCTTTCCTACCCCTCAGCCAGACATGCGCGATAGAACAATTCGCCTAGACCATTGAGGCCAACAAACCAAAAATCGAAGTTAGCGCCCTTCGCGCCTTTGAATTCAGCATTCCAAGGTTCGTTGGTGTAAGAGACGAGGCCCAAAGAAACCAAATGCTCGATATACGTGTACACCAAGCTGGGTTGGGCTAGCTCTTCCGGTCGCACGACGACGTCCTGCAGTTGTTGTTTCTGATCGTCTGACATGCCCGAAGCATCAATCAACGCTTCCCGTTCGTCTTTCAACAGTATAGCTAAGTCCTTCTTTGGCGGTCGCATATACGCTGACGGCCGTGCAGCAATTTGCCGGATCAGTATTGCTTCGTCCGGCGCAAGTTGACTTACGATTTGCACAAACGCTGGGTGAGCCTCACCGACTCGCTCCCGGTCCATCGCACGCGCCAACAAGCGCTCGAACATATGACCGACAACGCTCGCCTCGTCGTGGAATGTGAGTTGCTCCGCAATAGGTATTGCGAGCGACTCGACCGGTGCGACGCGCCGCTCTTCAGGCACCAACTCGACGGATCTTTGCAGGTGCTTCACCAATCTGTCCTGACGCGCTGCACCGAATTGCAGAGGGGACAGGACCCAACGCACGGTCTTCACAAGATCCAGGCCAAGCTTTCCAAGTTCCTTCATCGCTGGGGAAGCTGTATCGTCATAGGCAGCCTTAACAATCTCTGATGGGACGGCTTTCAGAAGGTCTAACTCGTCCATTTGAACACCTCTCCTTGTTGTGATGTTTTCCTTGACTTTACAGCCGGGCAGGCGCGGGGCCGTGCTGATCGAGCAGAGTGCGCCTTCCTCACTGTGGGACTGATGCGCGCTATAGCCGTTGTGCTCATCGATGTAGCGTACAGTCAGCGCCCGATCGGCGGGCGGCTCAACTACCTCGCGGCTAAAATCGGTCCTCTCGCTGCCCCGGACCCCCCGCCAGGAGTGAGGTGCCATTCAGTCCATTCGTAGCTTGCACTCATAGTCGTTTTCCCGTCGCATCGTAGTCGCTGCGCCGAACCGTCAGGCTGCCAGCCCCTTGCTTCGCCAAAATCGAAACCAAAGTTTCTACTGGCTTCTCCGTGAGCCGGAACGGCGCGCCTGACACATCAATCTTGCTTCCGCCGGCTGCATTTGTTCCGAGTCCGATAAAGACCGCCCTGCTAACCGACATTCCGCTCCTCCGCCAAGATGTACTTCGAACCTCAGGAGCCGTCTTCCGCTACTCGCGCTCATAGTGGCCAGCCACGCGCCTAGCATGCAGATTCCACTTCCGGACCAACGTGGTCGCCTCCTGGTGCGCGGCGAGGACGTGCTCTGTGTCGGGAAAGAGCGCAACGTAGTGAAGCGCGAAGAAGCTCATCAGCACACACACGGTACTTACAGACATCGCGGTCATTGCGGCCTGCTGGGAGAGTTCGCGTGCATCCCGGATCTGCAAGATGCTCAGCCAGCTCGTATGGGAATAGCCGCACAGGTAGCTATAGAGCTCGCGAATGTGTACGGGATGAAACCCGGCCTCGACACCGATTGCGGCCCATCCCCGCCCAGCTCGCCAGTCCCCCTTCAGGAACGCCCCATGTTCTTTTTCAGAATGCTGCACCCACCAGCCATGCGCCTGCATCTCGGCGCGCAGCGTCTCGATGCTCGCCCTTTCGTCCACGAGCCTTTGCTTGTTCTCGGGACGGCGCGCGCTAGCCCGCAGCTTCTGCCGGTCCATCAGGCCCGCGCAACGCCACGTCATGTGGCGGAATTCCCGCAGGTCGTATTCGCTGCAGCCGAAAACGTGTGCAAAGGTCAGAAAGGTCTCAAGGGCCGCCCGCGCAAGAACCAGCACGGAGCCATGGTCGATGTGCGACGTCGTACCCTGTGGCATCACCACCTCGACGGGCTGCACCAGAACGTGCAGCGACGCGAGATGGTAGTAGAACTTGAGCGCCAGGACCTGTGCATCATTCATCCATAGCGCGCCCACCGGGATCGCCTTTCCAGCCTGAGAGTTCGTCAGTTGCACGATCAAATTCAGCAACAACCGCGACTCGCCAGTTCCCGCCTGTGTGACGGTCCCGTTGCCATTCGTAATCGCGTTCGGCGAAATCAGTTGCCTCATGTCGTTTGCGCTCTTGGTGGTTTCCTTCGTCTCGCCTAGTCGATCGTGCCGTGGTACTGACCCGACGGCGACAACGGCCTCCACAAACCACTTCGCGGTAGCGCGGTCCATGATCACAGTCTTTCCATCGACAACCAGATGTGAACGAACAATAGCGCTTGACACATGGCGCCCAGTAAAATCAAACGTTTTGCGACACGCAGAAGCGCGTTCCGCAAAAAATAGACTTCGACACAAACTAGCGGAGCTCGATTCGGAAGGAAATCTTGCGACAAAAGAGTTTGACACAACCTGCTAGCGGCTGGGCGCGATCGAACGCCCCGGCTCGCATCGGCACGTATATTGGCGCCTGTCAGACGCGACCGGCCGTGATCGATCCTGTCGCCGGTTACGCCAGCGAACAACGGATGTTCTCAAGGGAGTTCCCTCGGGGGCTTCATTGTTGTAGGCTTTGCTGCTGAAAGTCAGCCATCGAAAATTACAGCCAGCCGGTTGACGACTGAGCGCGACCACCGAAAAAGTCGTATGGGCACCTATACCACGCTCTACTTGGGCGACTTTGAGCTCGTTAGCTCCAAGAGCGCCGTGATTCCTGAAGTCATGACGGTCTTCGTTGAATCCGACCGCCGCAGCCTGTGGCGCCGTGCCGATAACGATGCTGTCGTCGAAGGCCCTCTGAAGGACGATGATACTCTGCGCGAAATCGAATACGCGGTGGAAATCGCCGCCGCTATCCAGCGCCTTGACATTATGGGATTCACCCTCGAGCGCTGCAGGCGCGAATACGAGCAGATCCGGGCAGAGGAACTTCGGGGCTATCGCGAGGCCGATGAAGAAGAAGGTGGATCAAGCGATGTGAGCGACAGTTTCTACGATGCAGAGATTGCGAAGTACGAGCGGCTGACTTTCGACAACTACGTCGCGGCTTTCAAGGACGTCCTCCATCGCAGAATCCATTGGTACGACCTAGAACCCGATCAACGCGCGGCGCTCGATGCCACAGCGTCCTACATCCTCGCCGACCAGCACGATGAATGGCATTTCTTCGGCTTTCTTTGCCAAGACATTAGGATGTTTCTTCGAATGGCGCTCTCTCTAGTTCGACCTGAAATGTACCTGCGGCAGGACGTGAGCCAACTTGTATCTGCCGGATGGGTTCGCGAAGAAAACCCAATTCGAGACGACGCGGTCCGATTGCTGATCGACCGATATCCGGAGAACGCACCCCGCATCGTGCTCACCGAGGGCTCCAGCGATGCGGAAATTCTCCGCAAATCGCTCTCCGTGCTATTCCCCCACTTGGTCGGCTACTACACGTTTTTCGATTTTCATGGCAGCCGGGCTGCTGGGGGGGCATCGCAGCTCATCGCTGTGGTGAAGGCTTTCGCCGCGGCCGGCGTTGCCAACAGAGTGATTGCTGTGCTAGACAACGACACGGCGGCGCATGATGCTCGCCGAGCACTACAGGGAGTGAGGCTTCCGGATAATCTCGCGGTTGTTCACTACCCGGCTCGAGACTGGCTACGCGAATATCCGACGCTGGGTCCATCAGGCAACATTCCGTTGGATATTAACGGTAAAGCCGCCAGCATCGAACTTTACCTTGGGCGTGATGCCCTTATGACAGACGGCCACTTGTGTCTCATCCAATGGGCTGGCTATTCGCAAACCATGCGTGCCTATCAGGGTGAACTTCTTGACAAATCGAGCGTGACTGAGAGGTGGAGAGTGAAGGTGGATAAATGCCTTGCAGACCGCAGTTCAATCGTGCCAGCCGACTGGGATGACCTTCGCGCTGTATGGGTCCAGATCATGTGCGCCTTCCCAGCATAGTCCGGCCAGATCGACCAGGGTTTCAAGAAGCAGTCTAACGCGGGCACTTGCAGGCATGCCAATCAACCGTCCAATCGGGGTAATGCAGTCGAGCGACTGTAGTTGGCCGGGTGTCACCAGTCTTGCCCGATGCCCTGGATGCGCTAGGGCGAGCGAGCTTGTGTCAAGCTCTATTGTTTCGTATCAAAGTCTATTGTCTTGTGTCGAACTCTATTGTTGGTTCACACCAGATAAATGCAGTCTTCGGAAAAATACGACGAACGGCCAAGTTCGATGGCAAGCTCGCCCCTGCCGCCTTGGTCACGAATCGTTTCGTCAAAAAACATGGTTGTTACCATCAATATCCTCAATTTCTATTTAGACAGGAGGCCCGCTACTATGTCGTCTATGCTTTTCCGATCGGGCAAGCATGTCTATGCGTTCGGGTTGGCTAGTCGGCCTTCGTCGGCCAGCCCAATAAGATGTTCGGTCGCTGTGATCGGCTTCGTCAACTCATCGATCCTCCCGACCTCTCGTTGGATTCCCGCGTTATACGGGTCCGTGTCGGGTTGCGACGCGTGTGCCCGATAATGCAGGCTGAGGCGTGTAAGCCTGTCAAGACTCGCTTGCGATTCATCGCGCCAGCGCTGTTGATCGTCGCGCCATTGCCGAAGGTTTGTCGCGAGTTCCGGGTTCATGTCCACGATATATCCTCCTGTTGTTTTTTCCGATTCAAGGTTGAAATCTGCCTGGCCCCTACGGTCTGCTCCAGACTTGCGGGGCCGCTCCAGTCACGACGTACCCTTCGAATCTTTTACTATAATCGTTGTTGCGGTTACAGCTTCCGATCAAGCAGCTTCGCTATCAGCTCGTCGACGACGGAGCCGGGAAACGCGAACCCCTCGAAAACCTCGAAGAGCGGCCATATCACCACCTTCACGTATTCAGGCAACGTGGACGGCGCCGTTTCGATTGGAACCGTCACCGCAGACGTCACGCTGTCTTGCTGCGACGTCCGTGGGTGGATCGAGCGCCCTGGGTACATCCACGAGTTGAGCATGCGCCCCTTCAGACCACTCCAGCGAAACAGGAATTCCAGCTTCGTCTGTTCGTCGGCCTGAAGCGCCTTGGCGAATGCTTGACCAACCGCAAGCGCCTCGCCCACCTTGATAACTGTGAATATCGGCTCGAGACTGGTCATCGGCGCCGGTGCCCTATCACCGGCCGCAATATCGTCACGGATCGCGGAATAGCTGTAGAAGCATCCGCTCCTTTGCTGCCGCATGAAATCTATATTTCTGGATGTTGCGTCGGGAACGATGAGCGTTTCCCACGCAACATCCATGACGTAAGGGCGTGACGTCGGTTCGTGGAATTGGCGGCTACTAGGCCACACAGGCCACCCGGTGTATGAGGGATTGCTCGAGCTCAGCAGGTTGGCGAACTCTCCCATGTCGGTCTGCTGTGGAAACTGCCCGTCGACGATCAGCGCGACTTCCCACGATCCATGCCGTGGCAGCTTCACCGTTCGGTCCGAGATGACGGCCTGGAAGGACGCGCGTCCGCGCTCCACGATCTTCTGCAGACGTTCGAGAACCAATTCCTGAACCGGGGCCTTGCCGGCAATGGCCATCACCAGTTCGCTCAGCGCGGCGGGATCCGAACCGGCCAGGTGCCTCCGAAAAAACCGCCCAATGTCGGCTTCACGGTTATTGAAGCAGATCTCGACCAGATCGCTCCAGTCTTTCGCCTGCACTTTCGCGGTGCTCGGGGTATTGTTGCTGTTCAGCGTGCGGACGTACACCGCGTCACGCTCGACCAGAACCTTCCCGCCGTAGCCCGTGAGCTGTGCCTTCGCGCAAACCGGCGTCCTGACTCCCGGCGGCACCACGACCACCGGATGAACGAAGCCATCACGCTCGACAAACTCCACGGCAACTTCGAACGTCTCCGATGTGTACTTGGTGACCAGCCCCTGGATCGCGTCAATGTTGAAGGTCTTACGGACATCTTCCGGCGCGCCCTCCCGATCAGGTCGCAGCGTCGCATCGTTAAGGCCGATGACGAGATACCCGCCCCCGCGGTTTCGCAGCGCAATCGCCGCCTTGATGATCTTGGCTTACCCCGCTGGTTCGTTCGGCAAGATCCACGTTTTGATCTCAACCGCTAGGCTTTCACTCGGCTGCGTGATTAGTTGCTCGATCCGCTCGCGATGGATCTCTGCCATGTTCTCCTCGTGTGTCGTCTTTTCCGGTCCATTTCGTTAGAGCAAATCCGCGTATAGATCGAACCGGTTGAGGCAGCTAGCAACAGCTCCGTTGGTTGCTTCGTGGCTGCGACCAGTCACGATGCTGAACAAACGACTCCGCGATCCGGGACAGTAGTCGCTGGCGTCAACGATTGCCGTTGGTTTCAAGTAGTGCTCAAGGTGCTGCGGAAACAACGACAACGTGTCATCGACCTCGTCCGCGGACAATTCAGTGCGGAACGGCGAGACGCGCGAGGGGCCGTTGTACTCGTAATACGCGCGGTATTGAAATCGTTGCACGCCAGCCCCTAACGGAAATCCCGCGAGAGACTCGACTGTCTTTTCGCCGCCAACACGCCAATTGTTGCAGGCAATATCGGCTGCGTGCGACTCAGTGAAGCCTCTTGCCGTCAGAAACGATACCGTCTGATTCAACAGATCGCAGTCGCGCTGCGTGAAGCCTTCCAATCCGTCATCTTCGAGAGTGAGCATCGCTTTGGGTCATCTACATGTTGTCGAGTTAAGGGCTCGGAAGGTCAAAACACGCTTTGCCGTTAGGAGGTATAGCGCATACCTCGACGGTGCATTGCCAGCCCGAGCCGCCTGAGGCCCACCACGTGCGTGCAAATGAGGTCCGCACGACTAACTTAGACTTATCCGAGAAGTTCCATAGTGCGCCGTTCTTGAACCAGCTTGTTGTTGCAACGCTGTCAGGGTTCGTGTTCGTGTTCGTCTTCGAGTAGGCAACTTTGTCTGCCAACCCAAACTCGTCTCGTGCGCTATCCATCAGTTTTTTCAGCCCGGACGCCTGGCACATTTCCTCTGCTGACTCCGGCGTTATACCGACAGAGCCCTCTGTGCGATTTTCGCGCCCAGAATACTGGATGACCCCGCGTGCACGGCCAGTCTTCTGGTCGTCACCTTCGAGGTCCTGATAGACCAACATTGAATGTCCTAAGACTTCTTGATGGTAGCTGATACGAACGTTTTCCCGCTCTACGTCGACATGATTAACGATCAACTCGTGCGTGGTCTTCCCAAACCCTCCGTAGAAAATATTGCCTGCAGACGTAGGCGCTGGCGCCGAAGGAGGCAGGGGCTCGGGGGGCGTTTTTCCGACCGTGCTGGAAGCAACAGAAACGTCTGAGGACGGGTTGTGCGGCGCAGTCGAGGGTTCGGACTCCGGCGGACGCAATCTATCAGGACCGTTACTGATCACTACGATCGGGAAAACGCCGTGCCATGTAAGATTGAATCTGCCGACGGCGGCCCCAACAACAGCTACGACGTAGTAAATCACGATCAGAGCAATAATTATCTTGGCATACAGGCTTTGCGCGACATACCTGAGCACCGCGCCTTGCCAACTTCCGTCCCCGCCTCCATCTGCAGTTGGCTTACCCCCCATTCCCGACCCCTTGCAAGCGTATTCCGGCACCCGGCCGTACGGTACAGCGACTTATGGTCGCGCTTTTATGACCGCTTTTCCTACACAGTGATAACGAGATCGGTGTACTTCGACAGATGACCATCCGACGTGACCAACCGCAACGGCTCCGACAATGCCTGCGCAACCAGAAGCCGGTCAAACGGGTCGCGGTGAATGTCAGGTAAATTGCGAACCAATGCAGCGTGAACCGCCCGCACCGGCAGTTCCATGAATCCGCTGGCTTCAATCTCCGAGACAAGCATATCGACGTCGGCCTCAAGTTTGCCGAGCCCGACCTTGATCGAAGCCTCCCAGATGCTCGCGCTGCTTACATATACTTCGTCAGCTTCCAGAATCATCTTGCGCGCCGCTTTGGTCAGCTTGCGGTCATCCATGACCGACCAGAGATAGACGTGTGTATCGAGAAGCAGGCGCATCAACGACCCTCGAATGCTGCAATCACATCATCGGGGAGTGGGGCATCGAAATCGTCGGCAATACGGACCTTGCCCTTGAGGCCGCCGAAACGGCGCGTGACCTTCGCCCGCTCCATCGGCACCAGTCGGGCGGCCGGCTTGCCGGCCTTAGCGATGACGATTTCCTCTCCGCTGGCTGCGGCATCGACCAGCCGCGAAAACTGGGTCTTCGCCTCATGAATATTGACTGTCTGCATAACCGCTCCTAGTGGACTAAGTCCATATTAGTCCACCAAGCCACGCCGGTCAAGCGGCAGGCTCCCACCACATGAATTAACGGCAGAGAAGCGCCACTGGTTGAATTTTTGCCCGCCCCGGAAAGCGCACGCATGCTCAGCGTATTCCGAGGAAGTTTGAGGCCATCGGGCCCAAAACACGCGTGCGCAGCCCGTATTAGTTCGTCTCCTCGGAAAGTGACCAGATCACAGGCGTAAAAAAACCGCCTTCTGGAGTCAGACGGCGGGCTGTGGATTGCGGCTCGATTACATGTCCGGCGATGGGCTTTCCAGCTTCCCAGCTGGGACATGTTCCTCGCCATCGATCTCGGCCAAGTGCGGCTCATCGTTCATGTTTACTTCGTAGACGATGATCTGCCCGAGAATTTCACCAACGTTTGCGCTTGCGGCATCCAGCTTTGTACGAAGGGCTGGCCGATCAATGGGTAGCGCTGATCAGGCCGTTTTCAGTTCTCAGTTCCTTCAGCTCTTCGATGATCGCCATGGTCCGCTTTGCCCGAGCCTCAAAATCATTCCTTTGCTGCGCATCGCGCTGAAACTTTAGGAACGCCGCTTTCTGGTCAGCGTTCATCGGCGAGATCCGCTTCAATGTATTGTCTATCGATTGCGACGCTTGGGTCGTTGGGTTGTATGCCTGTTGAACTGAACTGATGATCGCAAACGCCACTGACGACGTGACCTGATCCGCCATCACATCCATCAACTGGTTGTAGAGCTGGATCGCGTCGTTCTGGTTCAAGCCGGTAAGCTCCATCATTATCCGCTGCATGTTTACACCCAAAACATTGACGAACTGCTGCTGAGTCGAAGTCAAGGCCGTCCCGGTGTTGTAGTCGTAGATAATGGACCCGGACTGAATCGTTGTAATGATGTTGCCCGGCTGACTGGATGTACCACCGGGTGCTGCCGGCTGTACACCCGCGAGCTGATCGATCAGATACCGGCGGATCCCCTGATAGGTAAAGCTGGTCTGCGTCACCTGCTGGCAGCCCTCATCGTTGGCCTGGAAGTCGTTGCATAAATAGACCTGCCTGGGCTTGGCTGGATCGAACCCTTCCTTAAGGTCTTCCCAGGTCAATGACGCCGGAAATACCTTGTCGTCAATTGGTGATTTCGAAACCGGACTGTTGTTGGTGTCGGGACGCACCTCAGTTCCGAACAGGCTCATGATTAGTTCCATGCCCGGTTCCTGCCCGCCGAGCGCACCAAGGTCCATCGTGTTTGCTGCCCCCGTCGCGAACATCGTATTGAAAAACGTGTTTCGGTACCCGGTCGTATCGTTTTGCATCGCACCGCGATTGACGTTTGGACCGCCGGAGAAGGCCGCATTCAGTCCGGCATACATATCCGTGTACCAGCCCTTCGCCACGGCAGCCTGGTTTTCGACGTCCTTTGCAAACGACCCACCCACTTCACTATCGAGGCCGGTCGCGCTGATCGCGCTTCCGATAACGGCCTTGCTTACCACACATGAATTGATCTGCCCGTTATTTAGCATGTCCGCATAGTGCTTCATGGCAGCCATAATTGAGTAGCAGTCGTCGCAGACTGCCTTGATTGCCAACTGCATGAGGTATCCAGGTGCTGCCTGAATAATGCTGCGCACGAGCGACTCGAGCTGCGCGCCGGATAACATTGAAAAGCTGCCAAAAAAAGCGTCGATGCCTGAACAGCCCGCCGCGAGCCGCGGCGGATCGATGTGCACAAGCTGGTAGTTTTGCACCGGGGCACGCATGTAATAGGACGGCCCATATACACCCATGCCATTCTGGCCAGTGATCGCCCCGCCAGCTGACGAGTTCCACATCGAGTTCAGCGACGAATTTACGTCCGCGTGGACAGCGGAGCAAAAGAAAGAAAGAAGCCCTGCAGCTGCGAGAATAGTGCGCCGAAGTTTCATTACTGGTGCTCCCCTGTACCCTGAACTACGCCTGGCATACGGCGGCCAACCGCTTCCCGCATTAGCTTGACGAGCTCCGCTGGGTCATCGGTGTTGGCGGCTGCAGCCTCTTTCTTCATCCTATCCAGATCCGCCGGACTGATGATTCCCCGCTTTTCAAGTTGCGCGGCATCCATCAGGTCCTGCGGAACCAGCTGGGCGTCGATCGCGGCCTCGACGATCTTGCGCTGCAGCTCATCCTGCGCCATTGCGCCGTGCGCCACGATCATCACCGTCGAAGGCGGTACAACGAGCACCACCGCCGGCGTCAATTTCAGTTCGAACGACTTGAACGTGCCGTGATTGCGGTCGACCACCATGGCCTCAGGCCGCATCCCCTGCAACGGCGCCCCGTCTTCGGAGATGTACCTAACGGGGAAGTGGTATTTGTCAGTAAGCGCCTTCACCGTCGGCAACTCGTCCTGACAGAACCCGCACCGCGAATCGAAGAAGAACCACAGGCCTGCGTGTGCAGACAGATCGGTCAGGATCTCTTCCCGAGCGCGATCGACGTGCCATAGCGCGTTGCTGCGCGCGGCCGCCGCTGTCGGGAACCTGACTTCTTCGTCGAGGTATGGATCCTCAGCAGCCACTTTCGAGCCGACGTCAGCGAAGTTCTGGCTCATGTCGAGCATCATTCGCTGAGCCCACATGTACGCCTGCAGGTTCTCCTCGGTCGGGTGGTTCATCGCGTTCAGCTTCAGTATTTGCATCTTTTGGCTCAGCCACTGGACTGAAAAAGGCTCCGGACTCGACGGCGCTGACGCGGGTGCCGGAGCCGCCGGGACCGGGGCGGCCGCGACACTGCTTGCCGACGCAGCCTCTACAGCATCGGCCGGCGCCGGCGCGCGGCCGTCGTCGTAAAAAAACCATCCCTGGCTCTTTCCCTCGTAGAAACCGTCTGCCCGCGCGGCCGGGCCCGCGAGGATCCCTCCCGTCACGGACAGTGCGACACAGACCAGAATCCTTCGCGTTCGACTTGGCGACATTGGTGATTGACCATTAAATCAACAATCTGAATACGGTTATAGTAACTCTGTTGTGAGACTGTTTTTTATCCGCTTTTCCCGGATACGGCCTGATCGTTGCATTTCAGGGGCCGACTCTTTCATTCCAACGGGGTTCTACACATGTCAAAAATCCTCCGCGTCGCGCTCGGACTCATGGTCGCTTCGCTCCTGATGAATGCTTCCTTTGTCCCACTGTTCCCGCACATCGTCGTTGACTCTGCGGCGGCTGTGTTTGTGGAAGCGATCCGGGCCTTATCGACGAACATCGCGCAAAGTACCGGCGCTGAAACACTCATCCCAATTACGGTGACCCTGTTCTATGTCGGACTCGCCCTGCTCATCGTTGAGGCGGCGCACATGGCCGTTTCGTCGACTGGCCAATATGTCCGTCACGTTGTGTCGTCCGCGCACTCGCGGGTCTTTCCGGGAAGGTCGATGTAATGCTTTGCGCACGTTCTTGACACTCTGAAAAATCATGCGACTGCCGATTTTCTGGACACGTTGGCTCGTCTTCGTAGCCGTCCTGTTTGCCGGGACGCCTGCCGCATTCGCGCAATCTGACGCCGACGTCGGCGCCTGTTTTGTCGCATCGGGAGCGAAATACAGCATTGACCCGCGCCTGTTGTGGGCCATTGCAGAGACGGAATCGAGCGGTCGCCTCGACGCGAGGAATCTCAGCCATTTTTCGCGTACGGGCACGATTGATATTGGTCTTATGCAGATCAATTCATCCTGGCTGACGACACTCGCACGTTTTGGCATTACGCGCGGTCGCCTGCTTGACGATCCCTGCCTGAATATCGATGTCGGGGCGTGGATTCTGGCGCGAACCATCCGGCAGCAGGGTGCTAGCTGGAACGCTGTCGGTGCATACAACAGCGCCTGCAACCAACTCAAGGGGGAAGCCTGTACCGACGCCCGCCAGGAGTACGTGCGCAAGGTCTGGAGCTGGTACCAGGGTACCCCTCCCCCTCGCCTGGGCTCGGTACGACGACATTCACAGCCAAACTCCGGGCCTCGGCAGCCAGCCGGCGCGGCTCCGGGTACCGACATTGTTTTTACGACTGAGGACGGAACCGAATGAAGACGGTCATCTCCTATGTGGCCGGCGCCGCGCTGGTTGGATGGGTCACCTATGTCATGGTGTCTACAGACCCTGCTGTACGTGTCAGCCGAACCTGCATGCCTCTAGGCGCGAGCGTACGGCTATTCGGTGCGGTAATCGGGATGCTCGATGAAGATACCGGACGCGACGTGCGTGACGACGCTCTGCCTATGATCGAGGCTTGCCGCTCATCGATCTGGTCTTGGGCTTACGATGGACAACCCCTTCCCCCCTTCAACGATGTCGACCCCGTCTTTGGGGACTATCGACCACGCGGCAGCACTGCGGCAGACACGGCCGGCCAGGATCCGCAGCCTTGGGCGACTAACCGCCACCATCGCGGTGGCGACACCGCCGCTGCCTCCACAACTGCGGCGACGGGAAGTGAAAACGACGGAGACAAGCTGTGAATGCGCCAGACCTGGTCGTGGCCACGCAACCTGACTTCGCGTCGTTGCTCGTCTCGTCCACCGGCTTTCTTCATAACGGTCTCGACCGGTTTATCAGCACCTCGAGCGGTGATGGGAAGCTCGTCGAATTTCTGAACTATCTGTTTCCGACCGCTTGCCGGGAGGGCGCATCCGACATCCACATGCGACATCACCAAAACGGCTTTCAGGTGCGCATTCGAACCGACGGCGTGCTGCGCGAGCGGTTCCTTCTGAATAGCAACGCAGCGCGGGAAATCAACGTCAAGATCCGTTCGCGCTGCAACCTCGAGGTATCCGACACTGAGTCACCGCTCGACGGGAAGTTCACTGTCGCCGTCGACGGACGCCGCGTGGATATCCGGGTCTCCATTCTCCCAAGTGACCTTGGACAGTCGATTGTCTGCCGGATTCTTGACGAGGCCAACGCTGCGAGAGAGATTGCAGACATCTGGATGCCGTCCAAGCTTCGTGCAGCGCTGATGGAAGCGCTCGAGGAAGAAGAAGGTCTCATCCTCAACGTCGGTCCGACCGGTTCCGGCAAGACGACAACCTTATATGCCTGCCTCGATCATCTAAACGAGCCGGACATCCACATCATGACCGCCGAGGACCCGATCGAATACACGCTCAGAGGAGCTACACAGATCGCCGTCACCGCTCACCGTACTTTCGCCAGGATTCTACGAGCGATGTTGCGTCAGGATTTTGAAGCCGGACTAATAGGCGAAATCCGCGATGGAGAAACCGCCGGCGTGACGCTGACCGCTGCAAACACGGGGCACCTGATGCTGTCCACGCTTCACACGCGCAATGCGCTTTCAACGATCACCCGCTTCCTCGACCTGGGCGTCAAAGCATATGAAATCGCAGACGCGATTCGTCTCGTCACCGCCCAGCGTCTTCCGCGCATGTTGTGCCCGAACTGTTCGACCCTGCACGTACCGACCGACGAACAGATCAAGAGGATAAAGACGAAGCATGGCGGCTCCCGTATTGAATTCGACCGTCCCTTCTATGCGGCGAACCCAAGCGGCTGTGAACATTGCAGGGATGGCTACAAAGGGCGGATTCCGATCATGGAGATGCTCGTCGGCACCGATTCGCTACGTGTGGCCATCGAACGTGGTGATCGCGAAGCGATGCGCGAAGAGGCATTCGCGCAACCACAATACGCGCCCCTTCTCCAGGCCGGAATCGACATGAGCTCGCAGCGGCTTGTCGACTTCAGGACAGCACTTAAATTCGCCCAGTGAGCATTCCATGGCAAACCGACGACACTTTCTCCTTTCGGCCGCCTCCACGGGAATCGCCAGCCTGACTGGCATCGGCGCTCGGCCGGTCAACGCACGGGCCGTTGATGTCGACGGAACCGTTCCTGGCCTTCCAACCAGTTCGAGCCTCGCGGGCCAGGACAACGGCAAGATCAACATCAAGCCCTATCTCGAAATAGGCGACATTGCAGAAGACCGCAACAGGGTGTTCTTGTTCTTTCTTTACACCTGCCCATTCTGTGCCCAATACGCAGAGTCATTCGAGGCATGGGGTAGAACGATTCCCAGACCGGTACTCTTTGTCCCGGCCCCGCTGATGATCGATGATCCAACGGACCTGTCTGCCGCAGCGGCATATTACGTCGCACGCAGTCTCATCCCCGATCGAATGGCCGAGTTCGAGGCACGTGCGTATGACCTCGGACAACGACGCGATCCGATGCCCACCGCCAAGGATTTTCCTCAGATTCTCTACGGCATGGGTCTGCGACGCGACGTGGTTCTTTCCGCGTTACATTCGCCCGAAACGCGGGACCGACTGCTGCGGGCGGCCGCGCTCGCGCGCCGGTATCGTGTAAGCGCCACTCCAGATTTTGGCGTCGGAGGCCGCTACACGACCAACGCGAACTACACGGGCGGGAACTATGGAACGCTCGTCCAACTGCTCAACGGCCTGATCTCCAGGGCAATGAACTCATGAGCCGTCGCGACTTCCTCGCCGGGTGTATCGCGGCGCTTCTCGCGCCGGTGACAGCACCCACTTCAGCAAGCGCAGCGGTGACTCCGACGAAACTCGACGGCGCTGCGCATAGCGTCCAGGTTCAGCTCGACACGAGCGCGCTCAAGTACATCGTCGATGAACCGTCCCTGGGCAGGACTCCCCTCTGGTTCATCCTGGACTCAGGATGCGACATTTGCCTGAACGCCTTTTCTGACCTGCGCACCCATGCGGCCATTCACGATCGCACTCTCTCATCGTTTGAGCTTCGGTTCGTGCCCGTGGGCGACACGCCTGACTCTGCCGCGGCGGCCGCTCGCGCGTTTGCGGCCAACAGCATGGAAGGTTTCTTCGTTCAAAGCTGGAGCGTTCCCGTCACTCCGATCGCGATGCACGCGCAACACGAAAACACCTTGGCCACGCGGTCGCTACCCGGCTACCCCGCGTTCGTTATCGAAGATCAACCTGTCAAACTAGGATACGGCGGATGGGCAGAATTTGCCGAATGGCTTGCGCCCTGATCGCCTCCTGCGCGCTGTCCTCGCATGTTGATGCGATATCGCGCGAGCAACCACAAACGCCACAAGCAGATTCGCACGCAGCTGCCGCGGACTCAGCAAGCGCGCCCTGGGAGTTCACGCCGGGCCCGACGCCAGTGCGGTGCGACAGCTGGCAGGTTCGTAGCCCCTTGCGCGCTGCGTTCCTATCCACGCTCTCGCTAAGCGCCTGGCCCCCGCATTTTGGCGCATGCACGCCCGTATCCTCCATTGCCGAGGACGGGTGGACTCCAGCAACGCTTCGACTCGTTTTTCCGCATGCGAAGAACGCATTTATTCGCCTCAGGATAATTATTTACCTCATGGAGATTTTGCTACTCTGGCAAATCATCAAGCCATTGCGGGCAATACGGAATTTGCGCGGGAGCAGATCTTGAGGGGCTTTTACAAGCAGGCACATGCGCGCATGAAGCGCATGCAGCGCGCCATTTCGTCATCCAGTTGCAACCTCCTCGTGGCGGTCGCGACAACATGGCTGCTCGAAGGGTGCGCGCCAGAGCATGCTCCCGAGCCGTATGTCGCCAAACGCGGCTGGCTGGGCGTTGAAACGCGTTCGACCGGTTCAGATTACGCGAGCCTTGGTACCGCGCAGGAGCCTGTTATCACGGCTCAACCCGTCAAACCGGTTCCGCCGGATGGGTGGGAGATCGATCAGCCCGAACCCATGGTTGTTTCCGCGCCGCTCGATCTTGACGACGAGCCCGTGCTCAAGACAGCACCGATAGTGACCAAACACAGTCGTTCGCGGCACAAGGTAAAGCGGGCGCTGACGAAATCCGTCGCGCCGCTTTGCGGTCCATCAAACTCAAGGAGTGCATCGTGATCGAGCGCGACATCCCTCAGATGATCGATAACCCACCGCAGATCGTGTTCTGGGAGACCGACGACCTGTTGCCCGTGCTGCTCGCAATGGGCTTCGGCGTAATTATGAACGGCTTCACGACCTCCGTTCTGGCCGGACTTGCACTCAGCGTCGCCTACATACGCTACAAGCGCAACATGCTGCCGGGCACGCTTCACCACATGGGTTACTGGTACGGCCTCATGTCTCTCAACAGAATCTTTACCAATGGGCTGGCCAGGGAATTCATCCAATGAAGATGCCTCGCCTCTTTCAAACCTGGGACGGCACGCGCAACGCGAACTACTGGCTCGCCGCCTCGATTGGCGGGCTCGTTCTGGCCAACCTGGCGCTCACGTTCAAGATCGCGTCTATGCATGAGCGACTCGTGGAACAGCCGCCCAACATGACTGCCGAATACTCCGTTGCCTGGGACAGCGCGTCATCCAACTTCTATGAGTCGTGGGGCCTGTACGTCGCGAGTGCCGTTGGATCGGTGACGCCGCAAACCGCACATTTCGTTGCGGACCATCTGGCATTCATCGTTGATGCGACGATTTACCCGGCTGTGCGCGACCAGATCTATGCGATCGCCGATGATCCGGCGTACACGACGAGCGGCGCCTTGAACGTATTCGTCCCTCATAACACGGCCTGGGAGGCGTCCACCCACAAGGTGTTCATCGAAGGAACGCTCAACACGACTGCGTATAAGAGCACCGCTCAGCCCGTGGCTCAACTACCTGTTACCTACGAGTTGACCATGCACATGGTTGCGGGTCTGCCGAAAATCACGGGTTTCACTTCGTACGTGGGTCCCGCCCGCACTCTGCAATGGCAGAAAACTCATCCGGCAGCTACGTCGAACACAACAGTCAGAGATCGTCTGCATCCCAATATCGCACCTCAGGCCGATGACATCCGGGGCGCTCTTGAAAGCGGGCAGGGTCGCGTAAATCCGACCGACGGCCCAGGCGCCGCGCCAAGCCACCGTACCGGCACTAACGCGGGTATCTCCCAGCCGGTTCCGGCCGGGGGGCTTCCGGCGGCTAGTCGCGACTCGGGACCTACACCTGCGCTACCCGTCACGCCAACTGGGCGCGATCCTGCCAACGAATCAACTGGAAGCCTATAAGGGATCGACCGTGCATACGCTTTCCCCATCTATCAAGCAGCCGGCCGGTCGTCGGCGTAAGACGAGCTTCCGGCGCATGCCCGTGGCCCGGGCCATCTCGTTGCTCACTATCGCTCTCGCCGCGACCCCCGCTACAGTATTCGGGCAGGACAGTGGCGTTGTGCAGCACGTTCACATCGAGATGGATCCACCGGCCGGGACAACACCTGACATGTCTGCCCAACCCGCCGCCGCTCCGGCTGCGGTGCAGCCACGCCAGGCCGCGGTCGCTCCGGCTAATCAGACGTTGCCGCCCATACTCACGCGAGTCGACATCTCCCGGCTTGTGAATTCCCTCAAGAGCGGCCAAACGGGCGACGCACCGACCTACGGGCTCGGTCCTGGCGAAGAAGTCGTGCAGAGTCCAGCGCGGGCCGCCCCGACGGTTCCGACAGTCAATCTCCCGCCGCAAACCCCGCGCGTTGTGCCGCATGGGCACTTTCCTGCACCGCCAAATCCGACGCTGGATCAGATGCCGGGGGAGGACCCTGCCGTACTGCACGTAAGGCACGGCGTGACCGCGGACTTTCAGGTCTCAAGCACGCAGCCAAACATGGTGGTAACGCCCTTCACGACCCCGAAGGTCATCGCCAAGAAAGTTGCGGGTGAGGATCCTTCAGGCTCACGGGTCCTGGGTACGGATGTTTTCTTTTCGCCGAAGGAAGAGACCACCGTTTTCGTAAAGGATGCTGCGGTAGGAAACTCGCCCGTTGTGTCCCTTCACCTGCTGCCCGCGAAGATCGCCGGCCGTTCCGTCACGCTTGTACTCGACGGCGCCATTCCCGAGAGAAGCAACATAGCCCAATCCTCAGGCGAAGACTCGAGCTATGTTGGTGGCATCACGGCCGCCATGAAACAGGCGGTACTTGGCCAGATACCGGACGGCTACACGCAGGCGCCGCTCGATGCGCCGATGGCCATCTCGGGACCCATCAAGGCCAGCCCTGTCGGCCGGTATGCAGGCTCTGACGCAGACATTTATCGATACCGCCTGACCAACGCAGGAACGGAATCCGTCACGCTGTCTGAAGAGGCGTTTGGCAGCGAGCACGTGCTTGCGGTCACCATCTTTCCGAACCTCGCGGTGCGCCCAGGCGAAACCACGGATGTGTTCATCATGTTCGCCAAACAGGTGATGTGATCATGTTCGACCAGCTCAAACGCAACTGGGCGCTGATGACGCCTGCCCGCCAGAAGCGCGCTGTTGTAGTCGGCACGATCCTCGCGTTCGGTGCGGGCGCGTGGATATTCAGCGTCAAGACGACGCCTCCGAAGCCGCCCAGTGACAAACTCAGCGTGAACGTGGTTGCCCCACCTCAGCGGAATACGGATCTTACCGATGTGAATGCGACCGTTACGGCGATCCAGCGTCAGTTATTGGACATGGACCATCGCTTCCAGTCGCAACAGAATGAGACGGAGCACCGGTTCAGCGCGCTCGAGACGCAGCAACGCGACAATCCCACAAGTTCAGGCGGTCCTGGAGCGTTGACGCACGGCCAGAGCGCGGGCGCTGCTGGAACGAATTCCCAGCTTCCGACTCCAGGAAGCGGCGACGGAATTTCACCTCCTGGATCATCGCCGTTTCCTGGCTCCGGGCAGCCCCGCCTGAACAGCCCGTTGCCCGGCGCTGGGCCCGTCGCAGCTTCGCCAATCAGTCCGCCACATGGCAGCGGTGATGGCGCGACCGGCTCGGACAACGATCAGCCGGACGGCATCGAAGTCGTGGGAGACACGACCGACACTCCGGCCGCCTCTTCGTCTGCGAGCGGGGCCAGCGTGTCGAAATCCGGAAACACAAAGGCCACTGACGGCCCGCAGATGTTCCTGCCGATGGGAAGCATCACGAGCGGCCTCGCAATCAACGGCGGAGATTTTCCGACGACCCGGGCATCACAGCGAGATCCGGTCCCGATGCTCATCCGGCTCGACAAAGACGCCATCCTCCCCGGCAAGCAACGCGCGTCCGTCAAGGATTGCTTCCTCATGGTCTCCGGGACAGGAGACCTGTCTACTGCCCGGGCCAATCTGCGAGCCGAACGTATGTCTTGCGTACTGAAGGGGGGGCGCGTTGTCGAAGTGGCTGTTGACGGTTACGTCGTCGGTGAAGACGGGAAACCGGGCCTGCGCGGAACCCTTGATGCCAAAGATGGCGCCTTCATTGCAAACGCCATTCGCGTTGCGCTGATAGGTTCGGTCGGCGAAGGCGTTGCGACCTATGTCGCAACCGAAGCATCGGACATCCATAGCAGTGGTGTGAATGTCCAACTTGGAAGCAACAGTAACAACGGCCAGCAAATAGCTGCTCCGATCGGTCAAGCCTTCGCGAACGCCGCCCAGCACTACACCGACCTTGCAAAGGAGATTGTCCCCGTCGTCGAAATCAATCCCCTGCGACAGGTCGATGTGATCCTAACCAAAGGCGTAAGCCTCCCCATTTAAGGACGAAGCGTGCGCTTCCAATCAATTTTGGCCACCGCGTTGACGGCGACGGCACTGTCCGGCTGTGCATCGATGTTCGGCATCGGCTCCTCTTCACCGTCCTGCCCGGGCGGTCAGGGAATAGGGTGCGTATCCGCGCGCGAAGCTTATTCGATGTCTAACAACCCTGCGGCCGTCGAGGCGGCCGAAGCCAAGGGCTCAGGCAAGGACGTACGCCAAGGTCTCCTTGACCCGCAACCGGTGTCAGCCATTCAGGTCAGCCTGCCCGAACCCGTCCAGCAGTCTATGCCCGTGATGGAACCGGCAAAAATCATGCGACTGTGGATCAACACGTGGCAGGACGATCAGCAGCAACTCCATTTCCCAAGCATCGTCTTCGTCGAAGTGACGCCCCGCCGCTGGTCCATTGGCAATAACTCGAACACCTCTCAGGTGAAGACGCTCGTGCCCTACCGGATCGACCCGAGTCCGAATACGGGCGCAGTACTCGTGACGTCCGGGCCTGGTGGAAGCCGCCCTACCCCTGCGCGCCCTGTTGCTCGTGCGCAGTCACAAAGTCAGTTGCCAACTACCAACACGAGTAACTGATTTTTAGAAATCTCATAAAATACTATTAAATCACAAAGCGATTATCAATTAGTATTCGAACCACTTTGAACCTTGCACGGAGCCGAGATGGCCAATCTGAAGGAACGCTGGGCAGATCCGAAATCCCGCAAAAAGCTGGTACTGCAGATTTTCGTAATTCTCGCGGTGTGCCTGGTGGCAGTCCACGCGTTCGCCGGCAGCGACTCGACTTTCGATACGGTCGTCCAGTGGTTGACAGGCGTTCTCAGTGGTTCGGGCGGGAAAATGCTGGCCCTTTTGGGGATTGCGATCGCACTGATTTCTGCGGTTGCCCGCGGGTCACTCGGCGGCGTGCTGCTGGGTCTCGGCATTACGCTGACGGCTATCTACGGCCCGACCATTCTTACTGGCATGTTCTCGGCCATCTTCTAGCTAGTCCTCGTGACGGATTGCTCCCCGCAATCCGGTCTCTTAACCGCCCACCGGGCGGTTTTTTTTCACCTGAGCTTTACCCTAATTCGAGAATAATTATCGTATTGCGATTGGTGATACCCTCGGCTGACACATTCGGCAACCTTGACTCAAACTGGACTTCTGATGGGTGCTACCGACCGTATAGCTGAAATGCTTGATCGCAACCGACCGGGAGACGCTTTTACCTGTCTTGCTGCCGACGACAATATGTTCTTCTTCGAAGAGGGTGCGCTCGGCGCACTTCTTCAGGGTGACTTCATTACTGGTGCGGACATCAACATCCAGAAGATGCTTGAGAACGTGCTAGGCGAACATTACCCGCCTGGCACGTTCATTCAGGACATCCAGATGGCTGTCCCGGATCTGGACGACCAGCTTTCCCCATACCGGGAAGCGCGTGTACACAGCCCATACGGCAACCGCGTAGCAAAAGTCGCGTGCGATGATCGCGCAAATTTTATCGCTGCTGCTGCCCACCAGCGACTCGCACCGACCTTGACCACACGCGTGCTCGATGCCCGCCACTATGTGGCAATGAAGATCCCGACGCGAGGCATACCCTTCCCCAAGGCATCCGAGATAGCAGAGTTCCGCGAGCTTCGTGACCGCGTGCAGGCAATGTACGAGGCAGCGAAGCTTCCCGTCGAGCCGGTTGGTCCCGACGAGTATCTGGCAGTCCTGCGTCGCTACTTCGACATGTATGGAAAGTGGAATCGCTCGTACGATGAAGATAAAACCATTCGTGATCAGATCTTCACTCCCAGCCAGCGTATCAAACAGTTGAAGTCGACGATTCTCGCCGACTCTCCAACCAGCGCGGGGCACGTTCATATCGGATTGATGACGACGGCGAAATACCCCAAAAAAGCCAGCCTGTATCTCATGGACCTGCTGCGCGGAACGCCTGATGGAACCGGTACGCAAATCAGCATGCCATTTGTTCTAACCACAACCGTCCACGTCCCTGAACAAAGCAAAAAGATTGGTGGAGTGCGAACAAAGTCAGTGCTCATAACGCAGCAGGCGTTCGGCCCCCTACTCAAGTGGGTGCCGCTTCTTGCCGCGAAGAAAAAGGGCTTCGATACGCTGATATCAGCGCTCGACTCCGGGGCCAACGCCGTTGAAGTCAATACCACGCTCGCGCTCTTTAATCGCTCAGCGCGGGATATCAACCGTATGGCGGCGCGACTCAAGTCGTATTTTTCGGGGAAGGACATGCAGATGTCCCTCGAAAAACACATCACGTGGCCGAATTTCTACAACACCCTACCTCTATGCCCTAGCGCTAGGAGCATTGAACGAACGCGCCGGTTCTTCACGATGGGTTCGGTCCATGCGGCGCAGTTCCTGCCCGTGATCGACGAGTGGCGAGGTTACGGTAACGCGATGCTTCTGACCACTCGCCGCGGCCGCCCGTTTGGCTATGACCTTTTTCACGGTCGTAACTCGAACTTCAACTGGCTGCTGACGGCCGACGCCGGCGCGGGAAAGTCGTTTGCCGTGCAGCGCATGTTGCAGGATTACCTCGCGCTCGGCGCGATCGTTCGGATTCTGGACATCCGTCGCTCACACGGAAAGTTCACCAAGGCTCATCACGGCGACTACATCGAATTTACGGACAAGACCCGCGATAGCCTCAACCCTTTTACGAACGTCACTGACATTGACGAAAGTATCGGCGTGCTGCAGGCCCTCCTCTGCAAGATGGCCAATCCGAACGAGCCTACCCGTTCGTCTGAGGCCGTCCGGATCATGTCCTCCATCAAGAGCGTGTGGGCATCGTACGGGCCGGCCATGGAGGTCACTCAGGTCTACCAGTACCTCATGAACCAGGCAAATGACGAAATCAGCCGTGAACTTGCGCGCAAGCTCTACCCGTTCACCACTGAAGGTCCTTACGGCGCATGGTTCTCTGGCCCGAACACGCTACATGCCGACGCGCAGCTGGTCACGTTCGAGCTTTTCGAACTGCGATCGCAACCTCACCTGCAACAGGTAATCCAGCAGCTGTTGATGATCCGCTGCGAACAGGACATGTATGCGACGAAGGGGAGCGCGCAGCAAAAAATCCTCGTGATTGAGGAAGGCGGCGACATCATGCCCGACGAACCCTTCGCTCGCTTCATCGCCCAGCTGTATGCGAAGGTCCGCAAAGAAACCGGGTCGATTGGGTTGATTCTTCAGAACCTCACACAGCTCTACAACAGTCCGCATGGCCCGACCATCGCCGGCACTGCTGCGACGAAGTTCATCATGAAGCAGGCATCTGAGTCCATCAACCTGGCTCGCAAAAACGGGTGGATGGATATCGGCGAAGCGGAGGCCGACCTGTTGCGCAGTGTTCACACTATCAAGGGTCGCGGTGGATATTCCGAGATCTACTTCCGGACCGAGAGCGGCTCGGGGATCGCAAGACTTGTTGAATCGCGATTTAACCAGGTGCTCTTCTCATCGGAAGGCGCTGAGAAACACGTGATCCTCGCCGCAGCAGACCGCGGCGACGACGTCATCGAAGCTGTTCATGAATTCATTCGCGGAGAAAGCGCATGAGCGAGAGCTCGCCTAGCCCCGACGTGCCTCAGAACCCTCCCCGGTCCGAACCTACCCTCGGCACGCCGACGTCGAACGATACCCAGCGTGCCGACGACGGTCCCATCGATTCGCGGGCGTCGGGTACGGGCGCCATCGCTGATACCGCGGCTGCGGCCGCCCCATCGGCGCGCGCTGGTCTTTGGGGCATGCTCCGGCTGGTCGCGTCCGTCGCGCTGGTATGTACAGGTTTGCTGTTTGGAGGCCGCGCGCTGGTCGCACATATGCCGTCCATTTCGCCACTCGCCTGGTTCAAGTCCTCGACGCCAAATGCGGGAAGTGCCACCTGCTACCGCACGATTGATATGAGTCGCCTTACGTCGCTGATGGTGGCAGACCTCTTGACCCGCTCCAACGGAAAATCTGCCGCTGAGGCACAGGTTTTCTACCGTAGCCAGCTGCAGAAAATGGATGCGACTATCAGCGCGCTTGCCGATAGCTGCCTCTTGGTCCGTCGGGAGGCCATTGTCGCTGCGCCTGCGGGAGTTGACGTTAGCGCGCAGGTAGCCGGCGAGCTCGGTCTTGACTGGTCGCGCGCGCAGAAAATCGTTGCGCCCGACGCGCTCCCCGCCGCGACGCCGGCTGCCACACCTGCTGCCGCAGCGGATAGCGCCGCGAGCTCTGTCGGAAGCAATCCCACAAGTCCCTCCATTGGAAGCCCGGCACTTGATAACTAGATTGCCCGCCCGGAACGCTGCGCTCATTGTGGCAATACTGGCGTTCGCTCCAGTCGCACTCTTTGGGGCGCGGCCGTCTGCCGATCTCCTGCACCGTCACGGCTACATATTTTTCGACCGCGAACAAACCGGTTGCCTTCCATGGGAATGGTACTGGGGAAGCATCGATACAGGTGTGATCCGACGGGGGGATCTCGTCACCTTCCGAAACGAACAGGCACCCCTGTTTCCACGGGGTGCACTCATGACCAAGATTGTTGCCGGTGTGCCCGGCGACACGGTGGTGATCGGTCAAGGGGTCATCAGCATTAACGGCCAGATTCTTGGCACGCTCGCGCGGGGTGCGCAGCACTTCTTCAAGCCCGTCAACACGTGGGACACCAGGTACCGCATTCCTGCCGGCCAGTACTTCGTGTTCGGATCCGAATACCGTTCATATGACTCCCGTTACTGGGGACCGATTCGTCATGATCAAATCGTCACTAAAGATACGTTGCTGGATTAGGCAAATCTCAGCGCTGCTTGCTGGAGTCACAGTCATTGCGCAGTTCGCACATGCGCAGTCCGCGGTGACCGGCGCGAGCATTGGCGCCGGCGTAGGGGCGACCAGCGACGTTCTGGCGATCGTCCGTGAACAGAACCAGCAGATCCGAGCTGGCGCTCTCAAGGCGCAGTCCGTGTTCGGAGGTCCGACAACGCATGACAACGGGAAAAATCCTGCGACCGAAGCAGTTCTCAAAGCCAAGACTGCGGTCTTCATTTCGATGTCAATGCCCGATCGTGAACTCTCGGCCCTGCTGGACGAAGGCCGCGGACGGCGTGACGTTGTGTTCTTTCTGCGTGGTCTGGAAGGCAACAACGGGCGCAAGACCAGCGAACACATCAAGGCCATGACGGACTTCAAAAATCGCCTACGCGAGGGGCAGCCTGTCGTTGCAATTCTTCCCCAGGCATTTGCAAGGTGGGACGTGACGCGGGTGCCCGTCGTGATGCACGAATCAGTTAGTGATCACAAGTGGTATCGCGTCGACGGAGCAATCTCTATCGAATCTGCAACCCGCGATATCGACGCCGGTGTTAAATCTCGCGCTACCGGTATGACGTGGCCCGTGAGCGAGCAGGATCTCGCCGACGTGTTCCGCGACCGCATGCAGCACTACGACTGGAAGGCATGGCAAGGTCGAACGGCTGCAAACATGCAGCGTCAGATGGATCTGGGGACTCCGCTTCCGCTCGCACAGCGTGACACACGGTATACCGTTGACCTGAGCGTCACGTTCCCTCAAGACATCCGAGACCAGAAAGGCAATCTGATCATAGCGAAGGGGACCCGCTACAACCCACTCGCCAAGTCGGGACTGCCTGGAAGTGCGATTGTCATTATCGACCCAGCCGACGAGCGACAAATCGCGATGGCCCGCACATGGATGCAGCGCTACCCCCAAGGACGGTTGCTCGTCACGCACTTTGACGAGGAGGGCCTGAGCACGCTTGTTCAGCAAACCGGGATCAAGCCCATGATGCTCGACAAGATTATTGTCAAGCGCTTCCAGCTACAGGCCGCTCCAAGTCTGCTGACGGCTGAAAACGGCTTGCTTGTCGTGCAGACGTTCTCTCCCCGAGTCGAAGGAGGCATGTAGGCCATGAGGCACTTTCTCCGGCTTCTCGCGTTCGTCGTCCCATTCTTGCTGCATCCGGCCAGCGTTCAGGCGCAAAGCGTCGCCATGGGTTGCAACGTTGCGTCTCCTTCAGACCTTTACACGAACTTTTGTTACGACTCAATGTTCCCGCTAATCATAGCGGGCGTAGACGTCATTCCACCAAACGATGTTGACGCGCCTTACGATGCCGTCCGCCAGACAATCTGCTGGTGCGATGGACCGTTTGATATCCAGATTCCCGGATACCCAGAGGGCACGTGGGTACCTATTTCCGTTATTGAGACCACACGCTCGCCCGGATGCTCGCCGATGCTCGGAGGCCTGAATCTCGGGAGCACACTAGGCGCCGGTCGACGCACGGGTGGCACCGGAGGAACGGCAGAGTCCGGGTCATTGGCCGAAGGCGGCTTTCGGCAATTCAACCTCTACGACTTCCCTCTGTCCTCTATATTCGCGACCATAGTTGGATCGGGAAGTGCCGATCTCGGAATAAGCGATGACTCGTATATGTCGTCGCTGTTTCTTCCTTTCTGGGACGACGAAGCACTTTCTAATCTGCTGTTTCCTGAAGCGGCTGCTTTCGAAAATCCTGTCGCGATGATCGCCGCGCCGCTTGATTGCGCGGCGGAAATGGCATCGGGCCTCGCAAGTATTGCCGGCGCCGCCGACGACGCAATGTTCTGGTGGATGGGGTGCTGGGGAGCGACATACCCGCTAACCGGCAACTTCGGCAACAAGGACGTCACTACCGGATCGTCGCTTGTTGCTGCCAAGGTCATGTACACGATGAATGCCATGGCAAGGTACGGCGCCGTCAATTCGAAGTACGGCATGACGACTGTCGGGGAAGCGGTGGTGAGCGGCGCCTGCAGTCCCGTTCCTATGCCCGTCATGAACAAGAGCGAATTCAAGATGACGATGATGTTCCCGGTCAGCGAGGCCGGTAACTCGGTCGGGACTGACAGCGATCCTTCCTTGAACGCAGGCTCGATCAATCCGGTCTCGTTCCTTGAAAACCGGTGTGCCCACAGTGTTGGTTCATCTGAATACCTCTGGGGGTTGGGTCGAAAGGTGCCCGGAACCGGTGAGGACGAAGCGTATCTCGTTTGGCGATGGGTAGACCATTGCGAAGAGTGACGGTGACAACAAAGGACATCACATGCGAAAAAAGCTAATCTGGGTGACGCTATTTTCCGGCCTGCCAGTCGCGGCAACACCGGAAAGCGCGGTAGCACAGGTATCAGACGGGTTTTCGGCCGCCGCCGGCGCGTCCGCGTCTGTGACGTCGCAGGCGAACGGAGCGGGTCAACTGGTCTCCTCCGCCGGTAGCACTCCGGGGAGTACTACCGGTCTTGTCGGCAGCTCGCTGGGCGGTGCGAACGCTGGCAGTACCGGAATGACGAACGCGCCACTCACTTCACCGTATACATCGCAGCAGGAAACAAGTGCCATGCAAAGCGGCGCGGTAAGCGCGGCGAATGCGCTCTCATCCATGGGCCTCCCCGCTGGTTCAACCGTTACACCATGCGCAGCCTGGATTCAGGCCATGCAATCATATGCGACGTCCTACTCCAACGGGGGAGCGGTCAACCCCAAGGCCGCTCAACAGTCATTTCCGAGCATGGCCCAGCTCTGCGCGCCCGCCTCCGATGGCAGCGGCGGAGGTGGTGGTGGGGGGGCATCGGACGGCGCTGACGGTGCAGGTGGTAGCGACGGAGGAAGTGGTGATGGCGACTGAAATGACGGCGATCCAAACGAAGCGGAGATCAGCCCTCTTCACGATTGTCACTCTCCTTGCCGTTCCCGCAGGCGCTCGCGCGCAGCTCGCACCCTTTAGCCTCTTCGACAACGGTGAGAAGCGCGCGTACAACCTCTATCGTGCAGCTGCTGCCGGCAGCAACGCCGCTTTCGAAGAGTTGCGTCAACGCGGCAACAACGGGGATCGCTGGGCAGCGTTCCAGTTCGGGTTCCTGCACCACGTTGGCAAGGCGCCTGGTGTCGGCAAAGATCTCGTGATTGCGATGAAGGCTTATGGTATCGCGTGCCGCACTGCCGCGGACAAGACGGCCATCACTGGAAACACCCTCGCGGCCTACAACATGGGCCTCATCTATCTGTACGGGGACAATGGCATCTCACCGGACCCCGCGACCGCTGTGAAATGGTTCACCGCGTCGGCAGGGGATGACCAGCACGCGTTTGTCCCGGCTGCCATGAATCTTGCAAACGTCTACGAGCATGGATACCTGAACGTTCAACGAGACCTCGACGAAGCCGCTCGCTGGTACCGCGCTGCGGCCGCGGGCCAGGAGCCCTATGCACTTTACAAGTTTGGCCTTTGCCTGTTGCGTGGGATTGGGATGCAAGCCAACCAGGTCGAAGCGAACCTCAAGCTCACAGCCGCAGCGGATCTGTGGAGCCGGGAGGCGATGTACACCTTGGCCGTTATCCAGAGTTCAGATCCCAACTCTCTGCTCGATCGAAACCCTGTCACTGCAGCACGGTGGCTTCTGATTGCTTCCGAGGGCTACCCTTCGTACGCCCGCGCTGCCCAGGCTGCGATGAATGGGCTCAACCCGAACCAGCAGGATACCGCCCGGCAAAGCGCCCGCTTGTGGTTACAAAGTCACGCCCGTGTGCCGGAACGGGTCGACTATCGGGCGCCCATGAATACTGAACCAAAGTACGGCCTCGGGACCGTTCCTTCCTGACCGGATCGGCCCGCAGGCAAGGCTTTTCCCATAACCCACTGCCGCGCCATACACGATGCGACATACCGGCCACGATACGCGTGTATCGCCTGATCACCCGATCGACGACTTCCTGCGCTCGATCGCCCGTTATGTCCGGGCCACGACGTTCGGCGTTCCGCGGATCATTGTCGACATAGCCGGCAACGTCAGACTCGACGTCGATACGACAGAAACGGTCGCGGACCTCGCCTCACGCGTTGAGCGCTCGCTGCCTCCTCACTCAAGCTGTCTTGAGCACGAGCTGGCTCGCATCATCGCGGTTCGGGACGCGTCCCGGAACCTCAATGCTGTCGCCCGCGAGGCCCTGATCCACTACGCCTGCGCCGGAGACAACGCCCTCGAGAAGATGGAGCTCGCCTGCTCACGACTTCCACGCGAGAACGGGGCATAGCCGGGCTCGCCGTTAGAACCCTGGAGCAAATACACAAATGGAAAAGATCGAAATCTCCGGCCATGTCAGCCTGGATTCTGGCACGGGCCGGTTGACGCAGCGTACATCGATGCGTCCGCCCGGTGTACTGCACGTGGCACTTGGCCGGCTACCCCGGTCGGCGTGGACAGGTCAGTCGACGGAGCTGGCCCGGGCATGGCTTCAATGTCCACGCGTAAGAGCGATGACCATGCGACACGCCTTCGCGTATAGCTGCGACGCGGACGATCTGATGATGAACATGTGGCTCATTCTCACGGAGAAGCTGCTCGCCAACCTCGACGAGCCCGCAAACGTGTACTCCCTCGTGTTTGCGACGGCGGAGAACTGTGCTCGCACCTTGCGCAACGCGCAGCGGGAAGTACTACTGGACGACGGTGATGATGAGGACCACTCAGATGCGGTAAGCCGCATCCCGGACGAGGCCACGATCGCCTCACCCACGACGGGCAATCATGTCGAGATCAGCCTCGATCAGGAAAGCGCAAAGCGCGCGCTGGCCGAAAAAATCAAACGATTGGGCTGGCCTCAGGCAATTCCTCGCAGTGATTCCGGTTATCGTCGCGCCGGACGACCACTTGGTTCGAGAAATAAAATTGACCCGTATAATTCGCGAAAATCCTCAGGCGATTCCACCATGAAAACGCAACTGTCCCCCTACCTGACTACCGAGAAACCCCGCTTCATTGACGAAGCGCACTCGATTGAAATCGAGCGGGAGATGGCCGACGCGAAGACTTCCCCAGACCCGGCCGTTCGGGAGCTCCAACCGACCGCCCGCGAATTGCTGGAGATTCGCCTCGAGCTCGGCATGACGAACCGAAGCTTCGCACAGGCCCTCGAGGCGTCGACGACCGTGGTGTCCGCGCTGCTCTCCGGTAACGTATATCGGCACGAACAGGCGCAGGGTCTGCTCGCGCGTGCGCAGGCCCTTCGCGCCCAGTTACTCAAAAAGCGGGATACTGCCTTTCTGATCACGAATGACATGCAAACGATCGTTCAGAATTGGCGCAAGCGCCTGCGACTCAAGTCATCGCCCGAAAAGGCGGCTCGAGAGATAGCGGTCCTGTGCACTGCGAATATGCCCGAAGGCCAGGCCGTTAGTGAGTCGACGATGTACCGCTGGTGGCAGCAGAATCGCAAACCGGTTGACCTGGAAACGCTGGTCTCAATCCACCGGGTTGTGCTGCAGCTTGAGAAGCAGGGCACAAGCTCAGGTAAGGCGCGCGGCGGCTAAGATCGGCGCCGCCGCCGCTCATCGTTGTCATGCGCCGCCACGCGGCGCGTCGCGCAGGATCTGATAGCACACACCGACGACCAGCACGCCATCTATCACACCTTGCCTGATGGCCTCGTCCATATCTTCAAAGGTATAGGAAAGCTTCGAGCGCGTGGCCATGTAGGCTTTCACGTCGGCCGTGCGGCACATTACCTTGTTACCCGGGCTATCATCATCGGCGGCAAGTTCGCGGTGCACGAGCTCCCCTTTCGATATTCCCGTCCATAGCATCGAACGGACAGCTTTTGAGAGGGTGCGTGGCGACAAGGATTGCTTGCCCGACGTCGGCGCCGGATCGGCAGAAGGGGGGGCTGAATTCTCGCCATCCTGCGTTACATTTTCTCCATTATCAACGGGCGCCGATGGCGACTCAGATGAAGCCGGTGCTGGGTCAGCCCCGGGGCTTAACTCGCCGCTATCCGGTTCGTCCCACGGTGTTTCCTCGTCGTCCCAAGGCGTGCCGCCGTCGCCGCTGTCAGAAATCGCTTCCGAAGTGGCCTCCCCGTCGGCTGGCGCGGAGGGCGCCGTTGACTCTTTCGCATGCCGAATCGCCTCCTGCGCCTGAAGAGCGGCGCCAAGCGGGTCGAACCCACCGGGCATTTCCTCGCCTGCATCCCCCGCGGGTGCCGAGTCAGTAACTTCATGCTGAAGTTCGGCACCGAGCGCAAGATCCGCGATAGTGGTGCGATCTGCGCCTCCCGCCTTGCGAACTCCGCCCATGCCCAGCCTCGACTTGCCGATTACGGGCACCTTGTCGAAATCCGCTAACTGGCCGAGCGCAGGGAAAAGGGTGTCGGCCCTGATGACAATGACCGAGCCCAACCGGAACGCCGGCGCGCCCCGCTCTTCTCCGCTTTTAGGCACCTTGCGCTCGCGGTCCGCCCAGTAGCTTTTCGCCGCGAAAAACTGGACGTTATAGAGTGCCGTCGAGGGACTGCGTTCGCGATCCGTGTACAGCACGCCACGATCGTTGAAAAGCATCAACACCTTTTTCGAGACCGCGGATACGTCGTTCCTGAGTTCCTGAATGGTGTTGGTGACGCGCGCTTCGGCGCTGACAGCGTCAATGAAATCCTTCTCGACGAGGTAGACAAGATTCGCGCCACTAGCCGGGTCGCGATACTTGAAGCCGATGTTTCCGGAGCCCGTTCGACCGTTGATCGTCCCAACGCGCGTCAGGACGGATTCGACCGCCTTCCAGAGATCCTTGCCTTCAATTGTTTCGACAAACTGGCTCTCGCCGCCCAGCTCGCCTTTTGCCGCCGCAGCATTCAGGCCCGCTTCGCGCTTGGACGAGAGAACATCCGCTCGGATCAACAACTCGAGCATCGCGTGATTGCGATCGGACAGGACCTCGAACCCATCGAGAGTGGGCATGTCCTGGGGATGATGGTAATGCCCAACAACAAGCGATAGCGTATCGCGGTCATCGTCAGGCAGATCCCAGAATTCCGGCATCCGTGCGAGTATGCGCGAGCCCGTCAGATCATGGTCACGACGACAACCGGTCAGCGCACCACTGTCATCGTACTCGTAGCATTCGATCTTCCCGATATCGTGCGCGAGTCCCACCAGAGCGATTAGCGGGTCGTCACCGTCGAACTGATACGCTGGTTCCTTGAGCTTTAACGTGATCTTGAAGTCAGGCAGCTTGATTGTGCCGTTGTAGGTGTGCGACGGAGCCAGCTTCACCATGTACCAGCAAACCAGCAGGCTATGAACGAGCAGATTGCGACCGCCGTGGCCTCCTGGAACGTGGGTCGCTGGCAGGGCACGGTGTTGTGCCATGACCCGCTCCAGCGCGTACATGAGCTTGCTGTGCTCCGGTGCACGCGAGTCGAAATGTGCGTGCCACTGGGTCAAGAATCCGGTTGAACCGTCTTCGCGAATCTCGCGGACTGCCGCGACGTCATGCTCTGAAAGCGACTTGTCGTCGCGCGGCAACTCGCCGAGATGAATCGGTATGGGTCCGATCGTAATGCTGACACCCCGCTCGATCCTTCCTTTCAGCGCTTTTTGCACCTGGCGTCTGTCGAACCAGATCGAATACGTGGTGACCGCCGAGCCTGCGGCAATACCGGTTGCAACGGAAACGATGACTGCGAGAGAATATTCCCAGCCCATCGTCGCGCCGTGCAACACCATATCTCTCAAGCTCCAGCCGGCGTGCCACAACGCCAGCAGACACCACCAGAAGATCGAGACAAACGCGGTAGCCTTGATGATGGGCTGTTGACGCGATATCACGGCTTATCCATCCAGTAGAAGTACTTGCACTCGGGGAAATGAGTACAACCGGCATATGGGCGGTTACTCGCGCGCGCGGAGCGGAGTGTGAGCGTGCCTTTCTGGCAACCCGGACACGTTGATCCGATAGGTCCGCCGGTTACTTTCGCCGGCGTCGACGATGCGGGTTTTTCCGCGACGGCGACGGCTCCGGACTTCGCCAACGTCTCGGCGGCTCCTGTCGGAGGTTTTGGCCGAGCCGGCGGCAGGGTCAGCCGTTCGACCTCAGAACGGGTAGCTTTTCCCGGGACGTCGGCCGTTCTGACGCCCGGCTTGCCGTTTTCGTCGGGCAACGTCGCCTTGCACGTCGGGTAGGCCGTACAACCCCAGAAGGGGCCGTTTGCGCCCTTTCGTTGCATGAGCGGTTTGCCGCACTTTGGGCACGGAAATGTGACCCCTTTCGCTGTCGCGGTCACTTTCCCCGGCGCCTCACGGGATGTCCGTGCCTCGCCCGGCCGCCCGTCAGCGTCCGGAAGAGTCGTCTTGCACTTGGGGTAACCGCTGCAGCCCCAGAATGCCCCATTCTGGGTTGTGCGCCTGATCATGGGCTTGCGGCAAGTCGGACAAGCGAAGGTCTCGCCGGTTGGTGAAGTCGAAGTAGGCGCGGCCTGCTGCGCGCCGGGTTTGCCATCGACGTCCTGACGGGTTGCCGAACACGCGGGGAAGCCTGTGCATCCCCAGAAATGGCCCCTGTTTCCCTTTGCCTCGCGCCGCATCATGGGCTTGCCGCATGCTTCACACGTTGCGGCGGGCGGTACCTGTAGACTACGGTTGACGATATCGACCGTCAGGCGTTTGATTCCATCGAGAAATTCCGACCCCTTCGCCTGCCCCTCCTCGATACGCTTCAGGTGCGCCTCCCAATCTCCCGTGAGCTCCGGCGAAAGCAGCACTTTTGCATCAAGCCGTGTGAGCAGCGCCTTCAGCTCGAAGGCCTTTGCTGTGGGAACGAGGTTGCGCTGCTCTCTCGTCATGTACTGCTCCTCGAGCAGTTTCTCGATCGTCGCCGCACGCGTGGCCGGAGTGCCCAGTCCTTTCTTGGCCATCGCTTCGCGCAGCGCATCGTCAGCCACGTCCTTTCCTGCATGCTCCATGGCGGAGAGTAGCGCCGCCTCGTTGAACCGAGGCGGCGCCTTTGTTTCTCCCGTGCTGATTTTCATGGACTCGGTCTTGCCTCGCTCACCTGCGCCCAGTGTTGGTAGCTTGGCCTCCGCGTCGCCGTCGGTACCCTTCTTGGCCTTCTTCGCAGGGGCGTCCCCATACACGGCTTGCCATCCCTGTGCGACAAGCACTTTGCCGCGTGCGACGAATCGGTCATCGCCAATCCACGCTGTACGCAGCGTCACTGCGAATTCCGCATCTGGATGAAAGACGGCGAGCAGTCGCCTTGCAACCAGATCGTAGATTTTCGCCTCGTCTGCCGACAAACCCTGTGGATTGGATCCAGTGGGAACGATAGCAAAGTGGTCGGAGATCTTGCTGTTATCAAAGACCTTTTTTGTCGGCCTGATCCACCCGTTATCGAGCACCCGCCGCGCAGCTTCTGCATATCCTTGCGTCGCAAGGGCCTCGACGGTCCGGGTTACGGTCGGCACATAGTCTTCCGGTAACGCCTGCGAATCCGTGCGAGGATAGGTCAGAACCTTGTGGGTCTGATAGAGGGCCTGCGCGATCTTCAGCGTGTTGTGTGCAGAGAGGCCAAAACGTTGGTTCGCTTCGCGTTGCAACGTTGTCAGGTCGAAGAGCACCGGTGCGGCCGAGCGGCTTGGGGTTGTGTGTTCTTCGATTCGATCCGGAGTGCGTCCGGTGCAGCGGGACAGAATCGCGTCCGCCTTTCCCCGTTCCCACAACCGCTCTGCCGGCGCGCCAGGCTTAACCAATTCCGCAGGGCAGTGCCACGTTGCGTCATACGCTCCGGCCGCAAGCGTGAAACGCGCCTGAACCTCGAAGTATTCTTGTGCCACAAAAGCGCGGATCGCTTCTTCGCGCGCCACGACGATCATGAGGGTCGGCGTCTGCACCCTGCCAGCAGTGGTTTGCTCGCCGCGTATGCGCGAACAACTGCGGGTGACATTGATCCCAACGATCCAGTCGCTCTCATTGCGCTTTCGGGCAGCGTCGGCGAGTGGCCGCATCTGCGCGTCACTGCGCAGGTTTTTGCTGGCCTGGAGAATGGCTCCAGGCGTCATTGACTGAAGCCACATCCGCTTTAGCGTTTTGGATGTGCGAGCGTATTCCACAATCAGCCGGAATATCTCCTCTCCTTCGCGACCAGCGTCACACGCATTGATCACCGTGTCGACATCCGGTCGCTTCATCAGCGTAATCAGCTTGTTCAACTGGTTCTGCGCCTTATCCCGGACCTCGAACGCAAAGCGTTCCGGAATGACCGGGAGCAGGCTCGCAATTTCGGGTGGCGCAGTCAGCCCCAGAAGGTGCCCGACCGCATTGGAGATCACCAGGGAGTCGTTTTCCCAATGGTCCCCGACAACCCGTACATTGAGCGCCTTGGCGATGTCCTTCGCGACCGACGGCTTCTCCGCGATGATCAGGGATTTCATGGCTTACTCCCCAAGAATCATCTTCCGGTCTTCTGGATTATCACGGCACATTTGCTGGTGTTCTGCGGAAAGGGTCGCCCACAGAGGATGGCTTTCGAGGTCTAGCGTCGCTACGTCAACTTCGCGTTTTGCTGGCGTCACTCCAGTGGTCGTTGACGCTTCTGACGCAGTGGAAATTGGCGCTGCGGGAGTTTGCTTCGCGGGGCGTTCTGCGCGCTTCGCACCGCGCTTGAAGCGCTGATGCATCTCGATCATCCAGGGTGGGTATTTGTCTACGGGACCCCCGATATAAACGATGTCGATCGCAGTCGGCAGTGATGGTTCCATGATCTGAATGAACGGAACGCGGCGCACCTTAGGCTTACCGTCGACCAGTTCACCTTCGATCTCGACAGGCTTTACCCGGTATTTGCCCTCAGCGTAGATCATGTCGCCGGGCTTGATGTACGAAGCAACTGTCTCGGCGAGCTTCCCATAGTATTTGACGGGAATCACGTTTTCCTCCTCGGTGTCCTGTCGCAAAAGAATCGTACAGGCCCCAGACTGAACGACCTCGCCACCCGGATCCACTTCCGTCTTGCGAACGCTGATGCCCACCACCATGCCTGCAATCTTCACCTGATTGCACGCATTGCTCGCGCGGTAGCCGCTACCGTAGGGGCGGAAGTCTTTGTCCTCAGGCGCGCGTTCTGGAACGACCTTCTCAAACGCGCTTTTGTTCGGTAGCTCGAGGACGTTCGGCCGTTCAAACGAACGGGCGTACACGCGAAGGCCCGGCTCTCCGCTCTCTTCCGTGTGAGATTGAACCTGGCAGATCATCTTTACCGCCTCACGCACCTTGAACGGTCTCGGTAGCCGGATTCCGGGTGGCACCGTCACGGGAACGAGGAGATTCAGGTTATTCGTCAGCTGAATCCAGATCGTTGCTCCCTCGAGCGAATGAATGTGACCCGTGAGGTAGACAACGTTCTTGAAGCCCCGGTAGTACTGGTGTTTTGCAGGTACTGACCGTGCGGCAACAGACAGTAATGTGATGGACTTTTCGGTCATGGAAAGCTCCCATTTGAGGAACTCCCATCCTAGTTTAAAATCTCCGCAAGAAATAATTTTGGCCAGGCTACGAAAAATTTACCGAAGATTCCGGCGTTTGGCCTGCTAGAGCCTACCAGGCGGAACCTGCAACAGATTTTAGAAAGCAATTGTGAGATTTTCGTAAATTGAGTATATAAGTGATCGACCTCATAAGTGATCGACCTCAACTTTTACTTTCGTCCCTAGGACATAAAACATGGATCACCCCTACCTCGAGAAGCAGCGTCAACTCATCGTCCAGGTCAAGACGATGATGGCTCGCCATAACATTGATGCCCGAAGACTCTCGGAGATTCTTGGACTGTCCTACTCGCACGTGGTAGGTATTCTTGCTGGAGACCGCTGGCTAGGCGGAGGAGACAAAAGCAATGTAGAGAAGTTTGCCAAGTTCCTTGGAGTGCCAGTCCTGACAATCCTGGTTTGGTGCAATTACATCACTGCGCAAGACTGCGTGGTCTCTCACGGCGTAAAGGAATCTCTAGCCTTAGCGCTTAGAAAGCTGGAACTCGATCCATCTGCAAACGTTCTTGTGCCCAGCCCTGATGACTGGAACGAAACACCCGAAAGCGTTCAATTGGCCTTCGTGATGATGTACGAACTGTACGCGAAGCGGACTCTGCTCGAGCACGCACACATGGAGCTGCCGGAGAACGCTTTTAATAAACCGATCCCGAAGCCCTAATAACTGCGTGTCCATTGCCCGTCGCGCGAAACCACGGCCGCCCGGTAGTCGTATGACCGAACAGTAGAGGCGGCCCGCACAGACACTAGACGACTGGATCGACCCGTTGCAAGACCGCTTCAGTGCCGGCCGCGCAGACGGCGCAGAGACAGAGGTCTGGCTGAATTCATCCCATCAGTTGATTGGCAACGTCTTTCATACTGATTGGGATCCGCCCCATCGCTCATATGTGATGTAAAAGCCGTGGATGTAAATGCTTCAAATTGAAAGCATCGCGTTCATGCCACCAACACTGAAACCGCCTTCTCCATCCCAGCCGACCAAGACACTACGCGAGCTGCTTGCCTACAACGTACGGGCTTGTCGGGTCGCAGCGGGTGTCTCACAGGAACAGCTTGGTTTCGCTGCAAACCTCGACCGCACATTTATCAGTCAGGTGGAGCGAGCTCGGATCAATGTCTCGATCGACAACATAGAGAAGATCGCAATCGCGCTGAACGTCGACGCAGCCACGCTGCTCCAACGCCCTGAGGCCATTTTGCGAGCTCGCAGAGTGTCCGAACACGGTTAGTCGCAGTGTGCTATTGGACTGCGGTGTGCTCCAGAATGACGTGTCAGTATGGTTGCGTAGGCATCCAGTGCTCGCAGACGGTGACGAAGCGGGGAGCCGTTGACAAGGGTGAGGTCGGAGGTGATGCTGACCGGAACTCGCACCCCAGACTGCCCACCCCTAACCCCGCCCGCAGGCGGGGAAGTCCTTGCCGCCGGACGGGCTCGGTGGCTGGCATCGAACAGCTATGCCAGCCACATGCCCTTGAGCGTCAATGGTCAGATGGGCGCGTCAATGGTTCGCTGCGCCGGACGTTCCGTCCGCCATTGACCCGCCCATCTGACCATGAAAGGTGAATGCAACTGACGAAAAAAAGCCCGCGTCTCAGGGAGATCGCGGGCATTGTGTTGTGGTGGCAAGGCTGTCGCCTACGCTTCGGAAATTGCAGCATCAAGTACTGCTGGCGTGATGTCCATCAGCTCCAATCTACGACAGATCTCTGCATAGTCTGGGTCGACCTTCATACTCGTGAGTCCCCTGTCCTGCAACTCATGAAAGGCCTGATACCCGCTGTCCCGTCGCTGGATTAGCAGCCCTTCTGCATTGCGAGAAACGACTACCACACCGCCGACTGCTGAGGTACGGTAGAAGATTCCGTAGATCTCATCCGTCAGTGGGAATCGCCCTTCCGAAGGTTCAAAGAAGCAGTAATATCGCTCCAGTGCGAGTAGCCAGGTGGTGTCGGCCGGCGCTTGCAGCATACAGATCCGACTGAGTGCACCTCCTGAAACGCGAAACCCTTTTGACTCGAGTGCACGACAGCGCTCCGCAAGCTCGAGCGCGTCGCATCTGCTCTCGGCAGGATCGCTGTGCGAGTAATGCTCGATCTGCCTGCCCTTCCAGAACACGTACCCTTGATGATCACGAGTCAGATGCTCTATGCCGTGAAACCAGTGACGCGTGGTTGCATACGCTCCCGAAATTACCGAGCTATGGAGCTTTTCGAAAAGATCCCTGCCCGCCTCGTTCAACGCACCGTTTACCGCCTGTTCGACGAGTTTGAGGTCTCTCGCCTCCAACGTGTCGCCATCGCGGGTTCGCTGAAGAATCTCGATTGCTTTGTCTGCAACTTCAACCTGTACGCTTTCCATCATTCGATCTCCTGAAAGTAAGTCCGCGGCTGCGGACAATGAACTGAGCCCAGGAGATGTGAGGACAAAAAAAACCGCGCTTCGAAAGGAAGCGCGGTTCGTGGTTTGCAATCGCTAGGTTCCGTCACTCTCGGCTGCATCGGTAAGATCCGACCATTTCTTCGCAAGATGTGCGATCGGATCATCTGGCTCGTCGACCATCTCACCGTCCGCGACGCGAATCAGCAAATGTCCCTCGCCGGGCATTGCGCCCGGGTCGTACTCCATGCGAAACCCTGCCGCGGCGAGCTCCTGCGCGATTGCTTCCCGGCGATCGATCGCATCGACACGTGATGCGGTGGCTTTTGATGGATGAGCTGCAGCGTCCGCCGCTCTCCTAGCAACCAGGGCAGCGGTGCTGCGCACGAAATGGTGCGAATCATCTAACAGCGCGCGCTGTGCATCGGCGTTGCAACGCGTGAAGAGCAGATCTGCGACAAGGGCGCGGGCGCCCCAATCCAGACCATGGAGATGCGCTGGCGAGACCTCGGGTAACAGTGCCAGGTTCCTTGCTTCCATTTTACGCAGCTCGTACAGCTCCTCGACGAACTCCGCTGGCATGCTGCCCTTTCTAGGGTATCGGTCGCGCAGCGCCTGCGACGAAAGCACTACGTCTGAGTTCAACCCTCCGTCGACCGAACCTGCTATTACAATCGCTACCCCGCTCGCCCGAATGTTCGTTTCGCTGCTCATTGAGAAATCTCCTTGTGTAAGCCCGTGCTACCGGGCGATGAACTAAGCACAAGGAATGTCGCGACAAAGAAAAGTCGCGTTGAGTTTTTTGTGGCGGCGCATATCCGAACGCCATGTATATGATTGCGCTCACGCACGCTGGATGAACCTGTCTGGTATGGCGGAAAGGCTGGCGACCGGAGCGCTTCTACGGAGAAAAACAGATATGCTTGAAGGCGTAATGTGGTTGTTCATCAACCTCGTGCTTCCAGTCATCGCACCCATTTTGGGTATGTGGCTGGAAATCGTGTCCGCGCGTAACATTCGGGACGACGCTGAGAGGTTGGACGCGCTCAGAAGACGCCGGATCGTCATGCTGTTCAAGGACGGGCAGCTTGGATGGGTCGGCCTGCTTATGTGCTTTGCGGCCGTCTCCGATACGCTCGACGGCATCAGAAAGCACGGACTGCCCAACTGGGCGCCAGTGGTTTTCGTTGCGTTGCTCGGACTGGTTTACACGAGCGGGTATTTCGCGACGAAAGGTGCGGTGGATACGGCTGACGCGCTGGACGGCTTTGCCTGGCGGACTTTCGCCAAGGACTATCCGACCGCGTTTTATACTATAATATTCACTGTGTTTTCTGCCGCATTATTTGGTTACGTCCACTTTTGGGCTCAATGAGGATCCGACTATGACTACCATCGCACATCGCCTTTTTCCTCGCGCGCATGGCAAGGAAGCCATGTTGTCGCTGTCCGCAGTCATTGCCGGCGCCGTCGGGTCCATAGCAACGATCGTCTTGATCGTCGGCGACGCCCTGAAGCTCTGGCACTAAAACCGCCTCGCAGCCCCTATGGGTTGCTAAACCAAGCTATACCAAAAAGCCGCCCCATGCACGGGGTGGCTTTTTTTGTGTGCGCCCAGCATGGGCGCAATCTTGGAGGTGCAAGTCCTCCCGTGAGTTGACCACAGCGAACGAAGTGAAGCGCAACTGCGTGAGGGTGACCGAACGTGGGAAGGAAGCGTGGATCAAAACCGTGAGCCGATGAACAAGAACCGGATAGAAGGCAGTGCCGATCAGGGCGAGCGGGCACGAAACTGCGAAGCTCTCGTGGTCAAGGATCAGGTGCTGTAGATCCGGCGGTTGTGCGGTGAAGGATTGCGTTCTTACCTGGGGAGATCTCGCCTCATGCCTGAAAGGGCGACGGTGTCGAGCCGGAGCGAGAAGTCAGCAGAGGCCATATTGTGCGCTGGGCAGCGCGTTGTTCAGGAGGGTTGAAGTCCCTCTGGGGCTCGGATGAGGGGCGCCATATCCGAAAGCGGGGGTAATGCCTCGCTGGCCGGAGAGAGGTGGGAAGGTATGGAGAAGCCTAACCGGGCACGAAGGCGAAAGCCGGAGACGGCCAAGGCGGACCTGAAGCCATCACCCCGCAGGTCTCCGGAGGGCAGGGTGTCCACCGCGAGGTGGAATCCGAAGGGCATGAGGAGAAGTACCGGGCCGTAGTCGATGGGGGCTGCCCCGATGACGAACCGGTCGGCCAAAGGTGGGGCAAGGTCGAGCCCGCACTATGGGGGCGAAGGCGTTCTCATTCACCCACCGCACCAAGGTGTTTGCGGACGGCACGGTACGGAAGAACAGCGTGTGACCCCAGGAGAACTGGCACAGTCCGTGGGTGGCACCGCGGGAAGTGAGCCTATAAGCGAGGAGCGAAGTGGCGAGCGGTGCTGTGCCAGTAGTCGGACGGCTGAGTAGTACCTGAAGCGTGGCCAAAACCACGTGACCGAGCGATCGGCGACAGAAGTGGGTCGGGGAAGGCAGCCGGCGAAGATGATTGGGAAGAACCTGGACGACAGTGAGTAAGGACACGGAGGAGGATCAGTTCCATGAGCGAAATACCCGTACATCCGCGCCCGAGGAGACTGTCTGACTGGATCAACCCGATGGCGGCAAAGAAGGTCCACTCATTAATTGACAAGGTTTATCAACGGAAGAATCTGGAAGTCGCCTGGGAGCGAGTCCGGGCCAACCGAGGTAGTGGCGGTGTAGATGGAATCAGCGTGGCGGACTTTGCTGAACAGGCGGACCAGCAACTGGATCGTCTGCAGGCAGAATTGCGCGCGCGGACCTATCAGCCGCAACCGGTCAGGCAGGTCTCGATTCCGAAGGTGGGTAAGCCGGGGGAGTTTCGTAAGCTGGGCATACCGTCGATTTACGATCGCGTATGTCAGCAAGCGCTGCTCAACCGACTGGAGCCCATCTTCGAGCCGATATTCGACGATGCCAACTTCGGTTATCGGCGAGGGCGATCGACACACGGCGCTTTGCGCAAGATCTGGAAAGAGATCGAAGGTGGTGGGGAATGGATTGTAGACGCCGATCTGAAAGATTTTTTTGGGTCAGTGGACCATGACAAACTACTGGCGCTCATTGCCCAACGGGTTGCAGACGGTCGGGTACTGGGACTGATCAAGGCGATGCTCAAAGCCGGCAGCTTCGGCGAGGGTCGTCTCTTTCCGAGCGAGCGCGGAACGCCCCAAGGTGGGGTCGCGTCTCCTTTGCTCAGCAATATTCTCCTGACGCCGTTTGATCAGGAGATGCGACGCAGGGGCTATCAGCTTACCCGCTACGCGGATGACTGGGTGGTCACCTGCTCATCCAAAGCACACGCGCATGCTGCAATTGCGGCGGCGACGAAGATCCTGACAGCACTGGGCGTACAACTGCATCCGCAGAAGACGCGAATCGTGCACGTTCGATTTGGATTCGAGTTTCTCGGCTACAAGATCAAGCGCGGGCGGCAGCTATCGCTGCCCACAGCCAAGATCCGCAGTGGCGCGCGATCGGGTGCGCTGTATGCGTATCCTCGGGAGAAATCGGTTCAGCGGCTCATGGATCAGGTGCGTCGTCTCACACAGCGGCGCGTGCCGCTTCGTACGCGCGAACTGATTGAACGACTCAATCCCATCTTGCGGGGCTGGGGGCACTACTACAAGCGCTCCCACGTCCGACGGATCTTCAACAGGCTCGACCGATGGATCGTGCGGCGACTCTGGTCCCATCGATTCAAGCGCTGGCGCAACATGGGCTGGAAAGTGTTGTCCGAGGCGCGGCTGTACGGGGAGTTCGGGTTGGTGAATCTAGTGCAACTGATACCTTCGATTGCTTCTCAGCATGCTGCATCTTCGTGAAAGCTGCATGCCGGAAAACGGCAAGTGCAGTTGTGCGTCCAGCGAAGGCTGGCATGTTCAGCAGGAGTCAGTCCTGCGGGGGTAGAAGTCAGAGGCCCCGTAGCTTGGATAGCAGGGTGGCGGGAAACCAAGACCTTGAAGCCTATCGACGGGTATTTCCTTGGGGAATGCGCGAGTCATCGGGCCGTAACAACAGTGAACGCAAAGGTGGCCTCGAAAGTGAGAAATCCCGAAGGCCGAGTCCGCAACTGTAGGACGAAGGCAGCATGGGTAGCCGAAATTCTGACCGATACGGCTATTCCACTTCGGCGGGGTGGAAGCGACGGCACGATGACAAGGACATGCTAAGCAACTGGAGAAGCCCTCCTCGCCCCGGTGCGAAATCGCCGGAGCAAGGTAGGTCCTATAACCGGCGAACCCGGGAAGTGGGCTGAAGGCGAGAGGGTGGCGGATGGGTCCGTAGTAGCCGTGAAGCCGGGCAACGCTGGTGGAGCGAAGGGGCCCTGCTGTTTGTAGTTTCCTCGACAACATGGGAGGCAAGGACGAGATGACAAAGGCGTCCAGCAGTTTGCAGGACCTGAGGCGAGGAATATACGTCAAGGCGAAGGCTGAACCGTCCTGGCGTTTCTGGGGGTTGTACGTCCATGTCTGCAAGATGGAAACGCTGCGCGAGGCGTATGCGCTGGCCAGAAAGAACAACGGCGCTTCGGGTATTGACGGAGTGACGTTCGAGGTCATCGAGGAGCAAGGCGTAGAGGCGTTCCTCGATCAGATACAGAGCGAGTTGGTCGAGCGCGCCTACGTACCGTTACGGGCACGGCGGCAGGAGATACCGAAGGACGGAGGAAAGGTTCGTGTCCTGTCGATCCCTGCTATCCGGGACCGAGTGGTTCAAGGTGCACTCAAGCTCATATTGGAGCCGATCTTCGAGGCAGACTTCCAACCGGGGTCGTACGGTTATCGTCCCAAGCGTACCGCGCATGAAGCGGTGCATCGGGTGGCAACGGCCATTGTTCAGTGGAAGACCCGCATCATAGATTTGGATTTACGCGCTTACTTTGACACAGTTCGGCATCACATACTGCTTGAAAAGGTGGCGCGTCGGGTCAATGACGACGAGGTCATGCGTTTGCTGAAATTGATGCTGACGGCATCGGGCAAACAAGGCGTTCCGCAAGGCGGGGTGATTTCGCCGCTGCTCAGTAACGTCTATCTCACCGAGGTGGATCGGATGCTGGAGCGTGCGAAAGATGCCACGCGAAACGGGAAATACACGTACGTCGAATATGTCCGCTTCGCTGACGATCTGGTCGTGCTGATCGATGCCCACCCGCGCCATGCGTGGTTGTTGGGGGCAGTGAGCAAGCGACTTCGGGAAGAGTTTGCCAAACTGCAGGTCGAGGTTAATGAAGAGAAGAGTCGCATAGTGGATCTGGACCGCGCAGAGAGCTTCGGCTTTCTGGGATTCGACTTCCGTCGACTCCGCAGCGTAAAGAAGCACGTGTGGCGAGCGCACTACACGCCCAAGCTGAAGAAGCGGACGGCGTTATTGCGCAAGCTCAAAGAGGTGTTCCGGCGATACCAGTCGCAGCCGGTGGATCGGGTGGTAGAACTGATCAATCCGGTGTTACGCGGTTGGGTGAATTACTTCGCTGTTGGACATTCCAGCGAGTGCTTCAGCTTCATCAAAGACTGGGTGGAAAAGAAGATTCGACGCCACATGGGTCGATCTCGAAATCGACGGGGCTTCGGCTGGAAGAGGTGGAGTAGGCGCTGGCTGTATGAAGAACTGAAGCTGTTTAATGGCTATCGGGTTCGTCGAACTGCCGCGCCGAAAGCGTCCCCAGCGTGATAGGTCTCATAACCCTTGAGGTGAAGCAAACAGGAGAGCGTAGTGCCGGAAACCGGCCCGCTGCGTTCGACGTGGCGGGAGCTGGAAACGTGGCCATGGTTGCCGGACTGCGGGCCATCGCGAAAGCGGTGGAATCACCACCGGCGCCTACCAGTGCGCGCGCCAGTTCTCGACCCTACTGGGCGGCGGACGGAGGCCAGCGCGTGAGCGCGCCTCCTCCGACCCAACAGTCACAGGATAGGCCGGTGAGGCTGAAGCTGGTGACGAAGGGCCAAACGAGAAGGAGTGTTCAGCGTCATGTCGATGTGGCAGGCATTGCGTCAGATGCCCGTGCAAACGGGGCAAGCGGGAGTCGCGCGCGGTGAAGCTGCGCGTGTACCTGTGAGCGACGAAGCTTGCTGCCCGCGGCATGAATCCGGGAACACAGGGTCGGCGCTGCTGGAAGCGGCGTTGACGAGAGAGAACCTGAAGCGGGCGTTCAAGCGGGTACGGGCAAACAAAGGAGCTGCTGGTGTAGACGGTCTGGATATAGATCAGACCTCCCGACACCTGGTAACGGCGTGGCCCGAGATTCGCGAGCAACTGTTAAAGGGGACGTACCGGCCGAGTCCGGTACGGCGGGTAACGATCCCGAAACCGGACGGAGGTGAGCGCGAGCTTGGTATCCGACGGTGACGGATCGGCTGATCCAGCAGGCACTGCTGCAGGTGTTGCAGCCGATTCTGGACCCTACCTTCAGCGAGCATAGCTACGGCTTTCGGCCCGGTCGGCGTGCGCACGACGCGGTGTTAGCCGCGCAGTCGCACGTGCAGTCTGGGCTGCGGGTTGTGGTGGACGTGGATCTGGAGAAGTTCTTTGACCGGGTCAATCACGACATCCTGATCGACCGCCTACAGAAACGTCTTGGTGACGCCGGAGCCATCCGGCTGATCCGGGCGTATTTGAACAGCGGCATCATGGATGGCGGAGTGGTCCAGCAGCGGCATCAGGGGACGCCACAGGGCGGGCCGCTATCGCCGCTGCTGGCCAACGTGCTGCTCGATGAGGTGGATCGGGAATTGGAACGTCGGGGCCATTGCTTCGTGCGCTATGCCGACGATGCGAACGTGTACGTTCGTAGCCGGCGCGCGGGTGAGCGGGTGATGGCGTTGCTGCGACGCTTGTATGGTCGGCTGCGCTTGAAAGTCAACGAGACCAAGAGCGCGGTGGCAAGTGTGTTCGGTCGCAAGTTTCTGGGCTACAGCTTGTGGGTAGCTCCGGGCGGGGTGGTGAAACGTAAGGTGGCGGCCAAACCGCTGCTGGCGTTCAAGCACCGCATTCGTGGACTGACCCGTCGTTCTGGCGGGCGCAGCATGAAGGAGGTGGTGGAACGGCTACGGACTTACGTGCTCGGCTGGAAGGGGTACTTCCGGTTGGCGCAAACGCCGAAGATCTGGCGTGAGCTAGACGAGTGGTTGCGTCACCGGTTGCGCGCTATCCAGCTTAAACACTGGCGCCGTGGTACGACCATCTACCGGGAGCTGCGTGCATTGGGTGCGTCCGCTGAGACAGCGCGACAGGTGGCGGCGAATAACCGTTGCTGGTGGCGCAACAGCGACCGTGCTCTCAAACGCGTGCTGATGGGTATTCCGGCCCAACGTGACCGACGATTCCGGACGAACGTGACCGAGCATTCCGATTGATCGTGACCGGTCATTCCGGGCGAACGTGACCGATTTCCCGGGCTTTCCGGAATCCGCGGTCACGATGCCGGAATCGGCGGTCACGATACCGGAATGGTGTCGTACAGCGCCGTAATGGTGTTACGCATATCCACAACCCCGACGGGTACGCTGCCAGATTTTTTGTCTGGGACAAGCATGCCCGCAACGAGGATCGCTATGCGTAAGATCAAGGAAGTACTGCGTCTGAAACTTGACGCCAGGTTGTCTCACGAGCAGATCGCTGCCGCCCTCGATCTGTCCAAAGGCGTCGTGACCAAATATGTCGGCCTGGCCGCTGCAGCCGGGCTGGACCGGGCCGCTGTCCAGTCGCTCGACGACGTGACGCTGGAGCGGCGCCTGTTGGCCTCCCCCGAGAAGCCGCGTCACCATGTGCAGCCCGACTTCGGGCGCATCCATTACGAACTGCGACGCAAGGGCGTGACGCTCATGCTGCTGTGGGAGGAGTACCGGGCCGAATACGCGGAGCGCCAGACCTACGGCTATTCGCAGTTCTGTGAGAACTACCGGCACTTCGCCAAACGGCTCAAGCGCTCCATGCGGCAGATCCACCGCGGCGGCGAGAAGCTGTTCATCGACTTCGCCGGCCCGACTCTCGCCCTGGCCGATGGCGGTCGCGCTCATATCTACGTCGCCGCGATGGGGGCATCCAGCTATACGTTCGCCTGCGCCACCGAACGCGAAACGATGGCCGACTGGCTCGACTCGACGGGGCGCGCCCTGGCGTTTTATGGTGGCGTGCCGGCACTGATCGTGCCCGACAATCCCCGCGCCCTGATCGCCGAGGCGAACCGTTACGAGCCGCGCGCCAACGACACCGTGCTCGACTTCGCCCGTCATTACGGCACCTCGTTTCTTCCAGCGCGCCCCTATCACCCACAGGACAAGGCCAAGGCGGAATCGGCGGTCCAGATCGTCGAGCGCTGGATCATGGCCCGCCTGCGCCACCAGCGCTTTGCGAGCGTAGGCGAGGTGAACCAGGCGATTGAGCCGCTCTTGCAGCGGCTCAATGAGCGTCCCTTCCAGAAGCTGCCGGGCAGCCGCGCCAGTGCCTTTGCCCAGCTGGATGCCCCGGCGCTGTCGCCTTTGCCGATGCAGCGTTACGAGCTGGCCACCTTCAAGCCTGTCAAGGTGCACATTGACTATCACGTCGAGATCGACCTGCATCGTTACAGCGTGCCGCATGCGCTGGTCGGACAGTCCCTGGAGGCCCGTGTTACACGCACCACGGTCGAACTGCTGCATCGCGGGCAACGAGTCGCCTGTCATGCCCGCAGCTCGCAAGCTGGCAAGTTCTCCACGGTGAACGAGCACATGCCGGCCGCTCACCGTGCCCACCGCGAGTGGAGCCCGCAACGCCTGATCGACTGGGGGCAGCGCATCGGCCCGGCCACGGCGGAAGTCGTCACCCGGCAGCTGGCCGAGCACAAGCATCCGGAGCATGGCTACCGCGCCTGCCTGGGCTTGCTGTCGCTGGCCAAGCGTTATGGCCGCTCAAGGCTGGAAGCCGCCTGCATGCTCGCGCTGCAATTGGGCGCCTGCAAATACCGGCATGTGCGCGACATCCTGGCCAACAACCGCGATCAAAGCGCACCGGCTCCCGCCGGCGACTGGGTCAGCCCCGATCACACGCACGTGCGCGGCCCCGGCTATTACCAATAAGGATAACGACATGATGATGCATCACACCCTGGCCCACCTGCGCAGCCTGAAACTGGAGGGCCTCGCCGGCGCGCTGGAGGAACAACTCATCCAGCCGGGACTGGCGAACCTGAGCTTCGAGGAACGGCTCACGATGCTGGTGGACCGCGAGGTCCACCACCGCAACGAGCGCAAGCTGATGCGCCTGTTGAAGAACGCGCGGCTCAAATATGGACAGGCGACGCTGGAAGATCTCGACAGCCGGGCCGGCCGGGGCGTCGACCGCTCGCAGATCATGAGCCTGGCCCTAGGCGAGTGGGTCAGCGCCGGCCACTGCATCCTGATCACCGGACCGACGGGCGTCGGCAAGTCCTGGTTGGCTTGCGCACTGGCGCAGTATGCGTGCCGCCGCGGCCACTCCGCGCTGTATCAACGCGTGCCACGCCTGCCGGAAGAGCTGCGCATCCGCCACGGCAGCGGGGCGTTCGGCAAATGGCTGCTTCAACTGGCCAAGACCGACGTCGTCGTCCTGGACGACTGGGGCATGGGTGCCATCGACAGCATGACCCGCTCCGACCTGCTGGAAGTCGTCGACGACCGGGCCGGGCGCAAAGCCACCATCATCACATCACAACTGCCGATCGAGCACTGGCACGCGTGGATCGGCGACGCCACGATAGCCGATGCCATGCTCGACCGGCTGATGCAGCACCATCACCGCATTACGCTGACCGGCGATTCGCTGCGCTCGAGAAAGGCTCAGCCAGCACAGGGTAGCGAAGCAGGCATCGCCGCACCGATCGTCGTTGGCACACGGGGATAAAGAAGAAATGGCAAAGACAGTAGCGCAGCGTCAGGCCCAATACCGAGCCAGACGCCAGATGGCAGGACCCGATGGCAACGGCGAACGTCAGTTGAGCATGTGGATCGGCACCAGCGCCTTCCTTGGATTGGCCCGGCTCGCATGCCGTTACGGAGTAACCAAACGGGAATTGATCGAAGGCCTCATCAAGATCGAGGACGACCGCGTGATCGCGACACTCGAACTGGATACGCCAGAATGGGACGAGTACTTTGCTTCCTCAACCGTTACGCAGTAACGCTTCGAAAAACACGAAAATAGGAGGAAAAAACAACTCATCGTGACCGCCCCGTCTACAATCTGAACCGCGTAACACCCACCCGTGCGCAACGGTCACGTTGCGCCGGAATTGGCGGTCACGTTCACCGGAATACGCAGCTGACAATCGCCTACTTCGACAAGTTGGGAATGCCTCGACTCTCATAACCTCAACTTCTCGAACCGCCCGGTGCGGACCCGCACGCCGGGTGGTGTGGCAGGGGTACGGCCTCTTGGCCGTCCCCTATGCCGATCGTACACCTCGATACCGCGCTGACAAAGCCATTTGGGCTGTCTTCAGAATCCGGACGAAAACGTACGTCAGCCGCCCGCAAACTTTACTGGGGAAACATCAGACCTTCCACAGAAACGGCAACCATGACGCCAGCACGTGCGAAGTTAAGTCTTTGATTTCATTGATTGTGCACCGCAGCCACCGTACGAAAAAATCCGAATCCTGAAGTCATCCCCGCAACAACATCCTTTTCCTTGGAGCCGCGACCTTCGAAACAAGCCGAGAACACTTTGTGCCCTGCGTTTCGCCAGACCAATGATAGACACGCTGCGCATTGTCTATACTGTATATCCATAAGGGCTATCCACTTAGCACCAAATTTCCGCATGCTGAAATTTCAGGTCTTGCGCGGAGATTTCTTCGCGATCTGGCGGTAGGTAATCGGGTCTGCCTGAACGGGGCTACCCCGATACGGTTCACCCTTTGTTCTACAACTCGGGCAAGCGAATCCATCTGGCCAGCGCAGTCGCTCAAGATAACGTGCGCAATCATCCTCGGTGGCAAACCATTCTTCAAACTGGCTTCCACGTCCGAGGATAGTCGACGCCCGCAATAGGGGTAGGCTGAGATTCACTCACGCTGACATGAACGCTCAGTTGGCGCTAAGTGGATAGCCCTTATATCCATACAGCTTTTGTGATGCAGAATCATGTCGCTCAAAATCGAGGATTTCGAGCCCGTCTCCAATGGAGACCTGCGTGATCTATGGCGGATTTGCCGCGATCCAGCCCTTCGTCGACTAATCCTAGAGGTGGTGCGCTACCGGCGCGTCATAGACAAAGCGCATGCTGAGGCCCTGCAAATTCATTACGGCCTGGGAGCAAATAACCAGGGGAAAATTGTTGGTGCTGCGAAGTCACTATTAGCTCGCCTACAGGACGAGCACGTCAGACTCGGATCACAAGGTGGCATCATGATCAAATTGCCGGCGGACGGTCAATATGCCGGTAAGCGTTGGTGAACCAAGGATGTGCCACACAACCGTAGCTCTACAGGAGCGATTCGTTAACCTCAGATTTCGGTTTCGGGCGCCGCGGTGGAATCGGCGCCGGCGCGGCAGCCATCTCGTTAGCGGGAAACAGGTTTAGGAACGAACGCGCCTCGTCCGTTGTGCGGCACCCAAGCCAGTCTTGGTATTGCTCAGGCCGCAGGATGATCACCGATCGCTTCTCAGCCCCCGGCTTATGAAAGCGCCGCATGAGCTCATGGTTCTCGGCATTGACGGTAAGCATCGTTTCTCAATAGCTGTAACCGTTATCAAGAGCTGTCCAACCGAAGCGCAATAGTGCGGTCCGGCGGCGCATCGGCATACGAAGCGTCGGCCTGTCTGCTCCGCTGCGCCCTTTCATAAGACGGCCGTTGCCGCGCTGCGTGATCGGCGCTTAACGACCCGTTGCCGTCATTCGGATCGTCGCGACTGCAACGTCTGCTTCCAGAGACCAACAGCCATTCACCCGAGCGAATGAATCGCTCGGCCGCCGGCGTGAAAGACTGGCGCCAGATGCACTTCTCCGCGGCATACCGCGTTTCAACCGCAACGCAATCAATTATGCCTACGAGTCTCGATTCCGATGTCGGCACCTGTCATTAGACTGCGAGGGTGCCCTCGAACTGCGCATCGAGGTCCTTTAGTTCTTTCTAGATGAGCATCCGATTCATCACACGTCCATTCAGCGCTGGGATTGTTCGCCGATACGTGCTGCGACAGCCAGTGATGGGATCCCGCGTCTTGCTAAGATGGACCCGTGGTGCGCCACTGCAGCCTACACCGTGCGCCTGCCGGTCTCCCCGTCGCGAGGGCCTCGCTCTCAGACCAAGATCGCCGATTCCGTCGAATATTTGAAGAAAGAGAGGAAGGTTAGGGGCACGTCGAAACGGTTCCACCATCCTCAATCACTAGCAAAGGCCAATGCTGAGCACATTCACCGAAGACGCCGTCGCCAAATTTTCCGGATGCGACAGCGATGAATTCGCGGCGGGGACGCCCTCCAATCCGTCCATCTGGCTGTTTGGCATCGAGCACGGAACTTACAAGAGCATTCACGACGAGTCGTTCGAAAGCAATGACGCCGACGGCGACGATTCTTATTCGATCACGATGCAGCGTCGATGGCCCTACAACGTCAAGGCATTCAAACTTCTCGCCGCAATTCGAGGCTTCCAAGTCGATGATTGGCTCGACTTCGCTGAGCGACACCAGCCCTTCGTGAAAGGTTCGCCGGGCTACTTCAAGGGAAATATATATCCCTACGCGTGTCACGACGTGGAGAAATGGCCTGAGCATGTCGTCCAAGAGACCGGCATCACGAACAAGCTTCAATATCAAGCTTGGTGTCGAAAGCACCGCTTCCCGGTCATACAGAACTGGATCAGCGAACACTCGCCCAGCATTTTCATCGGCCTTGGCATCGGCTTCCATCGTGATTTCGCCGCAGCCGTGTTCGGCACCGAGGACGGAATGGAAGAAGTGCAGATCTCGACGGAGCATTCCCGCCGACGCATTTTTCGCAAAAGCGGCGACGGCAAGCGCTTGGTCGTCATTCCTCACTTTTCTGGGGCCAACGGGCTGAACAGCAACGCGTTGATCCAAAAGACGGGCGAATTCATCGCTGAATTCATGCTCAAGTAAAACTTTCTAATATCAACACCAAAACGGCCAACTTCATGAAATGCTCAAATTGCGGGAAAGACTGCGGCACCATTTTCCGTTGCAGCAATTGCGGTGACGTCAAGTGCGTGAAGTGCCCCAGCAAGCAAAACATCCCCGGGAATTATCACCAGTTTTCGTGCATGGCTTGCAAGAAGAAAGGCGCCGTCAAGCGGATCAGCTGATCCGCTCTCTCGCGGCCGCCGAGTTTCGCCGCGATCGCTTAGTACCCGCCAATCGCGAATGGCTGATGCCGGAGCCGAAGCCGCCGCGCAAACGTCCTGTCGATTGCACTGGCGAGCGTCTCCTCCTGGCCGAACCTTGAAGTTCGCGGTACCGTGTCGCTCGCCCGCCAACCACTTAGCCGCAGCAAGACGAACTCAAAGCGGCGACCAAGCCATGAAATGTCGCTCGGCAGTTGAATGAGTGACCGCAAAGCCATGTCGCTCGTAGAAGCGTCGAGCTGGATTGACGCGGAGAACGCGCAACTGAATCGGCTTTTTGCTGGCACCAGCGCGTTTGATAATCCGCTGGATCAACGCCGCGCCAATGCCGCGATTCTGGTGACCGGGCAAAATGTAAAGTGTCTTCAAAACCAGCGCGCCAGGTTCATCGATTAAGACAACGCATCCGATCTCTTCGCCGTTGCACCCGATGATTTCATGGATGCCCGCGTTGAAATCGTCGGGACTATCCGCTCGCCATTGCCCCCATGTCTGCTCGACATATCTACGCATGCATGTTTCCGTGACAAATGCTACGAAGTCTCGGTCTTGTTCAACAGCGGGGCGTAAAACGATGTCGGGCATCTGCCGGCTCCCACAATTTAGCTTTTTGTCGATTGTCACCGATGTACGCGGTGGAGTCGAGTGACCGAAGTTGGCCGAACCCAGGCAGATGCCGGACCGCCGATGCGTCGCGCCGTTCATCGATCATCGTGCGGTGCGAGCCACCCACAGCCGCCACCTAATTGAGCTTAAACTGGGATCGGATTGACTTTACCATTTCAGGATGATCAACTTATCTGCTACGACTGCCCACAATGAGATGCCGCTGCGGCCGTCGGCCATGCGCGCCACCATTGCCTACTTGCTCAGTGTAACGACAGCGGCTATCGCCATAATCGCCCCGGTTTTTCCTCACGTGGTCGAACAACGAGCCTCGACAGGACTGCTGTACCCACTTTGGCGAACATTCTTTGTTCTTTTATCTGACTGCGTGTTTGCTGTCGTTGTATGGGTACCCGCGGCATTTTTCTCCGCCCTGCCATGCGCGCTGCTCAACCTATTGGCTTGCCGGTACAGTATTCGAAATCCGGTTTTTTATGTTTTGATGGGCTGCAGTGTAGCGCTTCTCGCGGTTCCTCCCTTGATTTCGACCACTGCCGGCTGGACATGGTACACAGATTCCCCGAACCCTCCGGCACTCCGAACGTTCTCGCAAGAATCCCGTGCAATCGCGAACGTATTCGTCGTTGCGGGTGCCATTGCGGGGCTGACATACTGGTTCGCAGCCGGCCGTCATTTCCCCCGGCGGTCTGCCTGACGTTAGCTTGGCGAATACTGCGATCTGGTGAAACTCACCGGGCGAAAGAGTGCTCGAATTGCGTTTCTAAAATCGACCGTATCCTTAAGATTCGCTGCCATCGAGACGTCGTATTTGATAAAAATGGATCGTCTATGCCGGACCGACTTCTTATAGGAAGATAGATCACTTCTATGCGAAAACCGCCGAGTGCCTTTCACCGCCTCAAGTGCATGCTTACTCTTGGTCTTTTGATGCTGATCAATGGGTGCGTGCCCGTACCCGGTAGTGCGAAGTACTTCGAACACGATATGGCCGTCAGCGCTGACGGGCACCGTTACGATTTCAAGCGGTACTTCGAATGCACTCAGACAATGGAACTCAGCGAAGGGGACGGCAAGCTGCATCCACGCTGGACCAGATCCGGAGGCGGATTCGCGACCGTCGATATTGGCAGTGGCCGTGTTCTGGTTTATTCCATAACAGGCGACTGTGAATCGGATCACCAGGAGTTTCCGGTCGCCCGACGAGGTAGGCTCGACCCGTATGAGCCCGATGTGGCTAGGGTGCTCGATAGCGCCAGAGACCCACAAAGGCTCTATGTCTTGACGGGCAAAATGGACGAATTCCCCGTCAAGATAGAACACGAATCGACTAGCCGAATCGATCCGGTCAAAGGCCCGATCGGACCTTCTGAAGCGGAACTTGCACTGAAGGAGACCGTTCGGAATAGTCAGCACGGCTTTCAGCGCGTAACCGTGAGAGTAATTCCATTCGAAGTCTGGGGTGTCGCGGATGCAGCGCGGCAGTATTTCAGCCAGTTTAAGACGGTGACAGTGGCGCGCGTCGGCGAGGCTCCTCCGGTTAGTGGGTGGCCGGATTCGTTTGTGCAGTTTCGGTTCTACCGGGAGCGTAACTATCAAAAGGGTACCAACGGCGAAATCGTTGGACTAAAGGAGCTCGACGTGGAATACGACGGGGAGGCATTCATAGTCAAAGACGGCCCACAGGCGGGCGTGCAAACATGGTACGCAACCAGGGAAACTCGCACGGCTCCCAAGCTTAATGACGCGCCAGTTGCAGTAGTCAACTACAAAGGCGTGGTGTTCAAGGTGAAAAGCCTCCAGGAAATCTACGACCCCGCAACAAAAGACATCCTGCTGTTTGCTAATTGGCACGCTCCCTACCCATGGGGCGCTCCAGATTCGATTGATTTGAAGCGGCTCATGAGCAGCCGGTAATCATTGCCTCCCAGTGTCAACGATCTAGACAGCGGTGACCAACGTCGGCTGCTGGCGGATCAGCGCACGATGCGTCTGCTGAAGTCCGATCAACGTCGCCTGTCGGAGCCGCTATCGTGCGCCATCGCCTCAAAATGGCACGCGCTTAGTGCAGCCCCATTTCCAATTTCAACCACAACTATTTGATGCAATACTGTTTTGCTGCAGCCGCTAGCGGCGAACCGGCGCGAATTTCACCATACCCGGTGCCATGTATTGGCGGATCAATCGGTCCTTCTCGATTTGAGAAGACTCCGGCCAATATTGCACCCCGATTGCGCTCGCAGTCGATCGTGTAGTTCATCAACTGCTCGGTCACCGGTATAAGAGCGATAGAAATCTTGAATGGCTCGTTCCACTGTGTTCGCATCCATAGATTGACGGCCTTATCATTGCATTGTACCGACGACGCATCGAGTTCTGTATGAGATCCCTTGTACGTCGCGATCACGGTCCAGTCCGCGGGATGCCCCTTACGTGCGGCGATCGCTCTTGCTAATACCGCTGCACCGGCGGCGGGCACATAACGCTCCGAGTCAGGCGACAAAGTGCGCATCGATGGGCTCATTGAAAACTGAACCGTGACGCTTTGAGCGACTCGTTGCACCGAGCCTTCGAAGACATACGGTGAACAGTGCCCTTTCAGGACGGCCGTTCGTGCCGCCGAATCGATGGCAGGGTTACCACTGCCTTTACCAACGAGCGCATTCGTAATTGTTCCGTCCGTCTCGACGATAAAAGTCACGCCGACTGTGCCACTTTGCCCGTCTCGGCGGGCATCTTGAGGATACTCCGGAGCAACGATCTGGCAGGACAGGTCGATCGGCGGTCTTGCTACCTCACCAGAAGCGGATGCCGGACTGCTCGGTGCACAAGCGGTCGCCATGATTGCGCAAACGACACAGATCAGTATTCTCGCGAGACCGAATCGAATCGACATCAACTCACATCTAGCGATATGCGCCGAACGCCCTAAAACGTTCCCAATGCCTCTAGATATTTTCATGAGTCTCCGCTCTATCTAGGCGCATTCGAGATGGCATCTGATGCCTGGGAATAATTCAAGCGCATGATAGCCCACAGGTCCGCGATAACGGGTTATCGGCTCACTGCGTCCAGCACGTCGTCATGACCGGCGCGCCCACTCGGTCCTGGATTGTCGTCAATTTTGACGCGTCTGTCGAATTTCTCCAGTTGGCCGAACCCGGTCCGATACCGAAATTCCGTGCTGGACCCATCGCTACATCTACCAAGCCGTGAAACGTAAGCTTACTCATGGTTTCGGGTCTTGTCGGGCATGCAGGACTTCAGGAATTCTTTGGCCTCCGACGGTCGAGTAATCTCCGTCCATTGCAGATGAGCATAGTGTGGGTCCTCCCGAAGTTTGGCGAACTTGATGCGGTTCTTCGCGAACGTCGTGTATGACCACAGAAGTATCGAGTCGCGGGATAAAAATGCCATACGCAACGACTCACGATTTCCGTGTGAAAGGCGGGTGCGCAGGATTCCGCGACTAATGGTACGGCAGAGCAAACGGGGGAACACGGTGGTGCGACCAAAATTCAGCCAGACGACATGGGTGGCACGAGACCAGAGCAGATCGCGTACGGCGCTATAGTTGCCGTACGCCACCCAGCACTCTCCGGCAGTGGATTCCCGGACCGCATTTTCGAAGCTTGAATGTGGAACGGGCTGCCATTCAGGGCCCCAATAAAGCTGGTCGAGTTCGATGTAAGGACAGGCCATGATCCTTGCCAATGCCTGAGCCAAGGTGGACTTTCCCGCTCCGCTTGTTCCGACAATGAGAAAACGCATGGACATCGGGCCTCGCTTTGGGCGGATTATTTTATATCGTGACCTTATTTGATGTGCTGCTATTGTTGACGATCTAGCAGCTACCGTCGACTGTCTCTTCATGGCCGCACAGAGACGAACGACCAACGCCGCGCGACGCCGGCCGTCGACCAGCACCGAACTTCCGTAGGCGACCCACTGCGGACGCCTGGGCTGCTCGGAAGCGGACACTGAACTGGCTTGCTAATAGAATATCGTTAGTCAATTTACGGAAGCGGGATGGGGCAATATGTTCTGGCCGGACGAAATAGCAAAGCTATTTGCCGGAAAAACTTTGCAATTCGACCATGATCAATCGGATTTTCGACAATGATGAGATTGCTTGCGTGGCCTGCGCTCGCTCTTTTTACAACACAGGCGTTGGCACAGTACGCCGAATACTCATTGCGGCCGTCCTACCCCAACGTCCAAGTATCCAAGCCGTCAGATTGGGCATCGGTCACATATCCCCCTGCACCCCAGCCTCTAATTCCGCACAACGTTTATCGTACGCCGCCGATTTTATTGCCGTCGCCCGTTCGGCTGGCTAAGTTAGACGACCCGTGCTCGCCAAACTCGCCCTATATATCTCGGGCGTTGTCCTTTGCAATGAACTGCGAGAATTGGGACGCAGAACAGTTTCAGCGTGAGCACTTTCGACCCGGATTGGGCCCTCCTGTAGGAATCGACACTCGCCTTTTTGCGTTCCGTTTGCCCTGATTTACCTGCAAAACACGATTTGCTCCTGCGCAACCAAATCAGACCTGCCTCCATTTTCGGGATCAGGAAACGGAGCGCGCAACCCGTCCCACTAGTCGATTGTCGACAACTCATTTGTCGTTGTCGAATGCTCCTTTCTGGCCGAATTGTGTCTGGTAGTGGTTACCGCTACCCGACCCACGATAGAGACAGTCGACCGTCGTCAGTTAGCGGCCGCCCGCACGAACAGCATTTACACGATTTCGTATTAGCGCCCTTGCGCGATGGCGCAAACGCTGCGAAAAAGAGAGGCTCGCTCCAACGAACTAAAGCGCAGCGGCGATTTCTTCATCAACAGGAATCCCTGCTCAAGCCAACTCACAGCAAGGCTACACCAATACGCAGTCGGCCAACTAAGGCCAATCAGTACTATTTCTCGCGCCGACGACGGGGTGGTCGCCGGAAACTCGGCTAGTCCGAACTTTAGCCCGGCGCTAACATAAGCTATTGATTTCGCAGTGTTATGCGTAGGTGGGAGAACGATTACTGGGTACAAGCAGCGTTGACGTTCAGAAGGCGGAAGGCCTTTTCTTGGATAGGCGTGGGCCGAGTGGTCATGATGATCTTGGCGTTTGGATTGAGTGGCGTGTGGCAGACGTTGTACGTGAGCGTAGCCAGATCGTCGAGTAACGTGCGAAAGCTGTGGACCGGCAAGCCATCCTCGGTGAGCTTGGAGGCGTCCTTGGCTTTCGCCTGTTGCGAACGTTGCGCCTTGGCCACTGGCGAAGGCCGGGCCGCGCGCGCTTGCTCGACGTATTCATCGTCAAACAGCATAGGTTTTAACTTCTCGCGCATGTGCCACTCGACGTAGTAAGCGAGCATGCACAGAAAGACATGCGCGCGCACGCGCTGGGCATTCCAATGGAATACCGGACGGACCTGCAAATCAACCGTCTTCAGCGAACGGAAGGCCCGCTCCACGACCGCCAGACCCTTGTAGGCCGTCACGGCCGCCTCGGCTGAGAGCGTCGCTGTCGGCAAACTCGTACGTACTACATACAGACCATCAAGCGCAGCCTCCTGCTGGATCTGCTCCGTCTTGCGCCGCCAGCTCAAGCTCGAGTCGGTGATGTTCAACTCGAAGTGCTTGGCCATCTTGAAGTGATTGATGACCCGGCCCACGCGCAAGGCAATCGCCTCGATGCCCTTGAGCCGGTTGCGCACGCGCGTGGTCGCCTCGGCAATCTGGGTCAGTTCCTGTTCGGTGGCTTGCAACAGCGCCTCGCGTTTGCGGGTGCGCTCCTCGGCCAACAGCGGATTACGGCACACTACCAGGCGCTCGCCGGGGAACGCTTCGCTCGTCACCTCGAGCAGGTTGCGCTCATCGAACAGCGAGGGCTGGAACGGTCCCTTCTCGCGGGCGAGCGCGGCCATCTGCGGCGCGCGCAAACTGCTCACCCAGTCCAGGCCAGCCGGGCGCAAGAGCGTCTCGATACGCGCTTGCGTGAGCATGCCCCGGTCGCCCACCCAGGCGAGCTTGTCGATCCCGTAGCGGTCTTTGAGCTTGGCGACCTGGGGCGCCACGGTGGCCGGATCGGCGGTGTTGCCGGCAAAGACCTCAACCGCCACGGGGCATCCCTCAGACGTGCAGATCAGACCGAACACGATCTGGGGATCGTCGCGCTTGCCATCGCGGCTGTAGCCTCGGGCCGCAAGCTCGCAACGGCGTCCGGTCACCCACGTGGAAGTGAGGTCATAGAGCACCAGCGTACTGCCGCCCAGATGCTGCCTGGCAAGCCGCTTCTCGATGCCCTCTTGAGCCTCGCCCAACCAGTCAAGGGCGGCATAGACCTGCTCGAGTTCGACGTCCACGAGGCCAAGCAGGCGCGATAGCGAGTGGGTCGCGCTCTCGTCGCGCAGCATGCGATGGGTGGCGAGCTTGGAGGCGGGCGACACGACCCGCGCCACCAGCAGCGCCATGATCACACTGCGTAGCGGCGCGGGCGCAGGCGCGAACCACTGCTCGGCACCGCAGGCGCGCGCCGCGCCAAGCACGGCGGCCACATGCCCGTGCGGCAGACTGCGTTCGATCACGAAGGCTTCATCGACCGAGGACACGGCGACGCCACCGCGCAGCAGGACCTTCAAGCCTTCGATCACTTCACTCGGCAGCGACGACAGGTTCGCGAGGGTGCGCTTCTTAACCCTGTTGCCGTCGCGATAGGACTCGCGCAGGAGGATCGCGGGTGGCGAGTTGCGGTTGGGTACGTGTTCGATGTACATGAACACCAAGTAAAGCATATTTAACGTAAAAAGAAAGGTAAAAACAATTATTTACATGGCTACATTTGAATCACAAAAATAGCCGAGCACCCCGTGCTGCTGAGGGTTCCGGCTGATTGACGGGAAAAAGTTCGGGCTAGTGGACGCTCCAGCGGCAAGACTACTGAGGGAGATAACATAGTGGAGCTTGGCTGTAGTCGGAAGATGTTGCGGTGCCTTATCGTGCACGATTCCAACCGGTACTTCGAAGGGCTGTTTGTGGCCGAACGCGGGCCGACGATAAGCGTGCCGAGCTGACTTGGAATGGCCAGATACCTCCTCAACGGCTGTTTCATACGAGCCCACTGTGGACACTTGGCAGATTCAAGATAATTTATGCCGGCCGTAGTACAGAAGCCTAATTTCCAAAAGACTCTGACAAACAAAAAATGAAAACCAATGTTGACAGCAAGTTCTTGGTTCATAAGCTACTGGCCTACATAGTGATCGCCCTCGTGATCACCCTAGCGATCGGAGTGGTCGTCTGTATTTTCGCCGCACGACATGGCGACGTTCGGACCACTGACATTGCCGGATTGATTATGTTGCCTTGCGCCATATTACTGATGCTTGCAGGTGCACTCCAAAGCATACGTACTGGGGTTTTCGGTAGTGGTTTGCGAGGACCGATAATTTTCCGTGAGCGCCAGCCGGTGCTGTTTTGGGCGCTAATTTGCCTTACGGGTTTGGGTGTGACGCCACTCGTCCTGTTCGGCTGGTACATGCTTCTGTTAGACGCGCTGCACAACTTGCGGTAGATACGTCTGGCTAGGAGTGAGGTGATTGTCGACGGACTGGCCGGCAAAGTCGAAAGTCGGCTTTTGGCCGGACTGTGCCTTTCGACGCATGCGCCGCGAGAAAGATTCTCGGGATCTAACCAAATGCGGCGCCGCCCAAACCCAAAAAAATAGCCCCGGACGGTACGCACCGGGCTTGAGCTCGATTCACATGGTTTCGGGAGAAGAAGGCCGGACTCTACACGCGTCATGAACGCGCAGCAACGCGGGAAAAAATAGCCCCGGCGGACGCGATCAGTCGGCGCGGGGCTGCAACGTAAATTGCTCTGTCTCGAGAACAGACACGAAGGTACTCTGTGGATGAACGACATCTACTCACCGCCGATCGGGTCGTCTTTGGGTTGATAACGTGCCTCGGGATGTTGAACGATGGGGAGCGGTTTGAACGTATAGGTGTAAGGTTCATGCACGGACGCCGCCGCGCGCCTTTCCAGAAGCATGCGATACGTTGACAGTGTCCATCGATGCAACATTAAAAGGGCGTCGAAATATTCTGAAAAACGGGGTATGTAATACCCCAAGATCGGCGGTCGATTTACCACCCCAAATCGACGGTCCGTCACTTCCACTGTCGGGATCATCGTGCCGTAGTTGTAGTAGACCAGCTTGTGCACCGCGTTATGAATCTCAGGGTCTAGGAGCATCCCGTGACGCGTCAGTACGCGTTCAGCGGAGTCGCGAATATAGGTACTTTCTTCACAAAAATAATTACGCCATTTCACGTCCGGATATATGCCTGGCGGGCGACTGATATCGAGCGAGTCGAGTACTTTTTGGATGCTGGATTCCGACAGTAAGTCTTCCCAGCTTGAGGGTTCGCCGTCGCCAACGGAGGTTTGATAGCATGTCTTCCAAAAAAGCAGCGCGCGGTCCGTCATAAGGCGAACGTCTTCGAAAACGGACGCCGTCACCGGCAAGAGGCGCCTCTTCTCGCGACGCTTCTGCAGGAACTCGATCGCATAGACTGTGACGGCAGAGCCTATAAATCCGGCTATAAGATTCGGGCCAAGATCCTTTAGCAAAGCATTAGTGCTTGTCGTTAGGCGGTAAGACACCGCGATGAGGACAAGGAGCAGGGCCGGGAGGCCAAGCACGTCAATCGCCGAGGAGCCCAAGGCGCGAATTTTCGTTCCCCAATTCATGATTGGCCTCACGCAGGTCCATATTCACGTCCCTCTCTCAAGCCGACACCGGACGCTGTCGACGACCCGCTCTGGCCGGTTTCTGCCTGCCGGTGATCGGCCGTAGTCGACCCATTAGCCGTTCGGGTTTCGTTGAGCAATGTCTGCTTTGCAGCGATTCTCGTCCTCGTCCCCAATAGTCCACCGGCAGCTCTTCGCCCTACAGCGTAGGTTCTGCAAAGGCTCCAGTCGGTGGGGCGGATTGCCCCTTCAATCCACGCATCCGCTGGCTTGCAAGCCATAACGCCCCTGTGGGCTCGGGGGCTATCCCTTGCTGCGGTCATTCCCTCCGAAGAGCAGCTTTCCAGTCCACCAAACCGCGTGGCCGAAGTTGCCAATCAACTGCTCTCCCTGTCGAAGATACGACGAGGTGGTGTCGATGCCGGCGAGCTTGAGAGCGTCTCCGATCTTTGAAGTGGTCGGATGTGCGTCGCCAAGGCGCATGTCGTATGCGCCGGCGATGGCTCCAAAAATCTCCCGCGCCCGCTCGTCCCCAGCCTTCTGGGCCAGTATGCTCTGAAGCAACTTGTTGGAGCCCAGCTTTTCCTTCTCGGGGTGATTCGAGAGTTTTCGAAGTGAGCGTACGTCGAGTCGATCGGAGAAAACGCGAACTAGCTCCTTTGCGAGTCTCAAGAGAGATGCTTGATCTTTGCTCGCAAATCGAGAGACGTGTTGCATCGATGAGGCATCGTCAATTTCATGCGAGAACAGGGGAACATCGAACTCTTTGCGAAATCCTCCTTCGAGCAACCGCATACACTCGAATAGCAATTCCTCCACGGCATGCGTGTCCGCTGGCTGGGCCCTTACCTGAGATGCCAAGAGTTCAGCGGAAACTTTGCCCTCCGGTGCGACGTTGTTCGCGGCCCAGAGGAACTGCTCCCAGGCAGGCAGCTTTGCAATGTCGTAAGCATAAACGGTGATGAGCTCAGATGAGTTGATCCCAAAATGCGTTGAATATCCAGAGCTGGAGTTGATCGCGCCGGTTTCGGCGGTGTACCACTTCAGGGAGAAGCCCCGATGGGTCAGAAGTTCGTTGACCACGGATGGACGGAACCAGAGCCATCTGCCGATGTCCTCGTCGTCCAACTCTGCCGACGACTTGCGCGCGCCATCGGTGTCAACGATGAAATGGGGTAGGTTCTGATCGACGTCACCGCGGACACGGGTGCTCTTTCCCTGATGGTCAATCCACTCGTCTCGCCAGAACTCCCCTTCGACACGCACGCCAAGGTAACCACTTCGATAGCCTTTCGAGCTCTCCGAGGCGGTGTTGTCGTTGTTCTCTGACCCCATGACCGGCGCGTCTTCCTCTTCATCGACGTCGGTTCGCCACATTCGGAACGACGCCCAGCTTCCTCCAAAAACAGCATCCAACTCGCGAAAGCGGAGTTCATACCTTCCGCCATCGCGTTGGTCGCTAACCTCAGACAGCTTGGCATAGGGACTGTCCTTGAGGCTCGACACGTTCTCGACACGCTGGCGGTAATAGGACAGGCGAAGCGATAAGTTCCGCGCTGCGAGGTAGTCCATCAGGAACTCTCGCTTGATTTCGATTCGACGATGGTCGCCATCGCTGCCCGCCGTCTCCCTTGCGACCACGGTGAAGTCCTCTTCCGGTCTAACCCAGTTAGGCCCTTCCTTAATCAGACGAAGTGCGACTACCAAGTCTGGATTTAAGATCCATTGTCGGCCGCCGACGACTGGTTGCGGATGCTCGAAGACGAGGTTGACCCCAGCTGGCTCCTTGTCGTTGTACTGATATTCATCGATCGGGGAGTAGCGACCATCTGCGTAGGCATAAGGGGCCACTGTGTGTCCAATGCCAATGTCGCTCCAGCTCAGACCTTCAGCGAGTTCACGATGCTGCTTCGGAAAGGCGACCGAACCGCAAGCGAACAAGTCGCTGACATATCCGACGTCCTTCAAACCGAGCTGCTCTTCGTTCTGAGATGCGCGAAGGGGGATCCATGTTGCGTGTGCAAACGGGCGTCGTATTTCAGATGTTTGAAGAATCCAGGCTTCGTTCATGGGGTGGCTTTCGAGGTGCTTTCAGCTGCCGGGTTTCGATGGGGCAGTTTGCTTCGGAATTGTGACCTTCAACGTTTGATCTATGCGATCACCCAGTCATGAAGCGGGGCGCTTCATAGCTTGAATGGAAGGCTGTCGAATTCACATGCAAAAGCGATTCTCTTGTAGATTTCATCGTTCGTCTCGCTATGCAGACCGAATGTCAGATAGTAGTTCTTCCCTTCATGCTTGTGGAACACCACCCATTCCCCCGTCATCTTATTCGAAGAGCTCTTGATCTCGATTGGGTCAATGACCATATGATGGGAAAGGTACTTGGTGAAAGCATCGCAGCCATCGGCTTGAGCAGCCTTATCCAATACCTCGTTGAGGTGACGCCCCCCTTCCTTGCTGCGCAGAAAGTTAAGCAAATTCGTTGGGAGAAACCTCGGGCTGGTGAAATGCTTTTTATAGAGACCGGTCAGCGGTGCATGCTGAAATTGATCTTCCTGACCTGTCGCGCTTGAAGAACTTAGTCCTTCGAGCAATTTGATCGGTTGAGTAAGATCAAAGGTCGAAAAGGTTCTTCTAATCTCAAACGAATGCGCTTGAGCGAGCAAGACTGTACTGAGTCTTGACAAATCGAGCCCATAGAACGCAACGGACTCGGCAGCCCAAGCAATTAGTTCTTCACGAGAAAGGGAAGCGACCATGTCACCTGAAACTCCTGATGAGCAGCCAAAATGAGGAATCGAACACACGGCTACAGCTAAGCGTTTGCGCACTGATTGTCGACGATTTACAGCCGCGTGTCGAACGTCTCAAACTGGCCGGAACTGGACCGAGGGCAACTGGCTCCGGCCGACCCGTTTCAGTCTTTCAGTTCAATGCACTTTGTGCCGTAGCGACGGGAATAGCGCGTTCTAAATGGCACGGTCGAGTAGTGTGACACCAATTGTCGTCAAATCTGTTACGGAAAGTTGAACTTCTATTTCAGTTGGCGCCTCTCTGTCGCAGATCAATTGGCGAGGCCATCTTAGCGGTCTCAAGTCGCTATACGTAGTTAGTTAGAAAGAGATGCCCTGTAAAATCAACGTTGGAGTCTTCCACTCAAATTATTTGTATGTTATCGCACATATTTTCTTCTAAAAATATCGATAATGGGTGTACCAAGAAAAACGCTCGATCCTACGCTATCGCAATGAGAGTTTGGTGGTTAACTTTATTCTAATAATATAGTAAATTCAAGAGCTCGCGATACCGTCGCAAATTTTGAATGAAAATGATGATTTGCAGATTGTAAATTACCGATCAAGGATTTCGAGAGAACGTTTTTCGTGGATTAAATTTGCGTATTTTAATAAAGGGTGAAAAATGGCAAATAAATTTGTCTCTACTTGGTTTAAGGCTGCAATGGAAGGCTCGCGGAGCACGAATTTTGCTGATTATGCGAGCACGCTCCAGAAACAATATGAGGCATTTGATGCTGCAGGGTACGATGTAATTAGTGTTGTGCCTATCTTGACCGGAACATCTGAAACTATCAATAGCAAGAATAAGACCTTTCTCGCGGAGCCTACTTTCTCGATTACCCGCGGCGCAGTAGTTATCGGTAAGCGTAGAGAATGAATCCTGAGGCTGCTCCTCACTCCGTCCAGACATCGACAGCGCTTGGTCATTGTCGACGATCTGGGCGTTCAGGTCGACGGTCTGCTTTTGGCCGAACCCGGTCTGACGTTGGACCGGGTTAGTGCTCCGCTGATGATCGGTCCGCGTAGGGCAGAAGTCGACCCACAGCCGCCCTTCGACTAGGCGCCATCTGAATGGCCGCTCCCGAGGTAAGCGGCCATTTCATCAATACGTTGCGGGGCAGTCTGCTTCGATAGCGGACTGGCGGTGGAAGTGGTGTCTAGCGGCGTTCTCGCAGGCGATGTCGGATGGCCGAGATCAACAAATGATCAGGGCGCAGTCATTGACTGACTAGCCGTATCAACGCGCTTTGTCGATATGTGAGTCATTATTTGTGACAGACAATTTTGTCTCCATTGCTTGCATATGTCCGTTTCCAAAATGTATGAGCCATCGCTTGGGAACTCGGCCAGATATCGAAAATCACGCGATTCCCCCGGGGGTACAGAGGTTCCCGGATCGGGACTCAATCGCGATGTGAATTGGGCGGTGTACGTTTCTTTTTCATTAGGTTTGAAGAACGCCAGCTCAATGAGAGCGGGGTTCAGAGCTTGACTTAAGTTCTTACTTGCATTGTGAACCGTCAAGGTGACTTGATATTGCCTTACTACTGGGTCGAGCGCGACCAGTGATAGGTCAACTCGAATAACATCCGGTTCGCGGCCAGCTACTTCACCACCCCGTTCATAATACGCAGGGTTCTGAAAAATATAGGTATGCAGGGCCCACCATGCACCAATCATTAACCCGATAACAACCGCTAAGCTTTGTATCCCTGAAGAAATCTTTGAAAAAGACTCAATTAAATTGCTTGAAGTATGTGGTCCGTTTGAGTCCGACTTGCGGCGGACGGTTACGCATCGTTGGTAGGTGGAGGAACGCCAACGCGTTGGACGACCTGTCATCGGGTTGCCAAATGGTCTCATAGATCCTCTCGTTTGCGCATTACTTCATCCCATCAAAGGCTTGAGTCAGGCCGCTTGTTCCAACGTGCGCCATTGATCGTACACCGTGCGCGGCAGCTAGCCGCCGGGGCGAACTGCGCGCTGCACATGATCGATTAGCAGACGGCCAGGATCTCGATATGCTGACGCAGTCACCTTCGGGGTCGAGCCGATCTGCAAGGTTTTGCGGATAGACCCGTCGGGCTCCGACACCATGCCGCGCAGCTGCGAGATCCGGCAAACGCTGTACCGGCGTTGACCTTCGAGATGCAGCGAACGTGCATCAATGCGTTATTACAGTGTTTCGACTTGACGAGAGGGCTTAGGGATGACTTGATTTGCCAGGTACCGGAGAGTTGATGCACTGCGCCGCGGCTACGGAGTCTGTCGAATGTGCACCGGAGACGGTACTATAAGCAAAGTAAATCCATGCGGCAATAGCACAATACCGAAGCGTTTTTGAGCAAAACCTTGGGACGGTGTAGCCAATTATCTGCCTTCTGCTCGTTTGGCTTGCAAGTCTATTTGTAAATGCCGCCGGGTGTTCGGGGTGATTTTTTATCAGAAACTCGAGAATAATGTCTAATTTCTCCTGCGCCCTTCCCACCACAAGTGATAAATAATGCGCAATCACCGCGCCAACGGTAAGGAGGAGGGCTTGAATTAACGGTGTGCCACGTATATTGATGGCTCCGGCAATCACAATCGACGAGAATGTCACCAAAAAATTGAAGCGCGTATTAAGTAGATTTTCAAGAAACGCGCGCTCTTGGCTTATATCCCATCTAGGTGATGCCTTATCGACTGAGTTATCCAATACTTGGGGTTGAGCTGAGTTTCCCATTACGGTTCCCTTTTCCGTTGTGTAGTCGAATCTATACGAACTGAGAATGATAGAGTAGATGGGGGCCATCAAGCGCCGTTCATCTAGCACGAATCCGTGAGATTCGGGTGTCGGCTTCGCAGGGCGGACCCGACGTCCGAATGACTGAGCGAAGTCGCGGGCGGACGTCGCTTCCTGGCCGAACCCGGTCCGACGTTGAACTGGCGGAGTGGGCCGCCATTGATCGGTCAGCGTCGGGCAGAAGCCGACCCTGAACAGACCTTCAGACTGGCGCATCTTCAATGGCTGCTCCTGCGGTACAGCGGTCACAGCCGTTTCGATTTTCCAAAACATCGGCACGCTATAAACTACACTGCAGACAAGACAGCGTAGATACTTTCATTAACAAAGACACGTTGCAAGAGGCAGATTTCTTTGTGGGGAAAAATGAACGTGAACGCCGATTCGATTGTGAAGGAAATGGATCAAAAATGGGATCTTTTTTACAACGGGTTTATTTCAGCAATTAAAACAGACAAAGGGGTAGCGCTAGGAATCATAGTATTAGCAGCTGCTCTGGTGTACTTGTTGTTGAAGATTAAGCCGTCGTTGGGGCAGATCGTGGTGGTGATCGTATTTATCGCTGCCGGCGGGTATGTATTCACAGTTCTCGAAATCACGACCGTGCAACAAGCTATTAAAATTGCGCAACCGCCATCACCGGAGAAAAGCAAAACTCTTCCGGAACGGACTGCTACCCCACCTTCAACTGCGGCATCAGCTCCGGCTTCGAATTCGGCATCAATTCCGGCTCCGAATCCCACGTCAGTTCCGGCTTCCGGCACCGAAGGCAGAGAACCGGAAGAGCGCTTGTTTACTAGCCCAACTGTACGAGCAGCATCAAAGGGGGATAACGAAGAGGTTAGACAGTGTTTTACGCCCGAACCCGGGTGGCGATTCGTACCGGAAAGCGCGAGCGTTCAAGTTACGGTGAACGTACAGAATGAAGGCCTTGCAGGTGTTAGCATAGCCAAAATTGATGAGGCGTCGGCGACGCGAGTCTGTCTTTCGTTGGTTAGCAGGCCGTCTACGAGCTACTCAAGAGCAACGATTGAGGCTCATTTCGACGCGCTAATGCGTCAGAATCACAATGAGTAGTGAAGCGTACATCACCCCTCCGAAACTATATATGTTTCGATGATTCAGCTTCCTTTGTCTGCCAGGTCACAACTGACATTCCTACAAAAGCGATTAGCGCAGTTTTTCCCTCGTGACCGGTATTCGAAGGGTGAGCGCCGTTGACCATCTTTGCCAGACGGACAGATGCATGACCGCAGGTGGCCGCTTGTCGCCCGATACGGTCGACATATGCCGACCCTTTCCTGTCATTCGAAAGTACCGACAGCGGTCATTCGAATTGACGGCCACCGGAAACGCTGTACGCTTGCCGAGTTCGCTGGTGCGAGGAAAAGGTTCGCCACCTATGGACGACATTCCCTCCGTCTTGCTAACAACTTCTGACCAACCGAAGCAAATACATCAATTGCAGGAAGCACTTCGCGTCCCTCCCCGTCTCCGTCCTGTCTCCGAGGCTGTACGCAATACCTACGCGCGTGCTGTGTCCACTGCCGTCATGAGGCAATCCGCAGGCAATCCGAGGCCCAACAGAGGAGCAATCGCACGCTACGCGCACGCGTCAAGAGGGCCGCACGGGGGCGTACGTGTGCGGGCGAGCGGCGTAAGGCCCCACAGAAATCCAGATCAAAATTGGGCCGGGTGCGCTACAGTGCAGGCGGTAATAAGACCCGAGAGATCAAATGAAGAAACGTGCAATAAGTGCGTCCGTTACCCTACTGCTGGTTATCGCCAGCGTTCACGCCGCAACCCCGTCGCCACAGCCGACCGTTCTGCAATGCATTGGAGATGAGTGGATGGACGGCATTGACGCACCGAAAGACGCGTTCCTCGCGCCGCGTGACAACGGTCTGTCTGGCACTTACGTAATACAGGGCAATGCGATCACCGAGAGCGGGGGCGGAACGATAGCCGACAGGAGCTATGCTCTATGCAGCAGTACGGTAACGACCTACTCGTTCTCATCCGACTGCTCCGTAAATCGTGGCCCGTATATAAACGACTGGGAGAACGGGACGGACTTCGACTCCAAGACGGGGCCATTTTTCAAGAAGTACCCTAACAGCCCGACAGGCGTGGTTACGATACTCGTTGATCGAGTGAACCTACGCGTTGACGAAGAGTGGCTCGATAATCACGTTCGGGGCGCCTACGATCAAAAGACTAAGAAGTCTTCCTACTTGGCGTTCTTTACCTCGACGCGGTTCTCGGGTACTTGTGAACTCGGCAAACCTAAAATCTAGCGGTAGCCCACAGGGAGAGACGAAATGCTGGAATGGCTGTTCGCGTCAGTGCCGTATGCGTTGATCTACACCGTAGCCAAAGACGTCAAGGCATACCTCAAGTGGGAGGAGAAGGACAAGCCGGTGGACAGGGAGTGGACTGAGAAGTCGGGCTTCCGAAAGCAGTGTGAGGCGGGGGGCATCGAATTGAAATGGATAAACGCAGAGCGCATAGCAACGAAAGAACTGGACGGATGGGCGGTCCTCTATGAACTTGACAAGACGAACAGGATTCGCCGCAGACTCATACGGAGTGGCCCGGAAGTCCCGACCCTCATGGGCAAACAGCAAAGCTAAGTCCGGCAGGAGACTATAAGGATGAAGACGTTGCTCCCGATCCTCCTCACCGTCACGCTCGGCCTGTCCGGTTGCAAGCTAGACCTCGACACCCATTCAGTTGACCGCTACAGGCTGGTGGAAGCCGGTGGCATGGTCCTGCGGCTGAACACTGAGACTGGCGAAGTGGCGAAGATCACAGAGGCTGGAGTGGCCCCGCTCGCGGAGATTCCCACAACACTACCGCCCGGATGGACCGTCAAGCAGACCAACTAGCTCGGTCGGAATCGAGGGCAATGGGTACGGCAATCAGCAGTTGACAAATTGGAGACGAATCTGAGTCGGGATAGCGATTGTCAACAATTCAAGGGCGTATGTCGACCGGCCGTTCATGGCCGGCTTGTGCCCGACGTGATTGCTCAAGTCGACCCAAACCGGCCCATCAAAGAGCCGTAAAGCAGCCATTCGCCCTGATGGCTTCTTGCGGCCGCGATGCTCGATTAGCGCAAGCTTGACGCCTCTAATTTGATCGATCCGACCGACTTCGCCCTTAGCGGCATAAATGGAGTTTCCGCACCCCCTCGGCATAATGCTTCCATCGGTCTCCCGTCGTCGAACGCTGGGAGCGCGCTTGCTTTTTAGCATGCATTGCTGGCACTTCGAATCCATTGGCGGTGTGAGGCCCCAACGCGCTTTCCATAGTTGCATGTCTCCAGATCACGCACTCACGCGCCCGGTTGGAATATTCGCTTCGCTGCGTCATAGACGAGATGTCCTTGTCGAAGCGACCATCGACATTGCTACACGTTCATACCGCTCGGCTTGGCGCTGGTCGACCGACATGAATCGGCAGACATAGTTGCCGCGTCAATTCCACCAGATCAGGCGCCGGATCTATTCTTTATAAGAATGAATCTTATGAACAAGTTGGGGATTATCTTTGGCGGAGAAAGCTTTTACGATTGGCCTCTAGTTAAGAGCAGAGAAAACGTCTTCTATGTTCATTCTTGCAGGTAAGCGTGTTGGGTTTACAGCTTTCCGAAAAGATTAACAATCCTTCAGAGTCGTCTTGAAATGGTCCTTAGGGCAAGGCCGTTTTATCCGCTTCGCCGAGGCGCTTCGCCAAAGGCCATCCTGCGTCTCCAACGCTATCTAATCTGAGGAAGATTCTATGAACATCAATCTAAAAGGCCGGAAGGCGATCGTAACGGGTTCTACTGCCGGTATCGGCCGAGCGATTGTCGAGGGGCTGGCGCGCGCTGGAGCGTCTGTCGTGGTCAACGGCCGAGGCGAAGAACGGGTTAGCAAAGCTGTTCAGGAGATACGTCAGCTATTTCCCGAGTCTGACATCGATGGCGTCGTCGCCGACTTGGCTACAGCGAAAGGCGCAGCATCTTTTTTCAAGCAAGTGGAAGGGGCCGACATTTTGATTAACAACCTGGGCACGGCAAAGCCCAAGCCCTTTGACGAGCTCACCGATGATGATTGGCTCGACCTGTTCCAGATCAACGTCTTGAGCGGTGTACGGATGACTCGCCATTATCTGCCGAAAATGGTGAAGCGGGGGTGGGGACGAGTTGTGTTCATCAGCAGCGAGTCCGCACTGGCCATACCAAAGGAAATGATCGACTACGGTATGACAAAGACCGCGCAACTTGCAATTTCCAGAGGGGTTGCGGAAACGGTCGGCGGAACAGGTGTAACGGTAAATTCAGTTCTTCCAGGCCCGACGCGCTCCGAAATTATGTCGAACTGGATGAAATCCGGGGCCGAGAGCCAAGGCATCACCCAAGAAGCCGCCGAGCAGCAATTCCTGAATACAACGCGTCCCACATCGCTCATCAACCGATTCGCAACAACAGAAGAGGTTGCAAATATGGTTGTGTACGTCTGTTCGGAGCAGGCTTCGGCCACTACTGGTGCCGCGCTACGCGTAGACGGCGGCATCGTCAGATTTGTTGCGTAGAGCTAAGCGTATTTAGACTTGTATCACTCAGCACGCGGCGAACCGCGTTGAATTCCGCTTGCGCTTGGCGTAACGAGAAACTCGTTGCGCCGTTTCCGACGGCAAAAAGTCGACGATGGATCGATTCCTAAATTGACCGCTTTTATCACGGTTGTAGAAGCAGGCGGCTTTTCCGCTGTCGACGCAAGCGCCGATGACAGTGCCTATTTAATGACTTCAGTCGGATGGATGAAGGCTGATTCGTTGACCATAAGTGTGGCCTCTCAGGAATGCCAGCGTTGGGACACGGGGTTCAAATCGAATGGTAAAGCAGCAGCTGAAATTCGCTTCCCGGGCAGATTATATGGGTCTTCGATCTCACTTTGCCGCCAAGCTTGCAAGTAGCTGTAGTCACCCGCAATCAAGGCGATTGTCGACGATCGTGGCGTATGCGCCATCGTCTGCTATTGGCCGACAAGAGGCGGCACACCTGCCAGACACACGGCCACTCGATGGACCCTCTACGCTCACAAAAACACATCGGTCAAGTATTGTCGCCCTACACGCGCCGTATGAATGGATCTGAGCGCTCTGTTAGCCGTCTTCAGGCGGGCGCGGGTGAGCCACCGAGACAAGACGATCACCTTGCGCATTGGATATTCGTTATAAATAACGGAAAATAGAGACCTCGCCCCAGGTCAATATGCGTGAGGTTACGAATAACGTGACTGCTCAAGCAGGCAATCAGGAAGCCAAGCGCGGTCGTGGCCGGCCACGAAAACCGGATGCGATGAGCAACGCGCAGCGGCAGGCCGCTTACCGGCAGAGACAGCGTGCTGCCTCAATTAATGTAACAGTAACGAAAAATGATGGCCTACCGCATCACATGCAGATCCTGCGCGCCGAGTTATCCGAGGCCCGCCACGCACTGAATCAACTGCGTCTCGAGCAAGAGCAGGCATCGGCCGCCGCAGAATCGGATAGGCGCCAAGCTTTGGTGCTGCGTAAGCGGCTCGCGCGGGCCGAGGCTGAATTGAGCGCTGTGAAGGCCGCTCCAGCAGAAAACGAGCGTGGTCCGAGTTTTGAGGTGATGCTCAAACTGCTTGCCATGGCGTGCACGCGCAAGCCTCTGAAGGCCCAGCTTGCTATTCGCGAATCGGAGCTTTGGCGCAACGGCGTGGCCAGCGCGTCGGGCGTCTCGGATGAACAGATGAAGCAAGTGGCCGCCGCGCTCGCAGGCAAGCTGATTTAGCCAGGCCGAGCGCAATCGTCAGGACGCGCCGCCGTCAGGCACTCGGCCGAGCGCCGCAGCGTACCTGCCGCTGAAAAAAACGTCAGCAAAAAGGGCGCCGAACGCGACCGCCCTCCTCACGCATCAGATCGCCGTTCGCGCGATCCGTCGCGATGAGCCCATGTGCGCACGAAAACCCCGCCGTTTTTCGTCTAACGCCAAACCCCTGCCTCTAATCACGATGGCAATCAGCAGTGGCGGGTGCCGTTGAGGCGCGCTGCGCTTTCCTTGTACAAGGGCCTGTCATCCCGGTTGTCCGCTACGGCCAGGACGCTTCGAGAGCGTGCGCCGATATTGATCGTTGTCGAGCTGCAGATGGTCGATTTGCTTGCGCAGTTGATCGACCTGCCGGCGCAGCGTCTCAGCCTCGGCCGTCGCCTGCAGGCGAGCCGCGTCGTTCTGCATGTTGAGAAACTGTTCCGTGCCCTCAAGCCGTTTCGCCGCCTTCGCCAACGTGTCGGCGCCGACGGCGGAGTGTGAGAACGCCTGATGCAGCTGTTCGAGCAATTGCGTGATGCGGGATTCGGCGATCGTCGCGCGTGCCTCCGCTTGCCCCGCTTCGCGCCGCAACCGCGCGGTTTCGTCCTCGAGGTGGCGCACGCGCGCATGGGCGTCTTCCAGCGATGTCTGGGTCGATCTCGCTTGCAGCGCCTGCTCGTTGGACGGTGCGCCGCCCAACACGCTGGGCGACGAACCGGTGGCCAGGAGTTGGGCGAGTAATGCATGCAGTGGGCCGATCGCATCCCGCACCACCGGCTCTACCGCCCGGCGCAGGCTACTCAAGTCCAACGCGGACGACGCTGCCACGTCTTCGTCGGCGGGCAGCGTCGCGGGAGCCAGAGCCTGTGCGCGCTCGATCGCTTTCTGGATGGTCGTCAGGCTCGGCCGGCGCGTAACCGCCATCGATGCCGGCACGGCGTCAATCAGGCGCGCGTACGTCTTGGCCCCGTACAGGCGGCCGGTGACGGCGCGGATCTCGTTGATCACCGCATCGAGGAAGCGTGGGTTGTCCGTGGGAAACGCACGGTTGCATTGCTCGATGCCGGTCACGATCAGACGCATCTGCGGGTCCGACCAGGTCAGTGTGGTACGGGTCATGTTGCGTTACACCCGCGTCGCAACGCCTGCGACGTCGCAGGTCGATCTCGCGTGGGCGAGCCGTAGGACCGCGCGATCATTGGGGAGCTTGCCGTAGGGCGGCTCGTCGTCACCGGTGAGGGTTTCGATCACCATGGCATGATCCCGCAGAGACGGCTCGCGACCCGTTAGGACCGTGACCGTGTGATCGCCGAGTGCGGTTTTCAACGTACGCGGTGTCATCGCCCTCCCCCGACGCGTCGGATCACGTCTTGCGCGGCCTGTGCGGCGAGTTGCACCTGCAGCTCCGCCCACTTGCCGACCAGCGTCGGATCGGTCGTCAGAAAGAGCGGTTTGTTGACCCACGCGGTAACGAGCTCGCCGCGCGATCCGATTTCGAAGACGCGCAGCTCTTCGTCTTCGCTCACGCCGTTGTCGACCAGGTCCCGGAACGAATACAGGTTACACAGCTCCAGATCATCGGCGGGCCTGCCGGCGATCAGCGCAATCGCGGCTTGGAAAAACCGCCGCGCAGTCTCGCGTCGGGATTCGAGTGCAAACGCCTGGACACTGCCTTCTCCGCTTTCCCAGATGATGCGGTACAGGCTCGTGCGGCAATCGTTGCTCAGGGTTGTCATGGTCCGTTCTTCCTTCGGCGTTGCCGGTTCGTGCGCTGGTCGACGAACCGGTCGACGGTGCCCTGCACTGCGCAGCGCAATGTGGCCGCCTTGACCCAGCGCCTTCAACGACGTCTGTTGGCTGCAGTGGTCGCCCGTCCAGTCATGCGCCGCCCCTTCGCTTGCCAGCTGCGACGCCGACCGACGACGCAGGTGCCCGCGCCTCGGGCTCTACCCGCCGGCGGCATTCTCGCAGCACCGGAGGGAGCACCGTCGTCACGGCCGTTCGCTAGCCCATCAGGCTGTGCCAGCCCGTCATCGCGCCACGCGCTGAGCCCCGCCTCGAGCTGCGCCGGATCGAACGGCAGCGCCGCGTCGATCGCCAGCCTGCTGTGCAGGAGGGGGTATGCGGTATTCCCTGCCTGAGCCTCGGGTATCTCATGCTCGAATCGCGCCTCACGCAGGTTTTCTGCTAGCGGGTCAGTCAAGGCGGCTCCGGATCGTGTGATCGGTGGCCACCCCGATGCGATGACTGTACGTGAAATTCTGCCACAACAATCGTTATATTTATAACGATATTTATAACTTCAATTCCTCTACTGGATGTTACCCCGGAGTGTTCACTAGCTAGTCGACAAGAGCGATACGGCGCAACTAACGATCAGCGAGACCACAATCCACATCCAACAACGCTAGTAATGCGGAACCCTCACTAAAATCTGCTAATCAAGATGGGATCGGGCAAGCGCGGGAGCGGTTGGCGGAACGCTCCGAACCGTGCGAAGGACGGCAGCCTTGGGAGCAATGTGCTGTTGTAGGAATATCAAGCGGGTCTGGTACTGATCACGGCCCTTGCATGGGGGGGTGAAGGCGGACAAAAGCTCGATCGATAGTTAGTTGCATTATTGCAGGTTACGGAATCACGTGAACGTGCTTAAGAAGCACATACGCGATGGCAAACCCAACCGCAGCACAAACCGTTATTGTTCCAATCGATAAGTAAATCCGACGGATCCTGTCTGTCGCCCACTGCTTCGTTTCCTGCAATGCCGTTTGTTGTGCCGCCACTGCCGCGCGGAGCTCGTCCAACGTCTGATTCAGCTTGTCTATCTCCTGCCGCGCAGCCTGCCGAGCGTTCTCTAGCTCCGTCCCTGTCGATTCTAAAGCGCGAGCGCACGCCTGCACCGTTTCGGCCGACGCATCCAGCTTCGCCGCAACGTCTCGCTCGACAGCATTTACCCGCTCGACCCAATGGGCGGCTACCGGTAAGGCCGAGTCTTCTACGGCGTGACGAGGCGGGGAGTTTTCAACCTCGCGCGGGCGGCTTGGGGTTTCTTACGTGTAGAGCCGCAAGCCCTTGCTGCATAAGGCTGTATTTACTGTGCTCAATGAACATTGCTAGTAACAAGTGCTGTCATTGCAGTAGCGCTATTTTGCTTCGGCAATACTTCTGAGCGGAACAACGTCCTTGCGGATGGTTGGTCTTGCCTCCCAGACTGAATCTGGACAGAAGTAATGCGCCGTAGGGCATTGAGAGACGCTCGCAGGTTTCGCGATCGCGGTCCCGAAATGAAAGGCGCACGGCAGTCGTCAGAACGCTGCGTTCGACTTACCGTGGGGCGAGCATCGTTCCTCGGCAGTGCCGCGCGCCGCATCGACACGCATGCAGCTTTTTGAGAGCAGCCGTGCGGCGGCCCTTGACGTCGAGCAAATAATCGATAAACAACTCTTCGCCGGGCGTGATTGCAGCGATCGCCCGGATAAACACACGGCTTCCCTCTTGCTCTGCCTCACAGTTCGGCTCGCAGCAATGGTTGAGCCAACGTGCAGAGTTGCCACCGCGTGCACCGTCGATAACGTGTCCGTCATCCAGTCCAAAGAAAAACGTGTGGCCATCCTCGGCCCCGTTGCGTTGATAGCGCTGGCTTGCGACGCGCCAGGAGGTCACATCACCTTTGTATTCGAGGAGTGACTCCCCGCAGGGGATGTTGGTTAAAGCAAACACGCCGCGGCCATGAACGGGTGAGCGACGCACAACGATTCGGCGCATAACAAAAACCTAGGATTTGGAAAACACGACAGAAACAATCGCCAGTAGACGCATTGCATGCGCCGCAATGGGCATAATCATACGTCTTCCAAAAATCCTTCTTGCGCGATGCCGACGAAACGCACCCGACCCAGCATTCGCCGTCGACCAGCCCGCGGAACACTCGTGCAATACGGCGACCGCATTGCCGAAGTGCTCGGCGAGGCGCGCGGCCAACGAGTCATGATCAAATCGATTCACCGTGACGGCGTCGAGCGGCGCAGTGCCGTGAAGTGGCTCAATCTGGTGCCGCTTGACGATCAACTGTTTTAAGCATCGCCGGCCCTGCCCCGCGTTCTCAAGTGACGAGCGATGGCTTGCGCTGAAGAACTACCGCACACATGGCTCGTGCTGATTACAGTTTTGGCCAGCCCGATCGCGTGTTTTGTAATCAGCCGACAAGCGTTCACAATCTGCGGCGCCGGCGAGCTGCAGGTTGTGAACAACATGCGCTGAAGAACTACGGCGCGCTGGACGTGGTGACTTCGCCGCGCCCTTTCCGCCTTTTGTCGACTTGTCGGTGGTACCGACTTCCTTCATCGCTGCCAGCAGCGCGGCATTCTGCGTCCGCGTGGCTTCCAGTTGCCCGGCTAGTTTCGCCCCAGCTTCGCGCGCTTTGGCCGCGAGCTTGCGGACTTCCTCCGCCGTTCTGGCGAGCTCCATCCCGCTCGGCTTGTGCGCGATTGATCTGCTCCGGATCGAATCTCCGAAAGGTTCAATCCGACGGCCTGTGCCGCCCGGATGAGCCCAACCTGGCGCAGCGTCTCCCTTCGATACTGCCGTTGACCAATTGCCAATAACGACTGGGCAACTACTATGCGGGCCCGGTTACCGGGCCCGCCGCACTACTTGGTGGTCAGGGCGTCGAGTCGCGCCATGCACCTCGGGCTCGCTACGCCGCCGCGTTTATACCACTGCAGTGCGCGGGGCCGGTCCGGAAGAACGTCACCGGGCGCGGCGCCGCTCCAACAGTTTTCCCAGTAAAGCCCGAGGGTATGAGCCGCATCTCGCATGCCGAGTTCGAACGCTATCTCGTACTGAGCTTTGGCAAGCTCGAGGTCCACCGCTTCTCCGCGCCCCAACCGCGCGCTGTCACCAAGAGCGGCGGCGGATAGACCTTTGAGTTTGTCCGGGGCGTGTTCATCCTTCAGCACATCCCTCAGCACGCGGTGACCCAACGCGTAGTCGGCCTCGCCACCGGTGCCACTGAGCAGCGATATCGCGTACGTGACCCGTAGGGCCGGGTGTTTGTCGACGCCCACCTGGTCCAGCATCTTGCGCCCGAGATACGCCGCGCCAGGGAGCGCCGACACGAGCAATGCGTTCGCAGTGGAAGCGATGGATTCTAGAGGCGCAAATCCAGACTTATAGGCCGACAATACGTGTCGATAAAACTTCTCGATGTCGAGACCTGGGTCGTGCCGGGTCAGTGCTGCCCACTCGCGGTCTATCTGGTTGAACCAACTAACTTCAGCCATGGCAAGTCGCTCTGTAGTGGAAATCGCCGCCCATGATACGCCTTCCGATTTCGGCCTCGCGTTGTTGCGGTAAGGCCGGCTGAACCGGCGTTTAAATGGGGTACGCAACGGTCTCGGCGATCTCTTCGGCGAACTTGGTCAAAAGAGCATCGCCAGTCATCACCGCCAGTTGCCGGCGCAAGAGCCTGTCGCTGTTGTTCCAGAGCGCAAGTGCTCTGCGTCGGCGACATCAGTGCGAGCGGCAACTGCATGTTACCAATCTCGCAAGCCGGTTTCACTTGTGAGCGCGACCCGCACATAGACTCCAGTGACTGGACAGCATCCGAGTCCGACCATTTGTTTGGAGCCACAAATGAACACACGGAATGTGGTCACTGCAATATCGGCGCTGACATTACTGACGGCCGTCGGCACGGCGCACGCAGCGCGATGCCTGAAAGGTGCGATGGTCGGAGGAGTGGCCGACCACGTCGCGGGCCCCCATGCCGTACTCGGAGCCGTGGGCTGTTGCATTCGTGGGGCATCACTATGCAAAGGAAAAGGAGAAAGAGCAGGCGGTAGCCGTTAGCCAACGCTCCGCGGTCGCGCAGTCCTGATGACTGGTACCAGGTAGCGCGTGTCGAACTCGCAGATTATTGCGTCGCGATTGGGCCAATAGACGGGTTGCTTCGCTCCGGCTCGCCTTGAGTCCATGACGGTCATGTCAGCGGCTTACACAGTCACCGCCTCATCACTTTGGAGAGACCCATGCTGCGAATCCGTAGCCTTCGAGTAACCGCGCAGTCGGCAGACACAGAGAGGTGCGCCGAGTACTGCGCACAGACCCGACGTCTTCGCATCCTTAAGGATGGCGCTCTCCTGCGCGAGTGGGTTTCCGCCAAATTCGTGGATGGCCATTGCGTCTGTCGCCGGCGCCCGCAATTGGGGAACACAGCCCGATTCGAATGAGCTTCGCGCGTTGTTGGAAAGCCAGATGTCGCTGCACAGCGGCTAGTCGTCGCCGGCGTCTGGGTGTAGCAGCCAGAGCAGTTGCTGCCGTTGCCAACAGAGACGACAGCCGACGTCATGTGGTTTGCAGGTGAGGCACGTGGTCTCACCCGAGGGCGTGGATGCCAGTTCGTTCGCTGCCATCAACCATTTTTTTGCAATTCCATCGCCGCGCCGGCGTCGTCGACCACGACGGCAAATGGAAGACGCCTCTCAGTTCACAGGCTTTCGTCACGAGGGGCATTTCCAGGTCAGAACTCGTTCGCTTACAGCGCGGCGTCCTTCAGCTTCTTCAATGGGCGCACCTTGAGGCGCACCGAAGCCGGCTTCGCCGCGAACCATTTGTCTTCACCCGTAAACGGGTCCTTGCCGAAGCGCTTCTTCTTGGCCGGTACATCCTGCGCAACCACCTTCAGCAAGCCCGGCAGCGTGAACTCCTGCGCGCCCTTCTTGTGAATCGATGCGAGCACCGTTTCTTCGAGGGCTGCCAACAACGCCTTGGCCGCCTTCGGTTCCACGCCCGAGCGCTCGGCCAGGTGAATGGTCAGCGATGCCTTCGTGAACGTATCCTTGATCGGTTTCAAAGGAGTGGCTGCTGCAACTAGCTTCTTCACTGCAGGTGCGGTTGCTTTCTTCGCGACTGGCGCCGCTTTCTTGCTGATAGTTGTCGCTTTTTTCGTAGCGGAAGTCGCGGTTTTCTTGGTGGCGGTTGTTGCCATGAATGCCTCTCTTCTAGTCAAAGGTTGCCCAAGGCCTTTGCCTTTGCGCCGTCACCGACTAACGCAAAGGTACAAATTCTCGGGTTGGGCGCCAGCGTAACAACACCGACATGAAGACGCAACGTTTCGGCCCATGAATCAAGGGGTTTTTGCCATAAAAGTCACGAAAATGCTGACCTGTACCGCGCTTCATGGAGGCGGGTCCAGTAGAACTCTTACCCAATACGGCTTGGAACACGCTCAAAGACAGTCAAATCAAACAATAGACCCACGCTCTGACGGTCACTGTTCTGCGAAAACCAGCGCCTCGTCTCGCATGAATCGGGGTTATCGAGCGTACACAAACGCTTGCAGCTAGACTCAAATCGCAAAGGATGCTTACCGGTCCAACCGTCGTCGTTGGTTGCATATGCGTAACGCGAAGACCCTATCAGCGCTTTCACACTATCGAGGCTCATGGCATAGTGCGGCCATATCCACTTAAGGAGCTCACCATGCCAACCCTCGAACAGATCCAACAAAAGATGAAGAAATTGCAGGTGCAAGCAGATACGTTGATTGCAAAAAAGGCGCAAGCGGCGGTCGACCAAATTCGAAAAATTATGCTCACGCACGGTTTGACGACCGTAGACATCGAAGTTAAAGCAAAGGCAAAGCGCGAATCGAAAGCGGCGAACGGGAGTACTCCAAACGTCAAGGTGAAGGTTGCCCGTAGTCTAAATGGCGGGACCCCACCGAAGTTTCAACATCCTAAGACAGGTGCCACCTGGACCGGCCACGGTCGCGCGCCGGCATGGATCGCAGATGCCAAGGATCGCGCCAAGTTTCTAATTGCGAGTGGTACGGACGTTGTTCGCGCAGCGAGCGTGAGTCCTGTGAATCCTGTGAGTAAGGCGAAGACTGCAGCCAAGAAAGCCTCGGTAGCTGCAGGTGCACTTGCTTCCAAGGGACAACGTAAAGGACCGCAGCCAGCAAAATACCTCGACCCGAAGACCGGAGCAACATGGAGCGGACGCGGTCCGGCACCCGCGTGGCTTGCGGCAGTGAAAGACCGGACGCGGTTTCTGGTTGACGGCGCCGACGTCGGTTCGGCGAATGCGGCTAGCGCGAAGCTTCCAGGCAAGAAAACTAGCGTCAAGAAGGTAGCGGAGAAGAAAGCTGTAGCGACGAAGCCTGCTGCCAAGAAGGCCTTGACCGCAAAGACCGTGGGTAGAAAAGTTGCCGTGAATACGACGCAGAAGCCATCCGTAAAGAAGACACCGACGAAAAAGACATCACCAAAGAGCGCGGCCGTGAGCACCCCGTTAGCGGTTGTCGAAACCAGTGTCGGCTGAACGACCTGAACGTGATTGCCCGGTTTGACTAGCGACGGCTTGCCACACCGGGCGAGCGAAGGACACGACAGATTACTGGCGCGCCGGTAAGGGCCCGGTGCCCGTCTAAGTAGACTGGATTTCACGCGACGTTGTTCCAGTTTGCGGCATTCACGTATTGCCCAGTTCATCATTGCACCCTGCGCGATACCTCTGGATTCGATCAAAACCTGCCTCCGAAATCGCGTTTCCATACCCCGTTTCGATGGCCTTATCGGGCCGATCATCCCCGGCTCGATTACGCCGATCCGTGACAGCCGGCGTCGCTCCGGCCAGTCAATCCCGGGCAGTAGATGTAGATGGCATAATTGGTTTCTACCTGAACAGCTGCCAGCGCCCGATTCCAAGCATGCAACTCGATATTTTTGCTGACAGCCGCGATGTGATGCTGCGCAACGATGTCCTGAGCGCGCTGCAACGCTACGACGCGCGTGAGACACAGCAGACCCTTCGGCGGCTGAGTGACGAGTATCCCGACGACGACAGCATTCCCCAACTGACCGTTCTGGCCGGCGCACTCGATCTGCGGTCAACCATCGCGTTCTCCAATCATCAGGTCGCGGCTGAAGCACGCTGTGCACTCGTTGAAAAAACGACCCCGGCCGCCCTACGCATGTGGGGCGAGCACGCGGGGACCCGATGGCTCCTACCCCTATGGCAGGAACTGGCGCAGCGTGCGACTTCTCTGCCCTTCCGAGCCGATTCGATCGACACCCATGCCGCAGCGCTGTGGCTGCGGGCAGGCGGTTGGTCGGCTGCGCGCGACGCGGTCCTTACGATCGAATCATGGCGTCGCATTCCAGCTCCGCTAGCATGGATGGCCGAAGCCTCCTACCGTGTCGACGCACTGGAGGACACATGGCCCCTCCTGGCGGAACTCGCATGGCTCGCGCCGGACCGCTGTGCCGGGTTTGTCCATCGAATGGGCGATAAGTCGTTGGATTCATTGCTCAAGAAGTTCTACGCGAGCTTTGAAGGCGCCGGCGATATCACGGATATCGCTTGGTTCCCCGCCTGGGTCTTGATCGAGAAACCCGTTCTTGCGCGCCTGCTGATCGCGGCGCAACCTTCAACGCAGAGGAGTCCGGAGCGTGCCATGCGACTGCTGCTTGAATTACTCAGCCTTGAGCGACAAGGCCGCCACTACGAAATTTTGGATTGCCGCAAGAAGCTTCAGGGCCTGCACGCCTCGCTTTATTTGTCCTATATGAGCACTCGCTGATTGAAAACGCCAATGGTCGGAAGTAGCTCCCACAAGTGGGCATTCGCCTCCCACTTTCGACGTCAGGCGTTCGGTTGACTGCGTGCCGCGTCGGAATGCCGCGCGTCTTGTTCGGAAGGAAGGACCGATGGCAGCGCATTCAAGGTCTATAAGTTCGTACCGCATGATTCGAGGCTCCGGCTTGGACGCTTGAATCACGTACAAACCGATGCCTTCAACATTGCTGCTTGCCTTTGGGCTTACACGGCGAGCTCGCCAAGCGTCTCCTTGTTCGCGGCCATCCATGCGGCTTCCTCGCCCGGACGCGGCATGATGAGGCCCGCTTCCATGATCGTCTCCGCGTCCGCTTCCTCGACTCTGATGACGAGTTTGCGCTCCGGTTGCCCGGTTAGGCTCGACCAAGCGGCCGAGAGCGATTTCAACAGTGCCTGGCGGGTCTCCAGCGTTCGTCCGGCACGGACGATTGCATTGATAAGCGTCCCGTTTTCGCGAACGGAGCCACCGAGGTAGTGCGAGC
>NZ_CAXUSB020000007.1:0-90477 GCF_964253815.1 Caballeronia sp. LjRoot34
TATGAGGGCCGCGCCCAAGCGCGTGGGGCGGCTTTTTATGATCTCGTTCTCCCGCTTCAAGCGAGCGACCTCGGAGCGCAGGTGGGACAGCTCCATCGCTTCCGGCGTTACAACCTTGCTGCCAGTCCCCGTCAGCTTGCCCGCCAAAGCGGCCTTGATCCAGTTGCGCAGACTCTGGCTGCTCAAGCCTAGCTCCTTCGCCGCTTCCGTGATCGTCTGGCCATCACTCACGCGTTTGACGGCAAGCTCTTTGAACTCCGCCGTGTACGCCTTTTCCGGTATCTTCTTCATTTCTAGTCTTTCCAAAGTAACGTCAATTTTACGTCACCTGTGGAAGGCTAAATTTCGGGGGAAGCTCACATGCAGCGTTGTCTTCAGTTCGTCTTCCAGAGGCGCTCATTTGAGCCATCAGGTGATGTACTTTCTCATTCACAAATCCGCCTGGGTCGTTTGCGATACGTGCTCGCGCCGGGAGCATGCATCGGTGACAGGGCAACCCGCGCTAGCAAGCCGCTCGTCATCGATGATGCGTATCTGCTTACCACTTGTACCGACGACCCCTTCTTTCTGCAATTTCGAGAGGGTCCGGCTCACTGTCTCGAGCTTTAACCCGAGATAGTTCCCGATTTCCTCGCGCGTCATCCGGAGATTAAACTCCACACCGGAATAACCGCGTGCCTTCATCCGGGTCGCGAGATTCATGAGGAACGCGGCGACACGCTGTTCGGCGGTCATTGTACCCAGCATCATCATGAGACCCGCTTCGCGCACAATCTCGCCGCTCATCATCCGGTGGATGTGGTGCTGTATTGCTTTCATGTCTTGACACAGGTTCTCCAACAAGGCAAAGGGAACCACGCATACCGTGCTGTCCTCCAGTGCGACCGCGTCGCAATTGTGCTCGTCAGAGCAGACGCCATCCAGTGCAAGCGGATCGCCCGCCATGTGAAAGCCTGTGACTTGCTCATCGCCGTGACGATGGACGACGACTGTCTTGAAGCAGCCGGTGCGAACAGCGTACAGGCTTGTAAACGCATCACCAGCGCGGTATAGCGTCGCGCCACGTTTCACAAACCGAGTTGAGCAAACGATGGCATTCACGCGCGCAGATTGGGCAGTTGTTAAATTCGCCGGTATGAACGTGGCATGCAGGGATGTATCAAAATGGCGTATGAGCCGGGGCACGAAAGTGGATCGAGAGGGGGTAAAGGTCGATGCCGTCAAATGTGAGATAGGCGCAGTATTGAAAGCGACGGTCGAAGATGCGGTAGCGAGAGTCATGCTTTGCTCCAAGTCGGTTGATCCTTCGGTGGTTCGATGACCTTTAGTGCGCGCGCAAGCCGCGCGATCGTCTCTCGCGCCAGTTCTACCTCGGCGGTCTTGTCGAAAAAATAATCAGCGCCGGCTCGATAGCAGGCCGCGCGATAGGCCGGACTTGAACAATTCGTCAATACCATCGTGATAATCGGCACAGAACCTCGTGCCAAAGCCTCAACGAGCGTTAGGCCGGTGCTTCCGGTTAGTCGAAAGTCAACAATCGCGAGGTCTGCGCCGCTCGCCTGAACGCCATCCAGTGCCGTGTCGCAATCCTCTGCCTCACCGACGACCATGGTGTCGTCTAGCGCGCCGATCATGGCCGAGATGCGACGGCGGATAAGGCTCGAATCGTCAACAAGAAAAACCTTCAGCATTTCGCGCATCCGTGAGAACGTATGGCTCGAAGTATCCTTGGAACCATCTAAAAACAAAATCGGCGAACGGCGAGATCTGAAGTAGGCGTTTAGGAAAGCGCGTAGGGATTGGACTACCCTAACAGGGGTGGCCGACTACGCAATTGCGTCCTGTCGCTCAGTCCTCCATGAAAGGCGAATACATTCGGATTCTTGCGGTCAACCTGGCCGATGCCGCGTTTGCCACGTGACGAGCGGGAATATTCATCCTTTTTCAATCGAAAAAAGACGCGAATATTTATGTCATTTTCCTGCTTAGGTGAGCCATACGAAACTGCCGGGAAAACGCGAGAATTTTAAGTGTGAAATATTCCAGTTAAGCGTATAACAAAGGTTCGACACATTTATTCACTGATGATTGCGATGGTGATCGGCAGTTTAGTGTAATCGGACCAGGAGATAGGCGTGAATCGTTTTTTTGATGATTCGAGGCGTCAAGTATCATCTGCCGAGCCGTCAGCACAATGGGCCGAGCAGTGTGGACGACTGTTGATTGGCAGTTGTGCAAACAGTGCGATTTTCCTCCTCGATCAAGCCGGGTATATCGCGAGTTGGAATATCGGTGCCGAACGCATTATGAGCTACAAATCTGAGATTATAGGCTCCCATTTTTCAGTGTTAAGCATTGCGCGTGCTGGGGGAAGCGCTCCAAATAATGGCTTAACACAGACCGAATTGCGCGGCGATTGGGAAGGAGAGGATTGGTACGTCCGAAAAGATGGATCGCTTTTTTGGGCGGACAGCGTTATCACCGCCTTGCGCGATGAGCATCATGCGTTGCTGGGTTTCGGCGTCATCGTGCAGGACGCATCCGCACGCCACAAACATCTGGAACTGCTGCGGCAAAGCGAGGAGCGGCTTCGTCTGATGATCGAGACGGTCCAGGACTACGCGATCTTCATGCTGGATCCGCTTGGAAATGTTGCCAGCTGGAATGCCGGAGCTCAAAAAATAAAGGGATATTCGTCGGACGAAATTATCGGCCGCCACTTCTCGATCTTCTATACACCTGAAGACATCGCGACGGGCAAGCCGGGAGAGGAGCTCGCAACCGCCAACTCTTGTGGGCGCATCGAGGACGAAGGCTGGCGCGTGCGCCGCGACGGCTCGCACTTCTGGGCAAATGTAGTGATCACAGCCGTCCGTGACGAGGCAGGGACACTACGTGGTTTCGCCAAAATCACCAAGGATATGACCGAGAGCATGCAGCTCACCGAGCTTGAACGGAGCCGGGAATTGGCCGCGCAGATTCAAAGTACGCGAGAAGACGAACAACAGCGGATTGCTCGGGAATTGCATGACGATCTTGGTCAGCAACTGACGGCTCTCAAAATAGGCACGGCGCTGCTAGAGGGTAACCTGATCGCGAGCGGTGGCGCTCGACATCTTGCATCTCAGACACAAGTTTTGCAGAAGGAAATCGATTCTATGATGGCTTCTGTTCGGCGCATTGCGTCCGGCCTCCGCCCACCCGTGCTCGACGATCTCGGGCTACTTGCTGCAATCGATTGGCTCGCAGACGACTTCCGTCATCGATACGGCGTGGGCATGAGTGTTCGCATCGAAGCAGGCAGCTGGATGTTTAATGATGCTGCGGCGACCGCCATTTTTCGGATCGTTCAGGAAACCCTGACTAACGTGGCGAGACACGCGCAGGCATCCGAGGTGACCCTGGAAATGATCTGTGATGACGACACTTGCGCGTTAAGAATCGACGACGATGGTCAAGGTGTGCTGCTGCACACGCTACGCAGCGAGAAATCATTCGGTCTCCTCGGTATACGTGAGCGTGCCAGGCAATTAAATGGCACCGTCGCTATTGATACTGCCCCGGGCTGCGGGTTCCACATCTTTGTTCAGTTTCCGATTCATGCGGTCACTTCGGACGCTACGTGCCAGCGACGAGACAATTCTGGTCTCGATTGAACGCTCGACCAGAAAGCAATCGTTCCAAAGGTGAACCCGCCCGAGTAATCGGATAGCGCTTTCGGACGACTTGCGCAGCCGAGCAGCGAGTCTAATTTCAAGGCGATCCAGGATGCTGCTGAGTCGTAGCACCGCGCTCGTCGTAGATGAATCGCGAGGGAAACAAACCGACGTGAACTGTCCCAAACACCTTCACGCGGTTTGCATCCCTCCGTGTGTGATGCTGCAATATCGTCAATGCGGGCTCGATAGAACACTATCGTGTCTCGCCCAGATCGGCACCAAGCAGGCCCGATGTGTGCGCTTGGCAAAGGCGGTCCGCCGCGCAGGACTATTTCTTGACGTAGATCAAGCCCACCGCGATAGTTGGGATTTTCCGTTGTTCATACTCCTTGATCTCGATTAACGTTAACATCAACCAGATCGGGCCTTACTGCAAGTTAAGTCGCGAGCCGTTGCGGCCTAATGTTATTAGGAGCTCTATGAGAACCAATGGCGTACCATGTTCTCTCGCCTTCAATCCATATTCTCAGGATTTTCCTGGCATCCAGCACACGATCGACGCGTGTGTGAAGGCTGCAGCGTTGAACGCGAGAACCTGCCTGGAAGTGGTCGATCGGTGGCAACTCGATATCGCGGCAATACGGAGTGGAAAGTTCGACTTCGATCACGTTTCGGATATGCAGCAGCGGTTGATAGCGCGAAATCTCGCGTATAGCCGACACCCGCAGGACATTGCGATTCAAGCTGGTCACACCACGGCGCAGTCTGATGTCGCTACGGTAAAGAAGAGGCAGGAGCGCATGAGGCAACCAGCGAGTGGCAGCGACGGATGTGCGTTCCCGGGATTAGAGGGTGCGGGGCGTCCCCAGCAAATTCTGTTGGCGGCGATGAACGAGTCCACTAGCCGGATGCTTGATGCGTTCAAAGGTTCGCACCAAACAAGGGGATGACCTGAGCTTCCCCGAGAGTGAGGCAAAGCAGTCGTATCACGCTGCGAATTCGGACTACGGTTGAATGCCCCATTTCGCCACTTTATGTGAGAGATATTTCCTATGGAAAAGTTTTTGAGTGCGCATGAGCTCTCCGCTCTGATGCTCATTAAACGGTCCCCTGAGCCTCCTCTTCTGTGCATTGAGGAAATCGAAAAGCTGCTCAGCCACCGATACGTAGAATTTGATCGGACTGGGAATGTTGCGGCGAGACTATGCGTCACGACGCGCGGCTACGCTACGTTGGCGGCGATTGAAGGAGTGCGGTTAAGCAACTCGGCATGCGCGATACACCCTTAGATACGATGGAAGGGGCCAGAGAAAGTAAGCCCCCGGAGTATAACGAGGATTCTGACAGTCATTTTTCGAAAGGCGCACCCAAATAGACGTGCCTAACACGGCCCTTCGAGGGCAACGTACAACGATCGTCGACCGGCTGTATGCGCCTTCGAGTTGGGCGATGAGAGCTGGAAGCTGTCACTGGGCGACGGTGTGCGCACACCAAGCCGGTGTACGGTGGTGGCTGGCGATACGGCGGCGGTCCCGAGCGCGATCGCAAAAAGCCAAGGCCCGCTCAAGCTTCGAGAAGATGTACAAAGTCAACTGGGACGCGGCGAACAAGGCCAGTATGCGTTGCTTCGCGAAATTGTTGGCGCTCGAAGTAACGAAGAAGGGTGTGACGGTCAATACGGTGTCGTCCGGGTTCATCGCAACCAAGATGGTGGCTGCTTGCCGCAGAACTTGCTTGACACCAAGATCATTTCGCAGATCCCCGCCAGCGGAGGCCGGCCAGACGAGTTAGCAGCGCTCGTGCCGCATTTGTGCTTGTGTGAGGCGGCGTTTGTAACCGGGCCAACATCGCGATTAACAGCGGGCAGCAACAGTAAAATTTAATGCTAGTCGAAGTCGCGGGAACGAACTTCCATAAAAGAAACTTGGATAAGGAATGTCGTTGATCTGTTCATGCTTGCGAGCGCGGCCACATTTGCCACTATCGCCGGGAGCATCTGCACGAGCGGCTGCTTCGTCGGCTGGACCATCGTCAATATTGGGAATTCAAGCAATCACTCTTCACGGGTTTGCCTCTTGCGCGTGCATGCGGCCTACGCCCTCAGAAGTTCTAACCACTAATGTTCCGCAGATCCGCTGAGAAAAACGCGCCACAACCCAGGTACTGACGTTATCTTTAGCGTTTCATGATCTGCTCGCGGGCAACCTTTAAGTCATCTCCTTACACAACTCGACGCTTGCGGAAACGATGACGGAGTAAAAAAGTTGTCAGAAGGGGGTTGTTAACAATGCGGATTTGGCGTTTACTCTCGGATTTTCGGCATGAAGATCCAAGACGACGCGGGAGCATGGGTGGACGAGGAATTTGAAACGCTGGATTTGGGTGATCCACGGCGAGACCGGCGCGCGAAGGAGCTGCTCAAACGGTTCGCCAGTCGGCCCACGGCCAGCATTCCGGGCGCGTGTGAAGGCTGGGCCGAGACGATCGCGGCATATCGCTTTCTGGGCAATGAGCACATCGATTGGCGCGACATGATGCAGCCGCATTGGGACCGTACCACGGCACGCATGGGGCAGTTGCCGGTGGTGCTGTGCATAGCCGATACGACAGAGTTGAACTTTAACGGTCAGGATATCGAAGGGGCCGGCCCGCTCTGTTATGAAGCACAGGTGGGCATGTATCTTCACGCGACCTATGCGGTGACACCGGATCGGGAGCCGCTGGGTGTGATGAATGCATGGATGTGGGCGCGCGAGCCGCGCGATGCAAACGGCAGGCGTGGCGGTGTCAAGGAAAGTGTGCGGTGGATCGAAAGCTATGAGATCGTGGCCGAACAGGCACGGGCCCTGCCTGACACGCGACTGGTGTATGTGGCCGATCGTGAAGGCGATATCGCCGCGCTCATGCAGCGTGCGCAGGAACTGGGTGAACCGGCGGACTGGCTGATTCGCTCGCAGCACAATCGCGCGCTCAAGGGCGAAGCAAGTTTGTGGGAGACAGTGCACGCCAGTAAGGTGCTCGGCCACATCAGCTTCGTGCCGCCCGGGCGCAGCGGCCAGAAGGCGCGTGAAGTGAGGCAGGAACTGCGTAGCCAGCGCGTCACGCTGCCCGGGGCTCACCTGCGTCGAGGCGTATGAAGTGGATGCGCCAGCGGGTGTGAAGCCCGTCATCTGGCGTCTTGTGACCAACCGCGAAGCGGGCGATGCGCATGCCCTCATCGAACTCGTTGACTGGTACCGTGCGAGGTGGGAAATAGAAATGTTCTTCAACGTCCTGAAGAACGCCTGCCGGGTCGAGGCGCTGCAACTCTCACAGATGGAGCGGGTGGAGAAGGCGCTCGCGCTGTACATGGTCGTATCGTGGCGTATTGCGCGGCTCATACGTGTTGGCAGAACCTGTCCGGAGTTGGATGCGTCGCTGTTCTTCGCCGCTGACGAGATACACGGCGCTCACGTGCTCTGTAAGAAGGCGCGTCCGAAAAAACCACCGACGCTCAACCAGATGATACGGATGGTCGCGTCGCTGGGCGGATTCCTCGGGCGCAAGAGCGACGGCGAACCGGGCGCGAAGACCCTGTGGATTGGCATGCAGCGAGTCATGGATGCTGTGATCACCATCCAGATCTTGCGCGACGGCTATGACACTTCTGTATGTGCGACACGTGTCGCCGTCCGCCGAACGTAAATCGGCAAGGTAGTGGATGGCAAAGTCTGCTTCTGTCTTGTCACGCGCGGCTCGCCGTGCCGTGACCTGCTGTACGGCCAGCAGTTGCCTACCCGGACGTGCGCGACTGGTAACGGTCGGGTGCGAAGCTCCGGGGACAACGTACCTCGAAAGACATCACTACTGGCGACAGTGCCGATGACGCTGCGAGCCGCAATGCGGCGTGGGGGCCAGGCAAGTTCCGCATGCGCAACAGATGTGAATCGTCGATAAACCTCGTAAGTGTCAACGGGCCAAAGCGGCTGATAGGCCCGGGCCAAAAAGGCATGCAGCTGGATGTTCTTTTATACAGTGGGGACACGCCGTCATAACGCTGCCGGGGAATAGATGGGCGCTAAACGGATAGTCCCGATGCGATAGATGTGAAGGTCGCATCCGGGGCGACAGGAGCGGGAACGTGGTAAGTCCAATTGTCCGCCCACGCTAGATATTTGGCTACGGCAGGTAAGCCGCGAGGCAAGCTGTTTGGCAAGTGGATATGAGAACGCGGAGAAAGCGAATGGCGGGCGGTAATAGCCCGCATAGGGGTTCAAGATTTGCCCCGACCTGAAAGGGTGCAGACTTCCGCGTGGTGCAGTTGTCGTAGGTCCACTTCCGAGATTCATCGAAGGGAAGCTTGTGAGAGACCGGTATGTCTACGGTTCAGCACCCTTCGTCTCAGCGATGAGGCGAATCGACAATGTGATACTTGCGAAGGGCTTGCGAAGTCTGGCAAGACCGGCGTCTATGCGACGTTTAACACTGTGCTCGAGCCGTATGCGGGGAAAGCCCGCACGTACGGTTCTTCCGGGGCTACCCAATAACGAGATGCCTTTAAGTGGCCCAAGTCCTAAGAACACGACAAACAAGGGAAGAAGACGCAGAAAAAAGAAGAGGATACGAAGAAGATCCACGTTTTAGATAAACAAAATTTAAAAACACCAACAAAGAAGCGAGTTTCAGACCGGCAAATCGAAACTACTTGAGAACGCCGACGGCAGCATCACTAGCTACACAATAATCTCCGGTTTACGCGCGGGTAGGCAACGGGCTGGGATGCCGGGGATCGGCTGCACAAGCATTTGCATTCGCCGCAGGTAATCGCAGGCTTTTGGCGTCGCGTTGTGATTGGATGGAGCGCGAGAAAACACTGACACTACGCTGCGATGCTTCGACGGTTGCTTTATGGGATGCGCACTCCCCGTTCAATCAGGTGATCAGAAAAAGCGTATTCGATTTAACGCGGGCCGAATTTTTTATCGAACTAGCCACAAGGACAGCGCTCAAGCGGTTGCAACTGAACGCGCGTTTTAAAGCCGGGGGCGGCCGGTGGCTATAGTGGTGCGGCCCCAAGTCGCTCTTACGTTGCGAATCCGTGTTTGACTCAGATCAACGAGCCGTGTCGGATCATGAGTAGGGTTAGGTAAGGTTCTCGTGACGCGTGTTCCACCGTGCCGAGATGGCCCGTGTGTTGTACCTACTCTAGGAGAATCGCTATGAAGACGGACAAGCAGATCAAACAGGACGTGGAACGTGAGTTCGAATGGGATCCTGCAATCAATGCGGCGGGCGTTGGCGTGGAAGTGCGCGACCACATCGTGACGTTGGCGGGTCATCTCGGCAGTTATACGGAGAAGCTCGCCGCTGAAAAGGCCGCGCAACGTGTGGAGGGTGTCAGCGGGGTCGTGGTCGAGTTGGATGTCCGGATTCCCGGTGGCGAGAAGCGAATCGATGAAGACATTGCTGCTTCCGCGCACTCATTGCTGGGATGGACCGCTGGGTTCGCGGAAAACCAGGTCAAGGTGCGTGTGGAGAAAGGTTGTGTGACCTTATCGGGCGAGGTTGAGTGGGCCTATCAGCGTCATACAGCGGAAAACCTGGTGTCTCATCTGCGTGGCGTAGTCGTGGTGGTCAATCAGATCGCCGTGCGTAGCCGTGCGACGCCAAGCGGGGTTGAGACGAAGATCGCGGAAGCGCTGAAACGGCATGCGGAGCATGAAGCGAACAACATCGCCGTGACCATCAACAACGACACCGTGACGTTGCGCGGACACATTAGTTCATTCGCAGAGAAGGACATCACTCGCAGTGCGGCCTGGTCGGCGCCGGGAGTACGCAACGTGGTCGACGAAACGCGCGTTGGCTCCTAGCCAAGTGCCCGCGTTGATTAAACCGGCATTGAGCGTGGGGGATAAGTTCGCCACGCTCGCTGGCTAAACAGTCGTGAACGCAAAGGACTGCCCTCAGGATGTAGCCGCACATTCCTGAGCGCTGTGGCTGTGCGGGTCTCGCTGGGGCGTTTGCGTGCCCCGTTAATGCGTCTATCGGCCCTTGTTTGATGTGGGCTTCTGTAACGCATCGAAGCGATGCCTTCAGGCAAATCTCTAACCCCGCCGGCAGACCCGACAGCGTGTCGTGTTACATAAGCTGCTCGTAACTACCCAGCGCAAATGCAGGTCCTTCCGACTTGCGATTCCCGTCGACCAACGTCGTGGTTGCGTCGTCGGCCTACCGGCAGGTATGTGATAGTGCTCTCATCCAGCACCCGTTGAACCAAGCGTTGCAAACTACGCAGAAGCAGCTTGCTGCTTTTCTGAGACCACCGCACCCGCCTTCATTCGCCGAGACGAGCAGCACTTCAATCCTGGGATTGACCCGTTGAGCGTACTGGATGCATCGGGCTACGTCGAAGCTGACATAGCGGATCAGCGAGATCCCACCCTCACAGCCGGTAAGCGTCTGGGCGCCGCAGCCGCAGGATCTCCAGGAAACATAGATCGCGGGCCACAGCCTTTTGGACCGCAGCCTGCGGTCGTTTTCGTCAGAATGCGGCGTTGATGTCGACCACATCGATGAGTTTGTGGTTGACGAACTCCTTGATGCCGAGGCCGAGCAGTTCGCGGCCATAGCCGGAGTGACGGATGCCGCCGAAAGGCAGATCCGCCTTAACCATCGTCGGGTGATTGATGAAGACCATGCCGGTCGAAATCCGCTGGGCAACCTTCGCGCCGTGCTTGAGATCTGAGGTGAACACCGAGCCGCCGAGGCCGAACGGCGAGTCATTGGCGATCCGGACGGCGTCGTCCTCGTCATTGGCGCGGAACAACATCGAGACCGGCCCGAAGAACTCCCAATAACGAGCCGGATTGTCTTCTGTGACGTTGGTCAGAATCGTCGGCTGTACGAACGCGCCCTGCCTTGGAACCTTGGGCCCAACCTCCGTCGCCGTAGCGCCGTGAGCGACCGCCTGGCGGATCTTGTCCTTGAGTTCGTCGGCCGCGCCCTGCGATGACAGGGGCGCCAACGTCGTCGCTGGATCGAACGGGTCGCCCGCATGCAGACCGGCCACGCCCGCGGTATAGCGCTCAAGGTACTGATCGTAGATCTCTTTGACGATGATCATCCGCTTGGAAGAAACGCAGACCTGCCCGCCATTCCAGTGGCGGCCGAAGACCCCCCACTTGACCGTCTTTTCCAGATCGGCATCGGCGAGCACCACGAAAGCATCGGCGCCGCCGAGTTCCAGCGTCGACTTCTTCATCGCCTTGCCTGCCAGCGATGCCACCACGGCGCCAGCGCCTTCGGAGCCGGTGAGAGCAACACCCCGCACCAAGGGATGATTGAGGATGAGCTCGATCTGGGCATGCGCCGTATAAAGGTTCTGGAATACCCCCTTCGGCAGGCCTGCCTCCAGCATGAGCTTCTCACACGCCGCCGCGCTCTGGGGAACGATGCCGGCGTGCTTGAGCAGTATCGTGTTGCCCGCGGACAACTGCGGCGCGATGATTCGAGCAACCTGGTAATACGGGAAGTTCCACGGCTCGACCGCCAGCAATACGCCGAGCGGGTCGTGCACAATCACGGCCTCGCCTTCGGCGATATCCTCGACGGGCAGTCTTTCCGGCGCGAGCAGCGCTCTGGCGTTCCGCGCGTAATATTCGAAAATATTGGCTGACAACTCCACTTCCGCCTTCGCCTCGCCGATCACCTTGCCCATTTCCAAGGTGAGCAGCTTGGCGTAGGCGTCGATGTCTTTGCGCAGAATGTCAGCCGCCTTTTGCATGATCCTGGCGCGTTCGACAAATGCGGTCTTCTTCCACGAAAGGAACGCGGCGTGAGCGTTTTCGATCGCCGCAATCACTTCGGCATCCGTTGTTTCTGGAAACGTCTTAATCACTTCACCAGTGTAAGGATTTGTGGTCGCATATGACATAATGATCTCCGTTGTGGATACGACAGTTGCTGTCTGCCTGTCGCAAGAGGACGAACGTGTTTATCGAGTCTCCCCTCTCCGACTGTGCCGGTCTTGATCTGGGTCAATGGAAGCATGCGCCCCACCGGTCATTGAACCACCGATAGTTCCGTCTCGGCTTTAATGTGGATCGAATCGGTGCGTGTTGCACCGGTCTCCAAGCTGCAACGCATAGATAAGTGTCAAGAACCGTTCACATAGATCGAAGCTGAACTGGCATGGTTCGAACGGGAACTGGCTGACGTGAAGATGGAGCACGATTTACTATTGGGAGTCGCAAGGCTCATCGTTCTCTGCTCCAGAGGGTAAGCAGGACCCGATGAAACTGGCTGTTCCGTCCCCAGTTTCCAGTACGAAAGCGGGGCGGATAACGGCTCGGTTTGAGTGCGACACGTGTCGCCGTCAGCCGCGCGTTATGCGGCATGTAGTGGATGGCAAAGCTCTTTCTTGCCTTGTCACATTCAACAACTGGAATAGCGGAGGTTGAAGCGGTGACCTGCTGTACGACCAGCAGTTGCCTACCCGGACGTGCGCGATTGGTAACGATCGGGTTCGAAGCTCCGGGGACAAAGTACCCTTCAGAAGACGGTTCACCCTGGCGACAGGGAAGGAGCCGACACTGCCAGCAGCCGTGCGGTGTGGGGGCGAGGCAAGTTCCGCATGCACAACGTAAGTGAACTGTTGACGGAATCCTCGTTAAGCCGAAAGAGCCCAAGCTGCTGCAAGGCTCTGACCAAAATGGTGGATGGCCGGTTGCTTCCCTTCATACTGGAAGCACGTCGTCGTGGAGCCATCGGGGAATAGACAGGTGCTAAACGGATAGGCCCGGCAGTATCGGGTCGGCAAGAAAGGGAACGTGGTAAGTCCAATTGTCCGCCCACGCCAGTGATTTGGCTACGGCAGGTGATCCGCAAGGTGAGCTGTTGGGCGAGTGGATATGAGAACGCGGAAAAAGCGAATGGCGGGCGGTAATAGCCCGCATAGGGGTTCAAGATTTGCCCTGACCTGAAAGGGTGCAGACTTCCGCGTGGTGCAGTTGTCGCAGGTGCTCATTTGAGGTTCGATTGCAGGGAAGCTTGAAAGAGACCGTTTTACGACGGTTCAGCGCCCTCGTCTCAGCAATGAGATGAACCAAGAATGTGACGGCCTGCGAAGGGCTTGTGCAATTCGGCAAGACCGGCGTCAGCAAGGCGCTTAATGCTGTGCGCGAGCCGTGTGCGGGGAAAGCTCGCATGCACGGTTCTTCGGGGGCCGCGTTTCCGAGAGGAAGCGTGGCTACCCTCTAGCTCTCCAGGACAATCTGGCCACCGGGTTGCTGGGGACGCCAAGCTGCGCGGCAAGGCGGCATCTGCCAGCACGTTCTGCTCGCAGAGCCGCAGTGACAGTGCGCTCAGCGATGACGCGACCTACTCGTTCGACGTTTGGCATATGTTAGCGTCCATGCATTGGACGGCACGACACTCGACGGACTCGGCGCGAATATCTACACAATCGATCTGGTCGGCTTCCCGTTCCTGCGCGACTTCGGTATCCTGCTCGCGTCGAGCTTGCTTGCGGGCCGCACCGATAGTGCACTTACAGCGCAGATTGGTTCAATGAAATCAACGAGGAAATCGATGCGATTCGCGCACTGCACCTGCATCCGGTCGAACGGCTGCTGCCGCGCGTGTTCGTAACGGTATGTGCTCTGCCGGTCCTCACGTTCGTCGCGATGATGTCAGGGACGGTTGGCAGCCCGCTGGTCTGCATGCTGCGCTTCGGCATTTCGTGGACGATCTCCGTGAGTCGCCTGCGCCTCGATACTCCCGTGTAGCATTTCTTCGTCGGCATCGACAAGGCGCCGGTGTTCGCATTTCTGATCGCCTATATCAGTTGCCTCGAAGGGGCAAGCATCGGCGGCAGCGCACGGTCGGTCGGTCGGTCGGTCGGCGAGCATACAACGTCGAGCGTCGTGCAGTCGATCTTCGTCGTGATTCTGCTCGCCGCCATCGCCGCGCTCTGTCTATGGAAGTGGGGATGGTGAACAACGGCCATCCGGGCAAATACGGTGACCCGCTCGTCGAAATGCGCGACCTGTCGAACCGTTTCGGCGCTGAGATCGTTCACGAGAAGCTTGACCTCGACATCAAGCGCCGCGAGATCCTGCGCGTAGTGGGTGGCTCCGGCAGCGGCAAGTCGGTGCTGCTGCGCTCGCTAGTCGGGTTGCACGCGCTCAATGTGGGAAGCGTCAGCACGTTTGGCTGGAACCTCGCGAAACTCAGCCCGGCCGAGCGGATGCCCGTAAGGGAACTCATGGGTATTCTGTTCCAGCGCGGCGTGCTGTCTTCCTCGGCGTGCTGGACAACTTCGCGCTGCCGCCCGTCGAACATACAGCACTGCGGCCCATTGCCGAGCAGCTTGCGCGCGCCAAGCCCGCGCTCGTCGGCTTGCCGCACAATGCAGCGGACAAGGCGCCTGCGTCACTGTGCGGCGGCATGACCAAGCGTACAGCGCTGGCCCGCGAGCCGTTCGATCCAGAGATTCTCTTTCTCGACGAACTGACCTTCGGACTCGATCCGATGAGCGCGTCGGTCTTCGATGATCCGATCTACACGTTTGCGTGACCCACTCGGACTCACCTTTTTCTCATCACGCACGATTTCGATGCTCTATGCTCGGTCTGCGACCGCGTCGCCATCGCCGTGGGGCCGCTGACCGGAGTCGCGAACTTCGCCGATCCGTGGATCGGCGAGTACTTTCACGGCGCGCAGGCATCCGAGCGGTGCGTGCGAAGCTTCTGAGTTGCTTGCAATAGTACCACCCTACCGAATTCTACTACATTTGATAAGCTATCCTTATCTAATTAAAAAGGTTCTCGAAATCTTCGTTCCATCGACTCTGCTCAAAAAATCGGGTACGTTTTCACCTCAATGGCCGTGAACGAACCCCGAACTCGTGTCATTCGGACAGGCAGCACGTCACCTATTAACTGAACTGGTGCTGCTTTGCCGCCACATCCAACTCTATCGTTGATGCAGGTCAAGCGTGAGACCGGCAGGCCGGTGCCTACTGGTAGGCATGACAAGTTAGCCACGCACGTTGCAAGATGAGGCTTAGGGGTTACGACATGACAGTAAAGGCGACAGTGGTCTTGGCCATAACATTGGCCCTGACCGTAGGAACCTTCGGGGCATTGGAAGCACGTGGACAAAACCTGGCGCCGGCGCAGGCTCCTTCGGTTCCAGATACGGTGCCATTTACGCTGGCGCAACTCGACCAGATGTTGGCGCCGATCGCGCTCTATCCCGATCCCCTCGTCGCGCAGATCCTGATGGCGGCAACCTATCCGCTCGAAGTGGTCGAGGCCGATCGCTGGCTTCAGGACCCGCAAAACACAGCACTTTCGGGAACGCAACTGGCCGCCGCACTCGAAATTCAGCCATGGGATCCCAGCGTCAAGTCACTGGTGCCCTTCCCTCAGATCCTGCACATGATGGATGGCAATCTCGACTGGATAGAGCGTCTTGGCGACGCCTTCCTGGCCGACCAGGCAGCGGTAATGGATTCGGTCCAGCGTCTTCGCCGAGAAGCTGAAGCAGCCGGCAAGCTGGATTCGACCTCCCAGCAGGTGGTGGCAACGAGCGGCCCCGCGATTACGATCGAACCGTCCAATCCCGAGATCGTGTATGTGCCGGTCTACAATCCCGCGTATGTCTATGGCGTGTGGCCGTATCCGGCTTTTCCACCTTACTACTTTCCTGGCTACTTCGACGGTGTGATCGTCGGTAGTGTCGGTTTTGGCTGGGTGGGCATCGGGATCGTCGGGCCGCTCTGGGGCTGGAACCACTGCGACTGGGGGCGGCACCGGATCGACCTCGACCGCGACCGTTTCGCCGGGCTCAATGGCAATCGTTCGCTCGGCGGGACCGCGTGGGTGCATGACCCGTCCCATCGCCTTGGCGTGCCGTATCACGATTCTGGCGTGCGGAACCGGTTTGCGGGCAGCATGGGTGCGCCCGATGCGCGCCGGAGTTTCCGTGGATATCCGGACGACAGTGAGGCTCATTTCCATCCGCCCATGGGCGTTGGGACTGTCTCCGACTTCAGGCGCTCCACGGCACCGCTGACCCGTGTGTTACCCGCGGCACCACGCTTTCCGTCGACGTTCGAATCGTTCGGCCGCGGCGCCGATGTCCGGAGTGACGCTGACCGTGGACGTGCCAGCCGTATGTCGATGCCTGGGTTCGGCGGGGTTCGTATGGCCGCGCCAAGATCGATGCGGTCGGGCGGTGGAGGGAGGCGCTAATGAGCGTAATCGAAACCCGGCGCAAGCGCCGCGAGGATGCAATGACCGACCCCAACCGAACCCGTGCCCCGGCGTTATCCGGGCGCCGATTGATCACTCTGATCGTGACCGCAGCCATATCGGCCGGCAGCGGCCTGTGCGCGGCCGCCGCCGTTGCTGACGGAAGAAGGTTCACTTCGCCTGAACAGGCCGCCGACACGCTAGCCGCTGCATGGCAAAGCGACCAGCCCGATGCGCTCCTGGCGATATTCGGACGCGGCGCGGAAAAACTCGTCCGTTCCGGAGATCCGGTGGCCGAACGGGTAGCCAGAGAAAAACTGGCCTCGGCATACGCCGATGAGCACCACCTCGAAACGGTCAACGCACGGGAAGTTGTCATCGTCCTAGGAAAGGACGCATGGCCCTATCCGATTCCGCTCGTCAGACAGGGAGCCGACTGGACCTTCGATGTCAAGGCCGGCGCGCAGCAGATCGTTGATCGCAGGGTCGGCAGAAACGAAAAAAATGCGATTGAGGTTTGCCGCGCCTACGTCGAAGCGCAACGAGATTACGCACTCAAGAATCGCCAGGGCAACGGGCAACATGAGTACGCACAGCGTGTTGCAAGCACCCAAGGAACGCATGACGGACTTTATTGGCAACGCTTGGCCGGTGACGAAGAAAGCCCGCTCGGCCCGCTCGTCGCCGAGGCCGAAACGCAGGGTTACGGCCCGGCGAGTGCCGCGGGTCGCGCAGCCTTCGATGGCTACTACTACAGGATTCTGACCCGGCAGGGTTCGAAGGTATCCGGCGGCGCCCGCAACTACTTGGTCGACGGGCACCTAACCGGCGGGTTTGCGCTGGTTGCGTTTCCAGCAAAGTATGGCGATTCCGGCGTGGTGACCTTCGTCGTCAATCAGGACGGTATTGTGTTCGAAAAGAACCTTGGCCCCGATACGTCCATTATCGCGGGCCACATGGCGCAATATAACCCCGACCACACGTGGAAAATCGCGCAGCCGTGAAGCGTCGTTGCATGGATGCCATGCCGGTCAGCCGGTTCCTTACGCCCCGCATACCCGAAAGCGGGTGTGGCGCGGCTCGCCGCTATTCGCGTTCGACATACGATTTCCGCGCCCTGGACGACGCACCTATCCGCGACGCGCCTACCCCTCCGTAGCACTACAAAGCACTGCGGAGCGAACTTAATCGATGTCCCACCTATCCCGTTTGGTTCGCATGCCCCGCTCATTTTGCGAAACGCAGGAATGTGCATCAACCGCGACAGAAAACTGGGCGCGTCGTTGCCACTTGTAACGTTTTGCTAGCGGTCTTTCGGCAACCACGCTGGGACACGAAAATGGCCTTCTCCCCTTTCGCGCAGCCTTGCGACACATGTTGCACTTCAAGGCGGAAACCTCTCCTGGTTGATACAAGTCAAGAGCACCACCAACCGACACGCTGAGAATCAAAGGCAAGTGAGGAGTACGAGTTCGGCGGCCAAGACATTTCACCTCTTTGCTCGCCCCGCTGGATTTCGACTCCATAGCACACCCTTAACCGACGCCGCTGATCCAGGCCGCCGGGGCAAGCAAAACGCGAGTACTGGTGTGATTCTCTACGTAGAACCTCGGAGCTAGAAATGAAGAAGATCCTTATCATCGCTGGCGTAATGGGCGCGTCTGCCATGAGCGCCCACGCCCAAAGCAGCGTGACGTTGTATGGTTCGCTCGACGCGGGCATCGTGTACGCCAACAATGTGGTTGGCCATAGTGACTGGCTGCAAGGCAGCGGTGCTGTGTCGAAGACGTACTTCGGCCTGCGAGGCACAGAAGACCTTGGTGGCGGTCTGAAGGCAATCTTCAGGTTGGAAAGCGGCTTCAATGTCAACAATGGCCGCTTCGCGAACGACAGTTCGATGTTCAACCAGCAGGCATATGTAGGTTTGAAGAGTGACCGGATTGGTGCGCTTACTCTCGGACGTCAGTACGATTCGGTTGTCGACTATCTGAGCCCGCTATCGGAAGCGGGAGCAGGTTACGGCAACAATCTCGCGGGTCACCCGTTCGACAACGATAACCTTTCCGCCACGTTCTCGATCAAAAACGCCGTCAAGTACACGAGCGAAGACTATGCGGGTTTCCGCTTCGGCGGTCTGTATGGTTTTAGCAATGAAGCCGATGGCTTTGCGGACAATCGGGCATGGAGCGCCGGCGCATCCTATGCGAACGGTCCGTTTAAGATTGCCGCCGCTTACCTGCAATTGAACAAGTCGGGCGGCACGCTGAACTCAGGCGGTGCTGTGCCCGATAACATCGGCATTGCCGCGAATCTGCAGCGTACTTATGGCGTGGGTGCAAGCTATGTGTATGGTCCGGCCCAAGTCGGTGTCGTCTGGACGCACTCACAGATTGACGGCATGCAGAGCATGGCGAGCGGTGGCACACCACTTCCTGGTGTCGCTGGACTGACTCTGCATCTGGACAACTACGAAATCAACGGTGCCTACAACCTGACGCCAGCGGTGGCGCTCGTCGGCTCTTACACCTTCACCGACGGGACTGCAACGGGCAGCGGCAACGGCTCGACTGATCCGAAATGGCATACCGTCGTACTCGCGGCCGACTATTCGCTCAGCAAACGCACAGACGTGTACCTCGCGGGCGTCTACCAGCATGCGTCGGGTTCGCTTGGCTATGGCGGCAACGGTGCGCCCATCTCGAATGTCGCCGCAATCAACACACTGGCACCGTCATCGACGAACAACCAGATCGCGGCAACGGTCGGCCTGCGCCATCGTTTCTGAACGGTGTGCCAGCCAGTGTCCTCCGCTGCCTGGCGCACTGTGCCTTCATTTGATTGAACTTCCCCATCTGCACGTACAATCTGCCTGACCGCTGAACACCAGAATGACCGCCGCGAGCGTTTGCGGCCGACCGGTGCCGAGGTTCAGCCAGAACTTGCTGACAGCGATAAATCCGCTGCAAAAAAGCAGATTGCAGCACGCCACGCCGATGCCGACGATTGTCACGTTGTTAATCTGTCACGCACTGGCCTTTGCCGATGGCCGCACGTTATCGGTCGCTGACGACATGGAGAGGAAATCGGCCGTGATAATGAGAACAACGAACAGCATCGACGTCAGGATTGCGTGGCCGGTCATAATAGACCACCCGTCAGGAACAGCATCTGATCAATTTTGCGCGTGACCAACCTCAACATATAAGTCCGGATCCGCTGGCAAGTCACCCGCGGCGCGCGTATTTCAATCACGATGCCACCAAGGCTTGGCTCAGTCAGCACGGTACCCGCCGCTGACTTGGCGACATCGGTGGCCGTCGAGACGGCAATTCCCATTTGTGTCTGGGGCGGCGCAGGGGCATGGTTTGCATGGGTCACCACACATGCCGACAATATGGCCGGCGCTCTCGAATACCTTGACGATGTGGAATTTGTCGTTGGAAAAAACGACCGCGAAAACGGCAAACTATTCCGGACGCAATTGCTCAGGCGACCGTCCACGCGGACAGACCGCACCATCGAGCCTGACTGTCGCCGCCGGCGAGCATTGCAGTTCGTACCGAGCTATGCTGGTTCCTATCAGGCATGCCAGTCGGGTGCTTGGAACTCATGCCACGTATGAGCCATTCATCCGCCACGGAGACGCCGAAGGATTGCGACAGGTCGAATGTTTCTGGCGGATCGCCGTCGGAATAAGGCTGGTGCTGCCACCACGGCGTACACTATCGGATCGGTTTGGCGAGTCCTAGCGCCACGGTGACGAGCTACTGCGGTCGTTCACTACAGGCAACGTACGCACAGGCCAAAAGGCGTGTGTTCATACATTGACATACCTCAACTTCGGCGGCGGGTCTCAAGGCTATTCACCCCACGTTGGTTCCCGTTGTTCAGGAGTCTGCAGCAATACGAGGATCATCGCCTTCGTCTACAACATCGTGTATGGCGCTCACGCCGCATGTTCGCCTATAGGCCCCGTGCCTCTCGTTCTCACCGAAGGCAAGCGTTCGCCCATTGCCTTGGATATACCGTCATGAACCAGGCTATCTAGTACTACAGCCGTAGATACTAACTGACAGGCGGGGTAAAACCACGGCGTCGGTAATGGGACTGTTGTGCGCGCCACTGGTGAGTACGTCGCCAAATTGACCATGCAATCACATGATTGATCGGATGGACGGCGCGCCATAACAGGCGGCATAACAGTCGACGAATTTCCTGCGGGCTGAGGGGCATCATGCCTTCAGGAGTTTTTTTTACCCTCGATCCGAAGGGTGACGAGTACTGCGTGCGCCAGAAGTGCCAGGGTGATATGGCGGTACCACCCGCGCCATAGACGCACCTCATACTGATCCAGGCCGCACTCCCCCTTGGTCGCCTCGAAGCCAGTTTCGATTTCCCATCTGCGTCCTGCGACATTCACCAGAATCTGCAGTGAAGCTTTACTGCATGGAGCGTAGACGACATAGTAGGCATGCTCGCGCTTTTCATCCAGACTGCGCCGTACCAGCAGGTAGTGTCCGAAGCTATATTCCTCGGCGGTGATCTGCAGCCTCCACAGTGGCGTCATTGCCCAATCGTACAGACGTTCGCCTTTGGCGCCCACGCCAGCCGATAGGCGCTCCCATGCCGTTGACGGCAACGCTTCGGCTATCTTGTCTGCGCGAACGTACTTCGGCCCTTGCCACCATAGCGGCTCATTCTTTGCGACTGCCAGCACGAAGGCCTGCCCGCGTGACTCCAGCCACAATCGCAGGTCACGGTCACCACCATAAACCTCATCACCTGTGACCCAGCCGCATGGCAGGCCGGCATCCAGCGCACGCTCAAGCATGCTGCGCGCGAGCCGTGGCTTCGTTGCAAACTCCAACGTCGGCGGGACGCCGGCTGCTTTGCAGCGAGCTGGGTCATCGGTCCATGCCCGCGGCACATACAGCTCGCGGTCGATGAATGCACTGCCGCCATGACCGGCATAGCAGAGGAATACGCCGATCTGGCAATTCTCGATTCGGCCCGCCGTGCCGCTGTATTGGCGTTGCACGCCGGCCGAGTGCTCACCTTTCTTGATGAAACCAGTTTCGTCCACGATCAGCACTGCATCACGCTCGCCGAGTCGTTCACCCACGTATTGGCGCAGTACATCGCGCGCGGCGTCGGCGTCCCACTGTGCCCGCTCGAGCAGGTGCTGCACGCCGTCCGGTGTTGCCTCGCCAATCCATTCGGCAAGTTGCCAGCCGTTCTTGCGCTCGACTGTGCCCAGCAGCCCCTTCATATACGCCAGTGAGCGCTGCCGGGGTTCAGGGCGTCTGAACAGGTGTTCGAGACGTTCATGCAATGCGTACAGTTCACGTTCCCACGATTTCGCAATTGCTCGCATCGGTTTATACTCACATAGTAGTACTAATAAATTATAGTAAAAAAATCTACGGCTGTAGTACTAGAAAACTCGAAGGCCACAGTTGCACCGCGGCGGCGTCTCGCAACCGCAGGCGCGCTTGAGGCACCACCCGCCGCCAACGTGTAGGTCGGCGCCCTGCTGCCCCGACACCTGATCGGCGAGCGGCGCGTCGCTACGAATAAAATCACCCAGAAATCGGGGCCGCTCCGGAATCCCGGGTTCGGGTCGAAGAACGCGGAGTTAGCAGCTCGCGTAGCAGCAGCGCATACGCAGGCGATGCCGCACCACCTCTTGTTTCGTCACTGGCGTCGCACGGATCACCTGCCGCCGGCATATGTGGGCAATTGGAGCAATCAGGAACGACGGCGTCTGTGTTGCAGCACCTCGAAGTAGATGGCCTTCTTTTATTCCCCTCGTCAGCATCTTGCCGATCGCGCCGACATAGGCGTTCTCCGTGTGGATCTGCCACTGCTCGGCGACGTCCTGCAACCCCAGGCTCTCGGCAATGAGCAGACGCGGCGTGGTGACGACCGGTTCACTTGTCGACCATGTGTAGAGCTTGCCGGACAGCAGGCCAATCACACGCTCCGCTGTGACTGCCCTGCGCAAGCGCCCGCTCGTCGAGAATCGATGTGACCGGAGGGCGCCTGAGCAACGCTTGGAACACCTCCTCCTTGCTTTCGAAATGCGTGTAGAGGCCTCCCTCGGAAAGAACGACGGGAGCCGCAATGTCGTCGATACGCGTGAAAGTGAAGCGGCGAGTTGAGGATTCAGCCAGCGCGGCATCGAGAATCTGGTTCACCGGTCTTTCCGCTGGAAGGGCGGACGGTCCCGGAGCGCCCGAATTGAAGAGGCGCATTGAGCCCGTATGTCCAGTCCATCGCATGTCATGCTCCGGGAAATCATTTCGATCGAAATAGCTTGGGACCGACAACACGGCTTCGTGCAAAGTGGCGCGATGCCATATCAACCCGATCGGTAAGCGGATCAGAGTGAATTGCGAAAGGCCATGCGGGCCCTTTATTCCCCTTGCTTCTGCGTACCTTAAAATCCTGAGACGACCATGGGGTATTCCTCAGTGTGGTCATCAACGCGCTTGACCCCAGGAGTCGCTTCCGCCGCAACACGCACGGCCTGCACCGCGTCCCTTGAACGAAAAGTACCCCATAGGTGAACAACACCGTTGCTCACGACAACGTTCCGGCCCGCGAAAGCCCAACTGTGACCGGTTAGTTCGCCCATCAGCGTCGCGCGGATGTCGCGATCTGTCGGTGCCTCATTCAGCACATCCTCCTCCGAGGAACTGGCCAACGCTTGGATTAGATTCGCGCGGCTGACAATACCCATAAGTTGACCGTCCCGTATCACAGGAAGCCGCTTAATTCGCCGCGTTTCCAGTAAGTTGGCAACCGCACTTAAAGGAGTCGCCTCATCGACCGAAATCACCTCTGACGTCATAACGTCGCTAACCCTCAGGCCATGAGACTTCACATAGTCCTCTGCATCACGGTCTGGCGAAAACAGATCAAGCCACCAAGAGCGCGTGGGTTTCTCGGTATCGATCTCTGCTCGGTGAATCAGATCGCCTTCGGTGACCATTCCGACAATTTTCCCAGTCGCATCGACAACCGGTGCCCCACTGATTCCCTGTTCCAAGAGCAACCTGGCAACTTCACGCACGGTCATTTCTGGCTTTACCGTTATGACGACCGTGGTCATTACATCAGATGCGCGCATGCTAGCCTCCCAATTGGTCTTTCGTACGCTTTTACGCTGACTAGAGAAGAATGTAACAATTCCGTGACGACCGGTTTTCCTCCGGTCGGTCTCTTAGAAACGGTCTCGGTTGCCTCCTAGTTTCTCAAGAAACGTGGTTCGTGTCCGTGCCTAGAACGCGCCAACATTTGACGTCCTAAAGTGGATTTTCGAGACGAATCGTTTACCCAAATTTCAGATTATGCGATGACACATTCGGGCCATTGATGTGGGTCAATGTTGTCTCCGGCCCGTTCTCCTACCCTCGCATCACCGGGCTCCGAAGTTGCAAGGCGGGGATTGTTCTCGCATTCGACGATGGCGACACAATTTCAATCGGCTAGAGGACCTGGGACAGGTGGAACTATTTTCACCTGATACCCGCCGGGATCTACTGTCTGCATCGCCCGCCGACGCCATCACGTCGGCAAGAGGGAGCCGGCGTTACCTCGAGGCCTACAACGCAAATCTGGTCGTCATCTGAGCAAGCCAGCCGACGTGCTCTTAGCGAGCAAAACGCGGCCAAGTGCGGGTTCCAACTACGGTAGGGATGTAGTTCCTATTGTTGATACCCCCTACTGCATAGCGTTGGGCCTTGAGACGATGAAACAGAGGACGGGCTCAACCCAATTCAAACTCGGGTTCGGCACGTGAGTAGTTTACGCTCAGCAGCCAAGTGGCAAATGTCAGGCACCGGCTGACGTGTGCAGCGCGATGGATCAAAGGACTTGACGGAGTAGACCCTTTGAAGACGGCGCAGGCGTCGGGATAAATCAACTTGCGTTGTTCGCCACGCATAGTCGATGACGACGGCGGCAGCGCAATGACCACGCGAACTCACGGATCGCGCGGTTGACCCAAGTCAAAGTGGCCTATATTCCGCGGTCTACTCTCAAGACGAGCTTCGGTTCGAGAGTCACCCTACCGTCGGCACCGCGATTTCTTACTGACGACCGTGCGACGGGGGTGCCTGCGGAGAATATGAACAGAGACGGGCCAGCCAGGCCAAAAATTGCCCGATTTCTGGCATGGACGGGGACCGCTGCGTGGCTCACGTGAATCGAATACTGGATCTGATGTAGGTCAATTCACATGGCAGATGAACCGAGGATAGTAAAAATCGATCCGTCAAACTCGACGAGGACTATGGGATGACGAGAACCGCGTTAACCTCTGGCAGTCTTAGTGGCATCGGCTCGGCAATCGCGAAAAGCAAGACAAATATGGGCTATTCGGTCACGGCTAACTATTGCGGGAATGGTTATAAATTTGATACCTCCCGTCTGGACACGACAATTCCCGGAGCGCTCCTGCCTCGCACAGAGAAGGTGTCGAATCTAAGTACGATCGAAATGTTCGATGTCTTCACTAATTTGACCGACATTCAGATAGCAGGCGAGAAGCGCCAACGTGCTCTAGAAGCTTGCCTAACCAGCGAGCGGGCCACTGCCGAGTTGCGCGAACAGTTCATCGCGGTGCTCGGGCACGACCTTCGTAACCCGCTAGCAGCAGTCAGTGCCTCCGCCGAACTCCTTATGCTCAGGAAGAGCGATCCCGATCTACTAATGATGGGTCGGCGTCTGACGAAGACTACACTGAGGATGGCACAGCTTATCGACGATGTTATGGATTTCGCGCGCGGCCGTCTAGGCTCGGGTGTTGGCGCATCGATCACCGCTATCGAGGATCTGGCCACCCCGTTGCAGGAGGTCGTCACTGAGCTTCGAACGGCAAATTGCCATTGTACAATTTTTGACGACATTACGATCGAGAGTCCTGTCTTTTGCGATCACGCCCGCGTGCAGCAACTGCTATCTAACCTTTTGGGTAATGCAATTGCTCATGGCTCGCCGGATCAGCCGATTATAGTTAGGGCCTTCATCGAAGATGACCTCTTGACGTTGGTGGTCCGCAACGGCGGTAAAGTAATCCCTCCCGAGAGCATCAGCAAGGTGTTCGAACCATATTGGCGTGTCGAGATGAGCAAACCGGGTGACGGTCTCGGCCTCGGGTTGTTCATCTGAAAACATATCGCGCAGGCGCACGGTGGGACATTGGATGTGGAGTCCTCAGCAGCTTCGGGAACCACTTTCACGGCGAAGTTGCCGCGAGAAACGAGGAGCGTGCCAGCGATCTAAATCATGGAATACATCGACATTGTTTACGGAGTCGGGGGCGTCCACCGACGTTCTGTACTCACGAGTCGCGTCGATATTCCAGCGCTTCGTGATAGCGCGATCACATCCGCATTTCGCTTCTTCCACGAAGCTTGGCGATCAGGCTCGCCCTAGCCCGTCCCTTTCACGAACTCGTCGGTATCAGCCACGATGGCGGCTATGTTTAATACCTTGCGATCCCAGCGTTTTTAAAATTCGGGCATCGCTCTCAGAACCCGACCGGGCCTCTGTTCCACACTCGCGCGTAGAAAGTCCACCGCAGCATAAAACAGCGGATCGACCAAAATATTGTCCTCGAAAGCAGGCCAACTGGCCGCTTTCCGGCAAGCTGACTGCCTTCCCAATTCGAGAGAAGCAGATCAAACTCGGTAGATCGGATCATCAGCAGGCAACGGCAGCGATGTCCAGGTGCATGGGAAGCGGGAAACAAATCCACAAATGGATTCCATGGACCGAGCCTTCCTAAGGAAGTTATCTACGATTAGAAAGCGCTCTTTCCCATTGCCTTCGATGCGCACATAGTGCGCGGCCGAGGTCACCGGTTGACTCCCATCGCCGTTCACCCTGCTATGGTCGCATTCGAGCCCCAAGGACCTCCATCAAGCGCCGCTATGCATCGGAGCTCAACGACTCGGTCCCTGCAAGCTAGCGGTCCGGCACCGCTTTTGTTACCGCTATCCGTTTCGAGACCGCTAGTACTGGCTCGGACCAACAGCCAGGCAAAGCGGCAACAGTCTCACGGCGAGTGCCCTCGTACATGATCGTCACTAAAGTAGAAAATAGATTTGATGCCCCGGCTAATCGTTGCCAATGGTGAATTAATGTGTAAGCGGCGTCGCATGGCGCAACTCGATTAACCGGTTGAGGAATCCGCTCGACCCGGCCTGAGGTTTCGGGAATGCTTGATTTGACATACCAAAAGCGAAGCACGTAACCGGTCCTCTTTAAAACGGATCAGGATGGCAGTCAAGCGTCACAAGAGAAACTGCAACGTATAGAGAAATCACATGCGTTTGATCCCGTTGGGGGAGCAGGTAAGGCCTCTCAGGTGAACTTCATCAAAGACAAGTTCGGTATTCTGCAAATCTCCACTGGCAACATGCTGCGTACGGTCGTCACGGTCGGTTCGGCGTCGAAGCGAGTGCTACGTGCTGCGAACCGGCGCCAGACGAGCTGATCACCGGACTCATCAAGCGATCTTTGTGCGAGCCAGTATTCGGTGGGCACGGAAAACCACCTAGAGGCTTCGGCTTACTTAGCATGCGGAAGATCCGTCGGATACTGTGCAGCCTCTTATGCCGCGGTGCTCTCCATCGAGTAGGTGCGAGTTCACTGGGCAGGCGCCGCTGCAACGCGAGTCGCGTCCTCACCATCGGTGATCAATACCAAGCTGTTGTTCGAATGCAGGCAGCGCCGGCGTCAGCGTTCGGTCGGGACATACTGAATCGATGGTCAAATTATCCTCCTTGATTAAGCTTGACTTGCATCAAGCGACTACACAAATGCAATGCCGATAATCAAAGCTGGTTCAAGGCACGCGGCAAGTCGATGTCGACGTGCTCTCGGTCAATTCCAAGACCTCACTCATCGAATATGGAATACACAATGTTAAAAGCTCGAACAATCGCAATCGTTGCCATGAGTGCAGCAAGCTGGATGATCCCGGTCGCGTACGCCCAGCAGGATGGGGCTCCTCAAACTACCGTCGCATTGGTGCATCAGACCGATGCCGACGCGGATGCCGCATTGGAGCGACTGTATGCCAAAGCTCCCGAAGCCCACGGCCTGATTGCCAGTGCGAAGGGCGTTCTGGTTTTCCCGAATATTCGCGCGGGCGGTGCGGTGCTGGGCGTCGAGTACGGGCATGGCGTACTGCGCACCTCCGGGGGCCCGAGCACTTACTACAACGCAATGACAGGGTCGGTGGGCGCACAGTTCGGCTTCGAATCGAAGAGCGTCATCCTGGTCTTTCTCACCCAGCAGGCACTTGATCGTTTTCGCAGCGGCAAGGGTTGGACTGCAGGCGTCGACGGATCGGTAGCGTTATTGAAGGTGGGGGCCAGCGGCAAGCTTGATTCTAATACTGCGCGCTCCTCCATTGTGGGGTTCGTGCAGACGAACGCGGGTCTTATGTTCAACCTGTCGCTCACGGGGACGCACTTCACCAAGGCACCGGTGTAATCAAGGTCACAGATAGACGCCACCTTCCGTTAGTTAGTATTCAAACGGCAAGCATCATCATCTGAGGGGTGTAAAAACAGTCTCTACGGCGCCTTGTCGGGTAAACCTGCCGGCATTGGCGATAGGCTGTGTTCGATACACAGAAACCTTAAAAGGAAGAACCCCTACAACGGCTCCTGGTTTGGGCGACTGCGGCGCAATCACCAACGTCGTGATCAAGAGACCGTTTGGCTCATGTTGGCCACGCAGTCATGGATGACAAACCGCGGGGGCCAGAATCCTCATGACGTTAGATGGAATCGATAGTATTTTATTTTTCCGACACTGTATAAGGTAATCATTCGGAGCGTTATCGATGATGCATAAAGAGAGCACACGATATTTGACGAGGCATTGCGTTTCGCTGCTCGAACGACCAACAACAGACATTCTGGTGATCAGTTGGAGCGATGCACGGCGATGTCACTATAGCGAACAAATCTGGAGGCTGAGGATGGCCAGTGTCGACGGTCAATGCGCGCTCAGCGGATTGTTCATACACACGGGTGATCAGGTATTCAAGCCCAGTGCGCACCCATCGCCATTGAACGCTGGTGAAATGATCCTGCAAAGCGCTGTGCCTGAAAGCGTTGGCCCCGATGATGCCAACGCATTGAATAACTAGGGTACAAAATATAAATCGATATTTTCCCGGACAGCGGTCAAACAGTCCACGGTTCTCCAAGGGTTCCATCGCCCAGTCGAGTCGCGGATCACTTCACGACGACGATGATGGGAAAGTTGAGGTGATATTTGTAAGCATGGCGTGAGGAAAGCACCTGTTGCAACATCAAACAAACGCGGCGTCCATCCTTGAGATCATTAGGGTAGTAGTTACCGGTGATATTGCTCGGTAAGTCGTGTATGTTTTCTTACCAAATTTTTGACTTCGGAATGAAGGTCAAGGTGAAAGCGGTCTTGCCGATAGCAGCAGTCCTGGTCGTCATGATGTTCTGGACATCGGAAGCATCCGCGCAGGATATGGCGCCAGGGGCGCAGGCTCAGGCCACGGCACTGTTCGCCCTGCTGCAGATCGATCAGATGCTTGCGCCAATCGCTGCATCCTGATTCTTTGGCTGCCAAGATCCCGATGGCGGTGACTTATCCGCTCGAAGTCGTCGAAGCAAATCGTTGGCTTCAGCACCCAAATTACGCCGCACTCAAGGGAGATCCATTTGCAGCCACGGTTGACCAGCAACAATGGGATCGCAGCGTTAAGTCGCTGGTTGCCTTTCCTCAGATTCTGCGCATGATGGATGGCAACCTCGATTGAACGGAGCAGCTCGGGAAGCATTCCTAGCCAATCTGGCTGCGTCGATGGATTCTATTCAGCGACCTTATCAATGGACAGAAGCGGCCGGAAAGCTTGGTTCAACGCCCCAAAAGGCAGTTGCAACAGACGGACCAGCGATTACGCCCGAACCCGCCAGTCCTGATATCGTCTACGTTCCAGTCTTCGATCCCACAGTGATCTATGGTTTATGGCCGTATCCCGCCTTCCCATCATTCGTTCACCCGGCAGCCTTCGACGTCCTGATCGTTGGGATTCGAGTATTAGAGGAAGAACATAATGCTCAAATGGGGCGACGAATTGATCGTAATTTGACAGGAGTAGCTTATGCAAACTGTGAACGATGTCATAGCTGTTGCTCACGCGATTCAGCAGTCCGTTGCGCCGGTATTTCTTCTTACCGGCCTAGGCGCGATTCTAAACGTCATTTCGGGGCGCCTGGGTCGCGTCATCGACCGTATCCGCGTACTGGACGCGAGTCACGAGGACGTGCGGACGGCATACAGATCCGAAATGAAGATCCTGCTGCGCAGGGCACGATGGGTTCATTGGGCCATCATTCTTTGCACGACTTGCGCTCTGTTCATCTGCATAGTGATTGCCGCATTATTCGTTGGATCCGAGTTGGGCCGGGACCCGTCCAACGAAATATCGATACTTTTCATCGTGGCCATGATCGCGCTAACTTCTGGACTATTGTGTTTTCTTCGTGAGGTCACTTTAGCCACCGGCAATATTGCCGGAAATGCGAACTACGTTAATACGGCATAGCGGAAAATTAAGCACACGAATTTGCGTGTTCTTAATTCGGCGAGCGATTCGTGTTGTCGGGGAAGCAGAGGAAAATCGGTAAACGTCGGGCGAGAAAAACCGACACGTAGCCGGGCTTACGTACAATTTGTCGCCAAACTCAGGATCGCACCCCATGATCTAGCCGAGGCTGTTGCAGGGAAGCCCGTTGTTGATAGACTGATAGTCTTGGTCGACCAGGAGAAATTTCTAACTTCCTCGGGAACCCATTCCCGTTTCGACCACGCCAGCTAGCAGATCCGGGGCAATTGCTCTCCCACCAGCATATCGACGATCCGTTTCCCGCCGAAGACAGTCTGCAGCACCACGATTCCGGCGGGCTCCGCCACAACCTCGCCAATCACCGCCGCGTGTCTGCCCGCCGGGTGGCCCTGCATCGCCGACAACACGTCCTGCGCCGCATGCGCGGGCACCAGCGCGACCAGTTTGCCCTCATTGGCCAGATAGAGCGGATCGAGGCCCAGGAGTTCGCACGCGCCCTTCACTTCCTCGCGAATCGGCAATGCGGCTTCCCTGATGCAGATCGCCACCCCCGAGGACAGCGCGAACTCATTCAGCACAGTGGCGACGCCTCCGCGCGTGGCATCGCGCAGGCAGTGGATATCCCAGCATGCATCGAGCATCGCTTCGACCAGGGATGCCAGCGGCGCGCAGTCGCTTGCAATGCCGGACTGCAGCGCGAGCTGCTGACGCGCGACAAGGATCGCCGCGCCGTGATCGCCGAGAAATCCGTTCACGATCACGGCATCGCCAGCTTGCGCCCGACGCGAGGACAGGTTTATCCCTGCCGGCACGACACCGATGCCGGCCGTGTTGATGAACAGCTTATCGGCGCTGCCGCGTTCGACAACCTTGGTGTCGCCGGTGACGATCGATACGCCGGCCTCGATGGCGATCCGCTGCATGCTGACCGCGACCCGGCGCAGGATCTCGACGGACAGCCCTTCCTCGATCACCATCCCGCAGGACAGGAACAGCGGTTTCGCACCGGACATGGCGAGGTCGTTGACCGTGCCCGATACCGCGAGCGCGCCGATATCGCCGCCAGGGAAGAACAACGGGTCGACCACGTAGCTGTCGGTGGTGAAAGCGAGCCTGTCGCCATGCTGCGCGAGAGCTGCGAGCGGGAACACCGCCTGGTCCTCTAGCGCCGCCAGCGCGGGGTTGTCGAAGGCGGTCACGAACACGTCCTCGATCAGGTCGCGCATCGCACGGCCGCCGCCGCCGTGTGCGAGGTTGATCGTCTTGTCGCGCAGCCTGCCGAGCCGGTTTTTCACGCCACCACCTTCGCAGTTGCGGGCCCGTACAGCGCCGAGGTGTCGATGCGTGCGTAGCGGTAATGTGCCGCGCACGCGCCTTCGCTCGAAACCATCAACGAACCGAGCGGTGTCTCGGGCGTGCATGCCGTGCCGAACACCCCGCATTGCTGCGGCTTGATGACTCCCTTGAGCACCTCCCCGCACTGACAGGATTTCGGATCGGCGATCTGCAGGTTCGCAACCGGAAACTTGCGCTCGGTGTCGAACGCGGCGAACTCTTCCCGGATGCGCACGCCCGATTGATCGATCGAGCCGAGCCCGCGCCATTCGAAAAATTCGCGCGGCTCGAACACTTTTCGGATCGCCGACAAAGCCTGTGCATTGCCGTCCTGCGGCACGACACGGCCGTACTGGTTTTCCACTTCACAGCAGCCTTCGGCGATCTGCCGAACCACCATCCATACGGACTGCAGAACATCTATCGGCTCGAATCCGGCCACCGTGATCGGCCTGCCATAGTCCTCGGCAATGAAGCGATACACCCGCGTGCCGATCACCATGCTGACGTGTCCCGGACCGAGAAAACCGTCGAGGCGCAGGTCGGGCGAATCGAGAATGGCCTTGATCGTCGGAATGATCGTGATGTGGTTGCAGAACAGCGAAAAATTGCCGATCCGCTCGGCGTTCGCCTGGAGCACCGTCATCGCGGTGCTCGACATGGTGGTTTCGAAACCCAGCCCGAAAAAGATCACTTCGCGATGCGGATTCGCCCGGGCCATGGCAAGCGCGTCGAGCGGCGAATAGACCATGCGCACGTCGGCACCATCGGCTTTCGCCTTCAGCAGGCTCCCACGGGAACCGGGCACACGCATCGCGTCACCGAAGGTCGCGAAGATCACTTCGGGCCGCTCGGCAAGCGCGACGCAATCGTCCACCCGGCCCATCGGCAGCACGCAGACCGGACAGCCGGGACCGTGAACGAACTCGACCTCCGGCTGCAGCATCTGGTGAATGCCATACCTGAAAATGGAATGCGTGTGACCGCCACAGACCTCCATGATCTGCAACGGGCGCTGCAACCCGCCACGCGCGCGCGCGATCCGCTCGACCGGGCGATGAATCTCCTGCGTCAGTGTGCGGGCCTTGTCCGGGTCCCGGAATTCATCGACGTATTTCACGATGCGCGCTCCGGTGAATCGGGAAGGTCGCCGCCGCCTTCCATCATCGCGGCCATCTCGGCCTGCGCTTCGCCCAGTTCGCGCAGCAGCGCCAGCGTGCGCCGAGCCTCCGCCTCGTCGAGCAGGCTCATGGCGAAACCAACATGCACCAGCACCCAGGCGCCCACGCAGGCAGCCGGCGGCCGACTTTCCTCGACCACGAATGCGATGTTGATGACGCGCCGCACGCCGCCTACATCGACCAGCGCGAGGTGGTTGTCGGCGTCGCAAATCTCCACGATCCGTCCCGGAATTCCTAGGCACATGGCTGGCTCCTTGCTTGCCCGGGAGCAAGCGCCCGGGCGGCTGCGATTGCCGCCTGTCCGAGCGCGATGCCGCCGTCGTTCGTTGGGACCTGGCGATGCGCCAGCACCTTCAGGCCACGCGCCACGAGCCGCGAGGCGAGCTGCTCAAACAGGACGCGGTTCTGCATCACGCCGCCCGACAGCGCGACCGTGCGCACCGTTGTGGGCGCCAGCAAACGCTCGGCCATACGCACAATGGCGATCGCCAGGGCCCTTGTGAAAACGCGCGGCCATCACCGGCGCGGGCGTCACGCGCAGCAAGTCATCGAGCAGCGCGAGCCACATCGGCGCGGGATCGAGCAGAAGCGGGCCGCCCGAGCGCGATACGCTAAACAGATAGGCCAGCGCATCGTCTTCGTCGTAAAGCGCGCGCCAGTCAATTTGCGCCTCGAATTCGATCGCGGCCTGTCCTTCGTACTGCAAACGATCACGGCACACTCCGACCGCCGCGGCAACGGCATCGAAGAGACGCCCGGCCGAACTTGCGGGCGGGCTATTGATCCCGGTTTCGATCATCTGGTCGATGAGTGCGAGCGGCTTGCCGGCGAGAAAGCGATAGAGGTCCAGCCGCTCGTAACGCGCCGTGACGCCCGGCCATCCCACCGCCGCGCGCAAATGCGCGTAAGTGTTGCACCAGGGCTCGCGGATCGCATGCGCGCCACCGGGCAAAGCGACCGGCGTGAAACTCGCCAGCCGGGCGCAATCCGTATGACCGCCCAGCAGGAATTCACCGCCCCAAAGCGTCTGGTCCTCGCCCATCCCGAGACCATCGAGCACGATACCGAGGACATCTGTACCGAAGCCAACCTCGTTCTCGGCCAGGCACGCGACGAAATGCGCGTGATGGTGCGCGACTTCGACGAGCGCCAACTGCTCTCGCCGCGCCATCTCCATACCTAGCTTGCGCGACAGGTACTCAGGACGCCGATCGACCGCGATAATGCGAGGGTCATGCCCGAACAGCTGCTGGTAACACGCAAGCGCCGCCGCGTAATCCCGGTATGTCTCACTGTTCTCCAGTTCACCGATGTGGTGCGAGACCACCGCTTCGCCGTCGCGCAGCAGGCAGAAGGTGTTCTTCTGCTGCCCGCCCATCGCGAGCACCGGCGGCGCGGCGGCGAACTCAACCGGCAGGCGCAACGGGGCGGGGGCATAGCCGCGCGAGCGGCGTAGCATCCGCGGCGCGCCGCCCATCACCCGGACGACCGAATCGTCGAGGCGCTGCGCAATCTCGCGGTCGTGCATCAGCCACGCGTCGGCCATCCCCGAAAGCCGGATGCGGGCCTCCGCGTTATCGATGCACGGCGGCTCATCGACAAGATTGCCGCTCGTCAGCACGATCGGACTATCGAGCGATTGCATGATCAGGTGATGCAGCGGCGTGCAAGGAAGCATGACGCCGAGCGTCGCGACACCCGGCGCCACGCCAGGAAAGCATTCATTCCGGCTACGCATGATGACGATCGGCCCGGCCGCACTTGCCAGCAGTCCTCGATCCATGTCGCTCACGGCGCAGTAGCGTTCGATCATCGCGAGATCGCGCGCGAGCAGCGCGAAGGGCTTGCGCTCGCGACGCTTGAGCATGCGCAATCTCGCTACCGCCGCTTGATCGGCCGCGGCGCATGCAAGCTGGAACCCGCCCAGTCCCTTGATTGCAACAATGCCGCCGCGCCCGATGATGCCGCACACGGCGTCCAGCGGATCTTCAGGTGCGCGCGCGCCATTGGCCAGTTCGAGCCATATACGCGGTCCGCATGCGGGACAGGCGATCGGCTGCGCGTGAAAGCGCCGGTCGGCCGGGTCCTCATATTCGCGGCGACACGCGGCACATAACGGGAACCCCGTCATGGTCGTATTCGGCCGGTCATACGGAATCCTGTCGATGATCGACAGGCGCGGACCGCAGTGCGTGCAGTTCGTGAACGCATAACGGTAGCGGCGGCTCGACGGGTCGAAAGTTTCCTCGATGCACTCGCGGCACGTCACCGCGTCCGCGACCACGCCGGTATGCGCCTTGCCGGCCGCGCTAGCGATAATCCGGAAACCCTTCGCCAGCGGTAGCTCGCCATCGAGCGCGCAACGCTCGATCGAATCGATGCGCCCGAGCGGCGGACAACTGCCGTACAAGCGCGCGACGAAGTCATCGAGCGTCGCCGCGTCGGCCTCAGCATGGATCAGCACGCCTTCGTTATCGTTGCATACATCGCCCATCACACCGCAGTCGCGTGCGAGCCGCCATACGGCTGGCCGGAAACCCACGCCCTGCACCAATCCCCGCACGCGGATAACCTCGCCGGGCCGCCCCGCAACGCGGGACGCGTCGCGAACCGATGGCGGGTACAGGCTCTTGGCCCCCTCGTTATTCCATTTCTAATTCAATAGTGAATCAATGATTCACGGCCACGCGACGATGGAATGAACCCGTTGGTGATCCAGTTCAAGGTTGCGAAGCGAGTCGCACAGATGGTGTTCGAGCGCATCGATACTGTCGAAGACGCGGTTGTGAAAGGACTTTTCGCGCAGATCGTCCCAGAGATGTTCAACGGGATTAAGCTCGGGCGAGTACGGCGGAAGTGTGAGCAGGCGCAGGTTGTGCGCCAGCTTGAGCGAAGCACTCTGATGCCACCCGGCACCGTCGAGAACCATCACGATGCGCTCGTCGGGATGGCGCGCGCAGACCTCATCGAGAAACAGCTGCATGCAGGCGCCGTTGACGTGCGGCAGGATCAACGAGTCGAGCACGCCATCGCTCACCGAGACGGCCGCATAAGCGTAGGTGTACTCCTGCGTCACCATGGCCTGACACAACGGACAAACCGGTTTGGGACACCAGCAACGCCGCGTATCGGAGATGCGACCGAAGCGCGCTTCGTCCTGAAACATCAGCCGGATCGGCCCTTGGCCCGGCCACGCGCGGTCGATTTCGAGGAGGACGTCGGGGAGTTTTTTTTCCAGGCTTCCTGGGCGGCCACATCAGCTTTGGGGTGTCGCTTGTCGGGTGCCAGCTTGCGCCAGCCATGACGGTGTAGCAGGTTGTAGGCGGACGCCAAGGCAACTTTGCGTCCCAGCCGTTCATCCAGCGCCCGCTTGATCTCTCCGACCACGAGGATGCCGCCCACCTTAGCCTTCTCGAAAAAGGGCGCAAGAAAGCTCGCTTCTTCTTCCCGCGTCATATTCTCGCGGCGTCGACCGCCCGGCTTGGGGCGGTCGACTTCGGGCATCCCGTCAGCCAGGATGAAGCGCCGGCGCAACTGACAGGCCCAGCCGACCGATACGCCAATCGCTTGCGCAGTCTGCGCGAGCGTTAGACCGAATTCGAGCGGTAACAGTACCGCTTGAGCCTGCCGCAACTCATCTACCGTTCTGGCCTCGACAATGAGTTTCTTTGCTCGTTCAAGAACCTCACCGCCTGTCGCTTGACGAACCATCGCGCGCACCTCTACATGGAAGGTGTGCTTATTATTACACTATTGAATTAGAAATGGAATTACACGTTGCGGATACGGATATCATGGCGTCACGCCGGTTGATACCGTGTGCCGCTGCGCAGCCTCGCCGTGTCCCGATGCTTCGCTATCCATATGATGATGCACTCCTGCGCGCTGCGACAACAACCAGTCGAGCCAGGGTTCCATGCCATCGCCGGTCGTGGCCGACACGAGAAGCACTTCAATACCGGGATTAACCTGCCGCGCGTACTCGATGCACCGGGACACGTCGAAACTGACATAAGGCATGAGGTCGATCTTGTTGATGACCATCAGCGTTGCAGCGGCGAACATGTCTGGATACTTGAGCGGCTTGTCCTCACCCTCGGTCACCGACAAGACCACGATCTTGGCCGCTTCACCCAGATCCCAGAGCGCCGGGCAGACGAGGTTGCCGACGTTTTCGATGAACAGCAACGCGTCGCTGCCATGCCCGTGACGATGCCCGTGCCCATGATGCGCGGCCGCGTGCAGGTCGAGACGGGCGAAAGCCTCGCCCACCATTTGCGCATCGAGATGGCAGCCACGGCCGGTGTTGACCTGGATCGCCGGTGCGCCGGTCGCGCGAATGCGATCCGCGTCCACACTGGTTTGCTGGTCGCCCTCGATCACGGCCACGCTCAGCTCCGGCTTACGGACCTTGAGTGCCCGGATGCTCGCGCAAAGCAGCGTTGTCTTGCCCGAGCCGGGGCTCGATACAAGGTTGAACGCGCTCACGCCGTGGGCCGCGAAGTGTGCCCGGTTACGGCTTGCCAGGCGCTTGTTCTCGCCCAGCACATCGGCTTCCATGTGAATCGCGCGTGTCTCGCTGATACCGGGCACGGACAAGCGGGCAGAGCCGGTTCCGTAGTGCAGATCGCCGTTGTCCCTCTCCACTGGGGCGTGGACAACGCCGGAGGTCTTTTCCCGTCCATCCGTGGGCTCGGCACCGGACCCGCCGTTACAGCCGCAGACGACACACATGACGCTCTCCTTCAAATTCAACCGTTGAACACGATGAGGTCGACCACGCGGAGTTCGGCGCCTCCCGTAGCCTGCAGGGTGTAGCCACCGCATTGCGAACAGGGCTCGGCATGGCTCTCGATCTCCACCCTGGCGCCGCAGTGCAGGCACCGGGCGGTACCGGGTATCTCGTCGATCATGATCTCGCCACCTTCCAGGCACGTGCCCGGCATCATGGCGGTCAGCGCGAAACGCAAAGCCTGTGGCTCGACGCCCGCCAATGCGCCGATCTCCAGCCGCAATTGCGACACTCGCCGAAAGTGCTCGCGCGCGGCGGCCGCTTCGACCATGTGAAGGATGCCGCCAGCTAGGGCGATTTCATGCATGTGTCGCCTCGGACGTGACCGATGCCGCGATCGATGCGGGCACGGCGTCGCCTTCCAGCCAGGCCTGCGCCCAAGCCAGTGCCTGCGTCAGATAGTCGAGCGCCGAGGCTCCCGGTTGCGCTCCCAGATCGAAGCTCGTGCCTCGGATTGCCAGCAGCGTGCGCGGCGGCGGATCGGCATGGTAAAGGTCGCGATACACCTGCATCACCGACTCGGGCGAGATGGCGTGCGTCGTGAAGCTGACGTCGCGCGCCGGACGCAATGTGCTCACCTCGAACGGGGCGGCGCAGCTCAGGCTGGCATCGACGAACAGCACGCACTCACGGGACACAAGATCGAGAGCGTGCTCGATCTGAAGCTGATAGTCCTCTAGGAAATCCACGCGGCTGCCGAGCGCGGAGCCGGACAGCACCGTGCTCAACCGCTGCACGAACAAAGGACCCAGCGCGTCGTCGCCGCGGCTCAGGTTGCCCCAGCCGAACACCAGCAGCGGGGACGTCATGCGCGCGGCTCCGCGAAGTTTGCCGGCTCGCGCAGCATCTCGCCGTCCTGCGACTTCACCACATGGTCGATCACTTCGCCCGCCGCCCCGAGCAGCACGACATCCAGCGGCATCTGTCCCAGCGCATGGGTTGCGCACGACAGGCAGGGGTCGAAGGCACGGATGGCCACTTCGATGCGGTTGAGGAGCCCTTCGGTCAGCGCGCGGCCATCCAGGTACTCGCGCGCCACCGAGCGCACGGCTTCGTTCATTGCCTGGTTGTTATGCGTCGTCGATACGATCAGGTTGCACATCGTGACCAGGTCGTCGGCACCAACGCGGTAGTCGTGAATCAGGGTGCCGCGCGGCGCTTCGATGATGCCCACGCCCCCCTCCCCGCGCTTGCCGCTCGCCATCAGCTCCCCTTGCAAGATGTCCGGGTCGTCGAGCAGGTCCTTGATGACCTCCACCGTGTGAAGCACCTCGATCATGCGTGCCCAGTGATAGGCCAGCGTGGCATGAACCGGCGCTCCCTTGCCCCAGGCAATGAATTCCTTGCGCTGCGTTTCCGCCAGCGGGCTCGGGATGAAGTCGCAGTTCTGCACCCGCGCGAGCGACCCGACGCGATACCAGCCGGTGTCGCGGCCCAGGCTGCGCAAGTGCGGGAACTTCATGTAGGTCCAGGGCCGTACCTCTTCCTCGATCAGAGCCATGTAGCTCTGGTCGCTGGCGCCGTCGAGGATGATCTGGCCATCGGCGTCACGCGCACGCAGCACGCCATCGTAGAGATCCATCGCTCCATCGGCGCGCACCAGCGAAAGCATGTTGGCGCGGAAACTGCCGAAACTGTCGTAGAGAATCGCGTTTTGCGCGTGCAGTTGCTTGACGATATCCACGGCGTCGACCGCCCACGCGATCATCTGATCAACGTCGCGGTAGAGCAGGTCGCGATCGGCTCGGCTGACATGCTTGTTCATGCCCCCGGGAATCGCGCCGGTGCCGTGAATGCGCTTGCCCGATGTCACCCGAATCACCTCCTGGCCGAATTTGCGCAACAGGATGCTTTTTTTCGCGATATCGGGATGCGCTCGCGCCACGCCGACGATGTTGCGCAGGTTGACCTCAGAGTCGAAGCCGAACAGCAGGTCGGGCGAAGCCAGATGAAAGAAATGCAGCGCATGCGATTGCATGACCCGGCCGTAATGCATCAGCCGGCGGATCTGCTCGGCGCTGCGCGTGATGGGCTGGGCGCCCACCACCCGGTCCATCGCCTTGGCCGCCGCGAGTTGATGCGACACCGGACAGATGCCGCATCAACGCTGCACCATCACCGGGACTTCCCAATAAGGCCGACCCTCGATGAACTTCTCGAAGCCGCGGAACTCGACGATATGCAGGCGCACCTGTTGTACCCGATGTTGCGCGTCGAGCAGGATCGTCACCTTGCCGTGGCCTTCGACGCGTGACACCGGGTCGATAGCCACGCGGCGCAGGCCCTTCGGATCTGTGGCGGTTTCGAGGTCGAAGCTCATGGCGTCTGGTCCGGGTTCTCAGTCGTAATGCATCAGTGCGTGGCCCAGATGCGGGGTACGCCCGGCCATCAGGTCGTTCAGGAAATGCCAGAATGCGTCCGCCGAGGGCGGGCAACCCGGCAGGAAGTAGTCAACGTGCACGACCGCATGGATCGGGCGCACTTGCCGAAGCAACAGCGGCAATTCGGGGTCGTTCGGAATCGTGCTGGTCTTGCTCAGGCCCGGGCGATCCTGGTAGACCTCGTTGAGCAGATCGCCTAGGTCGAAACGGTTGCGCTCCGCCGGCAGCCCGCCATTGATGGCGCAAGCCCCGATCGCCACCAATGTCTTGCATTGGGCGCGAAACGCACGCAGCACCCGCACGTTCTCGGCATTGCACAGGCCGCCTTCGATCAGGCCGATGTCGCACTGGCCGATCTCCTTGATATCGGTCAGCGGCGAGCGGTCGAACTCGATGTGCTCGATCAGTTCAAGCAGGCGTTCGTCGATATCGAGGAAGGACATATGGCAGCCGAAGCAACCCGCCAGCGACACGGTAGCCACTTTCAGCTTGGCGGGCTGGTGGTCCACATCCACATTCGTGGGCGCGCTCACGATGCCTCCTGCACGCCGGGATCGGCGGCCGAGCGCGGGTCATACCGGCGCTCGCCGATCGGGATCACGAAGCCGCGCCGCTTGGGCAGGATCGCACCCACGGGGCAGATGCTCGCGGCCCGGTCCGTGAGCGCCATGCCGGTATCGCCCAGTTGCCCGCTGAGGCTGTTGACGACCAGGTGCGTGCCCATGCCGTGCCCGGCGATAGCGAAGATATCCTTGCCGTCGATATCGTGACTCGCCCTCACACACAGTTCGCACACGATGCAGCGATTGAAGTCGATGAGAAGATCGGCGTGGCTCGCGTCGATCGCGCGGCGGGGATAGAACTCATCGAACAGCATGTCCTGCATGTTCATCTCATAGGCCGTCGCCTGCAGCAGGCAATTGCCGCTCTTTTCGCAGGAAGGACAAAAGTGATTGCCTTCCACGAACAGCATCTGAAGCAGCGTCTTGCGCTCGGCGTTCAGCGCGTCGGTATTGCTTTCCACCTGCGCGCCCGCGCTGGCGTGCAGGGTGCAGGCCGAGCCGGGGCGACCCTTCACCTTCACGGTGCAGACGCGGCAGGAACCCTGCGGATGGAAGTCCGGATGCCAGCACAGGTGCGGGATGTAACGCCCTGCCCGCCGCGCTGCCTGCAGGATGGTTTCGCCAGGCTCGAAGGGCACGTCTTTACCGTCGAGCGAAAAGGTGGCGCCGGCGGTGGCGGTCTTGGCAAGCGTACTCATGCTGTGCTCTCCAGATGCGAGGCCGGGTCGTCTCGCCCGGTCAGGCGGCGCGCGGGCTCGAGTTCGGCATCGAGATCGAAGGCCGGTTCGAAGCGCAGCGACTTCAGTCGCCGCTCGTAGGCCGGGCGGAACTTGACGATGGTGTCGTGCAAGGCATTGCACGCGGACCCGCCCAGGCCGCAATGGGTAGTGCCGTGCATCAGCTTGTCGATATCGGAGAGCAGGTCGACATCGTGGCGCGAACCCCGGCCCGCGGCGAGTTTTGTCCATGCTCTTGACGACCAGCGCCGTACCGACACGGCATGGCGTGCAAAATCCGCAACTCTCCTCGGCGAAGAATCCCGCATAGTTGCGCGCCACGTCGAACATGTCGCGCGAACGGTCGAACACCATGAACGCCCCTGCGGTGGGTACATCGTCGAAGCCGATGCGGCGGCCAAACTCCACAACCGACAGGCACCTGCCCGACGGTCCGCCGACCTGCACGGCCTGCGTATCGCGTGCACCGCAATCTTCCAGGATGCGCTCTATGCTCGTGCCCATCGGGTATTCGTAGATGCCCGGCCGGTCGCAGTCGCCCGATATCGAATGGACGTTGGTGCCGGTGGATGCCGGCGTGCCGATGGCTGCCCACCAGGCACCGCCTCGCAACGCGATGTGCGTCGCGGCGCACAGCGTTTCGACGTTGTCCACCGCGGTGGGTTGCCCGAGGTAGCCGTGCTCCGCCGGGAACGGCGGGCGGATGCGCGGCGTGCCACGCTTGCCTTCCAGCGATTCGATCAGCGACGACTCCTCGCCGCACACATAGGCCCCGGCACCCACATGGATCTCGATGTCGAAATCGAAGCCCTCATGGCCCTGGATCGCGGCGCCCAGCAAGTGCGCGTCGCGGCGGCGCTGCAACACCTCGCGCAGCGGCTCCAGCAAGTAGCGATACTCGCCGCGCAAATACATCAAGCCGTAGCGGGCGCCGATCGCGAATGCGCCGATCGTCATGCCTTCGAACACCATGTCGGGATGGCGAGTCAGCAGCACGCGATCCTTGAAGGTGCCGGGCTCGCCCTCGTCGGCGTTGCACACGATGTAGTGGTTGCTGCCTGCCGCGTCACGGCAGAGTTCCCATTTCTTGCCCGTCACAAAGCCTGCTCCGCCGCGTCCGCGTAGATTGGCGCGCGTCATCTCGTCCACCAGGGCGGGTGCCCCGCGCGCCAGTGCGGCGGCAATGGCCGTGCCGGGTTGCAAAGGCGTGCCGAGGAGGACATCGGCGCGCCGGATGTGGTCGTCCACCTGAGACCAGGCCACGGGCCACGCAGAGACCGGCACCCTGGATTCAATCAGGTCCGCGATCATCGCCACGCGACTGGCGTCGAGCCGGGTGACCACCTGATGGTGGTTGATCAGCAGGGACGGACCCTGGTCGCACAGGCCGGTGCAGGAACAAAAGTCCACGCTGACCCGGCCGTCGCTGCGCATCCGTCCTCGCTCGACGCCCAGCCGCTGGCACAGGTCGGCCAGCAATGCCGCGTTGCCTTGCATGCGGTCGGTGATGTTGTCGCTGAAAAGCACGCGGTACTCGCCCACCGGGCTGGTATGAAAAAACCGGTAGAACGTCGCGACACCTTCCACGTGAGCGAGGGTCAGCCCCAGCGCATCGGCCAGACACGACAGCAGCCCGCGCGGCAGCCACGTCAGTTGCGCCTGCGCCTCGCGCAGGATCTGCACCAGCGCATGCGGATCGGACCCGTGGCGCGAGAGCAGCGGCTCGATGGCGCCGGCCTGAAAGCCGCCGGGTTCGGACAGAAGACCGGGTACAAGATCCACGATAGCGCTCTCCTTGGTCCAGGAACGAACGATGCCTCGATTGCGTTGCTCCGTGCCATTCGACGCACAGACCTCGCACCGGCTTTCGTCCCTGGATGCCTACTGCCAGATTGCTGGGCCTCGGAAAATACTCAGGCCGGGTTGCAGCGGCTCAATGGCGCGCGAACTCGAGTACCACGCGCGAAGGAACGTCGCTGTGCGCGAGGCGCTGGAACACCTGATTGATCGCCGACAGCGGCTGCAACTCTATATCCGCCTTTACCTTGCCGTCAGCAGCAAACGCCAGTGCTTCAGCCATGTCGCGGCGATTGCCGACGAAGGACCCTCGAATCGTGATGCAATTGGCTACCACGTCGAACAGCGGCGTCGGGAACTCGCCCGGCGGCAGGCCCACCAGCACGCAGGTACCGCACTTGCGGGTCATGCCGACGCCCTGCTTGAACGCGCCGAGCGACGGCGCGGTAATCAGCACGCCATGCGCACCGCCGCCCGTGGCTTTTTTAACGGCGCCGATCGGGTCGCCGTCCTTCGCGTTGATCATCACGTCGGCGCCCAGGCGTTGGGCGTGGGCCAGCTTGCCATCGTCGATATCGACTGCGCACACATGCAGGCCCATGGCCTTCGCGTACTGGACGGCAAGATGCCCCAGGCCTCCGACGCCGGAAACAACCACCCATTCGCCCGGCCGGGCCTGCGTCTCCTTGATGCCCTTATAGGACGTCACGCCGGCGCAGATGAGCGGCGCCGCCTCGCGCGCCGCCAGATGCGCCGGTATGTGAGCGACGTAATTCGGGTCGGCAAGGATGTACTCGGCGAAACCGCCGTTCTTCGTGTAACCGCCGAACTGCGCATCGGGACACACGGGTTCGCGGGCCGCGAGGCAATACTCGCAGTGTCCACAGGCGGAATAGAGCCAGGGCACGCCCACCCGGTCCCCTTCCTTAACGGACGTCACCCCCGCGCCAAGAGCCGTGACAATGCCAATGCCCTCGTGTCCCGGGATGAACGGCAAGGCCGGCTTCAAGGGCCAGTCTCCGTTCGCGGCATGCAGATCGGTATGGCACACGCCGCAGGCTTCGGTCTTGACCAGGATCTGACCTGCGCCGGGCACGGGAATATCCAGTTCCTTGAGCACCAGCGGCTTGCCGAATTGCTCGACGACCGCAGCTTGCATCCTGGCTTTCATGGCTTCTCTCCTTGAGATTGAAATAGATTCACGCGGCTAGGCCACGGCAGGCAAGCCCAGGCCTCTGACCGCCTCGATCATCTTGATGAGCACCGTCTGGGCGTCGCCATAGACCATGTCGCAGTTGTCGGCATAGAACAGCGCATTGACGATGCCGGCATAGCCTTTGCCCTCGCCGCGCTTGATCACGTAGACTTTTTTGGCCTTGTCGGCGTTGAGGATCGGCATGCCGTAGATCGCCGAGGACTTGTCGGTGCGCGCGGCCGGGTTCACCACGTCATTGGCGCCGATCACGAGCGCCACGTCGGTGCTCGCGAACTGGTCATTGACGTCCTCCAGTTGAACGATCAGGTCGTAGGGCACGCCCGCCTCGGCGAGCAGCACGTCCATCTGGCCGGGCATGCGGCCGGCGACCGGATGGATGGCGAACTTCACCGACACGCCCCCCGCCTGCAGCAGCTTGACGAACTCGAAGAGCTTGCCCTGGCCCTGCGAGACCGCGAGACCGTAGCCCGGCACGATGATGACCGAGGCGGCATAACGCATCGCGATACCGGCATCGCCGGACTGCACCGGCTTGAGGCTGCCCTGGATCTTGCCCTGCTTGTGCGTGGCCGCTTCGCCGAAGTTCGTGAACACCACATTGCTCACCGAGCGGTTCATCGCCTTGGCCATCAGCAGCGTGAGCAACATGCCGGCTGCACCCACCACCATGCCGGCGATCATCAGCGCCGGGTTTTGCAGCACGTAGCCTTCGATCCCGACCGCGAGGCCGGTGAAGGCATTGAAGATCGAAATCACCACCGGCATGTCGGCGCCGCCGATAGGCAGCGTCATCAGGACGCCCAGCGCCAGCGCGCAACCAAAGAACAGGTAGATCGCGGCCGGCATGGCGAACACCAGCGCGGCCGGGTCCACGCTCGCCACGACGATGTACGCGCCAACCGCAACGGTCGCAAGCATCAGGATCGCGTTGAAGGCTTGCTGCCCTTTCACGCGCAGCGGTTTTTCGATCACGCCGTCGAGCTTGGCCCAGGCAATCAGCGAGCCTGACAGCGATACCGCCCCGATCAGCGCGCCTGCCAAGGTCACGATGAGTTCGGTTTCGCCATGTGCCTTGTTGCCGAGCAATTCCACTGCGGCGATAGCGCCGGCCGCCCCGCCGCCCATGCCGTTGTACATCGCCACCATCTGCGGCATGGCCGTCATTGCTACCTTGCGACCGCTCCACCAGGCCACGCCGCCGCCGAGCACCAGCGCGACAATAGCCAAGCCGATGTTCACCGGCAAATCAGGCCGTGCCGCGGCACTCACACCGAAGGCGTAGAGAAAGCTCGCCAGCACGGCCATCGTCATGCCGATGCCCGCGACGGAAATGCCCGAGGGAGCGGTCACCGGAGATGACATGCGGTGCAGGCCATACAGGAACAGGAATGCGGCGGCGAGATCCGCCGTGCCGATGCCCAATTGTGGAATCAATGTCAGCATGGCCGCGTCCTCAATGCTTCTTGACGTGCAGGGATTTCACATGGGCCGTCTTGCGGTGAGCGGCATGCCCCGTGGGATGGTCGCTGGTCTTGAACATCGCAAGCATGCGGTCGGTGACGGCATAGCCGCCGGCGGCATTGCCCGCGCCAAGCAGCACGGCGAAGAAGCCGATGACCTGCTCCTGCACCGTCGCAGCGTTCAGGAGTGCATAGATCCCGCCCACCACGACAATGCCGTGTACGAAATTCGAACCCGACATCAGGGGCGTGTGCAGGATGGCCGGCACATGCCCGATGATGACCCAGCCTGCGAATGCGGCAAGCATGAAGATGTACAGCGCGATGAAGCCGGAAATGCTGATCTGGAAGTCCATGTCTGGGTCCTCTGTCGGCTTGGTGCCTAGTTGGAGGTGGCCGGCGCGGGCTTCGCGCGTGGGTGACGCGGGATCGAGAGCGTGGCCGTTTTTGCGGCCGCCTCGCTCGCCGCGGCCTTGTTCTCGCCCGCATGCGTGAGTACCGTATGGGCGAGGATTTCGTCGCTCCAGGCGATCTCGATGACGTTGTCCTTCATCATCAGCGCGAGCAGGTTGTACTGGTTCTTCGCATACAGCTCGCTCGCGTCCTCGCCAAGCAGCGAAGCCACGTTCAACGGAGCGACAATCGTCACGGGTCCGATGCGCCGGGTTTCGCCGGGCTGCGTGTCATCGCAATTACCGCCGCCCTCGGCCGACAGATCGACTATCACGGCGCCCGCCTTCATGCCCGCGACCTGTTCGTGGCTGATCAGTTTGGGCGAGGCCTTTCCGGGAATGGCCGCCGTGGTGATGATCAGATCGGCCTTCTGGATGTGCTTCGTGAGCACCGCGGCGACCTTGCTCTTCTCGTCCGCGCTCAACTCGCGCGCATAACCGCCCTTGCCACGCGCATCGATACCGGTGTCAACGAATGTCGCCCCCAGCGAAAGCGCCTGCTCCTGCGTCTCGGGACGCACGTCATAGCCCTCGACAACCGCGCCCAGCCGGTGAGCCGTGGCAATGGCTTCCAGCCCCGCCACGCCCAGCCCCATCACCAGTACGTGGGCGGGCCCGAGCGAGCCCGCCGCACTGGTGATCTTGGGCACCACGCGAGCCAGATGCGTCGACCCCAATTGCACCGCGTAGTAGCCCGCCAGCGCGGACTGGCTCGACAACGCATCCATAGCTTGTGCGCGCGTGATGCGGGGTACTCGTTCCATCTCGAAGCAGGTGATCTTCTTGTCGAGCAAGCGCTGCACCAGCGCGGGCTCGTTGTGCTCATAGATGAACGAAACGAGGATCGCGCCTTCCTTCATCGCATCGATCACTTCCAGTGCGGGCGGCTGGACCGCGAGCACCAGATCGGCGTCCTTGACGAGCGCCTCGCGATCGGCGACGAAAACCACGTTCTCGAACGCGGCATCTTCCAGGTGGATCGCCGCGCCCGCTCCCGACTGCATGTGAAGCCTGACGCCCAGCTTGATCAGCTTAGGAACCACGGAGGGCACGAGCGCCACGCGGCGCTCGTGTTCCCGCGTCTCCGCCAGAACGGCAACGTTGATGTACATGGCTGGGTTTCCCGTGGCATCAAGCCGGAGCGTCGAGGTGGGCGGTGCGAACCAGCTTCTTGTTGACGAACTCCTGGATCCCCATGTTGCCCAGTTCGCGCCCGTAGCCGGAGTACTTGATGCCGCCAAACGGCAGTTCAGCGTCGGACCAGTCGATGTTGTTGATGAACATCATCCCGGTATCGATACTGCTTGCCACCCGCTTGCCGCGCGCTTCATCCCTCGTGAAGACGGAGCCGCCCAGGCCGAAGTCGGAATCGTTGGCGAGAGCAATGGCCGCGGCCTCGTCCTTGACGCGGAAGAATAGCACCACCGGGCCAAAGAACTCGTCACGAAAGGCCGGGTTGCCCGGCTTGAAGTCGGTCAGGATCGTCGTTTCCATGAACGAGCCAGGCCTGTCGATGCGCTTGCCGCCCACCACCAGCGTGGCGCCGTTCGTCACGGCATCCTCGACCTGCTTGAGCAGTTGCACCAGGGCCGCCTCGGTGGACAACGGGACATGCGTCGTTTTCTCATCCATCGGGTCGCCCGGTTTCAAGGCAGAGAGTGCCGCCTTGAACTTCTCAAGAAATTTGTCGGCGATCGAATCGAGAACGATGAACCGTTTCGCCGCGCAACAGGCCTGGCCGGCGTTATACATGCGCCCCAAAACCACCCAGGGAATGGTCTTCTCGAGGTCGGCGTCGTCCAGCACGATGAACGCGTCGCTGCCACCGAGTTCCATCGACGTCTTCTTGAGGTTCTGTCCAGCCTTCGCCGCAATGCTTTTGCCCGCGGCGACACTGCCTGTCAGCGCCACCCCCTTGATGCGCGGATCGTCGATAATGCGCTCCGACTGTTCATGCGAGATCAGCAGGTTGGTGTAAGCGCCCTGGGGCGCGCCCGCGTCGGTCCAGAGTTGCTCGAATGCAATCGCGCATTGCGGTACACAGCCCGCATGCTTGACCACCAGCACGTTGCCCGCCATCAGTTGCGGTCCGGCCACGCGCGCAAGTTGATAGAACGGAAAATTCCAGGGCTCCACGCAGAAGAGCACGCCGAACGGGCTGCTTTCCATGTGCGCTTCCCCAACCTTGGGATGGAGCTTCGTCGGCGCGAGAAAAGTTTCAGCGTGCTCCGCATAGTACGCAAGGATGTCCACGCTGAACTTCACTTCCCCGCGAGCCTCGTCGATGCGCTTGCCCATTTCCAGGGTTGCCAGCCTGGCGAAATCGTCGACGTGCGAACGCATCAGTGCGGCGGCCTTGTTCACGATCGCCGCGCGCTCTGCGTAACTGGTGTGCTTCCAGGACTGGAAGCACGATTGCGCCTCGTCGAGCGATTTTTCCAACTGTGGGTCGCTAAGTTTACCGAAGCTCTTCAGGACTTTGCCGTCGTTGGGGTTGACGGTTTGATAAGCCATGGTCGTGGTTCTCTTTCAATAGAATTGTGCCGAGTACTGAGGAATACTGGAAACTCCGTCCAAAACCTCAGGGACAGCATCAAGCTTGTGGTCCCGATCACCGTTGGGGACCGCTGCTAAGGCTCAAACTCAAGCTCGCGCACCCCCTTCCGGTATTTTTTCGGCGGCCTCAGAAAGCGATGTGTTCTTTACATCTGTCTTAGCCATGTCCGGAATATCACATTCGCCAAGGCCACGGCAATCGCGCTGGCTATCAGGCACGCTTCGTCACGGCATCGTCACAATAGATCCCAACGCGCTTTGCTCTCGACAATACGGACGCTGTGAAATGCCCGACACGTCGAACCGGTGCAAAAGCGTCCATGTCAATCAATATATTCGCTACCGCAGCGGTTTATTTGCGTTAGATCAAGCTAACCGGCCTCACATTTTTGAAAGGCAACACGACACCGATCCGTAATCTGAAGCCTGATCTGATCTAAATCAATTGCTCGCGGAGTGCATGGAACAGAATGACTCTCAAGACAGAGCAAAGAGCAGTGTCAAACGATCGGGTTATCGGGCAATCAGCGCTTGTCCGACAGACCTGCGGAAAGTGAAAAACAAGGCGACGTGCGGTATCACTCAGCCGTGACGAATCAACCTCGCCGTCCTGCCCGAACGGCGAGACTCTGGAAACTGACCTCTTGAAGACTCGTTCACTCGCACCGCTTCCTTCCATGGCCCGGTTCCCTCGCCGACATGACTGGCTCGTCGACGCAGTCGGAATCTGGCTCCTGACGGCCTCACTCGTCTCCATCCTCGATGCATTTCGGGACGCTGCCGTGAACATGGGAGACGTGCGGGGAATCGTCGGCACCGCCGTCGTGTACCTTGTCGTGCCACTGATCGATGCAATCGCTGCACAGCTTGGGCCGACTTTCTCCACGTCGAAGGTCAGCGAGATCGATTCCCGGACACCACAATAGAGATCCATACAGACCCGGGCCAATGTATCGGCCATGAACTGAGTCCCTCGTCACGACGACGCTTGCCGCCGTCGCACGACATCCGTCATTAGGAGCGCCAACATGCAGAGCGTAGCTCAAGGTTCCGAACGGTCGCCGCATAACCGCAAAGCCACGATCGATCGAAGCGGTAGCAGGTTCTATCTCGTGGGTGGCGGAATAGCGTCGCTTGCCGCAGCTGCCTTCCTAATCCGCGACGCCGATATTCGAGGCTGCCAGATCACGATCCTGGAGACCCTCGACAAGTTAGGCGGAAGCCTCGACGGCGCAGGTTCGCCTGAGGATGGCTACGTTCTGAGGGGCGGCCGCATGCTCGAAACCAAGTATCTTTGCACCTACGACCTGTTTTCGTCGATTCCAACACTGGACTCCAGCAAGACCGTCACACGGGAAATATTCGACTGGAACGAAACAATGAAGACGTCTTCCAAGTCGCGTTTCGTGCGTAACGGGCGTCGAGTGGACAAGCCCTTGTATGCGCTGAGCGAGTCGCACATTCTAATGCTCGAGTTCCTGTCGAACGAGCCCGAGCACATTCTGAGTACGAGCAGCATCTCGGATCACTTCGAGTCTTCATTCTTCGAGACGAATTTCTGGTTCATGTGGTGCACCACTTTCGCGTTCCAGCCGTGGCACAGTGCGGTCGAATTCAAGCGTTACCTGCGGCGTTTCGCTCACATGGTTTCCGGGTTCAACCAACTGCAGGGGATCATGCGCACCGTATACAACCAATACGATTCAATGGTCCGCCCGCTCCAAAAATGGCTCGACGAGCGTGGCGTGAGGTTCGAACTCGACACGCGCGTCATCGATCTCGTCCTGAATGAAAGCGCAAATGAAAAGCGTGTCGAGTGCATAGTCTGCGAGCGCGGAGGCAGGGCCGATCGCATCCCTGTCGGCCTGGACGATTTCGTGATCGTCACACTAGGCTCGATGACGGAGGGTTCCACCTTGGGCGGCATGGAACAGGCAACGGCGCTGAATGGCAAGGTGGACGGCGGCGCCTGGAATCTATGGGAAAAGATTGCCAACGGGCGCCCGGAATTCGGCAAGCCCGGTGTGTTCGCCGACCATATCGACGAGTCTAAATGGCTGTCGTTCACCACGACCTTGGACGACCCAGCGTTCTTTTGCCTGGTTCGTGACCTAACGGGCAACGTGCCTGGCGAAGGGGGCCTCATCACGTTCGTGCAGTCCAATTGGCTGGCATCCATCGTCTTGCCGCATCAGCCTCACTTCATCGGCCAACCCGAGGACGTGAACGTATTCTGGGGCTACGGCCTGTTCGTCGACAAGCCCGGTAACTTCGTGAATAAGCCGATGGCGGCGTGCACCGGACGGGAAATCATGATTGAGATCCTGGGTCATCTCCAGGCCGGGACGCAAAGCGCTCCCATCCTTGAACACGCCACCTGCATTCCGTGCATGATGCCCTTCATCACCAGTCAGTTTATGCCGCGCGAGAAGGGGGACCGGCCACAAGTGGTACCCGAAGGATCGGCTAACCTCGCTTTCATAGGGCAGTTCTGTGAACTGGCGGACGACGTCGTGTTCACAGTCGAGTATTCGATCCGCTCCGCGCAGACGGCCATCTATAGCTTGCTCGGACTTGAACGCAAGCCGCCGTCAGTCTACAAGGGTCAATACGATCCGCGCGTCCTGTACAGTGCGTTCATGACCTTGCACGATTTCTAGTCGTCAGGGGCGGCGGACTTGCCGCTACCCGCACGATTGATGCAGATCAAGCGCCGCTTGAGTCGCGCAGTTAGAGTTGGCCACATGACACTATCGTTGCTGAGATGGTCGAGTAATATCGCGAAATGAAGAATGCGAAATGGCTTTAGCACGGTCATCGATTTCGGGCGACAGTCATAAGTTGCGCGGTGCGCTGGTATTTCTGGTTTCAACTCAGCCTTCGTGATATCGAAGACTTGTTGATTGTCGTCAGTTACGAAACGGTTCGACGCCGGTGCGATAAGTTCGGTGAGTTCTTTGCGCATCGTTTAAAAGCGACGCGTCGCGAGCCCGGCAACACATGGCACGTGGACGAAGTATTTGTGACGTTGCGCGTCGGGCTCTACCTGTCGTGGCGACGCCGTCGGTCAGCACGGCGTAGAGCTCGATATCCTGCGACAGAAGCGCCGCGACAAGGCTGCAGCGAAGCGATTTTTCAAGCGCGTGCTTGCCTCGTCCGCTTGAGGCACCGTGCAAGATCGTGACCGACCAGCTGCGCATCTATCCGGCGGCTAAAGCCGAAATTCCCGAACTGGCTCACGTAAAACAAGTCTTCGTCAAAGCCTGCACACGGGTCAATAATCGAGCCGAAAACATCACCAGCCGACGCGAGAACCCGAGCGGCGCATGCGCTGGCTTCTGAGATCCCGAGCGCACATAAGCGTTCTTATCGAGCTTCGGTCCGATTCGGCACCAGTTCGCACTTAAGCGACATCTGCTACGCGCCTCGCTCCATCGAAAGCAGCTCGCGCACGCTTCGCCACTTGGCATCATTTCACTGAAACCACCGAAAATCAGTCCGCTTTCGGAGCATTCCGTGTTCTGTCCGCCAATGCAGCGCAAACGATTTAAGGTGACAGTGCCCTTACGAGACGAAGCAACCGGGATGCTACCGTTCGGTCAAGTTAAAAGGCGTCTCATCGCGCAACGGGATGAGCGGGCTTACGCCGTATCGCCATTGATACCGCTGCTTGTACATACGTCCGTGTCCCGCGCTGCCATTCCGCCCGGTTCTTCTTCTATTTCGCGTCGCCGTCCGAAGTCTCAACCGTTCGCGCCGGCGTCTCCGGCGTCAGTCCACCACGGCGCCGCGCCCAGGTATTGTCGCCGTTTTTCGCCCAGTCGCCGGCCACCGCGTTGCGCGCGAAGTCCTCCCAGATGTCGTTCCAGTCGCCCAATGAGTAACCGTGCCACGGTGATCGCGGACTGAGCACGGGCAAATCGAGCTCTTGCCACAGCGTCTGAGCTCGCTCCATGTATTCTCGCCCGGGCAACGCGAGCGGTGCCATCGGATACTTGAGTGTCGCATCGATCAGCATGGTCGAGTCCGCGTGCGCCGACCCCGATTTCGGTGAATGTCCGGTAGAACGGTAGGGCTCAATGTGCACGTCTTCAATCGGGTTGCAACGATAGGCCAACGACCACATCACCGCATCGGTATGGTCCGGCTCGATATCCTCACTGACGGCGATGACGAGCTTGCCGCAATCGGCCAGTCGCGAGGCGGTTCCCTGCAACCCTCGCCAGATCTCGCTTTTCGGTGTGTCGTTGGCAAACTGCACGAAAATGATAGGCCGCAGATTGCTCAGTGGTTCGTGCATGACCACGCGGCGCACGCTCTTGAGCGACAGGTGATCGCGCAAATGATTCAGGAACAGCGGCTCCATCGCCAGTTTCTTGATAACGCTCGATTCGCTCGGTGAGACCTGACTGATCATCGACGCAAATACCGGCTTGTGCCTGTGCGTGATCGCAGTCACTTCCATCGACATGTTGAAATCCTCGAGGGCGACGTAACCGTTGCTTTCACCAAATGGCCCTTCGGGTTCGAGCAAGTCGGTATCGATCAGCCCTTCAATGACGATCTCCGCATCGGCGGGCACCTCCAGGTCGACCGTCACGGCCTTCGTGGTCCGAATCGCGCTATCCGCAAGAGCCCCTGCCACCGACAGTTCATCCTGGTCGATGGCGAGCTTTTCCGGACCGGTGTACATGATCACCGGCGCCGCGCCGATAACAATGGCGCACGGCATGCGCTCCTTGCGCTCGCGATATTTGCACCAGTGCAGATACCCGCCGGCCCCGCCGATGCGTGACGACATGCGCACGCCCAACCGGTCCGAGCTCTTCAAGGCGGCCCGATAAGTCCCGATGTTTCGCACGCCGCTATCGGGGTCGGCCGTCACGCACAACGTGGCAGTCAGATAGGGTGCCGCGTCGAAGCCCGGTGTGGAAATCGGCACCGGCAAGGCAGCGAGTCCGCCGCCGGGCCGGCGCAGATCATCGCCCATGATGACGACCTCCTGACAAGGTGCATCGGCGATGGTGACGGGTGCAATCGGATTGCCGATGGCATGCAGCCAATCCGCGCCGATATCCGCGATGGTGCGGCCCATACCCATCGCATAGATCCTCGGCGACGCGGCAAACGCGCCGACCACGACCGGGATGTTATAGCGACGGCCGGCGGAGTCAACCACGTTGGTAAAGAGAAAGGCGCGACGCTCGTCCTCGGGAATGCCGCCCAGAAACTGGCAACGGACGAGCGGATGCAACTCGGTGTCCTTGTTGATCTCACGATCGATCCGGACAAGCAGGCCCTTGGCTTCGAGCTCCGCAAGATGGTGTTGAAAATCGAGGCTCACCTGCGTGCCTGTCTGCGACGGGGTATTGCCCATGTCGAGCGCTCTCCTTTAGTGAATGCAAGCTTGATGCGGGTCTTGCGAATCGGCGGCTTGAACACGCGCAGTCGGGAACGACGAACCGCGATCGCCGTGAGCCACGCTAGCACGCGGGGATTACATATCACGGTGCGCCCAATGCCGGCCACACGATGGCCAACGTCGCCTTGCCTCGTAGGGAAGGCGACGTTGGCAACGCGAAGGCGGCCAATCAAGTCACGCCAGGAATCGCAAGTCAGGCTCCGGAGCCTGTCCCGATCCTTGACCTACATCATCGTCATCGCGCGGCCAATGACACAGTATTCGAACAATCCCAGCCTTGGAGTGCGTCCATGCCGTCCAATCCTTCTGCTGCTTCTCGTGCCGAATCCTTTCATCCCGCCTTCGTCGTCGCCTGGATATTTTGCCTGATCTTCTATTTCGGGCAGTACGCTTTGCGCTCGGCTCCAGGCGTCATGGTGCCCGAGTTGACCCATGCTTTTGCGCTGTCCGCGCTCGGCGTAAGTTCGCTCGTTGGGCTCTACTACTACACGTATTCACTGTTTTCGCTTGTCGCCGGTGCATCGCTCGACCGCTACGGCGCTAAGTATGTGATCCCGCTCGGCGTGGTCATGCTCGCAGGGGGAGCCGCGCTGTTCGGCGTTGGTTGGGTGGCTTCCGCTGAATTCGGCCGCTTGCTTCAGGGCGCCGGCGGCGCATTCGCTTTCACTGGCGCCGTGTATCTGGCGACCCACGGCTTCCCTCCGCGCTATCTGGCTACGGCCGTCGGCTTTACCCAATGCTTCGGTATGCTGGGCGGGTCCGCCGGTCAGTTCGTCGTCGCGCCATTGATCCACGGCGGAATCGCGTGGCAACAGTTCTGGCTGTATGCGGGGATCGTAGGCGTGATCGTCGCGGCGCTCATCCTGGTCCTGACTCCCGCGGACCATGACGTCCGGATAACAGAACAATCATCGGTCTGGTCCATGTTCACCCCTTACAAGACCGTGCTGACCAATCCGCAATCGTACTTGTGCGGGTTCGCAGCGGGGTTGCTGTTCCTGCCCACAACCATTGGCGACATGATCTGGGGCGTGGCCTTTTTGCGCCAGGGCTGGCATATCGACTACGCGCAAGCCGTCGATCGCGCGTCGATGGTGCCGCTTGGCTGGGTGATCGGCTGTCCCGTGCTCGGGTACATTGCAGACCGGATCGGCCGCCGCAAACCCATGCTGATCGCCGGAGCCCTCGTGATGCTGGCGGCGGCACTCTCCATCCTGTACCTGCCGCAGGGCACCCTGCCGCCCTACCTGGCCGGCTTCGTTCTCGGATTTGGGTCCGGCGCCGCGATGATTCCCTACACGATCATCAAGGAAGTCAATCCTGATCATGTGAAAGGCAGCGCGACGGGTGCGATCAATTTTCTGGTGTTCACGTTCAGCGCGGTGATGGCTCCGGTCTACGGCTGGCTTCTGACGAAAATCTCCGGAGGCGCCGAACTCACGCTGCCGGTCTTTCAGAAAGCGGGAGTCGTGGGTATTGCCAGCATCGTGCTTGCAATCATCCTGTCGCTGTTCCTTAAAGAGACCGGCCGCGCGGTGACAGCAAAGTCCGGGCCGCCGCATGAAGCCGCGCCGCGGGCGCCAGATCCGTCCGTGATTGGGGAGCACTAAGGCTTGCGAAGCGCTCCGGTATGCGGCAAGCCGATACGTCCTTCCCCGCTACCGTGCAGCGTGCCCGCGTTCAGCAACATGCCGTCGTCAACGCTCCACGTTTCATAAAGCGATCCCGTTGAAAAACTGTGAATGTGCCGTCCCGCAATGGACGACGTTTTGACACCAGAAAAGGGGCACACCCAATGAGTACCCTACACAGCGAAATGAGTCCGGTGGTAAACCTCACGCGCAGACACGCGGTAGGAGTCGAGCGGACGAGCCATCCCGTGTACGTCGATTTGCTTCCCCCGTGCAATCACGCTTGCCCCGCTGGCGAAAACATCCAGGCCTGGCTCGCGCAGGCGCAAGCCGGACACTGGCACGCTGCCTGGGAGACGCTCGTCGCCGACAACCCATTTCCGGCAATCCATGGACGCGTGTGCTACCACCCGTGTGAAGGGAGCTGTAACCGGGGTGAGCTCGATAGCGCAATAAGCATCCACGCGGTCGAGCGTTTCCTTGGCGACCAGGCGCAGGCCGAAGGCTGGACAGTAGCGAAGGCGGCGCCAAGCGGCAAGCGCGTGCTCGTAATCGGTGCCGGCCCGAGCGGACTTGCGGCCGCCTGGCACCTGGCACGCCTCGGACACGAGGTGGAGATCCGCGATGCCGGGCCGGTCGCCGGCGGCATGATGCAGTTTGGCATTCCGGCTTACCGGCTGCCGCGTGAAGTATTGGCAAAAGAGATTGCCAAGGTGGAGCAGCTGGGCGTGAAGATCGTTCTCGATCACAAGGTCGAGGACATACTCGCCGAGCAGCAGGCCGGGCACTTCGATGCGATCTACATAGCGATCGGTGCGCAGGTTGGACGCCATATTGACATCCCGGCACGCGACGCGGCACGGGTGCTGGATGCAGTCTCGCTACTGCATACGACTGCCAGCGGAGAGAAGCCCCTTCTCGGGCGTCGTGTCATCGTCTACGGTGGCAGCGGCACCGCGATGGACGCGGCGCGCACCGCGAAGCGGCTCGGAGCGGACGACGCGATGATCGTCTACTACCGCGACTCCGCTCGAATGGCGGCCCAGCCATTTGAGGTCAAAGAGGCGCTTGCCGAAGGCATCAAGATAAAGTGGCTTTCCAGCATCAAGGACATCTCCGGCGAGACCGTCACGGTAGAAAAAATGGTGCTGGACGACAAGGGCCGCCCTCAGCCAACGGGCGAATACGAAACCCTGCAAGCCGACTCGGTAGTCCTCGCCCTGGGGCAGACCACGGACATCGGCTTCCTGCGCAAGATTCCCGGCATCGAATTCCAGCAGGACGGCACGGTGATCGTCGGCGATGACATGCAGACCGGGCGCACGGGCATCTTCGCCGGAGGCGATGTAGTACCGGCTCAGCGTAGTGTGACCAACGCCGTGGGCCTTGGCAAGAAGGCGGCGCGCCACATTGATGCCTGGCTTGCCGGTACGGTCTGGACACATCCGTCCACGCACCGTCTCGTGTCCTTCGAAGAGCTGAACCTGCCGCTGTACGCCGACGTCATCAAGGCGCGGGAACCCGAGTTGCCGGCGCCCGAACGCGCGGACTTCTCTGAAATCGTGGGCGGTCTCGACGAGGCGGCGGCCCGGCACGAGGCGCAGCGTTGCCTGTCCTGCGGCAACTGCTACGAGTGCGACCACTGCTACGCCGCCTGTCCGGAGGCGGCCATCGTCAAGCTCGGCCCTGGTCATGGCTACGACGTGAACCTGGACTTGTGCACCGGTTGCCAGGCCTGTTTCGAGCAGTGTCCGTGCCATGCGATCGACATGACACCCGAGGCGGCGGCAGCCACAGGATCTGCCCCTATTCCCAGCGAGAAGGAGTTGACCGCATGACGCGAGCGACGATGGATGCCAACACGGCGGTTGCCACGATCGCCTACAAACTCAACGAGGTCTGTGCGATCTACCCGATCACGCCTTCCTCCACCATGGCCGAGCTGGCGGACGAGTGGGCTTCCGCCGAAATCCCCAACCTGTGGGGCAACGTACCGGTGGTGCAGGAGATGCAGGCTGAAGGAGGTGCCGCAGGCGCCGTCCACGGAGCCTTGCAGTCCGGCGCGCTGACAACCACCTTTACGGCATCGCAAGGCTTAATGCTGATGCTGCCGAACATGTACAAGATTGCCGGCGAACTTACCGCGACGGTATTCCACGTGGCCGCGCGTTCGCTCGCGACGTCAGCCTTGTCGATCTTCGGCGACCACTCGGATGTGATGGCCGCCCGCATGACTGGCTTCGCATTGCTTAGTTCCGCTTCGGTACAAGAGGCGCAGGACAGCGCGCTGATCGCGCAGGCGGCGACGTTGGAATCGCGCGTGCCGTTCATGCATTTCTTCGATGGCTTTCGCACTTCGCACGAACTCAACACGTTGGAACTGCTAGACGAATCGGTTTTACGCGCGATGATCGACGACAAGCTGGTCCATGCCCATCGGGCCCGTGCGCTCAACCCGGAACATCCGTTCGTGCGCGGCACCGCGCACAATCCCGACACTTACTTCCAGGCGCGCGAGGCGGTCAATTCATTTCACGACGCGGTGCCCGGGATCGTCGAGCGCGCGATGCAACGTTTTTCAGATCTTACCGGCCGCCATTACCGGTTGTTCGAGTACGAGGGCGCCCCGGATGCGGAGCGTGTGCTCGTGCTGATGGGGTCGGGCGCCGAGACTGTGCGCGAGACGGTCAAAGTGCTCGTGGCCGCGGGCGAAAAGGTCGGCGTGATCCAAGTGCGCCTGTACCGCCCGTTCTCCGCGCAGCGACTGCTCGCCGCGCTGCCTCAATCGGTGCGCCGGGTCGGGGTACTCGAGCAGACCAAGGAATCCGGCGCCACAGGTGAGCCGCTGTACCAGGATGTCGGCACAAGCCTGTCGGCGGCATTCTCCCGCGGCGAACGTGCGACCCTGCCCCTTGTGATTGGCGGCCGCTACGGCATCTCCAGCAAAGACTTCACCCCGGCGATGGTCAAGGCTACGTTCGACGAACTCGCCACCGAGCGCCCACGCCACAGTTTTACCCTCGGCATCGAGGACGACGTCACCCACCTGAGCCTGAGGTACGACCCAGCATACTCGATCGAATTGGACAGTACCCGGCGCGCCGTGTTCTACGGGCTCGGCGCCGATGGCACGGTCGGCGCGAACAAGAACAGCGTGAAGATCATCGGGGAGGACACGCCGCTCTACGCCCAGGGCTACTTCGTCTACGACTCGCACAAGTCCGGTGCGCAGACCGTCTCGCACCTGCGCTTTGGTCCGGAACCGATCCGGGCACCCTACCTGATCCATCAAGCGCAATTCGTGGCCTGCCACAAGTTCGAGTTCCTGGAGCGGCAGGACGTGCTGCGGGCCGCCGCCCCCGGCGCAACCTTCCTGCTCAATGCCCCCTACAGCCCCGAAGAAGTCTGGGGGTACCTGCCACGGCCCGTACAACAAACAATCATCGACAAGAAACTCAAGGTATATGTCATCGACGCCTCCGAAACAGCGCGGGCGCTCGGGTTGGGGTTTCGCGTCAACACGATCCTGCAGACCTGTTTCTTTGCGCTCTCCGGAATTTTGCCTCGCGACGAGGCTATCACGCACATCAAGGAATCGATCCGCAAGAGCTACGGCGCAAAGGGCGAGCGCTTGGTCCAAATGAACTTCGCGGCGGTGGACGGGGCACTTGAGCGGCTGCACGAAATCGATGTACCGGCGACGGTGAATGTCAATGCGCACGAGCCCGCGCCGCTCGTCCCTCGGGAGGCCCCTATCTTCGTGCGCGAGGTCACGGCGCGCATGTTCGCAAACGAAGGCGACAGCATTCCCGTGAGCAAGATTCCCGCCGATGGCACGTTCCCATCCGGCACGAGCGCGTACGAAAAGCGAAACATCTCCGACACCGTGCCTCAATGGCGCTCCGACCTGTGCATCCAGTGTGGTCAATGCAGTTTCGTGTGCCCGCACAGCGTGATCCGCAGCCGCTATTACGACGAAAAACTACTCGAGCAGGCGCCGGTCGATTTCCCGTCGGCGACGATCAACACGCGAGGCTACCCGGACACAAAGTTCACGTTGCAGATCTATGTCGAGGATTGCACTGGATGCGGGCTTTGCGTTGAGGCATGTCCTGCTACCAGCCTGATCGAGCCTGACACCAAGGCACTGAATATTATCGACAAGCTGCCGATCCTTCAGCGCGAGCGCGACAACATCCGTTTTTTCGAGACGCTGCCGGTGAATGACCGGGCGCGCGTGGATTTCGCCAATGTCCGCGGGGTGCAGTTCCTGCAACCGCTCTTCGAATTCCCCGGTGCCTGCGCTGGCTGCGGCGAGACACCCTATCTGCGTCTTCTGAGCCAGCTTTTTGGCGACCGCCTGCAGATAGCCAATGCCACGGGTTGCTCGTCGATTTACGGCGGCAACCTGCCGGTGACGCCGTGGACCAGGAACCACGAAGGACGCGGACCGGCCTGGTCCAACTCGCTGTTCGAGGACAATGCCGAGTTCGGCCTGGGCTTTCGGCTCGCCGCCGACCAACACGTCTCGCTCGCCCACAAGCTGCTCAAGCAGTTGGCAGACCGGGTTGGCGGCGACCTCGCCCGCTCGATCATCGATGCGCCTCAGATACAGGAGTCGGATATTCGCGCGCAGCGCGAACGCGTCGCGGTGCTCAAGGTGAAGCTGCTTGCGCTCAAAGGCAAGGATGCGCAGGCCGACGACCTGCTCTCGGTGGTCGACCACCTGGTGAGGCGCAGCATCTGGATTGTCGGCGGCGATGGCTGGGCCTATGACATCGGCTACGGCGGACTGGACCACGTGCTGGCTCAAGGCAAGAACGTCAGCGTGCTGGTGCTTGATACCGAGGTCTATTCGAATACCGGCGGTCAGTCATCAAAGGCCACCCCTCTTGGGGCTGTCGCCAAGTTTGCCGCAGCCGGCAAGCGCACGCCGCGTAAGGACCTGGCACTGCAAGCCATTGCCTACGGCAACGTCTACGTGGCGCAAGTGGCAATGGGCGCAAACCCGCAGCACACGCTACAGGCTTTCCGCGAGGCGGAAGCCTACGACGGCCCATCTCTCATTCTCGCCTATAGCCAGTGCATCTCTCACGGCATCGACATGCGCCTTGGTATGCAGCAGCAGGACTTGGCCGCGGCGTCCGGCTACTGGCCGCTATTTCGCTTCAATCCCGCACTCAGGCAGGTTGGGGCCAATCCCTTCAGCCTGGACTCGCCGCGCCCGACGATTCCCTTCAAGCAATACGCGTACAACGAACTTCGCTATAAGTCGCTCGCTACCACGCGTCCCGCCGAAGCGGCCGAGTTACTCGCCTCGGCGCAGAAATGGGTGGATGAGAAATATATGCAGTACGCAGATCTCGCTTCCCGCGATGGCAGCCGCTTTACCCTCGAAGCACATCCGGAAGTTGTCGATGCAGCCAACGGCCAAAAGGAGCCAGCGTAATGAAAGTGACGTTGTTTACGACTCATCCGTTCGAAGAAGAGGCGTTCGAGCTCGCCCGTGAGGATACGGGAAGTGCTCACGCTCTGACGTATGTCAGCGCACCGCTCGACACCCGGACAGCCGAACTTGCGCGCGCAAGCGAAGTCGTGGTGCCGTTCGTCAATGACCGGCTCGACGCGCCGTTGCTGAGGCAACTGGCGGCCTACGGGGTGAAACTGATCGCGCTGCGTAGCGCCGGCCATGACAACCTGGATCTGGTCGCGGCCCGGCGGGAGGGGCTTCGGGCAGTCTACGTGCCGTCCTACACACCGCACGCCGTGGCCGAGCACGTGTTCGCGCTGGTCCTCTCGCTGCTTCGCCACGTGCCTCGTGCCTTGGCGCGGGTGCATGAGGGCAATTTCAGTCTCAATGGACTGATCGGTTCGCAACTGGTGGGGCGTACTTTCGGTGTGATTGGCCTTGGCAGGATCGGCCGGGTCGTCGCGGGTATCGCTGAGGCATTCGGTTGCGAGGTGCTTGCCTGCGATCCCCTGGCACAGGAGAAAAAGTGGCCGCTGTTGCCGCTCGACGAATTGCTCGCGCGAAGCCACGTCGTGTCGCTCCATGCGCCGCTCAACGCCCAGACCCGCCATCTGATCGACGCGCGCCGTCTGGCGTTGATGCAGGATGGCGCGGTCCTGGTCAACACCAGCCGCGGCCCGATCCTGGACACCCACGCGCTGATCAATGCGCTCAAAGAGGATCGCCTTGGCGGAGCCGCGCTCGATGTCTATGAGCGCGAGGCCGAAGTCTTCTACGTCGATCATTCCGACAAGGCTCTTCAGGACGACGACCTGGCACGGCTGCTGAGTTTTCCGAACGTTATCGTCACCTCGCACATGGGGTTCATGACCCGCGAAGCACTGGGCGAGATCGCCCGGACGACGCTAGCCAGCGTGGACGAATTCGAAAAAGGCAAGCCGTTGTCGCACGAACTGACCTTATAGGATGCCCGACATGAATCTCACGACACGCTACCTCGGACTGACCTTGCGCAATCCGCTGGTCGCCTCGCCCTCGCCGGCCAACGCCGAACTGGGTCACCTGAAGGCGTTGGAAGATGCGGGCATTGGCGCGGTGGTCTTGCCGTCGCTTTTCGAAGAGCAACTGTTGGCGCAGCGTGAAAGTATCGACGCAATTCTCGCGCAAGGGGAAGCCAATAATCCGGAGGCGCAGAATTATCATCCCCCGTTGGCGCTCGATGGCCCTTATGGCGTTGGGCCGCAGAGCTACCTTGAGCTCATTCGCGCAGCCAAGGCAGCACTCGATATTCCGGTATTCGCCAGCCTCAATGGCAGCACGCCCAGCGGCTGGACCGATTATGCGGCGCAAATCGAACAGGCCGGTGCCGACGCGCTCGAGCTCAATATCTACTACGTGCCGATCGACATCGAGCAGCCTGGATCGGCGATCGAGCAGCGCTACCTGGACGTGCTCGCCGATGTGCGCCGGACCGTCAAAATTCCTGTCGTAGTGAAGATGCCTCCGTACTTCAGCTCAATTGGAAACATGGCGCAACGCTTCGTCGATGCGGGGGCGAACGGACTCGTCATCTTCAACCGGTACCTGCAGCCAGACATCGATTTGTTACGCATGCAGCTATCGAGCGAACTGCAACTGAGCCAACCGGCGGAAATGCGACTTTCATTGTTGTGGACCGCCGTGCTTGCCGAGCGTGTGAAGTGTTCGCTGGCAGGCTCTACCGGTGTGGAAACCGTCGACGAGGTCATCAAGTACCTGCTCGCCGGTGCGGACGTGGTGATGACCACGGCTGCGCTGCTGCGTCACGGGCCGGGCTATATCAGCACGCTGCTGGCCGACCTCGATGCCTGGTTCGAGGCCCGGCAGGTAGGCTCGCCGGACAGCCTGCGCGGCGTGATGAGCCGCAGCCGTCTGCGCAAGCCCGACGTCTATGAGCGTGCGAACTACATTCATCTGATCGAGCGTTATGCGAGTTCGCATCGCAGATGATCTCAAGCGCGTGCGCATCAGTATTACGGTGAGAGGCTGACTAGAGCGTCCCCTGCAACGCCTTTCCAGCAAAAAAAGCCATCCGTGAAAGCTCCCTCGCCTTTATGTTGAAGTCATCTATCGTCCGTCTCGTTGCCTGGTCGGTGCGCCATCCCGCGCGAGTCGTTGTTGTGTCGCTCATGCTCGCCATTCTGAGCGGCTACTATGTCGTCCAGCACTTCAAGATCAATACGGATATCAGCCGCCTGGTCAAGGCGGACAAGGCGTGGTCTGCCCTTGACCAGGCGATAGACAAGGCGTTCCCGCAGCGCGCGCAGACGGTCCTCGTCGTGGTCGAGGCGCGCGCGCCCGAATTCGCCGATGCCGCCGCCGATACATTGAGCGCCGCACTACAGAAACAGAACAACGAATTTGCCGCCGTCACGCAGCCGGAAGGGGGCTCGTTCTTCGAGCACGACGGGCTGTTGTTCCTATCGCTTGGAGAGGTCCAGTCCACCACCGGACAACTCGTCAAGGCGCGCCCGCTTATTAACGCATTGGCCCACGATCCGAGCCTGACCGGCCTCGCCGGCTTACTGACGACAACCCTGTTGCTGCCGCTGCAGATGGGTGAGGTGAAGCTCAGCGACATGAGCCCTCTGCTGTCGCGCAGCGCAGCCACGCTCGATCGATTATTTGCCCGCCAGCCGGCGGCGTTCTCTTGGCGTGCGCTGGTCGATAAGGGTGTCTCGACCGACCCGGCACGTGCGTTCATTACCGTGCAGCCAAAAGTCAACTATGGCGCGCTCGAGCCCGGTGCGCGCGCATCGAAAGCGATCCGCGCAACCGCGGCGTCGCTGAACCTCGCGGCACGCTATAGCGCGACCGTGCGGCTGACAGGCGAACAGCCGCTCGCCGATGAGGAATTCGCCTCGTTGCAGGAGGGGGCTGCGCTCAATGGCGCCGCCGCTTTCGTCGTCGTGCTGGCGATCCTGTGGCTCGGGTTGCGCTCGGGCCGCATGATCACGGCGGTATTCATCACGCTGTTCGCCGGGCTCGTCATCACTGCGGCGATTGGCCTGATGATGGTCTCCGCGTTTAACATATTGTCGCTCGCCTTCATGGTGCTGTTCGTCGGACTCGGAGTCGACTTTGGCGTGCAGTTCTGCGTTAAATACCGCGAAGAGCGCTATCGCGACGACCGGCTCGCGGCCGCTCTGGTCAAGACCGCCCATAGCATTGGCGTGCCGCTGACGCTCGCCGCTGTAGCCGTCGCCGCGAGCTTCTTCTCATTTGTGCCGACCGCGTATCGCGGTGTATCGGAGCTTGGGAAAATTGCTGGCGTCGGAATGTTGGTCGCATATCTGACCAACATAACGCTGTTGCCCGCGCTGTTGAAAGTCTTCAATTTGCCAAAGGAAACGGTTTCACCAGGTTTCAAGCGACTAGCACCTGTCGACGATTTTCTCGACCGGCACCGCAAGCCGGTGCTAATCATGACGCTTGTGGTGGTAATCGGTGCGTCGCCACTGCTCACGCACCTGCGCTTTGATTTTAATCCTCTTCATCTGAATGATCCACATACCGAATCAATGGCAACGCTGCTGTCGTTAAAGGATTTCCCCGAAGGGGCGGTCAACAACGTACATGTGCTGGCGCCGTCACTTGCCGATGCTGACCGCGTCGCCACGCATTTGGCAATACTGCCAGAAGTCGGTCGTATCACGACGCTCTCCACCTTCATCCCCCCCGACCAGCCACAGAAAATCCTGCTGATCGCAAATGCCGCGAAACAACTCCTTCCAGCGCTAACCCAAACGCCGGCGCCGCCCGCGACTGATGCAATACGTGTGGCAGCATTGAAACGAGCGGCAAATCAGTTGGCGCTCGCCGCGGAGGATTACCCAGGTCCTGGCGCCATTGAGGCCAACCACTTGTCGGTCACGCTTCTAAAGCTGGCGTCCGCGGACGCCGCCACGCGCGAGCGCGCCGAAACGGTGATGGCCGGGCCACTAAAGATCGCACTCGGGCAACTGGCAGCCCTATTGCAGCCCTGCGAAATCACGCGTGCCACCGTACCGCCGCAAATCGTGCGTGACTGGGTTTCCGACGACGGCAGCGCGCTAGTCGACATTGCGCCGAAGGTCACGCCGGGCACCGATGCAGGCGACGATACGATGCTGCGCCGCTTTGCGTATGCGGTGAAGGCCGCCGAGCCCGGCGCGATCGGTGGGACCATCTCAATACTGCATTCCGCCGACACGATCATCAGGGCGTTCCTGGAGGCGGCGGGGTGGGCGTTATTGACGATGACGATCCTGCTGTGGCTGACGTTGCGGCACATGAGCGATGTATTACGCACGCTGATTCCGCTCCTGGTGTCGGCAACCGTGACGCTGGAGTTGTGCGTCGTATTCGGCATGCCACTCAACTTTGCCAACATTATCGCGCTGCCACTGATGCTCGGCGTCGGCGTCGCGTTCAAGATCTACTTTGTGATGGCTTGGCGCAGTGGCCAAACCGGCCTGTTGCAATCGAGCCTCACTCACGCCGTGATGTTCAGTGCGGCCACTACCGCGACCGCATTCGGCAGCCTGTGGTTGTCACATCATCCGGGCACATCGAGCATGGGACGGCTTCTCGCACTGTCTCTGTTCTGCATGCTGATTGGTGCCGTGGTGTTCCAGCCCGTCTTAATGGGTAGGCCGCGCGCAAAGCGCGCCTTGCGGAAATAAAACTGGGCCAACCCGGTTTTGGCTCTCGCTGCGCGCGGTGATTCTGATGTTCTCTAAACAGCCCCGGGCCGCACGTGCACGCATATGCTTCTGCGTTACATACCGGACGACTGCCAAGCCCAAATGCATGCGATGTCGTTGTTGGGAACATCAGCAACTACTTTCCGCCTTCTGCCCCGCTTCCGCTATGGCACCGTGCACGGGCGCGCGCTGGCCACCTTCCGCATACATGTAGGCGCAAAACGGATATTCGCCTTGCGCAGCAGCCAGGCTACTCGCGGCTTCCTAACGAAATTCCGCACGCCGCAGGAGCGTGAAGCCAAAATCTGGGATAGCAGCGTCCAAACCTGCCCAAATCTCATGTCGGAGCCAGACAGGTACAGCCGGTAGGCACGGATGATCTTGTTGGCATCGCCCGGTACCCTGCGCGCTTCATCGATATGCCCCCAAAGCATCCGTCCAATGCCACAGCGTTTTGATAGAGCGCTTGCGTAGGCACTCCGCGTGCACAGCTTTGAGCTTGCCCCTCGTCATGCTGTTCACCAACACGCTCACATGCATGAGTTGAACTTCCGGAAAGATATATTTTTCTGTGGACTTGTCCATGCCTCCGCGGAACTGGGCAATATCGGTACCGCCAGCGCTGATGCCGTAGTTCAGAGCTAGGCCACCTTGTCGAAGGGCTTTGATTCGTCAACGTCTCGGTAGTCCTGAAGGAGCATGCGTACATCGCCTTGCAGGCATTTTTGCTCGACAGGTTTGTTGGACGCGTAGGAACGTTGATTCTTGGACGGAGTGATGCCTGCCGCGTCGACTCCGTATTCACCGATCAACCTCACCTTTTGGACTGAACCCCTGAGGCCGAACCCTAGTCCATCCTCAGGGGTTCAGTCCAATCAACAGAGAGCTGACTGTGCCACGAGACCCCGCCCAACGATCGTCGGACAGAAAGTTCTCGATCTTCGCTTGCGTTCTTCTGGGTGACAAATTATCGCCTGATCGAAGAGGAGCGCGCAACGTTTCAGCGCATCGTAACCTACCTGCTCTTTGCATCACTTATAAATAAAGTCGTGCGGGCACAAAGACGAAGGGCGTGCCAGCATACCCGAAGCACCCGCAAGAGATTACATCCGTTCCTCGGCGGGGAAATTCCCAGCCGAATTGCCTCATATCGGTTGGGGCTAGCCGCAGGCGTCCGGTTTGACTTGCGTCAACTCGCGACCCATCCAGTTGCCTACGATGAGACACGAACTATTAACGAGCAAGGCTAAGGCAACTGTTGCCGCGAGTATATGCACTTGATATCCGACCTCCCGCATGCCGATTGGGACATCGCTGGCTACGCAACCTACCCGGGCGCAGAATGGTTTGTCGAGGCGTTCGATGCAAACTTCGTCACTGCGTGGGTAAAGGCACGTGCCGCGCCCGACTGCCTGCGTCCGGTTTCTATCGATGTCGGTTTTCCCCTAGAAGCATGTCGTCAATGTTCCCACCAGCACGCAGATTGCGTCGACGGCAACATCTGTGTAGATGATCTCAAGCATGAAATGGCTCTTTATCGGGCCGCTCGCGAGATGCGACCGGAAGTATGCGAAATCCACTTCTCAGCTGGTCTTGTGCTGCTACCAGACATCGCGTTGCAGCGGATCCACCACGCAATCAGCGAAAATTTTGAGCTTACGGCCAACGCCAACTTCACGGCGCGGATTGATTCGTCCTGTCGGGAAAAGGAAGCGCTTACTGTTTTGCATGAACTGGGCGCTACCATCGCGCACATTGGCAACTCCGGCGCGCAAGACGGCGATTTCGTGTTTGCCCGTGAAAAGGTGGTTGCCGCTCGTGCAGCCGGCTTTCAATCCATAGCGGTCGACTTCCCCGTCAATGGAGCGCGCAGGCCCGGGGAGACGCTCCAGGAACTCGTCGCTGCGTTGATCTCCTGTGGACCGACCCGTGTCGGGCTAAGGTATGCGAGTGATCGGGCTACGCTTGAGGCGGATCCTTCGGAAATGGTGTCGGAAAGTGGCCGCCGTAACTGGCATGAGGTGTCCAGCATGCTCATCGACGCAGGTTACCGATCTATCGCGACGAACGTTTTCGCGCTGCCCGTCGACACGCACGCGATTGCCCAACGCCAGGGGCGCCTGACACGCCAGCCCTACGGCTATTCGGCGCAGCCGGTAAACGTACTGCTCGCGCTCGGGCGGCAAACGATCGGCTACGTCGGCGCACTCTACTATCAGAATCAGCGGTCGCCTCAGCACTACTCCTCAATGCTTCGCAAGGGCGAATTACCCATCGAGCGCGGACTGTTTCTGACCCCGGACGATCTCGTGCGCCGAACAATCATCATGAGCGTCTCAACCAACCTGTTTATCGACATTGCCGCGATCGAAACCGCCTTTGGCATCGACTTTCGCCGTGTTTTCGGTGACGAGTGCGAGCAGCTCAAAAAATTGGAGCATGCTGGTCTTCTTACAATCGGACCAGACGATATCAGCCTCACGGCTGCCGGCGTTCCTGCCAGCAACCGTGTCTGCCGGATCTTTGACGTGCGTGCTCGCCTCTTAGTCGACAAAATGCCCAAGGGCGACCTACTGTGAGCGTGAAAAAACGGCATCCGCGCTCGACCAAGGTGGTGATCGCTCCGCGTTGCAAAATTTGGGGTAACGAGTATCCCGCCGATCTGTTGCGTGACACCAGCCTTGCCATGCTGCGATTGCATATCATCACTCGTGGAAATATGTCCATACACGAACCGCGTGGCTAGTAGTGTTGGATTTTGCGTGCCGTCTCACCAATCAATATCTTTTGCCGCAAACCATGCGCAATACGGCGACTAGCTGTATCTAGCTCCAAGCGGAGGGCGGCCCGTTACTGATGGCCTCAGAATCCAGCAGCGCGCGCCCGCGGCCAACCTGCGCCTGCACGCGTGGTCGGTACTTCGAGGCATCTGAACGACGCGACATCATGGCTTCGCCCCAAAACAGTCTCTTTGCCAGAAATATGGACTGACTGGTAAAGTCTATGCTTCGGCGTTGATCAATAGCGTCTGACACAACCTATTCCGAGGCCACGCCGTTCCCATCTGGTTCCAGACCGCGTTGGCGAAGCCGACGGCACGTGCACTCATGGGCCGCCGAACACGGGGTGCCCGGCATCACGACGGCAATGCCAAGGACGTCGGCACGCTTACGAGCTACAGTAATTCTGACACAGGCAATCAGCTCAAAGATATGCAAGAGCACATCCTGGAAGGCCAGACCCTGGACTGGCTACTGACATCTGCCACGGAGGCGATGCTTATCGTTGATCGTGACGGTCACATCGTGCTCGCCAATCCGCCAGTCGAGAGGCTGTTCGGCTATCCGCGCGTCGAACTTATCGGTCGACCGATGGAGTTGCTGATGCCTGAGCGCTTCCGGGCAACGCACGTCACAAAGCGCACGGATTACGTTGCGGACCCGCACTCGCGGCCAATGGGCATCGGAATGGAACTGCGCGGCCGCCGTCAGAACGGCGATGAGTTTCCTATCGAGGTAAGCCTGTCGCCCCTCAGGACAGATCGGGGATTAAGCCTGGTGATGGCGACAATTCACGACATCACGTCCCGCAAAGATGCCGAAGACGCGTTGCTCGAGAGCGAAGCCCGTATGCGGGCGATCGTCGATACGGCGGTAGACGCCATTATCACCATCGATGAAACGGGCCTGATGGAACGCGTGAATCCGCGTGCCGAACGCCTATTCGGTTACACGAGCGCCGAGATGATCGGGAAAAACATCTCCATGCTCATGCCAGCGCCTTACCATGATATGCACGACGGTTACCTAGCCCGGTACAGGCAGACCGGCGAGAAGAAAATCATCGGTGTTGGCCGCGAAGTCGTCGGTTTGCGCAAAGACGGCACAACGTTCCCCATGGACCTCGCCGTCGCAGAAATGCATCTTGGTCAGCGCCGCATGTTTACAGGGGTAGTAAGAGACATCACCGAGCGCAAGTCTGCGGAGGAGCAACGTCTGAGACTGTTGCAGGAAATCAGCAGCGCCAACGAGGAATTGACGAGCTTCGCCTACGTGGTATCACACGATCTCAAAGCGCCGCTGCGTGCCATTGGTTCACTGGCGGACTGGCTGTCCACCGATTACGCAGACAAATTCGACGACGAGGGCCGCGAGCACATGCGGTTACTGATCAGTCGTGTGCATCGGATGAGCGCCCTGATCGACGGCATTCTGCAATACTCCCGCGTCGGGCGCGTCAAGGAAACAGCAGTCGCGGTAGATCTCAACGTGCTGGTACGCGAAGTGGTCGATCTGCTCGCGCCGCCCGGAAACATCAAGGTAACGATAGAAAACGCGCTACCCACCGTTATCGGCGAGCGGACCCGGATGCAGCAAGCATTCCAGAATTTGATCTCGAACGCGATCAAATACATGGATAAGCCCGTGGGCGAAGTCCGCGTCCATTGCGCCTCAAAAGGCGATCGATGGCAATTCTCGGTGACGGATAACGGCCCGGGTATCGAGCAGCGCCATTTCGAGCGAATTTTCCAGCTGTTTCAGACCCTGGCCCCACGCGACAAGGTCGAGAGCACCGGTGTCGGTCTGGCGCTGGTGAGGAAAATTCTCGAGATGTACGGCGGGGAAATCTGGCTCGAATCGACAGTTGGAGCTGGCAGCACATTTTTCTTTACCTTGCCCATGGGCAAGCCCAGAACACCACCCAAGGGAAACGTTACATGAAGACGCCGAATAAACCGATTCTCTTGGTAGAGGACGACGAGGTCGACATCATGACCATCAGACGTGCCCTGAAGGAAATTCATGTCGTTAATCCGGTGATCCCGCAGGAGAATGGGGAACAGGCTTTGGCTTATCTGCGAGATCCCGCCAACGAAAAGCCATGCATTATTCTGCTCGACCTCAATATGCCCGTCATGAATGGCATCGAGTTTCTGCAGGTGGCCAAAAACGATGACGAGCTCAAACGATTTCCGGTCGTGGTTCTCACGACGTCAGAAGAGCAGCAGGATAAGGTGAACAGCTTCAATTTCAGCGTGGCCGGTTATATGGCGAAGCCGGTGGACTACCGACAGTTCGTGGAAGTCATGCGCTCCATCGACCTGTACTGGTCCATCAGTGAAATGCCTTGAAAACGGGATCGAGAAACACCCGGAGACGTTTACGACCGCTCGACCGACCATGACCAAGCCCCAGATTCGCATACTCCTCGTGGACGACGATATGGTGGACCGGATGGCCTGCCGTCGCGCCTTTTCAAGGGACGAGACCTATGATTTCCTGTTATTCGAAGCGGAAACCGGTGAGGAGGGTCTCAGGCTGGTCGACCTGGAAAAACCCGACTGCATCTTGCTCGACTACCATCTTCCAGACCAGAACGGTCTGGAATTTTTGGCGGCTCTGGCTAACGATTCCGGAGAGATCGCCGTCCCGATCATGGTGCTGACCGGTGCCGATAACGCCACCATAGCAGCGGCGTTGATGCGAAGCGGCGCACGAGACTACTTGGGCAAGGACTCGGAACACCAGTACCTTAAACAGCTTCCCTCCGCGATTGAACGGATGCTACGAGCCCAACAGATGCTGGAGGAAAAGCGTCAGGCCGAGGCCAAGTTTCGCACCCTGGTCGAACAGATTCAGGCCATCACCTACATCTCTTCCACCGGAGAGCCCAGTTCGCTTCAATACATCAGTCCGCAGATTTCCATTCTGGGATTTTCCCCGCAAGAGTGGCTGGCGGACTCAGAACTCCATGCGAGACAGATTTATCCAGACGATCGCGCCCGCGTACAGGAAGCGGTTGCCAGCAGCATCGCCGACGGTAGCCTGCTGCGAGTCGAATACCGCCTCGTAGCCAGAAACGGTGAGGTCATTTGGTTTCGCGATGAGGCGCAAGCGGTCCTCGACCATTCGGGGCGGCCACTTTTTCTGCAAGGCATTCTGGTCGATATCACGCAGAACAAGCTGGCGGAAGATGCACTGCGGCAGTCGCGAGAGGCTTTGCGCTCGCTAGCCGCGCATCAGGAAATGATCAAGGAAAACGAGCGCAAGCGCATCGCTCAGGAAATACACGACGAACTCGGCAGTCTGCTGACCGGCATCAAGGCATATGTATCCGTCTCCGGCGAGCGGTCAGTCCAGGCAGGCATGCCGCAGGACCCCCTATTGACTGACGCCGCCCGTCTTTGCGATGAGGCCATCGAAGCAGTGCGCAGAGTCATTACGGATCTCCGACCGAGCGTACTGGACCAGCTTGGCGTCTGGGAAGCATTGGAATGGTACGCTAACCAGATAGAGATGCGCTCGGAACTGATGTGCGAATGCGCGATCGACGCCAGCGCCGTATCTGCAGAAATTGATCCCGAACGCAGCACCATGCTATTTCGGATCGTGCAAGAGACGCTGACCAATGTCCTGCGCCATGCCGAAGCGTCGCATGTATCGATTCGCGCGGCGCAACGGGATGGTGAAATCATTATCGACATCCGGGACGACGGCAAAGGTATCGAAACCGAGCGCTTGCCCGGGCGGCAGTCATGGGGCATTCTCGGAATGCATGAACGCGCACGGCATTTCGGCGGCGAACTGACGATCACGGGCGAGGCGGGAATTGGCACTGCGGTAACGTTGCGATTGCCTGTGGGGAACTCAAATGGAAACTGAGCCAATCAAAGTGTTGCTGGTGGATGACCACACTGTTGCCCGCAACGGAGTTCGTCTTATGCTCAGTTCCGCCAGCGAAATTCGCGTTGTCGGCGAAGCCGGTACGGCGTCAGATGCGTTGCAACTGGCGCGCGAGCAGACCTTCGACGTCGCGCTCGTGGACGTTGCACTACCAGGCAAGAACGGCCTAGAACTGCTCAAGTCCCTTCGCGTAGCGCAGCCCAAGTTGTCTGTTCTGATTCTCAGCACGTATTCGGAAGAGATCTATGCACTGCGTGCGCTGAAGCTCGGCGCCGCAGGATATCTTACCAAAGACAGCCCGACGGCTACGCTGATCGCCGCTGTTCGAAAAGCCGCGACCGGAGGCAAGTACGTGAGCCCGTCCCTCGCGGAAAAATTCGTTGGTATGATCAGTGGGCAAAGCGCTGCCTCACACGAAGCCCTATCAAATCGGGAACTCGAGGTATTGAAGCTGCTTGCCCGTGGCGAGAGCCTGATCCGGATTGGGGAAATGCTTCACCTCAGCCCCAAAACCGTCACCACCTACCGTACGCGCATTCTCGAGAAAATGGGACTTGCCAGTAACGCGGAACTGACCCGCTACGCGGTCGAAAACGGTCTTCTGGCATAGCCACCCAGCCATCAACTGCATGACGGTCCGCCTCTTTGTAGGTGAACGCCTACAAAAATTCCTATCAATCCCCGATAGTGGATTTCGCACGTCCCGCAGAAAATTGTCTCCATCAAGAGATGTTCCGGTCGCTGGTAATGAATAACGCTGGCACCCCCAGTCCTCGTTGCCAATGCCTTTCTCCCCCCTGCTGGAGTATAAACATGCTGAACAGCGTCACCGACCAACGCGCAGGCGCGCGTTCGCGCGGCTTTGAAAATCCATCGCTGCAAGCCATGGCAATTGAGGCGAACCGCATGGGATCGGCCAGTCGAATGATATCGCGACCTGTCGTAATGCTGGTTCAGCAGAACGCCGTAAAAGCGGTGCCGATAGCCAAGCCGCTCAATCTTGCTGTCAGAGTCGAATGCACGCGCTGCAGCACACGCGGCGTTTGCATACCGGATGGGTTGAAAACGAAAACTCCGGACACACTAGACGGCGTATTCGGAAAGAGTCGTAAGATCCGACGTGGAGAAGCAATATATCGGGCGGGCGACACTTTCCACAGTCTGTACATCACCCGGGCGGGTTCGTCTAAGACTGTCGCTATGCATCGCGATGGCAGGGAACAAATCACCGGCTTTCAGATCACCGGGGAGTTTCTCGGTATGGAAGGCATCGGTACCGGTAAGCATACAATCGACGCCATTGCTCTGGAAGACAGCGTGGTATGCGCAGTACCGTTCAAAGGGCTTGAGACATTGGGCGAGCACGACAAGGATTTTCAGCGTCATTTGCACAAGATCATGAGTCGGGAAATCGTACGCGAGTCCGCGCTCCTCATGCTCATAGGCAGCATGACCGCCGAAGAGCGCGTGGCTGCGTTCTTGATCAATCTGTCCAAACGATTTAATGACCGAGGTTACTCTCCCGCTGAATTCCATTTGAAAATGACCCGCGAGGAAATCGGTTGCCACCTCGGCCTGAAACTGGAAACCGTGAGCCGGATGTTTTCCAAGCTGCAGCAACGTGGGCTTATCGAGATGCACGGCAAGCAGACGAGAATTATCGACATCCAAGGACTCGATAGCGTCTGAGGGAACGACCGACCGCGGACCAGCGAGGAATCGAGCGAACCCGGTGAACGCGCTCAAGTTCTCCACCTATCTCGCCGCTATCCAAGCGTGCCAGCCTAGGAACGGTAAATCAGTAGCAGTAACGTTGGATCTGAAAGGCCATCCTTCAAGTTCATTCGATGGGACCGCCAGGATCACCAATAGACGCGATTTCCAGCAGGCTCCTGATCAACCGAGAATCGTTCGACGTCGAGCCAGGAAATACAAGTGGCGAGGCAGAAACCCTCACTGTTCGGGGCTACGTCGGCGGCACCGGCGAGCTGCTCGTGCATCTGGCACTGGGCTCGCACAGCGGAAGCCTTACGCTGTGCTGGTGGCTGCGCTGGCCGGTGGCCTGACAACCGGGCTGATGTCTGTCGCGAATCTGACGATCAGATCAAATTTCCGGTTCGTCCTACGGCACTGGCGGCCGTATGGATCGCAGCGCTTGTTTCTTCTTGCCCCAACACTCGGCGACGCCATTCGACGCACTGAATATGCACTGTCGATGCCGCATGCGCAGGCCAGCACGGCGAGTTTTGTGGCCGGGCGTCGCGGTCAATCTTTTTGCTGGAGGAAGTCCAGCGCACCATAGCGATTGATCTGAATCAAGAACGCTCTTTCGCCGGAGCATAGTCTGTGTTCACTACATTCGTTGCCCTGCGACTGCGGAGGTTGAGATGGAACGCGGGAATCGTTATCGCAAAGCGGGCACCTTCTTCGTCTCGCGTGCCAATCTTGTACTGATTGGGTTTCTGGCCATCGGTGGATTCTATCTGGTGACGGAGCACCGGGCACATCTGTACGGCTGGTGGCCCTTCCTGTTCATCCTCGCGTGTCCACTGATGCATCTCTTCATGCACCACGGTCACGGCGGACATGATGACAGCGAACACCTCAGCGACCCAGCATCAGCTCGCCCCGAGAACACGCCCCCTCACCAGCACTGATCGCCGGCATTCGCCAGGAGCCTGCCATGCATGACAATCCCCCCGCGTACGGTTTGTGGTTGCTGGCCGTCGTCAACTCGGCCATCTTTATCCTCTTCGCGTTCACCTTCTTCAAGCCGAAGACGAAACGGGACTGGCGCTCGTTCAGCGCGTTCAGCGCCTTCCTCATCGCACTGTTCACGGAAATGTATGGTTTTCCGCTGACGATCTACCTGTTCTCGGGCTGGCTGCAAAGTCACTATCCGCAAGTGGACTGGTTTTCGCACGATGGCGGTCATTTGCTGGAGGAAATGTTCGGCTGGAAGGCGAACCCGCATTTCGGTCCATTCCATCTGCTGAGCTTCGTCTTCATCGGTGGCGGTTTCTGGCTTATTTCGGCTGGTTGGCAGGTCCTTTACTCGGCACAGCGTCGCCACACACTTGCGACGACGGGCGTCTACGCGTATGTGCGTCATCCGCAATATGATGGCTTCATGCTGATCATGTTCGGCTTCCTACTGCAATGGCCGACCCTGCTGACCCTGGTAATGTTCCCTGTTCTCGTCTTCATGTACGTAAGACTAGCGCGCGCCGAGGAACGAGAGTCAATGGAGGAGTTCGGGCCGCCGTATCGCCAATACATGGGCGACGTACCGGCGTTTATTCCGCGACTCGGCGCTCGTCACGGCGGCTCGACGCACGGCCCGGTCGGACTAGGCTGATCGAGGCGCGTCATGGAAATTAAACGAGAGCATCAGATCAACGTCCTTTATATCGTCGCCGCGTTTCTGGCGGTGATGACGATCCAGAGTTTTTTCGCCAAACCCGATCACATCAAGACGATTGCGTACAGCGAGTTTCAACAACTCGTGAGCCAGAGCAAGGTCACGGATCTCGTGATTGGACCAACTCAGATCACCGGCACCTACAAGGACGTGACGGCCAAGGACGTGCAGGCCGGCAAGCCTCAGCATTTTTCGACGCTTCGGGTCGAACCGGCGCTTGCGCAGGAGCTCGCCAAGACCAATCTGGCGTTTTCCGGTGAACCCTCGCCCGGCTTGCTTCCGACGATCCTGGGCTGGCTGATGCCAGCCATCGGGTTTGCCTTGGTCTGGATGTTCATGATCCGTCCGATGGCTATGGGGGGTGCGGGTGGCATGATGGCGATCGGCAAGAGCAAGGCGAAGATCTACGTCGAGAAGGACACCAAGGTCACGTTTGCCGACGTGGCGGGCGTCGATGAAGCCAAGGATGAACTGAAGGAAGTGGTGTCCTTCCTGAAGGATCCACGCAGTTACGGCAGGCTCGGCGCACACATGCCGAAGGGTGTGCTGCTGGTTGGGCCGCCGGGTACCGGCAAGACGCTGTTGGCCCGGGCCGTCGCCGGTGAGGCGGGTGTCGCATTTTTTTCGATCTCTGGCTCCGAGTTTGTCGAGATGTTTGTTGGTGTTGGCGCCGCGCGCGTGCGCGATCTTTTTGAGCAGGCGCGCCAGCACGCACCGGCCATCGTGTTCATTGACGAGCTCGACTCACTCGGCCGTGCGCGCGGCAGCGCTTTGCCCGGGGGCGGCGGTCATGACGAGAAAGAACAAACCCTGAACCAGTTGTTGAGCGAACTGGACGGCTTTGACACGTCGATCGGCGTGGTGCTACTTGCCGCTACCAATCGCCCCGAGATTCTCGACCCGGCGCTGCTGCGGGCTGGGCGCTTCGACCGGCAGGTCCTGGTTGACCGGCCGGACAAGACCGGGCGTTGCGAAATCCTCGAGGTCCACCTGAAGAAAATCAAGCTGGCCTCTGGTGTCCCGGTCGAGGACATCGCGGCGCTCACCCCCGGCTTTTCGGGTGCCGATCTGGCAAACCTCGTCAACGAGGCAGCGCTGCTTGCGACGCGCCGTAACGCCGAGGACGTCACTCTGGACGACTTCACGCAAGCAATTGAGCGGATTGTGGCAGGGCTCGAGAAGCGCAACCGCCTGCTCAATCCGCATGAGCGGGAGGTTGTGGCCCACCATGAGATGGGGCACGCGCTGGTGGCGATGGCGCTGCCTGGCGTCGACCCCGTGCAGAAAATATCAATCATCCCCCGCGGTATTGCTGCCCTTGGCTACACCATTCAACGCCCCATCGAGGACCGCTTCCTGATGGACCGTGCCGAGTTGATGAACCGGATGGCAGTGCTGCTTGGCGGGCGTGCTGCAGAAAACCTTGTCTTCGAAGAAGTGTCTACAGGAGCGGTCGACGATCTCGCCAAGGCCAGCGACATCGCACGCAGCATGGTCGTGCGCTTTGGCATGGACCCGAAGCTCGGCCAGGTGGCCTATGAGCCGGAAAGCGTCTCGGCGCTAGGTATGCCAACCGGCGTCGATTGGCGCCCGCGGCAATACGGCGAGCAGACGGCGACCGCTATCGATATAGCGGTGCGTGAGTTGATAGACGTTGCGTTCAAGAGGGCCTCTTCGATTCTGTCGGCAAATCGCGCGCTGCTCGCCCAGGCTGCGGGCAATTTGCTTGCCAAGGAAACGATGTCTGGAGAGGACTTGCAGATAGTCGCGAGGCAGCTCACCAGCGAAGATGCAACCGGGAGCGGACTTCGCGTCATGGCTGCGGCAAGCGTCGCTGCAAACAGCTGAACCGGAGCCGAAGGTGCGGAACGAGCCACGTTTCAACCGTGAGCCATGTCGCGTGTTCGGCAGAGCATGGCGAATTATCAACGTCCACCCAACTGGCCGGGCGACGGGAGAGGTACATGGAGAGGCTGGTAGATGTAGCCAAGAGGAGAGTGCACGCCTTAATAGCGCGTTCGCGAAATGACGGGCCATTGTTCCCTCTCCGGGTCAGCCCCCCGATTGCCGCGCTGGCGACGTCCGGACATTCGGCTCCGATGGCCGTTATCGTCCGCGCGCTCAATTACACTCAATTCACCGAGCCCGCGCACCGACGTGAAATCTTGGGTACTCCGACTGGGCGTCGGGATGGAGCGGCAGCATGAGCGCGCAAGCGGTTATCCGGCCGCTGCCGTGGCGACTGTTTTGCCCGTTGCTGCTGGCCATGTTCGCGCTCGCCGTCGGCTACGGCTTTCTGTTGCCGATTCTGCCCGGTATGCTCGAACGCATCGTCCCAACGGCAGACCCCGCCGGCTTGTCCAGGCACACCGGCTTGCTGACCGGAACGTACGCACTCGCTCTGTTCCTGTTCGCGCCGCTGTGGGGCCGGTTTGCCGACCGGCTCGGGCGCAGTCCTGTGATCTTGATCGGGCTGGTGGGGCTCGCCGCAACGCTCGCGCTCTTTGCAGTCGTCCGCAGTCTTCCGCTGCTTTACCTTGAACGCGCGCTCGGCGGCCTGTTTGCGTCGTCGATCACACCTGCGGTGTACGCGCTTGTTGGCGACCATGCTCCGTCAAAGGAATGGCGCGCTCACCGCTTCGAGATGCTCAACATCGCTGGCGCGACGGGGTTCCTGGTCGGTCCGATGCTGGGTAGCTTGCGATGCACGTCGCGCGCAATTTCTTGCCGAGTGTAGGAGAAACCGGCGCTTACTAGCCCCCGTTCCTTTTGACTTCTGGCCTCGCGTTCGCGGTCGCGCTGGCGGTCTGGGCGTTTGTGCCGAGCGCGAACGGACGCGCGGGCAATCCGCACGTATCGAGCGGTTCCCCAGACGGCCGCGCCACGTTACTGCGGCTCCTCGTCATCTCGTTCGTGACAGCTACTGCAGTCGCGGCGTTCGAAGTCGGCCTCTCATTGCGCGGCACGCAACTTCTCGGTATGAATACCGCCGAGATCGGGCTCATGTTTACCGAGTGCAGTCTCGTTATGCTGACCGTCCAAGCGCTTGTATTTTCTCCGCTCGTCCAGCCGGAGGCCACCCGCTGGTTGCTCACGCCAGCGCTTGCCATCCTCGCAGCGAGCTTGGCGGTCGCGCCGTTTACCGCGAGCGGCCTTGCCCAGGCAATTGCCGTCGCACTTGTTGCGGGAGCGCTGGGATCATTTCCCCCATCGCCACTTACCGGATCTCGCTCCGCGCCGGCGAACGGCAAGGTGCCGCGCCTGTACTGGCAGACTGCCGCTGCAAGTCTTGGCCAGTCGGTAGGCTCAGTAAGCGGCGGTGTTCTGTTCAGCGTTGCCTTCATACCCAACGCGTTTTTCACGCTGACAGCCATGGTTGTTCCCGTTGGCCTTCTCGCACAGGCCATATTCGGAAGTCAAGGCAAACCGGGTAACGCGCCGTTGGCGAAAAGCGCACTGTCCGACGCGCCTGAAGTGAAAGACCGGACAAGTGGAGCAGGTACCGCGCCGTCACTTAAATGTCTGCGGCTGCGGACAGTACACCGCTTTCCTCATTGAATGGACTCGAATGCGTCACTAAGGTCGTCGGGTTTCTCCACAGTTGCACATTGGCGTGAAGAGCTCGTCTTCCCACGGGCCTGCGACGCCGTGATAAGTGGTCGTGTACATCGTTCATTTCATTTGCAGATTCCCCAACGCGCGACGCCTACGCGTCGCAAGTTCCGGCAATAGGACTGCAGGCTAGTGGGTCCGGCCATCACCAGCCTGATGTAGGTCAAGCTGAAGGGGCAATTGAGGTGGACACTTCCGAAGCATGCCCGGTTGCCCGATCGCAGCAGACTGCACGACGCGCGGAAATTCTGCCGCTATCGATTATCGCCCACCGCCATACCAGAGCGGAGAATCGGGCAAGCGCGGCTAGACTGCAAGAAGTACACGCTGCGCCCCCCCGGGCCAGTAGCCCAGTTGAGGCGCCTATGAGGCACACGCACTAACCCTTGAGTGGAGTTCTCATGCAAGACGAACATATTGCCCATCACTCCCACCCGGAAGCGCTTGCCGGAGGGGCCGCAGAGGCGGCGAAGGAGGATGCCATCGACCCCGTTTGCGGAATGGGCGTCAGTTCAGCCACCGCGCGCTCTCTCGAATTAGAAGGGACAACGTACTATTTTTGCAGTGCAAAGTGCGACGATGCTTTTCGGACGGAGCCGGCGAAATATGTTCATGTATTGGACTGCCCCCAGCCGACGCCCGAAAGAAAACCCGGCGTCATTTATACCTGCCCTATGCATCAACAGGTGCGTCAACCGGCTCCGGGCAACTGCCCCATCTGCGGCATGACGCTCGAGCCCGTCATGCCGGCTGGGACGGAGGAGCGTAATCCCGAACTGGAATCGATGACGCGCCGGTTCTGGGTTGCGCTGGTGCTGTCGATCCCGCTCCTGTGGATCACTACGGGTGCGATGCTGCCCTCGCTTGACCTTGGCGCACTTATCAATCGCCTTGGTGCCAATTTGGCCTGGCCGCATCTGATGTCGGTGACCTGGTCGCAGTGTGCTCAGGCGCTGCTGGCGACGCCCGTCGTACTATGGGCGGGCCGGCCGTTTCTGGAACGCGGCTGGCGCTCGTTCGTCACCTGGCAACTCAACATGTTCAGCCTGATCGGCTTGGGTGTCGCGGTCGCCTATGGTTTCAGTCTCTTCGCTTTATTCTTTCCTGCGCGATTGCCGCAGGCTTTCCGGCAGGGAACGGACCTTCCGCTCTACTTCGAAGCGGCGTCGGTGATCGTTACGCTCATTCTGCTCGGTCAGGTGCTCGAGTTACGCGCCCGGTCACGGACGTCGAGCGCAATCCGCGATCTGCTCAGTCTTGCACCGAACACCGCATTCCGGGTAAAGGCCGACGGCACCGAAGAGGAAGTGGGACTCGACATCGTGGCGGTCGGAGATGTGCTGCGCGTGAAACCCGGCTCGAAGGTGCCGGTTGACGGCGTGGTCATCGAAGGTCAATCGAGCGTCGACGAGTCGATGATTACCGGTGAGTCGATTCCGGCCGAGAAGGGAGCCGGTAGCAAGGTGACCGGTGCCACCGTGAACCAGACGGGCGCATTCATGATGCGCGCTGAAAGGGTCGGCTCCGAAACGCTGCTCGCGAGGATCGTGCAGATGGTCGCCGACGCGGGCCGCTCGCGCGCCCCGATCCAGAAGCTGGCCGATAAGGTGTCCGAATGGTTCGTGCTCGCCGTCCTATGGATCGCGGCCTTGTCATTCGCGGTGTGGGCACTAGTTGGCCCGGCGCCCGCGCTTGCGCATGCGCTGGTGGTGGCGATCAGCGTGCTGATTATCGCGTGCCCCTGTGCACTCGGACTGGCGACACCCGTTTCGATCATTGTCGGTGTCGGCCGGGGCGCGAAGGGGGGCGTGCTGATCAAGGACGCGGAGGCACTCGAATTGATGGAAAAGGTCGACACCCTAGTGGTTGACAAGACCGGCACGTTGACCGAAGGTAAGCCGCAGGTGCAGGCCGTCGAAGTGCTTGCCGGCATGTCGGAGGCCGACGTGCTGTCTTACTCTGCAAGTCTTGAAGGGCTGAGCGAGCATCCACTTGCGCAGGCAATCGTTGCCCGAGCAAAGGTTGCCGATGCGGCGATTCGGGAAGTGAGGGATTTCGCCGCGGTGCCCGGCAAGGGTGTCGCGGGCAACATTGACGGCCATGCCGTGTTGCTTGGGAATGCGCGTCTGATGGAAGATAACCACGTCGACCTTGCGGTGCTCAATGAGAGGGCCGAAGCACTGCGTGAACAGGGGCAGACAGTGATGTACCTGTCCGTCGACGCCAAGCTGGTGGGATGCATCGGGGTTGCCGATTCGATCAAGAGCACGACTCCCGAAGCCATCCGGCTGCTGCGGGCGTCCGGCGTAGAAATCATTATGCTCACCGGCGACAATCCGGTGACCGCCAACGCGGTCGCGAAGGCACTTTCGCTCGACGGCGTCAAAGCGGGCGTATTGCCGCAGGACAAATATAAGCATGTCCAGGAGTTGCAGAACCAGGGTCGCGTCGTCGCAATGGCAGGCGATGGCGTCAACGATGCGCCTGCCCTTGCGCAGGCCAATGTCGGTATTGCGATGGGAACCGGGACGGATGTTGCAATGAGCAGCGCGCGCGTGGTGCTCGTCAAGGGCGACTTGCGCGGCATCGCGAAAGCGCGCGCGCTAAGCGTAGGTACGATGAAGAACATTCGGCAGAACCTGTTTTTCGCGTTCGCCTACAACGTCATCGGCATTCCGATCGCCGCCGGCGTCCTCTATCCGTGGCTGGGGATCTTGCTCAGTCCTATTATCGCGAGCGCCGCGATGGCGCTGAGTTCCGTGTCGGTGATAGGGAATGCTCTCCGGTTGCGGGCGGTGAAAGTCTAGGGATGCGCGTGTCCAATTCACGCGGCACGCAGCGTAAGTTGTGCGTGCACAGCGGCTGATTTTGGCTGACAGTCTCCTTGACTGGTTGCCGAAAGGCAAAGCCTGATATTGCAAAGTGAAAGCCAGCCGCACGGCCGCGAGGCTATTCGTCGCAGGGCCGAGTACGAAAATGCTCGACGATCGAGCGTGGTCGCTTGCCGCGCAGTCACCATTCGGCCGCCTGACGGTCCACCACCTTTAGTCGTGTTCGTGGTGAGCCTTCCTTGCGGACGAATTGAGGCGCAGGACGTCGTTTGTTTGCAGTCGGTCGTTCCGACGAATCAATAATGGACGACCTGATGAGCGGACGACCAGTGCCCCGTGAGTCGGAGCGAGCCGTTGCCACCGGCTTCTTCATGATCACCGTCTGACTCGCGAGGTCAATTCCTGCTACTTCGCCTGAGAGCCGCAGGGTGGCCGAGACGATCTTGTTGTTAGCTGAAAAAATCGTTGAGTAGGCATTGTAGCCAGTGGCCTGCGTTTGGACAGAGTGAAGTTCTTGCCCTCGTACCGGTAGATATCGACGCGGCCAAACCGCAAGCCTTTCGGGACGAACCATTTGCTGACCTACGGGAAGCCGAGATTGTCGGACACGGAGTTGGCAACAATCAATGCCTGATTGTCAGGCGTCTTCATTAAATGGCGGGGTTTCTTACCCACCGGCGAGATGTCGACCACCTTCTGCGTTGCTTCAAAAGCAATGAAAGGAAGGGGATTGATAACGTGCAATCCCCACCTCATTTCTTCAATGAGGCAAGTAATGCTTGCTCAAGTGACAAGAGCCTCGAATTCGTCAGTTCGGCATGAAGCTTCATTGCTCGAATCAAGGCCTGTACATTTATGTCGTCGCTTTTCGACGCGAGATCATCGAATTCAGAAAATATCTTGTTAACAGCATTGGTGCTCATGGCAACTCCTTGTTGGGTTGGTAAAAGACTTCAGATCAACTCAGTTCCTGTGTGAGGAACGTTACATTCAGCGTCGTCGTGGCTTGGGGTACGCACGATCCCCTTAACACGATCTACGAGCGCCAAAATCGTCTCGTGCGAGCGGGCGGGCGCTCAAAGCACGGCCGGCTTGCTCGGCAATTCGTCGGGCTTTTCCTGCTGAGGCGGAAAATGTCTTTTCAGCAACGTCGTTACCTGCTCGATGCCCCGTAGTACTCCGGTCTGATATTTTCCGAGCGCGAAGTCGGCCTCCATCTGCCGGCACATCGCCTCCCACTCGCGGGGCTTCACCCTGGCATGCACCCCGCGATCGGCGACAATCTCCACATCGTGATCGGCAAGCAGCAGATAGATGAGTACCCCATTGTTACGTTCCGTATCCCAGACCCGCAATTCGGAAAAGACGTCGATAGCACGTTCTCTCGCCAACATTCCGTCCAATAAAGCCGCGATGTGCAGCGCGCCTTCGACAGCAAATCGGATCTGACCGATGTGCGCGTTATGGCTTTCCTGGATGGCCTTTTCAATTGCGCGCAGCGTGTCAGCCGGAAAGGCCCGATCCACGTGCCGGCGAGTCACGAACAAATGTCTGATGACACGTTTGAGGTCCATGGCTACCACCTGCCCGATGCGCCACCGCCACCAAATCCGCCGCCACCGCCACGGAAGATTGTACGGCCGGAGCCGCTGCCGAATCTGCCCGACGGCCCGCCGACAGCACGCCCCCCCGCGTAGGCGCCGAGACCGCTGCCGAGTAACGTGAAAGCGAGGGCGATCGCGCCCGCGAGTACTGCGATGAGCAGCGAGCCCGATAACATCCACGCGACCGCCGCGACGGCGCCGCCTGTCACCACAGAGCCGGGCAACCGTCCTAGTAGCGTCCGACACACCCCACCCGCGACCAGGGTGAGCACGAACAGAATGGGCAAATAGCGCGCGAGTTGCTCGGACACGCCACCTGCGCGTTGGTCTGGCGGCGGGAGAGGTTCACCATCAATGACGCTCATGATGCTGTCGAGGCCGGCCGAAACACCGCCGAAAAAGTCGCTCTGCTTAAATCTCGGAATGATCGTCTCGTTGATAATACGGTTGCTCGTTGCATCGGTGAGCGCCCCCTCGAGGCCGTAGCCGACTTCAATGCGCAGCGTCCGGTCGTCCTTCGCGATGATCAGCAACACGCCATCGTCAATACGCCCGCGTCCCAGCTTCCATTGATCAACAACGCGCAGAGAATACTGTTCGATGGTTTCCGGTTGGGTCGTGGGCACAATGAGGACGGATATCTGGCTCCCCTTTTTTGCCTCGAACGCCTGCAATGTCTGCTCTAGCGCCAAACGCTGTTCGCTGGTAAGCGTGGTTGTCTCGTCAGTGACGTGCGTCGTCAGTGGCGGAATCGCCACATCCGCACTCGCAACGCACGGCAAGAATGCGAGGACGGCGAGCAGCAGCATGCTTACGGACTTCAGGATGTTCAATTGGCTGCTCCGCTGGCCGACGTGGGCGCTGTGCTGAAATCAACCCGTGGCGGACGCACGATCTCAGCCTCGCTCGACACCGAGAAATTTGGCTTCTCCTTGTAGCCGAACATGCTTGCGGTGAGATTGGACGGGAATGACCGTACGGTCGTGTTGTAGCCTTGCACCGCTTTGATATAGCGGTTGCGCGCCACCGCGATGCGGTTTTCGGTCCCTTCGAGCTGCGCCTGCAGGTCACGAAAGTTGGCGTCGGACTTCAACTGCGGGTAGTTCTCGGACACAACGAGCAGTCGCGATAGTGAAGACGACAACTGCGCCTGGGCTGATTCGAATTTTGCGAATGCCTGCGGGTCGTTCAGAACCTCTGGAGTCGCCTGAACGGAACCGACTCGGGCTCGCGCCTCGGTCACGCTAACGAACACCTCCCGTTCCTGACTTGCGTAGCCCTTCACAGTGTTCACGAGATTCGGAACCAGATCGGCACGACGCTGGTACTGATTGAGTACCTCCGACCAGCTTGCCTTTACCTGCTCATCCTGAGTCTGGATGGCGTTATAGCCGCATCCAGAGACGGATAGAATGATGAAAGCAAGTAACGTTAGACATACGGTACGCATTAGACCTTCCTGTTCTTCGGACAACTGCCGCTAGCAAGCCTCTCACGATGGCCACGGCGCGGTGAGATCCAAACTGGAACCATTTTCTGCCTCGTCGAGAGGCCAACCTCAGCCTACGCGGCACGACCAGGCGCACGTTGACCCAAATCAAAGGAGAGACCGGCCAACATTCGATAGCGACGGCTATCTAGACGCGCACCTTGCTCTCAGCCTTTCCTACCGTTTCCTCGGAAGGCTGGCTGCTGTGCAAAGGCACTCAACTTCCGAAGCTCACATTGCTGTTCATGCTTCGTTCGCGCGACAAATCGCCAGCGAGATGTTCTCAGAGCTTCAGCCACCACGGTCTGACCTCGTGGATCGACTCGCTTCCGGCATGCATACGCTATCAACCTCACGTCGCCCCTATGCCATCTTCAGGCAAACGAATATGGTCCGCTTCGCGAGATCCAGAACAAACACTAAACCAAACTGGCACACCCGTCGTGGCGCCAGATTGGCTCCAAGGACGACATCATTAGCCCAACTGTCGCAAAGGTCGCGATTGGCCGACTGGCCAGTAATGACAATCTCGACCACTGATGGACCGACCGTGCACGACACGGGTCTTTTCGCGGCGAATTCGGAAGCAGCAGTGACTGCGGGCCTACGCGAGAGCCAACTTGGCCGAGCGCGAGCACCTTCAGTGTAGGATAATTTCGATAACTAAGACTTAGTAATCCAATGTTTCTTGAGCCCGACCCGTTCACGCGTCACTCTGTATCAACACTCGCGAAGTTATGAACGCTCGTGTTCTGCAGTTCATCACGCAGTCGACGGATCAGACTCGCAACGAGCCGCGCAGTGCGCCAAAATCTCGGCGCGGCGCACGTACAGTTTTTTCGCTCATGGCGAAAAGCGGTTTGTCAACGTAGTGCGTAACCCCCGTATCGCGGCTACCTGTCAATGAGTGAAGTTTTTCGTTGTAGGACCGAGCAGCGCTGTTGTACCGTTCGCGCGCGCGACTAATTTGTTTTCGTCATTCGACAGCTTCTACTTGAGAATTCCATATTCTGGATCGATCGCAAGTCGCCGTTTGCCGTCGAGACTGACCAGGAGGGCGCAGAGCAAACCAGCCAAATGCCTTTGCGCAACCTCCTCTTTTTCGAAGGCAACCTTGTCGCTCAACATCTCCCTGCTGGCCGCCTCCGATGCCTGGGAACAAGCGGCTTCGACAGATCCAGGTTCGAACTTCTGGTGCACCTCCATCACGCGTACCATGTAGATCAATTCTTGTGAGCTATCGACACGGTGCATGTATTGATCGAGCACATCCGTTAGCCCCACTTTCACGTCAGTGTCACTAGGCAGGGCAATGTCTGCGCCACATGCGCCGATTTGCAGAGAAACAAAAAAACGACCATGACCCGATGCTTTTTCATCTTAGTTTCCATTGACATTAGGGTAGTGCTGCGACGGCAGCATCTCTGCCGCTGTGTTAACCCGCGATCGTTCAGGATTGCCGACCTAAGCCCGCGGCGTCGGTGGGACTTCTACCGGTTACGATATGCTTCGACAAGCGTTGGCGATGCGCGTCTCACGCGAGCTCGTCCTGTGCGTCCAGCCGGAGCGAGCGTTACCGATCCTTTCTGCCCGACTCACAATATTCTGCCCATCATTGTTTCGCGTGCGACAGCGATTGGTTTGCATATGTACGGAACTCGTCATCGGTGCTTCGCGCCAGTCGCGCTTGACTTTAATCAAGCGTCTTTGCAGAAGGGGCATGGACTGAGCCGGCGAGACCTGCGTCTCTGGAGCGTTACGGTCCATCGAGCGGCGCATGCCGACGACGAGCCCCTTGGGTTGAGCGAACATTGTTGCGTTCGCGTGTATCGCAGTTTCGTCCCATTTCCATCCACACGAAGAATCGCTTACGCTGTAGCAACGAGCGCCCGCAGCGTTACTAAAACTCGTGCTTTGGCGACTGCTTCGGCAACGCCATTCCAATCCATTTATGATCGTGGAGACCGGTAGACAGACGCAAAGAATACAGCGGCACCGTGCTGCCTCGGGCCGCCAGAATGATCAGCGCCGTTCTCACCACCCAATAGCCGAGATCCGTTATCGCTGCCGCATTCACAGAACCAGCGCAGGATCCGATGTGGCTGGTCGAGAAGTCGGCACTGCTCGTCGCAGAGAGAATGGTCCTTCGCAACGAAGAGGTCCGTGCCGAACCGATCGACGATCTGACTCAGTTCGGCTTGAGTGGCGGGCGACAGCTTCATAGAATGAGAGCGGTCGCTACGCACGCGGATTCGCTGGGACTCTCTCGCCGATTTGCGCAGAGTCGTCTTGCGTTGAAGGGTTCGGACTGGATCGTGAACACGTTGCTCGGAGGGTCCAGAAAACGATAAGCGCGAAAACCGGGAGGATCCAAGACAGCAAGGAGCCGTACCAACTCCCCTCAGCGGTCTCCGAATAGTGCTTGTCAGTACCGACAATCTATCTCCGCTCGGTCGGTAAGTCGAGAAGCGATATGGCGGCCCGACACCCTTGAGCGTTTGCACCTCGTATTTCGGCAGCATGGCAATGACTGCGGGCGGGCGCACGTTGCCCGTCACATGGGTTTGACCGGTCTCGAGGTTATCGACCTGATGCGCCGCCAGCAGTTTGTGAAAGTCACTGTACTGGATGGTCTCGAATCGAGTGTTGGCCAGCAGCGTGCGCCGACGACCATGGCAACTAATACCACCGTCCCGAGTACCGTTACGACACTTGAAAAGAGGGATTTTTTATCCATTGCCGTATCGAGTGATTTTCGCGGGCAAGCAGCATACGTGCCGCCACCGCAGTTTCCTGATCCCGGTCAATCGAATCCCCCGCGTCTAAAAGACTCGCCTTTACCTTGCTCTCGTCGCGGAGCTGGCCGTTGCGTCAGAGGACCGGCGCATTCTGGTGCATTTTTTCCCATGACGCTTGGCATGTAGGTTCATTGATCAACCTCTGAAACTCAAACCCCCTCGTCTTTGGCAGAGTTCTTAAGCCCTCTTCCCGCGCCATCCTCGCACTAACTGATCGAGATCAAGATTCGAGCGGTTGACACCACTACGCTACAAATGCACGACTTTCTTTGCGAGTATTGACGCCATACCCAGGAGATCTAAAATGACCGAAATGCTATTGTTGAACTACGAAGCCCTGCCCGACGCGAAACCGGCGCCGGTTCATGGAAAAACGCTTGATGTAATTCACTTGCCGATGCCGGACCTACACGCGGGGGGTACCCTGATGACAGCGTTTTCGCATCGCGCGAGTTCGCGGACGTTCGCGGCAGAGCCCCTGTCAAATACGGTACTGGGCGCGCTGCTCTGGGCTGCGGACGGCGTTAACCGACCCGAAAGCGGCGGTCGCACAGCCCCGAGCGCGCACGCATTCAACGAAATTGACATCTATGTGGCACTTGCAAGCGGCGTGTATAGGTATGAGGCGCAGGCCCATCGACTTGTGCTTAGACATGCAATAGACGCAAGGAATCTGACGGGTTATCAGGACTTTGTCGGCACGGCTCCTCTCGACTTGGTCTACGTAGTAGACACCGCACGGCTGACGACAATGTCGCCACAGCAGCGCGACATATTTTCGGCGGTCGCGACCGGGGCCATTGCCCAGAATGTTGCACTGTATTGCGCATCGACCGGGTTGGCGAACGTGATTCGCGGCTGGATCAATCACCGTCCGCTAAGCGATGCGTTGAGCCTGACTAAAGCCGAGCTACCGATTCTCGCGCAGACTGTCGGCATGCCGGCTCCTCAGAAAATGTGAGCGAACAAGCAGCTTGGGCATGGATACTTCGCTTGGCATCGCCGTTTGAGATTCAGTCGATTCGATGCCAGCGCCTACGACGTAGTCATTCACGCCGCAATCCCAAAGTAGTAAAAACACGGTCGCGTAGGGTCCCGTTGGCCTATGTGTACACAATCCGCCTATGTGCTGTCAGTGAGCGCGTCACGTTCGCGCAGTACATTCCTAACCTCGCTCACTAGCCGTTCTCGTGCTTCTTCAGTCGGCGCAGTGCCTTGCGAAGCGTCTTCCTGGAGTCCAGCACATTCGCATGCCGTTGGACAAGGGTCTTGCTGACGACAACATCGTTAAGCGCGCCAAGCCATTCTTGGATCATCGAAAGCCATTTCGGATCGCCCCCTGGAACCTTGGTGAGTAAGGGAGAAAAGAATTCGAGCAAGTAGCGCAGCTTCGTGATTTCGATACGCACTGCATGCAGCGATGCGTCAGTGTGATGGCTTCGCCGCAATGCTCGCGCCGTGTGCTTGCGGACTGCCCGTACTACGAGGTCAATACGTGACCGCGCGAATACAGGTAGAGCGGGCCGCAACGCAAGCGCGGCCAACTGCGCCTGGCAGCTTCCAAGCGCACACTTAGGTTTTGAACCACTCGGCCGCTGTCGGTCCTTTCCCGACTCGCTTCGAAAGCTAGTGCGCGCTGTTGACCGACAGCGTTCGCCAATTTCGAATGCCATTTGCGCCCTTGTCCGTCTGTTGCCAGCAGTTCCTGAGCACGTCCCATCGCGGGTTGCGCCTGCGGCGTCGGCGATCTACCTAAACGCATCATACTGTTCATTGTAGAGCTTCGCATCGAACAAGGACCGGTACGCCCACCACAATGCACGCAAGCGCCTTAACGCGACTCGCAATCAGATGTAGGGTTTCACCACCTACATCTGGACCCGAATCAATCGCCTGCGCGCAGCGCGTTGCGTCACCATGACAGGAATGCTAAGTATGGAAAAAGCATCAACCGCACTCGAACTCGCGGCAAGTTGGACCTCCCGCCGCTTATTCACCGACACGCAGTTCATCGACTAGAAAGCGAACTCTCGGCGCCGACCAAGGCGCTCTGCAAGTGACGTCTTTTTCCGAGAACGAGCGACTCGACCGCGCAGCGTCACGGCGTCGCTGTTGGCGGTCAGAGAGATTTCCTTCGCCTCATTCTCCGCGTGGCGTTTCAGTGCATCTTCGATTTTCGTGCTAATCCCGTAGAACGTACTGCGGCTACGTACGGTAATTTGATTGACTACCATGCATACGCCGCGCAGGCGCGAAAAGACGTTTTCGGCCATTTGGCGCTGATAGCCCCAGTCAACTTCACCGGACAAGGGTTACCCATACATTCGCCACACGCACCTTGGCGGCGTCCTTACCAAGACTCGCGGTCCGATGGAATAACGCGTGTTCTGACGTCGCGATGTCTTCGTCGGTACGTTTGTCATTGTCCCGAGTTTGAATATCCAATTCAACCACGGCTGCGCTGACGCCCTCTACTCGCTATGCAGTCTTCAGCCGCGAGCTTTTCGCTGTATCTGCCCAATGACCAGCAAGCGTCACGATTCGGTCGCGCACTGCCACGCCGATACCTGTCGCATTTACCGCTGGGTCCCACTCGATCTCCTGCTCCACGACCCACTTGATTCGCTTATCCGTTTTCATGCACTTCTCCCATATCGGTGCAGAGGAAGGTCCGTTGGACATGCCCAGATGCTCCTTTGATGAAAGGTATTCTTAGCGTGCCACCGGCCTATGATCTGGGTCAAGCGGGCCTGCGTTGGAAACGCGCGAAAATGGAGTGATAGCGCGGCATGAG
>NZ_CAXUSB020000008.1:0-84678 GCF_964253815.1 Caballeronia sp. LjRoot34
GGGCCCCGACTCCACTTATCAACAAGTCTGTCCACAAAATCTGTGGACAACTTTTTACGATCGACCGAAGGGTGGTCCATGAAGCTGCAGGAGCGAAAGCGCTATAGATTTGGATAGCATTGGAGCCTAGCGCTGGCCGACAGCGAATTAAAGTAGGCAGCTCTACCGCGCGTCTCGCGCATCGACCTCAGCGAGTCCTGGCGACTCGTTCAACCACACCTTTTCGATCCGTTCTATCCCGCAGGGGCATGCTCCCTAGCGGGCGTGCGCTTGCTCTTTTTCATTGGAGAAACGCATGAACGCGCAAGAGCACGACTATCTGACGTATTGGAACCGGGCTAAACCGCTGATGACCCTCAAGCTGGAGCACATCAGAAGGCTCCTCGCTGAAAAAACGGCTTTCGGGCTGAGTGAAATCGTCGAGGGAGGTGACGAAGAGTTTCGCATGAGTCTTGACCTCGTTCGGCCGGACGACATCGTCGTCCTTAGTATGGATTTCACACTGCTGGATTCGGCCGTAAATGGCGGAGCGTCTGGCGCGGTGGCCGTGAGTTTGTCAGCCATAGGCTATAACGCGCTGGCGCTCGGCGGATACATGCCGCGCGGCTATACGTCCGACGCTTTTACCGACGACGTCGTGGAAATGCAAGCGCGGATAGAGCGGCTGGATGCTGCTGAATTCGCACGGTACGTTTGTGACGAAGCGTTGACCAACACGACGTTACTACGCGAGCTTTCCGAAGCTTCCTAAGGGGGCCTCTGCGTACCCCTGCTAGCACCGCGTTGCTTTTCACCGCCGCACCCTGTAAGCCACACCGATCTTCATCTTTTATCACATAGGGGCACGCCCCTGCGGGAGCGTGCTCGCGCTTCTATTCTGGAGTTTCATCATGAGCCGCAAAAGTGCAGAGAAAAAACACGACCAGACCGCCGACCAACATCAGCGCAATCTGATCGCAATGGTCAAGAAGTTCTCGCATAGTCACCACACCCACGCCGTGTTCGCGGACTTTGTAGAGATGGCCGCGATCAGTATCAGCAACGCAGTAGACCGCACGCAGTTTGATCCGCGTGAAAAGCGGTACCTGGACATCGTGCGTAAATACAGTAAAGAGGAAGTTGCGCTTTTCCCGCAAATGTTTGCCGAGCTCTAGCGAGATCCTGCACCTCGACGAGGTGCGTCGTAGCAAGCGGGTGATGGCCCAACATCAATGACCTCGGCAGTGCTTGCAAACTTCCGGGGCATAGATCGGCGAGCCGCAGTCATGGTCATTGCGCTCCGGACAACAGCGTATCCAGAACCTGCTTGAACATGACCGCTTCCACGGCGATGGCGCGCAGGTAGCGGTCTGTAGTCTCGATGTGCTCATGTCCCAAGAGCACCTTGACGATCATCAGCGGGTTGATCGCAGCGCCATCGCTCGCCAGCCGCTGGAGGCGCGCCAACAGCATGCAAGCGAAGGTTGCTCGCAGCAGATGCGTGGTCGCCCTGAACCCGCCGGCCTGCCCGGCCCGGTTGACGACGCGCTGGTAAGCGTTCTTGCCAACGGGCGAGCCGCGCGAGTTGACGAACAACGCTGGGAACTCGGCGCAGCACCCTCTGCGGCGTGCGCGCAGCAACCAGGCTCGCCGAAGCCCGGAAAGGTAGGCCGTCGTCTCATCAAGCAAGCTCGCAGGTGCAATCACGTAGCCCGGCTTACGTCCCTTCCGCATCACTTCAATCGTGTGCTCCGACACTGACGATGATGATCGCTTCGTGATGTCCTGGACGCCCAGGCTCAGTAGCTCGCCAACGCGTAGCCCCGTGAAAATCTGCCAACGCGCCATCAAGTCGTATGGTGATGGCAACGTGGCCAGGAGTTCACACGCCTGCTCGGACGTGAGTGGCCGTGGCAGGGACTCAAACTGTCGCAGGATGAACAGGCTCTGCTCGGCCGACTGAGCTGCGTAGGTCCTGACCGGTCGCGACGGTCTGGTCACTCCGAAATTGAGAGGTATGCAAACCAAAGTTGAAGCAGGCAGCCAATGCGTGCGCACAGCCCAGCTGTAGAACCGCAACACACCGCGTACCCGATGGTTGATCGTCGAAATGCGATACGGTCTGCCGGTGTGGGCACTCGGCTGCGCCAACATGCGGTTGCGATAGGCCACCAGGTCGACCGCGTCAGCGTCGTCCCACCGAATGTTGTTCTGCTCAAGCGTCTCGAACCAGTCGTAAAGGATCTCTGCGTAGGTCCTGAGCGTGTCGGCAGTGTGCCCTTGCCGCACGAAGTGGTCATGAAGGAAGGCAACTGCCGGTTCGATCAGCAGCCCCTGCGCCGTAAATAGAAGTGGAAAGCCTGCTGGCCTTGGTTCGCGCAGCGTCATTGCAAGAGCCTGAGTGGCTGCTGGACGCAGACGTTCGATGACTTCCGCGGGCGCCGGCAGCGCCGCCTTACGAATGGTCTGGACCATGTTGGCCCTCCTTGGCGACAAGGTGTGTGACCGCATCGACGAACGATAGGCCCAATAGATGCATTGCCAGATCGATCGCACCGCCTCCACCGGACTGCGCCCGCGTGTCGTACCACTTGACCCCTGTGACGAGGATCTCGAATTCACCGCACACAGTGGTCACATGCCAGCGTTGGCTGTGCTGGTCCTTCAAAGGCAGGTACGTCGTGTCGGTCTTGGCGTGGACGGACAGCAACTCCAATGCGACGCTCATCGGCATCGCGCGAAGCCGTGTCAACGTCGTCGCATCGAATGACCTGCGCACCGGCATCACGGGCCCCTCGGGACTGCCGCAAGAAAATGCGGCGCGCCGGGCTACTCGCCTCTGAAAGAGGCATGGGCTGCTCGGGCAGTGCCCAGTGTTCATCAATTCGCCAGATCACGCAATCATGTTGACACTCGTGAATGCAACCTAACAACTATCGTTGCTGCATATTCCAGCGGTGGTCGTGCATGGAAACGCCCTTTCTCTCGATGTATGGGGCATGTGGTACACGCCGGCTCACGTCATGGGTGGTTGGAAGTGGAAGCTGCGCAGACGCGAGGCCGAGTCTCAGGCGCAAGCGTTGCTCGACACGCCTGTGGCCGAGCCAACTCGATCTGACCCACACCCTGCATCGGATGTCGATTATCCTTACAGCGACGGCGATCTGGTGATTGAGGACCCTGTCGTGGTAGACGATATAGCGTGCATCGAAACGGTGGCGCATGAGGAAACGCCGACGGTGAAGCTTTTCACGAAGATCGACCAGCTTGCTTTGTTTTAAGTATTGCCCTTGTTCGAACCCGGCCGCGTGTGCCGGGCTTTTTTGCCTATGCGCCTAGAAAATCGTCTCCGTCCAGGATGGTGGCAGAATTGCGTGTAAGATCCGGCAAGTTATGCCGCGCGGTCGCACCTTCTACGTGAGCCACCATGACGATTCCCCCACGGCCCAAGACGCAGGCCATTACGACGCACGTCCCGGAACATCTGGTCGAGGGTTTTCTCGAGACCACCACCGAATTTCTCACGAATGCGCGTGGCGGGAAAACCGCCAGTCAGCGGGCGGCGGAGTTGAGGGCGCAGGATAAGGATCAGGGGCTGGACTCGCTCGAGTATCTCCTACGCGTCGCCGAGAGCGACACAGGGCAATCGGCCGTCATCGCGCGATTCCTGGCCGGCCTATACAACGGGACGGATTTTCCTTTTGACCTGACTGACTTGCGGGGGCTGGATTCAGACTTGCTCGAGCACTGCCTCAACGTCTTGCGGCTCGATAGCCGGCCGGCTGTCGAGGTTCACCAATACTTCCCAGGCGGGCAGGTACGGTGGCAGCGGATGATTGCGAGCTGGAATCTGGATAACCGCCCGAAACCTGCACCAGCGCCCGTCGAGGGAGAGCGATATCAAGCGAGGTATGTGAGATATGCCGATTCGCCGGGTTATCGCGACGTGACGTTACTGGTTTCGTTGAACGACGATCCAAAGGCCGCGCCGGTCGAACTGCACTTTTCGGGCAACGAATCGTTGGAGATGGCCAAAGACATAGTGGACCTGGACGGGCGGGCGTGGAGCGGCCGCGTGCCGATCGATGCGAAGCCCGGCGAAAAACGACCGATCTGGATCTAAATCACCGCCCTCAAATTAAAAGATGGGGTGAATTCGAGAGCTTTAGCATCAATGCGAGTTTGCTAACTCGGTATCTTCTGCATATCACCTGCGTCTCTGACGCATCGACCCAAGGCCGGACATCGTTCGGCCATCATTTTTTTGTTCAACCCTTCGGGAACCTCTCCCGACGGGGCAGGTTCCCTCCTTGGAGACCTGCATATGCAAACTGCTGTCGAGCAACAATCACCGACTAGCACAGCACTCGTGATGACTATGGCGTCGCTTAAGCCACCGACTTTGCCGCTGAAGGCTATTGTCGTGCGCCACAACCCCCGTAAGTACTTCGATCCGGCTGAGATGGCGGAAATGGTGGCATCCGTAAAGGAAACGGGCGTCATTCAGCCGATCATCGTGCGCGTGGATGCGGACGGTGTCTTTATCCTGGTCGCGGGCGAACGGCGCTACAGAGCGGCAATGATTGCTCACGGCGAGGACTATGAAATTCCGATTAAGTTGACGGAAGCGGATGAGATAGGGGCGAAGCAGCTTGCGCTTATCGAAAACGTGCAGCGCGCCAACATGGCGCCGTCCGAAGAAGCGGCTGCGGCTGCTGAGCAAGTGGGCATCTGCAAAGGGGACCGCGAAGAGGCGGCACGCATCATTGGCTGGTCGCTCTCGACGCTTGAGGTGCGACTCGCGCTGATGAACTGCAGCAATGCGGTGTTGGATGCACTCAACACCCGCACGATCAAACTCGGTCATGCCGAACTGCTCGCCGCGCTCCCGAAGGAGACTCAGGACAAGCTTTTGCCTGTGATCATCAAGGAAGACAAGTCGATACCCGAGATCAAAAAGACGATCGAACAAGTCGCATGCTCGCTCTCCGCGGCAATCTTCGACAAGACGGATTGCGCAGGTTGTCACCACAACTCGGCCAATCAGGGCGAGATGTTCGGTGAGTCCATCAGCACGGGCAACTGTACCAATCGCACCTGCTACAACGAGAAGACCGAAAAGCAACTTGATTCGGTCTCGATGGGGTTGCGGGACGAATACCCGGTCGTGCGAATCGTGCGCGCAGGTGACAACGAGACCCGCGTGCAGCTCGCCGTCGACGGCCCGAGAGGTGTCGGCGCCGAACAGGCGATCGCCTGCCATGCGTGCCAGAACTACGGCGCGGCGGTGAGCGGCTTGCCCGATTCGTTGGGTAAGGTCTACAAGGGCCAGTGCTTCGATACCGTCTGCAATATGAAGAAGGTCGGAGCGCGCCTGCAGGCCGAGAAGGCTGCAAGCCAGACGCCGGCGTCACCAGCGGCCAAGGGTGCGGCTGCGGGCGGCAAACCGGCCGCAAAAACTGCCGGTGCCGCGTCGACGTCATCGCCCTCGACCAATCCATCGGTCACCGTGGTGTCCGAGTCCGACAAGATGAAGACGTATCGGGTTGCGCTCTGGCGCAAGTCGCTGCGTCGGGAAGTCGGTAGAGATCCGGCCACGGCGCGTAAATACCTGATCGCCATTGTGCTGTCGGGGAACGCGCGCTGTATCGAGGACAAGACGTTTTCGGGTATCTGGGAAAAGATGACCGAAGAACGGATTCCCACGATGGACGTCGCCAAGTCCGTAGCCGCTGTACAGGCCGCGCCGGAAGACACGCTCGACAAAGCGATGGTGGGTATCGCCATCGCCGCCATCGAGGGGCTCGAAGTCAACTACCTGACGCAACTCTGCAAGCACCACAAGCTCGATCTGGGTCTGCACTGGAAGCTCTGCAAAGAGTTTCTGGAACTGATCACGAAATCGGAAATGATGGTGGTGGCCGATGAGCTTGGTATCCGCGCGGCGCTTGGCGAGACCTTTAAAAAAGTCTTCGCCAAGCCGAAGTCGGAAGTCATCGACGCGCTGTTAGCCGTCAAAGGCTTCAGCTACGAGGGCAAGCTCCCGAAAGTTCTGAAATTCTGAGCGCGCCTCGGCGCATCGAAAAGCAGTATCCCTTTTGTTTGGACCGCCCTCGGGTGGTCCTTTCTTTTTTATGGAGTTCCTATGTTTGTAGCACTCGAACCGCTGTTGAACACGTGCGAAAAGATCACGCTCACGCTGAAGAAAAAAGGCGATGAAATCGTGGTCTTCGTTATGCCGCAAGGCACGACAAAAGACGCCGCCATGCTTCAGCCGCTCGCGATGACTGCGAGCGCTGCAGAGCTGGATGCGGCCTTTGTCGAACACCTCGCGGCCTATACCGGTGCTCACGCGTCTTTGGCTGAACAGGTCGCTGTTACGACCGCGATTCTCGAGGCAGCCCAAAAGACGCAAGTCACCAAGGCAACCAAGACGCTGGGCAAGGGAGGCAGACCAGCGCTACCCGCGCCGAGTACGTCATCGGAGGGTAGCGACGATGAATCCGACGCGGCTGAAGAAGGTGACCAGGACGATCAGCAAAGCAACGCTGTCGTGCCTCCGGCCGCCGTCGAAGAAGCCGCGCCGAAAGGCACCGACCTTTCCTCTCTTTTCGATTGAGGTGATTCATGACTATCTCCATTACCAAGCTAATCCGCGAATTCACCTACAACGGAATGACGTTTGTCGATCCGGGTGCTGCGTTCTCGCCTGACGACGTTCGCGATCTCTACTCCGCGCAGTATCCGGAGTTGACGACCGCGGCCATCGACGGGCCGGAATACAAGGGCGAGGTTGCCCATTTCAAATTCGTGCGTGCGGCCGGAGCGAAGGGCTCCGATGCGTAAGCGCGATCTACTCGAGGCTTTGTCCGATCCGGATAAGGCCCTAGGCAATGATGAACCGCCCGGAAGGGCGGTTTTTTTTCATGACAAGGAGATGGAAACATGCTCTTCGATCCTGGGCAGGCTGATTCAGAAGTCCTTGTCGGCGAACAGCGTTGGCAACAGCGACGCATTGCGCTTGCCGAACGTCGACTTACCAATGATTTTTTAACGCTGCCAGCTATCGATACCGACGTGCAAACCAAAGCAGTGATGCGATGGAATGCACAGGGGCAGATCGGCTCTCTCGTTACCGCGCAATTCGATGCGGGTGTCCTTCGTGCGCGTGACGTGCCCGGTTTCGCGGGGGCGGGTCACGCGCTCGCGCATGGGTTCTTCGCGTGGGCTAAGCGACAGTGCAACGCCTGGCGGCGCCTGACGTTGAACCTCGTGCTGTGCGACGTCGCAGCGGTACAGGAGCAGATCCAGTACCAATACGATGCCAGCGGCTTCGATCCGTCATCCCCGTTGTATCTGGGAGTGGAGGTGGGGGAGGACAACATCTATGAGATCGGCCCGAAAGCGGACGAACTACGGGCGGTTCACCCGCGTCTGGTTTCAACTGCAATCACGCTGATCAATCGGGCGGCTGGCCGTACGGTCTGGATCCGTACGCCGGACGAGTTCCTGGGCATGTTTGCGTCCTGGCACTGGGACGGTGATACGCACGCGACTGACGAAGCCGCACTTGAATCGCTACGAGAGTGTTTCGGCGAAGAGGATTCCGAGCTGGAGCGCTACCTGCCATCTGTTGTGCGGCCGGAACTCTGCCCAGACGACATGGACGTCGTCGGCTGGGATTCGCGTCAACGGAAGTTCCGGCACTCGCATGCGCTGGGCATTGCTGCCTTGCGTCGTCTTCAACGATTAAAGGGCGGATGGATTCGACGTTTTTGTTTGGAACTCGAAGTCCTGACGCTATTGCTTCGTAAGGCCGGAAATCGCTGTTTGTTTGATACCACCTATCAACCGCAGGCAGCGTATGCGACCTGCACTTTGGTCGCTGACGATAACCCGCGGATCACAGAGTTGCTTGATGACCATTATGAACATATGGCATCCAGCAGCGAAGGCTCGACCTTTCTTGGATTTATCCCCTTTGCCACCACACCGGATGCCATCCGCGCGCAGTACGCGGACTGGGCACTCGGTTTTTCCATTCTGAATCAACTCGATCGCGTCCTTGAGATGCTGACCGATCACAAATGAGGTTTTGACATGAAAGGCTTGATTGTGAGCTCTGACCGTCGCGAGGAGATTGCGGCAACGAGCGCGATCCTTCTATACACGGGCCGAGACGGCAAAGTGGTCTACGGCACTGCGCATTCGGTTTCCCCGCGCGGGGACTCCAAGCGTGCAGCGATCGGCGCCGGTCGGCCGATTGACCGTGATGGGCTGCGTAAATGCTTGCTCGAGCTGTCCGAGAGCAACGCTCCGAAGGCGGAATTTTTGCCGGACTCCGTGCTGGGTGTAGGTCAAGACTCGATTACCTGGTGGTGTAGACCGGCGACGAGGCGTGTGTTTTTCGATTGCCCTGAACTTGGCAAACGAACGGCAATTACGTCGCATCCGGGTCTTGTGTTCCAGGCAGCAACGAACGGGTTTCGCGTATTCGCGCTGGAAGGTCTCGACCGGCCGACACCCGACACGAGGCTGTTCGAGCCGCCGTATTTCAACACCTGGGATCTCGGAAAGATCTGCATCGGCACGGCTCATGTGCCCAAGCGGATCGATGTCGCATCGATTGCCGGCTGGGAGAGCGGCTTTTTCGATTCGGCCTTTACTCATCCGAACGTTGGCGGCCAGCGTGTGAACTTTCCGAAGGGCATTTTCGCCTTCTGGAAAGCGATGCTGGACGGTAAGTACCGCACGACGTTTCCAAAAAAGACGCTCGTCCCCATGAAATTTACGCTCGGGCAGTTCATTGCCGGCACTAAAGGAGCTTGATATGAACGCAGCAGATATGGTGTTGCAGCGCTCGTTTCCGACTGTCATGGTGCCGCGCCGTGAGCCGGTGGCACCAATGCAGTCGATAGGCGAGCGGTTGTTGATCGCGCAGAACGGCGTGTTCCTCGAAATCAAGCAACCTTGGATTTCGTTGGTACGGCGCATTGCTGACTTCTCGGTACCGACCGCTATTCCTTACGGGCGAGTGGTGGAGCATACGGCGTTGCACTGCGGGCGTGTGCCTGATTTATTGGTTGCGGAGTTTGCTTCGATGGCACGCGCCGCGCATCCGATGGAAACCGGTGCTTGGATCGTCTGGAACGAGTCAACACGCCAGTTTCGTCTGGTCGCGGTGAAGATTCTTTCCCACACCGCGGGCTCGCTGAACTATGAGCGGCCCGAATTGGAGCCGGACGAAGTGCTGGTCGTGGATTGTCATTCCCACGGCAGGCACAAGGCGCATTTTTCGATAACTGACGACGAAGACGACAAGCACGACATCAAATTCGCACTTGTCATCGGCAATTGTTCGTCGCCCGTTCCAAGTTTCGCGCTTCGGATGTGTGCGAAGGGTGTGTTCGAAGATGTTGAGCGCGTGCCGTCAGCCTGGTACGAGCTGAGCATGGTCAAGGAGGCGGTATGAGCGGAGCAATCCGACATGCGCTGCCGACTTGCATGGTGCAAGGCGCATGGGAAGTTGTTGTGGTCGGTACGGGCGGGACGGGCAGTGCAGTTCTGCCCAGTCTCGCGCGGCTGCACCACGCCATGCTCGAGCTCGGTCATCCCGGGGGCATCAACTGTACCGTGTTTGATGACGATACCGTGAGTCCCACGAATGTGGGGCGTCAGGGGTTTTACCCGAACGATGTCGGCGAATACAAGGCATCGCTTATTGTCAACCGCTTGAACATGCTCATGGGCACGAACTGGCGGGCGGAGACTTCGCGCTTTACCACCAACGTGAACTGTCGAGACATCGACCTGATTATCGGTTGCGTCGACACGCGAGCGGCCCGACAAACGATCGTCAAGGCCGCCACGATGAGCGGTAACGGGTATTACCTTGATTGCGGCAACGACACCGACAAGGGACAAGTTGTGCTTGGTCAGTTGATGAACTCGGTGGCCGCCAAGAAATGTCTGGGCCGGCTGCCGCATGTCGGAGATCTGTTTCCGGATCTGGTTGACCCCTCTCTCGATGCGAAGGATGAAACGCCGTCCTGCTCGATGGCCGACGCGCTGCGCAAGCAATCGTTGGTCATCAATCAGGCGATCGCAGTCCAGGCGTTCAACATGCTCTGGACGATGTTCAGGACGGGCCACGTGCCGTTCTCAGGCGTGTTCGTGAACCTCGCGACGGGGCGCACGAATCCCATTCCCTGTGACCCTGTTACTTGGGCGCGTTTTGGCTATGAAGCGCCAAAGCTTCCCGAGAAAAAAGCGCGCAAAAGTCGCAAGACGAAGGCCGCTGCTTAAGTAGATGTGCAGTCCGAAGCCGGCTCCCGAAAGGGGCCGGCTTTTTTAATCTCGCGGGTACGCAGCCCGTGAGGGGCTGTGCCGCAACTTTTTTGGGAGCAAAAAATGGGTGCAACTGTTTTGACGGGTAAGCGGGCTGGCGCGTTTCAACGAGGTAATGGCGAGTGGATCTTCGCGTTGTTCGAGAGGACGTACGATAAGAACTGCTATCCGCATCGAGACCACTGGTCTGGGATTACGATCGGCAATTATGCGAGCGTGATGCGACGGGTTTTTCGGCACGCCAGATCCTGCGAAGGCGGCATGCTGCAGTCCAGGTCGGGTGGGATTCGATCTGAACACTATATCGAGGCCTGGCGGCAGGAACTGGCGAGGCCCATGGTGCTGAATGATCGCGAAATCGATCTGCGGGTGGGCGAGACGTTTGGTGCTCCCATTCCTAAGAAGGCACTCGATGACGTCCGGCTGTGTCTTGCCAACGCGGGCCAGCATAGCCGTTTCGATGCACTGGTTGCCGGAGGCTTGTCCGTTTCGTTGTTTGCGGACATCGATCTGCTCATCGCGCTGTACGGCGAGGAGGGACCGTTTAGCTTGTGGCGGGTGCTTTCGGTGGACGATTGTGGTCCGGTGTCGATCAGCGCATCGGTGCCTCGTTTGTTGCCTGCCGCGAAAGTCATGGACCAGATGCCTGATCTCCGTTGCCATGCGATCGACGGTGACAGTCGTTTAGTGTCATTTGACGGGCAACCGTGGCATCACGCCGGTTGGCAGTACAGCGCTGTCGGATCTTTCATAACAGAGGTCGCGTACAGGCTTGAGATGGTCCATCCCGGCTTTGCCAAGCGAGCCATCCCTGAATATCGGGACACGCTTCGCAAGGCATCTCCGGTACCGCCTGATACGAAGCTGACCGTTTCGCGCGCGCCGGAGGGTGTCGACAAGTGGCGGTTGAGCACGGCAGACGAGATCGCTCAAGGACTGGGTCTTGTCAGCGAGGGCGAAGACGCACCCGCCACCTTCTCTTTCGAGTTCAGTGCGATCACCGGAGAAAACCCACGATCAAATCTTTACAGTTTGGGCCGCTTGGCTCGCGAACAGGTCAAGTGGGAGGTGCCGCAGACATCCGAAGTTTCGCCCGGCGCCGACGAAACCGACGCTTCAATGGGCAGCCAGCAGTTGGCGCTCGTTCTTCCCTAGCCGTGCAGCACCATCCGCTTTAGAGCAACACCACCCCTGACCGGGTGGCTTTTTTTTCGTGTTCGACTGGTGGACAGCATGTCCGCCGGGTACGACCTCAGAAGGCGAAGGCAGCCTGCTCATGAGACCGATTGAACGGCGGCTGCGGGATGGCACGGTCCGCGAGAAGCGCATCGTATCGATCAAGGATGGTGTCTGCATCGGTATGCCGCGCATCCAGGCCGATCAGATTTGAAATCCGCGAACGCACGCCTGCGAGTAACGTTGCTTCGTCCCGGCTCGGTCGGCAAGTTGGCCAGCCGGCCGTGAACAGCAGGTGCGCGGGGATCGTGGCTTCGATAGCCTGCCGTTGAGCGGCGGTAAGTTTGGCTTGTTCGACGGCCGTTTGCAGCGTGTCGGACAGCAGATGCGGAGCGACATCGGCGAGCCACCGGTTTCCTTGAAACGCGAACGTTGACTGTGCCTCGAGTTCGACCATAGCTCGGTACACGTCGTGGTTGTCTGCGCACCCGGCGGCGGCTCTCAGATCGTCCAGGGAACTCATGATGCAGAAACAGCAGGAAACGCGCGTTGCTCCGTAGCGTGTGTACGCCTCGTGCGGTTCAAGGCCGGCTGCGGCGATTTCTGCAAATACGTCTTCGATGGGCCAATCAATAATCGCGTTCCATGCCACGCCCGTCTTACCCTTGCGCGTGAGGGCGGCGAGCGGCGCTGCGACGGGCATTTTGCTGCGAGCGGCACTCTCCTGCCGTCAAGTCACATCTTCGACAAACCGTGAAAGTGTTACAGGCCTTGTTGCATCGACGGATTCATGCAGGTAACACTTTAAATGTGTCTTGCCTTGCAATTTTTCGAGTTTTCCGCTGCCAGCTTTGGGGAGTGTTCCCTCACCATTCGATGGTGCAATGTGCCGTGACCGGCTCGAACCGATCCTCAACAGCCAATCCCTCCGCTTTCGATTTCGATCGGTTCGAGGCTGACAAGTGACGTTCGCAACTGGAGCGCGAAAAATCAGAAACACGTCGTAATACCAGTGACGATCAAAATCCGGCGACGCCGTCCATGCTGAATTTTCCGCACGCCAGTGTCGGCACCCGTAGTCTCGACACCATCGGTTTACCATCCCGTTTGATACTTCCCATTTCGTCCGCTTCCTAACAGAATCACATTTGCGTTGCCGCTCGCGTGTGCCCTGGAAACGATCATGGAGAAGCCCATGAATGACAACCCGCAAGGCTCCCTGGATCGTGGTGGGAAATTGCGCCGAGGCATCCTGAGGCCAGTAGCGGCGGTTGGCCGTTGGCTGGACCGGGTCGACCCCGGCACGCACCGTCGAATCAAGGGGTTGCGGCTCGTGACGGCGTACGGCATCGCGGCTGCACTCGGGACGTTGCAGGATATTGCCCACAGCGTACCCAGCAGCATCTCGCTGGGTTATCTTGCTGGAAGCTTCGCACTCTGGGCGAGCGTGTCGGAGGGAAAAACGACGCGCGCTGAGTCGAGCCGTGATCTCGTGCTGCTGAGTTTTGCCGCCGCGTCAGGCGCTGGCCTGTTCGTGGTTTTTTCCCAGCCGTTGCAAGTTGCGGGTCGGGCGGGACCGGAACTGATTCTCCTGACCGGCGCGTTTCTGGTCGGATATCTCAAACGATTCGGCATCCTGGGCGCCGGAGTCGGATCGCAAATCTATATTGGAGAATTGCTCGCATACGGCGCGCGTCTGACGATTAATGATCTGTGGGCTATTGGGATTGCGGCGTTCATCGCCGCCCTGGCGTCGGTGGTGCCACGCGTGCTAAGCGGCCCCGCAGAGCGGCCTGTCGCGACAGCGGCGCTCGCTGCCGGACCAGCACCCGCTCCTGGGAGGTGCTCGCCGGAGTTCTTCATGGGACTGCAGGCGGCCATCGGCGCTTTGGTCATCGTCGCCCTGAACGGCTTGATTGGTCTTGAGGAGTCTGCCTGGGCAATCACCGCATGTACCTACGTCGTCGCAGGTTCGGCGACCGGCACGATACATCGTGTGCGTCGCCGGATTCTCGGTACGCTGATTGGCGTTCCGATCGGTCTTGCCTGCCTGCCGGTTGCAGAGCATGCGCCGCTGCTGATCTGGACTGCAGCCGCACTCGCGATGGTCATATATGCAATGGCCTTGCCAGAGCGTTACGACATCGCCTGCGCGGCGTTCGCTTTCACGTTGATCGTGACACTTGCGGCAAGTGGTGTGCACTCAGTCCCCCTGCTCGCAGCACGCGCCTGGGAAACGCTTCTCGGCGGGTCACTCGGCCTGGTTGCCGCCATGACCATTTTTCCGCTCCGATCTTCGGGTCCCGGCGAATAGGCCGCGACCAGGCCCGAATCTATCTGAACGCGACGGCGCCAACGATACATACTGCCAGCCCGTGCTGGGGGTCACCGAACGCAAACGCTGCCGGAAAGGTCATGGCCTCATTGCTGCGACCACTACACGATCGCCTGGCATCGATCTCGACAGTCTCGACGAACGTCTGCAATGGCCTGACCTTTTGTCATCCAACGCGATCCCGCGGGTGTCGGTTCCTGGCCGATCGCCGTCTGCTAGAGATCGTTGGCACGCGACCCAATTCGCGTCTGTCAGATTTCTACAAACCGGCCATTCGATCGTCGTGCAGTGCAGTGGTTATCGGTCCCATCGCGAGAAAGGTAACACTCCTACGCCAATCGCAGATCCCACAATGCATCGAGTACATGTTGCGTGGACCGATCGACGTGCCCCGTGCGATGCGCAATGCCGAGCCGACGCCACAACGCAGGACGCAGCGGACGCATGCCAATGCGGCTGTCGGGTAACGGCGTCGTGGCCTCGTGAGGTAACAGCGCCGCGCCATAACCTGCCGCTACCAGACTCTTGATCGCATCGTTGTAATTGAGCTGAATGCGCGGCGCAGGATGATGCCCCCCGGTTGCAAACCACTCCGCGGTCAGACGTGCGAGACGCGTGGTCGCATCATTAAGAATGAGAGGGCGAGCGGCGAGCCATTCAGGCGTAATGCGAGCCGGACAGGGCCAATGCGCCGGCATAAAAGCCATCACGGGATCGCGGCGCCAAGGCTTTATCACGAGTCCCGCCGCCGGAGGCTGAGGCAATGCGACCAGCCCAACATCCAACGTTCCATCCGCCAATCGGGTTAGCGTTTCATGCGAGGTTAGAACCGCGATTTGAATATCGATGGCGGGATGGTGCTCACGCAGCACTTCGAGCGCCTGAGGCAACAGGTGCGCAATCGCGCCGGTCGACGCACCGAGCCGAACGCGTCCGACAAGCCCTTGCACCTGGCGGTGAACATCGTCTAACGCCTGTTCCGCGTCGGCCAGCAGGTGACGCGCGCGCTCGACCAATAACTCGCCTGTTGCCGACGGCCGAACATGGCCGCGCTTGCGCGACAGGAGCGGAGCCCCGATACGCTCTTCCAGTTCGGCGATGTGGAGGCTGACCGTTGGGGGCGCCAGATGCAACGCACGCGCCGCGTCGGCGAATGAGCCACGGTCGGCAATAGCGACCAGAGTGCGCAAACGGTCCAGGCTGATCTCTCGCATGTCGGGCCCCAGAATCAGAAAAACTGAATGTTCAAGTTATGAAATTCAACTTTCGCTATTCTAGCGGGGCGCGGAACATAGCACGCTCGTTCTACCTGTTGTCATTCAGTTACCGGAGTATCCCGCGCATGAACTCTCCCATTGTTTTCATTGACGGCGACCAAGGCACCACCGGGTTGCAAATTCACGAACGGCTTCGCGGCCGGACCGACCTGAGACTCGTCACGCTTCCCGCGGCGGAGCGCAAGGATTCCAAGCGTCGCGCCGAAGCGATCAACGCCTGCGACATCGCCATCCTCTGCCTGCCTGATGCCGCCGCGCGCGAGGCTGTGGATGCCATTGCTAATCCTGCCGTCAGAGTAATCGACGCCAGTTCCGCCCACCGCACCCAGCCGGACTGGACATACGGCTTTCCTGAAATGACTCCGGGACAGGCTGAGCGCATTGCGACCGCGCGTCGGGTCACCAACCCAGGTTGCTATCCAACTGGTGCAATCGGCCTGCTGCGTCCGCTGCTACAGGCCGGCCTTATTCCAGAGAACCACTCGATCAGCATTTACGCGGTGTCTGGTTACTCGGGACGCGGGCGTGCCGGCGTGGAAGAACACGAGGGGCCGGGTGCTGCCAACGCATCGTCGTACCAGGTATATGGACTCGAACTCGCGCACAAGCACACCCCGGAGATCCAGCAGCACGCCGGACTCGCGCAGCGTCCGATCTTCGTCCCTACTTATGGTGCGTTCCGTCAGGGCATCGTGTTGACGGTGCCCTTGGATCTGCGGCTGCTGACACGCGGCGTAGACGGCGTCACGTTACACGCGTGCCTCGGCCGCCACTACGCCGAGGCGGCCCGCGTCCACGTCTTGCCGCTGCATGAATCGTGCGTTTTAAAGCATTTGGATCCACAGGTACTGAACGGTACGGACAATATGCGCTTGAGCGTATTTCCTAACATGGAACACGGGCACGTCTTGCTATCCGCAGTTTTCGATAATCTCGGCAAGGGCGCAGCCGGCGCAGCGGTTCAGAACCTGAACCTGATGCTTGCGCGATAATAATGTCCGATGGCTTTCGGTGACAGACATGGCGGATTCTAAGATCCTACTACGCGTGGCGTTGCGTGATGATGCACGGTGCATCGCAAGGCTGCACACCCAAAGTTGGCAGGCGGCCTACCGTGAAATCCTCCCTGCTGCGTACCTACGTGAAAACGTCCCGGCCGAGCATGCCTCGCATTGGGAGAACTATATGCTGCAGCCAGCAGTAGCGCGAGGCCTCGTCATGTTGGCGGAGCTTAATGGAACAGCAATTGGCTTCGTCAGTGTCGAGAAGGTTGAAGGCTCGCCCCACGGAACATTACTTGACTGCCTACATGTGCTCGCCATCCATCAAGGACGCGGAGCAGGACAGCTCATGATTGACGCGGCACGCGAGTGGACGAAGGAACAAAATCAGAATCTGATGCATCTTTACGTACTCGACGCAAACGCTCCTGCGATCGCCTTCTACGAGCGGAATGGTTGGCGATTTGCAGGGATTGAAGCCGGTTACATCGACGCTACACCAGTGATCGACCGTCGATACGTTATTGACGTATAGATTGTCGGCGGTTTGGGTGCATTTCGTAACGGTCCGTTATTGGCCGACCGCGGGAGTTCGTCGCATGCGCTGCTCGCCACTGATCGCGTCAATTTGCGTGCTTCCTTTGCCGACCCTGAGCAGCCCTTGACGTACCCACGAGGCTCATGGCTGCTTCCAATGCAAACCAGTCATCAACATGTCCTTTGCCAGGTGTTGGCAGACTTCCGGCGGACGGTGGCAGTTGAAGCGCTATGAGCAGTAATAGCCCAGTCACGTTCATACGCACGGTTATGTGTCAATAGCGGGAAAACGGCCGGGCAATTCAAGTTGAGCTGTGGCAAACACTTTTAGATTGCCATATCCTTGCCGCCGCTCACGCCAATCGCAACTGCGGCATGCGAGGCAAGCAACGCGTCGACGTCTGGAGACCGCGCGACGGTCCTGACTGACGCACCGACGGGAGTGGAGCGGTTAAACAAGCGAGATACATCGATGGGCTGGAGCATTTTGCTGGACAAGGAAGATGACGATTCATCTTCGCAGGCTCTACGCGAAGTCAAGCCTGCACCCAGCGTATGCGCGGTGTTCCGGCGCGCCGTTCTTCAAATATGTGGTGGATAAAGGCGGAAAGAACACCGTGCCGATCCGACCATTCGGCTGATGCGTATCGGAACCGGCGGGTTCTGGAAGGTCTGAAAGACGCGGCTATACTCTACTTACTCTCTCAGGTTTGGCTCTTCCCCCCGGAGTCGGACCCTTAACGCCGTTGGCAACATCGGCGTTTTTTTTAGTCTTAGAAAACCAGTTCAACCCGCGCTTGCTGGAACATGCTGTAGATGAACGAGGGCAGGCCACTTAAGCCTGTCGCGGCTTCGACCGACACTGCGCCCTCGTTGGGAGGGATGTTGCTGCGGCTCATGAGGCCGAGCAACGATTCCAAGGGCCAGCGGGCGAGCAAGCTCAAATCACAAAGCGTTTCTTCTTCGATGTCGCGTAGCAGATGCCACGTTAGATCGGCGTCTGCCGCCCGATATCGCTCGACAATTACTCGCGCCACGCGTTTTACGTCAGCGATGAGGGCTGCTTGGCCCAACTCCAGCGCTTCCACTTCGTTATCCGTCATCTTGATAATTCCGTCGCTTTTATACTGTTTGTGACCGCAGTATAAAAGTCATCCATGAACGGCGCAGATATGGTCCGGCTCTGTCGGGGAAAGGGTGGACATCAGGAGCCGTGCAGTGCGCGGCAGGTGGCCATCAGCGCCCGCGCGCAAAAGCCATAGCGAATTTCTGATCTTTCCGGCGAGCAGTGCGCCTTCTGCCCCGTAGACTCTCCTCATTCCCCGCGCTTCTAGCGCATCGATCCAGGCAGTTCCAGCATGCTGGACGCTTGATTTTTCTCTCTCAGGCTGTTCCCCGGACAGTCTTTTAAGACGGGCAAATTCGTTTGCCCGTCTCTTTTCCATCCCCGTGGGAGTTTTCCCACTCGGGACGACTCCCGTTTCTATCGGAGTCGTCATGCTTGTCACTTTGAAACATGCCTACAACAGCTTGCTCTGGTACATCGAGCAGGATGCCGAGGCATACACAATCTTGCTCGGCGGCGGCAGTTTCATCGCCGCTGTCGTAAGCCTCGCAGTGCTCAACGCAAGCTGATCACTGCATTTTCTCGCCGTAGTTCGATTTAATCCCTTTGGGGCAACCAGCCCCTACGGACTGATTGCCCTTTTCTATTCGAGGCAATCATGTTCAAGGTTCTCTTCAGCATTCTTCTTCTCTCGATCCTGACCGGATGCGCTTCGGCTGACTTCGGTTCGCCGAATGTCTACCAGCGCTATGACGTTCAACGCGTTGGCCAGATGGAGCAAGCAACCATCGTTCGCGTGCGCGCAATCACGATCGAGAGCAATTCCGATTCGTCGGGTGTCACGTCGCTACTCTCCGCCGCTGTCGGCGCGTTTCTCGGCTCACAAACCATTGGCAACGGTACCGGTCGCTATGTCGCCGGCGCTCTATCCGGCACGGTGACCGGCGTCGTTGCACAACGCGTCGGCTCCTACATGTCCCGCCATTCGGGGATTGAAGTCTTCCTGCGCAAAGACAGTGGCCAAATCATTGTCGTGAGCCAGGTCGATGACCAGCAGTTCGCCCCCGGCGAGCGCGTGTATCTCGTCAACAGCAATTCGGGTTATCGCATCACGCATTAATCCGGTTTTTGTACTGATCCACAGCGACGTCCTCGGGCGTCGTTTCATTTTCTTCCCTTGCGGGGCAGTTCCCGCAAGGGACCTGCCTCGTCTTCACGAGGTATCGCATGAAAATCCCGAAGGTCTTTTACGCCGACCGTACCAGCGCTTCTGCCGGTACGAATGCGGTGCTCCACAAGCATGCAAGCCGCATGCTCCGGCGGGTCGCACACGACCTGCGCCTGAACAAACGCGACCATGAGATTTTGGTGGAACCGGCAAGACGCAACGCTTCGAGCCGCGTCAGGCTGAGAACCGACAGCCTTTTCGTGGACGTCATCGACAAACCCTGTCGCCAGGGTGTAGCGCTGAGTTTTCGTACGCGTCGCGGCCGCTCGGATTTATCGGGTGGAGGCGATAACTACGTGGCGTTTGAGCAAATTGAATCGGCATATGGCTATCGAGCGTTTCTCGACGGTCTGCGGCTCGCCGGCGGCATCGCTCCTGACAACGGAGGCCGCTGATGAAGCTCGTCAGGGTCAAGGTCGAGTACTCGTGCGGGTTGACGTTACTCGAGCGCGCGTCGCTTGAGGTCGGTACGGGGGAAGTCCATCTACCTCCCCGTCTGATCGGATTGATGGCGAAAATGCGAGACACCGAAGTTTTTCCGATCGTAAGCGTTGAGCACAACGGACATGTGCTGTCCGCAATCGTTTCTGAAACCGGCGCGGCCGTCGCAACTATCCCGGAGAAATCTGGGTCCGGCATGCGCCGGTTGTTGCACGCGATCACGTTCCCGACGAAGGATCAGCGGCAGCAAAATGGGCGGTTTTTGCATACGCTTGCAGCAGCGTCGATCGGCGGTGCGGTGGGCTATTCGCACTCCGCGGCGTCATGGGATCTGCAAACGATAATCGGGACTGCAAGCCTAGCTGGGCTTGGAGTACTATTGTGGTATGCGGGTTTTGAAGCAATGAAAGGAGATTAGGCCATGGGTGCGACGATTTTTACTTTGGTGTTGGGCGTGTCCATCGCGGCGTTCTTCCTTTGGACTAGCCACAACGGACAAAAGGCCGATCGCGAACGCGACTGGAATTGAACAACTGATATACGGCGTGCGGTAACCCGCACGCTCAACTAGCTAAGGCTGCACCTTCGGGTGTGGCCTTTTTTTGTTTACGCGCTTCGGCGCATTTCTTCGTTTTGGAGGCTCGAATGAACGCAGTAATCGATGCAGGCCATCTGCCGCAGGGTGTTTCGGCAGATGGCAAGGTGGACCTCAAGGCGGTGGCGAGGCTCGATCTGGAAGGCAAAACGGTCGATCAGGTCTACTCGGCGCTGTCCTCGTTTCTTCGCAAAACCGAGCTGGAGCCGGAATGGCTATCTCCCGCGAATCTCATGAACGATCCTGACGAAGGCGCTTCCGGCGCCCGTCACAGCAGACCGTGGCCAGAGCGCCTGGTGCGCGACCGGATTTCGGTATCGGTCTGTATCGGGACTTCAGAGGGGTGGATCGTTCACGTCGACTGGATCTACCGGGGTGCCACGCATGACCCCATCAACTTCAACTATTCGGTCATGCCGCTGCTCCGCGCAAAGGTATTTTCTTCTGATCACGCGTGGAAGCTGGCGCGCTTGTTCGCTCACCAGCTCGACGTAGCCTGATCTGTTTTTCGACAAATTTTGATGCCGTCAGGCATCTCAACCCTTGCCGGGCATTCGACCCGACAGGGAACGATTGCCCGCACTTATCCGAGGCAATCGTCATGTACCACGTTTCTACCGTTGGTTTTTCGCGCTCCCTTTGTACGCTTCTGGATGTATTGTGGCTGTTTAGAAACGATGCGCATTTTGCGCATCTCGAGGCGGCCGACGTCAGTCTGAGTCACGCCGGCCAGCCAATACACGTCACGAAGTTCAACGGACAGCTTACCGTGCGCGTGTCGGGCGCAATGCGGGATATCTTCCTCGCATTGATCGACGAAATCGACGGGCAGTATTTTCGCCCATACGGTAGCCAACTCCAGCCGTGGCAGATCCGCCGGCCGCACTGGAAATTGTTGTATTTCGCGTTCGAGCTTTCAACCGAGCCGTTGTACCTGTTCTCATCCGACCAAGTCTGCGATTCAGCGGACGCACAGATGGCCGGACGCACGCCGAGCCTCTCGGAGACATGTCAGGCTGAGGCATTTGCCCGTTTCGGCTTCGGCACCGCCGGACCCGCCTATGGGGACTCCGGTCAGCAGAACAGCCGCCACGAAGTCCATCTTGCATACGCGTTGGCGGCCGGGCTGCCCGTGCCTCTGGACGTGTTGAGCGACTACACGGCAGAAATGCAGCAGAAGTTCGTCGACATTCCGTGGGCGATACCGCTGCTTGAAGTGCCCGAGTTGCGCGGCGCCGTACCGGTTGCGAAGCTTCGCCCGCTCGCGAGTGTCGTGCGGCATTCGGGGAAGAAGATCTCCTCGGAAAACGCTGCGTTGCTGGCGATGGTGACGCGGCTCCTTCCCAACGAGCCGACAACGGTCCAGGTCGACGATCTTCTGTATCGACATGAGTTGCTCGATGCGCAGCCGTTACCGGATGCGTATAGCAAACCGGTCGACATTGGCGAGCCAGTCTCCGCGTTCCCAGCGGTGATCAGGCGTGTCATGGCCGATGAGAGAAGAGACGCCACGTTCAGCCGGTTGGATCTGGAACGGGCGGATGGCCGGATCAGCCAGCGCTACTACGAGCTGCACCGTGCGATGGCCGCGTTGGATCACGGTCGCGGCACCTTCCAGTACGCCAATGATTTCGCCCGTGCACTCGAGAACGGCGACATGCAAATGTTGCTTGATATCGTGGACCGTCCCGATGATCAGAATCGGTGGACCAAGATGGCCATTCGCGAGCATTTCGGCGTGAAACTGATTGGCCTGAAAGCCGCGGCGCGCCGCAGGGCGATTTTTGCCTTGGCGGGCATGAGCGAGTCGCAGCAATCGCAATGGGAGGAGGGCACGAAGCAATCCCGTGCGGCCGCCTGGATGGAACGCGAAGCGGATCGGGCGAAAGCCCGTGCTGCGACGGCTCGCTACCGTGACGGCGCGCAGGTCATTTCAGGCGCGCAACACGTCGAGCTGTCGATCGCGAGCGGTTTCACCGAGATCGGGCGCTTCTGGCAAGGCGCAAGCTGTCGCTATTACCTGAAGAACGCACAGGTACAGGGCGCTCTGCGGTATCTGCGCGCCGGCGACGGCACGCTGGCGTACGCGCAATCACTCTTGTCTAAACAGTCGCAACAATCGACTTAGGCTAGATCTTTAACCAACCCCGGCGCTCGCGAGCGCTGGGGTTTTTTCTTGGCGTCGCGCAAACCCCGCGGCGGAAAGCTACCCAAAAAAAGCGACGTTTAGCCGGCTTCCCTCACAGCCGATCTCCCTACACTCGATCCATTACCCGCGTCATTGACGCATCGACCTACCGAGCAACGTATCCGTTCGCTCGTCTACTACTCACCCCACAGGGACCACGTCCCTCTGGGCGCTGGCTTTGTGGGGTTTTCTTTTTAAGGAAACCACCATGCAAGTCACGCCTTCCCAACTGACCGAACTGCTGTCGCTCTTCGTCCCGCGAGGCCTACCGGTGCTCATTACCGGTAGACCCGGCATCGGCAAGAGCGACATCGTCGAAAAGGTCGCGCAATTGACCAATCACGAGCTGCTGATCAGCCATCCGGTCGTCGAAGATCCCACTGAATCGAAAGGCTTGCCGTTTCCGTCTCCGGACGGCAGAACGGCCAAGTTCCTGCCATTCGGGCACCTTGAGCATGCGCTGAACGCCAGACGCCCGCTCATTTGGTTCCTGGATGACCTTGGGCAGGCTTCGCAGGCCGTGCAGGCTGCCAAGATGCAGTTGCTGCTCGCCAGACGCGTGGGCGAGCATGCGCTGCCTCTAAACGTCACATTTCTGGCTGCCACCAATCGCAGAACGGACAACGCCGGCGTCTCGGGGATCCTTGACCCGGTGATTTCACGTTTTGCGACCGTGGTCGAGCTTGCTCCAAGTATCGACGACTGGGCTGCGTGGGCCGTGGAGGCGAGTTTTCCGCCGGAACTCGTCGCATTCCTGCGATTCCGTCCGGATCTGCTGTCGATGCAAAAGACGTCGCGCGATATCGAGAACACGCCGAGTCCCCGCAGTTGGGGGTTCGTCGCGAAAACGATGCCGTTCTTGCCTGAGCCGCTCAAGCACATTTCGTTCGCGGGTTCCGTGGGCGAAGGCGCCGCAACGGAGTTCATCAGCTTCCTGCAGATCTTCCGCGAATTACCGTCACCGGCCGCTGTCTTGCTGGCACCCGATACGGCGCGCATTCCCGAAAGCCTGGCCGCGTTGTATGCAATTAGCGCGGCGCTCGCCGCTCACGCAACGGAGGCGAACTTCGATCGCGTGATGATTTATGTCGAACGTCTCATTGCCGGCGGCAGCAGTGAATTCGCCACGTTGCTGGTTCGCGACTCGGTGCGTCGCGCGCCGGGAATCCAAAACTCTTACGCGTTCATACGCGCTCAGAGTGGCGCGCTCGGCGAAATCATCCGCGGCGAATAAGCCGCTTCAGCTTTTCTCATTTTTCTTCGAGGCGACGCGCGTATCACCGCGTCTTCGCTTCTCTTCGTTGTGCCCCTTCCTGCCTTACCCAACCCTTTTTATTCGGAGTTTCTATGAACACGTCTATTCAATCGAAAGTGATGTTGTGCTCGGTCACGATCTCCTCGTGGGTCGCTCGGCGCTTTGACGGTAAAGTCACCGAAGAGGTCGAGAAAACGCACCACGCCAAAGGTCTGGGTCGATTCAACAAACGGCTGTTGCCTGAGCACGCACCAAGCTTTGCCGAAGTGCTGTCGATCGGCGGCAGAATGCGCTCGTATTTCTATGCCCACACGCTTCAATACGATCAACTGGGCGTGCGGCTGCTGCCGACGATGATCTACATGGATTTCGCCGCCAAGATGCGGGCGCTCAAAGATGAGTTTGATCTTGCTGTCTCAGTCTTCCTGACGGACTACCTGGACCTCAAGGAACGGGCGCGCTCCGAGCTGAACGGACTCTTCAACGAGGCCGATTATCCGAGCCTCGCGGAGATGAGCAAGAAGTTCGGCGTGAAGATGGCTGTCCTGCCGTTTCCGGACGCAAGCCAGTTTGGTGTTGACCTGCCTGACGACGTGCTCTCGACCTTGCGCGGCGAACTGGATCAGCATGTTCTCGCATCGATCTCGACCGCGAACGAGGACCTGGTCGGCCGGCTGTACGAAGCTGTTTCGCAGATGGCCTCGCGGCTGTATGCGAGTGGCAATGTGCGGCTGGACGTGGCCAACAACGTGCGGGAGTTGTGCGCGTTGCTGCCGAAGCTAAACTTTTCCAACGATCCGAAGCTCACGCACATTCTCGATCAGGCCAAGACGCATCTGGCCGTGCATACGGGCGCGGATCTGAAGGAATCGTCGGTGCTGCGTTCTCAGGTGGCCAACAAGGCGCATGAGATCGAAGGGTTGATGGCGGCCTTCATGGGCATGTCACCGCCGTCTATCGATATCGAGTCGGATCATCTGCCGCAACAGCAACTCAAGCTCGTCGCTTAAGGGAGAAACGCCATGCAACGCATCATTGCAACGTTTCACCCGCAGGTTTGGGTGAACAACTACGCGGTCGATGTTGATCCCGAAGGCGAGTGCGATTTCGACGTGACTGAGCATTTTGTCAGTCTCGGCGAGAAAGCGGCAAGGGCAGTGCGGGACTACGACGATTCGTCGGACGCCCTTGCTGCTCTCCCACAAGCGCCGGAGTGGGTCCGAAACTGGACCGGTCCGTTCTTCGTCACGGTAGAGGAATCGTCGCGAGACTATTTCGACATGCTTCAGGTTGCGTGGGATTGGGCATGACTATCGATCCTCGTATCGCGAAGCAACGCAGAGAACTGGTGCTCTCGCAGCCGTTTTTTGGAGCGCTGGTTCTTCGTCTGAATGTGGTCGAGGATCGTTCCTGCGAGACGTTTTGGGTGGACGGCGTAGACCTGGGTTACAACCCGGATTACCTCGCTACCCTGAACGATCTTGAACTTCGGGGCGTGCTTGCGCACGAAGTCCTCCACGTGGCCAATGGCCATACGTGGCGGATGGGCGCGCGAGACCTGGAGCGATGGAACGATGCTGGTGACTATGCGATCAATCCTCTCGTCCTGTCGGCCGGAATGCTGTTGCCAAAGGGCGTGTTGCTTGATTCCCGCTTCTTGGGCAAGTCAGCCGAAGAGATTTACGGTCAACTCACGCAGGAAGCCAAGCAGGCGGCTAAGAAGGAGCAGTCCTCTCAGAATGGGAAGCCGGGCAATAGCGGTGACGCAGGGGGGCCGGGGCCGCAAAGCCCCGTTCAACCAGCTTCACCTGCAACGTCCGGCCAATCCGGTTCATCGGGCGTACCTTGTGAACCCACTGCGTCGAGTCCGTCGTGCGGCGAAGTTCGTCAGTACGCCGGGACGGACCTGCCAACGAAGGAAGCGGAGTGGAAGATTGCCGTGATCCAGGCTGCGAAAGCAGCCCAGATGTACGGCAAGCTTCCGGGCGATCTGCAGGCGATGGTGGGCGAAGCGGTACGGCCGGCTGTGGACTGGCGTGCGGTGCTGCAACGTTTTGCGCAGCAATCAACGCCAGAAGACTACAGCTTCGCCATGCCCAATCGCCGGTATCTGCACTTGGGGCTCTATTTGCCCTCGTTGCATTCGCCGGCGATTGCCGATGCTGTCTTCGTGCGCGATTCCAGCGGCTCTGTATTCGATGAGACGCAAGCGCAGTTCGACGCGGAGATCCTGACGGTGTTTTATTCGTTGCGTCCGGCGCGCCTGGTCGTGATGGACTGCGATACACGCGTGACGCAGGTGCAAATCTTCGAGCGAGGGGACTCGCCGGAGCTGCTCCCCGTGCGCGGTGGTGGCGCGACGGCGTTTGCAGCGCCGTTTGAGCGGGTCATCGCTGACGGGATCGATCCAGCTTTTCTGGTCTATCTGACAGACATGGAAGGGAAGTTCCCGGCCGCGATACCGCATTACCCAGTGCTGTGGGCTTCTACAACGCCGCTTGCCCGGGCGAAGAAGGCCCCTTTCGGGGAGTGTGTCGAAGTGATTTGCTAGTCGGGGAACGCATTGCGCGTCTTCCCATCCCCTTGAACCTAGACCCGGCCTCGCGCCGGGTTTTGTCGTTTACGCGCGTGCGTGGCACAAAACCCTGCCACGTCACCCGCCCGCGTGAGCGCCGAAAGCTATACGTTTTTCGCGAGCTTTCCGGGTTTTGCCCTTCAACATGTTGGAGCCTGGCGAATGCGCCGGTGAGTTGCGGTGCAAAACGATTCGGCCGCGCGGCATCCCCCCATTTTGAAAGATGCGCGATTTAGCGGGTCTTTCAGAGCGCTGACCCTGAAGCGAAACCCTAACAATAGCTCCATGTTAGAGACCGCCGATGGGGCCCATGACCGCTGAGAATTCGATCCTCAAACTGCGTCCGCTCGAGGCGAACGCCGTGAAGATGTTTTTTCAGTCGCTCTCGGTACTGAAGACGCAGCTCGACGCGCCCGACACCGCAGAAATCATGGTGAACAACTACAAGGACATCTTCGTTGAACATCGCGGAAAGATGGAGCGCCTGGATCTTGAGCTGAACCCCGCCACGCTCGAGGGTGCCATCCGATCGCTCGCATCGTCCGTCGAGAAGAGTGCATCTGCCGGTACGAGCCAGGGCATCATCAACGCAGGCCACAACAACCTGCGTATTGCGGCAGTGATGAGTCCGACCGCGATAGACGGTCACGCACTCAGCATCCGCAAGCACAGTGATTCGAAGCTCGAGCTCGAAGACTACTGTGCCATGGGCGCTTTTTCCGCCGCGAACGCGCGCCCGGAAGTGGCCGATGTGGTGCCGTTCGAGGAAGGCATCGAAAACGAAGCGCTCATGCGGGCGATTATCGCGGTTGTCGAGACCCGAAAGAACGTACTCGTTGCAGGCGGTACGTCCGCAGGTAAGACAACGTTACTCAACGCGATGTTGAGCAGAATCCCCCACTCCGAACGCACGATCACTATCGAAGACACGATGGAGTTGAAGGTCCGCGTGCCCAATCGCGTCCGGTTGCTCTCCAACCCCGACAAGAACGTCACGATGAAACTGCTGGTCGCGCTGTGTCTTCGCATGCGCCCCGACCGCGTCGTCATCGGCGAAGTGCGCGGTGGCGAGGCCTACGACCTGCTGCAAGCGCTGAACACCGGCCACGACGGTGGCTTCGCCTCGATTCACTCGAATAACGGCAGGACCGCTCTCAGCCGTCTGGAAAGTCTCGCGATGTTGGGGGTGCCAGAAGGTTCCCAGTGGAGCTTTGACATCCTTCGCAAGATGATTGCCGACTGCTTTCACTACGTCATCCACATGCGCCGGTCCGGCGCGCTGCGGCATATCTCCGAGATCCTGGAGATCCGCGGAGTCGCCAACGGCGAATACATCCTCAAGCGTGTTTTTTAAATGGAGCTGGAAATGAAGAAAGGACTTAAACGGGCCAACCGAGTGGCGCGTCGCATGCGCCCTGGTATGCCGATGCTCATCGGGGCGCTGCTGAGCGGCATGTCGAGCGCAGCATTCGCAGTTGCTGGCGATTACTCGAGCTTAACGAGTGTCACCGACATCATCTGCACGATCAGCAACCTGATCAGCGGCCCGTATCTGTACGGCATCGGCATCATCCTGATCGTCGTGGGCGCAATCGCGATTGCCAACTCTGAAGGCACGCTGGCCAAGTTCTTTTCGATCGTGCTGATGGGTATCGGTATCGCAGCGGCCGCCATTCCGATCATGCGCGATCACATGAAGATCACGGTCGCCTGCTAGGTCGGAGAACCCATGCGTTCACACAAGGTAAGCCGTGGCCTCTCGTTGCCGCGCGAGATGGGCGGGGCTGATCGTGGCCTTGCGATTTTCAACGGAATGATGACGGCCTTGCTCTGCTACACGAGCATGAGCCCGATGTTCCTCGCGCTGGGTGTCCTTTGCCATTTTTTCTTGCGCTGGAAGACATCGACGGATCCTTGGTGGCGGCTTGTCATGCTGGTCTACAACCGGTATCCCGATGTGTATGAGCCGGGCCCATCTTCCAAGTTCAACGTCCGCTTCAAGCGTCCATACGGCTTTGATCAGGACCTGCCATGCTGAAAAAGGGTTTTACGCGACGCCCCGTGCAGGAGATCGCGCCATGGATGACACTGGTTACGCCGGACATCGTGCTCGACAAAGACGGGTCTCTTTTGACCGTCTTCGAGTTCGAAGGGGTCGATGCTGATAGCCCGAACGCGAACGAAGCGTCGGCCGCTCGCGACAATCTGGACCACGCGTGCCGCAATTTCGACCATCGAGTCACTGCCTGGTGGCGGGTGTCGCATCGGCGCATTCGAGGTGGTATCGAAGGCGAGTTCGCCTCCCCAATCGATGCGCGTCTTGACGCAATCAACCAGGCCAACATCGGCAGCGGCAAGTACTTCCGCAATTCGCACTCGCTCGCGCTCGCGTACACGCCCGAGACAGGCATATCGCGGATTTTCGACAAGATCGGCTATCACATGACAGTGGGCGGCAAAGCGCTACCCATCGCATTGTTTGAAGCCGTCAAGGACATGGTGTTCGCCCGCAGCGCGTTCGCGTTCGATCTGACCAAAGTCCAAAGCGAGATCAAGCGGTTCGAATCAATCCTCGACGCGTTCACCGGCGGCGTCACGCGGCTCAAGATGAAGCGGCTTCAGCTTCAGAACGCGCTCTCGTTTTTGCACCAACGTGCGAATCCCAGCACGCCCAAGCGGCGAGTTCGGTTTCCCGTCACGCTCCTCGACAGTCACCTGACCGAGACGTTTGTAACGATTGGCGCCCAGGAATTGATGTTTGAGTCCGCGCACGGCAAGCGTTTTGCCCGGATCGTGAGCGTAAAGGAGTGGATGGGGTTTCAGGAAGCGGCGCTCGATGTGTTGACCCAGGTAGACGCAGAACTCGACGTCTGCGTGATGTATCGATTTCTCGACACGTCGCGCGCGTCGGCCTACATCAAGAAGATTCGCGGCTTCTACAAGATGGCGGCGTTCAATCCGATCGCGATCATCAAGCAGTTTGCCACGAAAGAAGAGCAGAAGAACGACGAAGGCCGGGAACAGTTGGCCAAGGAGGCGGGCACGGCACTCGCCAAGCTGCAGGCCGAGGGCCAGCAATACGGGTTTGCCAACATTTCGGTGGTGGTCTACGGCGACACCTCCGAGGAATGCGACGACGCGACGCGAGAAGTTGTCGGCGCGATCGGCAATGCCGGGTTCGGCGTGATCCTCGAGAAAACGAACCTGTTTGCCTCGTGGGCGACGACGCTTCCGGGTCGTTGGGATCAGCAGAAACGGCTGCAGTTCGTCGAGACGCCCGCAGTCTCTGACATCGCGCCTTTGCGCAGCGTCGGTGACGGCGGGACGGTCAACGAATGGTTGACGGCACAGTCAGGCAAGCCAACCGGGCCGCTTACGTGCCTGCCGACCCGGCATCGCACGCTTCAACGGGTTGATTTGCACCATCCGGGCGGCAAGGGCCACTTGCTTGTCATCGGGCCGATCGGCGCGGGTAAATCCGTCGTTTTGAATTTCCTGATGTCGCAGACCGGACGCCATGAGGCACGGCGGATACGTTGCGACAAGGACCGTTCAACCCGAATCACAACGGTGTTAGGTGGCGGGAAATTCATTGATGTCACCGGGCGTTTCGAAGCGGCGACGCACGTCAATCCGCTGTCGATGCTCGATTCCGATAAGCACTGGAGTTACGTCGCGGACTGGATCCAGTTGGCGATCGAAGATGACAATTTCAGTTGCGAACCGCGGCAGGAGGCGGAGATTTATGACGCGGTGCGCACGCTTGCCAAGGGCTTCCCAAGGGAATTCTGGCGGCTGTCGTTTTTCATCACGTTGCTGCCGATGGATCTGCGGGAACGGCTCGCGGTCTGGACAGAAGGGCAAAAGAACGGACATTTCTTCGACCACGTCGAAGACGGCTTCCAGCTTGCCGACGATATCTCGATCGAGATGGGCGATCTCTTCCAAAACTCGCCGGTGGCCGCCGCCCTGTTCCTCGACTACTTCTTCTACCGCATCACGCAGTGGCTCGACGGCAAGCGCTATACGGTCATCGAGATCGAAGAGTGCGGCTTCTTCTTTACCTACCCCAAGTTCTATGCGCGCTTGGAGGTCTGGACCGTGACCATCCGGAAGTTGAACGGTCTGTTGATGCTCGCCACGCAGTCACTCTCACAGGTCGCACGCGTGCCCAACTTCGAGATTCTCAAAGAGAACATCCCGAACATTATTTACCTGCCGAATCCGGACGCGATCAACAACAAGAAGCTCTATCACGACGTGTTCGGGCTGACCGACCATCAGATCCAGATGATTTCCGACGCAGTACCGAACCGCGATTACCTGTGGGTCACCGCGAGCCAGACCCGCATGCTCGAGGTGTCTTTTTCGAAAGAGTCACTTGCCATGCTTCGCTCGGACGGGCGAGCGCAGGCGATGTTCGACAAGCACTACGCGTCGGGTGCATCGGATTGGCAGGACGCCTACATCCGCGATGCGGTTGCCAACGGATAGCTGCACGACACGCCAATTTATGAAGAGAGGGACGAAAAAATGCTCCGCAGAATGATTCTCACCGTCGGATCCATCGGCGTGCTGACGCTTGGCTTGGTCCAGGTGTCTCATGCCCAACTGACCGTGATCGATCCTGCAAACTTGCTCAAGAACACCATCACGGCGGCGCAACAGGTTAAGTCCGAGGTGTACCAAAACACGAACATCGTCTACCAGTACCAGATGATGCTCAATCAGCTAAAGCAGGCGACCAACCTAAATCCGGCCGCGATGATGTCGCAGTTCAACACGATCACATCGGATATCAATAGTTACTCGAGATACGCCGATACGCTCAAGTCGCTTTACGGTGGCTTGCAGGACAACGCACAGTATCTGACCAAGGTCCAGTCGCTCGTGACGCAGTCGGGCAAGACCCCGGACCAGTGGTTCAACGATCAAAGCACGCTTGTGCAAAACAATGACAAGACAGCGAAAGCGCTGTTTCAACAAGGGGCGGACGTCCAAGCACATGTCCAGACGCTGGCGACGCGCAGGCAGGACATTCAGAACCAACTTTCGTTGGCACCGACGCAGCAGGCAACCGCTGAGTTGACAACCCACATGCTCGATATCGTAGCGAGCCAGAACTCCGACATGCTGCAGATGATGGCATCCAAGCAGCAAAAGGACGCTACTGCGATGCAAGCCCAAGCAGCGACCGACGCGGCCCGGACCGAGGCGCAGAAGACTTTGAGCGACAAACAGGATCAGGAGCGTGCTGCCCTTGAGAATCAGGTGTTCAGTGCGACGAAACTTGGGCACTGAGCATGCATATCTCGAACTGGTTCAAGAAAGGTTGGCGCATGGTGATGGTCTGTCTCGCACTCTCATTTGCTTCGATGCTTGGTGCGGGTGTCGCCCACGCGCAGTCCAACGGGACGAATGACGTTTTTCCGTCCGACATGCCCTCACAGAATGCCGGTGGGGGCGCCGGCACAGCCAACAAGCCCAGCGCAGTCGCGAAGAGTGGCGAGTACTCCCTGGGCGGAAGCAAATTTATTGACCAGATGGGCCATCTTATCAGCGACTCGGTCACCAATGCAGTGACGATCAGCCATTCGGTCAGGGCTGAAGCTGACAAGTTCGCGTTCGGGCTCGGGGTGATTACGCTGGTGTTGGCTGGGGTGAGATTCGCGAGCACTCAAAATGCAATTGCGGCGTGGACCGACGCTATTGAGGAGATAACCATCCTCGGAATTTTCGTCGCGCTCTATCTGGGGTACGACACCGTGGCCCCCGGGTTTTGGACCTGGTTTGTGAAGCTTGGCCAACTCATAAATGGCTCAGACGTCAATCCTGCGATTGCACTGGGCAGCCTCGCGGGAACGATTTACGACGCATGTATGGCCCATATTAGCGCAGCGGGCTGGACAGGTGTGATCCAGATTATTCCGTCTTTAATACCCCTGCTCCTGGCGTTTATCGTTGCGACCTTGGCATCGATTGTATTTTTCTACTTCCTGGTGCTGGGACAGATACAGGCGGCTTTCGGCATTATCGTCGGGCAGATCGCGATCGCACTGGGGTTCTCAAGCTACACACGGGGCTTTTTCGCCAAATGGCTTGACTGGATGATCAGCTCGGGCATGTACGTGGTGGTGGTTGCCTGCCTGACGCGGCTCATTGGGCAATCGATCACCACGGCAATTGGCAGCGTGGCATCGATTGGCGGTTCGACAGTGGAAGGGGCGGTGTACGTTCTGGACCTCTCGATCTTCGTTTTTCTGATCTCCTTCGAGATTCCGAAAATGGCAGGGATTTTCGGCGGCGGTGCAAGCGTCAACGGCGCTGGGGGCGCCAAGATGGCGGCCAAACTGGCGAAGCTGGTATGACGATCAACTACGTGCCGAGCTCCGCAGATGAACTATTGAGCGTTCATCGAAAGCGGATCGAACTGATCCGCCAGTGTGCCAACGAAAGCAGCGAGACCGAATTTCAACGGAAGTGGTTCTCCGTCCTATACCGTTGCGCCCAATGGTTTTCGACCGTGCCGCTCACGCCCGAGCTTCACCGCGAACCCGGTGGAGCGTTTCGGGCGACGATCGAGACAGCGTTCTATGCGTTGCGGCTCGCAGGCGGGCAAAAGTTCGCCGCCGACCTCACCTCAGAAAAGCGGCGCAGGCTCGAACCGCAGTACAACTACGGCGTTTTTCTCTCCGCAGTCTGCTCGGCGCTGGATGAGCCGTGCCGACATTTCGTGATCGCGAGGGTTTCCGATCACGCGGACTGGCATCCAGCCGGCCACGGGCCGTTGGGCCCTTGGCTCGGCAACGTTGAGTACACGGTGCAGCGCAGACCCGAGGCAATGAAACCGGAGCGCATGCGCACCGCGACGTACGCGCAGATGATCGTCGGTCGGGATCTCCTCGAAGGGCTGGATCCTCCTGTGCTCGCCGACATGTTCGGCGCTATCAACCCCGACAAGGTGCCGCAAGGGCTGGAAACCCTGTTGCATCAGGTCGTGCGCAAGGCCATCGACGTTTCGGTGGGGTTCGAGCGCAAGGCTCAGCAGGGCGTCTTTGCGCCGGTGAAGTTCGACGTACCTTCAGCGGTGCATGTAGCACTCGAGTTGCAGGCGCAGCCCGTGATGCCGAAGGGGACGATAGTCGATCTCGATACTGGAGAGGTTCTTGCGCCGGCCGCTGCAGTCGCGAGCGCCGCAACGACGCCGGCACCGCAGCCGCCCGCAAGTGCACCTCAGGGTCCGCCTGCTGAGGGGGGTGAAGCGGCGCAACCTCCAGCACTCTCACGATCCTTGCTGGATGCGATCGAGCGCAGCGAGGCGATACCCACAGCGTCTGCCGAGCCCGCCAATCCTGCTGACACCACCAGCACACCGCGGCCGATTGATCCCGCGACCCTTTTCAGCGCTCCTGCCAAGGATGTGGCCGCAGCGAGACCAGGAAGTCCAACGAACGAAGAGCTAAAAGCGGTCCTCGGGAACGACTCCGTGATGATTCTCGAGTTTTTCCGCGCGCTTGCGCAAGACGTCGCGAATGGCAAAGCGAGCGTTCAGTGGGAAGACAAAGGGCTCGTGTTGCAAAAGCGGCTGGTGGGCGCCTACGGAGTCACGAGTAACACGCTGATCGAAGAGATGCGAAAGCGCAGCCTGTTGCTGCGGGCGGCCGGCAACGAGATCTGCATCCTTGAGAAAGCGGGCCGGCTCATTCAGGAGCGGCCAGTCGCATGAACTACATCAACCATTTTCGGCCGGTGTACGAAGCGCGATCTGCTGCTGTCTGGACCGTCTCCATCGTTGGTATCGCTTCGTCGGGCATGCCCTATGGATGGGTTTTTGCGCTGTTCGGGCTCGCGGTCCTCGCTCTACGCGCGCTTCAGACCTGGCGCGCGCTCAGCTTCCAGATGGCGATCTCGACCAAGTGGCTAAGCAAGATCCACATCAAGAAGTTGCTCGCCACCCAGCAGACGATGCGCGCACGTCAGGAATCGATGTACCTCGGGACCGGCTACGAGTGGACGCAAAAGCACTGTCAGATCGCGCACGACATCTTGCGCATGCCCTCGACGGAAATTCCGTCGTTGCCAAAGTGGTTGTCGAAAACGAGTGCGGGGCGGGAAGTGGAGCGGAGGATCGAGCTGCTCTTCGCGCCGACGGACAGTATTCGGGATCGGATGCCGCAAGGGTCGTCCTGGATCCACGGGATGGAGCCCAAGAAGGTCCGCGTCCCGTTTCACTACAAGGCAATGGGCGGTCACACACTGGTCGGCGGCACGACCGGCTCCGGTAAAACGCGAACGTACGAAGTGATCTCCACCCAGGTGATCCACACGCCGGACGATGTACTGATCATCGTTGACCCCAAAAACGATGCCGACTGGAAGAAACGGGTCGAGAAGGAATGCAAGCGCTCTGGACGCAAGTTCCTCTATTTCAATCAGGCGAAGCCGGCGGAATCGATTCGCCTGAACCCGATCGAGAACTGGTCGCAGCCTTCCGAAATTCCATCGCGCATCGCTCAGCTGATGGAAGAGGGGCCGTTCCGGGACTTTGCGTTTCTGTTCATCGACCGCGCAGTGAAAGGCGAGCTTTACGTCGGGGACAAACCCAATCTGCGGTCAATCCTCAAATACGCGCAGTCTGGGATCGCTACCGTGCTCGAGCGCTGCCTGCGCCGGTTCTTCCCAGAGAATGGGCTGCCTGACTGGGAACAGGAAGTCGCGGTTGACGCTCAGCGTAACTCGCAGGGCAAGAATGACGTCACTCGGCTCGACCTGATGGTGCGGCTGTACGTCGACAGATTCGTTCTGCACGACCGCGGGCACGAAACTATCGACGGTCTGGTAGCCACGCACACGCATGACCGCGAGCACTACATGCGAATCATCGCGTCGGCGCTGCCATTGCTGCAGATGCTGGCCACCGGCGAAACCGGTTTGCTGCTCGCGCCGAAGGCAGATGATTTTGACGATGAGCGCGAAATCTGGGACATCGACAAGGTCATCAAGCAAAAGGCCGTGTTGTACATGGGCCTCGACTCGCTATCGAACAACATCGTGCAGAAGGCGATCGCGTCGATGGTGCTCTCGGACGTGGCGGCCGTATGCGGCGCGATCTATAACTTCTACGCAAAGCCTCCAGACGTCGTTTTGATCATCGATGAAATCGCCGAGGCGATCAACGAGCAGGTCATCCAGATCCTAAATAAGGGCCGCGGCGCCGGCTTCAAAGCGTTCGTCGCGTTCCAGGCTCGAGCCGATCTGGAAGCGAAGCTCGGAAACGCAGCAAAAATGCTACAGGTTTTGGGGAACTTGAATAACCAGCTCATCTTACGATTGGAAGACAGCGACACCGCACAGTGGTTCAGCGACAAGGTGGGGGAAACGGCCATTCGGATCGTCAATGTCTCGAATAGCACGAGCACCGGTAGCGAGTCTCATGCGATGGAATTCAACGGTTCGCAGTCGCGTACCTTGCAACTGGAAAAGGCTCCGCTTATCCCAATCCGACTGATTCACAGCTTGCCGAACCTGCAGTACTTCATGCGGATATCCGGGGGCGCTGTGTACCAGGGACGCATACCAATAATCGAAGGCTAAAACAATCATGTCCGCCGTATTTAAAAACATCATTCGAGACCACAAGCTGTCCACGAAACTCAACCGCGTGTTTATCGTCGCGCCTGAACTGGACTATGCCTGCTCCCGGCTTGCTGACTTCGTCGGCGAGAATTTCGTTGGCCAGTCAGGTCCGCTCGCCAAGGAAATGTTCGAGTCTGCGCTGAGCGGCTACAAGCGTGCCAAAAAAGCGGGTAACGCGCATATCGCATTCATGCAGGGATTGTTTGAACCCGCCAAACAGCTTTACGCGCGTCGGTATATCGCCCGCGACGGCGACAAGATCCACGTGTGGTGCCCAATGATTGAAGCGATCACGGCGTTCGAAGCGCGTTACAGCGCACTGAAGGTTGAAAATTTCGACGAACCGTGCCCCGACCACATTACCGAGCGCACGGCCGCTTTCCAACTCGCTGCCCGCGTGCTTCATGGCGAGGCGTTTCGCATGTACTTCGAGGAATACGATGTCGCTCACCGCTTCGATCATAGCGAAATTGTCACTGACTGACGTGGCGCTTGCGCGTCGCGCGCTGGATACCGCGAGCGCGCTAGATGACCCGAATGCGAAGCCTCCTGCTGAGTTTCAGCGCGGAGCCGGTGCCCGCTGCTACGCATTCGCCGTCATCGCACGGTACCGCCCTGGACTGCTTTGGACCGGGATGGTCGCGGCTATCGCCATTCCGTTTTTCCTCCTCATGAGACTTTTTCACTGATGGCTAGTCGGTTCGGTTCGCACCTGAAGGTCTGGTTCTTCTTCGTGCCCTTGCTCGCGATCGTTGTGATGCCAGCGATTCCGGATCGGACGTTGTTTCAGATTCCGGCCTCCGAGACCCAGTCGCTGATCGATTCGCTCGGTACCGAGCGCGCGGACGAGGTCACCCGAGCAGCGAACGAGGTGTTTCGCCATGCTTTCGTCAACAACGGCGTTCTGCACCGCACGATGGTGGCAACGCAAGACTCAAGCGGGATCTCGGATGGGGGCGCGTCGACCTTCGCCTATACCTGGACGCGCAATTTCTGGTTGCTGATTTATCGGATGATCTATCGGGCGATGGTCATGAAGGTGTGGATTATCGGCACCGCCTGCTTTGCGGCGGCGATGTTCGTCGACGGCACCATGCGCCGCAAGATCAAGGCGTCTGCTGCCGGTTATGCGAGCCCGTTGTCGTTTCACCTGGCTGGGCATGGGTTGCTGCTAGTCGGCGGCACGCTGTTCGGTGTACTCGTCGTCCCACTGCCTGTTCTGGGCTTCTACTGGCTTGCTGTGGGCGCTGTGCTTGGCCTGCTGCTCTGGAAAGCGGCAGAGTCGTTTCAATCGGCGGGATAGCGAAAGCTACACGGTCTTGCTGAGCTTTCTTCGAAATAGCCTTCAACATGTTGGAGGCTATTTTTTTGCGGTGGCGATGAAGTAGCGATCGGTGGGGCTCACGTACGAAAGCCGCTCGAAATAGCGTGTGTTTTGAAGCCAAGCGCAGCCGCGCGAACGCAACAATGTCATGACGGCCGCACATCGTACGGCCCCTATCCAACGGTGAATCCGGACGTGTCCGGGCAAGGGAGAATACGCATGAGCAAAGTAGCGAACAAGGATCAGGTGAACGAGGAACTGGCGGCTGAAGGGTCCGTACAGATCGGCGATGCAACGCTTGTGCCGGCGGCAGGCGACGCAGGTATCGTCAAGACAGACGGCGCGGACGACGGTAGCCTTGAGCTTGAGCTGAGCCAGATGGAGTCTGACGCGGATCGTCTGCATCAAGAGGGGGTGATCTCGACCGACGATGCCATCATGAAAAAGGCTGAAGTCGCGAAGACCCGGCGCCTCTTCCGTGACCTGCCCGCCGAGGATCGTGCGGCAATCATCCGACGCCGGCGCGAGATCGGCCGCCAGCTGCTCGAGCGTCAATTGTCGGGCGCGGCCGTCGTGCAGGTGGCAGTGCGTCTGAACCACACCCGCCTGAAGCCGTTGTTCGAACAGTGGTGGCCGTACCTGAACCGCATGAGCATCAACATGCAGCGTTTCGGGCAATCGACCTTTGGTGCCGACGATAAGCAAGTGGTCGATTCCTGGTTCGAAAAGCAACTCGACGCGATCGAGGAGTACGTGGAGGAACAGTTGCGTGTGGCGGATGGTTTTCGCAAGAAAAGCGAGGCGGATTTGCGCGAGCGCGGCGATTACGTCTTCGAACCGAGCATCCCCATGCCCGCACTGGCGATCGACGTCGAGGCCTATTCGCGTTTCTCCATGCGCGTGCTCACGGCGATGACGAAGTTCGACCGGGCGATGGATCAGTTCGATTTCATGGTCTGGAACGGCATCCGCGACCAGTCCGACGTCGATAGCGAAGTGGTGCGTTTCCTGAAGAAGGTCAATCCGCTCGGCGTGCGCGGCTACCTGACCCATCTGCGGCTGATGACAACGGTGCGCGGTGGCTAACGGAGACACGGCATGCTCGACGACCTGAACCCGCAGCAGCGCGAGGTGACAGAGCTTCGCAATCATTGCGTGGCGATAGCCTGTCCCGGCGCGGGCAAAACGAAGACGATCGCCACGAAAGCCGCGCTGCTGTTGCAGGAGGATCAGGGCATCATCGGTGCGGTGACGTTTTCGAAGGACGCCGCGCTCGAGCTGCGCACGCGCATCCTCGTTGGCGCCAGCAGTTCGGCCAAGAAACGCTTGATCGCAGGCACCTTCCATTCGCTCGCCTTCAAGCAGCTTGCCCGGCCCGGAGCGAGGTCGCCCGATATCGCGTCGGACGGCGATCGAATGGGCCTGGTGATCCGCGTGATGCAGGATCTGGGCATGGAGGGAAAGGCGGAAGATGTCATTCCCACAATCGAGAAGATCAAGACGAATTTCGGCCGTGTCGATCCCGCGTCAGAAGACGGCAGGTTCTATCAGGCGTATCAGGACGCGCTGGCGCGCAATGGAAAGATTGATTTCCAGGATATGTTGCGCCTCGCTGTCGCCGGCATGGAGGCCGGCACGATCCTGCCATACCCGTTCAAGCATCTGCTCGTCGACGAGTTTCAGGATACGGACCCGCTTCAATATCGGTGGATTGAGCTGCACGCGATCGCCGGCGCGATCGTGACGGTCGTGGGCGATGACGATCAAAGCATCTATGCGTTTCGGGCCGCGTTGGGATACCGCGGCATGGAGACGTTCATCAAGCAGTTCGAGGCGAAGCCCGTCGTGCTCGGCAGCAACTATCGGTGCCGCTCGGAGATCCTCGCGGTGGCCGACCGTCTCATCCGCAAAAACGTTGACCGTATCCCAAAGGTGCTCCGCGCGGAAAAAGGCGCGGGCGGTCGCGTGGAGTCCTCGCGGCACAACGACGAATACGCCGAAGCGGTGGCCGCCATCGACACGCTGGGCTCGCACCTGGCGCGCGGCAAGTCCTGCGCGATCCTGGCGCGCACCAACCGCATCCTGGACCCGCTGGAGGCCGTGTGCCGCTCTCATGGGGTCAAGTACTACCGTGCGTCGGGAAAATCGGTCCTGAAGCTTCCTGAGGGGGCACTGATGTGCGACCTGCTGGAGATCGTCGAGCGGGTGAAGGTAACCGGTCTGGATTCGATCCTGGCTCACTCGGGCATGCGCAATGAGCAATTGCGCTCGCTTCATCAGAGCATGGGCACTGAGCTAAAAATGAAGGGGCGTGCCGAGCTCGTGAACCTTGGTCTGTCCGAGGACGTGGCGACCAACTACCGCGAGTTCATGAAGCGGCTGGCTGAATGGCAGGGGTTGAGCGACCGTGGCTTTCATTCGTTGACGCTTTCGGGCGTCTCGGAATGGATGATGAAATATGCCAAGAAGGAGTCCGCGACGCGGGCGATCCAGGCGACCTACGAGGCACTCTCACGCCTTACCGGCTCGTTTCAGGACCGTATCGACTTCCTTCAGCAGGACAATAACCAGCCGGCGCCGGATGCGCTGATTCTCACGACCATGCACAGTTCGAAGGGACTGGAGTGGGATCATGTCTGGATCGTGCGGGCCGAGGAGACGATCGTTCCCGATGAAAAAAGCACGGAACCTGAAGAGCGCCGGCTCTTTTACGTCGCCATGACGCGGGCGCGCGAGTCGTTGATGATTTCGGCGATTAAGAAAAATTACACATCGCGCTTTGTTGGTGAGGCGGAATTGCCGACGATGGCCGGCGCCGAGACGCTTTGCGTCGGTATCGCGTAGTGCGCGGACGATCGATGTATGCAAAGCGCTAGCGCAAGCGCCCGAATTTCAGCGTTGCGGCGATTCCGGCAGATTTGCGATGTCCTGGGCCCACGCAAGTGCAGAACTGCACCAACTCTGCTTAAGCGCGGGGATCTGAGCGCGCTGCACTATCGCGCCGAGTCGAAGATTGAACTGTGTCGGGTTATCGGCGGCCGCCGCATAGATCGGAGTACCGCAATCGGCACAAAACGCCTGAGCGCGCTGCGTACCGGACGCCGCTGTTTTGATGTAAAGCTTCGGCTGGCCCCGTAAAATACGAAAGTCGTCTGCCAAGGCAGGAACGCTCGCGCGGAAAGGCGCGCCAGAGAGTGTCTGACAATCGGTGCAATGGCAAAGGCCTGCCTTTTGGGGATCGACGATGGCTTCATACGCGATTGCACCACAATGGCAGTTGCCTTCGACTTTCATCGTTCTCTCCACGACTCGAATGGTTCCGATTGTTGCACGGAGTTCCGGCAGTAGTGTGTTTCGATACTCTCGACAACATGACCGTCCGGTTCCGATATACCAGCTGTGGCATTCAATCGAGTACCGTCAATCACTGACAATCGGTGGCCGACCAGGAAGGGACATTCGACTCTATGCGGGAATTGTTGACAATCCCTCGTCCTGACCCGAACCGACTCAAACGAATAAGATAACCGCTGTCGTAGACCGCTGGTTAGCCGGCAGTGGATAATTTCGTCGTACGTCCTTTAATCCTTCGTGTGGATCGATTCATCCGATATTCGGGGCTGGGATGGCGGCGCCCGCCCCGCCGTGGCGGGGCGCAAGCCGATAACACGTAGATAGCGCAGAATAGACGTGAGCACGTTCAAACGCGCGTGGGACAGCCGCGCCCGACTCCGGTCGTTGGGGAATCAATGAAGAAAGGAAAAACGAAACTCACCCGCCAGGATGCTGAGCGCCTCTTTGAGGGACTGCCCAACGGGAACGTGAAGAAACGGAGTCGAGTCGAGAACCCATTCGAAACGGGCGTGTTCGACGTGGTCAAGCGCGTCGAAGACGAAACCACGATCTGGAAGGACAGCCTCATTACTCTACCGATGGCGATCGAGTTGCCTGCTGGGTACGAGTCGGCGTCTCGCATGCGCGGGGCGATGACGCGCGCATTGGGCGTGAAATGGGGGAGGGAGGGTACAAACGAGGTGGTCGCCGAGTTTCCCGACGGATGGACGGCCGCTCGCCCGGAAAGCGCTCCCATAGAGTTGCGAGATCCGTCCGGCGTGGTCCGTGCCCTATATGGGTGGGCCAAGGATGCTGAGCTGAGGGTTCTGCCACGGTATCTACTTGAATCACAGGCGAACAGTTCAAGTGGACTAGGGAGTCTGCTTGTCCGAGATCGCGCGAACGGCCAAATCCTTGAGAGGTCGTCAATCTGGTCCGCTCAAACTGGTACTAACCACCCAGATTGGACAAGGTTGTCCGCGTGGCTCGACTTACGCTATCCGCAACATCGGGATCCACTGCGGTACTGGGAAGACTGCGAGAGGAACTCGCGAGGCTGAGCTACTTCTGGGCGCTGTTCTAGCACCAACCTACCGCACGCACTTGAGCAGTGAAAGCTGGGCACCGCTTAATTGGGCTTCCGAGTGCGGCCATGAAGGGTCACTCGCGTTTCGTGCCACTTTGACATTCATACGGCAGCGCAGTTCGGCAAAGCGGCCATTCGTTCTCGAAGCGATCATGGTTGGCGACGGCTAACGCAACGACGCTTCAATCTGCCCCTTGATTCCGCGGGTAAGGACGCTCTGACAAGGGCAATATGCCGAAAAGCGAGGTGCATATTGCCCTGTCTCCCACATTGCTCGGGCGGGGCGAGGCCTTGCTGTCAGGCGTCGACCTGACGGCGCTGCGCTTCAAGCGCACCGAGGACGTTGCCTCGCCCCACGCGATGCATTCATCCTGTCGAAATAGAACAACGCGCGCGGAATGCCGGGTCGACGTGACCATGGCCTACTCGGCGCACTTCCAGTGCTTCGTGATTGGGGTAGGTCGATGTCCAGCCAGGAAGCGGTCGGTCACGAACGGATGCTTCGAGGACACTTCCCGGCACAAGATGCGCCGGGCAACGAGCGCGGGCTCATTACCTAGACGGCATATCGGATGATGCTCTGATCTTGAACGTTTGCAACCAACTCGTCGGCACGAGATAAGAGCCGAAGGAGCAATGGAGATGTATTCGCATTGTTGTATCCCAGGACGAGATCAATCGTCGGAGGCACGCCGTCAAGCGCCCGGGCGACAACATTCGGTGTCAGCATATTTTGCGCATATAGCGGGATGAGCGTAACGCCACCCGTTGACGTGACGAGCGACATTGCCGACGGCAGGTCCTCGCCTTCGTAGCCCGCCTTGAGCGTGATCCCGACTTTCGATACGTAATCCTGAATGACGGATTTCAATACCGGAGAGGTCCTCGCCGGACTGACGTATATTTCGCGGGCAAGATCCTGCGGCCGAATCTTTTTGCGTGACGTCAAGCGATGGTCCGCCGGCAGCACCGCGATCAGAGGCTCCTTTGCCAAGAATTTAAAGGACAGGCCAACGGTCTCTATCTCCGGTCGAAGAAAGGCAACGTCAAGTTTCCCTCGCATCAGCCTGAGAGCAAGTTCTAGGGAGGACTGACTGCACAGCGTGATTTCGGCCTCCGGCGCCTCTTCCCGGAGGATGCGTAGCGCCTCGGGTAGCCATACAACTTCCTGCCCCGCAAGGAAACCCATGGCCAAGACAGGCTTTTCCGGCTGTTCTGCCCGGCGCGCGCCGTCAGTAGCCGCTTCAACTTGCAAGAGCGCCAAGCGCGCGTGATCAAGGAAAATTTTCCTGGCAGTGGTGAGCGCTACGCCACGTGCTTGGCGCTCAAGCAACTTCACACCGACTTCGGATTCGAGATCGCGAATTTGCCGGCTCAACGACGGCTGCGACGTGTGCAGTCGCCGCTGAGCGGCCATTAACAGGCTGCCTTCCTCCGCAACGGCAACGAAATAGCGCAAATGTCGAAGTTCCATCAGATCTCCGTTATACCTTCAAGGCATAGGTCGAATCATACAAAGTCTTTGTGGACGAGGGAAGGGACATATATGTTCCCAGTAGCTACCGTCTATGTCACCAACGGAAGCACCCCACTCAACCGGTCGGATCTAAGTAGGAGAGGCAAATGTCTATAGATTCCAAGCTTAGCATCGTGTTTTGCCACTGCATTCCATCGCGGCGTTGTCGGAGTGCGCTCCGCTCGCACGTTTTCAGATGCGCATTGTGAAATAGTCTTCGAAAGAAGCCGCTGGCAGCCTTCTCGATGCCTCGCGGCGCACCAACACTTCAATCAATCTCTTAAGGAGGTAACAGCGATGCCTACGATCACCACTCCGGACGGCGTACAGATCTTCTACAAAGACTGGGGGTCCGGTCAGCCGATCGTCTTCAGCCATGGCTGGCCCCTGTCGGCCGACGACTGGGACGCCCAGATGATGTTTTTCCTTCACCACGGCTACCGGGTGATCGCCCATGACCGGCGTGGGCACGGTCGGTCCGAGCAAGTCGGCACCGGCAACGACATGGACCACTGGGTCGCCGACCTCGCTGCACTGACCGAACACCTCGGCGTCCGCGACGCGATCCACATCGGGCACTCCACCGGCGGCGGCGAGGTGGCCCGCTACGTCGCTCGCCACCAGGAGCGGGTCGCCAAAGCAGTGCTGGTGGCCTCGTTGACGCCGAACATGGTGAAAACCGACGCGAACCCTGCAGGTCAGCCGCGGGAGTGGTTCGACGCGGTTAAGTCAGGCGTGCTTGGCAACCGGTCGGAGTTTTACCGGGCAGTCCCGGAGGGTCCGTTCTATGGATTCAACCGTCCGGGCGCCAAGCCGTCTGAGGCGGTGATCGCGAACTGGTGGCGCCAGGGCATGGCCGGCAGCGCCCGGGCCCACTACGAGACCGTATTCTCCTGGCTGGAGGACTACACCGAAGATCTGAAGAAGATCACTGTGCCGGTACTGGTCATGCATGGCGAAGACGACCAGATCGTCCCGTTCGCCAGTTCGGTGCCCCGCGCTGTCGACCTGCTCGCGAACGGTGTGCTGAAGACATACTCTGGCTTCCCGCACGGCATGCTGACTACCCACGCGGACGTCCTCAACCCCGACCTTCTCGAGTTCATCAAATCCTGACGGGACGCCAGCCTGAACCGGAACTGGGCGATTCGAGTGGCGCGCTCCACGGGTGCGTCACTCGACCTACGTGTCCGCTTAGGGTTGACTTCTGCCCGACGCGGACCGATCAATGGCGACCCGATCCGCCAGTTCAACGTCGGACCGGGTTCGGCCATGAAGCGTCATTCGCTCGGACATTCAGGCGTCGGTTCTACCCAGGAAGCGGCCATTAGTTCACGATGGTGAACAATCTAGGACGAGATGGACTGGACTCCGCCCTCCCTTCACGCAGGGTCCTGCGGGAACGCAGAGGCCCTCCAGAACCGATCGGCATCAACGGCCAAAGTGCAGTTTCGACACGTCCAGTTGAGTTGCTGGTATCTCTTACCAAATGACCGTTTTATACCAAACAAATCGCATGTTCGCGGCCAACTCTAATCGGGTAACGAGATGACGATCTTCCCCACGTGTTCATTCGAGCGGAGCGCTTCCATAGCCGCCTTGCTTTCGGCAAACGAAAACACGCGCCCAATGACGGGTCTCACGCCAGCCCCCACAACAGCACGAATCAATTCTTCGAGCAACGCACGATCACCCACACCGACCGGTCTGAGGGTAGCGCTGCTCGATTTGATCAACGCGGCGTCCAGCGGGGGACCTTGCGTTGACAACTGTCCGACCAGTACGATCTCGCCACCGCGTCGTATCGCTGTCAAACAATGAGTTAGCGCACCTGCGCCAACTACGTCGACGATCCGGTCCACGCCCACTCCACCGGTTACCTGTTGCTTGATATGGCGCCCCCAAGATTTGGTATCCGAATAATTGACAATGTGGTCCGCGCCCAGTTCTCTCAGTCGCACGCCCTTCCTATCACTGGAGGTAGTGCTGATGACCGTGGCTCCGACTGCTTTGGCGAGTTGAATCGCAAAGACAGAGACGCCCCCACTGCCAAGCGTCAGCACAGTATCTCCCGTTCTAATCGGAGTCGGACCGGACAGCGCATTCCATGCGGTCGTCGCTGCGCATGGGAGCGTGGAGGCTTCTTCGTATGAAAGTCCAGCAGGCAAGGCCAGGACAGCTTCCTGAGATATCGCCTTGAATTCGGCAAGCCAGCCATCGCTGCCATTTCCATACGTGTCGGTCGCGACGCTTGCAGGCGGTCGGCCGCCGAACCAGCGAGGATGGAATGTGCTGATTACCCGATCGCCAGGTTTGAAAGCGGTGACGTCGTCGCCGATCGCAATGATCTCGCCCGCCGCGTCACTGCAGGGGATCTTGCCTTCGGCAACCGGTCCAGGGTAGCCGCCCTCGGCGATCAACAAGTCGCGACGGTTGAGCGAAACCGCTCGGATTTTGACGAGTACTTCGCCACGTTGTGGAATCGGTGGAGGCGCATCTAGTAGTGCAAGGTCGTGCAAACCGGTCAGCTTTTCGAAGCGGAATACATTCATGTCAATCTCCTTGTCTGAGTGCGAGATACAACCTGCTCGCCGATCGTATGCGTTCGCTGTTATGCAGCTTGACCGGGGACGGTTGACGCTTGTCCTTCGATGCTGACGACTAGCAGTCTGCTAACGCCACTGTCTTTCGCGTTATGCCAACTGTGGTGAACGCCTCGTAGTACTGCCGAGTCGCCGGTGTGAAGGCTGATCACCTTGCCGCGGTCGAGGACAATCTCGATCGCGCCATCAAGGACCACGCAATAGTCGATTGAACGCAAGTTAGCCGCCGCTGTGGAGCATCCAGGTTCGAGCGTTAGCACCCTGAATGACGATCCGTTTGCCGGGTCGGTATCCCGCTGTTGCGTGGGTCCGTTGTGGAGGGAATCATTCGACGGCGGAACCACCGACGTCCGCCACATACTGATCTCGCGGGCACCGCCCGCATGCGTAGGTTGAGTCGCTAATGTGTCGTCGATCATGACGATTGCGCGCGCAGAACCGTCGTGGCCCGTAACAACGCGACGGACAACCTGCTGCGAGTCACGTGCCGATTCCACCGAACGCGCCCCTGGATAAACTTGCCGCTTGCGCCGCAACCCCAGCGCGAGTGAGGCGATGATCATATTGATCAAGGGCGTCCGGCCTAGCCGCTTACCCTTGATGACAACAGGTCGGGCTTCGATCATGCAAACAGCCAGTTTGCAGCGATCGACGCCGGGATTGCGCCATGCATGGCGAGTCCCGCATTGAATCACCGCATCGCCCTCTCGCAGCAACGCGGTCTGGCCGCTATCCAGCACGAGTTCGAGTTCTCCCGATAGCACGAAGCAATAGTCTGTCGATAGCGTTCGATGCATCGGCGTCTCATAGCCTGGACCAAACTCGGTCAGGCGAAATACCGACCCCCCATGAAGCGCAACACCGACGTTGCGGCGGTGCCCGTCGAGATCCCCATCGCTATTGTCGGCGGGGACCTCCGCCGTACTCCAGACTACGGTCCCGGCAGCGTCTGCCCCGGCCCATTTCGCCAGCACAGCCTCGTCCTCAAGGAAGACGACGGCCTTGCCGTGGTCGTCTTTCTTGAGGACGAGCCTGCGAATTGCATTGCTCATTTCGATTGCCTTCAGGGTTCAATTTCTCTTGATACAACGATCGTTTTCCCAGATCATAGCGTAGATAATGCGCATGCGTCAGGCTCAACAACTTGAACGAAGGAAGGTTGCCGGTGAAGAAGTGGTCGAACGATCATCCCAAGGCTGGGATCATGGCGGAAAAACGCGGCGCGATCGTGGCGGCCGCGCGCATGGAGTTTTTCCGGCTTGGATATTCTGATGCGTCGATGGATGGCATTGCGGCGACCGCAGGTGTATCGGTGAAAACCATCTACAACCACTTCAGGAACAAGTCCGAATTGTTCAGTGCGGTTATTGAAGCCGCCTGCACCGACGATGGGCTATTCACGCAAGCGCGCAGCAATGCCGAGCTGGCGATCAAATTTGCGTGGTTTGACGACGAATCAGAGCAAGGCCTGGCCGGGGCTGGTACCCAGTACCTCACCCATTTGCTGTCGACGGAGCAGATAGCGCTATATCGAATCGTCACCTGCGACTCCGAGCGGTTTCCCGAACTCGGTGAGTTGTACGCACAGAACGTTGCGCGTGGGCGAACTCGGATTCTGGCGGCGTACCTGGCGGAGATCTCCCGCCGGCACGGATGGAAATCGTTCAATGCAAAAAGGTCGGCCTCACTGGTCGAGGCCTTGCTTCGCTGGGATCTGTTCGAGAAAGCGCTGCACGGAAACGCGCTGGCTGATGCGACGGCTATTGCGCGCCACGCAAAAAAAGTTGCTGGCGTTGCCTGGCAACTGTTCGCCCTTGAGCGCTAAGTGGAAGCCGTCAGTCAAAAAATTGACGATGCGCAAGCTGAGTCCCTGCGGACAATCGCGTAGCGCACTCGTCACTTTGCACTAGACGTGTATCAGCGTTCCACCTTCAAAACCGCGATCCTTACCGATCGGAAGTTGCTGGAACACCTTGGTTCTCTCCGGTATCAGGAGCATTTCAAAATACTGGATTGGCACATCTTCTTCGTTGAAGATAGTGCGATTCAACTGAATCAGCGCAATACCGACATCAGCTTTCAACGCCTGCGCGCGGGCGGGATCGGCGATGCAGGCGCTGATCTCCTGCACGACACGGCCGAAGTTCAAGCCACGTGACAACAGCACCTCGAACAAAGGTGTCTCCTGCAGATCACGCTTGGTGATCCCTTCACTGAATCGCTCTGGCACATACGCATCTAGCAGCATGACCGGAAGCCGGCCTTTGCTGCGGGTGCGAACCACATGCAGGACCCGGTCGCCAGGATCGGTGAGCAAATTTTGGCGAACATGAGCCGGTGCCGGTCCGAATGCGAAATCGAGCAGGGTGATATGCGTTTCAACGGACGTCCGTTTAAGGTGTTCGAGATAGCTTGTCGAAGAGAGCAACGAGGGCCGTGCCGCCTGCTCGACCGGAAATGAACCTTTGCCGTGCATGCGTTTGATAAGTCCGGCGTTCTCCAGATCGGCGAGAGCGCTGCGAACCGTGGCGCGAGACACAGAAAATTCAATGGTCAGAGCTTCTTCCGTCGGAAGGCCCTGATCGTATCGGTGTGCGGCGAGGCGCTCTTTCAGTACCAGAAAGATCTGCCTGTGCAGGGCGGTCCCACGCTTTCGTTGGAGGATGTCCACTTGGTGTCCTGGAATTGCTTCATGGCTAGCGTAAACACTATGCCATATGTCGCTTGTTGGTCCGTCATTTGGTTGTTAGTATAAACGAACAACTTGGAGAAACAAATGACTCGGAAGCAGTTGGAATTATCAGGCGCGGGGGCACGATTGATTCGTGCCCCCGGGGTGTTTGACGGCCTGTCTGCGCGTGTCGCCGCATCCATCGGGTTCGACGCCTTGTATGTCACAGGGTATGGCGTCTCGTTTAGTCTCGGTCACCCGGATGCCGGGCTCATTACCTATTCGGAAATGGTCGAACGGGTCGCGGTTATTGCCGATGTGACGGATATCCCGCTAATCTGCGATGCTGACACTGGCTTCGGCGGCGTGGCGAACATTCGCAGGACGGTGCGCGGCTATGAATCCGCCGGCGCCGCGGCGATCCAGATCGAAGATCAGATCGCACCCAAAAAGTGCGGGCATACCGATGGTAGGCTGGTCGCGCCGGTCGAAGAGATGGTGACCCGAATCAAGGTTGCAACCGACAGCCGTAAGTCGGACCGCACGCTCATCATTGCTCGCACCGACGCACGCACCACCCTTGGCTTGACCGAGGCGATCGACCGCGCCCATCAGTACGCGCAAGCCGGTGCGGACATTCTTTTCATTGAAGCGCCCGAAAGCGTTGAGGAGCTTGCACAGATTACTTCGAGCCTCCGGGGTCCGCTGCTCGTCAATATGGTTGTACGCGGCAAGACGCCAATGGTGTCGGCACAGCACCTTCAGGAAATGGGTTTTGCGATTGCAATTTATCCGAGCATTGGCTTTGCCTCAATCGCGCAGACATTAGCCGTCGCCTATCGCCACCTGCGGGAAAGTCCAGACGCGCTTGAATTCCCCGTCAGTTTCTATGGGGAAGGTGAACCTCCTGGTGCGCTCCATCGACTCGCGGGGTTCCCGGAGGTATGGGACCTCGAGCGGCGCTTCGAAATCAGAAAATGAATTGTCGCTAACTCGCACGCATTCGACTCTGGCGAGTTAGCGAGTGATTTCAGAAGTCGGAAGAATTAGAAAAATATTAAGTACTGCAAATATAAAAATAGATGCTGATCTCGCGCAACCCAGAAAGTAGCTAGCGCCACTCGCACTGCAATGAACCAACTATAAAAAATATTGGAGATATGTTGTGAAAAAATCACTTCTTACAGTTGTCGTGGCAGTCGCCGTGACGCCAGCGGTCCATGCACAGTCGAATGTGACATTGTTTGGCATCATCGACGAAGGTCTGATGATCCAGTCGAACGCGAGAACGACTGCAGCTACTGCCACAACGGCAGGCGTCGGATCGAAAAAAGTGTTTCTCGATTCGATTGCGGGCCAACTCGGAAGCCGGTGGGGCCTCAGGGGATCCGAGGATCTCGGTGGGGGCACGAAGGCCATATTCATGCTGGAAAGCGGCGCAAATATTAACAACGGCTCGTTGGGGCAAGCAGGTCTGGAATTTGGGCGTCAGGCTTACGTCGGATTGTCGAACGACAGTTATGGGACCGTGACATTCGGTCGGCAGTATGAAAGCATGGTGACTTACTTCGCTACGATGATCGCAGCGGGGCAGTTCGCTACAGGGTTCTATGCTCAGGCGGCTGACGTGAATAACACCAACGCGTCGCAGCGCGTCGACAATGCCATCAAATACGCGAGCCCCAATCTGAAAGGACTGACGTTCGGGGGGCTTTACAGTCTCGGCGGTGTGGCAGGATCAATGGGCCGAAACTCGATCTATTCGGCGGGCGCGAACTATGTGGCTGGACCGATCACGCTAGCCGCTGCCTACACCTTTGTTCATCAGCCGAACACGGCGTATTTTAGCAATAGTGCATTGGCTTCCGGGCAACTGAGCGCGGGCGGATCGCAGGTTGCCGCCGCCAATACGATCTGGGGCGGATATGCCACCGCCGAAACCTATCAGACGGCTGCGATTGGCGGCATCTATACGCTTGGCCCCGTTGGTATTGGGTTGAACTACTCGAATACGGAATTCCGGCATCTGGAAAGCCCTTCATCAGGGCTGACGGTGTCCGCACTAGGTCCGCAAGGCACGGCAATCTTCAATACTGCGGAGATCAATGTTGTGTGGCATGTCACGCCGTCGTTCCAACTGGGGACAGCGTACACCTACGCTCATGGCAGTCGTGTCTCGCGTAATGCCGTGACGTCGTTTGGTGGTGCGACGTATAACAGCGCCACCCTTGGCGCAGACTATTTTCTTTCGAAGGCGACAGACGTCTATGTAGTCGGCATAGTCCAGAAGGCGAGCGGCATCGATTCAACGGGCAATGCAGCCGTGGCTAACATTGCCAACCTGACGCCGTCATCGAATAACCGTCAGGCGGTGATTCGAATCGCCATCCGCGAGAAATTCTAAAACATAGGACTCTCGTATCGTTAAGCGACCGGCGCGGGGAGCAACAGAGCGACCTGCCGGTCATCCGCTGCTAACAGGGAGCACATATGAATGCGGGATCAGAAGGAAGACTTGCCATCATCAACCGGAAAAACGCACTGCGGTTGCTGCCTTTCATGCTCATGGGATACGTACTGAACAATATCGACAAATCGAACGTCGGGGTGGCCGGTTTGGCAATGAATCGCGATCTGGGATTCGCGCCGTCGGTGTTCGGTTTTGGCGCCGGAATCTTCTTCATTACCTATACGTTGTTTCAGATTCCGAGCAACCTCGGACTGGACCGATTCGGCTCACGCAAATGGCTCAGCGGCATTCTGATCATCTGGGGGCTATGTGCCTGCGCCACTGCTTTAACCTCTGGGGCCAGAAGCTTTTACGTGCTTAGACTGCTGCTAGGCGTCGCCGAAGCCGGCTGGTATCCCGGCTTGTTGTTCTTTATGTGCTGCTGGTTTCCAAAAGCGTTCAGGGCACGCGCCTTTACCTGGATTGCGCTGGGCGTACCCATTTCGGCGGCGATCGGCTTTCCGTTGGGCGGTGCGTTGCTGGAAATGCCATCAGCTTTGGGACTGGTGAACTGGCAGTGGTTATTCGTCATTGAGGGGCTGCCTTCGGTCCTGCTCGGATTGATTGGACTGTACTGGCTACGTGACGGACCGCACGGGGCACATTGGCTTACAAAGTCCGAGCAGGTCGAACTCGCTGATACCCTCAAAGCCGAAGTACGGGCCGACCAGTCACAGCAGGTTTCACTGGCATTCGCACTTTGGCATCCGTTGGTGCCATTCGTTTGCCTCGTTCATTTTTTATACGCGATGGACGTGTTCGGCGTGTTCATGTGGATTCCGCGTCTGGTGAAAGATCTCGGGGGCTTAAGCTACGCGCAGGTCGGACTCGTTAGCGCCGTGCCGTTCCTATGCGCAGCAGTGGCGGTTTTCCTTTGTGGACGAAGCAGCGATCGTTGGGGAGATCGCAAGTGGCACATCGCAGTGATGTTGTTCATTGGAGGCCTCGGTACGCTTGGTGTCGCGCTAGTCGCTGATCCTGTCTATAAAATGGTGTTTCTCTGTGTCGCGGTAGCAGGCGTGTCCGGCCAAGCGAATGTGCTCTACGCCTTCGCGACCGAAGTGTTCGGAAATATTTCATCGAACAGCAAGGTTCTGGCGGTTCGACTTGCGATCCTGATCATGTCGGGCGGTGTGGGCGGGTTCCTGGCGCCCTATCTTGTCGGTCTGCTTCTCGAGCGCTTCGGAAACTTTTCATATGCGCTCTGCGGCGCTGCTGCGATGCTCATGTTGACGTCTTTGCTGATGGCAGTCGTGAGCAAAAAATTCCTGACCCTTGAAGGGAATCCGGGCGCGATCGTAATCGGCTTGACCCAAGAGCATTCACAGAAAGCTTGATAGAGAGGCCGTGGTGAATGTGCGTCTGTCGTTGATGGACGCGCAAAAGGGGGAAAAGAATGGAAGATGCGGTAGCGCGATCGCTAGCGCCAGCAGAGATTGGCTTGCTGAACCGTCATAGGTTCGAAGAATTTCGCAGTCAACGGGGAGGGTGCCGTCTGTGCAGTGAGTAAAACCACCGGCGATTCACCCGTTCCCCGCCGCGGTTTTTTCAGACCGCGGTAACGCCGCCGCGTGACTCTTCATAAATGCGGCGTAGGTCACGCTTCAATACCTTCCCGATCGCACTTCGCGGGAGCACATCGATTAGGCTTAGGTCTGTAAGTCTTTGGGTGCGTCCTACCCGTTCGTTTACGAATACTTTAAGGGTCTGGGCTTCAACGCTCACGCCCTCGCGGAGCCTGACGAATGCAACAGGCGATTCACCCCACTTTTCGCTGGCAATGCCAACCACTGCGCATTCCTCGACAGCAGGGTGAACTGCCAGCACGGCCTCAACATCGCTCGGGTAGATGTTGAATCCGCCAGATATGATCATGTCTTTCGCACGGTCGATCAACACGAGGAAACCATCGGTGTCGAACCGGCCAATGTCGCCCGTGCGAATGAAGCGCAGGCCGTCGGGGCTGAACCATTCCGCCTCTCGTGTCTTTTCAGGTAGGTTGTGGTACCCCACCATCATTGATGCTGATCGACCGACGACTTCCCCGGCTTCGCCGATGCCGCGCTCGACGCCATATTCGTCGACGATCCGGATATCGTTGGAATCCATTGGTTTTCCAACGGTATGTAGTTTGTCGAGGTAACGGTGCGCCTCGAGCATGCAGCTACCTCCTCCTTCGGTCATCCCGTAGAGTTCGACAAGTCCTCCGGGCCAGCGTGCGAGGACCTGCCGTTTCAGGTCAGCGGCAAAGGGGGCGCTGGTCGCATACTTGACGCGATAGCTCGAGAGATCGAAGTCATCAAACGATGGGTGAGTCATCAACCGGCGATATTGCACTGGAACCAGCATAGTGTGCGTTGCGCGGTATTGCGCGCTAAGCTGCAAGAACACAGTGGCCTCGAATTTCGGCATCAGGACGACCGTTGCGCCTGCCGCAAGCGTTGGCAGGAAGCAGACGAGTGTGGTGTTCGAATAGAGCGGTGTGGATACGACTGTCACCGCATCGGCTTCGTAGCGGATGCGTTTGAATTGGGCCCAACGCATAGCGTGCGGCTGCACGATGCCCTTTGGTGTTCCCGTGGTGCCGGACGAATAGATGATATTGAATGGATCGTCGGGCTGTATTGTGACGTCGGTGAGAGCGGCCTGTTGCGGCGCCAGCCATGCACGAAACGGCACGCCGGCGGCGGGATCATCAAAACAGACGGTTTGGATCGACGAAAGCGCAGTGTTCGTATCGCCGATGGTCAATGTCTCGGCTGTGGCGGCATCGACAAAAGCGATAAGGGCGCCGCTGTCGATCAGCATTGCAGCGAGGCTTTCACGAGAAGAGGACGGAGCAAGCGGTGCGACCGCCGCCCCGGCGCGTAGCGCACCCAGAAACGCCAGGGCATATTCGATCGATGCGGCACCGCAGATTGCCACCACGCTTCCCGGACCAGCGCCATCACGCTGGAGTGCGGCAGCGACTTGTTGGATTTGCTGGTCGAAAGCCCGATAGTTAATCTGTGCTGCACCGCAGATCAGGGCCGGGTGCAGCGGCCGCGCCCGGGCATGCGCCGAGATCAGTTGGTTTATGGTTCCAAAATCTTGTTCGAGCAGGACATCTCGATAGTCCATGCGAGTCTCCATCCGATGCGTATCCGTGATCGAATCATCGAAAATAGAACCCGGTCGCGCAAGCGGGCACGAACGGGCTCGAAGCGAAGTGTTTCACGTGATGGGGCGAGGTAATTCCTCGCGCCCGGCGAAGATCGTTCCTTGATTAGATCTGGGCGCCGATCGACTGGCGGAAGAGCGCGAGCTGGCGCTCTGTCGGGCGGCGGTATTCCCATTCCCGCCCGACCTCGAGTTGCATCTTTTTCTTGAGGCTCACCAGCAACTCGGCGTATTTCCAGGCCATGCCGAAGCTGTCAAACACAGGAGCCTTACCGATCCGTTTCACGCCGTTCAGATACAGCAGTTCGCTTAGCACGCCTTCGACAGGAATGATGACGTCGGCACCGGCGCGAATCGCTTCGTGCGCGATCGCAGTAAATCGCTCGATGATTTCTCCCGGCTCATTCCACATCTGCTGCATCAGGTGTTCGTCCATTTCCGGCCCAACGGCATAGACTCCAGCGACACGATCGGTCAGACGGTACTCGTGTACGTGGTCCGTCACGATACGCGCAACTTCCGGCACATTGGCAATATGAGCCTGCAGCTTGCCATACGAGCACGCCAGGAGAAAGTTCGCTTCCCCAACCGATACCACCGGAATACTGACCGTCGCACGCAATTCGCGCAGGAACGGCTCGCTGAAAGATCCGATCACAAATGCGTCGTAGCCATCGCGCTCGGCTTCAAGAGCATGATCGATAATGCGACGGAAGCCCATGTGATAAATGTAGGGCGAACCGAGCATGTCGCCGGTCGTCATGCGGTCATCGATGGATGCGTCACCTTGTGCGGCGATTCCGACAATATAGTTCTTCGGCGGCATGCCCTTTACCGCCACTTCTGTGTCTTCTTCGCACACTTGTGACGAGTGCTTCTTGATTGCCGCACCGTACGTTTCCAGCCGACCAAAGTCGGCCATGGACTGATGCCAGATCTTCATGCTTTGCTCCTTGGATTTGACTGCCTGAGATGGGGCGCTGATGCGATGTCAGCATCTTCTGTCGTTAGGTGTTTAAGAATTCAGTGACGGGAAAACAAGCTGCCGTAGCCTTCGACGCGGTCATTGATGTTTTCGCGTCGCAGTGCGTACCAGTACGTCGCCACGTTCACCGCGATCACGGGTTTGTCAAGCCACAATTCGGCGGCGGCAGCGACGCGCCCAAACGGAAGATTCGCGCCGAACTGGACGATTGCTGCTACGTCCTCTCCATCAACGGCCCGCACCGCGTCCAGAGCCGTCTGCGGTTCTGTATGAGCAATACCGGCGAGGGTCGATACCGGTACCGCACGCGTGCGGGCCACGGCATAGCCGATTTCATCAAAATAGGCGCGTAATTTTGGGTCTCCCTTGTCGCCATAAGGGTGGATGACGCCCAATTTTCCAGTCACACCGAGCGCCTTCAGCGCAGCGGGAAACGCGTCGGCTGCCTGAGAGACAGGAAGGTCGCCGGCGATTGAACGAATTCGCTCGTCGATGCTGCGGGCCGCCGATACACCACCTCCCCAGATACTTTCCGCCGATACGCCAAGGATGATGTGATCGGGCCTGCAGGTGGCGATTCGCTCAATGGCATTCTCGAGTGCAAGATCGATCCGGCGCAAATTCTCTTCGTCGTTCGCGTTCGCCATCGTAGGGGCATCAGGCACGTACATGCCCTCGCAGTGATTGACGACACCCGCTGGACGCAAGTCGTCGAATTCGAGTTGAACGACGGTATTGACGGATGGCGTAGCGATGCCAAACACGCGTCGCCAACCTAATACGCTGGGCATAATGTCTTCTCCATATCGGTTTGTTTGCGAAAGGCTAACGCGGGTGTCGATTCAACTGCCCACAGCTTCCATCGGATCCACCGTGCATGCTTGCGGTGTAAACCCTGCCGTACCGTGACTTGCATCATCGAGGTACGGTTGTTAGTATAAACAAACAACTTGGCAATGCAATGGTTTGATTTGCATCGCTAGCGCAGCCAGTCGCATTCGGCGATGCTCGTCGATTTGATACGGAAGGGATTCGCCACGCTTTACATCAGGAGACAGGTAAATGGGGCAAACACTATTTGAAAAGATCTGGGGTCGACATGTCGTCGCACAACTTTCGGAGGAGTGGGCGCTGCTTCATATCGACCGGCATTTGCTACATGATCTGTCGGGTGCGATCGCTCTCGAAAGTGTCAAAAGCCGTGGTTTCACGGTGCGCAATCCAGAGCTCGTATTTGCCACGGCAGACCATGCAGTTGCCACCTCGCAAGGACGGACCGGTTACACCAATCCGGGAGGTGCGCGCTTGTATGAAGAGCTCAAGAAGGCAACCGAGCAGGCCAGCATCCGCTTTTTCGACATCGGGAAACTCGGCCAGGGAATCGTCCATGTCATGGCGCCGGAATTGGGACTCGTGCAGCCGGGGATGACCCTCATCTGTGGCGATAGTCATACATGTACGAACGGCGCGCTTGGTGCTTTGGCATTCGGCATTGGCTCGTCGGAGATCATCCACGCGCTTGCGACGCAAACGCTGCTGCAGCGTAAGCCCCGCACGATGAATGTCAGGATTCACGGGAAACTCAAACCGGGCGTCTTCGCGAAAGATGTCGGCCTGTTTCTGATCGGTCTGCTCGGTACGCGAGCCGGGACCGGGTATGCGGTCGAATTCAGCGGCCCGCTCGTGCGTGAGTTCGGTATCGAAGCGCGGATGACGTTGTGTAATCTGTCGATTGAACTTGGCGCCAAAATGGGAATGATCGCCCCAGATGACAAGACCATTTCGTATCTTTCCGGGAAGCCGTTTTCACCTACTCCATCGCAGTGGGAAGAGGCGGTTGCACAGTGGCAGGAGATGGTGAGCGATCCCGATGCAGTATTCGATCGCGAGCATGTTGTGGATGCCGCGGCAATCGCCCCGATGATGACTTGGGGAACCAGCCCTGAACAGGTCATCGCTATCGATGCGAACATACCGAAGCTCGACGAGTTCGAATCCGGTCAGTCGAGGGACGCGCTCGAAACGGCGCTCGCGTACATGGATCTGCGACCGGGACAGGCGCTAGCCGGTACGCCAATTGATCGGGTGTTCATTGGTGCGTGCACTAACGCGCGGATCAGTGATTTGCGTGAAGCTGCTCGCGTCGTGGCTGGCAAGCGAGTGGCGCGTGGTATAGGAGCCTGGGTGGTGCCCGGCTCCGAGCAGGTCAAGCAGGATGCAGAACTCGAAGGGCTCGACCAGATATTCCTGAGCGCCGGTTTCGAATGGCGCGAGCCTGGCTGCAGCATGTGTGTGGCGGCAAACGGTGAACGTGCGGAACCCGGACAGCGGGTCGTATCGACATCCAATCGGAACTTTGTTGGCCGTCAGGGCCCAGGTGTGCGTACCCATCTGGCCAGCCCGGCTAGTGCTGCGGCTGCTGCGCTGGCAGGCGAGATCATCGACCCGCGCGAGGTGGCCTGAGATGAAACGTTTCTCGACCGTCTGTGGTCCGGCCGTTGTCTTCCTTCAACCGAATATCGATACCGACGTCATCATCCGCATTGAGCGTCTGATGAATGTTGCGCGTGAAGACTTGGGAAAGTATGCATTCGAAGCGTTGCGCTTGGATGAAAATGGTGAGCCCGTTGATGATTGTGTGTTCAACATGCCGCACCACAGGGGCGCGCCGATCCTGATTGCAGGCGAAAACTTCGGTTGTGGCTCGTCGCGAGAGGGCGCTGTCTGGGCATTGGAGTCAATGGGCTTTCAGTGCGTGATCGCGGAAAGCTTCGGCGACATTTTCTATAACAACTGCCTGCAGAATGGAATTTTGCCAGTTAGGCTGACACGTCAAGAAATCGCCGATCTGGTAGACGACGTGAATGCGGGACAACGGGTTACCGCGGATTTGCGTGCGCAGTCGATCAGTGCATCGCAGGCGTGTAGTTACGGCTTTGAGATCGATCAGTTGAAACGGGATGCGCTTCTTTCCGGGCTGGACGATATCAAGAGCACGCTTCGCTTGGACGCCGAGATTGTGGCGTGGCAGCGGGCTGACCATCAGAGCAGGCCGTGGGTTTGGCCGGTCGAGTAGTGACGGTTACAAGCGAGGATCTATTGGCGCACCCTTCAGGAATTTGTAGCTGAAAGCATGGGGTGGCTCGCGCCGGTCGCAGCAGTGGGGCGTTTTGCACGGTGCTAGATAATTCCGTCCCGGTTGATCGACGGAGATTGCGCATGAAAGTCGAACGGATCCTGGCCGTAGATAGCGGCGATAGCCACATCACCAACGCCCCGCTTTCGCAGATGACGCGTCCTGACGTTAGCGAACTAGGGACGTAGGGGGCAGCGTGTCCGAGAGCAAATAGCTCTTGTCGCAGCTTCAGCTTGAAATCGTCACCCGGCAGTTCGAGGCAACAACGCATCAGCGCCGGCACTGCGCGCAGTGCGGCGCGAACCGGGCCATTGCAGAAATCCATGGGGCGCGGTTTCGGGGTCCGAGTGCTGCGGTTGCGCAAATCCAATGCGCCGTGAACTCGCCGGTACAAAACTGCGGCAATTCCACGCTGCGGCAGCGCTGGATCGCACCGGAACTCAGGTGCGTCCAGAGCGAGGTTGCCGCAGCGTTGCCCTACGCGCGCAGCGCAGAGCTCCTGGGCAAGCTCTTGCCCATTGGGGCGGCCCACAGTGCCAGCACAATGCGGGCTCCAGCGCCCTCCGGTTCCCTCGGGAAAACACGCGAGCAAGTGACTGGTGAGCTGGAATATCTCGTGGCTGGCCATTGTTCTTTCTGTCCTTGCTGTTGCCGGACAAACGCTCGCCGGATGGGCTGGAAGTCGAGGATGCCTCCGACATGGCTGCGATCCAATCGCGGGGCCGAGCCGATGCCGAAGCCGGCATGTCCCCGCGTGCGAACCTCTATACGACAATATCCGAGCAAGTCGCCTACAGGCGGGGCCTGTTGGAACATCGCCGCGTGCTGGCCAACTTGCATGGCAAAGCCGATGCCGAGGCTGGTAGGCCTGCACTCGAGCACCATTTTGAAACGTTCGGCGAACAGCGCGCGTACATGCAGGCATATGAAGAGGTCCGGCGAAAACGGCAGCCATGACGCCCAGAATCTCCCCGTGGTTCACCATTGGCGACAGGTGTCTTGCTCACCAAAATGAAAAGCCCGCGTTGCGGGCTTTGTTGATTCTAGTGATCGCGCTGCGTTACTGGTTCGCGACGGCGCGCGTGATCTCTTTGACGTTCGATTCGTTCTCGATCGTCAGTTCCTTCGATATACGCTTGAGTGCGCCGTTCAGCGACGCACGCGGCCCGAGACGAATCGTGCCGCAGTAAAAGATATTTCCAGATACCTGGCCGTTGATTTCGAGCGATTCGCGCGCATGCACGTCGCCTTCGACTTTGCCGTCGATGTGCACGTGCTCGCCTTGCGCCGTTCCTTTCACGAGACCACCTTGGCCCACATGCAGCAGACCCTTCGTCGAAACGATGCTGCCGTCGACTAGCCCGAAGCAGCTCACGCCATGATCGAGGATGAGATCGCCGTTGAGGGCCGCGCCCGCATCGATAAGCGTAATGTTGAGATTGGATTTCAATGGTTACCTCATTGGTTTAGGCATCAGGGGCGGATTGGCCAGCGCGATCGCGGGACGGTGCAGGAATTCCCAATTTGCCCCCGTCGGTGCGCCAAACCTTGCCTGTGAAGGGTGATACGTCGTAACGGGCGACGTGTTCAAAACATTTGCACTTCGTTGGACCCGGCGCGCGCAGGCGGTGAGGGATTCTTCTCGGGTGCCGGCGACGACGGCTCGCTCGGTGCTGCACGAGGCTTTAGCGCGTGTTGCGTTGGCCGGCGAACAGGTTTCACGGTGGCCTCTGGTGCGTCGGCAGGCCTCGCAGTCGGTTGGGGCGTGCTGGGAACCGCTGCAGCGAGCGGTGCCGTCGCAATGCTGCTGCTTGCGACCGGATTGACAGCTACCGGTGCGACGGGCGTAGATTGCGGCGCAACGGGCTGTGGGGTATGTGCGCGCTCGGCGTCTTCGGGAGCTGCACCCTGAACCGGTTTCACTTCTGCCGCTCGGGCTGTCGTGGCACGTCGAATTGGCGAATTGATGGCGCGCTGTTCGTCGCTTGACATGGTTGGAACCGCGCTGCGCGTCGTTTCGAGCGGGCGCGAGGCGACCGCTTGACGGAACTGCTCTGCGGTCAATCCTTCCGGCGCGCCTCGATTCGCGGCGTCCGTCGGTGGTGTCATAGCCACTGGCCGCGACGGACTGGCGTCGATTTCGCGAATCGCTGCGACCGGCTGCGCATCGGTTGGCACGGATGCGGTGGCCAGCCCCGCATCCGTGCCAGACGACGCCGGTGCAGAGGCCGTGGGCGCGGCCGGTGCGGGCTTGTCGGCATGCCAGGACTTGTACAAAGAAGCCGATCCAACGCCGGCCGTTGCGACCAATGCCGCCGTGGCGAGCGCGATGCATGAGCGCTTGAATGCCGGCTTAAGGCTCGACCACCTACTGCGCCCTGTGTCCGGAGCTTCGCGTGCGATCTTCTCCGGTGCCGGGAGCGCCGCGATTCTCGCCGGCAGGTCGATCGTGAAAGGTTCGGTGGAAAACTGCGCGTGCAGTCTCTGGATGTCACGTAAGTCCATATGAGCGCCTCTGGTTGATAGGTCGAGCTTACCCACGCCGCGTTGAAGTCAAGCGGCACGAAATCGACATGCGAATTCTTTAAGACTCGATACCCGATCCGGGAACGTGTGTGCCGTCTGACTCGAACTGGTCAGCGTCCGGGATACACAGGAAGGGGATTTGGTTAATTCGCGCTTCGGCAGCGTCGAGAATGCTTTGCCGTTCTCTCGCGGAGACGGTGAGCGCCATCTGGCAGCGCATCGTGCCGATGAAGAGTCGGTCGTATTGCACCAGCAAGCGCACGAGAGTCCCGGAGAGCGCGTGTTTGATTTCCAACTCTATTTTTTCGGCCTTCACCGGCATGACACGCTGGTGTCTTCTCGATATCGCCGCAACCGTTTTGCTCAGCCAGGCGTCCGCGACGCGGAACTCGTTTTCGATTGCGCGCAGTTTTCCGTTGCGGGCAACAGCCATCTTCGCTGCAGCGAAGTTGTAGTCCGAGCGCACGAAATCGCGTACATAACGCGAGTAATACATGAACTCGGTTCGCGCGAGCGTCGATGGGGTGATCCGTGCGAGCCGATCATCGCTTGTCAGGCGCTGGATCGGTTTGAGCCCGGACTGCGACTCGGCAACATTTGGCGGGTCTTTCTGCGGATCTTCAGGCAATTCTTCAAGAACAGCGGTCATGGCATCTTTTCGGGTGGTCTCTCTCAGTGTCAGATTGTCGTTGAATGTATTCGTCTGAAGAGATTGAAAGCTATGCGATATTTGTGAGCTTTTGCCCCAATGCAGCGGCGCCAATCCGCAATACTCACTCTATTCCCCGCGTCCCTGACGCATCGACCTCGACTCGCAAGCCCGGAGTCCATCTTTTTTCTGCAAGCCGTGCTCTTGAGCATGCTCCGACCAGTTGGCTACTGGTGTGGATAATTTTCTTGTGCTGAGTGACTCGCCACCCACTCCCCAATTTTCAGCCGTGATACTCGTACCTGGTCCGCATGCATTTGCGCCGGTACATCGTTCGAACCTGGATATCGGGTGTTCTCTCTCCAGAGCCTGTTCTGGGTAGAACGATCGAAGTTGGCTGATCCGTGATCCTGCGGCGGAATGTATTTTCCGAAAAAGGGTTGTTGCGCAGCGTGACCATGCTGCGCGAGGACGACTTTACGTCCTCTGACAGAGCCTTCACTGGCTCCCTGTGCGCCACGTCCCCAGAAGGGACGTGGCGTGTAGGTCTCGTGTCGGCCTATTTACCTATTTGCGAAGCTCGCTCCTTAACCGGTGCGGGCTTTTTTTTCGTCCGTGTTTTCACGGGCCTTTTCCAACGGGGGTTGCCTATGTTGTTGCAGAACCGTCTAAACCAGCGCATCGCGGAAACGATCAAGCAATCGATCGAACTGGAGCGCCAGGAAGCTGATACGAGCACCGCCTCATGGCGGCAGCGTTGCGAGGTGGCTCAAGTCGCGATGTATGGCGATGCCGAGCGAACCACTTTTATCCACCATGTCACCGAGAAGCGCGGTAGCGATGCGGCCCACGAGATCCAGTCTGGGGCAGCAAAACTTCGCACGGCGGCGATCTTTTTTCTTGCGAGCAAAACATCATGAATGCAGTCGTATCGATGTTGGATCTGACACCACGCAGTCTCGTCGAAGAGCGGGCCATCCGGCCGCCCACGATCGGCAAGATTCGCCCGGGTATCAAAGTGCTGACGCGTAAGGCACAGGAGAATCAGAAAGCGGTTGACCTGTACCAAACGATGGTTGCGGCCGGCGACTCTTTCGAGACGATCGGCAAGACCATCGAATCGAAACTGAAGCTAAGCAACGCGCTTGTCCCGAAAAACGTTCCTTACTTCGTCTGCCGCCGCTCGGATTTTTCCAACCCCGCAACGGCTGACGAGATTCTCAAGCTGTACGGTGAGGATCGAGGCGACGGACTGCGGCTGTATCGTTTTCCGGTCATGTTCGCCTTCGATGACTGGCTTCGAAACGTTCCCAACGAAATGGCGGTCTACAACACGACCAGTCGGCTTTTCTTCTCGCAGTATGGGAGCGACGGGAAACGCTACTGCAAAACGTACGCCCCGGTTGAACGGGATGCGCGTGCGCAACGTGCGAAGCGGTCCTTTGGCGGCAGACTGATCAATCACCGGCAGGACGACGACATACGGGACGGCGTTTGCGACCCGCAGGTCTGCCCGCAATATCAGGCGCGCAAATGCAATCTGTCGGCGACGTTCTTGTTCGTGATCCCGGAAATCAAGGGCCTCGGCCTGATCGAATTGCCGACGAACTCCATCTACGTGCTGCAAAAGGCGTATTCCGCAATGCAGACCGTCTCGCTCGCGCGGGGCAGACTCACCGGAACGCGATTTTGGCTCTCGAAGCGGGAATTCGACATCACGCGTATTGATGAAAACGGTCAGGCCGTCAGGCAGAAGCAGATGTTGACGGTCCTCGATGCAGATATCGATCTTGGGGCGTTGCTTGATGCCGCGGAAGGCGCGGTACCGGCGCTCGAGGCTGCAAATCGCGTCGTCGCGCTGATCGAACCCGATGCCGCTGCTCGTGTGGTGGACGAACGGACGATTGACCTCGACGGTTCACAGTCAAGCACTTCATCAGAAGGCGATGGCAACGTGGCAAGCGGCAATCCCCCGGACGTCGATCCCAATGAAACGATCGAGGAAAAGCGGCATCGAATGTCGGACCTGCTGCAACGCCTCGGATTGAACCATCCAGACCGGCAACAAGACTTTCGCATTTATGCGCACGTCACCTACGGAAAAGGGTGGTCGGAACGGGCAACCGACATCGACCAGATGAACGCATGTCTCGCGGCCGCACTTGTGAAGCCCGACGATCTTGAGGCTGAGATCGGAAAGGCATTGCAAGCCGTTTCTCCTGCGTGAGGAGAAACGATGGCGCGTATCTACGAAGCGACCTGGGATGAGACCTACGTCAATCCCGGCACACGCACGCTGTCCGAAAAGCACTTTAATTCTGACAACGGCTACGACGCCGACGACCTTCACCGTATCAACGCTCTCGCAGTTGGAGAGTTGGCTGAACTCGACGGTAATCATCTCATTGTGAAGCGTATCCAGTAGTTCAGGAGACCACTCACACGCCAGCCCTTCGGGGCTGGTTCATCCTTTTTCGATATGACGTCCGAGAGTACTTCAGCAAGCCCGTTTTGCTAAAGAGCTTTCGACCGCGTGTTCACGCATCGAATTCGTCCGCTTCGGCGGCCATTCCATCTTTCTATACGGAGCATCTTGCGATGCCGGAACCACAATCAATTCTGTTTGGCCAACAACAGATGGGCTGTGGAGGGTGTGGTGGAAAAGCCTTCACACTTTTCACTGCCGACAAGACCGCGCGCATTGTTGCCCAATGCCAGGCATGCAAGAGCACGTCGTTTATAGAACCCGAGCCCTCGAAGCTGCAAATCGAGTGGGGCCAGGGTGACGGACGTCTCACGGTCTTCTGAAGAAACACAAATTTTTTGCGACGCCTCTATTGCGGCGTCTTATCCATGAGGCTGTCTTGGGAATGCTCCCTTGGCAGCTTTTTCATTTGAGGAGGCGACATTGAAAATCGCTCATTTTTCTGACTTGCATTACGCGCCGGGCAACCTCGAGGAGGCGGACCGATGCTTCGGGTTCGCGGTGGGGAATGCGATCACGCTCGGGACGGATTTTGCTGTGATTTCCGGCGATGCAACTGACCATCGGTTGGACGCTCACTCGCCTTCGCTGAACCGGTTGGCCACGCAGATTCACCGGCTTGCGCGTTCAATGCCGGTGCTGATGCTGCAGGGCACGTTTTCGCACGAGCCGCCGGGCACCTTGAAGAACTTTGCTTTGATGGGCACCGAACATCCGGTGTTCGTCGCCGAGCGGGTGCAACAGGTGAGTTGGTTCGAGGGTCAGTTCTTTGCTTCCGACGGGCCGCTGTTCAGTCCGGAAGAGCTCAAGAGCGTGCTGACGATCGGCGCTGATATCGTCTTCACCTGTTTGCCCACGATCAACAAGGGCCAACTGGCGGCCGCGGTTGGCGCGAAGGATGCGGCGACCGCGTTGAACGACGTGCTCAGCGACTATCTTGCGGCGGCCGGCCGGGTGAATAGCCAACTTCGGGCGGCCGGAATTCGGACGGTCGGTGTCTCGCACGGCACGGTCAATGGTTGCACGACCGAGCACGGCGTCACGATGGCAGGTTTCGATCACGAGTTCTCGATCAGCGCGCTGTTCGACGCCGAATGCGACGCCTTCATGCTTGGTCATATCCACAAGCACCAGCAGTGGGAGCGGGCTGGCCGGCTGGTCGCCTATCCGGGTTCGATCGGACGCTTTCACTACGGCGAGGAGGGGGACAAGGGCTACCTCCTGTGGGATGTGTCCGCCGGCGACGCGAACGCGCAGTTGGTGGCGACGCCAGCACGCGAGACCGTGTGTATCGACTTTGACGGGCCGCCCGACATGGCGCGGCTCGCCGAGATAGCTGCCAGTTCAACGGACAAATTCGTGCGCGTTCGTTGGCAAGTTGATGAAGAGCATCGTCAGTCGGTGGATCGCGAGGCGATTGCCGCGCTTTTCGTGGGCGCGTCGGAACTCAAGGTCGAGGCGCGCATTCTTCCGGTCACTCGTAGTCGTGCGCAGGGTATCAGCCTCGAAGCAACGGTTGAGCGCAAGCTCGAACGCTGGTGCGAACTGACTGAAGTGGTCCCGGCGCCGTTGCTCGATCGGTTTCATTTGCTCGAAGCCAACGATGCCGAATCGATTGCGGCCGAGATTCTTGGTCGCATTGATACCTTGGCGCTGCCGGAAAGCAACGAAGCCCCAGCCTCTGAGGTGGCGGTGCATAGCGCGGCCGTCGACGATGAGTTGCCGGTCTTGGATGCATCTGTTCAAACCGTCAACTCGTCGCCGGCGTCGTGGCTCGAGGATGATCTTTTCGCAGCGTGAGTTGCCAACCCAGCGAGAGAGGCCAGTTCGGCTCTCTCGCCGTGAACACAGCCGTGTTCCGATAGCCCACCCGGTTATCGAAACAAAGGTTTCACCGCGTCCTGGACGCATCGACGTAGCAGCAGCAGGTCCTTTTTAAGCAGTCTATTTCCTTTACCCTGGCGGGGCGCAATCCCTACCGGGAGCACTCCGCCTCACTTTTTGAACGGAGTGTGAATATGTTTGGTTTGTATCCTGCCGGAGCCGCTTGGGTTCGCACCTTCGCCACGGAAAAGTTCTCCGCGCGCGATATTCAGAAGTCACTCGTCGACCACGCGCAGTTCATCGCGGGTATCTTTCATCAACCATTTGGCGAGCAACGTGGGGCAGTCGCCGCGCAACTCGGCAAGATCCTGGTTCTGTCTACCTCGCATGGCAATGCAACCCAATTTGCGGTCGCACCCAATGTCGAGCTGCAAAATCTCCTCTGGTCGTTCGAGAAGGGCTTTTCAACGCAATGGTCGGCAGTCGAGATCCGAGCGTTGACTGGTTATTCGGGATGGGACGAATTGCTTACTGGCGTTCGACGCGAATTCGCGGCTGTTTGCCAGGCCGTGCAGAGCGCGGTGAACGCAACGCTCGAAGCGCCTCCGGCGCCCGAGTCAACCGTTCACGAGTCTTTTCCTGATGACGACAACGATGCGTTCTATGCGCAAATGGCTGAGCTTTCGCAGCAGCCGATGGAGATGCCGTCATGCGGCCTCTGAAACTGACGCTGGAAGGGTTCTATGGCGTTCGCGATGGCATGCACCGCGACAGTCTCACGCTTGATCTGGAAAACATGCCGGAAGGCCTGATCGCGTTGACCGGTCCGAATGGGGCAGGAAAGACCACGATCATGGACAACTTGCATCCGTATCCGATCATGCCTTCGCAAGCCTCGAAGCTGTCGGTCGACGCGTTCTCGTACTGGGATCACATCTGTGCGCCTAAGGCGCTTAAAGAGCTCGAATGGGAACACGATGGCATTCGCTATCGGTCCTCCTTTGCGTTCAGAAAGCCGGGCAAGACAGGCAAGGCGGAGTACTACCTTGCCTACCGGTCGATGGATGGTGAGTGGCGTCCGGTGTCGCTACCGGATGGCACCGTGTCGGATGGCAAAGCAGAGACGTATAACCGCTGCGTCGATGCGATCAACGGCACGCTCGAGACGTTCTTCACCAGCGTTTTTTCGGCTCAAAACCGCAGGCCGCTTGCGGCATACGGCGTCGGGGAAATCAAGACGTTGTTGGCGGAGCTGCTCGGCATCGAACACCTGAAAGGGTTGTCGGCGAAAGCCGGCGATGTCGCGAAGCTGCTTGTTCGCTCGCTGGATGGGATCCAGGCCGAGATCGTCGCATTGTCACGCAAGCGTGAACGCGTGACGGAAGTCGAGCGACTGATCAACGTGGACTTTGATGCGCTTCGTGCGGCTCGTACCGCGCGCGACGCGGCCGTCACCGCGGGCACGAACTTGGCCCAGCAGCGCGCGACGCTCGCAGTCAAGCAAGGGGAGTCTGCCGCCATCGAAGCACGCTTACGCCAACTCGGGGTACGGCGTGACGAACTGACGAAAGCTTTCAAGACGCTGTCCGATCACGACACGGCAACGACGACGCGCGTACAGCAACGCACGTCGGGGCTGAACAAAACCGTGGCCAGTCATCAGGCGACGCTGACCCAACGAGAAGCAATTCTCGGTGCGGCAGCGCAGCGCGATGAGGCGCAGCTTCTGATCGGTCGTGAGGCAACCCGTGTCGAACCGCTGCAGAAGGCAATTGGGCTCCTGGAAGTGAAGCAGGTTCAGCACGCCGAGCTTCAGGGCAAGTTGCGCGGCCTGGAAACCGAAGGGCCGACGAAAGCCGCCCACTACGAATCCCTGTCGAAGCAAGCGGCGGTCGTGGAGTCCGTTCCCTGCGTTGGACACGAGATGCATTCAACGTGTGCGTTGCTGTCACAGGCGCGTGAAGCCAAGGCGCAAGCCGAGGTTCAGCGCATTTCGGTGGCGGAACTTCGCACGACCTATGCAAGCACGAGAAAGTTGGCGGCCGAAATCGCGCCAATGATCGAGCAGCTTGCTACGAAGCGTGCGGAACTCAAGTCAGTGAGCGACGTGATTTCTGCGGCGCGCCAGAACTTGCAGAGGGCGACGGAGTTGGCTGCGAAAAAGCCATTGCTGGACGCCGCAACCGTGGGGCTCGAGACCGCGCTGTCTGAACTTAAGGCTTTGGCCGATGAGGAAGGCGCAAGGCGAATTCGTGTCGATGCTGACAAGGCGCGGTTCACTGCGCAGTTGACCGAAATAGCGGAAGAGGTTGCCCGGCTCGGCGCGGTCGATGTAACGGCAGCCATTGCCGACATTGATCGGCAGATCGTGACCAACCGCGAGGCGCTTGTAATGTTGGATACTCGGATCGAAGGACTGATCCGCTCGCAAACGACATTGCAGGCTGATTGCGACCGGCTGAAGACGGAGTTGGACGGCTTTTCTGCGACGCAGTTGCGCGCAGATCGGCTGTCGGACGAAATCTCGCGCTGGAAGCTGTTGGCCAAGGGGCTGGGCAATGACGGCGTTGTTGCTCTGACGATCGATGATGCGGGGCCGGCGTTGACGCATACCGTGAACGAGCTGCTGTTGGCTTGTTATGGACGGCGTTTCACCGTCGAGATTCGCACTCAGCGAGCGCTGGCCACTGGCGAACTGCGCGAGGGATTCGAAATCCTCGTGCACGACGCGGACAACGACAGCACCAAGTCAGTAACGGTGATGTCGGGTGGTCAGAAGGTCTGGATCAACGAGTGTTTGACGCGGGGCATCGCGTTGTACCTTGGGCAGAACGCGGGTCAGTCGTACCAGACCCTGTTCAGCGACGAATCGGATGGCCCGCTCGATCCAGAGCGCAAGCTCCAGTTCATGCGGATGAAACGTGAGGTGCTGCGCCAAGGCGGGTATCAGCGTGAGTTTTTTATTTCGCAAACACCTGATCTTGTTGCAGAAGCTGACGCAATCATCGATGTGCGGGCGCTGGCGGCCTGACTGATTCAGTTTCACCCTCGTGGGGATCGCTCCCCACGGGGCGGTCTCCCTTTTTAACTCGCGCCCCTCTGGGCGCGTTTTTATTTCCTCTGCCATGTACAACATTTTCGTCATTCTGCTGGCCACTGCTGGCGGCTCGGTCATGCCCGGTCCCGTAGTGCAATCCGATTCCGCGAAGGCGGTTCGTCCGCCGGCAGCTCGGCACCAACGCGAGGCGGTGCCGCGAGATGTCCCGAAGCGGTTGGAAGCTCGTCCTATTCAACATATCTGACCATGTTTAAATCCCCCGCCTCTTTTGAGGACGCGGGGATTTCGCCGTATACCCTTTCGGAGTTTTTATGAGAAATCTCAATCTTCAGCGCTTCACCGCAACGATTCTCTTTGCGGCCTCGTTGGCGCTGGCCACACCCGCGTTCGCCGCTGCGCACGATGAAGTGCAGGTGGCTTTCTCGCCCCATGGGGGCGCGCAAGCGCTGGTCCTGAAAACCGTCGACAGCGCACGGCGATCGATTCGCCTCATGGCGTACTCGTTCACCGCCGCGCCAGTGGTGCGGGCATTGCTCGATGCCAAGCGGCGAGGGGTCGACGTCGCAGTGACAGTCGATTACCGGAGCAACGTGGCGGAAGATCGCAGCGGCAAGGCACGCGCTGCGCTCGGAACGCTTGCAAACGCGGGTATTCCAGTTCGCGTGGTTCGTGCTTTTTCTATTGCTCACAGCAAATACATAGTGGTCGACGGCGAGACGGTAGAAACGGGCTCGTACAACTACAGCCAGCAAGCGGCTCGATTTAATTTGGAAAACGTCCTGGTGCTGTGGGCGCGTCCTGACATTGCGCGGACCTATCTGCAAAATTGGGAAGAAGTCACGGCGCTCGGCGAGCCGTACGTTGCGCCCTAGAACCGAATTCATCGCATGACGATCGATCGGTAATCACTTTTAACCCATGCGGGCAAGCGGCCCGTATGGGCTGCTCCGCGTTCATTCCAAGGAGCAATGAAAATGTCTTACTCATGCAGCGACTTCACCGACGATGTGCTCAACAAGCTCACCGGCCTGGGATTGATTCGACCGGAAGACGTCGAGGAGAACGACCCAGAATCGCAGGCGAATTTGGCGATCACTGCCATAACCGAAGTCGCAGGCAAAGCTGCGAGCGCCTCGGGGGCTGGCGGTGCACAACTCTTCTTCGATGAGTTGCTCGCATCGGTCGAATCTCTGAGTGCGATTGCGGAACAGCATGGCCCGGCTGTGCTGGCCCAACTCATGTATCTGCAAAGCGCAATCGCCAAAGGCACGCACATCGAACTGTATCCTGCCGAAGCGTCAGTTCTCGGCTTCGTGTGTGCGCTCCCTTCCGGCGAGCGTTGGTGGACGTTCGTTTCCGAGATTGCTGAAGAAGCGACGTCGTAAAACGTAATTAATTTTCTTTGACCCCGCGGGTAGCGATCCCCGTCGGGGTCGCTCCGCATTTTTTTCTTGTGGAGTTTCAATGTTCGAAGCAGCGATCGATGGGCAATATCCTGAAAAATTCCCGACCGTTGAGGCCGCCAAAGCATACATTGCGGACACGCCGATAATCGGTGTGCGTCCGTGGGTCCGGGATCTCAACGGCCCGGGTGTCCGCTGGGGATTCCTCATCGTCAGTGGCAGAGCGCTGCAACCGCGGGAGCGCCAGTCATGACGCCCACGCTTTCCACGCCAGGTTGGCTCGGTTCTTACGCAAGCGGCCAAAAGCTCGGCTGGGCGCAATCGGTGATGGCCTACGCTGAGTACTACGGTGTCGACGGCTCGGCCGACGACGATCCGGAGTTAGAGGAGAGGCTGGTCATGCACCGCGCACCCCTCGTTGGGTACGCGAGCCGGACCGGAACCCGCCGCAACCTCACGGCGCTCGATGATGCCGACTGGCGGTTGCTCGTATCGGCCAAGGGGCAACTCAGAACCGAAGGCATGCGTTACGCGCTCGACAACGGCGCGTGGACAGCATTTCAACAACAGCAGCCTTTCGACGAAGAGGCGTTCCTGATCGCTGTCGAGAAGCTTGGCCTCGGTGCGGACTGGATCGTCTTGCCCGACATTGTGGAAGGCGGCCTGGCATCGCTGGACTACTCGCTGAGTTGGAAGGAGCGTCTTCGCGGCATGCCGACCAAATTGCTGATTGCAGTACAGGACGGTATGCAGATCTCAGATGTTGCGAGTCTGCTTTGCCCAGCAGTCGGAATTTTCGTCGGCGGCACGACGGAGTGGAAAGAGGCCACGGCGCAAGCCTGGGGTTATCTCGCTCGGCGCCGGAACTGCCACTTGCATGTTGGACGGGTCAATTCCGCCCGTCGAATACGCATCTGCGCAGCTGCTGGAGCGAACAGCTTTGACGGCTCGGGCGTTAGCCGATACGCCGAAGCACTGCCCCGGCTTGATCGGGCGACGCGACAGGCGGACTTGTTTGCGGCCGCCGGCGAGTCGCTTGAAGAAGCACAGGTAGCAACGGCTGATCTCAATTTATAGAAATATCAATTCAACCCTTTCGGGAGCGCCCGAAAGGGGCGCTCTCATTCTTTTTCGCGGAGCGTTTTATGGATGCTGGAATACTTGTAAAGATGGAGGTGGCGACCTGTTCGCAGAAACGGCGTAGCGATCGCTGTACAGAGACCTTTCGACAATCCCCGGGCTCACTCCTCGGGGATTTTTTTCGTCGGGGAGACTCCGCGTCGATTCTGTCGGTAGGTACTTTCCGAGGTAGGCGGGGGGCGGTGCTATGCTCGAAAAAGAGCCTCACGGTTTTTCTCTCTGAACACGATCGATTCCCTACACGTTCAGAGGTTCGCTATGCACCCGCACATCAAACGCGCCGAAGTACTATCCCCCAGCCAAATCCGACATCTCCTTCGAGTTACGGATGCCACCAGCCGTCACCCGGCGCGTGACGCGGTTGTTTTGCTATTGGGGCTGGCATGTGGGATGAGAATCACCGAAATTGCCCAGGTTACCGTTGCAGACTTTTACTTCGCGAGCGGAGAGTTACGGCGGGAAGTCTCATTGCGTGCGGCCATTACGAAAGGATGCAGACAACGCTGCATTTATCCATCGTCGCCCAAAATTATTGCTGCGCTGGGCCGCTACGTTTCGCACAGGCGCGAACGGGAGATGGGAACAGCAATGCGCCGCACGGATTTTCACGGTTTAAACCCCACCTTCCTCTCGTGCTCAGTCGGAAGGGCTATCCGTTTTCATTGAGCATGAAGCCCCGTACCGACGCGCAGGGAGCTACAACAGACTATTGGGCGGCTGATTCGCTACAGGCGTACGTCACCGGGCTATACCGAGCTGCTGGCACAAAAGGAACAAGCCACAGCGGCCGTCGAACATTCGCGACAAGGCTGCTTTCCAATGGCGCGACCATCGAGCAAGTTCAGCTGCTTCTCGGCCACGAGAGCATCGACCAAACGAGCCGGTATATCGATGTGTCGCTCGCCGAGATGGCCCGAGCCATGGCAACGGTGATCTGATGCATGGGAATTCCAGTTTGGCGCGATTTTGCCGTAATCAAAGGGCCAGCGTGCTATTTTGCGCTTGCTTTTATCATCCCCTTACCATAAAGTAAGGAATATTGGAGGGTGACTATGACAGCAGCAACTATCACATCGAAGGGCCAGGTAACGATTCCGGTGGACGTACGCAACCAACTTGGATTGGAGTCGGGCGACCGGATCGAATTCAGCTTCAATGAGGTCACGGGCCGGTACGAGGTTTACCCAGCTACGCGCTCGCTTGCGTCGCTCAAAGGCATCGTGAAAAAGCCCGCTAATCCCGTGTCGATTGAGGACATGAACCGGGCCATCGCCGAGCAGGGAGCATCAGCGCGATGATCGGACTGGATACAAATGTTTTGGTCCGGTACCTCGCCGAGGACGATGCCGTGCAGTCGAAGAAGGCGACGGCCCTCATGGCGTCTCTAACTGCCGAGCAGCCAGGGTACGTTTCGCAGGTTGCACTGGTCGAGGTCGTGTGGGTACTCGGGCGCTGCTACGGCGTCGAGCGTGAGCAGATGAAGGACATTATCGATTCGATGATCGGCACAAAGGAACTGGTCGTTGAAGGTGCGGACACGGTGCGAAAAGCACTTCGCGTTTTCGGTGCATCTGCGAAGGCGGATTTCGCGGACTGCCTGATCGAGCGGTCGGGGCACATCGCCGAATGCGAGTACACGGCAACTTTCGACGTGATGGCTTCGAAGGTCGCCGGGATGCGTTTGATTGCGTGATCACGGCCTGGGCCGATAACGGAAAACAGACTTCGGCAAGGAGAGATCGATTATGAAAAAGCAACCATCCGCATCCGACTTCATCGACAGATACAACCGCCGAGTGCTGACCGATGACGGCAAGCCTGGAATGGACGGGACGGAAGGCGTCGGCTCAACTACAGAATGCATGAAGAACAACGTCGCAGCCGCGATTTACGCGAACTGTAGCCAGCTCGACGATAAGCAGCTTGACGAAATTATTTCGTGGGTGAACTTGTACCGGTCCTGAACAACGTGGTCTAACAACGGAAAACAACATGCAAGTTCTTCGTTTGTCGATTTTTGTGCGCTACTGGCGCCCGTGGTGTTTCAAGAGTTGCCTCGCGTCGATGCTTCCTATCTCAGCATCACGACACTTTCTGTTCGTGGCGGAACCACTTACAACGAAGGTAGCCCTACTTCGTTCGTTTTCGTGCGTGCATTGCCCGAAGAACTATCAGACAAAGACGGCGGCGGCTCCCAGGTTTGAGTGGCCGAAAACGAGCTATCGGGACGGTCCCGACGTCTATGAGGAAAATGCGGACAGGCAATTCTTGGTTTGGGATAAAGAAAGTATTGATCGACTGCGCGACATGCTTGGCACGCCAGCGTCGTTTTTCGAACGGTCTGCTTCGACTCGGTTGGCAGTAGAGTAACCACGGAAAACAGTCTCGAGCCGCCCCGTTTGTGCGGCCAGCCACACACAAGAAGAGATATGGATGCACTATTTGCCGCTGATGCGGCTGTGAGGGAAGCCGTACCGGCTGTTGTTCGACGGCATAGGTCTGCCGGTGTGCTGACATGGGCTCTGATTCACACGATCGAAACCGAAGTCTTAGCTGATGTGGCCGCCACGGGAAAGTACAGCAAGCGGATTCTGGACATGATCCGCGCTCCTGCTGCACTGGACTATCCCAAAGACGAACGCCCTGCGTCATTCGAAGGGCACGGCTTCGTGCCGATCGTTTTCGGTGCCATCGAAGACGCTTGGCATCGCGTCGACTAGGAAGACATCGCCAGTTGTACGACTCACACAAAGGAAAACGGCTTTGAACTATCGAGATTTATTGACGAAGGCGGACGAGTTGGACCGCCAGATTGCGGCGGCCCGTGAAGTGGAAGCGGCGGCTGCCTTAGCCGAGATCAAGGCGAAAATCGCTGAGTTCGATTTCACCGTCGAAGATGTGTTCTCGACCAAAAAGACCCGGACGCAACGCGTGCACAGCGGCCCGACGTATCGCGACCCAGAGTCGGGTGCGACCTGGAGCGGAATGGGGCGCGAACCTGGTTGGATCAAAGGTAAGGACCGCGCGGCATTTGTTGTTGGCGATCAATAACGTCGGCTCAGAAAATGTGGAGATGCCTAATATTTGTCACGGTGACGTAAAATAGACCCGTCGATTCGATCCGAGGCTAATATGCGTGACGTTACGAATAATCTGGCGATCAAACCTGCGACGGAGCTGGCAAGGCGTGGACGCGGACGACCGCGAAAACCGGATGCGATGACCGGCGCACAGCGACAGGCCGCCTACCGTGAGCGACTGCGTGCTGCCTCAATCAATGTAACAGTAACGAAAATTGCGCAAGCTCCCGCCGATGCCTATGACGCCCGGGTTCGGGAGTGCGAGCAGCTGCGGGGAGAGCTCGCACAGGCGCGACGCGAGCTCGATGGATTGTCACGGGCAGCGCAGGCTGCCCGCGTTCCTGCGGATGTGGCAGGGATATTCGAACGGCTCCCGCGTCCTGACGACGGCGATTCTGGTGAGCGGCGTTTGCACCTGACGATGAAGGGCACCCGGTTTTTCGCACTTGAGCGGCTGGCCGCGCACTTCGGCCTGTCCAGGCACGCGGTGATAGAGCGCTTGATCGACTGGGCCGATGACACGCTTACGAAATCACTTTACGACGACGAGGCCGCATTTAACCGTTACATCGACCGTGACCGTGACCGTGACCGTGACAAAAAATGATCCCCCCCTGCGGAGACCCTGTCGGGCCTTCGTGATCACGAGTAGGAAAAGAGAGCTAGTCTGTGGAATCAGCAACCAATAAAAAATATGAGTTTCAGATGTCGAAAGCTTATCAATATGCATCGGTTTATATGATCATGATCGCGTTCTCGATGATTGTTCTTTCGCCCAACGCGAGCGCAGCGTCGGTTGAGTGGTACGCGGATCACATTGCGTTAGCGAAGAGCACGCAGGCGACCTGTAACGCTCGCCTCCAACAAAAGGAAACGCTTCCCGAAGACGTGCTTGAGGAGTGCCGTCACGCAAACGAGGCGATGCTCCACGTGCATCACTACACGGCATCGAAGCCTATGAGCTGGTAAGAACGGAAAACATGAGCCAAGATGAAAACCCAGGCTTCCTGCCCGGATGGACGGTGCTGCTGCCGCCGGTCGGGTGCTTCGCCGCTCTGGCGATCCTGTGGGCGTGCCGAGACTCGGGCTTGTCTTGGTGGATTGGTGTGCCGACCGCTATCGCGGTTGTGGTCGGCGGCATCCTTTTGGAAGGCGCCGTTGAGCGAAAGTACCTGCCATCGCGGCGTAACCACTGACCACGAAAAAGATATGGCTTCAATCTACGTTTGTTTTGCAGATCGCCTGAAGGGAGTACGCAGCGATGTGCTCGGCCCTTTCTCCGAGGTTGATATGACGTATAACTCACTGCTGGTAGCGAGTGTCGACGGCAGCGAAGACCTGATTTCATCGCGCGTTGCTGGCCTCGACGTATGGGTCTATGGCGGCATTGAATACAGCACGGTGTTGTTCGTGGACTCGCCTGACGCCGAATCAGTTAGCTACATAGCGATCAATGCGAACGACGACTAACACCAAGGAAAAGATCAGCCGATCATGAGCATACCAACCATCGAATCCCTATCTGCAGCGGCACGAGCTGGTGTTACAGCAATCCAGCCGGACGGTGGTACGGTCCGGATACGGGGCGCTGCCGCCGTAGTCGGGGACAGCGTGATCGACGTCCTGTATGACGCGGAGTGCGATACCTTTTCGTGGATGGTTGACGGAGTGACCAGGAGCGTTGATTGGGTCCGAGACTTTCTCGAGTCTCAGCCCTGATTTTTGGCGGCAAACAGAGCGGAAAACACATGACGCTACGTTTCACAATCTGGGTCTGTGCCTTCGTGTGAACAAACAATAGAGTTAGACACAAGACAATAGACTTTGACACGAAACAATATAGTCTGACACAAGCCCCGCGTCGCCGCGGCCGGCCGACGGCGGGGTTCGGCCCATTTTCGGTCAGGCGACGCGGTGGCATGGATCGCTGACAATAGCGGTGCAATTCCACCGCAACTGTTGAGACTGGAAGCCTCTATGAAATTTGACTGGCACCGAGGCCCGATTAACCGGGCCACCAAAGTTGACGAGACTTACAAGAGCACTCAGAACGTTCGTCGGTTTCTGACCGCTGAGTGTGGTGAGACGTTCAGGTTCGATCGATCCTTCATGGCCTGGATTAAAAGCGGAGCACCCAAGAACTTGGGGGAAATCGCAGACGAATGGACCAGGTTGCGCAAGGTCGAAGTCAAAACTTAACTGCCCCATGCCGAACGCATCAGGCAGCACACGGCCACTGGACCAAACCGACATTCGCCGTTCGCGCCAATAAGCAGCCGTTTGTCTGCGCCTTCGTCGGCTTTAGGTGCAAATCTGAATTGCACGTGACCGTTCTGCACTGACTGATCACCGTAGATCTGTACAATTGTCGCCATCATCGTTCAATGCGATGGCGATGGGTGATTAGGCATGGTAACTCACGCAAAGGGCGCCCGATGCCACCACGGCACATGCGAGAAGACGGCGAAACGTAAGGGCCTCGCTGAGGAAAACCCGGCCGATCAAGGCTGCGAAGACAATGCTGGTTTCACGAAGTGCCGTGATGGGGCCGGCCGGACCAAGCGCGAACGCCGATATCACCGCTCCATAGGCCATGAGTGAAACCACGCCTCCGACCAACGCTTTTATTGTTTCCGGCGACCGGACATCAAGCGTGAGCTTCCCTCGTAACGCAAAAAAGGTTGCTGGCATAAGGGCACCATAGATTAGAAAAATCCAGGTTGCGTACGCGCGCGGGTTCCCAGCATGTTGAACACCCATGGCATCGGTGGTTGTGTAACCGGCAATAAACAAGCCGGTGGTGAATGCAAGCAGAATTGATACCGTGTCCGCTCGGTGCTTACCGACAGCAAGGCTCATGATTCCGAGTGCTACGAGCATCACACCGGTCAGCGAGAGAATGGACGGATGCTGACCGGTCAGAAAGAAGGCGCCGAGTGTTACCAGCAAGGGCACGCTGCCCCGGATGACTGGATAGACTTGCCCCAATTCGCCACGTTGGTAAGCGTGAACTAGGAACACACTGTAGGCGACCTGCAGACATGACGAGACGATGAGATACGGCCAGCTTGCTGGGGAAGGAAGCGGGAGGATCACCGCAAACGGGATAGCGACGATCGTCGTCGAAAAGCACATGACGGTGATTGACCACAGCCTGTCCGCACCAGTTCGGAGAACTGCGTTCCAGCTTGCATGCAGTACCGCCGCACACAGAACGAGTCCGATGACAACCGGGCTCATTGGGGCCACGCGGACTGAATTGATCGGAGAACGAGAGAGATTGGGCGGGGAAAGCCTTTTGCTGCGAACAAAGACCGACCGTGCAGCATAGCAAGCTCCCATTCCTACGCCGGCATTATCCGGATCAGGTTTAGGGGTCGTCCCGCGCTTCGGCGGGACCTCTCAGCCTCATGGCTCCCCCTGGTGAGCCGTTAGTATCGGGCCAATCTATCGATAAGGCAATCTCGATGCTCCAGATCATCCACAACGCAGAGCGTGGATGCTGTCCGCACCGGACGTGCCTAACTTGCGCCAGTAAGTGAGGAGCGCCAGACCCGGCGCTACTTGTTCGCGTCTATCTAAGCATGGCGCGCGGCTAATGGATGGCTGCTTTGCGCCGACACGACTGTCTCTTGTGGGTCGGGGGACTAAACCGCTCGCGCGGTATTGCACTCCGTTTGGACGTGGTGGTTCTTTATAGGAAACCCGCTCGGTTTCCTATGTTGATTGATGAGGCGATCCGCCTCGTTACTCGACAGGAGCCGAGCCATGACAACCCCCAGCCAAGCTATCAGTCCGCTACGCCAGCGCATGATGGATGACATGCGCATGCGCCGACTCGCGCCAAAGACGCAAGCCGGTTATCTGCGGGTGGTTCGCCAGTTCACCGTGTTTCTTGGTCGCTCACCGGACACCGCGACCGTCGAGGACCTGCGACGCTATCAATTGCACCTGGTCGACCACGGCGTTTCGCCAGTTTCTCTCAACGCGGCAATCACGGGATTGAAGTTCTTCTTCGATACGACGCTGGGTCGAGACGATCTCATGGCGAAGATGCATCCGGTGTATCTGCCGCGTGTCTTGCCTGTCGTGCTCAGTCGCGAAGAAGTCGCCCGGCTGATCGCGGCAGCCACCAACCTTAAGCATCAGACAGCGTTAGCGGTGGCCTACGGAACCGGACTGCGCGTGAGCGAGGTGGTAGCGCTGAAGGTTGGGGATATCGATAGCGAACGCATGACCCTGCGCGTTGAGCAGGGTAAAGGTCAGAAGGATCGATATGCCATGCTTTCGCCGATCCTGCTCGAGCGACTACGGGTTTGGTGGCGAGTCGCTCGTGCCCAAGGCCGCATGCTCGACGGTGGCTGGCTGTTTCCCGGGCTCAATCCGATAGAACCACTCACCGCTCGGCAACTCAATCGGGCCATCCATTCTGCGGCGCTCGCCGCCGGCATTGAGAAGCGGGTGTCGATGCACACCCTGCGTCACAGCTTTGCCACCCATCTGCTGGAACAGAAGGTCGATATCCGCGTCATTCAGGTCATGCTCGGCCATAAGAAGCTTGAGACCACGGCGCTTTATGCCCAGGTCGCCACCGACATTCTGCGCGAGGTGGTCAGCCCTCTTGAGAGTTTGCATCCCGCGTAGCTCACCGTCGTGGCGCATTGCGCGCTTGAGGTGGCCGACGTCTTCCGTTCCTTGGGTCCAGGGTGGCACCAATCCGTCAACCTGAGCCTTGGCCAGTTGAAGGTCGTGTCAGCGATCGAACAGTGCCGTAGCGCGGCGCTGGGAGGGCACGTGCTGCGCTGCGAAGGGTGCGCCGCGATTGAAGTCGCCTACAACTCATGTCGCAACCGACACTGCCCAAAGTGCCAGGCTGCTGCCGCGCGTCGGTGGCTCGAAGCGCGGCAGGCCGATCTCCTGCCTGTCGAGTACTACCACGTGGTCTTCACACTGCCGGCTGCGATCAGCGAGATTGCGTACTACAACAAGGCTGTGATCTACGGCCTGTTGTTTGATATGGCGGCCGAGACGCTGCGTACCATCGCCGCCGATCCAAAGCATCTCGGGGCGCAGATCGGTGCCACTCTGGTGCTGCACACCTGGGGCTCAGCGCTCACGCATCATCCCCACGTTCATGGCATCGTTCCCGGTGGTGGGTTGTCCCCGGACCGAAGCCGGTGGGTAGCGTGCAGGCCAGGTTTCTTCCTGCCAGTGCGCGTACTCTCGCGCCTGTTCCGGCGACGCTTCCTCGAAGAGCTGGAGGCCGTATATCACCGCGGTCAACTGCAATTCTTTGGTGAACACACCGAGCTCATCGATCCGGGCGTCTTCGCCAAGTGGCTCGCTCCGATGCGCGCATGCGAGTGGGTGGTGTATGCGAAGCGCCCATTCGCGGGACCTGAAGCGGTGTTGGCCTATCTGTCGCGTTATACGCACCGGGTCGCCATCTCCAACCAGCGACTGATCTCACTCGACGAGCGCGGCGTCACCTTCCGCTGGAAGGACTACCGCGTTGACGGACGCACACGCAACAAGACGATGACGCTCGCAGCAAACGAGTTCGTGCGTCGCTTCCTGCTGCACGTTCTGCCAGCGGGCTTCCATCGCATCCGCCATTACGGTGTGCTGGCGAACCCATCGCGGCGCGAGAATCTATCGAAGATACGAGCGTTGTTGCACGTAGCGCTTGAGGCCGTCGATCCCGACGGCGACGTATCGTCATGCGCCGCTCAGCCAAGCTTCGTCTGTCGACATTGTGGATCGCCGATGATCATCATCGACATGCTGCAGCGTAGCAGACCTATCCGAGCACCACCTCCGGAGCAATGTCACGCATGAACGCCATCATGTCAGGATGCACTGATCAACTGTCGGCTCTTCGGCAACGAGAGCCAATAGCAGACGCCTGCGTCTATTGCTTCGAGCGAACGCGTTGGCGCCGGTCGAATGCCCTCGACAATGCCCAGAGGCAGTGTCGCTGTCGCGATCATGCCTACCTGAACCCTTGTCTACGCAGGCTTGTGTCCGCCATGCCAGCAGTGCGACCGATCAAATCGCCATAGCCGCGAAAGGTTCGGGCCGCGTCGGAGCACTCCGCGGTTTCCTCCCTCGAGGATTGTAGGACGCCTGCCCGCCGGCTTCCCGGCGAGCTTGCAGGGCCTGCTGTTTAGGGCAGGCATCCTACAATCCTTAACAATCGCGGCCGGTCGCGTCAGATCCGCAACGCTTGCGGGCCGATGCAAGCTGGGGCCTTAGATGGCGCTCTCCCGCCAGCAGGTTGTGTCAAACTATTTTGTCGCATGATTTCCGTCTCAGACGCCGCGGAGTGGGTTTGTGTCTAACTTTATTTTTCCGGAGGGCAATCGCGACTTTCGCTAAGCATTTGATTTACTTGTGTGCGTCGTGTCAAAGTCTATTGTCGCTTCACACTTCGCCGCTGCATTCGTCCACAGTGGTGCCAACGCGCAAACCTCGGTCGTTGGGGGAACGGTCGATATCGCTTTACAGGTCGCCGCGTCGGAGTGCGCAGGGACATCAAGAACGTCGCCGGGCTGTCGAGTGTGTGTCGAAGCACACAAGAAGATGTTGAACGAAGCGGCGACTACGAAGCGCACATCTGACATGGAAGCTCGGGCTAAGTAGAAAGCTGCACGGTAACAACGGACATCCTCGCGGTTTATTCAAACCGGTGCTTTGCCAATCCACGGGTTTAGAGCCGGTTGTGCCGCGGAAAATCCTCTTTAATACGGTATCTTTGGTGCAAATTTTCGTAGTCACGCGCAGATCGGCTAGCGCATTGCTAGCGTTGCAGCGCAAGCGGGTGCTCGCCGACCCCGGATGGACCGTGTCGGCGAGAGTTAATGATAAATCATTCACGGGCGTCCAAGGAATCGATCGACTGATGCACGTCGTTCGTCTTAAGGAAGTCGACGACTTCGAAATAGAGGATCGAGAGAATGGCACACGGCGCATCCTTGTTAACTACTGGGGCGATAATGAGAGGCGTTACCTTTAAGTTGGCTGACCGACTTACTTAGTCCTGCAAACTTCGGTTGAGGAACGTAACTAGGAAAACACGCGAGCAATCGCAGCACTTACATAAGGGAGAATAGTTTTGAATTATCGAGATTTATTGGCTCAGGCCGCCGAGCTGGATCGGAAGATCGCCTCGGCCCGTGAAGTCGAAGCAGCGGACGCTATAGCCGAGATTAAGGCAAAAGTCGCCGAATTCGGATTTACAGTCGAAGATGTGTTCTCAACCAAAAAGGCAAGGAAGCAACGCGAGCGCAGCGGCCCGACGTATCGAGATCCGGAGTCGGGCGCGACTTGGAGCGGAAAGGGGCGGGAACCTGGCTGGATCAAGGGCAAGGATCGCGCAACGTTCATTGCCGGCGATAACTGAGCGAGATTGGGAAATATATGGACGTATTATTTGCCGCCGATGCGGCTGTTCGTGAAGCCGTACCGGCCGTTGTACAGCGACACCGTACGGCCGGTGTGCTGACCTGGGCCTTGCTTCACAAGATCGAGGGCGAAGTCCTGGCCGAAGTCGCGGCGAGCGGTAACCACAGTAAGCGGATACTGGATATGATCCGCGCTCCCGACGCGCTGGGTTACCCGAAGGACGACCGGCCGGCATCGTTCGTCGGACACGACTTTGTCCCTATCGTATTTGGCGCGATCGAGGACGCTTGGCGTCGAGTCAACGAAGAGGCACGAAGCGACCATGTTTCAAGGACTGAAACGGCTTTTTTGGCCGCCGCTCCCGGCGCAGGTCTCTGAGGAGTCGGCGGACGCTCTGCGTGCAGATCTGACAGCCGCTGGCGTTTGGCGCAAGCATATCGGCCAAGCCAACCGGAATGCTGTCGATGTGTGGGTGCGTCATTCCGACAACATGAAGCGAGCAAATAACCGCGAGTGTCTGCGGCCGCAGGCGAAAGTCTTCGCTCTTCGCTGGCGCGTGCTTTCGGCCGTCCTTTGGCTCTTTGCCTGGATTTCTTCGAAAACGAACGCGTTTGGCGTTCAGGTGATGGTGGTGGAAGTGGTTTTGACGCTTGCGGCACTCGCGACAGGTGTCGTTGCAATGGCGTTCCTATCCATGCGCCGCGCGCTGCGCAAGTAACAACGGAAAAGGAGGATTCACTATGCAGCTAATTAAACCTGAGATCGCCAGCATTAACCATAACCAACAGGACGGGGTGCGTGTTCAACTCAGTATCGCTCGGGGTGACGACGGCCTCTACTTCGTCGTGACCGACAGCGGCGAGGACACCGGCCATCGCTTTGATGCTGAACAGGAAGCGATTGATGCCATCTCCGACCTGTGGGGAAAGTCGCCAGCTTGGGGTCTCAAATTCGCTGACGTTTGATTGGAAAAGCTTGCTGTATCCGCACGCTCCCGCTACTTGATTTCACAAGCGGCGCGAACAGGGAGCGTGCGGCCCCGACTCGCCGTCTTGCTGACGCGACGAAAGAGCCTTTGGCGCGCGAGCGCCCCGCACGGCCGGTCCCCAATTATCCGAGCAAACTGATCGACCCTTTGACCGAATTCGCCGGCGTCCGATGTCTACGCCTTTCGCGTGTTGTCGGTCGGAATCGCGGCTATCAAACCGATTCGCATCGGACGGCGCACGGGCACGCATTGCGCGAAACCATGCATTCGAGCGATCAACAATCTCTCGAAAGAGGTTGTTTTTAGTATCCCTTTTGCTGGCAAGTGAGGTATCAATACATCCTAGAATTGTCGGGCTCATCCGAGCCGACGTTTCAAAACGTCAACACGAGTTGTGAAGACAAGCGCGTTTAGCAAAACCTCCTTTGATCCACGCCTAATACCAGGGAAAACAAGGGTAACAAAATATGACCGTAGACTTCTCGCCAGTCGTTGCCGTTGTGCAAGTCGGAGCGATCAAGACCGTCATCGCACTGACGGTTTTCACGGCGGTGTACGTAGCGATATTTTTGGGGCTGAAGGGCCGCGTCCGAAAGCCGGTGGCCGGTGGCGCAGGTAGCCGCTCAATTGGCCGGTGGGTTGTGCGCCATTGAGGCGCTTTACGTTGGCTTTGTGACATTCGCCCGTTAATTGGTTGTAGGGCCGTTTAGTATTGGAAAACAGGACGATCGGCGCAAGCGTGCTGTTCGGGTTGATCGTCATCTACAAACCGTCACGTCAAAAGCGTCGAAAAGAGCGAGAATCATGAAAGCGATTGATGCCATTAAATTGAAAGAAGTTATTGAAACGACCCACGGAGCGAACGCGAGCGCATTCAAGGACTTGTTTGCGCTCGGTTGTTGGCTGCATATGACGGGGCATCAGCGAACCGGACACAAGCTAGTGCGAGATGTTTTAGACCAATTGCCAGAAGCCGGGCACAAAACGTACTTCGCGGGGCTTCTTGAAAACCTCGGCGGCCATGAGCGGCAGTGGGCGGCAGAAATCCACGCACATCTAGAGGTCAACGAGTTGTTCGAATAGCCCTGCACCTACTGCGATGCGTGGGGCAATACTGCTTAGGCGAGCGCTCACCAGGCGGCGGCTGTTCCGCGTACTGTATGCGCTACTCGGTGTATGGACCCTCTGGCCGATAGTCAGTGCGTTGCTCGCCAACTGTCTTGGGCATGCCCTTCACTGCAAACTCAGCGAGGGTGCTGCCGCGCCGTGCATACTGTTCGGCGTCGACCTCACTCATAGGCTTTATATCGGCGCGCTCGCGCATTGGTATGCGCTGGTGACACTGCCGAGTGGAGTACTGCTCCTGGGTCTCGTTGCAGCAATCCATCTTGTGGTCTGCTGGTTCCGCAAAGCGCCGACAAACTAAGAGAGCCGGTCCTGACCCCGGACTTGCCGCGGCCAGGACCGCATTAGGTCAACGCGGCCGCGACAAATTGGTTCAACGGTTCGCGATTCTCAAAATGCGCGAATAACACCGCCAAACCGCCAATGACGTCGTTTGCCTCGATGTGAACCGAGGCAAACTTCCCCGTGCCGGTGATCACCACCGGATTGCCACGATGCACGAAGTCCTCGGTGCTGAAGTCAAACGGCACCTCCACGCTCGCCCCCAGCGACTCGACCACGAGGCGCATGTGATCGATGCGCACGCCGGCGAGATCCGTCGAGACAATTTTGTTCAGCATGACGTCGAGTGCCGACAGAAAGTTGATGGTTTCTTCGGGGTCGGCGTCGAGTTGCACGAGCTGAAGAATCGCTTGCGGGATCGGATTCGCGTGGTCCCACGCTACGACAATGCGATAACGCGCTACGCTGAGCTGACGATCGACGCCGGGAAAGTAGATGTCTTTGAAGTTGCCTTTATAGCTCATAGGTCACCTTTGGGTTGTGCGATAAGCAAAACGCTCAACGCACGACCCACCCTACGGAGACCTAAGAGAAGTGGTTCTGGTGCAAATAGGTTCATTGGATTGACTAAAGTAGCTAACCAATCAATCTGGTGGCCAGTGATGAGCAAGCGAAAAGGTCTGAAGGGGATGTTCGATGGACGGCATTTTGATCGCGAGATCATTGTTCTCTGTGTGCGCTGGTACCTTCGCTAC
>NZ_CAXUSB020000009.1:0-59463 GCF_964253815.1 Caballeronia sp. LjRoot34
ACTTGCTAGCGTCATCCACCGATGACTGACGATCCTTTAGTTAGGCGCCGAGTGCGGTCGTGATCTGAGCGGCTGCGGATTTCAGCATGAGAGCCATGCGCTCTATGCCTTGTTGGTTAGCCTTCTTGTCCGAGATCACATAGGAAATAGAACCAAGTGGCGCGCCGTCGGCATCGAATATAGGCGCGCTTATACCAATGACACCTTCATCGATTTCCCCGTGAGTGATCGAATAGCCTGCGTCTCGGATTGCAGCCAGGGAGGCGCGAAGCTCCGCCCAGTCGGTTCCCAGGCCTGCCGCGGCGAATTCCGTTCCATTGCGGGCCTGCAGCGACTTTTTCTCCCGGTCCGATAGGGTTGCCAATATGACCTTCGATGCCGCCCCTCGTGCCAGTGGCATCAGCCTTCCCCGCTGGTAACTTGAGGCAAAGGTTGGATTGCCGGCGATGGCCTGGTCGATACACATGACCTGACCCCGATAAAATCGGCACAAAAGGACTACCGCCGGCCGGTTTACGGCGCCCGAGAGGAACTTCATGGCGGGCTGGGTCGCCGCAAGCAGCGGGTCGGTCTTTCGGATCAACCAGTCGATCTGGATGGCGGCGGGCCCCAGGACATAGCGTCCGGCTCGGAATGAGTCGATAAAACCCGCCTTCGCGAGGACCGCAAAATGCCGGTAGGTTGTGCTCACGGGTTGACCGGTCACTTGAGCCGCCTGTTCGACGGTCCATTCACTTCTTTCGATCGAAAATAAGCTCAGTATCGAAAGGACTTTATCTGACGTAGACATGCGCGCTCACAGTCCCGTTAGGCCGTCGTTCGGCCTCTGACGCCCACGCCCGGGGGCCGGATTTTCCAATCCAGTTAATTTGCGACAACTTCTGGGGGGACGAACGGCCAAGCTCTTACTCCTTGCCGGGGGCTGCGAATAGGCAAACATTCGCCAAATGCTTGGCCGCGCCGTCCAGATAGGTAAAAGAAAGAAAATCATGCAAAATTCCCACTAATTGATAATAATTTGTCGAATACATTGCAGGGCCGGAAGTGTCAAGATAATTTGCGCGGCGGCACTCGCGCACCTTTGGCGCAGCTACGAGGCCCTGCGGGAAGGAACGGCGCACACCGGATCATGTGCGCATCCAACAGGATTATCACTATATGACACTAGTCTAGCCTAGAACTGGGCTCCGACATAGGGGTGAAGCGCCTCTCTCGGCGCCGCGGCGTGGCAACGCATCACTCTGCCCGTGGATCAATTTGCTGACATCCAGGCGCTATAAGCAATAGAGCGCGCCGTGAAAACTCATGTCTCTAGGTAACGATGGTTCGGCCATTGCCAACCGTCAGCCCTGCGGTCGCGCTTATGCGACATCACTTTGTCGCCCACACGTCCTCTTGACAGTGGTTGAAATATTACTATATATTGAGAATTATCAAATATCGGGAGGATGCTATGGAAGCTGGAGAGCTTCGCCAAAGACTCGACGGCGACAACATGGCGCCCTTATGGGAAGTGCTTCGAGGCCTCACGCCGCGCGAACCTCGCCAAGTGATCGATCCTATTGTGTGGCGAGCTGAGACGATCCGCGCGAACATGGTTGTCGCCTGCGAGTCGATCTCAGCCGAGGACGCCGAACGGCGCGTGCTGGTACTTGAAAATCCGCGGCTTCGCGGGCGGTCGATGGCGACGAACTCGCTATATGCCGGAATTCAGATGATCCTCCCGGGCGAGACAGCGCCGAGCCACCGGCACACCGCTTCGGCGCTGCGCTTGATCCTCGCAGGCGAAGGCGGCTTCACTACAGTCGACGGCGAGAAGGTCACCATGGCCAAAGGTGACTTCATCATCACTCCCTCGGGCGTGTTTCACGACCATGGCGCAGAAGGTTCCGACGCCGTCATGTGGCTCGACGGCCTCGACGTGCCGATCGTGCAGCTGCTCAATGCTGGTTTTTCCGCTGACGACACCAATGAACGACAAAACCTGAGCCGTCCAGCCGGCGATTCCTTGGCGCGCTACGCCTCTGGATTCGTGCCGGTCGGCCATATGGCGAGCACCACCACAAGCCCGGTCTTCCATTATCCCTACGTGCGAGCAAAGGCCGCGCTCACTCAACTCGCCCAAGCAGACGATTGGGACGACGCCGTAGCTCTGAAGCTTCGATATACGGATCCGACGACTGGAAGCTCCCCCATCGCGAGCATGGCAGCGTTTCTCCAGCTATTTCCCGCCGGTTTCCGCGGCCGGACCTATCGCGAGACCGATGCCGTGGTTGCTTGCATCGTCGAGGGCGAGCTCCGCGTCAAGATCGGTAGTCAGGCCATCGAGGTTCGCGAAGGCGACGTGTTCGTGATTCCTGGATGGGAGTGGCGGTCATTCGAAGCCGACGCTTCATGTGTTCTTTTCAGCTTCTCGGATCGCTCTCTCCAAGAGTCGCTAGGCTTTTGGAGATCCGAAAAAGCTGCGACTTAACACTCAATCGGAGAAACATAGTGAAGATCTGTATATTCAACGGCGGCCGGCTAGGCATAGTTGACCGCGATGAGGTCGTCGACTGCACCTATCTTCTCAATCGACTGAAGGTCCCCGGCTATCCATTGCCGCGACATGATCTCCTTATCGAGGCACTGCCGAGTTTACGGGGAGAGTTGGAAGCAGCTTTAGCGGATGCTCCACGCCTCCCGCTCAACCAGGTTTCGCTGGAAAGCCCGGTCGCAAACCCTGGCAAGCTCGTCGCCGCCCCGGTCAACTACCAAGCACATCTAGACGAAGCCATCGCTGATGAAGCGACCTTCTCTCGAGGGCACGTTCGCAAGATCCAAGAGACCGGGTTGTTTCTGAAGGCGACAAGTTCATTGGTCGGCGCATCTGCCGACATCGTGATCGGTTTTCCCGATCGTCGCACCGACCATGAGATCGAACTCGCGGTCGTCATCGGTAAAACCGCCAAAAATGTGCGGGCGGCTGAGGCGCTGGACTATGTCGCCGGCTATTGCATCGGCTTGGACATCACGATTCGCGGACCGGAGGAGCGCAGCCTTCGCAAATCCTTGGACACCTATTCCGTTCTCGGCCCATGGCTCGTGACGTCGGACGAACTCAGCGATGCGACGAATCTCGACCTGGCACTCGACGTCAACGGCGAACCTAGGCAGCGGGCCAATACGCGCGATCTGATCATGACCGCGCGCGACCTCATCGAGTTCGCGAGCAGCTTCTATACGCTTGAGCCAGGCGACGTCCTGTTTACCGGAACGCCGGAAGGCGTGGGCCCCATTCGGCCGGGCGACACCGTGTCCGCCTCAATCAGCAAAATCGGCAATATCAAAATGGTGGTCAAATGATGAAACAGGACCCCTTGCTCATTCTCGGCGGCGGCATTGGCGGCCTCGCCGCTGCCCTCGCCCTGGCAAAGATCGACGTTCCAACCATCGTCATCGAACAGGCCAAGGAATTCGGTGAAATCGGAGCAGGCATTCAGCTTGGGCCGAACGGATATCGCGCCTTGATGACACTGGGGCTGGAGGGGGAGGCCATGAAGCTCGGCGTCTTCCCCGACGAACTCGTATTCATGGACAGCATGACCGGAAAACGGATCACGGCGATACCGACCGGCGACGCCTTCCAGCAGCGATTTGATTTCCCCTACACGCTTATCCATCGTGCCGACCTGCATACGACGCTGCTCGATGCCGCCAAGAAGAGCGATCTGATCGAGCTCATCACCGGCGCCCGGATCGACAACATCATTGAGGGAACCACGGTCAAACTCGAAACAAGCGATGGACGAACTTTCCATGGCTCAGCTCTAATCGGCGCAGACGGGCTTTGGTCGCGCACCCGACAACTCGTCGTCGGAGACGGTTCGCCGGTCGTCTCCGGCCATATCGCCTATCGCGCCGTGCTTCCTACCGCCAGCGTGGCGGAGGAATTTCGGCAGAACGCGATGGTCCTTTGGGGAGGAGCGAAGCACCATCTCGTTCAATATCCTCTTCGCGGCGGTGACCTGTTCAATCTCGTCGCCGTCTTCCACAGCGATAAATACGCCGAAGGGTGGGACACGACAGGCGACGCCGCCGAGTTGCACCGGTGTTTCGCGGACGCGTGCGACGTGGTTCAGGCGTTGCTTTCCAAGATCGATGCCTGGCGCATGTGGGTTCTGTGCGATCGAGAACCGGTCAAGAATTGGAGCAAGCACAACATCACGCTGCTAGGCGATGCCGCGCATCCCATGTTGCAATATCTCGCTCAAGGTGCCTGCATGGCCATGGAGGACGCGGTCGTCTTGTCGCGCGCCATCGCGCAGAGCCGGGACGATCTGCCCGCAGCCTTCCAGCATTATCAGCGGCAGCGTTATCTTCGAACCGGGCGATGCCAAGTCATGGCGCGCGTTCACGGCGAGTTCTACCACGCCGAGGGAGTGAAGGCCGAAATGCGCAATATCATGCTGTCCGCAAGGACCGCAGAGCAGTCCTACGCGGGGTTGGATTGGCTCTATCAGGCAAGTGCATTTCCATCGTGACAACGCGCTCAGGTGGCCTCACTGTCAAAAGTAACCGTGATCTGTCCGACGGCCGCGGCGACGACAGCAGCGAGGCACTGATCACCGTTCCAACTCTGTTCTGCATAGGTTTGCCGTCCATGACGACAGTACAAGCCACTACCGCTTCATCACATGTCTTCGATGTTGCGGAGATCCTCGACCGTGGTGAGTGGCATCCACGGCAAAAGCTTATTCTGCTCTTGGCGAGCTTGGTCGCCATGGTAGACGGTGTCGATTCAGGGGTGCTGAGCCTGGCCCTCCCAACGATTGCCAAGGACTGGGGCGAACCCCGTTCAGCGTTTGCGATCCTTATGGCTCTCAGCTTCGTGGCCACGGCTATCGGGACGGCAGTCGGAGGTTTCGCCGGAGATCGCCTCGGTCGCAAGACGGCCCTGATCGGCTCGACATGCGCGTTCGGCGCCTTCACGTTGGCCGGCGCCTTCAGCCACAATCTTCTCGGTCTTGGCTTGATGCGCGGCTTTGCCGCATTGGGGCTAGGCGCAGCGATGCCTAACGTGGCTACTCTCGTTGCCGAATATACCCCGGTCCGTCAACGCAGCCTCGCCCTTGGCATATCCATGAGCGCCCCGCCGGTAGGCGGAATCGTCCTCGGTCTACTCTCCGCCTTTATTCTTTCCGGATATGGCTGGCAGGCTCTCTTCGTCGTCGCTGGCGGACTGCCACTGCTCGTTGCAGTCCTTGTGCTTGCCTTTCTCCCAGAATCGCTGCGGTTCCTCGTTCGAAACCCGGCCAACCTGGCCAAGATCGATAAGATCGTGTCATCCATGCGTTTGCCCGACTTCACGATCTCAGGCTTCATTGACACTGGTGAAACAGCATCTCAAAAGCGTGTCCCAGTTTCTGCCGTGCTCTCCGGATCTTTCGCGCGCGACACTTATCTGATCGGCTTCGCCTTCTTCTTCGTCGTCTTCTCGACCACTCTCGTCTACACATGGTCTCCGACACTCCTGACCGATCTTGGCTATTCCGCAGCCTTCATCGGCACCGGGCTGTCCTGTTTCAGCGCCGGCGGGCTGATCGGCGGCATCATCGGGGCCAAGTTCGTGCAATGGGTAGGCTCACGATCGGCGCTGTTCGGCATGAGCATGGTCGCCGTCGCCTGCGCGGCCTCGATGGCAGTCTTGCTTCGGATTACCGATGGCAATGCAGGGGGGTGGATGTTCGTCGGTCTCTTCTGCGCGGGATTTGTGATACCGGGTACCGGGGCGGTCATTTATGTATTGGCAGGGCAGATTTACCCCACCTCGTTCCGGGCAACAGGCGTCGGCCTCACCGCCGGCCTTGGAAGGTTTGGTGCAGTCACAAGTGCGGTTGTCGGCCCCTTCCTGCTCCACGGACATGGCATCCCGTTTTTCCTCGTCATTGCGACAACGATGCTGGCCGTGGCACTTACGCTCCTCGCCGTCCGGCGCCGCGTCGAGAAGCAAGGGACCTGACGGCCATCGTGCGCGCTCGACCGCTAGGCTTGTTTTTGTCCTAACATCGCGACACAGCTTCGTCGCTCTGCCAAACGCCGCGTTCTCCACGCGGCACCACTTTCGCCTCCGAGGATCATGACCATGACCAGCCAACGCACTCCCTATTCCGGGTTCACAGGCCAATATATCGCCGGCGATTGGCGCCCCGGGAGTGCGGGGAAAACAGCCTGTAGCGTCGATCCCTACAATGGCGAAACCCTCGCAGAGATCACCCTGGCGGGGGTGGACGACCTCGAGAAAGCTTACGCAACGGCGGCTGTGGCGCAGATAGAGTGGGCACGGACTGGTCCCAGCCGGAAGATCGAACTCTTCCGGCGGGTGCTCAGCATCATGGAGGACCGGCAGGCGGAGATTATCAATTGGATCGTCCGCGAGACCGGTGGCACCCTGCTGAAGGCTGGCGCTGAATGGGCCGCCGTTCGAGGGGGCCTGATCGAGGCTCTCACTTTGCCCTCGCGCGTCGAAGGCCGGATCATGCCGATCGACAGTACAGGCAAGCAAAGCTTCGTCTATCGCGAGCCCGTCGGCGTCGTCGGCGTGATCAGTCCTTGGAACTTTCCTATGCATCTATCGAATCGCTCGATCGCGCCGGCGCTGGCTACGGGCAACGCCGTCGTCGTCAAGCCTGCCGAAGACACACCGGTGACTGGCGGCCTTCTCCTCGCGAAGATTTATGAAGAAGCCGGCCTCCCTGCTGGACTCCTAAATATCATCATAGGCGATGTGGAGGAGATCGGTGACGCGTTCACGCTCCATCCCGTGCCTAAATTGATCTCATTCACCGGATCGACGAGGGTCGGCAAGCATATCGGCGAACTTGCGATGAGTGGCAAGACGCTCAAGCACATAGGCCTCGAACTTGGCGGCAACGCACCATTCGTAGTGCTTGACGATGCCGACCTCGATCAGGCGGTCCGCGCTGCGATCTTCGCCCGGTTCCTCCATAGCGGCCAGATCTGCATGAGTTGTAATCGCATCATTGTCGATACCTCCCTGTATGACGAATTCGTCGAGCGGTTCGTGGAGCATGCACGCACACTCACTGTGGGCGATCCCAGCGACCCCAAAACAGTGATTGGACCGCTGATGAACGCCAAACAGAAGGCGGCGGCGCTAAAGAGTATCGCGACCGCCCGCCAAGCCGGGTTCGACGAGCGGCTCGGCGGTGAGGCCGATGGTCTTCTCGTGCCGCCCCATGTCTTTGCGAATGTTCGAAATGACAGCGTATTTGCGCAGACCGAGCTGTTCGCTCCAATCGCGCCGATCATCCGCGCCAACGGTGAACGGGAGGCGCTTGCGCTTGCCAATCAAACCGAATACGGGCTTTCCAGCTCGGTCTTCACGCGGGATCTTACGCGCGGCATCCGCTTCGCCCGACAGATTCAGGCCGGCATGACGCACATCAACGACATTCCGGTGCAAGACAGTCCCTTCAACATGTTTGGTGGTGAGAAGAATAGCGGTATCGGTCGGTTCAATGGCGATTGGATCGTCTCAGAACTGACGCGTGATCATTGGATTACCGTGCAAGAGACGGGGATAGACTATCCGTTCTGAGCGCGCCTGTCGCCGCGACATAGATCCTATGCAGCGAGAGATTCGTCAAGGGCCGAAGTCGTGGATATGACTGCTTCAGGTTCGCTCATCGCCAGAGTGGCCCCGAACGTGATCATCTTTGCTTCCGCCTGCTCGGACTCGCGTCGACGTACGGTCCACCCGCTCCCGGGTGAGAAGAGTCTGCGAGGCAGGGCGTCGCCTCGCTCATCGAAGGAGGAGGTCGTAAGATGGATTTGAGAATGAACGTGCCGCCGCAGCCCGAAGCGGCCGCGCTGCCAAACAGGATTCGTTCGGCGCTCGCGACCTTGCAGCGCAGCAGGGACGTCCTGGACCTGCTGAGCTATGGCAGCAGCACGGGCAGCCTAGAGGACCGCAGGGCTGGCGCACTGTGGCTGCGTCCCCTTCTGGGCGCGACGGACGTCGATAACCTGGTAGTCTGCGCCGGCGGTGCCTCCCTGCTCGTGGCGCTGGTTACGACCTTCGTAAGATCAGGCGAAGCCATTGTGACCGAAGCCCTGACATATCCCGGAATCCGTGCCGTGTGCCGCCACTTCGGCGTGCCGCTCTTCGGCGTGCCGATGGACAGCGAGGGCATTATCCCCTCAGCCCTAGCCGAGGCCTGCCGGCGTCATCGGCCAAAATTTCTTTACTGTACTCCAACCATCCAGAACCCTACGACCGCGACGATGTCGCGGGGCCGTCGATTGGAGATCGCCGAGGTCGCCAGGCAATTCGACCTCACAGTCTTTGAAGACGACGCCTATGCGCTGCTGCCCAAAGAGTCGTCGCCCCCTTTGGCGTCGATCATTCCGGACCGAACATACTACATTTCAAGCCTTTCCAAGTGCATTACGCCGGGTCTGCGCGTTGCCTTTTGCGTCGGCCCCGAAGCCAGCAGAGCCCAGATGACAGAGGGCCTTCGCGTTATCACTCTGCTTGCACCGCCGTTGACGGCTGCTGTCGCAAGCCAGTGGATCGACGATGGATCGGCCTCTGCCATCCTGGACGCGGTGCGGACGGAATGCGGCGCCAGGCAGGACATTGCGCGGCAGATCCTGGACGGCGAAACGATCGCGGCCCACCCCGCGGGTCCTCACCTGTGGCTGTCATTGCCCGGAGAGTGGACGATCCCTGAGTTTGGTGTTCACCTTCGGGCGAATGGCGTTGCCGCGAAGGGCGATGGCTTTGCCGTCGACGGGGTGCATCCGAACGCGCTGCGCATCGGGCTGGGGGCTCCACGGACGCGGGGCGACCTGGTCCGGGGACTGGAGTTCCTTAAGACCGCCATTTGCGAACAGTCGATGCGGGTTAGCTGACGTATCAATTCGCGTCTGAACCAGGGCTCAAGTATCAAGCCGTGGGAGATGAGACGTAATAACGCGAACTACATAGGAGACACAAATTGAAATCCGAGGAAGTTTTCGTGGGAGCATCACGTCGGCCGGCTAGAGCCGCCCCCGCCGGATGGGTGTTGTTGTTGTTGACGGCGGCAATGGGCATCAATCAGCTCGATCGGGGGGTGGTCGCGATCCTGCTGCAATCCATCAAGGCAGAGATGCACCTGTCAGACACCGCCCTCGGCTTGCTGACTGGATTCGGCTTCTCAGTCGTCTACGTTGTCGCGTCGATCCCGATCGGGCGAATGGCAGATCGGTATAGCCGCATCAACATGATCTCGATCGGCATGTTGTTCTATAGCATTGTGGCCATCGGGATGGGGTTTGCGGCCAACATGACGCAGCTAGTGTTGGCGCGATCCGCGGTGGCTATAGGCGAAGCGACCGGTAGCGGCCCCTCCACCTCCCTCATCGCCGACCTCTATCCCGCCCGGTCGCGGGCTCGGGCCATCGGGATTTGGGCGTCGGGCACCTACATCGGGCTATTCCTCGGATTGAGCGCGGGCGGGTGGCTGAACCAGCATTACGGGTGGCGGGCAGCGCTCGCGGCAATGGCCGCGCCGGGGGTGCTCCTGGCGGTCGTGCTGAAGCTCACGGCAACGGAGCCGACGCGGGGACAGTCCGATGACCAAGGCGCCGTAGAACAGCCCAAAAGCACGCTGATCGCGTTGCAGCAGCTCTTTGCCAACAACGCGTACCTGGTGCTGCTATGCGCCGTAATGGGCTCCGCCTTTGTGAACTACACCTTCTCCGCCTGGACCCCCGCAGTGCTCGCGCGTGTCGATCACCTCGACGCCGCCTCGATCGGGTTAGCATCGGGCTTCTTTCGAGGGTTGCTCGGGCTCGTGGGCGTTCTTTTGGGTGCATTCGCCGCTCACATCGCAGGCGGCCGGCTGCGCACCATGGGCATGATCGCCGCGGTGTCTGCCCTCTTGATCGTGCCCAGCATGTTGATGTTCCTGTTCGCCCCGTCTAAGGTGTTGTCGCTGATCGGGCTGGGTCTCGGCAACCTCCTGTTCGCTGTCTGCCAGGCTCCAGGGCTTACCATGGTGCAGGCCGTCGTTGCGCCCGGCAATCGCTCGTTCGCCATGACACTGGTCCTGAGCATTTCCACGTTGTTCGGACTAGGACTGGGTCCCCTCGTGACCGGCATGATCAGCGATGCTACATCAGCACGGCTCGGGTCGCAGAGCCTCATTTATGGACTGCTCGTGCCCACCGTCATGTCGCTCGTGACGACGGTCTTTTACGTTGTGGCGGCGTACATGGCACCGGCAGCTGCGGCAGAGGGCGGCAAGGCGTCACTTCGGGCGGGTTAGAGCTCGTAAGCGGCAGTCGACGATGTTTGGAGGGGCCGCGCGCCGAAAGCGAACGAGAGCAGGGCGGGGTAAGTCGAACGTAGGCCGCAAATCTCACTGGATGTATGGGCAAATTGCTGACGATATAGCTCTATATAGTCGTTAAAAATGTTGTGGCGTAAGAGCTATTGGGATAATTGCTTCGGAGCGTGAGGTATCTATACTGCACCACAGATCGACATCGCTGTGGAGGGCGCCGCCTGGACGCGTACGTGCAAGGAGAAACGAGTACACCGTAACTAACCTGCACAGGATGAAACGGTGGATCTGGCAATCGTCGGCGGTGGTTTGCCGGATTAACTGCTGCAATCGCAGCTGCCAAATGCCGGGATCAAGGTGGTGGTGATCGAGGGTGGGAATGGATTTGCCGCCGTTCCTCAGGACACCGCCCCACACGTGGGTTGATGAATCGGTCCTGCTCCTGAACCCGCGTAGCGAGCGGTACTTCAGCGCGCTGTGAGGATGATGCTCGTTGCAGCGCTCGATCGCGACGACGAGATTGTGCGCCGCAGTCTTTGCGTCGGGCTTCGGCATGAAGGCGACGTAGTCACGTTTCATCCTCTTTACCGAGCTCTCCGCCATTCCATTACTTTGCGGGCTGCAGATGGATGTGGTCAATGGCTCTAGCCCGATGGACGACGCGAAGCTCCGAGTCTTGTCCGCTGTGTAGCCCGAGCCATTATCCATCAGCCACTCGCTTTCAGCCGGTGCCTTCAAGACGTTACCAAATCGGTTTTCGACGGCGGCAAGCATCACGTCACGCAACACATCGCCACTGTGAGCACCGATCGTCCGCCGCCCAGCTCATGGCTTCACGGTCACAGCAATCCAGAGCAAACGTCACGCGCAGTGGCTCGCCGTTGTCGCAGCGAAACTCGAATCCATCGGCACACGAACGCCGGTTGTTCTTCGCCACCGCGACCTTGCCATCGTGCCGACGACTCGGCCGTGACGGCGGAGGTCTGCGTTGTAGCAGCAGGCCATGAACGCGCATCACCCGATACACGCGTTTGGCGTTCACTATAGCGATATCTCGGCGCTCCCTCTCACGGCGCAACATGCCCCAGACCCGGCGATATCTGTAGTTCGACAGGTCAGTGACGTTCTTCTGAACAGCAAATTCGTGTTGATGTCGTTACGCCGGGCAACTCGCGATACCGACGCTCCCGACTCGAAGGTCTGTTCGACTAAGTGCCGCTTTGTATCAACGGGAAGTTCGGTCGCCTGCTCTTCGGGCTACGACTCAATGTCTCGTCCACCTTAGTTCCCATCAAATCGTCTAGTGGGAACTAAAGTAGCGACCAGCTCAATCAACCGTGGACAACGGCCCTCGCGAGTCGCTTACGGACCACGCGCGCCGGTACGTCTCCAACGTGCATGAGACGGCTCCGTCGGAAACCACGAAGAAATGGCTCGACATGATTGGCGAGTTCTACCAAATCGAAGCTGATATCCGCGGCAAGCCGCCGGACCAACGGCGACGCGTCAGGCAAGAGAAGAGCAGCCCATTGCTTGCATGCGAGGCGTTTGGCGTAAGCCAAACGTGTTACCGCTATGAGCGAAAGCGCAATGCAGAGAACGGTCAAATCGCTGACTGGTTACTGAAGCTGACCGACAACCACCGTAACTGGGGATTTGGGCTGTGTTTCCTGTACTTACGCAACGTGAAAGGCTTCGGGTGGAACCATAAGCGAATTGACTGCATCTATCGCGGACTCGAATTGAATCTGCGCATCAAGCCTGTGCGGCAGGCCCCAGAGCCGTTGGTTGTGCCGATGTCGGTGAATGCGGTGTGGCCGATGGATTTTATGCACGACCAACTACTCACTGAACCGCTGGGACGGGCTCACTCTGTTCTGTGATGACGGCCGCATCGAGATCAGCAACCTGCTCGCGGAAAACGCCTAGCGCTGCGTGGCCCTCGGCCGGCGCAACTTCATGTTCGCTCGCTCTGATAGCTTGGTGAGCGGGCCGCCGCGATGTATAGCCTGGTCGGCTCATGCAAATTGAGCGACATCTACCCGCGCTCCTACCTTGAATACGTGCTTACGAACATCGCGGATCACCAAGCCAGCTGCATCGACGAACTGTTACTCTGGAAGGTCGCGAAGCATCTTCCCCCGTCTAAATCCGCCTCGTGCACAAACTGCGGGTAGTGCCGCTTTGAAGGAATTCGAGCAACCAGACGGTGCATCAATTGATGTCACGCCACCAGCAATGCGGACTCGCGCAGGGGTTCGCTCAAGAGCGAACTGGTCTATCATCGCGCGAACAGACTAGGCGTGCCATCAGCGAATACATCGAAATGTTCTACGACTGACAGCACGCAGGCGCGTCTGAACTACCTGTCGCCTGGCGCGTTCACGCAGCGTTTCTACCTAGAGCGGAATGCTGCTTAACCGGTTGGCCTCCAGTGATTCCGACCGACCTCAGATTCCGCACGCTCCGCGCCTCCCATCCGTCGGGCTAGCGTACCGCGGCGACCCTTTGCGTCAAACGCCGCGTTCACAAGTTGGAGGCTTGATTCGTCGACGACTGACGCGATGGAAGGGGCCTCGGTCTGCTGGGAGCTAAAATTTGTGCCGAATTCCAATGAGCGTTACGACCTGATTCGCGGTCGACGATGGCGATAGCAGGTACATCTGCGCTCGAGCTGCCTTGCCGGTCGAGTCGGTGCCCGAGGCGTGTTGATACGCTCCGATGAGATATAGGTCAGTTCGTTTTGACAGAAAATAATCGACTCCGGCATTGGCCTGCTGATAAGTCGCATCATTCACCTCGTAGCCTTTGGTGAGTGTGTACCCTACGCCCACCTGCAGATCCGGAGCTACAAAATAGCTGGCGCTGACGTCCACATTGTTGAATTTGGCGCTCCCCGGAGCACCGACAGCAGGCAAACCCGGCTCTGTTCCGATTTTGTTGAACTGCACGTTCGTATACAGTGCGGCTAAAGTCAATGAGCCAATTTTGTAAGAGGCGCCGGCCGCGAAATTTTGTTGCGTCTTGGCAGAGGCGTACCCGGCATACACCAGGCTGCTCATGTTGGAGCCCGTTGTACTTGATAAAGGGTTGTTTCCCCAATAAGAGTAGTTAGGATTCCGGGCATTTACGTAACTCACCGCTAACGACAATGAACCCCCATCGTATCCGGCGCCGACAGAATAGATTTGATTTTTGCTGAACTGACCCGGGATCCCGCCAAGACTATAGATGCCCCCAAAAGAAAAGCCAGCGTAATTGACGCTCTTGAACGCGATCGAATTATTCAGGTGGTTGGAGATCAGGTTGTCCATGTCCCCGGGATGCACGCTGAAAGCAGCACCAAATTTCACTGCGCCTGAAAAATTGGCTATGTACCAGAAGCTTTCATCGTACTGCCGCCCTAACGTTAGGGTTCCATATTTTGAAGAACTGACACCCACATAGGCTTGGCGTCCGAAGAAGTCGCCGCCTTGTCCGAGTGCCCCGGTCGTGCCCGAGAAGCCATTTTCCAGAACAAAAACGGTGGAAAGGCCGCCACCCAAGTCTTCGACACCGCGAAATCCGACGCGATCGGCTTGAGGGCCGCCACTGCTGAGTTGGTACTGCTTTCCGCCGGCACTATTGTTGGCATACTGAATGCCAGTGGCGATCAGTCCATAAAGCGTCACTGAGCTTTGGGCATGGGCTACCTCTACGGAGGCCGCCGCGATGGTTAGGATAGCGAGTGTCAGGTGTCTCATTTTTTTTAATATGAAATTAGGGGATATTTAACGTCTAAGTTTTGCTGACGTGGCCGTGTAAAAACTTGCAAACTGCCGACTACCGGCTTGGCTATAAAAATTAGGGTTACTAAGTAAATGACCAAAGAACTGGTCACCCGAAATGCCTCGACGCATACGTAGCATCGCTGACTCGACGGGGAGGTGGGTGAGCCGGTTACTCTGACCGGCGCCTCTGGACAAGCGCAGAGAACCATCTACCGAAGTCATCACCGTCTCCTTTAACCTCTGACATTATTGATGCAGCATTTAATTTGCACTACAAATGTTCTGTCATGGTGCCTCACTTTCCTTTCGCGATTCATAAAGAGTCGTTGCGTCACTGTGTCGGTCGCGACCAGGGCGAGAGGCTTGTATGCGAATTTCTAACTCACGACCCTAGCAGGCGACGGCAGGCCGTCTATTTCGTCTCCAGTGCCCGAAAGAAGGATTGCATGGCCGACCAGGATTGCTGCTCGGCCCAGGCGTTGTAGGCGAGGCCCGGTACCGGAGGGGCATCCTTGTTGGTGAAAGCGTGCTTCGTTCCCGAAAACAACAGCGTTTGGAACTTGGCCTCGGCGGCAATCATTTCGGCTTCGAAGGCGGTGCGATCTTCTAGCGGAATGCTCGGATCCTCGGTCCCGACACAAGACAGTATGGGCGCCTTCACGCTACCGGGCACCGCCGGAATGGTTGCCTTGAGACCACCGTGGAAGCTCACGACGCCATCCACCGGCGCTCCCATACGGGCGAGTTCCAACGCGACCGTCCCGCCAAAGCAAAAGCCAATCGCGAAGGTGAGTTCCGTTTGCACCGCCTTCTTGAACGTATCGAGCCCCGCCAGAGCGCGGGAGCGTAGCGCTTCGCGTTTTTCCAGCCAAGGCATTAGCCGGGGGAAGATCTTCTGGGGATCCTTCTCGACCGGCGAGCCTTCGCCATAGATGTCGAGCGCGAAGCCCGCATAGCCCAGTTCTGCCAACATCTCGAGCCGGCGCAGGACGTGATCTCCGCGCCCCGGGCCTTCATGACACACCAGCACGCCGGCGCGAACAGTGGCGCTAGGGGGGAGAACTAGAAGCCCTTGCAGCGACACACCATTTTCCGAATAAGCAATGACTTCCACGACGAACCTCTCTTTACCGTTTGCGTTTTGATGGATTTGATGCAGGCCGCTTCAAGATTGCCCCTTCGAAGAAAGGTTGGCGGGAGGCCGCTTGTGCCGCTTGCGATACTTATCTTGCTGCATTGTTCACGCTCCATCAGATATGTGCCCAAGCTTATGACTCGCAAAACTGAGTGTCAATAAATTCTCACATAATGATAACCCTAGTATCCTTCAAGATGGGCGTGGGGCAAGGAGTCGGGTGGTCACGATTCGAGACGCGCGTCGGAAAAAAGAAAGCCAATGCCGGAGAACTGATCGGAAGGGGGGCGCGCCACCGCGTCCCTAAGGAGTACGTGAAGCTAAACTCAGCATGTCACGACCACACGTCGATAACGTCCATACCGTAATGCAATAGTGAGACTAATGGTGATCTGGCTTGGCCCAAGTTCACAGAACCGGCACATCCGGCGGACCTGGAAAATAGCTCTCTCAGAGGCAAGTACCAGGTTGGACTAAGCTCATACAGTGATAACCCTGATGGGTGGCACATAACACAATGTGCGCCGTTCTTTTCCGCAGGGCCGTCGTTCTCCTGTAGTGGCGCTCGAGGCCACGAAAAACGTCACCGTTACGCGGAGAGACAAGCTTCAGATCCTGCCGCATTCTCAGAACTTTGGGACAGAAAATCAGCGTGAAATAGATCTTAAGCCAGTAAAGAGTGCACCGCGTCACTGGTTTGAAGTGAGTCTGGCACCGCTGCGAGCGGTGCCAGACGCGTTGATCAGGCGCGGGAGAGCAGGAGCGGCTCGGCGTTCAGATACGCAGGAGCCGCTCGGCGTTCAGATGCGCCAATTTCGATTTTTCTTCGGCACTGATGGGCGCGGTTTCGATGAAATCGCGGCAGAAGCCGCGTCCGAAAGCCGCTTTGCCTTGTTGCCCGAGCGTACTTTTGTAGGGATCATCCACAGCGAACATGACGCGATCGGGGCCCAAGACATCGAGGTTCTGTCGCAGCATGCGGTGACTGAACACGCCACCGGGGGTGGCGTAGATGTTTCCGGTGATGCAGTCGAGAACCGATCGTTCAAGGTTGGTGGTTTTGGTGAGCGCATCGGCTCGATCGGCGAAGGAGATGAGCATCTCCCCCATATGGCCGAGGATGAGCTGCAAGCCGGGGTGGCGGTCGAAGGTTCCGGCGAGGGTTAGCCGCAGAGCGGCCAATCCCGCCTCTGCGTGCCAACCCCACCCTCCCGTGGTCAGCATCAGGTTCGTTGCGGAACTAAAGCCGCTGTAGCAGGCGTCGCGCACGGCCTGGAGCGGGAGGCCGGGATGAATATATAGCGGGACGTTCAATTCCGCGGCGACCTCGAAGATCGGCCTAAAACTGCTGTGATCGAGATAGTTCGGGCCGGTACGCGGAAACAGCATCGCGCCGACGAACTTCAGTTCGGAAACGCAGCGGCGCAGTTCCTCTGCGGCGGCCTCCGGGGCGGGAGTGGGCAAGGTGGCGAAAGCGGCGAAGCGATCCGGGCGGCGCCGCACTGCATCGGCGAGGAAATCATTGGCATCGCGGGCGAGGGGTACCGCCAGCTCCGGAGGCAGTTGCTGGGTCCCGGGCGCCGTGATGGAAAGCACCTGGAAGTCCACGCCCATGGCATCCATCCGCGCTAGCCGTTCTTCGCCGACATCGAGCAACCGGCGATTAGTCGTTTCTTGATTGCTCCAGGTGGTGATGGTCTCGTCACCGCCGAACTTGAGCAGCGCCGCGCGAAGCTCTGGCGTCCAAGCGTGTTCCTCTATTGCTATTACGCGTGATACCTGACCGGTAGTCTCGGACATATCTCTCCTCCGTTTGTTAAAACCACGAATGCTTATCGACCACATTGATGAGTGGCTCGGCTGCCGCGAAACGCCGACAATTCTCGACGAGAATCTCTATCCGCTGCCGCTGTTGGTCTTCCTCGGCGCCATTAATGGCAGAGTGGGGGGTTATCAGCACACCAGGAAGGCTCCAAAGAGGATGGTCGGCGGGCAGGGGTTCAATTTCGAGAACGTCCAGGCCGGCGCCAGCCACTCGCCCCGACCGCATCGCTTCGACCAGGTCGTCCAACTTCACCAGTGCTCCGCGAGCGATATTAATGAGATAGGAACCATGCTTCATGCGCGAGAACATCGCCGCATCAAAGAGGCCACGCGTTGCCGGCGTTTCAGGCACGGTCACTACGATGAAATCGGCGTCGCCCAAACGATTCGGCATCTCGGCAATGGGAATGAGTTCCTGGACTCCCGCCGGCGCGGATTGAAGTCGCATGTCACAGCCGATCACATGCATGCCGAATTCATGACAAAGTCGGGCGGCCTCCGCGCCTGAGCCACCTAGGCCGAGGATGAAAGCCGTCTGCGCTCGCAGGTCCATATTGGTTTCGGCGTGACCCCAGCCCCTTGCTACTTGCTGGGGGAAATAGCGGTCGAACCGATGCGAGAATGCCAGAATGAAGGCCATGATATGGACGGCCAACTGCTCGTTATAGATGCCACGCACATTGGTGACGACGACATCGCTTTCGACCAGGGCCGGATAGAACCACTTTTCGCCCAAACCCGCCATCGGCCCCGCGATCCATCGCAGGTTCTGCGCATGACCGAACAGATCCGGCGGAACGAACCCGTAGACCGCATCGGCGTCACGCAAATGTTCGATTCCCCCTTCGGGGCTGTCCGCCACGACCACCTTTATTCCCGGAACGCTGCCTTCGAGCGTACGAATGAGTTGGTCCGCAGGGCCTGAGAGGAAGGGGGGCAGAAGCAATAGCTTGAAACTCACGGTTTGATCTCCATCGAAAAAATCGCCTCAAAAACTGCTTGCGCGGCGTCATGCCGCGTTCAAGCCAACTCCCGGTGTTGCTGCGTGCTTTGCGTCGAGCCTGAGGCATCTGCTGCCGAAACCTCAAAACGCATGATTCCGACGCCACAATTGGTTCGCTCCTGGCCATAGACGATTACCTCGCCTGGCCCGCCAGCCGCGCCGGCGGCAGCTGCCCAGTTGCGAATTTCACCTATGCCATTTCCGCCCTCGTCGATCTCTTCATCGGTGACCGCGGCGATGGCCCCTTTGTTCTCGCAAAGCATGCCCAGGAGACGGCGATCGAGCGGAGAGCAGTCCCGGTCGTCCACGAATGTGTCGAGCGTGCCGAGCCAGTGAGATAAGCCGCCGGTCCCGATCACCGCGACGCGACGCGGCTCCTGCCACTCTCGAATAGCTTGTCCGATCGTCCTGCCCAGTTCATGACAGCGTCCGATGCTAGGTATCGGGGGAAGCATGCAGTTCTGAAAGATCCAAAGCAGGGATACGTTCAGTCCGGGCGTCAGCTTATTCGCGATTGTCAGAAGCGAATGCTCGAGCGAAACACTGCCCATGCGTGTCATGTCAAAGCTGTTCCGGACACTGGCCCTCAAGAGCCATTCGCCGAGCGCGCTGTCGAAGGGCAGATGCCGGCTCTTCCGGTCCATTCCGATATACCCTTCTACCGGGCCAACACCTTCTTCCATAGTCGTTATGCCGAAGGTGGGGTAGAAGTTAGGGCTCATCGCGAGGAAATGATCATTCGCGAAGAACACCAACGTATCGACCTTCTTTTCCGCGAGTTCGGAACGGACGCGCTCGAATCCCGCATGCAGCTCATCCCAAAAATGGGGCTCGACGAATTCCGGGATATGGGTAAGTTGCGGGTAGTGCGACATCGCGAACGCCGCCACGAGATCTGCCATGGATGTTTCCTTTATCGGTCAATTGCCAATGTTTATGAGTCTTCGACGCGTATGGCTCAGTTGTGCTGAGGCGTGAAAATGTACTCATGGCGATGGAGTCCAGCTCCCCGAGTTATCTGGAGACTCGGCTCCGGAAGCTATCAATCCGCGGCCGGTATATTCCAGGCCTCTATGAAGTGTTCGCATATATTCCCGCGGATGGATTCCGGCGAGCAGGATGCCTTGAAAAAGCAGTTCCAGCGGAACGCCTCTTTTGTAGATGGCGGCAAAATCATCATTTAAGAGACTTAGCCGTTCCTCTTCGGTCAGATCGTACCGTGCGACGGCATCCTCGCGATTTGCTTTGTACCGCTCCATCGCTTCATCGGAGAGAATCAGGTCACGCCAAAACTCTATGAGTGCCACCTTCGACATTTCAAGCCCTCCTTATCGAGCAACCGCTTCGAGCCAGTGATCGTCTGCACGACGAGGCGCCCCGAGCTGTTCTCGCGGCAGATGGCGCACCTCGACAGGATAGGCGATATTCTCCGTGCAGATCAATCAAATTCTTATTTTGTGAGAATTTCGTGTCAGCGCATGATCGGACGATGCACGGACCAGCCTGTAATCGGTTCGCAGGGCTGGGCGAGCTGAAGGACCTGGGGGAAGCGATGAAATGCCAGGTCGTGAGCGGACGGGAAACGCTCAGTCATGAATCTAATTGATCAAGCGCCGCGGCGGCGGCTCCCGAGTCTGACTGGCCGACGAGTAGTTCCAGGAGTCGTGGCCAAGTAAACCCATCTGTCAGGGCAATAGGTCTAGGCCCTGCGGCCATAACATATAACGCTTCTCGACGCCCGAACAACGGCATGGTGACTCATTTCGGCGGCAATCTGATCTTTCACGGAAATACGCAGAGGTTCACGGTCTGACCATCGATGAACAACTCACGTACCGCGACCGTGGGGTTTCGGCTTTTGACAAATTGAACGTCCAATAAATTGGACTCGGTGCCTTTTTCCGCCTTGTTGATTCAGGTGCGGTTGAGCCGGGGTCGTATCTGCTCGTAGAGTCGCTTGACCGGATTTCTCGTGCGCACGTTAGGGATGCGCTTCAGGTTTTCACGTCAATCATCAACCTTGCGATCATGTCCCGTCCCGGGCGCACGAAGAATCGCAAGCCAAAAGCAGCCGATTGAAGGAGGCGTGGAAGGCGACGCGCGGCGGAATTGGCGACACGAAACTGGACCGAAATGGCTCCAGCGTGGCTCAAACTGAATGCCGAAAGGATAGACTACGCGCTCATTGCGGATCGCGTGGAGCTTGTGCAACGAATTTTCGAATGGTCGAAAGACGAGATCGGCTCGGAAACAATCGCGAGGCGGGTGAACCAGCGGAACTTAGCTACATGGGGAACACGATCAACTGATCGGAAGCACGCATCGTACATCAAAAAGATTCTAGATAACCGGGCCGTGCTCGGCGATTTCCAGCCGCATACGCTAGTCAACGGGAAGCGCATTCCACAGGGCGATCCGGCTCCGAACTACTTTCCGCGAATTGTTTCGGACGAAGAGTTCGTTCTTGCGAAGACCGCCCGGCAATCGCGCCGAACGGACAGTGTGGGACGGAAGGGGCAGACTTTCTCGAATCTGTTCTCTGGACTCCTTCGCTGTGGGCACTGTAATGGGTCCATGGTGTATGTGAACGAAGAGTACAGTGGGCCCCGTGCAAAATTGCTGGTCCGCGCGCTAGCGAAAGAAGGAAAGGGTTGCCACTATGTGCCGTGGGAATATCCTCGATTCGAACGTATTCTTCTCACGTACTGCAGGCGCTGGATCTCGATGCGTGCCTCCAGACTCGCGATACGGTCAAATCGGAACTCGCGGCCCTAAGTGCGCGCATCGCTGTGCTTCAATCGTCCAACGCCGACAATCAGCTGAAACGGGCGAACATTCTCGAAGCCATTGAATCGGGCGGCTCGAAATTCCCGCAGTTGCAGGCGCGTATGGACCAACTGGAGCAGGGGTGATTTATCGCCTCGGGCTCTTCTATAGCTACGCGAACAGCCGTTTGAACAACCGGTGATTCGTCGCTGTTCGGGCGTCAGTGTTGAAGTTGTAGCCGAGCGAATAGGCTCAGTGCGTCGGCGGCATGGATCGGCAGGCGTGGAGGCCTTCGTTGGACGCATCGGACCAGAAGAACCTATCGCTTGGAACGCTCATGTCAGTCGGTGTCTCCAGCATTTTTACCGAATGCAGACGTGCGAACGTCCGACGATTCAGAATGCAAAGTGGTATCGGCTTGAGCGATAACCGCGAGATCTCCTTTCCCAGCCGCATTGTCGTCCGCGTATCGAGCCGATATTCACGGCAGCAATCATTGACAAGGCGCTCGCGGAGCGGACGACGCGGAAAACAGACTGTGGAGTGGGTCATCGTTCGCCCAGTCGGTCTGCTATTTAGATAAGCCGGCGATGGGACGCTATACGGCAGGTCCGTTGGCACGAGTTGCGGTACTCGTTACGCTTTCATTTTATGACTGGGCCGACTGCCTGCTTCGTCCAGCGACAGGTGAACCAAACCGGATCCGGAATAATATGAACGTGGGTTCCTGATACCGAATAAGGATGTCGACTGGGAGTCAACCGAGCTGACGCAGAAATTTGCCAATGCATCAGAGGAAGAATCGCCAGTTGGTTCGGTACTTGTCGCCAACAGAGATCGGATCAATGGAACTTCGCCATCTGCGTTGCTTCGTCGGGGTTGCGGAGGAACGCATTTCGCGCCCGGCGGAGTGGCTGCACGTTGAGCAGTCGCCCTTGTCTCGCACGATCAAGGAACTCGAAGCCGATCTGGGCGTGCAGTTGTTCGAGCGCCCACCCGCAGTACGCGCCTGACCTGGGCAGGACAGGTGTTTCTCGAAGACATTCGGCGAGTGTTCGCGGTACTGGATCAGACCAAGGTCAACGTGAAAGCTGCGGGGAACGGCTTCGCCGACATCGAGCAGCTGGCCATTGGTCGTGTCGGTATTACTAGACATAGTGACGGTGTCATCACCACGGAACTTGAGCCGCGTCGTGCGAAGCTCAAGACTCCAGACACGTTCCTCCACCGCAATCACGTGACACCTGACCGGCGAACTCGGAGAGTTCTCGGACTCGTTTAACCAGACAGTCGCGCCGATCGATCGTCTTCGACACGGTTAAACCGATTTTTCGAGCTTGAGCTGGGTAACCGGCACCACAGGTGCGCCGAAGCGGAAACTCGATACCGTTATAGCCCCCATGAAGTCGCCCTGGTGATAGATGCGGGTCGCAGCCTCGTCTCCCGCCGCGCCGGCTGCGACCATTAGGGGAATGAGATGATCTTCACGAGGATGCGCGGCGCGCGCAGCTGGCGCGGCCGACCAGCGCAGCAGGCGGTGGCGGCGCTCATCCGGGGACGACTCGACCAACGTGTCGTTGAGCCATCGATCGAATGCCGCCGAAGCCGCAGCACCTGCTCCGCTCATTATTCCCCGGGTGTCGTGATAGCTGAATCCGCTGCCGACGATCAGAACGCCTTCGTCACGGAGCGGGGCTAGTAGTTCGCCGACCCTGATGTGCGCAGCGGGGTCGAGATCCGCCCTGAGCGAGAGCTGCACCAGCGGCATGTCTGCTTCCGGGTACATCGTGTGCATCAGGGTGAAGGTGCCGTGGTCGAAACCTCGCTGCGGATCGAGGCCGGAGGCCACGCCGCCACGCTCGAGCATGGCGCGCACCGCCTCCGCCAGCGCCGGGACACCAGGCGCGTCATAGCGGATGCGGTAGGTGTGCTCCGGAAAACCCTGATAGTCGTAGACCATCGGTGGACGAGCGGCGGACGACAGCAGAAAACTGCTCGCTTCCCAATGCCCGGAAATCATCAGGACAGCACGAGGCGCCTGCCCGACTTCCCGCCGCACATCGTGAAGCGAGGCCTCGAGTTGGTCGTAAGCACCAGGTCGAAAGTCTTTCATCCATGGCCACGGTCCGCCCCCATGGGAGAGGAAATAGGTCGGGAGCCGCGTTTGCGTCATCATGCTGTCCTTAGGCGGAGAACTACGAGTAGGTTGGCTTCCAATGAAAACCACCGGGATTTTCGGGCCGCCATAGAGCGTTTGCCGACCCGGCGGATGGCTAGGCCGCTGCCGTGCGAGCAGCCATCGTCGCCTTGGCCCACCAGACTAGGTCGTCCAGGGCGGCTGTGGCTGACGGTAACAGGCCGGCCTCGATCTCCTCGATTGGCTTGTTGCCACCCATCGGGAATACGGCCATGAAATCGCTACCGCCGATGTGGACGGCGCCCCGTGTCGCAACCATTTGCAATTCGATGCTGATCGCTCGCAGATGCTCAATGGCACGCGCTGCGCCCACACTGCCATAGCCAATCGCGGTGAAGGGTTTCCGGTTCCACTCTTTGTATGCCTGGTCAAGAGCGTTTTTGAGCGCACCAGTGATCGAGTGGTTGTATTCAGCAACGGCAAAAATGTAGCCATCAAATTTGGCAATGGTCTGCTGCCACCGAATGGCTTCGGGATCTTTGCTCGGCACGCGCAGATTCGACGCAACCTCGGAGAAAAAAGGCAGCGGGTGGTCGCGCAGATCGACCAGCTCGACGTCCATGTCTTGACGCGCTTGGGCTTGTTTGAGCATCCAGTGCGCTGGCTTATCGGCGAACCTTGTCGGTCGGGTAGAGCTGACAATGAGAGCGATACGGGGCTTAACAGTCATGGTTTCCTCATGTATGGTAGTTACTGAAAGAAACTAGCCTACGAGGATTTCCATGTCTACACAAGAAGGCACCATTTCGAAACCAAGTGAACAAAAAGATCCCGCAGTCTGCGAGCACCTTAGCCGGATGCTCGCGCGGATCTGCGATAAATGGACCCTGCTTGTAGTCCGAACGCTCGGGCGTGGGCCGCGCCGGTTCAATGCGCTTCGCAGAGACGTTGGGGAGATCAGCCAGAAAATGTTGACTCAGACCCTTAGGGAACTCGAGCAGAATGGCTTTGTCAGACGGACCGTCACGCCAGTCAAGCCGCCGCAGGTCGAATATGCTCTTACGGCGCTAGGCGAGGATTTTCTTTGTCCGGTTCGCGGCCTCGCCGAGTGGGTCGCGGCGAACGCTGACCGGATAACCGCGGCGCGTACGGCCTACGTTCCCGATCTAAAGTGAAAGCTTGGTTAAACTGATGAATGGATTGGTCCGACGCAGTATTGTCAACATCTCCGATGCCGCGTCTTTCCCGCCATGACCAACATCCTAACGCCGGCTTTTGGTGAAACACCGGAGCTTCACTGCACGCGTTTTGTCGTCGAGTATTCAGCATACCGGTCGATCCCAAGCGACTTGCGGAACGATCTTCTTTCGCATCCGTATGAGCCTGATTGCGCATCGGCAGTCGATGATGCGGCCGACTACTTCCTATTCGCTCGACTTCGAAGGCGAGATCGCCACGGTGCTAGGCAAGGGCGGCCGGTATATCAGCAAGGACGACGCATTGTCCTGCGTCGCTGGTTACGCGCTCTTCAACGACAGCTCCGTACGCGAATACCAGTTCAAATCGCTACAATCGATGGTCGGCAAGAATTTCGATGGGACCGGCGCCTTCGGTCCCGGCCTCATCATGGCGGACGAACTGCCTGCGGGCGCTAAAGGGTTGCGACTCGAGACGCGTCTGAACGGCGAAGTAGTGCAGTCGGCCAGCACTTGACTGCTACGGTAGCCTGACGGTATCTGGATACACCTCATTCCAGGGTCCGTGGGGCGTCAGCCTACAAATTCGCGGCACCTGTTCGCTGCCTTCGGCAATCAGTGCGACCGCTTCTACGGGTGGATGAACTGCAGAAATATTCTTCCGGCTCAAAAACCCTGACGGGTTGCCTCAGGGCGTGATCCGCCATCACTTCGCACTGTGGCGACATTTACTTCGTGCGTCGCTCTACCGAAACAACTCGGCGAGCGCGTTGCCGCGTGGCATAGTTTCATTGAACTTAGCTAAAATCCGTCTGGCTTTTGAGGAAAATTCAGTCCATCGGACTACTACACTACGAGCCCAAAACTTTGATGTGACGACGCCCTTTTAGGTAGTGTGTCAGCCTGAAATCTAGGGCCTTCACCAACAAGCGTCAAACGATAGTCTTCCGGTCCTATCCTGATGTTTCGGACGGGGGGCGGGGGGTACATCAATATGACCTTGTTGGGCCACGATCCGCGCCCAGACCTACTCAAACTGCCAGTGGCCCCGCGACGAAGGCTTCGAATCTGGATGGCCTCCTTTGTCGGTGACTGCCGGGGGTAACATGACTGTCGCCTGAGGGTGGCAACAACTATTGATGTCACTACCCTGCATGGGGCCTTCGCTTTGGGGAACGTGGTTTTGAGGGCCGCTGCGAAGCGACGTCAGTCTCGACCGTCGGCAAATCCAGCGCCGTTTCGCGCAATAACGTACGCAGCCAGGCGATAGCCGGATCGCGTTCCTGGTACTTGTGCCACTGAACCTTCTCCGCGAACTTGGGGATCGAAATCGGACATTGCAGCATTCGCACCGGAAATCGCTGCGCCATCTGATGTGCGAGCCTCGAGGGCAGCGTGGCAATCCTCGACGTTCCAATGAGAAGCTCGGGCACGAGCGTAAAGTTCGGCGCAATTACGTCTTGCCGGCGAACACGCTTACCCGTGGAAATCAGCCGCGCGTCGAATGTCACTCGCCGGCCACCTCCCCATTCCACTCCCACGTGCGCTGCTTCGAAATATTGATCGGGTGTAAGGCTCGTTCCTCCGTTTGGATGGTTGGCACACACGAGGCATGAGAACGTGTCTTCGAACAGCGCCTCTGCAGGGTGTCCCGGTACCGTCGCAAACTCCGGCGCGATCAGCAACTCTGCCTCCCCGCTATCCAGATGCTCCGGCGTCTGAGGACTGATAGCTCGGAGGTCGAACTGCATCAGCGGGGCGAGTCTCGTTGCTCTTCTTACTACCTCTGCTAGAAAGACGCTGATTACGTAGTCCGACGATTCGATCGTGAAGCGCCGTGTCGAGGTGGCCGGCTCGAACGTAGGTCGCGCGCGCGTGATTGTCTGGATTTGCAAGAGGACGTCCCGCACTGGCTTAATGAGCTCCACGGCCAAGGGCGTCAGCACTTGCGTTTTGCCCACTGGTATCAGTAGCTCGTCCTCGAAATATTCCCGCAGACGACTCAACGAACAACTCGTCGCCGGCTGGCTTAGGAACAGTCGTTCGGCCGCTCTGCCGACGCTTTTCGTAGACAGCAATGCGTCGAGCACGACCAGTTGATTGAGGTCCAATTTGTTGTAGCGCATAGCTTTCCTAAATTTACGCGATGGATGCAATGCATTTAAACAATAAATTTTGCAAATGTCCCGCGAAATCTATAATTCGCTCAAACAACATCTGCGGCTAGTCGGATGCAAAAGATACGGAGACAAGCATGTTCCTTTCCCTCAGTGATGCTCGCCGAGAAAATTCGGTGCCTGCGCTGCACTTGTCACCTCCAGCTCGCCCTTAAGGGTTTCCACCTGTCGCGGGCCGACGAATCGCGTGGGTTTGTACCTACAACCCTCGTTTGGCCTATGCCGCGCCGGCAACGAAGATTCCGCATCTCACTAAATACAGAGGCAGTCAAGGTATGCAAAAGCATCGCAGCGGAAACACAGCCCATTCACAATGGGGGCTGGTGGCCAGCCTGACAGTCGTGACTATGTTGGCGCAAATCGACAAGAACGTTCTCGTGCTGATGGTAGGCCCGATTCAGCGTGACTTCGGGGTCAGCGATGTCCAGATCAGTTTTCTTATTGGCGCGGCGTTCGCCGTCGCCAATATCGTCGTGGGACTACCAGCCGGCTGGTTGGCAGACCGATTCGACCGGCGAGTCGTCATTGGGGCTGGCGTGTTGATCTGGTCGCTCGCGGTGGCGGCCAACGCAGCGGCCTCGGCGTTCATTGTGCTGATCATCGCGCGGGTCATTGTCGGCGCAGCGGAAGCCTTGATACCGCCGTCATCCTATTCATTGATCAGGGACGGCATAGAGGAGAAGCGCCGCGCTCGCGCACTCTCCGTGTACACGATGGCGCTGATGCTGGGCACCGGTTTGTCGCTGGTCCTGGGCGGTCCCCTGATGGGCGCGATTCAGGCCGCAGGCATTCATTCAATTCCAATGATCGGTGAAGTTGCGTCTTGGCAAACGACCTTGTTCCTGATCGGTATTGCCGGGTTGCCCATGGGCTTTCTTATCTTTCTGAATAAGGATCCGGGACGTCAGCGCGATGGCGCCTCAAGCGAGAAACAGGGGATGGCGGAAGCTGTACGTTTTCTTGTCGTCAATCGGGCGATCATCTTGCCGCTGCTGGTCTTTTCAGTCTCGAATGCCATGATCACCTACGGTCTGGCAGCCTGGATACCTACCATGACGACGCGCCGCTTTCATGTGGGCATGAGTATCATTGGCGCGACGCAAGGTGGCCTGTTGCTGACGATGGGGCCAGTCGGACTGTGGCTAGCGGGCATGGCCATGGACCGGAAAGGCGGCACAAGCCTTTCAGGTGTCGCGCTCGTGGGCGTGGTCGTGAGTCTTGCAGTCACGGCACTGACGGTGTGGCTATGTCAGATCGATGCCCTAGTAACATTTTGGTTGGTAGACGCAATCGTCGTGCTGTTTTCGTGGACCTTCATGGCAGTGACGGCGACGATTGTTTCGAGGACCGTCCCTGCGCTCTCGGTCGGTATCGTGATGGCGATCGTTCTCGTGCTCAACGGATTGATCGGACAGGGCTTCTCACCGACGCTGATTGCGCTTGTCGGCCAGCACGTCTTTGGCGCAGATCCGGGTGCATTGGCGTCTGCGATGGCCTTGGTTTTCGCCGGCTCCGGCACCGTAGCGATTGGCGCGTCGCTCGTGCTTTATCGCAACCTCGTTCGGCGCGAAGGGATGTCCGGTTCGCTCGGCGAGGGGGTCCGAATGCCCTGATGCGAAAGTACGAATGCCCAACCAGTTGACGTTCGGGTTGACCATATTCTGCAGCGATGGAATACCCGTAAGACAGATCTAACACGAGCAGCGAGGTCGGAATGAAAGTCAAGGTATGCCATGTAGTTAGTATTACTATTGGAATGGCAATGATAACTTGCGCGCAAGCACAATCCAGCGTTACGCTGGCCGGTTTGCTCGGCTTGGGGGTTTCGTACACCAACAACGCAGGAAACGGAGTCCGGTATCAAGAGTCCGGCACGCACGCGGTACCTTTCTTTGTATTGTCGGGCAAGGAAATGATCGACAGCGATACGTCCGCGATCTTTCGTTTTAGCCAATATGCGTTTCTGAACACTGGGACCAGCACGCCGTTTGAAAGTTACGTTGGTTTGAGTTCACTCAGCAAAGGCACGCTCACATTGGGTTCCATGTACGACCTGCTGGCGGACGCTGTCCCGTTCACCTCGGAGCGCTACACCTCGCTGCTGGCAACGCACCCTGGTAACCTGGACCGGACCGTCGGCAACTCGCTGAACAACACGGTCAAATACAAGTCACCGACGTTGAGCGGCTTTCAGTTCGGTGCAATGTATGGCTTTGGACAAGCAGACTCGACTACCAACACCGGCCGTGTCGTGGGCGTTGATGTGAACTACGCCGGTGGACCATTTCAGGCGGTGCTGATATGGGAGTCGGTGAACAGTGTTCCATACGCACCGGCGCTCAAGCTGGGCGTGACGGAGCTTTACGGTATCAACTTCAGCAAGACGCCCGCCGCGACGATCAACCAGAACCAGAACACCGGCACACTGGGTCTTGCCTATGTTGATAACGGCTGGCGCGTAATGGGCAACTACAGCTACACGCGTCTCACCGCTGTTGGCGAGTCGGAGACCGCGCAAACAATCGACGTAGGTGCCTACAAATATGTCATGCCGGACCTGCGCATCGGCGGTGGCTATTCGTACACCAAATTGGACACCTACAAGTGGAATCAGTTTCACGCGCACGTGGATTACGCGTTATCCAAGCGAACGAGCCTGTATGTGCTTGGTGTCCTTCAAGTAGCCGGGAGCGGGCAATTGGCGGTGATGCGCAATCAGCCCGTGGCGTCGGCGTCGCGACAGCTCGTGCTCGAAGCCGGGATGACGCATGCGTTCTGATCGAACGACGCTCGATGCGGGACCCACTCTAGATTCCAGTCTTGATGGAGAGATGCAATGCAATGGGATGTGATTGTTGTGGGCGGTGGGCCATCAGGCCTCACCATGGCGGCCGAACTGGCGGGTTCGGGGGTCAGGACGTTGGTGCTTGAGCGTCGCACCGAGGGTGTTCAGTCGCGCGCGGGCACCATTTTGCCGCGCGTGCTGGAGCTGTTTGATGCCCGCGGGATCGCCGATCGTTTTATCGGGAAAACCTGCGAGATTGTCGATTATCCGTTTCGCCCATCGCATATCTGGGCGGGATTTCATCCAATTGAATGGCAGTACCTGGAGACACGCTTCGGCTTCACGCTCGGGTTGCCGCAAAACATGACAGAGGAAATCCTCTGGGACTGGGCGATCGAAAGTGGCGCTGAAGTTCGCCGCGGGGCGGAGGTCAAAATGCTCAGCCAGGACGCAGATGGCATCGAGGTCGAGGTCGTCGACGCGGCCGGGGGGCTCTCGACCCTTCGTGCTTTGTATGTCGTCGGCGCCGATGGCGGTCGCAGTATCGTGCGCTCGCAGGCTGGGATTCCGTTTGAAGGTCGCTCTGGAACGTTCCGCGGCATTGTCCTTGACGCGGACCTGGAAGCCCCCTGGCAGGGCGGCCGGATTAACGTCGACAACGAACTAGGCTGGGTGCGTGGCTATGCGTTTGGCGAGGGCATCACGCGCTTCAACATTGTCCATCGTGATCGGCGCCATGCGCCGAAGGACGAACCGGTCACCCTTGAAGAGGCGTTGCAATGCATCCGCGACGTGCACGGCACCGACTACGGCATTACCAGCTACCGTTGGGCGTCTCGCTTCGATGATCAGATGCGCTCGGTGCCGACGCTACGCAAAGAGCGCGTGTTCCTGGTCGGCGAGTCGGCGCGTATTCACTATCCTGCCAGCGGCGTGGGCATGAATTTCTGCTTGCAGGACGCCTTCAATCTCGGCTGGAAGCTCGCCAATGTCATCAAGGGTGTGGCCGACGAAAAAAGCCTCGATTCCTACAACGAGGAACGTCTGCCGGTGATGCACGCTTTGCTGGAAAGTGTAAAGGCGCAGTGTGCGCTGCAGTTCAACTTCGAAACAGAGGCTGTGGCGCTCAAGCGCCGCATGGCGCAGCACATCATTCCGCTGCCCGATGTGCAGCGCAAGCTCGTGCTGGAACTGTGCGGTCTGGAGACACCCTATCCGAGCGCCCCTGATGCTCATCCTTTGACGGGCCAGCGCGTGCCGGACTTCGACCTCATGATGTTGGACGGGCACCCAGTCCGCGTTGCCGAACTGCTGAGGGACCGGCACTTCGTGCTTCTGGATCTCGAAGGCTTTAGTCGCCAGTTTGAAACGGTCGATGTGGCCGGACTTCCAGTCAAGGTGGTTCGGGCACGCGTCGCGCGCGTGCCGGCGGCGTTGACTGGCGTCAAGGGCATGTTGCTGCGACCCGATGCGTATGTAGCGTGGGCAAGTGAGAACACAGCCAGCGTCGCTGAAGTCGATCTGCAGCTTTCCAAATGGCTGAGGAGGTGAGGCCATGACCGAACGACGCCTTTTGCTATCGGGTGGCTGGATCCTGAGCATGGATTCAGCCATCGGCGATCTACATTGTGGCGACATCCTGATCGAGGGCGAACGGATTGCTGCGGTGGCTCCACGCATCGACGCGCCCGAAGCCACGCGTATCGATGCCCGCAACATGCTCGTGTTGCCAGGCTTTGTCGACACCCATCGTCACACTTGGCAGAGCTGCGTCCGCCATCGTTATGCGGACATTGACCCGCAGATCTATTTCGCGGAGATGCTCGGTGCAAAAGGCGCCGCGTTCCGCACGGAAGATGTCTATGTCGGGACCCTGCTGGGGGCCGTCTCGGCGCTGGACAGCGGCATCACGACCATGCTCGACTGGTCCCACGTTCAGAATAGCCCCGAGCACGCCGACGCAGCGATCCTGGGCTTGCGGGACTCCGGCATCCGGGGGGTGTTTGCGCATGGTTGGCCGCTGGTCGACGGTGCGGCGTGGATGTTCAACAGCCAACGCGGACATCCACGAGACATTCGGCGGCTGCGTGAGCAATACTTTTCTTCCGACGACCAACTGCTTACGCTCGCCATGGCCGCACGCGGTCCCGAAATGGCGCGACGTGAGATCTGGCTGGACGACCTTCGCCTCGCGCGCGAACTCGATATTCGCTCGAGCATTCACATGGGTGCTTATGCGCGCAACGGCTCGGTGCGCGCCATCGCCCAGATGCACGACGCCGGCGTGCTGGGGGATGACCTGACGTTCGTGCACTGCTGTTTTTCCGGCGAGGATGAGATTGCGATGATGGCCGATGCAGGTGTCAGCGCATCACTGGGCGTTCACTGCGAATTGAATGCCCAGGGTATCGGCGATATTCCGTTTGACCGCTTGCTTGCGGCCGGTATCAAGCCGAGTCTGAGCGGCGACACAGAAACCAAATGTTCCGGGGACATGTTCACGCAGATGCGTCACGCGTTCGCTTATTACAGATCCTGGATGGGCGGTAATCACTCGCATATCAAGCACGCACCGGCGACGCTGTCTTTGCGCGATGTACTTGAATTTGCGACCGTATCCGGCGCGCGTGCGAACGGTCTTGCGCACAAGGTCGGCTCGCTCACACCCGGCAAGCAGGCCGACATCATCCTGATCCGGAGCGACGACCTCAACCTGATGCCTGTCTCCGATGCAGCCGGCGCCGTCGTGTTGGCCGCTCATGCGGGCAACGTCGACACAGTGTTTGTCGCAGGACGCGCAGTCAAGCGGCACGGCCGCATGCTGGATGTCGATCTGGACGCCCTTAGGGGACGTGCGTTCGCTTCGCAACAGTACGTTCTCGGCCTTTAATGAAAGAGACCGCCATGCATTGCCCACTCGATCCCGAACTTGCGGCTGTTGTCGCGGCTGCCCGCACGGCCAAGGCTCCGCCGCCATTTTCCGGCACCCCGGAGCAGGCGCGGGAGCGACTTCGACTTTCTGTCACGGCAGCACGCAAGAGATCCTTTACGTCAATTGAAAGTTGTACCGAGGACTGCGTCGCGGAACATGACGGCGCCCGGGTCCCTGTTCGGGTGTATCGCCCCATGGACGCGAAACCACGGTTGCCGACGATTGTCTTTTTTCACGGAGGTGGCTTCGTACTCGGCAGTGTCGAATTGATGGATAACATCGCGCGCAAGCTCTGTCGCGACATAGATGCGGTTGTCGTCTCGGTCGACTACCGCCTGGCACCCGAACATCCGTTCCCGGCTGCGCACGACGACGCGGTGACGGCGACGTTGTGGACGATCGCAAACGTCTCTGTTCTGGGCGGCGACGCCTCGCGCATTGGTGTGGCCGGAGAAAGCGCAGGCGGCAATCTTGCTGCATCGACCGCGATGACGCTAAGAGATAGCGGCACGCGTATCGCAGCACAACTTTTGGTCGTGCCTGGGATCGACATGGCTCGCGATACGACAAGCATCGAGGCCAGGCGTAGAGATTTCCCGATGCTTACCCCGTCCGATCTACGGGACACAGTACGTCTGTACATGGGATCGAACGCGACGCAGGCCGGCAAGTTTCCGCCATCGCCGTTACGTGCGGCTGATTTCACCGGGTTGCCGCCTGCGATTATCGCAGTCGCGGGCCATGATCCTCTTTACGAAGAGGGGATCGCGTACGCCGGATGTCTGCGCGCGGCCGGCGTGTCCGTTCAGTTATACCGGTTCGAAGATTTATTTCATCTGTTCTTCGGTTTCTTCGATGTCTCCGCATCGGCGTGCCGAGCAAACGATGAAATATGCCAAGCCTTCGCGCGTTTCCTTCGCCGATACTCGCTGAGCGTTAACGAATGATGGCCGGCGTCCCTTTTTATTTTCTACAAGTTTGAGGTTGCTATGCGTTATGTGTCATTTATCAAAGACGGAAAACCGCTGCTCGGCGTGCGTGAGAGCGGTGGTATTCGCGTGATCGGAGAAGAATCTCTAGATTCGCTAATTGCCCGCGGTGTTGATCTGGCGACTTACGGCGACGACGGAGGCGGCGCGGAGGTGGTCGATCCGGTGGGACTCACTTTTCTGCCACTGCTGCAGCGCCCACCGAAAATCATTTGTATCGGCCTTAACTACGCGGATCATACAAAGGAAAGCGCCTATGAGCAGCCTGATTATCCGACGATATTTTTACGCGTCCACACGAGCTTGATCGCCCACCGACAACCGATGGTGCGGCCGCGTGCGTCTGACTCACTCGATTTTGAGGGTGAACTCGCGGCGGTGCTTAGCAAGGGCGGACGCTATATCAGTAAGGAAGATGCGCTGTCTTGCGTGGCTGGCTATTCACTCTTTAACGATGGTTCAGTGCGCGAATACCAGTTCAAATCGCCGCAATGGACCGTAGGGAAGAACTTCGATGGCACCGGCGCGTTTGGACCGGACCTTGTTACTCCAGACGAACTCCCGAATGGTGCAAAAGGTCTTCGGCTCGAAACGCGCGTGAACGGCGACGTGGTGCAGTCGGCGAGCACGGACGACATGATCTTCGATGTCGCGGCCCTCATCAGCGTCATCAGCGAGGCCATCACACTTGAGCCGGGCGATGTCATTGTGACGGGAACGCCCTCTGGCATCGGCTGGGCGCGCACGCCAAGGCTACTGCTCAAACACGGTGATATTTGCGAAATCAGTGTTGAAGGGATCGGCACCTTGCATAACGTCGTCGTCGACGAAGCGGCGACCTGAATGGTCGTCACGAGAAGTAGTACCGACGCTGGCATTTGCGCACAAACTCAGGAATCTCCCATGACCGAGCTTACCCAGGCGCGCTACCACGCCGGCGTGCATTCGATTGACCATTTCGCCCTCAACGTGCCATCCATTCCAGACGCGAAGCGATTTTTTGAAGCGTTCGGTCTCGAAGTCCGAAGCGCTTCGGTGCAGGGTGAAGAACTCGATCTGCGCGCGACCGACGGCCATCGATGGGCTCGCATTCTTCCGGCCGAAAAAAAGTCATTGGTATATCTAAGCTTAAATTGCTACGCTAGCGATTTACAGGCGCTCCGCGAACAGGTACTCAGTGCGGGTGCACCACTGATCTCTCCTGTGCCCGGTGACAAAGACACGGGATTTTGGTTTCACGATCCCGATGGCAACTTGATTCAGATCAAAGTCGGTCCGAAGACGACGCCGCAAGCCAAAGATCCCTCCAGTTACTCCGGCGCGGCGGCCGATGCGCGTGGCGCGTGCACGCGCTCTTCGATGCAACCCGTCAGGCCGCGGCGGCTTTCACACGTCATGCTGTTTTCGCCAAATGTGCCAGCTGCTGTCGACTTTTACTATCGGGCGCTCGGCCTCCGGCTGTCGGATAAATCACTGGACGCCATTGCCTTTACGCACGCACCGCACGGCAGCGACCATCATCTAATAGCGTTTGCCAAAAGCGACGCGCGCGGGTGGCATCATTCGGCGTGGGATGTCGACAACGTCGATATGGTCGGCGAGGGCGCCGCACAAATGGCGGCAGCCGGGTTCACCAAAGGTTGGGGGACTGGGCGACATGTGCTCGGCTCGAACTATTTCCATTACGTTCTGGACCCGTGGGGTTCGTTTTGCGAGTACTCGGCGGATATCGATTTCATATCCGCGGGCCACGATTGGCCGGCTGGCGATTTTCCGCCGGAAGACTCTCTGTACCTGTGGGGGCCGCCCGTGCCGCCTTATTTTATCCACAACAGCGAAGCTTAAGGCTAACGGTTCAAAGTATCAAAACGCATGGTGACGAGGCGCAACTGACGCGCGCGCCACACCGACAAGCCGACGGCGTGGACTGGCACTGGGGCCGTATCCTGGTCGGTGGTGCGCTATCCGCGTTACTGGGCGTCAGCTCCGAACTGGCCACCTCGAACGAAGGCGACATCAACGGCAATGCGGTCCTCGCGCTGCGCGACAGCGCGCAGGACACGGCCAATCAGGTCGGTCAGGAGATCACCCGCCGCAATCTGATGACGGTACGGTAGGGGTTTCAGGTCGACGTAATGGTGAACAAGGATCTGGTGCTGCGGACATACCAGCGGCTCTTTATCCAGCGAGGGTCGATGCCATGAGTGCATCCTCGAAAAAACTGCGGCTCGGGCCGCTATCGGATATGCAGAATGTCAAGCTGACTTTCGCGTGCCCGGCTCCCCTCAAGGCCGATCTTGACCGGTACGCCGCGCTGCATGCGCAGACCTACGGTGAGCCGGTTGATGTGGCGACGCTGATTCTGCTCATGCTGGAAGCATTCATGACGGGGGACCGAGGGTTCAGGAAAGTAACGACTACCGATTCGTCGGTGAACAGATTCCGGGTCGCTATGACGGGTGCGCTTGGGCGTTTTTCTTCTAAACACGAGATATAATATTTGACTGTCCAAACACTCTTTTATATACTGATTACCTTGCCTAAGGAGACGACGTTTGGCCAGACCCAGAAGCGACGAGAAGCAAAGCGCGATCATGTCGGCCGCCACCCGCGTCATCGCGGCCCAAGGGCTGGCCGCAGCGACGGCGACCATCGCGAAGGAGGCCGGCGTTTCTAACGGCTCTCTCTTCACTTATTTCGAGACGAAGGCCGATTTGCTAAATCAGCTCTATGTCGAGCTAAAAACCGAGATGGCCACCGTCGGCCTGGAGAGACTCCCGAGCGACAGCGATGCGCGCAGCCAATTGCTGCATATGTGGCGCCACTGGGCTCGTTGGGCGGTGTGTTGCCCTGAAAAACGCCGGGCGCTGGCGCAACTGAGCGTATCGGAAGACATCACCCCGCAGTCCCGAATGGCTGCCCATCAGGCGATGCTCGGCATAGCCGTCCTGTTGGAGCGGAGCCGCAAAAACGGTCCATTGCGCGATGCGCCAATTGGGTTCGTCTCCGCTTTGATGAGCGCGATCGGGGACACGACGATGGATTTCATGATCGCTGACCCGGCCAATGCGGACAAGCACTGCCTGACTGGCTTTGAGGCCTTCTGGCGAATGCTCGCCTAATTTCTTGCCGGAATAATGACTGACTAGACAGGTATTTAACGGAGCAAAATATGCCGACTACGAGTTCAATGCACGTATCTCCAGACCGAAGGGCATACATCGTCACCGGCCCGACCTCGGGCATTGGTCGCACCACGGCGCTCGAACTGTCCAAGCACGGAACGGTTGTGCTGGTCGGACGTGACGCCAAGAAGCTCGACGAGGTCCGAAGGGAGATCGAGAAAAAAGGCCGGCGCGCGGCGGTGGTCGTGTGCGACCTGTCCGATATTGCGCGCGTGCGGCGCGCGGCTGCAGAGATCATCGCCCTTCAGCTTCCGATCGTCGGCCTGCTCAACAATGCGGGAATCCATCAAGGGGGCGCCACGAAGAACGCGCTCGGCTGGGACATGACATTCGCGACGAACCAGCTCGGACCGTTCGCCCTAACCGAGGCGCTCCTGCCGCATCTCCCCGACGGATCGAACATTGTGTTCGTCTGCTCCGGTGTCGAAGATCCCGAGCGCAAGCCCGCGGTAGCCGCCGGCTACCGCGGCGGTCGCTACATTTCCGTGGAGGCAAGCGCGCGCGGCGAGTGGAAGCCCGGCGGCTCCGCGACCCCGGGCGGAGACGCCTACGCCACGTCAAAGCAGTGCAACCTCGCTACGGCTATGGTGCTCGCCCGCGAGACTCCTCGTGTGCATGTCAACGCGGTCGAGCCGGGATTCAATCCCGGCACCAGCCTGGCGCGCGAAGCCAGTGGCTCGGTCCGCTTCGTGTTGAAGCACATCCTTCCGCTGCTCGCGCCTTTCATGAAATTTTGGAGCAACCCAAAGCGAGCCGCCCGCGTCGTCACGAAAGTCCTGATCAATGAGTCAGGTCAGACCGGTGTCTATTTCGACGACGGCGGCAATCCGATGCTGGGCTCCGTGCTCGCACGTGACCCGAAGTTCCAAGATCGCGTTGTCGCCGAGACGCGGGCTTTGCTGTCGACGATTTCAAAATGATCGCGCCCAAGCCCACCAACAAATCGGGAGGATTATGACAATGTCTGAACGAACACTCAAATTCGAGGAAGGAACGCCCGATCGTGAAGTCGGCAGTGACAGCCGTCCGCGATTGGCACTCGTCACCGGCGCATCCTCCGGCATCGGTCGGGCCTTTGCTCGACGGCTCGGCGCCGATGGGTACAACCTGATTGTCGTGGGCCGTCGCCGCGATCGACTCGAAGAGCTCATTGCCATGCTTCCGAATGTCGAGGTTCATCCATTGGTAGCCGACCTCGGCACTGATGCCGGCATCGAGACGGTTGCCGCCGAGTGTGCGCGTGAAGAACTGACAATGCTCGTCAACAACGCCGGCGTCGCCCACTATATGCCGTTCGCCGAGCTTCCAGCCGGCAAGGCGAGCGAGCTTCTTCACGTAAAGGTCGTCGCTCCGACGATGCTGGCCCGAGCCGCTGTCCCCGGCATGATCGCGAGAGGCGAGGGCACTATCATCAACGTGTCGGGCATGCTCGCGTTCAGCGGGTCGCTTCCTATCGAAAAGCTGCCGCTTCGCCGGGCTGCCTACACGGGGACGCTGGCCCACATCGTCGCGCTGTCGCAAGCGCTCCACGAAGAGCTGAAGTCTCAAGGTCTGCGAGTACAAGCGCTTTGCCCTGGCGTCGTCGCAACCGAGTTTCACGAACGCCAGGGGCTCGACCTCAGCGCGGTGCCTCGCATGTCCGCGGATGAAGTCGTGACCGCCAGTTTGCGAGGGCTGGCCATCGGCGAGGTCCTCTGTGCTCCCGGCGTCGAGCGGGTCGATCTGCTTGATGCGGTGTTCAAAGCCGACCTCGCGGCTTTCGCCGCTCAAGCGCCTCAACTCGCTACGCGTTATCACACGCAATGAGCGCGAGCGTGCGACGGGTGCGCTCCGTTCGGGTCTCCCAGTCCGTGTCATCGTCGCACGGGACCTGATGCCGACGTCCTATCGCAAAGGAGGAAGACAATGACCAAGCTCAAGCTCGGGCCGCATGGAACTAGGACGTCGGGGGGGCATGAGCGATGAAATCCTTAGTGAGCAATACTGCGATGGCGGCGAGCGGTCTAACCGTTGTCGGCGCCAGCGACGCGACCGAGGTGACCATTGCGACTGGAAAACTGAAAGGGGTCACATCAGACGGCGTCGACTCCTTCAAAGGCATTCCCTTCGCCGCGCCGCCGGTCGGCCCGTTGCGTTGGCGCGCCCCGCAGCCGGCGGCGGCCTGGACAGGTGTCCGCGACGCCGCAACCTATGGCCCCGATTGCGTGCAGACTTCTCCCAGCGACGTCGCGCCGATCCGCACGCAAGAATCGGAGGATTGTCTCTACCTCAATGTCTGGAGACCGACGGCCGCGACGGGCAAGCTGCCGGTGATGGTGTGGATCTACGGCGGCGGCTACGCAAAGGGGGGGTCCTCCCCGGCGATCTATTCTGGCGCGCCGCTGGCCAGACAAGGCATTATCGTCGTGAGCTTCAATTATCGCCTCGCGCGGTTCGGCACGTTCGCCCACCCGCTGTTGACGAAGGCCGACGCCGACGCGGGTTTGCTTGGCAATTATGGCTATATGGACCAAGTCGCCGCGCTCAAATGGGTGCAGCGCAACATCGCCGCGTTCGGCGGAGATCCCAAGAACGTCACTGTCGTGGGAGAAAGCGCCGGCGGCATGTCCGTCCATGTCCTTGTCACGTCACCGCTCACCGATGGTTTATTCAGCAAGGCCGTGATCGCCTCGGGTGGAGACGGCAACGGCATGGGCGGCGAGCAAAGCCTGGCTGGCGCGGAGCGCTTGGGGGTCGCTTTCGCCAGTTCGAAAGGCATTGCTGCGGAAGATCCTTTGGTACTGAGCAAATTGCGCGCCCTTTCCGAGGCCGAACTCAACGACGGACCTGGCCCGGTGCCCGTGCACGTCGCCGTCCCTTTCATCGATGGAGCGTTAGCGGTCGATACCCCCGCGGCCTATGGCGCTGGCCGTTTCCATCATGTCCCGACCATGATCGGCGCCACCAGCGCCGATCTCGGCGGCAAGACCGGCTTTATGCTGCGGGGCGCGCGCCACCTTGCCGGCGTGATCGCCGACCGAGGCGTGCCGACCTATTATTACCGATTCTCCTATATTGCGGAGTCTCTGCGTAAGTTGGCCACTGAAGGTGTAATTCACGCTGGCGATCTGCCGTATTGGTTCGATACGGTGAGCGTCAAATACGGCCAGGCGGCCACAGCCAGGGATAGCGCCGTCGGCGTGGCTCTGAGCGGCTACCTCGTCAATTTCGTGAAGACGGGCGATCCCAATGGTCCCGGTCTGCCCAAGTGGCAGGCCTACACCAAGGCTAACGATGCGATGCTGGATTTCGCAGCCGACGGCCTTGCGGTGCCCGGCAAGGACCCCTGGGCGGCGGACCTCGATAGGGTTCAGGATCTACCTGCCGCGACCGCCCCCAAATGATCTGAGTTCCAAGCCTCGCACCATTTGACCCGGCGCCAACTGATCCCACCGTTGTCGCAGATACGCACCATTGGAGGTGCCCTGCGTTCCCACAACAAGACGTTCGCTAGATGAATATGTGTTGAACCCCAAAAACGAGGAGTTCCCATGACCGAGACGATCAAGATCAGGAGTACCGCGGCAGATGGATTCGAATTCGCCGCGCTGCACGCGCAGCCCAAAGGACGTCGGCGCGGCGGCGTCATCGTCGTGCAGGAGATTTTTGGCCTCGATCAATATATCCTGGCTGACGTCGAGCGCTGGGCGGCGCTGGGATTCGAGGCGCTGGCGCCCTCTATGTTTGATCGTGCGGCGCCGGGCTTCGTCGGCGGACACAACGCCGAGGGTATGGCCGCTGGCTACGCTGCGAGAGAGAAAACCGATCCCCAAGTTGCTCTGGCCGACGTCGCCGCCTGCATCGCTTTTCTGGCGCCGCGCGGGCCGGTGTTCATCGTCGGTTATTGCTATGGAGGCACCGTGGCCTGGCACGCCTCGACGCAGCTTGAGGGCTTGGCGGCTGCCTCCAGCTATTACGGAGGCGGTGTCATTGATCTGGCCGATCTCAGCTTGAAAAATCCGGTGATCTGCCACTTCGGCCGTAAGGACACCTATATCCCCGCCGACAAGGTCCAGGCCAAGCTTACCGCCGCTCATCCCATCACCCCCGTCTATATTTATGAAAACTCGGGTCACGGTTTTAACATTGAAGGGCGGTCGGACGCCGATCCCGCCGACGCTAAGCTCGCCCGAGAGCGCACGTTGGCCCTGTTCGTCGAACACGGCGCGGCCTGATCGATGATTCGGGGTTGTAGGCTTTTGCCGATCAATGCGGCAAAGTCTTTCTGTTGCGAAGCTACCGTGCGCCCCGCATGTCGCGCCTATGAATCGATCGGCCGATCTGCTCGATGCGGTGTTCAAAGCCGACCTTGGGGGCACAACACGAAAGTGCGCTTTGCGTACGCTTGGTGCGAACGGATGCCGAACGACCGGCTTTGCGCGGTAGCTGCCGTTGGCCGTCAAACGCTGGTCTGCCGGCGGGCCAGCGGTGCTCCCTCCGTGGTTGCTGCCTCCAGCATAGTGCCGACAGCTCCACTTCTGAGGGCGATCGTACCGCTGGTGGCTACACTGCTGGGGAACAGCGTCTTGCGGCAGTTCGCCATTCGTCGCCTTGCCGCAATCAACGTTCAAGCCAGCTATACCTTGGACGCGCAGGTTTCCTGGACCCATGCCGGCATCGAATGTGCGTCGGGAGAGCGGCGAGACGGATGGCTCCGCACCGATGATGCGATGGTCTTCACCGCGTACGTCCGTGCGGAGGTGGCCATGCGGCTGGCGCGTGGCGAGGGCCAGCCGGGCGCCTGTCCGGCGCATTGTTCGGCCCTGAACTCTGCCGAGGCGTGCGGCGCTGAACTTATCCTGAGCCCGTGAGGCTGGACGGCTTGCCGCCGCGAGGTTCGCCACGCCCGGCGACTTACATTCCTTCAAGTTTTTCGCGCGCACCAGATCGGCTAGGAACGGGCGTCCATTGCGCTTGCACTTGGCGAGTTTCGACTCCGATCTCTTTTCCGAAAGGAGAGATGTTCGTGTCCGCGACCAAGATTCTCTGGGGTCAGGTCATCACCGTCTTTGCGATCGTCCTGTTGACGATCTGGACCGCGACGAAGTGGGCCGCCTAGCGTCTCGGCTTAGCGGGACCACACCACAAATCCTTCGACGGCGGTCGAATTTTTACCAGTCTAATCCGCCGTTCGGCTTGTGCCCTGGTAAGCCTGTAAGCGGCCGTCGTCATCATCTCTTGTCGACGACAGGGTTCGTGGCCTCGCTAGAGCGGCGGATCGAAATAACCCTGATAGATGCCTTAAGTCAGCGCTGCTGCGCGGCAAGTGGCGCCCCTATCCGGCGTGAGCAGCGGCGAGCGCCCTGATCCGGGCAGCGTCGTCGACCGAGACGGGCGTGAAGATCAACATGGCGAGGTCCGTCCGGCCGTCGACCCCAAATGTTGAAAACTCCAGCGCGATCTCGCCGAGTTCAGGGTGACGCAAGCGCCGCACTTCCTCGCAGGTGCTTTTGACCGTGCTCTCGTGCCACATTGTTGCGAAGTCGGGGCTCTTCGCGCACAACTCGTCCACCAGCGGCTGTACGGTGGCAGCCGCGCCGGCGCGGGCGGCGTCGCCGCGGAACACGCCGACAACGAAGCGTGCGACGCCCTCCCAGTTGAAATTGAACGTGCGCGCCCCGGGATCGAGGAAGATCTGGCGGAGTACGTTGCGTTCTGCCGATGGCCGCGCGCCATAGTCGGTGAACACGGCAGCGGCCGCCCGATTCCAGGCGACCACGTCCCAGGTCGCGGTGCGGATCATCGCGGGGCAGGCATCCAGCGCCTCAAGCACATACTGCAGACGCGGGGTCACCCCGCCCGGCGGCTGATAGCGGACCTCTGGCGGTCGGCCGAGCGCAAGCAGGTACAGGTGCTCTCGCTCCACCGCGGTCAGCATCAAGGCCTCAGCCAGCCGATCAAGTGCGTGGGCGGAGGGCGGCCCGCCGCGCCCTTGCTCCAGCCAGCTGTACCAGGTCGCGCTGATTCCCGCGCGCTGCGCCAATTCCTCGCGCCGAAGCCCGGGTGTGCGCCGCCGGCCACCGACATAGCCAAGAGCCGCCGGATCAAGTCGCGCGCGCCGTTCGCGTAGATAAGCGCCGAGCGAACCGTTGGCGGGCATAAGTGGGAATCCTATTATATTTTATACCTGGATAATCTCTTAACTTTACACCACTTATTCGACCTCCGACAATGCCAGCCAATAATCAGGAGGTTTTGCGATGCGCATTTTTGTAACGGGTGCCACCGGTTGGGTGGGCAGCGTGGTGGTGGACGAATTACTGGGCGCCGGGCACCAAGTGCTTGGCCTGTCGCGCTCGGAGGAGAAGGCGGTCCGGCTTGCCGCGAAGGGCGCGGAAGTGCTGCGCTGCACGCTCGACGACCTCGACCGGCTTGCCGAGGCGGCCGGCAACGCCGACGCGGTGATCCATCTCGCTTTCAATCACGACTTCTCGAAGTACGCTGAGAACAGCGAGCAGGATCGGCGCGCGATCGAGGCGATGGGCGAGGCGCTGCTCGGGACGGATAAGCCGATCCTCGTCACCACAGGGTTGGCGTCGCTCGCCCCCGGCCGGGTCGCGACGGAGGAGGACATGCCGCCACTCTCCAATCCCAACTATCCCCGGAAGAGCGAGGCGGCAGCGTCGGCACTCGCCGAGCGTGGCGTTCGGGTCGGTGCGGTTCGGCTCGCCACCACGGTGCACGGGATCGGCGACCTCGCTTTAATGTCGTTCCTGGCGAAGCTCGCGCGCGAGAAGGGCGTGTCAGCCTATATCGGCGACGGCGCCAACCGCTGGCCCGCGGTGCACGTGTCGGACGCGGGGCGGCTCTATCGCTTGGCGCTGGAAGCGCGGGCGCCGGCGCGCGCTTACCATGCATGCGCAGAGGAGGGGGTCGCCTTCCGCGCAATCGCCGAGGCGATCGGACGCGCGCTCGACCTGCCCGTCGAATCGCGCCCGCGCGAGCATTTCAGCTGGCTCGCCAGTTTCGTCGGGGCCGACGCACCCGTGTCTAGCGCCCGCACGCGCGAGCTTACCGGCTGGAAGCCTACTGGGCCGACCCTGCTCGCCGACCTCGCGCAGCCGGGCTATTTTGGCCAATGACGGGGACGAACGTGGCGGTCACACCGCTTCATTCCGAGGCCTTCTCCCGCGGTGCGCGCATGCTGCGCACCGCACTCGGCCCGCCATCGCCGCCTTCCTCGAAGACCCGTCGATCGTCGGGGTGGTCCAGAGGATAGCGGCCGGACGAGACCCTGTCCGCACCCGATGGCGAGCGGATCGTGCGCCTGGTAGCGCACCATGTCGGCAGCCGAGGCTGCCGACATGGAAGTCCGTCAGATCCGTAAGGACCGGATGGTGTCGGTGTCGTCGACATAAGCTACACACCCCTCTGCGACCATGGTGCGACGCTCCGTCACGAGTTGGCGATCGTCACCGCGCCGCCGACGTGTTCGTCGCTCGTCAGCTGATCAACGCAGAATTGCGCCACGTCTGCCCGGGTGATCTTGTGGGCAGTGTCGTGTCCCTGAAAGACCTTTACGTTTCCAGTGGCGTCGTCGTCGGTGAGCATCGCGGGACGGACGATGACGAAGGCAATGTCGCTCGCGCGGACGACCGCTTCCGTCGCAGCCTTGTCTTGGGTCGAGCCGCGCAGCCACGTCGGCACAATCACGTGCTCTACGAACCAGCCCACCTGGTCGGCCGAGTCGCCGACGCCGAACGAGCTGATGACGATGATGCGTTTCGCACCGTTCGCCTTCATCGCTGCGACGACCGCGCCGGCGACGCTGCGCTCCAGCGCCGTCTTGCGGTAGGGCGTCTTCCCGCCGATCGTGTCGATCACGGCATCCTGCCCGGCCATCGCTTTGTCCAGGCTCGCTTGATCGGTCGCATCTCCCGCGACGACGCGAACGTTCGCGGGCGCGCCATACGTCGCTGCATCGCGAACGAACGCGGTCACAACGTGCCCGGCCGCCACGGCCCGCTTGACGACTATCGCCCCTGTCTTGCCGGCCGCACCAATGATAAGAACATTCATATCGATTTTCTCCTTGGGGACAGAGCTGCGACAACGCAGCTCGTTAACGCGTCTGTTCAAGGTCCTGGATCAGTTCGGGACAGGTAGGTTCGCACCTGAGCCATTATCGGGTGCGAGCACTGGACGCTGGCGTATCGCGGCCGGAAAATACGGACAGTGGTCCGAAATGAGGGGCGGCTGCCTCGATCGATATCGAGTCCACAGGCAGCTTCAGAGTTCGGCTGATGGTTTCCGCGATGTCTTCGTAGGGATGCCCTCTTCGGCGACCGCGTGGTAGCGCGCGCCGCGCTGACCCATTTTCAGCGCCAATACGTAAAGGCGAGCGACGTCTGCAATGTGGGCGGCTGGTCATCGTTGGGAGCCATCGCCGATGTAACCTTCCGCAACAGCCTTGTCCGCGCGTTCGGCAGTATAGGCGCCGTTCGCGACCATTTGTTCGCGAGACCAGGTTTCATTCGGAATGGCGACGTTGAAGAGCATTAGACCGGAGCCGACATCGACGCGGAGCGGTTCAATACTCCCCCCCGTCGACCGCAAGCGTGCTGCCCGTGACATAAGACGCGTCCTCGGAAACAAGGAATGCGACAGCGCCAGCGATCTCCTCCGGTCGAGCCATACGCTGCAGAGCCGACGAGGCCTTCATTAGGACATCGAACGGCACCCCTTCTAAGGCTGGACGGACGTAGAGCTTGCCCGTCTCCTTTGCCATGTCCGTTTCTGTGCCTCCCGGCGCTACAGCGTTGATGTTGATCCCGCGCAATCCAAGTTCCGGTGCGAGGTTGAGAACCATCGCGGAAACCGCGGCTTTGCTTGCGGCGTAGAGCGTATGATGGAAGACCGAATGGCGAGCGCTGATCGACGAGGTCAGCACGATGCGGCCACCTGACGTCATGTGAGGGACTGCGGCCTGGGTGACGAAGAGTTGTCCGGCAACATTGAGTGAAAATACGCGCGAGAAGTCCTCCTCGCTGATTTCTTCTAATTTTCCGAAGTGATCAATCCCGGCGTTACTCACCAGGATGTCTATGCGACCGCACGTCTGTATTACGTGATCTATAAGCGCTAGCCGCTCCGCCGCTTTGCTCACGTCCGCCCGAAATGCGGTGGCATTGAGTCCTTGCTCGCTCAGTTCCGAGACGAGAGCGTCAGCAGCCAGAGAGCTATGAGCGTAATTGACTATAACCGTCGCGCCCTCTCTTGCGAGTCGAGTAGCGACAGCCTTACCAATGCCTTTGCTTGCCCCAGTAACGACTGCGATCTTCTGGTCGAAACGCATATCCAAATCTCCTGTATGTCCGCCGGCTGGCGAACCTGAAGAGTGGCCTTCCCCGAGCCCGGATGTTCACATCATGGGCTTTCTCCTACAGGGTGCCCCCGAACTTCTCAGGGACCAGATCGGCCTGTTCGGCGCTCGTCCGGATCAGGTCACGAGGACCACAGCGTGGTTGATATCCATGGAGATGGTTCTCTACATGGTGCAATGAGGTGTAAGCTATCATAAGATAGCTATCTTATGATAGCTATTACTCAATAGGGGAATAACGTTCTCGTGAACGACGACACTGCCGACCTTTCCGATCTCGCGGAGCTGATCCTCGCGGTCGGGCGACTGATCCAGCTACCGGGCGATCAGTCGATTGGAACATGCACGCCCATCGAGAGCAGCGTCTTGCGGTTTATCAGTCGCAACCCCGGCGCCTCCGCGCGCGCGGCGGCTGAGGCCACGCTTCTTACCTCCAGCAACTTCAGCAGGGTCCTGCGCGGCCTCGAGGAAAGGGGGCTGGTAAGTCGCGAGGCTCACACGAACGATGCTCGGCGGGTAAGCCTCTATCCGACGGACCTTGCACGCGAGAGCCGCCGACGGCTCGGCGAGGAATGGCATCGGTTATTGCAAGGAATCGAGGACGACCCTGCCAATATCTACGAACTCACGGCGACGTTGCGCCGCATCGAAAGCGAGCTTGTCTCGCGTCGGCGGCGAGAGGGCGCCAGACGGCTTGCTCAAGAATAGTCGCTGCGCGTCAGCTCATCGTTCCTACGAGCGCGACAGCGTCGAATGTCTCTTTTTTTTCGATGCGGCGTCCGTGGGATGCCGGCGTTGAAGCAGATGGGGTCCAGGCTGCCGACGACAGCATAGGCGTCGTTAATGAGCTTCGCGGCGGCTCCGGGGTCGGCCAGGTCGATGATGATCGTGTGCGTCCGAAAAAATGCCCTTGCGCAACGCTTCACTTGCTTCGAAACGTGAACAAACGATGGCTTTCGGGTGAAGCGCCGTGTGATCTGAATGGTCGATCCTAGTCACCAACTGCCCGGCAGAAAACCCACGTGAGGCGCTATCGTGAATCCGTTTCCAAATAATGCCCAAGGGCCATGAAGAGCAGCGCGGTATGTTTGTCCATCCCACTTATGCCGTCACGCTGCGCGCGAGCTGTTGGGCATTCTGGAAGCGTCGATGTGGGTACGCGAGAAGAGTTGCAACAGAGCGTCTGTTGCCTTCTACTGAGATGGCCTCTGTTAGTTCCCTTGATGAGTGAAGAAGGTGGCGGCGGCGGAGCCGCACGCCTCGGCCGCCAGCGTGGTGTGATAGGTCTCTATCACCGCGGTGCTCCCACCGCTGGCCACTGCTGCGGCCTCAGCGCCCATGAAAATCTGCCGCGCCGTGTCGAAACCGTCCCCGTCGGGCGCGGAGTCGACGTCGAGTTCCGTTACGAGCGAACCAAGGCCAGCCCATTGCTGCTTCATTAAACCGGTATTGAGGCTGAAGAACACGGTCGGGTCATTATGGCCTCCGCACAATAGTACGGGCGAGGTCGGCGTCCAGCCGCGCAGGTCGTTTTTCTTGAACGCGATGCGTAACGGGTTCTGCGGAGAAGCGGACGGCTCCCCGGTCGTGAGCGCCGGCACCACGCCGTCCGGGTTAGAGAACGCGTCGAGCAGGTAGCTGAGACGAAAACTGTTCAGGATCAGGTTGTTCGGGCCGAAGCCAAGAGCGAACAGGGCATCGGTGGCGCCGGTTCCCGTCGGCGGCGAGATTGCGTCCAGCGTTGGCTGCAGTGCGGCCGGCCCAACTGGTGGCGTGCTGCTGAATAGGGCGGTAGCCGGTAGCTTTCCGCTTGGGAAGATTGTCGTGTCGTTATATGGCCCCGGCAGTAGCGTTTCGATTCCACTTGCGTAGGCGCTTTCGTAGACATCCGCAGGTGACGAGTAGATGTTGCCGTACGCCTTCTGATAGCTCGTGAGTATCAGGGGGATAATCTCGGTACTCCCTATGTTCACCTCGCCGTAAAATATGGCGTCTCCGAATGATGCCGGCACGTAAGGGCCGGACAGAAACGCGGAGGCAGTGACCGGTATGCCAGCCGCCTGCATGGCGCGAGCGGTGGCCATTGCCGCGTAGGCGCCTGCTGAATAGCCGGTTACAAATAGCTTGCCGCTCGCCTTGGTGGGCGAAGTAAGCTGCGGCAACGCGGTCTTGGCAGCGCTCAGCGCATCGATCATGTCTTTCGACTGCTGGTCGGCGTTCAAGTACGGATGGTAGTTAAGCGTCGAACTGTCGTAACCTGCGTAATTGGGCGCGACAACGACATAGCCCTGCGCAGCGTACAAGGTCGCAAGATAGAGCGAATCGCTGTAGGCCTGATTAGTGGGATCGGTACTGGCGAGATTATAGCTTCGGGCAACGCTTGTGCCATGCGCGTATTCGACGACCGGGCGCGTCCCGGTGCAATTCGGCCCACTGCCGGTGGGCACCATCAACACTCCAGAGGCGGTCGTAGCTTCCCTGGCGCCGCCCACGGTGGCGTACTGTATGTAGTTGACATCGACGCCACACGCGAGCGTGCCGCCCGCCATTCGTAGCAGGGTTTGGCCATACTGGCTCGATTGCAGAGTCGCAGTGAGGGCCGAAGCTGTCAGTGACGCAGTGCGCGGTGGAGGGCTATTTAGCAACGAGCCCTCGGCGGTTGGCGTAGAGGGAGTAACGTGGACGTCGCCCCCACAGGCCGAAAGGATCAGTGTCACCGCCAATGCGGCCCATGTGATGTGCTGGAATTTTATCGACATAAGTTGCCTCGTTTTTCCATTGACTCGTCATCTCCCACGCAGTCGTGAGCAATCAAAATCGCTATCGTCGCGATATGAGATGAATTCGCCATACAGATGTTGTCGTACGTTGTTTCCGCCATGCCGGCCATCTTTAAAACGAATGACGGATACCTACGTTGACTCCAGTTGTCGAACCCGGTCCTTCGTGCAACGCGTCGTTGATGGACAAGCCTGTATCCATCGCGCCGCGATTGTTGACGAAGGCAATCTGCCCATAAAGTGCCGTCTGCTTGGAAAGGTAGTACTGCGCACCAGTCGCTGCCATGATCGAATGATTCGCGGTGTTGTTGCCGTCACTGGTGTACCAGACGCCGGCGTCGACTTTTATTGCAGGCGTAATGAGATAGCTGAAGCCGCCGTCGTAAATACGGCTATCAAACGAGCCCGCGACCTTATAATTGACGAAGGATGCCTTGAGCGTCATCTGGCCGAACTGATATATCGCACCGATCGTTCGACCCGTAAACGCGATAGCACTCGGGACGGGAATCGTGGCGGCTGTTCCGCCCGCATTACCACTATAAAGTGCCGCGTCGATCACCAGCCCGTCGAACTTGTACTTCAGCCGGGCGCTGTATTGTCGCCCTGCCTGGAAGTCACCCGCTTGACCACCGAGGGCCATCATGACGCTGCCTTGGAAACCCGCGAGAACCGGACTCGTATAAGAGATCGCGTTCGGATTGAACAGGCCAGTTGTCAGAACACTACCGATGTAGATTGCAGCACCACTGCCGAAGTACGATGCGTCGCGCGCGTCAGTGTTGATGAGCGACAGAGCGAACGGCGAGTATTGCAGCCCTGCCTGCACCGTACCGAAATCGCCAGTGACACCGACCCACGCCTGACGGCCGAAGAAGTTGCCATTAGAATTATTAAAGCCGCCGTTGGCCGTGCTGATGCCACTCTCCAGATCGAAAATTGCCTTTACACCCCCCCCAAGGTCCTCGGCTCCCCTGATGCCGAATCGCGATGCAGATGAACCGCTGTCGAGCAAGGAGAACTGATGTCCAGCGTTTCCGCCCGTCGCAGGATTTAAGGACTTGCTGGTGTATAACAGACCTGCATCAACGACCCCATAGAGCGTGACGCTACTTTGCGCTTGCGCGAGACCTTCCTGGCCACCCAGAAGTATGGCAACGATCGCACACCGCCTAAGTGATTTGTTATCCGAAATAATTTTCATCTTGATTGTCTCCTTTTCGCCATTTGGTATTTGGCGCTTTTATAACAGGCTGGCTATTGAATCTACTGGACAACACGACGTTTTATATTCGTCTTCGCATTCGCGGATGACTGGACAGGATCTCCGCAATGTCCACTACAGACCTGACGCCTTCCTAGCATCTAAGCCCGCGTGAGAACAATCTGCGCGCGAGGCATTGCAAATTCGCAATTGGCGTTCACAAATGGCCATACGAGCAGATTCAGCGTGATCGCGCCGGCGCGGTGACGTCTCCAGCTTCCAATCCCGTGTTGCAGATAAACAGCAAATCATGCGACAGGCGATCGACATCCACGCCGGTCATGTCTGGATCCATATCGAAGACGGATTCCGCAATGCTTGCGCAGACCCAAATCACATACCAATCGCTGTCGATCACGCCGAGGTCATTGGTGTGTAAGTGGAGAGGTTGACGGCGAGCACTTTAAGTCCGCAAGTATCGAAATCGCCCAGCACGTTGTAATCCGGCGCCGACTGACCGCGTCCGTGGCGTCCAGCCACACAGACGATGCAACCTTCGTTCTTTAGTGCTCGGGCGACATGCCGATAGTCATCCTGCGGACGACCCGCACCACGCCTCGAACGGCCAACGCCCCTGCCAGTGGAATGCTTCGACGATGGCGGCCTGCCGCATCGATCCAGAGATAAGATTTGATCGTTGTCATGTCGTCTCCTCATGAATTGTCGTTATGCGGAGCGATCTCGCCCTGAGTTCACGTGATTCGCAAACGTCCGCGGATGTTCGGCGAAATACGCTTCATGCCGCCCGGAGCGAATCGACCAGCATGTCGCCAAATAGCAGCGATCCGAGGTTTGATTGCCCACCGTCGATCGCGATCACCGTTCCATTGATGTAGCTGGCAGCGCCACTGCAAAGGAACAGCGCCAGGTCCGCGATTTCGTCGCGCTCCGCCGCACGACGCATCGGAATCCCGGCGAGCAGGCGCGCCCAACTCGCCTCGCCGTCGGGCGCGAGACGTTTCATTCCTTCGGTATCGGTGACCGGCCCCGGCGCGATCGCATTGCAACGCACGCCGCGGCTAGCCCATTCGATCGACAGCGTGCGGATCAGCATGTCGATCCCTGCCTTCGCTGCACACACATGTGCTTGCGCCGCCGTCGGCAATACTGACTGCACTGCGGAAATGGCCAGCAGATTCGCACGCCCCGGGGTCAACAACGGCAGCGCCGTGCGAAACGTATTGAAGGTTCCGATTAGATCAATATCGATCACCGTACGAAAACCGTTGCTGGACATCGTCGCCGCCTCGGCAACAAAGTTTCCCGCAGCGCCGGCAATGCAGATATCGACGGGTCCGAACCGTGCCTGCGCGTCATGAAAGGCGACGGCTAGTTCGTCCACATGACGCACATCGGCCGCGAAGCCCCCGGCCTTGCCGCCAAGCTCACGGATCGCCGCTGCGGCCGCTTCGCATTTCTCCACGTTACGGCCGACGATCGAGATGCTCGCGCCCTGCACAGCGAAACGCTCCGCAATCCGCTTGTTGATGCCACTACCCGCTCCCGTGATGACGGCATGTTGACCGTCCAGCAAATTCGCTCTGAATACCGAGCTCATGAATGACTCTCCATGCAAGAAGAAACTTGATCGAACCGGATGTGAGCAAATTGCTCGCGCAGACGCGACTTGAGCAGCTTGCCAGTGGCACCGTGCGGCAAGTTGTCGACGAACTCGATCGCGTCGGGCAACCACCATCGAGCGACGCGTTCGCCTAGCCAAGACGACAATTCGGTCGCCGACACCTGCTGTCCGGGTCGAAGCACACAGATCATCAGAGGACGCTCGATCCATTTTTGATGAGGCCGTCCAATCACGGCGACCTCCTGAATCGCGGGGTGTCCCATCGCGGTATTCTCGAGCTCGATCGAGCTGATCCATTCACCTCCGGATTTGATGACGTCCTTAGTTCGATCAACGATCGCCATGTACCCTTCCGAATCGATCGTTGCCACGTCGCCGGTATCGAACCAGCCGTCATCACGTTCGCCGTCCAGACCGCCCGCATAAGTGCCGACCACCCACGGCCCTCTTACCAACAGCCGCCCCGGCGTCAAGCCATCTCGAGGTGCCGGCTCGCCGCTCTCTGTCTCGATGCGCATCTCGATACCGAACGGCTCGCGTCCCTGCTTCGTCTGCAGTCGATGTCGAGCGTCTGCATCAAGCGCGTCGTGTACCGGCTTGAACTGATTGATCGCGCCGACGGGGCTGGCTTCGGTCATTCCCCAAGCGTGAATGACACGGACCCGGTGGACGCTCTCGAATTCGCGAATCGTCGCCTCGCTGGCAGCGGAGCCCCCAATGACGATCCGCTCCAATGATCCAAACGCAGCGCCGCTGGAGCGCAGATGATCGAGGACGCCGAGCCAGATGGTCGGGACACCCGCAGCGATCGTGACGCGCTCTGCCTCGCAAAGGTCGTACAGACTCTGCGCGTCGAGCGCAGGCCCCGGCAACACGAGCTTCGCGCCGACCATTGGTGCCGCATAGGGTAACCCCCATGCGTTGACGTGGAACATCGGGACGACCGGCATGACGGTGTCCCGTGCAGACAAGCCGAGCGAATCGGGCAGGGCGGCCGCGTACGCATGCAGTACGGTCGAGCGATTCGAATAGCACACGCCTTTCGGGTCGCCGGTCGTGCCTGATGTATAGCATTGGCCGCAAATCTGGCTTTCTTCAAAGTTTGGCCATTCCAGGTCATCGGCCAGCTCGCCAGCTATTAGGTTCTCGTGGAAAAGCAATCCAGTGATCTTTGCGGCCGCGTCACGTCCCATAGTGCTTTCTTGATCTCCCATCAGCACCCAATGCCGCACGCCTGGCAGTTGCGGACGCAACTCTTCCACCAGCGGCAAAAACGTCGCGTCAAAAAACAAGATCTCGTCCGCTGCATGTCGGGCGATCCACGTTAGCTGTTCGGTAAGCAAGCGGGGATTCAGCGTGTGGCAGACTGCGCCGAGTCCAGCACATGCGTAATAGAGCTCCAGATGCCGATAGCCATTCCAGGCGATGGTTCCAACCCTGGCATCCTTGCCGACGCCTAGACGATCCAGCGCCCGTGCAAGCTGGCACACGCGCCGATACGCGTCGGCATAGGTGTAGCGCTGGATATCGCCCTCAACCCGACGGCTGACAACTTCCACCCGCGGGTGATTGCGGTTCGCGTGACGTAACAGATCGATCACACGTAGCGGCACTTTCATCATGGTTCCAGTCATGTCCCCTCGTTTATATGGAAGTTTCTACGGAACATCATATTGGGTCGGCCCACTGCCACGCCATTCGGATTCGCTGAATTTCCTGGAGCCTTATGCGGATTGCCTCTCGGCTGGTTTTCCAGGGGTGCTTCGGAACTGCTCGGGTATCGGCGAGTCATCCCGCGCAATCCACACATATCCGCATTTGGTGAGACTAGAATCGATATCCAGGACGGACTGCTGTCAACAGCGACGATATGCGGTCACGGGTAAAACATGATTAAACAATAGGAGACAGTCGTGACGTTCGGCAAAAATGGGCGCGTAACTTCACAAATAGCGATCAGGCGTCGGCCTCGGCAGAGTCGCTCTGTCATGACTGTCGACGCTATACTCGAAGCCGCTAAGACGTTGTTTGCGCGAGATGGGTTCGAAGTGACCAGCACCACACGCATTGCCGATGCGGCCGGTGTCAGTATCGGCACGCTCTATGAGTATTTCACTAGCAAAGAAGCGTTGGTCGCGAAGCTGATCAAGTGCCATTGTGAGCATCTGATGGACTTGTACGGCAAGGCATTCCAGGTAGTTGAGGGCAAGGGAATCGATGCCCTCGTTGATGTGTTGGTGGACACATCGGCAAATGCATATGCAGAAAATGTAGCTCTACAACGCGTTCTGCTCGAGCAGATGGGCAGGGTCAGCCGGCTGCGCCACCTGAAGCGGGTATCACTTGCATTAACGGATCTCATCGAGCAGGCATTGAACGTCTGCGGCGAACCTGTCACTCGTCCCAACATCCATCTGGCGGCATTTGTGCTCGAATCGACCGTTGAGGCACTGATCCACCGGTCCATCACTTACACTGTGGAATTATTCGGATACGAGTTGCGGCGCGAACTGAAGATCATGCTCGCCCTGTACTTGCGCGCGCCCGTTCCCGATTCAGCCATTAGTGCGGCACGCAAGTCGTGACGGAGGCGAGCAAGGTGAGCGCTCATGCTCGGCAGCATATAGCGCTTACCTTGCTTGGCTCCATGATTGCGCGTGCTTTGTGATTTCGGCCGCGAGATGTCATGACTGACACACTCCCTCCTGCTTTGTGGAACCCTATTTCACCTCCTATCGAAGCCAATGCGTAAGCCCGTCAAGGCGGCCGTTGTAGACTTGTGTCAAGAACCGACATCAAAGTGATTGGTACCAATTTCGAAGTAACGGACATTCCTGTGCCAGAGTCGGAAGAGCAGCCGGGTAACTGACGCTGCGCGCCGCTGAGATGACGTCGTAGAACTGGCCAAGCATGAGACGGCGCGCCTCGTGTATTGCCGTCTCTGGATCAAGGACCACCTTCAACAGATATGTCGCGTTCTCCAATCACACGCTTCTCGATCCAGCCTTAAATTGCTCCGCGGCTTCTCTGAATCGAAGTATGGCCGCGGGGTGCGTATTTCCCCGTCCTGGCCCGATTCATTCAAGAACAACCATTTCAGAGCGACCGCGATCATAAGGATGCAAAACGCGCGCTGGAGTCCTTGGCCTGCCTTGTCCAGAATCCACTTTGTAGCGAAGACCCGGAATCGGCAATCGCATTATTCGTGCGACCAGCACTACTGCTTACTTGAAGAACGCAGGCACGCTCGAACACGCGCTGACCATGGCGAGCCGTTCCTCGCTCGACAAAGTGGAGCGGATTTCCATTTAACGCGTCTTGGGAGTTCGGGAGCCGCCGTGAACCAGGGATCGAATGAGGACCGTCTACTACCTGCAATTGCACCGGTGGTGTACGAGCTTGACAATATATGCCAAAGATGTAAAGTTCGTATAAGCACTTCTGAGGCGAAAGCAAGTTATGACCGGACGCACCATATACAGCGCGGCAGTGGCACTAGTCGCCCTATTCGTAGCGTCTTGTAGTGGGGCTTCGCGTGAGCCCTTGCACCTGCGTACCTCCGCTTCGGATTACCGCAGCCTCGGGCTTACTCCCGGCAAGGTACAGCGGTGGGAAGATGGTCGCCGAACCGCTCCGGACGAGAAGAGCTTCGAATGGTGGTACTTCGATGCTCTGATGGAAGATGGGACGGCCGTGGTTGTAGTTTTCTCTGATAACTTCGCAGAGGATCACAAGCGAGGGGTAAGCCTGGAGCTGACGACCCCCGATGGTAAGCACCGGACATTGAACACAAAGTTTGATGAGCCGGGGGTCTTTGCAAAAGATCACACCTTCGTTCAAATTGGCGAGAACAGGTTCGAAGGCGATCTCGACACTTACTCAATCAAAGTATCAGCCGATAACCCACAGCATCTTGGCGTCGATCTTGTCCTGAAACGCCGTTTTCCGTCGTTCCGCGCTGCGACAGGTCAACTCAACTCGGGCCCAGCTTACTTTGCATGGCTGAACGCCGTGCCGAGCGGCACGGTGACCGGCACACTCACGATCGGCGGGAAGGCGACGGCCGCGAGCGGCGAGGGCTACCACGATCATAATTGGGGAAATGTTCCGCCGTCCGATCTGCTCGACAAGTGGTGGTGGGGACGAGCGTCGGTCGGTCAGCATCGGATCGTAACGTATGAGATCCACGGCAAGAAAAGTGTCGGGGGCACGAATATCGGGCTGTACTACGTTGGAACCGAAGACGGGATCGAGGTCAACGCGGTCGGCGATCAGGTCGCCGTGTTAGAGGGGCCGCTCGTCAAGCATCCTGACGCTAAGCATGAACGGCCGATTCCGGCGTCGATAAGCTACGCCGCGAATGGCACGACATCAAACTTCTCGATATCAGGGCCGATGCTACTGTCGGTCGATCTTTTGGCCGAACAGCCTTGGTCGGCGAAGCTGGTCGCCAGCGTATTCGGGATAAAACCTCGTTACACGCGCTTTCAAAGCCCTGTTTCGCTGTCGGTGGCTGGAAGGCCAATCGAGAACGGAACCGGAATCCTCGAATATTACGAACTGCAATAGGCGCGGGCTTGTCGCTTGCCCACGTTCTGCAGACCGTCAATGCGCGTAATTCTCAGAAGGAGCTTCCTATGGTCTGGGCTTTAGACCGCATCCCTGATCTCGCTGGACGAGTCGCGCTGGTGACGGGCGCCAACTCTGGCATCGGCTTTGAAACCGCGCGTGTTCTTGCTCGACATAGGGCCGAGACGGTTTTGGCGTGCCGCGATCTGGATAAGGCCGCCACGGCTGTCGCGCGTATCCGAGCCGAAATTCCGGATGCCAAACTCCACTCTTTGTCGCTTGACCTTGCCGATCTCGACGCCGTGACCATAGGCGCTGCCACCTACGCACGGACGTTCACCCGGCTCGACATTCTCATCTGCAACGCAGGCGTTATGGTGCCGCCTTATGGCCAGACGAAGCAGGGCTTCGAATTGCAGTTCGGAACGAATCACCTCGGTCACTTCGCCCTCATCGGCCGACTCATCCCGACACTGATTGCTTCCGGTTCGGCCCGCGTCGTCGTGGTCTCGAGCCTTGCCGCGCATTTCGGCCATATCGACTTCGATGATCTGCAATGGCAGCGCCGACGCTATGCGAAGTGGCCCGCATACGGGCAGAGCAAGCTGGCCAACCTCGTTTTTGCGCTTGAGCTTGCCCGGCGCTTGGCAGCGGCGGAGTCCACCGTTTCGGCATTTGCAGCGCATCCTGGCGGGGCCAGGACCGACTTGCAGCGCAATCTTGGTTGGCTCCGCGGCCTGTCACGCAATCCGCTGCTCGCTGGGAGTGCATTACAAGGTGCTCAACCCTCCCTGAGAGCCGCCACAGATTCGAGCGCGCACAACGGTTCTTATTGGGGGCCGTCTGGCTGCATGGAACTGCGTGGATCTCCAGCGGAGCTGCGAATTCCCGCGCGGGCTCTGAATCCTGCCACTGCCGAGCGTCTCTGGAGTGTCAGCGAAGCGTTGTCGGGAGTGTCTATCCCCTTGCCAACCGGGCTTGAAAGAGGTGCAGCCAATGCATGAGACGAGCGAGGCAGCGTGGCCGCCACGACAGGCAGCGATTTTGGCGGCGGCCGTGAAGGTTTTCTTCCAGTTCGGATACCGGAAGACCTCGATGGAGGATGTCGCGGCCGCTGCGCAAGTATCTCGGCAGACGCTCTATCTCCAGTTCCGCGACAAGGAGCGGTTATTTCGTGCGGCCTTGGAATATGTGACAGAGCAGATGTTGGTTTCGATCAGACGTCTTGTCTCCAATCAAAACGGCACTGTGGAGCAAACACTGTTGGGCGTATTCGAGGTTCTTTGCGGAGATTCGCTCGCCCTTTCGTCCCAGATCAACATTGCGGAGTTGCTGGTGATCGCGCGATCACAGGAGGAAAGCATCGTTTCCCGCTTCGAGGCAGATGTGCTCTCAGTCATTGCCGATACCCTGACGCAGGCCGGCACGGCCGCTCGATGGAAGCGGCATGGAATCGGCGCGCAGGAACTGGCGATGCATCTTCTCGACACTTCGGCTGGCGTCAAGTCGGCGACCGAAGACCTGTCTGACTACAAGCGACGGATGGCGCTCGCGATCCGAATCATCGTGACGGGCGCAAACGAGGTGATGAAATGAAGATAGCGGTTGTGGGAGCTACGGGAGCTACTGGACGCAGAGTGGTAAAGCATGCACTTGCACAAGGACACTTCGTAACGGCCGTTGCTCGCTCTCCGGAGCGACTGTCGACTGCCGACCGGCTGTCCCTCGCCCGAGGAGATGTCCTTTCCGCAGGGGGCCTGACAGGTGCTTTTGACGGCGTGGAGGCCGTCATCAGCTGCATCGGACCAGAAAAGAACCTCTCGCCAGGAACGCTCATGTCAGTCGGTGTCGCCAACATTCTCACCGAATGCAAACATGCGAATGTCCGACGATTCGTAATGCAAAGTGGTATCGGCTTGAGCGATGGGCGCGAGCTCTCATGGCCCAACCGCCTTGTCGTCCGCTTATCGAGCCGGATATTCAATGCTGCAATCATTGACAAGGCGGTCGCCGAGCGGATGACGCAGAAAACAGACATGGAGTGGGTCATCGTTCGCCCGGTCGTATTGGCAGATAAGCCGGCGAAGGGACGCTATACGGCAGGTCAGTCAGCACGGGTCGCGCCACTTATCCCGCTTTCCTTTGATGACTGTGCCGACTGCCTGCTTCGAGCAGCTACAGATGAACCAAATTGGATCGGGAAAATTGTGAACGTGGGTTCCTGACACCGGAATGAGTCTGTCAGTTGTGGGTTCGCCACACGCCAGACTGATGCACAAGTTCACCAATGAGTCGAAGGAAGAATCGTCAGTCGGTTCTTTAATTGTCGCCAGTGGAGATCGCTTCAATGGAACATCGCCATCTGCGCTGCCGCGTCGCCGTTGCCGAAGAAGTCCATTTCGCCCGAGCGGCGGAGATACTTCATATCGATCAATCGCCGTTGTCTCGCGCCATCAAGGAGTTGGAAGAAGATCTGACCTAATTGGAACATTCGAATTGACCCAGCAGCGATCGCTCAAGACTGACTCTTACGGCTGCGCTTCCCAACATATTCACAGGAGTTATTTCAATGCCCATCGAAATCCGCTTGCTGACCTGGACCGTCGTGCTTGCGATCTTCCAGATAGCTGCTGCGACTATCGCAAAGCGCACGCAGGATACCTTGGCTTGGGGAATGGGTCCTCGCGACACGCCACCTCCAACCTACACAGGCATACCGGGACGAATCGAACGCGCGGCTAAGAACTTGCAGGAAACCATGCCACTATTCGCGATTCTGGTCATCGTAGCTCACCTCATAGGAGCAGATGGAAAGCTGACTCGCTGGGGCGTGGAACTCTATTTTTGGGCCAGAGTGGTTTATATTCCCACGTACATCGCCAGCATCCCGCATACCCGTTCACTGGTCTACACGGTGTCCATTGTGGGGATAGCATTAGTTCTCGCCGCGGACCTTGCCGCGTTGATGTGAGTAAATCGGCTCGGGCTTGCGTCGGCTCGAATCACGGTAAGCTCCCGCGCGGAGGAGGTCACACAGTTGAGTTGTCCTGTCCCCCATGACATGCGGGTCAAACGATTGAGGATCTCACTTTGTGCTATCCCGATGCTGCCGTGTCAATAGCCAAACCGTTTGGAAGGACGCCTGGCGGAGCCCGTTCCATGCGCATCCCCTCCGCCATCGAGTCTTGCACGATTGCAATCAGCCAGTCTCCAAACAAACGCACTCGTGGCGGAACGTTGCGGCGATGGGGGTACAGCAAATTGATAGGCAAGGGCTCGGGTGGGTAGCGGGTCATGACTTCTACCAACAGTCCGGATTCAAGGTCCGCAAATGTCGACACCCGCGGTATCTGAGCAATCCCGAAACCTGCCCGGCAGGCTGCGCTGTAGGCGACACTGTTGTTGACGGTGACACAGTGGCGCATCGGCACGGAGACCGTGGCACGGCCATCCCAATACTCGAACCCGGCCGGCGGATCGGACGGATTAGGCTGGTAATTTACCAGCCAGTGTCCGGACAGGTCCGACACACTCTCCGGCTTACCGCGCATCTCGACGTATCGACGACTGGCAACATTCATTAAAGGCAGCCGTCCCAATGGCCGGCAAGCCAGTGACTCGTCTACCACGCTTCCCGCACGCACCACACAGTCAAAGCCATCAGCAACCACATC
>NZ_CAXUSB020000010.1:0-58709 GCF_964253815.1 Caballeronia sp. LjRoot34
GGCCCGCGTGGTCGGGGCTTGAGTCGCGATCGCCGATGTTGCATCAACGAGGTTTTCAGACCTCGTGCGTTCAACATGTTGAAGGCCATAACCCAGAAAGCTCGCGAAAACCATATAGCTTTCGAGCCTTGGGTTACCGGTAGTCTTCGCGAACGGCCTTTGCCACGCGCAAGAACCTGAGTCTGGAAAGAGCGATGATTTCGCGTATGTTTCGTGGCCCTATCGCCTCCGGTTCAACCTGAGAATTCGTGAAGCACTCGCGCGCAAGCGCGACCCTCTTCAACGAACCGAACGCGCGCCGATGAAAACCCAGCAGATCCTCGCCGTCGCAATCCTCGTGCTGGCCAGCTTTGCCTCCATAGCGTCGATCGTGATTCTCCCCGGTCAGATGGGCAAACAGCAATCCGTCCCGCCAGTCATCATTGGAAGCGCCGTCGTTGCACAGACCAACGCTCTGCTTGAAATCGCGGGTTCGCTGCCGACCGACGTGCGCTCCACTGTGTTGCAAACGTACGGCTTCGCTTCGGTGAGCGCGCTCGAGCAAAACCTCCAGGCACAACGCGCAGAACTCGCCGACGCTGAGGAAACTCGATCGGTAGAGATCCAACGAACACAACGCACTACGTTGGTGTTACTCGCGCTCGCCACATTTACTTTCTTCGGGTCTGCCTGCGGCGCCGTCATGTTGGTCAGTCGCATTCGAACCGGTACCTGATACATGGCCCTCACAACCCTTCCCATGAAATCAACTCGCGTTCTCGCCTTCGTTCTTCTAGCGCTCGCAAGCCTCGGCGCGCTCGGTTCCTTTTTCGTTCAAGTCAATCTGATGCGCCGGGAATCCACCCAGTTGGCAACGCTTGCAGAGACCGTCTCTTCTGTCCGGCGCGGCACCGTCTACCAGATCGCGATGGAGCTGCCGTCCGACATATCTACCCGGGTTCTTGCAACGCAAGGCTTTTCGTCAATGTCGGCCCTACAAACAGGCGTTGATGCCGACCGTGTGCGGCGCGCGCAGATGGGCCGGGAGACAGCCGAGGCGTTCAATTCTGTCACCGTGCATATAGCGCTCCTGGTTCTCTGCTGCTTGAACTTCCTCACGGCTTCCGTAGGCGCACTAGCTTTGCTGCGCCGTCCACCAACATCCATCCCACCGGCAGCCGTCAGCACGAACGCCCTGTCAAAAACGCGTAATTAAAATGGAATTTCAATCATGAAAAATTTGCTATTGCCCTCGGAAAACTGGGGCACCGTCGCGCTTCTTTCGGGACCTGTCGCGATCGCTGCCGCGCTCTTGCACGGCAATCCCGAACGCTTTGTCTGGATAGTCGCGGTAACTATCGTATTGGTGTCGTCGCTGCTCGAACTGTCAAGGCGAATGGGCATACGGAGGCTGCGCAAGCGCGTTGAAGCGGCTGACACCACCACGTGGATCATCTACGTGAACGATGTCCGCGCAGGCACGATCAAGGACAGTGACTACGCCCGGGCCAAGCTGGATGCGTGGCTGAGCCCTGGCAACTACTTTTCCCAGGCAAGCAACTATTTGCGCGTCGCTCTGCTTACCATCGGTCGCGTAGGCCTCATCGTGCCCTTGGTCTTCGTGTGGTTACTGGCGCTCAGTGCCTATCTGGATCCAGATAGCGTGGCGCACCTGGCGGCACAGATGACGAACACCAATGCAAAGACGATCGAGGCTTTCGCTCAGCTTTGGACGAGCATTTCTATGCTCACACTGATCATCGTGACCGTCGTCCTGCCGTTCTTCGGAATCAGCCTCGGGCACGTAGACCACTTCGTGCGCGATACACATCGGCGAATCCGTCACTTAATCAATACATCGGCTGACGGCCGCGTCGAGGTTGAACGCGAAGCAACGCCCTCGGAAGCATCATCGGCGACCTTAAGCTAGGCCGAGAAGATGCACTTGCAGATTTCTTTTCACGACTGCACGCAGCGCCCGGCGGGCGTGCGAGCCGGCGCAAAGCCAGCAAAAGGATTGCCCGATAGCTGGCTGGATGCCGTGGTCGGCGTGGGCGCGGTCAAATCACGCGCCTACGCCGCACCCGGAATGCTGTCCCGCACGACAGTCGCCTTTCCGAGCCACGCGCACGGCGAGCAGTTTTGCATCATCGTGCGCCAGATTTCCAATCTGCTCGGAACGCGCGCGGACATTCACGAAATGCCAGCGTGCTGATCGCGCGAGGCACAACTCCCATTTGGCGGCGAAGATGCCCATTATTTCGTTCGATGGAAACAACATAGCGCTCGAAGACGTTCAGGACAATCCCGCTCGCTACGCAACGCGACTCGGACGAGCGAAGGTCGTTCCCGGCTATGCTGTTTGTGGATGCATGCGACCCGTCCCGGGTCGCCCTCTTCGATTGGTAGTTCGTCGTCACGGCACCGTCTTCCATCTTGCGCGCTGGCCAGACGAAGGGCCTCTGCACAATCGCGATACCTGCCCTTTCTTTTCCGATAAGCCCTCGCAGAGCCAAGGCGGCCCAGATCCCGACGACGCCATCCGCATCACGTCCGACGGGCTCGACGTCAAACTGGATGTGTCCTTCAGTATCCGGACTGCGGGGGCCGTCACTCGACGTCCAGGGACCGCCGGCACCGGATCACACTCGCGAAAAGCGGCACCGCTGCTCGCGTTCCTGCAGCGCCTGTGGCTCGATGCTCGGCTAAACCACTGGACAGGCGGAACGCACCGCAACTGGGGCACCTGTAACGCTCAAGTCTTGGCTCAACTCGGTGACGGCAAGATTAACGGCAAGCCGACGCAGGAGGTGCTTCATGTGATGCGCCTTTACGAGAAAGACGCCGCCGCGACGATCAAGGCGGAATTCGACGCGTTTCTTGCCCGCGTTACGCGCACTGACGCCGCCACCGAGCGCGGCATCGTCATCGCTGAATTGAAGTCGGTAGAAAAATCCAAGTACGGTTTCGCTGTAAAGATCCGCCAGACCTACGAAACCTTCTATGCCGCACCGGAGATCATCGATGCGGCCGCCAAGTCGTATCGCCACGCGTGGCCGCAGATCGGCAAATCTGATGCGCGAGTCGTTGCCGTCCTAGTCATCGAGCGGACAAAAGACGGCAACCTCTGGATCGTCGACCTGGCCGCGCAACTGTGCAGCCGCGCTTTCATTCCATGCGATTCGAGCTACGAAGTTGAAATGGCGAATCGACTGGTAGTTGAGCGTCGCCGTTTCGAAAAACCCATGCGCTTTGCCGAAGCGGACGAGGTGCTCCCCGACTTTATTCTGAGCGATACATCCCCGCCAGCCTTTATCGAGGTCTACGGAATGGAATCGAACGCTCAGTACCTCGCGCGCAAGGCAGAGAAGCAGGCGATCTACACCCGCAAGCAAACACGCGTCGTTGAATGGACGCCGCCCGCCGATATCGACACGGTGTCCCTGCCTCGAGCGACTTGACTTCGCCATTTCGCTGCTAGCTTGGAACGGTGCGCTCAGCCGGGCGCGCCTTTCCGAGGAACCAACCACCATGGATGATCGATCATTTCTGCTTAGGCGTGCCATCGCTCGTCCGGCCGATTGGCAGATGCGCTATCCAGCTCTCACCTGCGCCACCACCAACGCGACCGCTGATGAACGCCCCAAAGAGATCGTGGTCGCAGCTGCTAATGCCAGCCGTATCCGCATGGTCTTTTTCAGCTCTCTCGGCTCGATCCTCGACGTTCAGGTTTCGTGGAAGGAGCTTGCCAACGCTCAACGCTGGTTTCAGTTTGCTCTGCGCTGGAGCCGCTGGTGGCTTCCCGAACAGCAGTCACTGACAGCCATCATCGCAGCGGCGGGTAGCCCGGCCGACTCGCGAGTACTGAAGCTGCCGCTCGGCGACACCTTCACGCGGGACGAATCGTTCTGCGAGTACCTCGATATCGTCGAGGCCTTTTATCGGCGCAACCTGCCGACAGCCCTCGCGCTAGCAACCTGGGATGTAGATAGCGTTCGCCGCGAAGAAATCACTCTTCCCGAGCAACCGTAAGATCAAAAAGGAGTGAGCACAGTGGATACGCAGCGAAAAGCTTTTCCCCTACAACTGCACCTAGCCGGTTCCGAACTGCTACATGCACTTGAGCTTATCGCCCCGGACGCGTTCAAAGATGGCTTCGATCGGAACCATCCACAGCTATTGGATGCGATCGTAATTGCCAAGACCGAAGCGCCACCCAACGAGTTGAGCGTCAGCACTCACCGTGTCGTCGGATGGTCGGCGGCGGCACAATGCCCAAACGAATTAAGCGATGCCCTCGCCGAAATCGCCCGACTGAAGGCGATCATCAACACGCCTCAAGCTGACGACTTTATCCGGGCCGTGAGTATTGAGGCCGAGCATCAGCGTCAGCGCTGGAGCGAGAAAGGTGACGCAGGTAAATCGCCAGCCGATTGGTTTTGGCTCGTGGGCTATCTCGCCGGAAAGGCACTGCACCAGCACGCGGACGGAGACCTCGCGAAAAGCGAGCACCACATCACCACCACCGCTGCGGCGTGTGCGAATTGGCATCGCGCGCTGTTCGGAAAAACCGACATGCGACCGGGCCACGAAGAAGGGACCGGCCGCAGCGTTGGTAGCGGGACGAAGGTCCAATCATGAGCGAGAACAGCAGTATCGAATGGACCGATCACACCTTTAATACCCACTGGGGTTGCAGCAAAATCAGCCCCGGCTGCGATGGTTGCTACGCGCAAGCGCTCGCTAAGCGCTTTGGCTATGGTTGGGGCGACGACGCACCGAAGCGCGAGTTCGGTGAAACTCACTGGAACGATCTAATTCGATGGGATCGCAAGGCGGCTGCCGATGGCGTGCGACGCCGCGTCTTCACGAACAGCATGTCCGATTTGTTCGACAAGTTTGCGCCGGCCGGCGTGCGCGAGCGGCACTGGCAGTTCGTTCAGCGGACTCCAAATCTCGATCATCTGCTCTTGACCAAGCGTATTGGGAACGTGCGCGGCATGGTGCCGGCCGCATGGCTCGAACCGGGTGGCTGGCCATCGAATGCCTGGATCGGCGCAACAGTGGTGAATCAGGAAGAGGCCGATCGCGACATTCCGAAGCTGCTGCAATTACCAGCGCCGGTGCGCTTTCTGTCGATGGAGCCGTTACTTGGCCTGGTCGATCTGTCGAAGGAGTGGCTCGTACCCAAGTCGGGCGGAAGGTATCCGTTCTCGTCGCTTCCAGACGAATATCGGACCAGGTCCGTCGACCTTCTCGATTGGGTCATCGTTGGCGGAGAAAGCGGCCGCGGTGCGCGCCCTATGCATCCTTCGTGGGCACATGTTCTACGAGACCAATGCGCAGCCGCGGGCGTGCCATTTCTGTTCAAGCAGTGGGGCGAATGGCAAGTCACCAACGTGGTCTCCGGCGGCGATCTTGGCGCAGACATACGGCGCGATATGGTGCGCATCGTTAAAGCGAACGGGCAACCCGACGGACATTTTCGCCGCGGAGATGTATTGATGCGTCGCGTCGGGAAGAAGGCCGGTGGACGGCTGCTGGCCGGCCTTCAACACGACGGGTTTCCGACGGGCGGACAAGCGGCATGAGTATTCGACGACGCTCTCGGCCCTCAAGATATGCGATGCACAGGCTCGAACTTCGCCGTAGTCAGGGCGCGCACCGATGAACAATATCTTTCCATTTCGTCGGATCCGCATCACGAAGGACGATCGGACGTACCGCCCTTCCGAGTGCACGCATCGGCACATAAAGCTCGATTCCCGCGGTGGAATCGTCACCTGCTCCGATTGTGGCGCGGCGCTGTCGCCATTCTGGGCGCTCACCATGCTCGGCGACCAGTACGCCCTCGCCTTGTCTAGCATCGACTCCCTGCAAGTACGGCTCACCCAAGCCAACGAGCGTATCTTGCAACTGGCGGGGCAGCTCGATGCCACCCGCGCGCAATCGGAAAAGCTACCTCAAAGCGTCGCGATAGATGACTTGACTCACAGCCTGCCCGTGATCCAATCAAAAGACCAACACGAGTCTTAGCGAGGGGAGGGAATATGAAGCGGAAGTTTCAGTGCGGCCACACCGGGAAAGGTCAGTTTTGCCATGCGTGCGCAGCGGCGCAGGCAGTCAAAGCGAACGAGCAACAGGAACGACAGGCTAGACGCGAAGCCAAGCAACTGGCCGCAGCTTCCGACGGCATTGACCTCTCCCCCGTCAATCACCTTAAAGCGGTCCAACGAGAGGCGCGAGCTCTTCTCGAAAAGGTCCGCAGCGGTACCCATCCCTATGCGCTGCGAGGCAAGCCGCTGAAGGCCTCCGCCGGCGCCGTTCTCTCTGTCCCCGTGGGACTTTCCTACCGCATTCTGTTCGACGCACCGACGCTCGCGCCGTTGCGGATTGTGAGCCATGAGGACTACAACCTTCTGGCGGACCGTCGAGCCTGATCGCAAATTCGATCCCATTGCCCGACGAAACGTTTGCGCAACAGAACTGTTTTGTTTTGGCCCCTTCTTATCATCCGGCATAATTCGCGCGAACACTCTCCAATTTTGCGCGCATCCATGACCGACGAACTCTTTCCTTGTCCCCACTGCAACGGCCCATTCAGGATCGGGTATTCGCAAAGAGTCAAAGCGACAATCGGCGAAAAAGGGTTCGACTACTCCAGGTATGGGCGCAATTTCGAAGGCCCGCCCGTGCTCGGAGACACTGAGCATCGCCCGCCCAGTGCCCCTCAAACAGAACGTCTCGTCTGCATCTACTGTCCCGATCCCGATTGCGGCATGCAAACGCCCTGGGTTCCGGTCGGCGACGACGAGGACGCTGCAATGACCAAGGCCGGCAAGATCTGGAACAGGCGAGTCAATAGGCCGCCAGCAATCGAAGGCGATCTTCTCGACATGGTTCGGAAAGAGCTATCGGTTCTCGATTCGCCGTTTGTGATGGACCTGCTCGCGCGCAACACGGAAGATTGGGAGACTCGTGGACCTTTGTTTTCCATGCTCGCGCAGAAGATCAGCGACAGCACGATCAACATCAGCGACTTCTGGCCCATCGATCCCATCTTGCATGACGCATCGCGTTATCGCCGACTCGTGCAGCATGTGAAGTTCATCTACATCGACGGCGTGGAGTCTGTGCAGTTTCCGCGCATCGCAGCGCGCCCGGGTATTGAGCATTGCCCATTTGAAACGCGCATTGCGGCTGCGGTTGACGATCTTCCGTCGCGAAACGCTTGGTAGCCGTCTTGGGTTGCTTGACTTCTCGTTGCGATTGGCAAACTGAGCTTAGGCCATCAATTCGGCATGGCCTCAACCCAGGAGCTACCCATGTCCCCGATCGCATTCGTTCGTCGTCTGTTTTGCCGTCGCGAAGAGGTCGCCTTTCCGCTCGCAGTGTTTGTCTTGCTCTGCATGATCGTTAGCTACCACGCAATGACCGATCCTCGCCTTGCCTGGCTGGCAGGTCGGTAGACGAAAGCCCTTTTTGAGATACGTTTTGATGCCACGTGGTTCACGCGACGCAATATCTAGGAAAATCTGGCAGATCTGGTGCACCTAGATATTCAAGCAATTAAGACCTAAGCCATTGAAAATAAAACCCTTTTGTTTCTTTTGAGGGTCAATTTTACAGTCCAACATGTTGAACGCTCCGCGGGGCGCGATTTTGCGCATATTCGTTTCGCTTTCTCCGGGAGCACCCATTGTGGGCGGACCTCGCTGCTTTAACGTTGTCAAGGACGGCTTGCCGTCCGCACTCTTATCCTCTGCCTGAAGGAAGAGGCTTGCACTCGGTCGAACCGGCAAGCGAACTTTTCCTGGTTCGCTTGCCCTCGCTCACTCAAGCCTCAGTTTTCGTAGCCAACAGGCGATAGAGCGCCTGGCGCGAGATGCCAAGTGCTGCCGCCGCGTGGCTCTTGTTTCCGCCGGCCGCCACCAACGCCGAGGAAGCCTCTTGCGGGCTTACCGTCGGTCTCTCGCGTTGTCCGCTTGCGTCTCCGATTGCATCAGCGCCTCAGCAGCGATCGACACAATGATAGGAAAGGTCAAAGCGGTTTTAGGGTCGTTTCGTCACTTCCCGGCGTTTGCGGCACCGTCTTTCGCCCGACTAATAAGCGCCGCTATATCAATGCGCCGAAATACGCTGGCAAGGGACGCGGCAATCCGAGATAAAGAGGCGCCATCCAATATGTATAGCTCGCCGGCCACGTACACAGAACCGATATCCGTCCATTCCGCACCCGCAGCGCTCAACGCTTCCAGGTCAGCTTCGATGGCACGCTCTAGATCAACCTGAACAATGTCGCTGAGGTAGATACCCGAGTTTGAATTCGAGTCCGCAAACCAGGGATCGCTTTCGATATGAATCTTAAGGCTCTTCAGATCGTCGTCATCCATGGTCGCCGTCACGAAACCCCACGTAGTCCGGATTCCCCTACGCGTGCCTGCAAAATCCGCAATCTCTTTTGCATCGGCTTGCTCATCGCTACGCAGGTTCTCGAGCTCTGCCGCGCACACAGGTGGCGTCACCAATGGCCACGCTGAAAGCGATGTGCGATCAAGGCCGAGCGCAATAATGTCGGCTAATTCTTTGTTCGTGTAGATACGGTCTTCCATTGCTACGACCTCTTAATTTATCGAGTTGTAAATGTGAATGAACTGCCCTGCTTGATGAAACAAACTGCCGTTGCTCCCGCGGCCCGGCGCCAGAACACCTGTACCGTCCGATAGTTGCTCTTACAGATCCGTTCGCCGACCATCCCGAAACAGATCAATTCATTTGAGCCAATAGCCGATAAAGCGACTGCCGCGAGATGCCCAAGGCTGTCGCTGCGTGACTCTTGTTACCGAGCGCCTTCGCAAGCGCCGCATCAGCTTGCTCGAGCGTCACTTTCGGCGTCTGCTTTGCTGCCTGAACCCGATGGGTCGAAAGATACGCATTCGCTTTCGACGCACGGCTATGGCCCGCCGCCTCCACGACACGCTGCATCGCAGCGCGATGAGTGTCGCGGTCCGCCCGTTCATCTGAACCTTTCACCGGTGCCGGAACGCTCGTTATCCGCTCGTACATTTGTTGGAGGTATTGGTGTCGGAGCCCGTGACTCGTTACGCCAAGCCCCTTGTCCGTGATTCCGTGGTTTTTCAACACCCGGTAATAAAGATTCCGCCACTGCTTCTTCGTCAACCCGTGCCGCATCGTTGTACCGGTATAGGGATTCATTAGACGCGCGGCCTCTTCGAGGACTGCATACTTCAATTCAAGCGGAACGACGCGCGCGCGACCGCCTTTCGTTCCATGCGTAACGTTCAAAAAATCCTCGCTGCGCACCGCATCCTGCGGCCTCAGCATAAAACTCTCTTCCACCCTCAGGCCGAACGCCGCCTGCAACTTGAGTTGGACTGCAACGCTGGCGTCCGTGCGACCCACCTGTTCGATGACCGCGACCGCGTCGACGCCATTGCCCTCCCACGACTTATCTTCGAGCGCCACGTAGGACCTGACCAACCCATGCTCTTCGCGATCGGCGTAGTCACCAAGTGTGCCGATCATGTTGAACTTTCCCATCCACTGGGCAAGCGCACGCAGGTAAGTCAACTTGTTTTCTATCGTTCCGCCCGTCTGCCCTTGACGGACCCAGAGATCAACAAGGAATTGCACGTGTTTTGTTTTCAGGGACTGCGGGTATTGCAGCGGATGCCCGTTCTTACGCAATTCTTCGAAGGCCTTGCAGATTGCGCGCGCCCGGAACTCTTGCGTCTTAATCGATAAGGACTTTTTGCTGATCCGCGTGTGACTGTGAACCTGATCGACGTGGTCTAAGAGAAGCCGCTCAAGTGCGCCCTTGAAATCCGACGGCAACTGATAGCCTCGAAGTAAGGCTGATACATTCAAAATCGCAGCCACTGATCATCCCTCTCCAAATCTCGTGCATGCAGCAGCGCGCCAAGCGATCCCTGCACGCAAGATTAAATACGTGGTCACTGACCACAGCTCGCCTTCTGTTTTGCGCGCTTCGCGAGAGCCGGTCGGGAGCCTATCCCCGTCGCTCGATCGCGCTGCGCTTGCGTACCCCGCCGGGCCGTACCTTCCTGTCCTTTAGCGATTCCATTCGATCAACCCAACACGTGGAAGAAACGTGTTCGACTGTCCTGCTGCCTGCTGCCGATCCATTACGCTCACGCGTACAGATCGCCTCCTGACCTGCCGCCACCTCCGGATCCGCGAACCGGCCCCGCCATCGCGGAAACCACTGTCGCTGATGCGGCCGTGCGCTGCTGTCGTTGGTCGAGTGGTCGAGCATCACGCTCTTCAACCCGGCTATGCGGCTGCTACGGCTACCGCGTCGGCCTAGACGCATCCATCTGCGTCGTTGCGTGCTATCGCGATTGCGATCAGCTACACCGTTCGGTCACTCGGTAATGCTTTTTGCGCATTTCTTTTTACGGCTGCGCCTACCGTTCGTCTTCCGTACAGGGACGAGCTATGCCTTGTGGATCGCTCGTTCCCCCACCCTTAAGCACGTTCACTTCGCCGCTGTGTATCGGGCTTCGTGCAACGCGCTCAGCTTCGTATGCTTAAAGGGTGAGTCCATGCGCATTCGAGCGACGTCTTTGTGGTGTCGATTACTGTCCGACTGTCCGCAAACACAGCGTCTCAATGCGCTCATAGGGGCTGAACTGCCCGCAAACCCAATGGATATCGCCTGTCCGTTGTCCTCAATGTAGCTCACGGTGCTTTTGATTTGATTCAGAAAAAGGCCGCATCACTGTGCGGCCGTGGACAAGAGGGAAAAACGCAAGGCATGCGCCTTCCCTTTTCATACAACTTCGTGGTCGATGCGCCTGTGGCGCGGTGTGTAAAAGCGAGGATATAGCGACATGCCCTATTTGGGGCTCGCGAAAGATCGCTGAATGTACTGAGCTTTCGGTGCCTTGACTTCTCCCTACGCTCGATACAGTGGTCCTCGTAGCAATCGTCGTTGTGGCAGTTATCTGACAGATATCTATCAGATAACTGCTGCTTCGAATAACGAAGCATCGAAGCCGTGCCTCCTATCTGTCAGATAAGTAGCAGATAACTGTCAGATACAAATGAGGTTCGAAAACGGGTGCATCGTTGCTGCTATTTATCTAACACTTAAGTATCAGATATCTGTCAGATGCACTGACGGTCTCTGAGCTTCGCTCAACCCGGAGAGTATTTTGAAAGCATCAGTTTTCGCAGCAGACGTCGGATACGGCAACACCAAAAGCGCGTTTCGCATGGGCTCGGATATCGCCACGCAGATGTTCCCATCGCTCGCACCGCTTGCGGTCAGCGATGCAGTCTCGGGATATGGACAAGGCGTATTCGCCTCCCGGAAAGTCGCACCGATCGAAGTGGACGGCACCACCTACGAAGTCGGCCCCGGTGTCGAACTGTCCTCCGCATATGGCAACGCTGGCCGCACGTTGTCGGAAGACTTTTGCCTCACGCCAAACTACGCTGCGCTGCTCGGCGGATCGCTGCACTTCGCCGGCATGACCGAGGTTGACCGTATGGTCCTCGGCCTTCCCGTTCACAGCATCACCAAGTATTCCGCGGATCTGCGCGACCGGTTCACGGGCACGCTGAATTTCGGTCACGGCCCCGTCCGTGTCGGCAGCGTGAAGGTCGTGCCGCAGCCGCTTGGCTCACTGGTTTCCTTCTCCGAGTATGGCGGCGATCGCTTCGACCGCGAGAATGCGCACCTGGTCATCGATGTCGGATACTTCACGACCGACTGGGTGGTGGCCAGCGGCTTCACGATGATCGATCGCCGCAGCGGTGGTGCGCCAGGTGGCGCCTCGCAGATCTACCAGCGCATCGCGTCGTTGATATCAAAACAGGAAGATGAACCGACCGACGACATCGAGCGCATCGACAAATGCTTGCGGGAAAAGAAACCGTTGCTGTTCTACGGCAAGGACGTCGACCTGCGCCCACTGCTCGAACAGTCGCAGGCGGTGATCCTGTCCACGGTCAAGGACATGCAGAACAAGGTCGGGCGCACGGCCGACCTGCGCTCGATTGTGCTGACCGGTGGTGGCGCCGCGCTCTACGAACCGGCCATTCGAGCAGCCTTTCCCCGCGTGCAACTCGATGTCCTCGAAACACCCTGCTTCGCGAACGTCAAAGGCTTCCTCATCGTGGGAGAAGCTACCTTGGCGCGTGAGCGTAAGCAGGCAGGGGCGATTGCGTGACGGGCAAGCTCGACATCAAGGTAACAATCGATGAAGAGATGTTTCCTGATCTATACCGCAGGCTGATGGAGATTCCCAATCCGCGGGCGCGGGCTGGCGTTTTCAAGCGGCTTGCTGACGATCACGTGCGCGGCGTCGGCAGTACCGTACCCGGTCCAGAGGCGGGGCCACCCATCACGCGATCGCCGTTCGAACAGGAAGCTGAAAATCCAACGAGAGTGAGTGTGGTCGTCGAGCGTGCGGCCACGCGTGATTCCACGGCCCTCGACGTGGAGCCGCCCCCCAATGACGCACTGAGCCGCTTTCAGGTCGACGCGATTGCAGACCAGTTTGCAGGGTTTTAGCGCTACAGGTCCGCATGCTTGACTTCGCGCAGGACCTGCCAAGATGGGTTATCGGCATCGGGATTCGATGCCTTCCCTAAAGGAGCTTCACATGGAATTCTTCGATTCGCTGATGCAACTCGATTGGACACGCGCAGCGCGATTCTGGCTGCTGGTTGGCGCAGCAGTCTCGGCCTGGAACGCTGCCGTGTTATTCGGCCGCGCATTTGCAACCCACCGTGCGGGCAAGTAATGCAAGAGATCGCCGTTGCACTTTTCAATCGCTTTATGGCGCTGCCCTTTGTGGTTCGCCGCGGGATTCTCGGCGCAGTGTTCTACCTGCTCATGACCGTGAGTTTTCTCGGCTTCGGATACTCGGATGCCGGCAAGTGGATGACGTTGGTGTTTTTCGCAGCGTGGTCGTGGGCGTGGAATGTCTGGAAGGTGTACGTCTTGTTCGCGCGGGGCTTCTGGGTCTTCATGAAGTTCTGGAACGTTTTCCTGCGCCGCTGATGACGCGTTTGGTAGGGGCGAAAAAAAACCCGGCAAAATTGCCGGGTTTTTTCTTCACGTTTAGTGCAGCAGGATTTCTCCCTTTGCACCTGCAATTCGCTGCACGCAATACGTGACAGCGGTTTCAAAGGTCAGGCCTCGTCGCGCGCGCTCCACACGACCGGCCTTCCTGCGTTCGAGTACGTCGAACTCTTCTGCCTCCGACTTCGAGACCGGAACAGATCCGTTCTTCCTACCCGACGTGGCAATGATTTCAAACCGACCCACCTTGACGCTGAAGCTCATTTCCAACTCCCCTAAAGGAAAAGCCCGGCGGAATGCGGCCCCGGCGGGGACGAATCCCCACCGGGTGGTTTAAAAAATATGCGCGAGGAAAACCCCGCGTAATCAAGCAGGCAATGCAGATCGACCGCTGATCCCACGCCGAACGGCTAACGCCGGTGCTGCTACCACCGCATGCGATGCAAACCATTCGTCGGCGAAGTCGGTTTCCCTTCTTTTCGGACGGTGAATGATCACGGTGTAGCCTTCGGCGCGCAGACGTTTCGCTAGGTGCAATGCGGCTGCCATGCCAGGAGACTGCTTCGTGCGCTGATCGACGGCATCAAAGTCGGCGAAGACGTGGACCACGCGAATACCCAAACCTTCTGGCACCGCGAAGTCCGCCAGCAAAATGCGGTTCAGGCAATACCAGACCGGTACACCGAACTGCATGTGAGCGGCGTAGGCCGTTTCCAGCCCTTCGGCCACGCCTATCTCGCCATTGACCGGGTCCATGAGCCGTACGGCACCGCCGTTGAGCTTGTTCAAGGTCAGGTCGTTCAGCTTGGCGTCGAGGATCTCGCCATCAGCGGACACGATCGCGGCCTTCTCCGGCCGCGACCGCTCGAGGAACGTGCGATGCAAGGTGCCGAGCCGTCCATCTGGCAATGTGAACCGAGCAAGAATCCCCGGCCACTGTCCGATCACCTTCTTCTCGTGCCAGTAATCCAGCATGCCTAAGCGCAACGCAGCCGATGGCTGTACCGATAAGCCCGGCACGCGCGCCTGAAGGTAGCGAGACGCCAGGTCGGACCCCGACAAAGGCAGCGCCCGAGCCCAGGAAGAATTCAGCTTTGCCGCAATCCATTGCGCGTCAGCTTTCCTCTTCGGTATGGCCGCATCGGAAGGCATGCGCGCAGCACGCGTGCGAGCTTCCGCAAGCGTGCCGCCCTCGAGCTCAACCATCAGCTCAAAAAACGTGATGCCGGCGACCTTGCAGATCAATTCAAGACCGTCGGCTGCTTTCGGGTTGCCCTTGTCGCACTTGCGGCATACCCAATCGCCGCGGCCGCGATTGTTATCGTAGGTGAAGCGGTCGTTCCCGCCGCAGATTGGACATGGTGCAGCCTTGCCAGTCAGCGCGCTTTGCGGCACTCCATACTTCTGGAGTAACGCAAGCCACTGAGCTGGCGACAGCTTTAAGTCCTTAGCATTCATATGTCACTCCAGTTTAGGAAGTGGGTTGAGGTCGATGCCTGAGACAGGCGGAGAAACCGTGCTCAAAAAAGAGGTCCGGGCGCACAAAGGCGCGGAACGGCTTTTTTCAGCAAGGGGCGTTACTCAAAAGGCATGCGCGAATGCGCTATGAAGCGGAAGAAGTCAAACAGGAGAAGGGAGAGCGCCGCCCCGCGCATCCGAAATGGATGCGCTAGACGACGAAAGGTGAGGTTATACGGGAGCGACGGTGAGTACGTTCGGGATCAGATCAGTGACCACGCTGCGCGTGCATAGACCTGACGGAACGGTTCTATTTCGTATTGTCGTAAACATTGGCCGCGGGCGTCTGTCGCGCGCGGCATGGCCCGTAGGGACCTGCATGAATCGTCAACTTGGGCTTCCGTGAAGCCTCTTCGTCGATGCGCGTTAGCGCGGGGTATAAAGCTGAGTTTAATTGGTCCGTCGCCCTCCGTTCCGGGCGAATGGTTGAGATTTTGTACTGTCTTTTAAAACGACTCCCCATCATTCCAATAAGTCGTCTGTCGCAGCAACTATGCTGAGTGGGCAGGAATTAGCGCCGTCATTTCCTCGCCTTGCTGATTAAATGCGATAGACCAAGCTCGGTTGCTATCTTCCAGACGTGCATGCGCGAGTACCGAACACCTAAACGGTTTTCTATCGCGACCCTCAGTCGCTCGTTAGTCCAGCGCTCTCCGTCAAGACCTTCGACCTTCGGAGAGTGTCGCAACGCCGCGGCAATCCATGAGAGCGCTTCCGGCGTGAGAACTCGAGAGCGCGAAGTCGTCGTTTTGCCTCGTCGGATTTTCAGTCGGTCAGCAAAGCCCAAATCGATCATGATTTGTCTGACATACACCCGGGAGAAGTCAGTGCCGAACCGATCCCGAATTACTGACTTGAGACGTCCATCGGTCCATTGATCAGAGTCGAAGCCGAAGGCGGCTGGCGAGCCACGAAGCGAATCAGCAATCCATTCAAGTGCCTCCGCGTTGAGCGCGGATTTCCTGCCACCAACGCCCATGGTTTCCAATGCGTCTAGTCCACCGACGTCGATGATCGCCCTATAGCGCTTTGCGCTCGCAGCCGAGATGCCAAGCTGGCGTGAAACAGAGTCAATGGTTTCGCCGGCCACGAGCATTTGACCCGCTCGCAGACGTCGGGCAACACTGGGCAACTGATTCTTTGGTGCGCGCATATTTGCGTCGATTGAGAGATAGGTGGTTGCCCCGTTATCGTCTTGCTTGTGTGTCGATCGGACGGTCGAACTCATCAATGTTCAGTCCGCGACGCGAACAATGATAGGCAATGCATTGCCAACGTTCGAGCCATTTTTGCTCCAGTAACTCATAACGCCTGAGCTCCGCCCGCAAATCCTCGATTGTCTGGTCAAGATATAAGAGCTCTTCATTCCGCGAGCGTGAGCGCGATCGTCGATGAGGAGTCACGAGCGCGCCTTTTGCCGTCTGGTAGGCAGTAACGATCAGGGGATGCCGGCTCAACGCCTGTCGAGTGAACCCTGAGAACGCCTCTATCCGTTCCCAAGTCAGCTTCGTACCAAGCTCGCCGTCTCTCCAACGCTCAAGTTCAGCGATGATGCCCGCTGCCTTGCGCTCGCTGAGTTTTACGTTAGCACGGATCGCTTTTGTCATTATGTCCTCGTCGGTCGATATAGCGCACAAGGTCCGCTTCAACGAAGTCCAGCATCGCCAATTGAACCATCAGTTGGTCGTACCGGGTGCGCAAATGTCGTATCCAGTCCGGCTCAACCAGCGCCTTGTCATCGATTTGACCTTGGACATTTTTTAGGCTTACGAAGACGACGGCCGCTTGTCGCTTGAGTTCGTCTAAACGCGACTCGTCGTGCTTCAGCCATAAGTAGTCGTCGCAGTTGTCCGCGCACTGCAAATGACGCGGACACGGCGACATCTGGAAGTCGTGCAGGCACATGCCCGGACCGACATCGTGAACTGCATGGATCCGTGCAACGAGAAACGTCCGGGCGCGATTGACGGGAAGCACGCCGACGATATCGGGTACCGCCCCTTTCATACGACCACCCATAATCTCGCTGACGACGTGCGCAACTCTTTCTGCTGGGCTCGAATGCTGGTACGCCCCTGTATCAGCTGCATGCTTGCGGCCAAACCACTTTGTCTGGACGAGATCGGGGGCACCACCTTCGTCGAGCATATGATTCAGGAAGTGGCGGAATCCATGCGAGCGGATGTCGATCTGTGCTCCGTCATCGCACACGATCCGACTGCGCTCGAAGATCGAGGAACATTCGCCTCGCCCACCAAGGAAGTCGCTAACACTCTGATCGGTGATGGGGCGCGCCGCATACAACAGAGTGGTCTTGGTACCGCGGTGCATCTGGTTTGCATAGACCACGCATAGCGCCTCATGCAACGCCAATCCAGACCCCAGCGCGCCCGGTATGGTCGGCAACGCCCAGTGATCAAGCTCCAGGCCCTTGAGCAAATCAGCGCGGCTGAACCGTATCCTTCCTTCCACGATCCTGTACGCAATCTTTCGGGCCTGCAGGAACTGGGCGACGTTTTTGCTTCGCAATCCAATCATTGCGGGCAACGCCACGCTATCAAGGTCAGCCTCGGATGGCACAGTAGATAGCAACTCTCCGGTTGACGCATATTGACGCGCAACGTCTCGCGCACCCTCTGTCGCCTCATGCAGTTCCGCCAACACCTCTTCTACCAGTCTTTCCGTTTCTGTTAGCAAAGGCTTAAGCTGCCAATCGACGGTTACGTCGTCAGCGCGGCCCTTCAAGCGCGCATAGCGAAGAACCTTGCTGCCGTCTTCAGCCACCGAAACGGGGCGCTCCGGTAGCGTCAGCATTTCCCCCACGCGCAAGCCGGTGCAGACCATCACCGTCGCAATCAGCACCATGATGCGATCGGCGCTTGCAGGATCGGTTGGAGCGGCATTACGCTCAATGCCTTGGTAAAGCGCACCTATTGCCTGTATAGCTTGTTCGTCCGGCAGACGGCTATAACGACCCGATGTTGTTTCCTCATCTTCCAAGCGCCGCGCATCTGATCGGAAACGAGGACGAATTTTCCGCCGGTATCGCCAATCGAGCCTCAGGCGGCACAAACCGTTACGATCCAGCATGTCGGCGAACTCTTCCATGTGCCCCACGACCTTGTAGGCCGATGATTGCCGTTCGCGGGCAAAGAGTACCGCTGCCGCAACGTCAAGATGATCGGCCGTCAAGTCACCGATATCATCGGCTCGATCCGCCATTGCCTCGACCACGTAACGCGTGGCCCGCACAAATACCATGTGGCTGCTTGCTAACTGGCCTCGTTGACGGTGTCTCAGGCAGACAAGTGCCTTGACTACATCACCAAACGAACCGCTTAGTGGTGCACCGACGTTGCGAGGTGTGCGGCTGTGATGCGTGAACAGCAATCGCTGCGCTGGCGTATCCGCTTTATACGCACGCGTGCGGTGCTCATACGCGCGCGTCACGTCCCAAGTTGCATCTTCCCAGAGCACCCCCGGGAACGGGACGGCAGCCCTCGCTCTTGACACGAGCGTCTCACGATTGATGACCCAGTTTGCCGACGGCATGCCAACCGCGCAGGTCGGCGCCGCCATCGACTTACGTCTGATGACCTTTCCTGCCAACATATTCATCAACCTCGCGGACGACTTGAGCAACCGCGTAGATAACATCGTCGAGCTGAATCGAGAGACGCAAACCATACTTTGTTTGCCGGTACTCGCGACTCGCCAGCAGTTCGTTCAGAACGGCCTGATGATCGGCTTCTACATATGGCTGGAATTTCGGGCAGAGATAGCACGAGAACGGCGGATCAAGCGCGCAGAGCCGATCCTGACCACACGCTCCGATCTCAACAGGCGGTACCGCTGATATGTCGCCTACAAATCGGACGCTTTTTTCTGGGTTCGAGCCGTTCACGGCGGACTCGGCAGAAGGCACCAACGTTCCACGAAAGAGCTTCATCAACGGCGCTATTTTCAGCGCCGCTGCACGGTCCAATATTTTGGTTAGACGCTTTCCTTTGAGCGAGTAGTAGACCTGGACATGCTGCGTATCCGAGTGATCGAGCATCGAAGCCAACACTCGCCGTGAGACGCCCAGTTCGACCATCGACGTTGCAAACGTGTACCGCAGTCGACGAGAGGTGATGTGAAGCGCGCGTCCTGTGCGCGGCGATACCAGATTCATCCGCACCGCGAACTGTTTGATGAGGATGCGGAATTGCTGGACCGTGATGTGATAGCCGTACTCACAGACGCCGGTGGACTGACGCCAGTGGTCAACTTCACTACGCATGAAGAGTGGTCGGGGGCAGGCGCCGCAGTCAATCGAACTGTTGGACGCCACAAGCGATTGCAAATGACCGGCTAGCTCGCCGCTCACGCCCTCTTCAATAAAGGCCTGGCGGGCACCGATACCCGTCTTCTTGATCCTTGGCACCACCAATGTCCATTGCTCCGGTACGTCAAATCCCTTCAGGATATTCTGCAGATCTGCCTCCCGTAGCAGACAGAAGTTGGCAGGATTGCGACCATAGGCAAGACTCAACGCGACTGCAGCACGCTGCATCACATGTACCCGCGACATGGATCCGTCCTCAAGCAACGCACGACGCAATATCGTTACCTCGGTATCCCAAAGCGGGCCGCAGTCCGGGTCTTCAAGTTCAACGGCCATGCGGGACGGTCGAGCCGGAATCCGGACGTCGTCCAGTTCCAGCGCAAATTCCTCGTCGAAACCAAGGCAGTCTAGTGTTTCTGAACACCAGGTGTACCAGTTGCGCAGTACGTAAAAATCGTCCATCGCCTTGCGCGCACGCAAGCACTGAATTGCCTTCTCCATCAATACGCGCATTGCACTCCTCAAGCGCAAGGGCTCATCGATAGCCGACAGTTCGTGCCACACTCCTCTTAATTCGGCCGACGCGGTGTCAACGTCGTTTGGCCGACCATGCAGCGCGCCAAGGACGGCGTCGATCTCGATCGCAACGGTGTTGCCAGACAATTGTGTCAGCAGCAGGATCGCCCAACGTCGCACCGCATAGATCACGTGCAAGTTCCAAACCGTGAGACCCGACCAATCGACAGCTATGTGCTCGGTTGCGACATTGAACTTCCAAACGAGGCCACTAAGGTCCATCCTGCGACCGTCCCGATCGACGATGTAATCGGGCAATTGAGGTAATCCGAACTGGCGCAGACGCGCGGCCATAGCCTGATTCACTTGACTGTTCGTCACATGACGCCCCGACGTTTGACTGGCCAAAGAACGCTGCTTGATACCCCAAACTGATCTGACACGACTCCCGCCTGATTGCGGCATCAATGTACGGCCTCATCGAACTTGATGAGCGCCAGCCGAAGAAGTACATCATGTCCTTCTCGACACGCTCCTCATCCAAGCCGCTATCCAATCCTGTTTTCCGGAAGTTCATGGCGCATGTGCTTCGCAGACAATGCGCATGCAGGTCGTCGTATTCAGGATGAACAGCAGCAACTTGATCGAGCAGCCCGTTCACGCGCATGAGGCTCATCGGCTGACCGCTTCGACTCAGGAACAAGAACGGGCTTTTGTTGGCACCGGGAATGGTCCTGCGCGTCCTGCAGATGTACTCGTTAAGGGATCGAGCGAGTGATGAATCGCAAGGAAGATGTCTAGGCTCGGTCTTGACCTGCGGCTCGTTGATTCGTGGATCAGAGGGATCATCGGGTGAACGTTCAACGCGAATTTCCGGGATCGCTCGGGACAGGCGGCAATCCGAAACCCGTAGCTTGAGCAACTCCCCTCGCCGCACGCCCAAAGTAACCATGATCAGTACGATCAGGAAGTTGCGTTGGCGATAGGGCGTTTTCCACGGATTGTCGGGAGAGTCTGGATGGCAGATCTGCAGCAGCCGTTGCAACCGATCGGCGGACAACGGCGCCGCGTGGACGGCAGACGGTATGCGCACCCGCGCTGCGCTCGCGAAGCTACGCTTCATAAGCAGCAACTTTTCGCGCATGTCGGGGATTTCCGAGCTGCCTACGGACATCGCTGACATTGAGCACTCAAGATGCCACACGACACATTGCGCGACAACGCTCAACCGGAATGCGGTCGTGGCAGGTGAGACCACGAGTTTGCGGACTTTCCCTGTCGTCAGGAAGTTGCGCCGTAGCCATGGATGAAGCCGACCGAAGATTTCTTCTTGCGTCAGGCCTTGTCCAGATCGTAAGCGCGCCTCAAGCGGAAATCCTTCCTGATACGCCCACACCCACAAGTAGCCAAGCACACGCAGCGTCTTGACCAGACTGTTCACAGATAGCCTAAGGCGCAAACGCTGTATCAGATATACGTTAATCCAGGTGACTGGCTGCCGCTCGGCATCGAGCAGGATCGGCAGACGCTCGCCGCTCGGGTGCAGGACCGTCACTACGTGGAATCGAGCATTCATGGATATCTCCCAATGCCTGAATCCAACATAGACGATCTTTACAGTTTTTCCGAGCCAGGACCCTGCGAATGCCCGCCCATGGCCTATCCGAAGTCAATCCGTTGACGGTAAGTGTTACCAACACAAAACCAGCGATCGCCGCGGTACCCCTACGGCAAATGTTGCGGATGTTCAGAGGCCGTAAAGCGCAGATAGAAAAAGGAAAACCCCGCACAAAGGCGGGGTTGATGTTTACACTTTTTGGTTACGGGAATTCAGAACGGAATATCGTCATCCATGTCTGCAAAACCTCCGCCACCGCCATAGCTACCACCTGTTGGTGCCGCCGGTTGTGCCGACTGCGCTGGCTGAGAAGGTCTACGGCCAGCCGGAGCGCGACTGGTTGAACCCGTACGATCATGTGCATTGAAGTCATCGCGTTCGCCGGAGCGCTCGCTTCTGTCTCCGGAGGCACGATTGCCCAACATCTGCATCTGTTCGGCCACGATCTCGGTTGCGTATTTTTCGACGCCGGCCTGGTCCGTGTATTTTCGCGTACGGATGCGGCCTTCGATGTACACCGACGAGCCTTTCTTCAAGTACTCGTTCACGATCTCCGCGAGCCGGCCGAAGAACGAAACACGATGCCACTCGGTCAGCTCCTTCATCTCGCCGGACGTCTTGTCCTTGAAGCGATCTGTCGTTGCCAGTCGAATGTTGGAAACAGCGTCACCGCTTGGGAGATACCGCGTCTCTGGGTCCGCGCCGAGGTTACCAACGAGGATGACCTTGTTTACCGATGCCATATAAAGCTCCTTAAGATTTCTTCTTGATTGACCATTCCCACTTGTCCCAAAGGATCTGCCGTCCGGTTCCGTCCAACTTCGGATGGCCCAACTCATCGACAGCCGGGACCTTTATTTTTCCGAGTCGCCGAACCTCGACCTGATCGCCAATGCTCGCGCTGACCTCCGCTATTGCGTCCTTCAGACCTTCGCCCTGCAGGTCACGCCTGCTGGTACGCGTCTGAAGCGTGAGCGCAAAAGAATCGTAGGTTTTCCCTGGACGCTTGCGATCGGGGAACGTCTTCTCCCCCCACTCGACAATGCGTCCATAAGTAGCGCCTTCGTGACGATGCTGTTCGCGCGGCTCTTTGAAACGAGCAGGGCTTTCCGGCACCGCGGGTTGGCTGACGGACGAGCTACGGACAATCGCCGGTTTCTCACTGAAGTGAGGACCGCTTTCCTTGGCGATGTCGGCTTGACGAGGTTGTTGCCCCCCGGCCTGGATCGCGTTCACGACTGCTTGCGTCATCGAACAACAATGCTCCTCGCACATTTCCCAATGTGGCGTCAAAGACGGAATGAGCTTCATCCCGCACGTCGTCTCTTGCAGGGCGTACTCGAATGCGGGCGTGAACTGCACCACGACATCGCCCTCATCACGAAACAGCACGGGCATACCGTCGATAGTCACGTGCCGCTCATTGGCACCACCCTGCCCGACTACGGCGGGTTGCGCCTTTGCGGGAGGAGGAGAAGTAGGTTGTTGCGCTTGCGCGCGAGCACCAGTGGAAGTTGACGCAAAGATGCCACCGAAGAGGCGACCAAGAGTTGAATTCAACATGGCCGCTCCTACAGCAACGTGCCGAAGCAGTTACGACGCACCTCTTCCATATCACGCTTGAGCAGCGGATTGTTAAGGATGATTTCTTGAAGAAACTCGGGATCGACGCCGTTGACGCGGCACACATAGTCGTAGGACACGGCACCATTCCAGAACTCCATGATCCAGCCGAGGGTCGCCCTGTAGTCTTCCATCTCGAACCGAGCTTTCTGCTTTGGCCTGAGGCGGTCGCTGAGCAGCACACAACAGTCCATCAACGACTCGGGCATCTTGTCGCCGCGTCGACTATCTGTTGCCAGGTCGATCAGTGCGTCTGCCATCTGGTCGCGAATGTCCTGACTCCAGTCAATCGGATCGGGAAGCGGGTCCGGCTTCGAAGGTGTGACGACGATTGCAGCTTCGCCGCCGAACATGTCGAGCTGCCATGCAGCCACGTTCGTTTGCATGAGATTGCTCCGTAAAACGGAAATCCCATGCCCCTGAACGGGATGGGTTCCCGTTGGGGTGAAGGTGCTGGACCTCCCGAGGGAGATCCAGCGATGACGGCGTTCGACTAATCGTCGGTGCCGGTTTTTAAAGGAATCACAACCGCAGACTTTGCGTATTGACGCTTCGGAACTGCGGCTTGAATCGGTTGCGGCTGCGGTGGAACTGCCGCCGATTGAATCGGCGCCGCAGCAGCCGGAGCGTTCTTCGCGTCAAGCGGAGCACTATCCGACTTGGCTTTCGAGATCTTTTTCTTGATGTACGTGCCAACAGCGAGCATGACGAAAATCGCGACGAAGAAAGACTGCGCGGCGATGTAAAGCAGAAAACTTGCTGCAAGCAGCTTCAACAACAACTTCGGTGAAAATTCAAAAGAGTGATCCGGCATTTTTCTCTCCAGAAAAATTAACGCACAAGGGGCTGGCTAGATGAGGTCTAGCGATTTCGATGCTCGAGACGAGCAGGGAAAGCCGGCGCGCGGAGAGGCGCTTTCGTCACGACTCAGAGCAAGACGTGGCGAAAGCGTTCGGCGGGCAAAAAGAGAGACTGGATGGCGAAGCGCGCGGAAGGCGCGCACGGCGAGAGCCGAGTTTTCGCGGATCGATGCGTGGGGAACGCGGGGATAGACACAGATTACGCGCGTGGCAGGCGCACGTGCGCCTCAATGCTCACGAAATCACGGCCGCTTTCAATCGCAATGGTTCTTTGGCGCACGGCGGATGTTCATCGCAAAAACCGCTTTAGGTGCCCTTCGCTCCAACATGTTGAAGGTCAAAACCCAGAAAGCTCGCGAAAAAACGAAGCTTTCCGGGTTGCGGTGTCTTGACTTCGGTTTAGAGCTGACAGGCTGTGCTTATACCTACAGCAGGAGTTCTCATGTCCTTTTCGTTCATCATCATCGCAGCGGGCCCCTCTATATCGCTTGGCGCGTAACCCGAAAAAGTCGACGAGCAGGTCGCAATCCGAACAACGGGTCGGCCCTGCCGCCCACCCGAGCTCAGCAATCCGGCGAACTCGGCGAGCAGCGTACACATGCGGCGCTGCTCGAAGTGCTGCCTCAACTCTGCGGCCAGGATTTCTATCTGCTCGAGGGTGCGCTCATCGTCGAGCACGCCCCGGGGACGGCCTTCCCGACCGCGGAGATCGACCACCTCGCCATTACCCCGTTCGGCGTGTTCGTCTTCGAGACCAAGAACTGGTCCGGTCACATCTCGGCGTCCGAGTCTGATGACCGGCTGGTTCGGACCATGTTCGATGGCACGCGCGAGCTTCGCAAGTCGCCGCTCGCGCAGAACCGCTCGAAAGTCGCGTTTCTCCGAAACCAGTTGCCGCCGTTCTGGCCCGTGAGTCACGCCGGCGTCTTTACGACCGAGAACGTGGCGATCGATCCGACCTTGCCCCTCAACCTCATCAAGGTGGCCAGCCTCGCGCAATGGTTGCGCACCGAGCGCCAGAAGTTCGGCAGCAGGCGACCTGTGGACGTCCGGCGGGCTAAAGACGGTGTGCTCATGTACGCCGATCTGGCGCCCGGCGCGATTGAGCGTCACCAAGAACGCGTACGCCTCTCGCCGTGAACCCTACCAATTTCTTTCTAAAAATTTACAATTACCATAAATTTCTCCGAAGGTTGGCCGATAAGACGACTGCTAGCCAAAAAAGCCGTGGCTTTTTCTTGGCCTTTCGCCGGGTGCGCAAAGTACTGCGTTATGGACTATGCGCAAACCTGATCGATCTCGCAATCGACGCAGTCAGCCCACGTCGAGCATGTTTGCCCAGGGCACCGCCCCTTGGCCGCGACGGTATGCAGGACTACTTGTGCGATAGCCGCGAGCACGCATGTGTGCGGCGAAAGCTGCATGAAAATCGCAGCCTTTCGGCCCGCTCCGCCTCGAATGGCGGCGTAATCTGGCCATCAACGGGCGATCTGGTCGTCACCCTTCGACGTGCCGAACCTAAGTACTGGAGAACATATGAGTAAGCCGCAGAAGCACCTCGCCGTTATAGAGACGAAGTCGCTCGATAGCGACCTCGAATTTGATTTCGAGCTTCCAGACCCGGCCTCTGCTTCAGCAGAAGTTTTGCTGAAGACAGCGCATGACGTATTCGGCACGACCAATGCCGAGTTTATTGGCAACGTCGTGCATGCCGCGCTGCAAATCAAGGCCTCACGCGATCGAATCACGCGTGAATTGATCCTGCTGGGCGCTCACATGTACGAGATTTTTAACCTCGCGCAGACCGAGCAGATTACTGACCATGGCGATACAAGGGCCGTGCGCAACCGTGCTGCGCGCAATGCCTTTGATTTCATCCAGCAGGCTTTCGCGCTCAAGCGTAGTTCGACGCGCCTCTACATGAACTGCTACAGCAAGTTTTCCGATAACTCGGATGCATTGGATGTGCTGAAAATCAGTGAGTTATCGCTGCTGCTCAAGGAGTCCATTACCGACGAGGACGTTGCGGCAGTCGTGGAAGCTCGCAAGGCAGACTCGAACATGACGCGGGCCGAAATCAGCGCGTTGATCAAGAGCCGTGAGCAGTTGAAGGCCCAGCTGCGAGTCAAGGACGATAGCCTCGACGCCATGGAAACCGAGGTCGCCGCGAGCGTGGGCAAGGCAAGCGACTTCGAGCGCGAGAACCGTCGGCTGCAAGAAGAAATCCAGACGCTCAAACGGGCCCAGGCCGCGCGTAACGAAGAACTCGCCCAAGCTCATTCTGACGGTGCTCGCCGCAGCGCGTCCATGTCAGCCATGCAGAAGACTGTGTCGGACCTGACGAATGAAGTCGGCCGGCTCACGGCACAGATCGCCGAGCACGAGTTGGCTGGGCCAAAAGAAATCCAGGTAGAGAAGATCGTCGAAAAGATGCCCGACGGCATCGTGAATATGGAAAACGCCATACGAGCCAAACTCGACGAGTTGGCCGCCGCCAAAGAAAAGCTTGCCGCGGCGGAGAACGAGTACCAGACCCTCGAAGAAAACAAACGCGCGCTGCGCGCAGAGATCGATGCGGGGGCCAAGGCACAACGCCAACTCGACGAACTATTACAAGACTGGTCCAAGTTTTCGGCGAATTTCACGTTGACGCAGCTTGCGGTCCTGGCCGATGGCGATACCGTCCGATACCGACCCACGTTTCAGGCACTGGTCGACACGGTACAGAAATTTCTCGCAGAGATCGAAGCGGCCGCCAACTTCAAGCAAGCCTGATCGGACCACCGGGAAAAGGGCCGCGCGTAATGGGACCCGCGCGCGTCCATGGCACACGACAGACGAACAAACCAAGCCGCGAGGCAGATCACGAAGGTAAGAAATAACAAGTGAAAAATAACTTCAACAGCACCGCAGAACTTCAGATCCAGGATTGGCTTCTTGAACGCGTTCAACGCACAAACTTTATGCTCACCGATTTCATGTCGGTCACGTTGAACGCCCACCCTTCGGCAAGCGTCGCGTTTCAGGTCACCAAAGAGGATCTGGAGCACTCGCGAAACAACGAGCAGTCGCTGTCTATCCTCATGAACAAGCCGTTCCTGGTTCTCGCCCCTAGCTTGACGAAGCCCGACGACTGGCGATGCCTGGTGGACAACAAAGTGCGAACGGCCGCAGTGTCAGCCCTGCAGGAGGCGATGCCAGAGATGGGGCCTGTAACCCGCACGCACCTGTATCACCACAACCGCCAGTACTTCCAGTTGATCAAGGACGTGCTGGCCATGAACGTACTAGCCGCTCCAATCCTTGGGATCAGCATCGAGTTGGCGGACTACTTGCGAGCAACGTCCATCGAGAAGCTCGAGATGGCCGTGCACGACATCGAGTTTCCGCTGTTTAGATGGCGCTTCAGCGCGCGGCGGTTCTGGAACGACTTCACGGCCGGCTGGATCTCCGACGAGTCCGCCTCGCATCATCTGATGCAATCGTCGCCGATGCGCTCGGGCTCCCTACCCTTCAAAAACGTGTGGACTAGCTTGCGGCTCAAGCGCTCGCAAAACGACGCGTTCGCCTACGCGATGATGAGTCAGGGATGTCGCGCGTCGATCGCCTCGGAACTCTTCAACATCGCGCCCACTACGACGCGACTGACGTACCGGGAGATCCACGGGGTGAGCTCCCCGTGCGGCTGCTTGCCGACGTCATTGACATGGTATGTCGAGAACCCGGTCAACCGCGTGCAGGCAACGACTTACACGTGGCTCTATAGATGCGCGCTTGCGGCCGGCGCCAACATACCGGAAGCACTGATCGCCGCGAATGACATCGCCTACAAGCTCTTCGGCAAGAAGCTGCGAATTAACCCGAACCGCGCAATCCACTTGACCGGCGTTATGGCAGTGGATCGGCGCCTCACGGTGCTCCCCTGCCGAACCTGCGACACGCAATACGTGCTCTCGAGTTCGGATTTGAAAATCGAGTTCCCCAACACTTTTTCGTGCCCGGTTTGTACCCAATCGATCACTCCGCGCGACACGGACTCCAAACGCAAGAGGAAAAATTTGGCATGAGCGTTTTCGCAACTTCGCCCAGCTTGTCCTTTCCCTTCCAGATAGAAGCGGGCCTTATCGTTTTCACCCCCGACGGGCATGCTCAGTTCGGTTGGCGTGACCTCGTAACCGGCCTGTTCCACTCCGAAGCCGACGGCCAAGCGATCCTCAATGCTGTGGGCGCGGTCGAGTTCATTTCCGACATCACACACTGAACATGGTCGACTTCGCGTATCTGTTCTCCGACAGCGCTGCCTCGTGGCTCCAGGGCCGTGGCGATGGCCGCTTCGCCGCCTATGAGCAGTTCTATCGGCGGGCGAAGGCGGCGGCCGCCGAAACATTTGACCTTGAGGTATCCAACGAAGCGTACCCGCTCTACCTACAGAGCCGGGCACCTTGGCTCATCGGCGTGTTGAATTCGGGCGCGTTCAGGTATCTCGCCATCGTGTTGATCTTCACGTATGCAGGCGCGCTGTTTGTTCCCAGGATCGCGCAGCTTGCCCCCATTCCAACAGGCGTCGTTCTGGCATGCGTATTCATTGCCATTCGTGTGAAGCGACGCAAGCAGAAGAGAGGAGCAATGCTTTTCAATATTCATAGCAACCAGAGGCCAATATGAGAATCGCAGGCGCGCAGTTCTTCGACACGATCCGGTCCGTTATCCAAGCGGAGAAGGCCCGGGAGAAGGAAAAAAATGGAGCTACGGATCCAAATGACGCAAGCGGCGCTGACGACGTGATTACGCCAGAGGACATCGAAAAATCAACGCTTATGGGCATGCTGTTCCCAGTGGCCAAGCCCGAAGAGATTACTGATAACGACGCGTCTCCCGTCGCTGATGTTCAGGGCTCCGCCGGGGTTAAGCCTAAGCCCTGGGATAGCGTCGATATCTACGTCTGATGGCAAATCTGGTCCGTCCAAAAATCCAACGAGTAAGGGGCATTTCCGAAGATGCGCGGCGTCATTCCGCCGTGTCTTGACTTCGTTTTGCGCTCAATAAGATGGACTTAAGCAGATCGCACAAAGCGACTGCAACAACAACCTACACGGGGTTACGAATGAACAACAAACAAACGATTTCCAAAATGACCGCGCTGGCAATGGCCGCCGCACTTGCTCTTGCTGCATGTGGTGGCGGTGGAGGGGATAGTGGCAGTACCGCCCCTACTCCCGTCGCGGACACGTCGGCACCGACACCTGAGACGCCCAACGCAAGCGTTCCGCCCCAAAGCAGCGTCCCGGCTCCGACCTACGATGCAGGATCGGCCCAAGCCGCGATGTTCCTCGCGATCAACGCGTATCGCTCGAACGTCGGTGTTGGCATGGTTAGCCAAGACGCAAATCTTGATGCCGCAGCTCAAGCACACGCGCTCTACAACCAAGTCAACTTCAACAGCGGTGTCCTTCAGGGCCTCACCCACACAGAGGATGCGGCTAACCCGAGCTTTTATGAGGCCACGCCCTATCAGCGGGCGCGTAAGGCCGGCACGGCGGTAAATCTTTGGGTCAGTGAGGTCGTTGCGGCGAGCTATAGCCCCGCGAACAATCGCACGAGCGACGGAGACGACTGTGCAGGCCAGTGGTTAAATTCGGTCTACCACCTACAAAGCGCCACGGACAATTCAACCTCGGTCGGCTTTGGCTATGTAGCACCGGTGAGCGTTCAGAAGGCGCTCTTCTACTGTGTCGCCAACTTCGGCGCAGTGTCGTCCCCCGCTCCCGAAGGTCCAGCATCGTATAACGCAACACCGTACGACGGCGGCCAACAAATTGCGGCTGGAGCAATTGTCCATGCACCATTCGCCAACGAGTCTAATGTTCCGCTCGCCATGGAACCAGAAAGCCCCAATCCAGCGCCGGACGTGGCAGCACCTGGTCGACCGATTATGGTTCGAGTGAACGCTCAGAAAGGAAACATCCTAACGGTCAATTCCTTCCAACTAGCAGATGCGGCAGGAGCGGTTGTTCCCGCACGCGTTATCGTGGCACCGTCAGCCGTCGCCGGCTCAAAGGCTGCGGCGACAGCAGACGTGAACGATTACCTGAGTGCCGGGGTCGCCTTTCTGTTGCCGTTGGCACCTTTGGCTGCAAACACCGTCTATACCGTTACGTTTACCGGTGCGCGGGATAGCGTAGCAATGGCCGCCACGTGGCAATTTACGACAGCAACAAAGTGACGCCAGCGAAAGCCTCGCGATGAATAAAAAAGCGCTCTCGGGCGCTTTTTTCATGTACCGGTTCGGTTAATTGACGGTCCCGTCACCGCTCGCGCCGTATCCGCCCCATCCTTTTGCCGAGTTCCATAAATTGGCCACCCGGTACATCGGCGTCATTTCAGATGATCGCTGGTACGACGAAATAGTCTTTGCCGAACTCTCGCGCGGGATAGGCGTAGAGAGGCGTATTAGCGATTCGTTGCTCTCACTTCAACCGTTGAAAGCCAACACCACATACACCGTGACGTTCAGTGGCGCGCGGAACGGTACCCCCCGTTCGCCTCAGGCATGGAACTTCGCTACCGCCGCTAACTAAATCGACAACACCAGCTCAAAACAGAAACGCCCCAAGGACCTTGGGGCGTTTTTACCTTTGGTCTCAGGGCTGTGGCTTAACTACCGCCGCCACATCCCACACACGGGGCCGTAAGCCAGTCCACAAAGTAGGGGTTGTTGTAAGGCGGGACGAACTCGCCAGTGGACTTCAAGGTGCTACACACAACCATATATCCGTTTCCTGTTTGATAGGAAATGGGGTCCTGCCATTGAGGCCCAACACTGGTGTCGTGATAAGTTTGGAAGGCTGGTCCTGCTTGCGAATCAAAAGAATATTGGCGTGTAACAGGGCCGAGCGTGATCCCGTCTTGAGCCGCTCTTGCAGTGCACAGCGCTGTTGCCTGCGCAACCGGATCAATGGGCGGCCGTGGTAAATCAACAGGTGCAGGCGCGAGACAGACATACCGCAGCCCGGACTTAGTCCATGACGTACCTGGTGCACAACCGGGCGCTATTGGAGGATTAATCGGGTTCTGGTACCACTGGGCATTCACGATCGTGGCCGAAGCGAACAAGGCGAGCGCAACACAAGCGCGAAACATGGTGTTCATTTACATCCTCATTCTTCTCAATTGTTCGCGAAAGTGCATCCAACATCGATCTCTGCCTGGAGGCCGAGCCGATCGGGCACCAGCGAGTTATTACCATCGGCTAATACGTTGTAGATCTGCAGAACCCACTGGCTTCCGTTCGAACCCATTTGATAGCTCGCTCCGGAGAGCGGTGGATTGCTGTTCGCGTAGTCGGTCGAGATCGTCGCAGGAATAATGCGATACCAGGCTGATCCGCCGGGTCCGCACGCGGGAGGAGTCACGCCCCAGCCAGTGTAGTAGCCCACATAGACAGCGTCTGTCGTCATGTTGCCGACGAGGTTGCTGATGGGGGTCCAGTTCCCGTACTTGTTGCACACCCACATCTGGTTAGCACCGCGCATCGTTACCGTGTTCCATGCACAGTTAGCCGACGCGGGGTCGATATTCATGACCGGCGCGGTGACAGTTCCCGACGAATTGATGTTGCCAACCTGCTGAATCGGTGCCGCCCCACCGGCCATGTCCAGTACGAAAAGACCGTTGCTACCTCGTATTGCTGCACTACCGTTCTGGTCGCCATAAAGACTGACGCCGGCAGAACCAATCCTCAACGAATCGCCATTCGCAGTCAGCGTCGCGGTTGGCGCGTTGATACTGGAAGAAGCGTAGACATTGCCCACGCTCAGATCGGCCGCCGCGGTGCCTGCCTGGTTTTGCAGATAAAGCGCGCCATTGGTCCGAATTGCCGCGTTCACGCTGTCGCCGTAGTAGGTCGCACCCGCGCCGATCCTCAGGCTATTTCCTTCCGGCAACGTGAGTGAATTCGCAGTGACATCCTTCGCGTTCTGGATATCTTGATTGTTCGCATTCATCGTGCCGGTGAGCGGCAAAGCTCCGTCGCGCCGGTAGTACGGTGAATTGCCGTCAGCCCCGAAGCCGTTGATAGCCAGGACCGTTCCGGCCTGCGCTGCCAATGGATTCGTTGCGGTCCACTGCCCGCTAAGACCGGTTATCGTCGCAGGGTTACGATTGGTTGAGTAACCAAACTGAGAGCCGCCGGCCGCCGCGAGAATCCCGGCACCGGCGATATCCGGCGTTCCACGACTCAGCAGGGGCCGGTTCGAATACAACTGCGACGCGATGTGACACGTTCCAGCGGCAACAGAGCAAACGCTTGGAACGACCGTAAGCGTTATCAGATAGCTTCCACCCCAAAATGGGCCGCTGCGAAACGTGACCCGATCGTTGCTCGACGCCGACAATTGAGCGATCGTCGGCGCAGCGAGGGGCGTGGGCGACGTCTGCGAGAAATTCGGTCCCAGCACGGCCATCAAATTGCCGTACTGGGCCGTGATGTAGCTCCCGAGCGCTGCGTTGATCGAAGCCTGATTCTGGCCCTCGATCTGCAGAAGGTTCGTGTGTTTCGCCGCGATGTCTTCCTTGATTCCCTGCATCGTCAGCAAGGCCGATCCGATCAAGACGATCATCATCTCAAGGATGCTGAACATTTACGCGCCCTTATCCCTTACGTCCGCGACGTATAAAGTGACAACGTCGCAGTGGATCCGTTAGCCGCGCATGCGGTCGCGGCCGTGGAACTCAAAAACGGTGTGGCCGGCGCAGACACCACCGTGCCGTTGATCGACACCTGCGTGTAGACGGTCGAGACCGCGGCAGCGCTCATTGAGCACACGGTCGAAGGAACTGGATAGGCCAGGACGATCGAGTCGCTCGCCGTCACCAGCGTGCCGATCGAAATCTCCAGCGCACCGTTGAACAGCCCCTTCACCGCAGACTTGTCGGCTGCCAGCCTCGAACCGGCAGCATCAAACGCATGGTTCTGAGCGAGAATCTGCAGCGTTTCGGCCGAAAAATCCGAGTCGTTCTGGGTCGCGTTCAGAATGCCAGTGTGGAACATCTGAACTTCGCTCTTGAACTGATTTGCGTGGATCAGATCAAGCACGTACTTGCCGCCCGCATAGACCGCGAGCGCAACCAGCGCCGCGCCTGCCATCACCGCACCCGCTTCAATCATCGACAGTTCGCCCTTCTGCTTGCGCCGACTTGCGACCTTTCCTGCGAACGTGCGCCGCGGTTTATCTTTTTGCTCAATCATTTGATTTCCCTTCCTTTATTGAATAGCGACAGCGGGCGCACCCGCAGTCATGCCGATGGCGCCGGTCATCACGTATGAGCCGATCCCGACGGTTAGAAACAGCACGGCCGCGAAGCCGAGCAAGACGTAATGCGTGATGCGAGCGCTGCGTTTGACCAGTTCGACCACGCTATCCAGCGACTTTCGGCCCAGATCCTTGATTGCATCCTCGAACTGGTCACGCCCCGCTGCATCGGTAATGGTGTCAACGATCACCAACGAGAAGAGGCCCGTATCGAGCGCGCGCATCGGTTCGTCGGCGCGCACTGTCAAGCGTCGGCTCATCGCATGCAAATGCCACCGCAGCCAGGGATCGGCCGTCTTCGTTAGTCGGTCAAGCGCCGCACGCAGCGTCAGGTTCGAATCGAAGAGGCCTGCAAGCGAGACGATCAGCAACGCTGCCCGCAAATCCCGGCGGTTACGCCACAGCAGCGGCATGCCATCCAGCCGATTGCGAAACGGTCCCGTCCAGCGCTTGAGGGTGGCGAAGTACGCGAAAACAAGCCCGGCCACGACTGTGGAAGAGAGCCACCAATACTCGTAGCAAAACGTGTCGAAGTAGTAGAGATAGCGGCCCACGTCCGGCCACTGATCCAGCGGTTTTGAATCGAGAACCTGCGGATAAATCGCCCCACCGAACATCATGCAAAAGGCGTAGAGGTAGATCAGCAGAAATGCTGGATACGCCATTTGCAAAGAAGTGGTCGCAGCCAAGACACGTTTCGCACTGGCCGCCATCTCAGCGAGTTCGAAGCCTCGAACCACCGCATCTTGTTGTGATGATTCGTTGGCGATGTCGAGCAGTGCGTACTCATCGCCCGGCACGAAGCGCTTGATCGCGGCCGAGAAGCTATCCCCACGTCCCATCGCGTCGCGCATGCGGGCGAATATCATCCAGACGAGTTTCTTGCGCTTTCGATTACGCTCTTCCAAGGTCGCGAGTCGCTCAGAAAGCGTTTCTGTATTGCGAAGGCCTTTCTTCGCAATATCAAGACGTGTCTCACGGTAGAAGTTTTCACGCACCGCCAAAAACCGCCAGCGCGCGAAGCGCATCTGGCCACTTTCCGGAAGCATCGTCAGAAGTCGATAAAACATAATCTCTCCGGCTAAGCCATCAACCCATCGACGCCGGGCATCACGCGGTACTGCGCGAATGACTGCATCGACCGGTTAATGAATTGTGGGTCAATTAACCCCTGCGAAGCCTTGTAAAGAGCATGTTCATAGAGCGTCTTTCCAGTCATGTCCGCATTATCGAACCCCGTCTTTCGTTCACCTCGCCAAACTCGGCGCGCGCCCTCCCAATCCCGTACCGAGATTCGGTCAAGAAATTCGGGGGTTGGGCGATAAAGTTCCGCGACAAGCGTTGGCCGCTTGGTGCCGCCGGCGACCTTCCCGTTACGCGTGAACAAACCATCGAGGCGGCAGTGCGTGCAGCCGTCCATATTTCGGCAGGCCATCTTGCTCGTGTCGACGCCGAACTTCGAACGCAATATCTCCAGGTCGGGCAGCGACATCACGTCTTCGGCGGGTATCTTGCAGTGCTCGCATAGGGTTGGAATCAGCTTCTGATTCCCCACCGCATTGATAAAGCCCTCGGCGGCCAATTCATCGATCGGCAATTGCAATCGGCCACCGGCCATCCGCATAATCGCGGCAATCACATCACCCGCATGCAGGGAGAACCGGACCGGGTGACCAGTCAACGCGAGTTCCGCGACAAGACCCATCACAACCTTGTCGCGGACTTCGCCAATGGTCAGGTCGTCGGGATCTTGACGCATCAAAGTCCGAATCACTTCCGCGTACTTGCGGTTCGCCTCACCGTCCGTTTCGTCAGGCCGACGGATGATTGAATAGTCGGACAGCCACGGCATCGGGTATTCCGACGGCTCGTTGACTGCAAACTGTTTCTTGAGATCGCGGTCCGGGAGCATGTAGGACAGCGCGCGCAGCGTCGTGGTCTTCCCTGACCCGGTCTCGCCGGTCAGTGCAGTGACCCCGCCACTCACATAGTTGAGCGTGTCTATGACTGCGAGCTGGCTTGCCTCGTAGCCCATGTCCTTGGGCAGCAGCACCTTATAGTTCTTGAAGTTGCCGTCCAGCAGCCGCAACGCCACGTCATAGCCCCCGACCAGCGGCGAAGACTGCCAGCGCAGATTGACGGTGTCAGTCTTCACCACGAGCGGGATCATGGCCGACTGCGGAGCGCTCGGCTGAAAACTGTTGCCCGAATTGGTGTTGCGCTGGACCAGATCGCTGTATGCCGCGAACAGTGCGCGGCGAACGATCGCCTTGGGCATGTGACGGAAGGTATACAGGTCGCTGTTCACACGGAAGCGCACCTCGACTTCACCTTGAAAGTCGCGCGGCTCAAAATGCACGTCGCTCGCACCGTAGGCGTGAGCTGCTTCAATGATGTCGCGGAAGTTGCCAATCGCGCGCGACGCTTCCCGTATTCCTTTCGACAACGCGACGGTCTTACCTGCGTATACGGCAGCGATAACCGCTTCGCTCGCGACCATTTCCTCGCGAACAAAAACGTCATTGTTAGCGAGGTCTTTGATGAAGGTAGCGTACTGCGCCCTCTCGCAGAACTTCGCAGTGGCCACTGAAATCGCGATGCCTGGCTGCAGCTCGAGCGCGATGAATTCCTTGCGGGCAGCCGCAGGAATGCGCAAGGCTGCATCGTCGTCCGCAGAGGTCAAGATTCGCTTGTAATCAGGGAGAGCTTCGGCCGAAACCAACTCTGGGCGACCGGACTCGGCGATGAAGGAATCTGCCTCTTCGACGAACTTTTGGTCTTCGACAGTCTCGAAGCTGTTGCCTTCGGCTGCGCCCGTCAACTCGGTTGCTTCGTTTAAATCCGAGCGCGTCACGGCTGCCGCTGGCGGAACGCTTGACGTCGGCGGCGAAACCGCACCCGGAGCGGGCGCAACAGCTTCGATCGACGGCTCAGCAGCGTGACTACCTACGCCAAAGTGTTTGGCAAGATGCGCGGCGGTTGTACGCGCTGCGAATTCCTCGACCGACGCCCGGTCGAAATCGACAGAGGGGGACTCCCCGCCTGTTTCCGGAATCACGGCGCGGGGTGGCGAGTATTCGAGAGACGACAGCTCAGGCGTTGTGTCCTTCACAGTCGAACTCTCAACGTCCTCGACGTCATCGGCGGTAAGGCTACGGCCAAGGAACGAGGGATGCGCCTTTACCGGCCTCGATGCTTTAGACAGGTACGGCTCCGCCGCCGGCGCCGACTCCACTAACGTTGAATTCTTGGGCGCGCGCAGACGCTTAAAAAAGCTCGACCGAGCTTCCGGTTCATCGTTTTCAATTCCGCCAAATAGACCCATGATTTACTTCCCAAAAGGAATCAGAACCGAAGCACCACCCTTCGCCGGTGCGGGAGCGGGCGCGCCACCGCCAGCGATCGGAAAGGCAGGCGGCAGTGGTCCGCTCAGATCGTTGATCGCCTGAACGCTCGAGCTATCGACTGACACGACCGGGGCTTGCGCAGCGATGACTTCAGTCCATTTGCGTTTGCCTTCCGAAACGTTCACGACGAAACCATCCACGCGGCCTAGCACCCAGCCGTTCAACAGCTTCGAGCCCTGCTTGGCCGGGTAAATCGCGCCTTGGTAGTCGTAGAGAGCGTATGAGCCGGACGCATCCGAATAGGCACCAACGAACGAGACTGCAATAGACCGCTTGAGCGATGGAGATGGCTTTTGGACAGGGGCTTTTTGTGCCGACGTGTCCGGTGCGGGTGCCCCGGTAAGCGGCGCGTTGAGCCCGACGCCCGCAGCGGGTTTGGACGCATCGTTCGACCTGCGCATGGAGTCGACAATGTTCTGACGAGCGAGCCCGTCGATATCGTCGAGCGTGAGATGTTTTTCTTGCGCGTGAACGCCCGCCGACAGCGCGAGCGCGGTGAAACCGGCCAGCGCGGTCTTATTTGAGAACATAGTATTTTCCCTTCGCCGTGAAATGAACGCCCGTGCCGTCTTCCTTCAACTCCACGTCGAGGGTGTCCAGCGCCATGTTGCTTGGCAGGCGCTCAAGGAGCGCGCTTTGCCACTTGTATCCGTTGATCACCCAGACTCCTCGCTGCACGAGCGGTCCGTGCACCTCCCCCGGCAACGGTTGCCGGGCAAGCAACCCCTCCGGTTCCTTGATGTCTACGGTGTACCCGTGGCTATCAAGCGTGTCCGGATTAACCGATAGCTTCTGCGGATCAGTTTGAAGCGCCTTGATGAGCGCCTGGCGCGTTGGCCACGTCTGCTGCTCGTTGAGAGCGACCCGCTCAACGATCGGAATGTCGGGCCCTCGCGTGTCCAGGTGCAGACCATCGGGGTTGAATACGATCGGCCGGATCGAGGACGGTGCCCGTGAATCGAAATCCTTGAAGGTGCCGCCCTTGCGCTTGTACGTGACAGAGCACACGCCCACCGCTCCGCAGCTCGCTTTCGAGAACTGCCAGCCCGAGGAATTGCTTTCCTGACTGCCAAACATGGCGAGCAGCTTCGGTACTAGGACCGAAGCCAGTGGTGCAGGAGCCGCCATCGCACGGATAACCGCGGCCTGATAGTCCTGCATATACGTCGGGGGCGGCGCAGGTGGCGGAGGTGGCGGGTTCATGATGTCGATCGCCTTGCTGACGCCAAAGAATGCCGCGCACGCGATCACCAGAAGCGGAATGAACGTCGGCACCCTGATTGGGATCTTTTTGATCAGGCCGACTTTGCGCGCGGCGAGCAACTCGCGCACTTCGAACGTCTCGTCGACGTCATGCAGTTGCGCTCCGTACCCCAGCGTCACGAGTTGAAGGCCGGACTTTGCACACTGATCTTCGATCGAATCCCGCCGATCTGTAAGCGCCACCAGCGCAACCTCTTCGTCTGCGGTAATGGCGCCGCGCACGACGAGAATCAGGTGAACGTGCTGTTCGTTCTGGATCAACACCAGCACGGCAGGCCGGCTGCGCACCCGCTCGAGCAAAGCAACGCGAGCGGCGGCCGAATAAAGCGTTAGACCTTTGCGCTCGGTTACATCAGGCGCGCAGAAACCGCCAATCGTTTCGCCTTTCGTTTTCAGTTCGACGTAATGGGTCGCATCGAACTCCTCCGCGTATCGGCGTCGTTCAGTCGCCGCCCCCTTGATCGCGTATGCCCGCCATTCGAGACCGAAGACGAGACGAGCGTCCTTTTCACCCGGAATATTTTCGAAGTGCATGCCCGGGCTCACATTGACGGGACAACGGTCGCGGTCAGCATGATGACCTTGAAGGTGCGGGACTTATTCCACGCCCCGCTCGCCCCGCCAATCCCGTTATTGCTCGCGCCGTCGTTGTGATTCGTCACAGCGCCATACAGGACGACCGTCTGGCCATCCGACAAAGCGATGGTTTGATCGTCCTTGTTCCCGATGATGTCCGGCAACTGGATGGTTTGCAGCGTCGCGCCCGACCCCGCGCTGATGGTCTGGAACGGACCGTTCAGCTTCGAGCTATCGCTCCAGTACGAGAGCACGATCTGGTTGTGATCGTTCACCGAAGGCAGGATGTTGACGAAATCGCCCACCGTCACTGAACCCGGCTGAAGACCGACCGAGCCGCCCGAGGAGCCCGTGAGCGAACCCGTCCCCGGTGTCGTCGAGGCGAGATAACCCTTCGTTTCGAACGAACCCACCGACACGGGCAAGCCGTTCAGCGTGAGCTTCGTTTGCGTGCTGTCGTCAATCGTCTTGCCGAACGTATTCAAGCCGTTGATGACGGCATTGGTGCCGCTCAGTGGCGCGTTGGCGCGCAGCACGGAGAGCCCAACGGAACCAGCCGATGTCGCCAGCGAAGTCGGCGAAGCGAAGCTGATCGCGTAGCGAGCCAGGCCGTCCGAAATCTTGTTGAATATGATGTCCGCATTGATGCCAGCCTGCGAGCCTTTGTTCATGTCAATTTCGAGCGTTCGCACACGCAGCGCTACCTGACGCGTGGAAATCGCGTTCTCTCGGGCAAGCATCATGCCCATCCGGTCCACCGCTTCCTTGGTGTCGCGCACGAGCACCAAACGACTCTGCGGATTGACGACAACCTCCCCCATGGGCGTCTTGAGCTTGTTGAGCATGGTCTCGATCGTGGCCATCTGATCGAAGTTGCCATCGCGCCCGGTTTTCGTCACGGCAGAGAATGAACCGGTGTTGCCACCGGTGCTTCCGGTCCCACCCGCCGACTGATTGCCGGTCGAAGTGTCCGTGCCCTTGGACATGGTGGAGTTAAACGAAACCTTGCCCGGAATGGCCGCGATCGTGAACGTCTTGGTGACAAAACGCGAGATTGCGATCGTCGTACCGTCAAACGTCCAGTCCAGACCCAGGTCTTCCGTCACGCCGCGCAGGTACTGCCCGACCTTGCAATCGCACGACTGCCGATAGATCGGCTCGACGCTTGTCTGATCACTTGTGCTAGCCGAAAGACGGGTTGCCTGACCAGCCGCTGTCGAACTCGGCTTCGGAATCAGGGCCTCTCGCGGAATGAATACGTCCGGACTCAGGTGCACCGGATAGCCGGTTGCGTTCGACACCAGCGTACCGATCTTCGTAAGCGGCAAATTGGGCGGAAACGTAACCGTCTTTTCGCGGAAGATCGCCGGCAGCGTCGCTTCATAGGCGACCGGTACGAGGCGATCGCCGAGGAAGGCAGTCAGTACCTCCTCCACCAATTGCATCGATTCCGGACCACTGCCCATCGCATGAGTGGCGTCGGCGTTCGCCGCATCGTACGCACGATTCACGTCCATCTGCGACACAGCGCACCCCGTCAGTGCTGAGGCAACGAGGAGAGCGACAGCGGTCTTGAATTTGGTATGGCGCATAGGATCAGTCTTGGCAGTTAGCGGCGCGTGCGACGACGCGGATTACGTTGTTGGTGTGCTTGCAAACACGTGTGGGTGTGCGCATGTGATTCGTTGCCTGCATGACCTGCGTGAGAACCGACTTGAAGTCACCCGAAAAGGTCGCGTTGAACTCGAGCGGCAAGTCGTCGTCGATCTTCCAGGCCAGTTGCCACCCCTGCACTTGCAGCCAGCGATCGAGCGCGTTACGCAGGTTGATGTCCTGCGGCGTGATCGCTATCGTGAGCACGCCCGTTGGTGCGGCCGCAATGCCGGTAGAAGGCAAGACCACGGGAGCTACAAGGAGGGAGCCGTCAGATGCGGACGTTGGCACAACCACTGTCGCGGTGGGACCCGTAGCCGGCTTCGGGTTGGACGGCACAGACGCGACCGGCGCTGCGGACAGCATTTGCCAGCCATCGCCGGCTGGCGCCACGATGCGCGATTGGTCGGGGTCGATCGCCGCCGCGCACACTGACGCGACGGTGGTGAGCGCGAATACTGCGAATAACTGCGCGACCAGACGGGCGCATCGGTGGCTTTGGATAGTGATTAATGGCGTCATGAGGTTCAGTGCGCAGTGCGTTGAAGGCGGCGATAAATGGCGTTGGCGTACACGATTTGCTTCTTGGTCGAGACCGCGTTGTAGGCCCCAATCGCTTTCCATGTCGCGCCAAACTGCTTGATGTTTGAAGCGAGAATCCACGTGCCGACGTAGGCGTTCACGCACGCATCGAACAAGCGCTCGCGGGAAATTCCATAGCGTGCGAGCTTGGGCAACCAGGACGAGTTGATCTGAAAAAGTCCCACGTCTTCTGAGCCGTCGCGATTGGTGTTGATCGCATTGGCCCGCATGCCTGACTCGTGTTGCGCGATCGCGCGCACCAGTTGCGCGTTGACCCGGTGATAGCGCGCGGCGTCGTCCAGGCAGTCAGCCCGGCACACGCTTGCGGCCGACAGCACGAGTGCGAGCAAGACGGCACGGATCATGACTTCGGCCTATCGAAAAAGCGCACGTCACGCTTGCGTATGACGTTCACGACATTGCCGTCCGCGTTGACGATGAACTGATCGGCCGTACCGCTGAACTTGTAGTACCTGCCCTTCTGTTCGCCAGAACCTAGATTCCGCGCGTCCGACACCGTGACATGTCCGACGGTCTCTGAAAATTTGAAGAACGTCGCGCCATCCTTATCGAAGACTGCCTCGAGCGACGCCGAATTGGCGGTATCAAACTCGTAGACGGTGCCGGCCACGCGTGCGACCTCTACCTGGTCGGTCCCGTCAGAAAAAATAGAACGATCAGAGCGATTGATTGTGAGGACGTTCGAGGCATCGTCCCACTTCGGTTTGAGCGAAGCGCCGGCCGCATCGACAACCTTCAACTCCTTCGATGGCTTCGACGCGAACCGAATTTGCACATGCGTATCGTCGCCGTCCCGGATCGCGAGCGCGCCGAACTTGCTCGCAAGCAAAGAGTCGCGCAGCGGTCCGTTGTTTTGCGCCGCGATCGCCTCGATTGGGTCGCTGGATGACGCAACTGCAGACGAAGCGGACGGCGCGACGTAATTGACGGCGGCGGACTTCGGCGCCATCCGCCGCAGGCTCACGTGCCGCTTGTCAAAATCGACATCGGCGTACAGATCGGTGCCGATCATCAACCGGTCCAGGGATTGCATCCAGTTTTCGCCGTCGCGGGTGGCGAAGCTGGAGGTGGCAGTGAGATCCACCTCTTTCTGCGCAGAACCCGTCCAGCCTTGCGGTACCAGCGCTTTGACAAGCTGCGAGAGCGCCAATGTCGCACTGAGCGCACGCGTGCTATCGAGGCGAGTTCGCGTGCCGATTAGTGCAAGGCGATCGGAGAATCCGACAAAGCCGGATGGCAGGTCGCCGTTGTTCTGCGCCCCTGGCAAGCCTTTGCCGCCCATGAAGTGATTGGCCCTCTTCCACTGAGCACTCGCGCTCGAACCATTCACGGTGTAGCGGATCGTCTCCGGGGTGCCGGATACAACGATGTACGGTCCCTGATTGCGCCCGCCCTCTACTTTGAGGTCTTGGCCAGCGCGCGGTTGAACATACGTCGCGTCGCCATCGTTGAAGACGAGGGCAGGACGTTCCAGAACGTTTCCGGTGATCTCATAATCGAAGTCGAACGGATCGGTGCTGGCGGCTGTCGCGTGCAAAGCGGTAGCCGCCAAAGCGAGAGTGAGGAGCGTGTGCTTCATAGGCCGCGATCGATCTGTGAGAGGTGTTGCTCGAAGCGCGCGAGGTATTCGCGGCCCGGCTGTGGATTGGCGCTGTGGTAGTAGGCGACGGCCTTCACAACCGACTTCGTCCTGCGAAAGTTCTCGTTGAGAATGTCTTCGGCTGCGCGAATATTGTTGGCGGGCGCAAGCGCCTCCCACGGCGAGGCGAAACGCTTCGCGTGGTAGCACCAATTGATCTGCATAAGGCCGACGTCGAAATCACAACGACGATCAGCGAGCAGCACACGGATCGCGCGGTGGGCGTCGTCGCGACTGCGAAAGTAGAAACCCTTTCCCGCGACGTTGAGCGTCCACGGCCACGCCCGGCCCTTGTAGGCGGACTCGTTCAGAGCAATGCCCGCGAGGATTTTTGCGTCAACACTCGAGCGCATCGCATCAAAGGGAGCTCGCGCGGATGCGCACGCCCAGCCCCCGCGCCGTTCGGTCATCGCAGCCTGGGCGTCATCGTCAAGCACGCGCGGGCGCAACCAGCCATCGCGAATCAAGGCCTTCTCGAGCGGCACCGCAGTACCGTCTACGACCACGCTCGGCATCTGATTGCCCCCGAGCGAGATAGCCTGCCCCTCAAGACGCGCGGCCCATTTGGAAAACGGCTTCATGCCGCAGTCGTAGACGGGAGAACCCACGAGGCTGAGTATCGAGCGCGAGCCCGCATCGGCCACGACAACCTGCGTGGGGCTGATGATCGATTCAATGGTCGCGGCGTGAGCGAAGGAGGCGCCGAGCAACAAAGCCACCATGAGACTTTTACTCATGGTACGGCTCCATCACGATGTCCTGCGTCACCTGGATCAGGAACTTCTGACCAGGTTCGACGGTAATCGTGGGTTGAATATTCTGGTTCCGATTCAGGACCGCTTGCGCCGTGGTCGCGGCGACCTGTCCGGCGGTACTGCCGTATGTGGTCACGCCACCAGGACCAGCCGTGGTGCCCGTCGATGAATTCTTGTCGAACGCCTGGAACAACGCGGCGGTAATGAATGCCGCGCCGAAGATCTTGATGAAATGGTTGTTCACATCGCCCGAGAACCCGGCATATCCGTTTTCGTCTGCGCCCTGCATGCCGTTCATCGACACGCTCTTTCCATTGGGCAACCGAAGCGAGGTCGAAGCAACGAGCAAGCGCTCCTGTCCCACCTTGATGTCCGAGCTGTACGCGCCATTGATGAATGCGCCTTTGGGCATCATCAAGCAGTCGCCCGTGAGGCTGTCATAGACGTCTTCATCGACCATGAGGGCAACGCGACCGGGCTTGTCTGAATTCAGGCCTTCAATCGTCTTGACGTGGATGTTGTGCGGCGGCGTCAGCGTGCACCTACCGGCCCGGCCCTTGAACGTGGTGCGCACGATGCCGCCCTGCCCGGCTGCATCCTTCAGAAATGACTTGTCGCGATCTTCGGGCGCTTGACCCTGCCGACCCAACGCGAGTGCCAACTGGTCCGCCGCGCTGCCATTCGCGGCGGCTGCTGCTTGTTGTGCTGCGAGCATTTCCTCGGGACTTTTTACGCCGTACGGCTGGCCCGTCGCGCTATCGAGTGCCGCCTTGTTACGTGCGGCGTTCTGCTTGAACACCGAAGACGTATAAACGTTGTCTTCCTTGTTCCTGTCGCTCAAATTATTCGTACCGGGCTTTTCGAGCTCCGACCGGAAGTCATCTCCGGTGAGGATGGGTTTCGCTGCGGGGCTCGTGGCGGCTCGCGCAGCCGATGCAGCCTCCGCGTCAGCGCGAGCACGCTGGTCGCGCACGATGCGATCCATATCGTCGACGGGCGATGCGTCGGCGGTGCCGGCCTTCAGCATGGCAGCCTTGTTCTCCTTCGCCTCGGCCTCTGCGTTGTTCGATCGCTTGAGCTCGTAGTAGAACGCCATGGTTCCAATGAGCACGGCCGCGGCTAACCCCACGCTCATCAGCGCGTTACGCGGAAGCTTGCCTTTGACGAGGGCTTTTTCTTCGTCGCTCGGAGACGGTGTTTGATTGGCCATCGTGCTCAGAACAATCCAAGAATGCGGCCACGACCGCGCTTGACGGTCACTTCGTCCTTACCTGAGACGAGCACCACTTCATCTGAAAGTCGCTGTAGCACGAGGAAGCTCCCGCGCCGGATAAAGTTGCCCACCAACAGGTCGCCGTGCTCCTTGATCATCGGAACGGGCCATGACTGCGCGTTGGCCGGCATGCGCATCCAGATCGCGTGACCATTGTCGAAAACCACTTCGGGTTTGAACTCGGCGTTGCCGCTGATCGCGTAGTCCCAGTTGAGCTTGTCCGGGGACACGCCGGTGCTACCTGACTCGACGTCGCCAGTCGCGCCGTTATCCGTGCTCTGACGTGAGGCTTGCCGATCGGCGACCTTGGCCATCAACGACTGTGCGTACTGGAAGCGCACGGTTTGATAGAAGAATCCGCCGGCCGGCGACGAGATCAGCGTGAAGTCGTACTCTCGCTTGTTCGTTGTGATGTGAAGGGTGTTGACCAGTCCAGCCTTGTGCGGCTTGATGAACACGTGGTTCGCGCCATCCGTATCGATTTCCCACTGAACGCTGTCGCCCATTGCGGGCTCGCCCACCAATGCCTCACCCTTCTCGAACTCGATCGTGGTCAACTTGAGCGGTGCCGAGAGAACGCGGTAGATCTGATCGCGGCTGTACGGAAAAACGCCAATCCGCGCGTCATCAGGCATCGTCATGGGATCGACGCCACCATTAAACGGATTGACCGGACTCATCGGGTCGGCCGCGAGCAGCGCGAACTGCCTTGACTCGAGCGAAGACTTCTTAGCCTGTGCTAACACTCCGGCGCTCAGCGCGAGCGCGGTGAATCCAACGACGGCAAGCGTCGCGACTCGGGTACCGTTGACCATCGATCTCATGAGCTTTGCCCGGTCCGCTGCAGGACGAAATACGGGACGAAAATGCCGAAAGCGTTAGCCGTCAACGCTGCGTCGGCGGTCGGGGGAACGATCTGGTATCGGATCGTCAAGGCGAAGGTTTTGACGTCAGGCTTTGCCGTGGCCGGCCCTTGCGACGTGGTTTGAGTGAACTCGATGACCGCTGTCGAGTCTTCGAGCAGTGAGACGCTTCGGACCTGAACGTCACGAATGAGTTTGGGATTGGCACTGATCGCCTGGAATGGCGCATCGGAGCGCAGCCAGTCGGCAAACTGATTCACGCCCGCACCGATCATTTGCGCTTTGACCGAATTGATGTTCTTGGTCATACGCGCCGTTTCAAGGCGATCGGTGAGAATCGGCTCAATCGTGAACCAACGAACTGCCATTTCCTTGAAGCTGGTGCGCAGCGCCTGAGAATCAGGCTTGTAGGCGACGAGTTCTGTCGTGATCGGATGCCCGCCTACATCGGCAGATACACCGATCACTCTCGTGACCGAAGGCGGAGGTTGGCGTGTCCATACCGCACCAGCCGCCACGATCGCTAGGACGAATGCAATGAGCTTCCAGTGGTCGGTCTCGATGTTCAGCCGTGTGCTGGTTTCGAAGATGATCTTGCTGGGATCTTCGTCGGCATACATGCCGGGAGCCGTGGCGAGCGCGGCTCGCCGCTTGTTCTTGAAAAGACGCATAACAACCCTTTTTGGATGCGTCTATTGAAACAGCGGCGAGCACGGCGGAACTTGGCGAAAGAGTAGCTATTTTGTGAAGCTTTCACTGGATGTTGGAAGGAGCAGGAGACCGAATGAATGCTGATCTGTCTCGCGTAACGAACCCGCGGCTTCGAGCAAAACTAAGCTCCAGCCCAACATGTTGAAGGCCCCAGGCCGGAAAGCTCGATTAAATGGCCACTCTTTCATGGCCGTTCACAGTCAAGGAAATAGTACGCTCCTCGGAACGGGTCCTCGGTTTCTAATGCTAGCGCAGGTCAATTGAGGTAGGTTTGGCGAATTATCTCTATTAGACGGTGAGATATTTTCGTATTTTGAGCCGAATTGCGCGACAAGAATATTGTGGTGTCGTCTTTGATTTTTCCTTCTCTTACAACGACTTGCGCCAAAAAATATCTGCCGATAACGGTTTTTCTTCGCACCAACATGTTGTGCTGTGCACCCGCGGCACGGGTAGTTGCTTCTCCCAACATGACAAGACTTGAGAGACCTCTGATCTCAGATTCTGCGTCGGTCTAGCTTTGGGCTTTAAGACAACCCGGGAATAAGCGTCGGTAACGTCTGCGTCTCGACGGCGCGGTCCGCTCGATAATCTATCAGCGTTGTCGTGTTCCGCGTACCCGAATTGGGCCGCTAAAATTCGCGCAATTTTTATTGAGGTTCGTTCGCATGAAATTTGCCAGATACACGGACTTAGGGTGCAATGCAAGCCAGAGCGCTACAACGGGCGAAACCCCGGACCGCTGTCCCCTAAGCATTGCCGCGCGATACCAATCTGGCGTCCGCCATGGGTTTTGGGCTACGCAGGCGGAGGCGGCTCCATTCCTAAAGGTAACCCAAGGAGAAGTATCTAATGCACTTGCCGTGGCACGGCTCCCTGACACTATTCTTGATGCGTTTGAAGCTCGAGAAGCAATAGGATTTGGGATTGCTGCGAAACTTGTGACTATCCGCCGGAAAGTCGGGCTTGATGCAATGTGCCTACATGCAGGTGCCCTACATGCGCTGCCCAATAAGTTGCCTGTTAAACGTGTCTTGGCCGTACTGGCCAACGGCGAATTCAGACACGCCGACAATCTCGTGAATGATTTGGAAATCTTCTCCAGCAGGCGCCGCGACGGAGAGTCATTACCTTTGATTGTTGCCGCAAATTATTGCTCGGGAGTTAAAGCCGGCAACTGGACGTCCGCGACTGGAGCCGCAAAGTTTTTGAACCACTCTGCCTCTCGAGTCAGCCTGGCGTTAAGGATTGCAGCCTTACCGGAAGAGGTCATTAACCTGTTTGGCGAGCTTGCGCCGTTGACCTTCGAGGTTGGGAAGAAACTCCTTTCGCTTAAGGCAGCGCTTGGCCCGTCGAAGCTTGGCCAAAATGCTAGATCTCTTTACGAAAAATGCGAAGGTCTGAGCGCGAATGAGCGTGTTGATGCCATAGCTAGCGGTAGAAGGGACCGTGTCGATACTAGCTTCGTGACGTTGACCGTTGGACCCGACGGGCGATCTTTGCGCGTTAGCTCCGACCGAATCGATTTACTGATTGCTGCCCGGGCTGAGATCAAGAGATTCTTGGAAGTTATCGTGCGACGCCCCGCTACTAGCGCCCTCTTTGCCGATGCTCGTAGAAGCCGCACAAGCCAGCGATGAAATGCGTGATGCTTATCACCCGCCGATTATCAGCCCCACGCATCTAGCCCAAGTTTGCCCGCGGCACGAATCGCAGGGGAAAATATTAAATTTGCATCCGATGTTTTGTTCTTAGCCGATGCATTGGCGGTGGACTCGAAATATGTGCGTGAATCACACAAAATATAGCGCGACCGGTCGCGCATCGAGCTACTGGACCTGCCGTTGATCGGACTTCTCGGGTGGGGCGCCTCGGCACGGTCACGTGGTTCCGTCGGCTCATCCGAAGATCGTTTAATTGCGGTGAATCACACGCGTAATCGATAATAATTAAAGTTATTGAGGTTTCGTGAAAAGACGCTCAGGCCACACCACTGGTTGCGGTTCTGTGATCGACAAGTGCTTCGCATCAGGATGCGCCGGATTGACCAATGCATTGAATTCAGCGCGCGCAACCACTGATGGAACAATCAACACCGGGGTTCTGCCCTCCTCTATCCAGCGATCACCTACTGCTCGTACGATCTTCGGGTCCGGCCCATCACAGCCCCTGAGCAGTTCATCCACGTCAATCCGCTCGATCGCAACGGAATTGGGAACCTCAGCGTTCACCCACACGTGCTGACGCGGCACCTTGCCAATACGCGCGTGCACCAGCACTTCGAGCATGGCGCCTGCGAAGCTCAGCGCACCATAGATAACAGGATGACCGGGACTATTAAAACGACCCCCGATCAGCATCGCCCCGGTGCCGCTCCACACCGGATGCCGGCTATCGACAATTCTATAAATCTGCATTAGGCCAGCACTTCAACTGCTGTATCGCGAGAACTCACGCCGGCACCCCGTAGAACAATTTCCAAAGCAGCTCTTCGACCCGTCGCGCGCCAAGCTCCGTCATCGCCACGTCGAGCGGCGTGCGACCATCGAGCAATGGATGCATCGTGTTCAAAAACGCGCGAGCGTCGTCTTCGTCGTCCCACACGTAGTTGGCTGTCGCAAAGATACGTGCGAGGCGCTCAGTCTTCTCCGACTCGTCTGAACTCAGTCGCTCGCGTCGACGCTTAAGGTCGCTTCTGGCACGATACGCGCGAGTAAGGCCTTACGTTCTTCAGGACTGCGCGTCGCGTGTTCCACCCCTTCGCGCAGTGCCGATTTAGGCAAGCCTTCGCGAACGCGATCGTCGAGTTCCGCGACCGAGTGCGGCACAGGAGTGAGCGCCATCACGGCGGCGATCTTTTCCCGCGAGACAAGAATCACAGAATTACCCAAGGATCATTTGATCCTTCATCATAGATCAAATGATACCGAAATGGGAGTCGTCCAGCGGCCAAGCTCCTTTCGCGACATTTTCCTGTATGGAGTGCGTCACGGCTCATCGCCAGAGGGGAGCAGCTAAGTGATTTACAAGCAGCAGAATTCGGTTGCGCAGCGATTAATAAGGGTTTACGCTTACGCTGTCTCCTCCATGTCTCCACTGATATGGATTGTGCCCGCCATCATGAGCGGGCTTTTTTTCGTCTATTGCTGGCGCGGGAGGCACCTGCTCGGGCGATCGTCCAAATGCGGATACGCAGTGCGCTAGGCTTGAGTTTGACAAGCCCAGGCGTCCGATGAGGTCCATGGAAGACATTGACATCTTGCTCGACCGCGCCATTTTGATTGAGAAGTCACCGTCCTTTGCGTGCGTTGGTCCTGGCGTTGCACGCCCAGTTTCCGACACCTACTCGATCCCGCAAACGCGACCTGTGGTGGCACGCACGACGATTCTGCTGCTTAAAACGCGTCGCATCGGATTTCGTCTAGCGTTGGAATCGCTTGGCCGAGACGCCCGATGAGGCGTGTCGGCTCGACGAGACAGAGCGGAGTCTAGCTCCTGCCTCTGTACATCACATCTGCGCTTAGCGCATTCCGCGCAGTCCATCCAATAATTGGACCGTAGCGTAGTCTTGCACTAGCTTTTCGAAACCGCGGACGACATCCGCTTCCATTTCCCGGATGCCCCTCTCCCCGTGCAAATTAGATTTGCCCGTCGCATTGAATCGGCGATTGAAATAGTCGCTCACCTCATCAATTTTTTCAGGGCTGCCCGAGTCGGTGTAAAGGACAGATCGAGGAGACGCGGCATCGTAGAACAGGTTGTATTTCCATTTAGGTACGAACGAGATAGGTTTCGACTCGGTGATTAAAAACGAGCCGATGAGTCGTAGCCGATCTTTCTTCCCCTTCGGGGTCACAAACGTCCATACCTTGCGAGGAAGGCGTTCCCTCAGTTGTTCAAGCAGGGCTCCGTCAGACCCGAGCGTACCGATGCGACCCTCCTTCATATCGAGCGCGAAATCCCTCCAGTGATAGAAGATATCCACGTCTCTCCTAGCTGTTAATCAATGCGACAAAGGGTCTTCCGCGGGAAAATCCGGCGGACAGTTCAACCCATTCTAACGTCCGCGACAGCACTCGTTTTGCATACCTGCCTCGGCAGACAACGGATACTCTTTTTCGCCCTCACCTATTGCCGTCGTCGATGACGACTGCCAAGGCTAACCGAGCATCTTCGAGCTTCCCGGACCGCGGCAGTTAGACGTGCAAGCTCCAGCGCGGATGCTTGCCGGACTCCTACGGCGGTGAAGTGCGCCTCTATCGCAGCAGACGCGGCTTGCACTTCGCGGGCGGCCTCGGCCACTCTTGCCAGTGCCGCTGCTTCGTGAGGATTTGAATTCTCAGCTTTCATGTTTGCATTGTGGATTGCATTGGCGCGCATCACCGTCTCGTCTACCGCTGAAAGTCGGCCGCCTCTAGGTGGATAGAAGCGGCCGCGAGTCGACGCGCCTTGCGTTCGGCGACGGCAACGATTCGCTGGCGTCCGTCATTGAAAATCTTGAGCACGCGTGCATCGTCCGCACTAGGCTGAAGCCAAAAGTAATGTTGCAGCGATTCGCGCGAAACCGTGCATTTCACGACGCGACCCGCAGCGATGAGTTCGAAGGCGACCGCGAGTCCGCCGCCTACGACAGTGGGCTCAACGGAATTGGTTTCGTTCATTGCCATCCTCGTGCGACCTGATGACCCTCTAACGCATGGCGACATACCTCAAGCATCCGCTGAACGACTGTACTGGCCTGGTTCAACTGCATGTCGCCCGTGAAGAGACCCTGAACGTCAGCTTGTTTTAACGCAATGCCTGCGCCGCGCAGATCACGCCGCGCAGTTTGCAACTCTAACTGCCCAAGGTGAACTCGGTCCAGCCATGGCAGACTGAATCGGTTGCGCAAAAGCCACGACCGGCAGGAGATCACCATGAGGTCCACTCGCCAGTCACTGGTTAGCGCATAAGTCGCCGCCGCCGTGGCGACGAGATAGCCCAACAGGTTAGCGCGCGCATCAGGCAAGAGGCTCATTTCACGAATTTTCATACATCCATTTTTACAATAAAACCCTGGAAGACACTAGCCAAGATCTAGCGTTTATTCGGCTGGGGAGCGGTCACTAATGCGCTGCGTCGCAGCGGCTCTTTTATAGACTGCTCCGCTCAACAACATCCCGCGACGGTTCATCAGATCGGAGGTCGCTGCAGACCGGGCGAAGCCCATGGTTCGGCGCTACCTACACCGAAACGACAGCATGCAAGTTCATTCATACGGGTGCCAACTTGTCGAATCAAAAGTAGCGAATGACTGTTTCAATTGCGCGACCCGACGCCTGAAGCGTCGATCGCGCGCGCGGCAACTGCAGCGCTTCAAAAAAGTGTTCGGCGTATTATTCGAAACTCGCGGAACCGCCAGCATGTGTATCGTGCAGGTGCGGCCCCGCTCCCATCGAATAACAAAACAGACGTAGATAAATGACGCAGGCTTTAGCCACATTCCATCTCAGTCATGGACCCAAAAACCGGCCGACCCTCGTCTTCTTGCCGGGCGCCCTCATTCCGCCAAACTCCATCGCGCCCGTCACAAGAATCGTTAAACTTCGCGCGATTGGCGTGGGCTGGCTCGAGGGTGCGGGCCCGCACGACCTTCACTCGGTTGCAGCGCGTGTAGCCATTTTACTAAGAGAGCTTGGACCAACCGTGTTGATAGGGCATTCGGTAGGTACACCTGTCGCGGCGCTCGCCGCTGCGATCGATTTACGCTCGACGAAAAAAAACGTGGTTGGTCTCGTGCTGAGCAATAGCGGAGCAAACACAAAGGGACATGGCGATGTCGAATCAATCATCGAGCGCGTCCTTCATACATGGGGGCCACCGCTGTGGAAAGCCATGACCGAACGCTCGCTTGGAAGCGTCTGCCCCGCCGAGCTTCTGGACTCGTTTATGACATATCCACGCCGCATTACTGCTGAGGCGGCTGCCGAGAGCTTGCGCAGTCTGCAACAGACTGACCTCACAAGCATGCTCAGCGAACTATCACCCCTCCCCACAGCGGTGGTCCATGGAAGTCGCGATCCGGCTCGTACTTTGTCCCATGCACAAAGCCTGAGCAAGGGCATTCAGGATTCCGGGCTGGTGGTGCTCGAAACGGGCCATACGTCATGTGTCGAAGCACCCGACGAGTTCGCCAAAGTAATACGGGCCGTGGTTGAGCAAGGCCTAAGAGCCGGCACCGGAAGCGCAGATTAGCAGTTGGGACGCCGGAATCAGAAAAGGTGCGTGCGAGGCACGACGGCTCCATATCAATGATCGCCCTTCCCTCTTGCTGTCTCGCACTCGCCAAGGTTCGCAGGCCGTCTAATCCCCTCCTTGCACAACACATGCGCGCGGCGGCAATACAAGCTTGCCTCGGAGTGCGAAGCGCAATCTATTCAGCTGAACTTCTGAAACATCACGGGCCTGAGCGATGCCATCCTGCCAAACATTGGAGGCACGATCTCCGGTTTAGCTTTCAGCGACATTCGTTTGCAAGCCGATGCGAGCGCTGAGGATGACCTCTAACGGCGGCTCAGCCGGATTGTTTAAGGGCGAAGGCTTTCTTCGACTGAGTTCCGCTTCAGGGCAAAGCGCTGCGCCACCATCAACGCGGCCCTCTTGAAGCGCTGCGTATCGACGAGGGTCGCATCCCGTCCCGAGGTAGGCTCATCGCTCATTTTTTTAGGATTACTAATTTGTTACTCATGGCTTGCTTATCGCACAGGGTGCCGACTTATTTCTAGTTACGGGAGCGGCAAATAGATCGTCACGTTTGCGTTGTCGAAAGCGGGGTGGGCGTGAGCAAGTTCGTCGGTTTCTGAGGTTGACCTCGGCCTCGGGATGCCGGGACCTTCCCCTCCCCCGTGTCTCTTTTCCTTGTCCGACTCATGATCACCTCCCGGCGATCTTCAATTTTCCGTTACGAGTAGCAAACAATCGAACCGCATTGGGTCGCATGAAAATCGGTGGTCTAACTGGTCCAGCCCAGGAATGAGAGATCTGCATCGTTAGAAGGCGAAGTGCACGTCACCTCTCTTTCGTCCGACCTCCACAACTATGATCAGGCCGCTACGGACACCGTGTCAGTTGCATTTACTGTGTGCTCGCGTGAGTGTCGTTTCTCACTTCCCGCCGTCGCTGTCATCTCCTCAAGTCTGCGGACCAAATGCGGGCTAATCTCGAAGTCCTGTCCGACGACGGGCATGCGCAGCGAGCAGCCCCGAGGTTACTTCTCGCGACCATGCGGCTAGCCATCAGGTTTGGGCATTAGGTTGAGCAGCAACATCTTTTCGAACGCCGGCGCATGTGGCCCGAAGGAGCTGTTTCATGTCCTGAAGGCGTGCGGAAATAGCGGCTGTGGGCGCCGGTTTGATGTTGGACTTAGTAGCGCCTTCGTTCGGATCGCTCTCCGTGCGAACCCTGACGCTGGCGACAGAAGGTACTGACGAGCATTTCTCGGCAAACGAGGCGTCGTGTGACGGTGATGCGTTCAGAAGGCGACCGGCGCGAAGTGCTGCGGCAAAATTGGGTTTCCAACCGGTGGCAGACATGCGAGCGCGAGGCTCACGGTAATCTCGAATGGCAATCTCGCCACCGTCTGCAGAAATTTCAAAACGCCGCTCGATGCCTTCGTCGTAAAAGACTTGCCCGACGTGGCGTGCTACGAGATCGTCGACCGCTTTGGCCTCATTCGCCCGCGCGCGCTGTTCGTGAATCTTTGCGTGATGGGAGCGAAGTTGGTGACCAAAATCGACCGACGAGCGGAGCAAAGACCGGAGATAGCTGATGGGGCGTTTCGCCGCGCTCAGGTGTTCCCAGGTGACTTCGACCACTTCTGTCAGAAGCTTGCCGTGTTGCTTTGCCTCCCGCATGAGTTTGAAAACTAAAAATTTATGAAAACCCAAGCTCAGCAGACGTTGAAGGTCCAGTGGGAGCGTGCCTGGTTGTCTCTTTTGATTCTTAGGGAATAGATCTTTATATATACCTCCGTCTGCCACGGTGGCAGACGGGCGCATGTGCAAAGGATCCTGTTGGGCGTCAGCTTCTGAATTCGTTGGACTTTCACTTGTGGATTTCGATGTTTCGGCCAAGGTCCGTGGATTTTTCTCTTCGACGAATCCCAGCAGCTCGGCTGCTTTTTCCGTGAGATGAATATAGGCACGTCCGAAGAGCCCAGCATCACCATGGCGTTTCTGGGGGGCTCGCACGATGAGGCCGACTTCGGCGAGATCATCAAGACTGCGGTAGAACGTGCGCATGGACTGCAGTGCGCGACCGGTGAGGAGTTCTCGACGGGCGAAGATAGCGGCGTACGGCTTTTGAGCGTCGACGGTACGGGCGAGTGCCGCGAGGAGGGCGCGTGAGCGTGAAGGGATGGCTGCAATGTGATTAGCGCGGTGCGCTGCCCGGAAGACTATCCAGGGCAGGTTGGAGCGATCACACGCGAAGTCTTCGAGCGCCTCGTTGTCGAGGCTTGGAGAGTCTATTTCGAGCGGGGAGGGACGATCATCACCCTCGCCAGCAACAAAGCGTTGCGCGATAAGCATGTCTACACGTCCATTTCTATAAAAATGGAAGAGAAACGCTTGACTGCCGATCGCTATCCGCTACACTTCGAGGTGTGAGTTCTGACCCGATACCAGTCGGGGAAGTACAGCAGTAGGGTGAGCAACAGCAAGCCCAATATTCAAAAGCCTTCGGTACCAGCCGAAGGCTTTTGTTTTTCTGCATTGGTTACATCAAAGTCTCCAATAAGGGCGGCGGCGTTGAGAACTCTATGATTTCATCGAATTCAAAGTGTGAAGCCATTGATTTAAAACGACTTTTCAGCTCGCATCTTGTTTTGAGGTGCTTGCACGCTCTTCCAACACCAACTGAATTGCCCCGCTTACAGCGCGCGCTTCATCGGCATCTTGAAATTCCAGTCGCAGTACGTTCTTTGTCTGCCTCATGTCGCAGTAGGTCGAACGCCCAGCGCGGATCCTTACAGCGGTCGGCTTTTCAGACACTTTCTTATGTTGCGGACTAGTCGCCGCTGCCTTTACTGCGCTGGCTTGGTCCAACTCTCCCTTAGCCAGCCTTGCTGCTGCCAAGCTAACCTGTTCGCCCCGCCCCTCTTTCGTCAATGTCGCCATTGCGTGAGCTGCGTGCGCCCCAAGCATGTTTGGGTGAACCTGGAGCAATTGCTTTACATCGTCGGGCAGCGCTTCAAAGGTCATCAGCATCGACAATAGCGCAGGTGATACTCCTGCTTGCTCGGCGAGTTTGGCTTGCGTGGCGGTGGGGTAGCGCTGCTGTATGTCTCTAAATCCAAGGTATTTCTCGTAGTCTGTTAAATCAGACTGAAAAAGATTGGCATAGAAAGCGCCCAGATCAGCTTGATCATCTGTGCCGTCGTTGATGACCGCACGAATCGTTGGGCGACCTAGCTCTCGGAAGGCATCGATCCGATGATGGCCTGAAACGATCTCGTATCCCCCTGCCGCTCGACCTCTAACTGTAATCGGATGGACTAACTCGTTATGTCTCAAGTTTTCGCGCAATTCTGCGTATTTCACCTCAGACAACATCTTCCGACGGCCAGGGACTTCATGAAGCTCGCCAAGGGGCAATTCGATTGCACCCCCACCTTTCTTCGCATCTTCGAGTTGTTCAGTTAGCGTCTGAATTTGCGCCGCATAACGCTGGGCCTCGAGCCGGAACGCGCCAAGCTGGCCTGGCATGGTCACAGGAGCCTGATCGGCAATAGAAGGGCGCGACGTCGCCGCCACTTTATCTGCGAGATCTGCGGTCTTACCCATGAGACGGTCTCTCAGCTTATTGCTCGCCATCGCCACCCTCCTTCACGAGTTGAAGCTTCCAAGCATTTTGTATTTCATTTTCGATTTCATCGACTACCGAATCGAACGCGTCAATAGCGCGGTTGTAGGTCCGCATGCTTCCTTCATACGTGTGAAGGTCATAGATTGTTTTAAACTCAGCGCTTGCGTTCATTACCAAGTCGCTCTCTAGAACCTCGGAGCGAGCAAGCAATTCGGGATAAGTTTGTTGAATCCACGATTTCACCACGTCAGTAGTCGCGGCCGCCGGTTTGACTTTCGACAATACGATCTTGATAAATCCGAACTGCTTTTCCACCGAGCGGCCCTCACTCAGTGACTTGAACAGCTCTGCAAACTGTCGAAAGAATTGCGTGCTGGAAGCGTAATCAAGCGTTTCCGGAGGTAGGGGAATGATCATCCCGTCGGTTGCCATGAAAGAACCGATAGCCAGATAGGAGAGGGTAGGGGGAGTGTCGATGATAATCACGTCATACTTCTCCCGAATTGGCCCCATCGCGCTGTCGAGAACCCGCCAGAATTCGTACTGAGGGTCGGCCGCTTGTTTATTCGGCAGATAGTAATCGGCACCGAAAAGCGCGGGAGACGATGGAATAATGTCGAGTCCTTCCCAATAGCTCGGGATGCAGGCATAACTGAGATCCGGTTGCTCACCATAGACCGCCGGCATTACGGTCATCTCTTCAGTGACCTCTGCATCCGGCACATAGCCCATAAGTGTCGTCGTCGACGCTTGTGGGTCCAGGTCCATCAATAGGACCTTGTGCCCGTGCAAAGTCAAACCTTGAGCGAGGGCAACGCTGTTGGTTGTTTTACCCACCCCTCCCTTGAAATTGCCGACGCATATGACAATTCCCTTCGCGCCTCCGGGTCGTGACTTATACGTTCCGACTGTACGGACGAATGACTGCGCTTCCGCCAAAGTGAACTCGCGACTCCGACTTGACCCTTTTAGGGTTCCGGTGGGATATTCGCCTTTGTTTCCACGGGTACAGAGGTAGTTAATTTGGGCGCGATCAAGCTTGCAAAGTTTTGCAAGACGAGAGGCTGTTAAAGAGGGCGGTGTTTTGCGCGGCCATGGCTCCAGGAGATCGTCCCTCAACTTCGCGAGCGTGCTTTGCGCCCGGTCCGCGATCTCCATCAACCGGTCGATGTCGATGGCGACGCGTGGAGGCGACAGTTCTCTAATTGCCATGTGTTTCCCGCTTTAAGCGTTTGTTATCGAAGAAGTAAAAAATTAGCAAAAATTGATGACAAGACGTCCAATCGAATAATAGCGGGAAAATTTGTAAACCTAAAGCTTTACTTTAGGTGGTGTTGCGCCTCGAACCGAGCCGGAACAAATGGTGCGGCGCTTTGGATAGCCGTCGAGCCTTGGTATGCGGACGAGAATCTGGAACCCGTGGAGTTTGGAAATCAATCGGCGCTATCCCAATCGGTCAGGAGTGGGGCCGAAGCGCCCGCGACCCTGATAAGCGCAAGGACCGTGACTCGGTGGAGTACCGCGATTCAATCGTGGCCGACCGGCGTCAGGCATTGATCAAGCAAATAGGGCAAAACGCTTCCCTTTCAGTAGCCCTATTACGCGACGGGTGCGAAACTGCAAAAAGCGGGAAGATCGCTGACAACCGTTCACATGGGAGCCAGCGCATCGCGACCTAGGTTGTCGAGGAAAGCTTTTGCGCACATTCGCTATTGACCAAACCGTCATTTGAAACTAACGGTCTACCATGGTTAGCGCCTCCGTGTGCCAACCAGCGACAAACGTACGGTTGGTGTATGTCCAACGGCTACTGTATTGGTCGTCGCGCACCTGCTGACACGTGGGTGGTGCTCTGCGAACCATCGGGGACACGAGACGTTGCTGGCAACGCGAAATGGCGAAGATGGTGATCAGACGAGGCTGGACGAGGTATCGAGACCCGGCTCTTGGCCGGATTGAGCGGAGCCCGGCTCGGCGCATGGCTCTGGGAGGGCTCTGATGGAGTAGGGCACGACATGTTGCGCGAAGTATTAGATATGCGCGCACCGGCAGCGGGTGCCGCGCCATCCATGAGTCGAATTCCGCACCGGTGCGATTTTGGGGGTACTCAGAGCATTCTTTGGAAAGATTGCGTTGTCTGATAACTCGACTGGTGGGTTTGCCGACCGAATTCCAGCGCGGGGGCAATCGCGGCGGCTACACCACGTTAATTGCGTGCTTTATCGGCATGAGTCAGTGTGAAGCTACTGAACATTAGCGCGGTAATGTCCAGTAGATCGCCGGCCAGCCAAGGGATTGACGGGCTCCCCGGCAGTCCGCCACTGCCGCGGTTCGATGGACGCATCGAGGTTTGCTGAATCACCCGCGGACCATATGCCGGAACGGCGGCTGATCGACTCTCGGTTGAGCACCGCGGCACGGCCTGCGTGCCAGAGCGTTCCGCAACTCGTGAAACAATCAACGTTGAATTCGCGGCACCCTGAAACCTATATCCAGCATGGAGTGCCAGCAATAAACGCAAGAATGTTTCACGCTTTCGGGAAACTACTTTGGGCGCGATGCGGTATCAACGGCTATTTTTGCGTTGGCGAACAGCGAAATGCCCACCGAATGAATCGTTTGTACTGGATAGGATGTAAAGCGTATTAATCACTACGTCCCGAAGGGGCCTGGTCAGCTGGGCCGTCGGCCGCAGGCGATTCGAGCTTGCACGTTGCCAATGGGCTTTCCCGGAAGGGCAGGGTGGACGACGACACGGTGATCACCGATACGATCGCTGCCAGCATGTTGGCGAGCTCGTCGAGCTGGTGCTCTTTGCGAGGGAGACGGAGCACCAAGCGAGATCGTCGCGTGCGATGCTAGGTGGTTGATGCGGCGCACGTGAGAATCTTACGGATCGCCACCCTGGACTTTACTAAAGACGGCCGTCGCTAAATCTCGCGCAATTCGTAGACCGAAATAAATCTGTCACAAGTTCGCAACTAAATCTGTCAACTCGCCTAAATCCAGCGCCGGCGGCGAGAAAAACCAAGAGAATTCAACAGGTTGTCGGACGCGAATTAAAAGTGTCACCGCTTCATGGCGCGTAAGTCGTCAACCGGCGACCGTGGACGTTGCTCAGGACGAGGGACGTCCATATTTTCGTCCGAGCGAACGCGCAATCGATGACTGATGGCAGCGCGGTCCCGCCTGCGCATTGCCGGGGTTGTCGAAAGTAGCGAAAGGCGCCCGTAGCTGAAGTGCGAGTGGCACGAGACGCATCGGAACGGTGCTTCGACGAGGCTGGTGTTGACGAC
>NZ_CAXUSB020000011.1:0-43206 GCF_964253815.1 Caballeronia sp. LjRoot34
GTCAGAAGTGGGCTTCGACCACGAGCATCGGACAGGAGGTCTGGGTCGTCCCCGGTTGCTCGGAGGACGGCGTGCCGTACATGTTGTGCCAGTATTCGTAGCCGATACCTGCATACGCGGTACGCGGATGGCCGGCGAACGATCCGACATCAGCCAGCAGCGACACACGGGTCAGGAATTCCGTGGTGGTGTTGACGCCGAAGCCGTCCTTGCCCTTCGGTCCGGTCAAGCTGGCAAAGCCCTTGAAGACCAGGGGAACCGGGCCCAGACGGAACGGATACAGCCAAGAACTCTCGAGGTGCACCGCCGGATTGAAGTGCACGTCTACGTTGGTGATGCCGTCGTGGTTGCTTTCCGTGCGAACGCCGAGCGTGACGTTCCAGAAACCGTGCGGTACATTGAACTCGATGGTGGGTCCGAGAACGAGCATGCGGGCCCGTTCGGCATAGGCATCGTTCTTGGTGCCGAATTCATAGCCGGCGGTCAGGCCGAAGTCCCGGATGAAGCCATAGGAAAACGATCTACCGAAAACCTTGCCTGCGCTGAGCTCGACGCGGCCTACGCTGTAGACCTCCTGCGCGCCGCCCGAACCCGGCGTCGGATAGCCGTATGCATTGGTCGGACCCGCTTCGGGGTTCGCCATGTTGGAGACCAGGTAATCGACGTTGAACGCATAGCTACCGTACCGGAAGCCCCCCGTGGTCGTCAGAAAGCCGATGTTCTGCGTGATCTTGGCCGGTGCGCCGGAGGCGGTTCGCACGCCGGGATAGTAGAAGTTCGTCCCCACGCGATAGCCGATATACGTGTCATTCCACGAGGTCGGTGGTGCGAATAGCCCCGGCGGTGGTGAAGTTGGCGCGGTGACTGTGCTGGCCTGGGACAGCGTCACGGGTGCCGCAGTCAAATTTGATGCGGCGGCGGGCGCTGTGCTGTCCGTCTGAGCAAGCTGCAGTGTCTGTGCATCTCCTCCTGCGGCCAGCGGCGCATCCCCTGCATGCGCCAGACCCGTGAGGCAGCCAAAGAGAGCGATACCTAGCAGTGGCACGCGGACGGCGTTGGATTTTTTCATGTCTCCTTCCATATTTGTGTTGATAGGCAAGACGCGGTCGTTTCACGACTATCATTTTTCGTACCGTCGACAACAGGTTGCAGAAATCAACGCCGTGAAGCCTGTCGCGGTGGGATGGAATGTATGCGATGCCTGCGCGAATGCCTTTACACAAAATTGAGATTCGCTGGCACTTTTTAATGAGGGATAGAAGCGGGTAAGTCTCAGTTGCGGATGGTCCGGATGTATGGAAGGATCAGCTGTTTTCTGGTCGGATATCCGAAGTTGTTCGGTGGACACAGCAACAAAGGATGGAGCTGGCTGCTTTGGTTGAAAAGGAAGTTCCATGACACTTGGCACGATGACAAAGGATCATCACCGCAAGCAAAGCGGTGCCCTTAAACAGACAACCGTGCCGAAGGTACGGCTCTATGTCGAACGCCCGGAGGACGAAAACTGGTTCGTCCACGTCGGGCATGTGACCGAGCGAGGCCGCTGGCGTACCGAGCCGCATGCGCATCCGGCGTATGGCCAGGTGATCTTCGTGCTGCGCGGGCGGGGCGTCATGAATCTAGAGGGCAGCAGTGTACCCTTTGAGGGGCCGTGCGCACTGCTGCTGCCGACCGAATGCGTGCATGGTCTCGACTATGAGATCGATGTCGACCGCTGGGTCGTCACGATTGACGAGGTTTATCTCCGCCAGATCAATGTTGAGTTGCGCGAGTTCAGCGCGTTGTGGTCCGCGCCTCGCCTGATTCCGCTTGCCGGTTCCGCTCAGACCGGGATCGAACTCTATCGTCTGATTGGCGACCTCAAGCGGGAAGCCGAATCACATGCGGTCGGCCATATCGCGGGAACCCGGGCGTTGCTGACGACGCTGCTGCTCTTGCTGGTGCGTGAGGCGCGTCTGGGTCAGCAGGCTGCGGACAGCGAGACACGCAATGACTTCCGGCTGGTTGATCGTTTCCGTCAGCTCATCGATCAGCACTCTCGAGAAAATCTGTCACAGCAGGACTATGCATCGATGATGGCCATCTCGCCCGTGCAGTTGCGCACCGCATGTGCTTCGGCTGCAGGGCAGAGTCCGACCAAGATCATCCACGCGCGCATTGTCACGGAAGCCAAGCGCAATCTGATTTTCGGGAATCTGTCCGTGGAACAGATTGGCTTCGATCTCGGCTTTGCCGACGCTGCTTATTTCACTCGCTTCTTCCGCCGGGAAGTCGGACAAACCCCGAGTCAATTCCGTGTGACCGCTCGCCAGCAGACGGAGCAAGACACACTGCCCCAGTAAGGCGCTCCGCGATTCGAAGTGCGGTGCCTAAAGTCCAGGCGAACCCGCACTTTGTACAAGGACAGGCGCCCGCGCAGCGAATAGTCTCGAAACGTTCTAACAGAGAGGCCGGATGCGGGTCAGCCGCCGACCGGGCCAAGGAGCGTGAGAAGATGATGCAACGACTTTTTCTGGACACTTGCATGAAACGAATAGCGGTTGCCGCGTTAGGTCTGTCCATCGGATTGACCGGGATGTTCGAACAGGCGCACGCCGTGTCCGGATACGATCAGTCGCAACTGGTCTATGTGGGAACGCAGCAGGCCCAGATACAGGCACTGCGCTTCGACCCGTCGACGCGCAAGCTGGCCGTGATCGGCCCGGTGGCGAAAGGGCTCAACGCGACATGGGTGGAGAGCGATCCGCAGCGGCCGGTCATTTATGCGGTCGATGACGACAAGGTGCGGGAGGGAAGCGTGACCGCCTATGCCGTGGACCGTGCCACGGGTGCGCTTGCCGAGCTGAACCGGGTGGACTCCAACGGTCGCGGGACCACGAATCTGTCGCTCGACGCGCGGTCGATGACCTTGCTGGCTGCGAGTTATGACAGCGGGACCGTGTCGAGCATTGCGCTCGAACCGGATGGCCGGCTCGGCGCGCGCGCGTCGACGACGATGCAGGAGACCGGCTCGGGCCCCAATCAGCGCCGCCAGGCCAGTGCGCATGCCCATAATGCGGTCGTGGACCCTTCCGGTCGCTATGTACTGGTTCCCGATCTCGGGGCCGACCAGGTGTTCGTCTACGGCTTCGATGCCGCGAAGCATGCGTTGCTGCCGGATAACGGCGATCCGCCGCGTGCCTTTACGGCGCCGCCCGGCAGCGGGCCACGGCATCTGGTATTCGCTGCCGATGGCCGTTTTGCCTACGTGATCACCGAATTGAGCGCCGAGATCTTCGTGCTGCGATGGGATGCGGTGCATGGGCGCCTGGCGCCGGTGCAGACGGTGTCGCTGAGCAGCCCGGAATTCAAGGGCGTCAGGAGCGGGGCGGAGATCGTCATGAGCGCCGATGGCCGGTTTGTCTATGCCGAGGATCGCGGCGAGGACGCGTTGGTCGTCTATCGTGTCGATCCCGAATCGGGCAAGCTGTTCGAACTGCAGCGTATTGCTTCTGGCGGCGCGAAACCGTGGAGCATGGAACTCGATCCATCGGGCAAGTGGCTGTTCGTGGCGAACCAGCACAGCGGGAATGTCGCCGTGTTTAGCGTCGATTCGAGCTCGGGGAAGCTGGCGAGCACGGGGGCGACGGCGGACGTGCCGACGGCGGTGAGCGTGACGTTCGTCAACTAAACCGCAGGGGAGCCGTCATCGATCCGCGAGCTGCGGGAACATTTCGTCGGGGGGGCGCGCGATTCGCAGGCGCAGGATCCGCGCCTCGATCCACTGGCGGCACGCGGATGCAGCGGCCCACGAGCCGCTTCGCATTGCATAGCAGCTTCGCTTTCCGCTGGCTTTGAGGCCAGCCTTCACCCTGTCTTCCGAACCTTGTATATATGGTTCTGTCGCAATAAGGATGATTGGACGAGCAAGGGCGATATGATAAGTAATGCTTATTTGGCTAACGAGTAAAACTGCTCGGCGGTAGTTTGGCCGGGGCCTTTCATTTGCCCTTTCTTAATCATGTACATGACTTCGATTCCACCCAGCAGAATGCGCGCACACCGAAAGGTCTTGAATCCAAGCATCGGTCGGGTGCGACGCTTGATTGCCCGATGATCCTGTTCAATAATGTTATTCATATACTTGTTCTGGCGGATCTTGATCGGTGTGTCGCGCTGGGCGTTCAGCGCCTCAAGCGCGGCCAGATTTGAGCCACTTTTATCGATTGTGATCGTCTCAGGCTCGCCGTTCTGATCGATCGACTTCTCGAAATAACGCTGCGCCGCGGCCTTATCGAGATGGGCTCGTAGCAGGAAATCAACCGTGTGGCCGGCCTTGTCCACTGCTCGATACAAGGGTTCTGTCGCAATAAGACGGTGCGTTATGATTGGCGGGAAGAAAACGAACTGCGTGCTGCGATGAAACAGAGCCTGACGCCGGCGTTGGCGCGTGTGTTTAAACGCCTTCACTATCCGTTTGATGTGATGCTGATGTGCGTGCGCTGGTATGTCGCTTATGGGCTGAGTGTGCGAAACCTGGAAGAGATGATGGCGGAGCGCGGCATCGAGGTCGATCATTCGACGGTGCACCGTTGGGCGATTAGACTGCTGCCCGTTTTGAGAAAGCGTTCCGTCGCCGCAAGCGAGCGGTAGGCAGAAGCTGGCGTGTCGATGAGACGTATATCAAGGTCAAAGGACAGTGGAAGTACTTGTATCGAGCAGTGGACAAGGCTGGAGCAACAGTCGATTTCCTGCTTCGAGCCCACCGTGACAAGGCCGCCGCGCAACGTTATTTCGAGAAATCGATTGATCAGAACGGCGAGCCTGAGACGATCACAATCGACAAAAGTGGTTCAAATCTGGCCGCACTTGAGGCGCTGAACGCTTCGCGCGATAAGCCGATCAAGATCCGCCAGAACAAGTATCTGAACAACATTGTCGAACAGGATCACCGAGCAATCAAGCGACGCACTCGACCGATGCTCGGATTCAAGACTTTTCGGTGTGCACGCATCCTGCTTGGCGGCATCGAGCTCATGCACATGATCAAGAAGGGGCAAATGAAAGGCGGCGGCCAAACTCCCGCCGAGCAGTTTTACTCATTAGAAAAATAAGCATTGCTTATCATATCGCCTTTGCTCGCCTATCCATCCTTATTGCGACAGAACCCTCCCGCGTCGGGAAAAACTGACCGCAACCTGACGAATACGCTAGTGTGCCGCTGATCCGCGGGCACAACGCGCGAACGATCGCCCGACTCTCAATGGAGACTTCGCAGATGAAATCGTTGTCGAAGGAAAACCGCTGGGGCGTTCTTGTGCTGCTCGCTCGGCCTGATGATCAGCTTCGTGGATCGGACCAGCCTTTCGGCGGCGCTCGCGGACTGGCGCTTCGTGCATGAGTTTGCCTTGACCAACGTCCAGCGCGGCTGGCTCAATTCCACGGTGTTTTGGTCTTACGGTCTCGTCCAGATGCCGATGGGATGGTTGGTCGACCGCTACGGCGTGAAGTGGCCCTATGCGATCGGCTTCTCGCTATGGCGCCTGGCGGCAGCGGCGACGGGCGCTGTCACAACGCTCGAAGCGCTGATTCTCATGCGGCTGATCATCGGCGCAGCCGAGGCCGTCGTGATCCCCGCCACCTATCGCTATCTGGCCGACCATTTCGAGGAAACCCGGAAAGGCACTGCGCTCGGCATCTTCTCGATCGGCGGCAAGATGGGGCCGGCGCTGGGTGCACCGATCGCCGCCTGGATGATCACGGCCGGCTCATGGAAACTGATGTTCGTTGCAACCGGCCTCGCCGGGCTGCTCTGGCTCGCGCCCTGGCTACGCATGGTCAACAACGATCATCGATCGGGCAAGGAACTAGCGGTGGCCAGGCAGCGTGCCGCGTCGGTACCGCTGAGAAACCTTCTGGCGAGCCCGGTGGTCTGGGGCGGACTGATCACCAACTTCTGCTACAGCTATTTCGCGTTCTACTGCATGACCTGGATGCCGGCCTATCTGGTCGAACAGCGCGGGTTATCGCTCGAGAAATCCGGCCTGTATACCTTCTTCAGCTTCGTCGGCATCGCAATCGTTGCCGCGCTGGCCGGATGGGCCTCGGACCGGATCATCGCGCGCGGCGCAGATGCCGTCTTCGTGCGCAAACTATTCGTCATCGCTGGATTCGTCGGAGGCACGACGGTCCTGCTGGGCGCCTATACGCCGTCTGCCGGCATGGCATTGTTCTGGAACGTGCTCTCGCTGTCCTTGCTGGGACTCGCCACGGCAAATAACCTGGCACTAAGCAAGCTGATCCTGATCCCAAAGCAGGCGGTGGGCCTGAACACGGGGCTTCAGCAGGTCGCGACGAGCCTTGCGGGTGGCGTCTCCGCGAGTCTCTCCGGTTGGCTGCTCCATCTCGGCGGCAGCTATCGATTCCCCATGCTGGCGATCTTCTCATTTCTGCTGCTCGGCGCGACCAGCACTGCCATTCTGTTCCGGCGCAAATGGGCGCCGAAAGTCAACGACCTGGAACTGACATTGCCGGCGGCAGCGCAAACCGGGTGCGAATGTCGTTGACCGCACGGCACACGCACGCTACATCGTCGAGCGTCATCTGCGTAAATGGCGGCAGCGTTACGGTGCTGGCACCGAAGCGCTCGGCATGCGGGAACAGGCCGTCCCTAAGACTCATCCGACGGTATAGCGAAAACCGGTGAACAGGTGGATGGTGCACGCTTGAACCGATGCCTCGCTCCCTGAGTGGCTCCATGAATTCCGATCGGCTGGTCGCCAGCCGTTCGAGCGGTAGCGTGATCCGGAGCATATGCGCGAGCGCATGACGCTGCTGCGTGAAGCATTCCAGATGCAGCACTTAGCCAGGCCGACGCGCGCTGCGACATCCGTCAGGTTTAACTTTCCGCTAAGCACTTGCCCCTTCCATGTCGAGCCGGGTGCCTGCGCGGCATCCTCGATTACGCGCAGCCTGTGAGCGCGCGCAATCGCGTAGAGCCGGTGCCGCCCCAAAAAAAGCACCGTGCTTAGGCGCGGTGCCTTTGTCATTGCCGTCAGCAGGACAGCTTACTGCTTGGAAATGTAGAGCGGCATCGAATCTTCCCAGAGCGTATCGGTAATCGCATGCTGATCGCTGCCGTCAGCATTCATCACCCAGTTCTGGCCATCCGGCTGGAACGTGTCGTCGTAGAGCGAAAGCTCGTCGCGGAAACCGTACTCACCCGAGCTGTACGCGATGCGGCCATCCGCGGTCCACGTCGCATGGGCCTGGTTCGAGCCTGGCGTGGTCAGACGCTTCACGTCCGTGCCGTCCGGGCTGATCGTGTACACATCGAAGTGGAATTTGTTCGGATCGCTCGGATTGACTTCCTTGCGCGTGAACACGATCTTCTTGCCATCCGGCGACCAGCCCGGCAGGTTGTCCGGCTCGGTGGTCAGGACCGTGGTCTTGTGCGTCTCCAGCTCGAGAATCCGCAGACCCATGTCCTTGGGGCTCCACACACGGTAGACGATCTTGGTACCGTCCGGCGAATAGCTCGGGAAGCCCGCGTTCTCCTTGCCGTCGGTCAGGACTTCCGGCTTGCCGTTCATGCTGCCGTCGGCCTTGATGCGCATGATGCGGCCCGGCATGTAGGCGCGCGTGAAGAACCAGCCGCCCACGCCGAACGCCACCCACTGCTTGTCCGGCGACCAGGTCGGCTGGAACGCGCCGGCCAGACCCGCCCCGAGCATCCTCGGATCGAGGCCGCTGGTGGCCGGATCGTAGATATGGTGGGCATCGGTGAAGTCGGCATTCGCAACCACGATAGACGAGTCGCCCGCCTTCTCCGTGTACACGAGCGACTTGCCGTCGCGAGAGAGCTGCGGGAACACATCGACGAAACGGTAGTTCCACTCCGGATCGAAACTATAGAGCGACGTGCCGTTAGGATGGAAAGGCTTGCTGTACACCACCTTCTCGTAGATGACCTGCTTGCCGTCCGCCGAATAATGGGGCGAGCGGATGCCCGTCCCCGGTGTGGCGCGCGACTGACCGTCTGTCGTGTAGAGGCCCTCCTGGGCGCCATTCTTGATGTGATACGCGACATTCGTCGTCGCACCGACATACTGCGGAAAGATCTTGATGCCCGGTGTGTTCGTCAGATCCTTGCGCTCGCCCGTGGCCACATCGACCTGCACGATCTGCGTGCTGACCTTGCCGATCGCTTCGGGACGGTGCGCCCCCCAGGTCGATTCTTCCGGAGTTTCGTAGAACACGACGTCCTTGCCGTCCGCCGACCACGACGGCGAGCCTTCGGCATAGCCCGGACGCCCGGTGATCTGCTTGAAGCCCGTGCCATCCGGATGGATCTCGTAGATGCTGCTTTCCTGGGTACGCTCCCAGCCGACCGGCAGGTTGTGGCCACGCCAGTCGGTGCCGATGTCAGAGGACAACGCAATCCACTTGCCATCCGGCGACCACGAAGGGCGGAAGAAGCTGTGCGGCTTGCTCGGGTCGAACTTGATATCGCCGGTCACGTTGTGCAACGCACCCGTCTTGATGTTGAGTGTCCAGATGTTGGTGGTGCCCCACGTGTTCTTGCCGCGACGCGACGACACAAACGCAATCAGATCCGGATCGGCTGGGTCATAGACGGCAGCATCGCTAATTCCGGTCCAGTCGGTCAGGCGTTGCAGGCCCGTGCCGTCCACGCGCACGCGGTACAGGCTGGCATGGCCGAGGCCATCGCGCTCCGAGGTGAATACCACCCATTTGCCGTCTGGCGAAAACGAACCGTGATAGTCGAAACCATCGGACGGAATCAGCCGGTGTTCATTGCTGCCATCGGCGTTGGCGACATACAGTTCCGAAGTCGTCGGGCCGATGCGATACATCAGCAGGTCGCCCTTGGTGGCGGTCGCGGCGCCCGCCGCCGGAACGAACGCGGCGACGGCGGCCATCACCAGGCCCGGCAGGATTTGTTTTTTGAGCAAAAGCGAAGAACGCACGATACTAGTCTCCATGTTTTATCGGTATTAGAACAAGCCTGAAACCGCCAGGCGACTATCCCGCCCGGCTGTCACCCCATCAGCCAAGACTGCCCGTCACATCGTCAAACAGCTCGTCGACCGACAGGCGGTGCGGAATAATCTTCTGGTCGAGCGCCCAGTCGATCGCAAGCTGGATGCCCTTGCGATTCGCCTCCAGTCCGATCGGCGGAAACACGGCCGGTACGCCTTCAGCCAGCGAGCGGCCTTCGACAATCATGCGGTACAGCTCGCGCACAATGTCGGGACGCTGTTTCGACACGCTCTCGTGAACCACGAACATGTGGTTGATCGGCACCACGCCCTCCCGGGCGAACCAGTCCTTCGCCGCCTGCTGCGCATCCGGCACCAGCGTGCGCACGCGCGAATCCTTCGGCATGTCCTCGCCGAGCAACGCAGCGGCCAGCTCGCCCTCGAGCATCAGGTCGGGAATCGACGAACCGGCCGGCAAGCGCTCGCAGTTGCTCGGGTCGAGGTATTCAGCGAGATGCCCGTCGCCCAGCGTCATCCAGGTGACCTTGTCCAGATCCACGCCATACTCGTGGCGCAGGATGCCGCGAATCCACAGCGCCGTGGTCTGCGTATAGGTACGCACACCGACCTTTTTGCCTTCGATGTCCTTTGGGTCGAGATGCCCGAAATCGAGGTTGTAACCGGCGCAGTGGTGCTGGAAACGGCCCGAGATCGGCGTCGGCAACAGCACGTATGGCTTGCCGTAGGCCTTGGCCTGCAGGAATGTGACGATCGCCAGTTCGCCCGCGTCGAACGCATTCTCGCGCACCATCGCCTTGAAGCCATTGTGTGCCGGCGTCGGGCCGCAAAAATCGAGCGTGACCAGATCGGACTTCACGCGTCCGTCGCGCATCGCCTTGGTCACCGCATATTCGGACAGATTGGTGCGCAACGTGGGCACCCCGTTCAGTGTCGTTGTCATGGATGTCGTTCCTTGTATATCCGGATCATGTGAATCAGTACAGCCGCACCTCGATCAGGCGCGGACCGGGTTCGCGTGCCGAATCGGCCAGCGCCCGGTAAAAATCCTCGGCGGTCTCCACTGCCACAGCCGGCACGCCCATGCTTTGCGCCATGGCGAGCCAGTCGATGCGCGGACGGTCGATGTCGATCATCGAGAGCGCGCGCTCGCCTGGCGTGCCGGCGCCCATGTTCGAGTATTCGGCCTTGAGAATCGCGTAGCTATTGTTGGCGAAGATGATCGTCGTGATATTCAGCTCTTCGCGCGCCTGGGTCCACAACGACTGGATCGTGTACATCGCGCTGCCGTCGCCGACCATGCAGAACACGCGCCGGTCGGGACAGGCCAGCGCCACGCCCGTCGCCACCGGCGTGGCATAGCCGATCGAACCGCCCATGTTGTTGATCAGGTCATGCGGCGCCGCGCCCATGGTGTGGCCCATCGTCTCGCGCCCAGTGGTCAGCGATTCGTCGACGACGATGGCGTTCTCCGGCAGCGCCGCAGCCAAGGCGTCCGCGATGCTCAGCGGATTGAGCGCGCCGCTCGGCACCCGCGTCTCCACACGAGGCTGAAGGATCGGCCGTGTGGCACTTGCACCCAGCACGTCGAGCAACATCTCGAACGCGAGCGCACTGTCCTCGTCGGCCTTGACGAGTGGGTGCACCAGCGTGCCTTCGGCTTTGAGCAGGCTCGGCCGGTCCGGGTACGCGAAGAACGCGACCGGCTCCGTCGTCTCGACCGTGACGATGTGCCTGAAGTCCTTGAGGAAAGCCTGGGCGAGCGGCACCGCGTACGGAATCCGCTCGATCGGCACGCGTCCCGCACCGCGCTCGATGCGCGCGCTGAAGAACTGTGAGCCGAGGCGCGCGCCGGTCGCGGCCGCTACCTTTCCGGCACGCTCAAGTGCGACGCCACGGGTGGCCTTGTTGCCCAGAATGATTAGCGTCGGCTCGCCTGAGCGCAGCACGCGCGCGACGTGTTCGATGCGCGCCGCGTCCGGCGCCTTGCGCGATACGGCCGCACGCGGCGGTGTCACCGACGTGCCCGCCTCCTGCCACGACGTATCGCCCGGTAGAATCAGCGTCGCGATCTGCCCCGGGTGTTCGGATGCCTTCGCCACCGCGGTCGCCGCGTCCCATGCGATCGTGCTCGGCGATTCGGCGCGCCGCACCCAGTGGCTCAGCGGCCGCGCGAGCCCTTCGATGTCCGACATCAGCGGCGGGTTGTATTTGAGATGCGCGGCCGAATGCTCGCCGATGATGTTGACCATCCCCGATGAGGCGCGCTTGGCGTTGTGGATGTTGGCGAGACCGTTGGCCAGCCCCGGCCCGAGATGCAGCAGGGTCGATGCCGGCGTGTCTTTCATCCGGTACCAGCCATCCGCGGCACCCGTTGCCACGCCCTCGAACAGGCACAACACGCTGCGCATTTGCGGGTTCTCGAGCGCCGCCAGAAAGTGCATCTCCGACGTGCCCGGGTTGGCGAAACAGATGTCGACGCCCTGATCGACCAGCGTTGCGACAAGGCTTTGCGCACCGTTCATTTAGTAGCCTGCCGTCTCGCGGGCCTGGCCCACGACACCGTAGCTGCGCAGCGGTGCCGACATCAGCAGGCCGTAACCCTCTTCAAGCAGGCGCTTGTGGTTCTTCGCAACCACATGCGGGTTGCCGACCACAACCTGGTGCTTCTTGCAGGTTTCGACGATCTGGCGCATCGCATCCACCACTTCCGGATGCTCATAGTCGCGCGGATGGCCGAGCTGCTGGCTCAGGTCGCCCTCACCGATCAGGATGAAGCCGATGCCCGGCACGTTCACCAGGATGTCGTCGAGGTTCTCGATCGCTTCGGTGCTTTCGCACATGAGGCCGACGAGGATTTCACCTTCCGGTGCGAGCGGCCACACGTCTGCCTTCCTGTAGTAGTCGGCCATGCTCAGGCCCCAGTAGCGCGCGGCGTTTGCCGGGCCGTCGCCACGCACGCCCTTCGGCTCATACAGCGGTACGCTCTTCGGACGCGCATAGCGGCACGATGCCACCGCGTTGTAGGCTTGCTCCACGGTCGAAACGTGCGGCCAGATCACGCCGTAGGCACCCCGATCGAGCACCTGCTTGGCAAACGACTGGTTCATTTCGACACCGTTGGCCGGAATGCGCGCGATCGGCGTGATCTTCGGTGCGACCGAACCCGACTCGGCGATATGTTTGCGGTTGAGTAGGTACTGGAATGCATCGCCCAGCGACGACACGTCGTACGGGTTGTGTTCCATTTCGAACACGAGCGCATCGTAGGGCGAATCGCTCAGTTCGATCGCGGTCTGCTTGTCGAGCTTCGAGAACGCGGCGTAGGCAGGCTTGCCCGATTCGAAGGCGCGGATCATGCCATTCAGGCGGGTATTACTCATGTTGTTTCTCTCTGGTTGATGTCGATGTGCGGCGGCTCAGTCTGCCGCCTGCCAGTACATGAAGCCCATGCCCTCGCCGGTACCGGCGGGTGTGCGCCAGCACGGCACGTAATCCACCAGCGTCATCTGCGCGCCGGTTTCCTCCATCGCCTTCATCACGCTGGCGTAGAGCTTGATTTCCGAGGTGCCGGACTGGTACGAGCGGTTATCCACTGCGGCAAGGCCGTCGTAGTCGTAGTCGGCGAGCATCTTCAGGATGCGTTGGTCGAATTCCTCGTCGTTGACGAAGTGCGACAGGCCACCCGACGCGAAGATGCCGATCCGCACATCCTCGGGCCAGGCCTTGAGCGCCTCGCGCAGAACCTGGCCGAATTCGATGCAGCGCGACATCGACGGCTGCGTGGGCGGGTAGAAGCAATTCATCAGCACCGGCACATGCGGCGGCGGGTTGTCGCCCATGATCTGGTGATAGACGAAGCTGAAGGCATGCGGTACCACCGGGTACTCAGGCAGCGGCTTCATCCAGACGTTGTCAGGCCAGGCGAGCAGATCAGTCAGATCGAAACCCTCGCGCTGGAAAGTCTCGATCAGCGAGGTCGCGAGCTTCGGATGGCACTTGTGCGTGACATGCTGGTCGGGCGCATAAACCGCCCGCTGAGGCGGACCGTTATATACCTCTTCGCCGCTATAGATCGCGATCGACGGCGAATGATCCGTGAAGATTTCCTTCTGGTCCTTGCCGAGAATGATGGCGACGTCAATACGCGCTTCCCGGTATGCGGCCGCCATCTTGTCGAGCGCCGCGCGGCAGCGCGCGGCACGCGCGCTACGCTCTTCGAGCGTGAGATACGGTTCGAACGCGGCGCCGCGATGCGCCTCCAGTTCGGGATAAGTCCATGTCCGGTTGCGGAACCACAGCTTCGGATTGGCGCGGTCCCGCTCTCCGTTCTTGAGCCAGTCCTCAGGCGCCTGTCCCAGCATACCGCTGTGCGGTACCGCCATCCCGAATACGATTTTCGCCATGTACGATTTCTCAGTAAATTAATGTGTTCAACAAGACCGGCTATTCCAGCTATCCCGGCCATGCCCTGATTTCTAGGCTTGCCGCAACGACCCCTGCGGCTCGATTACCTTGGGCGCCCATTCGGGACGAAACAAGAACGCGGTGGCCATTGCTCCGATCACCAGGAAGATCAGGATCACCATGATCGGAAGGTCATAGCTTCCGCTGATGTGGAGAAGCCAACCCGACAGGCTTGCCGCCACACCGCCCGCGAGACTGGTTGCCACCTGCTGCACGCCCGTGACGAGACCAATCGCCTGTTTGGGGATCAAGGTCAGGCGGGACAAAACCAGGTTGTTCGCCGTGGCAAGGCCGAGGAACGAGAGCGAGAACACGTTCCAAAACAGCGCCGCATCCAGTGAATGCGCATAGGCACCGAGCAGAACGGTGCATCCACCGACGAAGCCCGCGATGGTGAAGGCCTTGCGTACGAAAATGGGGTTGCCTCCCCTGGCGACAATCCGGTCGGCTGCCCATCCTGCGATCGCCGCGACAATCGCGATCCCCGCGAAGCTGAAGAACGTGTAGAGTCCGGAGCGCGAAATCGAAAGGCCGCGTTGCTCGACCAGATACGCAGGCATCCAGGTCATGCAATAGAAGGTAAAATAACCGTAGCAAAAGTTGGTGATCATTCCGCCCCAGACGACCGGGCTGGACAAGATGCTGCCGAAGCTGACCGAGCGCGCGCTACGATTTGCCACCGTGAGTTCCGCTTTGGATGGAAGGTCGTTGCGGACCAGCCGCAACCACGGAGCCAGCCAGATCAGACCGACCAGGCCGGTCGCGATAAACATCACCTGCCATGAATAATTGACGAGGAACCACGCTCCGACCGGCGCACCGAGTGCGGGACCGAACTTGTTGCCCATGGCGAGAATACCGACGGCGAGTCCATTCTGGTTTTCGCCGAAGTTGTTCCGAATCCAGCGATAGCTCGCCGGAATCACAATGGCCTCGGCCATGCCGATGATCAGGCGCATGACGACCAGGCTTGCGAGCGCCGTCACGGCACCCATCAGCGCGGTGGCGATGCACCACAGCGCGAAGCTGATCGCGTACGGCCATTTCACGCCGTAGCGGTCGGCCACCCAGCCCATCGGAACCTGGAACACGCCATACGACCAGAAAAAGGCTGAATTGATCCAGCCGCGGTCGACGTTCGTGAGTGCGAAATGTCGAATGAAACCTGCATCCGCCAGCGTGGAAGAAATGCTGGTGCGATCAACAAACGAAATCAACACACCGATCGCAAGGAGCGCGAGTACGGCCCAGCGGCTCACACCCCCTTGTCGTGCAGGTTTGTTTGTCTCCATCTGCTTCTGTCTCTTCAGTTTGATTGAATTCTGCGTGCCGGCCACCCGAAGGACACTTCGGTACCCTGAGTAGCCGGCGATGATGCGACGCAACCTCAGGCCAGTGCCCGATACAGTTGCTGCGCGGTCTTGCCGAAGATCCACGCGCGGTCTTCGTCGCTCAGGCATGCCAGACCCGCCTGCGCGGTCGCAAGGATTTCCGGCAGCGAGCCCGTCGAGGTCGGATAGTTGGAACCCCAGGCCATCCGCTTTGCACCGAACGCCTCGACTACGCGCGGGAAGAACGTTTCGGCGCTCGCCTTTTCCTTCTTCACATCGCCAAAGATGCGCGGCGTGAGCTTCAGATAGATGTTCGAGAGCGGCGCGAGGTCGAACAGGCTTTTCGCCGCTGCATAGGGTGCGCCATCGGCAACTTCGGGGCGTCCCAGGTGATCGAGAACGATCGCGACCTTCGGGAAACGCTTCGCCAGCGCCGTGACCTGCGGCAGACCGATTGGGCCGGTCTGGATGCACATCGGCAGGCCCAGTTCGCCGCACAATTCCCACGCCGGGAATGAGCGCGGATCATCAAGCTCGCTCGGGTCAAACTCCTTCGTGCTGCCGCCCGTGAACAGACGCAGGCCAGCGAGATCGCGCCCGACCCATTCGCGGATGCGTTCCGGTGCATCCGGTTGCAAAACATCGACGGAGCCGACAGCCACCAGGCGGTCCGCATATTTCGCGCAGCCATCCACCACGTAGCTGTTATCGAAGCCGTAGGTGGTCGACGAATGCACCACAGCGGCCTTGGCCACACCGGCCTCGTCCATCGCCGCGATCAGCGTCTCAACGGTCGTGGGGCGCTCCTTCGACCAGTCCGAGCGCTTGCCGAACAACGGCGCCGGAGGATAGCGGTTTTCATCATCGGAAATGATGTGCGGGTGAATATCAACGATGGAAGTCATGGTATCTCTGTGCCTGCCTATACGTGTGTCTGTGTGTCTCTATGCCTGTTTCAGTGCCTGCCGCTCGCACTGATGCCACGCTGATGTCATTTAGCGCGCGCTTTCAGGCGTGCATCGAGACGCGGGTAGACGCGCCGCGCATTGCCCTCGAAAATCTTGTAGCGGTCCTCCTCACTCAGCGCGGCACAGGCGTCGAGGTAGCGCTTGGTGTCGTCGAAGTACTGGCCGGTTGCCGGATCCTTGCCCCGCACCGCGCCAATCATTTCCGAGCCGAACAGCACGTTGTCGGCAGGAATCACCTTGGTCAGCAACTCGACGCCCGGCTTGTGATACACGCACGAGTCGAAGAAGATGTTGTCCAGCAGCCCCTCGAGCGGCCGGTCGCGCATTTCGAGCGACATGCCGCGGTAACGGCCCCAGTGATACGGCACCGCGCCGCCGCCGTGCGGAATCACGAGACGCAGCGTCGGGAAGTCCTTGAACAGATCGGATTGCAGGATCTGCATGAACACAGACGTATCCGCATTCAGATAATGTGCGCCCGTGCCGTGAAAACAGGGATTGCACGACGCGGCCACGTGGATCATCGCGGGCACATCCAGATCGACCAGCGCTTCGTAAAGTGGGTACCACTCGCGATCGGTCACCGGCTCGCCGGTCCAGTAGCCGCCGCTCGGATCGGGGTTCAGGTTACAGCCCACAAAACCCAGTTGCTCGACGCAGCGGCGCAATTCCGGAATCGAATTCGCGGGCGCAGCGCCCGGCGATTGCGGCAACTGGCACACCGGCGCGAAGTTGTCCGGATAGAGTTCGGTCACGCGGTACACGAGGTCGTTCGACACTTCGGCCCATTCCAGGCTGGTGCGCTCGTTGCCCAGGTGATGGCTCATCAGGCCGGCGATCGGCGAGAACAGCGTCAGGTCGCTGCCGCGCTCGCGCTGCAGCTTGAGCTGACCGTTGCCGATCGCTTCGCGGATTTCGTCGTCGCTCACAAATGCGCCGTCACGCGACGGTGCGTTGGCCGGGTCGTTTGCAAACTCAACCTGTTTGGCGCGCCAGGCGCGGAATGACGCGGGGACGGTCGTGAAGTGACCGTGGCAATCGATGATCATGGTTTTTTCCGTTCGAGTCAGCGGGCCAGCGGGTCCACAAACAGTTCGTTAATGGACATGCGGCGCGGCGTCAGGCCTTGCTTGAACGCAGTGGCTTCCAGGGTTTCGATCGTCTTCAGGTTTTCCTGCAGACCGTACGGCAGCGGATCGTATCCAACGATCTTGCGCAACTCGAGATACTTCTTGTCGCTGGCGGCGGTGGCTTCGCCAGCATCGAGACGCGCCAGCCATTCCTTCTTCGCTTGAGCGAAGGCATCGTAAATCGACTTTGCTATCCACGGATTTTCGGCAAGCACCGAGTCCTTGACGACGATGGTGCCGTGCATCGGATAAACGCCAGTGCGCGTGTAATACTCGGTTTCGAGTTCGGCCGCATTGGGCAACAGATCGGGGTAGTCGGCCTCGACCTCCTTCCATCCACCCGTGGGCGCACCGGTGCGGCCGATACCCGCAGCGGCGTCAAAACCTGCCGACAATTCGCCCGAAGCCATCATTTCGGCCAGCGAGCTACCCTCCGGCGCATGAATGACATTCGGTGGCAACTTGAGCTGCGTCACATGCTCTTCGTCGTCCACCACCCAGGTCACCTTGGAAGAATCCAGGCCGAACTCGTCGATCAGAACCTGACGTGTCCACACGCCGGTCGTGACCGAGTAGGCGCGCACGCCCACTTTTTTGCCTTCCAGGTCCTTGGGCGTTTTGATGCCGGCGTCCGGGCGCACCAGCAGGCCGCCATGGTGAAAACGCCGAACCACGAAGATGGGCAGGCCGACGAACGGCGCGCCATAAGCACGGGCGATGATGTAGGTGGTCGGTGCCAGTTCGCAGACGTCGAATTCGACGTCGCGCACCATCCGGCGAAACGCGCCGATTTGCGGCTTAACGGTGATGAACTCGGCATCCACGCCCTCAATGGGGATGGAACCATTACGGATGGCTGACGTATGCGGGTGCTCGGCGATTGCGATCTTGAGCGGGACTTTCTTGGTCAACATCCTCTCCTGTGGATTAGTCGTCGTAGACAGCCGGATGAAGGCTCCAGCGTCGGACGTGTCGTCTCGATAGGTTGAGAATATTTGAGGACGGAACGCACGTCCCTACACAAAAATCAGATTCACTGGCATTTTTTTGGCCGAGCGGGGATTACAGAAGGCTTGCCCTCTCCCGCAACATACTAGGCCTGACTGGCCGGTGCCGACCGCCGACTGTCATTGCGCAATGACAGCGCCCCTCCGGAAGGTCACGTAACAGGCCGGGCGGTCTTTGCCGCTTATCTTCTCGACGGCCGCCGACAAAAGTGCCGGTGAATCTGATTTTTGTGTAGGGACGCGCCGTCCATCATCAAATATCGTCACTCGCAGAGACAATATGTCCGGCATTGGCACCCCTTGGCCAGTCGTCGGTAAGGACCCGAGGAAAAGGTGTTAATTAGAAACGTCCCATTCAGGATCGCAATTCCTGAGCAGACCCACACACATCGGGGTGGTACATGAAACTGGTCCATCAACTCCCGCTGGCATTGGGCGTTGCGTTGCTGGTTGCGTCCGCGGCGGGACTCTTCGGCATTTTCCAGATGAACGATGCCGCCGACACATACAAACGGCTCATCGAAGTGGATGGCGCCCAGGAGCGCCAGGTCGCCGATGCACTGGTCGCTTTCAAGAACCAGGTGCAGAACGGGAAGGACGTCCTGCTGCGCGGCAAGGACCCGAGGCAACTGGACAAGTATTGGACCGCCTTTCGGAAATACGAGCAGTCTTCCCAGGCCGCCACCGAGAAGCTCGCGCTCGAGTTGCCTCCCGGCGAGGTCCGCTCGAAGCTCGAACGATTCAACGTTATTCACAAGGAGATGGGGCAGTCGTACCGCCAGGCGCTCGAGCAGTTCAAGACATCAGGATTCGATATTGCCGTCGGGAACCAGGCGACGGATGGCATCGACCGGGAAGCGGTGATCCTGCTGCGCGAATCCGGTAGCAAGATCGTCGAGCAGACTACGGCTGCAGTCGGCGACGCAAAGGAAAAGCAGAAGCGCGCAGTTCTTGCGAGCTTCGGTGCCATGGTGCTCACGCTGCTGGCGGGCGTTGCTGGCGCCGTCATGTTTTCGCGCGCGATTACACGCAAGCTCGGCGGCGAGCCCGGCGACGCACGTGAGGCGGCGCGCCAGATCGCGACGGGTAATCTCGATGTCGACCTGCACCTGCGGCCGGGAGACACGGATAGTCTGATGGCAGCCATGAGGGCTATGACGGTCTCGCTCGCCCGCATTGTCGGGCAGGTACGCAACGGCAGCGATTCCATCGCAACCGGCTCGGCGCAGATCGCGTCCGGCAACGCGGACTTAAGCCAACGGACAGAGGAACAGGCAAGCGCGTTGCAGGAAACCGCAGCGTCCATGGAACAACTGGGTGCCACCGTCAGGCAAAACGCGGAGAACGCCCAGCAAGCCAGCGAGCTGGCCACCGGTGCCTCTTCAATCGCATTGAAGGGAGGAACCGTGATGGGCCAGGTCGTCGCGACCATGAAGGACATCAACGAGAGTTCGCGCAAGATTGCCGACATCATCAGTATCATCGACGGCATCGCGGCGCAAACCAACATCCTCGCGCTCAACGCGGCGGTCGAAGCGGCCCGCGCAGGCGGCCAGGGCCGCGGCTTCGCGGTCGTTGCCGCCGAGGTCCGCAGTCTCGCCCAGCGCACGGTGCAGGCCGCGCGGGAGATCCAGGTGCTGATCTCCGACAGCGTCGAGCGGGTCTACCACGGTACCGCGCTCGTCGACGAGGCGGGCACGACGATGACCCAGATCGTCAGCGCCATCCAGCGCGTGACGGTCATCGTGGGCGAGATCAGCAAAGCCAGTGCCGAACAGAGCGCCGGCGTCGAGCAGGTGGGCGAAGCTGTGGGCCAGATGGATCAGACGACACAGCAAAATGCCGCGCTGGTCGAGCAAAGCGCCGCAGCGGCCGCGAGCCTCCAGCAGCAGGCAGCGCAGTTGGTCCATTCCGTGGCCCAGTTCCGGCTCTGATGGGACGTAGAGATGCAGTTGCTCAAACGATGGTCTGAGACAGTCCGAGCTGATACCCTATACTTGTGAATTGACCGCTAAGGTTTAACAAGTCCGCCTGTTAAGTATCGACGCGCGAATGACTTCCGAATAACGCCAACGCGCTCACACGACTCCTTTGGCTACTCCATCCTCCACATCCACGCGAAGCCGTGGGCGACCCGCATCCGCCTCGCCGGAAAAGCGGCGTGAGGTGATCCTGAAGGTTGCCGAACAACTGTTCAGGCATTCAGGCTATACAGCAACCAGTATGGCGGATATCGCCCGCCACGGTGGCATGTCGAAACGCACGATCTACGAAGCGTTTCCGACCAAGGAAAAGTTGTTTGCCGCCCTGGTCAGTGACCTCGAATCTTTTCCCGATCGCGATGAGGCGATCGATCCTGCCGACGCGCCACACAAGGTCATCGAATCGGCACTCATCGAGATGGCGCATTACGCGCTGAGCGAACGCCATATCCTGGTCAGCCGGTTGGTGATCGCCGAATCCGATCTGTTCCCCGCCATCCGTCGACATTATCACGAGCAGGGTATCGACCGGTGCAAGCGTTGCCTCGTCTCGCGCATCACGGCATTGATGCAGCAGTCGCGCATTGAGCCGGTCAACGCGAATCGCACAGCCGACATGCTATTCGGTGCAGTAATCGCCACGTACCTGATTGCCGCGATCAACTATCGGCAAGCGCCCGATTTCGAGGAGGTGGCGATCAAAATCGGCGAGGCAGTGGGCCGCTTTATCGTCGCCCTTTAAATGCAACCACCGGAACGAGCCCGGCGGATTTGCGAACAGTAGATCTATTTCGTGATCTACTGGAAGCTCGCGAGCGGCACAGCCGGATCGGCCAGCATGGCCCGGTCCGGCCTGACGCCCTTGCCGATCGCGACACGCCCCTGCATGAAATCCTTGACGGCATTGATCGCATCCATCCCGATCAACACCCCATCACGCAAGTAAGGTATTGAGAAGGACTTCGTGTCCGGATTGCCCCGGATCACGACATCGTCGTGGCTGCTCGACAGGCCAGCCATCTGTAGCCGCAGATCGAACTGGATCGACCAGAACCACGGCACCGACGGCTTCGGCTGGAGCCGCTCCATGACATCGTTCGCCACCAGCGTCGCCTAGTCGACCGCGTTCTGCACGCTTTCGATACGGATCATCTGGTGGCCGGCGAAAGCATGGCTCTGTCGTGCACATTCGCCAATCGCATAGACATGACCGAGACTGGTTCGGCAATGCCGCATCCACGTCGACACCGTTCTGGCCCACCGCACCACCCGCCAATAACGGCGCCACGGCCGGCTCGATGCCGATACCGACGATCACGAGTTCGGCCGGCAGCACACGACCCTCTTGCAGGCGAACCCCGCTCACCCGGCCATGCCCGCCTTCCAGCGCCTCGACCTTCGCGCTCAGGCAGATCTCGACGCCATGCGCGCGATGTTCCCGTTCATAGAAGGCGGACAGATCCGGCCCAGCCACACGTGCCAGCACACGGTCGAACGCCTCGACCACCGTGACCTGTTTACCCAGCTTGTTCAGCGAAGCCGCGGATTCCAGGCCAATAAAGCACCCCCCGACCACCACCGCCGTATGCACCGGCCCATTGGCCAGGAAGCCCGGCCCGACGATCGCTGCGACTGGAATTTCCATGATCATCATGGAACACGCGCCACATGGACCGGATCGTGCGTGTGCAGTGCCCTGCTCTCATCCGGGCTGCCAGCAGCAATGACGAGCACGCGGCCATGCACACGGATGACATCGATGTGGTAGCCGTACAGCCTTCCCAGCACTTCGCTGCGCACCACTTCTTCACTCGACCCGCTCGCGGCATGACCATTGGCGAGATACACGATGCGGTCCATCACCGGCAGCAGCGGGTTCATATCGTGGGCCGACAGCAGCACGGCAATCCCCTGCTCGACGCACAACCAGCGCAACAGCGCGACAACGCCGGCGACGCTGCGCACATCGAGATTGGCAAGCGGTTCGTCGAGCAGCAGCAGACTGGGCCTGCGGATCAGCGCGTGCGCAATGAGCACCCGCTGCTGCTGGCCGCCCGACATGTCGCCGATGCGCTGGTCCGTGAAAGGTTCTGCCTCGACTGCCTCGAGCATGGCGTCGACCGCCGTCCACCGCTTCCTCGAAGGAACGGCAGGCCGGAACGCCGCCCGTCCAAGTCCGAGCGAAACCAGATCGCGGGCCCGCAGGGGCAGATACGGATCCAGCAGGATCTCCTGCGGCACATAACCGATGGAGACCGGGCCGCTTGCTCCGTTGACGCGGATACGGCCCGCATCGGGCTTCTGGAATCCGAGGATCGTACGCAGCAGCGTTGTCTTGCCCGATCCGTCCGAGCCGATCAGCCCGCAGAACTGGCCCGCCTGCACGGTGAAGCCTACATCATGCAGAACGGTATGCCCCGGGAACGAGACACTTACCCCCTCGACGCCCAGCACCTCACTCCTGTGACACATTGCGCTACTTCCCTGCGTGCAGCACTTCGGTCGAGACCTTGCGGGTCACGGCCGTCTCCAGCGCATTGACTTCCGCCACCATCCACGACTGGTACGTAAAGCCCGGCGTCGGCATGGTCTCATAGACGCCCACAACCGGGATACCGTTCTTCTTTGCCAGCGCAAGGAACGACCGCGTGAGCGCGTCGGTGACCTGCTGGTTGTAGACGAACACCTTCACCTTGTGGTCCGTGAACAGCGCATTCTGCTTCGTCACGTCCTGCGGCGACGGGTCGGTGCCGTTCATGATCGCCGCCTGCATGCTGTACGGCGTCTGGATGTCCGCGCCCGCCGCCTCCAGCATGTAGTCCGCGACGGGCTCTGTGACCGCGAGAGGCGTACCCGCATGGTGGGCCTTGAACGCGGCGATCGCATCAAGCCAGGGCTTGAGCGATGCATCGAACTTCTTCTCGTTTGCCTGGAAGTAGCTCGCATGGGCGGGATTCAATGCGGAAAGATCAGCCGCGATCTCCTTTGCCACGGCAGGCATCGTCTTCGGGTCGTACCACAGGTGCGGATTCGGTGTGCTGTCGGGCAGACCGAGCAGGTGCTGGACGTCGATTACCTTGGGCTTGCTGTTCGGTGCGGCCGCGATGATCTTGTCCGCCCACGCGTCGTAACCGATGCCGTTTTTGATCACGAGATCGGCTGCTGCAATCTGACCGGCGACCTTCGGGTTGACTTCGAACGTATGTGGATCGGTGTTCGGGTCCGTCTCGATCGCCGTCATCTCGACGTACTGTCCGCCAATCTGGGAAATGACATCGGCGTACTCGTTTTCCACGCCGACTGCCTTGATCACGGCAGGGGCCGCCGAGGCCGCGGTGACACTGCCCAGCAGTACAGCCGCGGCGATTACCGCGCGCGAAACGGCCGGTACCCGGCCTCGTGCTGCCCTGGTGCGCGACGGAAGATCCCGGGTCGCCTTAACGTCGATCACATCGTTTTCTTTCATCTTCTTTTCCGTTCGTCGGTAGTTAGTGGTCAATTAATGAAATGATATGACATTACATATACAAGAAACACTTTTTACCTCTCACGGGGACCGGAGCCCGCCATGCAAGTCGCCGCCGAAGTGCCACGTATCCCCGTCCCCATCCTCACCGGTTTCCTGGGTGCCGGCAAAACGACCCTGCTGAACCGGATCCTGACGGAGCACCATGGCGGCCGGGTAGCCGTCATCGAGAACGAGTTCGGCGAAGCCGGCATCGACAACGAACTGCTGGTCCAGGACGGCAACGAGCAGATCATCGAGATGAACAACGGCTGCATCTGCTGCACCGTGCGCGGCGATCTCGTGCGAATCCTTTCGACGCTGGTGGCCCGGCGCGATGCGGGTGAACTCGGATTCGACCGTGTCATTGTGGAGACCACCGGTCTTGCCGATCCCGCACCCGTCGCCCAGACTTTTTTCGTCGACGATGCCGTGCACCAGCGGTACCTGCTCGATGCCATCGTGACGGTGGTCGATGCCCGCCACGGCGCCGACCAACTCGACGAGCATCATGAAGCCCAGGAGCAGGTCGGCTTCGCTGATCGCATCCTCGTCTCGAAGGCGGATCTCGCGGGCGAAGCGCAAACCGAGGCGCTGATGAAGCGGCTGCGCCAGATGAACCCGCGCGCGCCCATCCGGGAGTCCCACTTCGGCAAGACCGATCTCACCCAGTTGCTGGACACCCGCAGCTTCGACCTCGATGCGATCGTCGAGATCGAGCCGGACTTCCTGCAGGACGTCTCGCACACGCACGACGACGATGTAACGTCGTTCGTCTACCGCAACACAGCACCGCTTGACCAGGAAAAGCTCGAGGCCTTCTTCAGCACGATCGTGTCGATTTACGGCACGTCCATGCTGCGCTATAAGGGTGTGCTGAACGTCGCAGGACTGGACCGGCCTCTCGTCTTCCAGGGCGTGCACATGATCTTCGGCGCGGATCTGGGCACGCCGTGGCGTGCGGACCAACCGCGTGAAACGAAAATCGTCTTCATCGGCAAGCAATTGCCTGCGGACGTCTTCAAGGCGGGGCTTGACGGTTGCATGTAACCCGGCCGGCTCACCGCGCGGCTGATTTTCCGGCCGGTCATGCGGACGGCCCGCCGACAGACATGGCTACGTCCGTTCGTGCCGTATCAGCCAGACGAGGCATGCGCCACCGAAAAGCGAGGTAACGACGCCGATCGGCAGGTCGTCAGGTGCGGCGAGCATGCGCGCCGCGACATCTGCCCACACCAGCAGCACGGCACCAAAAAACGTCGACGCGGGCAACAGGCGCGCATGGCCCGCACCCACCAGGCGCCCGGCCACGTGCTGCGCCACGAGTCCAACAAATCCGATTGCCCCGCTTACTGCGACCATCACGGCCGTCAGGCTTCGACGCAACAGCGGCGTCAACTGAAATGCCGTGGCTGCTGGAATCGGTGCCGGTTACAGAGCCACCGCTTCCAGCAGAAGCCCCGTCGGTTCCGGGAGTGCCCCATGTGGTGCCTGATTTTCTACCCAGTCTTTGATGAAGCTGAAGCACTCGCGGGCATGTCCAGGAACGAAGTAATTCACCCAACCGCGTACACCGGATTGATCAGTTCTACCACCCGATCCACCGGCTGCGACCGGTATCGCCGGAACACCTCTTTGAGCTTGCGTAATAACGCCGTGCGCTTCTTCAGCTTTGGCGTACAGTGCGCCCGCCATGCCTGCCTCCGTACGCTGCTGAGTCGACGGCAGTCGAATCCCTGAAAGCGAAGCCCCACCGCCGCCGGCACAACCTACGGATGGCACGCGACCTCTGCCTGCAAGGCAGCGGTGCAGTGCGCACTGGGCCGGCGCCAGCTTCACGAAAATCCCGTGCTTTGAGCCCTTCCCGCCTGCCGCCCTGGCGGCGGTGTCCCCTTGCCCCCGCCCCTCCCTTTTCACGGCGGGCCTGCACCTGCTCGTTGCGCAACAAACCACAATGCACGACGCCAGCCCCGACGTGATCGACAGAGACGACCGCACCGGTTTTCCGGCATGGCGTCGCACACGATTGCTGCCAGTTAACCCCAAATGTGAAGCGCAACAATGGGATTAGTCAACGGAAGCATCAGGCCGGGAAGCGAGTGCAAGCATGTTGGCGAACACCGACTTCGAGGAAAAAAGCTGACGATAATCGCCCATCGAATCGGCACAAACCGGATCACTATCCAAGTGAAGTTCACCGTTCCATGGTTGATACAGGTCGAGCAACAGCTTGATGAGCGTGCTCTTGCCGCTACCGTTCTTCGCGATAGAAAACCGCTACTCGCAACCGTCTGCACACCGGGTGGTCCTGAAGCAGCAGGATCCGCCCGATCACGACGATGAACAGCGCCGCCCCCATCATGCCAGGCCCATAGAACGATCGCATTCCCGGATTTTCACAGCAGTGATCTGGTCCGCGATCCCGGAAACCTGCATGCGAAATACACGTAGACGAGGTTCGAGATTGATCCGCAGTTTGTTTGCCCCCTCGGGGATCGCACGATACTGTCTCTGGAAGTGGTTACCGGCGTCGGGAGGCCTGCTTTGAACCGGAGGCTGGTCCCACTGCGAAAGCTAATGGCGAAGTTGCCCCGGGCCCTTTCCCGTCCACCGTTTCAAGGCCCTGCGAAAGTTGGCAGCATCGCTAAAGCCGAGCAGCATGGCGATATCTTCCGTGCTCATCTTTGTCGTCTTCAGATACTCCGTCGCCAGCGAACAGCGCACGTCGTCAGCAATCGCAACGAATGACGTCCCCTCTGCCTCAAGGCGTCGTCGAAGGGTACGGCTGGTCATCTTCAGGACGTGCGCTACGGCGTCCATACCCGGGAATTCTCCAGGCTTGCGCATCAGAACCTGATAGACCTCCCCGGATGCACCGGTTGAAGTCTTAGCCTGTCCAATGAGCCGGTCGCACATTTCCTGAATCAATGCAGCCGAGTGTCTGTTGGCCAGTTGCGGCTTTTGTTCAAGGATGGCGCTGTCATACACGAGTTCGCATTGCTCCTGCGCGAAATAACAGGGACACCCTAGATACTTCGGGTAGATGTCCGCATAGGTCGGTGCTGGATACGAAAAGCAGGCTTTTACCGGGGGACAGCTATGACCCGCTACGTCCTGCAGATGGGTGACGTGCTGGGTAAATTGCTGCTCGATCAGGAAGTCCCCCAATTCGCGTGTTGGACTGGAAATGAATGCGTCTGGGAATGTCCAGACTGCCCTGTCGGGGTACTCGTTCCATACGATAGTGAGGGTGGGCGTTGCGAGCCGATGGTATTTCGTGCCGAGCCTGAAGTAGTCGCGAAGTGAAAGACAAGACATCAGCGCATAGCCATACATGCCGTAGGCGGCGAGATGCAGGCGCGAGCCCACCTCGAAGGGCGTGGCAGGCTCGCGAGACATCGCGATGGCGTTCTTGCACACGGCGGCGTACTGGCGCACCGACGTCAACGTGGATGTGCCGTAAAGCTGATCCACGTCGACGCCGCTGCCCTTCAGGCTGTCTTCTGGCGCAATTCCCTGTTCAGCAAGGACCTCGACCAGTGCCGCGATCTTGTATGGCGCATAGATACGCTCGTTGAGTAGCGGAAAACCTGGCAACGCCGCACCTCCTCAGAATGTCCCGCGTTGACATCTACCTGTCCGGAAATGACCTTACGGAGACGATGCTATCCGACTATTATCGGCAGCACAAGAGAGCCGTTCGCGAGCTGTTGGCGAGCACGTAGAGGTCCATACAAATTGCCGGAGACAGTCAAATGAGTAGCATCAGCCGGAAAGTCATCATCACCTGCGCCGTAACAGGCTCCGCACACGTCCCGTCGATGTCCGAGTATCTGCCGCTCACACCAGCGGATATCAAATCGCAAGCCATTGAAGCTGCACAAGCGGGCGCCGCGATTCTTCATCTGCATGCGCGCAATCCGGAAGATGGCCAACCGACGCCGAGCCCGGAGGTCTTCAGGGAGTTTGTGCCCGCCATTGCCAAAGAGACCGACGCGGTGATCAACATCACCACCGGCGGCGGTACGCGCATGACGCTCGACGAACGGCTTGCCTACCCACGCCTTGCAAAGCCCGAGATGTGTTCATTGAACATGGGATCGATGAATTTTTCCCTTCATCCCGTCGCGGCGAAAATCTCTTCCTGGCGATACGACTGGGAGAAAGACCATCTTGAAGGGATGGAAGACACGATCTTCCGGAACACCTTCAAAGACATCAAGAACATCCTCACGGAGTTTCAGGGCTACGGCACCCGCTTTGAGTTCGAATGCTACGACGTCGGACACCTCTACAACCTCGCGTACTTTATCGACCAGGGGCTTATCAAGCCGCCATTCTTCATTCAGTCCGTACTCGGGATACTCGGCGGAATTGGGCCAGACCCGGAAAATCTGTCGGTCATGCGTTCCACTGCTGACCGGTTGTTCGGCCGGGACAACTATCACTTTTCAGTCCTCGGTGCCGGGCGGCATCAGATGTCTCTCGTGACCATGGCTGCGATTATGGGAGGCAACGTTCGCGTAGGACTGGAGGACAGCGTTTATATCGCCAGGGGAGTGAAAGCGCAGACCAATGCCGAGCAGGTCCGCAAGATCCGGCGAATCCTTGAGGAGCTTTCCTTTGAGATTGCAACTCCGGCCGACGCCCGGCAAATGCTTGGATTGAAGGGCGGGCACAACACTACCCTGTGACGACTCCGGCCCCGCCGGACGCACGTTGGTTCATCACTCACCATTGGAACATTGGCAATGCGACTGAAAGGTAAGGTGGCAATCGTTACTGGGGCCGCTCAGGGCATCGGCGCGGCAACGGCCCGAAAGTTTGCCCGTGACGGGGCGATCGTCGCTGTATGTGACCTCAATCGCGATGCGGTCTCAAAGATGGTCGACGCGTGCTGCGAAGCGGGCGGTGTCGCCGAGGGATTCAGCATCGACGTCTCGGACCGGCAGGCGGTAGACGGCATGGTCGCCGACGTACTCGAGAAATATCGGAGAATCGACGTCCTGGTGAACAACGCCGGCATTACGAGAGACGCCCGCCTGCAGAAGATGACGCTGCAGCAGTTTGACGATGTTGTCGACGTCAACCTTCGAGCGGTCTTCCATACCACGCAGGCTGTGGTCGATACGATGAAGAACAACGCGCAGGCGTTATTCTGAACGCGAGCTCGGTCGTCGGCATATACGGCAACTATGGCCAGACCAACTATGCCGCGACGAAGTTCGGTGTGATCGGGTTCACGAAAACGTGGAGCCGCGAGCTCGGGCCGAAGGGTATCCGGGTAAATGCGGTTGCGCCTGGTTTCATCGACACGGCCATTCTGTCGACTGTGCCCGATGAGGTCATCGCCAGAATGCGCGAGCAGGTACCGTTGGGTCGACTGGGAAAGCCCGAAGAGATTGCCAATATCTACGCCTTTCTGGCAAGTGACGAGGCAAGTTACATCAACGGCGCGCTCATCGAGGCATCGGGTGGGATGACGCTTTGATCGGGAGCAGCGAAGCGGCCTTCACAGCTTCCCGCTTTGACTTTATGGAGACGACGGATGAACGCTTTAGACCTTCTGAAACCGAAGCCAGGCCTGCGAGTACTCGTGTCGGGCGCGGCTACAGGCATTGGCGTTGCGATTGCCGAGGCATTCCTTCAGGCGGATGCCCTCGTCTACGTTTGCGATATCGACCCTGTCGCTGTCGATAAGGCGAAGGAACGAAATCCCCGCCTCCACGCGGGCGTTGCCGACGTCGCGAATCGCGAGCAGGTCGACCGTGTTGTCGACGACGCCCGCGCTACGCTCGGCGGGCTCGACCTCCTTATAAACAACGCGGGCATCGCCGGCCCCACGGGGGCGGTAGAGACGCTGGAACCCGAACAATGGGACCGCACCGTTGCCACGAACCTGAACAGCCAGTATTACTTCCTGAGAAAGGCCGTGCCTGTCCTGAAGGAGACGTCGGACTGTCCCGGCATCATCGCGATGTCTTCGGTTGCCGGGCGTCTCGGCTATCCATTCCGAACACCCTATGCGGCAACCAAGTGGGCAATCGTCGGTCTGGTCAAGTCTCTCGCCGTCGAGCTCGGGCCGAGCAATATCCGCGTGAACGCGATTTTGCCCGGTGTCGTAGAGGGCGAACGGATGGACCGCGTGATTTCGGCGCGTGCGCAGGCACTCGGCGTGATGTTCGACGCCATGAAGGAAGAGTACCTTCGAAAGATTTCTCTTCGACGCATGGTGACAGTACACGACATCGCTGCGCTCACGCTGTTTCTGGCATCGCCAGCGGGTCGAAACATTTCCGGTCAAGCGATCAGTGTGGACGGGAATCTGGAGTATCTGTGAGCGACGTCAGTCCAACCCGCGCGTGGCCTGCCCAGGTCGGCCAATGGGCGTTTGCGGCTGGCTGCCTGATGCGCAGGCGCGGTCTTCGGCCCGGCCAAGGGGCACGCCGGTTCGCTCATAGGTGAAAGCACTGATCAACGGCCTGTTCGCCTTGTCCACCAAGGCAGGTAGACGTTTCGGCAAGGTCGCATGTCCGCAGAACACATTTTCACGTCCGGAAATGACCTCGCCTTTGCATTCCCTGCTCCTTACTATCAAGGAGCCCCCATAAAAGCGGGGCGCCGGGTGCAAGGACACCGCCCGGGCGAATCAGGCAGCTCAAAAATACGATGGAGACAGCGATGCGATTTCAGGGAATGGCGCGGTCGGCGTCAACGGCGAATCTCGCCAACCCTCAGCACTCCACACGCCAGTCCGGGGCATTGCCATCGAAACCGATCCCCCGTCGGTGCATTTGCGCTCGAGGGGTTCACCGGAGAGCTGGCGCCCAAGGCCTCCGTCATGCCGGTTGGCGGCCTAAATTGCGACTCTGAACTGGCATGACGGGCGGCGATGTTTTAGAAGCTGCTGCGAAATCAGATAAAGACCCGATTCAAAAAACATGGAGACAATCTAATGAAAAAATTGCGTTTCTCTCTAGGCGGTGCCGCTGTTTTCATGGCGCTGGCGTCTGGCGCTGCGTCGGCAGAAACAGTGAAGATCGCCTTCATTGATCCGCTGTCCGGTCTGATGGGTTCATTGGGGGCCAACGAACTGAGGAGCTGGCAATACGCTGCCGATCTCGCCAATCAGCAGGACTGGACCGGCGGACCGAAACTCGAGGTGGTTGGATTTGACAACAACCTGTCTCCCCAGCAGAGCCTCACGCTTCTCAATGAGGCCGCCGATCAGGGAATCCGCTATATCGTCCAGGGCAACGGGTCTTCGGTCGGGCTCGCGCTCGAGAATGCGGTGTCCAGATACAACGAGCGCAATCCCGGCAAGGAACTCATCTACCTGAATTATGGTGCGGTGGACCCAACCATGACCAACAGCAAGTGCGACTTCTGGCACTTCAGCTTCGATGCCAATTCCGACATGAAGATGGAGGCGTTGACCACTTTTCTCGCCAAGGATCCACATGTCAAGAAGGTCTACCTGATCAATCAGGATTATTCCTTCGGCCACGATGTGTCGCGCACCGCGCAGGAATACCTCAAGCGCAAGCGTCCGGACATCCAGATCGTGGGCGACGATTTCCACCCGCTGGCCAAGGTCAAGGATTTTTCGCCCTACGCCAGCAAGATCAAGGCGTCGGGCGCCGATACCGTGATCACCGGCAACTGGGGAAGCGACCTGGCACTGCTGATCAGGGCGAGCAAGGACGCGGGAGTGACCGCGAATTACTACACCTATTACGCCCCCACGACCGGCGTGCCGACCGAAATGGGTGCGGCCGGTGCCGGGCATGTCAAGTACATCGGCTATTTCGGTCCGAACACCAAAGGTAATCCTCCGCAAGCCGACCAGGTATTCGACGGCTTCAGGAAGAAATACAACGACGACTTCTACATGATTGCGGCCTATAGCGGCATTGCGATGGTGAGCAAGGCGTTCAAGGAGACCAGATCCACCGATCCGGTCAAGGTGGCCAAGGCGATGGAAGGGATGCAGGTCCAGAGCCTGAATGGCATCGTCCAGATGCGCGCTGCCGACCATCAGGCGCAGCAGCCCCTCGTGATTACCACCTGGGTCAAGGCGGATGGCAAGGACGTCAGGTACGACCAAGAGAAAACCGGTTATGGCTGGCGAACTGACGCGGTGCTGGACGCGTCCTCCGCGACCTTGCCGACCACGTGCCAGATGAAACGCCCCAACTAGGCCGGGGACTGTCCTGCCCAATGAATGACTTGCGCAGGCCGGCCCGGGCGGTCTGAAAGCTGCGACTGCAGCGTCAGTCCCCGCGTCAGCAATATTTATGTATCGACACGTCACTGGACGTGGTTCGGCCGCCGCCTCTCGTCGTGAGGCGGACACTTATAGCCGCTAATGCCAGAAGTAAGGACTGTTCGTGGAATTTTTCATCATCTCCCTGTTGAACGGCATCAGCTACGGGCTGCTGCTGTTCCTGTTGTCTTCGGGGCTCACGCTGATCTTCAGCATGATGGGCGTGCTCAATTTTGCGCACGCCAGTTTCTACATGCTGGGTGCCTATTTTGCGTACAGCATTGCCAGCAGGTTCGGCTTCTGGCCAGCGCTTGTTTTCGCCCCGCTGCTGCTGGTACTCGTCGGTGCGCTGGTTGAACGCTTCGGTCTGCGTACCGTGCACAGGTACGGGCACGTGGCCGAGCTATTGTTCACCTTCGGCCTTGCCTATCTGATCGAAGAGGGGGTGAAGCTCGTCTGGGGTCAAGCGGCCGTGCCGTACCGCATTCCGTCAGAACTGGACGGTCCTCTGTTCCATGTTTTCACTTCGACGTTTCCCACGTACCGTGCCTTCATGATGCTGGTGTCGGTGCTGTTGCTGGTGGCGATGTATCTCGTGCTCACGCGCACGCGTATCGGACTGGTGATACAGGCCGCGCTGACGCATCCGCAGATGGTCGAGGCACTCGGCCACAACGTGCAGCGCGTGTTCATGCTGGTGTTCGCCGGCGGCGCCGCGCTTGCCGGACTCGCCGGCGTGATCGGCGGCAATGCGTTTGTCACTTCGCCGTCGATGGCCGTGTCGGTCGGCACGATTGTGTTCGTCGTGGCGGTGGTGGGCGGGATGGGATCGCTCGCGGGAGCGTTCATCGCCTCACTCCTGATCGGGCTGCTGCAAACTTTCGCCGTCGCCATCGACGCCTCGCTGGCTGACCTGTTCAGGGTATTCGGCCTTCACGTGACGGGCGCCACGCTGCTGTCCTCGGTGTGGAATCTGAGCGTGTCGCAGATGGCCCCGGTACTACCGTATCTGCTGATGGTGGTGATGCTGATTGTGCGCCCACGTGGCCTGATGGGAACCCGGGAAGGCTAGCTCATGAAAACGACACTGCAGCAAAACTACGAGCCGGCGACGTTGCAAGGCCGCCTGCGTTACCGGTACCGTCAACTCGCGCACTACGCCATCTGGGTCCTCGCCGCCCTCGTCATGCTGGTGGCGCCGCTGTGCTTCTCAAGCCGTTTTGCCATCGCGCTGCTGTCGCAGATGGGCGTCATGATCATCTTCGCGCTGTCGTACAACATGCTGCTCGGGCAATCCGGCATGCTGTCCTTCGGTCATGCTGTCTACTCGGGTCTGGGCGCGTTCATCGCCGTGCACGTGCTCAATAGGGTCGGCGCGGGAGAATTCTGGCTGCCCGTCTCGCTGCTGCCACTGGTGGGGGGCCTCGGCGGCGCACTGTTCGGCGTGCTGTTCGGCTACGTGACCACGAAGAAAGCCGGCACTACGTTCGCCATGATCACGCTGGGTATTGGCGAGATGGTGTACGCCAGTTCATTGATGTTTCCCGATTTCTTCGGCGGCGAAGGCGGGATCTCGACTGATCGGGTGGTCGGTCATGCGGTGTTCGGCATTACGTATGGTCCAGGACGTCAGGTCTACTACCTGATCGCAGCGTGGTGCCTGCTATCCATGATTGCGATGTATGCGTGGACGCAGACGCCTCTGGGCCGCATCGCCAACGCCGTGCGCGACAATCCCGAGCGCGCCGAATTTGTCGGGTACAACACCCAGCGCGTGCGCTATCTCGTGATGATCCTGTCGGCGTTTTTCGCAGGTATTTCCGGCGGCCTGTCGGTCATCAACTTCGAGATCGTGTCGGCCGAGAATGTCGGTGCCGTGCATTCCGGCGGTGTTTTGCTGGCCACGTTCATCGGCGGCAGCGGCTTTTTCTTTGGACCCGTTATCGGCGCCATCCTGTACGTGCTGTTCGCGGTAGCGCTGTCCAGCCTGACCCATGCGTGGCTACTCTATCTGGGACTCTTCTTCGTGCTGATGGTGATGTTCGTGCCGGGAGGCATCGCCAGTCTGCTGATGAAGCAGGTGCCGCTGATCGCCGCACGAAAGCTCGGCCGCATGCTGCCTTCCTATTCGGTCGCATTGGGCGCAGGCCTGATCCTGCTGGCCGCGTTGATCCTGACTGTGGAGTTGACCTACAAGCTGCAGATCGATAGCGACAACGGCACCGGCATGACGTTCGTTGGCCTCAGCTTCGATGCGTCGTCGTTCAAGCCTTGGGCGGTCGCTGCAGCGCTGTGGTTAGTGGGTGCGCTAGGGTGGCGCTCGGCTGTGGCGCGCGTGCATCAGGCCTGGGACACCGTTCAGACGGAAATCGCAGGAGGCGGGGTATGACCGCGGCACTCGAATTGAGCGAAGTGCGTAAGCAGTTCGGAAAGACGGAGATCATCCGCGGAGTCAACCTGAGCATTCCGAAGGGTGAACGCCATGCCCTGATCGGCCCCAATGGCGCGGGCAAGTCGACTACCTTCAATTTGATTTCGGGGCGCAGTGTGCCGAGCTCAGGGTCGGTGAAGCTCAACGGTACCGAGATCGGTGGACTCAAACCGTTTGTGATCAACCGTATGGGGCTGTCGCGCAGCTTCCAGATCACTAATATTTTCCACCGGCTTTCGGTATTCGAGAACCTGCGCTGCGCGGTGCTCTGGTCGCTTGGCTACAAATACTCGTTCTGGCATAGGCTGTCTCAACTGCATGACGCGCGTCAGCGTGCCGAGGAGGTGCTCGAACTGATCGGGTTGCAACGTCGCCGCGATACGCAGGCGAGCCTCCTGACCTACGCCGAGCAACGGGCACTGGAGATCGGCATCACCATCGCCGGTGGCGCCGAGGTAATCCTGCTCGACGAACCCACGGCCGGCATGAGCCGCTCGGAATCGGACCAGGCGGTGGAGCTGATCCGCAATGTCACCGTCGGCAAGACGCTGGTGATGGTCGAGCACGACATGGGCGTGGTGTTCGGCCTCGCCGACCGCATCTCGGTGCTGGTGTATGGCGAGGTCATCGCAACGGATACACCCGAGGCGATTCGCAACAACAGCAAGGTCAAGGAGGCCTATCTCGGCGCCTCGCTCGACGAAAGCTCTACGGAAGGAACGCACTGATGACCCAGCAAATGCTCGACGTGCAAGGCCTGCACGCCTGGTACGGCAAGAGCCACATTCTGCAAGGCGTCGACGTGCATGTGGACGAGGGCGAGATCGTCACGTTACTCGGGCGCAACGGGGTGGGACGCTCCACGATGGCCAAAACCATCCTTGGCATGGTCAAGGCTGCAGGTTCGGTACGCTTTCGCGGCGAAGAGATTCTGGGGCACCGCACCTTTGAGATCGCCCAGTCAGGGCTAGGTTATGTTCCCGAGAATCGCGACATCTTCCCCACGCTGACCGTGCATCAGAACCTGCTGCTAGGCGAGAAGCGCAATCCGCGCCGCGCAAAACCACGCTGGGCGCTGACGGATATGTATAGCATGTTCCCGCGCCTGAAAGAGCGCGAAAACACCGCAGCGGGGGTCCTCTCGGGCGGCGAGCAGCAGATGTTGACGCTGTGCCGCACGTTGATGGGCGATCCAGACCTGATCCTGATCGACGAACCGACCGAAGGGCTGGCGCCAAAGATGGTGACGCTGGTGGGTGAGTATCTGCAGGCGCTCAAGGAACGCGGCGTATCGGTACTGCTGATCGAGCAGAAACTGGCTATCGCGCTTGACATCTCGCAGCGGGTCTACGTCATGGGTCACGGAAACATCGTGTTCGAGGGAACGCCCGCCGGGCTGAAAGCCAACGCGCAGGTGCGCAAGGAGTGGCTGGAGGTCTAGGATCGTTGGCACAACCATGCGTTTCGTGCTTTCGCCCCGACGCAGAATTTTGCGATATCCGGAATAGATAAATTAAGGAACAGCATATGCGAGCAGCGATCGTGGGAGCCGGTTCTCTTGGGACCATCATCGGCGCGCTGATCAATCAGGCGGGAAAACAGATTGATCTGGTCGATGCCTACAAGGATCACGTCGACGCGCTCAACCGGTCTGGCGCGACAATAACAGGGTCGATTGATTTTAATGTGCCGGTCAAGGCCTATACCCCGGATCAGTTGACCGGCACGTACGATCTCGTGTTCCTGTTGACCAAGCAGACCAGCAATCAGGAAACCCTTCCGCATCTTTTGCCACACCTACATCCCGATAGCTCGGTATGTACGTTGCAGAATGGAATTCCCGAGCATTCCGTCGCAGCCATTGTGGGTCGCGAACGCACCCTGGGCGGCGCAGTCGGGTTTGGCGCAACGTGGCTGAGCCCCGGCGTTTCTTCCCTGACTTCGAGTTACGAGGCAACGAAAAACTTCGCATTCGAAATTGGTGAGACCGACGGCACCATCCGCCCACGGTTGCAGGTGGTCCAAGAATACCTGGAATGCGTCGGCAAAACCGAGATACGTACTGATCTGATGGGCATCCGGTTCTCCAAAGTTCTCATGAATGCCACGTTCAGCGGTATGTCCGCGGCATTGGGGTGCACGTTCGGCGACGTGCTTGCCGATCCGAAAGCCATGGTGTGCCTGGCGTTTGTGGCAGATGAATGCGTCAAGGTCGCTCACGCAAACGGAATTCGGCTTGTGATGATGCAGGGCGAAGATCTCGAGTTCTTCGAATTGCGAAACGCTACCGAGATACCGTCGAAGATGCCGCTTTACAGGAAAATCTGGGGAGCGCATGCAGGATTGAAGGCAAGCATGCTTCAGGATCTCGAGAAAGGTCGTGATACAGAAATCAACTACATCAATGGCCTCATCTGCCAGAAAGGGCGCGAGCGCGATGTCGCGACTCCCTTCAACGACAAGATCGTCGAACTGGTAGTCGAGGCTCAAAAGAGACGTGGAGTCAATAATTTTGGCTATCTGAGCCGATTTGACGGGCTGCTGAAGATCCATGCGCACGACCTTCCCGGCCAGCTTGCATGGTAAGAGCGCCCCGGCAGCCGCTTCGACCCAACGGAAAAGCTCATGAGCAAGAGCGTCATCAGACAGCGGTCTTCACGCTCCTTGGGCCAGACGCCAGTCCCCTCTCTTCATGTAGCGCTTTATAGAAGCTGGTAGCCATGATTTCACTGGACCACACTCACGACCCGGCTGTGCGCAGCTGGCTCGACTCCGCCAACCTGGTTGGCACCGACTTTCCGATTCAGAATCTGCCCTTCTCCGTGTTCCGCCGGCGCGGCACGCAAGAGACCTTTCGCGGCGGTGTCGCGATTGGCGACCAGGTGGTGGACCTTGCCGCACTCACCGCCTCCTCTGCGCTCGACGGTGTCGTGCTGCAGGCCGCGCGCGCCGCCGCCCAGGCCACGCTCAACGACTTCTTCGCGCTCGGCCCCGACGCCTGGCGCACGCTGCGACGCGCGCTGTTCGCTTTGCTGCACGAAGATACCGCGCCAGCACGGGTCGGCACCGTAAGCAGTTGCCTCGTGCCACAGTTGGAAGCTGAATACACCGTGCCTGCCCGTATTGGCGACTACACCGACTTCTACACCTCGCTCGATCACGCGCTCAACTGCATGCGCATCATGTACCCCGACGCCGACGTAACACCCAACTTCCGCTGGATGCCACAGGCTTACCACGGGCGCGTGTCCACCATCGGGGTGAGCGGCCAGCAGTTCCACCGGCCCACGGGTCAGTGGCTGAGCACGGGCGCGAGCGCACCCGCACCCGTGTTCATGCCCAGCGCCCGCATGGACTATGAGATGGAGCTGGGCATCTGGATCGGTCAGGGTAACGCCATGGGCAAGCGCATTCCGCTCGAACAGGTCGATGAGCACATCTTCGGTATCAGCCTGCTCAACGACTGGTCGGTGCGCGACATTCAGGTGTGGGAGATGACGCCACTCGGCCCCTTCCACGCCAAAAACTTCGCCACTACCATCTCGCCCTGGATCGTGACAGTGGACGCCCTGGCGCCCTACCGCACGGCCTGGACGCGCCCAGCAGCGGACCCGCAGCCGCTGCCCTACCTCGAATCCGCCGCCAACCGCGAAGCCGGCGCTCTCGACATCCGGCTGGAAGTGTCGCTGCAAAGCGAGCGCGCACGGCGCGAGGGCCGCGGCACGGCGCGGCTGTCGGGCACCAGCTTCCGCCACCAGTACTGGAGCATCGGCCAGATGGTGGCACACCACACCGCGGGCGGCTGCAGCCTCAATCCGGGCGACCTGATCGGCAGCGGCACCATCTCCGGTCCCGGGCCAGGCGAAGCAGGTGCCATGATCGAGCTAGCCCAGGGCGGGCAGAAGCCGGTGCCTCTCGGCGATGGCGATGAGCGAGGTTTCCTGCAGGACGGCGACACAGTGGTGATGCGCGGCTGGTGCGAGAAGCCCGGCGCCGCGCGCATCGGCTTCGGCGAATGCAGGGGAACGGTGTTGCCGGCGCTGGCGGTTTGAGGCGGTCAAGCGTGCATCGGCTGCAACCGCGCCCGGCGCGCCATCCACAGATTGCTCCGCGAACAATTGTGCAATTTCAACATGTTCTTCGCCACTCCACGACAGCGCAACTTTTTGCACGAGAATCGCCCTCCTGGGAAGATCCCTTAGTCAGCAATCGAACAGATAACCCTCGCGCGATTTGTAATGACAGCTTTCGTGATCGGGAAACCGTGTCGACACTTCGCGAGGCAGACGGACATCGAAGCAAACGCAACGAAGGAGCTACGCCATGCGCCCCTTTTGCGAAGATCAGGTACAGGTTGTTAACAAAGCGCTCGCCTCCCCCCAAGTATGAGCAACTTGCGCGGCAGCACCTGGGAAGATGTCAAACACTCGACGCCGTCGCATCGCCAACACCGCGAGGTTCACCATGAACCAAGGCAGCCATTTCCTTCACGCCGCCGTGCTGGCAATGCTCATAACGGTATGCGATCCATCAGTAGCGCCCTTGTGTAGAAATCGCTGCACTCTGATGCTAGGTGTCCACGTGGACACTTAGAGGTTTTGCACCGATGACAGAAGCAAATGACTTGCGAAGCCGTTTAGTGATCGGCCAAAAGCGCGATGGCCGACGCGAATACGATGATGAAGCGCGGGATGAACTGATCCGTCTGTGTCTGAATCGAGGCGTATCGATTGCCCGAACAGCCATGGAACATGATATCAACCCGAATCTGTTGCGCACCTGGGTTACGCAGTATCGGCAGCGGCAAGCCGCCACAGAATCGGTTGCTAAAGTCTCCGAGGTATCGGACGAAGTGATGATCGACATTGCGGTGCCTGCCGCGCTAACGATGTCGTACAACGATCACGCTGCGCCATTTGTTGCGGTCGCCCATGCAGCGACGCCACCATCTGCTGCGCCACCCCCGATGACGATGTCTTTGACGCTGCATGTTCGTCTATCGAACGGCGTCGAACTTGAGCTCGGCAGCTCGATCGCGACTATCGACGAACTGACGACGAACTGACGACCGTAGTGCAGATCCTGGGGACGTTGCCGTGTTCAGGTTCGACGAAAAGCTGAAGGTCTACTTGCACCGTGATCCTGTCGATTTCCGCTACGGTATGAACAGCCTGTCAATCCTCGTCGAGCAGTCCATGCAATTGAACCCAATGGACTCCTCTCTTTACATCTTCGGGAATCGGCGTCGTGACCGCATCAAGATTCTCTTCTGGGATGGTAGCGGTTTCTGGCTAATGATCAAACGATTGGAGACGAGCCATTTCATCTGGCCGGACAACAAGGCCGAGGTCGTGACGATGACAAGCGACATCCTGCATGCGCTGCTCGACGGCGACGACATAACGGCGATCCGGCGACATACAAAGCAAGAATATCTCCGCGTTAGCTGAACGTGCCCTTGGCATACTAGTCGAAGCAGTATGCCGATCGAGGTCACGATCACCGCCGACGAATTGAAAGAGCTGCTCGCTGAGCGCGAGGCCGCCCGCGCACTGCGCGAAGAACAGGAAGCGCTACGTGGCGCGTTGCGGCTTGTGACAGCGGAACGTGATCTTGCCGAGGAGCGGCTTCGTGCTTACCGTCGTGAACTGTTTGGTGCGAAGAGCGAAGCGCGGGGTTCCGATCAACTGGGTCTGTTCAACGAAGCCGAAGCGCTCAGTGCGAACAACACGACCGCCTTGGAAGACACTCCAGAGACGACAGTTGGCACGCGTCAGCGCAAGCGGCGTGGTCATCGCAAACCGCTCGATCCGAATCTGCCGCGCGAGGTTGTGCGACATGATCTCCCCGAGGCCGAACGCTTCTGCACGAACGACGGTCACGCGCTCGTGGAAATTGGCGTAGAGATTAGCGAGCAGCTCGATGTGATTCCAGAGCAGCTTCGCGTAATCCAGCACCAGCGCGTCAAGTATGCGTGCCCATGCTGCGATCTCGGCATCAAGGTAACGCCGGCGCCCGCGCGCGTCATCCCTCGCGGACTGCTTACCGAATCGGCGCTTGCGTGGATTGCCACGGGCAAGTACCAGTTCGGGATGCCACTTTATCGTCAGGCTGGTTTGCTGCGGCGCTTTGGCGGCCACATCTCGTCCAACACGATCGCCGCGAGCATGGTTCGCGTCGGTCTGGCAATACAGCCCGTGATTAACCTAATGCGCGATGCATTGCTCGATGCAGAGCTCGTCTACTGCGACGAGACGACATTCCAGGTCCTGAAGGAGAAGGGGCGCCAACCTCAGACGAAGAGTTATCTCTGGTCGCAGATGACGGATTCAGGAAATCCAATCCGCTGCTTCACGTACACGCGCCCGTTCGCGGTGCGTACCTGGCTGACCAGCTGTTCACGGGCATTCGTAAAGGTGCGGTCCTGATGATAGTCTCTCGTGTCAACTCCTCAGGTGAAGCGGGGTGACCCGCGTTACACCCAGGCATGCCGGGCAGGCATGGGACTTCACGCACAGTCTGTTCAGGGGGTCTTTGATCATCGGCCCAGAGCTGGACAGACAGAGGATCGCCGAACGCGTGTTCGGCCTCTACGTAAGCCGGGTTTTCTGCCAGATCTCGCGCAATGGCCCGGTCATGAATCTGATGGACCATCCGTTCCGGTTTTTAGACGCGAATGGGTGGCGGAATTGAAGGGAATACCCAGCTACGGCTGCGTGTCCAGGAACACAGGCGACTAAAGTCCCAATCCGGTCAGGAATACATCGATCTGGCGCTCGAAACGGGGCCGGTCGTAGTCCACCAGCGCCATGCGCCACATGCCCTGCAGATAGGTGACGATAACTGATGCGGTAACGTGCGGATCCAGTGTTGCAGGCAGCCGACCCTGACCCTGATCCCGATCATGACTCAGGCGTTCGGCGAGAAGCCCCTGAAAGCCTCCAAGACCCTCCTCGACAAGCTTGCGTAGATCAGGCTCCGCCAGCACCTCCCCGGAAGCCATCGCCGCCATCATGCACAAGCGGGACGGTGTTGACGGATCGTCCAGACAGTCGAGCACAACATCGAACAACGCGCGAACCCCCTGACTGGCCGTCGGCGCGCTCATCAGCGCCTGCCAGCGCTTGCGCCCCTCGGTCTCTTCGTAGCGCTTCACGCATGCCAGATAGAGCTGCTTTTTACTCTTGAGAGTGTTGTAAAAGGAGCCCTCGCCGATATCCATGATCTTCAGCAGATCGCGCAGCGACGTGGCGGCATAACCGCTCTTCCAGAACAGCCAGGTCGCCCGCTCCAGGGCCTGATCATAGTCGAATGCAATTGGGCGTGCCATGGCGCCATCATAGCTTATTTGTAGCGATTGATAAAAATGCATTGACAGGCTGGGCGGGCCTGAGCGATATTTGTATCGGTCGCTACAAACTGGTTTGCGGCGAAGCACCGAAGCGTGCCGAACATCAATCGGAGTGCGCCTCTCTCAAGCGTCTGCCCGGCGGTATCAGCCAGGCATTTATCGTGTCAACGAACACAGGGAGCAAAGTCATGTCGGTCAAACAGGCCTCGGCGGAATACAAGGCAATGGTTCAGGAAAAGCTCGGCGAGAAGTTCAGTATCATCGCTGGCGATATGGAGCGCGTTCGCGCATCCGGCGCGATCGATGGTGCGTTGAAGAGCGGACAATCCGCACCGGACTTCACGCTGCGCGACGCGTTCGGCAATCAGGTCTCGCTCAAGACCCTGCTGACCAGGGGGCCGGTGGTGATCAGTTTCTATCGCGGCGAATGGTGTCCGTTCTGCAATCTCGAACTACGCGGCTTGCAGGAAGCACTGCCGAAGATCGAAGCGCTCGGCGCAACCCTGATCGCCATCTCTCCGGAAAAGCCGGATCACGGCATTGTGGCCACCGAGAAGAGCAAGCTGACATTTCCGGTGCTCAGCGATTTCGGCAATGCGGTGGCGCGGCAATTCGGCATCGTGTTCCGCGTCGGCGATGAATTGCAGGCGTTTTCGAAGAACGTCTTCAAAAATGACATCGCGCTGCGTAACGGGGAGGATTCCTACGAGCTACCGGTTCCTGCGACGTACGTGATCGATGCAAAGGGTGTCATTCGCTTCGCACATGTCGATGTGGACTACATGATCGGTCGCGCCGAACCCGACGAGGTGGTCGCCGCGCTGGAAGCCTTGAAGTAAGCTCGCTCAAGCTCAAGAGCCCCCCATAGGCGACCGGCCGGAGCCGCGCCGATGGCTTGCCGTTGGCGCGGCATCGCGCTTCGCCCCAACCATAGTGGCGGCTTACGCGTTGATGCAACAGATTCATCGGCCACGCTGAGCGGGATCCGGCGGCCGACGTCCCTGTGTCTGTGTGAATTCAATGGCATCCGGCGATTTCGGTCCGACGTCTCCCCAGTTAGCAACCTGAAGCAGTCGATGCGACCACGAACTGAGGCCCTCTCGCAGCCTTGCACTTCGACCGATCACTGCTCCCGTAGAAGACCTGCCCGCTACCGCGCTGCGGCCAGAATCACGCGACCTCGTTCCGAAGATCCGTGTAGTGGCTGATGCTTTTGCCCAGGCATTTCAAGCCACGCCGCCGTCGGATATCGATTGGCCAACGCCCCCACATCGCGCCTGAACTCAGTCAGCGGCAATGCGATAGAACAAATCAGTAGGCACGCAAGATTTTTTCAACGAACCGGGCGCCGAAGTCGAACGATTACTCAGGGCCGTATCCGGTCCCCCGAGGTCAGGTTGAGGCCGTATCGTCATCATCTGGATCGAGTGCGTCCGGCCTCCGTTCCCCCCGGTTGTTATCTGCTGTGGAGATCAGGCATCACATTCTCCAGCCGCCGACACACCCGTTCGACAAACGCCCTCACTCACGGCGAAAGCCGCAGTGAGTGCGGATAGACCGGTTGTATCGGCAGATCCGTGGGTTCAAAATCCCTTGAAATCCTGAACAGGCGACCATCGGCACGCTCGTCGGCCACCTGGCAATGCAACAGTCAGGTACCCTCACATCGCCCGCTGGACCGAACGGGTGCAAAGACTGCCCGGTTATCTGCCAAAGCCTTGATCAGCTATGCCCCGTACCTGGAGTGACCATGAATTATCAGTTCAACG
>NZ_CAXUSB020000012.1:0-24275 GCF_964253815.1 Caballeronia sp. LjRoot34
AGTTACCGATGAAGCGCTGCAGTTTTCTCCGCCCCAGACCGCGTGCAGGCGACCAAGTCGATGAGCGGAGACCAACTTGACGGCCCGCCTTTAGGCATATACAATTTGCATATACAAAGGAGGTGCATCGTGCCTGTTCCATCGCCGTCTGTCCGCCCCAGGGAAGCCAAGCTGTTTCGTAACAATCGTAGTCAGGCGATACGCATCCCTGTCGAGTTCGAGTTGCCGGGTGATCGGGTCCTGATCTATCGAGATGGCGACAAGCTCATCATTGAGCCGGTCAAGACGCCCGCAAACATCATCGAATTGCTGAACGCATGGAGACAGGAGCCGCCGCTCGGACCCGATGATCAATTTCCGGATATTGAAGATTCACATGTTCGACCGGAGGACGTGTTTTGAGCGGCTACCTGCTGGACACGAACATCATCAGCGACATGATCCGAAATCCGTTCGGACAAGTGGCCACCCGAATCGAGCAGATTGATCCTAAGGCGATTTGCACGAGCATCGTCGTCGCAGCGGAACTACGCTATGGTTGCGCTAAAAAGGGTACCGCCAAATTGCTGGCCAAGGTAGAAAGCCTACTAGCGACAATTCCTGTGCTGTCGCTTGAAGTTCCTGCCGACAGAGACTACGGCGGCATCCGGGCGGACTTAGAGATCGCCGGCCAACCAATCGGTGCAAACGACCTTTTAATCGGCGCTCACGCCTATGCATTGGGGCTGACACTCGTGACCGACAATACTAGAGAGTTCAGCCGCATTCGCGGCCTCGTGGTTGAAAACTGGCTTGACCGATAGCCGATGATTTCAGCAAGAGTCAGTACGCGACGATCGAGAACGGGCGGCTCTCATTAAGCGTCGCTTAACTTCTCGATGTGCTCAATGTTTCAATCGGCGTCATGCCGCGAGCGGCGACAGATGTCGCTTCACCGGAATTCGCGCAAACTTGCGATCACTTCTTTACCAAGTAATGACGAAAGTCGCTTTGTAGAGAGCGACTGGCCTGCCGAAGTGCTCCAGGTACGCGCGCGTCGCCTCGAAGTAGCTGAAGGTCGATTCGCTCGCGGTGAAGTGCAGGGTCATCAGCCGACTGATACCGTCATCCCCATACGCCAGCAGCGTACAGGCCGGCGCCCGGCCCTCAAACCAGCGATGGTCGCTGCCGTCGATGTGCACCGGCTCGCCCAAGCAGGCCCGTCGTGCACGCGGCTGATAGACCTTCGGCGGTCACAGTTTGCGCGGCACCTACCGACCCAGGTTGTGTAAAAACGCGACGCCGACACATCCACGGTTTCACATGGTCTTCGACGCGCGCCGACGGCCTTTTTGAGCCCGTCCAACGGTTACTGGTTTCTTGATCTTTGTTTGAGAGGACGAGGTTCTTAGGCGCGGTAACGCGCGGCAAAGCGGCCGGCCTGATGGTAGCCTAGCCTTAGACAAGCATCTTTTGCATCACCGTCCCGGTGCCGAGGATTGCCATGACGCGCTTGAGGTTGTCCGCGAGCACGTGAAGACTCATCTCGGTGCCGACATGCTCGCGTGCCTTCATTCGGAAGTGTGCCGTGCCCATCCAGAATTTCAGCGTATCGAAAGGATGCTCGACGGTCTGTCGGCGTATGCCCATCATCTCCAGCTTCTGATCGAGCCGTTTTTGCATCTCCTCTACGACAGCCTCATGTTCCCAACGCTTTATCCGGTGAGCCTGTTTGCCCGATGTGCATTGTTTTCTGATGGCACAGGTAGAACAGGCTGAGCTCGAATAGCAATGCAGTGTCATTCCATAGCGATGTTCGTGAAACGACAGTTGACCCGTTGCTGGGCGGGACAAAGATGCTTATCGTCTCGGGCAACGTAAATAAAATCCTGCTTACCGAAGTAGTCTTCAGCGTTTTTTCCTGATGTCAGCGGTTGGGAACGAAGGTCGTAATGCCGGCCTCATGGCATTGCAGCAGTTCCCCGCTTTTGAAGTAGCCCCGGTCGGCATCAACAGTCAGTTCCTTGATGCCTGTAGCCCCACGCGCCTACCTGGCGATGTTTGTAATGACCGCGGTCGTTGCCTACGGTGGTGACTCGTGCGCTACGATCAGATGATGCGCATCACCAACGCCGTCTGAACGTTGTAGCAAACCATTCCCGTTTCCGACCGCCGGTAGCCCCTAATCAATTTGCTGCAGGCGCGCCTTGAAGTTTCGATCACGATTATTGACGGCTTTGAACTTGCTACCGTCGACGACCACTATCGACTTTGAGAAAAGTTCCAGGTTCCGGCATAGCACGATGAACTCGCTGCAGACATTGCGAATCGTCTTGCCGTTGTTGCGTCGGAAATCGGCGACGGTCTTAAAGTCCGGCGAAAGGCGGCCTGTAAGCCACATAAGCTCGACGTTGCGCTGGGTCTCACACTCCAGACGCCGACTCGACCAAATTCGATTCAGATAACCGTAGATGCAAATCTTTAGCAGAACGGATTGATGGCAGGAGGGTCGTCCCGTAGCTGCAGGTGCGGTTTCGTCAAAGCCTAGACCGCGAAGATCAAGCTCATCAAAAAAGACATCAACTACGCGAACTGGATTGTCGTCGGACATATAGTCCTCAAGATACTCGGGCAGCAAAACAACTTGTTAAGGTCTTCACCTTCGACAAATCGTTTCACGTGCCCGTTCCGACCTGAACGCGTTGCTTCAGTTTCGGCGATCAGCGTGCGTTTTGACACAACCTGGACCCGCGTCCGTCATCAGGTGACGCACGATTTCCTTCGACAGCCCCAGTCCATGGCATTCATGCAGCTTCTCGCACGCGAGATCGGCCCGAAATCCGCGTAGCGCTCGTGGATCAGTCCGAGCGCCCGATCAAGCACCGTCTGTGGCAACTGGTGAGTGCTGCGCATACCACGCTGCCGCGAAACGAGGCCAGCGGCGCCTTCGTCGCAGTAACGGATCACGAGCTACTCGACCTGGCGTCGGCTCAAACCCAGCCTTCACCCGCACCCAAAGTACGACACTACTACTTTGCCTCTACATTGTCGACGCTGGTCACTTGTGTCGAAATTCATCTATCAAACGCTCGGACTTGTCGACGGGCTGGTGAAAGTATTTCGTATACCTTACCAGCGGTGCATACACCAATGCCTTTCTTCCTTGATACTAAAAATTGGATCCGAACATGAAGCCCCGGCAGCCTTCAATTGTCACGGGGCGCCGTAGGCCGCTACCGGATCAAACCGGCTGATTTCCAGCCCACTACCCACCGGCAATTGGATACTGGTGATCCCTGGTTTTTCCCTTATCGCTCTCCCGTAGCGGCGTATCCCATCATCCCCCGGGCGAATCATGTTATCGGCCACGATGATCGCTCCGGGATTGAGCTTGGGGTAGAACGCTTCCAAGCAAGGCTCATAGAGAGCCTTCCACAAATCTAGGAGAACAAAGTCCAGTCCATGCGGAAGTAATTCGATCATCTTCAAAGCGTCACCGACCTTGAATTCGATGTAACGTTCCAGGCCAGCGTTGATAGCGGCATCGCGTGCGTACGCTGACTTATAGTCGTACATCTCGATCGTGACGACTTTACCTCCGGTGTGCCGTGCAGCTTCTGCTAGCCAAATGCCTGAGTAGCCGAACGATGTGCCTAGCTCAAGAATATTCGGCGCTTTAAGACATTTGGCGAGCATGTTCAACAGCCGGCCCGTTTCCGGTCCCACCGCTCGCATCAGTTGGTCGTTACCACGGCTATCACGAAGTTCAGGACGTTTCACGCGATCAAGTTTTTCTTCGCGTATGCGCTCGTGGTAGCTGTCGAGTACTGCCTGAATTTGATCGTCCATGTTGCCTCCCGCAAGTGCCGGACATAAATCCGAACTTCACAACTATTCAAATGAATTGTGGCTGCTGAGCAAACAGTATTGTCGCTCGACCTGAGCATTAAGGGAGCCTCAAAGTCCTTACTGTTTCTGACCCATCCCATACTGTCGAATGGATCGCCCGTCGGGCATTGAATGGTGCGCTTGAGCGATGAATCATCGGCACGACGAGCTGGTTCCAGACGAACGCAGTACCGTGGAAACGTCTACTAATATCACAATCGCGATCCTGATTCGGGACGGGTCCATGTGCTACGGATTTCGCGTTACATGTGTCACCTGCACGCGCGATGGTTCGATCCACACCCATATTGCTTCAGCATGTTCTTTTGAACGATAAACCCGGATGAAGGACGCTTTATGATGGGTCGAAATCTCACTCAGTTGACGCACCCGTTGTCCGTCCACGTCGAATCTCCACCCATGCGACAAGCAGGTAATCAAACAGCCATTCACCTCGCCGCTCGACAATGGATCTCCGCGGTGAGGGCATTGGTCGTTCCAGACGTGCACGTACCCTTGCGCATCTCTCCAGACGACCAGTCGATTTCCCTTGACGACATACCCCCGCGCCGTCTCAGGCGCGATGTCTCTGCAGAAACAGACAAAACTCCACCTATTGTCGCTGCTCGACGTACTCTTCACGAAGTGTTTCCTTGCATTCTCTCCGTCCATGAAAGCTATCTTGCAGGCGCACCGTTTATCACATCGGCGCAGCAAAGCTCAACGGAACTCATGTCAGCACTCCATTCAACGTCAGGAAAACGGGCGGCATGACTCAACGAACGAAAGCGATGCTAACAGGGGTACGAATGTCAATCGACTGTCCTGTGTTGACAATCATTCCAGACTCAGAGTCGATGCCGAACACATTTACACTGCCGCTACGCTGATTGGCAACCACCATCCACTTGCCCGAGACGTCAATGGCTAATCCCCAAGGCTTATCGCCCCCCGCGCGCGCGCGCTGAATTTCGGAGAGCTCGCCCGATTCCGGGTCGACGTGATAGACGACCAACTCATTTTCGCCGCGATTCTCGGCGTACACGAAACGCCCGTCGTGGCTAACCGCGATCTCGGCGCCGCTGCCCACACCGTGGAATCCCACACTGTTGAGCTGCAGTGTCTGCACGAGCGTCAAGCTGCCATGCGACGCATCCCAGCGGAAGACCATGACGTTTGCTGAAAGCTCGGTAATGAGATACACGAAACGGCCGTCAGAACCGAAGGCGAGATGACGAGGACCGCTGCCCGGAGAAGATACGAACGCATGTGACCGCGGTTCGGCGATTGCCGTAATCTTATGAGTCGATCTATCCAGACCATAGACGAAAACGCGGTCGGCGCCGAGATCGGCAACAAGTACATACTTTCCCGAGGGGTCGACGATGGCGTTGTGGGCGTGCGCGCTAGCCTGCCGCCGGTTAGGTCCCGAGCCTGACTCCGTGATCGTCGAAACGACCGAATCGACATTTCCGTCGCGATTCACCGCGATGCTGGAAACAGAACCGCTACCGTAGTTGGCCGCCAGTAAGGTGTCCGAAGGAACGTCGAAATAGAGGTTTGTTGTACCGGTTCCTTCGGTCGGGACTCGGCTCATTTCGGTAAGCGCACCCGTGTCATGGTCCACGTTGAACGCGGTGATGCTTCCTTCCCTGGCGTTGTCGTCGTCAACCGCGTAAAGCACGGGTAGCTGGGGATGCGCTGTGACCCATGTTGGCCTTAACGCTAACGCAGATTGGCCAAGCATCGTAAGTTTGCCGCTCGCGGTATTGATACGCAGACAGTTAATTGAACCCTCTTGTGTCCCGACGTAGACTAATTCTGTGGTTGCCTCAGATTGTGTCGCGACGGCACTTAAAGTGTTCGATAATCCTATCGCCACTGCCAGCACGACAAGCGCCAATCTGGCTCGGGACTGCTTCATAGTCGAATAGCTCATGGTCCGAACTGAATGAATGTTCGGACAAGCATAAGGGGCGGACGGTCGTCCGTCCCTGCACAAAGGCTCGATTCGCCGGGACTTTGCCGCTGAATCGATCCTTCCCCGCTAAGAGGGTGAATTTTGACGCTGGGGCTGCTGACGCGCCGCAGCCCGAAACTGACTCGGGGCCTGGCCGACTTCTTTGCGAAAAAAGCGCGTGAAGTACGCGGCATCCGCAAAGCCAAGCTCAAAGGCAATTTGTTCCACCGACATATCCCCGAAGATCAGGTTCCGCTTTGCCTCGGTGATGATCCGTGCATGGATCATTTTTGTAGGACTCAGCTCCGCAGCGGATGCGCAGGCCGCGCGCAATTGCACGGGTGATACCGCCATCTTCGAAGCGTAATCCTGTAACGGCAGATTCTCCCGAAAGTGCTCGTCGATGAGCTTACGAAAGCGTTCGACCAAACGAACGTCGTTTCGCACCGCACCTTCACTTCTTGTTTCTTGCAGAGTTGCTGCGCGAACGAGCCTGAGCAGGAGTGTCGTTAGCAGGGCTTCGGCGCCGACTACATGACCGACGTCATCGGACTCAACCTCCCGCTTCAGGCCAAGAACCAAGCCGTAAAATTCCGTTTCGGAACCGGCGACTCGAGAAAGCGGAATGACGCGAGGCATCGCCCAGAGCGCGATAAATTCATGGAATTTGCCGTTGACTTGCGTCAGATAGGAAACTTCGATCGTAACAACCCATCGGTCGGCATCGAGCTCGTAGTCGAGCCCGTGAACGCAGTCGGTGGGCAGCAGCAACGCACATGGCCCCTCGAAGGGCACGTCGCTGCCTTCCAGGTTCATCACACCGCGTCCTTTACAAATAAAGATTACTTGGCCATAAGCCGGATGCGCGTGAGCCTCAGTACGCCAGCGCCCCCGCTCCGTAACATGTCCAACGTGTACAAACCAATCGGTCGATTCTGGCTGCTCAACGTACAAGCGGACCTTCGGAACGGTCGTGAGATTTCCCTTGGTGTCGGGCTTGGGGCGAATCTTCGCAGAGGAAAAATGGGTCATAAGTAAAGATCATGCTGAGCATGGCTCTCGTTTTATCTGCGATCGCAAACGGCAGCGAACTCGCGTTCAGCCTGAACCGCGACGATCACACGCTCGAAGCTTCTCCGGATTAGCGCTCGTAGGGCCGATAATGTTCCCACCTCGATTGGCGACGCCCTTTATAGTGCGAAGAGGTGCGAAAACGCTTACTTGCAAGGAATTTCGCGCCGCGGCGGTCATCAAGTTTCGCCATCGTGCGATCCACGCATCTTAAGCTGGCGGCCGCTCGCGCGAAGAGTTGTCATCGCCTCCCCTTCAATGACATCGACGACGTTCCAAACTAGGATCACGATTCGCTTTAAAGACATGGCTTGAGGAATAAGGCCTCGACGTTCGTCGTTTTGGTAATCAAGGGCTAAGATCAAGTAGGCACGCAAAGTGCCTACTTAAGATCAGCTCTATTTTTCCATATCTTCATCCGCTTCGCACCCTGCTATTTACCCCACATGGGCACATGTCATGTAACGTCAACAACATCAAAACCGATGCACGATCCCGACAATCACGCCGCGCGAATCAATGCGCGGCGCCACCGCCAGACCTGTATTGCGCGTGCCGTTGAGGGTAAAAGCCGCTCGATTTCGGTTCTGCAGAGAAGCCGCTGAGCAGTACATAGGCGTTCGCGTCGAAAGAGTGTACGAATAGGTCAACTCGACTTGCTCGAATTATTCCCTTTACCCTGTCGATCGTTGGCGTGGTCATACATAATCGCTAGCTGACTGGACGGCGTGGGGGAATACCCGCCTGAGATAACGTACACGTTGCGTTTCACGCTATCGGCAGTTTGATGTCCCGTATGGTAAGCCAGAAAGAAGCGCAGCTCCGAGCCCGACTGATCCCCGCATTGAAAAGCTTGCGTATCGACTTTCCGGCCGCATTGTCTGCCTGCTCATAACCAGCAGCGAGAGAAACGGGCCGTTTAAGTCCTTGACTCGAGCGTGAAAATTGCAAGCCGTTGCCGGGCTTGGTCGTCGTCTTAACGCTCCCAGGCGTTGATCGCTCGTTACGAAGTAGAAGCGGTACGTAAAACGGCGTGTTCAGGAAAGGCGACCAACCGACATGCCCGCCCTCGCCAATCTCTCCAGTAACGGACCCCGCTTGCGCTTCGCCATCAAACCCGTTCATCCGGATGATTGAGCTTTGGCGAGAATCGGCGGAATTGTGATGGCTCGTCATGCTGGATTCAACCGTGGCGAAGCCTGGTGTCGCCTGCCAAGGCCGAAGCTAAATACGGGTGCGACGTCTACGGCAGCTCTTAAGGTGAGACGCCGTCCCCAGGCGTTTATGTCAGTCGGAGGAAGCTCGGTCAATCCTCCGATTCCAGACTCCCGATAGTTGACCTCGGAAGCATCTTGAATGCTCGGACGACGTTTTTGGAAAAGGCCGGCCGTGGTTTCTGCTGCGACCTCAGAACTTGTGCACGAGGCCGACACCGATGCCGCGCGTGTCGGTGCCGGGCGTGATCGCAAGGCCCGAATAGGCGGTGCCGGAGAGCGTGTATTGCGCCTGATTCCGGTTCTGGATGAAGCCGGCCGCTGTATAGAGCTCGGTCGATTTGGAGAGGGCGTACTCGAAGAGCAGGCCCAGTTGCTGTGCGTTGTTGCCCTTTCCCGTGCGGTCGTAAAGATAACCGTACATCACCGAAAGTAAAGCAGCTGGTCCGAACTGATACGAGTCCGATATCTGGTAGACGTCGTGCTGCATGTATTTCGGCGTATTGGTCAGCTTCTCCGTGTGATAGGCCAGCCAGATGCGGTTGTCACCAATCGCATACGAGGCCCCCGCGTTGAAGACGCTAAATACCGCGCCAGGACCCGCGGCGGCACCGCCCGCCAGCGTATAGCTGCCACCCGCTCCGACGCCGGGTTCGTCTCCCCGTTCGTAGCCTGCCGCCACGTTCAACGGTCCGTTAACGTACTGGACGACGGCGTTATAAAACCCTATGCCGTTACCCGACCCGGTCGTCGACGAATCGCGCAACGCCACCATGAATTTGGCAGTCAGCCCGCCAAACGTGGGGGTGTAGTAGGAGAAACCATTGTTCGCACGGATGATCAAGCCGTTGAAATTATTCATTGGCGACGCGATGCTTTTAACCCAGGACGGATCCATGGCTGCCTGCAAGATGTCGTACTGCGGCGAGTTCTGCAAGCCGAAGCGGACTTCGCCGAAACCGCCAGACAGGCCGACATACGCTAAACGATTGAAGGCATCGGACGAGTTCGTCGCCGCACCGGTCTGACCAGAAAAGGCTTGCTCCAACTGGAAATTGACGTGGAGGCCGCCACCGACATCCTCACTGCCCTTAAAGCCATAGCGGGTCGAAAAAAGTCCGCCGGGGACCGCGCGGATGGACGAATTGTTGCCACTCGAACTCTGATAGACGAAGCCATTGTCGAGCACGCCATAGAGGGTGACCGTTGACTGCGCGAACACGGGGGAGGCGGACGCGCAGGCCAAGCTTGCGCCGAATCCGAGAATGATAGACCTTCTCATGCTGGATCTCCGTTTTATCCGCATCGGAATGCCGATGCTTTTATAAGTGCTCGTTTCATTAGTATAGCTAATAATAATTCGATACGATAAGTGACCGAAATGCTGATGCATCCGGGTATCCCACAGTCTTACGGGAGGCGCGCCTGATCTTGGCGGCTAGTCGACTGATTGTCTGTCAGATCGAAGTCCCGCAACGGCGGCGCAAGCTAATGGCCCTGAGTTGCTTCCCTGCTGAATCTGATCTCCTTTGATTGATTATATTTTTCGCGTGCTCGGTGTCGGTTCAGATGCGGAGCATATCGAACATCCTATGGCAAGGTTAATTGCGCGGATGGCGCCGGGTCTATGGATAAAACTTAGATTGAATGGCACTTTTTCATTTGCAACCGGACTCGGGTAAACTAGGCTCCCCCGGCGAGCCGAGCGCAGGCTGCGCAGCTCGCCGCACGATTTATCCGTGGCAAAACGAGCACGCGAAGATCTTCAGCGCGGAGGTTGTGAGAAACACGGTGCGGATTTGCGAGTATGTTTCGCCAGGGCGCGCGCGTCCGACTAGAACGCAGTCTCGGTCTGAGCGTATAGGTGTTGGAGCCATGTGTCGGTTCTGTCGCAATAAGACGGTGCGTTATGATTGGCGGGAAGAAAACGAACTGCGTGCTGCGATGAAACAGAGCCTGACGCCGGCGTTGGCGCGTGTGTTTAAACGCCTTCACTATCCGTTTGATGTGATGCTGATGTGCGTGCGCTGGTATGTCGCTTATGGGCTGAGTGTGCGAAACCTGGAAGGGATGATGGCGGAGCGCGGCATCGAGGTCGATCATTCGACGGTGCACCGTTGGGCGATTAGACTGCTGCCCGTTTTTGAGAAAGCGCTCCGTCGCCGCAAGCGAGCGGTAGGCAGAAGCTGGCGTGTCGATGAGACGTATATCAAGGTCAAAGGACAGTGGAAGTACTTGTATCGAGCAGTGGACAAGGCTGGAGCAACAGTCGATTTCCTGCTTCGAGCCCACCGTGACAAGGCCGCCGCGCAACGTTATTTCGAGAAATCGATTGATCAAAACGGCGAGCCTGAGACGATCACAATCGACAAAAGTGGTTCAAATCTGGCCGCACTTGAGGCGCTGAACGCTTCGCGCGATAAGCCGATCAAGATCCGCCAGAACAAGTATCTGAACAACATTGTCGAACAGGATCACCGAGCAATCAAGCGACGCACTCGACCGATGCTCGGATTCAAGACTTTTCGGTGTGCACGCATCCTGCTTGGCGGCATCGAGCTCATGCACATGATCAAGAAGGGGCAAATGAAAGGCGGCGGCCAAACTCCCGCCGAGCAGTTTTACTCATTAGCCAAATAAGCATTACTTACCATATCGCCTTTGCTCGCCTATCCATCCTTATTGCGACAGAACCTTCGATAATGCGATCGGGCACTTGCAATCGACGGGCGAAGCGCATGAGCGCGCCGCAGATCGGCTGCGCCAGGCGTCTGCCCATTGGTTGCGTCACACGACAGGCTCTCGCATGATGGATGGCCAAGTCGATCTGCGATACGTCCGGGACAACCTGGGGCATGAATCGATCTCGACCACCAGCCAATACCTGCATGCGGACGACGATGATCGGCATCGTGCAGCAGAGGCCGGTTTGAGACTCGATTGGTAGCAAGATGATTAAGCTGTCGTATCCCGTCAATCGCGTGCACGAACTTTCACTGTTCGCCCGTCAGAGCACCTCTACACAATGGACATTCTAGATTCGCTTCGGCAGGCGCCTAGCGCCGAGCTATATCGCCTCTATCTTGCAATCGGCAAAATGCTTGATGACCCCCGGCGTATTCTCGAAATACGTCAACGCCTGTATCTGGGGATGGCCGTCGACTACATTGGCGACAACCCGCTTGAGCCGCCGGCACAAGGCACCATCGTTGAACTCCGCCAGACATAGGCCGTGGTTCAAGACACCGTAACTCGACGCCGGTGGGGCGTGCTCTACGCGGCGATCATTCCGGACAGCGCGAGTGGCCCGGACCTCGTCGAACCGGCATCACCACCGAGGACGCAGCGTGAAGAGCTTTTCATCGGCGACACAGTCAGCTTCACCGACAAGCACCTAAGCGAGCGCGTTGGCATCATTGTCAGGCTAAATTCTAAAACTGCATCCATTGCCGTCAATCACAGCGAGGGTCACTGGCCTGTTTCCTACGCTTTACTGCGAAAAATCGTCGATATCTAGTCCCGCAGAAACGTCGGGTATCTCTCTAATTCCATTTCTAATTCAATAGTGAATCAATGATCCACGGCCACGCGACGATGGAATGAACCCGTCGGTGATCCAGTTCAAGGTGGCGAAGCGAGTCGCACAGATGGTGTTGGAGCGCATCGATACTCTCGAAGACGCGGTTGTGAAAGGACTTTTCGCGCAGATCGTCCCAGAGATGTTCAACGGGATTAAGCTCGGGCGAGTACGGCGGAAGTGTGAGCAGGCGCAGGTTGTGCGCCAGCTTGAGCGAAGCACTCTGATGCCACCCGGCACCGTCGAGAACCATCACGATGCGCTCGTCGGGATGGCGCGCGCAGACCTCATCGAGAAACAGCTGCATGCAGGCGCCGTTGACGTGCGGCAGGATCAACGAGTCGAGCACGCCATCGGTCACCGAGACGGCCGCATAAGCGTAGGTGTACTCCTGCGTCACCATGGCCTGACACAACGGACGAACCGGTTTGGGGCACCAGCAACGCCGCGTATCGGAGATGCGACCGAAGCGCGCTTCGTCCTGAAACATCAGCCGGATCGGCCCTTGGCCCGGCCACGCGCGGTCGATTTCGAGGAGGACGTCGGGGAGTTTTTTTTCCAGGCTTCCTGGGCGGCCACATCAGCTTTGGGGTGTCGCTTGTCGGGTGCCAGCTTGCGCCAGCCATGACAGTGTAGCAGGTTGTAGGCAGACGCCAAGGCAACTTTGCGTCCCAGCCGTTCATCCAGCGCCCGCTTGATCTCTCCGACCACGAGGATGCCGCCCACCTTAGCCTTCTCGAAAAAGGGCGCAAGAAAGCTCGCTTCTTCTTCCCGCGTCATATTCTCGCGGCGTCGACCGCCCGGCTTGGGGCGGTCGACTTCGGGCATCCCGTCAGCCAGGATGAAGCGCCGGCGCAACTGACAGGCCCAGCCGACCGATACGCCAATCGCTTGCGCAGTCTGCGCGAGCGTTAGACCGAATTCGAGCGGCAACAGTACCGCTTGAGCTTGCCGCAACTCATCCACCGTTCTGGCCTCGACAATGAGTTTCTTTGCACGTTCAAGAACCTCACCGCCTGTCGCTTGACGAACCATCGCGCGCACCTCTACATGGAAGGTGTGCTTATTATTACACTATCGAATAGTAAATGGAATTATTCCCCTTTACTTGTCCCAATACGGCACGGGCCCGAATCGATCGCTCAGAAACCGCACAAATGTCCGGATGCGCTCGGGAAGATTCGGGTCGGGGAGAAAAACAGCGTAGAGCGTGCCAGTGGGCACGACATAATCCTGTAGTAGCCGCATCAGCTTGCCGGATTCCAGATGTGTGCTTGCTATAAACCTCGGCACAATTCCCACGCCGACCCCGGCCAGTGCCGCTTCGACGATGCCATCGCCATTGTTCGCCCGGTAATTGCCCGTGGCTTTGAGCGCGTGATCGCCGTCCGGTCCCGACAAGCGCCATTCACGGTTGGCCGCGCCTGTGTAAGTCATGCAATTAAGGCGCAGCAAATCCGTCGGCGTAGTGACGGGACCGTGCGCTGCGCAATAGGCCGGCGAAGCGACCACGACATAGTTGACAGTTGCAAGTTTGCGGGCGACCAGATTACTCAAATGCGGTTCGTCGGCCATGCGCACGACAATGTCCGCCCCGCCGGAGATCAGGTCACCGAAATGTTCCGATAGCGATACATCGACTTGCACTGACGGGTTGTCGCGGAGAAAATCCGCGATTGCCGGCAGCAGGTGTATGCGCCCAAATGAAATGGCTGTGCTCACACGAATCAGGCCGTGCGCACCGTGCGTGCTGTCCTCGAGATCACGGATCGCGTCCTCGGCATCAGAAATAACGCGCGTGCAACGTTCGTAGAAACGCTCACCGGCTTGCGTTAATCCCAACTTGCGTGTCGTTCGGTGCAGGAGCTTGATGCCCAGCGACGTCTCCAATTCCTGGATATGCTTGGTCGCTAACGCTTTGGAAATGCCGCATCGTTCTGCCGCAAGCGAAAAACTCTTGGAATTGACAACGGCCACAAATGTCGCCATCGCGTTCAGGTCGCGCATGAGGTGTGATTCCCGGTCAGCTTTGGTGAAAGGACTTTTCACGAAAAGCCATTTAATCGATGTCACTGTTTGACGATAATCCCACTCATGCCTCACTGCATCTAGCCCTTAACTTGATATAGGCCTCGACCGCCTCGCGGTCGAGGCAATTGAAGGACGCGACATGACCTGGAATGCTGAATATTACGTCAAAAAAGGAGACATCCGTCTATATGTGTACCGCAAACGTGCGGCTGAACCCGTAGCAGGCGAAGCGCCGCTGCCGGTTCTGTTTCTGGTTCACGGCTCGACCGTTTCGGGTCGCAACACCTATGACCTGCAGGTCCCGGGACGAGAGGACTATTCCGTCATGGATCACTTTGCTGCGCTGGGTTATGACGTCTGGACCATGGATCATGATGGCTACGGACGCTCTGGCTGGACTGAAGGGTCGAACTCCGGCGTGCAGTCGGGTGCCGACGACTTGCAGCTTGCTGTCCCCTTCGTACTTGAAACCACCGGCGTGCATGACGTGTTGATGTTCGGAACGTCATCGGGCGCGCTGCGGGCGTCATTGTTCACGTCGAAGAATCCTGACAAGGTGAGACGGCTCGGACTGTCGGCGCTGGTTTATACCGGGGCGGGTTCACCGACGCTCGAACAGCGGCGCAAGAAGTTGCCCGAGTATTCGGCGAGCCCACGGCGCAATGTTGATCTCGCTTTCTACCAAGGCATGTTCAATCGCGACAAGCCCGGTACGAGCGAAGATATTGTGGCCGAATCAATTGCAGCCGCCGAACTGCCGCTTGTCAGCGAGGTGCCTACCGGAACTTATGTGGACATGTGCGTGAATCTGCCGCTGGTCGATCCCGCCATGATCCAATGCCCCGTGATGATCGTACGTGGCGAGTTCGACGGCATTGCCGCCGAGCCGGATCTTCTCGAATTCTTTGCTCATCTGCCGACTCGCGACAAGCAATTCATCGCGATCGCAGGCATTGCGCATAACCCCATGATGGGCGTTCATCGGAAGAAGTTTTTCCATGCCCTCAAGTCGTTTTTGGAAATGCCGTTGGAAACGGCTTGAACCTTTTACTGCGGCGCTCAGCCGCATAACGGCACGTGTAATCTGGCATTCGTATCAACAGTCGCTTAGCTATACGCCTTCTCTCATGGTCGTCCCATTCACTGTCACGCTTTCCGCGTGGCAGTGCATCCACTCGCGATCGCATTGTGCTTTCAGGTTCTCAAGAAGCGCACTATCCGCAACACTTTTACCTAAGCAGTGAACAGGAGCAATACCGCAGCAGTATCGTAGAAATAAAAACTGAAAAAAGAAGGAGACAAAATGAAACGGACTCTAATCGGGGCTGCAGCGCTCTCGGTTTTCAGCGCCGTCGCGCATGCGCAAAGCAGCGTGACCATGTACGGTTGGCTCGACGAAGGCGTGTCGTACGCGAACCATGTCGGGACCACCGCGGGGCCTAAAAGCAAGGTGTTTTATGGCAGTGGTGTAGATGGCGGAGATCGATGGGGCATGCGTGGACAAGAGGATCTCGGCGGCGGCCTGAAGGCGGTGTTCACGCTGGAAAACGGCTTCAATGCAAGTAATGGCGCATTGGGCCAAGGTGGAGACTTGTTTGGACGCCAGGCGTTTGTCGGGTTGAGCAAGGAGGGTGTCGGCGCAATCACTTTCGGGCGTCAGTATGTGCTTTCACAAACCTTTGTCGGTAACGACTTCTCGGCGGGCGGGCAAAGTGCAGTCGGCAACTATGGCTTCCATCCAAACGACTTGGACATGTTCACGTCGAGCCGGGTGAACAACGCGGTGAAGCTGTCCAGTGCGAACTTTGGCGGCTTCCGGTTCGGCGCAATGTACGCGTTTTCCAATCAGGCCGGTACGTTCCAGGGATCTGTGCCTACCACGACCCCGGTAAGCGCCGGGTCATCGAGTACCTATAGCTTTGGTTCGGGTTATTCAAACGGCCCGTTTGCAATGGGCATTGCCTATACGGCGATCAACTTTCCTACCGCCGCGGCGCCGGCTTATCCGGTAACGATCGCTAACATCGATACAAACGGATTGCGCAAGACCAATACCTTTGGCGTGGGCGCAAGTTACAAGATCGGTCCTGTCAACGTGTTTGGCAATTACACGGATACACATCTGCAACCTGTCGCTGGCACGCAGTCTACGGTCCAGGACGGCGAGCTCGGTGCGACCTGGTTCATCACGCCTGCCTTGCAAGCGACGCTCGACGATGCGTACACCAGACTCAGCGGCGGATTTAGTGGAAGGTGGAACCAGATTAATAGCGCGCTTGATTACTCCCTGTCCAAGCGTACGGACATTTACTTGCTTGCCATCTATCAAAAAGCATCGGGAAGCAACTTGGTCAAAGGCGTGATGGTTCCTGTGCAAGCGTCGATTGGTTCATCATCGACTTTCGTCGCTGCGTCCGCCGGATCAAACAATCAGTTTGTTGGACGCGTGGGTCTGCGGGTGAGATTCTGACGGGTACGATGGGACGCGCCAGAAGAGCATAACGACATGCCGCGCCCTCTTGGCGCGGCATGGTTTTTTTAGAGCCGTTTTCTTGAAACCAGAAGATCCGCGCGGAATTACCCCGCACTACGGCCGAGGCGCTTGCGGCTCCGTCTCGGCACGGGGCTGCGGAGCGGCCGGTTGCGCTGATTTTTCATGGACCTGTCCACCGTTCCTGGCAACCCGCATCGCTTTCTCGGACACGTCTTGCGGCGCAAAGAATGCGAAGCCGATCCCGACCGCAAGACCGCACGCGGCCAGGAATAGGAACGAAGGCAACACCGCTGCGACGGTCGCATGCGGAGACAGCACGTTGCCCGATCCGGCGATCATCGCCAGAACCAGCGGGCCGGCGACCTTGCCGACGCCGTTCGCCGCTTGACCGAGGCCCATCGCCCGACCCGCCATTTGGGTGGGAAAGATCTCGACCGTGTAAGGTCCGACGATGCAATATCCGCCATCGAAAAACAATGCACCGATGACGATACAGACAATAAACGACGGTATGCCGAATAGAGTCTGATGTGCTGTGAAGGCAGCGGCCATCATGGTCGCGGCAATACCGAACCCGAAGATCGCCCCCGCACTTTTGCGGCCGATCCAGATGGGCAACAGTGAGAACAAAACGCGTCCGAGTACTCCCGCGCTTGCGACCATGACGAAATAATGTGCGGCTTCGCTTGGCGTGATGTGCAGCAGCGCCGCCGTGATAGTCGGCCCCCACAGATAGACACCGAAACCCGCGGTGCTGAGACCCGCCCACGCCACGACCACGAGCGCCAGGAGCCACGGATAGGCAAGCAACTCGCGGAACTTCGCACTCGGGGCGATGGAGGCAGGCAGCCTCGCATCGAGCGGCAGCGACTCTGCCGGCACTCGCATAAGCGCTGCAATCGAACGGCGTGCCTTGGCGAAACGCCCTTTGCTGATGAGCCATTGCGCCGACTCGGGGATGACCAGCATGGTCAGCGCCACGACGATCAGCAGCGGGATCAGTCCCAGTGTTGCAACGCCGCGCCAGCCCAACACATTGAGCATGGACGCGGCGGAGATTGACGCGATCAAAGCGCCCAGCGAGGCCGCCACGTGCGGAAAGCCAACCAGGCGGGTCCGGTAATGAAGCGGCGTGGTCTCCACCAGCAATACCATTTGCGTGGTTGCGACACCTGCCAGCCCGAAGCCAACCATAAACCGCAGGAGCGCAAACATTTCCCACGCATGGTCCGACACCAGCGCGACCGATGCCGCCCCCACCCCGCATAAAACCGTACTCGGCACGAGTACCGCCTTCCGTCCGAAGGCATCTGCCAGTCCGCCGCAGAACAACGCACCGGCAAATGAGCCGGCCCCGGCACTCAGAAGGATCAGGCCGGATTGACCATAGGTCAGATGCCAGGCCGGTCCCAGCACCGCAAGCAAAAAACCGACCACATAGAAGTCAAAGGTATCGAGTGTGTATCCAGTGCAAAAGATCGCGTAAGCGCCGTAGTAACGGCGCGTCGGCCGCGACTCCGCATAAACGCTCATCAAGTCCCGGTTCGGCATGAGTGTCTCGTTTTTCTAATGGTCTGGATTACATTTTGATTCGCAATCCATATTAATCGATTCCCGCGAGATTTTTGATATGTCGCGGGAGCCATAGTCATGAAAGCATTGATCAAGGGCGGTTGACCGCCCGCTAACTCGCTTCTTCGGGCACGATCTTGTTTATTTCGGCCTTTATCGCGGAGGTCGATCCGGTTGCTTCAACGGGACGGCGCGGACGCCGAGTCCCGCGCCACTGGAAAAATACCTGCACGACGATCACCGTCGTGCATAGAGCCAGGAATGCGCAACTAATCGCGTGTTGCAGGAAGACCATCAGGTCACCGTGAGAAAGCAGCAATGCGCGCCGGAAATTGACTTCGATCATCGGGCCCAAGACGTAGCCGAGCAGGATCGGCGCCACCGAGAATTCGAGCGCACTAAACACGGCGCCGATCAAACCAAACGCCAGCACCTCACCCACCTCGAAAAGGCTGTTATTGACGCTGTAGACCCCTACCGCAATAAAGAACAATGCGGACGGAAACAGGAAGCGATAAGGCACTCGCAGCAGCTTCACCCAGATACCGATCAATGGCACGTTCAACACAATGAGCAGCACGTTGCCGATCCAGAAACTGGCGATTAGTCCCCAGAACAAATCTGCGTGTTCCGTGATCAGTTGCGGCCCTGGCTGAATACCTTGTATCAACAATGCGCCCAGGATCAAGGCCATTACCGCATCGCCAGGTATGCCCAGGCTCATGGTCGGCACGAAATCCACTTGCGCTTTCGAATGCGAAGCAGCTTCGGGCGCTGCAACGCCTTCAATCATGCCGGTGCCGAACCGGTCTGGCGTCTTCGACACCTTGCGTTCGAACGCGTAGGCAATGAAGGTCGTGATCGTTGGACCCGTTCCGGGCATGCAGCCGAACAGCGTGCCAATCATCGTGCCGCGGAGCATCGGCATGAAGGCGCGCTTAAGATCCGCCTTGCCCGGAAACATGTCGCGCAACCGGACCGAGGTTTTGCCGCCGCCAACGACCTGGATCCGGTTCACGCTGCGCAAGAACTCCGTGACGCCGAACAAGCCCAACGCGAGCGCTACCAACTGAATCTTTTCAGACAACTCCGGCATGCCGAACGTGAAGCGCATTTCACCGCTGCTGACGTCGGTACCGACCATGCCGATAAGCAGGCCGACCAGTGTCATGGCGACGCCTTTGAGTGCGGAGCCCCGCGACATCGTGCCGCCGCATAACAAGCCGAGCAGCATGATGGAAAAAATTTCCGCCGGTCCAAACTTGAACGCAATACTGACCAGTAACGGCGACGCGACAATCATCACGATGATCCCCACCGACGCCGCAAAAAACGAGCAGATCATCGTGATGCCGAGCGCGATGCCGCCCTTGCCTTGCTGGGTCATCGGATAACCGTCGAGGCAGGTGACGGCATGCGGCGGATGGCATGGCAGGTTCAGCAGGATCGCGCCAATGGCCCCGCCGTATTGCGAGCCATAAAATATCCCTGCGAGCATCAGGATCGCGGGTACCGGATGCATGGCGTAGGTCAGCGGCAACAGGATGGAAATAGCAGACAACGCCCCCATGCCGGGCAACACGCCAATCAAATTGCCAATCAGCACGCCCACGAACGACCACATCAGGTTGTGAGGATCAAGCGCTATGGCAAACCCATGCCGAAGATCAAACAGGGACTGCAACATGTCTCACCCCCACTGCAGTAGTGGAAACTGCACCTTGAGCGCCCACCAGAACACGACGACGCTTACCAGCATCAGCGCGAGCGCGAGCACCAGCGCGTCTTTCAGGCGGTTCTTCCGGTCACCGAGTGCAGCAATGAACGCCACCGCGAAAGTCGCCGGCAGCAAGCCGCCGTGCTCGCCGATAATGACGAACGCGACCAGTGCTGACGCAATGCATAGCCATCCGCGCCATTCGGCAGGGAGCGCATCCTTTTTATCGACGGACACTGAGCGCGACGCCTGCAGCGCAATGGCGCCCCCAACCAGCGCGAGCAACACCCCGACTGCGACGGGGAAAAAGCCCGGACCCATCTGCCGCAGCGATCCAATCTGATAATCGGTTCCGCACGCAACCGCGCCGAGGCCGATCACGATCATCAGCGCGCCGCCGTAATAGTCCTTGTGATACCGGTTGAACCGGTGATTGATGATCATCTTGTTGTGTCTCCTCCGCGCGGCACGCGTGCGAGCCAGCATCGCGGCCGCCATTAAAAAGCCGGCTAAGCTAAAGTTCCGCGCCGGTCTGGTTTTCCCAGTAGCGGACAATTTCAGAGTGGTCGCGGGTTCCGCCAAGCTGCTCGCTGGCAGCATGCCAAAGTTGCGCCGTAAGCTCGCCAAGCGGTACTGCAGCACCCACGCTTTGCGCGGCATCCACCGCAATCTTCACGTCCTTTGCAATGAGTTGCATGGCCATGCCCGTGCCGTATTTGCGCGTCAGCACGTGGGGCATCACTTTCTTTACCACCGGATGCTGGCGGCCGTTGCACATTGCGTCTATTGCCTCGGCCATGAGCGCGGAGTCGAGACCGAATTTACGACCGATGACCATTGCTTCGAGCGTGTTGATGAACGTGCACGCGTTGATGTAGTTGGTCATTGCCTTCAGCACATGGGCGCTGCCGAGTTCGCCGCACAGCCAGAGCTTGCGGCCCATTGCAGCGAACATCGGGCGGCAGCGTTCAATCTGCCCTGTGTCACCGGCGGCCATGATGTCGAGGCTGGCGTCGCGAGCGAACACCACGCCGCCCATCACTGGCGCGTCGACATACCCTATGCCGCGCTCTGCCAGCTCGGCGCCCGTCTTGCGCGTCGACGCCGGCGCCGACGTCCCCATGTCGATGGCAATCGCGCCTTGCGGCATAGCCTGCGCAAGACCTTCTTCGAACAACACGTGGCGCACCACGCGCTCGTCCGGAAGCATGAAGATCACAGCGTCCGCACCTTCACCCGCTTGCGCGGCCGATCCTGCTACCCGCGCCCCATACTCGTTCGCGAACGCAGTGGCGTTAGGCACATTCACGTCAAATACAGTCAGTGCAAAGCCTTTGCGGGCGAGTTGTCCGGCCATCGGCGAACCCATGTTGCCGATCCCGATAAAACCGATCTTCCTGATGTCAGCCATCGTCTTGTCCTGTTCTGCATGCGAGGTGTCGCCCGATAAAATAACGGACGCTTATTCTGGAGCGTGACCAGGTTCGAAATAGCCGCCGTCCGTGGTGCCGTCGACCGCCGCGCCGTGAATGCCGTGCGACAAGTCCTTCACCGTCAGGAAAACGACGTCCTCATCGGTTGTCGCAACCGTCGAATGGACGATATTCGCGGGGAAATACAGCAGCGTGCCCGGTCCGCATAACAGCTCCGGCTCATTGCCGACCCGTACGCGCAAGGTGCCCTGCACGATGTAGTTCCATTGCTCATTCGGATGGGTATGCGGCTTGGCGCCCGTCCCGCGCGTCTTGTTTATCAGGCCAACCTGCATGCGCTCACCTTCTATTACAGGGCCGAAAGCGGTTGAATAGCCGATGCCCGCATCCATCCCTGCCAGCTCCTTTAGCGCAAAAATATACTTGCCTTCGCCGGCCTTGACCGCGCCCTTGTTCTTCGTCGTCGTGTTCATGGGGTCCGTCCTTCGGATAATGTTTGCCGGCTGCATGTCAGCCGGTCTTGGGGTCTCAAACTGCCTGGGTCTTCATGCCCGCCACTTCGATGCCCTTGATGCAGCACGCTTCGTCCTCTTCGCCGGTGCCGCCGCTCGCGCCCACCGCGCCGAGGATCGCGCCGTCATCGCCGAGCAGCAGCACCGCGCCGGTCTGTGGCAGGAAGCGTCCTTTCGCGGTGGCTGCGAGTGTGGTGAAAAACGCCGGATTGTCTTTTGCGCGGTTGCCAAGGGCGCGGCTCGAACAGCCCATCGCGGCTGCACCCCACGCCTTCCCGAGCGCAATGTCCATGCGGAACATACTGGCGTTATCTTCGCGTTGCGCCGCGACGACGTTGCCGCTCGCATCGAGCACCACGACTGCAAGCGGCTTGATCTTGGCGTCCCGGCGAGCGCTAAGCACACCTTCAATGATCGCGTTGGCTTGCTTCAGAGTTGGAGAAGACATGACGATATTTCCCGTTAGAGTGAAAAACAAAAACCATCCGGGCTCATCGCAGTTGAGGCCCGATTTTCTTGAGGAGATCGGCGTATTGCTGATCTTCGGTGTGTACCAGTGCAGCAAATGCCGCCGATGAATTGCCCACCGGTGCCGAAGCCATCTTCGCGATTGCAGCACTGACGCGCGGATCCTTCAGTGCTTCGGCCACTGCGCGATTCAGGCGCGCGATAACGTCCGGCGGCGTATTCGCGGGGGCGAACAGGCCAAACCACGAACCGATATCGAAGCCGGGCACACCGGACTCCGCGATGGTCGGAACGTTGGGAAGCGAGGGCAACCGTCCCGCCGTCGTCACGCCCAATGCACGCAACTGGTTTGCCTTGATGAGCGGCAGCACGGCGGTGATGGGCGCGAACATCACGGGAATCTGGTTACCGAGGAGCGCGGTGACGGCCGGTGCGGAGCCTTGGTAAGGTACGTGCAGCATTTGCACGCCGGCGTCCTTGTCGAACATTTCGCCCGCTATATGACTCGGAGAGCCGATCCCCGCAGACCCGAAGCTGAATGTGCCCGGCTTGGCTTTAGCCAACGCGATGAATTCATTCACCGTCTTCGCCGGGACATTGGGATTCACGACCAGGATGTTTGGCACGCTGATGACGAGCGTCACCGGCGCGAGGTCTTTTAGCGTGTTGTAAGGCAGGTGCTTGTAAATATGCGGGGCAATGACAATGCTGGTGTTCTGCGCCATCAGCAGTGTGTAGCCATTGGGCTTCGACTTGGCCACCAGGTTTCCTGCAATCGTGCCGGACGCTCCTGATTTGTTTTCCACCACGACGGCCTGACCCAGATTCGCGGATAACACTGGACTGATCAGACGCGCGATAAAGTCGGCAGCACCTCCCGGTTCAGCGGGAACGAGCAGTCGAATCGATTGTTGGGGATACGCATCTTCGGCTTGGGACACGGCGCCAAGCGCCATCAGCCAGACTCCAACGGCCATTACAAACAGCGTTTTCATACAATCTCCTGATTTATTTTTTTATGGCGTCGCACCGGTTGCTCGCCGGGGCGTTGATGGTGCGCGCAGGTCATAAACTAACGCGCCGAATGAACCCCTACAAATGTTTTAAATCGATAAAATGCATAGATGTCATCTATCAATCGCCCTATAGTGTCGATGGCGCGACAACTGAATTGCGCAAAAATAAGCAGTCTGAAAGGCACGCTCAAGCGGGAGACCCGAAGATGGAGTTGCGGCATTTACGTTATTTTCTGGCGGCTGCGCAGTCGGAGAGTTTTACGCGGGCTGCGGATGTCCTACACATTACGCAGCCTACGCTATCGCACCAGATCAAGCAGATTGAGGATCAACTCGGCATGCCCCTGTTCGATCGCGTGGGCCGCATTGTCAAGCTGACGACGGCCGGCGAAGTTTTCACGGGCTATGCGAAACGCGCGCTGCAAGAAGTTGACTCCGGAATGGACGCGTTGCACGAACTGAACAATCTCCGGCACGGGAAGCTGACGCTGGGTGTGCTGTCGTCGTTCGGTACCTTTCGCTTGCCGCAGATCCTGGGCGATTTCAACTCTACTTATCCTGGCATCAAGGTCACGCTGCTGCGCATGCGCTCCGGTGAAATCGAAAAGCGCTTGCTGGATGGTGAATTGAACTTCGGCGTGGCCTATGCGCCGTCGGGTACTGACCAGATTGACGCTCAACCGTTATTTAGCGAACCGCTTGCGCTCCTGGTCGGTGATCGTCATCCGCTGGTGGGTTGTCCGGGCTTGCCGCTAAGTACGTTGACCAAGCATGGACTGATCTTGCTGACGGCTGAGTACAACTCCCGAAAGATGATCGACGCCATGTTGTTTGCGAACGGTGTTACTCCGCATATTGTGATGGAGATGAACGCCATAGAGCCAATTCTCGCGACCGTGCGATACAGCAATCTCGCGACCATTCTCTCAGCGAATTTCATTCACGAAACGCCCGGGCTGCATCAGGTTCCGCTGACTCCGACAGTGACGCATACGGTTGCAATCTTTACGCGGCGCGACAGCTATCTATCAGCTGCGGTACGCGCGCTGATAGAGACCATTCGTGGACGTTTTTAATTTTGCATCAATGTCACTGACGCCATACTCGTGCCATCTGTCCGCCACATTGACGTCATCGACATCTTCGATACCCTAATCGCTTTTAACAGAATGCGTTTCGACAAATCCTGTGCTACATATGATGACTGAAGCGGACGCATCGATGGAGACCCGATGAAGAGGTTGATGGCTCTGGTGCAAATAGCTGGTTCAGCCGAGATGCTTCTTATAAATATGGATACCTCATTGATTGAAGAGGACAGCATTCCAGACGGAGGGTGCTGC
>NZ_CAXUSB020000013.1:0-21253 GCF_964253815.1 Caballeronia sp. LjRoot34
GCTTCATGCAATTGCCCTGCCTTAAAAGCCGACCTCGATGATGTGCGCAATACGTATCGCCTGTGTTTCGTACGTGCGCCATGGGCGTTCCGCACCCGCCTGACGCTCGATCAACAGTGGGGTGAGAACTGGCAGCACTCACCGTATCAGCAATTTGCGGGCACCCCCAGCCATCACTTGCCTGACCAGCTACTGACTGTCGCATTCGACGGGCCGCTATACACACCCGATACCGGCTACGACAACGGCTCGCACAACAGCGTACTTGAGATCAACGCGGGCCTCGTGCCGTGGCTGAGAGCCGAAAGCTACGCCGGCGGCCCGCCCCTGCACATAATGGCGGGTGCAACACTTGAGTTGTTCGTGACGTCCGTCGAACTGACTGGCGGTCAGGTATATGTTCCGCTTGGTTGGGGCGTCCTACCGAGAGTTTCATCCACGGCCGAGCAATCCGCGGTTACGGCTTGAACCATGCTTGATACGCTCGTCAATACATCACTCCAGCGCCACACCCAGAGCGGCTCCGGAGTCCGAATGCCAAGCGCCGTCGATCACGCCTTTGATTCGAAGCCACCTTGTGCGCCGAGAGCGCTAATCAGAAGCATTGTACCGGACGTCCCGCGCACCGCAAGTACACGATACGCCGCGCTGACATTCGTCTGCTGGTTGTGGCGGAGCGCTGATCGATTGAGGCGCATCGCTTTGAGTCCGCGGTGACTGTGCGGTGCCTATGATGATTGCAACTGCTCGAGTGCGGCCCGTAACCACGGGATAACAGTCGTGGACGGGGTATTAGGCAACGACTGCTCGGCAAGCTGTGTTCCGCCGTTTGGTACTAGCCAAGCAAGCGGTATTCGACGACCAGTGCGCGACCGCCAACTTATTGACGAAGATCAGGACCCGGATAATCCCGTCGTTCGATCATTGGCACATGCTCATTGCGCGGCCGACTAATCGATGTCGCCTGATGCCAACCTAAGGAGCCTTTGATGCACGAACTCACAACTTCGCAGATTGACCTTCTGAAGCAAAAGCTCGAATCGCAGCGGGCAAAACTTAAGACAGCGCTACTTTACGAAGCGGCTCATGTCAACCAGATCGAAGATCTCAAGGCGAGCGATGGCGGCCATACCGCAACTGCACAAATTGTTGAGCCGGAGTTTGCGACGGCGAGCCATCTCGCCCAGCAACTTCAACAAGTCGAGCGCGCGCTTGGCCGTTTGAAAACCGCAAACTACGGTGTTTGCGTTGACTGCATCGGTGCAATTGGATTTGCTCGTCTAATTGCGTGTCCGAGCGCAGAACGCTGCGAGCGTTGCCAGGAAGTGTACGAATATACGCACGGAATGCACATACACCCTGCCATGTAAGCAACGTCTGCGTCGTATCACGGCTTTTTGATCGTAGCAAACGTTATTCTTCACCACCGCGAACAAATCGCTTTCCTCTGGAGTGGGCCGGCCTCGAATCTCCACACGTCTTCGCGCGCATGGGCCCAAAGCTCAACAGATATATTTCCGTGCATCTTCATCGAGCGGCGAGCCAGCGTTTCAAATCGGGGCAAGGAATCACATGCCAAGCGATGGGGTTGTGAAGAAGTGGCTCGCTTTCGCGAGCGTGGCATTACCCTCTTCCACCAACGCACCTTCCGGTACCGTGAGCGCAACGAAATCGGTCAGCCGCACAGCGCGACCGACGATTAAATCGCGCGGAGCGCCGTGCCCGCGTCGGCAAACGTCGCGCCGATCCGCAGCGCTTCCTGCGAAGCCGAACTGCCGTCGACCGCGAACTGAATTCTCTGAGACCTGCCACGCCACTCAACGTCGGCGTACTCGGGCACGATAAGGATGGCGCACTGAGCGAATTTCATGAGCGGTTCAGACACCGCTCCCTCGACCCAATGAAGCGACCCTTGATGCTGGCGCGACCCCGCTGCCAGCAGATCAGCCTGCCAGTCTTGCGCGGCCCTTGTCAGTGCATGTACGGCCTCGCCGCCATGGGCTTATCAGGTCGATAATTGGAACTCCACCTTGGCCCCGTCGAGGCAAACAGTTCCTGCGTCACAGCACACCCGTTCTCGACGTCTTGCAGCAACAGTGCGTACGCTGCACTCAAATGGAATGCCGCCAGCGGCCCCGCCCCGGCGGAATCACAGCGCACGCGCTTTCCACCACACCGACAGTTCGAACATGCGTCTCCTTATTGCAAGATGAGGAACGAAAGCGGTAGCGCGAGCAGATGCGGCAGTCGGATCGACGCATAGCAGTATCCGCTTGAAGCCAGTGTGCACATCCGTGTTCGATGCTTGAAGTTCCATGATCGACACTCGTTCCTTCGTTGTTCAGATTGTGGTCAGCATGTCCATTCCAATGCCTCGACGTGCGCTAGCTTGCATTCCAGTCGTTCAGCGAAAATCTCAAGCAGGCGCACTTGCGCGCCGTCACGAACGTCGCAAGCATCTATTTGACATCGCGCGAGGGGTGACCTTCCGCTGATATCGGCCATCTGCGCGAGTGCCGCCTCAGCTCCGCTGCCGCCGAACGTACAGAGAAATGCGACATTGGGCAAGCGTGCCCGATAGGCTGTGAGCCATGTACGCACGGGCGTCGCCACACGATGTACCCAAACCGGCGTAGCAATCACAACTAGTTCGTAAGAAAACGGATCGTGTTTAGCATTGTTGATTCTGGCGGGTAGTTCCCTCAACACGTCAATAACCGATCCGACGAATCCCAATGGGCCAGATCGGTCGCAGCGCTCGACTATCTCTTCCAGATCCGCGCCGAGTCGGTTAGCAAGCGCTTTCGCAGCACGGGCGGTGACGCCTGAACGCGAGTAGTACACGACAAGAACCCTTGCATTCGACATCGTCATTCTCCGAAGAACGACATTACAGCGAGCGACTGAACGCAACGCACCTATAGATGGATTGTTTGCGACTGCTTCAGGCTTATCCACACGATACCTTCTCGAAGACCGTCGAGTACGGCCTCGCGCTCGGTCGCGAAGATTTTAGAGTGCAGGAACTGATGCTTGAATTCCTCACCCGAACCGGTCTGGCCGACGTGAATCTCGCAACCAAAGCCGCCGCCAGCCGGGAAAGTATCGGTAGTGACGTTCCAGCTATCGCTTGTCACTTGCCCTTTGAGCGTCATGGTGCGTCTTCCTTATTCCACCACCAAGTGATCGACCACCGCGTGTACGCCAGGCGCGGACCATGCAGCGCCACGAGCGGACTCCCGTTCGCCGTAGCTTTCCACCGTGCCGCTCAGAGTCACGACGCCGTCATGCACCTCGATGCCGATATGTTTGGCCTCGCGCTCGGCATGGCGCAGCAGAGCCCGACCGATCTGTTCGCCTACGTCTGCTGGAGCCAGGTTACCGCCCACCTTAATCATGTTTGCGACACCCGTGACTCCACGCGTATGCGCAATGCGGCGAGCTGCGCGATGGCGCTGCCAGTTCAACTCGACGTCGCCGCGCAGCGTTACCCAACCCTTTTCGACCTGAACCAGAATGGCGCCTTCCTTCAGTCCAGCGGTCCAATGCAAGGCCGACGTGGCCGCGCGCGCGATGTCGGCGTCGCTCATCACATCTTTGGAAGGCAGACGCACCTCGGCCTCGACAACGATGGCCTTGACGCCCGACACCCGCTGCACTCCCGTTTCGGCGGCAAGTTTCTCCGCATAGCTGGACGGATGCCCGACCAGCGTCACTATGCCGTCCTTGACCTCTACCGCGAAGTTCGACGAATCGACATCCGGTGTCCAGTCCAGTTCCTCTTCCACGTGCTGTTTCAACTGTCGGTCGGTTTTCATAGAATCCTCTGCAACAAATAAGGCGCGCGGCGGCCGGCGCGCCGGCGACTCAACTGATCTGAAGACGTTTTTGCTCAGACCGCGCCTTCTTCGGAAGCGTCAGTGACAGCACGCCATCCTGATACTGCGCCGCCGATTTTGCTTCATCGAGATCGCACGCAAGCGAGAACGAACGGCTGATCGCGCCAGCGTAGCGCTCTCGCCTGATGACCCGTTCGCCTTCCTTGATTTCCTTGTTGTGCTCGACCTTGGCGTTGATCGATACCACGTTGCCGTCGATCTTCACGTCGATATCTTTCTTGTCTACGCCAGGAAGTTCCGCCTTTACCTGATAGGAAGCGTCGGATTCAGTCACGTCGATTTTCATATCTGCAAGCGGCGCGTCGTCGCTGCTGATCATGCTGCGCAATGGCCGAAACAAGCCGTGGAACATGTCGGATACCGGTTCGATCGAGAACGGGTCATAACGGGATATATTGCTCATTTCATAACTCCTGAATTAAAGTAGCATTGCAAATCATCTGTCGCACCGGATAAGATCGTAAGAACAGAAGGGAAACAAGGCTCATTGCACCTCGATGACCCAGTTCAACCGCCACGTTTCGGCAGCGTAAGCGAAGGTCGCGTAGGTTTTCATCATCTCGGCTTAAAGCGAATCGCCGAAGCGCCCTCATCGTTTTACCTCGTTAAAAGCCGTAGGTCACTCATAAGATTTTGGGTCGATACGCCACTCGTCAGTTGATCTGCATCAAGTGGTCGGAGCGCACTCGGGAGTGCCTTGATCAGTGGCACTTGCCGTGGCCTCGCGTAACCGAATCTGCGAAGCGCCCGTGTCTGCATCACTCACCTTCTTCTATGCCAAACCTCAACTTTGGTTCAAGCGGAAAGGTGATCCCCGTCGCGCGAACGTTTTCCCGCCTGGACGGATCCATCGCCTTGCAAGTTCGCCAGTTGTGCAAATGCCGTCGGCATGGACAATCTTTTAAACCAAAGCGGCATGGTCGCGGGAGTCATGGCTCCAGCTTTCTCAAATTCACCGGTCCACGTTGATTGCCAAGTCTTCATAGCGCCGGAAAGGGCTTCACCAAGCGCGCCTTGATGGCGCATCACCGCCTCGAACCCTTCCTGCCAAAGGCGAGTGGTAGCTTTGCAATAATCGCTCATGACGGACTGCGAGCCGGAATTGAACTCACGCCAGTCCTTTGCATTCGCAATAGCCTCGCACCCATGCCGGAGAGCCCCGAGGTCGTTCTCAACGCGCTTCGCTTCCAGAGCGAAAGCGTCCCCACGCCATTGCTCGTAGACCTTCATCAATTGCAGCGTCAGACAGGGATTGATGCCGGAGGCGAGCGGGTGGACGAATTCGGTTGCCATGATCAAATCCTCTTTGCGTATGAATGGAGGCGCGAAGAGCGCCGTATGGTAGATCTCAATTTAGGCTCGGGGCTCGGGTAGTCGTTGACCTAAATCAATCCGTCTGTCCGCGATACAACCGCTCGCTTGCACTTGATCTGCATCAAGCGGCACGCAGTAGCCGCTCATAGACTATTTGGTCAGGAGCGTGCGATCAGGCCCGATGCGGGTGCCTCGACTGACTCAATAAAGGAGCACTCGCGATGAGTTACAAGAGTATCGTCGTTCAACTCGACACAAGCGAACGCGCACATTCCCGCCTAAAATACGCGGTACAGTTCGCCAAACAATTCAACGCACATTTAAGCGGCGTATTTTCGACCTTCTCTCCTGATCCGCGCTCTTTCTATGTTATGGCCGGGTCGGCCGAATACTTCGAATCGCACCGAACATTCCGCCAGGAGCGGCACGATGCACTCGAACGAATCTTTCTGGCAGAGATATTGCGGGAGGGCATATCGGGCCAGTGGGTTGACCGTAACGAGTATGCAAGCGACGCAATACCGCGCTACGCTCGTTACGCGGATCTAGTCATCGCCGGCCAAGATGACCCAAACGACCCGGAATCGTTTATCGCCGATCACTTCCCCGAGACGCTCGTTCTGTCGGCGGGCCGGCCGGTGCTCTTCATTCCTTACGTCGGCGTATTCCCGACGCTCGGCGAGAATGTCATGGTTGCATGGAACGGTAGCCGCGAGGCAACCCGCGCCGTCCACGACGCTCTGCCGCTGCTGCAGCGTGCCAACAGAACCACCATCGTTATGCTCAATGACCCGAAGGATGAGTCGCGCGGCAGCCGCATTCCCGGAGCCGACATCGCGCTCATGCTGGCTCGCCACGGCATCAAAGCTGAGGTGGCGGAGCTGGATGGCATCGATGACGTGCCACTGGGTGACGTGCTGCTCTCTCGAGCGTCACAATTGAACGTCGATCTGGTGGTGATGGGTGCATATGGCCACTCTCGCTGGCAGGAACTCATAATGGGCGGTGCGACGCGAAGCATGTTGGAGTCCATGACCGTGCCCGTGCTGATGTCGCACTAAGGCCGAGGGGAACAGCTACTATGTATAAACGAATTCTTGTGCCCATCGACGGTAGCGAGACGTCCATGTGCGCACTCGATACCGCCCTGAAACTTGCGCACGAACATGACGCGGAACTCAGACCACTTTATGTGGTAGACGCACCGCCGATGATGTATTCTGAGGCCGCGTTCGATCCTACGCCGATGCACGAAGCTTTCGTCAAGGAAGGCACGCACGTGCTCGCCGACGCAGTTGCGAAGATGCAGCGCGAGGGTGTAAAGGGCTCGACTCAAGTGCTCGAGGCTGAGCCCGTCGGCGACGATATCGCGCAGCAGATCTCGCACGCAGTGAGAGACTCCGATGCTGATCTAGTGGTAATGGGCACCCATGGACGGCGCGGCTGGCGGCGTCTCGTGCTCGGCAGCGTCGCCGAGCGGTTCCTGCGCATCTCGACTCGTCCGGTGCTGTTGGTCCCGCTTCGTACTGCGACGTAAAAGGAACCGCACATCGTATCAAGACCTGAGATCGCCGGAGCATGGCTATGAGTTGAAAGACAATACTCGTACATCGACGACAGCCAGCGCAGTGATGCGCATGTCGAGTTTGCGTTTAACCACGACGCGGACCTGATGAGACCTTATGTCGTGTGTCAGGATCTCCTCTGGCCTCTTTTAAACGCGATGAAAGCTTGAACCTGACCGTCAACGAAGCGCAGCACGACAGCAGCGGCCCCGAGGCCATTTCTCAGCTGCGGCCCAGCGCGCGGGCGTCAACGGCGACTGGCGCGCACCGCCCCGGCCCTACCATCGAAAACGCCACGTTGCACGCACGCCATGCCAACCTACTAATTTTCGGTCAACAAGATCCAGCGGATCCGGCGACGTTTATCGCAAGGCATTTCCTGGAAGATATCTTGATGGGAAGCGGTCGACCGGCGATTCTGCTTCCGTGCGCGGCGCGTGTGGAGCGGTTCAGCGACACGGTGTTGATCGCATGAGACGAGCAAGCAGCCAGTCGCGCGCGCGGTAGCGGACGCCCTTCCAATTCTCCAACCTGCCCGGTTCGTGGAAATTGTCTGCGTGCTTCGGCATCGCGACGAAGCGGAATCGGCCAGACTCGAGTTTGCGACGTATCTCGAACGGCAACACGTGCGCGCCGGGTTCTCGTCATTGCCGCACGTGTCCGGTTCAGTACCGGCGCTACGTGCTTAACGCACTTGCCGATACGAATGCTGCCTGCGTGACCGCGCTGGGGATGCTTGTGCCGTGCGCATCGATTATCTCCGTTATCGTTCGAGGGCCCACTTCGCGTAGCGCGCGCAGCTCCCGTGCCTGGTCGAGTTCCTGGTGCGCGTGCCAACTTCAGCACATCTTCCAGCGCGAAATGCGCGCTAGGGCTATCGTCGAGAGCCGCGAGAATTCGTTTATACGTGACGGGCCCCCTGATAATTGCAGTTAGTGGCCGCGAAGAGGTTACGACGCCGCTTGATCTACATCAAATCGCTCCGTCGGCTGTGCTCTAACGTGGAAAGTCGCGCTGGTCAACCGGAAAGTTTCGTAACCGGCATGCTGTATCCTAAATTTCCCCGATCGCATACTCTTTCCTTTCTCGTAGACACCATGGCCGGCCAGTCGTCTAAACAACGTAAAGTGGCATCGAAGAATGGAGCATTGCTGGCAGCCGCTGACGCTGGTCGCATGGTTGGTAAGCCGGAAACCTCCCAGCCAACGGAATCGGTGTCTCTCCCGCTAAGTCAGGCGCGCCTTCTTGGCATCTTCCGGTCATCCATGGAAGCGGTCATCACGCTGGATGAGAACCAGCGTATCGTGATATTTAATCCTATGGCGGAACGGCTTTTCGGCTGTCCCGCCTCCGAGGCGCTGGGTGTACCCCTTGAGCGCTTTGTGCCCGAGCGCTTTCGTGTCGCTCACACTGAGCACGTTCGCCAGTTCGGCGTAACAGGGGTGTCGGACCGGCAGATGGACGGTCGACGCATACTGTACGGCCTACGCGCAAATGGGGACGAGTTTCCGATCGAAGCATCGATTTCGCGGTTCGATGATGAAAATGGCAAGCTTTACACGGTGATGCTTCGCGACATCACACCGAACCTGGAGGCGGAACGCGCGCTGCAGTGTTCGCACAAGGAGCTGCGCGAGCTTTCGGCTAACCTGGTGAGCGTTCGTGAGGAGGAGAGGTCCCGCATTGCGCGGGAGTTGCATGACGATCTGGGCCAGCAATTGACTGCCCTGAAAATGGACGTCTCTTCTCTTGAATTAGCACCCGGAACCGATGTCGATGCTCGCGCGCAACTGCATGGCATGCAACGCCTGATCGATACGACCGTCGCCACGATGCGTCGGATTGCCGCCGATCTGCGACCTATGATGCTGGATGATCTCGGTATGATTCCGGCAATAGAATGGCTCGTCAACGACTTCACAAATCATTACGGAATCGTGGTTCAGCGGCGAATCGACGGCATGGATATCGACTTCGCCCGTGATGGCTCGACTGCCGTCTTCCGGATAGTGCAGGAAGCACTCACTAATGTGGCGCGCCACTCGCGCGCTTCACATGTCGCATTGAAGTTGCGCCAGGAAGCAGACTGCTGCGTTGTAAGCATTATTGACGACGGTCAAGGCTCGGACCAGCGCACGGGTGCAGGACAAAAGTCGTTTGGCTTGATCGGAATACGCGAGCGAGTACACCGGTTGAACGGTTCCATAACGATTGATACCGCCGTCAGCAACGGCTTCTCCCTGATCGTGACGCTGCCCCTTGTCGTCTTGCAAGACGACAAACCTCCGCGATGACCCGAGTACTGATTGCCGACGACCATGCCCTCGTGCGCGACGGACTGCGCCATATCCTGTGCAGTGAGACCGGCTTCGAGATTGCGGGTGAAGCCAGCGACGACGTTACCACCATCGCGATGATTCGTTCGACCGTAGCGGACATACTGGTGCTCGACCTCTCGATGCCGGGCCGAAACGGCGTAGATCTGATCAAGCAGGTGAAGGACGAACAGCCAGCGCTGCGCATTCTGGTCCTGACCATGCATGCGGAACAGCAATACGCGGTACGTGCGTTCAAAGCGGGAGCGTCGGGTTATCTGACCAAAGAAAGTGCAAGCGCCGAGTTCGTCGCGGCGGTGACCAAGGTCGCGGCAGGCGGTATATACGTCAGCCTGGCCATGGCCGAGCGCCTAGCGCGAACCCTTAACGAAGCAGCTGGCGACTTGCCGCACCAGCGCCTTTCTGACCGCGAGTTCGACGTGTTTCGGCGAATCGCGGCTGGCGAGACGATCACGGAAATCGCCCAAGCGCTGTCCGTCAGTACCAAGACCGTGAGTACCTACAAAACTCGTATTCTCCACAAAATGCAGATGCCGCACGAAGCTGCTCTGGTTCGCTATGCCGTGCGCAACACGCTCATTGAAGAAGAAGACGCCTGAGACGCCGCGTCACACGGCGAGAGCGTAGTCTGTTTTCTACATGCCTGCCTGAATTCCTACGTCAAGTCGTGCCGCTCACCCATTTTATTTTGAGATAGCCTCAAAGGTACTTCGAGGTATGAACTCGAACGGGTGCGCGCCATGCTGATGCTCTTCTTCGTCGACGATTCACGCCTTTGTCCACCGCCCCTCGCGACCTTGACCTGAGCTGATCAATATTACGATCGGGCGATTGGCAAAAGAGAAGGAACACAAAGTAGGACGAGCCACCAACCAACTGGTCGATCAATTAGGAAAACAGCATGTCTTCATATACTGCCTGCGCGCCCATTGCTCTGAACAAAGCCTCCTCTCGCATATCTGACGTACGCTGATATCACGCTGGCGACGCCTTCCCGATCATCTATGCGGTGCGCATCGGCTGCTTCAAAACCGTGGTCATACATCGCGATGGCCATGAGCAGGTCACCGGCTTTCACATTGCCGGGAACCGCTCGGGCTCGACCGGTTGTGTCCGACGAATATAACTGCGATGCGATCGCCCTTGAAGACAGCACGGTCTGCGTGTTCCCCTTCCATTGCTTGAGGAGATGTGTCACAAGATGGAATCCATGCAGCAGCACGCCCATCGCATGATGAGCTGGTTGTTCGTGCGTGAATTCGGTCTCGTGATGTTGCTCGGAATGATGAGCGCCGAACAGCGCGTCGCTGCACTCCTGATGAACCTGTCGACCCGGATGAAGGCCCACGGATATTCCGCAGCGAACTTCAATCTGCGGATGACACGCGACGAGATTGGCAGCTACCTCGGCCTGAAACTCGAAACCGTCAGCCCGACGTTCTCGAAGTTGCAGAAGCAAGGCGTAGTCAGTACCAACGGCAAGCGGATAACCATCATCGACGGGGAAAAGCTAACAGAAGTTTGATCGGGCGAGCGTTTCTCCCCGGCAGTCACCGCGACACCTTGAGAACTGCGGCGCCATACACTCTGCCAGCGCGTAGATCGCCGAGCGCTTGGTTGGCTTCCGTGAGACTGTACACGGTGGTCGCGACTTCAAGCGGGAATTCATTGGCGATGCGCATAAATGCACGTCCGTCTTCGCGAGTGAGATTGGCCACCGATACAACCCTCCGTTCGCCCCAAAGAAATGCATAGGGAAACGATGGGATATCGCTCATATGAATGCCCCCACAGACGACAATGCCGCCCTTCGTCACCGCCTTGAGCGCCGCGGGAACCAGCGCGCCCACCGGTGCGAACAATAAGGCTGCGTCAAGCTCATCGGGAGGCTGTTCAGTGCTGCTACCAGCCCATCGCGCGCCGAGTCGGAGTCGCATGGCGAGCGCCTGAGCGGCAACGTCGCCCTCGCGCGTGAATGCATAGATACTACGTCCCTGACGCCGCGCGATCTGCGCGACCAGATGCGCTGCGGCACCAAAACCGTAAATACCGAGTCGTTTCGCATCGCCCGCCATCACAAGCGAGCGATAGCCGATAAGCCCCGCGCACAGCAACGGGGCCCCTTCTACATCCGAATACCGCTCCGGCAAGTGCAAACAATATTCGCTTTCGACAACGACGCGCTCCGCGTAGCCGCCATCAAGCGTATAGCCGGTAAAGCCCGGCCGGTCGCAAAGGTTCTCGCGACCCGAACGGCAAAACGCACAAGTTCCGCACGTGTGCCCGAGCCATGGCACACCAACCCGGTCATCCGGGCGGAACCCCGACACTCAGTCGCCGAGCGCGGCAACCACGCCGACAATCTCGTGGCCAGGAATCACCGGCCGCTTTGGGTCCGGAAGCTCGCCGTAGACTAGATGGAGGTCCGTACGGCACACGCCGCACGTGTGTACGTCGATCAACAATTGTCCAGTCCCTACCACTGGATCTAGCAAGTTCATTTCACGCAGTGCCGGCCCTTTACCGTCGAAAACCATCGCTCGCATTTCAAATCTCCTGCTGTCTGTCGCCGTGGTGATCGGCTCCAGTCTATTGCACCTGATGGCGCGCGTGCTCACTTGACTTGAGTCAACATCTTGTCGCTGCGATGCTGACACGATCAAGGCACGAATCCATCGAAACATGGTGATAGAAAATGTAAACGGATACGCCTCATGCTGCATGGGACATCGATGTAAATCACTTGTCATCGCTAACTTGCACCGAAGCGCGCTTGCGCTTTGCACTGAACTACGCGGTGCTTGCCCCTTCGAGCCATAACTCGCAACCGTGGTATTTTATCGTCGATGGCGACACGTTGCTACTCTGCGCCGATCGCATGCGAGCCCTCTCGATAGTCGATCCGTTCGACCGTGAACTCGTCATCAGTTGTGGCGCCGCGCTATTTAACCTGCGCGTCGCGCTCAGTCACTTCGGACTTGGCTATGCCATCACGTTATTGCCGTCGGACGCTGAACCGGACGTTCTGGCGAAAGTGCGCATGCTGGTCGACAAGGGCAGCGACTCCAGCATCGCGTCGCTGTTTGACGCGATCCCTCGACGCGTGACGACTCGTGAAGCTTTTCGCCTCGAGGCCGTCGCGCCGGAGATGCAACAGCATCTCCTCCGAGCAGCAGAAGCAGAAGGCGTGCAAGCCGTATGCATCGACGACCTCCGCAGGCGAGAAGAAATCGCTCAACTGATAGCCGAAGCCGACCGCATTCAGCTCCTCGACCCTCGCTTTCAAAGTGAACTGGCGAGTTGGATTCATTTCCGGCGCACGGACGACGGCATGCCCGTCTACGGCCCCGCTGTGAGCACCCTACTGGATATCGCGGTGCCATTGCTCGCTTCGGCCATTTGTACCTTCGATCTCGGAGGCCGCATCGCTGCAGCGCATGACAGCCTCGTATGGGCATCACCCATTCTCTTCTGCATTGGCACTCGCATTGACGATCCTCAGTCGTGGCTTGCTGCGGGACAAGCTCTTGAGCGTGTGTTGCTGACCGGCGTCAAGCTGGGTCTCACTGCGTCTTATCTTAACCAGCCAGTGGAAACAGACCAATTGCGTGGCTCACTCAGGCAGATTGCCGGGATGACGGCACAACCGCAACTGCTGCTGCGCATGGGACGCGAACCGGGTGGCCGCCGTTCGGGGCGTCGGCCGATCCAGGATGTAGTGTCATGATTCCTCGTCGATGCGCCGCGCTTGTTGCAGATCAACGATCTGCAACAACAGAGAGGCAGCATGGCTTTTATCGGCAGCGTCTGGTCCGCTGCATGCCTATGAAAACTCGATGAAACCTTTCTTCAGTCTGGGCAACGCGTTGTTCAAAGGCGCTCGACCGCAACCCGTCGTCGGTGACGCACCGCCACGCATTGTTTTGCCCGCAGCAGGCCGTTGCGGCGGCCGACCGATCATGGAGGCATTTTCATTGCGCCGCACGACGCGCGACTTCGCGCACACTGAGCTGCCCGACGTGCTGCTCGGTGACCTGCTCTGGGCCGCAAACGGGGTCAACCGAGAGGGCGACAACGACCGTACTGCGCCATCGGCGCTTGGCATTCACGAGATCGACGTCTACGCCGCGCTCGCGCGGGGACTCTACAAATACGAGCCGACCGGACATACACTCGAACTCGCCGTCGCGCAGGATCTTCGCGGACTCACCGGCTATCAGGATTTCGCCGGCGAGGCACCATTGGATCTCGTGTACGTAGCGGATATATCCCGAATGCGCGACGTTCCGGCCCAACAGCGCGAAACCTTCTCCGCTGCGTGTGCAGGTGCGATCGTGCAAAACGTGTACCTGTTTTGCGCTTCAGCCGGGCTCGCTGTCGCCGCGCGCGGATGGTTCAACCGCAGCATGCTGGCGGAACATATGCGACTCCGCCGCCATTGCATGCCGGTGCTTGCGCAAATGGTAGGCTACCCGTCATCGCCAGACACCTGACCGGGAAACACGGTCGATCGAAGAACACACTACTGGAGCCTTTCGATGCAGTCACTTCAACTATCGCGTCATGCCAGTATCACCGGGCTGTTGCTGAGCATAGCGCTGCAGGCATACGCCGCGCCGGAACCAGTCGCGCTCGAGGATCAGCAGCACTGCATGTTCTGCCATACCGTAGACTCGCCCTTTCTTGCGCCGTCGTTTCAGCAGATCGCGGAGCGTTATCGCAGCGTTCCGAACGCCGCAGTGATGCTTGAGGAAAAATTGCGGGTCGGCGGCCCCGCCCATTGGGGCGATATGGCAATGCCAGCAGCTGCGGATCGCGGTGGTCCGCTTTCGCGAGAAGACGCCCGCACGCTCGTGCAATGGGTATTGAGTAACTAACTTGAAGTGGCGGAGGACACCATGCGTATTACGACCAAGTTGGACTAGCCCGCAGACCCCAACAGGTTTGCAGTCCTTTGGCTGGATATGGAAGTGCGCCACTGGTCGCGGGAAACGCACGGCGACATCGACATTCCGCCCTGGGGCCTCGTGCGCACCGCGCCCAACAGCGCAACGCTTGTCTGCGACCTGGACTCAACACAGGCTCTGCACTCCTTGATCGGCCTTGATCTGCAACACCGTATTCGCCTGATCGAAGATCAGTTTGGAGATGTGGCGTGGTATGGCGACTCGAACCCGGAAGTGTGCCTGGATCGCTGGCATGTTCAATGCATCGAATCCGGTTCGATTGAAGCCAAGAACGGGGTATTCGATGAGTAAAGAATGTTCACCCCGGGGGGGATGCCGTCGAGGATTGACTCGCACTTACCACTCATGCGGCTATGATGACGGATTGAGCATCACGACAAGCAGCGCGACGCTTGCGATGATTGCCGCGACACCATAATGCATGAGACTGGACTCATCGAAGATCATGCCGCGAAGCGCCGCCGCAAGGCCAGCCAGTGCGACAAAAACTGAAATTGCCGTAATGGTGATTCTTGGTTCACTCCTGATCATTTTTCGTCTCCCAAATCAGACCTGCTGTCGCGCCCTCTTTTTCGAGCAGGCGCACCGCCGAATCGAACGCTGCCCGGATCGCCCCTTGCGCATTGCTACGTGTTACGCGCTCAACTGGCATCATGTGATAGTCGCGCATGATGAGATCGAGACGAACGTCGTACGATCGTGAGCCATCCGGATTGGACAGGGCTTCGATGGCCAGATGACACCCCGCAACGCAGCGCGCTATCCGGTCGATTCGAACAAGCTGCACGCTTGCCTCGGCCGTCATCTGTGTGGAACCGGAAAAGCCCATATAAACGATTTGCATTCCGACGCCCATCACACCACTCCTTCGATCGTTAAGGCGATTAACTTTCCTGTCATCACCTTTTCTCGGGCCAGTGGCTATATCCGGGCGGCAAAGCGAAAGCTCTCACTAGTGAGACCATGATGTACTGCCGCCGCCGCCGCACATTGACCTGAATCAAGCGAAAATGCAGGCTCCGTTCATCTCAGCACACAGCCACGTTCGAGTAGCAATCCTATGTCGCGTGTTACGGACTTTCGGTCACAAGCATAGACGGAGCGATATCGCGGGACGCGATCCGCAAGCCTCTACAAGTGAGCATGGGTAAAGATGTAGTCCTGTACATCCATGATATCGACCGATGCAGTCGTCACACTGCTGGGCGATCACAATGCCGAGCGCGATGAGCTCCTTGTGCTTCGTGGGAATCGCATCTGAGGCGATCGCCATCCGATGCAAATGCGCAAAGCCCGCGAACGGACCAGATATCGCATGACCGAGCTTGCCCATGGTCGATTACACCTGGTCACTGGTGATGGCGCTCGGGATAATTGGCTTCCGTGAACATGATCCTTAAATCTATCAACCTGGTTAACTCGGATCCGGATGCGTGCCGTTTGCATCCTGCGCAAAAAGGGAGCTAAAGACAACAAAGTTCAATCATCAGCCAAGGTAAAAGTCGAGATTCGCTGCTCCGTGTGGAGGCACCGTTATCCACCGGTTCTCGAGGCTGCCCTCCGCACTCCCACTGGAGCGATAGCGTCCTAGCACAAGACTAATGAACACAAACGGTCCGTCCGATTTCAAGGCGATTATCGTTGCGCCCGTCGCGGACGTTATGATCACGTCAACATCGGACAGGTATTCGCCATGCAGCGTGGTGAACTGCATGTGCACATTGAAATTGCACCCCTGCGCGCGGATCGCGCTCAACTCGTCCAATCCAACTCCGCCAGTCAGATATGTCACGCCGTTGCGAATGGCACCGGCGGTTCGGTTTCCTGTGCCAATGCACTGTTACCGCCGACAAGCACACTACCCATAACCAGCACCGCCTGTAGGCGACCAACCTGATTAAGGCACACACAGCCGCATTAGATGCCCCTCGGGCCACTGGTCGCGACTGCGTTCATTGCCCCCCCTCCCGACGTCGTGGCGCTCGCCTTTCGTTACCACTTCGCACGCTGATCAGCCTCGGTCGCCAATGGAATCACTCAGGTTTGCCCGGTGACTGAAAAGCCGGTTTCCCAATCTGGTCCAGCTGCTGCGGAACCCGCCTGAAACGGGAGACATCGAAGCCCAGTGCGGCAAGCCGCAATAGCAGCGCGGCATACATTTCGTCACTCACTTGGGTGTCGCGCGCCATGATCCATCCAAGACTCTTGTCTGGAAGACCAACAATCGTATATTGGTAACTCTCGTCCACGTACAGTGTGAGGCGTGTTACGCAGGCGAGCCAAGAAAAGCAAACTCTCCATTCCCCATTTCGAGTGCTTGGCACGATGGTGTCGATGAAAAAACTGCCTGTAACTGGTTGGTCAAAGCCGTACCGACGCCCGACGAACGCGTCCATGATCTTCCCGTCGCTACGCAGTGCCCACTGCACGTAAGTTCCGACATAGTCTTGGTCGCCCAGATAGGGAATATTGCCGATCACGTACCAGCGTCCCATGTAACGAGGGAGATCGATTGATACAGCGACTAGAGAGTCGTTCGCGCGGGGATTCGGATTCGGCGGCGCGCCCGCACAAGCCGCAATGGCGAGGAGCAGGGGCACACCAACAGCGTGAACGACGCGGCGCATGGGCTTCTCCCAAACGTGTAAGTGAAAGACTTCGGGACCGCTCTGGAACTGCGAAACATCTTTCAGCTATCGACGGCTAACAGACGCTGTCAGCGTCGCCTCCACGTTTTGATTGCATGCCCCTTTAGTACACGGAAGAACCGTGGACGGTTCTCCGCTTCGTATCTGGTGCGATTGTTCGACGACCCAATGCCCATGGTTCCTGGTCTGTCCGCGATTTCGCACGATGCCTACCCGAGCGTGTTCGTTGCATCATCGAACGCGTCGCGCAACGCCACGAGACTCCGTCGTCGCCCTCCATGGCACGAGTGGTTCTCGTCGCGCACACATCTACTCTGCAACACATGATGTCCGGACAGAACCGCTCCGGCTGGCCGAGCATGGCGACACACCGATTACTCGAACTCCTACGAAGCTGCTGGACCATTCAAAAATATTTGTGAGGGCAGTTTAATTCTATTGTCCACACAAGCAATCACGTGGGTGAGGGTTTAGTGTGAGCGACGGCGCAGCGCTGGCTTTGACACGGATCAACATTGCGATTTTTAGGTCGTAGTCGCCAATTCATAAGGTATTGCATGCAGCATCGCGAAGCCCCTTGCGACGAGATTGACAGCCGATGCCATCAACTCAACTGGGAGCGCGTCTTGATGACTCGGGTTATCTCGGATAGCACGGTGTTCAGCGCATATGCGGCTATCTGGGAAATTAGCACCCCGAACGCTTTCTGTACCAAACGAGACACTATGCGAGCCGTAATGGATGCAACTATTTGCCGACTGTGTCGAGCGCACTGGCTTCACGGCCGTCTCCGACCGCCCCGGAGATGGTGACAAATTCAAATGCGCGATGCGAACAGCAGCACTTCGACTTTAAAGCGTTGTGCACTTTATTGATCGACCTCAATGATTGCACCGAATGCTTGTCCAGAATTGTCGCATCAACAACGGGAAAGCAGCAAACGCGGCGTCCCAACGATACGGAGGCAAGACATGGCACAGAAAATGTGCGATTTGTGCGGGGTCCGGCCCGCAACGGTTCGCGTAGCCGTAGTTCAAGATAAGCACTCCCGCCAGATAGACGTGTGCGACTATCACTATGCGCAACTGTCGCGACATCAGCGTCAGGTCTCCCCGCTCGAATCGCTGTTCAAGGGTGGACTATTCAACGATTTCTTCGGCGACCGTCCGCCGGGGAGAAGTCCGTCGACGGGTTTCGTGCAATCGGGCGCTTCTGGTGAAGCAGAGCGTGTGAATCTGCAGCAGCACTTCAGCGACCAGTCGAAGGAAATTCTGCAACGTGCCGCTGAACGAGCATTGCAGTTCGGCCGTCGGGAAGTTGACACAGAGCATTTGCTCTATGAACTCGTCGACAACGAGACTGTGCAACGCATATTGGCAACGCTCAATATTTCCGGTACCGACCTCAAGACGTATATCGAGCAACACGCGTTGAGGGACGAGGCTACGCCAAAGCGTACCGACGGCCAGATTGCCGTGTCGCCCCGACTCAAAAGCGCACTCGAGCGTGCTTTCCTCGCATCGCGCGAGTTCGGCCAGAATTATGTCGGTCCCGAACATATGCTGACCGGCTTATCCGAGGTCACCGACAGCTTCGCCGGCGATCTGCTGATGAAATACGGATTAACGCCACAGGCGCTGCGCCAACAGACGCTGAAGCTGGTCGGAACAGATGAGAGCGCTACGGCGGCGCCCAGTGACACTCCCCAACTCGATAAATATAGCCGGGACATCACGCAGCTTGCGCGCGAGGGCAAGCTCGACCCGGTGATAGGCCGCTCCAAGGAAACCGAGACACTTGCAGAAGTGCTCGCACGACGCAAGAAGAACAACCCTGTACTCATAGGGGAACCGGGGGTCGGTAAAACTGCGATCGTAGAGGGTCTGGCTCAACGCATGATTAGCGGAGATGTCCCGGAGACGCTGCGGGGCAAACGGCTGATCGAGTTGAATGTGAACTCGCTGGTAGCCGGTTCCAAGTATCGCGGTGAGTTCGAAGAACGCGTCAAGCAGGTGATGGACGAGATCGCCGCACACAAGGATGAACTGGTCCTGTTCATCGATGAAGTGCATACGGTTGTCGGCGCCGGTCAAGGCGGTGGCGAAGGCGGCCTCGATATAGCCAACGTGTTCAAGCCACCGATGGCGCGCGGCGAACTCAATTTGATCGGCGCGACCACGCTCGCTGAATACCAGAAATACATTGAGAAAGACGCTGCGCTCGAGCGCCGCTTTCAGCCGGTGCTGGTCGGCGAGCCGACTGTCGAGCAGACCATCGGCATCCTGCGTGGCCTGCGCGATCGGCTTGAGGCTCACCACAAGGTGACAATACTTGACGAGGCTTTCGTCGCGGCAGCCGAGCTGTCCGACCGCTACATCACCGGCCGCTTCCTTCCGGACAAGGCGATCGATCTGATCGACCAGGCGGCCGCGCGTGAGCATCTGCTATCGACATCTCGACCTGCCGACATTCTCGAACTCGAAGCAGAAATTGCACAAATTCGTCGCGAGCAGGACTACGCTGCCTCGCGCAAGCAGTTCGAGCGTGCGAAGGTGCTAAGCGAGAACCTGGCGACCAAGGAAACCCAACTCACGGATGCCGTCGATCATTGGAAACGCCGTGTGAGTTCCAGCAAGTCCGAGGTGAGCATCGCGCAGGTGGCCGAGATTGTTGCAAAGCTAACTGGCATTCCGGTGGCGGAACTGACGCAAGAAGAAAAGGACAAACTGCTCAAGCTCGAAGATCGACTGCACCAACGCGTCATCGGTCAGGACGAGGCAATCGGCGCAGTCAGCGATGCGGTACGTCGTAGCCGCGCCGGCCTGCAAGGGCGTCGCCAACCGGTTGCAGTATTTCTGTTCCTCGGCCCGACCGGGGTCGGCAAGACTGAACTGGCCAAGGCCCTCGCTGAAGCCGTATTCGGCGACGAAGACGCGATCGTGCGCATTGACATGAGTGAATACATGGAGCGTCATGCTGTGGCACGCCTGATCGGTGCTCCACCCGGCTATGTGGGTTACGACGAAGGCGGTCAACTGACCGAGCGCGTACGCCGCCGGCCGCACAGCGTGATCCTCTTCGATGAAATCGAAAAAGCGCATCCTGATGTTTACAACCTGCTGCTTCAGGTATTCGACGACGGCCGTCTTACAGACGGCAAAGGACGCGTGATCGACTTCGCCAATACGCTCATCATTGCCACAAGCAACCTTGCATCGGACGTCATCAGTGGGACACGACGCAACAGTCCAGGTTTCCTGCCAAGCGACGGCAACGAGGCCGGAAAACCAGGAAGAGCCGCCAAAAGCGGCACGCATGATTCGTTGCACGAAGGCGTTATGACCGTACTTCGGGCGCACTTTCGGCCGGAATTCCTGAACCGGATCGATGAAATCATCTTCTTCGAATCGCTAACAGAGAACCAGATCCGTTCGATCGTACGCCTGCAACTCGATAAGGTCACCCATATGACCAGGAGCCAGGATATCGATCTGATGTTCGACGAAAGCGTCGTGGAACAGCTCGTACTCGAAGGCTATCGGCCCGAATATGGTGCGCGTGAGTTGCGGAGGAGAATTCGTCAGGTGATCGAAAATCCGCTCGCGAAGGAACTGCTCGATGGCCGCATCAAGGAAGGTAGCAGGATATGTTGTCGCTTCGACACCCAAGAGAAAAAATCGGTGTTTGAGCTGAGCGCCCAGCCGGCTAGCGAGCCCGATCGGTCGGCGGATTTAACCGTGACCGACGAAAAGAAGGTCGACATGCCTGAAAAGAAACCTCGCAAACCGCGCGGCCCATCGCGCAAGCGAGGTGACATGGAAGATCCCAAGGAGGTGACAGCATGACACCGGGTGCGCCGGATGGAGGAGCCACTCTTTTTGCGATCACCGATGCACCACGACGGCAACGATTCGTAGCCTCCTGACGAACCGGTTCGACGTCCTGTTTCACCTTGATATGGCGAGCGCCTTAGCCGCTCGACGCACCACGTATCTGGCCGCGTCGGAGCGAGCTCGGGAGTTGGCGTGAACGCAGCCCGATACGAAGGTAAAGCGCGTTGCGTGTACGAAGACGTTCTCTGGACCTACGGATCGTCGGTTTCGCTGCCATACCTAGTCGTTGCGCTGCGCGAACTTTCTTCGGTCAGCGACGTCATTTAAATAGAGTAGTGTCGAAGATGCAGATCACTTTCCCGTCGTTACCGCCTGAGTACCGCGGATGGAACCTCACTGTTGGCTTTGCTACGCGTGTTGATGGGAAAGACATCGACTGCGCAGTCTCGGCAGAAGCACTCGAAGACCACTTTGGTGCCACATCATCGAGTTCAACTGACTTGCTCGACGCATTCAACCGGCATCGATCACAAATAGAACGCATGGCGCGGAACCTGTTACGCGAAGTGCATACGAAGGAACTACTCCTGCGCAGCGGCCACTTCCGGTTTGAAGCGGACCGCACTCTTGGGGGCGCCAAGACCTAGTGGTGTGCGTAAAACGGATTGCATCTTATTCAGTTTGGCCCTGG
>NZ_CAXUSB020000014.1:0-19503 GCF_964253815.1 Caballeronia sp. LjRoot34
TGACGCTTTTATTTCGTTCGGACTGTAAGCAAAAATGTCACTGCAACGGCGCATCGGCCCGATATTTCGAGGCTCCGTCGGTGACACATTTAATTTGGCCTACGCTGTTCCGTATCCAGCATCGGTCATATCTTTGGGCATTTCCGTTCCCATCGGATAACTCTAGGCAAGCAGTGTTTTAACCGGTACTGTCACGTTGTTGAAGGTCGCGCGAGCGAAGTCACATAACGTAAGTATTCCTCATCTAGCCGCAAGACGATCCAACATCGAATGCCCGGTCACGCCCTCCCACGCCTCGAAGGCCTGGGTGCGTGCCGACCGCTTCTCTTGCGCGTTCGTGTTGTAGCGGCAGTGCATGAACAGGTTTGCCACCTGATCATGGACCGACGTGAATCGCTGCAAGTGACGCGCTGATTTGAAACGGCGCATCACCTTCTCGCGCACCCGCGTTGGCTGATGCGAGTTCTCCGCCCGGTTGTTCAGCCCTTTGTGCTGTCGATGTTCCACGTTCAATCCCAAGTCACGGTTTGCCGCAGCGTAGCTCCTGAGCTTGTCGGTGATCAGAACGCGCGGTGCGCGTCCTTGCTTGCTGAGCAGCTTTCGCATGAGCCGTTTGGTCGCATGCCTGTCGCGCGGGCTTTGCACCAGAACGTCGAGCACCGCACCGTGCTGGTCCACCGCGCGCCACAGCCAGTGTTTCCTGCCTTTGATGGTGACTACTACTTCGTCGAGGTGCCACTTGTCACCTCGGGCTAGCGCAGTAGAGCGAATGCGTCGGGCGATACCCAGGCCGAACGTCACCGACCAGCGTCGCACCGTCTCGTAAGTGAGTTCAATGCCACGAGCCGCCAGCAACTCCTCGACCATGCGCAGACTCAGCGGAAAACGGTAGTACAGCCACACCGCGTAGCTGATCACGTCGGGCGGGAAGCGGTATCCCGAGTAGGAGATAGCGTCGTTGGCAGGTGCGCTTTGCTGCAAGTCGGGTCGTTTCATACAGGCAATTGTCGCTGCATTTCCGGCAACACGCCAACAACGTGACAATACCGTCCTGAGCTATCTTGGGTGAAGCACCTCGGAGTCGAGCGAAGACGACGGAGAGAGCGTGCCATCCATACTTGGTATTCAGAGAGTTCATGGTCCGATTTCCCGGTCTGAGCACACGGCATTGATTCGCTGGAAATTAAGCAAGTAACAGATAGATATGCTAAATATATTAATCTATCCGTGGGTCTATCTTAAGTGCCGTCTTTATACTCGTGGAAGCAGTTGAGCATGCTCTTGGATGAAGTGGCAGGGGACTTTATACGAACCCGAACAGGTTTTCATGGCGGCGGCCGCTGCGTGACAAGAAACGAGTGTTGAGGTATCTATGCCTGAAAAGCATCGGCGCGGTTGCCCATCTCGGACTTGATGTAAGTCAACGATCAGGAACATACCAGCGATGAAACCCGGCTGAACTTCAGCATCTACTTGGTATGGTCAATTTCCTCCGAGAATGGCGTCGGAGAGGCTGCTAGTTATCGCCGACATTTTGATTCAAGAGGCTCACTGGAATTTTTCGTCAGTGTGGAGCAGCGCGCTCGACGAGCATCGGGAGTTTCCACCACGTCGCGGCAAGCCCGATCCGTGAAGGGCGGCTGCGTCGCATCCGCAGGCAAGTGTCGGATCCACGCTGCATCGATATGCGGGCGACGGGTCGATTGACCCAAATCAAGCGTCCATGTGTGCCCGACACCTAAGCTGACTGCTTCCCGGTACGCGCGACATAGGAGCACAGCATGTCAAAACGCCTCATATTTTTCAGCCTCCTTATGTTGCCTGGCGCTTTCATTGTTTTGACGATTGTGTGCCTGCATCCCCGTTACCGCATGAAGGTTGTCCAGCTTGTCGGTATGCGTGGTCTGCTGTCGCGGTTTGAATGGACGCGTCTTAGATTCTTCGGCATTGGCTATGCTCACCCGAGGGATTTCCAAAGGAGTTCCGCGCTTGCCAATGTAGAGGCCATTTCTGAAAAATAGGAACGGCGATTTTTGCCGACGCTCGACGCGGTAAGGATGAATCTCGTTTGGAAGACTTATGCCCTACCGGTTCGATGTCGATCTACCTGCTTCCGTGCGTGGCCATCTGCCGCTACACGGGCAAGACATCTATCGTGGCGCCTTCAACCACGCATATGCGGCGCATGCTGGCGATCCGCACCAGGAGGAAATCGCTCACCGGATTGCCTGGGCAGCCGTAAAGCGCTTCTACATCAAGGACCGCGAAGTCTGGATACAGCGGGATTGATCCTTGAAGCGAATATCTGCCTTTAAAGCCATTGACGGGCTTTGGGTGGGACACGGTAGGCGTCAAATGCGAGCACGGTAGCAACTGATTGGAAGGAACTTGGAATGGCCACAGAATCGCCATCAGCGCAGCACCCGGACCACTTGCCGCTCGACCATGGTTACTTGTTTTCCACGGGCGGCCTGGGCCGCAAGATCGATTCAAAAGCGGCCATCGAGTGGCTGAAGCATCAGGACGGCGCGGGCGAGGAATTCATTTGGCTGCAGTTTCACGATATCCCGACCGTCCTGGACGGCTGGCCGTTAGAGCATGTTGAACTGCCGGAGGCATTCGGCGACACTCTTAAAGAGGCTTCTCGCTCTACTCGTATTGAACATGTGCAAAAGAACCTCATTGCCGTAGTCAATGAGGTCGATTACGACTTCGAGCGGAAAAAGCCTCTTAAAGTCGCAACGTTATGGCTAAATGCAAGCGCTCGCTGTCTTCTGAGCGTGCGCAGCCTTCCCCTGCGTTCGGTCGACCAGTTACGGGTGGCTATTGAGCGAGGGGAGGCCTTTCATAGCCCTATGGGGCTCCTGATCTACCTGCTGCAACAGCAAGCGGATGCGCTGCTCGGCATCGTCCGGAGCTCCGCCCAAACCGCCAACAATGTTGAAGAGATGCTGCTCACCGGCAAATTACCCACGCGCTCCAGCCTCGGCGGCATTCGCCGAGATCTGGTGCGCTTGCGCCGCCTCCTAGCGCCGGAGCCCGGCGCTCTGTTTCGTCTTGTCAACCGGCCACCGCATTGGGTAAAGGAAGATGACGCCCAGTCGCTGAGGCAGTCCGCCGAAGAGTTTTCCCTGACTCTGCGCGACATGGCGGGTCTTCAAGAGCGGATCGAGATGCTGGAAGAGGACATTGCCGACAGAGTAGGGGAGCACACCAACCGCAGCGTATTGATTCTGACGGCCGTGACCGTAATCGCTTTACCCACCAACCTTATCGCCGGTTTGATGGGTATGAACGTCGGTGGCCTTCCCTTAAGGTACGACAACAAAGGGTTCTGGATCGTATCCATAATGTCGGCGGCCCTGACAAGCTTGGCTGCATGGCTCATTTTCCGGCGAAGACACGATTGACGCCGTCAGCATTCCGCCGGATGCAGTCGGGACCGGCCAAGCTAGTACAACATCCCGTAAATATGTTTACTAATTATCTGGCTGCAAATAGGGCGCCAGGAGCGTGACGACCAATTGAGCCATCTCGTCGAGCGGCCCTGAGCCCGGCAAAGGTTCCCATCTCCCGCTATGGCTGCGAAAGGCTGCACCATAAAGGTTGCGGCCGAGTTCGGTCAGGCGAGCCACAACAATCGGATCCTGATCGTCCAGACGTTTGATTAGCAGGTGACGCCCGTAGGCTTGCGTAACGATCTGATCATGGCCCAACAGGGCGCGCAATTGACGCTGTAGTTTTGAAGCGCAGTGTTTGGTGGGTAAGGCGCCCATGACGGTCCCTCGATTACGATGTGCCGGTTTGCAACGGATAGCCCCGGAAACTCCATTTGAAGGGGTGCGCTGTCTGATTGCGCTCGCGGATAAACTGCTCGGTGCGCTCGCGCAGACGCGCGGTGCTGGTGTGGCTGGCATGGCGAAGCACACGGCGGGTGTAGAGGGCAAACCATAGTTCGATCTGATTGACCCAGCTCGCGTGCAAAGGGGTGAAGTGGAAGTGAAACCGCTTACCGTGCCTCGCGTTGAATGCCTGCCACACGGCCTGGGCGCGATGCGTATTCAGATTATCCCAGATGACATGCACCTGTTTGCCAGGGTACGCGTGCGCCACGCTCTCCATGAAGGCCACCAGATCGTCCTGCGTGCGCCGGTCGCGACAGCTGCCCAGCACCTGTCCAGTATGAACATCGAGCGCGGCAATCAACGCCTGGGTGCCATGATGGATATATTCAAACTCACGACGACGCAGCCGTCCCGGTCCGGGCGCGCGTCCCGGATGCTTGCGCTCGATGGCCTGAATGCCGGTTTTCTCGTCGATACTCAGCACGACCGCGTTCCTGGGTGTGCGGCGATACAGTTTGCAAATCACATTGACCTTCTCGCGAAAGGCCGGATCCGGACTGTGAAGCCATTGTTGGACCCGGTGCGGGCGTATGTCGCCGGCTTGCAAAATACGCTGTACATGGCTGCGGCTGATTTGCCCGACAATGCCACGCTCCACGGCACGCACCACAATCTCGTCAAGCGTCGGTGTGACCCGTCCCTCAGCTTCCTGCGCTTCACACGCCAGCGCGATCAACTGCAGTCGCGTTTCCTGCGTGATGCGCGCAGGACGACCACTGCGCTCACCTTCTCGAATTCCTTGCACACCTTGCCGCGCAATGCGCTTGCGCCACAGGCAGACCGTTTGCACGGACACGCCCAGTTCCTGCGCAATCGCTGTATTCGAGTGACCCTCATGAGCCAATAACGCGAGGCGCGCACGCATCACATCTCGCTGAGGGGCAGTCTTGCGCCTGATCAGCGATAACAGTTCCTGTCTTTCTTTCTTCGCCAGCTTCACTGGCGTTGCATGACGGCCTTGGCTCATCCTGCCATGATAAACGAGGCCATTAAATATTCAACTTATTTACGGGATGTTGTACTAGTCATGCCAACTCGAAAAATATTGACCTTGTCGGAGGTTGAGAATATTCGCCCTTACGAAAACCGGGAGAAGTAAATGGGGTGGGATAGAGCCAGTCGATATCAGAAGTTGGGAGGGTGGTTTCGGCCCCTTAGTCTGTTATATGGAGTGACGTGGGAACGGTTCGCCGATGTCTGTCGTCGCAAACCGTGTGACAAACGCCAAGCGCAGATCCTGAAGACAAACATATCATGCAGGCTGAAAGGGGCTCGCTTACTTTACGTTTGTCAAAAGATGCTTGACATCCGTGGAGCCTCGAGTGTTTTGGAGTGCTTGCGCATATCAATCAATTCGTCGATCTTTCGATACAACCCTCCATGGGTTCCCAAATGGGCTCGGTGTCCGTCAGATCCACATGCTGGCGCATGTCTTGTTGTATTGTTCATAGGGACGACGCGCGCGGCGAAGCATCGGATGAGGCTGCCCGATAGTGGTGATTGCCTTGACGTCGACGCACGCTCCATGGGGAGCAAGTGTGACTAACAGCCGTGGAGGTTTTGTGAATGAGAAAGTACGTCACCTGCTGGCTCGAATAAGCGCTCTGGAAGACGAACTGAAGACAACGCTGCATGAAACGGAGGTCCCTCTCTTCTATCACGTCAACGGCAAGCGAATCGAGTTTGACGCTTCTGTAAGCGCGTCGCATCGCGCGTCGAAGACAGGACTATTTCGCTGGATCTGCAAGAGTCGTCCGTCCACGATCCTGGTCGCGCCGGTGATCTACGGGTTGATCGTGCCGCTTCTGATATTCGATCTGGGTCTCACCGTCTATCAAATTATCTGTTTTCCCGTGTATAGGATCAAGAAAGTCAAACGTTCGGACTATATCGCCACCGATAGATGGCATTTAGGGTATCTGAATTTCATGGAGAAATTTAATTGCCTATATTGCGCCTATGCGAATGGAATCATTGCTTACGGCACCGAGATTGCAGCTCGCACCGAGCAATATTGGTGTCCCATAAAGCATGCTAACCGGGTGCTTGGAAGTCACGCGAGATATGAGCAATTCATTCGCTACGGAGACGCCGAGAGCTATCAGCAACGGCTTTCTGAATTCCGCGCGGCGTTATCGAAGGATTCCGACAGACCGAATGTTCCTGGCGAGTCTCCGCTGGATTGAGACCGGTGCTGCCGCGGCCTAAGCCGATCGGCTCAGTTGGCGGGCCCTGGCACTACTGTGACGAGCGTCGGCGGCGTTGTGCTTGCGGCAGCGTACGCACAGGCCAAAAAGCGTGTAGTCGTGCATTGACATAGCTCAACTTCGGCGGGGGATCTCAACGCTATTCTGCTGCTTGGAATGTCCTCAGGACAAGACGACGGAGCAGCGCAATGGACCGCATATACAAAGGTAATCGGTATCCGTGGTTACTCAGATTAGCACAAGCAACCGCCCTGAGTGCATTGCTCGCAATCGGTATAACGTGGGCCGGCTCGACCGCTGATCACCCGATTGACACAGCGATCACGGCCGGAATGACGTCGCCCGCGTGCGCCGAGGTGCGATCCATGGCAGCCGGCTCACTGCTGTCGGCATCTCTGCCGAACAACGATATCTGCCGATCTTTTTTTCTTTATCGCGCAACGTTCTCAGACGCAACGGATGACGCAGGCCCTTATGTGGCATCGGTTATGCAGGACCGTATCGACGAATTCGGGCAGCTCATTGGCTACGTAGCCGTGCTGTCACTTGTAGTGGTCTGGACAATCTTCATGCTGGCGACGGCCATAAGTATCGCGTATCGCCGGAGGGAGGGGGGCGTCGCGCAGCGGCAACGACATTTGCATCGACGCGAAGCAACGCGCGTCTCGCCGTAACACGAATGCTGCGCGATCTGATATTTCGCGGACTAAAAGCATTGAGCCTTGCTTGTCGGCGCGGCTTCACCGGATACGAAGACCGCAGGTCAACGCGACCGAGCTAGCCGGGCTCCGGAAGTCGGCTCCGTCGCAGCTTTCGGGCAAATTACCATCAAAGGAATCGCCAATGGATATCCGTTTCGAGACCGATGCCAAAGACGATCGCATGTCCCTTGCGCAATCGGTTGCCCTTACTTCCTGCAGCCCCTTTCGTGCACTGGATCATACGAAAGAGGCTGCCATAGCCCGTCTCACTGGCGGTTTGTCCCCTGCGGCGCTATCGCTGGCCGTCGCTGACTGGTTTATCCATCTCGCGGTTGCACCAGGAAAGCGGGCGGAGCTTGCCTCGCTGTACGCTGCGAACGGTCGCGAAATACGTGATTTATGCTCCGGTGGTTGACAGGCGGCGCTTCCTTGCCGATGGCGGAGCCTGCGCCCGTGGATCATCGATTTCGCGCCGACGCGTGGCAGACCGAGCCCTATAGGCTATCGTCCCAGATGTTCCTCCTTACGGAGCAATGGTGGCAAGCTGCCACTCATGACGTGCCGGGTGCGACCAAGCATCACGAAAACGTCGTCGGCTTCGGTGCACGTCAGTTGCTTGACATGGTCTCGCCGACGAATTCGCCATTCACCAACCCCGAGGTCATCGAACGAACCACAGCTACGCTAGGCGGTAATCTCCTGCAGGGCGTGCGCAACATGCTCGAGGACGCGCGCCTTCAGGCGGGCGGCGAAACGCCCGCGGGTGTCGATCAGTTCAAGGTTGGTGCAGCTCTTGCGGTGACCCCGGGGAAGGTGGTCTTTGGCAGCCATCTGATCGAACTCATTCAGTACAGCCCTGCCACTGAACAGGTGATCGCCGAGCCCATTTTAATCGTGCCCGCGTGGATCATGAAATACTACGTCCTCGATCTCTCGCCGCACAATTCGTTGATCCGCTTCCTGGTCGCACAGGGCTACACGGTGTTCTGTATTTCGTGGCGCAACGTCGGGGCTGAAGACCGGAATCTGAGCCTCGAGAACTACCGCACGCTCGGGGTCATGGCCGCGCTCGACAGCATCAATGAGATCGTGCCGGAGCGGCGGGTCCATGCAACAGGGTATTGCCTTGGTGGTACGCTATTGTCGATTGCGGCGGCAGCAATGGCGGGTGCCGGCGACGAACGGCTTGCCTCGGTGTCGCTCTTTGCCGCGCAAACGGATTTCACGGAACCCGGCGAGCTACAACTGTTCATCGACGACAGCGAAGTCTACTTCATTGAAAGTATGATGTGGTCAAAAGGCTATCTCGATGCAAGTCAGATGTCGGGCGCATTTCAGATGCTGGAGTCAAATGACCTGGTTTGGTCTCGCGTCATTCACGACTACATGCTGGGCGAGCGGACGCCTATGTTCGACCTGATGGCGTGGAATGCCGACTCAACCCGCATGCCGTATCGGATGCACTCGGAATACCTGCGGCAACTGTTTCTCGACAACGACCTTGCCGCAAGCCGTTATCAGGTTGATGGACGGTCGATCTCGTTGCGCAATATTCGTGCACCCATGTTTGTGGTCGGCACGGATCGCGACCATATCGCTCCGTGGCGCTCGGTGTACACGATCCATTACCTGTCCGGTACCAACATCACGTTCGTCCTCACGAGCGGGGGCCACAACGCAGGCATCGTCGGCGAGCTGGGCCACGCCAACCGCCAGTTCAGGATTGAATACACGGCGGCCACAGGCCTTCGAATCGGGCCCGATGAATGGGTTGAAGGCGTGAAATTGCGGAACGGTTCATGGTGGCCCGCATGGACCGACTGGCTCGCCGCCCAATCAAGTGCTAAAACCGTCGCGCCACCGCATGTGGGGCCGCACGCGCAAGACCTTGCATCCCTGCCAGATGCGCCCGGCACCTATGTGCTTCAGGATTGAGGGTATTCATGGACGACAATCTCCTTCACGACCGCACCTTCGAGGAGCTTGCGATTGGGGGAATCATCATCGCTTGTGCGTACGGCCGGCCAGGACGACATACAACTGTTCGCCGCGATGTCGGGGGACGTTAATCGGGCGCACCTGAACGCAGCCTTCGCCGAACGATACGTTCGGTCATGTCGTTGTGCAGGGCATGTGGACAGCAGGACTGATCTCTGCGTTGCTGGGCACGAGACGGCCTGGACCGGGCACGATATATTTGGATCAGGACGTGCGGTTCCGACATCCGGTCGTACCCGGAGATGTGGTGACTGCGAGTGTGACCGTCAAGGAAAAACGCACGGACAAACGAATTGTGCTGCTTGATACGCGTGGCACCAACCAGCGCGGCGACGTAGTGCTGACAGGCATGGCAACGGTGATTGCGCCGGCCAAGTCTATCGTGTGGCCGCGGATCGCACGCCCGGATGTTTCCTTGCGAAGCCACGATCGCTATGACACATTCATTCGCGAAGCACGGATGCTGCCTTCGCTGCGCGTGGCGATCGTACACCCGCGTTCCGCCGATGCGATCAGGGCTGCCATCGAGGCCCGCGATGAAGGGCTCATCGAACTAATCCTGATTGGACCCGAGGCCAAGATATGCGCGGCTGCCGAGCTGGCTCAGGTGAGTCCGGACGGAGTGACTATCGGGGCCGTCGAACACAGCCACGCAGCCGCTGCGCGCGCGGTCGAACTGGGAGCGGAGGGGAAGGTCGCCGCTCTGATGAAGCGCAGTCTGGAGGCGAACGAATTACTATCGGTGATAGTGAGTCCGGCGTCCGGCCTGCGGACCGAGCGACCGATCAGCCACGTCTATGCGATGGACGTACCTGCCTATTCGAAGCCTCTTTTAATTACGGACGCCTCGGTCAATGTCACACCGTCGCTCGAGCAGAAACGCGATATCTGTCAGGACACAATCGACCTGCTGCACTTGCTGGGTATCGAGCAGCCGCGCCTCGCCGTCCTTGCGGCAATCGAAACCGTCAACCCGCGCATGGAAACCACGGTGGACGCGGCCGCTCTCACCGTGTTGGCTGCATGCGGCCAGATTCGCGGTGCGCTCGTCGATGGCCCGCTAGCCTTCGACAACGCCATCAGCCTTGCCGCAACAAATCGCTTCAGCAGTCGCCGGTCAGGCGGACATCCTGCTCGTACCTGACCTGGAAGCAGGCAACATGCTTGCGGAACAACTGATGTACTTTGAAGGCGCCGATCAACGGCGACACGGTTCACGACATCTCGCTGCGATCGGCCGTCACCGAAGACCTGCACGAAGTGCTGGATGAAACGCTCAACTGGTTCGCGATACATTCCCCGATGGCTGATGTTGTCTCGGTGGGGCACCGCGTAGTGCACGGCCGCGACACGTTTTCCGGCTCCGTTGAGATAACAAACGAAACGCTTGCCACTATCGAATTACTGATACCGCTCGCGCCGTTGCACCAACCGCAGAGCGTGCGGCCGATTCGTGCGATTCGACACTTGAGGCCCCACCTCGTGCAATCGGCCTCATTCGACACGGCCTTTCATCTCACGCAAACGGATTTCGGCACCGCTTCGCACTACCGCGCCGTTTCTTCGACGGGGGCGTTAAACGTTATGGTTTCCACGACCTCTCGTACTGGTTCCTCGCGGAGTCCCTTGTGCACAAGTTTCCCGAGATCGCCAACCGCAACGTGATTGCCGCCCACCTCGGCAGCGGCGCGAGCCTGTGTGCGATGAGCGCAGGCACGAGCCGTGATACAAGCATCGGATTTTCGACCCTCGACGGCATTCCGATGGCTACGCGATGCGGGGCGCTTGATGCTGGCGTCGTCCTTTATCCGCTTCGGCAACAAGGCCTGAGCGCAGCCGAGATCGATAAGATCCTGTACGAACAGTCCGGATTACTCGGGATCTCGGGATTGAGCGCGGACAGCCGGGAGTTGAGTGTTAGCAATCGGCCTGAGGCACGCGAAGCGCTCGAACTGTTTGCGTTTCGGATTGCGGGTGACGCAGCCCGGCTTGCCACTACCCTTGGTGGCCTAGATTGCGCCGGGATCGGCGAACACCAGCCTGACGTCCCTGCGACCATATGTGAGCGCCTTGCGTGGCTCGGCGTCGAAATCGATCACCGGGCGAACGCGGACAATGCAAGCGCGATCAATTCGGACCGCAGTCGCATTGACGTGCTGGTGCTCGAGACCGACGAAGGGCAGATCACCGCGAACGAGGCCAATTCTAATCTTCGCAGCGAGGGAGTAGCGGTATGAACGGCATCATCGATTTATCCAGCAAGCGCGGTCTGGTCGTTGGCATTGCGAATGAACACAGCATTGCGACCGGCTGCGCACGCCTGTTTCGACTTGCCGGCGTGGACCTTGCGATCGCCTAACTGAACGAAAAGGCCGAACCGTAAGTACGCGCCGTCGCCGAGACTCTGCCGGCAGCGCTCATCATGCCCTGTAATGTCAGTGGGCCGGGCGAGCTCGAAGCCGTGTTCGAGAGGATGAAGAGCGAGTGGGGGAAACTGGACTTCGTGCTCCACTCGATCGCCTTCGTGCCCGCTGACGACCTTCACCCGAGCCTTGCCGATTGCTCTGCCGAGGGATTCGCGCTCGCGATGGACGTGTCCTGCCATTCATTCATCCGCATGGCAAAGATGGCGTTGCCGCTGATGACCGATGGCGGCAGCCTCATGACCGTCAGTTTCTACGGCGCTGAACGGGCCGTCGATCACTACAACCTGATGGGACCGGTCAAGGCGGCGCTCGAATGCAGCGTGCGTTACCTGGCAGCCGATCTCGCGGCGCGGCGGGTTCATGTCCACGCAATTTCCGCCGGCGCGGTGAAGACGCGTGCAGCGTCGGGTCTGGATCATTTCGATGTGCTGCTCGACGAGGTGCGTGCGCGCACGCCGGCGCAGCATCTTGTCACGATCGAGGAGATCGGGCGTATCGCAGCCCTGCTAGCCACCGATGCTGGCATGACGCTCACTGGTTCGACTATCTACGCCGACGCTGGTTATCACGTGGTGGCCTGACGATCGCCCGGTTTTCATCGGCGCGTCGGGTTGAATGTGCGTGACGTCATTCGCCCGGATAACGCAGATAGCGCGCGCGTAGCACGGAGAAACCGACCAACTGTTCCGACTCGAGCGTTTCGAGGGTTTCGCGATCCGCACCTTGGCGGATAGCTTGCCATATCGCTGTTGAGCCGACGGCATCGCGCGTGGCTTCGAGGTCGAAGGTTTGGGGATACAGACGGAACAGCGTGGAGAGCAGCGCCAGTCCGAGGCGAGCCGGTTGTCGCGACGGTTCATGAGAAACAATCCTGACCCCGTGGCAAAGTTCGCCACGATAAACGGACTCGGTAGGCACGAAGTCGACAGGCTCGAAGCGGGCTCCGGTATCAAGGCCGTTCAGCTCTTGAGCCAGGCGCACACCGTCAATCCAGGGTGCGCCGATCCACTCGAAGGGATGCGGCGTGCCGCGGCCCACGCTTACGTTGGCGCCTTCGAGTAGCGCGACGTCCGGGTATAGATCGAGCTGGGACGTGGTGCGCAGGTTCGGTGACAAAGGCACCCAGCCAAGCCCCGTATCTGCTATGCGCATCGAGCGCCGATACCCGTTCATCGGTATCACTCTCAAGTCCGCGCGAATAGATTTCTCTCGATTAAATAGCGCAGCAAGTTCTCCGACGGTCATGCCGGGCAGCAGAGGCAACGGGAAAAAGCCAGTGAACGACTCGTGTCCTGAGTCCAGTAGAGGTCCACCGAAACGCTCGGCACCAAGCGGGTCGGGCCGGTCGAGTACAAAGAGTGGAGTCTTGCGGCGTGCCGCGGCTTCAAGTGCGTAGCCAAGCGTGGTTTCGTAAGTGAAGAAGCGCCCCCCTGCGTCCTGAATGTCGAAAACCAGCGCGTCGAGCCCTTCGAGTGACGCATCCGAGAAGCGCTGGCTGTTTCCATAAAGGCTGTGCACGGCGAGTCCCGTAGCTGCGTCGTGTGCATCGTCGATCCGTTTGTCGCTGTCGGTGTCCAGTCCATGTTCCGGCGAAAATAATGCCGTGAGTTTTACACCCGGCGCTTGATCGAGTACGTCAATCGTACGTTTGCCATTGCCATCAAACCCGCTGCGGTTCGTTACCAATCCGATGCGCAGGCCCGACAGCGGAGCGAACTGCTGCTCCTCGAGGACATCGATGCCTGTTTTTACCGGACCGGTCGACACGGGCAGGATGGACGCCGTGGCAATTGCGGGCGCGGTCCATGGAAGTCGCTGTTCGATATCCCGGATATCGATCTCGGGCTCGCGGCTCGCCAGCAATGCCAGCACCTGCTCACGAAGCGGCCGGACGTCGCCCTGATCATCCGGATACACGCGGTTCGTGAGGATAATGGCAAACTTGTATGATATAAAATCGATCCAGATCCCAGTGCCGGTATAGCCCGTGTGACCGATCGATCCGACGGGAGGCAATCGGTCCCGATTGGAAGCGAGTGGGGCGCTCAATTCCCATCCCAGACCCCGCAACGGCAACATTGAAGTCGGCGACGCGGGCGTTGCAAGCGCCGTGACACTCGACGTCTTCAATATCTGCACCTCGCCAGCGCGCCCGCCATTCAAGATCATCTGCGCGAACCGGGCGAGGTCGCGGGCAGTGGAGAAGAGACCGGCGTTACCAGACACGCCGCCCATCGCGGAAGCGAGAGGATCGTGAACACGGCCCCGGCGGATGCCTTCGCGGTCGGCCGTCGTCGCAGCGCTTCGCAGGGCGTGTTCGCGGTCAGGAAGAAAACCGGTGTCGACCATTCCGAGCGGATCGAATAGGTGAGTTCGACAGTAGCCCTCAAGCGGACGGCCTGTTATTCGCTGCACGAGCTCGCCCAGTATCACGAAATTCAGATCACTGTAGATCGCGCGGGTACCGGGTTTGGCGTGCAGGCGCTCGGCGGCAATGTCTCGCAAGACGCTTGCCTGTGTCGCTGCAGCAGGCAGCACAGGCAAGCCAGGGCGCAAGCCCGAGGTATGCGCAAGCAGTTCGCGCACGGTCACTTGTTGCTTTTGGTTCGCAGCAAACGCGGGCCAGTAGCGTGCGACGGGCGCGTCGAGTTGCAGTTGTCCATCTTCGACCAGTTGCATGATTGCCGTGGTCGTCGCAATTGCCTTGGTAAGGGACGCGAGGTCGAATACGGTGTCAAGGGTCATTGCCTCGGGGCGTTGCCCTGCGACGCGCAGCCCATATGCTTTTTCATACGATATGCCATGCGTGTCGCCCGTCACCACCACTGCGCCCGGGATCCTGCCTGCCTCAATCTGCGCCGTTACGATGAGATCGAGTTGATCGCGTGCGGCAGCGCCTAGCTCGTCGCACTGGACGCCACTCGCAGTGAGCACGAGCGCGCAGACGAACACGCAGCGCCACAGATGAATCAGCGCGGAAGTTGGCTGGCGTCGTACCGGTTGCGAGGATTCCATAACATCCATCCGTCCGTACTGGCTGCGTCGGCGGCTTGCGTCTGTGCGCGAATCGCCTCTGCATTGAATTCGCGGTGATCGAACGCGTAGTCCCTGAACGCTTGCAGCCATGGCCGGAAGCGCACGCCGGGAAGACCGGTGCGCCGCTGGGCTTCGGCGAGCGAGCGGCGCACGATCTGGCCGGGATCGTCGACCGGCTTCGTGCAGCCCGGTAGGCCCCATGTGAAGCCGGAGGGATAAAGCATCGGTGAAATATAGTCCAGCGCGGAGCCCAGTGTCTGGATGTCCTGACCGATAGCCGTGTCGTCGAGATTCCAGCAGACGTAACCAAAGATATCCGCCGCCACAAACACGTTATAGGGCGCGAGCCGTTCACGAGCCGCCTTCAGGAAGCCGACAATCGCGGCGGTCCGGTTTGCGCGTGTGTTCGGCAGCGCGAACTGCAGGCCGCTGGCATCGGGGAAACGCACGTAGTCGAATTGGATCTCATCGAAGCCGAGGCGTGCCGCTTCCTCCGCAACGTCAAGATTGTGTTTCCAGACGTCATGCGAAAAAGGGTCCATCCATTGTAGCTTTTCGCGGTCACGCCAGGGATGACCGGCGGCGTCGTGAACTGCCCAACCAGGATGTGCATCGGCAAGTGGGTCGTCCTTGAACACCACGATGCGCCCGATCAGATAAAAGTTCTTTCGATGCAGCTCGGCGAGTATTGCCGAGAGGTCCCTTGCGAAGGGCGCACGCGTCTTGATTTGCGCGTTGGCTCCGATCGCCTCGCGCGCCTCGCTTGGGTACGGCGTAAGACCACGGTCACCTTTGACATCGATGACGAGCGCATTGATTGACGTTGTGTCGCGCAGGTTGACGGCCGCTTCTCGCAGGGACGGGCTAGTCACGCCATAGACGGATAAATACACCGCCTTCGGACGAAAGGGGGTAAGGACGAGCGTGACCGGTTCGTCGCCCGTGACTGCGGCTCGTGTGCGCAGATAACCGGGCGAGCGCGCCGCGATGCTTGTTTCTGGACGCTCCACTGTGAAGCTTCCGTCGCGGCCCGTCAGGATAGTTCCCGACGCGGTGGTGACGATCGCCTCGGCAACCGGCAATCGAGTAGTAGCATCGATCACGACGCCGCTCACAGCCATGGCGCTTGAGCTGACGAGTAGCGCGACGACGGCAAGAGTGGTGGCGGCCGTCTGCCAAAAAACCCTTGGCCGCCTCATGGCCGCGGCTCCGAAGTGGCTACCGAACGCACCGATCGCCCTTCGGTCTCGCCGAGCAGCCGCGCGAATGCGCTCGCGTTATACGCGTCAATAATGAGAAAACGCGGCAGTGCCAGCAATGCGGACGGTCTTTTGACAGCGTAGCCATCCAGTGTGAAAGCAGCGACATATCCGTCGCTGGCAGCAAGCGTCATAAGCTGATCGTCGTAGATGCCGAACGGCCACGCGAGCATGTCGACGTGACCACCGACCTCAGCCTCGATACGCGTTCGCGACCGCTGCAGTTGCGCATGAACAAACTGGATGAACTCGGGTGCCGTCAGACGCTTGCGCTCGATCTTGAAATTGGGATGCCAGTAGGTATGCGACTGGACGTCGAACAATCCGGTCTGCTTGAGTGTGCGTAGCTGATCCCACGTGAGAGCGTAGGGCGCGTTCGAAATAGCCGATGGATAAACGAACAAGGTGACGGGCAAGCGGTTACGGATTGCGATGGGCCGTAGTATCTCGAACACCGAACGATGGCCGTCATCCACGGTAAGCACTGCGGTCTTGGGCGGCAACGTCGCAGTGGGCTCGTTCAGCCACTTGATGACATCGCGCAGAGGAACTACCTGGTAGCCGTGCGTACGTAAGGATTGTAATTGCGCCTCAAACGTATCGGTCCGGACGGTCATCGAATCTTGAGCGGTAAGCGCAAATCGATGATAGACGAGGATGACGACATGAGGCTCGGTCACTGAGGCTTGTGCTAAGGATGTCTCCACCAACCAAGCGAACGCTAGCATTCGCAGCAGATGAAAACTGAGCGCCCGGTTCATCGGATCGCTCGTGCGGGCAGGACTAGGGCAAATTGCCCTGGCGCGACCTTGCAAAGGCTGGGCAGATGACGCGCCTGCATGACGTGCGGCGTCGCATCGGCATTTAGAGAGAACCGCGTTGCATTTGCTACGGCAGTTTCATGCGCAATGGAGCGCCCCATCAGCGTGGGTGACATATTTGCTTCTCGCGAATGTTGTGATGCATCGGGTGCGCCGTGGATGGTGTTGCGTTCTTTGATTGGTTAATGCTGCATCCTCGCTGCACTTGCGCTCATGATTTAGATCAAATGCCACTGCCCCGGCGTCCCGTCGTTCGCGGCTTCTAATTTTATTTCTAATTCAAAAGTGAATCAATGATCCATGGCCACGCGACAATGGAACGAACCCGTTGATGATCCAGTTCAAGGTTGCGAAGCGAGTCGCACAGATGGTGTTGCAGCGCATCGATACTGTCGAAGACGCGATTGTGAAAGGACTTTTCGCGCAGATCGTCCCAGAGATGTTCAACGGGATTAAGCTCGGGCGAGTACGGCGGAAGTGTGAGCAGGCGCAGGTTGTGCGCCGGCCTGAGCGAAGCACTCCGATGCCATCCGGCGCCGTCGAGAACCATCACGATGCGCTCGTCGGGATGGCGCGCGCAGACCTCATCGAGAAACAGCTGCATGCAGGCGCCGTTGACGTGCGGCAGGATCAGCGAGTCGAGCACGCCATCGGTCACCGAGACGGCCGCATAAGCGTAGGTGTACTCCTGCGTCACCATTGCCTGACACAACGGACGAACCGGTTTGGGACACCAGCAACGCCGCGTATCGGAGATGCGACCGAAGCGCGCTTCGTCCTGAAACATCAGCCGGATCGGCCCTTGGCCCGGCCACGCGCGGTCGATTTCGAGGAGGATGTCGGGGAGTTTTTTTTCCAGGCTTCCTGGGCGGCCACATCAGCTTTGGGGTGTCGCTTGTCGGGTGCCAGCTTGCGCCAGCCATGACGGTGTAGCAGGTTGTAGGCGGACGCCATGGCAACTTTGCGTCCCAGCCGTTCATCCAGCGCCCGCTTGATCTCTCCGACCACGAGGATGCCGCCCACCTTAGCCTTCTCGAAAAAGGGCGCAAGAAAGCTCGCTTCTTCTTCCCGCGTCATATTCTCGCGGCGTCGACCGCCCGGCTTGGGATGGTCAGCTTCGGGCATCCCGTCAGCCAGGATGAAGCGCCGGCGCAACTGACAGGCCCAGCCGACCGATACGCCAATCGCTTGCGCAGTCTGCGCGAGCGTTAGACCGAATTCGAGCGGTAACAGTACCGCTTGAGCCTGCCGCAACTCATTCACCGTTCTGGCCTCGACAATGAGCTTCTTTGCACGCTCAAGAACCTCACCACCTGTCGCTTGACGAACCATCGCGCACACCTCTACATGGAAGGCGTGCTTATTATTACACTATTGAATTAGAAATTGAATAACACCGGTCATCTGGTAGCAGCGAGAAAATACACGGAAAATCGGTGCGTAATCCCCGCTATAGGTGATCTGCGAATGTTTCTAAAGTGAGCATCGCAACCTAGATACTATGGAAGGGGCCAGCGAAAGTAAGCTCCCTGGAGTAAAACGAGGATTCTGACATTCGTTTTTCGAAAGGAGCACGCAAATGGACGCGCTTAACACGGCCCTTCGAGGGCAAGATACAACGATCGTCGGCCGGCTGTATGTCGCCTTCGAATTAGGTGATAGGAGCTGGAAGCTGTCACTGGGTGATGGGGTGCGCGCGCCGAGCCGGTGTACGGTGGCGGCCGGCGACGCGACAGCGGTCCTGATGGCGATCGCCAAGGCCAAGGCGCGCTGCCACCTCGCAGCCGATGCCCCGGTTCGCAGCTGCTACGAGGCCGGACGGGACGGTTTCTGGTTGCACCGCTGGCTGAGCGATCAAGGCATCGTCAACCTGGTGGTGGATCCGGCCAGTATCGAAGTGAACCGGCGGGCACGCCGCGCGAAGACGGATCGGCTCGACAGCGACAAGCTGCTGTCAATGCTGATGCGCTACTACGGAGGTGAGCGGCGGGTGTGGGCGATCGCACGGATCCCGACCCCCGAGCAGGAAGATGAGCGGCGCGTGCATCGGGAACTCGGGCGTCTGCGGCAAGAGCGCACCGCCCACAGCAACCGGATCCGTTCGCTGCTGGTGTTGCACAACTTGCGGGTCGAGCGCATCGGTGGGCGCACGTGGGCGCCGTGGTGGGCTCAGCAGGCCGGGCAACTGTTGCCGGGTTTGCGGGCCGAGATTGAGCGCGAGTTCGAGCGGCTCTCGCTTGTCGCCAGGCAGATCAGGATGCTTGAAGCGCAGCAGGAGCGTCAGGTGCGCAGCGGTGCGCAACCCGCGATCGCGGTGCTGTCGAGGCTTGCGGGTATCGGCACCGGAAGTGCGTGGACCCTGGTCAAGGAACTGTTCGGCTGGCGGCAGTTTCACAACCGCCGGGAAGTCGCCGGCTGCCTAGGCCTGGCGCCCACGCCTTATTCGAGCGGCACCAGTGAGGTCGAGCAGGGTATCAGCAAGGCCGGCAACAAACGGGCGCGATGGCTGATGGTCGAACTCGCATGGAGCTGGTTGCGCTTCCAGCCGAGCAGCCAGTTGAGCCAGTGGTTCAATGAGCGCTTCGCGGGAGGCGGCAAGCGCATGCGACGTATCGGCATAGTGGCGCTTGCGCGCCGTCTGTCGATCGCCTTGTGGCGCTATCTGGAGCATGGTGAGATTCCGCTCGGGGCAACACTCAAGCCACCCGGCAGTGATGCAGTTGCGGTTTGAGCGGCGAATTTCGATCCACGACAGGACTTGAAGGTCAGCGCGCCCGGGCACTACACGGGTTACCCGACGGGTAGCCGTAGTTCTAGATGGGGCGCGTCGGTAACGGAGTGGTTCCAGCGCTGTGCGCATGCGGTATGAGGTGACCGGCCTGGCGCCGGCACGGATAGAAGTTAGTCCGGGGGCGGTTGCCCGGACATCAAACACTCCGACCTAACTCGTGTTGAAGTTTGGCTTTATAAGAAGGACTCCGAATATGAATCAGGCACCCTAGCCTGTGCAAGTTGTCCACCGCCGGCCAGCGTCGTGGTCGTGACAGGCGACCCGCTGGTCGGCCGTGGACAACTTGCAGTACCCTCAAAGGAGGTAACTGACCCACGGCAAACAGATCACCAAGGGCTTGACTTTCAATGCCCCATAGA
>NZ_CAXUSB020000015.1:0-19294 GCF_964253815.1 Caballeronia sp. LjRoot34
GCGACCGGGCACTCACCCTCGTTGCAGTGTGCGCTCCTAACAATGGGCGCCCTTTTGTCGCGCTGTGGCGTGCGACCATTCCGGAACAGTTAAGATGCTCGTTAGTTTTCCTGACCTACGTTGGAAAAAAGAACATGCCGGAAATCAAAGTTGTTAGCCTCGAAAGCGATCCGGAATCGGAGTTTCCGGCGGCGGCCCTCATGGCTCAGATGCTGCACTCAGTTTCACTGCCGATCAAAGAAGTCCTGCGCAATCACGCCCGGATCGAGCGAACACGCCCCGGAAACCCGAATGGGCTAACGGTCGACCAGCATGTTTTTCCGCTGCGCAGCATGCAACAGTTTGCCGACCGCACTAAGCGCGTGGCCACGTTCGAGATGACCAAGGGCAAGTCGCGCCAGGTAGGAATAAAGAACGCCATGTTTTGTGCGGAACGCGCCTGGGATCAGCACACAGAAAGCATCTTCATGAAACGCATCGAGGACAAATTCCAGGAAATCGTCCAACCGATCCTTCGTGGCCGCGTCCATTCGATCGCGCCGGAACAAAAGCGTGCAATCGATCGCATGTTTGCCCTTTGGTACATGCGGGCACGCCATCGAAATCTCGAGGCCCAGGAGATTCAGCTCAACAACGTTTCCGGCAACGCGCTTACGAAGACCGAGGAAGAAAATCTGGAGATGAACAATTACGTGTACGTCAGGTCGGGCGGAAAGATGCCGGCACGGCAATTCAACGGCATCCGGCTGCAACAGCTAATAAATAGTTACACGCGGGAGGACCTTTCCGCCGTCACGGGTTGGGGGGTCATTCATGCCCAATCCGGCGAGTTCATCGTGCCGGATGTTCCAGAGCATACGATCATTCCCCTCTCCCCCCAACTTATCCTTGCTGCTTCTCACCCGGATGGAACGGCGCCTGAGTCGAACGTGGCGGTGATCAACAGCGCTCTCAGGTCAGGGTGCCGCGAGTATTATTTTTCGCGGGATTTGTCGAAGTGCCGGTTTGCAGACTGATCGCTACTATCCGGTAAATGCCTTTGCAATTGTCGCCATCGGCAAGTACAGGCGGAGCTCCTGGTCGGGAAAGGCGACGAAATCGAAGGCCTCATAAAATCCACGCGCCCTCTGGTCAATTGCTTCCACGACGACTGCCATCGAGCCGATCTGACGCGAAGCCTGCCAGCTGCGATACAAAGCATCTGTGAGCAGACGCTTGCCGTGGCCTTCGCCGCGATGACCGGAATCGACGGCGAGGCGGCCGAGCAGCGTCACGGGCATTTGCGGATAACGCGGCAGCTTCTTTGCGATCTCAAGTGGCCATGCCTCGTGATCGACACCCAGAGCAGAAAGTGTGTAGTAGCCAATGACGTCCGGCACAGGCGGTTTGGTGAGAACGAACGGCATGGCAACATTTCGCCGTTCCTCCTGCCCCGCCTGTTGATGCAGATAGCGGTCCAGTTCTTCCGTGCCGCATTGGAATACGCTCCGCCCGTGGTGCTTCCCGAGCGCCTCGATCAGGTATTTGTCTGCCGTCAAGCCGGGCCCATTTCTTTGAGATAGGCAGCGGCGGCCGCGCGGAGGCGTTCCGACGGAAGCGGCGGATTCAGCAGTGCCTCGACAAAGGCTTCACGATCGCGTTCCGAAAGACGGATCGTTTCGTGGTCCTTGATCGTCTTCAATGCGGCTTCTTCCGCGCTCGCGAGAACGAACGCCGTCACGCTGCTACCTTGCAACGCAGCGGCGTGTTCAAGCAGAACTTTCAGCTCACCGCTCAGACGCGCATCGATGCGGTCAGTCCGCGCGGCCTTGACCGGTTTGTGGGTATCGGTTGGTAACATAATCGCCCTCCATGGCTGTACAAAATGTACGGCTTTTAACCGTACAAATCAAGCAAATTCGGGCGAAGCCTCACAACCATTTGAAATTGCTCCTATTGTTGGCCAAGACAGGCAAATAATGGGGCCACGGCCTCTTCGCGGATCGCCGCCAGCTAGTCGCTGGTGAAAGCCTTTTCCTGTCCCTCAAGCCCTTCCACCAAGAGGCCCTCAAGCCGGTCCTGCGTTTTACGTTTTGCGTCGACGCGGATCAACTCGCGACATATTCGCTCACCCTGCCGTAATGCAATTCAGCGTAACCCGCCAGCGCGGTGACGGGCCTCGACTTCACGCGTTCACCGCGTCCTTGAATGCCTTGCCAGCAGAAAACTTGACCGTCTTCGCCGCCGCGATCTGGATTTCCGCGCCGGTGGCGGGGTTCCGTCCACTGCGTGCGGCGCGCGCCCCGGTCGCAAAAGTGCCGAACCCGATCAGCTGGACCACTTCGCCCTGGGTCACCGTCTGCGTCACCGCGTGGAGGATGGCGTCGAGCGTGGCGCCGGTCGCCGCCTTGCTGGCGCCCGTGGTCGAGCTGATTGCATCGATAAGTTCCTGCTTGTTCATGTGTCTCCAGACCTCGTGTTGAAGGGCCGACCCTGCGCCAGCCCATACAAGCCACACCCTACCGCACCGGGGCGCTCCGACGCAAACCGGCAGACCTGCTGTGACGCGCAGTTGCGAATTCAACACGGACGCCGACAGGGCCATGTGGTTGCCGGCGCTCAGGGCGCCCGCCGTCCCGCTTCGCCCCACGCACACTCCGGTTCCGCGAAGTCCCGGCCGCCCTGCCCGGCGTACACCATCCCAGCCGCAAGTCCGTCCCTTCGCGCGCCGGACAGAAAATCGCCACATCTGATAACTGGAGTTATCAGGCCTGAAAGCGGTAGTTCTAAAGCCGGCTAGCGACTCAAACCGGCGTTCAGAGCAGGCTTGTGGCGCGGCAAGTTTTGAACACGGTTACTGCACATCTTACTATTTCCTAACAACGCACCAGCCTGCGAGAGGTCAGCCCGCAACCGACGCAAGGCGAGAAGCACGCGAATGTCCCCAGACGCAGACCACGCATTCTCAGCCGGGTGCAACATCCACCGCGAGCATGCGCGGCGAGCAGGTACGCGAACCGCGGTTCACGTGTCCCGAGTTTGTTCGCCAAGCGCGTTGACTAGGAGGCCTCATCGGGCCCGAAAACTAGTTACGGCGAGGAAAAATCAAGGTTTTTTCGTGCGCGGCGATTTGCGTACCGGCGCACTGTCTGCGCGCACGCCGGCGGTCTGCTTGGTCTTCGGCACCTTCTGCTTCGCGTTGGCATTCGCCAGCGATACCGCCAGTTGGTCTCGCTGATCACGCGCCTTCGCCGCTTCATCGATATAACGCGCGTTCTCGGTGCGCAGCGCATCCAGCTTACCCTCGAGCACACCGACTTGCTGACGCAGATTACCGACTTGAGCCTGCAATTTCTCCACGTCGTCGCGATGCCGGACACTGCCCTGCTCCGTTTTACGGGTAGCCGTGTCCAGTTCCTTCCGCAAGCGCCCGGTCGCTTGCCGCTCACGATCGATTTCCAATAGCGCCCGGGTCTCGGCGGCTTTGAGCCGCTCCTGCGCCAACCTGCCGTCGGCCCGCAGCTTGTCCAGTTCCGAGGCGAAATCCCGCCGGGCGGTCTCAAGCGCCTGCAGTAGTTGCTGCTCGCCCTGTTGCGCAAGGCCTAGCTGGTCCTGCAGTGTCGATGCTGCTGCAACCGAGACGACCAGCGCCTGGTCCAGTTCTGTGATGCGATTCTGCGCGCCCTCCAACGCGGCTGCACTGCCCGTCAGCTCCTGACGCAGCTGGTCGCGCTCGGCCTCGGCCCGAGTCTGCTGAGCCTGCGCGTCCGCGACCGATCGTTGTGCCTCGAGCTGCGCGGTGGCCAGTTGGTCTTGCGCCATATCGACCGCCCTCATCCAGAGCGCGGCCGCCAGTTCCCCGGTCGCGGACTGCAGCTCCACCGGCAGGTCGGGATGCTCGATGCGCACCCGGCTTTTTTCACGGAGGGTGGCCCAGAAGCGCGCCAGCGCCTCGGCCGGCGCGTTCATGCTGCCCTTCTTCACCAGTTGATAGAGCCGGTTGGCGGTCGGCGTAATGCCGTGCCGGAAAAACAGCAGCACGCAGACCTCGCGATACAGGTCCTGGGTGCGCGGAAACTGCGCGCGCAGCTGGTCGATTTCCGCCTGCAGTTGCGCCTCCAGGGCGGGCGAAGAATCCATGGCGAGTAGTTCCAGGCGATTGATGTGTTGATAATATAACGTATAACGTTGCTTATCTTGAACGAGAAGCTCTAATTTAGACATTATGACGATAATGTCAAGTACAATGACGCATTGTGTAAATCGGCCACGCCCCTCGTTGGTTAAAGCAAATTTGTACCTTTTCTTAAAGTAATTTTGTTCCCAGCCCCTGGACCGAAATCGTCGTGCTGATGCACTTGGCAGCCGGTGTTGGGCTCAACCGACGACCGGCAACGCGGGACATTGACGGGCACGAACCGGGCAACGATGATCCGGGACGCCAGCAACCCTACAAAATTGCTTAAAGTGTCAGCCGAAGGAACAATTTTGGTTAAAACTTTTTAAAGCAATTTTGTTCCCAACGATTGACATTGCCGCCAACCTGCCACTACCTGACGGGAACAAAATTACTTTAACCAACGGTCCACCTCCCCCATGCCGCTTCCCGAGCCCCTCCGCGTGTCCGGCGGTGCCCTTCAGCCACTTGCGCCGCTTAAACCGCTCGAACAGTTATCTCTGCCGTCCGAGCTCGACGGTAGCCTCGGCACGAACCGCGCGCTCGGCAATCGTCCTCAAATTGCCGCGCAAAACGACGTCGACGCCATCCGGGCTTGGCTCGCGCGATTCGTCGACACGAAGACAACCTTCGACACCTACCGCAAGGAGTCCGAACGGCTGCTGCTGTGGTCGACCACCGAACTGCGCAAGCCGCTCTCCTCGCTCACGCACGAAGACCTTCTTGTCTACCGGCGATTCGTGGCGGACCCGCAACCAGCGCAACGTTGGGTCATGCCCGGTCGCAAAGTCGCCCGCGCAGACCCCTCCTGGAGACCGTTCGCGGGTCCGCTCTCTCCCGCGAGCGAACGGCAAGCGTTTGTGATTCTGAATACGCTGTTCGCCTGGCTGGTCAATGCAGGCTACTTGGCCGGCAATCCGCTGTCCTTGTCGCGTCAGCGAGCGCGCAAGGCCAAGCCGCGGGTGACGCGCTTTCTCGAGGACGATCTCTGGCAGGCGGTCAAAACCTCGATCGACGCGATGCCGCGTGACACGGCACGCGAGCAGGAGCACTACGCCCGCGTGCGCTGGCTGATCTCGCTCTTGTATCTGATGGGTCTGCGCATCTCGGAAGTCGTGAGCAATCCGATGGGCGGCTTTTTTAGACGGCGCGATCGCGACGGCCAGGACCGCTGGTGGCTGGCGATCACCGGCAAGGGTGACAAGGAGCGCTTGCTGCCGGCAACGACCGAACTGATGGCGGAGCTGGCCCGCTATCGCCGACACTACGGTCTCGTGGCTTTGCCCTATGGGGGTGAACCGACGCCGCTGCTGTTGCCGATCGGTGGCATACACAGGACGCTGACTCGCGGTGCTGTGCACCTGATCATCAAACAGACGTTCGAAAACGCGATCGGACATTTGGAGTCGACGGGGGAAGCGCATGAGCGCGCGACCGAACGATTGCGCCAGGCGTCGGCTCATTGGCTGCGGCACACGACGGGCTCTCGCATGATGGATGGGCAAGTTGACCTGCGATACGTGCGGGACAACCTGGGGCATGAATCGATCTCGACCACCAGCCAGTACCTGCATGCGGACGAAGACGATCGGCATCGCGCGACAGAGGCCGGACTGAAACTCCACTGGTAGCAGGATGACTACCGCTCGAACGTTGGCACAAGTAAGTCTGTGACTGTTAGACGGACAGGGTACCGCCGCATCAAGCACACGCCGGTTAGATCACGTCTTCGCTTGCTTAACGATTTGGCCCCGGCCCTCCGCGCGCGTTTGCGCCAGTGGATGGCTTTTGCGTCGGTTTCTTCGCATTGAAATTCGCCAATGACAGCGCCAGTCGGTCTCGCTATTCACGGGCCTGCAACGCTTCATCAGTGTAACCTTCGTTCGCTGTGCGCAGCTCGCCTACGCCGTCTTTTAAAACACCGGCCTAATGACGCAGATCACCGACTTGTCCCAGCAGTTGAGCGGCCTTTTTAGACGACGCGATCGAGGCCAGGTCCGCTGGTGGCTGGCGATCACCAGCGAAGGCGACAAGGAGCGCTTGCTGCTGGCAACGACGGTAATGGGCGCTGCCCCGCCATCGTCGGCGCCATGGTCTTGCTACGCTGCCCTATGCCGGTGAAACGACACCGCTGCTGTTGCCAATCGGTGACACCCGCCGGCCAATGACGCGCAGCAGGAGGGATGCGCCAAGCGTCGGCCCATTGGTTGCGACACGCGAAAGGCTCTCGCATGATGGATGGCCAGGTCGATCTACGATACGTACGGAACGTCATGGGACATGACTCGATCTCGACCGCGAGCCAATACCTGCACGCGGACGACGATGATCGGCATCGCGCACCGAAAACGTAAGCCGGAGCGAAACCGTAAAAGAACAGGAAAACGGTTTGCGCTGACAAAATTGGGCGTGACAACGGCTATCCCTGAGACTGACCCATCATGAATATCAAGTCCGCGTCGAGCACATCCAGGCGAGCGCGCCCTGCGATCACATCGCCTGTGTTCCGTCACAGGTGGTCGAAGACGTGCCCGCGAATCATCCGCGCGCTCCCCTTCCCGAGTACATCACCGATCTCATCCTGAAACACTCCACGCGCATCGGCAAAATTCGGCATCTGCGAATTCGCTGATTCCATGCCGCCCCTCGATCCTGACATAGAGGTAGCCGAGAGCAGGACCGTCAGGGTCATGATTGCGAGAATGGCTCATTTCATGTACGGCAAGTCCGATGTCAGACACCCTCGCCTATAATGCCAACACTGATAGTGATTTCGCGAAGGAGCCCTACTTTATGAGTCAAACACACGGGCGATACTCGGGACCTCGAGACAAAGGGCAGCGCCAATCGCGCCAACCTTCAAACACGACATCCCACCGACCAAACAAGCCGTACGTAAAAGCTCCATCTGCGCGAGACCCGGCCCAGACGGCATCCATTTTCAAAACTCGTTCGTTTAAGTTGTTGGTAGATGCAGTGGGTGCGGAGAACGTAGCACTGGGGCTCGATTCCAACTTAACACGCGTGGCTGAGCTGCTAAACGGCGAAAGATTCACGCCCGAGACGGCCTTCCACATCGAAACAACGCTTGGGCTACAGGATGGATTCTTCGATCAGCCCAATCCTGTCCTCTCGCCTGAGATGATTGCTCGCCTAAAGTCACCACTTGACTTTATTCACGCGAACGCTGAACCGGAACTTGCGTACGAGCACGTATTGAAGCCAGCGCCTGCCACACAGGTGAATCACCGCCCTACCCTCACCGATAGTTTGCCCAGAGAACCAGAGATGCCAAAGAAGACAAATGTCACGTCGCCAAGGGCAGTCGCGAAGAGCAGTCCTACTGCGGCGAAGCCTGCCACGGCAAACCCGCTGCAATCGGCAACTGCGAAAGTCAAACCGTCCTCGAAATCGGGGGCTCAGCAAGCCTTGCCTTTGAACGACGTCGCAGCTTTGGAAAAAATCCGTCGCGCCAATCTGCACGTGCTGACGACTCGCAAAGGATCGAAGGTGCGGCTCGGCGCAGTAATGGATATCAGCGCCTCCAACATGGCCAATCGTTACTATGGACAGAAACGTATAGACGATGCCGAAGCAAACCGGTTCACCGAACGCCTTGGTTTGCCGACTGGCTGGCTGGACATTCCGCGCACGATAACGGACATCCCTGAGTCGGTGTCGGATTTGCTTGCCAATCCGTCCCCTTCCCATTCATCCGCTCAACAAAAGACGCCGCCCGCGATTGAGTCAAAAGCACCAGCCGCGAAGAAGCCTACGGTAACGAAGACAAAATCTGCAGAGGGTCGACTCGCCCTACCACCTGATGCGGATGGCGCAGGCGGTCCAACAGACCTTGCCGCTGAGACGAACTTGGTCACGGCGCAACAAGATCAAGCGGTCCCGTCCGCGGACGATCCGTCAATTCAGAAACCCGCCCACAACGACGTTTCGTTCCCTGCCGCTCGTCAGCAGTTGGCGCCAGCCTCCGTCACGCAGGTCATCATGGAACCGCACCATCTACCTTCGGCAACAAGCTTGGACGATTTGCTAGGCATTGCACCGATAGCGGAGGCGCTGATAAAGACACTCGCGGGTAAAGCACGCACTGGTCGCCTAGACGAAATGAAAGCCTTGGAACTACTGCAACAAATCGTGTCGCTCTGATTAGAAATGACGCGGCAATTAACATTAGCGGTCGGACGTTCGGTAGGCTCCCCGTTTTTCGCATGCTGATCGCCGACTCTGCATCGCTGCAGAGCGCATGAAGGGATCGACGACATTTCCGATGGAGAACGGTCGTCGTCGTCCCGCCGCGAGGCTTGGGCACGAGGTTGCCCTTGTCTCGCTGTGCTGCAGGCACCATGCGTGCGCACACGGCGCATGTCTCATCGCTGGCAGACGGGGTAATTACAGGGTTTGGAAAGCGTCTGGGCATAGCCCAGCTACGCTGCTATCGAGGACGGCGGTCGCTGGCTACAAGTAGGTCGAACGCTTCTCGCGCGTCTTTGAGCTCCTGCATCGCAGCCGAAAAACGGGCTAACTCAAGGAGCGATGGCTGCTGAGCATCGTGCTCGGAATAGCGGCGCTCTAATGCGGCGGACACCGCCTGCACCTCACGCGCTGCTCCGGCTACTCGTTCGAGTGCCTGAGCTTCCGGTGGGCGCCGACGTTCTGCCTTCGGCTCTTCGCGTTCTAAAGGGACCATTGCGCCTTGAAGTAGTCGTTCACGATAAAATTACCGGCAACATTGTCAGTAACAGAGGGGCGACTATCGCTCGAAGTCACTGGCCGTCAGTTTCAAAGAATCAGTCTTGGCTCGCATTGCCTTGCGCACTGCCAACGCAAAAATGCGGTTGCGCCCGTCTGCAAATGCCTTGAGCAAACGAGTTTCGTTGGCATCCGGTGGAAGCCAAAAGAACTGTTCGAGTGCATCTCGCGTTAGCAAACAACGAACCTCTCGACCACCAACGAAAATCGGAAACTCAATTGCGGTCCCACCGGTTGCGAGGACGATTTCGGAAACGCTAGTCGTGTCCATCTTGCACCTCTGCCTTGTTCGCTGAAAAATCGGCCCTCACGGAAATGAGGTCCATTTTGACCTCGCCGCGTCGAATCTAAAGAGAAAACTCAGTGCGTCGCAATACGACGAGAAGCACTGTTCGTCCATACAGCGCATTTTGCCATTAATGTCGCGCCTGTGAGTTTCCAGGGACTGCATCTCACCGTTCGCGTGGGACGGATTTTGCTCAGACACGGTAGAGCCGTCACGACCGGATACGCGGCTCTGCTGGAAGAGCTGTCCGAAGGCGTCAGCCAGGACGAGCATGTCTCTGCCTCAGCATGTCGGATTTCGCGCGGTCAACGCCGATCACGAACTCAAGTTGTTTGAACTACTGTTCGCCACGGCCCTCCTACTCGTCATCCATCGACGGAAGTGCGATTGAACCGACTAAAGGTAGGAACCCTATGGCGGCGAAACGACACCGCTGCTGCCGATCGGTGGCGCACACCGGACCATGACACGCGGTGCGGTACACCTGATCATTAAACAAGCGTTCGACAATGCGATCGCGCACTTGCAGTCGACGGGCGCAGCGCGCGAGCGGGCAGCAGAACGGCTGCGCCAGGCATCTGCCCATTGGCAGCGGCATACGACGGGCTCTCGCATGATGGATGGGCAAGTCGATCTACGATACGTACGGGACAATTTGGGGCATGAATCGATTTCGACCACCAGCCCTTACCTGCACGCTAGCGACGATGATCGGCATCGCGCAACAGAGGCCAGACTGAGACTCAACTGGTAGCGATTTGTAGGGGCCGGTCGCCGACTACCGACGATTGGCAGAAGTCGACCCTGTGTAGCAGTCGATCGCGCTCCGGGGAAGCGGCTATTCAACACTCGGTGAGGGGTGTACCGGTTCGCCAATGGCCACGCTTCCGGTGCGTGGATGCGCTCCATCTTCAATGCCGGCCCTCCTGTATCACGTGAGTGAATGCGACTGTGTTGGTAAAAACAAAAGCACTGTACATGTCAAACGAAGTGCCTCGCCTTCAGAATGCTCGATAGACCTATTGAGCCTGGAGTCAGGTTGACTCACGGTGGAGGCGCCACTAACAGGCGATGGCGCACCTGTCGATACGGCTTGATAGTTAGCTGACGAAGTCGCCCATCACCAACTCCACGAGAACGGCACCGTGACCATTACTATCGCTGGGTACGAAATTTCGACTGATACAGCGCGCCTCGACCGCGAAATGATTTTCAGGTTTCTGTCGGAAGATTCGTATTGGGCCGCTGGTATACCTCGATCGGTCGTCGAAAATTCGATCGCTAATTCGCTGTGCTTCGGCGTCTATCATGCGGCGGCGCAGGTCGGCTTGGCTCGCGTCGTTACCGACAGGGCAACGTTTGCACTCGTCGCCGATGTGTTCATTCTGGAGGCGCACCGGGGCAAAGGTTTGTCGAAATGGCTGATGCACGAAGTGATGCAACACCCGGATCTTTCGGGCCTTCGCCGTCTTCTGCTGCTGACATCGGACGCGCATTCGCTCTATGCGCAGTTCGGCTTCACCGAACTCGGGAACGCATGGCGTTTCATGGAGGTTTTGCGACCGGACGTCTACAAGCCATCTTGACGCATATCCGTCAATTCAAAACTGCCTCGTCAATCGGCGCGTGCCTGACGATAGCATCCACCGCACCACGCGCCTGGCGGTTTGTCCACGATTCACGTTCACAGATCGAATGACCGAAACTGGCCGAGCCCGGAAGTTCGAGGTCAGCGCTGCAATCCGCATCAGCCAGGCCGGCTTGCGGTGATGACAGACCGGGTACGTGAAATATAACCCACCGTCGTCCATCTGCGACTCGGCCACATTCAGCGGGGTCAGCATGTTGACACCGGTTGCAGACTCGCATGGCGACCTCCAGAGTCTTCGGGTGGTGGCGCCCGCACTGCAGCGTTACCGCCTCGCTCCCGTTAAGCACTCTTTCCCGCATGATAAGCTCGCCGCAAACTTATGGGGATGGGAATGGCCGTTGAAGCGTCGCAGGCAAGCTGGTTCGGAATCGTGGCATCGAGCGCGGTCATCAGCGCCTTGGTGAACGTCGTCTCGAACTGGCGATTAAAGGTTGGGGATCGTAAGCGTGAAGACAAAAGGGAGCAGCGTCGCGTCGGTCATGTCTATCTTGAGATCGCACAGCAGCTCGAAGCCTTCGCTAAACGGTGCGACACGTACATCGACGACATTGACGAGCAGTTGGATTTGTTTTATCAGCGCGACGACAATGCGTTTCAAAATTTGAATAAGCCGTTCACGTTCGCCTTCCATCCCGAGCCGAAATGGGAAGAGCTGCCAATCCCTTTCACCTCGAAGGTTAAGGCCCTTTCTCAGGGTTTCGCTGAAACAAGCGGCTTTATCCACCGCGCTTGGGAGTGGTCCGACGAGCATGAGACCTGGGCGTTGGAAACACAGCGCGTCGCATTCCATGGGCTACGCGCCATCGAGATCGCTGTTGAAGTGCGGAAGGAGATTGGCGCAGGTCACTCGGTAAGCGACCGACAACAGCAACTGGATGCGGCAGCGGTTCACTTCATTAAAGAGATTAACAATTGCCGCGAGAACTTCAAGGCGGCTCGCCACAACCTGCAACTGATACCGGAACTCAAGGCGCAGTTTACCGCTGAGTTTCCGTCGCCGGATGATCCGCCAGAGATCGACCTGACCGGCGTTCCCTAACGAAGAAGCCGCCGCGGCAGGCTTGGGCGTGCCTGTTGGTGTTGCGCGATCAGTTAGCGCGCCATGTCAGCAATTGTCACCTTCAGCGGCACGACGGACAGAACTTTTCAATTCCGAGGCACGCGGTCTGACTGTCAGTGCCCGAGTGCGTGAAAAAGGCCCATTCAGATCCCCACTTTTGCCGTTCAGCGGGTTTCGCAAGAGAATGTCATCAACAGTTGGCGATCGTTCGCCCCACATGGAGAGGACAGGCAAGGCATGAGCGGGCTCACAGCCCCAACAGATTCGAAGAGGAGCTGCCGGAGTCGACCCACTATAGGGACGGTCGAAGCTGCCGGGAGTGGTCGTTCAGAGCTTCGCACCGGCGCAGAGTCACTCTCCTTTTTGCAGAATAAACACTTTCTATTCCTTTCGGATATATGTCCGTATGACGTAAAGTTTTCGAGCGAATGGCCGTTAGACGCGTTAGGAACTCTTTCACGCGCAAGGATGGAAATGGTAGTCAAGGTCAGGCAGCGAGAATATGCGATTGGTTTTAGTGGCAAGGACACAAACGAACTTCTGACGCACAACATCTGGACGTGCACCGGCTTCGCAGGGGTGAGCACACAGGGCATCTCGTTCCTCGCTCACTTTGACTCGCGGCGGAGCACCGAAGTGCTGCCACAGTTAATCGCGGATCTGAAGAAACAGGAGGTCAAGGATTTTAGCGACTTCAAGCTCGCCATCGTAACCGGATGCGCAGGCGGGGTGCAGTGCTGCTTCACGCGTAGAACCTTGAGAGCGCGGCTTAAGGAACTCGGTGTGTTTCCTTCAATTCCGGACACCACGTATTTCACGAAATGGGGTCTGCATGCCAAAGGCGGCATTCGCGTGAATACCGAACAAGAAACTATCGAACTCTACGGGTACGATGATTTTGTCGAGCGTAAGCGCTACGAGCCGGATCCCTGGTATCGACGGACGACGATTCGCACAATGGTCGTCGAGGACGAAACCCAGGAAGAGCTGAACGCCCCAAAGAGAGAATAAAACGCGAGGGCCGTCAGGTCACCTTTATGCCGTGGTGATAATGCTGGAACCCCAAATGTTCAAAAGGAGAATACCGATGTCAATTGGCCGGATTATCTGTTGCGCTTGTCTAACTCTTGTCGTTTCCCTCGCAAGTGCCAAGGCCTCCGACGACCGTACGCCCGATGCGCAGCAAAGCGCGTTGCATGCAATCAGCGAGTTTGCGAACGATATGTGTAACCGGCTCCCTGAAACAGGGAGTCAACAAAATATCGCACTGGATGCAAACGGCCAAGCCCAGCTAGCCCGCCTGCTGAAACTTGTCGGCGATTTAGGCTTCAGCGGCGGAGTGAAGTATTCGCGTTCAGACTACAACGGGCTCTTGCAGGCTGATCTTTCCAAGGCGTTACACGACGCTCAGGAGTGTCGTCTTGAGATATTTCGCAGCCTGAAGGATAAACTCCTCGCCGGTCCTTCCAATACGGCCCGCGAAAAAGCAACGCCGTCATCGAGTCAGACCACTTGGCGAAAACCATCGGAAAGCCCGAACAGCTTTGCGATGCACTGGCTGTCTTACGTAGATGACGGAAAGTGGGATAAGGCGTACGCGGAGTTGGCCAGCGAAACGAAAGACTCTTACAGCGAGCGCGAATTCGCTGACTTGCTAGCGTCCAAGCGCAGCCCGCGCGGACGCGTCTTGAGCCGGACGTTTGTGGGCGTACAACCTGCCGAACGGCAGGCCACGACTCCCTCCAATGTGAAAGGAATGGGAGTGCTCTACAACACCATTTTTGAGCACTCATCAGGCGCGACCGTTGAACCCGGCGAGCTCCTACTCCTGATTGTTTCGCCGGAAGGTGTGTATCGGGTCGGAGCGTATAACTGCCTTACATGCTAGCAACCGTCTGCGGTAAGCCCGGCACGAGCTTTTTGCCCCATCGTTGACGACTTTCATCATCGCTTCGACCTCAGCCTAAAGATCCTCCACCACTCGACGGACCTTGCGGTTGGTTTGCCCGGGCGCCAGCATTTTGTGCGCAACGCGGTAATTGAGGCGCATCGTCTTCGCCACAGTTTTGCGGATCGAGAGGTAATAGTCCGGATGTGGCCACCAACGATTCGTCGATTGTTAGCGATCCTGCGGGTGATGGCGAGTGACTGGTCGCCTGTCATTCAAGGGCCTGTGTTGCCTTCAACCTGCAGCCTGCCCGCCCCGACTGTCGCTGTCACCTTGACGGACGACCCCGCCAAGACGGAGTCGACACTCGCCTGCCATGTTGCAAGAACTGGAACTGCTTGCGCCGCAGCTTTGAGTACATCGGCGGGGTGGAAGTCCTCGAGGCAGAAGGACCACGCGTCAAGGTTGGGTGCCGCCACCGCATTATTCAAGAGGTATTGCCGGCGTGTTCTCAAATAGTCGCTGCTCCTTAACGCATCGGTGAATTCCAGGCCATGAGCAGCCTGGTCAACGACTTTTTTGAGGTCCCCGTATCCTGGTTGCGGCTTCCCCCGAACATCCACGCGTGCCTCGAAAAGAGCCTGGATGAAAAGTAGGGCCGAGAAGATTTCGAGGTCTCGGCCGCTTCGATAGAAGGGAGAGTCCGCGTAGAAGCCGTTGCGGATGTACCGGTACTCGTCAGCGTTGACATCCGGAAGACCATCCCAAGGGTCAAGAAATCACTGTTCGCTACGGACGAGAGAGACATCAGTCTCGCTGGAATAATGTTGTTGCACTTTCGCGCGGCGAGTTCCTCTCCTCGCTCGTCAACGGATGCTACTTGCCAGCGAAACGCTTCTGCGGCAGGAACGCTTTCGAGGATTGAGGCACAGATCGCGGGAGTCGCATCGGGCTTGCCGTCATGAGACAAGTCGATATCACCTGTGAATGGAGCCACATCGAAGAGATCAATGGGCCTTTCATCCGTCTGTGATTGTCTTACCTGCTCTTGACTAATTTTCCGTTCACGCAAAGCGATAGCCAAGCGAGTCGCGGTACCTCCAAAGGCATAGAGCGTGCCGCGGTGCTTTTGACACACGTCACCCAACTTGTGCAGATTTCGGATATCCAAGAGGTTGTGCATCTTTGATGAATGCCGAGCGAGGTGAGCCGGACGCCTTGAAAGGCTCGCTCTATTCTTTACGCTTCATAGAAGACTAATTGGTTATAGCAAAGGCCATTGTGAAGTCAAATCGAAAGTCGCGACGCAAGGCCTTGTGCGGCCCGATGCGGTCGGCGATAGTCGGTTGTCGAGCCGACGCTGGAATGTCCGCGCTGATGTCTAGGCCACCGACTGTAGGTGGCCGGACCCGGTCCGACAGCGACCGGCTCAAGTCGACCCTGAAGCGCCTGTTACGATGTCCTTTCGTCAAAGGCTTCTTACGAATCGACACCGGCCCTTCGCAGGCTAAGGCCGAAGCGCCAGCAAGTGCGGCGTTTTGCCAGGCGCCGCTGTCGCCATCCCATCGATCAGCGCGCGCGTCTCCGTTGGGCCGAACTCACCGAGATCCTTGACGGGCCGCGACCGACTCAGAAGCCACAGCAGACCCGCGCGTGCGAATGATGGCATGCGTAACAGGGTCGCGAGAAGACGAGGCTTTGGCGTGTGACCCAGACTACGGACCAAGTCAAAACCTTCCGTCCATGCAGCATCGAGTTGTGTTGCCTCCCACCATGTGAGCTGGGTCGGCCGCCGCCATGTGAGCAGCGCGGCGAGAAAGAGTGGCACCACGAGCGCGACGTGACTGCGGAGAAATGCATCCATGTCGTCTTCCACCTCGCTCGGCATAGCCGCTTCCTCGAAGAGTTTCGCCAGAATTGGGCTCGACATTGTCGTCACCATGCCGGGGCCATCCACGCGAAAGCGTAACCGCTGGTCCACCAGATACGCCGACATGTTCGGAAACCCAAAAGCAAAACGTTCAGCGCCGACGATGGTTCGATAGGGTTCGGTGCCTTGGAACGTATTGAACATCAGCAGGATCGTGTTCGCGCGGCTTGCCGCTAACGCTGGTAGCAGCGGTCCGACCTGGTGTTCGGGCACGGTGACTATCGTCAGATCGATGGACGTGGCCAGATCAAGCTTCGACACAACCTTGACCGGCACACTTTGCCCGTCGACGGTGATGATTGCGCCATCGCGATTCAGCGTGTCGAAGCGCGCACCTCGCGCAACAACGGTGACGTCATGGCCGGCTTTACCGAGACAGAAGGCCACGGCGCTGCCGATCCGCCCCGCGCCAATCAGGATGATTTTCATGGGTCAAGTTTGCGCATCCCGTATGTTCCTGTATACGGAATATTACGGTAAAATGGTTTCCATATATGGAAACACTTTCCTGGGACGATCTGCGCATTCTTCTGGCCGTGCACCGAGCTGGGAGCTTGCTTGCCGCAGGCAAGGCACTAGGCCTCTCGACATCCACGACCGCGCGCCGGCTAGATGCGCTGGAAGCCGCGATGGGATGCCAGTTGGTGTACCGCAGCCAGTCGGGCACTGAATTGAAGCCGGAGGCGCTGCGGATTGTGAGGCTGGCCGAAGGGCTGGCGCACGGTCTCGATGTCCTGCGTCGAGATCAAACCGTGCCGGCAGGGACGCTGCGGGTCAGCGTGCCAGATGGAATGGCCCTAACGCTAACGCGCTCGCTGCTCGCGTTCCGCGAGGCATACCCCTTTGTCGACCTTGAGCTGATGGGAGAGAGCAGGATGGCGGATGTCGCCGCGCGTGAGGCAGACATCGCCGTTCGTCTCACACGCTCCACTTCGAATGTGCTCGTGGAAAAACATCTTGCCAGTTTTCGGTTCGCCTTGTTCGCGTCCGCAGATTATGTCCGGCGCCATCTACCCACACGGCGGCTTGGTAAGGGCGAGGCGTCGGCGCATCCGTTTGTCGGACTCGACGAACGCTGGAAGGGTCTGCCACATGAGCAATGGATGCGCACTCTTGGGGCGACGAGGTTCGCCTTCCGTTCAAGCTCCATAGACGCAATCGTAGAGGCGGTTCGCCAAGGGGCAGGCCTTGCGGCATTCCTTGAGAAAGATCCGCGCAACATCGACCTGATTCGCGTTGAAACTGATATCGCGGGACCCACTCAGCCGTTTTATCTGGTTTATCACCGCGATCTGCGCAAACAGGCACACGTCCGCGCCGCAGTGACGGCAATCGAGGCCTACATGCGGGCCCATCGCTAACCTTCGGGTTTGGCTTGTCGTTGCGTCAATAGTCCAATTGCTCCAACGAACGTCCGAGCACTCGGGGAAATCCGAGTGCAGATCGTCGGCATGTGCATCCGACTGAGTGACGAGATTGGCGTGAAACCGCTTTCGCTATCGGCGATCAGCCTCATCTACTTCTTCGTCGCGACGGTGATCTCCATTTTCATCGGTCTCGGGCTCAATGCGCTGTTCCATCCGGGCCTGGGTGCGAACTTGGCCGATGCCGCCAAGCCCGGCAAGGTCGTTGCTGCAAGCGTCGACTGGACCAAGTTCTTCCTCGACATGATTCCGAGCAACATCGTGTCGGCCATGTCGGGCAGCAATCTTCTTCCGGTGCTGTTTTTCGCGGTGCTTCTCGGGCTTGCGCTGGCCTCAGTCGGTAGTCGCGCGAAGCCGCTGATCGACGTGCTGGACGCGTTGATGGCTGCGATATTCAAAGTGACGGACTGGATTATTTCACTCTCGCCCATCGCGATCTTCGCGATCATCTCGTGGCTCTTCGCGACCCAGGGGATCGGAACGCTGCTGTCGCTCGTGAATCTGGTCGGGGTGATGTATCTGGGCCTTGCGCTGCTTGTCGTGATCTTCATGATCGTCCTGAAGGCGATCGGTGAAAAGCCGTGGCAGGTGACGCGGCAGATCAGCGAGCCCGTGCTGCTGGCGTTCGCCACGCGCTCGTCGGAAGCGAGCCTGCCGCTGCATATGGAGAAGCTGGTCAAGATGGGCGTGCCGAAAGCCGTGGCATCCGTGGTGCTGCCGCTCGGCTATGCGTTCAATCGCGATGGCTCGATCATGTACTTTGCGCTCGCGGTGGGTTTCCTGGCGGACGCATATCGTATTCCGCTGGACTGGCACACGCTGCTGTCGATTGTGATTGTCACCACGCTTGCCAGCAAGGGCAGCGCAAACGTGCCCTCAGGCGGCCTGGTGGCGGTCGCGATGGTGCTGACTACCATCGGCGTTCCAGTCGAGGCACTGGCGATCATTGCGGGCGTCGACGCGTTTCTCGACATGGGCCGCACGGCGATCAACGTCTACAGCAACACGGTGGCCGTCAAACTGGTGATGAAGCTGGCGCACGTGGCTTATGAGCAGCCGGCGAGCGAGCCTGAGCCGGAGCCAAGTTCGCCGCAGCACGCGACGAGCGCGCCGAGGGGGCTTGCATGACCGGCATGATCGATCTGCGCAGCGATACCGTGACGCGCCCCACGGACGCCATGTGGGACGCGATGCGCGAAGCGTCGCTCGGCGACGACACGCTGGAAGGCGACGCAACCGTCCAGGCGCTGGAACAGGAAGCGGCGGTGCTGTTGGGTAAAGAGGCCGCGCTCTTCGTATGCAGCGGCACGATGGGCAATGTGCTGGCGACGCTTGTTCACGCGAGCCGCGGCGGTGAAGCCGTCCTCGACCAGCACGCGCACATTGCCAACTCGGAAGGAGGCGGCGTCTCGCGGCTTGCGGGCCTGTTCTGCCGCACGATTGCTTCGCATCGTGGGGAGATGGACCTGGACCTTCTGAGCGATAACGTCCGCGGCGGCTATTCGCGCTACGGCGAACCGACGGCAATGGTCGCCATCGAGACGAGCCACAACGCCGCGGGCGGGTGCGTGCAAGGGCTCGACTATATGTCCCGGGTAGCAGGCATTGCACGTGAGCGAGGCGCTGCTGTCCATGTGGATGGCGCACGTCTGTTCAACGCGGCGCTCGCGCTGGGCGTCGATGCCCACGAGATTGCCCTGCATGGAGATAGCGTCACGTTCTGCCTGTCGAAAGGATTGAGTGCTCCGATGGGTTCTGTATTGCTGGGCTCGCGTGAATTTATCGAACGGGCAAGGACTCTGCGCCGGACGATTGGCGGCGGGCTGAGGCAAGCGGGAATCATGGCCGCCGCCGGTCTGGTCGCGTTACGGACGATGCCCGCGAAGCTTGCCGAGGATCATCGACGCACCATGCTGCTTTGGGAGCGCCTACGGAATAGCGCGGTAGTGGAGGCTGACCGGTACCCGCCGCAAACCAATATTCTTCGTCTGACCGTACCGAACGGTAAAGCGGGAGATCACATGCGGCGGCTTGCAATTGATGGCATAGCAATTCGCGCGAGTGGTCCATTTGCACTGCGTCTCGTGCTTCACCGGCATGTCGACGACGCGGCGATCGACGCAATAAGCAAC
>NZ_CAXUSB020000016.1:0-19099 GCF_964253815.1 Caballeronia sp. LjRoot34
CGAAAACGCCCGCTATCTTCTGCATGCTTTCTGCCACGACCAGATACAGTGCCTCACCGTCAGTCGTCAGCGCAATCGAGCGATGTAGTCGATGAAAGAGTCGCGTTTTTAGCGTTTCCTCCAACAACCGAACTTGCCTGCTCACAGCCGCTTGCGTGACACCAAGTTCTTTCGAAGCGCTTGTAAAGCTGCTCAACCGTGCGACGGCTTCGAACTCAACCAGCGCGGTCATCGACGGAACTATCCGCCTAAACCCTTTCGTCCCTTTTCCCATTGTCGTGTGGTGCCAGTCAAGGTTGATGAAAAACGGTGAACAGTGGGTGCTACTCGCAAAACACCAAGCATATCGGCTCTTTGACGCAGCTTGATAGCTAGTCGCTGTGCTCGTTTCTCAAAAACTACAGTTCCCTGTGTCATTCATTCTCGCAAGCTCTGCGGGTTCCAAAAACCGGGACGTCGAGTACCGGCCGAGCATTTCCTCGGCTGCCCACGCCGGCCGTGGGCCTCAGGTGCTGCAACTCACGAGCCTTGCGCCAAGCATAATTTAAAGTAATGGGTAGTGGCAAAAATAGCGCGTTGACGTTCAGATTTCGTCCCTCAATACTCATCGAAATAGGCCGCGCTTCGCAAGCGTCGCGCGATTACTCGAAGGGAACTCCACAATGTCTGAGATATATCTGAAATCGCATCGCGAGCTGCTCGATAGCCGCAAACCTGGTCACGGATTACCGGGGGAACTCTTTGGGCGCCAGGACATTTTCGAGACCGACCTCGAAGTGTTTTTCAATGACCTCTGGCTTCTCGTCGCTGTAACGGCCGACGTGCCAGAGCCTGGCGACGTCTTTACACTCGACATTGGGAAAGCCTCGGTCATGATTGTCCGAGACGAGGATGAGAACGTTCGGGCCTACCGAAATGTTTGCCGCCATCGCGGCTCACGCATTATGAAGAACGAAGGGAAAGCAAGCGTCGGGATGCTCGTCTGCCCCTATCACCAGTGGACCTATGGGCTTGACGGTACCCTCCGCCATACGACGCATATGGGGAAGGATTTCGACCCGAGCTGCCACAGCCTTATCCCAGTGCATGTAAAAGTCGTTGGAGCGCATATTTTTATCTGCCTCGCTGAAAATGCGCCGGAGGACTTCTCGAAACTGGAATCCGTGATGGCGCCTCGATTCGCGCCCTATGATTTGACGCGCACAAAGGTCGCGCACGAGATGACGATTGTCGAGAATGGCAATTGGAAGCTGGTCATGGAAAACAATCGCGAATGCTATCACTGCGCCGGCACCCATCCCGAACTGGTTAATTCATTCCTGCCGGAAGATTTCGGCTTCTGTCCGGATGGGCAGAGCGAAGAGTCGTTGCTCGCGTTCGAAGAGTATCAACAGCGAAACGCAGCTAGCCAAGCGAACTGGGAAAGTGAAGGCTTCGTCTGCACCGCGTTTGAGTCTCTGGATGAAAACGTCGAAACGAACTTTCGTACGCAGCGACTGGTGATTGCTGGAGCCGGGGAATCGCAGACGTTAAGCACAAAGGTCGCCTCCAAGAAGTTGCTGGGTGAGCTGACGCGGCGCGACCTGGGCGACGTACACATGTGGGGACACCACTCGTGGACCCACGTCATGAGCGACCACGTTTTAGTTTCGTACGCAATCCCGCTTGGGCCTGACAAGACTCAGGTCCGTACGGTTTGGTTGGTTCACGAAGATGCCGTCGAGGGCGTCGACTATGACCTCAAGGAACTGACTGAAGTTTGGGTCGCGACGACCGCTCAAGACGCCGCGCTCGTGGGAAATGCGCATAACGGCACACAAGACCCGGCATACGTGCCCGGCCCGTTCTCGAATTTCACCGAGGCATATCTCGACCAATTTGCACGCTGGTACGACGCTCGGTTAAAAGCACACGGCATTTAACCCTATCCAAGAACGAGTGCGGCGAATCGAGCGGGTTGTGAAGATTTCAAAGTCCCGCGTAGTCGTCGGCAATGCATTTCATCTTGGCACACCCGTTATCCCGCGCTCGTCCCGGGCGGGCGGAGTCTCAATTAGCATAACGAATCTATAGACTTTTCAGGAAAAATTCGCACCAGATTTCCCGTCCGAGCTCCAGCGACTAAGGCTGATACGGCGAGACGCTCCAACGTCTCGACCGTAAAGCAGGCAGGTCGAATATCATCAAGCAATAGACCACGCCTTATGCGGTGGCGAAATCCGTAAGGCCTTTTCCGATGAGCTCCTACATCGTGCTATGAAAAAAACATACGTCGCATTCGTTCTACTTGGCATCTTGTGGGGTTCGAATTTCATCTATATGAAATGGGCTGCCGATATTGTTAGCGCTAGTCAGATATCGCTGTTAAGTGTTTTTTTCGCTTTCGTACCGGTTCTCGGAGTTGCTTGGCACAAGAGAATCCTCAGCTTCAGGCAGATTCGTTACGCGCATCACTTTACGATTCTCGCAACGTTTGCCACTGCATACACCTATTTTTCAATGGCGAAAGGTACTTCAGTTCTTCCGTCGGGCATCGCAGGCGTATTGGGAGCCACGCCCCCTTTGTTCACGGCTCTCGCTTCCCATGCGCTGTTACGGGATGAACGAATGAACAAGCTTATGAGCCTTGGGGTAGGCCTGGGCTTGGTCGGTATCGTCCTCATCTCAAGGCCTTGGGCTTTCACGGGTGAACACGGGTCGATTGATGTACAGGGCGTTGCTTGGCTGTTAAGCGGTGCGATTGCGTTCGGTCTATCGTATGTCTACGTACGTAAGTTCATGTCCGGCATTGCCATGCGTCCCCTTGCTACCGTGACGTGGCAGATGGGTATTGCCTTGATTTTGCTTTTCTGCGTGACGCATTTGACGGGAATTTCCAAACTGTTCTTGAACTGGCGCGCAGCTATAGGCTTGGTGATTGGCTTAGGAATATTGGGAACCGGCGTCGCGCTCTTTCTGTATTACCTGCTCTTGGAAGAACTTGGCGCCATTGCTGCTGCCAGCGCCATTTACGTCACGCCGGTTGTCTCGCTCGCGATTGGGTGGGCAGTTGGCGAACACATCGGTTTGACAGACGTCCTCGGCGTATCTTTAATCTTTTGTTGTATTGCTATTCTTGAGGTCGGACGTCAACGAACCGCTGGCATAGGGCTGCATGGGACCATTGCTCCGGCAGTGACCGTCGATGAATGCTAGGCCCTTGAAGACATCGTGCTGGCTTCTTCAGGATGAAGATGCGGCTCGCTCCAAGTTTGCTCTTGGCAAGCATCAAACTGAAGGCCAGCAGTAGCTTTAGGAGGGGCGGTTTCAAACCGAAGCGCAACAGGAGGGTCTAGTGTTTAGAGCCTTGAGTTTGGCTGGCTGAGGCAAGTGTCGCAGCGAAGACCTCGAATGGCGAATGGAACGCGTGAGTTGCTCGGGGCCGACTGTTCAGACTGTCGGCAATGGCATCGAGTTCGTCCTGACTGTAGACCGAGAGGTCGGTGCCTTTGGGCAGATATTGGCGAAGCAATCCGTTGGTGTTCTCGCAGGTTCCGCGTTGCCAGGGGCTATGTGGGTCACAGAAGTAGATGTTCACGCCTGTGGCGGCGGCAAGCTCCTTATGCCGCGACATCTCTTTGCCCTGGTCGTAGGTAAAGCTTTGCCGCAGCGGCGCGACAATCGAATTTAGTTTGGCAGAGAAGCCTGCTAACGCGGACTCGGCGGTAGCGTCTTCCATCTTGGCGAGTAGCACCAGGCGGCTGGTCCGTTCGACCAGAACGCCGACAGAAGATTGGTTGCCCGCGCCCTTGATGAAGTCACCTTCCCAGTGACCCGGCAGCAACCGGTCTTCAATTTCAGGCGGCCGTACGTGGATACTGACCATATCGGGAATCTGCCCGCGCCGGTCTGTGCCGCGCGTGCGGGGCATGCGGGTGCTGTGACCGTGGCGCAAGCAGGCAATGAGCTGACGGCGCAGCTCGCCACGCGGCTGAGCGTAGATGGCCGTGTAGATCGTTTCGTGTGAAACGTGCTGGGTGGAGTCTGTAGGATACGTGCGCTTTAGTGTGCCCGATATCTGCTGAGGCGACCATTTCCACTCAAGGAGAGTGAGAACGATGCGCCAGCAGACGCTTTGGAGACAAAGCTTATTGGGCCGCTGTCCGGCGTTGCGGCGTGCGACGCTCAGCGCTTGAGCCGGCTGGGATGAATAGCCAACCGCAGAGCTATTTCGCGACAGTTCACGGCTAACGGCGGCTGCCGAGCGCCCGAGTATCCTGGCCATGGCGCGGATACTCACGTCCTGCAGCCGCAGGCTCGCGATCACTAGGCGCTCTTCAGGTTGGAGTTGTTGGTACGAAATTTTTTCGGGCATTGCGACACCTCATACGAGATAGGTGTTGCACTTCGCTTTTGAGGCCGCCAGGCGATACATCCGAACGTTGGCAGGCTAACTTCAAAAACCAATCTATAATTTCGATCCACTGTTTGTAACGACAAGCACGGTGCATCCGTCACGCGAGTGAGACCAGTGTGATGTGCCGGCTGGGTAGGTCACGACTTGGCGAGCAATGATATCTGTGCCATCCTGGTCGCTATAGATACCATCCATGATGAGCAGCAGTTCCGTCGAAGTATGCGTGTGCACTAACGACCGAGCGCCAGCGTCAAGCCGCATCCAGTAACTTGTCCATGCTCCGCTCTCATCATCGACAATCGGAATAATCCAGAAGCCAGGATGACGCTGTCCCGCAATCATCATGGGCTGCCACTCAGTCCCAACGGGTGAGCTTATTTGTCGCCCCGGCGGTGTCAAACTCTGTGCTTTTGCAATATCAAATGTCACCCTCAAGCCCTCCTTTAGTCAATTAACGTTTGCTGCGAGCGTTCCTGATTTCTCTCGGTAGTCTGAGCGCCTCGGTATGTCGCTGGTCTCACACCGAATTACTTCTTAAATTCCCTGCTTAGATGCGATGCATCGCTGAAGCCACACGAATCCGCGATGTCGGCCAATGTTTTTTCGGAGCCTGTAAGGAGCCACGCTGCCATGCGCATTCGCATTTGACGTGCGTAGGCAACCGGAGGCGCTCCGACTTCTGCCTGAAACATTCTCTCAAGCTGGTGAACCGAGATATCTAAGCGCTGAGCGAGGTCGAACAATGTGAGCGGCTTCGCAATGTACTGCTCCATCAACTGTATTGCTTTACGAATCGTCGGATTGACGGCAGGCTTCGAACTCAAAGGCTGCGGCTGCGGTGCGTTACCTTTCTGCGGGTCGTCCACTAGCAGGATACGAAGTGCTTTCTGTACGATGCCGGCGTCAAAATGCCGGAGCAAAATTGCCGCTGCAACGTCAATGGACGCACTCCCGCCCGCACAGGTGATGCGACAACGGTCAATAACAAAGAGTCGGTCGGCAACGAGGCTTGCCTCCGTTGCTTGCGGAAATCGCTCGAGCAAATCCCAATAGTGATACCAGTTCACGCAAGTGCGGTACCCCGCCATGATGTCGGCCCGCATCAGTGCGAAAATACCTGTGCAGATTCCAACGACGGTCGCTGAGCTTTCAGCCGCGCGACGGATGAAGCCGATTGTCGCTTCACTTGCTGTCGGACCGGAATGCAATAGGCCTCCGACGACGACTACGTAGTCAAACGGTTGGGCTTTCTCAAAAGTCTCCCACGGAGAAACTTGAATTCCGCAGCTGGCTCTGACCGGCAACACGTTCTCGCCAACTACCGTCCATGAACAGCGCACCGGCCGACTCATGTCTCCTTCATCACTCGCGAGTCTAAGGAGGTCGACAAACCCCGAAAACGCCGTCAACGTGAAGTTCGGCAGGAGCACGATGCCAAACCTGATAGGTACATCCGGTGCGTTTGACACTTCTGGCCCAATCACAGAGTGAACCTATGCGCTCACCACACGCGATGAAAATAACGTGGAATCGACGTCGGCACGGCGGCGTTTATGCCGGTTAAAAAGGCGGCAACACGGCTTCCACAGCTCACTGCCACTGCGCCATCATGTCCGTTACCTCGCTCACCAACCATTCGCGGAACGCCTGATACTCAGGCCCTTCGGACGCATTCCTGTGCGTGATGAGATAGTGATAGCGGTCACGAAATACTAGGCATTCTTCGACCGGACGCACCAGGGCGCCTTTCTCGACCTGTCGGTGGACCAAGTGATGCCAGCCTAAAACCGTGCCTTCATCAGCCTCCGCCAAGGACACGAGTAGTCGGTAGTCGTTACTCTCGAAATTCTCACCGGGAGAGTAGCGGTCCGAGCCATCGCTTTGCTGAAACCAGTTGCTCCAGACCCGCCAATCAACGTGCTCGCAGACCTGGGCTCGGCCAAGAAGAGAAAGATGCAGCGTCGGCTCAGTGAGCAGGTCCAGTGGCTTAAGCGCCTTTCCCTGGAAGCAGTCTTCGAATACCCGCGGGCTGCAAACTGGATATACGACATCGTGAAACAAGGGCTTTACGTCGTATTCGCTTTCGCGCGGAGGATTTTTGCTGATGATGACGTCAGGCTGCATAAGGCCATCGAGTTCCATGAAATGCTCGGTGACGGTAATCTCAAGCTTGATATCAGGGAACTGCCTGCGAAAACGTGGAAGCCTTGGAGCTAGCCAAAGTGCTGAAAACGTGTGGGAGACACAAACATTCAAGGCCTTCTTATCTGACCGTCGCACTGCCTCCGCGGCCTCTGCGATGTTCATAATCGACAAGTAGGATGCGTTGTATAAAATACGGCCGGAGTCGGTCAGCGCAATATGTCGCCCATTGCGTTCAAAGAGCGGGACGCCCATTGAGTCTTCTAGCTCCTTGATTTGCTTGCTAACAGCAGCCTGTGAAACGCACAACACCTCGGCAGCTTGCGTGAAGCTTTCGTACCGGGCTGCCGTGACAAAGCATCGCAGAGCACGTAGTGAGGGCATCTGCGCAAGCAATCTGTCGGCGAAAAGTTGTTTCTTTTGCATCGGTATGCACCTTCAGAGCGGTCGACCTTCGAAACACCGCAGACCAGGGGCAGGCGGATAAAAGAACTCTACACCGACAGAACCCACGATGTTCGCCGCCAATGATGCAGCAGGGCGTTATTCTCGTTCGATGCGCTGCAAGACCTTATCCAAAGCGGTGCGATAGTGAGAATATGCCCCCGCGTCCTCCAACTCGTGGTGAAGCTGCTCGTTGATGCCGCCAGGTGTCATCGATTCTTGAACCAATGTTGAGAACGGCTTGTCCCCGGTCGTCTCATACGCGAGTCCCACGCTGTAGCCAGCCAAAAATGCGCGAGCAGAGCTATATTCGATTCCTTGCGCCACCAACCATTGCGCCTTGGTCTCGAGCACCGCATAAAAGCTCGCCATAGTCGCTGTAACTGCAGATAACGCGTCGAACTGATGTTCATCAGATACTTCGACAGGGGTTCCGAGGCGGCCAAACAAGAGCCGAGCAACCTCGTCCGGTGGACAGATTGCCGTACTTCCCTTGGCCGCGGCAACCGCCGGTAGAGGGACCGCTCGGACAATGCCATGAACGTCGCCGACCATATCCTTCAATGCAGAAAGCGATATCCCTGCGATGAAACTGATAACGTGATGCCGAACTCCAAAATGAAGCTTCTGCAGAACATCGGCTGCGACTTTCGGCACGACAGCCAAGCAAACGATGTCGCTACTATCGAGCACTTGTTGATTCGAAGCGCAGACAGAAATACGTGCATCGAGGCCAGCCAGCGTCGACGCGATTGCATCGTTTCTCGGCGATAGATAGGTGTGTTCGAACGATGTGCCTGTGTGGAGCAAACCAGTCACGACTGCACGAGTGATAGTGCCGGTTCCAATAAATCCTATTCGCATGGCCTTCAACTTTAAAGTAAACGGCGCTTTCGGTTTGCGCCGCCAAAGCACCGTCTCCGTCGACAACGAAGACCGGTACCGCTAGGCCCTCAGTCGAGCTTCAACCAGGTCGTCTTAAGCTCGCAATATTGGTCGTGCGCATAGACGGACTTGTCCCGGCCACCGAATCCAGACTGCTTGAAACCGCCAAACGGTGTTGATAAGTCGCCTTCGCCGAAGCAATTTATGGTGACGGTTCCCGCGCGGATTCTGCCAGCGACCTTATGCGCGTTATTTACATTGTCCGTCCACAACGAAGCAGCCAAGCCATAGCACGTGTCATTGGCAATCTGAACTGCCTCGTCAATATCGCTGTATTCGATAACGCAGAGGACCGGGCCGAAGACTTCGTCGGTGGCGATGCTCATGGCAGTCGTCACGTTGTCGAATATAGTCGGCTCGACGTACCAGCCTCCGGATTCGACAAAGACAGCGTTGCCGCCATGAACAAGCCGCGCACCCTCCGCCTTCGCCTTTTCGATGTGGCCTAGCACTTTCTCGTAATGCTTTTGCTCAATCAAAGCGCCAAGCTTTACCTCGGGGTCCAACGGCTCGCCGGTTCTCCACCCTGCCAGAACCGCCTTAATCTTTTCCAGCAGGACGTCCTTCGTTCCTGCGGGTACAAGCAGGCGAGAGCCGGCGCTGCAGTTTTCACCCATGTTCCAAAAGGCAGCCGCTACTGCCTGCTCTGCCACCGCATCGAGGTTAGCGACATCTGGCAGCACAACCTGTGGATTCTTGCCGCCGCACTCAAGGATGACCCGCTTAAGGTTTGTATCGGCGGAATATCTCAGGAAGCGTTTGCCAGTCTCGGTCGACCCGGTGAATGCGATGAGGTCGACATCGGGATGTAGACCAAGGGCCTGCCCTGCGGTCTCGCCGAACCCGGTCACGACGTTAAACACGCCCGCCGGAAGGCCGGCTTCCGTGGCGAGGTCGGCAATCCGCAGCGTTGCAAGTGACGTCTGTTCAGCCGGTTTCACGATGACGCTGTTTCCAACCGACAGCGCCGGACCGATTTTCCATGCAAGCATCAGCGCTGGGAAATTCCACGGGAGGACGGCCCCTACCACGCCGATAGCTTCGCGCGTAATCATGCTGACGACATTGGCGCCTGATGGGGACAGTGCGTCGTATCGCTTGTCGGTAACCTCCGCATGCCAACGAATACACGCCGCCGACTCCGGAATGTCGAGGCCAAGACACTCTGAAACTGGTTTTCCAGCCTCAAGCGCTTCGAGGATGGCCAACTCATCCATGTTTTCTTCAATCAACTGAGCTAGCTTGAGAAGCACAGTTTTCCGATGGGATGGCGCAGCCTTTGACCAAACGCCCGAATCGAACGCTTCTCTGGCGGACGCGACCGCGACATCAATGTCCTTCGCGTCACAACGCGCAATGTCTCCAAGGACTTTCCCGTTTGACGGATTTAACGTCTGGAACGTTTCCTCGGACAAAGCTGCGCAGCGCTTTCCTCCGATAAACGCGCGCCCGTCCAATGAAAGAGCGTTAGCCTTAGCTTTCCACTGTTCAAAAGTCGTCATTCTGGTGTCCTCAATCGATTAAAGTTCGGCTCCCGCCGAGAATTCTTTGAACCATATGGCCGTCGAGACCGCCATGTCGGCAATGGGGCGCATCGGCAACGGTTTTGGTTGCATCTGCTTCAAGAGTTGACCGGTCATCTCGTTCGACATGCCTAGCGCATATTCGGCAATGACTTTGCCGGACGCAGAACCTCTGCTCAATCCCAAGCCGTTGCACCCTATTGCTTGATACAAACCTTCCTCCGTCGCGCCGAAAAGAGCCCCGCTGTTCGCCGACAAGCAGAGGGCACCGCCCCAGGTGTATTCCAACGCGACGTCCTTCAGCATTGGAAAGCGACGGTCGAACGAACGTTGATGCAGCGATTTAGCCTTGCGCAAATCCGACGGCGACACCTGCAGGCCCGGACGAAATGCGAAGTGATTGCGAACACATATGCGGTCATTCCCCAAACGACGAACGGTGGTCCCCATGGGGTCAGCTGGAATGAGTGCCCACGAATTAATTCCACCGAGCGCTTTGACCTCTTCCGGCGTCATTTTTCGACTCAGGGAGGCGAAGGTATAAACCGGCAGCAGTCCGTTTGGATTCCCGCCGAATGTCGCCGCGTAAGCATTGGTGCAAAGGACAACTTTGCCCGCGGTTATATGACCGCCGGCAAACGAAAGCACTTGGCCACCCGCGCCACGCTCTAGCTTTCGCACGGGACTCAGCTCAAAAACCTCAACGTTTTTCGGCATCGTTTTCGCTAAACCTCGCATCAATGCGGCAGGTTGAACGGTGCTGCAGCCCGGCGTAAATATCGCGCCGTGGTAGAACGAAGTGCCGGTTACTTTCGCGATGGCCCCATCGTCGAGCCATTCGAACTGTTCGTCGATGCGCTTTAGACCCTCTGCAAAGTGCTTGAGCGCATCCTTGCCCCGTTTGTTGACGGCCCCGTGGTATTTGCCGTCGTCCCGCCAGTCGCACTCGATACCCTGTTCTCTGACAATCGACCTAACGTAGTCGATTCCATGACGCTGCATCTGCACATCTGCCTTGTCGGCCTCGACACTCTTTGAATAGCCTTCGCTGCTTATATCGTGCGGCAGGTCAACGAAGAAGCCCGAATTTCGCCCAGCTGTCGAGCGACCAATTCGGTCTGCCTCCACGAGCGCCACCGACGACTCAGGCGCCAGCTCGGCTAGGCGCCGAGCTGCACACAATCCGGTGATACCGCCGCCCACAACAACAAAGTCAAAATGTCGGTTGCCCTGCAGACATGTCGCTTCCAATGGCGGCGGCAAAATCTCCCACCACCCATTGACACCGTCTGCTACGGGTAAACGGGCGAATTCGAATTTCGAGGCCATGCAAATCAACGTCCGTTACGAAGCAGAGGTTGCACAAGATTCGCGAAATCGCGTTTTTCTGCTTCCGTGAGCACGCCGAGCGGCTTGCGAGCATCGCCGACAGCTTTGCCGGCCAGCTCACATCCGTAACGGACATACTGGATAAACTTGCCGCTGCGTTCAAGCAATTCCAGGACGGGCAGCAGTTGCGCCATCAACGCACGCGCAGCAACGAAGTCGCCCTTTTTAACGCAGGTTTCAAGCAGCTCGACGTGGACTTCCGGAAGGAAATTCGCAGCACCGGCTACCCAGCTTCGTGCGCCCCATACGAAGAACTCGAGCGCCTGGTCATCCATGCCACAACTAAGGATGAGTTTCTTCTCGAAATGCGTAGCCAGATGGTGAAGATGCGCGATATCGCCCGTGCTTTCCTTCATGGCTTGGAAGTTTGGACGCTCGAGCAGCTTCTCGAGAACTGCGTCGCTAATGTCGGTCCCCGTCCGTGCTGGAAAGTTGTAAAGCATGATGGGCATATCGAGACTGTCGTCAATCGCGAACAGGTGCGCCAACAACTCGTCCTGAGTCGGTTGAGCATAGTACGGCGCTGCCACTAACAAGGACGAGAGCCCCGCGCTTTTTGCTTCCTTGCCTAGCCGAAGCACTTCGTCGGTGGTGGTCGCATTGATACCAGCGGTAAGATGGGTCTTGTCACCGGCTGCGGCCACAACCGTGTGGAATGTACGCACGCGTTCGTCGAAGCTCAGTGCATAATATTCGCCGGTCGTGCCGCCGACGCCTAGGCCCGTAAGTCCGCGGCCAGCGAGGTCGACTGCATGTTTCCCCAGCAGTTCGTGATTGATTTCACCGTTTGCCTTGAACGGGGTGATTAATGGTGCGTGTACGCCCTCGAAGCTCATGTCTTTCTCCTAGATGCGACAGCAAGCAAGCCCGAGTCTTGGCAGCGAAGTGAGAGCTGCGCTGGCAGGGTTTGCCAATTGCCGTGTTGGTGTCAATCGTCGATAAACAGATGTCCTGAGACGCCCGGCGCGAGGTTTAAATCAAAGCGTCCGCGTACGAATAGATTGGGAAGCGGCTGCACAGGTCACGCACTCGGCTACGAACAGCCAACTCGAGCGCTTCATCGCCATCCTGTCCTGTTGCAAGAGCACCCAAGACCTCAAGGATGAGCGTGCCAACTTCTTCAAATTCCGCTGTCCCGAAGCCCCGCGTCGTCCCGGCCGGCGTTCCGAGCCGAATCCCCGAGGTCACGGTCGGGCTTTGCGTATCAAAAGGAATTCCGTTTTTGTTGCAGGTGATGCCTGCCCGCTCCAGGGCTTTTTCAACCTGAGTCCCCGTCAAGCCTCTGGAACGCAGGTCGACGAGCAGAAGATGGTTGTCAGTACCGCCGGTAACAAGATTTACATCGCCGAGCTTTAAAACCTCCCCAAGAGCTTGCGCATTCTTGAGCACCTGGTCGATATATGCCGTGAAATCAGGACGCAGCGCCTCACCAAAAGCCACCGCTTTCCCCGCAATGACGTGCATAAGCGGACCGCCCTGCAACCCGGGGAACACAGCGGAATTGATTTTCTTGGCAATGTCGGTGTTGTTAGTAAGGATGAAGCCGCCTCGTGGGCCGCGAAGAGTCTTGTGGGTGGTAGACGTCACAACGTCGGCGAAGCGCACCGGATTTTGGTGTCGGCCAGCGGCGACGATGCCCGCGATATGCGCCATGTCCACCATTAGCATTGCCCCAACGCTGTCGGCGATTTCGCGAAATTTGGCGAAATCAAGTGCCCGCGGGTAGGCCGAATAACCAGCGATGATGAGCTTGGGACGATGCGTCTCAGCCAAACTACGAACTTGGTCGTAGTCGATAAGAAAAGTTTCTGGGTCGACACCATACCGCACGGCATTGAACCACTTACCAGACATCGCCGGGCGCGCGCCGTGCGTAAGGTGGCCGCCGGCATCCAGAGACATGCCGAGAACCGTGTCGCCCGGCTTTAGCAGCGCAAGCATTACCGCTCCGTTTGCCTGAGCGCCGGAGTGCGGCTGAACGTTGGCGTACTCGCATTCGAACAAGGCTTTGACGCGGTCCATCGCCAACGCTTCGATGCGGTCGACATGCTCGCAACCACCGTAGTACCGCTTTGAAGGGTAGCCTTCCGCGTACTTGTTCGTGAGCACAGTCCCCTGTGCTTCCATTACTGCGGCCGAGACAATGTTCTCGGATGCAATGAGTTCAATTTGGTTCTGCTGGCGACGTAGTTCAAGCATGATTTCAGATGAAATCACCGGGTCGCGGTCTTGCAGTGCCTCAGAGAAAAATCGAAGGTTATCGTTCACAGACGTACTCCGTGTTGCTATGACAGGTTTCATATCAGGCACTGACTTATCAAGGTGCTGCGCCGGCATTACTACGGCCGACGTCTCCCAATAAACGGATAGCCTGCTATGGGACGGACAGCGAGATAACGCCTCACTGCCCCGCCCGCAAAAATTTACTGCTGAAGCCATGCGCTCACTTTGTCCGGATGCGCCTCAACGAACTTCTTGGCCGCCGTCGCGTAGTCGTTCGTGGAGTTACCCTCGAGCTCGATGGCCTCAACGTCAGCAAGCGTCAATTTGAAATGCTTCATGAACACATCGGCACGCGGAAACTTGGATGCGAATTGCTTCGAGGCAAAAGCGTGCACTTGCTCTTCACCGCCTAACGTACCTTTCGGGTCCTTGAGGTAGCGCATCGGAAATTTCTGGAACAACCAGTGGGGGCTCCAGACCGTCGCGACAATCCACTGTTTGGACTGAGTCGCACGCTGAAGTGAAGCAAGCATGCCGGCTTCACTAGACGATTGCAGGTTGTACCCAGCCAGGTTGTATTCCTTAATGGCTTTCTCTGAAGCCGTCATCAATCCACCGCCCGGTTCAATGCCCTGAATCGTGCCCTTCAGCTTGCTCTTCACGTCAGGCTTGTTCAGGTCTTCAATCGACGAGAGTTCCGACTCCGGCACATACTGAGGTACGGCCCAGCCATTCTTGCCCCCGGTATAGATGATGCCGACATCGTCCAGCGTGTCTTTGTATTTGGCGTAATACGCTGCGTGCGTCACCGGAAGCCAGCCACCGACCATCAGGTCTACGTCTCCACGAGAGACCCCCTGATACTGAATGCCGATGTCCGCCTGAACAAATGTGACCGGCTGCTGTAGCTTCGTTTCCATAACGTATTTCGCGACGTTTGCGACGGCAAGAACGTCTGCCCAGTTTGTAATCGTGAGTTTCACGGGTTCTGCTGCGACTGCAGCACTACCATATAGGCCCACGACACACAGGGCGGAAGCGGTAAATTTCGCTACGTAGGACTTCAGGATTCCAGTGGTCATTTGGTACTCCTCTTTATTTAAAATGGTTACTTTCCGGCTTTATTTCGGTGCTTCGCTGCGCCTTTCTTATGCCTTGCAAAAACCTACGCCGCGTATGGTGAACTACGGTTGGGCTTGCACCGCTTCAGTAGTGGATTGCTTGATAGCGCGTACTTTAGTCTTCTTCTTGGCAGATTTGATGCCGAAGCTCTCGGTCAACCGGTCGAGAATAATTGCCAGCAACACGACGCCAAGGCCTCCCTCAAAACCAATCCCGATATCCAGGCGTTGAATACCACTCAGCACATATTCGCCAAGTCCACCCGCGCCAATCATCGAGGCGACGACAACCATCGAGAGCGCCATCATGATGGTCTGGTTAATGCCTGCCATGATGGACGGCAATGCGTTCGGAAGTTGAATCTTCCACAGCAATTGCGAATCCGTGCTGCCAAATGACCTACCCGCCTCGATGAGCTCCTCGCGGACTTGCTTAATGCCGAGTGTGGTCAGTCGAACGACTGGGGGCATAGAGAACACAATCGTCGCGATGACAGCCGGTACCCGACCGAGCCCAAACAGAATCACTGCGGGAATGAGGTAGACGAACGCCGGCATTGTCTGCATGAAATCGAGCAGCGAACGTAAGCCGACTTCGGCCCTTTTGTTACGCGCCCCCCAGATTCCAAGCGGGATACCAATTATCAAACTGAAGAAAGTCGCAGCAATTACCAGAGCAAGGGTGGACACCGTCTGTTCCCAAAGCCCCATGAAATGGATGGTCATAATCGCGAGGCCGACGAAAGCCGCGAAGAAAATTCCCTTCCGCCAAAGAGCAAGCGCCATGAAGGCTACCAGCATTACTACAAAAGGAACCGCAGCAAGCCCGTCCTGAAGAAGCTTTACAACCGCGTCCAGGGCTGCCGAGAAGGTGTCGAAGCCACCGCGAAAATGCAGAAACAGAAAGTTCACTCCATGCTCTGCTGCCTGTCCAATGAATGACGAGTTCATGCTGCCCTCCTTTCCATAACCTGCTTCAGAATCGTTCGGCAAGACACGATGCCTGCAAACATGCCCGTGGCATCGACGACCGGTACATCGTGCTCTTGTCTAAGCGCGATGGTCGATAACTCGTGTAGGTCAGCATCAACGGATACTGAAGCGATGTCGCGGAGTAAGGCGTCTCGAATCGGCGCGTTGCCGCACTTACGCAACGACGTAGACGTGACCAAGCCTTGATATCGCCCAGCCTCGTCACAAACGTAGCCACACTCAACGCCCGCGTCGACCAGAGTGTTCGCATAACCTGCCGCGGATACTCCGGTGTCACACGTGATGACTCCCCGTTCGACTTTCGATAGAAGACTTGACGCCTTTTGAAAGCGCGAAGTATCGACGTTCCGGAAAAAGTTGCGAACGTAATCGTCGGCTGGCGACTGGATGAGCTCAGCCGGCGTGCCTACCTGCACGAGTCGGCCATCTTTCATCACGCCTACCCGACCGCCAATCTTCAACGCTTCCTCGATGTCATGCGAAATGAAGACGACCGTGCGCTGCTCTTCCTTCTGCAAGCGAAGCAGTTCGTTTTGCATCTCGAACCGGATAAGCGGGTCAAGGGCCGAGAATGCTTCGTCCATCAGCAACACCGAAGGGTTGACTGCGAGTGCGCGGGCAAGCCCTACACGTTGCTGCATGCCACCCGAGAGCTCGCTCGGATAAAGCTTTTCGTACGAGCCAAGACCCACCCGTTCAAGCGCACTACGTGCAACTCCGTATCGCTCCGCCTTCTTTTGTCCGGCTACTTCGAGACCGTAGGCCACGTTCTCGATAACAGTGCGGTTCGGCAAGAGAGCGAAAGACTGGAACACCATTGCCATCTTTCGACGCCGCACTTCACGCAATTCAGGGGTCGACATTGGGGCGATATCGCGCCCTTCGAGGACCACCTTGCCTGAAGTCGGCTCAATGAGGCGGTTCAGGAGGCGCACGAGTGTCGATTTACCCGACCCCGATAGCCCCATGATGACGAAAATTTCTCCGGCGCGAACATCGAGGCTGACATTGTCGACCGCCACCATATTGCCCGTCTGCTGAAATATTTCGTTCCGTCCAAGTCCCTGCTGTAGCATTTCGGCCGCGCGCTCAGGCTTCGGCCCGAATATCTTGGACAAATCTTTAACGGTGAGAATTTCGTCTGAAGTCACAGGCGCCGCGTCCAAAGAAGTTGAGCGCAAACCGAGCGCGCGCGGAGGAGCCGCTTGTTGCGATTCGAATGTAAGGTTTGTGGGCATTCTTTCATTCCAATTAGCAGTTCCGGGTTCTGGCAGCGCGTTGTTCAATGAACTTTCGGAATTGCACAGTCGATACAAAGGCCTCGTGGAAACTCATTGCTGCGAGAAAAAGTTGAAGAGCGAGTAAGAGTTGTAGCGAAGGCGATTGCTCGAATAAGATTCGAATTAAATGACTTAAGCCAGATTAAAGCGCTTTATAATTCCAAAGAATCGCGGTTTCTTGCGTTGAAATAAGAGTAACCCGCCAATTTGACTTGCCCAGCTACATTTTTTGCACGCTATGCCCTACCTTTGGTTATGGGTTGCGGAACCACATGCAGCGAGACACCTAGACTATCGGCGGAGAAGGCCGCCAGCAAAGGGTTCCAGAGCCCAGTACCTCGCGGCTCGATACCCCGGCGTCGCAACGGCATCGGGAAAATACCGAGTTGGAGATAACTGTCGACAATCGGTGAGCAAGACCAACTGCGGGCTGTATCCCAGCATTCACAAGTAGATAGCGCGCGGCCGCCCCTAGGCGGGAAGCTGCAGGCCGTCTTGCGTAATGCCAACTGCCGCGCGGAGCAATTGAATAAGCGTGTGCAGCGCTGGTGTGATGCTTTTTCCGTGCGGCACGACGAGATAGTAGCCATCGCTCAGTTCTAGCGACGCGTCGGTAACGCGGACTAGTCTTCCCAACTCGAGATGGTCGTGAAGCACCCTAGACCAGCCAAGGGTGACCCCTTGTCGTTCAAGTGCGGCTTGTACCGCGTCCGTATAAAGGCACGTGCGAAGTCCATAATTTACCTTGCCCGGCTCCACGCCGAGCGCCTTGAACCATTGCTCCCAAGTCAGCCATCCCTCGGAGGTTGGGTCGTCCGCAATCAGTGAGCATGCAGCGAGCTCCGTTAGCGATTCAGGCATGCCAAATTCTTTCAGCCCGCAGGGGAACATACCGCGACGACCTGTTCTTTGAACAATAAATACGATTTCCCATCGGTCCAAGCCCCATTTCCGAAGCGTACAACAGCGGCTACTTCGTTGTGACGAAGGTCGGCCGTGAACATCGTCGTCGTAAGCCGGACTTTGAGGTTGGGATTGAGGCACTTCAGTGCGCCAACACTGGACATCAGTCGAAAATTGGAGAAAGCGGCTGTAGTGGCGAGAACAAGCTCTTCTTCCTCAATTCCCATCGACAGTCGGTCGAAAACCGGCAATTTTCCCCATTGCTTCTGTGACAACTGCGTATAAAGCTTCACCTTCTCTTGTGAGAGTAAGGTTTCGATGAATTCTGTCCAGAAGGCGGACGTTAAGTAGCTCCTCCAGAAGTCGAATTTGGCGGCTGACAGCTGTCCAGGTGACGCCGAGCTCTGTGGCGGCATTTCTAAAACTCCGCAGTCTTGCGACCGCTTCAAATTCAACCAATGCTGACAGCGAAGGTACAAGCCGGAGCGTCTGATGACTGAGCCATCGAACACCATCGACATAAGCCCGCGCGTCTGCGGAAATATCCTTCGACGCTACGATGATGACCCTGTCGAGGAGACGGCCCTCGACGAGCGGGTGATAGTCACTGAAGATCTCCGTTTTGATGAGCGCTTTGGTCAGCGGTCGACCGTAGTCCTTGCATTCGACACCAAAAGTGACGACGCTTCCGAACTCTTGCCGGGTGAATACGATGTCAACTTTCTTGGACCCGAGCCGCACTTCCGTTCGGGTATCGGGATACTTGGTTCGCAGGATGGCGGCAGCTGCGTCTCTGAATCCGTCGCCCTTCTCTATGGTCGACTGGCTTTGTGGCATCTAGTGGGGGTCCAACCAATCGGTATTCTCACTTTCGATGCCTTGAATGGTGGCCAGTCAAGGAGCACGTCAAGCAATCAGTACATGCAGATCGACCCGCGACGCCACCGCTCGCACGACCTTGTGGTTGCCATGCCCGGCATTCACGGCGGTTTCGACCGACACGAGGCCGGCGCGTAGCAGCGCGTCGACGTCGCGCTTAACGGCGCTGCGATCGCGATGGAGTCGTGTGGCAATGCCGGTGATCGACGCAGGCTCAGCTTTAATTGCCTGAAAAAGCCCGATCCGAGCAGCAGTGAGCAGCCGCGCGAGATCTGCCGGATCTTCGAAAGTCACGACGTGTGCTTCCGGGATACGCTCCTTACGATCAGCACGTTGCGCAATGCGTCGACCTCGAGCGAAAAATTCCGCCTCGGTACCGATTGCCGTTTCGAGCACTGTGTTCTTCATGTTTCTCTCCGTAACGCTGTCCAGTCGCGTGCGAACTGGTCTTCGATGTCGTCGAAGCTCACAAACTCGACGGGCTCCACGCGACCAAAGTAATGTCGATGGTGAAAACCATGCGCATTGTCGTAGCCGACCACCCGGCCATTGTCGCCCTGATGCAAGTCATGGTTGATGTAGGCAAGGTTGTAGCGGGTCACTGTACTGCCTCCGTCGACCCACACCTCGCGTCGTAGCTCGCCGTTACCTCTGCGCTTCGCGATGGCGTGGCGGTCGTCATAAATTTTTCTATCAGCCATGACGTAGCATATCATGTCTGATCCTTGTGATCAGTCACTGAAGAGCGCCGAATGTCCGCCAGTGAGCTTGAGATGCTGCAATCATCCTTTGAATGCCGGGCGTCCCTCCGCGACCAGCGCTCGCCGATATTGATCAGTGACACACGTCAGCTGAACAAGG
>NZ_CAXUSB020000017.1:0-16943 GCF_964253815.1 Caballeronia sp. LjRoot34
TCAGGGCCAAACTGAATAAGATGCAATCCGTTTGACGCACACCACTAGCTACGTTCAGTCCATGATTTTGTTTGGCGAGTCAATTGCTGCTATCGATGCATTGGCGCCCGCCGGCGGGTGCCAGTTGCTAGTCGCGCGAGCAGGTTTGCTCGACCGTATCATGCGTCCCGGTTTATCGCGGACTCGACTTCGCTGCTCCAATTGGCAGGCCATTTTTACGCCGAGCGCCGGAGTTGACCAACGAATGCCATTTTTCCTCCGATACTCGAAGATAGCGTTCAGCCTACACCACAATTTGCGGAATTTCGTATCCCTTCCTTGTCAGCAACTGAGCGTCCAATGCTTTGATCCGTCGACCTCCTTATCGCCTTTGGCATTCCACACCATCCACTCGGCGTGGATCACTTCAGTCTCAACCGGCTTTCGCTCCATCGAGTCGATCATCTTGCTGTGGAACACGAAAGCGCTGCGCTGCCTGGAATTTCATCGCGATGTGCAGCCATTCGAGATCCGGCCGTGAGCGAGTTGACCACCCTCAACAGTCTTTGGAATCAGGTCGCAAACCTGCCAGTGAAATGCCGTTATTACACCAACGCGTAGGAGAAACGGCAGGCAGGTAAGCACGCAAGGACTCCTTGGAGGCATGAGAAACAGTGACCGGAATCCAGAGCCAAATCGCCTCGCTGCCTAACGTAGGAATGCAAATTAACGATTTCGCTCGCACGACCTCCATGAACGTGGCAGTACTATTCTTACAAACAAGGACCTTTAACTCGGTCTTGCAAGCTCGTTTTCTTCAACGGCGCCTAAGTCTCGAAAGTACCTCATTGAGCTCAGTTTCTAGGTCCGATTTAGACCCGGCAGCGTACCGACGGAGTGCTGGCAAGCGTTATTTCATCTACCACTGCCCTGGAACCCGTGAAGAAGCCTGCATCCCCGTCGCGTCATCCTTCGCGGCTCGCACAGTAATTCCGCAGTGACTCGATTGTCAGTTGAATCGATGCGCGATGATCTAAGTTCTGGGTCCGTTTCTCAAGGTCGCAAGTGTCACTGGCTTCTGCCAGATAAGCGTCGTTGTGCTCTTTATCACGCCGGTGGGAGTGTTTGGTCAGGGACAATAAGACGCGGCTAAGTAGATACATGGTGAACCTCGCTTTAATTGCTAGGGCGAACACTTGGTGAATTAAACGAAGCATAGGGTAATCCCTATGAAATTGCTAGCGCTCGGAGAGAATCGCAGCGTTACGAGAGGCCTATGTGCAACGCCTGGTTAGGTGACGTTGCTTCTGAGGCAACGCCAGGGACCCCGAATTGCCACGTCCCAATCTACGACGACAGCATTCCCTATTTGACCGTTCTCGCCGACGCAGTTGAGCTGAGGTTGAGCAATACATTGCCATTCGCTGGACCCAGCGTTTGCTCCAAGGCCGGCATCGAACCATCGGCGACTCATATGACCGGGCATCGGACGGAACCTAGCATTTGCCAATTGGTTAAGGGACCGGCGCTTTATTTCAATGGACCGAAGGCATCCACAACAAGATCATGTAGTCCACGAGATCACCTGAACCATGCAACTTGCCCTAGACGGCATGAAGCCGCGTCGGTCGGTAGGTCGATCAAGCGTACTTATCCAAAAAGGGAGACGAAGTTGACCGCAAAAGTCCATCTCAAGATCGCAATTGCTGAGCATCCGAACACATCAGCCATCCGTAACGGATCCATTCCCATCGAGGGCGTGGATGCCGAATTCATTACTGTCCAGCCGCAGATCGGCGCGTTTCGCCGCATGGTGCGCGATGTCGAATTCGACGTCTGCGAGTTGGCGCCGACGACTTACATCATCGCCCGTGCCTATGGCGCGCCGTTCGTTGCATTGCCAATTTTCGTCGTGCGCCGCTTTCATCACGCCGGGCTGCTGGTGCGCCCGGACGCCGGGATCAAGGTTCCCAAAGACCTGGAAGGCAAGAAGGTAGGGGTCCGCGCTTACTCGGTCACGACCGGGGTATGGACGCGCCAGGTTCTCATTGACGAGTTCGGGCTCGATTCATCGAAGGTGACCTGGGTCGTGGATGACGAGGAACATGTCACCCGACTCAAACTGCCACCGAATGTCGTCCACGCGCCTGCCGGGAGTTCGCTGGCAGAGATGATGGCCAACGGTGAATTGGCGGCAGGCTTTGGCGCCAACGCAGGAATTGGCCGCACCGGCGCTCCCACGGGCGCATGGAAGGAAGTCGAAGCCGACTATCCCGATCTGTTGCCCAATGCAGCCGAGCTAGAGGCTGAGTATTACACCCGTACAGGCGTGTATCCGATGCACGGAACCATTGTCGTCAAGGACTCGGTGCTGGCTGAGCATCCGTGGATAGCGAAATCGATTTACGACGCTTTTGCGCAGGCGAAAAAAGAATGGCTGGCGCGTCTCGATGCCGGCGAGGCCACGAGCAAGAGCGACAAGAAGTACCTTGAGCTGCGCAAGATCGTCGGACACGATCCGCTGCCATACGGTCTTCAGGAAAACCTCAAGACAATCGAAGCTTTGGAATCTACCGCATTCAAGCAGGGGCTCACGCCTCGCCGCATGGCCATTAACGAATTGTTCGTGGATCCGCTGGCCGGCTGACTCAGCGCAACTATTTTGCACGAACCGGAGTAAGGATCTGATAGATCCGACTCTGGCCGCAAGGGAGACAACATGATTATTGATTGCCACGGCCATTTCACGACCGTACCGACTTCCTTTCGCGACTGGCGCGCCAAGCAAGTCGACTTTGCAAATGACCCTACCAACGCACCGTCGCGCGCCGGCGCACATGTCACCGACGACGAAATTCGCGAAGGAGTTGGCAATGGTCAACTCAAGCTCCAGCGCGAGCGGGGCAGTGACCTGACGCTGTTCTCGCCGATCGCCGGATTGATGAGCCACCATCTGGGCAATGAGCGTACGAGCCTGGAATGGGCTGAAGTATCGAACGATCTCGTGTACCGCGTGACGGAGCTTTATCCGGATAACTTTGCGCCGGTCTGTCAATTGCCGCAATCTCCAGGCGTCGCACCCGCTAACTCCATTCCCGAGTTGCGGCGCTGCATCGAGCAGTTGGGTTTCGTGGGATGCAACTTAAACCCCGATCCGTCGGGCGGCTACTGGACCGGCAAGCCGATGACCGATCGCGAGTGGTATCCACTCTACGAAGCACTGGTCGACCTGGATGTGCCCGCGATGATCCACGTGGCAGCTTCCTGCAATCCCTGCTTCCACGGCACCGGAGCTCACTATCTGAACGCCGATACCTCAGTCTTCATGCAGGTGCTGCAGTCGGATTTGTTCAAGGACTTTCCAACGCTGCGCTTTGTCATTCCACACGGCGGTGGCGCGGTTCCGTACCACTGGGGACGCTACCGGGGGATGTCACTCGAAATGTGTAATCGCCCGCTCGAAGGATTGCTGGACAACATTTTCTTCGACTCGTGTGTCTATCACAAGCCGGGCGTCGAGTTGCTGACCAAGGTCATACCAACCGATAACGTGATGTTCGGATCGGAAATGGTCGGTGCAGTGCGAGGTAAGGATCCGGCGACCGGCCAGTACTTCGACGACACCAAGCGCTACATCGACGCTTGCACGGAACTGACGGACGAGGATCGCTTCAAGATCTTCGAAGGCAATGCGCGGCGCGTCTACCCGCGTCTCGATGCGCGCCTGAAGGCACGCGGCAGATAACATTGGCGCAACATCGGCGTGAGCCGTAAGCCGCTATAAAAAGGACAGACACCCATGGCTTCCACAATTGTCGATATTCACCCGCATATCATTTCCGACGATGAGAGCCGTTATCCGCCGGCACCGCTGTTCGGTACACGTTCGGAATGGTCGAAGGAACGCCCGACTACCGTCGAGACGTTGATTTCGTCGATGGACAACGCCGGCGTTGCCAAGGCCGCCGTGGTTCATTCGTCGACTACCTACGGTTTCGACAACAGCTATGTCGTTGACAGTTGTGCGAAGTATTCAGGGCGCCTCGCAGCTGTCGGCTCCGTCGACGTATTGCAGCCGGACGCAACCGTTCGCATACGCGAGTGGGTCAAGCTGGGCCTTGCCGGTTTGCGCTTGTTCACGGGCGGCAGCACAAAGGAGTTCGACCCAAGTGAACTCGACGACCCGCGCTCATTTCCGGCGTGGGAGTTGTGCGCAGAACTGGGGCTGACCATGTGCATTCAGACGGGTCCGATCGGACTGCCGCAGGTAACGACGCTTGCGCTGCGTTTCCCCGATGTTCCGATCATCCTGGATCACTTGGGACGTCCCGAGGTTGCTGACGGTGCACCCTATGCTGCCGCGCAAAGCCTGTTCGATCTGGCCCCGCTGAAGAACATCTACCTGAAGCTGACGCCGCGTATCTTTGGCGATGTGAAGAAGGAAAGGGCGAGTGCTGAGACGTTCTTCCCGCGCGTGGTCGAAGCATTCGGCGCGAAGCGGATGACATGGGGCTCGAATTTTCCGACATCGCCCGGGACGCTTCCGGAAATCCTCGCGACGGCTCAGACACGTCTGCAATGCCTGAGCGATGAGGACCGCGCTTGGATTTTTGGCAAGACCGCACAGTTCCTGTATCCGACTCTGGCATGAAAGCGAGATTCGGTGCCTACGTACAACGAGAGAGACAAGATCATGAGCGATACCCGGCTTAACAGCATTATTCGCGCTTTCGAATCCAATAAGCCCGCCTACACTGCGTTTGCCAAGCTGGATAAGCAGACCGCCATCGAGATGAGCGATGCGCCGTATGACGGCATCGTCTTCGAGATGGAGCACAACCCTTATGACGTATCGGCATTGGGCGATGCATTGCAATATATGCTTAACCGCAAGCAGATTGCCGACTCCGGCTCGGTTGCGGCCCGTGTCACGCCGATCGCCCGCATTCCGGCCAACGGTGTCGAGATGAACCAGGCCTTCGCCAAGCAAGTACTCGATCGCGGCGCCTATGGCGTGGTGTGGCCGCATGTGGCGACAGTCGAGCAGGCATACAACGCCGTGGCATCGTGCCGCTATGCGCGGCCCAAGGACGCACCGCTGTACGAGCCCAAGGGCGTGCGCGGTGACGGTCCCGCCACGGCGGCACGGTACTGGGGATTGAGCGTGCCGGATTACTATAAAAAGGCAGACGTCTGGCCGCTGGCCCCGCACGGAGAAATTCTCGTCGGTCTGATGTGCGAAAGCACTGAGGCAATTGAGAACCTCGATGACATTCTGTCGAACGTGTCCGGCATCGGTTTCATCCTTATTGGCGAGGGCGATCTGAGCCAGCAACTGGGCTATCCGCGGGAGTATGAACACCCGGTCGTGCTCGATGCCATGCGCCAGATCGTCGAGACCTGCCACAAGCACAAGGTCGTGGTCGGCAACCCGCATACCACAGCAAAAAATCATCAGCGGCTGCTGGAAGAGGGATACCGCTTCCTGATGGCGGCGCCGCAACGCAGCTATGGTGTCGTCGGCGCGGCACGCGAGATGGCGGGGTATTAAATGAACGGAGCCGAAAGCCTGGTCCAGACGCTCACCGATCAGGGGGTCGAGATATGTTTCGCGAACCCTGGGACCTCGGAGATGCACTTTCTGAAGGCGCTCGAGAATCCGAGCATGCGCAGCGTCCTTTGCCTGTTCGAGGGTGTCTGCACCGGTGCGGCGGACGGGTATTACAGGATGAAAGATACGCCGGCCTCCACGCTGCTGCACCTGGGACCCGGACTCGCCAATGGGCTCGCCAATATTCACAATGCCAAACGTGCATCGTCGGGTATGGTCAATATCGTGGGCGAGCATTCGGCGGCGCACCTGAAGTACGATCCGCCGCTGATGTCCGATATCGAGGGACTCGCGCGGCCGCTGAGCCACTGGGTGCGTCGCGTTGAATCGCCGGCCGCGGTGGCCTGGGACGTTGCTACTGCGGTGAGTAAGGCAAGCGAACACCCAGGGCAAATCGCAACGCTGATTCTGCCGGGTGACACTTCTTGGCAAGATGCGGGTGAACAGATCGTGCGTCCACGCACGATCGCCAATGCAAAACTCCCCGATGCTACGCGTATCGAGCATATTGCGGAGGTGCTGCGTTCTGGCGAGCCGACGCTCATCGTACTTGCCGGTCGTTCGACGCGCGGCCGCGCACTTGAGCTCGTGGGCAAGCTTAAGGCGGCTACAGGTTGTCGCATCGCGACGCAATTCTTCAGTGCGCGAATCGAGCGCGGGGCAGGGCGGGTCACGCTCGAACGCATTCCCTATGCAGTTGGACCTGCTGTCGAGTATCTGAAAGAATTCAAGAACATCATCACGGTTGAGACGACTGAGCCGATTGCATTCTTCAGCTATCCGGATAAACCGAGTTTGCTCAAGTCGTCCGGCACCAGTGTTCATTCTCTCGTCGAAATTGGCGAGGACGGCGCCTCCGGCCTTGAGATGTTAGTTGAAGTGCTCGGCGCATCGAACTCGGTAGCCGTGATTCAGCAGCGTTCGGACGCAACGCCGCCGTCCGGTGCATTGACTCCAGCCACGATTGCCCAGGCGCTGGCCGCAGCGCTGCCCGAGAACTGCATCCTCGTCGACGAATCGCTGACCACCGGCCGCGAGACGATGGGGCTGACCGTTGGCGCTGCGCGTCACGATCTCATCAACAACATGGGCGGCTCAATCGGCTACGGAACCCCGGTTGCCACCGGCGCTGCGCTGGCTTGCCCGGACCGGCGCGTGTTCTGCATGGTGGGAGACGGTAGCGCCATGTACACCATTCAGTCGCTGTGGACGCAGGCACGCGAGAGCCTGAACATCACCACGATCATCTTCGCGAATAACAGCTACGCTATCCTCAAGGCCGAATACGCCAACATGGGTGCGGGTGCACCCGGGCCGCGCGCGCTGGCCATGATCGATATCGATCGTCCACGTATCGACTGGCTGGCGATGGCGAAAAGCATGGGCGTTCCGGCAGTCGCCGTTGACACAGCCGAGGCTTTCTACAAGGCCATGGCCGACTCGGTGAAGGAGCCGGGACCGTGTCTTATTGAGGTTCGGCTGTAATCCTATTTGAGCACAAGGAGTGAGATACATGTCAACGACGGCAACCGAAGTGCCCACACTGCGCACCAATCTGGCCGATTACCCCGTAACGAAGGCGATGAAGGACGGGCGAGTGAGCTCTAGCCTCGTCAAGCTCGACTACTGCGGGCCGACCCCGGCACATAACGGCTTCAAGGCCATGGTGCGAGAGAACAAGTTCGACGCAGGCGAGCTGGCTATTGTTACGTTCTTGCAGGCGAAGGCCTATGGCAAGCCGTATGTCTTGTTGCCGACGCCAATCTCGGGGCGCTTCCAGCATCATTGTGCAGGCTTCAACATCGACTTTGGGGAGTTGAAGCCAAAGGATATCGAGGGAAAGAAGGTCGGCGTTCGTACCTATACGCAGACGACTGCACTTTGGATTCGTGGCATTCTGCGTCACGAATATGGTGTCGATCTGGACAAGGTGACGTGGATGACGCTCGGAGATGGGCATCTTGTTGAATATAGCGATCCGAATAACTGCGTGCGCTTGCCTGCAGGTTCATCGATCCCGCAAATGATGCTGGACGGCGAACTGAGTGCTGCATTGCTCGGCGAAGACATGCCGAAGGATCCGCGCGTGCGCACCCTCGTTCCCGATGCGCAGGCCGCTGCCAAAGACTGGTTTGCGCGCGAGCATGTTGTGCCGATCAATCACATGTTCGTGGTGCATGAGGACATTTCGAGGAAGCATCCAGAAGTAGTTCGAGAGCTGTATCGCATGATTGTCGAAAGCCGTGCGCTGACTGAAGGTGGCGTGCCCGCCATCTTTCCGCCGATCGGGCTAGAGCAAAACCGCAAAGGGCTGCAGTTGGCGATTGACTGGGCGCTTGACCAAAAGATTATCCCGCATCGCCTGTCGGTCGATGAACTGTTCGACGATGTGACCGGCAACCTTTGAGTAACGGATGGGATCCTGTAAGGCGCAATTATCCAGGTTGACTCAGACGCGCCTTGTGGTTACTTTGAACATTCTCTCTGGACAGGGGGGGTGTCTTTAAGCAGGAAGAGAAAGACAAAGCGTCCGTCAAAAAAAAGAGATCACCGGAGGTTAGTGGATGGAGACAATTCGGCCAAAAGGAAGGCAGCGCGAGAATCGCTGGGGCATTCTCGTGCTGCTTGCGCTCGGGCTGATGATCTCTTTCGTGGACCGCTCAAGCATGTCCACCGCTCTTGCGGACCATCATTTCGTGCGTGAGTTTGCGCTGACGCACGTGGAGCGGGGCTGGCTCGGCTCTGCCGTGTTCTGGTCATACGGCTTGCTTCAGATGCCCATGGGCTGGCTCGTCGACCGCTATGGTGTGAAATGGCCTTACGCCATTTGCTTTGTGTTGTGGTGTTTAGCGGCTGCGGCAACCGGCCTGGTCACTACGCTTCCGGCCCTCATCCTCGTGCGCCTGATGATTGGCGCCGCCGAAGCCGTGGTGGTTCCCGCGACTTATCGCTATCTTGCCAACAATTTCCCCGAGAACCAGAAAGGCACGGCCCTCGGCATTTATTCAATTGGCGGCAAGATGGGGCCGGCCCTTGGCGCACCGATTGCGGCCTGGCTAATCATCACCAGGTCATGGAAGGTAATGTTCATTGCGACCGGTCTGGTCGGGCTGATCTGGTTGATTCCCTGGTTGGCGATGCTTCGAAACGATTTCCCGTCCAGAGCCGGGCTTGCGGCGGCAAAGCAACGAGCAGCCTCAGTGCCGCTTGGCAATCTTTTATCGAGCCCGGTGGTATGGGGCGGCCTGATTAACAATTTTTGCTACAGCTATTTCGCGTTCTACTGCATGACCTGGATGCCGGCTTATCTGGTCGAGCAGCGGGGTCTTTCGCTGAATCAATCCGGGCTATATACCTTTTTCAGCTTCGCAGGCGTTGCGATTGTTGCGGCGCTTGCCGGATTGGCGGCAGACCGGCTGATAGCGCGTGGCCATGATGCAGTGCTGGTACGCAAGTCGTTTATCGTGGCCGGATTTATCGGCGGCACAACTGTTTTGCTTGGTGCTTATACTCGCTCGCCCCAAATGGCATTGTTCTGGAATGTGGTGTCGCTCTCGCTACTGGGCCTCGCAACGGCGAACAACCTCGCCCTGGTCAAACTTACGCTGATCCCGAAGCAAGCAGTTGGCTTGAACACAGGCTTGCAACAGGTGGCGACCGGTCTGGCGGGTGGTATTTCCGCAAGCTTGTCGGGCTGGTTGCTGCATCTGGGAGGCAGCTACACGCTGCCCATGCTGGCAATTTTCATCTTCCTCATCCTGGGGGCCATCAGCACAGTGGTCTTGCTGCAGCGGAAGTGGGCGCCCAAAGTCAACGACTCCGAACACAAACAGCAGGAGCGGGCACTGTCGACGTATTAAGAAAATGACGCGTCTTGGCAGTTTCGGGGATGCTTGAAAATCAATCGGCGAATTCCGGGTAACTTCAGTGAATTCGCATCAGACAGCACGACGAGTCGCGAAACGCTTTCCACGGGGAGTGGAGTGAAGGCGCAGAAAGCACTGCTTCAGTGCCAAGCGATGCCGGTGTCCCAAAAAGCTCTATATGAACGCCGATGTCCGCTCAGGATCGCGCAAGTCATTCACGCCGCGAAAAAGTCCTCCTGAGGGGTGTGTCGCTCGCTGTAAGCCAGGGCACTTTCAATTCTCATCCAACGCTTTTTTATGCCAAATAGAATTATCGATATCCGCCCTCCCTTCTACGTCGCGGAAGGCGGGCAGTTATTACCGCGCGGTCTGAACGGCAAGCGCAATGCGCGGAATAGGGCATGACGCGCATACCCGAGCCTGCGCTACTATCGCCCGAGACGCGCGATAACACGACACCTTTACTGCGCCATACGTCGCTGCCGCGCTTCTTGTTCGCGCGTGTCGGTTCCATCGCTGCCCAGCAGATGCTCATGCTGGCGGTTAGCTGGCACATGTATGACCTGACATCGAGCGCGTGGGATCTTGGCCTCGTCGGACTATTCCAGTTCGTTCCCGGGCTCGCCATGACGTTCGTCGCGGGCCACTGCGCCGATCGCATGCATCGCGGGCGAATTGTTGCAGTCTGCCTTGGGGCACAGGGCGCCATGGCCGCGTTGCTCGCCGTAGCGACCGTTATGCACCTCGTGACGCGCGACGTGCTGCTCGGTCTCTCGCTCATTCTCGGCGCCATTCGCCCATTCCAGATGTCAGGACAGCAGGCATTGCTGCCCATGCTTGTGCCTCAGTCGTTGCTTGCGCGCTCGATGGCGCTCAGTACGGTGGTCCAGCAGGTGTCAGTGATAGCAGGGCCGGCGTTGGGCGGTTTGCTATTCGCCATTAATGTCAACGCCGACTACCTGACCTGCGCGGCGCTCTTCTGCGTGAGCGCCGTGATGGTCGCATTCATACGTTACGACTACGTTGCGCGCCCGCGCGAACCTGTAACGGCTGAAACGGTCCTTGCCGGTTTACGCTTCGTCTGCGGCAATCCTTTGTTGCTCGGCGGCATCTCGCTCGACCTGTTCGCTGTCCTGTTCGGGGGCGCCACGGCACTCCTGCCTGTCTACGCGAGAGAAATTTTGCATGTCGGGCCACAAGGGTTGGGGTTACTGCGCTCCGCGCCTGCGGTGGGCGCGCTTTGCGTCGGCCTCACGCTGTCCCGTCATGTGATCCGCACCGGCGTCGGCAAGAAATTGCTGATTGCTGTCGCTGTCTATGGAATCTGTATTGTCGCCTTCGGGCTGTCCCGGTCGTTCGTGATATCGCTGATCTTGCTAGCGATCGCGGGCGGAGCAGACACAATCAGCGTGGTGGTGCGGCAGACACTCGTCCAGTTGCAGACGCCTGATCGTATGCGCGGACGAGTTGCTGCCGTGAACACGCTCTTTATCGGTGCGAGCAATCAGCTTGGTGAATTCGAATCAGGGGTGACCGCCACGGCGTTCGGTGTCATCGGCTCGGTCGTGTTTGGCGGATGTGCGACGATCCTTATCAGCGTGGCATGGAGTCGCCTGTTCAAACCGCTCGCCCGGCGAGATACCTTTCATTGAGCAAGAAGCGTTCGGGCAAGTATCAGGAAATTTCTTTCTCTATAATCAGGAATCTTAAGTAATTATCCTGAGCGTTCCTGCAATCCAACATGGCGGAAGCGGCATGCAACGAAGGCCTTCAGGCCGGCTATTGTCGCAGCAAACGCGCGGGATCTGACGTTTCCTCGCGGGAGTCTGAACTTGAAGCTGAACCGAAACGTTAAAGGAACAATTGTCGAAGACCGGTCGGGACTCGCCGCACTTACCATGTCTAGCTTAACCATTCGGTCAACCACAAGGTGGATTTTTTCAATGGACTTACAGCGTCGCACTGTCAAAATCACACTGAGTTCACCCAATAAATAAACAGAGACAACGCGATCCACGATCAGACGGCAACTGCCGGCACGACGGAGGATCGCGGATTATAAGGAGACAGTGCAACTATGATCTACAGGACCGCGATATGCGCTTGCGTGGCGCTGACATGTATTGCGCCGGCGTGGGCTCAGGACGAAAGTACCGGCCCCGGCATTGCGAGCACTGCTAGCATGCCGAGCACCCCGAGCGCAGGCACGGCAAGCTCAAGCTCGGTCACCCTTTATGGCTCGATTGACGAGGGGGTGCAGTACCTCAGCCACTCGTCCACCGGCAAGACTACGTCGCCCGCTTTTCAGGTAGGCGCGGGGATGGCGACTTCTTTCTGGGGTGTACGCGGTGTAGAGGACCTGGGAGGAGGTCTGAAAACCATATTTAACCTGGAAGGCGGCTTCTCGGCGAATAACGGCACATCGAGTCAAGGCGGACGTTTATTCGGACGGCAAGCCTATGTCGGCCTCGATGGAAAGTATGGTCGTCTCACGTTCGGTCGCCAATACACCATGCGGTTCTATGCCACCTCGGCCATTAACCCGTTCGGCGACGGGGCACAAGGTCTTACAACGCTGGACAACGGAATTGCGAATGCCCGCGCTGACAATGCCATCAGCTATCGCGGTTACATCCTTCCCGGACTTGAAGCCGGGGTCAACTATAGTTTCGGTCGCGATGGTGTTGCGGGTACGCCTGTCAGCCAGGTCGCCACGAATTGCCCGGGGCAAACGACGCCCTATCAGCAGTGCAAGGAATGGTCGGCACTTCTGAAGTACACCGGAAACTCCTGGGGCGCGGCCACCGCCTATGAGCGTAATAACGGCGGCACGTCGGCAACTTACGGTGGTCTGACTTCACCAAGCCTTTCGGACAGCCGGTTCATCGCGGGCGGATATGTCGAGGCGGGTCCCGCCAAGATTGGCCTGGGTTGGATCAAACGCACGGATCTGGGTATTTCCACGCCGAGGAGCAATCTTGTCTGGCTCACGGGCACGGTGCTCGTGGCCCCGGACATTTCGATCGACAGCATGCTGGCGGAACTCAAGTATGAACACTCGCCTAACAAGGCCATCGTAGAAGTATTGCGCGGTGTCTATTCGTTGTCCAAGCGCACCGCACTCTATGTGACTGGAGAGCACATCCAGAACGGCGGCAAACTCGCTATTGCGGCGAGCACCATGCTGCCCGTCGCTGATCCACCGCCCGGTGGCGCGCAAATTTCCATCATTGCAGGTATCAGGCATCGGTTCTGAATTTCCTGATCGGATCCGGTAGCCACACATAGCGCCCTGATGAATCGCATCCCAAGAATTTGACACCCGTTCCGCTCTTGGGGTGTTTTTTGCAAGTTGCATGACGACATTTTGGTTTCGGGCGCTGTCCCGGTGGGGAAGGTGAGCCCTGGTCCCCCGACTGGTTCAGCCTAGCAGCTTTGCCGCCGCTTTCGCGGCCGACATGTCGGCGACTGTGGCGATAGGTTGCTTACGCTTCAGGCTGCCCAGATGGATGAACATGTCCTGCTCATAACCAATATCTTCATCGGTCAGCGTCAGGTCTTTCGAATAGGGCTGCTGCACCTGGTTGAAATTCCAGATTGCCTGAGCGGATGCCTCGTCGAATTTTTTCTGGGCATGCTTGCGTGCTTCGAAGAAGGCGTCATGCGCTGCGGGCGACATCAGGTAATCGTAAAGCATCCCATAAGCGGCCATTACCGAGACCATGCCCTCGTGCTTGTCCCGGAGCGCTGAATCGGAGGCATAGGCGGTCTGGAAGATGCACTTCGGCAACGCCTCCCACATGTCGCCTTCGCTGATCACCACAAGGCCGTCCTTGTCGTTCAGATGCGAGACGCTCGAGCAGCACGCATCGGCTTCGCCCTTTACGACCGCCTCATAGCACTGATCGTTGCTACCCTTGTCGACGAAATTGATCTGCGACGCGTCGATGCCCTTTTCTTTCATGAGCTGCCGCATCAGCGTATGCAGCAGGCCCTGGACCGGCCCCGCCGCAACCGTCTTTCCCTTCAAGTCGGCGAGCGACTGGATCCCATTAGGCTTTGCAAAGACGGTTAGCGCGGACTTCTTCATACCCGCACCGACGATCTTGACTTTCGCGCCTTGTTCGATTCGCGACAGAACCATGTTGTAACCCGACACCATGCAGACGTCTGCGGCACCGGTGGCGATGGCATCGAAGGGGCCAGTCGCGCCGGGTATCTGCACGATAAGCGCATCGGCGCCGAACCGCTTGAAATAGCCTTGCTGATCCATCAGTGCGTTAAGCGTGGCATTCTCCAACCCCGGGTTGCTGACAATCCTGATCTGGGTGGAGGCGGCTCGCGCGACGTACGGCGCGGCAAGGCTGCCTGTAGCGAGCCCCAGCCCTAAAAGCCCGGTGCTGCGCAAGAAGCGGCGACGGTTGAACGTCTTGGTCATCGGAAGTCTCGGTGCGCCGACTGATCCGGCGACTTGTGGTGAACAGAAGAGAACATCACAGCACGGGTCGTCGGCGCCAACGTGGGCGCTTTAACCGGACTCAGTGAGCCTGTCCGGATTGTATCAGCGAGCTATCCATCTCGTCGATTGGCTAAAACTGGCCCCGACTTAACGAAATGGTAAAATATGCGCCGACGTAAAACGGGTTTGGCAAAGGTAGATCAAGTAGACGAGGGGTAGACGACGTGTCAGAATTCGACTGGTACCTGCAGATCAACCTTAAAGCGCGGCACCTGCGCCTGCTGGTGACGATCGATACATATCGCAATCTAACCCAGGTGGCCGATGTCACTCATGTGACCGTGCCCGCCGTGTCGAAGTCGCTGGCCGAACTCGAACGCGGACTTGGACTCACGCTGTTTTCGCGTACTGCGCGCGGTTTGGTCCCCACGCCGTATGGCGATTGCCTTATTCGCCACGCGCGATCCATGTTGACTATCCTCCATCAGGCACGCGACGATCTCAAAGCCCTGAGTTCGGGGACCGAGGGAAAGGTGTATATCGGTATGCTGCCGGCTTCTGCCTCTGTGCTGTTGCCGCAGGCGCTGAGCCTCTTGAAGGAGCGGTCGCCGGGAACCAATGTGATGGTCACTGAGGGCACGACGGGTTCGCTGCTGCCAGAGCTCTGGCAAGGTCGGCTCGACCTGGTAGTGGGCCGCCTGCCGCCCCCCACAGACACGCACGGCAGCTTCGAGGAAAAGGAGCTTCTCGAAGAGCCGGTGGCTCTGATGACAGGCCATCACCATCCGTTGGCCCGTAAGAAGACCTTGGACTGGTCAGACCTGCGCTCCTACCCCTGGATCCTGCCGCCGCCCGGTTCAATACTTCGCGATCCCCTCGAACGGGTACTCGAAGCGCATGACGTGCCGCTGACCAATAACTACATCGAGACACTCTCGATTCACGTAGCACGAGCGCAGTTGCAGGTTTCGGATTTCATAGCCGTCCTGGCTGGCATAGCTCCCGACGACACGACGCAGCCTCTTTATACGCTGCCCTTAAGCTTGCCCCGGCTGCTCCGCCCGGCCGGCGTGCTATGGAATCGTATCCGCGGCTTGTCACCTAGCGCGCAGCTCATGGTTTCGTGCTTGGAAGAGGCTGCTCAGCGTCTGGACACTGGGTCCACGACCACGCCGCGCGGGATCAAGCCCGCCGCTAAAGCAAAATCTAAGCGACCGCAATAACGCCGGTCGCGCGATAACGGCCCGGGTGAGCATTGACTGCGTTCAGCGCCGGCAAAGCCCCGGCGTGCCGCCCCAAGGTATGCAAGGTAGTCGAGGCCTGCCGCCTATCTGCCCCGCGCTGCTTAACCATTCGCTCAAGCTCCGAGTCTTATTTCTCAATTGACCTGTGGCGGCACGCAGGCAAAATCTGGATGTGATAACGGAGACAACGTGATCCACCATCGAGACGCCGACAGTCTCAGGTTTTGCCACGATGGCGGAGCGCGGATTACTACAAAGAGAAGATGACTATGAACTTCAGAAGCGCACTATGCGTTTGCGCGGCGCTGATGAGTATTGTCGCGACGGCTGTTGCTGCACCCGCTTCTGGTCAGTCGGTCGAAAAGTTTTATCACGGCAAGACCCTCACGCTGGTTGTCAGTGCCGACGCCGGTACTCCAACCGACATCATTGCGCGTCAATTCGCGCGATTCTTCGTCAAGTACGTGCCCGGCCAACCTCAAGCGGTAGTGATGAACGTAATCGGGGCGGGCGGGATGGTTGCAGCTGCCTCCCTCCAGTCAAGACAGCCTAGTGATGGCACTGTCATAGGATTCCTGCAGCGCAACAATCTCTATATTCCGCTGCTTGATCCACGGCAGAACAGATTCGACCCGCGGGCAGTGAGGTGGCTCGGCAGCCTGAACTCGGTCGACTACTGCTTGGTCGCGATGACCCGTTCCGGCGTGACCACGGCTGATGATCTCTTCCATAAAAAAATGTACATGGGTGCAACTGGCTTCGCTAACGAAGATCGGACGCTGCCCGCGCTGCTCAACGAGTATCTCGGTACCAAGATAAGCATTGTTCCGGGCTATACCGGGCGTGGCGAGGTCTATCTCGCGATGCAGCGCGGCGAGATCGATGGCTGGGCCTCCACCACTGACGGGCTGCAGCAGGGCGAGCCGGTGCGCATGCTCGCCGAGGGAAAGATGAAGGTGCTGCTGGAACTGCGGTGGAATAAATCACCTGCCTTCCCCAACGTTCCGAACCTGAGTGCCTATGTCACCAAGCCTGAGGTCAAGGCTTTGCTCAACTTGTTCCTGTTGCCATTCCAGGCTGGAAGGCCCATCGCGGTGCCGAAAGATGTGCCGCAAGATCGTCTTGATGCGCTGCGCCTCGCCTTCTCAAAGACGATTGCGGACCCTGAGTTCATCGCAGCGATGAAAAGCCAGGGCTATCCGATCGATCCAATCGACGGTGCCGCGGTGGAACGGATTGTCAACACGCTGTACGCCACGCCCGAGGCATCCCTCGCGAGCGCCCGCAAGCTTATTTATAGCTCTGAATAACGCCAAATCTCCAAGAGGGACAATCACCATGAATCCAGAAATTATCGACATTCACCCCCACATCATTTCAGGGGATACTGTCCGCTACCCGATCGCACCCAGCCAGGGACGTCGCTCGGACTGGTCCTCCACGCGTCCGGTCACATTCGAACAGCTGATCGCGGAGATGGATGAAGCCGGCGTTGCCAAGGCTGCGATCGTGCATTCGTCGACAACGTACGGTCACAATAATGCTTATGTGGCTGACAGCGTGGCGCAGCAACCGCAGCGGTTCACCGGCGTCTATTCGTTTGATTTACTAGCGCCCGATGCGCTGAAGACCTTCGATTATTGGTTGGCCCACGGCATGGGCGGGATTCGGCTTTTCACCGGTGGGGCCACACATCAGAATGACGGACGCTGGCTGGTCGACCCGGCGAGCTTTCCGGTCTGGGAGCGTTGCGCCGAGATCGGCATGACCATGGTGGTCCAGAC
>NZ_CAXUSB020000018.1:0-9125 GCF_964253815.1 Caballeronia sp. LjRoot34
GGTTGGCGGGGACCGACCTTACGCAAATTCACGGCATCGGCCCGTTCCTCGCACTGCGCCTGATTGGCGAATGTGGAACGGACTTGAGCCGATGGCCAACCGCCAAGCACTTTACTTCATGGCTCACGCTTGCGCCCGGCTGCAAGATCAGCGGTGGCAAGGTACTGTCATCGCACACGCGCAAAACCAGCAGCCGCATCACAGTCGCACTCAGGCTTGCGGCGGTGACCGTTGGAAGAAGCAATACCGCGCTTGGCGCATTCTACCGACGCCTTGCCGGCCGAATTGGTAAAGCCAAAGCCGTGACAGATCGAAATGTGCGTTGTGCTCGACGTGAGCATCAGCGGTTATCGAGCGTGGAAGCGAGGCGGCAAGCCTGAGCGCCGGCGGTTGACGGACAATCAAATGGTGGCCGTGATTCGCGCCATTCATGCTGAAATCAAGGGCGCTTACGGTAGTCCACGCATGATGCGTGAATTGCGCCTGCGTGGCTTCACCGCCGGCAAGGAGCGCGTTGAAAGGGCTCATGCGTGAGAATGGCATCCGGGCGCGTCACAAACGGCGCTACAAGGTCACCACGGACTCAAAGCACGGCTTGGCGGTGGCTGAGAACCTGCTCGATCGAAACTTCACCCCTGCAGCGCCTAACCAGGTCTGGACATCGGACATCACGTACCTTTGGACCGACGAGGGCTGGCTGTATCTGGCTATCGTTCTGGATCTGTTTAACCGCGAGGTGATTGGCTGGTCACTCAAGCCACGCATGACGGCAGACATTGTGACGGACGCGTTGACCATGGCCTGGATTCGCCGCCAACCGGCTGCGGGCCTCATGCATCACTCGGATCGGGGCAGTCGCGAGCGACGCTTTCCAAGACAAGCTCAAAGAATACGGCATGACGTGCTCGATGCGTCGTAAGGGCAACTGCTGGGACGCCCCCACTGAAAGCTGGTTAACAGCTTTAAAAACGAGCGGTATCATGGCGTGCGTTACGCCACACACGCCGAAATGAAGGCGGTGAGCTTCGACTACATTGAAGTCTTTTATAACCGCAAACGGCAGCATTCAACGCTCGGCTACAGGTCACCAATCCAGTATCTCGACCGCTGGATCAGTGAACAAAATCAGGGCGAGCAAGCTGCATAAGTTCCACCTACTGGAAGACGGAATATCGAGGGAACCTCAAACCGGTCGGATGTCGAATTGTCATTTCGGCGCAGACAACCGCTTGAACTCGCTCCACAGCGTCTTGAGCTTGCCGTAGTCCTCTGCCATGCGCGACGCTAAAAAGCCTCTCGCATATGTCGCACTAATCGCCGCATCGGGTGCAGTCGCAGCCAGCTCTCGAAGTAAGCGGTCGGCAACCGCCAAGTCATTGCGCCACCCTAGATCATCCTGCAGTTGCGTGAGCGTTGCGGCGTAATTCTGAAGCGTCTTTTTCTCATAAAGCGTGGCGAAAAATTCCATGGCGTACCGGAGCTTTTTCGCCGCTATTCGTGCGCGATGGCGAGTGCTGGGGTCGAGGTCCGGAAGATGCCGTCCCCGCTTCATTAGCTTGCGGTGCCGTTCATGCAGCGCTTGGGCAGCAAACTCGCTCACGGGTACGCTCAGGGCATCGCGTCGCCCGTCGTCCAGACCTTCGCGCCATCGCGACTGTTCAAACCAACGCGTCAGTTCAATGACGAGACAGGCGTATCGGGTGCAATCTACCGCGGCTGCAGCCTCGGCACGATGTTTTCGTGCGGTTTCTCTCGCAACCCGAAGCATCGCTTGTCCATCAAAGTCGCGGTGCGCATCGCCAAACGTTCCGGATAGCGTTGATGTGACCAGGACTTCCCAATCACGTGCAGCGCCCAGTTTCCCAGCTATCCATTTAAGCTCCGCTTCAAGCGAAACAGGGAAAACCAGAAGGGATTCGACAAGGTCAAGTGCCGAGCGCAGACGTCGAATGCCCACGCGCATTTGATGAACCGGTTCGGCGTCGTCGCTTCTTATGACTCCGAGTTCATTGCCCTGAATCTGTGCAAGGCAGTTCTGCACGATGCATTCAAACGCGGCCTCGACCGTATCTTTCTTTCTCAGCACTAGTGACTGCGCCCTCGTCTCAGCGTAGGGCATTGGGCGGATCAAGTTGTAGCCGCGCTCGCCTTTACTCAAACTGCTGATGCGCATGGGGATCGCTCGTAACAGGTCCAACGCGAGGTGATAAAGACGGTCCGGCTTGCCATTCTTGAGCTCCAGTTCGACTTCCTGGAAAACCTCGGACGAGGAACCACTTTCAATCACGCCATCATCAAGCGCGAGCTCGACTTCATCTCCTTCCGGGAATCGCAGGGACAAGACTCTACGTTTGACCCGGGTCGTGAATTGCGGAATAAGAGCGGTACCTGCGTCAGTCATCGCCAAGAGTCTGGCGACAGATGATTTTTTGGGCACGCGGTTCCGGAGCGCATTGATATCGGGCACGTTCGCGTCTACAGGCGTCTCGTACTCTTCTCGGACATGCATGCCGGCTTTACTCGAGCCTTCCGTCTTGAGCGTCTGCACAAACCCGTCGCCAATGGCTCTTACGCGTAGGGCGATACCTTCTTCGTGGAAGATCAGGTCGGGGGTATCGAAGTAAGTGCTGACAAGGTGCTCGGTTCGGGGTTGCCCCTCAAGCAAGGGAACCAGCACTGGCAGCGAGTGAATCTGCTTGAGTTGTTCTTTGTTTGCCTGAAGCTTGATTTCGCGTTCCATGTACGACGCTCCCTTTGTCGAGGTCCGCTGCGTGTTGTCGGTGGAATGCCAGGTTTTCGCAACCGCCCGAGGTTGCCCGCAACATCTACGTAGCAACGAGAATAACCGTTGTCCGCCACATCGATGGATAAGAAAGAAATCGCGCCGTCTATGCCCGCTGGCAACTGTCGCAGCCGTAATGTCAGCGCTCACATAGGCGGAGCGTCCCGGCCACTGGATCGCTATGGCCGAAACGACCTGAGCAGCAAGCTGCGGCTTTCTCGCGTTGACAGCGATGGTACAGCGTTCGTATCGGTCGGTGCATTGCCGTTGCCAAGCAATAGCCTGAAGACCAGCCTGCTTTAGAGCTTGGATGTACATAGGGCCGGCGACGTTGCTCTAGCATGATCGGCATTGTTGTTTGTGACTCGACAAGATCGCGGTCATAAACGGAAGTGATCTTGCCTGCAGCGATAACCTTGGCGCTACTTGGAAAGCCGCAATCACTGGGCGACCGTTTCTGACTAGCAAAGCGCCCGGATCTTTTGCATGCGACGCTAGGCGTTCCCGCTGCGACAGACCGTGGGGACATCAAGCGTTTCGCGTGCGAATCAAGCTTGCGTCTCGATCTGCCTAAACGAAACTGCCAGAATGGAGTGGGAGTCGCCCTCAAGATAGCCGATCTAGGTCAGGATATCAGGCCACCTTCATTCAAAGAATCTAAAATAGCCACTATGCAGCGCCACGGGCATCACGCCGAGCTCGGTGAAAATCCGTCTAGCCGCTACATGGATGGCATGGATATGCGCTCCGAATGCTTTTTTGAGATCCTCTTCAAGAACCGACCTCGCACCAAAATGGTCTTCGAGTGCCTCGGCGGTGATAGTACATTTGAGGCGGACGCCGTCGACTATGGCAGAAAACACCAAGGCTGGGTCAACGGCGCAGTAAGCGGGACTTTCAGGGGGGAAAGAGATCTTCATTGTGATCCACTCAACGATTTATCTGCATCGTTTTGCAACTTGGTTTCGAACATTCCCGAACGTACTTGAATTTTTTTCATGAGCGATTTTTAGTAAGGTCGGGGCTACAATCATTTATGTCGAATGCGAAGGCGGCAAGACGTCGGGCCCTGAACACGTGCCAATTCATGAGATCGTGCGTCTGCAAGATAAGAGGATAGTTCGGCGACCACGGCAAATCGCACGAAGCCTTCGTCAGAGGGCGTATATCCGAGCATAGGCACGACAAAAACTGATCCCGTGACATTTGTCAACTTGATGAGAAAGAGCGGGGTTTGGAGATCACGAGGTTGTAGAACGAAGAGCGGACAGACATCCATCCCTCTGCCAGCAGCGCAACTTGCACGCAAGCACAAGCCAGCCAAGCACGACACACAACTAGCATTCGCGTCACGAGCACTCGGCAAGCCGCCGGACGCCACCGAAACCTTTAACTAACGGTAACGGCCCTAGGCACCTGAGATGATCTGGCACAGTACTATCCATGGGCGAGAGAAGTCTATGCTGCCCTGTTCAGCAACTGGAGGGCCGTTCGCGACCCTCGGCTGCTGTTCAGAGTTAGAGGACCGTAACGACCGCTTTTTATCGGACAACTGTCGTTCGCTGCCGTTGCACATATCGCCACTGCATCGAACTGGCGCTGCGGCGATACGCATCCACACTTACGCGTTTGTTCGACGCCGTATGGGTAAGGGCGGCCCAGGACCCTGTTAAGGGAGTGGAGCGCTCACCTGGGCAACTCGGGACGCGGCTGCTGGGCGGTGGTCCTGCCTTCTCCTGAACCGGAAGCAGGGGCGGGTGCAATCGCCGCCGCCGGCGTCCGCGCTACCGAAACGCTGACAAACAATCCAGTCGATGAAAGGAAGATTGCGGCTAATAATAAAAATCCCATGGAGTTTGCCTCGCGGTGTTAATGGGCCGTGCCGACGTGTGGACTGGCGTCCGCGCGGCACCCCTCGTCATCTTCGCTCCCGTGCACCTTGGCAGCTGTCAGCAATTGCGCGGTACTGGTAGCCTACCTCCGCACCTTGCCGTTCAATTGACGCAGGTCATTGCCCGTTCGACGAGGCGCCCCGAGACAGAAAGCAATGAGTGTGCAATCCGGATGCCCCGACAGACTGCTTCAAGCCAGACCAACCACTTGGCGTGGATGATTTCAGTCTCTACCGACTCGCGCTCCATCGAGTCGATCATCTTGCTGCCGAACACGGAACGCTGCGCCGCCTGGAATTTCATCGCGATGTGGAACCAGTCGAGAATCCGGCCGCGAGCGTGCTGACTGCCATCGAGAGTCTTCGCAAATTCATCTGCGTCATCGCTGATTGCGGTCACGCGCTCATCGCTTGCCACCCCGTTTTGGCTGAGAAACTGATCGACTTGCGCTGCCGCCGACTTGACCTCCCTATGCACATAGACATACCACGTTGGGGGACCGTCGGTGAACGTCGCTCGCCCGGCCACGATGTTCCCGTGGCGGCCAAGGCTGCCCAACGGGTCGCAATTTTTGCATCCACGCCGAATCGACGCTCGCGGCGGCGACATGGCTGGATTTGCGAACCTGTACATCTGTCACGGCCTGCAGTAGCTTCGGGATGTCACAGCCGATATCAACGTCGAGTAGTTTTCCAAAAATGTGAATCCGATTCCGGGCTCCGCTGAACGAAATTCCCTTGTTTAAAGGCATCACTTCCTTACGCATGGTCGTGGCCTGCCGGTAAGGTACATGGGCTGCCCACTTTGCCTGAAGGTATTCCAGTTCCGGCGTGGCGCGGCTAGTTCTTGTTTTGGACAAGGGATGCACGACACGCTGAGGCGTCTGCGCAGTCTGCTCGTAAGCATACGACCAGCGCCGCGGGCTCTTCACGATCACTTTGCCGTACACAGTGCGTAGCACCGTCGAGCGACTATCCTTGTAGCGTAGGGAAGCACCGCAGAGCCGGGAATGGGTCTGGCCCGAGAACCACCATTGCACTAGGGTCGAAACCAATTCGGCCTGCACGTTGGCTAGCAGCGATCGTCGTTCGGCGAGTATCAGACCTAGTTGGTCAAGACCACAGTCCCGGCGATCAACCACGGTCAAAAACTCCGTCACCGTCATTGACCGTGTCGCTGTCTCGATCGGCCAAACCTTGCTTCGATGATCAACCGCAGGGCTTTCTCCCAACGTTGAGATATCGATCCATCGTACTCCATATGAAACGGGCGCCGCGCGGAAAGCATGCGTGGCTTTCTCGGCGAGCCTCCGCAGCTTTTGCACACTCTCACTTCGAGTGCGATTAAAAACGTCAATCCAGACCACTGTTTCCACGCGAGACAAGGCTTCCGGATTGGAAGAATTCCCTCCGACGGTGTCACACTCGTACGGAGCCGTCGCTAGCTCCGCATGCATTAATAGACTAGGGGTGACGGAACGGCCGGTTTCCTCCCGTCCAGCTTCGACCGTGAAACAGCGAAGTACGAGACTTTCACGTCGCACGGGTCCATTGCCCCCGGAGCTTCGAGCCCGACCGCTACCAGTCGCGCACGTCCGGGTGGACAACTGCTGATCGCACAGCAGGTCACAGATCCAATCTCTCCAATGTTCCATTATTGAATATGACACGGCGGAATCGCGCTTTGCCATCCATCGCTGCATGCCCAATGACGCTCGGCGGACGGCGACACGTGTCGCACACGGCTGTAGTACTAGCACGATGGACGACGCTTTTCTTCGTTCCTCTTGATATGGATCATTGCTGTTTGTCTCGGAGCGTCCAAGATCAAAACTTGGTAACTTGTGCGACTTAAGCTTTGCCTTTGCGGCAGGTAAAGAGGCAATATCGTCTTCGCATCGTTTTTGCTGATTGCGAATATGAGCGGGACGCGATGTTTTCGTTGATGGCAAGTCGTTGACCGGTAAGAGCGCCCCCTACACATCTGTTTTGGTGAGAACCTGCTGCCTTTTATCTAGTGTTCTTTGTCGTCTGGAGATTTACTGCTGGAGGCGCGGGCGAGTCGTATTTGACGGATTGGCTATAGTGGACAACTGCCACAATAGATAGACTGCGTTGGTTCGGGCAAAAGAGAGTCATTTTTCAGGCGGCGTGTGCCAGGTCGAGAATATTGCTTGAGCGGGTCCCGTCCTCGCATATATGCAACATCGCGTTCTGTGTCGCATTTTGAACTTTACTCGGTCGTTTCAACCCCTGAGCCGTCCGCATGGTGGGCAATGACTGGGATGAACCGTAGCGAAATTTTGAGCTCCATCTAGACGAGGGCGAGGCTGCGGAATGACTCAATTCAGAATTTTGCCGGTAATTGCGCTTTGCGTACTTGTCGCGAGTTGTGTTTCGCCGTCGCCGAACCTGACCGCTGTGGCGACGCCCGCGTCTGACAAGCCGCTTGTCGTCTCCGACCGGGATCAGGCGTTTTGCATGAACTATGCCGCGGGCCAGATTGCCGGCCGATCACTATCGCTCGAAGGTGATGTCGTGCATTCGGACACGATTACGGGTTCAGCAGCGGCTGAGTCGGTTACATGGAGTCTGCAACAGCGGTATGAGATCGCCTACTCGCAATACGTGCGATGCATGTACATCAAAGGTGGCCAGGTCGAGGTCCTGCGGAGCCACGTATTGCCACGTGGGGTTCGTTAGTCTAAGTATCGGTATTGGCGCGGTGGGGGATCGGGTTGGAGTTTCCCCACCTTGGCTGAGCGGGTATTGCATATTGAATGCGAGGGCCCTAGCCATGCTTGTCGTCGGTGGGGAGATCGAGGCTTTCACCCGGCTTGGAGCAGGGGAGCGGCAGGTCGCGCCATATGACATAGTGGCCCGGTCAGGTACGCACCATGCCGCCGATGGTCGCCTCGTTGCCCGGCGCTTTTTTCGCCACGGGCGGCAGCGGCACCAGCAGCAACGGGCACACCGAGAGGAGCAGAAAGTGCTCCGCATCGCTGCAGAGCACGAGTCGACGCCAGCCGCGCCATCCCTGCCCATCACCACGAGATCTGCGTCGAACGGTTTTGTCGCAATAATCGCCACAGCGCGTTCCGACACCGCCACGTTCTTGCCGACCTCGAATGCGGTCTGGTCGATGATTGACAAGGTACCGTTGCCCATGTCTGTGAGCAGGTTCTCGAAACCCACCCGTATGCTTTGTCCGGTCGTTTCGACGGCAAGTTGCATCACCTGCGGGTTGGTCGCGGCGAAATTGTTCGGGCTCATCGAGTCGATGAACTGGCGCGTGTAGAACGAAAGTTGCTGCCGGGTGGGTTCATCGAGATTGGCTGCCCCGACCATGTTGGCGATTAGCCGAGAATTGAGATAACCTTGTTTCAGCAGACTGTAGGGGAGGATGTCCTGCCATGCAGCCGCCTTGAAACGGTGGTCACCCTGTTCGGCTACGCCCGTGGCATCGTCTGCAACGGCCGTCATCATGCCCGTCCATAGCGCGAGTTGCTACTGAAAATAGTTCAGTTGCAGTTCCGCGAGGGATTCAACACCGCCCGGTTCATTTGCGCTGACCGGGGTGGCGTCCTTGTGAGGGAACATGTAGGCTGGATAGGCCGTTGCCTGTCACAGGTTCTGCCCAGACTTGATGGTCGCCTGAACATATTCGTCCGGAACCTGGGAGGGACATGTCATCCAGTTCTCCATTGCGTCAAGACACGCGGCACCTCATGCGGTCGCGCGTCCATTGCCTGCGGCTATCTGGTCTGCATCAGCTTCTGCGTCTCCGCGAGACTCTGTGTGCCCCGCTTCGTGATGTTCGCCATTGCGTCTATCTGGGCGTTCCGTGCCATCTCCGCGAGATCCTTCATATCGGCGAGCGCTTTTTGATAAGCGTCGCTCACGAGTGCTGCCTGCCTAGCAGGGTCGGGGACATTTGCACCGCCGGCAGTGAAGGCTTTGGCGGAATCCTGGATCCCTTGCATCGCCTCCGTCACCATCTCGGTCTGTTTGCGCACGAGCGCCTGCATCGCCTCAAAGGCGGCCCGGTTGGCCTTGAGGACGGCTTGCATGTCTTTGTTCTGTGACTCGATGATCGGCGCCATATCGAACCCCGGAACCTTGAACTCCTGCATCATCCTCGTCATTTCGGCGAAGGGATTCGTTTCATTGGCATGTTTATCTCCAGTTGAGTGGTGGGTTCTTCAGAAAGTGGCCGGGGGCACACGCGGATTCTCAGGCGGTGGCTCCAGATCGTTTTAGGCGGTCTCCTTAACTCGATGTTGCTGCGCCAAAGCCAGACGGCCTTCTCCCGACATGACCATGACCAGCGCCTCGCCATCGTCCCAAGTACCACGCGGCGCTTCTCGTGCAGCACCTCCTTCACACGAACCGTGGCATGTACCGTATCGCCGGGGCGCACCGGACCGCGGAACCGCAGCGTCTGGCGCAAAT
>NZ_CAXUSB020000019.1:0-5921 GCF_964253815.1 Caballeronia sp. LjRoot34
TGCATTCTCGATTGTCTTGATGACGTCGTAGCGGCTGTATTCTCTGGCTATATGCGCAAGTGAAGAACGATTTCCCGATACTCGCAGGCTGTGTTAAAGCGGACGCCCGCACAAACACAGCAGAGGATCTGCATCATGACAGCAAGACGAACGACCATCCGGCAACTGCCGTTGACCGAGGTCGTTGACCGCGACACACCCGGCGCGACGCCGGTCAGTATCACCACCCCCGAGGGCGGCACCATCTATCACACGGTCCCGCTCGCAGACCCCGACACCGGCAAGCGACGCGACACCCGCCCGAAGTGGATCGCAGGCACCTTCCCCCTCTTTCCCGTTGTCCGACTTGTTGACGGCGCGCCGTGGGCTGAGGCGAACCTCTGGCTCATCGATATGATCGAGTCGAAGTTGTCGCCGAACATGCTGACGTTCGCCTGCATCGCTGACGACCTGGTAGCGTTCCGTCGTTATCTGGATGACGAGGGTATCGACTGGCTCGTCTTCCCTGTGAACAAGCGGCAACGTCCGACCTACCGATATAGCGGCTCGATCAAGATGGCGGTGCAGGCAGGCGAACTGTCTCCGGGCGTTGCCAAGCGTCGTATGGGCACCGTGGTGCGCTTTTATCGCTGGCTGATGACCGAAGCAGGCTTTCGACCCACGAACGCGCCGTGGGTCGAATCTGATCGCTTCATTGAGTTCAAGGACGAGAAGGGCTTCAGCGGCGTGATCGAAGTCAAGACCACCGACCTGTCGATCAGTGGCCGGCGCGTAGAAGACCCATGGGACGATCACATCCAGGACGGTGGTCGCCTGCGCCCGCTCCCCTCTTCCGAGCAGTCGGCGCTGCTTGAATCGTTAGCCGCACTAGGCAACACCGAGATGACGCTCGTTCATCTCTTCGCGCTGTTGACGGGCGCCCGCATCCAGACGGTACTGACCGTGCGCGCGAAACACGTGATGCACAAGCCTGACGGGTTTCACGGCGACGACATCCGTCTCCCCTGCGGGCCAGGTACCGGCATCGACACGAAGGGCGGCGTCAAGGGCGTGTTGCATCTGCCGCGTGGTTTCTATGAGCGGCTGTACGTCTACGTGCACAGCGATCGTGCGCGCAAGCGTCGCCAGATGGCAGATGGCGGCGATCACTTCGACCAGCCGCTCTTTCTGAGCCATCGCGGTGCGCCGCTCTACGAGGACTGCGCGTCGCGCGCCCCGGTGAGCACTGGCTCGCACGTACGCCGTCACGTCAAGACAGGGCAGGCCGTGCGTCAGTTCATCAGGGACGAACTGTTGCCCATGATGCGCGTGCAGCTCGGCAACCCCAGGTATGCGGTCAGCTTCCACGACCTGCGCGCGACTTACGGGCTGAACATGGTCGACACGATGACAGCGAATGAGACGAAGTACACCCGGGCACTCGATCAGTTGCGGCAGTTGATGTGGCACGCCCGGCCGTCTACGACTGAGATTTACCTCGGCTACCGCGAAAACCGCAAGCTGTTCGACGCTGTGCAGGACGGGTGGAGTGCGCACCTGTCGACGCTGGTCACGCTCGCCCTCGATTGCGCGGTGGCATCATGAACCGGCTGTACGAGGAAGTGCACATGCCGCTCACGGAAGGCACGACGCTGCTGCGCCCCGAGCGCGCGCTGCTCAAGTGGGAAGGCATTAGCAACCGTTCCGATATTGGGCAGATCTGCTACCTGACGCGTGACACGTCGAGCACGCGGCACACACGACACACTTTCGACCATACAAGCTTCAGCAGCGAACGCGCCAAGGTCGTACGCATGCTGGTGAAACAGCTTTCCGAGCGCTTGACCCTTGGTGCAATGCGTCCGAATACGGTCTATCTTGCTCTGCGCGGCGTGCTTGACTTCGCCAACTGGGCCGACAGGCTGGGCTTGCATCAGGTGCTCTGTGACGAGAAGGCTACGGCGGAGGCGGTTCATCGTTACTTTCGTGAGAAGCGTGAACAGGTCTCGCTGGGCAACCTGAACCACAATACTGTCGCGCGCCTTCAGCCTAATCTGTTGTCGATGCTACGTGAGTTATTCAGAAACGACGACTTCTGCGCCGATGCGAGGGTGCTGCGCCAGCAACATTATGCTTACGCACCGACAGTTGTGCCCGACGCCGAGGCACAAGCCGCCTTGCTCGCGTGGGCTGACGCGCTCTTCAGCAGCATCAGCACGCTGGTGCTCGACTTCAAGCCATATCCGGTGCGCGTGACCACGGCGCGAGGTGAGAATCTTTGCCTTGTTCCGCACACACATGGCCGTGGTGAAGGGCACGACTCGAACGGCTTGTTTGGCTGGAATCTGGAGACGGGACAGCTGCGCACCCGGGAAGAACTCACGAGGCGCTTGGCCGAGGCTGGAGCTAAAAATCCTCGCCATCGTTCGTGGGGCATCGCGCGGTTAACGGCTAAACATCTTACGGCGGCCAACGAGGACGTACAGTCACCGATCCGCCGCTCGCATGCTTCGATGGCGGCCTCTTGCTTCGCCGCGCTGTTTCTGGCTGAAACGGGCGTCAGCCTCGCGCAGCTGCTGGCAATGAAGTGGAGCCCGGAGCTCGCCGCGAGCCTGCGGGATGCGTCTGTTGTACGTCAGAAGTTTCGCGAGGTTAAGTACCGTGCAGGTGGAATGGAAGTTACGTTCACCGTCTCGCTGGCCTTCATGCCAAAGCTCAAGGCGTATCTGGCATTGCGCAAGTATCTTGTCCAGGACGCAGACTGTGACACGTTGTTCGTCGTAGTCGGGCATCATGCGCAGCTGCGGCGGCTAACGGGTCTCTCAACCCAATTCCTTGATCGGCTTTACAGTCGACTCGGTACGCTCGGGATTGTGCTGCCGCGCATTAGCGCACGTCAGTGGCGTGCGGCAAAGCAGGATTGGGCGGTGAGCAATCACGGCCCTGTCGTCGCAGCCAGGCTGATGGGCCACTCCTTGGCCACGGCGCTGCGCTCGTACTCGAACGGCACGGACACCGCGCACAAGGCTGAGATGGGCGCATTCCTCGCTTCAGTTGAGAAGACCGTGCTGAAGGCCGGCAACGACCCGGCGGGCTCCATCAAGAGCGCGGTGGGCGTCTGCATCGAGTTCCACAAGCCTGCGCCGATCGCCGCTTCGGTCACCGTACAGCCTGACTGCCGCTCGACCGAAGGGTGTCTCTTTTGCGACCAGTACCGCGTGCACGCTGACGCCACCGACATCCGCAAGCTGCTGAGTTGCCGTCACTGCATCAGGCTCGCGAGCGGGCGTGCTGGCTCGTTCGAGCAATACGAGAGCTCGTTCGGCGCGGTGCTGCGACGGGTCGAATTCCTCCTGAATGAACTATGCAAGCGCGACGCCGCGCTGGTCGGTCAGATCGAGCACGACGTTGATATTGATGGAAATCTTGACGCTTTCTGGTCGACCAAGCTTGATCAGCTTTACGAATTGGGAGTGGCATGAACAATACGCTAATCGCAGCGCTCGCCGAGCGCCCCGACTGGTATCGGATCGAAGACGATGCGGTCGTCACTCACGACAAGGCCGGGAACGCTGCTTCGCTGTTTGGTGACGACGCCTGGGACATCCGTGCATATACGATTGGATCGCGCCGCACCCATATCCACTTTAGGGGTCACCCGCTTAACGACGCAGGCCGCATCCTTTCAGCCACGACTACGCGTCAGTGGAAGCAGGTCATGTACTTTCTTATGCACGAAGTGACCGAGACGGTACCGGCGTCCAGTACTCTTCAATCTTGTTCATTTTACCTGAAGGACTTCACTTTCTTTGCCGCCGAACACCAGCTTACTCTTTATGAAGGGCTATCCAACGTCGCTGTTGTTCTGGACTATGTGGCACAAGCTGGGATCGACATGAAGGCCCAACGCCTTCATTCGATTCTGGCGAAGCTTCACCGGCTGGGCGCCGAGGCCACAGGGCTGCGTGTGCCGTTGGCCCAACTGCATAAGCCTCTGCTCGAACGCTCCGCGCAACGCGCCGGAAACTCACAATACGCGGTCATCCCGACGCGGATCTACCAACACTTACTGTCGACCTGCGAGCATGACCTCGGGATCGCTGAGAGCGTCGCGAACGCGCTGTCGGACTACCTCGCGCGCGCATACGCTGGCGAACGCCCTGACGTCTGTGCCGCACTGAAGACGGCTGCTGTCCACTTCGGGTGCAAGGACTCCCCTTACATCGTGTTGTCGCTTGTGGCGTCGATCAGCGCGTTATGCCAGCTTGTCATCCTGTCGTTCACCGGCATGCGCGCGATGGAAGCGGAGAACCTGCCGTACGACTGTCTGAGCGAGGCCCGGCTGGATGGCGTGACGCACTATGCCATCGAGGGCGTTACGACCAAGCTGTCCGGCGGGCGTCCCAAACGCGCATGCTGGGTGACAAGCCCGCTCGGTGCTCGCGCCGTCAGGCTCGCGCAACGGCTGTCGGGCGAGGCGCACCGTGCGCACAGCGCACCAGGCTACGCCGAATCGACGGACGGTTCCCGCCTGCTGTTCTGTCGGATGGGTCTGCATCTTAAGTACGTGGCAAACCGGGCGCCCAGTACCATACATAACGATGTCGAAGGCTTTCGTGAGCGCGTCTTCCCGACGATCACGGCCGAAGACATCGCCGAACTGAAGCGTGTCGACATGCACCGCGCATGGGAAGACGAACCGAAGTACGCGGTCGGGCAGCAGTGGCCGTTCACGCGTCATCAGCTTCGCCGCTCGCTCGCGTTGTATGCGCAACGCAGCGGCCTCGTCACGCTGCCGACGCTCAAGCGTCAGTTGCAGCACATCACGCAGGAAATGAGCATGTATTACGCTCGTGGCTCGGCGTTTGCGAAGGGCTTCATCGACACCGACAAGGCTCACTTCGCGAAGGAATGGGCCGAGGCACAGGGCCTGTCCGAGTACCTTGCGTACGCTGAGCAGGTGCTGTTCTCTGACGAGCGGCTGTTCGGCGGGCACGCAGCATGGACACAGAGCCGTGCCGTGCAGGCGTCGCCCGTGTCGGTCTACTCACGCGAGCAGACGGTGAGGATGTTCGGGAAGGGCGAACTGGCGTACCGCGAGACGGTGCTTGGCGGCTGCGCCAGCGTCGAGCCGTGCAAGTCGACGGCGCTCGACTGGATGCGTCTGGATTGCCTTGAATCGAACTGCCGTAACCTCGTGGTCATGCCGTCGAAGCTTCAGCGCGTGATCAAGGCGCAGCAGGCCACAGTCGAGAAGCTGCGCGCTGCCGATGAGGCGAGCGTCGAATGCCGCATCGAGGCACAGACGCTGCAACGACTGCTTGACGCGCAAGAGAAACTGATGAAGCCGGAGGCCGCATGAGCGATGCCATGACCGACTACTACGCCGCCCTTGAGCGGCTGAAGAAGCGCAAGGGTGCGCGTATCAACAACGATACCGTGGCGATCGAGGCGGGCCGCAAGAAAGGCAGCATCAAGAAGTCGCGCCCTCAGTTCGCCGGGCTGATCGAAGCAATCGATGCGGCCAACGCTGTAGCCGAGCGGCCAAAGCTCGAGCTGACGGAACGTCTGAACCGCGCGAAGGGCGACGCGAAGGATCTGCAGGTACAGCTTGACGAGTCGCTGGCTCGTGAACTCGCGCTGCTGCGTCAGGTATTCAGCCTGCGCAAAGAACTGGCCGTGCTGCGCAGCGGTAGTGTCCTGCCGTTGCAGTCGCGCTAGATGTCGAAATAAAATAAAGCAAACTTGCGGAGGAAAATGGACACGCGATGGTCGTTGTGTCCACTTTTTCTCCCAATCTAATGGACAACCCGCAGTCTGCCGATTGCAGCATTTTCAAGGCTCCGCCTGATGTCCATCGTTTTTCTCTTGCGCGTATGGCTAACGCGATGTGATAACCGAGCACGGCGCGCGTACACACGTCTATGATTGCAAGGAGCCAG
>NZ_CAXUSB020000020.1:0-5412 GCF_964253815.1 Caballeronia sp. LjRoot34
TTTAACAGAGATCGCGATTGAAAACGTGACGCAAAGGTGTACCCCGTTGATAGAAAGATAGGGTTCCGTAATCTGCACCGTTCCAGGTTTGCCGATGGCATTGCGAAAGTATTGACGCCTGTTCCAGCAAGATCCCGACGCCTCGGGCGTAGATCGAGACAGATTTGGCGTCGAGATGTAAGGCTGAGGAGCCTTGATGTCGTCTCCGACCTGAATACCTTGAGCGTCTAACAAGAAGCAGCGGGCCGCGCCCTCTAGGCGAAGGAGGTCCTCGGAAGCACGAGGAAAATCGATGCCCCCGCAAAACCTTTCCGCCGCTGTCTGCAGAGCGACGGAGTAGGCCGATAGAAGTGTGTCCTTCGTGCGTGCGTTCAGTTCGACACGGGCGCGAAACATCTCGGCCATCGAGTCCATGACTGCCCGGCACGACTCCTCACGTACTCGCCCCGTAGCAGGGCGTGCAAAGTAAAATCCTTGCACGAGATCCGCATCGCATTCCATCGAGAGAAGTGCTTCAAATTGCGTTTCGACGCCTTCGATCAGAACTAATGCGCCGGTTTCATGCAATAGTGAGACTAGGCGCGGCAACATGCGTGCAATGCGAGGTTCCCGAGCCGCCAGCGCGATGACACTCCGATCCAGTTTGACGATATCGGGCTGAAGTTGCCAGACCCGATCGATGTTCGAATGACCTGCACCAAAGTCGTCGAGCGCTATCAGAAATCCCTGCTGCCGAAATGAAGCGGTGCCTTCGATTAGTCGTTCGAGATTCCCGTCAGGCGTTTCGAGAACCTCGAGAACAATACGATCGGGCCTCAATTGCAAGCGGGTTAGAGCGTCTTCGACAAGACGGCGATAGGCGTCCGAGATGATGAAACTATCCGGCTGAGTATTGAGAAAGAGTCGTTGATGCGCATTCGCTATTTGCACGAAGTTGGACGCGTGTAGCAGTTGGACCCCTCGGTCGAGGTTGTTCCGATGCCCCCGTGCACTAGGGCGGTTCAGTACCTTTAGAGGTTCAACTTCGTTGCAACTCGAATCGTATGCTCGGAGTAAGGCCTCATACCCGACCGGAAGATGGTGTGAGAAACCGAAAATCGGTTGGAACGTGCTGGAGAGGGTCAAGTCACCGAATCGGGCCGACGATGACTGGAGCAATGCATCATTTCCGTGAAACTGCAAGAGGTCTGGAGATCCCAATTGAATACTCGCTAAGATGAAACGGCGCGTTCCGTATCAAACTATCAAAGGGGTGCCGCGAATTGAATCCGATCTTCGATTAGGACGCACGCGCAGCCTTTATGCACGCTCTATTCATCGCAATTCGCGATCAGACGGGTCTCGTAGATCAAATTTTGGCTTGTGGGAAGCAACGCACTGATTTGAGTTCGCTTGCTGTTTCGAAACGTCTTGTACAACCTGACTCTGCCACCTGAGCGACGTGTCGCTCCACATCGCACATCACCCAGCGTGTCAAGAAGGGCGGATTCCACCCGCTACGCTCCTCCCGTCTACTGCCTAGTGTTATGAGTTGAAAATTCATGACATTATTTAGGTCGTTGTTTGTCTTTTGCAGAGTGGCACCTGCTCGAACAACAATACGATAAGGCAACGCCTTTTCAGTGTTTTCGACCGAAGCATGCTTCAGCAGCTTCCGCAGGTAACAGCCCGGCGTGGAAGTAGCCTTGAAGACGCATTACGGTCGCGGCGTCGGGCCGGTAGGGCGATCTGACAAAGTCCCTTGCAACGGCTACGTCGTACCAAGCACATGTCCACTCATCCAGATCTCGCTCGTATCGACACGGTAGATGGTTTGATTCGTTAAACATAGCGAACCCCTTCTCGGTTGTATACGCGACCGGCGTTCGGTCACACGCGTGGATATCCTAATCGCGCCGCACATCAAAAAACGCTCATCGCCGGGCGTTCGGCGTCAGGCGCGAACACATCCCAGGTACCGTCGCGTTGACGGAATAAATAGAATGCAAACGTGCCTGCCGATTGCAATGCCTCGACGCAGACATAGCGCCTCTGATTCGAGCGTGCGCCACTTCCTCGTGTCACCCGAACCGACACCGAAGGAACCATCAAAAGCCATTTTTCCACCATGAATCGCAATGACCTTTCAGCCGTTTCCATTTGCTTCTCCTTCGAACTCGGCTCTGCTTAAGGGTCGGCCGACGTTCCCTCTTCCACTTCGCAAGTAGTACCCAAGGAGTTCGGTCTCTCCGGACAATCCGTAAGCAGTTATCGCGACAACGCGTCCATGGTTGCTAGGGCGTAGATTTTGTATGCGAATTTCTAACTCACGACCCTAGCAGGCGACGGCAGGCCGTCTATTTCGTCTCCAGTGCCCGAAAGAAGGATTGCATGGCCGACCAGGATTGCTGCTCGGCCCAGGCGTTGTAGGCGAGGCCCGGTACCGGAGGGGCATCCTTGTTGGTGAAAGCGTGCTTCGTTCCCGAAAACAACAGCGTTTGGAACTTGGCCTCGGCGGCAATCATTTCGGCTTCGAAGGCGGTGCGATCTTCTAGCGGAATGCTCGGATCCTCGGTCCCGACACAAGACAGTATGGGCGCCTTCACGCTACCGGGCACCGCCGGAATAGTCGCCTTGAGACCACCGTGGAAGCTCACGACGCCATCTACCGGCGCTCCCATTCGGGCGAGTTCCAACGCGACCGTCCCGCCAAAGCAAAAGCCAATCGCGAAGGTGAGTTCCGTTTGCACCGCCTTCTTGAACGCATCGAGCCCCGCCAGAGCGCGGGAGCGTAGCGCTTCGCGTTTTTCCAGCCAAGGCATTAGCCGGGGGAAGATCTTCTGGGGATCCTTCTCGACCGGCGAGCCTTCGCCATAGATGTCGAGCGCGAAGCCCGCATAGCCCAGTTCTGCCAACATCTCGAGCCGGCGCAGGACGTGATCTCCGCGCCCCGGGCCTTCATGACACACCAGCACACCAGCGCGAACAGTGGCGCTAGAGGGAAGAACCAGAAGCCCTTGCAGCGACACACCATTTTCCGAATAAGGGATGATTTCCAAGAAGAACCTCTCTTTACGTTGCGTTGCGATGGATTTGATGCGGGCCCTAAGTAACGTACGAGCCTTCACCGGTTTTGGGAACGAGTTCCCGGCGATAACGATGTCCCGATATTGACGACGGGATTGCGGATACTTCCGATCTTCGCAACGTGCGCCTCAATTACGTCACCTGGCCACAGCCATTCCTGAGGTGTACGACCGGCGCCGACGCCTTCCGGGGTTCCGCTTGCGATGATGTCCCCCGGCTCAAGGGTAATTCCCTGCGAGATGTCGGAAATGAGCTCGTCCACTTTGAAAAGCATGTGACTGGTGTTGGAGCGCTGCTTCTCGACGCCGTTGACGCTGAGCCATAAATCGAGCTGCTGGGGGTCGCCGATTTCGTCGGCTGTGACGATCACCGGCCCCATGGGCGCGTAACTGTCCAGGCCCTTCGAATAGATCCATTGCCCCGCACGGCGGCAATCGCGAGCGCTCATGTCGACAAGCACGGTGTAGCCGAAGACGTGAAGCAGAGCGTTCTGCCGGCTGACACGCCTCGCAGTCGTACCGATGACAACGCCCAGCTCGACTTCCCAGTCGAGCTGCTGGGTGATCGCGCCATCATGCAAAATGGGATCGCCATCCCCGATTACCGAGGTGGGAGGCTTTGAGAAGATCACGGGCTGGCGCGGCAAGTCTGGCGACGTTTGAAGCGCTTGAGCCGCCTCAGCGACATGGTCGAGGTAGTTAAGACCAATCCCGAAGATATTTTTCCGCGGGCGTGGGATTGGCGCCATCAGCCGGACATTGGCGAGCGGGAGCGCACTGCCGAGTGGAAAAGAATCGCCACATTTGGCAAGCAAGCCGCCAACCGTCGAGACCGCTGATGGGCCGAGATCGATGAACTCCAGCATGCGGTTCGGGATGGCAACGCCCATGGCGATGCCGAACCGTTCCAGATCGACCACCGCATCACCGATGATCGCGCCAAGCCTACCGCCTTCCTCGACCGAAGGTCGATATGTCGCCAGCTTCACAATTCCCCCTCCGAAGATAAGTATCGGAAGCTGGTTGGGCCGCTTGCGATACTTATCTTGCTGCTTTGTTCACTCACTCCATCAGTCTGTGCTCACAGCATATGACGTGCAAAGTTTGGTGTCAAGTAAATTACCATATTATGAGAATTATGTTAATAGGTCTGACAGCTGGGAATGTGCAAAGCGGGGTCGGGCGGGCCTAAGGATGGAGGCGGGCGCCAGCGAAGCTCGGCAGTGCAGTCGTAGGTAAAGATGGCCTTAATCCGGCGTGAACATCAGAAGTCGTAGACCGACGCCGACAAACCGGACAGGACTATCGGGCCCCGGCGCCAAACTACGCCCCACAGACTGGGGGCGCTTAGCCCAGCTACGTCGGGGCCACGCCCTACATTTGATCTATCCCATAATGTGATAATTTATTGGGATATGCAATTAGTCAGCTTGGCCGAAGTCGACGTACCCGGCGCATCTGGCGGACCAAGGAAATGTCGCTTCGCGAGAAGATCGAGGAAGGTCCGCACCTTTGGCGAAAGATGTTTTCGGCTCGGGAAGACGCCAAAAGTCTTTCCGTGAAGCTCGGCCTCGTTAGGCAGAACTCGAACGAGGCGGCCAGCGCGGATATCCTCCATGACGAGGCATTCCGGAAGAAAAGCAAGCCCAACGCCTCGAGGGTAGCGAGGTGCAGGAACGTCTCATTAGCGCTGCGGAGGGTGGGGCGGAGCCGGATCGTACGACGCCCGCTTGGCCAATCCCAAGTCAGCCGCCCGTCGGATGGAATCGAGCTATAGGCGAGAAAGTCGCGCCCCTTCAAATCGTCGAGCGAGGACGGGACGCCTGTCCGATCGAGAAATTCCCGAGAAGCAACCAGGGCGAAAATAACAGGTGCGATGGCGCGGGCGACAAGACCTGGATGGTGCGTGTGGGTCACTCGCAGGGCTAGGTCGAAGCCCTCTTCGACCAGGTTGACCCTGCGGGCGCTGAAATCCACCTCAAGTTGCACAAGCGAATGTTGTCGCACGTAGTCGCGGATGAGCTCGGCAAACCAGACATTCGCCATCCAGGCTGGCGCACTGAGCTTCAACACGCCGCTTGGGTTGACCGCCGTGTCGGTGATCACCGCCTTGGCCTCCCGAGCACCTCCAGAGCATTACGCGCCTGCTCGAGATAAAGAGTTCCGGCGTCGGTCAAGCTAACGCTTCGACTCGTTCGATTCAGCAGCCTTGTGGATAGGTGGCGCTCAAGATGAAGGAGGTGCTTGCTCGCCATCGCAGGCGAGATGCGCAACCGCCTCGCGGCTGCAGTGAAACTCCGCAGCTCGGCCACAAGGCAGAAAACCCTAAGAGACTGTTGCAGAATTA
>NZ_CAXUSB020000021.1:0-3739 GCF_964253815.1 Caballeronia sp. LjRoot34
CTTTTATTTAACGCCGGCTGGTAGCGAAGCGAAACTGCCATGCAGACCGGCATCCGTCACCTCTTCTGACGTTTGCCCGTCGCTTGGACAACGCCCGCGTCGTCCAGCGGTGCAATTGTTTAGACAGGTCGAATCCGTTCGTCACGTCGCTAGCGGGGCCAGTCGCGATCGATGCCAGTGACATGGCTAGTGTCGACATTCTTGCCCCTGATTCACGCGGTGACCCGTGACGTAAAGTGTTGTCTCCGGCGGTATTAGACCGCTAGGTGTCAAGAGGATATGGAAGGTAGCGCTCTCTGCGTTCAGGAAGCCCGACCGTTACTACCGACCTCGCAAGCGTCCAAGGTATGCTGCTTTCCGGCGGTAGATAATCCAATCTAAGAAACGCGCACGCGAATCGCCGTGCAACGGGGTCCAGGTGCCAACGCGGAATGAACTCTTAGCCCTTGGGCTCGAGTGCGTGGAGGCTCATAGCGAGCGAAACAGAGGTGAAATAGCCTACGGTGATGAGCAGTTCGGCAATCGCCGCGCGGCCCAGTTCGGCCTCGTAACGAGCGAAGTGCGCATCGTCAATCTTGGCCCCGGCCAGGATGTTGCAGACTGCGCTGCAGACAACACCAAGACGCCCGTCGACCAGTTCGGGTCGCCGCTTTTCGAGGATGGCGGTGACCACCGCTTCGGGGACGCCAGCCTTTAGAGCATGCCGTGTGTGGTTGGCGATCACATAGGGTGCGTTCCAGAAGACCGCCGTCGACAGGATTGCTACTTCGCTTTCCTCTTCACTCAGTACCGGCGAATGGTCGATGTGGGTGCCAATGATCTCCATCCCCTCGGCCAGATGAGGGTTGTGCAGCCAAATGTTGAACGGTGTGGGAATGCGCCCCCGGCCTTCACCCAGCCGGGCGATGACTTTCTGCTGTTCTCCGGTGGCCTTTTCCGGGTCGATACGCTCAAGTCGATTTTCCATCTTTCTATCTTCCTCACATGAAACGATGTCAATGCAGGATCCCGCATGGCACGCTCTGTACCAATTGGACTTCTGCCCTAGAACTAAAACCTTTCGCTTGCCTGGCGCGCGCAACTGATTGCATCTGCCCGACCAATCCAGCGGCGACGACACCTCACGCACCGCCTGCCAGCGCAGGGATCCACTGACCAATGAGATTGCTCGGCCAGGGGATATGAAGGACCTGATCGAATACTCCAAAAACGAAAACCGTCACACAGACTGCGAGAATAAGACACAGCCGCCAGGACTCGCGCCCCTCGATGCGCATAAAAGCTGCGATCATCAGCGGCACTGTTGGCATGATGCCGATCAATGCCATGCAGAGGAGAAATGCGATAAACCAGCCAAAGAACCTTGCGGCCCGAATCAACACCAACTTGATTGGCAGTAGGTTCTCGGAGTCGACTGTCGAATCCATGTGGACGCCGCCGCTATTTGCGAACCCGACCTGTGCCGGAGCGACAAAAACCTTGTAGGCAAGACTGGCGGCGCCGGCGATAACGACAATGCTTGCAACTACTGTCGGCCCTATCCTGGCCAAAAAGACCCAAGCCTGGGCAGTCACCAGCATATAAATCGCTATACCGATGAAGAAAACATAAGTGAGGTCTTCGAGCTTGAACGTGACAGCACCTGCGACATCCCCGATCGGCCGCAGCCGCGAAAATCCGCCCTTGCGCACGAGCTTTGACAGCGGTTTAAAAAAGATCAGCGCCGCGAACAAAAGAAGGACGACGACGATCGGTCGCGTTGTCCAGTTCATGCCATAGCGCATGAAGGAGATCGTCATGTAACGCTCCATCAGTTTGCCGAGCACCAAACCCAGGATAAGCGGTGGACGTGCCCATTTCAGGCGCTTCATGGTCCAGCCGATCAGGCCGGCAACCAGCAGGACGAACATGTCGCCCCAGCTCTGTGAGCCTTGAAAAGCGCCGATGAAAATGATGGGCATGATCACCGGAAGGATGAGCGTGTAGCGTAAGGTCGACACCTTGGCGAATTGCCCGCTTAGCAGAAAGCACAGACCCGCGCCGAAGATATTGGCAAGCGCAATGGACCAGACCATGGAATAGGTCACGTCGAGATGCTTGGTTAGCATGTCCGGCCCCGGGATGAACCCGTGCACCATCATCGCGCCGAGCAGGATTGCTTGCACCGCACCGCCGGGTACACCAAAAGCCAGTAATGGAACCAGGCTGCCGCCCTCTCGTGCGTTGTTTGCCGCTTCAGGTGCAATCACCCCGCGCACATCCCCTTTGGTAAAGGTTTCCTTGGCGCCTTTCGAGGTTTGCAGCGCATGGCCATAGGCAATCCAGTCCGTCACCGCACCGGTGATGCCCGGGATCGCCCCGAGGATAGCGCCGAGGGTACCGCAACGAAGGACCAGGAACCAGTTCCGAAACGTGTCAGTAACGCCCTGCCGCATACCTTCGCGCGAACTGAACTTAAAATTTTCGGCTATTGCCGTGCGTCGGATAGCGAGATCGCACAACTCGGGCAGCGCGAAGACGCCAAGTATTATCGGCACGATCGGAATACCGTCTTGCAGGTAGAGAAGATTGCCTGTCCAGCGCATCTGCCCGGTCTCCACATTGGTGCCAACCATGCCTATCAGAATGCCGAAACAGGCTACGACGACGCCTTTCAGCGGCGAATTGCCGGATAGGGACGAGACCATCGAGAGGCCGAAAATGGTCAGCCCCAGCATTTCGGGCGTGGCAATGGAGAGCACAAAAGGCCGCACCAATGGCAATGAAACTGCGAGGATGAGCGCGCCGATCAATCCTCCGAGCAACGAAGACGTGTAGCACGCGCTCAGTGCGCGTGCCGCTTCCCCGCGCTTGGTCATTGGCAGACCGTCAAGCACGGTCGCCTGCGACGCTGCATGTCCTGGAACACCAAAGAGCACCGCCGGGATCACGTCTGAAGTTGTTATGACCGAAGCCATGCCGAGCAACATCGCGAAAGCCGCATACGGGTCCATCGTGTAAGTAAAGGGCACCAGTAGCGCGAAGCCGGTAAGCCCACCGATACCAGGCAACAATCCAATCGCCAGCCCAATCAGGACGCCGAACCAAAGAAAGACAAGACGATGAAATTGCAAAATCATCGACAGCGCGTGGCCGGCTGCCGACAGAGTTGCGTCGTTGAAGAAATGCATGAGTCATCCTGATTAGGAGCCAAGCTAAGCTGACTCGCGCAGTGAGCCAGTGAGGGTCGAACGCGCGCACCAGATAGATGCGGTATGAGCAGACAGTGACTACCGTCCGCTGATCCGGCGCGCCAACGTCCATCCCTTCGACATCAAGACTCTCCACCGGCGAGCGCTGGATAAAGGATTTGCGCAGTACGGCCCCAGATCCAGGCGCGCTCCTCTTCGGCGAGCGTTGCGAAACAGGTGTGGCCCTGATCGATCAACTTCTTCAACGGTCCCTGCGACGCCGGATAGTTCGAGCCAAAGGCCAGGTGATCTGCACTGAACACCTTCACGAGATGCGGAAAAAATGCTTCTGCACCCCCAGGCGCCGCTTGCGCCAGATCGAAGGTCCGCGGCGTGATCTTCAAATAGACATTGCGATACTTCGCCAGATCGAACAGCTCCGCACAGGCCGTGTAGGGAGCGCCGCCATCGAGAACGGGCCTCGCACAATGATCGAGTGCTATCTTGACCGTGGGAAAACGTTCAGCCAGCTCGGTCACCATCGACAAACCGGCAAGCGTCGTCTGGAC
>NZ_CAXUSB020000022.1:0-3642 GCF_964253815.1 Caballeronia sp. LjRoot34
CCGGCATGGAGATCCCAATCGCAGGCATTGACTACCCTCGTTCCTTCGGCGAGTTCCAGACGTGGTTCCAGTCCGATGCCGACTGCTTGGACTACCTGGAGTGGCTGCGCTGGCCGTCCGGGTTTGTCTGTCCGGAATGCGGCCACGCTGGCGGATGGCGGCTGGGAGACGGGAGGTTCATGTGCGCGGACTGTGACAGCCGAACATCCGTGACGGCGGGGACCATCTTCGACCGAACCCGTACGCCACTCACAGTTTGGTTCGCAGCTTGCTGGAACTTCGCCAGCGGCAAGGATGGAATCTCGGCCCTGAGTCTGAAGCGGCCTTTGCAAATCGGCTCGTACCAGACGGCTTGGGCCATGCTGCACCGGTTGCGATCCGCGTTGGTTCGTCCCGATCGGGAACTGCTGCGCGGCAAGGTAGAGGTGGATGAAACGTACATCGGCGGTCTCGAGCCGGGGTTGACCGGAGGGCGCGCCCAAGGCAAGAAGGTACTTACGTGTATCGCAGTCGAGATCCTTGAGCCCAAGGGGTTTGGCCGCTGCCGTATGGCGCCCGTCGCGGACGCCTCGGCGGAGTCGCTGCAGGCTTTCGTGTCGGCAAACGTCGAGCCAGGGGCAACGGTGATCACCGTTGCCTGGCAGAGCTACCGAGGATTGGGCAAGAAAGGCTACATCCATGACCGTCGCAGCCAGCGGGTAGCCAGCGCGCGTGGAGAAAACCCAGGCGCGCTGCTGCCGGGCGTGCATCGAATCGCGTCCTTGGCAAAGCGCTGGCTGCTCGGAACACACCAAGGAGCGGTGGACGCCGCGCACTTGCCCAGCTACCTCAACGAGTTCGTGTTCCGCTTCAACCGCCGACGTTCACGTAGCCGCGGGCTGCTGTTTTACAGGGTCTTGGAGCTCGCCGTCGCCCATGACCCCGTGCGCTACCAGGATCTGACGCGCAAGAAAAGTCCCAAGCCCATGCGGCCCATGCCACCGCGGAAACGCGGGCATCCTCCCAGTCTCGAGCGCCCTCGGCAGAACCGGCCGTGGAGACGATCTGACTCCGGTTAAATGGACACCCCATAGCCCGCTTATCGCCCTACACGCCTCGCAATACGTTCATCCGCTTGATGTTCCACGCGAGCGCGACCAGCGACCATTCAGCTGTGACGCTGGACAGCCCACGCAGCGAGAACTGCCGGAATCCCATCACGTGCTTGATGATCGGCATCCCCGTGATTTCAGTGCAGATTGCGACGGTAGCTCGATCTAGGCCCGACAAGGTTTTGCGAACCGGCACGATTTAAATATCCAAGAAAATCAGATAGTTGCTGTTTGCCTTTTCTGGCCTTTGCCGTCGCGCAGGCACAGTCGAAACTCGCCGGTGCCCGCCGGAAAGCCGTGTCCAGTCTGGCTTTCCGGCCAGTCGAGCGGTCGGCTCGTGATGCCAGCGGAGTGTCTCTGACAGGTAAACCGGCAGCGAGCATCACGTCTGTCTGGCAGGGATAGCAAACGGATCAATCGCTGGAATACCTCTTTTCGAGCCGCCGCTGATAGGCTATCGGCAAGAAGTGCCTTTATCGCCGCGAAACCAACCCGTTTCGGCCTCACCCCAAGGCCGTGAGCCGTCATTGGAGGCCCCCGACAGAAAGGGGTTGATTTGATTGAATATTATATTGGGGGCAATCGCTAACCCTTGTCGCGCCTAGATCGAGTTACCGTCGCAATCTGCACCGAAATCACGGGGATGCCAGCGCTCCGCCCCTATAAAAATATTGCGAGAAATCAGTCAGTTGCTGTTTGCCTTTTTGCGTGTCGTGGGCCCGGTTTTCGGCCCGAAAGATGACTCGCGCGGGCTTACAACGCTCAAATCAAACGTTAGAAAACCATTTTTTGAGCGGGTGCCTCTCGGCTGAACGGCGATAACTTTGATCTGGGGCGGTGACAGGATGAACGCGGCAGCCCTCCACACGGGGGTTCCGGCCGTGCGGCGCCGGCAAACAACGCGGAAATAACCAAACAGGAAGTGTTTGATTTAGTTCGAAATGTTATTAGGGTCGACTCGCAAACCCGCATGGGGCCAAGGGCCCGCTACCCCCGTATACTGCACAAAAATCAAAGGGACCCCAATCAAGCGATGAGCGCTGCTTTCGCCTGCGTCAAACTGGGTGCAGTGGTTTGTCGCGAGAACAGCGCCCCAAAAGTAGCTCAGTTTTGGATGTTTTCCTCGCAATCTTCCCAGTACCGCAGCGGGTCGCGATGTTGTGCATAGCGTAAGTTGAGCCACGCTGACAGCCTGGTCCAATCTGGATGATTGGGACCAGTTTGGGCAGACCAGATCGACGACCTCTCAAGAATTTGACCGTTCCCGCGATCACGGACAAGCAAGCTGCCCAGTCCGCTTGAACTGTTCGCCTGTGACTCAACCAGATACCGTGGGAGAATTTTGAGTTCAGCATCCTTGGCCCATCCGTATAAGGCGCGGACCACGCCGGACGGATCTCGTAGCTCTATGGGGCCGCTTTCCGGGCGAACGGCTGTCCATCCTTCAGGAAACTCGGTGACAACCTCGTTTTTACCTTCCCTCACCCACTTCACGCGCCATGCCCGCACCATCGCCTCGCGCATGCGAGAAACCGACTCGTAGCCAGCAGGCAACTCGATCGCCATCGGAAGCGTAATGAGGTTGTCTTTCCAGAGTTTGTTTTCGTCGTCGACGCGCTTGACCACGTCGAACGCCCCTGCTTCGAATGGGTTCTCGGGCCGGCTCGATACTCTCACGTTCCCGGCGGGCAGTCCCTCGAAAAGGCGCTCAGCATCATGGCGGGTAAGTTTTGTCTTTCCTTTCTTCATTGATCTCTCTGCAGCAAGGTTGTCTCGCTAACGCCTGGGCCCTAACGACCGAAGTCGGGCGCCACTTCCTCTCACGCGCGTTTGAAGGTGCTCACGATCCTATTCTGCTCCATTCCTTCCCGCGCGATGTCCAGACTGCGGCAAGCGCAACCGGGTGGAGGTCACGCCGTTCGCTTGGGATGGAAGAAAGATTGCGAGCGGAGAGGCGCGTCGCTGAACAGACCGAAGGCCTGGATGACATGACGTTGGGGAACGGTGATACCTGGCGCCACACCGCTTCCCTTCAAAACACCACAACGTAAGTCGGGGTCAGACTCTAGGTACGTGCCGCCGTCACCGAGGCAGCATTGCTGCATGCGGATCGGCCGTAGCACTTGTGCGCCCCGACCGATGCAGTTCTCCAGAGCGAGCGAGCCGCCACCCAGCAGGCGCGCGCCGTCGCCTATAGTAATAGCGATTCCAGGTGCGTCAGCCTTGATTGTGAAGCCCCCTTCTTCACCGATCTCGACGCCGTTGTCTACTGTGACCGAGCCACCCCGAGCAACGATCGTGGTTCCTGAGCCAGGTCAAGGATCTGCCGGTTAACCTGACCGTCGCATGCGATTTTCGCGCTGCCATGGCCGAAGGCGGCATCGTTTCTCTCGAGACTGGTCCCGACTGCGATGAGGCCTGGCTCGAGGCAGAGCTTGCGAAGCTTGGTATCGGCCGGTCCGCGCTCCATAGACTGATACCGCGCGCGTTCGCCGAAATTGAGCACGGCTCCCCTTTTGAAGGCGTTTAGGCAAATGCAAGCGACCGGGCG
>NZ_CAXUSB020000023.1:0-3210 GCF_964253815.1 Caballeronia sp. LjRoot34
GCCGCGTCATCAGACGCCACTGCCGTGGGATCGATGATACTGACAGGCAACAGGGCCGCGGCAGGCGGAGCGCCCACGTCGACGCGATGCATCCGATTACGATATTGTTTGCGCCATCCGAAAATCACATTGGCATTTATGCCGTGCTCACGAGCGACGAGCGAAACGGAGGTCCCTGGCTGTAGCGTTTGTTCGACCACACGACGTTTAAATGCGGCTGAATAGGTCTTTCGCGGCGGCCGCCGACGAGCGTCAGAATCAAGATGAGTATGGATAGTCATTGGAGAGATCGTGTCCGTGATCGGGTTATCGTGGACACGATCTAATGGTGTCCACAAAACAAGGATCTTCCCGACCTCCAACTCAGCGGTCTACACGGTACTGCGGTCACGCTTACACCACATCCACGCGTCGATCGGTACTGAATACATCGACGCGCAATGCCGGGTGGAGGCTCGTGAACGTGGGGAGTGCGGCCATGACCACGCCGGCTGCCATCCCAAGCGGCAAATCGACGCGCAACTGGCCGCTCAGGTGGCTGTCGCCAAGCCTGAACAAGAGTGCTAATTCCTCGAAGTCGTTTAGCAGACGCTCACTACGGTTGAGCAACTCTTGCCCCTCGTGTGTGAGCATCACCCGACGTGTCGTGCGCTGTAGCAAGCGGGCGCCGAGCTGCGTTTCAAGGCGCTTGATCGAGGTCGACACGGTGGAGCGCGGAATCTGCATTTGCAAAGCCGCGCGAGTGAAACTGGCCAGCTGGGCCACGAGAATGAATATTCGTAGGTCGTCGGTGGACGGCAGGACAATGTTCATAAATTGGTCGATATTTTCGACAATACATGTCGAAATCCATAGATTTATATAACTCATTTCGAACAGTATAGTAACTGAACGTTGTTAATCACCCAATCACCTGAGGTTCCACTATGAGCACTTCGTCATCTTCCTCCCTAGGCATTGCACTGATCACCGGTGGAAGCAGAGGCTTGGGGAAATCGGCAGCCATTCATCTTGGGAAGCGGGGTTGGGATGTCGTTATCACGTATGCTCAGCGCGCCGACGCTGCTCAGGAGACTGTCGCTGAGGTGGAAAAAGCAGGGCGCAAGGCAGTCGCTCTGCAGCTCAATACCGGCGAAGTTGGTAGCTTCAAGGCTTTTGCCGAGACGTTCCGGGCGGCCCTGCGTGAGACGTTCGGTCGCGAAAACTTCGATGCGTTGGTGAACAACGCCGGGAACAGTTCAAACGTTCCGTTCCTAGAGACCACGGAGCAGGAGTTTGATTCCTTGATGAATGTTCATCTTAAGGGTGTGTTCTTCTTGACGCAGGTCCTGGTTCCGTTGCTCACCGATGGTGGCCGAATCATCAACATTTCCAGCGGTCTAGCCCGCTTTTACACGCCAGGTAAGACCACTTACGCCACCATGAAGGGTGGTGTCGAAGTATTCTCCCGCTATTTGGCCAAGGAGTTGGGGCCGCGTGGTATTCGCGTGAACTCACTGGCGCCCGGGGCGATTGCCACCGACTTCAGCAACGGCACCGTGCGAGACAACCCGCAGGTGAACGCTTTCGTGGCCGCTAACACCGCCTTGGGGCGCGTTGGTCAGCCGGAAGATATTGGTGGCGCCGTGGCGGCACTTCTGTCGTCGGAGATGGGCTGGGTTAGCGGCGAGCGAATCGAAGCTTCGGGCGGCATGTTCCTCTGAGCCGGGTATCTTCATCTCATGGCGGAATCTTCAACGGGGGTCCTCTGCGCTAAAAGCGCATGAACACGATGGTCAATTCTTTTGAGGGAAAAGTGGCTCTGGTTACCGGAGCTTCGCGTGGTATCGGCCGCGCTATTGCCGAGCGTCTGTCCAGTCTAGGCGCTACCGTTGTGATCCACTACAACGGTAGCGCCTCGGAGGCGCAGACTTTACATGAGAGGCTGACTCATCAAGGGCGTGCGTCGATACTCGTTAAAGGCGATATGTCAAAGGTGGCAGATATTGAACATGTGTTTGATATGTCGCTGTCGGCGTTTAATAAGATCGACATCGTGGTCGCCAATGCCGGCGTCGAAATCGTGGGGAAGGCGGCAATTGATGTGACAGAAGAAGATTTTGATCGCGTGTTCTCCGTCAATGCCAAAGGCGCTTTTTTCACCCTTCAGTGCGGAGCCCGCCATGTCGAGGACGGTGGACGCCTGCTTTACATTGGATCGAGTACGAGCAGGTTCCCCATGCCGGGGCATGCAGTCTACGGTGCAAGCAAGCTCGCACCGTGCTTTTTGGTGGAGGTGTTAGCCAAGGAATTGGGCTACCGGAATGTCACCGTCAACTCGATTTTGCCTTCTGCGACAGAAGGTGCAGGCGTGTCGACCAATGGTATTCGTGAATCGGTGAAGGATTACTTACTCCAGCACAATCCCATGCGCCGAGCGGCGTCGCTGAAAGATGTGGCCGACGCGGTCGAATTCCTCACTGGTCAAAGTGCCAGCTATATAAGCGGTCAGCATTTGCTCTTGAGTGGTGGCGCTCCCGCCTGAGGCAGGCCATGCCATTAAATTTCGCGAATGGCAGCATAAACCGGCGGTCATTGTGATGAGGCAAGCTCGAACGGCGGCTCAGGGTGGCGCTGATCGCCACCAGGCAGTGGTCCGCCATTTTGAGACGTCCGACGCTCAATGGGATCGAACAAATCCTCATTGCGGTGAAATGTTCAGATCATGTCGGAGCACTCCGCGGTTTCCTCCCTTGGGGCTTGTAGGACGCGCCTGCTGGCGTCTGCGCGAGTTGACGTGCTGACGGATCAGGGCAGGCGTCCTACAACCCTGAACAGGAAGGGACGGCGGATTCAACCGACCACCCATGTCACTCGATGAATCTACGGTTCTCAATCAATTGTGGATCGGACGGCGCAACGAAGCACCACGACAGACGCGGCCGAAAGTCCCTGACTGGCCGAGGAATTAAATTCCGACGGCTCGCTACAGACTTCCAGCGATCCTCCGGTACTGGCAACGGATACGGTGTCTTGTCCACGTACGAAAGACTCTGGCACAAGGAGGAAGACGCCTGTCCTTACGCGTCGAACCGCTGCCCAAAGCACCGGGCGCTCTATCCTTTTTGCATCGCAAGGTGCAGCAGAACCTGCGGAGCCTAGCGATGCGTGTTGCCGCGTCTTGCGCGAACCTCAGATTCACCCTGCTAGCGCCTCAAACGCGTTGCTTAT
>NZ_CAXUSB020000024.1:0-2934 GCF_964253815.1 Caballeronia sp. LjRoot34
CTTCATATCACGCTTCACTTCAGGAAAATGTCCGCCTGGATTTTACTCCTGCACCCTTAGCGCGACATAACCAACAAACTTTTGGACCTAGAACAGATGCTTGATGCCGGCAGAGAGGAGTACCTGTTTATTTGTCGCTGAAGGCGTTAAATAGCCGATTTCGGCAACTGCCGGGCGCCAAGCGAATCCGTGCCGCTGGCATGTTGAAACGCGCCGATGAAATAAAGGTCGGTTGTCTTCGACAAGGAGTAGTCGCCTCCCAGATTTAGCTGCTCATACTTGGCGCTGCCTTTGTCGCCAACGCTCCCGCCATGCGCGCTACGGGTTTCGACCCGGTGGCGGCAGAAGGCGGCAGTGCATCGGTGGAAAAGATCGAAGCCTCGGAGGACACGGGTATCTCGCAGTTCGTGAGCCGCGGGTTGACGAAGCTGGACCGGCCTGGGCTGACATCGGCACGTCGGATTGTATTGGATGATGAACAGCGCCAGCGCCCGGTTAGAACGGCGCCCTTGCTCGCGTCGGCCGATTTCGCACCGCCGCTGTGGGCTGCGGACAAGAAAAAAGCCTATATCGGTTCTGTGGACGACCCAAGATGGCTCCGTTTGCCCTATTGGCGTTCCGGCAAGTTATCCCCGCCTGACAACGTGTTCAAATTGCCCGTCGCCCTCATTGGTGGCGGCCCCACCGCGCCAAACTCTGAATCAACATCAAAGAGAAAATCTCACTGAATGGAAATTGAGAACCTAGCCCCAAAGAACTGCTCGTGCATCGTCAAACGCTTCAGCAACAGGTGAGTGCGGCACGCCAGCGTGAAGCGGAAGCGGTCCTCACCAACATCGTGCGCAAGATGCATGAATATCAGATTAGCCTCGCGGATCTGATGGGTCGAAAAGGGGAATGCTAGAAGGACACCTCGGCACGCGCACCGAAATATCGCGATTTACGAAGCGGTGCAAGGTGGAGCAGTCGAGGTTGGGCGCCGCATTGGATCGTCGACAAGAATCGAGATGATTTTCTCGTGCGCGCCAAAGGCCGAGGCTCTGGCGAAGTGTCTGAGACAGATCGAAACCCGTAGACGTCAAGGGGTTAAGCGGCGACTTGAATCGCCCCGCGAAAGTAACGCACAACAGGTAGTCACGTCACTCCTGACGGGCCGGTTATAAACAATTTCGATGGATTGCGTGGTTTCTCTGGCGCGCGCCTTTTTGCATCATCACGCCCAATGGCGGCGGTAAGCGATTTGTGTGCATACTCTCCCGGGGATGAACAGAAGGGCTTCCAGTCGCCTCAGGCGAATTAGAAGGGACTTCCCAAATGGGAGGCACTTGTTTCCCGTCTGGTAATCGGATACACTAAAACTCAATTGGGCATCAATCGTTGCCCATTTGGGAGAGCACTATGTCGGCAGAAACAGTCGCAGGACGGCCTCATTCGCGGCGGGTAAAGCCTAGCGTCTCAGCGGGAAAGTCCGCAACGGCCGCAAGGCTCGCGCACATCGCCACTTATGGGCTGGGCGCTCAGCACGACGATTTCACGTTCTTTCTCGGGCTCGACCCGATCGAACAGTCACGCCTTATTCGTGACGGCATGGAGGCGGTAATCGTCAGCCGAATCGCAACGGAGTTGCTGGATATCCCGGTACAGACCCTGCTCGCGAGTCTGCGCCTTCCCAGCAGCACCATCAACCGCAAGATCTCGCAAGGCGAGCGGCTCAGTGCGAGCGAATCGGACCGTGCAGCACGCACGATGCTGATTTACGCGCAGGCCAAGGACGTTCTAGAAGACGGCAAGCTGGCCGCCGAATGGCTGCTGCGGCCCAACGTTCAACTGAGCGGTGAACGACCGTTGGATATGCTGGATACGCAAACCGGGTTTGACCGTGTACGTGACATTATCGTACGTCTCGAATACGGCGTGACCGTATGAAGGTGTTTCGTCTTGCAAAGGAGAAGCCCGGCAGGTACCGGGCCGATGACCTGAGCGGAAGTGGTGCCGCTCTCGCCGGCGGACGCTGGAATCCGCGGGGCGTACCGGTGCTGTACACGTGCTGCCATGCGTCGACAGCGGTCCTCGAGGCGCGCGTTCATGCGTCGGGCCTGCTGCCAGTAGCGAACTTTTATCTTGTCACGCTGGAAGTGCCGGACAGGGCCGCGTCGAGAGCTTACGTGCCGGATCTGCCCGACGACTGGAATGTGCTGGATCGCGACCCAGCCTCGACTGTGGACCTCGCGAGGCAGTGGCTGGAAGCTGGCAAGCGGCTTGCGATGCGGGTTCCGTCGGTTGTCTGCCCGAGTGACGACAACCTGATCCTGAATCCAGCGCATCCTGGCATGAAGCACGTGGTGGTACTGCACAAACAGCGCTTCGAGCTGGACCGGCGGCTGTTCAAATAAAACCAGCGGGGACCCGCGATTGTGCGATTGCCAGACGAACAGGACCATCTTGACCGGGCTCGTGGTTGCGGCGCCGGTCTTCAACTTTTCATAGACCAATGGCATGTCCCGAATTTAACAGCAACGTTGGAACAACTGCACATCATTTCCGAACTTCGCCATGTCTTCGGATTTGCCCAGTTAATTGCGTTTAAAATGCGGTACCGGCTGGTCTCCCAGTAACCTTCTAAGCACATCGGCCAGCTAGCCAGCCAGCTATCTGGCGAGATGACTCTCAGTCTGCGTGAGAGGGCCAAGGTGCAGGTGACCGTGCCGTGATAACGAGAAACGAGACCTGTCCGATGTCGAATTTGGGCAAGTCGCGTATGGCTGGATCGGCTATCGCGCCCAGCGTACCGGAGCGCCGGTTCGAACGCGAGAACGTAGAGGGAGCGAACAATCCTAAAGCGGTAAGAATGCTATCCGACTTGACATAACCTTATAAGTGTTCAGGCGAAATTGATTTGAAATTTGGTGCCGTACGCACCGAGCAGGCTGCGAA
>NZ_CAXUSB020000025.1:0-1436 GCF_964253815.1 Caballeronia sp. LjRoot34
GAGCTAAAGTCGAATCTGGTGTACGGGGGATTTGAGGCGGGAGGTTGAAGGCGGTGGAGGTTTCAGCTGAGAATCTGATTGTCGAAGTCGGAAACCAGCTAACAACAAACCATCCACCATGAATAAGTTTACGGAAAAAGAAGTCGCCGGTCTATCGGAAATCGGTCTGGGTCTGGGCCTGGACGAGCTGGTGCGGCGCGGAGCGCGACAAGTGATCCAGCAGGCGATCGAAGCGGAGTTGGCCACGCTGCTGGAGCGGTTCGAGAACGTCAAGACATTGCACGGACAGCGCGCCGTAGTGCGCAACGGCTATTTACCGGAGCGCGAAGTGTTGACGGCCGCCGGGCCGATTCCGGTGAAGGTTCCCAAGGTTCGGGATCGCTCAGGATCGGGTGTGAAATTCAATTCATCGATTGTGCCGCCGTATGTGCGCAAGTCACCGCGCGTGAGCGCCGCACTGCCGTGGCTGTATCTGAAAGGCATTTCGACGGGCGACATGAGCGAAGCACTGAGCGTGCTGCTGGGCGAGGACGCCAAGGGCTTGTCGGCGAACGTGGTGAGCCGTTTGAAAGCGCAATGGTCCGACGAGCATGCGAATTGGAGCCGGCGTGATCTGTCGAACTCGCGCTACGTGTACTGGTGGGTCGACGGCATTCATACCGGCCTGCGTAGTGAGAACTCGGACGGCCAGTGCCTGCTGGTGATCATTGGCGTGAGGCCGGATGGGCGCAAGGAGCGTGTGGCAATCGGCGACGGGTATCGCGAGTCGAAGGCGTCCTGGCAGGAGCTACTGCTTGATCTGAAGGCGCGTGGTCTGCAAGGTGGGCCGCTGCTGGCCGTCGGCGACGGCGCGATGGGTTTCTGGGCCGCACTGGAGGAAGTGTTTCCTGCAACGCGCGGCCAGCGCTGCTGGTTTCATAAGATGGGCAATGTGCTCAACGCGCTGCCGAAGTCGCAACAGGGGCGGGCCAAGGCAGACCTGCAGGCGATTTGGATGGCCGCGACCCGCGCCGATGCGTACGCCGCGTTCGATCGTTTCGTCACGGTCCATGCGGCGAAATATCCGAAGGCGGCGCAAACGCTGAAGAAGGACCGGGAGAGCCTCTTGGCCTTCTATGACTTCCCGGCCGAACACTGGCAGCATTTGCGCACGACGAACGCGATCGAGTCGACGTTCGCGACCGTGCGCCACCGGACGACTCGCACGCGCAATTGCGTGTCGCGACCGACCTTCCTCGGTCTGGCATTCAAGCTGATCGAGGAAGCCGAGAAAACCTGGCGCCGCATCAACGGCCCCGAAGGGATCACGCTGTTACTAGAGGGCATTGCCTTTAAGGACGGCGAACCGGTGCAAGGCGATCAACCGGTTCAGCAGAAACTCGCCGCTTGAAATCGAACGCTTGTAAACGCCCATACACCACTCTTGACGTTAGCTC
>NZ_CAXUSB020000026.1:0-1233 GCF_964253815.1 Caballeronia sp. LjRoot34
CAAGAGGACATCGCGCGCAGCACCCGGCGACTGCTACAACTGGGAAAGGACATCTTGAGCGGGGGGCGCGAGCATGCCGATCAAGCGAGTCATCTGCCCTGAGCGGATGCGGCAAATTCCGGCGCACTTCAGCTGGGTCGATCACCGGCTGGTGCGCGAGCGGTATATCGAGCGCTGTGACGCGTGTGCCGCCGCGCTGTACCTGTTTCTGGTCACTGTCGCCGATGCCCAGGGCCTGAGCTATTACGCGGACACGTCGCTGGTGCATCGCCTGTCGATGGCGCCGGCGCGTCTGGAGATGGCCCGCAACGATCTGATCCGTATTGGCTTGATCGCCTGGCAAAGGCCGCTGTATCAGGTGCTGGCGCTGGATGCGCCGCCTCCTGAGTCGGCAGCGTCCCCGCGTGGCCACTCGGATGTGGCCACGCAGCTCGAGCGGCTGCACGCGGCGCTGGGCAAGCGCCATGCTTGACTATGAGGCGTACTGCAAGATCCGCGATTGCCATGATCGGCAGCACCTGACGATTACGCAAACGGCGCGCGCGCTCGGGCTGCATCCGCAAACGGTGACGAAATGGCTCAAGGCCGGTCAGTACCGGCCCCGCCAATCGCCCCCACGCGCGAGCCGACTTGATCCGTTCAAGGCGCAGGTGGTGCGCTGGCTTGACGCGCATCCGTACAGCGCACAGCAGATCTTCCAGCGCTTGCGCGAAGTTGGCTTTGAGGGCGGCTACACGATCGTGCGCGACTATGTGCACAAGGTTCGTCCGCCGCAGCGCCAGGCGTTCCTCAAGCTTGCCTTCGCCCCCGGCGAGTGCGCGCAAATCGACTGGGGCGAATACGGCTCGATTGGCGTCGGCTCGACTCGGCGGCGACTGTCGTTCTTCGTCATGGTGTTGTGCTACAGCCGCCTGATGTATGTGGAATTCACCGTGTCGCAGACGATGGAGCACTTCCTTGCGTGCCATGAGCATGCGTTCGCGGCCATCCATGGTTGCCCGAGGAAGGTGATGGTGGACAATCTGAAGTCCGCCGTGCTGCAACGCCTGGCGGGCGAGGCGCCAGTGTTCAATCCGCGCTACCTCGACGCGGCGCGCCACTGGGGTTTCGACATCGTTGCCTGCAACGTCGGCAAAGGCAACGAGAAAGGCCGGGTGGAAAACGGTGTTGGTTACGTCAAAAAAAATCTCCTCAACGGGCTCGAGCTATCCGAGTTCAGCGCGATCAACCCTG
>NZ_CAXUSB020000027.1:0-812 GCF_964253815.1 Caballeronia sp. LjRoot34
GGTTCTGTCGCAATAAGGATGCCGGGGTAAGCAAAAGAGATATGATATGCAGTGCTTATTTGGCTAACGAGTAAAACTGCTCGGCAACCGTTTGGCCAGCGCCTGTCATCTGGCCTTTCTTAATCATATGCATGAGTTCGATGCCGCCCAGCAGAATGCGTGCACACCGGAATGTCTTGAAGCCGAGCATGAGGCGAGTGCGTCGTTTGATTGCCCGGTGATCCTGTTCGATGATGTTATTCAAATACTTGTTCTGGCGGATCTTGATCGGCGTGTCGCGCTGGGCGTTCAGTGCTTCAAGCGCGGCCAGGTTGGAGCCACTTTTATCGATCGTTATCGTCTCAGGCTCACCGTTCTGATCAATCGATTTCTCAAAGTAGCGCTGTGCTGCAGCCTTGTAGCGATGGGCTCGTAGCAGGAAATCAACCGTATGCCCGGCCTTGTCTACTGCTCGATACAGATACTTCCACGCTCCCTTGACCTTGATGTACGTCTCATCAACGCGCCAGCTCTTGCCCACCGGGCGCTTGCGGCGACCGAAGGCTTTTCCAAGAACTGGCAGCAACTTGATTGCCCAACGATGCACCGTCGAATGATCGACCTCGATGCCTCGTTCAGCCATCATCTCTTCCAGGTTTCGTACACTCAGTCCGTAGGCAACATACCAGCGCACACACATCAGCATCACATCAAACGGATAGTGAAGGCGTTTGAACACGCGCGCTAAGGCTGGCGTCAGGCTCTGTTTCATCGGGCAAAAAATTCGTTTCGGCTCCGAACATAATACCGCACCGCCTTATTGCGACAGAACC
>NZ_CAXUSB020000028.1:0-781 GCF_964253815.1 Caballeronia sp. LjRoot34
AAAACGCGGGAACGTTGTCAAAATCCTCTGGGCCACGGGCGATGGACTATGCCTACTCGCGAAGCGTCTTGAAAGTAGCGGGCGCTTTGTCTGGCCGCAGGCTGAGAGCGGCAAGGTTCATCTGACGCAAGCCCAACTGTCGATGCTGCTCGAAGGCATTGACTGGAAGCAGCCCCGGCGGACATCACCATTGATGTCGGCGTTGTAAACGAGCCGGAACCTGCGTAAACTGCGCGCATGCTAAATGCCAGCTCTGAGATGACTGACTTGCCTGACGACATCGCCATCTTGAAGGCGATGGTGTCGGCACGCGATCTGGCGCTGGTCGAGCGTGACGGCGTGGTCCAGCAACAGCTCGAGTCTATCGCACAGATGCAGCGTACGCTGCAGGCCCGCGCGTTGGAGATCGAGCGGTTGAAGCTGCAGATCGCCAAACTGAAGCGGATGCAGTTTGGCAGCAGTTCAGAGAAACTAGACCGAGAGATCGAACGCCTGGAAACGCGGCTTGAAGAGCTGGAGGCGACCGATGGTGAGGCCGAAGTTACTGCAGAACTGGAGCAGAAGAAGGTGAAGCCGCGCAAACCTTCGACACGTCGAGCGTTGCCCGCTCATCTGCCCCGCGAAGATCATATTTACGAACCTGTCGAAGTCGTCTGTCCGGAGTGCGCAGGCGAGCTTAAGCCGCTGGGCGAGGACGTTGCCGAGCAACTGACGATCATCAAGGCAGCCTTCAAGGTCATTCGTCACATCCGGCGCAAGAAGGCCTGTGTGCGATGCGACC
>NZ_CAXUSB020000029.1:0-735 GCF_964253815.1 Caballeronia sp. LjRoot34
CCATCGAGCGTGTTCATCGCGGCAAACAGCGTCGTCACACCATGGCGCTTGTAATCGTGCGTCATCGTTTGAGCGCGACCTCGCTTGAGCGGCAAGCCCGGCTGGGTCCGATCAAGCGCCTGGATCTGGGACTTCTCATCGCAGCACAGGACCAAGGCGTGCTCCGGGGGATCGAGATACAGCCCGACGATGTCCTCGAGTTTCTCGGCGAAGTGCTTGTCGTTCGATATCTTGAAGCTCTCTAACCGATGCGGCTTGAGGCCGTGCGCCTGCCAGATGCGCCGCACGCTCGCCGCACTTATGCCGGCCACCGCTGCCATGCTGCGTGTACTCCAATGCGTCGCGTTATCGGGACGCTGCTGCGTCGTCAGTGCCACGACGGTCTTGACCTTGCGCGCGGAGATCTTCGGCTTGCGCCCGGGTCGCGTCTCATCCCGCTCGATCCCCGACACACCGTCAGCTAAAAAGCGACCGCGCCAGCGTGCCACCGTGCCTCGCCAGATAGCAAGGTCCGCACCGATCTCTTTATCTGTCTTGCCCTGCGCAGCGAGCAAAATAATCTTGGCGCGCTCGGCCAGTCGAACCGGAATCGTCCGACCAGTAGCCCACGTCTCTAACTGTTTGCGCTGCGCTTCACTTAGCTCAACTTTCGCCGCGATTCTCATGAGTTCTCCCTCCGTAAAAAGGAGATTCTAAAATCGCGATTAAGTTGCATTATTTGTGGCGCACTACACT
>NZ_CAXUSB020000030.1:0-560 GCF_964253815.1 Caballeronia sp. LjRoot34
GAGCGATGCCGACGAGCAAGTCCTCGTGAAGCAACTGGCGAATGAGGATCCGCTGCTACCGGAAGAATGCGCGCGAACGCTGTTCTTCGACACCGATGTGCCCCAGACCAGGTTCGGCGAGCGCGCGTACTGGAAGCCGCTACTTTCATTTTCAAGCTCACGCGTGACGCTGCAAAACGTTCATCCCGTTCACCCTGTTGAGCCGGCCGCAAGCGCGCACATGAGGCCAAACGCAACCTTGACTTGCATCAGCCATACAAGTGCCGCAAATGCCTAGACTTCGAATTGAACCATGAGTGCTGAGCCGCATTGACGATACGGAGTTCATCATGCGCATCACCGTCCATCTCGACACGTTCGACCGCGTTTGCCCGTGCGGATATGCCATCCTTGAACTCCACAAGCAGTCTCATCGCTGGACGTGCGAAAACCAGTTCGGTTTGATATTGCCCAAGGAAGGCACGCTGACCGCTACGTCGTCAGGCACGCTTCTTTGCGGGCAGACGGATCGTGCACGCGTATGCCTGCTTGAAGGTCTCGACACCTTTGCCGATACCGGG
>NZ_CAXUSB020000031.1:0-552 GCF_964253815.1 Caballeronia sp. LjRoot34
AGGATGCTGCCTTGGACGGAAAAATTTCCTCTTCGTTGGCGCAGATAGCGGCGGTGAACGAGCGGCTGCCATGTATTCGTTGATTGGCACCTGCAAACTCAACGGTATCGATCCGGAAGCATATCTGGGCTACGTACTGGCCCATATCGCCGACCACCCCATCAATAGAATCGAGGAGCTGCTGCCATGGCACGTCGCCGACAAACTTCAGACGACGAACTCGCCCGCGCCCTCAGTGAGCTGAGTGAGTTAGCGAGCAAGGTTCCGACGACACTCGCGTCGCTGGCCGCCTTCGTCGCGGACGGCGGCTCCTTCTCCGTCGACTCGGTACCCTCATTCGGCACCGTGGCCGCGGCTCACATGAAAGAGAGCACGATCGCCATGCTTCGCCAGCACCCCGGCGAATCCATGCTAGAGCTGCTAGATCGATTGGAGTTCGCGATCATCGAGGCCATCGCTACCGGCTATGTCGTCGATGAAGTTAATGCCCCGCCAACAAAAAAATCTCGTCGAAAATAGTTTCGTCAAGAACGGTACTTCGGTCACGCTTAC
>NZ_CAXUSB020000032.1:0-529 GCF_964253815.1 Caballeronia sp. LjRoot34
TCGGCCCGACCTGGCAGCCCGTTTCCTGAACCGATGGCTATTTTTGACTGGCGACTTTTCAGGGCTACGCGTCCTGCGGCTTTATGTGGTGTATCGCGCGCTGGTGAGAACCTTGGTCGAAACCCTGAAGGCACGCGGCGACCCATTGGCGCAGCGTGCCCGTCGCTACCTCGACTGTGCGATCGAGGCAATCCAGCCGCAACATGCAACGCTTCTGCTATGTCATGGCCTTTCAGGATCAGGCAAGTCAGTGGCAACGGCAGAACTGGCGCCGTTCATCGGCGCGGTGCAGATTTCAAGCGATGCCGAGCGCAAACGTAATCGGCCGCTTCAGGCCGCCGGGGGCAAAACGCTGCCACGTACCGCCTACACACATGCCGCAATCGATGCTCACTACACCAGGCTCCGCACTCTGGCCAGCCAGGCTATCGAGGGTGGCTACAGTGTCATCGTTGACGCAAGTTTCCTCAAACATGACCATAGGCAGCGCTTTTTTGAGCTAGCCCACGCGTTGTCAGTCCCGGTGCTG
>NZ_CAXUSB020000033.1:0-486 GCF_964253815.1 Caballeronia sp. LjRoot34
TTGCGCATCGACGATGATATGGTGTTTGCTGCCGAGTTTGCGCCGGTCCGTGGGGTTTGGGCCTGTTTTTTTCCCGCGTACAACGCGCGAATGGAGGAGCTGTCGACCAGTACTCTGGCCATATCGAGTTGGCCTCGACGGCGCAGTTCGGCCAGCATCGTTTCGTGCATGCGTTGCCATACGCCCGCTTTATGCCACTGGTCCAGGCGCCTCCAGCAAGTGGAGCCCGACCCGCAGCCCATTTCCTGCGGCAGCAAATTCCACGCGAGGCCTGCGCGCAGCACGAACACGATGCCTGTGAGCACGGCGCGATCAGGTATTGGCTTGCGTCCTGCATACCGGCGATTGCGCGGCGCAGCTTTGGGCAGCAGCGGTTCGATGAGTGCCCATAATTGGTCGTCTATAAGTTCCTTAGCCATGGCTTCCTGTCAGGGAAAACAAGACAGAAGTTAACACCAGAGCCAAAAAGTTAACAGCCCCTTTTTG
>NZ_CAXUSB020000034.1:0-479 GCF_964253815.1 Caballeronia sp. LjRoot34
AATAGAAACTTCAGGGGCGTACACTTGATGCGCGCAGAGACAGTGGCCGTATGCTTCTTGGAGGCTCGACCCCGTCAAAAAACCTGGCCCAGGGGAAGCTGCGGACTCATCTGTGGCGGCGTCTTCGGACGACCCCGTTTAGGAAATTGATTTATTCCGAGTCCCCGTCCTGCGCCTGATTATCCAGGAGGTGGGTGATGTCAAAAGACCGAACACGATCCAAGCCCTCAGGGTTGCCGATCATTCATCCGTTTGCAGCCGGTATCGATATTGGCTCACGGTTCCACGTTGTTGCCGTGAGTCCAGATCTGTGCGACGAGCCGGTGCAGACATTCCAGGCATTTACTGGCGATTTGCAACGCATGGCCGACTGGCTCGTCGCGACCGGTACAAAGACGGTCGTGATGGAATCGACCGGCGTGTACTGGGTCGCCGCCTACGAGGCGCTGGAGTCTCGGGGCCTTGAAGTCATTCTTGCG
>NZ_CAXUSB020000035.1:0-340 GCF_964253815.1 Caballeronia sp. LjRoot34
CGCATACTTGCGTTGCCGCGAAAAGCACACCGACTATGCCGCCGCGCATATTCAGCACATGCAGAAGGCGCTGACCTTCATGAATATCCAACTGCACCACGTGATCGCGACTATCACGGGTGTCACGGGACTGCGGATCATCCGTGCGATCGTCGCTGGTGAGCGCGATCCAGACAGGCTGGCGGCGATGCGCGACGTCCGCTGCAAGGAAAGCCTTGAAACCATTCGGAATGCGCTAGTGGGCAACTACCAGCCCGAGCACGTATTTGCCTTGAAACAGGCGCTTGCGCTCTACGACTTTTACCAGCAGTGCATCGACGAGTGCGATGTTGAGATCGAG
>NZ_CAXUSB020000036.1:0-261 GCF_964253815.1 Caballeronia sp. LjRoot34
TGCGCAAGATTGTGATGAACAGTGGCATAGCCTTTCTTCCCCAAGCGAGTCGGAATAAACCAACGTGGAGCCCGTCATGTCCTTAAAAGCCAGGGCGATTGCACTAAAAGTTAAATTTCTATTCACCATGCCAACCGAGGAGTTGAGCGAGATAGCGGTCGTTCGCACACGCTTTCAGACGGCGAATCTTCAGCCCCACCTTGGAAGTCGTATCGCGCTTGAGCAGGTTCATCACGATGCGCCGAAGGACAGCGAAGTTCT